>CP102273.1 GCA_025148965.1 Intestinibacter bartlettii | reverse complement strand
GTGTGTTTAATGAATCTAGATAGTCTTTAAATTGTGCAAATTGCTCTTCATTTTCAAATTGTATTTCTTTAGAATCTTCACTTTCAAAGTTTTTTAAATATACTGAGGGGTTGTTTTCTGTGTTATCATAATAAATACATCTATAGCCATCTTCGTATAAACCTTTTACATTCTCAAAATTATACATATAAATCACCTTTCTTTAATTATTAAGGTTATTTTTATTATGTGGAATTTATGATTTAATATGTGTTTAATTGAGAATATTAGTCTAATTTATATTAATTTATTCGTTATGAGATTAAAAAATATAAATAATATAACTATAAATTTATTGAGTTGAGATATTGAAATTGCAAGGGTTAATATATTTTTAATAAAAAAAATAAAAAAATATAAAAAAAGTGTTGACGTATATTTAAAACGATGATATATTATTACTTGTCCTTGAGAGAGGGGCAAGAACTTAAAGAGTTAATAAGTCGAAAATGATGAAAACTCAAAAAAAGTTTTTGAAAAAAGTGTTGACAAACAAAATTAAGTTTGTTAAACTAAAGAAGCTGAAGCAAGCGAAATAACTTAAAAAAGTTAAGCGAGTTACAAATGAACTTTGAAAATTAAACAGTAGGTTAATTATAAAACTTTAATTCATTACCGAATTAAAACCAACAACAAACCAAGCCAGATATTCAGATAATGATTAGTCTGAGCGGAAACTTCATAAAGAAGTAAACTTTTATTTGAGAGTTTGATCCTGGCTCAGGATGAACGCTGGCGGCGTGCCTAACACATGCAAGTCGAGCGATTCTCTTCGGAGAAGAGCGGCGGACGGGTGAGTAACGCGTGGGTAAATCTGCCCTGTACACACGGATAACATACCGAAAGGTATGCTAATACGGGATAACATAAGAAAATTCGCATGTTTTATCAAAGCTCCGGCGGTACAGGATGGACCCGCGTCTGATTAGCTAGTTGGTGCGTAACGGCTCACCAGCAGCGACGATCAGTAGCCGACCTGAGAGGGTGATCGGCCACATTGGAACTGAGACACGGTCCAAACTCCTACGGGAGGCAGCAGTGGGGAATATTGCACAATGGGCGAAAGCCTGATGCAGCAACGCCGCGTGAGCGATGAAGCCTTCGGGTCGTAAAGCTCTGTCCTCAAGGAAGATAATGACGGTACTTGAGGAGGAAGCCCCGGCTAACTACGTGCCAGCAGCCGCGGTACGTAGGGGCTAGCGTTATCCGGATTTACTGGGCGTAAAGGTGCGTAGGCGGTCTTTTAAGTCAGGAGTGAGCGCTGTTGCCTCAACTGTAGTAAGCCTCTTGAAACTGGAGGACTTGAGTGCAGGAGAGGAGAGTGGAATTCCTAGTGTAGCGGTGAAATGCAGATATTAGAGGAACACCAGTAGCGAAGGCGGCTCTCTGACTGTAACTGACGCTGAGGCACGAAAGCGTGGGGAGCAAACAGGATTAGATACCCTGGTAGTCCACGCCGTAAACGATGAGTACTAGGTGTCGGGGGCCGCCCCTTGGTGCCGCAGCTAACGCATTGGGCACTCCGGCCTGGGGAGTACGCTCGCAAGAGTGAAACTCAAAGGAATGACGGGGACCCGCACAAGTAGCGGAGCATGTGGTTTAATTCGAAGCAACGCGAAGAACCTTACCTAAGCTTGATGATCCTTTGACCGATGCCTAATCGCACTTTTCCTCTGGGGACAGAGAAGTGACAGGTGGCATGGTTGTCGTCAGCTCGTGTCGTGAGATGTTGGGTTAAGTCCTGCAACGAGCGCAACCCTTGCCTTTAGTTGCCATCATTAAGTTGGGCACTCTAGAGGGACTGCCAGGGGATAACTGGAGGAAGGTGGGGATGACGTCAAATCATCATGCCCCTTATGCTTAGGGCTACACACGTGCTACAATGGGTGGTACAGAGGGCAGCGAAGTCGTGAGGCCAAGCTAATCCCTTAAAGCCATTCTCAGTTCGATTGTAGGCTGAAACTCGCCTACATGAAGCTGGAGTTACTAGTAATCGCAGATCAGAATGCTGCGGTGAATGCGTTCTGGTCTTGTACACACCGCCTGTCACACCACATGGGAGTTAAAGCCCAGGCCGGCTAGCTAACCTTTGGAAGCGGTCGTCGAAGGTGAAACCAATAACTGGGGTGAAGTCGTACAAGGTAGCCGTATCGGAAGGTGCGGCTGGATCACCTCCTTCTAAGGAGAATTGCCTACTGTTTAATTTTGAGAGTTCATTAATTAAAATGAATAATCTAAAAGAAATTGCTTATAATAAAGAATGTAGAAATTGATATAGTAAATATTAATTATACGTTATATAAGTAATAAAAAGGGCTCGCCCTTAAACTAGTACATTGAAAATTGCATAACATTTAGTGATATGACATTATATAAAAAACAGAAAAGTTTCAAAAATCACGACAATAAAGTCATTAAAATTAGACAGATAAGTCGTAAACAAAATGGTATTTATCTCAATACCGAACTCTAATAACTGGTCAAGTTATTAAGGGTGCAGGGCGAATGCCTTGGCACTAGGAGCCGATGAAGGACGTGATAAGCTGCGATAAGCTTCGGGGAGTTGCACGTAAATCCTTTGATCCGAAGATTTCCGAATGAGGAAACTCACTTAGAGTAATGTCTAAGTATCGTATGATGAATACATAGTCATGCGAGGGGAACCCGGAGAACTGAAACATCTAAGTACCCGGAGGAAGAGAAAGAAATTCGATTCCGTAAGTAGCGGCGAGCGAACGCGGAACAGGCCAAACCAGTGAAGTTTTCTTCGCTGGGGTTGCGGACACACTATAAACGAAATCACCCACTATAGAAGAAGAGAGTTGAAAAGCTCCGCCACAGATGGTAACAGCCCAGTATTTTAAATAGCGAGACTTCGCGTGATCCAGAGTACCACGGGACACGTGAAACCCTGTGGGAAGCAGAGGGACCATCCTCCAAGCCTAAATACTACCCAGTGACCGATAGCGCAGGTACCGTGAGGGGAAAGGTGAAAAGAACCCCGAGGGGAGTGAAAGAGAACCTGAACCCTGCACTTACAAGCTGTAGGAGCACATTATTTGTGTGACTGCGTACTTTAGCAGAACGGGCCAACGAGTTACGTTGTGTAGCAAGGTTACACTTAAGGTGTGGAGCCGTAGCGAAAGCGAGTCTTAAATGGGCGTCCAGTTACCTGACGTAGACCCGAAACCAGGCGACCTATCCATGAGTACAGGTTGAAGGTGAAAGTAAAATTTCGTGGAGGACCGAACCCACGTACGTTGAAAAGTGCGGGGATGACTTGTGGATAGCGGTGAAATTCCAATCGAGCCTGAGATAGCTGGTTCTCCCCGAAATAGCTTTAGGCTAGCCTCAAGCTTAGAGAAACGGAGGTAGAGCACTGAATGTCCTAGGGGTATTGCACTTACCGAAGACTATCAAACTCCGAATGCCGTATTCTTTTGCTTGGGAGTCAGACTAAGGGTGATAAGATTCATAGTCAAGAGGGCAACAGCCCAGATCGTCAGTTAAGGTCCCTAAATGTAAGTTATGGCAAAGGATGTGGAATTGCACAGACAACCAGGATGTTGGCTTAGAAGCAGCCACTCATTTAAAGAGTGCGTAATAGCTCACTGGTCGAGTGATTCTGCGCCGAAAATTTCCGGGGCTAAAACTTACTACCGAAGCTACGGCATCATTAAGGATGGGTAAGCGTGGTTTCTATGTGGCTTGAAGCATGACCGTAAGGACATGTGGACTGCATAGAAGTGAGAATGTTGGCATGAGTAG
Source organism: Intestinibacter bartlettii (assembly GCA_025148965.1). Classification (GTDB taxonomy): domain Bacteria; phylum Bacillota; class Clostridia; order Peptostreptococcales; family Peptostreptococcaceae; genus Intestinibacter; species Intestinibacter bartlettii. Next base: position 3,002,462 of record CP102273.1, on the reverse strand, counting down.
CGAGATGTGGGTGAGAATCCCACAGGTCGTAAAACCCAAGGTTTCCAGGGGGAAGGTTCGTCTCTGCCCTGGGTTAGTCAGGACCTAAGCCGAGGCCGAAAGGCGTAGGTGATGGACAACAGAGCCAGATATGTACCACCAATAACCGTTTGAGAAATGGGATGACACAGTAGGATAAGCTGGGCACCGCACTGTTGGTTGCGCGGGCAAGTATTGAGGCAGTTCCGATAGGCAAATCCGTCGGAATAATGCTGGGGTACGATGCGGAGCGAAATTTAGTAGCGAAGTAGCTGATTTCACACTGTCGAGAAAAAGTCTCTATCGAGGTGCCAAAGGTGCCTGTACCGCAAACTGACACAGGTGGGTGAGGAGAGTATCCTAAGGCCAGCGAGAGAGAACTGTTGTTAAGGAATCCTCGGCAAATGACCCTCGTAACTTAGGAGAAGGGGTGCCTTCGAAAGAAGGCCGCAGAGAATAGGCCCAAGCGACTGTTTACCAAAAACATAGGTTTCTGCTAAGTCGCAAGACGATGTAAAAGGGGGAGCTGACGCCTGCCCGGTGCTGGAAGGTTAAGGGGATCTGTTAGAGCAATCGAAGCAGTGAACTTTAAGCCCCAGTAAACGGCGGCCGTAACTATAACGGTCCTGGCAGCAAGGAAATCTTCCTGTCGGGTAAGTTCCGACCCGCACGAAAGGCGTAATGATTTGGGCACTGTCTCAACAACAGACTCGGTGAAATTGTAATGTACTGGCAGCATGCCGGTTACCCAGACAGGACGGAAAGATGGAGCTTACCAGCTGACATTGAGTCTCGGGTGCTACATGTACAGGATAGGTGGGAGACTATGAAGCATGGACGTCAGTCTGTGGAGTCATCCTTGGGATACCACCTTGTAGTACTGGGATTCTAACCAGAGGCCATGAATCTGGTCTGGGACACTGTCAGGTGGACAGTTTGACGGGGGCGGTCGCCTCCCAAAAGTAACGGAGGCGCTCAAAGGTTCTCTAGTACGGTCGGAAATCGTACGAAGAGTGTAAAGGCAAAAGAGAGCTTGATTGCAAGACATACAGGTCGAGCAAGGACGAAAGTCGGACTTAGTGATCCGGTGGTTCCGCATGGAAGGGCCATCGCTCAACGGATAAAAGCTACCCTGGGGATAACAGGCTGATCTCCCCAAGAGTCCACATCGACGGGGAGGTTTGGCACCTCGATGTCGGCTCATCACATCCTGGGGCTGTAGTAGGTCCTGCTGGTTGGGCTGTTCGCCCATTAAAGTGGTACGCGAGCTGGGTTCAGAACGTCGTGAGACAGTTCGGTCCCTATCCGTCGCAGGCGTAGGAAATTTGAGGAGACCTGTCCTTAGTACGAGAGGACTGGGATGGACGTACCGCTGGTGTACCAGTTGTTCTGCCAAGGGCATGGCTGGGTAGCTAAGTACGGAAAGGATAAGCGCTGAAAGCATCTAAGCGCGAAGCCCACTTCCGATAAGATTTCCCACCGCAAGGTTAAGATCCCAGGAAGACTACCTGGTTGATAGGTCAGAGGTAAGTGCAGTAATGTATTTAGCTTACTGATACTAATAGATCGAGGACTTGACCAAATGAATGTTATTCATTAAATGTTAGCAATTTTGAGGGTACTAATTAAATTAGTACAAATAAAGATTATGTGGTTATTATAGCAAGGAGGATACACCTGTTCCCATTCCGAACACAGAAGTTAAGCTCCTGGTTAATGGTACTTGCGGGCAAATCGCCTGGGAGAGTAAGACGTAGCCACGTAATCTTTTTTTATTGCATAAATTGTATCTCATAAAGCGAAGCATTAATTAATCAGGATCAATGGAAAGCAACCAAAGCAGCACTGAGTTAATTGATGCTTTTTTAAATCTATATATAATGTTTAAAATTTTAGATATATAATAGATAAATTGAATTAGTAAATACTGTATCCAGAGATTGGCTTTAATAGCAAAGTACTTAATATGAATAGTATAATTATTTATAAATAACTTTTATATTAAGAAAAAATAGAGATATCATTCAAAGTCAGTTAGCAGATTATGTATTTATATTATAAAGCTTATTATATACAGTTATGAATTTATAAAATAAGGTTGATTGAATTAAGGAATATATATGTTTAGAGGGACGGTATTATTATTTAATTATAATGTACTTTATTACAAAATAAATTAAAAATATGACTTGTATTAATATAATTATTAATAATTTATTATGGATATGTATAAAGAATAAAATCATAGATAATTTTAAATGGATTTAATTAAGTTATAAAAAATCGAGTTAATTCAATGCATTGAGCGTATTTTACATGATTGATAATGTTTGTATATATAATGATGTTATCAAGTATAAAATCTAATATAAATTAAATTTATAAAAAATTAAAAAAGTGTTGACGTATATTTAAAATAATGATAGTATTATTACTTGTCCTTGAGAGAGAGGACAAAGGGCTTCACGAAGCTAACACTTTTCAAAAGAAAAAGTTGAAAAACTTTTTTAAAAAAAGTGGTTGACAAAGAAATGTAATTGTTAAACTAAAAAAGCTTAAATAGAGCAATGAACTTTGAAAATTAAACAGTAGGTTAATTAATAAACTTTAATTCACAATATTCAAAACCAACAACAAACCAAGCCAGATATTCAGATAATGATTAGTCTGAGCGGGAAACTTATTACAAGTAAACTTTTATTTGAGAGTTTGATCCTGGCTCAGGATGAACGCTGGCGGCGTGCCTAACACATGCAAGTCGAGCGATCTTCAGAAGAGAGCGGCGGACGGGTGAGTAACGCGGTAACCTGCCCTGTACACACGGATAACATACCGAAAGGTATGCTAATACGGGATAACATAAGAAATTCGCATGTTTTTCTTATCAAAGCTCCGGCGGCAGGATGGACCCGCGTCTGATTAGCTAGTTGGTGAGGTAACGGCTCACCAAGGCGACGATCAGTAGCCGACCTGAGAGGGTGATCGGCCACATTGGAACTGAGACACGGTCCAAACTCCTACGGGGAGGCAGCAGTGGGGAATATTGCACAATGGGCGAAAGCCTGATGCAGCAACGCCGCGTGCGTGAGCGATGAAGGCCTTCGGGTCGTAAAGCTCTGTCCTCAAGGAAGATAATGACGGTACTTGAGGAGGAAGCCCTGGCTAACTACGTGCCAGCAGCCGCGGTAATACGTAGGGGGCTAGCGTTATCCGGATTTACTGGGCGTAAAGGGTGTAGGCGGTCTTTTAAGTCAGGAGTGAAAGGCTACGGCTCAACCGTAGTAAGCTCTTGAAACTGGAGGACTTGAGTGCAGAGGAGAGTGGAATTCCTAGTGTAGCGGTGAAATGCGTAGATATTAGGAGGAACACCAGTAGCGAAGGCGGCTCTCTGGACTGTAACTGACGCTGAGGCACGAAAGCGTGGGGAGCAAACAGGATTAGATACCCTGGTAGTCCACGCCGTAAACGATGAGTACTAGCTGTCGGAGGCTACCCCTTCGGTGGCGCAGCTAACGCATTAAGTACCCGCCTGGGGAGTACGCTCGCAAGAGTGAAACTCAAAGGAATTGACGGGGACCCGCAATAAGTAGCGGAGCATGTGGTTTAATTCGAAGCAACGCGAAGAACCTTACCTAAGCTTGACATCCTTGACCGATGCCTAATCGCATCTTTCGGGGACAGAAGTGACAGGTGGTGCATGGTTGTCGTCAGCTCGTGTCGTGAGATGTTGGGCTAAGTCCTGCAACGAGCGCAACCCTTGCCTTTAGTTGCCATCATTAAGTTGGGCACTGAGGGACTGCCAGGGGATAACCTGGAGGAAGGCTGGTGGGGATGACGTCAAATCATCATGCCCCTTATGCTTAGGGCCACACGTGCTACAATGGGTGGCACAGAGGGCAGCGAAGTCGTGAGGCCAAGTTAATCCCTTAAAGCCATTCTCAGTTCGGATTGTAGGCTGAAACTCGCCTACATGAAGCTGGAGTTACTAGTAATCGCAGATCAGAATGCTGCGGTGAATGCGTTCCTGGGTCTTGTACACACCGCCCGTCACACCATGGGAGTTAGCGCCTGAAGCCGGGCTAGCTAACCTTTGGAAGCGGTCGTCGAAGGTGAAACCAATAACTGGGGTGAAGTCGTAACAAGGTAGCCGTATCGGAAGGTGCGGCTGGATCACCTCCTTTCTAAGGAGAATTGCTTCACGTTTAATTTTGAGGGTTCATTCCTCAAAATTAGTACTTGAAAATTGCATAACATTTAGTGATATGACATTATATATGAACAGAAAAAGTTTCAAAAATCATGACAGATAAGTCGTAAAAATCAAAATGGTATTTATCTCAATACCGAACTCTAATAACTGGTCAAGTTATTAAGGGTGCAGGGCGAATGCCTTGGCACTAGGAGCCGATGAAGGACGTGATAAGCTGCGATAAGCTTCGGGGAGTTGCACGTAAACTTTGATCCGAAGATTTCCGAATGAGGAAACTCACTTAGAGTAATGTCTAAGTATCGTATGATGAATACATAGTCAGGCGTGAGGGGAACCCGGAGAACTGAAACATCTAAGTACCCGGAGGAAGAGAAAGAAATTCGATTCCGTAAGTAGCGGCGAGCGAACGTGGAACAGGCCAAACCAGTGAAGTTTTCTTCGCTGGGGTTGGGTGGGACATGGTCATAACGAAGAGGTATCGTAGAAGAAGAGTTGAAAGCTCCGCCACAGATGGTAACAGCCCAGTATTTTAAACGAGAAGACTTTAGATATGATCCAGAGTACCACGGGACACGTGAAACCCTTGTGGGAAGCAGGAGGGACCATCCTCCAAGCCTAAATACTACCTAGTGACCGATAGCGTATAGTACCGTGAGGGAAAGGTGAAAAGAACCCCCGGGAGGGAGGAAAGAGAACCTGAAACCCTGCACTTACAAGCTGTAGGAGCACATTATTTGTGTGACTGCGTACTTGTAGAACGGGCCAACGAGTTACGTTGTGTAGCAAGGTTAAGCACTTAAGGTGGGAGCCGTAGCGAAAGCGAGTCTTAAATGGGCGTCCAGTTACCCGACGTAGACGAACCAGGCGACCTATCCATGAGCAGGCTGGAAGCGAAAGTAAAATTTCGTGGAGGACCGGAAACCCACGTACGTTGAAAAGTGCGGGGATGACTTTGTGGATAGCGGTGAAATTCCAATCGATTCGGAGATAGCTGGTTCTCCTCGAAATAGCTTTAGGGGCTAGCCTCCTCAAGCTTAGAGAAACGGAGGCAGAGCAATCGAATGTCCTAGGGGTATTGCACTTACCGAAGACTATCAACCCGAATGCCGTATTCTTTTGCTTGGGAGTCAGACTATGGGTGATAAGATTCATAGTCAAGAGGGCACAACAGCCCAGATCGTCAGCTAAGGTCCCTAAATGTAAGTTATGGTGGTAAAGGATGCGGGAATTGCACAGACAACCAGGATGTTGGCTTAGAAGCAGCCACTCATTTAAAGAGTGCGTAATAGCTCACTGGTCGAGTGATTCTGCGCCGAAAATTTCCGGGGCTAAAACTTACTACTGAAGCTACGGCATCATTATGATGGGTAGGGGAGCTTTCTTATGTGGCTTTGAAGCAGACCGTAAGGACATGTGGACTGCATAGAAGTGAGAATGTTGGCATGAGTAGCAGATGTGGGTGAGAATCCCACAGGCCGTAAACCCAAGGTTTCCAGGGGAGAAGGTTCGTCCGCCCTGGGTTAGTCAGGACCCAAGCCGAGGCCGAAAGGCGTAGGTGATGGACAACAGGCTGATATTCCTGTACCACCAATAACCGTTTGAGAAATGGATGACACAGTAGGATAAGCTTAACCGCACTGTTGGTTATGTGCGGCAGTATTGAGGCAGTTCCGATAGGCAAATCCGTCGGAACAATGCTGGGGTACGATGCGGAGCGAAATTTAGTAGTGAAGTAGCTGATTTCACACTGTCGAGAAAAGTCTCTATCGAGGCTAAAGGTGCCTGTACCGCAAACCGACACAGGTGGGTGAGGAGAGTATCCCAAGGCCAGCGCGAGAGAACTGTTGTTAAGGAACTCGGCAAAATGACCCCGTAACTTCGGGAGAAGGGGTGCCTTCTCGAAAGAAGGCCGCAGAGAATAGGCCCAAGCGACTGTTTACCAAACATAGGTTTCGCTAAGTCGCAAGACGATGTATAGGAGCTGACGCCTGCCCGGTGCTGGAAGGTTAAGGGATCTGTTAGAGCAATCGAAGCAGTGAACTTAAGCCCTGTGTAAACGGCGGCCGTAACTATAACGGTCCTAAGGTAGCGAAATTCCTTGTCGGTAAGTTCCGACCCGCACGAAAGGCGTAACGATTTGGGCACTGTCTCAACAACAGACTCGGTGAAATTGTAATACCGGTGAAGATGCCGGTTACCTGCGACAGGAGGAAAGACCCCATGAGCTTACTGTAGCTTGACATTGAGTCTCTGGTGCTACATGTACAGGATAGGTGGAGACCATGAAGCATGGACGTCAGTCTGTGTGGAGTCATCCTTGGGATACCACCCTTGTAGTACTGGGATTCTAACCAGAGGCCATGAATATCTTGGGACACTGTCAGGTGGACAGTTTGACTGGGGCGAAGGTCGCCTCCCAAAAAGTAACGGAGGCGCTCAAAGGTTCTCTCAGTACGGTCGGAAATCGTACGAAGAGGTGTAAAGGCAAAAGAGAGCTTGATTGCAAGACATACAGGTCGAGCAAGCGACGAAAGTCGGACTTAGTGATCCGGTGGTTCCGCATGGAAGGGCCATCGCTCAACGGATAAAAGCTACCCTGGGGATAACAGGCTGATCTCCCCAAGAGTCCACATCGACGGGGAGGTTTGGGCACCCTCGATGTCGGCTCATCACATCCTGGGGCTGTAGTAGGTTCCAAGGGTTGGGCTGTTCGCCCATTAAAGTGGTACGCGAGCTGGGTTCAGAACGTCGTGAGACAGTTCGGTTCCTATCCGTCGCAGGCGTAGGAAATTTGAGGAGACCTGTCCTTAGTACGAGACCGGGATGGACGTACCGCTGGTGTACCAGTTGTTCTGCCAAGGGCATGGCTGGGTAGCTAAGTACGGAAAGGATAAGCGCTGAAAGCATCTAAGCGCGAAGCCCACTTCAAGATAAGATTTCCCACTGCAAGGTTAAGATCCCAGGAAGACTACCTGGCTGATAGGTCAGAGGTGTAAGTGCAGTAATGTATTTAGCTTACTGATACTAATAGATCGAGGACTTGACCAAATGAATGTTATTCATTAAATGTTAGCAATTTTGAGGGTACTAATTAATTAGTACAAATAAAGATTATGTGGTTATTATAGCAAGGAGTGATACACCTGTTCCCATTCCGAACACAGAAGTTAAGCTCCTGAGCGCTAATGGTACTTGGTGGGCAACCGCCTGGGAGAGTAAGACGTAGCCACGTAATCTTTTTTATTATGTTTATATTTTGCAAAAGAGAGCATTAGTTAATTATGTGGTATAGAAATGAACCATTCAATTAATTAATGCTTTTTTTATAATATAGTAAGAAATTATATCTATTTTAAAATTATTATATAAGAAAATTGTAGATAACATATAAATATAATTTATATTAAAATGCTTTTAGAATTTATTATATTAGATATTATAATCTTTAAGTAACTAAAACTATTTAGATAGATATTTCTTATAGTAAAAATACATCTGGACAAGGATTTATATCATAATTAATTGGATAATCATAATATATTTGAAAATAATATCATAAATGAGATGAATATATCTAATATCTGATCATGAACATCTAGTATGTTATAATTATAAATAAAAATATAAAATTGTAATTTTTAAGGGAGGAAGGGATATGAACAAACAGGAAATATATAAATTTTTAAATGATAAAAATATCTGGCATGAAATTACAGAGCACAAGGCTGTTTTTAATATGGCTGAGCTTTCTGAAATTAATATTCCTTATCCAGAGGCTGATGCAAAAAATATTTTTGTAAGAGATGATAAAAAAAGAAATTATTATCTTATAACAGTAAAAGGGGATAAAAAGGTAGACTTAAAAGAATTTAGAAAAAATAATAATACTCGTGCTCTTAGTTTTGCATCAGAGAATGATCTAATGGATATTATGAATCTTATCCCAGGTTCAGTAACACCACTTGGGATGCTTAATGATAAAGAAATGAAGGTTAAGTTATTCATTGATAAGGAGTTTATTGAATCATCAGGCAAGATAGGTGTTCACCCAAATGATAATACAGCAACAGTGTGGTTAAAAATAGAAGATTTAATTAATATTATAAAAGAACATGGAAATGAAGTTGAAATTGTAGAAATATAATTATTAATAAATAAATTATTAATGAAAATTTATTTATTAATAAAAAAACTTTATATAAAAGGATAAAATACATGCATAAATTTTAATTAATTTTTAGTTTATGAGTTTATGTAGGTATTTTTTTAAAATATATGAAAGTATTTTAATGTACTTAATTAAATAGCAAATGTATTGATATTGCAATGGTTTAAGTATATTTATATAAGTAGAATACTCTAGAAAACAATACTATTTAATTAATTTTATAATATAAGATTAATTAAATAGTAAAAAAAATTAAAAAAAGTGTTGACGTAAATAAAAAATAGTGATAATATATTACTTGTCCTTAAGAGATAGGACAGAGGGCTCATGAGGCTGATAACTTTTAATAAAAAGTTGAAAAAACTTTTCAAAAGAAAGTGTTGACAAAGAAAAATAAATTTGTTAAACTAAAAAAGCTGAAACGCGAGCAAATGAACTTTGAAAATTAAACAAGCGGCTCAATATAAAACTTTTAAATTCACACAATTAAATAACCAACAACCCAATGGATACTAGATGTTGCGCTAGTCTGAGCAGGAAGCATATTAAGTAAACTTTTATTTGAGAGTTTGATCCTGGCTCAGGATGAACGCTGGCGGCGTGCCTAACACATGCAAGTCGAGCGATTCTCTTCGGAGAACGGCGGACAGAATGATAACGCGTGGGTAACCTGCCCTGTACACACGGATAACATACCGAAAGGTATGCTAATACAGGATAACATAGAGAGAATTCGCATGTTTTTCTTATCAAAGCTCCGGCGGTACAGGATGGACCCGCGTCTGATTAGTTGGTGAGGTAACGGCTCACCAAGGCGACGATCAGCCGGCCGACCTGAAGGTGATCAGCCGCTGGAACTGAGACACGGTCCAAACTCCTACGGGAGGCAGCAGTGGGAATATTGCACAATGGGCGAAAGCCTGATGCAGCAACGCCGCGTGAGCGATGAAGGCCTTCGGGTCGTAAAGCTCTGTCATAAAGGAAGATAATGACGGTACTTGAGGAGGAAGCCCCGGCTAACTACGTGCCAGCAGCCGCGGTAATACGTAGGGGGCTAGCGTTATCCGGATTTACTGGAGCGTAAAGGGTGCGTAGGCGGTCTTTTAAGTCAGAAGTGAAAGGCTACGGCTCAACCGTAGTAAGCTCTTGAAACTGGAGGACTTGAGTGCAGGAGGGAGAGAGTGGAATTCCTAGTGTAGCGGTGAAATGCGTAGATATTAGGAGGAACACCAGTAGCGAAGGCGGCTCTCTGGACTGTAACTGACGCTGAGGCACAGCGTGGGGAGCAAACAGGATTAGATACCCTGGTAGTCCACGCCGTAAACGATGAGCCTAGCTGTCGGAGGTTACCCCCTTCGGTGGCGCAGCTAACGCGTAAGTACTCCGCCTGGAGTACGCTCGCAAGTGAAACTCAAAGGAATTGACGGGGACCCGCACAAGTAGCGGAGCATGTGGTTTAATTCGAAGCAACGCGAAGAACACTAAGCTTGACATCCTTTGACGATGCCTAATCGCTGCATCTTTCCCTTCGGGGACAGAAGTGACAGGTGGTGCATGGTTGTCGTCAATGTGTCGTGAGATGTTGGGTTAAGTCCCGCAACGAGCTGTACTGCCTTTAATTGCCATCATTAAGTTGGGCACTCTAGAGGGACTGCCAGGGATAACCTGGAGGAAGGTGGGGATGACGTCAAATCATCGTACCTTATGCTTAGGGCTACACACGTGCTACAATGGGTGGTACAGAGGGCAGCAGTCGTGAGGCCAAGCTAATCCCTTAAAGCCATTCTCAGTTCGGATTGTAGGCTGAAACTCGCCTCATGAAGCTGGAGTTACTAGTAATCGCAGATCAGAATGCTGCGGTGAATTACGTTCCGGGTCTTGTACACACCCGTCACACCATGGGAGTTGGGGGCGCCCGAAGCCGGCTAGCTAACCTTTTTGAAGCGGTCGTCGGTGAAACCAATAACTGGGGTGAAGTCGTAACAAGAGCAGCCGTATCGGAAGGTGCGGCTGGATCACCTCCTTTCTAAGGAGAATTGCCTACTGTTTAATTTGAGGTTCATTCCTCAAATTAGTACTGAAAATTGCATAACATTTAGTGATATGACATTATATATGAACAGAAAAGTTTCAAATCATGACAGATAAGTCGTAAAAATCAAAATGGTATTTATCTCAATACCGAACTCTAATAACTGGTCAAGTTATTAAGGGTGCAGGGCAGATGCCTTGGCACTAGGAGCCGATGAAGGACGTGATAGCTGCGATAAGCTTCGGGGAGTTGCACGCCGGCTTTGATCGAAGATTTCCGAATGGGAAACTTCACTTGAGTAATGTCTAGAGTATCGTATGATGAATACATAGTCATGCGAGGGGAACCCGGAGAACTGAAACATCTAAGTACCCGGAGGAAGAGAAAGAAATTCGATTCCGTAGTAGCGGCAAAACGAACGCGGAACAGGCCAAACCAGTGAAGTTTTCTTCGCTGGGTTGCGGACATATCATAACGAAGAGGTATCGTAGAAGAAGAGAGTTGGAAAGCTCCGCCACAGATGGTAACAGCCCAGTATTTTAAACGAAGACTTTAGATATGATCCAGAGTACCACGGGACGTGAAACCCTGTGGGAAGCAGGAGGGACCATCCTCCAAGCCTAAATACTACCTAGTGACCGATAGCGTATAGTACCGTGAGGGAAAGGTGAAAAGACCCGGGAGGGGAGTGAAGAGAACCTGAAACCCTGCGCCTGGCTGTAGGAGCACATTATTTGTGTGACTGCGTACTTTTTGTAGAACGGGCCAACGAGTTACGTTGTGTAGCAAGGTTAAGCACTTAAGGTGTGGAGCCGTAGCGAAAGCGAGTCTTAAATGGGCGTCAGTTACCCGACGTAGACCCGAAACAGGCGACCTATCCATGACGAGGTTGAAGCGAAAGTAAAATTTCGTGGAGGACCGAACCCACGTACGTTGAAAAGTGCAGGGGATGGCTTGTGGATAGCGGTGAAATTCAATCGAGCCTGGAGATAGCTGGTTCTCCCCGAAATAGCTTTAGGGCTAGCCTCAAGCTTAGAGAAGCGGGTAGAGCACTGAATGTCCTAGGGGTATTGCACTTACCGAAGACTATCAAACTCCGAATGCCGTATTCTTGCTTGGGAGTCAGACTATGGGTGATAAGATTCATAGTCAAGAGGGCAACAACTTAGATCGTCAGCTAAGGTCCTAAATGTAAGTTAAGTGGTAAAGGATGTGGAATTGCACAGACAACCAGGATGTTGGCTTGGCTTATCACTCATTTAAAGTGCGTAATAGCTCACTGGTCGAGTGATTCTGCGCCGAAAATTTCCGGGGCTAAAACTTTTCACAAGCTACGGCATCATTATTATGATGGGTAGGAGCTTTCTGCTTATGTGGCTTGAAGCATGACCGTAAGGACATGTGGACTGCATAGAAGTGAGAATGTTGGCATGAGTAGCGAGATGTGGGTGAGGAATCCCACAGGCCGTAAACCCAAAGGTTTCCAGGGAAGGTTCGTCCGCCTGGGTTAGTCAGGACCCTAAGCCGAGGCCGAAAGGCGTAGGTGATGGACAACAGGTTGATATTCCTGTACCACCAATAACCGTTTGAGAAATGGGATGACACAGTAGGATAAGCTAACCGCACTGTTGGTTATGTGCGGGCAAGTATTGAGGCAGTTCCGTGGAAACCGTCCGTCGGAATAATGCTGGGGTACGATGCGGAGCGAAATTTAGTAGCGAAGTAGCTGATTTCACGCTGTCGAGAAAAGTCTCTATCGGAGTTAAAAGGTGCCTGTACCGCAAACCAACGCACAGGTGGGTGAGGAGTATCTAAGGCCAGCGAGAGAACTGTTGTTAAGGAACTCGGCAAAATGACCCCGTAACTTGAAGGGAGAAGGGGTGCCTTCGAAAAGAAGGCCGCAGAGAATAGGCCCAAGCGACTGTTTACCAAAAACATAGGTTTCTGCTAAGTCGCAAGACGATGTATAGGAGCTGACGCCTGCCCGGTGCTGGAAGGTTAAAGAGGGTCCGACAATCGAAGCGATGAACTTAAGCCCCAGTAAACGGCAGCCGTAACTATAACGGTCCTAAGGTAGCGAAATTCCTTGTCGGGTAAGTTCCAGAAGCCCGCACGAAAGGCGTAACAGGTTGGGCACTGTCTCAACAACAGACTCGGTGAAATTGTAATACCGGTGAAGATGCCGGTTACCTGCGACAGGACGGAAAGACCCCATGGGCTTACTGTAGCTTGACATTGAGTCTCGGTGCTACATGTACGGATAGGTGGGAGACTATGAAGCATGGACGTCAGTCTGTGTGCAGGTCCATCCTTGGGATACCACCCTTGTAGTACTGGGATTCTAACCAGAGGCCATGAATCTGGTCTTGGGACACTGTCAGGTGGACAGTTTGACTGGGGCAGTCGCCTCCCAAAGTAACAGGAGGCATCAAAAGGTTCTCTCAGTACGGTCGGAAATCGTACGAAGAGTGTAAAGGCAAAGAGCTTGATTGCAAGACATACAGGTCGAGCAAGGACGAAAGTCGGACTTAGTATTGATCCGGTGGTTCCGCATGGAAGGGCCATCGCTCAACGGATAAAAGCTACCCTGGGGATAACAGGCTGATCTCCCCCAGAGTCCACATCGACGGGGAGGTTTGGCACCTCGATAATCGGCTCATCACATCCTGGGGCTGTAGTAGGTCCCAAGGGTTGGGCTGTTCGCCCATTAAAGTGGTACGCGAGCTGGGTTCAGAACGTCGTGAGACAGTTGGGGTCCCTATCCGTCGCAGGCGTAGGAAATTTGAGGAGACCTGTCCTTAGTACGAGAGGACCGGGATGGACATTACCGCTGGTGTACCAGTTGTTCTGCCAAGGAAGCACGGAGTAGCTAAGTACGGAAAGGATAAGCGCTGAAAGCATCTAAGCGCGAAGCCCACTTCAAGATAAGATTTCCCACCGCAAGGTTAAGATCCCAGGAAGGCTACCTGGTTGATAGGTCAGAGGTGTAAGTGCAGTAATGTATTTAGCTTACTAATGATACTAATAGATCGAGGACTTGACCAAATGAATATCATTCATTAAATGTTAGCAATTTTGAAAGTATTAATTAAATATTAACTTGTACAAATTAATGAAAACAATGGCAGAGCAGCTGGCTTGCTAATCAACCAGGTTGTAGGTTCGACTCTATCACCAGCTCCAAATTGAATTATGTGGTTATTATAGCAAGGAGGATACACCTGTTACATTCGAACACAGAAGTTAAGCTCCTGCGCTGATGGTACTTGGTGGGCAACCGCCTGGGAGAGTAAGACGTAGCCACGTAATCTTTTTTTATATACAAAAATAAAAAAAGATTTTGTTGGTAGCGAATTTAACTATAGGTTTCAACTTTCTCGGCTCTTTTACTTATGAGGGAATCTGTTTTGTGGTGAAATGATTATAACTCATAGTTTAGCCGAGATTTAAATATAAATAAGTTAATAAAATGATTAAACTTTTTAGGAGTTGTTACAAAAAACGATGAATAAATATAACATTTATTTTTTTAGAGTTTTTTATAACAACTCCTTATTTTATCGCATATAGGAAATTATATTCATTTAAAAATTGTAGATAAGTATAATTTACGTATATGTGCTTCAAAGAAATCTACATTTTTAAGGGGCTTTAGAATTAAAGATTTCTTTATATAATAATAAATTATATTTTATTTAATTTAAAACTAAATAAGATAGACATTTCTAAATGAATCCTTTATTATTTTTACTAGATGTTACTTTTTTTTTATATTGATATGTTATAAAATAAAAACTATAGGTTAAGGTATTGAGTGGGGAAAATCTTAAGATATGGAGGAAGAGTATGAATATAGGAGTTGTAGGGGTAAATCATAATTTAGCTCCAATAAATGTTAGGGAAGCAGTATCTTTTACGGATACAAAAAAAATTGAAGCAATAAATATACTATTGGATAGGGAAATCGACGAAATTGTAATTTTATCTACTTGTAATCGAAGTGAAATTTATATAAGTGGTGAAAATATAAAACAAAAAGTCGATGAAGTGGCAAATTTTTATAAAGATTATTTCGGGGTAAAAGATATAGAACAATATTTATTCAAAAAAACAAATTTAGAGGCAATTCAACATTTATTTGACGTTACAGCTGGTTTAGACTCACTTGTTGTAGGTGAAGACCAGATTTTAGGACAGGTAAAAGATGCACATGAGTTTTGTATGAAGTTAGGTGCAACTAAAAAGGTATTTAATAAACTATTTAGAGATGCTGTAACAACATCTAAGGAAATAAAGACTATAACAAAAATATCACAACAACCTCTTTCAATTAGTTATATAGGTGTAAAATTACTTAAAGAAAAAATGGGTACTCTTGAAGGTAAAAATGCATTAATTGTGGGATTAGGAAAAATGAATTTACTTACATTAAACCATTTAGAAGAAGAAAACGTAAAAAATATTTATATAGCTAACAGAAATATTGAAAAAACAAAAGAGATAGAAAATAAATTTGATAATATAATTCCAATTGAATATAGTGATAGACATAAAATAATTCAAGAAAAATCTATAGACATAGTAATTAGTGCTACGTCTTCACCTCATTTGGTAATCAAATATGATGATATGCCTAAATTAGATAAAAAAATATATATAATGGATATCGCCTTACCAAGGGATATAGATACAAAATTAAAAGAATTAAATTATGTTGAATTATATGATATTGATGATTTAAAAGAAATTCATGATAAAAATGATATAAAAAGAAATGAATTAGCACAGAAAGCTCAAGAAATTATAAAAATAAAAATAGATGAGTTTACTGAATGGTTAGATTTGACTTTCATAGATCCTACAATACAGTCATTAAACAGTAAGTGTATAGAAATTAAAGAAGACACTTTAGAGTATATTTTTAGAAAAATTGATTTAAATCAAAGAGAACAGAAGATAATCGATAAGATGCTAGGTTCTGCATTAAAAAGAGTTATTAGGGAGCCTATTATTAATTTAAAACAAGTAAAAAATAAAGGTCAAAGGGAAGAATATATAAAAGTTATTGAGGATTTATTTGAAATATAAATTTATGGAGGATTTGAAGTATGAAACACACTAAATCAGAGCAATTATTTAAAGAAGCAGAAAAATACATTCCTGGTGGAGTAAATAGTCCTGTTAGAGCATTTAAATCAGTTGGACTAGCACCAATATTTGCAGATAAGGCACATGGGGATAGATTAATAGACGTAGATGGGAATGAATATATAGATTATATTTGTTCGTGGGGACCTCTTATGTTAGGACATAGTCCAGATTTTATGTCTGAAGGCTTAGAAGAAATGGCTAAAAGAGGAACTAGTTATGGGGTAGCAACAGAAATAGAAATAGAAGTTGCTAAAATAATAGTTGATGCATACCCAGCAATAGACCAAGTTCGTATGGTAAACTCAGGAACAGAGGCTACAATGAGTGCTTTAAGAGTTGCTAGAGGTTATACTAATAGAAATAAAATACTTAAATTTGAAGGTTGTTATCATGGACATTCTGATGGATTATTAGTTCAATCAGGTTCAGGAACATTAACTTTTGGGGTGCCAACAAGCCCAGGAGTACCTGCTGATGTTGTAAAAAATACTCTAGTTTGCAGATATAATGATATGGATGATGTAAGAAGAGTATTTGAAGAACAAGGTGATGATATAGCAGCAGTAATAGTTGAAACTGTATCAGGAAATATGGGAGTTGTTCCAGGAACTCAAGAATTCATACAAGGATTAAGAGATATATGTAATGAATATAAAACCGTTTTAATATTTGATGAAGTTATAACTGGTTTTAGATTAGCATACAATAGTTCAATCGGATACTTTGGTGTAGAACCAGATATGGTTTGCTTTGGTAAGATAATAGGAGCTGGTATGCCAGTTGGTGCATATGGATCTAGAAAAGAAATAATGTCATGTGTATCTCCAGTAGGACCTGTTTATCAAGCTGGTACATTATCAGGAAATCCTCTTGCAATGTTCTTAGGAAAGAAAAATCTAGAAACATTAAGAGATCATAAAGATATATATTCTGAATTAGATAGAAAAGGTAAAATGCTACAAGAAGGTATTCAAAATAACCTTAAAAAATTAGGATTAGATTATACTGTAAATAGAGCAGGTTCATTAGTATGCCTATTCTTTACATCAGGTCCAGTTCAAAACTTTGATGATGCAACTAAATCTGATATAGATAAATTCAATGCATACTTTAAAGAAATGCTAGACAGAGGAATATTAATTGCACCAAGTCAATATGAAGCAATGTTTTTATCTTATGCTCATACAGATGAAGATATAGAATACACTATAAAATGCAATTATGAAGCTTTAAAAGCAAGTCATAATTTATAAGAATAAAAATAAAATTCAACTTAATATTACAAAACAATACATTTATGGTAAAAAATACAATTTAAATTATAAAATTCTAACGAAATTAGTAGAAACTTTGTAAATTACTTTATATAATTTATAATAGATACTTTTAATAAATTAACCCTAGCCCTTAAGGCTAGGATTAATTTTATTTGAATAAGATATAATTAAACAGAAGAGGGAGGACATATAATGAGTTTGATTGAAAGTATATGCAAAAATATTTATCCGCTAGATACTCGTTTTATGGAACAAGCACAAGCTAGACAAGACAGATTAATAAAGCCACAAGGGAGCCTAGGAAAGCTAGAAGATATTAGTATCCAATTAGCAGGTATATACGGAAGTAAATACTTTGATACTACAAAAAAGATAGTTTTATCTTTTGCATGTGATCATGGCGTATATGAAGAAGGTGTAGCTCCAAATAATCAAAATATAACACTTCTGCAATCTATGAATTTCCCAAAAAAAATTAATGGTGTTGGGACTATATCTAAATTCGTAGGTTCTGATGTACAGTTAATAGATGTAGGTATTAATTGTGATGAGCCAATCGAAGGTGTAATTGATTGTAAAATAAGAAAAAGCACATCTAATATGGCTAAAGGTCCTGCAATGACAAGACAAGAAGCTATAAGGGCAATAGAAATTGGAATAGAAATGTCAGAGAAATATATACAAGAAGATTACAAAGTTATAGGTATAGGAGAAATGGGTATAGCTAATACTACTCCATCTGCCGCTATAATATCTGTAATCGCTGGATGTGATCCACAAGAAGTTACAGGAATGGGTGCAGGTCTTAAAAAGGAATTATTACAACATAAGGCACAAGTAATAAGAACTGCAATAGAGATAAACCAACCAAATCCAACAGATGGAATTGATATATTACAAAAAGTTGGTGGATTTGAAATAGGTTCTATGGCTGGTGTTATATTAGGGTGTAGTGCAAATAGGGTACCAGTTGTTCTAGATGGATTTATATCATATGCAGCAGCATTAATCGCAGTAAATATAAATCCAAGATGTAAAGACTATATGATAGCATCACATTATTCAGCAGAACCAGGAGCTAAAAAAGCATTAGAATTATTAGGATTAGATCCATTCTTAAAAATGGATATGAGACTAGGAGAAGGTAGTGGTGCCGCTTTAGCATTTAATATGATAGAAGCTGCAAACTATGTTTATAAAAACATGCTAACTTTTGATGAAGTTGATATGGGTATGTAATTAAACATTAAGGAGAAAAGTATGAGCAAGATTATTTTAGTCACAGGCGGTGCAAGATCTGGCAAAAGTGGCTTTGCAGAATCTCTGTGTAGAGAACAAAATAATAGCACTGCTTATATTGCAACATCAGTCGCTTTTGACGATGAAATGAAAGAAAGAGTTAGAAAACATCAAGAAAGTAGACCTAAAGAATGGAAAACCTATGAAATCTATAAAGACATCTATAAAATAATAAAAGAATTAGGTGAAAAGCATCAAACAGTTATACTAGATTGTATAACATTATTAGTAAATAATTTAATGTTTGTTGATGGTATAGATATAGATAAAGCAAGTGAACAAGAAATAAATGATTTAGAAGCTTATATAAAAGATCAAGTAAAAAAACTTATAGAAGAAGTCAAAAGGACCGATTTGTATTTTGTTATGGTTACGAACGAAATTGGATTAGGAGTAGTTCCTAGTTATAAATTGGGTAGAGTTTATTGTGATTTCGTAGGAAGAATAAATCAAATGCTTGGAAGATTAAGTGATGAAGTTTATTTCACAGTTTGCGGAATTCCTACAAAGATAAAAGGATAGACTGATATGAATAGATTTATTTCAATACTGCAATTTATGACAAGAATACCTATACGAATAGAAACTGGATTTGATGAAGAGTTTCATAAATCAATAGTATATTTTCCATTAGTAGGATTTGTAATAGGTGTAATAACATATATTTTTGGGTGGCTTTCATTAACTATATTTGATCCATTTATAAGTGCTATAGTCATTACTCTCATAGAAGTTTTGACAACAGGCGGACTTCATATAGATGGATTAGGTGATACATTTGATGCAATATATAGCAATAGAGATAAAGAAAGAATTCTAGAGATAATGAAAGATTCTAGATTAGGAACAAATTCTCTTCTTGCAATAATGTTTTTAATACTATTAAAAGTAGGATTTATTAACAGCTTAGTTCAAAATGGGCTATTATGGTTAGTTATATTTATGCCGGTTATAGGTAGAATTGGAGTAATGATGATGACTTATAAAACAGTAACTCCAAGAGCAAAAGGTATGGGTAACTTATTTATAGGAAAAGGTACTATGGGAATGATTATAACAGCTATAGTATACTCTTCTATATTGATTATACTGTTAGGTAAATTTATCTTCCTACAACAAATTGATATGATAGGAAAGGTTTTAAGCTCTATTATATTTATAATAGTATTTTCATTGTTGTTTAAAAAACATGTATATAAAAAGATTGATGGTGTAACAGGAGATATCTTAGGATGTACAATAGAACTTGGAGAAGTACTTTATTTAATATATACTTATATGCTAATATCAGTAATTTAGTATTGTAAGGAGACGAGATATGAAAAAATTAATTTTAGTACGCCATGTATTAACAGAGGATAATGAACTTGCCAAACTATCTGGTCATATAGATAGCAAGGTAAGTGAAGAAGGAAAGAAACAAATAGAAAAAATTACTGAGTTTTTAAAATATGAAAAAATTGATAGAATTTATACTACAACATCAAGTAGAACTAAAGAAACTGTAAAAAATTTAGCAAATATAAATTCAATTGAGATACAGCAAAGTGAAGACTTGCAAGAAATTAGCTTTGGAGATTTTGAAGGAAAAGACTTCAAAGAAATACAAAAAAATTATCCTGATGAATTTAACAAAATGATAGAACAAGGATATAAGTATACATATCCAAATGGAGAAAGCTTGATTGATTGTTATGAAAGAGTTTCTAAAGGAATAGAATTTATTTTAAATGAAACTCCAGAAGATAATACAATATTAATATGTTCTCATGCGGGAACTATAAGAAATATTTTAACATATTTAATATCAAATACATTTGAATACCACTGGAACTTTAAAATTGATAATGCATCAGTAAGTGTTGTAGAGGTTGATAATGGATTTGCAGTTATTAATAAGTTAAATGATACAAGTTTTTTAAAATAGAATATTAGATTAATTTATATTAGGGAAAAAGGTACAAGCCTTTACAGCCCCCGCTACTGTGAAATGGACGAAACTATAAAGGCCACTGTTTGAAAAAATGGGAAGGTATAGGAGTAGGATGAAGTTAAGTCAGGATACCGAAGTTAATTAATTTATTAGAGTTAAAATCTCGGGGTGAAGATTTTGTTTATAGATAAAAATCCTAACCTTATTGTTAGGATTTTTTTGTTAGATTTTAAATATTGGATTTAGTAAAAATATAATAGTATTTGAAATATAGAAAAGGGGAAGGGCTATGAGTAAGAAAATAATGTTTCAAGGAACTGCATCTAATGTAGGAAAAAGTATAATTGTTACAGGCTTAGGTAGAATATTTAAGCAAGATGGATATAGTGTAACTCCCTTCAAATCTCAAAATATGGCTCTTAATTCATTTATAACAAAAGAAGGACTGGAGATGGGAAGAGCGCAAGTTTCACAAGCAGAAGCTTGTGGATTAGAACCGATAGCAGATATGAATCCCATACTACTTAAACCATCAGGAAACAACAAAAGCCAAGTTATTGTAAGAGGTAAAGTAGTGGGAGATATGAGTTCTCCAGAATATCATGAATATAAATTAGAATTGATGAATGTATTAGGAGATATATTTAAAGAATTTGAAGAAAAATACGACATAGTAGTTATGGAAGGTGCAGGGAGTGCAGCAGAAATTAACTTAATGGAAAGAGATATTTCTAATATGGGTATGGCAAAAATTGCAGATGCACCAGTAATATTAATTGGAGATATTGATAGAGGTGGAGTATTTGCATCACTTGCTGGAACAATGCTTTTATTAAGTGAAGAAGATAGAAAAAGAGTAAAGGGCGTTATAATAAATAAATTTAGAGGCAGAAAAGAACTTTTAGACTCTGGTGTAAAAATGTTAGAAGATATAATAAAAGTTCCTGTATTGGGGGTTGTGCCTTATTCTGATATAAAAATTGAAGATGAGGACAGTGTAACTACAAGATTTAAGAAACAAATGGGAATAAATGATATCCATATAGAAATAGTTAGAACACCACATATGTCTAATTTTACAGATTTCAATATATTTGAAACGCAAGAAGATGTAAGTATTAGATATGTGGATTATGGAGAATCTTTAGGAAATCCCGATATAGTAATTATTCCAGGAACAAAAAGCACTGTGGATGATTTAATGTTTTTAAGAAAAAATGGTCTTGAAGAACAGATAAAAGAATTACACAGAAGAGGTAAATTAGTTGTAGGTATTTGTGGCGGATATCAAATGTTAGGTAAGAAATTAAAAGATCCATATCATGTAGAAAGTGATTTAGAAGAAGTAGAAGGAATTGGTCTTTTAGATACTGAAACAACTTTTGAACTTGAAAAAACTACAACACAAGTAGATGCTATTATAGATAAAGATTTAAATGGATATTTTGCTAATTTAGAAGGCAAAAAAGTTAAAGGTTATGAGATACATATGGGAATTACCGATAGAGGTGACGGAATTAAAAATCTATGCACTATTACAGAAAAATTAGGCCAAAAAGTTAATTACACAGAAGGAAGCGTAAATTCTGAGTGTAATGTTTTGGGAACATATCTTCATGGAATATTTGATGATATAGATTTTACTAGAACGATTTTAAATAATATAAGAGAAATGAAAGGCTTAGAAAGAATAGATAGCAAGATAAAATCATTTAAAGAATTTAAAGATAAAGAATACGATAGATTGGCTGATTTCTTGAGAGAGCATTTGGATATAGATAAAATCTATCAAATAATGCAAGAACATGAAGAAAATAATGGACAATAGGTGATAGAAATGAAAAAGATATTAATTGCGGGAACAAATAGCGGTGTAGGGAAAACAACTATTTCATTAGGTATAATGCAAGCACTTACAAAGAGAAATTTAAAAGTACAACCATTTAAAGTAGGGCCTGATTATATAGATCCTTCTTATCATACTTTTATAACAGGGAGATATTCAAGAAACTTAGATTCATATATGCTTGAAGATGAAAAAATTAAGTATATTGTAAAAGAAGCTTCTAAAGATGCAGATATATCTGTTGTAGAAGGGGTAATGGGACTTTATGATGGATATGGAATAGATTTGAATGATTGTACAAGTTCTTATACATCAAAAATATTAAAAGCACCCATAATCTTAGTTATAAATGCAAAAGCTATGGCAGCATCGGCAGCAGCTATGGTTTTAGGATATAAGATGTTAGATAGAGATGTAAATATAAAAGGCGTTATCACAAATAATGTAAAGAGCGAAAGTCATTATAAGACTTTAAAAAGTGCAATTGAAAAATATACAGGAATAGAAGTTTTAGGTTATTTTCCACCGAACAAAAACTTTTCATTAGAATCTAGACATCTAGGTCTTATACCAAGTGTTGAAATGGATTCTTTAAAACAGAAATTTGATAATTTAGCAGATGAAATTGAAAAATACATAGATGTTGATAGAATAATAGCGTTATCAGAAACGGAAGAAATAGAAAGTAATTTTGATTTAGAAGCATTTATAAATAAACATAAGGTAGAAAATAAATCAATAGCAATTGCATATGACAAAGCATTTAATTTTTATTATAGAGAAAATATAGAACTATTAGAAAAGCTAGGTCTGGAAATAAAATATTTTAGTCCAATGAAAGATAAGGAAGTTCCAAATGCAGATTATATCTACATAGGTGGAGGATTCCCAGAAATTTTTCCACAAGAACTACACGATAATAAATCTATGAGAGAATCTATATTAAATGCTCATAGAAAAAATATACCGATATATGCAGAGTGTGGAGGTTTGATGTATCTAGGAGAAAAACTAGAAAATCAAAATAAAGAGTTATTCGACATGGTTGGAATATTTAAGGGAACAAGTGTAATGACATCTTCATTAAAAAGATTTGGATATTGTAATGGAAAAGCAAAAGTAGATACTGTTTTAGCAAAAAAGGGACAAATTATAAAAGGTCACGAATTCCATCATTCAATATTTAAAAGCAATGAGCCTTGTGCATATGAAATGACAAAAGAAAAAGGCGGGGTTGTAATTGATAGATGGGATGGCGGGTATAGTATTGGCAACACGCTTGCAACATACTTACATACCCATTTTTATAATAATTTAGATTGCATAGCAAACTTTTTAGAAAAGGGAAATAAATAAAATGAATATATTATCATTGTACATAGGATATATTACAGATTTAATTATAGGAGATCCGTATTCATTTCCTCATCCTGTTAAATATATAGGAAAATTAATAAAATCAGTTGAAAACTTTATAAGAAAAATAGCCAAAAGTGATAAAGGATTAAAAATAGGAGGATTTTTCTTATGGTTTGTAACTGTAGGAATAACTTTCATAATAACATATGAAATTATAAGATTGGCAAGATTTAACATGGTAGTTTATGTTATAATAAATTCGATTGTGATTTATACAACTCTAGCGACAAAATGTTTAAAAGATGAAGCTAAAAAAATATATGATGTTTTAAAAACTGGAGATATAAAAAAATCTAGAATACAATTGTCTTATATAGTAGGTAGAGATACTGAAAATTTAAGTGAAAAAGAAATAATAAGGGCAACTGTGGAAACTGTAGCAGAAAATACTGTTGATGGATTAATTGCACCTTTATTTTATGCTTTTGTAGGAGCATGTATAAATGTTGGCGGAATATCATTAGCAGCACCTTTGGCAATGACTTATAAGGCGATTAATACTTTAGATTCTTCAGTAGGATATAAAAACGAAAAATATCTTCATATAGGATTTGCTTCAGCAAAAATTGATGATATAGCAAATTATATTCCATCAAGAATATCAGTTATCTTATTTACAATAGGGAACCTCTTTTTGAGAAATGATTATAAAAATTGTTTTAAGATATCAATAAGAGATAGAAAAAATCACAAAAGTCCTAACTGTGCATTTTCAGAGGGTGCAGTTGCAGGAGCGTTAGGAATCCAATTAGGTGGGACAAATATTTATTTTGGAGAAACAGTATATAAACCAACGATTGGAGATAAAACTAGAGAAATAGAAGTTCAAGATATATCAAGAACTAACAAAATATTATATGCAACATCATTGACTTCTATGCTAGTATTTACATTATTTTACGTGATAATATATCATATTTTCATGTAATTGCTTATTAATAAGGAGGATACATATGAAGGATTTAGGTCATGGAGCTAATGTCGATAATATGGCTAAAAAATTTGGAAAAAATGAAAATGACATAATTGATTTTAGCTCAAATGTAAATCCACATATAATTTCCGATTTGGGAAAATATGTTTTGGAAGGGTTAGAGAAAAGTAGAAGTTATCCAGATATAAATTATACTAATTTAAGAAATAACATTTCTGATTATATAAAAGTAGATAGCGAGCTTATAATTCCAGGTAATGGAGCTACAGAAATTATATATCTACTTATGAAAAGTATAAAAAGGAGATTAGCTATTTTAAACCCTACTTTTTCTGAATATGGTAGAGGGGCTAAATTAAATAATTTAGAAATAATAGACTTTCATTTAAAGGAAGAAAATAATTTTAGCATTGATTTAGATGAGATACAAAAAAATATGGACAAGTTTGATAGTTTATTTGTTTGTAATCCAAATAATCCAAATGGAAAAGTTAAGGATCTAAATGAACTATTAGATTTGATGATAGAAAACGATAAACTTTTAATTGTAGATGAAACTTTTATGGAATTTGTAGGGGAGGAAGAAAAATATAGCTTGATAAATAAGATAGAACAAACTCCTAATTTATTTATATTAAAGGCCGTGACTAAATTCTTTGGAATGCCAGGTCTTAGACTAGGATATGGAGTTACAAGTAATAAGCAAATCATAAATAATATTTATGAATATAAAGAACCTTGGACTATAAATTCATTTGCTGAAAACTTATCTAATTATTTATTTAAAGATAAAGAATATATAAATGGCAGCAAAGATTACTACATAAACGAAAGAAAGTTTATGTTAGAAGAATTAAGAAAAATATCAAGATTAAAAGTTTACGACACAGATACAAATTTTGTTCTTATAAAATTAGACGATGATGAAGCTAATTCATTAAAACTAGAACTTTTTGAAAAATATAATATCCTTATACGAGATGCTTCAAATTTTATTGGACTAGACAAAAGTTACATAAGAGTAGCTATAAAATCTCATAATGACAATAAAGTTTTAATAGAATCATTAAGAAAAATATTGGTATAACAGTATGAAATTTTATGGAGTATGTCCAGCATCTTGTGGTGAATTCGTTCAAGGGTTTTTGGATAATGAGGAATATTTATCATCATATGCAATTAATTTATTTTCGGTAGCGACTTTAGAGGAAGGTAAAGAAATCATTCAAAAAGGACCTAAAAAATCACGACGAGCTATGGAGCTTGTTTTTGAAAAGTTTGGGTTACCTGTGGATGAAACTAAAAATATATCACTCAATATAAAAAGTCAAATACCTGTTGGAAAGGGGATGGCAAGTTCTACTGCTGATATTGGCGCAACTATTAAAGCTACATTATCTATGTTGAATAAAACCTTAACCGGAGAAGAAATTTCAAAGTTAGCTGTAAAAATAGAAGCGACAGATTCCCTACTATTAAATCAGCATAGTATATTTAATCCTCTTACAGCAGATATAAAAAAATATTTAGGTGGTATTAACGATGCTAAAGTAGTTATATTAGAGCCGAGCGATATTCTAGACACAAAATCAATTAGAATGACACCAAACTATAAGACGTATAAGATGCAGAATAAGGAAATAATCAAAAAATCTTTTGAATTATTAGATGAAGGTCTTGCTAAAAATGATTTAAATCTAATAGGTAAAGCTTGTACATATAGTGGTTTGGCGAATGAAAATATACATAAAAAGCCATTCTTAGAAAAAATAATAGATATTTCTGATAAGTATGGGTGTTATGGAGTTAATATCGCCCACAGCGGAACAGTTATCGGAATTTTAATGCATAGAGAGATGGATGATATAAGGCTAATTGAATATTTAAGAGAAGATGAAATGTCAAAATACTATAAAAAAATATATACATCAGACATTATTGATGGAAAAGTTAGGGAGGAAGAAGAATGGAATATATTAAAGACCCAAAAATGATAGAGGTCAGAAGTTTTGAAATAATTCAGGGGATAATCGATGATATAAGACCAGGTTATAAATTTAAAAATGAAATAGAAGAAAAAATAATCAAACGTTGCATTCATACTAGTGCAGATTTTGAATACTTAGATATATTAAAAATATCAGAAACCGCTGTACAAAAGATAATAGATGCATTAAATAATAAATGCACAATCTATACAGATACTAATATGGCTTTAAGCGGAATTAATAAAAGTAAATTAAATGACTTAGGTTGTGAATATAAATGTTTAGTTGCTGATGAAAGAACAAAAGAACTTGCGAAAGAAAAAGGAATAACTCGTTCTATGGCAGCAGTTGAATTAGCAATGAAAGATGAAGGAAGAAAAATATTTGTCCTTGGAAATGCTCCAACAGCTTTATACAAAGTTATAGAAATGTTTAATGAAGGTTGTAGTGTTGATGCAGTTGTAGGTGTTCCAGTTGGTTTTGTTGGTGCTGCTGAATCAAAATATTCACTAGAACAAACAGAAATTCCTTATATAGTAGCTGAAGGCAGAAAAGGTGGAAGTAATGTAGCTGCTGCAATAGTTAATGCTATATTATATGCAATGTAGGTAGTGATATGGAAGAGTATGTATATATAGACGGCAAAAAATACAGAAGAGGATATACTACTGGATCTTGTGCAGCTGCAGCATCAAAGGCAGCGACATATATGTTAATTACTCAAAAGAAAATAGAATCAGTTAACATAGATACACCTAAAGGCATTTATTTAACTTTAAAGCCTGGAAATATAGAAATAAATAAAGAATATGCGATTTGTTCTATACAAAAAGATGGTGGAGATGATATCGATGCAACTCATACTATGGATATTTTTGCAAAGGCAGAAATGATTGATAGAGAAAATGAGGGCGAAGATATTTATGTTACAGGTGGAATAGGAGTAGGAACAGTTACTAAAAAAGGACTAAAAGTTGAAGTTGGAAAATCAGCTATAAATCCAGTTCCTATGAATATGATTAAAACTGAAATCCGCAAAGTATTAGGAACAGATTTAAATACATATATAGATAAAACAAAAACATTAAAGATTACTATATATGCACCTCAAGGAGTTGAAATAGCGAAAAAGACTTTTAACCCTAGACTTGGAATAGTCGGAGGAATATCTATTTTAGGAACTTCAGGTATAGTCGAACCTATGAGTGATGAAGGATGGAAAAAATCACTATCTATAGAACTAGAAATGAAAAGGTCTCAAGGACTAGATAAAATTATATTAGTTCCAGGAAATCATGGAGAAGAATTTATTCAAAATGAACTTGGACTAGATATAAAATATGTAGTTAGAATGAGCAACTTTGTAGGCTATATGCTTATGGAAGCTAAACGAATGGGGTATAAAAAAATTCTTTTAGCTGGACATATTGGAAAATTTATAAAAGTTTCAGCTGGAATATTTCACACTCATAGCAAGGTTGCCGATGCTAGAAATGAAATAATGATTTCGAATTTAGCACTTATGGGAGCACCATTAGAATTTCTACAAGAAATAGATAAATGTGTTACAGCAGAAGGTGCAGTTGAAATAATTGACCAAAGTGAATATACAGGTGTTTATGAAATCCTATGTAACAAATGTAGAGATAGAGTAAAACAACACTTGGGTGATGATGATATAGAAGTAGGGGTGTATATGTTTAGAATGGACAAGTCATATCTTGCGAAATCAGACAATGCAGATTCTATAGTGGAGGTATTTAGATGATAAATATTATAGGTTTAGGGCCTGGAGATACAGGCTATATTACTAAATTAGGTGAACAACTTATTTATTCATCAGATGTAGTAATTGGGGGAAAAAGAAACCTTGAATCCATTAAAGATTTCAAGGGAGAAAAGATAGTTTTATCTACAAACTTAAAAGAAATCCTACAATACATACAAAATAACTTAGATAAAAATATTTCTGTTATAGCGTCTGGAGATCCATCTATATATGGAATTGGAAGATATCTTTCAAAAAACATAGAGCATAAACATTTGAATATAGTTTCTGGTATAAGTTCTCTTCAATATATATTCTCAAGAATATTTGTTGATATGAATGATGTTTATATTACAAGTAGCCATGGTAAAGTTCCAGACTTTGATTATATACTTTCACATAAAAAAGTATGTATGGTTACTGATAGTAAAATAGGACCTCATGAAATAAGCAGAGAAATACAAAAAAGAAACTTAAATAAGACTATTGTTGTAGGGGAAAATCTTTCTTATGAAGATGAGAAAATAACAATAGGAAAGCCAGAAGATATATTGGCAGTTGAAAAATTTGATATGAATGTAGTGGTGATATTAGATGAGGAATAGGGATTTTATAACAGGAAAAGTTCCAATAACAAAAGAAGAAGTTAGAGCAATATCAATTAATAAACTAGATTTATTAAATGCAAAAACTTTTATAGATGTAGGCGCTGGAACAGGGAGTATATCTATAGAAGCTGGATATCACTATCCAGACTTAAGAGTTATTGCTATTGAACGCAATGATGATGCACTTGATTTAGTAAATAAAAATATAGAAAATTTTAATTTAACTAATGTAGAAGTAGTAAAAGCTTATGCACCTGTTGAGTTAGATATATATAATGATGTAGATGCAATTTTTCTTGGTGGGACAGGAAACAAGTTAGAAGAAATAATCGACTGGTCTAAAGATTTATTAGTTCCAGGAGGAAGACTTGTAGCAAACTTTATAATAATTGATACATTCTATGAAATGTTGAGATTAGTAAGAGAAAAGGGATTTAAAAACGTTGATGTAACAGTTTTAAACGTTTCAAAACTTGAAAAATTAGGACCAGGGGAATATTTCAAACCTCATAATCCAATATATATAATTTCATGCGAAAAAGGAGTAGAATAAGACGATGAATACTAACATTAATAAAGTACATTTTGTAGGGGCAGGACCTGGGGATAAAGAATTAATAACATTAAAAGGATATAAATTACTAAGCAATGCAGATGTTGTAATATATGCAGGTTCATTAGTAAATCCAGAACTTCTTGATTATTGTAAGGAAGGTTGTGAAATACACGACAGTGCTTACATGACATTAGAAGAAATAATAAATGTTATGGAAAAAGGAATCAAAGAAGGCAAATCAGTTGTAAGATTACAAACAGGGGACTTCTCTATATATGGCTCAATCAGAGAACAAGTTGAAGACTTAGCAAAATTAGATATAGATTATGATTGTACACCAGGTGTAAGTTCATTTTTGGGAGCATCATCAGCATTAGGTGTTGAGTATACTGTTCCAGAAGTATCTCAAAGTGTTGTTATAACTAGAATGGAAGGAAGAACTCCGGTACCAGCAAAAGAATCTATAGAATCTTTCGCACAACACCAAACTTCAATGGTAATATTCTTATCAGTTCAAGAAATAGAAAAAGTAGTAGAAAAATTAATAAACGGTGGATATCCAAAAACTACTCCAATAGCAGTAATATACAAAGCTACTTGGCCAGATGAAAAAGTAGTAAAAGGAACTTTAGAAGATATAGCAAGCAAAGTTAAAGAAAATGATATTAAGAAAACAGCATTAATAATGGTGGGAGAATTTTTAGGTACTACATATAATAATTCAAAATTATATGATAAGGACTTCAAACATGAATACAGAAAATAATATAGCTATTGTATGCATAACAGACAATGGAAAAAATTTAGCTGTAAAAATACAGAAGAAGTTGAAAGAAGGGAAAATCTATTTTGTAAAAAAGAAAAATAATGAAGAGTCTCAAGAGGTTTGTAACATAGGTAACGATACTTACACTATGAAAAATGATAAACTTGAACTTACACAACAAAATAGTAAAAATATAATTAGGATTGAACAAAAACTAAAAGATTTTATTCCTACTATATTCAATAAATACAGATATATAGTATTTATCATGGCTACTGGCATAGTCGTAAGAACAATAGCACCATTAATACAAAGTAAATTTCAAGATCCAGCAGTAATTGTAACAGATGAAAAAGGAAAAAATGTAATAAGCTTATTAAGTGGACATATGGGTGGAGCTAATGAAATGGCTTTATATATAAGTCATTTGATAGAGTCTAATCCAGTTATTACAACTGCGACAGATGTAAATAATAAATCTTCATTAGATATGATAGCAAAAAGATTTGATGGATATATAGAAAACTTCAGAGATAATGTATTAAAAGTAAATTCTATGATAGTAAATAATAAACCAGTAGGTTTATTTATAGATGGAGATTACGATATAGATACTCGTGGTTTTACTATATTGAAATATGAAGACATGCTAAATCTGGATAAAAGAAATAATGAAGAAATAAATGATTTAGAGACTGTAGTAGTAATAAGTAATAAGCAGAAATTAGATTTTGAAAGCAAAAAAATAATAAAATTAGTTCCAAAAGATATCGTATTAGGTGTTGGATGCAAAAAAAATATAGATAGCAAACATATGAAAGATTCACTAAGAGAGTTTTTATATATTAACAATATAGATAAAAACGCTATAAAAGCTATAGGAAGTATAGAAATTAAAAAAGATGAACAAGCGATAATCGACCTAGCAAATTATTTAGGGGTGCCTTTTAAAATATTCACAGTAGAAGAAATAGCACAAGTAGATTATTTATATAGTGAATCAGAATGGGTTAAAAAGAATGTAGGGGTATATTCAGTGGCTGAACCATGTGCACATTTACTTAGTGAAGGAAATATGATTATCGAAAAACAAAAATTTAAGGGAATAACATTTTCGGCAGGGAGAGTGAACAAATGATATACGTTATAGGGATAGGTCCTGGATGCAGAGACTTAATGACGCAAGAAGCAATATCAGCAATGGAAGATGCAGAAGTAATAGTTGGTTACAAAACATATATAAAATTAGTTGAAGATTTTATTAAAGATAAAGAAGTTGTTCAAAATGGGATGAGAAAAGAAGTAGACAGATGCCAAGATGCTATCGACATAGCTAAAACTGGCAAAAAAGTTGCTGTTATAAGTAGCGGAGACGCTGGTATATATGGAATGGCAGGACTTATACTTGAATTAATAACTAAACAAGAATTAGATATACCTGTTAAAGTAGTACCAGGAGTTACTGCCAGTATAGGAGCAGCTGCAGTATTAGGAGCACCTATAATGCACGACTTCTGCCATATAAGTTTAAGTGACTTACTGACTCCATGGGAAGTTATAGAAAAAAGATTAAGACTAGCAGCAGAAGCTGATTTTGTAATCTGCTTATATAATCCAAGAAGTAAAGGTAGAAGTGAGCATTTAGCAAATGCATTTAAAATAATGGGAGAATTCAAAGATGGTTCAACACCTGTAGGAATAGTAAAAGATGTAGGAAGAGAAGATCAAGAAAAATTCATATGTACTTTTGACACAATGGATTTTGAAAGAGTTGATATGACTACTATGGTTATAATCGGAAATAAATCTACATATATACATGACGATTTAATGATAACTCCTAGAGGATATACTGTATAAGAAAATTTTATAAGAAATTAATCATCACAAAAGAAGGGATACATAGCATGATTTTAGTATTAGGAGGAACATCTGATAGCATACATATTTGCAATAAATTAAATGATATGGGATTAGCATATATAGTTTCAGTAACAACTGAATACGGAAGAGATATTGCAAAAAAAGCTACAGAAAATGTATTCTTAGGAAAACTTACAAAAGAAGATATGGTATCTTTGATAAAAGAAAAAAACATAACACAGATAATAGATGCAACTCACCCTTATGCTACTGTTGTATCTAGTAATGCAATTGAATGTTCTAAAATTACAAATATTGATTATGTGAGATTTGAAAGGGAATCTCTTATAAAACAAATTGACTATGAAAATAAATATGTTGTTGAAAATATAGAACAAGCTTGCCAAATAGCTAATGAAATAGGAAATAACATATTTATTGGAACAGGAAGTAAAAACTTAGATAAATATATAGAATTAATAAAGGAAAAAAATTTAATAGCGCGTGTATTGCCAACAAGTGAGGTTCTTGAAAGTTGTGAAGGATTAGGGCTTAATGCAGACAATATTATCGCTATGAAAGGACCTTTTTCTGAAGAAATGAATATAGCTACTTATAAACAATACAACATAGATTTATTAATTACTAAAGAAAGTGGAGTAGCAGGAGGTTTCTTAGAAAAAATCAATGCATGCAAAGTGTTAAATATACCAGTGATAATTATAAGTAGAAAAAAAATTGATTATCCAAAGGTTATAAATAATATAGAAGATATAGAGAAAATTATATAGTTTTATGGGTTATTTTAATTTTTAAATTTGAGGAATATTTAAATATCAAGGAGAAAATAAAGATGAAAAAAGCAGTATTAGTAGTAAGTTTTGGTACAAGCTACCATGAAACTAGAAAAAAAACAATAGAAGCATGTGAAAGAAAAATAAGTGAAAACTTAGAAGGATATGATTTTTATAGAGCTTTTACTTCTAATATGATAATTAATAAATTGAAAAAAAGAGACAATATGTTCATAGACAATCCAGTTGAAGCTCTACAAAAATTAGCTGATGCAGGATATGAAGAAGTTGTAGTTCAAACATTACATATAATTTGTGGAGAAGAATACAACAAATTAAAAGAACAAGTTGAAAGTTTCAGACCTAAATTTAAAAGAATAGCTTTAGGAAGACCTCTATTAACTACAATAGAAGATTACAAAGAAACAGTTGAAGCAGTAAGAAAACAATTAGAGGTAAT
The DNA here is from genome assembly GCA_025148965.1 of Intestinibacter bartlettii. Lineage (GTDB taxonomy): Bacteria > Bacillota > Clostridia > Peptostreptococcales > Peptostreptococcaceae > Intestinibacter > Intestinibacter bartlettii. The sequence continues at coordinate 2,969,372 of CP102273.1, read as the reverse complement.
TAAACCAGATGAAGCAATAGTATTTATGGGGCATGGAACTACACATGAAAGTCACTCTGCTTATCCAGCATTAGAATACATGTTTAGGGATAATGACATGAATGTTTATATAGGAACAGTTGAAGGATATCCTGAAATAGAACAAGTAATCAAGAAATTAAAAGCTGATAATATAAAAACTGTAGATGTACTACCTTTCATGTTAGTTGCGGGTGACCATGCTACTAATGATATGGCAAGTGATGAAGAAGATTCATGGAAATCTATATTAGAAAAAGAAGGATTTAAAGTGAATATACATCTACAAGGTTTAGGAGAATATCCTGCTATACAAGATAAATTTGTAAATCATGCACTAGATTGTGCAAAAGAATTAGAAAAAGAGTTAGCATAAAAATTATGTGACAAAAACACTATTGGAGGAAATGTAATGGCCAAATTTTATGGAATAGGAACTGGACCAGGGGATAGTTCATTGGTAACAGTAAAAGCAGTAAATACATTTAAAATATTAGATATATTATATACACCAGAACCAAGAAAAGGTGCAGATAGCTTAGCTTTATCAATAGTAAAAGAATATATACCAGAAACTGTTGAAATAAAACAAAGACACTTCCCAATGAGTGCAGATGGGGTAGAAAAAATGGCTGCATGGGATGAGGCTGCTGAAGAAATTAAAGCAGACGTAAAAGCTGGGAAAAATGTAGGATTTATAACTTTAGGAGATCCTATGATATATAGTACATATGTCTATGTAATGGAAAGATTATTGGATGAAATAGAAGTTGAAACTATACCAGGTATTTCTTCTTTTTCAAATATAGCATCAAACCAAAACTTCCCATTAGTAATGGATACAGACCCACTTATAGTAATACCATGCACAATGGAAGAAGAAAAAATAGATGCAGCATTACAAACATATGATTGTTTAGTTCTTATGAAGGTTTATAAGAACTTTAAAGAAATCGTTCAAAAACTAGAAAAATACGATTTAATAGATAGTGCTATTTTAGTAAGTAATTCATCTCAAGATAGAGAAGTAGTTTATAAGGATTTAAGAGATGTTCATCTACAAGAAAAAATATCATATTTTTCTACAATATTAGTTAATAAAAACAACAAAAGAAAATAATCTTAAAAAACGTTAAGGAGATAAATATGAAATTAGTAGTAGGAACTAGAGGTAGTAATTTAGCTCTTGTTCAAACTAATTGGGTTGTAGATCAATTAAAAAAAGAAAACCCAGGAGTTGAATTTGAGGTAAAAATAATAAAAACAAAAGGTGATTTAATAAAAGATCTGCCACTAGATAAAATAGGCGATAAAGGTTTATTTGTAAAAGAAATAGAAAAGAGTCTTTTAGATGGTGAAATAGATATGGCGGTTCATAGTATGAAAGACATGCCATCATATCTTCCGGAAGGACTTAAATTTGCACATTCTCCAAAAAGAGAAGATCCAAGAGATGCTCTTATTTTTAAAGAAGGTTATAAAAGTCTAGATGATTTACCTCAAGGTGCAAGAATAGGAACAGGAAGTAAAAGAAGAAAATATCAATTATTAAAACACAGACCAGACCTAGAAATAGTACCTATAAGAGGAAATATAGAAACTAGAATAAAGAAAATAGAAACAGAAAAACTTGACGGTGTAGTGTTAGCAGCATCAGGACTAAGAAGAGCTGGTTTAGATGATAAAATAGATTATTATATACCAACTGATATTATGCTACCTGCTCCTGCACAAGGAATATTAGCTCTTGAAATTAGAGAAGATGACAAAGAAACTGAAAAAATAATAGATTCTATAAAAGATGATATTACAAAAATTCAAATTGATGCAGAAAGAGGATTCTTAATTGGAGTTAATGGAAGTTGCCATATACCAATGGGCGCTTACTGTGAAATAGAAGGAGAAAAAATTACTTTAACTGGACTTTATGGAGATGGCGAAGGAAAGAAAATAGTAGTTCAATCTCAAGTAGGAACTCTAGCTGATGCACCAAAAATAGGATACGAATTAGCAAAAAGCGTATTAAAGGAGTATGAACAATAATGAAGGGGAAAGTTTACTTAGTTGGGGCAGGACCTGGAGATTATAAACTATTAACACTAAAAGGCTTAGAATGTATAAGAAAAGCTGATGTTATAGTTTATGACAGACTTGCTAATATAAATTATTTAAAAGAAGCAAAAAAAGGTTGTGAGTTTATAAATGTAGGAAAAGCATCAAGCCATCATTTATTACCTCAAGATCAAATAAATAGATTAATAGCAGATAAGGCATTAGAAGGTAAAATAGTAACAAGACTTAAAGGTGGAGATCCTTATGTATTTGGAAGAGGCGGAGAAGAAGGCGAACTACTTAAAGCAGAAGGAATAGAATTTGAAGTTGTTCCAGGGGTAACTTCTGCAATAGGCGGACTTTGCTATGCTGGAATTCCAATAACACATAGAGACCATGCATCATCATTTCATGTTATAACAGGGCATCTTAGAAAAGATGGAAAAGAAAATCCTGAAATAAACTGGAATGCACTAGCTAATATGAAAGGTACACTTGTATTTTTAATGGGCGTATCAAACCTAAAAAATATAAGCGAAAATTTAATTAAAGAAGGTATGTCTAAAGATACTCCAGTTGCATTTGTAAGTTGGGCAACACGCTATAATCAAAGGGTAGTAACAGCTACTTTAGAAGATGCTTATGAAGTTGCGATAAGAGAAGAAGTAAAACCTCCGACATTAATAGTTGTAGGGACAGTTGTAAATCTTAGAGATACACTAAACTTCTTTGAAAAGAAACCTTTATTCGGAAAAAGTATAATGGTTACTAGGTCAAGAAGCCAAAACAGCAAATTAGTAGAGAGAATAATGGACTTAGGTGGAAATCCTATAGAAATACCAACAATAAAAATTGAAAAAGTTCAAGATAATAAAGAACTAGAAAATGAAATTAAGAATTTAAAAGATTATACATACTTAGTTTTAACTAGCAAAAATGGAGTAGATATATTCTTTGATAAACTAGATGAAATGGGATTAGATTGTAGAGCACTTGCAAATATAAAAGTTTGCTCAATTGGGGCTGCAACATCTAAGGCCATAATAAGAAGAGGAATTAAGCCAGATATACAACCAGAAAAAGCAGTAGGCGAATCTTTATACGATGAATTAAAAGATATAGTAAGTAAAGAAGATAAAATATTAATTCCAAGAGCTAAAAATGCTAGAGAATTTTTAGTTAAAAAATTAAATGAAATCTCTAATGTAACAGAAGTTGTAACATATGAAAGCGTTATGGATGATAGCAAAAAAGAAGAAGCAATAAGTGCATTAGAAGAAGGAAATTTAGATTATATAACATTTGCTAGTTCATCAACTGTAACTAATTTCATAAATTTAATTGGTGAAGAAAATAAGGATAAATTATCTAATACTAAGATAATTTCAATCGGAAAGATAACTACAAAAACTATATTAGATAATGGCTTAGAAGTATATAAAGAATCAGAAAAAGCATCTATCGAAAGTATGATAGAGGCAATGTCAGAATAAATGCCAATAAAATGAAAGGGGCAAAAAAATGATAAGAAGACCAAGAAGATTAAGAGCAACAAAGGCTATAAGAAATTTAGTAAGAGAAACAAAATTACAAAAAGAAGATTTAATCTATCCTTTATTTATAGTAGATGGTGAAAATATAAAAAGAGAAATACCTTCTATGGAAGGGGTTTACCATTTCTCTGTAGATATGTTAGAAGATGAAATAAAAGAATTAGTTGAATTAGGAATAGAACATGTATTATTATTCGGTGTTCCTGATGACAACAAAAAAGATTGCTGCGGTAGTGAAGCATACAACGATAATGGAGCATTACAACAAGGTATAAGAAAAATAAAAGAAGTAGCTCCAGAAATGGATGTAATATGCGATGTTTGTATGTGCGAATACACTAGCCATGGACATTGTGGAATACTAACAGAAGGCGGATATGTAGATAATGATAAAACGTTAGAATATCTATCAAAAATAGCTGTTAGTTATGCAAAAGCAGGAGCAGATATGGTTGCACCTTCTGATATGATGGATGGAAGAATCGGTGCACTTAGAAATGCATTAGACGAAAATGGATACGAAACTGTTGCTATAATGGCATATAGTGCAAAATATGCATCAGCATTTTATGGGCCATTTAGAGATGCTGCAAATTCTGCACCAGCATTCGGAGATAGAAAAACATATCAAATGGATCCAGCAAATTCTGATGAAGCTATGGTAGAAGCTGACTTAGATATTGAAGAAGGAGCAGATATAATAATGGTAAAACCAGCCCTTTCTTACCTAGATATAATAAGACGATTTAAAGATAATTACGATTTACCAATAGCAGCTTATAACGTAAGCGGAGAATATTCTATGTTAAAACAAGCTGTTAAACAAGGTTTATTAAGTGAAGATGCAATATATGAAGCTGTTATGTCTATAAAAAGAGCAGGAGCTACTATAATAATAACTTATTTTGCAAAAGATTTAGCAAAAGTTATTGATATGAAAAAATAATTTTTTAGATGTAAGAAATATAATATAAAAAAATTATGAAACTCTTCCTTCAAGATTTTTAAAAAGGAAGAGTTTTTTAGTTTTAAATACAAAATAAAGCAAAAAAATGAAAGTAAAAAATCAGAAAAATTAATTTATTTAAAATTTTGAATAAAAAAAATATATATACATGTAAGAATATTTGAACTTTTTATTTTTTTGTGGAAATTTTTGTCAAAATATTGTATTATTAATATTAAACATAGTTAAATATACAAGGGGGATTAGGACTTATGAAAGCGATTGTAGAAAAATGGAATAGCATTAGCTTAGTAAAACGTATTCTTTGCGGTTTAGTAATTGGTGCTATATTAGGTTTTGTTGCTAAGGAAGCTACAGTTATAGGACTTTTAGGGGAATTATTCGTAGGCGCATTAAAAGCAGTTGCACCAATATTGGTATTTTTCTTAGTTATGGGTGCTTTAGCACAACACAAAGATGGGCAAAAGAGTAATATGGGTACAGTTATAGGGTTATATTTAATAGCTACTTTTTCTGCTGGTTTAGTAGCAGTTATAGCTAGTTTTATATTCCCAGTTACAGTTAATTTAGGCGCAGCTGCAGCAGCAGATGGAGCATCAGCGCCAGGTGGAATAGGTGAAGTATTAAAAACATTATTGCTTAATGTAGTTAGTAACCCAGTTGGATCTATAGTAGATGCAAACTATATAGGTATATTAGCTTGGGCGGTAGTATTTGGCTTAGCTTTAAGAAAATCTTCAGATAAAACAAAATCATTATTATCTGATATTTCAGACGCTGTAACACAAGCAGTAAGATGGGTTATAAGCTTTGCTCCATTTGGTATAATGGGATTAATGTATAATTCTGTATCTACAAGTGGTGCATCAATTTTCTCAGACTATGGTAAATTACTTGCTTTATTATTAGGATGCATGGTATTTGTTGCATTAGTTATAAATCCATTAATAGTATTTCTAAATATAAAACAAAATCCATATCCATTAGTATTTAAATGTTTAAAAGATAGTGGTATAACAGCATTTTGTACTCGTAGTTCAGCAGCAAATATACCAGTTAACATGGAATTATGTAAAAATTTAGGATTAAACGAAGATAACTATTCAGTATCAATTCCTTTAGGAGCTACTATAAACATGGGTGGTGCAGCAGTTACAATATCAGTATTGTCTTTAGCAGCTGTTCATACTTTAGGAATTAAAGTGGATATACCAACAGCATTAATACTTAGTTTATTATCTGCAGTATCTGCATGTGGTGCTTCAGGTGTAGCTGGAGGTTCTTTATTACTATACCTTTAGCTTGTAGTTTATTTGGTATATCAAATGATATAGCAATGCAAATGGTTGGTGTAGGATTCATCATAGGTGTTATACAAGACTCTTGTGAAACAGGTCTTAACTCTTCAACAGATGCTTTATTAACTGCAACTGCTGAATTCAAACAATGGAAAAAAGAAGGAAGAAAACTTCCTATCTAATAAAGGGGTAAAACTAATTAAATTAAAAATTAATTAAATTAGAATATAAAAAAGGCTATTATTAAGTAGAAGTCTACTTTATAATAGTCTTTTTTATGATGTGATATAATATTTTTAGATTGAGTTTTTTAATAAAAATAAATAATAGAAAGAAAGGTAGTCAAAATGCTTTATCCAATAAATTTAAATATAGAAAATATGAAAATTACAATAATCGGTGGGGGAAAAGTAGCTTATAGGAAGGCTACAAATTTTTTAGATTTTGGGAAAAAAGTGACTGTAGTTTCAAAAGAGTTTGTGGACGAATTTAAAATGATAGAAAATGAAATTGAAATAATTCATGATGGGTATGATAAAAAATATATAAAAGATTCGTTTGTCGTAGTGGCAGCTACAAATAATAAAGATATAAACCATAAAATCGGAGTTTATTGTAATCAAAATGGAAAGTTAGTAAATGTAGTAGATGATAAGGAACTTTCTAATTTTACAGTTCCATCATATGTGAAACGAGGTGAATTACTCCTTAGTATATCGACAGGGGGAAATAGCCCATCATTATCAGCTAAAATAAAAAGAGAATTAGAAGAAACATATGATGAAACTTATGGAGAATACATAGAACTTTTAGGTTTAGCACGAAAAAAGATAATTGAAGAAAATAAAGATATTAAAGAAAGAAGGAAAAAAATAAAAGCTTTAATCGATTTATCAGTAGAGGAACTTAAAGAAAAAATTTAATTTATAAAATAAAAATAATTTATTGACAGAATATTAAAAGTTTTATATTATTTTATATATAATACATATTTACATAATATGGAAATTAATAAGATAAATTCGATGACAAAGACAGTAACATAAGTCTAATTTATAGAGAGCTTAGGATGGTGGAAGCTGAGCAATGAAGCTTATTGTGAAGAGAACTTTTGAGAATGTTTCTTGAATTGAGTATGGAAACAGGTAATCTTGCCTTAAAAGAGTAAAGTGGATAAGTTTCTTATCAATAAGAGTGGTAACGCGGTATATTCGTCTCTTGGTTTTTAGCCAAGAGACTTTTTTAATATCATTAAATCTGTAATTATCACATAGTATAAGAAATTTTATCAATAAGAGTGGTACCGCGGAATTTCGCCTCTTGAATTTATTTCAAGGGGCTTTTTTGATAAAAAATAATAGAAGGGGATTGAAAAAATGAGTAAAGTTAAAGTAGGAATAATCGGAGCTACAGGTTATGTAGGTGTAGAATTAATAAGATTACTAAATGCACATCCACAAGTAGAGTTAAGTGCTATAGGTTCAAATTCTTTTGTAGATAAAAGTATAACAGAAGTTTATCCAAGTGTAGGTATAGGAAATGATATGAAATGTATGAAAAATGAAGATGTAATAAAAAATAGCGATCTTATATTTACAGCTTTACCACATGGTGTTAGCGAAGAATTTGTATTACAAGCAGTTAAAGAAGGTAAAAAAGTTGTTGATTTAGGAGCTGATTTCAGATTAAAAGATGAGACAACTTTCAAAGAATGGTATAACGTATCTTTTATAGATAAAAAATTACATGAAGAAGCGGTTTATGGTCTTTGTGAACACTATAAAGATGAAATAAAAAATGCGAAAGTTATAGCTAATCCAGGATGTTATGTAACTAGTATATCATTACCTCTTATGCCATTATTAAAAGAAAAATTAATCAAAAAAGAAGGCATAGTAGCTGATTCAAAATCAGGTGTAACTGGAGCTGGAAGAGGACTTACATTACTTAGTCATTACCCAGAAATAAATGAAAATATGGTGCCTTATAAAATAGGAAATCACAGACATACACCAGAAATAGAACAAAATTTAACTGATGCAGCAGGAGAACCAGTAGAAATAATATTCACTCCTATTTTAGCACCAATGAATAGGGGAATATTATCAACTATTTATTGTGATAAAGCAGAAGATGTTACAATAGAAAAGATACAAAATGAACTAGAAGAATTCTACAAAGATAAACCATTTGTAGATGTATTACCGCTTGGTCAAGTTGCAACAGTTAAACACGTTAGATTATCAAATAAATGTGCTATATCAGTACATGAAAACAAATCAAAAATAATTATATGTTCAACTATAGATAATATGGTTAAAGGTTCAGCAGGGCAAGCAATACAAAATATGAATTTGATGCTTGGATTTGATGAATGTGAAGGATTAAGCACAATGGCAACAGCATTTTAAATAACATAAGGGGGCGATAATATTGATGGAAATTATTAAGGGGGGCGTTACAGCAGCAAAAGGATTTACAGCATCTGGGATGCATGTAGGTCTTAGAAGAAATGTAGAGAAAAAAGATATCGCACTTGTATATTCTGATACAATGTGTAACGCGGCTGCAGTATTCACTCAGAATAAAATAAAGGCAAATCCTATATATGTTACAAGCAAACATATACAAGACGGAAAGGCACAGGCAATAATAATAAACAGTGCAAATGCGAACACTTTCAATGGAAAAGAAGGGTTAGAACATGCATTTAGAATGGCGGATGCAACAGCTGAAGTTTTAAATTTAAAACCAGAAGATATTTTAGTTGCATCTACAGGTGTTATAGGAGAGCCACTAAAAATAGATTTAATCGAAAATAATGTTGGCAAATTAGCAGAACAACTTAGCAAAAGAGGACATATGGCTGCTAGAGAAGGAATAATGACAACTGATATGATTAAAAAAGAAATAACAGTTTCAATTAATATAGACGGAAAAAAAGTAGTTGTTGGAGGCATGGCTAAAGGCTCAGGAATGATACATCCAAATATGGGAACTGTTCTTGCATTTATAACATCAGATATAGATATAGACCAAGGATTATTGCAAGAAGCATTGAGATATGCAACAAATAAGAGTTTTAACAGAATTAGTGTTGATGGTCAAACAAGTACAAATGATATGGCTATAGTTTTAGCAAATGGAAAAGCAGGAAATAAAAAGGTTACTGAAAAAGATGCAAATTACGATATATTTTTACAAGCATTAGTTTATATATGTACAGAACTTGCAAAATTGGTAGCAAGAGATGGAGAAGGGGCAACTAAATTAATTGAATGTGTTGTAGAAGGGGCAAAAACAGAAGAAACAGCAGCTAGATTGTCAAAAGCAGTTATAACATCAACTATGGTTAAGGCAGCTATATTTGGTTCAGATGCAAACTGGGGAAGAATTTTATGTGCAATAGGATGCGAAGGTTCTGAATTTGATCCAAATAAAATAGACATAATCTTTGAAAGTAAGAAAGGTTATATTGAAGTTTGTAAAGATGGGGAACCTCTTAAATTCAACGAAAAGAAGGCAAGAAGCATACTTGAAGATGATGAAATAACTATAATTGTAGATCTTCAAATGGGGGATGCGAGAGCAAATGCATGGGGATGCGATTTGACATACGAATACGTTAGAATTAATGGTAGTTACAGAAGTTAGAGATATAACTAAAATAATATAAGGTTGAAATGGGGGATGAATAATTATGAAATTTAATGATGATAAAGCAAAAATGTTGATTGAAATGCTTCCATATATTGAAAAGCATAGTGGAAAAACTATGGTAATAAAATATGGTGGAAATGCTATGAAAAACGAAAGATTAAAAGAAGCAGTTATGGAAGATATAATTCTTATGAGTTACGTTGGAATTAACATAGTTGTAGTACATGGCGGAGGACCAGAAATAAATAAAATGCTAGACCGATTAAAAATACAAAGTGAATTTGTAAATGGTTTAAGATATACAGATGAAGATACGATGGAAGTTGTTGAGATGGTTCTTGCTGGAAAAGTTAACAAAGAACTAGTATTAAAAATAAATGAAAGAGGCGGTAAGGCAGTTGGCCTTTGTGGTATAGATGGAAACATGCTAATCTGTGAACCTACAAAAGAAGATTTAGGATATGTAGGAAAAATTGTTGAGGTAAATCCAGAAATAATAAAAGACAATCTTGATGCTGGATATATTTCTATGATAGCAACAGTGGGGGCTGATAGAGAAGGCAATATTTATAATGTAAATGGAGATATCGCAGGTTCTGCAATAGCTGGTGCACTTAAAGCAGAAAAATATATCCTTTTAACAGATGTACCAGGTTTATTAGAAGAACCTTCAATGGATGAAAGTTTAATATCACATGTATATAAAGAAGATTTACCAATACTATTTGAAAATGGAACTATAACAGGTGGTATGATTCCAAAAATAAATAGTTGTATAGATGCTTTAAACCAAGGGGTTAAAAAAGTTCATATATTAGATGGTAGAGTTAGACATTCAATTATAACTGAATTATTTACAGATGCAGGTGTAGGAACTTTAATTGATTAATTATTTGTATTTTATGAATAGTTAGGAGTTTATGGGAAGATAAATAATATATTGAAAAGGGAGAGAATTTAAATGGAATTAACACAAAAAGTAAAAAATATACAAGAAAAATGGGATGCGAACTTTATGAAAACATACGCTCAAATTCCTGTTGTAATGGATAAAGGTGAAGGCGCAACTATAACAGATATAGATGGGAAAAAATATGTTGATTTTACTAGTGGTATAGGGGTTTCTTCTTTAGGATATGGACATAAAGGTTTAGTGGAAGCTATACAATATCAAGCAGCAAAATTACTTCACAGCTCAAATATATTCTTCAATCAACCACATGTAGAAGCTGGGGCTAAATTAATTGCATTAAGTGGATATGACAAAGTATTTTTCTGTAATTCAGGAACAGAAGCAAATGAAGGAGCTATGAAAATAGCTAGAAAATATAGTGACTTAAAATATGGAGGAGATAGAGGTACAATTTTAAGTTTAAATAAATCTTTCCATGGTAGAACAATGGCATCATTAATGGCTACAGGAAAAGAAGCTTATCATAAATATTTCTATCCACTACCAACTGGATATAAATACGTAGAAAAAAATGATATAGAAGCATTTAAAGAAGCATTAAAAGATGAAACAATATGTGCATTTATATTTGAAGCAGTTCAAGGTGAAGGTGGAGTATATCCAATCGATAAAGACTTTATAGAAGAAGCAGTGAAACTTTGCCAAGAAAAAGATATAGTAGTAATTTGTGATGAAGTTCAAGCAGGTATGGGTAGAACAGGTAAATTATTTGGATTCCAAGAATTCGATATAAAACCAGACTTAGTAACAATGGCAAAAGGTTTAGCTGGTGGTATACCTGTTGGCGGAATATTAGCTGATGAAAAAGTATCAGATGTATTAGTTCCTGGAGATCACGGAACAACATTCGGAGGAAATGCATTAGCTATGGCTGCAGCAAATGTTGTCTTAGATGAATTAGCTAAACCAGAATTTTTAGCAGATGTAGCTAAAAAAGGTGATTATATAATGGATACAGTGAAATCTTGGGGCTTAGACGAAATAGTTGAAGTCAGAGGTAAGGGCCTAATGATAGGTATCGAAATAAAAGGTAGCGCATCAGAAATAGAAAAAGTGGCTGCACAAAAAGGATTATTAATACTAACAGCAGGAGAACATGTAATAAGATTATTACCACCACTTGTAATATCAATGGATGAAATAAATAAAGGATTAGAAATCTTAAAAGAATGTTTATAGAATTCTAAATAAAAATATTTTATAAAATAAAGGAAGATGTCTTTTATAATTGAATTTATTAAAGACATCTTTTTTGTATCTATAAAAAGGCTAAATATGAAGCAAGAAAATGTTTTCAATGCTATAATAAAATTATAGTTGAAATTAAAAATTTTAAGTCAACGAGGGGGGATTTATATGAAATCTTGTAGTAAATGTAATTGTAAAATTGATTTATTAACTAGACTTAAAACACTGGGGAACGAATGTGTAAGGATAAAATGTGAACAATGTGGCACAGTATATGAAGTTGAATCTAAAGGTGTAGTAAAAATAATCAACTTATTATCATTTTTTATGATTTTCTATTTAATATATTATTTTCTAAACTTTATGGAAGTAGATTTTATGATTAGGGTTGGCATAGTATCTTTCTTAGCAATAATATTTTATATATTTTGGAATGCCATTATGTCTTATTTTCTTGAATATAATGTAATCATTGATGGATATAAGACAGTATCATCTTTAAATAGTGAAGGGAAAGCAGTAAAGATAAATGAAACTAGTCAAGCAAAGCAAATATTTAATGATATCTTAAATAAAAATGGATTTGACGAAACAAACATAAAGTTAGATATTTTAATGGATTCATTTGAAGAGTTTTTACACAAAAGATTTAATTGTTATGAGGACGAAATAATATATAGTATAAGACCGACGGATTTAATTTATAAAGACTTATGTTGTTGTACTTTGATACGTCAATTTCAAACAAGAAATGTTAGGGGAGAAATAAATTTAGAAAGAATATATATACAAGTTTATTATAATTCTAAAGATGTTGTTAACAAATTATATAATTTACATTTCAATTACACATCAGATAAATTTGATGAATTTTTAGCGAATGTCAGAGATGAAAATTCTTATTGGGAGGTTTTAAAATTATATAAACCTGTCAAATATGAAGTTACAATGGATAAATTATTTTAAAATAAATATTATAGATGAAGGCATATAGCTTGATAACATTTTGTTATAAGGTTATATGCTTTTTGTTATACCTATGATATAAATTTTTGGCGATACTTCTTATTATACTGTAATGATATTCTTTATCTAGAATAACATTAAGTATAAAGGAGGTTTTGTATATGCAAGCAAAGTGTCAGGTTGATATGACTTATGGTGATATTCCAAAGCAATTATTTATGTTTACTATTCCAATTCTATTATCGCAAATCTTACAACAATTTTATAATATTGCAGATACTGCAATCATAGGTCAATATGTAGGGACAGATGCTTTAGCAGCAATTGGTTCTACTGGACTTTTGATAGCGGTTATAGTTAATTTTTTTATAGGGTTATCGACAGGAGTAAGTGCAGTTATAGCAAATCAGTTTGGTGCACATGAATATGAAAAACTTAGAAAAAGTATAGCGACTTCGCTTTTAATAAGTATTGTCTTGGGAATAGTTTTTACTATTGGAAGTCTTATATTTATGAAATCTATTATAAATTTACTTCAAACACCAAAGGATGTATACTATTTGGCTGTAGATTATCTAAAAATATGTTTTTTAGGTATAACATTTCAACTATTGTATAACATAGGAACTGCAATTCTTAGGGCACTTGGAAATACAAAAGACCCATTATACTTTTTGGTCTTTTCATGTGTATTAAACTTAATCTTAGATATTTTATTTATTGTTTATTTTGGATGGGGAGTTAAAGGGGCAGCTATTGCAACATTAGTTTCACAGATATTAGCGGCACTTTTAGTCTTGTGGAAAATAATGCACCTAGATGATGAATGTAGAATAAATTTAAAACAAATAGGAATTTACAAAGGATATATAGAAGACATATTTCTTGTTGGGATACCAGCAGGATTACAAGCAATTTTTATGAGTATATCATCTTTAATAATACAATCTAGTATAAATTCATTTGGAGCAGAAGCTATGGCAGGAATGACTGTATTTGGAAAAGTAGAAGGTTTTTTATATTTTCCATTATTCTCTTTGGGTCTTGCGGTTACAGGATTTGTGGGGCAAAATTTCGGAGCAAAAGAATATGAAAGGGTGAAAGAAGGAATAAATATAAGTTTAAAATTGAGTGTATATATTTCAATTATATTTATAATCATTTTAAATATTTTTGCTCCATATATATTAAGACTCTTTACTCATGATTTACAAGTTATAAAAGTAGGTCTTGAAAGTATTAGAATTGTATTTCCTTCTTATGTTTTTTATGCAATCAACCAAATTTATATTGGTAGTTTGCGTGGGATAGAAAAGACATTTGAACCTATGATAATAGCATTATTTGCTCACTGTATTTTTAGGGTTGTATGGTGTTCCGTTTTGCTTAAATATTTTCACGATATGAAGGTTATTTATAGCAGTTATTCAGTTAGTATACTTATTATGTTTGCATTACTTTATTTTTCTTATAAAAAACATATCTGTAAGAAATATTTTAAGCAAGAAGTGTCTAATATTGATTAGAAATTATTAGATATAGAATTTAGATAAAATAAAAATAGTGAATATATTAGAATAGAGTGAGATTTCTTTTATATTCACTATTTTTTAGAAATAAAAGAAAATATAAAAAATGTAGTAGATAAAACAATATAAAAACATATTTAAATTAATAATTACATCAAAATTAGTATTTATGTAAAACAAAAAAATGAGATATTAAAAAATAAAAATGAAATAATTTTTTAAAAAAATGCATAATTCTGAAAACTTAACTATAATATAAATTACATTATTAATTTGGGATGGGAATTAATTTTCATAAATAGAGATGTATTCAATATACTTAAGGGAGGAATTATGATGGAAGTAAAACAAAGTATTCCAAACATCGGATTACCTAAAAAACAGGGTTTGTATGATCCTAAATTTGAAAAAGATAATTGTGGTATAGGTTTTATTGCAAGTATAAAAGGTGAAAAATCACATGAAATAGTTCAAAAAGGATTGATGATTCTGCAGAACTTATCACATAGGGGTGCAACCGGATGTGATGAAACTACTGGTGACGGTGCAGGCATAATGATTCAAATACCACATGAATTTTTTAAAAAGAAATGTGAAGAACTGAATATAGATTTGCCAGGTGAAGGAGAATATGCAGTCGGGATGATGTTTCTCCCTCGTGAATCTGATGAAGATTTAGAATGTGAAGGAATTTTCGAAACAATATTAAGAGAAGAAGGTTTAAAGCTTTTAGGATGGAGAGATGTAGAAGTTGACCGTAATGCTATTGGGGAAATAGCAAAAGGTAGTGAGCCTTTAATCAAACAAGTATTTATAGATAAGGAAAGTTATACAACAGAAGAGTTTGAAAGAAAGTTATTTATTGTAAGAAAAAAAGCTGAAATAGCAGTTAGAAATTCTACTATGCATAACAAAGGATATTTCTATATTCCTAGTTTATCAAGTAGAACAATAATTTATAAAGGATTACTTTTAGCTAGACAGATAGGAAGTTTTTATAAGGATTTGAGCGACAAGAATTTTAAATCTGCATTAGCCTTAATTCATCAACGTTATTCAACAAATACATTCCCAACTTGGGATTTGGCACAACCATTCAGATATTTGGCTCATAATGGGGAGATAAATACTATTATGGGAAATAGAAATTGGATGAATGCAAGAGAGGGAGTATTAAAGTCAGATAAATTTAAAGATGGATTAGAAGAGCTATTTCCGATATTGACACCAAACTGTTCTGATTCTGCAACTCTTGATAATGCATTTGAACTTCTAATATCAACAGGAAAATCACTAACAGAAGCTATGACAATGCTTATTCCACAAGCTTGGAATGGCAATGAGCTTATGGATGAAAAAGAAAAAGCATATTATAACTATCATGCAGCAATAATGGAACCTTGGGATGGACCAGCGGCTATAGCATTTACAAATGGGATTCAACTTGGTGCTATGTTAGATAGAAATGGGCTTAGACCATCTAGATATACAATAACTAAAGATGGGTTTGTAATATTGGCATCAGAAACAGGTGTATTGGAAACAAAACCAGCAAATGTAGAATATAGCGGTCGTTTAGAACCAGGTAAAATATTTATGCTAGATTTGGAACAGGGAAGAATAATCCCAGATGAAGAGGTTAAAAAAGAATTATTTGAAGAATATGATTACGAAGGTTGGCTAAAAAGAAATAAACTAACTTTGGATAAAATTCCACAACCGTCATACTTACCAAAAGGTGATGAAGATACTTTATTGCAAAGACAACAAGCATTTGGATATACATATGAAGATATAAAAATAGTTTTAGCTCAAATGGCCAGAGATGGAAAAGAACCTCAAGGTTCTATGGGAGACGATACACCTCTTGCTGTTTTATCTAAAAAGCCGCAACTACTTTATAACTATTTTAAACAGTTATTTGCGCAAGTAACAAATCCACCTATAGACCCAATTAGAGAAGAATCTATAATGAGTTTAGTTACAATAGTTGGTCAAAAGACAAACTTGCTTGATAACGATAAAAAAGATTATACATTTATACAATTAGACACACCGATATTATCAGATGTAGATTTAGAAAAAATAAGCAAGATAAATAATCAGAGTCTTAGAGCCGTAAAAATTCCTATGTTATTTAGATCACCAGGAACAGGTCAAGATTTAGTTGAGGCATTAGATTTATTATGTGAAAGAGCAAAGGATTCAATATTAGAAGGATACAATGTAATAATTTTATCTGATAGAAATATAAATAAGCAACAAGCCCCAATACCGGCATTATTAGCAACTAGTGCATTACAACATTATTTAATAAAAAATAAATTGAGAACAAATGTGAATATTATACTAGAAACTGGTGAAGCAAAAGAAGTAATGCATTTTGCATTATTAATAGGATATGGTGCAACAGCAATCAACCCTTACTTAGCTTATGAAACTATAGATCAATTAGCTAAAAAAGAATTATATGTGGGTCATAAGAGTGCAGATGTTTTAAAAGAAAACTACAATAAAGCTATTTGTCATGGATTATTGAAGATAATCTCTAAAATGGGTATATCAACAATACAGAGTTATAGAAGTGCACAGATATTTGAATGTATTGGAATAAATAGTGATGTAGTAGAAAAATACTTTACTGGAACTCCAACAAGAATAGAAGGTATAGGACTTGATATAATAGCAAAAGAAACTTTGATAAGACACAATATTGCCTATAATAAACTTAGAAATCCAATAGATACATTAGAACTTGGTGGAAAATATAATTATAGAAGAAATGAAGAAAAACATATGTTTAATCCTTATACTATAACAACTTTACAAAAAAGTGTTAGAGAAAATGATTATAAATTATTCAAGAATTTTTCTAAAGCGATAGATGACCAAGCTGAAGAATTATGTACTATTCGTGGATTGCTTAAATTTAAGGAATCAGAAAGTATATCAATAGATGAAGTTGAGCCAGTATCAGAGATTGTTAAGAGATTTGTGAGTGGTGCAATGAGTTTCGGTTCACTTAGTAAAGAAGCTCATGAAACATTAGCAACAGCAATGAACACTTTGGGAGGTCGTTCAAATACTGGTGAAGGTGGAGAAGATTCAAAGAGATTTAAAACTATAACAATGAGTGCAACAAAACAAGTTGCATCAGGTAGATTTGGAGTAACTGCTGAATATTTAGTAAATGCAAAAGAAATACAAATAAAAATGGCACAAGGAGCAAAACCAGGTGAAGGTGGTAGACTTCCAGGGCCAAAGGTAAATGAAAAGATAGGAAAGGTTCGTCATGCTATACCAGGAATAGATTTGATATCACCACCACCACATCATGATATATATTCAATAGAAGATTTAGAACAATTAATACATGATTTAAAAAGTGTAAACCCAAAAGCTAATATATCAGTAAAACTAGTTTCAGAAGTTGGTGTTGGGACAGTAGCAGCAGGAGTTGCAAAAGCTAAGGCAGACCTTATATTGATATCTGGATACGATGGGGGAACAGGTGCAGCTCCTTATACATCAATAAAATATACAGGTGGCCCATGGGAATTAGGGCTTTCAGAAGCCCACCAAGTACTTCTTATGAATAACTTGAGAAGTAGAGTTACCCTGCAAACTGATGGACAAATGAGAACAGGTAAAGATGTTGTAGTTGCAGCACTTTTAGGTGCTGAAGAATTCGGATTTGCAACAACACCACTTGTAGTTATGGGATGTATGATGATGAGAAAATGTCATTCAAATACTTGCCCAATGGGTGTTGCAACACAAAATCCAGAGCTTAGAAAAAAATTTAAAGGAAAAGTTGAACATGTTATAAATTATTTCACATTTGTTGCCACAGAAGTAAGAGAGATAATGGCCGAGCTTGGATTTAGAACTATGGATGAAATGATAGGTAGAGTTGATAAGTTAGAAATAAATAAACTTTTAAAAAATGAAAAAACAAAAGACTTAGATTTTTCATCAATACTTTATAGACCTAATTTACCACAAAGAATAGTTGGTAGAAAGATTATAAATCAAGATCATGGAATAGATACTGCTTATGATTTAAAATTAATAGAATTTGCAAAACCAAGTTTAGAAAATAAAACAAAAGTAACTGGTGATTTCAAAATTAAAAATATAAATCGTACAGTAGGAACTATGTTAAGTGGAAAAATTGCAAAACGTTATGGGGCTGAAGGATTACCGGACGATACAATTACTTTAAATTTAACTGGTAGTACAGGTCAAAGTTTTATGGCATTTGGAATGAAGGGTATAACAATTAATTTGACAGGGGATTGCAATGACTATGTTGGAAAAGGACTTTCAGGAGCAACAGCAGTTGTTGAAGGTGTTGGAGATCATGGTTGTGAATATATGACTGGAGGAACAGTTGTTATATTAGGTGATATAGGTCGAAACTTTGCAGCAGGTATGAGTGGTGGTAAAGTCTTTGTATATGATCCAGATAAACAACTAAAAGGCAAATTAAATCATGGCATAGTAAACAGTGCAGATATTGAAAAATTAATAGACACAGAGGATGAAGTAATATTAAGAAATCTGATAGAAAAACACTTCGAATACACAGAAAGTAAAAAATC
Organism: Intestinibacter bartlettii; assembly: GCA_025148965.1. Lineage (GTDB taxonomy): Bacteria > Bacillota > Clostridia > Peptostreptococcales > Peptostreptococcaceae > Intestinibacter > Intestinibacter bartlettii. The sequence continues at coordinate 2,950,564 of CP102273.1, read as the reverse complement.
AAAAATGATATTAGACAATTGGGATAAAGAAAAATTTAATATTGTTAGGGTTATACCTAAGATGTATAAAAAACTAATAAGTGAATATCAAGCAGTATAAGGGGGGACAAAAATGGGAAAAGAAACTGGTTTTATAGAATTTGAACGTGAGAATCAGAGCAAGCGTCCAGTAGAAGAACGTATTAAAGACTTTAATCAAATATATATACCTATGAATTATGAAAAAGTAAAAATACAAGCAGCAAGATGCATGGACTGCGGAGTACCATTTTGTACATCTGAATATGGATGTCCGCTTGGAAATGCAGCTCCAGAAATAAATGACTTAGTATATAGAGGACAATGGAAAGATGCATTAGATAGATTACTCCAAACAAATAACTTCCCAGAATTTACAGGAACTGTATGTCCTGGATTATGTGAAAAGGCATGTGTTTTAGGAGCTATAAAAGAACCTGTTGGCTGTAAGAATATGGAGCTCAGTATTATAAATAAGGCTTTTGAAGAAGGATGGATAACTGCAAAACCACCACTAGTAAGAGTAGGAAAAACTGTCGCAGTTATTGGTTCTGGTCCTGCAGGTCTTGCTTGTGCAGATCAATTAAACAAAGCTGGTTATGATGTAACAGTATTTGAAAGAGATGATGTAATTGGTGGACTTTTGGTTTATGGTATACCAGATTTTAAGTTAGAAAAATGGGTTGTAGATAGAAGAGTAGATTTATTAAAACAAGAGGGAATTAAATTCAAAACAAATATATGGGTAGGAAGAGATTATCCAGCCAAAATATTAAAAAAAGAATACGATATAATTGTTTTAACTGGTGGAGCAACTCAAGCAAGAGATTTACCTATTCCAGGACGTTCACTAAAAGGGCTCCATTTTGCAGTGGATTACTTAAAACAACAAAATAAGAGAAATAGAGGGTTAGAAGTAGATGAAGATGAGATATTAGCTACGAATAAAAATGTAATTGTAATAGGTGGTGGAGATACAGCAAACGACTGTGTCGGAACTGCTATAAGACAAGGTGCAAAAAATGTATATCAACTTCAACGTTCTTCAGAAAGTGAGAGAGATTCAAAAGGAGCAAGTTTCTGGGGAAAAATTTCAGCAATGACTAAAAATCCAGTATTTGAAGAGGGTGGAATAAGGGAATATTCAGTTAAACCTACAGCGTTTAGTGGTGAAGCTGGTATAGTTAATAAATTACATGCAATTAAATTAGATGAAAATAGGGAAGAGATAGCTGATTCTGATTTTGAAATAGAATGTGACTTAGCATTATTTGCATTAGGATTTTTACATCCAGAACACGAAACATTACTTGGGGACTTAGGAGTAGAACTTGATGAAAGAGGAAATGTAAAAACTGATGAATTTAAAAGAACATCTGTAAAAGGCGTTTATGCAGCAGGTGATATGAGAAGTGGACAATCTTTAGTATGCAAGGCAATTTCCGATGGAAGGAAAGCGGCAAGAACAATTGATTTAGATATTATGGGTCAAACTAATTTAAGATAATATTTTCATACAATATAATTATCAAGAAGAAATGTTATAAGTAAAAAAACTTACTTTAACATTTCTTTTTTATTTACTACCAAATAGTGCTAAAATATAATTGAAGAATTGGATGAATAAAAATATATAGTTGTAAATATAAAAAACAAGGGGCTTGAACATAGGAATATAATTTTAAAAACTTATTTAAATTTTTGAAATTCGAATAGGAGGTTATATAAATGAGGGAGTTTATTATTTCAACAGATTCAACTAACGACTTACCAGAAACATATTTAAAAGAAAACAATATAGCAGTGCATCCATTATATTATATTATAGATGATAAGGAATATATTCCAGGGGTAGAGGATATGCCTGTTAAAGAATTTTATAGGGCTTTAAAAGAAGGAAAAATGCCGACAACAAGTGCATCAAATCCTATAAATATAATTGCTAAATTCCAACAAGAAATTAATGAGGGGCATGATATATTGCATTTAAGTTTTTCATCAGGTTTGAGTTCAAGCTATAATAATGCAAGAATATGTGCAGAAAAATTAATGGAAGAAGAAACGGGGTCTAAAATAATAGTGATTGATACTTTATCAGGAACAGTTGGTCAAGGAATACTACTTATGAAAGCCGTAGAGATGAAAAAGGCTGGCAAAACTATAGATGAAATAGCAAAATGGCTAAATATGCATAAACAACATGTAATACATGAATTTACTGTATCAGACTTAAATCATTTATTCCGAGGGGGAAGACTTTCAAGAGCAAGTGCATTGGTAGGAACTATGCTTAACATACAACCAATATTACATATGGATGATGAAGGAAAGTTAGCAGCAATAGGAAAAGTAAGAGGGCGTAAAAAAGCCTTACATACATTAGTTGACAATATAGACATAAAAACAGATGTATCTAATTTAAAACAGGTATTTATATCTCATGGTGATTGTATTGAAGATGCCCAGTATGTCGCGGAAAAAGTAAAACAAAAATACGGTGTAGAAGATATAATTATCCAAGATATATGTCCAACAATAGGAGCACATACAGCGCAAGGTGCAGTTGTAGTTGCATATATGGGAAATGCAAGATAAATAATTTTATTAGTAATAAAAAGTAGGATGGCGATTTTGTCATCCTACTTTTTTTAAAACTATTTAAGTAATTTATTCAATTCGTCTACGCGATTTTGAGAACCTACAGCAATCATATTATTTATAAATATTACATCTGTAATTTTATGTTTATCTACAAAATCACTAAGATTATCATTAAAATATCTTGGATCTATTACATATACTTCTCCATAATTTTGAGTTAATAAAGGAGCAAAAGCATTACCATAAGATTCTTTGATAACAACAACTTTTTTACTACTATCAATGTCAGGATTTTTGATTATAGTAAGGGGGTTATCACCATGAAGGAATGTACCATATGCATTTGAACCAGTAGAATAATCTGAGTAAGGAGAGTATTCCAATTTTTTTGTTAAAGAACTATTTTGATAAATAGTTGCAGTTAAATCTCCTCCAACAGGTCTATATTCAACAACATCTGGGTTATCAGCTAATTTTTTTTCTTTTGAACCATTATATAATGTTCCTAAGAATCCAGTTACTTTTTTAAGTGGATAATCATCTAAGTTACAAGGTTTTAAACCTGCTGTTTCACAGAATTTAGTATATGCATAATAAGCACCAAGTTGAGTCCAGTGATGGTCTGATCTAAAGTATATATATTCAGTTTTATGTTGTTTTAAAATTGAATAAGCATCAACTGGAGTAACATTTTTACCAAGTTTGCTATTAACTAAGTCAATTACTGGCTTTTGTTCAGAAGCTAAATTTTTATACTTAGATGGTAATGCGAATTCAACATGTGTAGGAATTAATATGTTATATACATTTGCATTTAAAGTATCACCATATTTTTTTATTGTTTTTGCATAATTATTTACAGTAGGTTCATTAAATCCATAACCTTCACAAACTATATCATCAATACTTAATAATGTTCCCACCTGTTCAACGTTTTTATACATATCTTTATCAGAATCATCATCAGCATTACTTTGTGTAGCATTTGCAGAGTTATTACTAGTAGTGTTAGATACAACAGTCATTTTTATTTCACTATCGACACCTTTAAGAGTATTGATATTATCTGATAAGGCAAGGAATTCTTGTCTATGAACAAAATTGTCTTTATAGAATTCGTCTATTTGCGATAAAAAATCTCCACTAAAGAATTTTTCTGCAGTTAATTCAGATAACTTAGGGAAAGTTGCTAAATCCCTTTTTTCTTGTTGAGAAACTCCACCATTAGTTGTGAAGAACATAGGTATAAAGAAGAATATCATAATTAAACTGCATATAGCTATATTTAAATAATCAGCAGGTTTAGGTTTTTTATTGGATTGATTATTTTTTAAATCTACTTTATTACTCATGTTATACCTCCCTAGAATCTATAATATAAAAATGGATTATAGCTTTCTCCAACTAATAAAGATATTGTACAGAATATTAATGATACATTAAAAATGATTTGTACAAAATCTAAATTACCATTTACTTTAGAATTATCATTCAGTTTATGGAATAATATTTTTGGAATAGGAGTAGATGCAATTAGAGCAATTACTACAAATGCTATATTAGACATAAATGTTATTGGTAAAGTGTCAGAATAAAGTGGATTATTATTTAGACCTACTAGAGCTTTTAAGAATGTGCTAAGGCTATTTAAATCAACATAGTAGAATATAGCCCAACCAATCATAACAATAATTATTGCAAAGAACCACTGAATAATTTGTGGCAATTTTTTTGTGAATTTGAACAATACTTTTTTTTCTAAATAAATTATTGTACCGAAATATAATCCCCAAATTATAAAGTTCCAACTAGCTCCATGCCAAAATCCTGTTAAAAACCAAACAACAAATATATTTAATAGTTGTCTTTTTCGATTACCGCCAAGAGGTATGTAAACATAATCTCTAAAAAATGATCCTAAAGACATATGCCATCTTCTCCAAAATTCAGTTGCAGATTTTGATATATATGGATAATTGAAGTTTTCACAGTAAGTAAATCCAAATATTTTACCAAGACCTATAGCCATGTCAGAGTATCCTGAGAAGTCAAAGTATATTTGAACAGTAAACATTAAAAGTCCGAACCAAGCGTCTAATACACCTAGAGTTGCTATTTCACCATCTAAAAATGTTGAAACTAAAGTTGCTGCAGTATTAGCAATTATAACTTTTTTTGCTAAACCAATTATAAATCTATTAATACCTTGAGAAATATTAGATATATTAACTTCTCTGTTGTCGATTTCTTTTTCTATATCGATATATCTTATAATAGGTCCAGCTATTAGTTGCGGATATAAAGATACATACATTAAAAATTTAGGGAAACTCTCTTGAGCTTTAACCCTATTACAATAAACATCTGCTACATAAGAAACTATTTGGAATGTATAGAATGAAATACCAATAGGTAATGATATATTAGGAACTGGTAAATCTATAGGAAGTAAAGCATTAAGATTATTTACAAAGAAACCAGTATACTTGAATATACCTAATAAACCAATATTAATTATTAAAGAAATAATTAAATACATTTTTTTTTGTTGTTCTGTTTCGCTTTTATGTATTTGCATAGCAAATATATACCCGATAAAGGAACTAAAAATTAGTAAAGCAACACATACAGGTTCGCCCCATGAATAAAATACTAACGAAAAAATTATAAGAATAATATTTTTTACTTTAAAATTTCTAGCTAAAAAGTACAATATTATATTTGCTGGTAAAAAAGCAAACATAAATAATAAATTTGAAAATACTATTTTAATCACACTCCTAATATTAAAAATTTTTATTTATGTATATAACAATATATACCAAACCATTGTGATATATGAAAAAATATGGCGACAAGTTTTGTAATTATTCGGGTATAATAACAAAATATAATAAGCATGGTAAAGTTATCACTATATCGTTATATAAAACATATATATTTAGATGTTAAAAATTAATATTAACTAGATACTGTTATATTAAAAAAAAATAAGTGACATTTGTTACAGAACAAGTTTACAAATCATGATATAATTAACGATGTATGGATAATATTGGATAAGAGTTATGATTATGTGAGAAATAGGTAATTATACAAAATAATATAAAATAAATAGGGGAAACAAAAGGAGACGGAAATGAATATATTAGATAATTTAAAGGAACAAGGGGTTAGTGAATCATTAATAAAGGATATAGAACATTTCAGAAAAGAATATGACGTAAAAGATGAATTAAAAGAAAGAGTCACAAAATCACCAGCATTTTTTATAGGAAAAGATATATTAGAAATGTGTATTACAGGAATTTTAGAAGAAGAAAATATATTATTATCAGGACCAAAAGCAACAGGTAAGAACTTACTATCTGATAACTTATCAGAAATTTTCGGAAGACCTCAATGGAACACTTCATTCCACATCAACACAGATAGTGCATCTTTAATAGGTACAGACACATTTATAGATAATGAAGTAAAACTTAGACGTGGATCAGTATATGAATGTGCAGTAAACGGCGGATTTGGTATATTTGATGAAATCAATATGGCTAAAAATGATGCAATAGTAGTACTTCATTCAGCACTTGACTATAGAAGAGTTATAGATGTGCCTGGATATGAAAGAATAAAACTTCATCCAGCAACTAGATTTATCGGAACCATGAACTACGAATATGCTGGAACAAAAGAATTAAATGAGGCATTAGTATCAAGATTTTTAGTAATAGATATTCCAGCAGTAGATGAAGAAAAATTAAAAATGATATTAAAAAGGGAATTCCCGACAGTAGATGAAGAAAAATTACTTCAATTTATAGGAATATTTATGGACTTACAACTTAAAGCTGAAAATGGGGAGATATCTACAAAAGCTATAGATTTAAGAGGAATGATAGGTGCATTAAAAACTATAAAAAGAGGTCTAAAACCAACTCTTGCAATCAATATGGGTATCACAGGGAAAACATTTGATATATATGAAAAAGAAATGGTATCAGATATTATAAGAACTAGAATTCCAGAGGGATGGGAAAGTTTTGATATATTCCCAAATGATTAGTTGATGCAGAAATATAAATGCTTAAATAATTAATTAAAGGGTGATAATATGGGAAATGGTTTAAAGTGGATATTCAATGAATATGAATTTGATAATAGAGTAAATAATTTGGCTTGGACAGTTTCAGGAAAATACGATGAAGAAATAGATTCATCAGAAAAGGATTATAGCTCAAAAGATGCATCTATGTATTATGCGATAATAGCAGGGGCTAGAAGAAAATATGTGGATTGGGAAACTGTTAAGAAGTACTTAGTTAATAGAATAAAATCAGGATATAATAAAGATATTTTATGCACACTTATTCAAATAATTTTAAATGATGTTGTAGAAAAGAAAGTAATAGAAGAACGACCAGGTGTAGTGGATATCCGAAATAAGGCATATGATGATATTTTAAAAGGTTATTCTAAAATACACAAAGAAGATATCTTGCAATTACTTAAATATACTTATGTTCTTCAACAAATGGATAGACATCCTGTTATGGATAGACTTGTTCGAAAAATACTTAGAGAAATTAATGCAATAGATTCAAACGACAATATAATGAACATATTAAAAAGAGTTGATGAGATATATCTTACATATTTCCAACATATATTGGATAGCCAAAATCAAAATGTAGAATTTGCAGAAGAAAATGTAAAAAATGTAGATATAGATTTTGATACATTTGCAGATTTTATGTTAGAGGAATTGTATAGAGACCAAGAGGTTGAAACGGTAGAAACAGAGATTAATAATTTAACAGGTGGTATGCTGGTAGATGGATTAGGAGATGAAAATGGTGATATTGATTTGGAATCAACTCCTAATAGAGCAATATATGTTAATGAAGAAATGTTAAATAAGATATATAAAAGAGTAGAATACTACTATGGAAAATCTTATTTAAGCCAAAATGATAGTAGAAAAATAGAGGCAAGAAATTGTAGAAATGTTCATGAAGGATGCAGATTACATTTTACAGATGGGGTATTGAGATCTCCTTGCGACAATGCGTTTCAATTAAAGTATGTAACTAGACAAAAGGACAATAATATATTCGAATTTCAATATAAAATGAAAATGTATAGAAGACAAATTAATAAACTTAAAGAGAATTTTTCAAGATTATTAATAGAAGAAAGTTCATCTGATAGAGTGTATTCTGATTGTGGAACAATATATGCGAATAAGGCTTGGCGCATAGGTAGAAGTAGCAACAATAAAGTGTTTTACAAAGATGTTGATAATGGAAAGGGTAGATATGTTATAGATATATTACTCGATTCAAGTGGTTCACAAACTTCAAAACAGTTTATGGTAGCTATACAGGCGTATATTTTAGCAACTTCACTTACTTTAGCTGGAATTCCAAATAGGGTTATGGGATTCCAAAGTTTCTTAGACTATACTATATTAAAACGTTTTAGGGATTACAATGACAATGTAAGAAAATGTGAAGATATATTTGAATATTACTGTTCTGGTAACAATAGAGATGGTCTTGCAATAAAGGCTACTTGTGATGGTTTATTAGAACGCGAAGAAGAAAACAAAATACTAATCGTACTTAGTGATGGAAAACCAAATGACGTAAAAATAGGAAAAGATAGCTCAAGAAGTATAAGAGGGGAAATGTCTTATAAAGGAGTTGTTGGAATCAAAGATACAGCAACAGAAGTACGACGTGCAAGAAAAAGAGGCGTAATGGTATTAGGAGTTTTCACAGGAAAAGAAACAGATTTAGAGGCTGAAAAGAAAATTTATGGCAAAGATTTTATTTATATAAAAGATATACAAAGATTTTCAGATATTGTATCAATGTATCTTAAAAAGGTCATAAGTAATTAAAAGTTAGATAACAAAAAGGAATTAATAATCGAAAATAATTGATAAAATATTGTTGCAAAAACATATAAAAATCACTACTATTAAAAATAACAAGTACATTAATAAGATTAATTATCTTATTGAAATAAGTATTATTTCTAATTTTATGTTTTATAAAGATTAGAAATGATAACAAAATGGAATTACAAAAAATGCCAAACAACATAATATTTTGTCTATTTCTGCTATAATATAAAATGTATATTGAATGAAAAATGTTTATATTTTAGATGAAATGTATATTTTAGGTTCTTAACTGGATTAATAGGGAAAGAGGTGAAATCCCTCTACAGCCCCCGCTACTGTAATGTTGACGGAACTCTCAAATACCACTGTGATAATAAATCATGGGAAGGTGAGAAGATGGATGATACTAAGTCAGGAGACCTGCCTAAGATATAAAGTAATTTCTTCGGGGTTGGAGAGAATATCTTACTAAGCAATTATTTATAAACTTATTAAGTATATTAGCCTAGCCTCAAAAGGTTAGGTTTTTTATTTTGATAAATCTTACTATTTAAGTAGGTATATATAAGAAATACCCAAGAAGAAATCATATATATTTCAGACTAATGTATAACATTTTCAAATATATTATTTTAAGGGGAAGAGACATGAAAAAGAAAAAGGCAAATTTAAAATGGTGTCTATTAGCAACTTTTATGTTCGCTTTAGCACCAACCGTTTCAAATGCAATGCATATTATGGAAGGATTTTTACCAGTTAAATGGGCAGTAATTTGGTATGTTTTATTTATACCATTCTTTGTTGTCGGTTTAAAAAACATAACAAAAGTAGTACAAGAACATCCAAAGAAGAAGTTACTATTAGCTTTATGTGGTGCATTTGTATTTGTGCTTTCAGCATTAAAAATACCTTCAGTAACAGGTAGTTGTTCGCATCCAACAGGGGTAGGACTAGCAGCAATATTATTTGGACCTAGTGTAACAGTCGTTTTAGGAACAATAGTATTATTATTCCAAGCTTTATTATTAGCTCATGGTGGAATAACAACTTTAGGTGCAAATGCCTTTTCAATGGCTATATTTGGACCGATTATATCATATTTAATTTGGAAATTATGCAAGGATAGAATCAACAAAAATGTTGCAGTATTTTTAGCAGCATCAATAGGTGACTTAGCTACATATACTTTAACTTCATTACAATTAGGATTAGCATTCCCTGATCCAACTGGTGGATTTATGGTATCTGCTGTTAAGTTCTTAGGAATATTCTTTGTAACACAAATTCCTATAGCTATAGCAGAAGGATTATTAACAACAATAATCTATAACTTTATATCTGAAAATGAAGACAAGGAGGTACTTGCATAATGACAACTCATGAATCAAAGAAAAAAGGAAATAGTACAAAATTAACAGTTATATTAATGCTGTTAGTTTTAGCAATAGTTATTGTACCTCAAGTTATAAAAAGTGGGGCAGAATTTGGTGGGTCAGATGACCAAGCTGAATCTGTTATAACAGAAATGGATCCTAATTATAAACCATGGTTTAGCAGTATATTTGAACCAGCAAGTGGTGAAATAGAAAGTTTACTATTTGCTTCTCAAGCAGCATTAGGTGCTGGTATAGTTGGTTATTATATAGGAGTTACTAGAACTAAACATAAAATGAAAGAAGAAAAATAGTTTTATAAATTAGATTTATAAATTTTAATAAATATAGAAAGAAGATAAATTAATGATAATAGATGATTATGCTTATAAGAATAAATTATTTAAAGTTAATCCTAACTTGAAATTTAGTATAGGTATGTTATTTTTAATAATATCATTAATAAGTCCTTACAATATATTATCTGTGTTGATAATATTAGGTATGAGTTTCACAATAGTTGGAATTGCCAAAATAGAAGTAAAAGATTATATACATTTTATAAAAATACCATTTGCATTTTTAGTAATAAGTATAATTATGATTTTAATAAATTTTTCAGGCGATAAATCAGTTCTACTTCATTACATTAAAGTAGGAAATTTATATATTGGAGTTTCACAAACATCTATAGATACATCTGTACATTTATTTTTTAGGGCATTATCTTGTTTAACATGCATATACTTTATAATGTTGACGACACCATTTAATCAACTTATATTTATATTTAAAAAATTGCATTTACCAGATGTTGTACTAGAGATATCAATGCTTATGTATAGATTTATATTTATATTTATGGAGGAGGTTGCTGATATAAGAACTTCTCAAGAACTTCGATTTGGATATATAAATTTAAAAAATGGATATCGTTCATCCGGTCTTTTAGTAAACATGTTATTTAAACGAATGATGATAAGATATGATGAAATGAGTATAGCACTTGATATGAAATTATTTGATGGCACATTCCATATAGTAGGGGATAGTAAAGATGTTTAAAATAAATAATTTAACATATCAATATGATAAAACTAGAAAAGCTCTCGATAATGTAAGTATGGACTTTAATAAAGGAAATATAATTGGAATCATTGGTTCAAATGGTTCAGGAAAATCAACTTTATTTAATAATCTGATGGGAATATTAAAATCCACAGAAGGAGAAATACTATACAATGGAGAACAAATAAAGTATGATAAAAAAAGTTTATACAATCTAAGAAAGGAAGTTGGGATAGTGTTCCAAGATCCAGAAAAGCAGATATTCTATTCAATGGTATATGATGATATTGCTTTTGCACTTAGAAATATAGGTATAGATGAAAAAACTATCAAAGAGAGAATCCATACTGCTTTAGAAGCAGTTAATGGTTTACAATTTATAGACAGACCAGTTCATAACTTGAGTTTTGGTCAAAAGAAAAGAGTCGCAATAGCATCTGTAGTAGCTATGGAAAATAAATTAGTATTATTAGACGAACCAACAGCAGGTTTGGATCCAATAAGTACTAGAGCTATTGTAGATATAATAAAAGGTCTTAATAAAAGAGGTGTTAAGATTGTAATATCAAGTCATGATATGAATTTAATTTATGAAATATGTGACTATGTATACGTTCTTAACCAAGGAGTACTTATAAATGAAGGTACTCGCGAAGAAGTATTCATTAATGAAGAAAAGATTGATGAAGCAGGTCTTGAATTACCATGGCTTGTAAAACTTCACAAAAATATGGGATTACCCCTATTTACAAGAGAAGAAGACCTATACAGCTACTGGAATCATAGAGAACAGAAGACTGTATAAATAAAATCGCCCTCAACCTATTTTATGACAAAATAGTTTGAAAATAAAATAACCCTTAACCTATAATAGGTACCCCAGGATTACTCCAAAAATCTCTGGGGATTTTTTTTATTATACTGCTACTGATTCTTTTGTAAATATATTTTCATACATATATTCTTTTCTGTATTTATAAATATAAACTAGTGATACGATTAAAGTAATAATTTCAGCAAAAGGAACTACCATCCAGACTCCATTTACTCCAAATAGATTAGGGAATATCATCATACCAATTATGAAGAATATGAATGTTCTAAGTGATGAAATAATAGCAGATACTTTTCCGTTTGAAAAGGCTGTAAACATCCCTGATGTAAATATATTTATACCGTTAAATAAAAATCCAAACGAGAATATCATAAAAGCATTATGAGTAATACCAAATAAAGAACTTTCCTTTGATGTAAATATACTTATAAGGAAATTGGCATTTTGCCTAGATAAACTAAATGTAAATAATGCAAATATATAAATTATCATTAGACTATATTTGATGATATTTTTTAACTGTTCACTATTTTTACTTCCATAGTTGAAACTTATCCTAGGTTGCACACCAGAAATAAATCCCATATATGCTGCATTTAATAACATTTGTATATATAAAATTATAGTTATTGATGCAACACCATCTGCTCCTAATAGTTTCATTAAAACTACATTATATACGAATGTTGTAACACAGTTTGATATTTGTGTAATCATTTCAGAATAACCATTAGAACAGCAATTAGCTAGTACATTAAGAGTTAATTTAGGTTTTACAAAGTGTAGAGTATGTTTTTTATTTAAGAAATAAAAAATTCCTATAAATGAAGGAACGATATATCCTATACAAGTTGCAAGTGCTGCACCTTTTATGCCCATATTAATGTTAACCATAAATACATAGTCAAGTATGATATTTACAACACCACCTAATAAACCACTAAATAATCCAAGTTTTGCTGCACCTGCAGTAACAAGGAAATAGTCAAAGAAGAACTTTAAAATGATAAAAGGTGTAAATAATATCATATAAAGTAAGTATTCTTTACAATAAAAATATAATGCGTCAGTTGAACCAAGAAGGTAGATGATTTTTTTCATAAAAATAATAGTTATAATTTCAATAATCATACCTACCATTAAAGCACCTAATGTAATTAATGTGAAATTTTCTCTTGCCTCATCAACATTATTTTCTCCTAATTTTCTAGCAACTATTGCACTTCCTCCAGTTGCAAACATAGTACCAACACCTAAAACTAAAAAGATTATAGGGTATACGATATTAGATGCAGATAAAGCATCAGCCCCTACGAATCTTGAAATAAACATTCCATCTATAATTGTATATAGAGAAAAACATATCATCATGATAATTGTTGGTAAAGTATATTTTATCAATGATGTAAATGTTATTCTATTTTGTAATGTATTGTTCATATAACCTCCTTGAAAAACATTTTGAAATTTTATATATTAATACTAAAGTATTCAGTAACAGGATAGTCAATAGGAGGATAGAAATTTGAAAGATAATTACTTTTCGACTGGAGAGTTTGCAAAGCTGTGCAATGTAAATAAGAAAACTCTTTTTTATTATGACGAAATAGGCCTTTTTAAGCCTGAAATAGTTAAGGAAAACGGATATAGATATTATTCTGTATATCAGTTAGAAGTTTTCGATATAATTCATACACTTAGGGATTTAGGAGTACCGCTAAAACAGATAAAGTCTTTTATAGATGAAAGAAATCCTAAAAGTGTAGTTAAATTTTTTGAATATAAAACTGGAGAAATTGAAAATGAGATTAAACAACTTAGACGAAAACAAGAAATAATGTCTAATAAAATAAAAATTATAAAAGAAGCTGAAAAAATTCGAGATAATATAGATAATTTAAGTATAGAAGAACAAGATGAGGAATATTTAGTTTTAAGTAAAAACATAGATAAAAGCAAATTTCCTTATGATAGCGAAGTTTATGCAAATCATTTGAATTACTGCTATAATCAAGATTTGTACATAGGATATCCTTTAGGATTTATAAAGACAATAGATGATTTATACAGTGAAAATGACTATGCATATACTTATTATTACACTAAAGTAAATAAGAACGATGGTGAAAATATTATTAAAAAACCAAAGGGAAAATATTTAGTGGGATATTTAAATGGTTCTTATATTGACATACCAGGTCTTTATAAAAAGATGTTAGACTATGTAAAAACTCATAATTTAGAACTTATAGGGCATTCATATGAAGAAGAATTAATTAATTTAATTGCTGTAAAAGATATGAATGATTACATAATAAAAGTTTCTATGCAAATAAAAATAATCGATTTTTAAATGACTTGACAAATAAAAGAGACGGCTGTATTATTGTATTAAAGTATTAATACAGTAATAAGGAGGTGTTAATATGGAATGGAAAATTGATAATAATAAACCTGTATATATACAGCTTGTAGAACAACTAAAGGTTAAGATAATTTCGGGAGAAATAGAATTAGACTCAAAATTAGATTCTGTTAGGAGTTTAGCAGCAGATGCTATGGTAAATCCAAATACGATGCAAAAGGCATTGGCAGAGTTAGAGAGGGAAGGATTTGTATATTCAAAAAGAACTAGTGGAAGATTTGTAACAGATAATAAGGAGTTAATAGAAAATGAAAGAAAAAATTTAGTTAAAGATAACGTTAAAAAGACATTAGATACTTTAATTAATTTGGGATATACGAACGATGAAATTCTTAGTTTAGTGGAAGAAATCTTGAGGGAGGATAATAATGAATAATATAGTAGAGTTTAAAAATGTATATAAGAAATATGGTAATACAGATGCATTAAAAGGAATCGATATAAAAATTCCAAAAGGGAAAATAGTTGGGCTTTTAGGACCAAATGGAAGCGGAAAAACAACTATGATAAAAATAATGAATGGTTTACTTACTACAACTGAGGGAGAAGTTCTTATAAATGGAATGAAACCAGGTATAGAAACTAAAAAAATAGTTTCATACTTACCAGAAAGGACTTACCTTAATGATTGGATGAAGGTAAAAGATATAATTGATTTCTTTAAAGATTTTTATGAAGATTTTGATGAGGTTAAAGCTCTTCAAATGTTAAGAATTTTAGAAATAGATGAAAATAGAAGATTAAAAACTCTATCAAAAGGGACAAAAGAAAAAGTTCAATTAATATTAGTTATGGCTAGAAAAGCTGATTTATATATATTAGATGAACCAATTGGAGGAGTTGACCCAGCCGCAAGAAGTTTTATATTAGATACAATACTTAAAAACTTCGATGAAAATTCAACTTTACTGATTGCAACACATTTAATAAGTGAAATAGAAAATATATGTGATGAAGTTATATTCTTAGCATATGGAGAAATTGTTTTACAAGGAGATGTAGATGAAATCAGAGCCAAAAAACAAAAATCTATAGATGCTTTATTTAGGGAGGAATTTAGATGTTAGGGAAATTAATGAAATATGAAGTTAGATCTTGCGGAAGAATATTTTTTCCATTTTATATAGTAGTACTTATATTTTCTATAGTGGCAAGTTTATTTATAAATTTTGATAATTATGAACATGATTTTTCAGTATTATATTTAGTTGGATTTTTAGCTATTTTTGCATTATTTGTAGCAGCAATAGTATTAACTATACTTCTTATAGTTCAAAGGTTTAATAAAAGTCTTTTGGAAGATGAAGGCTATTTGATGTTTACATTACCAGTAAGTCAAAAATCGTTAGTATTATCTAAATTCTTAACATCATTATTATTTATAATATTAACATCAATTGTTGGAATGATTTGTATATCTTTAGTTTTAGTTATGTTTGGATATAAAGTTAGTGATGTTATAGATATTGGTTATGTTTTAAATAATACAGGCTCTATTTTCTCAAGAAATATAGGTGGAATCTTATTTTATACTTTAAGTTATATAGTTGATTACTCAACATTTATATTAACAATATATTTAGCAATAACAATATGTCACTTACCAAAACTATCTAAACATAAAGTATTATCAGGTTTAGGTTCAATAATTGTGCTAATGATAATACAAAATTCTATAGTGGGTATTGCGGATAAAATTATGGGGAATGTAAGAGTTGAAGCTATTGAAAATTTAGATATATATAATCTTGATTTTAATAAACTTATTGATATCATGTTATCAGCAGGACATTATGAAATAGTAATGCTTATAATAAATATACTTATTGCAGTAGCTTTATTCTTTGGAACAACTACATTATTAGAGAAAAAGCTTAATTTAGAATAAATTTGATTTATTTAAAATATAAAAGATATCCTTTAAATGATGATATTTCATTGTTATTTAAGGGATATTTTTTGTTTTAAGTTAAATTTTTTGGAGCAAATACCTTTCAATTATTTATTAGATAGTCTAAAATATGTCTATACTCTAAATAATAGATTTATTAGAAACGGAGGGAAATAATGATTTTAGAAACAATTGAAATGTTGAACCCGGCTCAAAGGGAAGCGGTTGAACAAACTGAGGGACCTATACTAATTCTTGCTGGGGCAGGTTCGGGAAAAACTAGGGTTTTAACTACTAGAATAGGATATTTAATGAAAGAAAAGAAAGTAAAAGCTGAAAATATTTTAGCTATAACTTTTACAAATAAAGCGGCTAATGAGATGAGGGAGAGGGTAGACGAAACACTAAACGACGAGGATACTAGTGCTATGTGGATTACAACTTTCCACTCTTGCTGTGTTAGAATACTTAGAAAATCTATAAATAAAATAGGATATAATAGAAGTTTCGTAATATACGATAGTTCGGACCAAGTTACACTTGTAAAAGACTGTTTAAGAGAGTTAAATTACAGTGAAAAAGCTATGGACCCTAAATACATAATAAGTGTTATTTCAAATGCGAAAGATAAACTTATAAATCCAAAGCAGTTTAGAGAAAAATATAAAAATGATTTTTCAAAATCAAAAATTGCTGATGTATACGCATTATATCAAGATCGTTTAAAAAGAAATAGTGCACTTGACTTTGATGATTTAATATCAAAAACAGTAGAGCTATTTAGAGAGCATGAAGATGTTTTAGATTTCTATAGAAATAGATTTAGATACATAATGGTGGATGAGTATCAAGATACGAGTAGAGCGCAATATGAGCTTGTTAGATTGCTTGCACAAGGACATCAAAATATATGTGTAGTTGGAGATGACGACCAAAGTATTTACGGATGGAGAGGCGCAGATATAAGAAATATACTTGAGTTTGAAAGAGATTATGATGATGTTCATGTAATAAAACTAGAACAAAACTATAGATCAACTCAAATTATACTTGATGCTGCCAACTATCTAATTAAAAACAATATAGAAAGAAAAAGAAAGAAACTTTGGAGTGAAAAGAAAGAGGGAGAATTAATAAAAATTCAACTTGCTGAAACTGAAGTTGATGAGGCGGAGTTCGTAGCAAATACTATTTCTACCATGGTTAGAACAGGGGAAAGAAGTTATAAAGATTTCGCAGTTTTATATAGAGCTAATGCACAGGCTAGACCAGTTGAAGATGCTTTAAATAGAGCACAAATACCATATAATATTTATGGTGGAACTAAATTCTATGAAAGAAAAGAAATAAAGGATATGGTTGCTTATTTAAGAGTAATCCAAAACCCACAAGATGATATATCGTTAAAGAGAATTATAAATGTTCCTAGAAGAGGTATCGGTCTTAGAACAATAGAAAAAATAGAAGATAGAGCAAGCTTAAAAGAAGAAAGTTTATATTCTGTTTTAATCGATATAGATGGAAATTCAGATATATCTAGAAAGGCAAAAGCGAGTATAAATGGATTTGTAGATATAATGTCTACATTCAGAAGTTTAAAACAAATATATCCTGCAAGTAAAATGATAGAAAAAGTTATGGATATTACAGGATATTTAGATGAATTAGAAAAAGATAAGAGCGAAGAATCTCAAGATAGAATAGAAAACTTAAAAGAATTTATATCTGTAGCAATGGAATTTGAAAGTAAAAATGAAGATACTAGTTTAGAAGCTTTCTTAACAAATGTAGCACTTACATCAGAACCAAACGAAGAGGAAGAACATGCAGATAGAGTTTCTTTAATGACTATACATTCAGCGAAAGGGCTTGAATTCCCGGTTGTATTCTTAACAGGTATGGAAGAAAAATTATTCCCGATAGCAAGAGCAATCGCATCTATGCAAGATACTCAAATTGAAGAGGAAAGAAGGCTTTGCTACGTTGGAATCACAAGAGCAAAAGAAGAATTATTTATGACTATGACAGGAAAGAGAACTCTATATGGAAGAACTAATCATTCAGTAGCATCTAGATTTATTGAAGAGTTGCCAGATGATTGTGTAGAAAGACTTAATAAGGTTCAAAAAGAAATCTCTTATTCAAAAGCAAGTTATAATATGCTAGATAAATATACTAAAAAATATATGAATACAGTTAACAAAGCTGAAATGGCTAAAAAGGCAAATGCTACAATAAAACAAAAAACAGATATAGCAGACCTTGATAATATAAAATTAGGAAGTAAAATACATCATCCTAAATTCGGAACAGGAACAGTAGTTGCTGTAAAGGGACCAGATATTACAATAGCATTTGACAACCAAGGTATTAAAACAATCAACAAAGAATATACAACAATTGACGTAATTAAATAATAAATGTTTAAAGGATGATGTAGATAGATATATCATCCTTTAAATTTATAATATAAAACATGTAAAAAAGGGGGATAAATATGAGTTTAGGTGTATGCCTTCCTGGTGGAGGAGCGAAAGGAGCGTTTCAAGCAGGTGTATTAGAAGCTTTATATAACAGAGGAATTAAAAAATATGATTCATATGCATGTACATCAATTGGGGCGATGAATGGTTACTACTTATACACAGAAAATGTGGATAAAATGAAAAAGATGTGGATAAGTGAGAAAAATCTGTGTGGAAAACGTTTTAAATCTGTTGATAATATTATAGATAATAGTGAAGATTTTAAACCACTATATGAATTAAAAAAATATAGAATTCCAGAAAATTCGAGTTTTTATATTAATTACCTTCAAGTAAGAGATAAAATTGGCAAAGAGATAATCGTAGATATATCAAAATTTAATCATAAAAACAGAGTTGATTATATAAAATATAGTTGTGCATTGCCTTATCATCAATGGGGAGAGTTATTTTCGATTAAAGAAGTAAAAGAATATATAAAAGAAGGGAAGTTTGATGGATGTAATTTAGATGGAGGTATGGCACGAAATACATATATAGATCCATTGATTGAGAATAATGTGGATAAAATACTAATAATATCAACAAGACATAATTTTGAATTGCCGCAAAGAGTTAAGGAAAAAATTGATAACGATAAGATTGTAATCATATCTCCTAAAACATCTGTAGATAATAAAGAAATGCTAAATTTCTCATCGGAATTCTGTTCAAAAATGTATAAAGAAGGATATGATATTGGTTTAAAATTTGATTTAGATTTGCTAAAAAAATAATTTTTCTTAATAAATAATGCTTATTCATATAAAATTAAAAGAGAAAACCTATATTGTATATATAAAATAGACAAATTTAAGATTTATTTTTCAATAAAATGGTATATAATAAAATATGAAAATGAACAAATGAAAGGAAGAAATCAACATGGAAAATAAAAACCCTATAGTTACTATAGAAATGGAAAATGGAGATAAAATGGTAGCAGAATTATACCCACATATAGCTCCAAATACAGTAAACAACTTTATAAGCTTAGTAAAAGACGGATACTATGATGGAATCATATTCCACAGAGTTATAAAAGGATTTATGATACAAGGTGGATGCCCTAATGGAAACGGAATGGGTGGACCAGGATACTCTATAGCAGGAGAATTCTCAAGCAATGGATTCACAAACAACTTAAAACATGAAAAAGGTGTTTTATCAATGGCTAGAACTATGCAACCAAATAGTGCAGGTTCTCAATTCTTTATAATGCATGCAAGAGCTCCACACTTAGATGGAGAATACGCTGCATTCGGTAGAGTAATAGAAGGATTAGATGTAGTTGATAAAATAGCATCTGTTAGAGTAAACAGAATGGATAAACCACTTGAAGATCAAAGAATAAAATCTATGACAGTAGAAACTTTCGGAGTTGAATATCCAGAAGTTGAAAAAATGTAGTCATAATTAATTTTTGACAATAAAATACTATTTACATTTTTTCAATCTTCATTTAAAATATTTTAAAGAGTCTTAAAAACACAAAAAACACAAAAACACACACACCTGAGTGATAAGGCAAAATATAAACTGTAAATATTTTAGAAAAGCTATTGCGAATATATTCGTAATAGCTTTTCTTGCTTTTGCAAAAATAAAAAAACATCCCCTGTTGTAGAGGATGTTTTTTATTTTAAATGTATAATTACATATTTTTAACTGCGCTAGTTAAGTTAGGTACTAATTGTTTCTTTCTAGAAACTACACCTTCAGCAAATACACCTTGATTTGCATCTACGTTGAATGCTTCAGATATTACTGAATCATTAGCTTTGTATAGTAGGTAAGAACCTTCTTTTATTATGTCAGTTATAGCTAATACTAACATATCATAATCAGTTCCGTTTATATAAGATAAGTATTCGTCTTTTTTATTTAATATAGAATCTATATCTAAAGTCATAACTTGTCCTATACCAACTCTGTTTCCGCTCATGTTGAATTCTTTGAAGTCCATGTTTACTATTTCTTCTATAGAGAATTCATCTAAAGAAGTACCAGCTTTGAACATATCCATTCCGTAAGCTTCATAGTCAACACCAGCTATTTTAGCTAATTCTAAAACTGCTTTTTTGTCTAATTCAGTAGTAGTTGGTGATTTGAATATTAATGTATCTGATAATATTGCAGATAATAATAAACCAGCTATATGTTTAGGAACTTCTACATTATTTTCTTTGTATAAGTTGTATATTATAGTAGAACAGCATCCAACTGGAGAAACTCTAACTGATATTGGTAAGTCAGTAGATATACCTCCTATTTTGTGGTGGTCAACTATTTCAACTATATTAGCTTGTTCTATACCATCGGCACTTTGAGCAAATTCATTATGGTCAACTAATACTACGTTCTTTTTAGTTGGGTTTAATAAATGTCTTCTAGAAACTAATCCTAAGAATTTACTGTTATCATCAACAACTGGATAAGCTCTGAAGTTTGTACTTAACATAGTTTCTTTTACATCATCAACATAGTCATTTTCGTTGAATAAAACTAAGTTTTCTCTAGTTATTATATCTTCGATTTCTGCACATTGATTTATTAAGTTTGATGCAGTATATGTATCAACATCAACAGATATAACAGTAACACCATTAGCTTTTGCTAATGCAGTTAATTCTTCATTAAGTGTTGCTTTACCTGTTAATATTAATAATGAAACTTTAGTGTCTATAGCGTATTCTATTATGTCATATCTGTTACCAACTATAGCTATATCACCTTCGCTTAAAAGGTTCATTATTTCTTCCATTCCATAAGATAAAGTAGTTACTCTACCATCGAAAACATCGTTACATTGTACTAATACTTCACCTTTTAAGTTGTAGCATACATTTTCTAGAGGTATGTTAACTTTTCTGAAATGTTGGTACATTAAACTTTTAGCTATTTCTACCATAGTTATGATACCTTCGAATTTTCCGTCAACAGAAACTACTGGTAAAGTTTTAGTTCCTTTTTCTATCATTGTGTTGTAAGCGTTTAAAACTGAATCGCTAGGTTTTAAAGATTTTACTTTATCGTAGCTTAAATCTTTAACTTGGATTTTTACATCTTCAAGAACTTTAGGGGCTTTAACACCGAAGTAATCTAAAGCATATTGAGCTTCTTTTCTAACTTCCCCTAAAGCATAAGGAGTAGCTTCAACTCCTAATTCGTTTTTTAAATGTGCTAATGAAATAGCAGAGCATATACTATCTGTGTCTGGATTTTTGTGTCCAAAAACTAATAAACTCATATAAATAACTCCTTTCAACTATTTATAAAATAGTTCGAATATATTCTTATTTTTACTAAGGATTTGACAAACCTTAAAAATATATTAATCAATAAATTTATTATAACAAATAGATACCTATATTTGTTCATATAAAAAAAATAATGTATAAATTAAGTATGATATTTGTTACAAATACATATTTATTATACAATAAATGAAGATATTAATATAGATAATATAGTAAATATAAGGTCAAATTATGTAAAACTGCTATATTATAAAAAATCTATATTAGAAGGGGCCTATTAAGGCCCCTATTTATTTCTTGTAAGTTATTTATCTAATAAAGTTTTAGATATTATTACTTTTTCATATTGATTTTTTATGCAAAGTATTTGATTAGATAAGTCTAGTTCGAAATTTGCAAAGGCTGAAAATAAATCTATATCTCTCATTAAATGAACTGTAATAGTATCTAAATTTTTATTTATTCTAAGTAATACAGATCTTACAAATGGAAATTGAATTCTTGAATTAAAGAAATTATTTTCTCCAAGTTCAATATCTAAACATCTATAATTAACATCCACATATATATCTAAATCATCATCTTCTTCTCGAATTATTCTATATTCAAAATCACAATCAAAGTTTATTTTTCCTATTTGAATCATAATGTCCTCCAAATTAATTTGTTCGTTAAATCTAGATTAATAATAAAATCAATTATATTAATTTAGATTTATTTTATATACTTATTAATAAAAAAACAAGAGCTTTCATTTAGGGGAATGAAAGCTCTATTAAATTGGGGGAGATTGAGTTAAATATTTAAATTACACTAGTATTATTGTTCAAATTTATAAATTATATACATAAAAAGAAAAATTTTTTTACAGAAAAGATAAAACTTACAAACTTGACATAAATTGTTAATTAGTGTATTATAAAAGTAACAAAAAAGTTACAAAATTGTAAATAAGACGGAAATTGATTACAAAATAGAAAAGATTTTATAAGGAGGAATAGGAAAAGTGAACAATAAAATAAAAAAAATAATTTCGGCGTTGGTAATATCTTGTACAATAGTAGGACAAGTAGCGGTACCAACAGTAGCAGATGCATATACTAAATCAAGCACGGCAAAAACTACATATAGTACAAAAGCTACTAGTGTTTCAAAGGCTAAAAGTGTTAGCAAAATAAAAAGTCAAATAAATTCTACATATAGAAAAGCAAAATCAATATCAGGAAGAAGTAATTTCGCACATCAATGTTCTTTATATGTTTATTCTCAACTTAGAGCATTAAAAATATATCAAGTACCAGATACATATTGGAATGGTAGTGGATGGTACTACAATTTAAGATCAGGTGCAAAAACAAGCACAGGATATACTCAAAAGAAATACTCAGGGAAAACTTGTCTTAAAAAATTAGTAAATGCAAACGGTGGAAAAGATGTATACAATGTAGTTGTAAGTTTTCCAAAAAGCTATAGATCATCAAGTTCAGTAGGACATGTTTTATTTATACATGCAATAAAAAATGGAAAAGTATATTATTCAGATAACTATAGATATAATGGAAAACCAGAAGGTAGTGTAATTATAAAATCAGTAAACGAATTTACTAGCTACTTCTCAAGTAATTACGGTGGAATAAACGGGGCAGTACATTTTAAAAAATAATTTAGAACGGAATAGGAAGGATACGTAATAAAGATTATGTATCCTTTTTTAATTTTTATAATTAATTAAAAAAGATACTCAAAAAATAAAACTGAGACATTAATTTAATACTATTGCCTCAGTTTTTGTATTATAAAATGAATTATTTGTAATAAGAAATTATCTTCTTGGGTTTATAAAAGATGCTCCTAAGTATTTTTTGATATCTTCATCAGAAGAAAAATCATCTATTAATATTTCTCTATCAGAATCTTCAAGTATTACTAAAACTTCGCAGTTTCCTTTTAAGAATGCTTTTCTTACAGTCTCTTCTTTTACTTCTCTTACTTTAGTAAATCCTTTTTTAGTTTTTTCGAAATCCTTAGTGAAATAACTTTCCATCATATTTATAATTTTAGTATATCTGTTCATTTATATATAGACCTCCTAATTTATATTCAAAAATATGTTATAATAAGTTTTTGTATTAACTAAATAATTATAACAAGAGGAGAAAATTATGGCTAGTATAAAAAAGGAACAAATACTAGAAAGTATTGAGTTTTGCGAGAAAAATGGTTATTTTGAAAAATTAAATGATATATACTCTACACTTCCAAAAGGAGATTGTGCAGGATGCGGAAACTGCTGCATGGAATCTGTGGGAATAAATTTAATAGAGTTTTTAAATATATATAGATATTTAGCTGAAAAACAAGAGCTTAGAGAATGTTCTATTGAGAGAATAGTAGACTATTATTTTATGGAATTAATGAAAAAAAATTCATGTCCATTTAGAGATGAAAATAATAGATGTTTAATATATGAAGTTAGACCACTTAACTGTAGATTATTTGGTCATTGGAAAAAAGAAGATTACAATGCTAATTTAAGTAGGGTAATAGAACAAAATATGAATTATAAAAAGGATATGAAAAATTTATATGGGGTAGATATAAGCGATGAAGTTTTAAATTTCTCAATTAAATATTGTGAAACATTCAAACCCGAAAAAAATTATTTATCTAAAAAAGAAAGACTTAATTTTGAAGATGAAATAATGAATTTAGATGCTAGAATTTTAGGAAGTGAATTAATTGATATCCCTTATAAAGACAGAGGAATAGTAGAATACTTTATAGAAAGCATGTTATATTCTGATTTTGCTTATAAGGTTAAAATAAGAATAACAAAAGAAAAAAATATGAATGTTATAAATAAAATAAAAAGAATTTTGCTTACTAAATAGTATTAAAAACAGTAAAAAATATTTATTATCAAATAAATATACTTTAATAATATCAGGAATTAAATAAGTAAATTATATTAAATAAAACCTAAATAATTCATAAATAAGAAAAATATACATGGTATAATATATAAAGAGTTTAATGCTATTTAAATTTATACAAGGGGTGTAGTTTTTATGAAATTACAGAGAGTGTTTGGAAATACATACTTTATAAAAGGTGGTACCAATACAGGTGTGTATTTATTTGAAAATAAAAATGCATTATTAATTGACCCTGGTCTTAGTGGTCTAAGACCTAAAAATATGATTAATATGTTTGAAAATGAAAAAATAATACCAAAATATATAGTAAATACACATGAACATGAAGACCATGTGGGTGCTTGCCATCAAATAAAGAATGCATATCCTGAAATAGCAATTTTTGCTTCGGATGAGGCTAAGCTGTTTATAGAAAGGCCAGAATTATTCTCAGATTTTATTTTAGGAGGCAAGCATAATAAGTTTTTGACCGAAAAACTATTTCATAGAAATACAGAAAAAATATCTGTAGATGCAATAATATGTGAAGGAAAATTACAAAAAAATGGAGTTGATTTTGAGGTTATAAACTTAAAAGGACATACATCAGGAAGCATTGGTATATTAACTTCAGATGGTGTGTTATTTGCAGGAGATTTATTAATTGGAGAAGAAACTTTAAGCAAATATGATTTTTTATTTTTACAAGATGTAGAAGAGTACTTAAAATCATTAGATATAGTTAAATCATTAGATTTTAATTATATAGTATTAGCTCATGGCAAAAAAGTTTTAGACAAAAATGACACAATACTTTTAATAGAAAAACACAAACAAGCAGTGCATAAATATTTATGCCAAATAATAGAAAATCTCAAAGTACCTATGAATGTAGACACTTTGCTTAAAAAAATTATAAAAGAAAATGAATTAACTTATAATTATAAAGAATATTATTTTTTTAGAACTTCATTAGTATCATTTATCAGTTATCTTGCTGATTTAGATAAAATTAATTATAAACTAGAAGATTCTGATTTGCTTTATTATACAAAAATAAAATAAATTATGGTAGAATAGAAATGATTGTTAATTTATTTGACGAAAGGTGAATAATATGAATTACGAAAAGTGGGATGAAATATTAGCTCCTTATCAACATGCAGTTGAAGAACTTAAAGTAAAATTTAAAAATATAAGAAAAGAATTTTTAACTAAGGGTGAATATTCTCCTATTGAATTTGTTACGGGGAGAACAAAAAAGATTTCTTCTATAATATCTAAAGCTAATAGATTAGACACTAATGATATAGAAGGTAAAATAGATGATATTGCTGGTATAAGAATAATGTGCCAGTTTGTTGAAGATATATATACGATTGTTGAATTAATAAAAAATAGAACTGATATGACTGTTATAAATGAAAAAGATTATATTACCAACTTTAAGGAAAGTGGATATAGAAGTTATCATTTAATAATAAAATATCCTATAAATTCAATTGCAGGGTCAAAGGAGATACATTGTGAAATACAAATAAGAACTCTTGCTATGAACTTCTGGGCGACTATAGAACATTCTTTAAAATACAAATATGAACATTATATACCAGAAAATGTAGCATTGAGACTTAGAAAAGCAGCTGATGCAGCATTTTTATTAGATGAAGAAATGAGCGAGATAAGAGAAGATATAATGAAAGCTCAAGTTATGTATCAAGCAAAATCTGTAACTTTAAAGGATGTATTGAAAAAGATACAGGAACTATATAATTTAGGGGAAATTAGTAGTGCTCTTAAATATCAAAGAAGATTGGACAAAATCGATAGTGAAAGAGATATCGATGAAATAGTTGCGCTTAAAGAAGAAATAGATTATATTTTAGAGGACTTTAAAACACACAGAATAGAAAAATAATTTTACGCTGTCTTAATTTTTGAGACAGCTTTTAAATTATAACGTATATAAAATTATAATGTTTAAAAAATATTAATAATGATTAAACTTATCGTAGAATAAAGTGTTTGAGAAAGGAGATGAATTTATGGGATTATATGCAATAGGTGATTTACATTTTTCTACGGAAAATCCAAAGCCTATGAATATATTCGGTGATAATTGGGACAATCATGAGAAAAAGATAGTCGATAATTGGAGTGAAACAGTAAAAGATGATGACACGGTATTAGTTCTTGGAGATACATCTTGGGCTATGAATTTAAATGAAGCTAAATCAGATTTAGATATAATTGAATCACTGCCAGGAAAGAAAATTTTTATAAAAGGAAATCATGATTATTGGTGGTCATCACTTTCAAAAATAAACGCTGTATATGAAAGTGATGATATGAACTTTATACAAAATGGATATTTCACATATGGAGACTATGCTATATGTGGAAGTAGAGGATGGCTTTGTCCAAATGAAGTTAAATTTGATAGCAACGATATGAAAATATATAGAAGAGAAGTACTGAGGCTAGAAATGTCTATACAATCTGCAATTCAAAATGGTTGTAATAACATTATAGTTATAACTCATTATCCACCTACAAATGACCAACTAGAAGAATCGGAGTTTACTAAGTTATATGAAAAATACAACGTTAAAAAAGTAATTTATGGTCATTTACACGGGAAAGAATCATTTGAAATGGGTCTTAAAGGAATTAGAAATGGAATAGAATATATTCTTGCATCAAGTGACTATCTTGATTTTAAATTAATAAAGGTATTAGATTAAATGGAAAATCCTTATTATATAGATTTAGTGAGAATCTATATAATAAGGATTTTTCCATTTTATAACACATAGGAAATTATATTCATTTATAAATTGTAGATAAATATAATTTCCGTATATGTGTTTCAAAAAAATCTACATTTTTAAAAGTTTTTAAGATAAAGATTTTTTTATGATTAATATTTATAAAAATTGTAAATACTAAAAATACATTAAAATGAGTATTAATGGAAAAGGAGATTGTGATTATGAGATGGATATTAGTATTTATATTTTTATATGTTATACCTTTGGTAGTTTTATTTAAAAACTATAAAAAATTTAGTCGCGCATGTATATATGCATGCACATATGTTGTATTAGCTACAACAATAGTCATAAGCAATATGTACATAAGCGGTATAAAGCAATTAGAAAATAACAATTCAATGGTAATGAATTATAAAGAAATATATACATCTAGTTTGGATGTAAATAATGTAGAACAAGACTTATTAAAAATAAAGCAATACAAGTCAGATATATCAGATATTGAAAATATAGCATTGAAACCAATAAAAGAATGTGGAGTTTATTCTAAAGATATACAAACATGTATAACAAATAATGCAAAAATAAGAAAAGACATTGATAAAGCAAAATATATGTCTGAAAGAGTAATCGAGCTTTATGATGATATGGAAGTGCCTCAATTATCTAAAAATGAATATACAAAAATATTGAACGAATGTACAAAATACATGAAGGAATCATATGAACTAAAGTACAAGGCTATAGATCAAATAGATAAATTAATAAAAAAAGATGATATTGATGATGTTTCAGAGATAAAAAAATATATAAAACAATCTGATGAAAAAATTGATAAATATCAAAAACAAATTTCTGAATTAGAAAGAAAAATAAGAAATAAATAAAGTATAAAATCTAGGGAGTATTGTATAGAAAATATACAATAACTCCCTAGATTTTTTTGTAGAAAAATTTATTATCAAGTAAAATTTTAATTAGATATAGCTATCTACGTTTTTTTGAATTATACTAAAGTATATGATATAATGAATTCTTGAAAAACGGGAGATATATAATGAAAAATTTAAATATATGCATAGATATAGATGGAACAATTACTAGTCCATATCATTATTTGCCATATCTAAATAGTATCTACAATAAAAAACTTACTGAGGAAGATTTTACAACAGTATATTGGGCAGAGTTATATGGAGATACATTAGAAGGAATGTTGGATAAACTTCATTCAAAATATATGAATTCATATTCAGAAGCTAAGGTTGTTGAAGGAGTTAAAGATGTTATTGATGAATTATATAAAGATAATAATTTATTTTTTGTGACAGCAAGAAATTATTCTTTAACACAAATAACACAGGATTGGCTTAAAAAACAACAATTATCGCAAATACCTCTTTATTCACTTGGTACAGATAATAAACTTCATAAAGCTAATGAATTGAAGTGTGATATATTTATAGAAGATCATCCAAATAATGCTTTAAATCTTGCAAATGGTGGAATAAAAGTAATATTAATTGATTGTAATTACAATAAAGGTGTAGAGCATCAAAACATTACTAGGGTTTCTTCTTGGAAAGAAATTAAGGATGTTATTGATAAACTATAATTAAGTTAGCTTACTTAAAGGAGGCGAAGTTTAATGATAGAATTAAAACTAAAAAACAGAAAAGGCAGCTTTCATGTAAACAGTAAAGAAGTAAAAGATATTATTGCGGCTCGTCAAGATATCGGTTATTTACAAGACATATCTAATTCTATAAACCAGGATAATATAATGGTATTTGACTGCGAGTTATCAGAGATGGTATTTTCTAAGGAAGAGATACTTGAAGCTATTGAAGCATTAGGAGAAACTGTTGATGAGTCATTTTTTGAGATTATGTTTGATGATATCAGACGTTTCTTAAAAGATACTACAGATGAAATAGAAGAAGAACTTCAAGATGTGTATTGTATGGATAATATAAAATGTTATTTTGAAGTTTACAATATAAACCAAGAATTTTCAGATTTCAAATTTGTATTCTTAGTAAGTTTTGAAGATATAAAAATTGCATCTTTAAAAAATCTTGCTAAGATAGTTTCAAAAAGACAGTTAGTAGGAGCATCAAAATTTTATAGTTAGATAAAAATTTGTAAATAAAAAATAAGATTGCGAATCTTCGGCAGATATAAGTTTTGTACTTGTACAAGATTTTTATTTGCCAGAGGTTCGTTTTTTAGTTTGAATTTAATTTATAGATTTAGAATATATATTGAGTTTATATAATATATAGATTAATTTTGTAAAAATAAAAAGGGTTGAGGAAACATCTTCAACCCTTTTATATTCGTTCTTGTTTTTAACTTTTTAGAATTAAGCTTGTCCTATAGAACCGAATAATTCCATTTTTTCTTTAACACAAGCTTTTATAGCTTCAAATCCTGGAGCTAATACTTTACGAGGATCATAACCTTTACCTTGTTGGTCTTTACCTTCTTCGATGTATTTACGAGTTGCTTCAGCAAATACTAATTGGCATTCAGTATTAACATTTATTTTAGCAACACCTAAAGATATAGCTTCTTTTATCATTTCATCTGGGATACCACTACCACCGTGTAATACTAATGGCATGTCACCAGTAGCTTCATTGATTTTTCCTAAAACTTCGAAGTTTAATCCAGCCCAATTTTCTGGATATTTACCGTGTATATTACCTATACCAGCAGCTAAGAAGTCTATTCCTAAATCAGCTATTCTTTTACATTCAGCAGGATCAGCAACTTCTCCAGCACCTACAACACCGTCTTCTTCTCCACCTATAGAACCAACTTCTGCTTCAACAGATATTCCTTTAGAGTGAGCTAAAGCAACTATTTCTTTAGTTTTTTCTACGTTTTCTTCTATTCCATAGTGAGAACCATCGAACATTACTGAAGAGAATCCAGCAGCTATAGTTTCTTTTGCACCTTCAAAAGAACCGTGATCTAAGTGAAGAGCAACTGGAACAGTTATGTTTAATTCTTCTAACATACCTTCAACCATTCCAACTATAGTTTTGTATCCGCACATATATTTCCCAGCACCTTCAGATACACCTAATATAACTGGTGAATTGTTTTCTTGTGCAGTTAATAATATTGCTTTTGTCCATTCTAAGTTGTTTATATTGAATTGACCTACTGCGTATTTTCCTTTTTTTGCTTTTACTAACATTTCTTTAGCAGAAACTAACATCTTATACCTCCATAAATTCAAAAATAGTTAAAAATTTACAAGACTTACCCATCAATAATATTATATACTTAAAAAGAAAAAACGTATAGATATAAATTGATAAAAATATAATAACAAATATATAAAATGTTTTTATAGAAAAATATCATTTTAAGGTAAAATATAAAAATGGATATACTTGGTTAATTTGAAAAATAGATATTATATACATATTGAAGGAGGAAAAGCATTGTCTAAAAAACAAAGAATCGACAAAATATTATCTAATTTAGGATATGGAAGTAGAAGTGAATTAAAAAAGTTTTGTAAAAATGGTTTAGTTAAGGTTAACGGTAAAGTGATAAACAACCCAGGAGTACAAGTTGATGTAGAAAATGATGAAATAATATTCGATGGGGAAAAAGTAACTTACAAAGAATTTATATATTTAATGTTAAATAAACCTGATGGATATATATCTGCAACATTTGATAAGAGGGATCCAATAGTTCTTGACTTAATTGATAAAGAGGATTTAGTATTTGAGCCATTCCCGGTTGGAAGACTTGATAAAGATACAGAGGGGCTTTTAGTTTTAACAAATGATGGACAATTAGCTCATAGGGTATTATCACCTAAAAAACACGTTCCAAAAACTTATTATGCAAAAATTGAAGGTATTGTAACAGAAGAAGATATTAAAGCTTTTGCGAAAGGGGTTACATTAGATGATGGATACGAAACTATGCCTGCAGAACTTATAATACTTAAGAGTGATGAAATTTCAGAAATAGAACTTACTATACATGAAGGCAAGTTCCACCAAGTAAAGAGAATGTTTGAAAGTGTAGATAAGAAAGTAATATATCTAAAGAGATTATCTATGGGTAAACTAAAACTAGACGAAAACTTAGCGCTTGGAGAATATCGCGAATTAACAGATGAAGAAGTTAAAATGATAGAAGAAAGAGACTAAATTTAATCTTAAATTTAAATATAACAAATTTAGATAATAAAGGTTTTGATATAAAGACAAAAATCTAATATAATTAGTAGGTATGATTAAAAAAAGGCAATAATTATATAGACTAAATAAACGCTATATATTGAAGATAAAATAGAAACTTGTATTTAAAATTAAGATATTGACGGAGGATAATTTAGTGAAAAGAAGAGAAATTATTGAATTTGAAGTAGGTAAAATGGAGTTCGGTGGAACTTCTTCTACTGTAATAGGAAAAAGAAATGTTAACATGAAGGGCGGAATAACTGGTCAAAAAGTAAAAGCATCAGTTAAAAAAGCGAATAGCCAAAAAGCAGAAGTTAAATTACTTGAAGTATTAGAAAAATCTCCATTAGAAACAGAACAAGCATGTAAGCACTTTGGACAATGTGGAGGATGTACAATATTATCCCTTCCATACGAAAAACAATTAGAGCTTAAAAAACAACAAATATTAGACTTATTTGAAAGTCATGAGATAACAGGATTTGAGTTCTTAGGAATAGAATCAAGTCCAAATAATACTTGCTACAGAAATAAAATGGAGTTCACTTTCGGAAACGAAATGAAAGATGGACCATTAACTATAGGAATGCACAAAAAAGGTAGACATATAGATATACTTACAGTTGACGGATGTATGTTAATCGACCAAGACTTTATAAAAATATTAACTGCTACAGAAGAATTCTTCAGAGCAGAAGGGCTACCATACTACAGAGGAAACGACCACAAAGGATACTTAAGACACTTAGTTGTTAGAAAAGGTATAAAAACTAATGAAATGATGGTTATGATAGTAACAAGTACTCAATTAGATTACGATATGGACAAATACAAAAATATGTTACTAGGATTAGATTTAGATGCGGACTTAGCAAGTGTATTACACTGCTTAAACGACAACTTAGCAGATGCAGTTAAATGTGATGAATTAAGAGTTTTACACGGAAGAGATCATATATATGAAGAATTATTAGGTCTTAGATTTAAAATATCTCCATTCTCATTCTTCCAAACTAACACATTAGGAGCTGAAAAATTATACTCTATGGCTAGGGAATTTGTTGGAGACTATAAAGACAAAGTTCTTTACGATTTATACAGTGGAACTGGAACAATAGGACAAGTCTTATCTCAAAAAGCTAGAAAAGTTTACGGAATAGAAATAGTAGAAGAAGCAGTTGAAGCAGCAAATGAAAATGCTAAATTAAACGGATTAACTCACTGTGAATTTATAGCAGGAGATGTTGCTAAAACAGTAAATAGCTTAAAAGAAAGACCTGACATTATAATAGTTGACCCACCAAGACCAGGTATACACAAAGATGCTGTTAGAGATATATCTAAATTTAATGCAGAAGAAATAATCTATATATCATGTAACCCAAAAACTTTAGTAGTTGATTTACAAGGATTTGAAAGTTACGGATATGAAGTTAAAAAAGTTAGATGTATGGATATGTTCCCAAATACACCACACTGCGAAACTGTAGTATTATTACAAAGAAAAGACAAATAGGAATACTTTATAGAACATAGGGATGCTTGAAATAAGTGTCCCTATTTTTTTGAATAAATTTATTGTATATTAAATTAAAAAAATATAATTAAAATTTAAATATAAACTGTGACCAACATAATTTTTTGTTGTCTTATTATATGAAAGGAGGAAAAAACTTGGAAGACCATAATATTGTAGATCTATATTGGTTTAGAGATGAAAATGCTATATCTGAGACTGATAAAAAGTATGGGAGCTATTGTAACACAATAGCAAACAATATTCTATACAACCTTGAAGATTCAAAAGAATGCGTAAATGATACATATTTAAAAACATGGAATTCAATTCCACCGACAAGACCGAAAATTTTAAAAGCATTTCTAGGTAAAATTACAAGAAATTTAGCTTTAAATATTTATAAAAGCAAGAATTGTCAAAAACGCAAGGGAGAAGTGCCACTAGTTCTGGATGAATTAAAAGAATGTATACCTAGTCAAAATGATATTGATACAGAAATGGAAGAAAAATATCTAACAAAATATATAAATGAATTTTTAAAATCTTTGCCAAGGGAAAAAAGGATAATAATAGTTCAGCGATATTGGTATTTATATTCTATAAAAGATATTGCTGAAAAAAATAATTTAAGCCAAAGCAATGTGAAAATGACATTATCAAGGTTTAGAACAAAATTGAAAGAGTTTTTAGAAGAAAGAGGTCAATATATATGATTGATGAAAATAAATTTCTGGATGCATTTGGAGATATAGATGACGAGTTTTTACTTGAGGAGTATGATAACTGTAATAAGTCAAAAAAAATTATAAGGTTTGAAAAATACTTGAACAAAGCACAGAATATAGCACAAAAAAATCATAAAAAATTTATAAGTATTGCTTCAGTTTCAATAATTGCTATAGCTATAGGTGTAGTATTTTTCAATCAAAAAACAAATACTCTAGATAATATAGTATTAAAAGAAGATGGAAAAGAATTTATGAATGATGAAAATAATAAAGTATCAGGTTCTGATTCAAAAAAAAATCTATTAAAGGAAGTAAGTTCAATCAAAAAAATGGAATCAGATTTAGGATTTACTGTTCCGGTTTTAGATAAAGAAGTTGATAAGTATTTTGTTATTGGAGAAAAAAATAGAGATAAACAGGGACGAATAATATACAAAGATGGTACTGAATTTGATATCGTAAAAGGGGATAAAGATATAATCGGAATTCCTGATGGAAAATTTTTAAAAACAGAAACAATCCAAGGAGTAAATATTTCATACTACAGTGCGGATAGTATAAATTACGCAATTTGGAGCAATAAAGGATATTCT
Organism: Intestinibacter bartlettii; assembly: GCA_025148965.1. Classification (GTDB taxonomy): domain Bacteria; phylum Bacillota; class Clostridia; order Peptostreptococcales; family Peptostreptococcaceae; genus Intestinibacter; species Intestinibacter bartlettii. The sequence continues at coordinate 2,915,914 of CP102273.1, read as the reverse complement.
TATTCATACCAAAATATATATGGAAAAATAGACAAAGCAGAACTTAATAAATTGATTAAATTAACAAATAATTAATTGATAGTGATAAACAAAAAAGTAGAATTTAGGAGGTAAAATATGAACAATAAAATAAAAATATTAGGATTAAGTGCATTTATAGCAACAGGTATGGTTCCACTTGGGGCTACACAAATATTTGCTAATGAAATAAACCCAACTCAAGTTGAAGAACGAAATTTAGATATAGATGAAGATTACGATATAGATGATAATCTAGAAGATGTAGATGAAAATGAAGAGATAGACGATAGTGAAATAATACCAATAAATGATTATGTTGAAGATTATCAATCAGATAATAATCAGGAACAGAAAGATAATCAAGAAGATATAAATGAAAATAAAGATAGAGACTCTAATGAAGAACAAGATTCAGAGGATAATAACGAAGATGAATTATTAATAGGGCAACCAAAAAGTAATGATACTCCAAAAACTTCTGACGCAGGGGTTGGAGGATATATAGGAGTTATCATAGCATCTATAGGTGGTTTATTTGCAGTAATTAGAAAAATGATATAAGTTAAATTTAGATTACCTATGTTCAAAGTTGATTTAAATAAATTATAAAAATATTTGACTGTTACATATTAAAATTTGTAACGGTCTTTTTTTATAAAAAAAATATTTTAATAAAACAATAAAATATAGTATAATACATTATTTTTCTGTAAATATTAGACAATGCATAGTTTTAAATATATGAAAATAAATTAAGTTAGTTTTGTAAAAAATGAGAAAATAGGAAACACTATGTTAAAATAGACATATTCATATAAAATTTTATAGGTATAGTTTTATATAATAGGAGGGTTAGGAAAAATAATGAGTCGAATAGGAATTATAACAGATAGTCATAGCAGTATTACTCAAGATGAGGCAGACAGATTAGGTATAAAAATATTACCTATGCCATTTTATATTGGTGGAGAGTGTTATTATGAGGGGAAAAATATAACTCGAAATGAACTTATGGAAAAATTGATTAACCAAGAAGATATTAGCACATCACAACCATCACCAGAAGACGTTATGAATTTATGGGATGATGTTTTAGAAGAATACGATAATATTTTATATATGCCTCTTAGCAGTGGATTAAGTGGTTCATATTCTACTGCGGCAATGCTCGCACAAGAGGAAAAATATAAAGAGAAAGTTTATGTTGTGGATCATGGGAGAATATCAACACCACTACATCAATCAATATTAGATGCATTAGAAATGATAGAAGAAGGGCTTTCAGCTAATGAAATTAAATTGAAATTAGAACAAGCTAAACAAAAAATGGCGATTTTTATAGCTGTAGATGATTTAAAATATTTAAGACGTGGTGGAAGAATATCATCAGGTGCTGCTGTAGCAGGACAAATATTAAATATAAAACCAATTTTATCTTTAGATATCGGAATCTTAGAATTATATAAAAAATGTAGAGGGCTTCAAAAAGCTAAAAAGACAATGATTGAGGATATTAAAACTATATTGTCAGAGCAATACTCAGAAGAATTTAAAAATGGTGATATACACTTATTAGCTGCATCGAGTGCTGATGATGAAACAACGCAAAGATGGGTGCAAGATATTAAAGAAGCATTTCCGGGACATGAAGTAATGTGTGATTATTTATCATTTGGAGTTACTTGTCATACAGGACCAGGGGCATTGGGTATTGGATTTTCATGTAGACCGTAAAATTTTATTAATTGTTATGATAAAATAGGAGTGCTAGAATTACATTATCAGATTAAATTTCAAAATATATTGGGGGTATATATGGAAAATAATTTAGATAGATTTTGGGTGAGTTTTAAACAATGGTATTTATACGAATTACCACAAAATAATTTAATAAAAGAGCAATTTATTAGTTATGATGAACATGATGATGCAAAACCTTATTTAGATATAGATTTTAATCATTATTATAAATTAAATTTTGGTGTAGAATACGATGGAATTTTAGAAAAGGATGAAACAATTACAGTTAAATCATTAAAGATGCTAACGGAGTTAACATATTCAGAATTTATAAAGGATAGGTATGCTTTCACAGTAGATGTAAATAAAAGATTGGTGAAATTTAATATTCCATTGAAGCTTAGAAATGGAGTACTTATTTTAGTAGGGCATAAAAGTTCAAATGAAATAAAATATATTTATAATTATGAGCAGCTTGAAAGAAAAATTAATTATTCAGAGGAATTAATTATAAGTGATGAGTTATTAGATAAAAAGACAGCACTAGATTATATCACGGATTCATTACAATATATAGTTTCTATAAATGATGGTGATGGTGTAAAAATGAAAAACCAAGAGGTTGCTTTACAAGTGGGAGAAACTAAAGAAAGCAAGCTTTATACTGTAATACATAATGAGTTAGAAGAAATAAATAAAATAATAAATGAGTATTTTGATATTAGACATAATGAATATTTAAATAAAGCAAAACAGAAGAGGGAAGTTTTAAATGATAAAGATTTTATTGAGTATTTATATAATCGTATATATTCATTATTATTTTTATTAAGAATAAAGTGTAATAAAGAGGAATCAAACGAAATTTAATAGATTATTACATAATAGTTTCTTTATTTAAATGGGTAAAATAATATATCAAGATTAATAGATTATTTGAAATAATATATATTTTGATTTAAAAATAAATAAATTAATAAATTTATTAAAATTCAAATTAACAGTTGTAAATATAAACGTAATATGTTATATTGTTGTGACAAATAAAATATGATACTTATATAAATTCATGATTGGATGAATGTTTCTACAAACTACCGTAATAGTTTTGCTATAAGTTTTTGAAAAAAAACGCCAAAACTATTACGGTAGTTTTTTATTTTTTGAAAATATAAAGATAGGAGGAATTATAAAATTGGCAAATGAAAACAAAATTTTAGAAGAAGAAAAAATTTCGAAACTTTTATTAAAATTCTCTGTTCCATGTATAATGGGACTTTTAATTAGCGCATTTTATAATATAGTCGATCAAATTTTTATCGGAAATAGTACACTTGGCTATTTAGGAAATGCAGCTACGGGAGTTTCATTCCCAGTAATCTGCATTGCAAATGCTTTTGCGTGGTGCGTTGGAGATGGTGCAGCATCTTATCTAAGTATATGTGCAGGAAGAAAAGATACGGATAGTGCACACAAATCTGTTGGAACAGGAATAACTGTTACATTACTAATTAGTATTGTACTTATGCTTATCTGTGAGATTGCAGCAGTACCGCTTATGAATCTTTTTGGTGCATCAGACCAAACTTTAGGACTTTCAGTGACTTATTTCCGTATTGTGGCAGCATTTTTCCCGTTTTATTTATTATTAAATGTAATGAATAGTATGATTCGTGCGGATGGAAGTCCTGCATTTGCCATGAAAGCAATGGTGATGGGAGCTATTATAAATATCATTTTAGACCCAATTTTCATTTTTTTACTTAAATGGGGAATTGCAGGTGCAGCATGGGCTACTGCTATTGGTCAAGTAGTATCTTTTGCAATGTGTGCAGTTTATTTCTTTAAGCCAAAAAGTTTTAAATTAAAGAAAAGTAGTTTTATACCTAATATAACGATTTTATCTAAAATGATTAATCTAGGAGCAGCAACTTTTATAACACAGATTTCAATTGTGGCAGTAACATTAGTTAGTAATATGACGCTTGCACGTTATGGGGCATTATCAAAATATGGTCCGGATATTCCGATTTCTGTATTTAGTATCCAAACAAAAGTATATACAATTGTTTTAAATATTGTAACTGGGATTGTTCTTGGAGGACAGCCGATTTTTGGATATAATTATGGAGCAAAAAGGATGGATCGTGTACGTGAAGCATACAAAATAGTTCTTCGTGCCACTTTAATTACTGGTATAACTGCAACGATTATTTTCCAATTATGGCCGAAAGCAGTGGTTGGAATTTTTGGTTCAGGAAACGGACTATATCAAGAATTTGCAGTAAAAACATTTAGAATTTATCTGTCGCTTATGACGGTTACTTGTCTGGTTAAGATGACAGCAGTATTCTTCCAATCTATTGGGAAATCTAAATATGCAGTTATGGCATCTGTTATACGTGATATTATTTGTTTTGCACCACTGGCAATAATACTTCCTGCTATTTTAGAAGGGTCAGAATCTGGAACAGGAATTAATGGAATTTTATATGCAGCACCGATTTCAGATTTAGTTGCAATTGCTGTGATTTTTGTATTAACAATTTCATTCTTTAGAAAATTAAACAAGGAAATAGTAATAGAAGAACAGAAAGAATTAGCGAGTTAAGCATTTTCATTGGTGATATGATTATATTAATTGAAAGAATATAAATTACATTAATAGTTATCAATCTATATTTTGAAAGGTTATATAGTATAGATTGATAACTAAACATAAAAATTTGTCGAAAGATAAAAAACAATCGGATTTATTTGTTTAAATACTATGCAAATAAAGTATAAAAATGTATAATATAATAAGAAATATATGGGAAAGTTTGATTATCTGCAAACGAATTCCCAAAGCTATGACCTAAGCATAACAAAAAAATGTTATGCATTTTTTTTGCCTAAGTAAAAGAAAATAATATATATTAACATAAAAATATATATATTATTTTTTTTAATCTATACACCAGTGCAATTATTGTATAATTTATTGTAAGAATAAGATATAATATATTATACCATTCAAGGGAGATGATACTATGAAGCCAATTATAGGAGTTATTCCTCTTTGGGACGATGGAAAAGAAAGTATATGGATGTTACCAGATTATATGAATGTTTTAGAAGATAATAATGCTATTCCGATTATGTTTCCTTTATCAACAGATAAAACAAATCTAGATAGATGTTACGATATGGTTGATGGAATTTTATTTACAGGTGGACATGATATAAATCCTAAACTTTATAACCAAGAAAAGAAAGAAGTTTGTGGAGTTCAATGTGATAAAAGGGATGAAATGGAATCATATTTATTTAAAAAAGCTATTAAAGACGATAAGCCTATTTTAGGTATTTGTCGAGGAATTCAACTATTTAATGCTTTGTTAGGAGGAACATTATATCAAGACTTACCCACAGAACATTCATCAGAAATTAAACATACAATGATAAAACCATACAACAGGGGAATACATAGTGTGGATATATTAAAAAGCACACCACTATATAAAATAATAGAGGTAGATAAATTATCAGTAAATAGTTATCATCACCAAGCTATAAAAGATTTAGCACCAAGTTTAGTTGCAAATGCAATTTCGGAAGACGGTTTAATAGAAGCAATAAGTATGCCAAATAAGAAATTTGTTATGGCGGTTCAATGGCATCCAGAATTTTTATGGAAAAATAGCAAAGAAAATAATTTAATAATTGCTGAGTTCATAAAATATGCAACTAAGTAATGTACAATATAGATATAAAGTGATAAAAATATGTTTAATTTAGGGAGTGTATTATGAGAGAAGAGGAAAAAATATTTGCAGGAAAGTTATTTGATGCAAGAACAAAAGAACTAAGAGATATAAAGCATAAAGCCCATACTCTTTGTCAAAAATTTAACACTATAGATGAATATGACGAGGATAGATTATCAATAATTAAAGAGTTTATAGGCAATATAGGTGAGAAATATTATTTCCAAGGTCCTATACAATTTAATTATGGTTCGCATACATTTATAGGTGAAAATTTTTTCTCAAATTTTAATTTAACTGTTATGGATGATGCAAGAATTTATATCGGAGATAATGTCATGTTTGGACCAAATGTATCATTAATGGCTACAAACCATCCACTAATTGCACATGAGAGAGTTGCAATGAAATACCCAGATGGACATGTATCAATGTCTGAATATGCTGATGAAATACATATTGGAAATAATGTATGGGTTGCAGCAAATGTAGTAATTTTAGGTGGTGTTACTATTGGCGATAATGCAGTAATTGGTGCTGGAAGTGTGGTAACAAAGGATATACCAGCAAATTACTTGGCTTATGGAGTTCCATGTAAACCGATAAGAGAAATAACAGAACAAGATTCAAAAATACATTTGCTTTAATTAAGTAGTAATATATTTGCAACTTTATAAATAAAATATAGCTAGGTTTAAACAGAAAGGGGAAAAATCATGGAAAAAGAATTATGGTCAGATTGTAAAAGAGTGGTTTTCTTTGGTTTACCACTTAGTTTTACGAAGTATCGTTTAACAACTAATCGTCTTTTTGTAAATACAGGTTTTTTAACTCAGAGAGAAGATGAAGTTAGATTATATAGAATAACTGATGTTTCTTTAAGCAGAACTTTAATGCAGAGAGTTTTTGGACTAAGTACAATACATTGTAATTCTAGCGATAAAACATTAGGAAATTTTGATATTATAAATATAAAAGATGGCGAAGAAGTTAAGGAAATTTTATCTCAAAGTGTTGAAAGAGAGCGAATAGCGAGAAGAGTTTCTACTAGAGAAAATATGATAGATGTAAGTGACTATGATGATTGGGACTAATAAATTTTAATTTAGATAAAACGGTAGTTAGGCTGACTACCGTTTTATTTTTATAAGATATAGGTAGCTAACGACAGAAAGAGGTAGCATTATGAAAATTATAATTTCACCAGCGAAGAAGATGAATATTGATGATGATATTTTTGAATATAGAAGCAAACCAGTATTTTTTGAACAAGCAGAAGAAATAATGAATTATATGAAAAATTTATCATATGATGAATGTAAAACTATTTGGAAATGTAGTGATAAATTAGCCCAATTAAATTATGATAGGGTTGTTAATATGGATTTAAATTATAGATTGACGCCAGCATTATTTTCATATGAAGGTATTCAATATCAATATATGGGAGCAAGAGTGCTTAGCCGAGATGCGCTTGAATACCTACAAGATAATCTGAGAATTTTATCGGGATTTTATGGCATTCTAAAACCTTTAGATGGAATAGTTCCATATAGACTTGAAATGCAGTCAAAATTTATAAATTATAAAAACAAAGATTTATATGAATATTGGGCTGATAAAATAGCAAATAGTTTATTTGAGGAAACTAATTTAATAATAAATTTAGCATCTAAAGAATATAGTAAATGCGTAGAAAAATATCTAAAAAATTCACCAGGGACAAAATTTATAACATGTGTATTTGGTGAGATAAATGGAGACAAGGTAATTGAAAAAGGAACACTAGCTAAAATGGCAAGAGGAGAGATGGTAAGATATTTAGCACAAAATAATGTTTATGATTTAGAAGGATTAAAAAGATTTGATAAATTAGGTTATAAATATAGCCAAGAAAAATCTAATGAAAATACATATGTATTTATAAAATATTAAAGAATCTAATATAAAATAGGAATAATATTTATTTTTTACTAATATTATATATAAATAATTGACAACTTGGATTGAAATAATTTACAATATAGAAGTTCTAAATAATTAAACGGATTAAAACTAAATAACTCCTATGAGGGAGTAGTTTGCGGCTAAGCCGTTGTAATGTCGACATAATGATTGCAAAATCCGGTATTACATTAAAAAACGAGACTCGTGGATAATAAGGTATTTATATTTAAATACTTTATTGTCTATGGGTCTTTTTTAATTTTAAAGGAGGAAGAGATAATGGGATTATTAGAACTTTTTATTTTAGCAATAGGTTTATCGATGGATGCCTTCGCTGTATCAATTTGTAAAGGGCTGGCTTTACCAAAAATAAATTTAAAATCGGCAGGTATAGTTGGTTTATGGTTTGGAGCATTTCAGGCATTGATGCCACTTATAGGTTACTTACTTGGTGTAAATTTCAGAAGTTATATCGTAAGCGTTGATCACTGGATAGCATTTGTGTTATTAGCTTTAATTGGTGCAAATATGATTAAAGAAGCATTATCAGATGATGATGAAGAGGAAGAATCAGAAATTAGAAATTTAAAACGTGGTCCAGAAGAAGGAACAATAGGTGTATATTCATTGGATTCATGTTCAATATCACCAACAGGCCAAGTAGCATTAAGCAGAGAAGATAATGGAATAAAAGAAATTTTAGGATTTAAAACAATGTTTCTACTTGCAGTTGCAACAAGCATAGATGCATTAGCAATGGGTGTTACATTTGCATTTTTAAATGTAAATATTATTCCAGCGATATCTTTTATAGGGGTTGTAACATTTACTTGTTCAGCAATAGGTGTAAAAATAGGAAATGTATTTGGATTAAAATATAAGTCAAAGGCTGAAATTGCTGGAGGAGTGATACTTATACTATTAGGTTGTAAAATATTAATTGAGCATTTAGGTATTCTATAAATCTATCTGGGGGTTGAATGTTATTCAACTCCTTTTTGCATAAAAAACACAAAAATACATTGTTGTATAAAGAATTATTAAATAAAATAATATATATAAGGTTTTGAAAAGGGGTGAGTTAAATGGACGTATATGAAAGAGTGAGACAAAATATATTGGCAGGGGAAGCTGAAGAAGTAAGTAAAATTGTAAAAGAGTTAGTCAATTTAAAATATCCGCCCGAAAAAATATTACAAGAAGGTTTAATTAAAGGAATAGAAATTTTAGCTGACAAATTTAAAACAGAAATGGTATTAATTCCAGAGGCATTAGTTGCAACAAGAGCATTAAATGCCGGCCTTAAAACTATATCTCCATATATAAAAAAAGATAATATGTATAAAGCTAGAGCAGTTATAGGAACAGTTGAAGGAGATATACATGATATAGGAAAAAATCTTGTGAAAATGGTGGTTTCAACAGTTGGTGTAGAAGTTATAGACTTAGGAATAGATGTTAGTATAGAGAAGTTTATAGATGCTATAAAAAAATATAAACCTCAATTAGTTATGATTTCAGCACTACTAACAACGACTTTAAAACAGATGAAACTTACAATAGAAGAAATAAAAAATAAAAATTTAAGAGATGATGTAATTATATTTGTTGGTGGAGCTCCAGTTACACGAGCATATGCTATGGAAATAAAAGCAGACTATTATACAAAGGATGTAGTTGAGTTAAGAGATTTATTAGATGAAAATTTAGATAAGATATTAAAGCAAAAAAGTACAAAAAAAAGCAGATAAAAACAAATAATATAGTAATATACATATGTTACTATATTATTAGAAAATATTAAAATAGTATGCTATATAATCTATATTTTACCGTGTAGTATAATATGGATTTTAAAAGCAATTTTTAATGAAAGGTCACTTCATTACCATAATTAAAATTTAAATATTTTCCCATAATTAAATATACCAAATTAATTAGCAAAGTACTAGATAAAATCAATTAAAATGAATTTTATTCTAGTACCTTTTTTTTATAAAAAATAGATTATACTTTATTTATAAACAAAGATTATAGCAATGATAAAATATTCAATTAACTATAATTATAGATAAAAAGTTATTTAATAGGAGGGGATAGGATGGACAACATAAATTACCTAGATCAAGAGTATATGGAAAAGTTATTAACTAATTTTTCAAAAGCAACAGGTTTATTTATTGAAGCTGTTGATGTATATGGAAAAACATTTTTTACTCCTAAAGATATAGAAATGTGTGAATTTTGTTCTTATATAAGATCAAATGAAGAAGCTATAAAAAAGTGCGAACAATCGTATAGAAAAGCATGTCAGGAAGCATTTAGATGGAAAACTACGTATTTTTTTAGATGCCATGCAGGTTTAGTGATGTGGTCTGTACCTATAATTGCAGATAACCAAAATATAGGTTGTATTATTTGTGGTCAGGTTCTCCTTTGGAAAGCGGATGAATTCTTCTTAGATGAATTAAAAGAAAGTACACAAGATATGTTTGATTTTGAAATAATAAGTGAAAAAGTTAAAAAGTTAGAAATTATCTCTGCAGAAAAATGCCAATCAGCAGCAGAAATGCTTCTTTTGGTTGTAAATTATTTAATGAGAACGAATAATAATATATTTTTGGAGCAAAGAAATAGACAATATTGGAGAAATCAAATTGTAAAAGAAATCGAGGAAAGAAAAAAAGGAAATAAAGATAAAACTTTTGATTATGACACTTATTTTAAAAGGGAAAGAAAATTATTACAATATATTAGAGTTGGAAATAAAGATAAAATCATAGATTTTCTCCCAATAATATTTACAGATATAGAGATATTATCAGAATATAATACTGAAAAAATTAGATTAAGATCAAGTGAGTTAGTAGTAAGTATATCAAGGGCTATAGTAGAAGGTGGACTAGATTCTAAATTATCTATAGATAAATCTGAAGAATTTTATAAAAAAGTGAACGTATGTAAATCTTCTGAGGATATATTTTTATATTTAAATAATTTCATACTAGAACTAGTTGATGATATATTTATTCTTACACAAAATAAACAAGTATCTTTATTGAAAGAGGCAAGAGGTTTTATATCTGATAATTACGATAAGAATATAACTGTAGAAGATGTTGCAGATAGTGTATGTTTAAGTTCATCTTATTTAAGTCATTTATTTAGAGAAAAATTAAATTGTACAGTAAATAACTATATAACAAGAGTTAGAATTGAAAAATCAATTGAACTTATGTCTATGAGAGAATTATCAATTCAAGAGATTTCTGAAAAGGTTGGTTTCAATAGCCAAAGTTATTTTACCAAAATATTTAAGAGATATATTGGGGTAACACCAGTGATTTATAGAAATAAATTTAAATAACTTAGCAAAAAAATATAGAAACTAAACTATACGGATAGGGGGATAAAATATGGATTACTATAAGTTGATTAGTGAGGCTATTATTGAGGGAGAAGCGAGTGAAACTATGCAATATACGAAGGAGGCTCTAGGTCTTAAATACCCTCCTGAAAATATATTAAAAAACGGGCTTATGGCTGGGATTAATACAATCACTGAAAAATTTAAAGATGAAGCTGTATTAATACCTGAAGTATTGATGTCTACAAGAGCATTACATGCAGGTCTTAAAGTTTTACAACCTTATTTAGAAGTAAAAGGGAAAAAAGGTGCAATAAAGATAGTTATAGGTACGGTTTATGGTGATTTGCATGATGTAGGAAAAAATATAATAAAAGCACTGCTTACAACTATGAATGTAGAAGTGATAGATTTGGGAATTGACGTTTCAGTAGAAAATTTTATACAAGCAATAGAAAAAGAAAAGCCAGATATACTTATGATGTCATCATTATTGACAACAACAATGAATCAAATGCAGTTGGTAATAGAAGAATTAAAAAAAAGAGGATTAAGGGAAGATTTAACTATATTCATAGGTGGAGGTCCAATTCGAGATATATTTAGAAAGAAGATTGGTGCAGATTATTATATTGAAGACCCGCTAGAACTTAGAGATTATATAAGAGATAATTTTTCAAAATTTAAGAAAAATAAAAAGGTTAAGTAGTTAAACAAGTAATTATAAATAAAATTTTGAATAATTAAATTAAATTTTATATAAAATTTAGATAAAAATTAAACAGATATATATAAAAAATAACAGAAAAGTAATAAAAATACTGAAAATAGCATATTTGTATTAAAAATAGCATGATAGTTATAAAAAAAGCATAATATTGTTGTGTTACTATCATAGTATAAAGAAAAGATAGAATAAAAAAGTCATATAAAAAAGGTTTTGAGGGTTTTATTGTAAAATCTAAATACCTAAATAAAAACGTAATAATGATATTAACTATAATCTTATTTACAAATAAAGGGGGAAAGATTTATGAATCGTGAGAAGGAATTAAAAGCTGTAGAAGAAATACATCAAGCTAGTTTGAAAATACTTAATGAAATAGGTATAAAATTTGGTCTTGATGAAGTAAATGAAATATTTAAGAAAAATGGATTTAGACAAGAAGATGGAAGAACATTCTTTACAGAAGAACAAGTAATGCATGCTTTAGACATAGCTACAAAAGAATTTACTATGTATGGTAGAGATGAACAATACTCTATAAATGTGAATACAACAGATGTAAATTACACACCTGGGTATGGATCTCCAATGATAACAAATAGAGATGGTAGTGTTAGAAATGCAACTTTTGATGACTTTTTAACAATGGCAAACTTATTCCATATGGAAAAATCATATGACATTAATGGTGGAATACTAGTTCAACCATATGATATAGAAGCAGAAATAAGTATACCAGCTATGGTTTATGCAACTATAAAACGTTCTTCAAAAGTATTATTTGGTATTCAAGGAGATGAAAAAGACCAAGAAAACATATTTAAGATATTAGAAATTGCATTTGGTGGAAAAGAAAAATTAAAAGAAAAATATAGATATATAGTTCTTTCTACACCAACAAGTCCTTTAAAAATGGACAGAAATGCATTATATACACTAATGAAAGGTTGTGAATATAACCAACCAATAGCAGTTTGTTCGGCTTGTATGCCAGGTTCAACAGCACCTGTTACAATAGCTGGTGCAGTAGCAATGTGTAATGCAGAAATGTTAGCAGGAATAGTACTAACACAATTAATTAATCCAGGAAATCCAGTTATGTACTTATTTGCAAGTTATGGCTCTAATGTTCAATCAGGAAATGCATCTATAGGAACACCAGAATTAATAAAAGCAGGAAGATATGGTTCTTTATTAGCTAAAAAATATGGTTTGGCTTGCAGAAGTGGCGGAGGTTTATCTGATGCAAAAGGTGTAACTGCCCAAGCTGGTATAGAAACTGCAATGTGCTTAATGCATAGTAATTTCTACAAAGCAAATATAGTTATGCACTCTGCTGGTATATTAGATTCATTCGCAACAATGAGTTATGAAAAATTAATGTTAGACTTTGAAGTTATAGATAGATTAGCTAACTATATGGAAGATATAGAAGTAAGTGATAAAACTTTAGCTATCGATACATTAAAGAAAGTTGTAGAAACAGAAGGTATATTCTTAAATCAAAAACATACAGTTAAAAACTGTAGAAAAGCTTATATCCCACAAGTAAGCTTAAGAACTAACTTACCAGAAGGTATGGATCCAAATGAACAACTTTATGATTCAATGCAAGCAAGAATGGATAAACAATTAGCTGCATATGTAAAACCAGAGTTAGATCCAGAAATAGAAAAACAATTAGATGACTTCATGTTAAGTATTGGTATGAAACAAGAAGACATAGATAAAATTTAGTATAAATTAGAATATTTTAATACAAAAATACAAGGTGGTGTTAAACTCTTACTCCATAAAGTATTTTTGTATTAAATATATAACTAGAGTAGGGGGGGAATAGGATGGTAATTGTCGGAGAAAAAATAAACACAAGTTTAAAAGGGATAACAGAGGCTATAAAAGCAAAAGATAAAGAATTTATTCAAGAATTAGCTCTAAGACAAAGTAAACAAGGAAGTGACTATATAGATGTAAACTGTGGAACATTAATTGATGTAGAAGAAGAAATGTTACCATGGTTAGTTGAAATAGTGCAAGAGGTAGTTGATAAACCATGTTGTATAGATAGTCCAAATCCAAAGGCATTAGAATCAGCATTAAAAGTACACAAAGGTGTACCAATGATAAATTCTATAACTGCTGAAAAATCTAGATACGACGATGTTATAAAATTAGTAAAACAATATGATGCAAAGATAGTAGCTTTATTAATTGATGATGCAAATGGAATAAGTCCAAGTGATGAAGTAAGGACAAAAATCGGTATAGAATTAATAAATAAAATGTATGAAGATGGTGTACCATACGAAAATATGTATATAGATCCGTTAATTCAACCAATAAGTACAGATTCAAATATGGGATTAGTTGCACTTAACACAATTGCAAATATAAAACAAAATTTTCCAGAAGTGCATTTTATGTGTGGACTTAGCAATATATCATTCGGATTACCGAATAGAGGGTTATTAAATAGAACTTATTTGGCAATGTGTATGCATGCAGGTCTTGATGGAGCAGTTCTAGACCCAGGTAATAGAAAAATGATGAGTATGATATTTGCTGGCGAAGCATTGCTTAACAAAGACAGATTTACTAAAAAATATTTAAAAGCTCATAGAAAAGAGCTTTTAGAATAATTAAATAATATATAAATTTTAATAAAAAAATAAATAATAGGGGGTTATTTAGAATGGCAAATTATGTTGAAGAAATAAAAGAACTTGTTATAGATGGTGAAGATGAGGAAATAGTTGATAAAATAAAAGAAGCTATAGATGCTGGTGTAGCAGTAGGTGATATAGTTAATAATGGTCTTATAGAAGCTATGAATGTAATTGGACCAATGATGGCAAGTGGAGAATTATTTGTACCAGAAGTTTTAATGAGTGCTGAAACAATGCAAGTTGGATTAAATTATGTAAAACCACTTCTTCAAGATGGAGACTTAAAATCATTAGGAACAGTAGTAATAGGAACTGTTGAAGGAGATTTACATGATATAGGTAAAAACTTAGTAGCTATGATGTTAGAAAGTTCAGGATTTACTGTAATAAATATTGGTATAGATCAATCACCACAAGCGTTTGTTGATGCTATAGTTGAAAATAATGCACAAATAGTTGGACTATCAGCATTGTTAACAACAACAATGCCTGCAATGAGAGATACAGTAGCATTAATAAAAGAAAAAGGATTAGATGTAAAGGTTGCTGTTGGTGGAGCACCAGTAAATAAAGAATTTGCAGATACTATAGGTGCTGATGGATATTCAGAAGATGCAACTGGAGCAGTAGCGCTTTGTAAAGGATTTGTAGGAGCTTAATAAAAAGTAAGGATGGGTTAAATTAAATAAGCATTATTATTAATTTACTATAAAAGTTTGCGAAATATTAGAAATTAAATATGTACATCAGTTGAATAAAGGCACATAATTATATGTGCCTTTATTTAGAATTATAATGAATAATAACTTATAAATAAAAAATATAAGAATATAATCAGACTATTATTGTTATAGAATATATCAAAAAACAACTTTTTTTATTATATAAAATGGATGTTATGTATTGTTTAAGTTTACTATTTATATAAATATATATTAATTTTAAGGTTTAATTATTGAATGGGGGAAATATTATGGAAAGAAAAAATAAAGATTCAAGGGGAAATATAAATGAATGGTCGAAAAATAATACTGTTTTTGTTATATCAATTTTAATAACTATATTTATAGTTGTATATGGAATAATTAATAGCAAAGGATTTGAAAATATATCAAGCAGTATATATTTATTTTTACAAAATCATTTCTCCTGGTTTTACTTATTAATTACATTTTGTTTAGTTATATTTTGTGTATATATTGGATTTAGTAAATTTGGCAACATAAAACTTGGTCCTGATGATTGTGAACCAGAATATAACACGATTACGTGGTTTGCAATGCTATTTTGTGCTGGTATGGGAGTCGGTCTTGTATTTTGGTCAATAGCAGAACCATTAGCTCATTATATACAACCTATAGACGGCATAGATCCTATGAGTCAGGAAGCTATTCATTTTTCAATAAAATCATGCTTTATGCATTGGGGAGTACATCCATGGTCGTTATATGCAATAGTAGGATTAGGACTAGCATATTTTCAATACAATAAAAATAAACCGGCACTTATAAGTTGTTTATTTGAACCTATTATAGGAAAAAATAAAATGGGAAAAACCATTGGAAATGCGATAGATATATTTACAATAGTACTTACTGTAATAGGGGTTGCAACATCTTTAGGAATGGCTTGTATACAAATTTGTCAGGGCTTAAATTATATATTTGGAATAAATGTTAATGTAAAACTTTGGATAATGATGATAGTTGTAATTGCGATTATTTATATATATACTGCAGTATCTGGATTGGATAAAGGTATGAAGTATTTATCAAATGCAAATCTAATTTTAGCAGTGAGTTTGCTAATAATTGCATTTTGTGTAGGACCAATTCAATCAACACTTAATAGTATAGTAAATGGAATTGGAGAATATATATCAGGATTTGTAATGGATAGTTTGAAAATAAATCCTTATGGTGATAATACATGGATTTATACTTGGAGAGTATTTTACTGGGCATGGTGGATTACATGGGCACCATTTACAGGTGTTTTTATAGCTAGAATATCAAAAGGAAGAACGATTAGAGAATTTATAATGGGAGTTATATTAGTTCCATCAATAGCATGTATGGTATGGTTTGGAGTTTTTGGAAATTTAGCGCTAAATGTAGTTAATTTATTTGATGCACAAACATTAATTGATATGGTAGCGACTCCAGAAACAGCATTATATTTCATATTTAATGAATATCCTGCGGGGACAATATTATCTATAATTGCAGTTATAGTTTTAGTTATTTTTTTTATAACATCTGCAAATTCAGCGATATTTGTTTTAAGTATGATGAGTTCAAAAGGAGAATTAAATCCTAGTAATTATAGAAAAATTTTATGGGGAATAATATTAGCTTTATTTGCAATAATTCTTTTACTTACAGGAGGATTAAATGCAATAAAGAATATTTCTGTAGCAGCATCATTCCCATTTTTATTTATATTAGCTGCAATATGTTATAGCTTACAAAAAGTATTAAAAGCAGATCTAAAATTAAAAGAAAAGGGCAAATCAATAGATAAAAAATAATTCAATTTAGTAAACGGTAAAAAAGGGGGAATTTTCTATGAATGATAAAGGAGTAAAAAATAGGACATTAGTTTTATTAATTCTTAGTTTAATAGCAGGATTGATGTATCTAACTCCACTTCTTAGATTTTCATTTTATGATCAGATGATGGATGCATTAAATCTTACTGACATACAAATAGGAACATTAGGTTCTGTTTATGCAATATTTTGTGTGATTTGCTATCCAGTTAGTGGGGTACTTGCCGACAAATTTAGTACAAAAAAACTTTTAGTAATATCAAATTTTGCAATGGCGCTAATAACAATTTGGTATTGCCTATTACCTGGATTTACATCACTTATTATAATTCATGGATTATATGGGATATTTAGTATAGCTACTTTTTGGTCACCATATTTAAAAGCTGTTAGACAATTGGGCAGTGAAGAAGAACAAGGAAGATTATATGGAATTAGTGAAGGATTAAGAGGCATTGGTCAAACAATAGTTGCAACAATTTGTCTTTTTGTAATATCAGGTTTTGCATCAATGTCTGCAGGTTTCCGTGTATTACTTATAATAAATGCAGTAGTATTTATACTTTTAATGTTTGCTACTATCTTTGTAATACCTGAAGATAAAATTGAAAATAATGAAAATAAAGAAAAAGCAAAATCAGATAGTATTATTACTATTGTTATAACATCGCTTACAAGTTCTTCTATATGGATTTGTATATTTGTAATTATGAGCGGATATACATTGTGGTGTACGGCAAATGGTTATATTGGAACTTATTGTACTAGAGTTTTAGGAATCTCAGCAAATTTATCTAGTACATTATCAATTGTTCGTAGTTATGTAATAGTATTTTTAGCAGGATTCACTGGTGGATTTATAATAGACAAATTCAAAACAAAGGGACAAGGAATGATGCTTGTATTTTTAGCAGGAGCAATATCTATAGTCGCAGTACTTTTTACGTCAAAAGTAACTGCAATATGTATAATAATTACAATTGTGTTAGCATATATAGTTAATGTTCTTAAATCAACATATTGGTCAATCTTAGGTGATGCAGGTATACCAGTTGAATCAACAGGTATGGCAACAGGTATAATATCATTAATAGCATTAACACCAGATATGTATGTACCAATAATAATTAGCAGGTTTATATCATACGGAGAAAGTATCGGAAATTTAAAATTAGGGTTTGATTTTATGTTGATATGGTTATTAGTTTGGTCAGTATTAGGCATATTTTCTGGCGTTATATTAAAAAGAAGAAAAGAAAAAATTATGAGGGAAAAGAATGAGATAACATAGAAAAATAATAAGATTAATCGTTAAATTTAAATAGAATCTTCAAGAATTTATAAGTATTTGGTTAAAATAATATATCCAAGTGCTTTATAAATACTTGAAGATATTTTTTTGGATAAATTCTAAAAACAAAAACTATTTTTTATAGGAAAAACAACCCGATATGTCAAATTAATAATATAAGAATAAAAATATGTTATTTTAGGAGAGGAATTTATATGAATTATTGTGAGAAAATCAGACAATCTATGATTGATGGTGATGATGACTCGGTTGTAAAATATATAAAAAAATCTCTTTTATCGGGATATGATCCAAAATACATATTAAAAAATATATTAATAGATGCGCTAAGTTTGATTGCAAGGAAAGAAGAAAAAAATGAATGTTTAATACCAGAAGTACTACTGGCTATGCAGGCATTTAAATCTGGTTATAAAGTAATAGAGCCCTATTTAAAAGAGGAGGAAAAAGATTATGACATTATTATAGTCATGGGAACTGTTCAAGGAGATATACATGACTTGGGCAAGAATGTCATAAAAATTTTTTTAGAAACATTAGATGTAAAAATAATAGATCTTGGGACAGATGTTTCAGCAGAAAAATTTATAGAAGCTATTGAAAATTATAATGCCAATATTCTGATGATGTCTTCATTACTCACAACTACAATGTCTGAAATGAAAAAGGTGATGGACATGTTAGAAGATAGAAAATTAAGACAAAGGGTTCATGTTTTTATTGGAGGGGCATCGGTAGGTGAATCATTTAGGGAGAAAATTGGAGCAGACTGCTATACTGAAAGCGTAGTAGACCTTTTAGATTATTTAAAAAAGAATATGGCTAGAATAAAAGAAAACTCTTGAATAAAGGTGGGTATTTAGGAGTTTTTTTATTGGAATTATGTAATGAAAAATAGACATACTATAATTTTTTAGTATGCCTATAAAGAATAAATATATATTAATTTAAAGAGTGTTTGCAATTTTAACTTACGATTTTATAATAACTTCTAGCCGTAATTCTATAAACTATACCATAGAATATGGCGAATATTAGAAAACTACCACAAGTAGAAATTACAAATAATTTTGTATTTGTAAGGTTTAAAATAGCTAATATTTTAGTTATGAATGGGAATGCAAAAGCTATATGAATTCCTGCTACAATAAGTGGTAAGAAGAAAACTGTAAGCACTTGAGAGTGTATAGATTTCTTGATTTCCTTGTGACTTATTCCTACCTTTTGCATTATTGCAAAACGTTCTTTATCATCATATCCTTCAGAAATTTGTTTATAATACATAATTAAAATTGTAGCAATCATGAATAATACACCTAAGAAAACACCGATGAATAGAAGACCACCATTAAGGGCAATAAGGCTATTTCTAGACTCTTCACGACAATCTATTTTACCTTGATAAATGTATTTATTTGTATCTTTTGGATAATTAGCCATTGCTTGCATGTCATCTATAAACTTATCATTTATTTTTAATATATTTTCGGCAGTTGTATCTACATTGAAGAAATAAAAATATTTTATATCTGAGGCCATATCGCCGTATACTTTTTGTTGCAATTTATTTATATTTTTTAATATATCTATATTTTTAACTACAACAACATGATTTTTTGCAACATTAGCAGCAACATATTGATCAGTAGGGAAATTATCAAAGGTATTTTTTACTTTAAATGTATAATTAAAAACTTTAAGTTGTGGACTTGTATATTTTTCACGGCTAGAACAAATAAGCACTTCATCATCATTTAATTTAACGTTAGAATTATATATTTTATTATAATCATCTAAAGTTACAAATGATAATGTACTTATATCATTTACCATATTTGAATATGTTGAATTGGCTTTATCAACTATAAAAGTATCCCCTTTACCGATACAAGCAAAATTTAAAGTAGTATATTCAATGGTATCAGTTGGTTTTTGATCAAAATCATCAAGTGTATTGTTTATCCAAGCTTTTAAATTTTTTATATCCTTATCTGAATACTCAGAAGGGGTAAATTGGAATTCTCTTGGATAATAATTGTCAACAATATCATTCATTCCATACCATAAAGAGAATGTAGATGAAAGCATTACTAATACCATAGTTGATAATACACATATATTAGCAAGACCAACAGCATTTTGTTTCATACGATATATCATTCCTGAGATTGATATAAAGTTTTTAGTTTTATAGTAGTAGTTTTTATTTTTACGCATTGCTTTTAATAAAACAATACTTCCAGCTGTAAATACAAGGTAAGTACCTATAATTACTAAAATTACTGCAACAAAGAATAACATCAAAGCAGCTATAGGATTAGTAGTTGTAACTGCTATATAATATCCTGTGCCTAAGCATATAAAGCCAAGTAAAGCAATAAACCATTTTGCTTTTGGTTCTTTTTCACCTACAGAGCTGCCTTGTAATAATTCTATTGGTTTAGCCAAGTGGATTTGTCTAATACTATTTAAGAATATTAATACAAATATTCCAGCGAATAATACAAAAGTAGAATTAAGTGATGCAGAAGATATATAAAATCCTAAAGGAATTTTTACTGAAAACATTGATAATAATATTAAAAGCATTAATTTATCAAATAAAATTCCGATTAAAAGACCGAAAACTAAACTAATTACGCTTATAATAAGTGTTTCGCATAATACAACTTTAGATATATGTTTCTTTTCCATACCTAAAATATTATAAAGCCCAAATTCTTTTTTTCTACGTTTCATAAGGAAGCTATTTGTGTAAAATAAGAATATTACAGAGAATATTCCACATACAATTGTACCTAAAAATAAGACTTCAGACATTGTTCCTGTTCCAGTTGCCTTAGTCAAATCTGGATTTTTTGATAAAGAGCAAATGATGTAAAACATACAGATAGTTAATATTGATGTAATTATATATGGGACATATGTTTTTGCATTCTTTTTTATATTTGTAATTGCTAATTTAAAATAAAAAAATCTATTCACTTTTAACACCACCTGTAGCAATCATAGTTAATGTATCTGAAATTTTTTGATACATTTCTTGTTTTGTTGAAGAACCTCTATAAAGTTGATGGAACACTCTGCCGTCTTTTATAAATAAAACTCTTTTTGCACTGCTAGCAGCTTTTGTACTGTGAGTTACCATTAATATTGTTTGACCTTGTTTGTTTATATCTTCGAATAATTGTAATAATTCATCAGAAGAATGAGAGTCTAGAGCGCCTGTTGGTTCATCTGCTAAAATAAGTTGAGGTTTAGTTATAAGTGCTCTTGCTACTGCAGCTCTTTGTTTTTGACCACCAGAAACTTCGTAAGGGTATTTTTCTAATAAAGAACTTATTCCTAATTTAGTTGCGAGTGGTTGTAAAAGTGAATTCATTTCATTGTATTTTTTACCTGATAAAACTAATGGTAGAAAAATATTATCTTTTAATGTGAATGTATCTAATAAGTTGAAATCTTGGAATACAAATCCTAAATTATTTCTACGGAATGATGAGATTTCTTTTTCTTTTATAGATACTATGTTTTTTCCATTTAATAAAACTTCACCGCTAGTTGGTTTGTCTAGTGAAGCTAATATATTAAGTAGGGTAGTTTTCCCAGAACCAGATTCACCCATTATAGCGACATATTCTCCTTCTTCAACTGAGAATGATACATCTGATAAAGCTTGAACATGATTTGAACCAAATCGTGTTGTATATACCTTCTTTAAATTTTTTACTTGCAAAATTGCCATTTGAATGACCTCCATTTTATTTAAATTCTATTAATTTCTTATTTATGAGTTAATTATAACAAAAGAGGGAAATGCGACACCATTTGTTTGGCTTACATTTCCCACTCAAAACTTACATTCCTGTAATTTTAGAATGTAAGATATATGTTTTAAAAATTTTAGATGAAAACTTATAATTATTATCATAAATTTTATGGAGACTTATTCTATATTCACATTGAGCATTGATAAATCGAGAATTACCTTAGTTTTTACACCGACTTCTGATTCAATAGATATTTTATGTGATAATTTATCAAGTATATTTTTACAAAGATAAAGACCAAGGCCAGTGGCCTTTTTATCAGTTCGCCCATTATATCCAGTAAATCCTTTATCAAAAATTCTAGGTATATCTTCTTTGGAAATACCTATTCCCGTATCTTCGATTACTAGTTTTTTATTTTCCAAAGGATAAATCGATATTTTACCCTTATTTGTATATTTTATAGCATTAGAAAGAAGTTGTTCAATTACAAATACTAGCCATTTTTCATCAGTTAATACCTTATAAGTTGTAGGTTGAAAATCTAAATTGATTTTTTTTCTAATAAAAAGTGGAGCATATTTTCTAATAGCTTGCCTTACGATATTATCTAAATCATATTCCTTTATAACAAAGTCATTTTCATTACTACCTAATCTTATATAAGAAAGCACCATTTCTACATACTGTTCTATTTTAAATAATTCAGATGAAAGGTCACTTGAAATTTCACTTTCCGAAGTTTGGATTAATAACTTCATTGCTGATATAGGTGTTTTAATTTGATGAACCCACATCGTATAGTAGTCTATCATATCACTTTTAGCTATATCAGACTTAGAAATATAAGTTTTATATTCCTTGTTTAGATTTAAAATTAAATTAGTGTAATCTTCTTCCATTAAAGTTTTAGGCGATGGAAGATTTTCCAATGATATAGAAATCTCGTTTTGCAATTTATATAGTTGAATATGTTTTTTATAGTAATTTATAAAATTAATACATATATAAATTAATCCTATAAAAGCACATAGTATTATAGAATAATAAATAGCTTCGGTTTCTAAATTATACAAAGAAAATACTATACAGAAGACTAATGCAAATACTATAAAAAGGAGTAGTACCTTGATGTATTGCTTTATATAAGCACAAACTACACTTAAAAATTGTGATTTATTATCCATACCTAGTCTCCTTATTCTACAATATATCCAAGGCCTTTTTTAGTCTTTATAAAATTGTTAAGACCTATGGATTCTAGCTTTTTACGAAGTCTTGTAACATTTACGTTTAAAGTATTTTCTTCAACATAATTATCAGTTTCCCATAATTTAATCATCAAATTATCCCTACTTACAGTTTTATTTTTATTCTCTAATAAAGTCTGAAGTATTTTATATTCATTCTTTGTAAGTTCAACTTTTTCTCCATTATATGAGATTGAGTTATCGTTTATATTTAAGATAGCACCCCTATGTTCTAATAAATTAGAACTTGTTGAAAAGTCATAAGTACGTCTTAATATAGCTTGAATTTTGGCGATTAGAACATGTAAATCAAATGGTTTTGAAATAAAATCATCTCCACCCATATTCATAGCCATAACTATATTCATATTGTCTGAAGCAGATGAAATAAATACAATAGGGACCTTAGATAATTTCCTAATTTCACTACACCAATGATACCCATTAAAAAAGGGAAGTGTAATATCTAATAGTATTAATTGAGGATCAAATTCCACAAATTGAGGAATAATATTTTGAAAATCTGTAATACACTTTGATATAAATCCCCAATTAGAAAGTTCTTTTTCAATTGATTTTGCTATTATTTCATCGTCTTCAATAATTAAAATCTTATGCATATAATCCTCCTTTTGATTTATTTTAAATATGAATCAAGACCATCAGAGCATCATTCATACCATAATAATATCATAACATCTAGATTGTAAAATATCTCTAAGAATTTTGATTTAGCTAATTTTGTTTTATATTATATAAATTATGGAATAATAAAAAATAGGAATATATTTTAGTGTATTTTAAACATAGTAAAAGGAAATAGATAGGGATGGTGATATCTAATTTCCTTTATTTTTTTGAAAATTCGAGTTTATTTTTAAAGAAAAGCAAGCATAGAAATAATATAAAAATTAGTAATAAAATTAAATTCAAATTAATAAATACGATAAAAAAATTAAGGAAAATTGTAAAACGAAAAATAAAAAATTTTAGAGGGAATTTATTATAAAAATAGAATTGTATAATAAGATTATCTTCCTTAATATTTTCAATATACATTTCAATCTCAAATGTTGATTAAAATTTAAAGTGTTAATAATTCGTTGAACTTTTTAATTTAATGTGATTATTAAACATCAGATGGAGTAAACTTACAAAGTCTGAATTTAAACAAGTTTTAGTTGGTGATAAACACCAACTATTTTTTTGAAAAAAATATGGATTATTATGTATAATCAAAAAAAATTAATCAAAAATGTATAAAAAGAGTAAGTTTTTAAACTATAATATAGTATAAGAAGTTTATTTTAAAGGAGGCATGTTTTATGAATAAAGTGTCGTATCCAAGAAATAAGGTTTTAGGTGGTATTTGGGGATTGATAATTGGTGACGCAGTCGGTGTGCCATATGAATTTACACCACAGGAAGATATTCCAAGCATAGATAAAATTGATATAGTTACTCCAACATATTTCAGAAAAACATATATAGATGTTCCTTTTGGGACATACTCAGATGATGGAGCTCAATTTTTATGTGTTATAGATAGTTATTTGGAATGTGATGGATTTAATATGAATAATCTAGCTAAGAAACTTTTGGCATGGTTATCAGATGGCTTATGGGCTGTAGATGGATATGTTTTTGATGTAGGTAGACAAACATTAAAAGCGTTAGTTGAATATGCTAGAGGTTCTAGTCCAAGGGTATCAGGGTTATGTGAGCCAGAAGGAAAAGGAAATGGAGCGTTGATGAGAACATTGGCACTAGCTATTTTAGAAGATGGAGATGATGAAAGGCTAGTCAATGATTCCCACGAACAAGCAATGATTACGCATGGTCATATTTGTAACCAAGTATGTTGTGCATTTTATAATTTGATTGCAAAATATATGCTTGAAGGTATTGAATTTGAAGAAGCATATTCTACGGCAGTGAATTCTCTAAAAAATATATATAAAAATAATAAAGAATACTTATATGAATTTGAAAATAATATTTTACCAGATGGAATAATAGAAGAAAGAGGAACAGGATATGTAATTGACTGCCTAAAAAGTGCCTTTAAAATTATACGAGAAAGTAATTCCTATGAAGATGCTATAAAAAAATCAATAGCATTGGGAAATGATACAGATACAACAGCTGCTGTTGTAGGTGGATTAGCAGGTATTATTTATGGATTTGAAAATATACCTACTAGATGGTATGAAGAAATTAGGGGAAAAGAAAAAATATTAGAGTTAATAGATAAAATACATTTTGAAGATATCTAGATTCCCATCTAGGTATTTTTTTGTGTTTATTTTTAGAAAAGTAGTCTTTTATATTAAGTATTATATAAAAAATTAATTTATGTTTTTAATATAATATGGTTTTTATTATGCTAAAATAATTTGTAGATTAATATTAACAATAAATAAAATAAATAGGGATATTGAGGAGATGAATATGGTAAAAATAATTGCAACAGATATGGATGGAACTCTTTTAGATAGTAAAAAAAGACTTCCAAAAGACTTTGGTTATGTATTAGAAAAATTAGATGAAAAAAATGTGAGATTTATAGTAGCAAGTGGAAGACAATATTATAATTTACGCAAACAATTTGAAGGCTATAATCAAGATTTAATTTATATAAGTGAAAATGGATCAATGGTTTTTGATAAAGGGGAAATTGTATATTTAAGTGAAATTTCTGCAGAAAAATTAATTAAACCTGTTGAAATTGCAAGAAAGATAAAAGGTGCATCAATAATATTATGCGGAGAAAAAAGTGCTTATACTGAAAATAGAGGAGAATTTTTTACAAAACATGCAGACATGTATTATGAAAGACTAGAAGTAGTTGATGATGTATTAGATATTGTTAGAGAGGGAAATGATAGAATATGCAAAATTGCATTATTCCACGATGAGAATTCTGAAAAATACTTATCTAAAGAGTTTTCAGAAGTTGAAGATGAATTCTTAATCAGTGTATCAGGGGAGTTATGGATGGATTTTATGAATATAGGTGTAAATAAAGGAACTGCCATAGAAAGAATTCAAGAGGCTTACGATATAACTTATGATGAAACAATGGCATTTGGGGATTATTTAAACGATTATGAAATGATGCAAAGTTGTAAATATAGCTATGCTATGGCAAATGCACATCCAAAATTAAAAGAAATAAGCAATTATCAAGCAAAATCAAATGATGAGGATGGGGTCATGGAAGTTATAAAAGAGTACTTTGAAATTTAGTTATTTGGATATAATAATTTAAAAGATTAATTTATTTAATATTAATATAAATTTGTACTTAGTATATTTGTGAAAGCGAGGATTATGAATGTTCATAGACAGTGATGATATAAAAAAAGTAATTCCTGAAGTAGTAAAAATAAGAAGACATATACATATGTATCCAGAAATTAGCGAGCAAGAATACGAAACATCTAAATATATAAAAAAATGTTTAGAAGAAATAGGATTGGAAGCTAAAATAATTGGAGATACTGGGGTAGTTGCTATGCTTATGAATAATCCAGAATATCCAACTGTGGGTCTGAGGGCAGAAATGGATGCATTACCAATAGAAGAAGAAACAAATTTAGAATTTAAATCTAAGAATAAAGGCGTTATGCATGCATGTAGCCATGATGGAATTGTAGCAACTGCATTAGGTGTTACAAGATTACTTTATGAACATAAAGATGAGCTAAAATGCAATGTTAAATTTATATTTGAACCAGCAGAGGAAGTAGGAAAAGGAGCAAAAAAACTTATAGCAGAAAAAGTATTAGAAAATCCAAAAGTTGATAAAATGGTTATTTTTCATTATGCAAATTCTGAACCAATAGGTATGGAGATTCAAAAAAGTGTTTCTACAGCTACATTGGGGAGAGTTGGAATTGAAATAATCGGAAAATCATCACATTGGGGTGAACCTGAAAAGGGAATAAATGCAATTTCTGTGTCAGCAAAAGTTATTGATGCAATAGATAAGATAAACATAGATTTAAAAGAAAAAATGCAATTTGTACTTGGAATGGGAACTATAAATGGTGGAGTAAAAAATAATATAATGGCTGAAAATGTTAAGTTAGAAGGAACACTTAGAACATTTTGTGAAGAAAATTTTGAGTATGTTTTAACTTATCTTCAAGATAGAATGAAGGAGATTGAAGAAGAAACAAATGCAACAATTAAAGTAACATTAATTTCACATCTTCCTGCATTAATAAACAATCCTGATTTAGTAAAGATGGGGAGTGAAGTCGGAAAAGAAGTATTTGGAGATAGATTTGTTTTAGGTGAAAAACCATTCCTAGCAGGTGATAATGCTGCGTATTATTTTAGATTAGTCCCTGGCGTTAGAATGGTATTTTTCGCAGAAAAGGAAAATGAACAAAATTGGCCACTTCACAATGGTAAATTTGATTTTAACGAAGATATTTTTCCATATGCAGTGTGTACACTTTACAATTTAATTTCAACCATGGATTAAATTAAAGAGTATTATAATAACAAGAGTCTTTTTAATTTTTATATTAAGAAGGCTCTTTTATAATACGAAAAATTATATGAAATTAAATAAATTCATATAAAATAAACTAAGTTATGTTTAAATTACTGTTAATAGAGGATTTTGGGTATATTAATATAATATAGTTTAAAGGCAAATAATTTAACTTTACTTTTCTTGTTTAATAGAAGGTTTTATTATATACTTGTTTAAGGAAAAATATACAATTTTTAAATATAAATTATAGTGAATGGGTGATAAGAATGGCAAATATACAAGATATTCTTTTTATATTTATGCAGGGCTTTTCTGGTGCGGTTGCTGGATACATAACTAATAAATATGCTGTTAATATGATTTTTAAAGAATATACACCTTTAAAAATTGGTGGAGCCGTAAAAAAGAATAAAGTGAAATTTATAGAGGAAATAAGTGAATTAGTTGAAAAAGATATCATAAATTCGGAGACACTGATTGGTTCTATAGAAAGCAAAGATTTTTCTGATGTAATAGATTCAGCATGTATAGATTTTATGACTAATTCATTAAATGATGTATTTAATGGTGTAAAATTAAAAAATATACCAGGAATAAGCACAAGTACTGCGCAATGCATTACATTTATAGAACAAAATTTACAAGAAGAATTACCAAAATTAATAGATAATTTATCTAATAAAATAGATATCAAAAGTTTATTACAAAAGGAACAACTAGATAATATAAGTGAAAAAATAGTTGGATTAATTATAGAAGTATTAGAAACTGATGAAAAATTAGAAGACTTTTTGTCATGTTTATATGATGAAAATAAAGATTTAACTTTGGCACAAATTTTAAGTGATGATGCAAATCAAAGTCTAGTTAATGGTATATCAAGTATAATTAACGAATCTATAAATAATATAATAAATGATGAAAAACAATGTTTAGATTTATTAGAGAAATTATATGAGTTACTTGATTTAAAATCAGTAATATCAAAATTAGAAGACGGACTAGGTCAAAAAACTTTAGAAGATATAGCAGGACAAGAAGGTTTAGATAATATAAGTAATTTATTATTTAAACATATTCAAATATTAATAGATGAACAAGAGAATAAAGATAAAGTAAAAGAAATTATATCTGAATTTTTAACAATAGCAAAAGGTATGGACTTAACGTTATTTGAAGTACTTCCACCGCAATTTGCAAACTCTTTAGTAAGTTATATCAGATACATTATACCTGATATAGCACCACATATATCTAATTGGTTATATGAAAATAAAGAAAAGATAGATACAGTTATAAATACAGCTGTAGATGAAACAGTAAATCAAACAGAAGATCAGTCTTTTAGGGGAATAGTTGATAAATTCGGAGGTATGTTGGCAACAATTTCTCAAACTTTAAAAATTGTAGATAGAGCTGCCAATATGGTAGAAGGGTATGACTTGACTCCTGAATCTAGTGAAAAGATATACCTAGCAATATCTAAATTTTTCGAGGAAACAAATATTGGTGACATAGTTGACTTATTACAAGATAAGTTAAATTTAAGTGATAATGATATTTGTGAAAGATTAATAGACTTATTTAATCAAAAAGGAGATATTTTAACTCAAAAAATAGTATCTAACTTAAAAGGAAAGAAAATCTCAGAATTTGCAAAAATAGATTTAGAGAAAGTATTTAAATCAAAAGTTATACCTTTGATTTATAAATTTATAAAATCAAACCAAGGAAAAATAAATAATTACGTAGCTGAATTATTGAAAAATAAAACAGAGCAAATATTAAACAACAATATAGCAAATTTAATTTCAGAAGAAAAAGTAGGTTTATTATCTAAAAAACTGCCGAAATTAATTGCAAAATATATAGGCACTAACAAGGTTACATGCAAGGTGTATATTGAAAAGATGATTTCATCAGGCCTTAAAAATATAGACTTTGAAAGTTTAATAATTAAGAATAAAGAATCATTAATATTATTAATCTGTAGAAAGTTTAATGATTTAAAAGAAATAGCATTAGAAAATCTAAAAGATAAAGAGTTAAATAATGTTCTTGATTTAATTAAAGATAAAGAAGGATTTAGTTTATCATTAAGTGAGAAACTTCATAAAGGCCTTGTAAACAACGTAGATAAAGTAATAGACAACAACGTTCAAAGAGTAATATACAACAATTTAATAAAACTTGATGAAGATGAAATATGTAATATAGCACAAAGTTTTATGGGAAAACAGCTTAAACCATTATCTTATTTTGGTGCATTATTGGGAACTGTAGCGGGATTGATATTTGCATTTGGAATAAATGGAACAATAAATAATTTCGGTTTCTATAACAGATATCAAACTACAATAATGGCATGTGTATTAATGGGATTAGTAGGTATACTTACAAATGTTATAGCTTTATGGATGATATTCCATCCTTACGAAAAAAATAAATTTGTTGCAAAAATACCAGTTTTCAAGATTTTTGCACAAGGATATATACCTGCACATAAAGAAAGTTTTGCAAATGGAATGGCTTATTTTATAGATAATGAACTTTTAAAAGGAAAGAGAGTAGAAAGTTTATTTAATAGCAAAAAAGATAAATTCTCTGATAGTATATACAATTTTGTATCTAACAATAATTTTAAAATAATTGTAGATATAGCAAGTGAAAAGAAGAATAAAATAAGCAAATTTTTATATGGATTTATTATAAATCAATGTGAAAAAAATAAAGCTAAGATAGCAAAATCTTTAGCAAAAGTAAGTGATAATTTAACAGTAGATACTGTTTTAACAAAACAAAAAGTTTTAAGTTTATCAGAAAACTTTTTATCTAATTTAGATAAGTTAGATGATTCAATTATAAAATTTGTACAAGGCAAATTAGATAAACAAAATACAATAAATAATATACTACCTAAAAAAGTAGTTGAAACTATTAATAATAGTGTAAATGAGGCTATTGATAACAGTGTAAAAATTTCTGTTGAGAAAGCCCTTAAAGAAGAAGTTATAAAAGCATTGGTTTTAAATAATGGAGAATTTTATAATAATTTTGCCTCAAAAACAATAGCTGATATTGTAGGAGATGAAAGATTATCTAAATTAGAATTATATGTTGGAGACAATTTAAACAATTATATAATTGAAAATTTACCAGCTATAATAGAAAAATCAATGGATGATTTCTTACAAACTCAACTGCATGAAGAAAAGACTATAGGTGAAGTTTTTGAGGGTACTCTAAGAATAACTATAGATAAAAATTTATATCAAATAACAGCATCATTATTGAGAAAACTAAATAATTATGCCCAAGAAAATAAAGATAAAGTAGTAAGTATGATTGTTTCTATGGTGAGAGCTCAACTTAATTTCTTTGTTAAAATGGCATATGATTTTATGAATGGTGATCGTTTAGTAAGTCTAGTAGTTTTAAATATTATAGAGACAAAATTAGAAGATTTTATAAACGAGACTATGTATTCAACAATAAAAACAGCATCGGTTTCACTTAAATCAGCAATTTATCCAACAACTATTCAAAATATAGGATTTGTTGCAGAACAGGTAAATACAAAACTAATTGCAGATAATTTAGTTTTAGAAATAAACGAAAATGAAACTATGTTCAACAATATAGATGTATTGGCATTAGATGCAATTAATAAAGTTAAGAATATAAAACTTGAAGAAATTTTTGAACAAACAAATATAGATACAATCGAAGGTCTATATAACCTAATACAAGAAGATATAATTCAAACTTTAAATAATATAAATGATAACTATAACAATAATATAGAAAATATAAATAAATTTATAAACACTTATGTATACGAAAATATAACTTCAAAAGTATTAGAACAGAAATTAGAAAATATATTAAATGTAGATGAAAATATATCAGTTATTGTTAAATCTATATTAGAACAAATTAATTCTAATTCTAGAAGCAGAGGTTTATTATTAGAATCTATTGAAAGAGCTTATAATAACAACATTATAGGAATGAAATTGAATGATATATTAAATCAAGATGTTTTAATTTCTGAAATAGAAATATATCTAGAAAAACTATTTAAAGATATAGATTTTAATGAAAATAATCAGTATATAGTAGATAAAATAATATTTAATTGCATAGAAAGTGAATTTAAGTTTATTGATGATTCAACAAAAGAATACATTGTAAGAAGAACTGTAGATGCTTTATTAACTACAGGAATCGGATTTACAGTAGATGCAATGAAAGCACTTAAACTTAAAGAAATAACTACAGAACAAGTAGAAATTATGGACCCAAGAGAAATCCATATGCTATTCAATGCATTTGCGGGAGATTTCTTCATAAAATTATACTTATATGGTTCAATGGGAGCTGTATTTGGATTAAATATGTATCTATCAATTGTTTTATGGATAGCTGACTGGTTCTATAGCAAGAAAGTGGATGAATTTGAAATAAATACAGATAATATCTTTAAGGAATAAAATAATAAAAACTCCTCACTCTATAAATAGAGGAGGGGCTTTTTTATGAAAAAATTAACCACTATAATAGTTCTAATTGCAGGTATTTTGATAGTTTCAATATGTAACTTTAATACAGTTAGGGAGGCTTTTGAATTAAATACTAGAAATGCAGCTGTAGATTCAAAAGTTATTAACAAAGAAAATAAATATATTAAGTCTGAATTAAAAATACCAAAATTGGTGATGAATAATAAAGAGATTGAACGTATTTTAAATAAAAAATTTGAATCGGATATAATGAATTTTTATAACACTTCGGTTAAGGAGGCAGAGTCTTATTTCGATGATTTTCCAGATGCAGAAAATAAATTTGTTATAAGTTCAGATTATGAAGTTAAAAAGAGTAATAATAAGGTACTTAGTATGCTCATCAAATATTATAAATATAGTGGTGGAGCGCATGGGACTTATGAATATATTCCATATAATGTGGATTTAACTTCAGGTGGAATATTTACTTTAAAAGATCTTTTTAATGAAAATTCAAATTATAAAGTAGTGATAGAAGATGAAATAAAAAAACAAATAATACAATTAAATAAGGAACAAAACTTACCAAAGAATAGTACACAACTTTATGCATTTAATGAAATAAAATATAATCAGAAATTTTATATAGTAGATGATACAATAGTTATATTTTTTGATTTATATGATATAGCTCCCTATGTAGCAGGGATACCAGAGTTTCCGATTAATAAAGAAATTATAAGTAATTTGCTTAATAATCAATATAAAGAAATTATATTTTTTAAAGAATAATAAATTAAGGCTCTGTTAGCTAACTTTGTGATTAATCATATATAATATAATTAAGTTCCTAATTGTTATATATTGCGAAGCAAAAGGATAGGAGCATAGCTCCTATTTTTTATTTTATCTATAAAGTATATTGTGATTTTGCTAGAAGTGAATCGGAGTGCTTTACAGTAAATATAGTTTATGGTATTATTAAATACATTAAAATATGAAAGGAGTTGTAGTTATGAAAAATTTATATATAATGCTTAATAAATTAAAAAAAATATACATTACTCCTGGGTATATTATAAATTAGATAGCATATGCTTAATATACAAATCCCCTGGAATATCGACTTATATTCTAGGGGATTTTTTATAATGTTATAGCTCTGCGCTATTTAATATTAATAGTTAACATAGAGAGTATAAATAATGAAAAAATTTAAAAATATCTTCGTTTGAAAATAACTACTTAATAAAGATGCAAAAATTATAAACAAATATTTAAAGCTTATTATATGAAAAATAGGAGGAAATAAAATGATTATGAATGGTGGAATAGCGTCAATAAGATTAAGAAGATAGCGCACGAGTTGTGGCTATCGTTAAACAAATTTAATATAATGTCATAACTCCGTGCTATTTAAAGAGTAAAAATAGTGAATTAAGGAGATTATGAATGAAAGCTAAAAGTAATAATTATAGAGGAAAAGTTGATATTAGTGTATCGCAAAATTTTATTACTAGTAAAAATACTATATATAAATTAATAAAAAAAACAAATATATCCAAAAATGATTTTGTTATTGAAATTGGACCAGGAAAAGGTCATATAACAGAAGCTTTATGTGAAAAAAGTTATTGGGTTACAGCTATAGAACTAGATAGAAGTTTATATGGAAATTTAATAAATAAATTTAAAAGTAAAAATAATGTTACTCTTATTAATAAAGATTTTTTAAATTGGAAATTACCTAAAAAAAGAGAATATAAGGTATTTTCTAATATTCCTTTTTATATAACAACAAAGATTATTAAGAAATTATTATTAGAAGAGTTAAATTCACCAACTGATATGTGGCTAGTTATGGAGAAAGGTTCCGCAAAAAGATTTATGGGAATACCTAGAGAGAGTAAATTATCATTACTTTTAAAAACTAAATTTGATATTAAGATAGTGCACTATTTTAATAGAGAAGACTTCCATCCCATGCCTAGTGTAGATTGCGTCTTAGTATATTTTAAAAGAAAATATAAATATGATATATCTAAAGATGAATGGAATGAATATACAAGTTTTATATCTAAGTCTATTAATAACTTAAGAGATGTATTTACAAAAAATCAAATTCATGCAGTAATTAAATACCTAGGTATAAATCTTAATAATATTAGTGAAGTTTCTTATAATGATTGGATACAGTTATTTAGATATAAACAAAAGATAGATTAGTAATAGTAGATTTAAATTAGGAGGTGTTAAAATGATTATGAATGGTGGAATAGCGTCAATAAGATTAAGAGGATAAGTCACGGGTTGTGGCTATTATCTTAATTTAATAAAGAGTCATAATCCCGTGATATTTAAAGTTAATATTTAAATATAAAATTACAGGAGATTATGAAGATGATAAAAAAAGGAATAATTGTAGGAATTAATATAAATAATAAAAATAATTTTGATGAATCTATGGAAGAATTAAAAAATTTATGCTTAGCTTGCAAAATAGAAACTGTTGGTCAAATTAAGCAGAATTCAAAGAAAGTTAACTCTACTTTTTATATGGGTAGTGGGAAGATAGATGAATTAAAAAATTTAGTAGAAGAAAACAATGCAGATATAGTTATATTTAATAATGAATTATCAGCGTCACAAGTTAAAAATATTGAAGAAGAAATAAATTGTAATGTCATAGATAGAACTGCGTTAATATTAGATATCTTTGCAAATAGAGCAAAAACAAGAGAATCTAAATTACAAGTAGAGGTTGCGAAGCTCCAATATGAATTACCAAGATTAGTTGGTTCAAATGAAGATTTAGGTCGTCAAAGTGGTGGAGTAGGGACTAAAAACAGAGGCGCAGGAGAAACAAAATTAGAATTAGACCGTAGAAGAATAGAAGATAAAATTGCTAATTTAAATAAAGAGCTTGAAGTATTAAAAAATCAAAGAGAAGTACAAAAAAGTAAAAGGAAAAAATCTAATATTCCTAATGTAGCTTTAGTAGGATATACAAATGCTGGTAAGTCATCTGTTATGAATGCTTTAGTAGAGAAGTTTATAAATGATGAAGATAAAAAAGTATTTGAAAAAAATATGCTATTTGCAACTTTAGAAACTTATGTTAGAAATATAAAATTAGATAATAATAAATCTTTTTTATTATCAGATACAGTGGGATTTGTTGGGGATTTACCTCATAGTTTAGTAAAAGCTTTTAGGTCTACTCTAGAAGAAGTTTGTGATGCGGACTTATTACTTCATGTGATTGATATATCTAATCCTAATTATGAAAATCATATAAATGTAACAAATGAAACATTAAATCAAATAGGGGCGGATAATATTCCTGTGATTTATGTATATAATAAAGTTGATTTAATGGAATTAGATACATTCAATATAGAAGGGATGCTGGTTTCAGCTAAAAAATATATAGGTATAGAAGAATTATTGGAATCTATATGTAAAAATATATTTATGGATTATATAAAATGTAAGGTTATGGTTCCTTATAAAGATGGTAAAATGACATCTTATATAATTGATAGTTCAACTGTTCTAGAAACTGAATATACTAATGAAGGAACTTTATTTAGTATAGAATGTAGTAAAGAGGATTATGTTAAATACCAGTCATATATAATCTAGAGTGATTCTAGGTATCTATATAAACAATGCATAAATGAAAGAGGATGTCGCATACCAATTGAAAATTGTTCATGTGATAGCCTCTTTTATATTTGATAAGTAATTAGAAATGATTTTATTGTATGTGTTTATTGCAACAATAAAGTAAATAACTACAAATGATGCTAAAGACATTAAAATAGGATAAATAAATACTTCCAAAACCAATTAAGCTAGAGATAAATATACTTGTAAGAATGACTTTGTCTTTGTACGACTACGATGGGGAAAATGTGTATTAAAGAAATAACAAAAATACTTTAAATGAAATGTGTAAATTAAGTTAATGCTATAATATAATAAAGTGAACAATATTAATCTAATGCGAACTACTTACAACAAATTAAACAACCATGCCTTAGTATTTATTGAAATTACTAAGGCATGGTTATTTTTTATTATAATTATCACGAAGTTAGCTAACAAAGCCTAAATTAAAAAGTATCTTAGCTAGATGAACTTTAGCTAAGATACTTTTTTTAGATTATAGGATGTAATGAAGCAATTTTTGTAACTGCAACATAAACCCTAGAAATTTCATACCAAGTTTTAAAATCAACTACACCAGTTTGTGGTAATCCGAATATCTTTTGGAATGTTCTAACTGCTTCAGCAGTAGACGGACCATATATTCCATCTTCAGCGACCTTTGGAATAGCTGGGTAAGAGTTAGATATTGCATTTAATTGATTTTGAATAGTTCTAACAGGAGTTCCTTCAGAACCAATTTCTAATGTTGTTCCAACAAAAGAAACTGGAACTCCAGATACAATTTGTGCTTCTGCAAACAATATATTATCTCCATAAAAATATTTAAGAATCTCCTCATAATTATATCCTTGATCACCTAAACTCTTACTTCCCCATTGAGTCATTTGGTCAGGACATTGTGTTTTTTGACCATCACAATATTGTGCTAAAAGTGGCTGTCTTGCTGTAGGAGGTCTTTTTATAAATGTATTAAAAACTGTATCTACTACAACTGATATTTCATCAAAAATATTTCTGTTATGAATATACTTGTGGTCATAATTAGTAGTAGATGTAATTGTGAAGTCGTATCCTTGGTTTCTATACCACTCTGTAAAAACCCTATTTAAAGTAAATGATATAATTGCTATTACATTTGCATAAATTGTTTGTTCAGGCCATGTTGAATATATTTCGGATGATGCTACATTTTTTATATAAGTCTTAAATGGAACCCAGTAATTTTCAGCGGAAGAGTCAGATGGCAATCCGTCATGAACAACTATAAATTCTGGAACAACTGGATTATCTAATACAACAAATCCTGTTGGTGCAGGAATTGGTTTTAAGCTGTCTTCAGGTATTTTTGGTGGATAATCTCCCCATAAAGTATGTGGTCCTATATCATAAGTGATTTCATTTTGTCTTCTATAAGATCGTCTACTTCTTTGTTTTG
This sequence comes from Intestinibacter bartlettii, assembly GCA_025148965.1. Classification (GTDB taxonomy): domain Bacteria; phylum Bacillota; class Clostridia; order Peptostreptococcales; family Peptostreptococcaceae; genus Intestinibacter; species Intestinibacter bartlettii. The sequence continues at coordinate 2,878,689 of CP102273.1, read as the reverse complement.
GTGTCATCGGAATAGATTGTCTAGCAGTTACTATAGGCAAAAGTTGTGTACCATCTATAATTATTGTTTCATATCCATCTTTTATAGCTTCGATTATATAGTCAGCATAAGGCTTTGTAGTAGAAGTTGGATCTAATGAATAATCAACATCTGGTGCGGATAAAGGAACATTTACAATTTGACCAGATTCATTAGTTTTTAAGTTTTGATATATAGCAGAAGATGTTGAACCATCTGCATTTTGTCCATAAATATTTATAGTAACATCTTGTATAGGCCCATTAGTCGTTGAATCTACAACGCTTATTGTTAAGAAACCGTCTTGCATTTAATCACCTTCTTTTCTTTTATAACACATAATATAATTTTAGTACCTACCAAGTTACATACTAAAATTATATTATTATTAACTATATGCAATTTAATAATAACTGTTGAGAAAAAGTGCAAAAAATTATTGATAATTCTATTATTTATTTTATGAATAGAGCTAGTCTTTTGTGAAAAGATATTTTATAAGAGCAATAACAGAATAAAAGAGAGGAGAAAATATATTTTTATATGTTGGCTTTTTTAATTACATTTCTACCGATAATTAGCTTTATATTATGGGTTTATTATAAAGATAAATATAACAGGGAAAATATTTCTATACTTTTAAAATATTTTATTCTAGGTATAATTCTTAGCTTTTTTGCAATAATAATTGAAAAATTTTTGATAGATAGAAATATATTTGAGGATGATACAAATTTGATATATACTGCATTTGTAATAGCAGGATGTACGGAAGAAATATTAAAAGGTTTAGTACTTTATATTTTTTCAAAAAAAGAAGATTCATATGATGAAAAACTAGATGGAATAATGTATTCTGTTTTTTTATCACTAGGATTTGCAACTGTCGAAAATTTAATTCATATTAATTATGATTCCAAAATGATATTTCAAGTAGCATTTATTAGAGCTATAATATCAATACCAGCTCATATTATGTTTGCAATTACCATGGGATATTATATTTCAAAATATAAATTTGAAAAAAATATAGCTAAAAAAAGACAGAACTTAATTCTAGCTTTTTTAATACCTATATTACTTCATGGTACTTTTGATTTTATATTGATGATACAGTATAAATGGATTATTATAGTTTTTATAATATATATTATAATTTTAGCAACAATTAATTTAAATAAATTTAATAAATATATGTTATATTCAAAAAAGAGATTTTTTGATAGACTAAAACATGGAAGAAAATAAATAGACAGAAAGGGAAAAAATTTTGATTAGTTTACCAGAAAAATTTTTAGAAGATGTAAAAGTTATACTACAAGATGAGTATGAAGAATTTATAGATAGTTATAATGAAAATAAGACTACAGGTCTTAGATTAAATACAATGAAGATGTCAAAGGAAAAGTTCCAAGAATTAAATTTATTTGATTTAGAACAGATTCCTTGGACAAATGAAGGATTCTATTATGATGAATCAGTTTGTAAACCAGGTAAAAATCCTCTTCACGAAGCAGGAGTTTATTATTTACAGGAACCATCAGCTATGAGTGTTGTTCCAAAATTGGACATACAAAAGGGTGATAGGGTATTAGATATGTGTGCTGCTCCAGGAGGAAAATCAACATACATATTATCTCAATTAGATGATACTGGACTTTTAGTATCAAATGAAATAAATCCTATAAGAATAAATGCATTAGGAGAAAATCTTGAGAGATTTGGAGCTAGAAACTGTATAATAACAAATACTGACTCGACAAGATTAAGAAAGGCATTTACAGGATACTTTGATAAAATAGTTATAGATGCTCCTTGTTCAGGTGAGGGTATGTTTAGAAAGGACCCAGTTGCAATACAAGACTGGACTTATAGTAAAGTTTTAGAATGTCAATCAATCCAAAAAGAAATAATAAGAGATGGTTATAAAATGCTTAAAAAGGGAGGAATCCTTGTTTATTCAACTTGTACATTCTCAAGAGAAGAAAATGAAGATGTAATAGAAGAATTTATAGCAGAAAATGAAGGTGCAGTTTTAATAGAAAAGGAAAGACTATGGCCACATAAAATAAAAGGTGAAGGTCATTTCGTCGCTAAAATTCAAAAACTAGATGATGAAGACTGCAGAGTTAAAGAAATGAAATTAAAAAAATTAAATAATGAAATTAAGGAATATAGAAGCTTTGAAAAGAAATTCCTTAATATAAATTTAGATAATAGATTTATGTTAAGAGGAGACAATTTATATTTAGTACCAGATGAATGTCCAAATGTAGAAAAACTAAAAGTTTTAAGATATGGATTACATTTAGGAGTACTAAAGAAAAACAGATTTGAGCCTTCACATGCATTATCACATTATCTAAAACCTGAGCAAATAAAATATGTACAAAACATAGAATTAAATGATGAAACAATATTTGACTATTTAAGAGGAAATGTAATTAATACGGGAGAAAGCCGTGGCTGGGTAGCAGTTGCAGTAGAAGGTATTCCGATTGGATGGGGAAAAGAATCTAATGGAGTGTTAAAAAATCATTACCCAAAAGGACTTAGAATAAAATATTAAATATATATAATAAGATATAAAAAATATTACAAAATTAATTTTTAGGAGTATTATAAAGTTAAGGTATTAAAATAAAGGGGGAAATATCCTTTTTATTGAATATATATATATTTGAATTTGATTAATTTAGATAGGAGAGAATATGATGGGAAAAAAAGAAGTGAATCAAGAAAAAAGTATCAAAAGTACTATAATTGAATGGGTAAAAGTTTTTGGATTAGCTATTATATTGGCATTTGTAATAACTTTATTTATAAAGCCAACTTTAGTAAGAGGTGATTCTATGGTTCCAACTCTTCACGAAAATGATTATTTAATAATAAACAGAATGGTTTATAGAATGGGAGAACCTAAAAATGGAGATATTATAGTATTTAAATCTGATTTGGAAGCAACTGATGGAACAAATAAAGATTTAGTAAAAAGAGTAATTGGTGTTGAAGGCGATAAAGTTGTAATTACAAATGGACAAGTTTATGTAAATGACAAATTGCTTAATGAACCATATCTAAGTGAAGGAATGGACACTGAAGGAGAAATGGAAGTAACTGTTCCAAAAGGAAAACTATTTGTATTAGGTGATAATAGAGAAGTTAGCTTAGATAGTAGATATGATAAAGTTGGCTTAGTAGATGTAAGTGATGTGGAAGGAAAAGTTTTTGTAAGATTGTATCCTTTTAACGATATAAGTTTTATAAATTAGTAAATATTAATTTATTTTAAAATTAATATAGGTACACAAATAGGAATGAATGAATAATAAAATAGTAAGAAAATATAATGGAGAAGTATATAATATTTAAATGAAATTTTCTTATAAAGAGGGGAACAACTATGGTTAATTTAAATATAGACGGTTGTAAAAAAACATATGATTTAAAGAATAATACGGATGGAATCAGACTATCTGATATAGCTAAAGATTTTGAAAACAATTATTCGGGTTATATTTCATTGGCAGTAGTAAATAATGATGTACAAGAATTAAATACTTATATTAAAGAAGATAGCGACATAAAATTTTTGGACACAAAAAATCCAGACGGACTTAGAGTTTATACAAGAACGCTAAATCTTGTTTTTATTATGGCGTGTAAATGTTTATTTAAAGACAGTAGAGTGGTAATAGAACATTCATTATCAAACGGGGTGTATTGTGAAATATACTTAGGTAGAGATATTACAGAAGAAGATATATCCAAAATAAAAGATAAGATGGATAAAATTATAGCTAAAGATTACGATATAAATAAAAATATATATACTAAAAAAGAAGCTATAGAAATATTCAAATCTATAGGGCTAGATGAAAAAGCAGAATTAATTAAATATAAAGAGAATGATATTGTAAAAATATATAAATGTAATAACTATATAGATCATTTTTATGGATATCTTATGCCATCAACTGGATATATAAAAAGTTATGATTTGTTTAAATATAGAAACGGCGTAATATTAATGGCAGCAAGTGAAGATGATAAACATATTCCTAAAAAGTTTGTGCCACAGCCAAAACTAGCGAATATATATAAAGAAGCAGAAGAATGGTCTAATTTAATGGGCGTAGATAAAGTATTATCTTTAAATAAGATAATAGAAGAAAAAAAATATGGCGAAATAATAAGAATCGTCGAAGCGTTACATGAAAAAAAGATAGGACAAATTGCCGATATAATAAAGCAAGAGAACAAAAGAATAATTTTAATTGCGGCACCATCTTCATCAGGAAAAACAAGTTTTGCAACAAGATTATGTATTCATCTAAAAGTCAACAATTTAAATCCAGTATCTATATCTTTAGATAACTACTTTGTTGATAGAGATAAAACTCCATTAGATGAATTTGGAAAACTAGACTATGAATCTATAAATGCTATCAATTTAGAAAGGTTCAACAAAGATTTAAAGGATTTACTGGAAGAAAAGAAGGTTCAACTTCCAAGATATAATTTTATAACTGGTAAGAGTGAAGCAGGAGAGATTCTTCAAATAGAAAAAAATCAACCAATTATACTTGAAGGAATACATGGTTTAAACCCTGTATTAACTGCTTCAATACCAGATGACGAAAAATTTAAAATTTATTTGAGTGCATTAACTCAGTTAAATTTAGATGATCATAATAGAATTCCAACTACAGATTTAAGATTGATAAGAAGAATTGTCAGAGATAATCAATTTAGAGGTCATACTGCAGAAATGACTATAATGGGATGGCCTTCTGTTAGAAGAGGCGAAGAAAAAAATATATTCCCTTATCAAGAAGAAGCTGATGTAATGTTTAATACAGCTTGCGTATATGAATTAGCTTTATTAAAAACATATGCAAAACCTCTATTAGAGCATATTGGTGAAGATAGTGAGGCATATATAGAAGCTAAAAGGCTTCTAAAATTCCTACAATACTTCGTAGAATTAGATGATTTATCTGATATACCACCTACAGCTATAATAAGAGAGTTTATTGGTGGAAGTAAAATAGTAGATTAAATAAAATGTGAATAAATTGAGAACTAATTTAAGTTAAAGAATTGGTTTTCAATTTTTTTTTGAAAAATTTTCAGTTGTTATAAAAAAATAATTGGATAAAATTGTATTTTTGTATACAAAAGTACAATTATGAATGTATAATAAATATAATATAGAAAAAATATTTTTTTTGAAGATTATATTTATGTTGAAATTTGCTTATAAATCATGTACTATAATAATGTAAAATATTTAGATTATTCAAAAAAATTTAATTATATAAACAAAATGTAGTTAAAAAAGGAAAATAGTATAGAATTGAATAGTCAATATATGTATTAGTTTTTTTTTGACAATTATAGGTATTTCCTATATAATTATTTTTATATTAAGAAGTAAGTTAAGTGACTTTTTTGGGGGTAGGAAAAATGAAGGATTTGTTAGTATTGCGAGATCTAGAGTGTGTTAAAGCTATTGCACACCCAAGAAGAATTGACATCTTAAATGCTTTTGATAAAGAACCTTTATCAGCTAAGCAATTATCAGAAATGTTAGACGAACCACATGCCAAAATAAATTACCATATTAAAACATTGTATAATGTAGGTATACTAGAATTAGTAGAAGAAAAAATTAAATCTGGTATAGTTGAAAAATATTACTATCCAACAGCGAATAATGTTGTTATGAGTAGAAAAATAATTGATTATACTTTAGATCCTGCAAGTGAAGATGGCAAGGTATCTATATCAGATTTTGAAGACACAATAGAGAATTTTTATATTGCAGTTGAAAAAGGTGCTTTAAAATTAGAAAATGTTTTAGAGTATAGGGATATAAAATTATCAGATTCTGAAATTGCCGAATTACAAAAAACAATGAAAGATAAGGTAGCGGAAATTTTAGCAAATAGAAAAGAAAATGATGAAGAAAAGAAAAATGATCTAATGATGGTAGCAATACCTACAGGTCTTGATGAAAGTATAAAATAAGTATCAACTCTGTTGGTACTTTTTTTGATTATAGAATATTGAAATAATTAAGTTATTAGAATGATAGTTATTTATATTAAAGCGCAAAATAGAATAATTAAATATAACTATCATGTGTAAGAGGGAGGAATCTAAATATGAGAAAGTTTGGGAATACTGGAATGGAAATAAAAAGGGTTGGATTTGGAGGAATTCCAATACAAAGAATTAGCCAAGAAGATACTAATAAGGTAATCGATGAATTAGAGAAATGTGGGGTTAATTTTATTGATACTGCTAGAGGATACACAATAAGTGAGGAGTATCTAGGAAATGCTTTAAAAGGGAGAAGAGAAAAATTCTATATAGCTACCAAATCAATGTCTAGAGACTATGAATCTATGAAAAAAGATATAGAAATCAGTTTAAAAAATCTTCAAACTGATTATATTGATTTATATCAAATGCATAATGTCAAACCTGCTGAATATGATACTATATTTGGGGAAGATAGAGCATATAGAGCTTTATTAGAAGCAAAAGAAGCAGGAAAAATAAAACATATAGGTATAACTAGTCACGGTTTAGAAACTGTTGAAAAAGCTGTTGAAAGTGGAAAATTTGAGACAATACAATTTCCATACAATATAGTTGAAAATCAAGCAGATGAAGTATTTAAAAAAGCTCATGAAAAAGGTGTTGGAACAATAGTTATGAAACCATTAGCAGGTGGGGCTATAGATGATGGAACATTAGCTATGAAATATATATTATCAAGAGAATACATTGATGTTGCTATTCCAGGAATGGATACACCAGAACAAGTTAAAGAAAATACTGCTGTTTTAGAAAACTTTGAATTAACAGAAGAGGACAATGTTAAAATAACAAAAATTAAATCAGAACTAGGGACTAATTTCTGCAGAAGATGTGAATATTGCTTGCCATGTCCACAAGGGGTAATAATTCCTCAAAACTTCTTATTAGAGGGATATTACACTAGATATGGTTTACAAGATTGGGCAATTGATAGATATAAAGCTCTTGGTGAGGATCAAAGAGCAAGCAACTGTGTAGAATGTGGTGCATGTGAATCAAAATGTCCATATGAATTACCAATAATAGAAATGCTAAAAAATGTAGTTAATACTTTAGAAAAATAAATATATAAATAAAAAATAGAGATTATACCTGTTAAAATAAACAAGTGTAATCTCTATTTTTATAAAGAAAATCATAAAATGTATATAGATGCATTAAAGATTTTCATTACTAAAATTAAATTTACTTTTCAGTTATTGTATAAGAAACGTCATATTTAGATACTGGATAAAGGAATATCTCAACCCTAGGTTCTTCTTTATCTATATAATTAAATAATAAAACAGGTTTAAGTTGTTTATCATTTTTTATAATTCCACTTTTCTCAATTCCATCACAAATACTTTTTGGATAGTTGTGTAAATCCCCCATTCTCTTATCAGGGAAATAAAGTTTTAGAACTGTTATTAAATCTTCTTCTATTTGTTCACCTTGATATTGTTGATTGATATATCCTGCAATCATATTTTCGTATGCTAAATATTTAGAATGTTTTCCTTTTGCTGGCATCCAGGCTTGACCATGAATATTATGAAGTTTAAAATTAGACTTACTAATAGGTCGTCCTGGGATTGTTAGTTTTATCAAATTATCACTCCCTTACCTTTAGTTATTATAAATCTAAAATAGAATTTATGAAAGGATATTTTATGCATAAAGATAGATTGAAACAAATTTGTGAAAATAAAAAAATAGATATTATGGGTGTGGCACCGATTGGGCCATATTTTGAACTAGAGAAAATTTTAAATGATAGAAAACAAAAAGAACATCTTACGGGTATGGAAGAAGAAGATATAAATAAAAGAATAAATCCAAGATTAATAATGGATGATGCAAAATCGGTAATTGTATGTGCATTTCCATATTATATTGGAGAATACAGAGATTCTAATATATCAAAATATTGTTATGGAGAGGACTATCATATTGTAACTAAACAAATACTTACAGATATATGTTTAGAAATAGAAAAGGAAATACCAGATTTCAAATACGAAATTTTTGCTGATAATGGTCCACTAGTGGATAGATACTTAGCATATCTTAGTGGAATAGGATATTTTGGAATAAATAATAATATCATAACAGATAAATATGGGTCTTATATATTTATAGCCTATGTAGTTAATAATTATGAGTTTGAACCAGATAAACCTAGCGAAAAAAGCTGTCTAAAATGTAATAAATGTGTGAAATATTGTCCGGGAAATGCTATTTTAGGAAATTTTGAAATTGATCCTAGAAAATGTCTTTCATATATAACCCAAAAAAAAGAGGAATTATCTGAAAGTGAAATACAATTATTAAAAGAAAATGGCAAAGTGTTCGGATGTGATATATGTCAAGATGTATGTCCTCATAACAAAGATATACAAACTACTAAGATATGTGAGTTTAACAACGAATTAATTACAAAAATAAATCAAGAAGAAATAGACGAAATTTCTAATAAGGAATTTAAACGAAGATATAAAAACAGGGCATTTAGCTGGAGGGGGAGAAAAATTATTAAGCGAAACTTAGATATAATTTCAGATAAAAATAAAATGGATTTTTAAAATTTTGATAAATAAGTCAAATATTCATAATTAATAGTGTCGGTTAAACATATACTTAAATAAGTTGAAAATATATTGTGTTGAGGGGAGAAGGCTATGAAAAAATTTAAGAATACTTCTGAAATCGAACCGTATGATGGTATTATCGGGCAACAACGAGCTGAAAAAGCTATGCAATTTGGATTAAAAATGAATAATCCAGCTTATAATATATACGTTTCAGGAAACTGTGGAAGTGGAAGAATTACTTATACGATAAAGGCGATAGAATCTCAGCAAATTGATGAAAGTAAAATTAAAGACTGGTGTTATGTATATAATTTTAAAGACCCTAGAAAACCTATAGCTATTGATTTTCCAGCGGGAGAAGGGTCTGAATTTAAAACATATATGGAAGATTTAATTGAATGTTTAACAGAGGAAATCAACGATGCATTTGAAAATGAAGAATACGAGCTTACAAAAAACAAATTACTCCAAACTTATGAATTTGAAAAAGAAAAATTACTTAAAAATATAAGAGACTATGGAAAAGAAAAAGGATTTAAGTTGAAAAGTTCTAGTTCAAGTTTTATATTTATACCTATAGATGATAATTATGAAGATGAAATATCTGCTGAAGAATTTTGTAAAACCAAAAAAGAACTTGAGGAGATGGCTATTCAGGTTTTATATAAATTAAAATCTTTAGAAGAAAGAGTTAAACAAGTTGTCATTGAAACAGAAAATCAAATTGGAAAATTAGTAGTAGAACCGTATATTGAAGCAGCAAGAAAAAAATATAGTGATAATAAAAAAGTAATCGAATATCTAGATGCATTGGAAGAAAACATTATTGAATCTATATATTATTTTTATTTAGATGAAGATGATTTAAAAGATAAATATGATAAAGATTATGCATTAAAATATGAGGTTAATTTATTTGTAAGTAACGATAATTTTTCAAAAATTATTGTGGAAAATGACCCGAGACCAAGTAATTTATTTGGAAGAGTGGAATACGAATATCACAATGGAAATCTAAAAACGGATTTTACAAAAATAATTCCTGGTGCATTTCATAAAGCTAATGGAGGGTATGTGATTTTATATGTTGATCAACTTTTGAGATATGCAAATACTTGGGAATTATTAAAGAAAACATTAAAAACTAAGCAGATAGATATAGAAGGTCAAGGATTTATAAATCCTATGCCAATTCCATGTGATTTAAAAATAATTCTTATAGGAAGCAAATATTTATACAACCTTATTTATAATTACGACCCTGAATTTATGAAGTATTTTAAAGTATTTGTAGATTTTGATGATGAAATGGATAAAACTGAAGAAAATGAAGATGCAATAAGCAGATTTATTTCTTATCAATGTAATAAAAATAATTATAAGCACCTTACTTATGATGCTGTTACAAAGGTAATTAATCAAAGTATGAAGATGGTTGAAGATAAAAATAAGCTGTCCACAAATTTTAACAAGTTGATGGATATGATAGATGAAGGAAACCTATATGCCAAAATGGATGGTTCAAAATATATAGAAAAAAGACATATAGACAGAGCAATACTAGCAAAGAAAAATAGAATAGATAAAATTGAAGAAAAGATAGATGAATCATATAAAAATGAAAATACATTAATAGATATAGAAGGAAAGCAAGTAGGAGTTATAAATGGTTTATCTGTATTGAGTACAGGAGAGCATACTTTTGGGAAACCATCTAGAATAACTGTTGCTACAGCTTGCGGTAATAGAGGAATTGTAAACATTGAAAGAGAAGTAAAAATGAGTGGTTCCATCCATAATAAAGGGGTATTAATATTAGAAGGATACTTAGCAGAAAACTTTGCACAAGAATTCCCTTTATCTTTAAATGCATATATTTGTTTTGAACAAAATTATGGAGGTGTTGATGGAGATAGTGCATCATCAGCAGAATTATATGCATTATTATCTTCTCTAAGCAATTTAGCAATAAAACAAAATATTGCTGTTACAGGCTCTATTAATCAAAAAGGTCAAATTCAAGTAGTAGGTGGAATTCCAAAAAAAATTGAAGGATTCTACTATTGTTGCAAACATAAAGGTCTTACAGGAGAACAAGGTGTAATTATACCAGCAAAAAATGAAGATAATTTAGTTTTATGTGAAGAAGTAGAAGAAGCTATAAAAAATAAGAAGTTTCATATTTATAAAGTAAATAAAGTAGAAGAAGCTATGGAAATATTAACAGATGAGAAATTCAATATTATAAAAGAATTATCTATAAAAAAATTGAGAAAATATAGTGAGTATAAAAAATAAATACTTATTTTAATTAATTAAAATTTTTAAAAATCAATTTTGAGAATATTATCATGCTCAAAATTGATTTTTTTGTCGTAATAGGAAAAATATAAATTAAATGTTTTGTAATATATTGAGTAAATTTAAAGATAATAAATTTAAAGATAAAATAATAAAAAATTGACTGAAAAACAAGGGGGACAATAAAATGAAAAACGTAAATAAAATACTAGATAAATTGGAAGAAATATATCCAGATGCACAATGTGAGTTAAATTATGAAACGCCATTTGAACTTTTAATAGCTACCATACTATCTGCACAATGCACAGATGTAAGAGTAAATAAAGTAACAGAAGTATTATTTAAAAAATATAATACACCAGAACAATTTGCAGCTTTAACAGAAGAAGAAATTGGAGAAGAAATAAGAAGTTGTGGACTTTATAAAAGTAAATCTAAAAAGATAAAAGAAAGTTCAAGAATGATTTGTGAAAATTTTGGAGGAGAAGTTCCACAAACATTAAAAGAATTAACTACACTTCCTGGTGTAGGAAGAAAAACTGCAGATGTAGTTTTAAGCAATGCATTTAATCACGATGCAATAGCAGTAGATACTCATGTATTTAGAGTTACAAATAGAATAGGAATAGTAAATGAAAAAAATGTGGAAAAGACAGAATTTGCATTAATGGATGTTATTCCGAAGAATAGATGGTCTCACTCTCATCATTTATTTATTTTCCACGGAAGAAGGATGTGCAAAGCAAGAAAACCTGAATGTGATACATGTCCAATAAAGGATGATTGTGACTACTATAATAATTTACAAAAATAGGACTAATTACTACAGAAAGGGATGACTGTGTTGAGAAGAGGCAAACTTTTAATTTTGATGATGATAGTAATTATTTTTATGCTAACAAATAATAAGATTATATATGCTATTAATTTAAACGGAAAAATCCTTAATAATATTTATGTGCAAGATATAAATCTATCTGACTTGACTAAAGAAGAAGCAACAAAAAAGATAAATTCTTATATTGAGCAAAATAATGAATTTGAATTATTCTACAATAATGAATCTATACTTGTAAATAAAGAAACATTAGGTGTAGATTATAAAGTTGATGAATTAGTAGATAGAGCTTATAGTATAGGCCGAGATAAGGACTTAATTACTGATATGAAAACTAAAATAAGTCTAAAAAAGGGTGAAAAAAAAATAATACCATTAACTTGCAGTTATAATATAAAAAAAGTAGATAATTTAATTGATAAAATATATTCAAAATTATATATATCACCAAAAGATGCAAGTGCTAAAATTGTGAACGGCAACATAGTTGTTTATGAAGAACATAAAGGCCAAGCTGTAGATAAAGAAAATTTAAAAGATATTATAGTATACAAAATTGAAAATTTGGATTCTAGTCAAAGTGAAATACCCTTAGATGTATTAAATCCTAAATATACTTATGACCAATTAATGAAGATAGATACATTATTAGGAAGTTATGAAACTTATTTTAATCCAAAAAGGAAAAACAGAGTTAATAATATCACAGTAGCTGCCAAATCTACTAGTGATATCCTTGTAAATACGAACGAAAAATTCTCATTTAACCAACAATTGAGGGACAATGATGCATATAACAAATTAAAAGTAGCATCGATAATTTTAAATGGAAAACATGATAAAGGTGTGGGTGGTGGAATATGTCAAGTATCTACTACTATTTATAATGCAGCCTTATATGCTGGAATGGATATAGTTAAAATAACTAATCATTCTATACCTAGCCCTTATGTAACAAAAGGAAGAGATGCGACTGTATCAAATGGAAGTATGGATTTTGTATTTAAAAATAATAATAATAATCCAATAATAGTTCATAACGAAATTTTTGAAAATAAAATTGTATCTAAAATATACGGATGCAGTAGCGATAAAAGAAATATAGAAATAGAAACAGAAATAGTAGAAACTATAAAAAATAAAAAAATATATAAAAGTGATTCAAAGCTACAAAAAGGAACGAAAGTAGTTGAACAAGAAGGTAGATTGGGATATACTGTAAATACTTTTCGTTTATATAAGTCAAATAATGAAATCTTAAAAAAGGAACTGGTTAATACAAGTTACTATCCACCTTGTGATGAAATAATATTAAAAGGAACAAAGGATAACACGCTTTATAAATAATAATATTTATTTAAATGTAATTTTTAAATATATGTTTTTTTTGATATAATATAATTTAGGTTTATAATAAGTTTATAAATTAAATAGTAATTATAAATAATAGAAAAATTATAAAAGTATAAGGAGGAGAAAATGTCAATAAATGTTGTATTAGTAGAACCAGAAATACCTCAAAATACTGGAAATATAATAAGAACTTGTGCAAACACAGGCGCAATTTTACACTTAATTAGACCATTAGGGTTTTCATTAGAAGATAAATACTTAAAAAGATGTGGACTAGATTATTGGGATATTTCAGAAATAAGATATTATGATAGCTTTGAGGAATTACAAGAAAAATATCCAGATGCAAAATATTTTTATTCAACAACTAAAGCAAATAAAGCTCACTCAGATATGGAGTTTGAAGATGGTTGTTTCTTAGTATTTGGAAAAGAAACAAAAGGGCTTCCAAAACCTTTAATAGAAGCGAATATGGAAACTTGTATGAGAATACCTATGTTAAAGCTAGAAAAGGCAAGATCTTTAAATCTGTCAAATTCGGTAGCTATAGTAGTATATGAGGCTATGAGACAAATTGGATATCCAGGAATGAGATAACAATTTTAAGGTGAAGGAGTAGTTAACTATGGGTAAAATTAAATTGATTTGTGACAGTATGGCGGATTTAACTAAAGATCAAATAGAAAAATATGATATAGAAGTTTTACCGTTAACTGTAATATTAGATGATAAAGAATACAAGGATGGAATAGATTTTGAATTAGATGAGTTCTATCAATTATTAAAAGATAAAAAGTATCCAAAAACTTCACAAGTAACATATGGACAATTCAAAACAGCATTTGATAAATATGTAGCTGATGGAAGAACTATTTTCTATATAGCATCATCAGCAAATGCTACAGGAAGTTATCAAAGTGCTGTAATGGCTAAAAATGATACTGAAGGGGATATACATTTATATGATGCAAGTAATTTAACTTTTGGTGCAGGAATGTTTGTATTAAAAGCAGCACAATTATTAGAAGAAGGAAAAACTCTTGATGAAGTGATTAAAGAGCTGAATATAATAAAAGAAAAATACTGTTTAGTATTCTCTATAGATTCTTTAAATCATCTTCAAAAAGGTGGTAGAATTTCTTCTACAAAAGCAATGGTAGGTAACTTATTAAATGTAAAACCAATATGTGAAGTTAAAGATGGACTAGTTACTCAATTAGGTCAAGTTAGAGGTAAGAAGAATGTTATAAATAAACTTATTGAAGCTACAGATGAGTTAACTGGTGGAAATATAGATACTAGTATTATGTATATCGGATATATGGACAACGAAAAAGAAAAAGATAAAATGGTAGAGGCTTTAAAAGAAAAATACAATCCTGACAAAATAGGAACATTTAAAATAGGTTCTTGTATAGGATCACATTCAGGTCCTGGAGTTTTAGGAATATTAAGCTTTAAAAAATAATCGTATTTTTGTGAATTTAAAGTACATACTATATAAATTATACGAACAATATAAAAAAAAGACTGTGGAATATGCATTCTACAGTCTTTTTTTTATATAAAATTTATAAAAATCCATCTTTTTTTCGATATTATTAATAAAATAACGAACAAAATATAAAAAAATAAAAAAAAAGTATTGATTTTTTTAAAAAAAAATAGGATAATGGAGTTGGAAATGTTTCGTGCTAATTCGACATATAAGATATACTATATAAAACAAAATTAAAAATAATTTACTTTATAAATAAATATATAAGAGTTTGCATAAAATATGAATAGTAAATAATCGACAAGTTTTAGGAGGACATTATGCAATTAAAAAAATTATTTGCAGTAGGACTTACAGCGATAATGATGAGTTCATTATTAGTTGGATGTAGTAGTAAAACAGAAAGTAATGAAGACGTATACAAAATAGGAATGATATCTGATACAGGTGGAGTAAATGACGAATCATTTAACCAATCTACTTGGGAAGGGTTACAACAAGCTCAAGAAAAATATGGAAAAGACAAAGTACAAGTAAAATATGTAGAGTCTAGCCAAGAAGCTGACTATACACCAAATATAGAAACATTCGTAGAAGAAGATTTAGATTTAATAATAGGTGTTGGATATAAAATGGCTGGTGCAATAGAAGAAGCATCTAAAAATTATCCAGATGTACAATTTGCAATAATAGACCATTCTTATGAAAAACAACCAGAAAATGTTACTTCATTAATATATGAAGATAATACAGCTGCTTATTTAGCTGGATTAGTAGCAGCTAAAAAGACTGAAACTAACAAAGTTGCATTTATAGGCGGAATAAAAAGTGCTACATTAGATAAATTCGAATATGGATTTAGAGCTGGTGTTAAAGCTGCAAATCCAAAATGTGAATTAACAGTTAGATATTTAAATAGTTTCTCTGATTCAGCATTAGCAAAATCAGTAGCAAACCAAATGCATAAAGATGGTGTTGATGTGATATATACAGCAGCAGGTGCAGCTGGTACAGGAGCTATAGAAGCAGCAAAAGAAAACAATAAAATGGCTATAGGTGTTGACGTTGATCAAAGTCCTTTAGCACCAGATAACATAATATCATCAACTATGAAAAACGTAAATGTATCAATAGTTAACTTAGTAGGTGAAATATTAGAAGATAACTACCAAGGTGGACAAGTTATAGTAAATACATTAGCTAGTGGTGGTGTTGGTTTATCTGATACAACAAAAGATCATGTTTCTAAAGATATACTTGACTATGTTAATGAACAAGCTGGTAAAATAAAATCTGGAGAAATAGTAGTTCCAGAAAATGAAAAACAATACAACGAAATAGTTGGAAAATAAATTAGAGCATTAATAAATTAAAAATAAATTTAAAACTGTTAAATAGCTATCAAAGGAATATTCCATTGATAGCTATATTTGTGTAAAAATATACAAATATAGACAATATATTCAATAATTATACTTGATATAAAAAATATATGATTAAAATATAATAAAAATTTAATTTTATATTGAAATTTTATTAAGAAAATAGGATAATAGATAAAGGTGAAATTAGTGCAAATTCGACATATGTGTTACACTATTTAAAATCTAATCAAATTGAAATTTTGTATTACATAATAAATAATAATTTATAAATAATATGATAAAATTTGCACAAAATAAAAATAGAATATAGAACGCTAGGAGGACAAAATGCAATTAAAGAAATTATTTGCAATAGGACTTGCATTCACAATGATGACAACACTATTAGTTGGGTGCAGTAGTAAAAATGATAATGCTGGTAAAGATTCAGCAAGTGACAAAGTATATACTATTGGTATGATAACAGATACTGGTGGGGTAAATGATGAATCATTCAATCAATCTACATGGGAAGGTTTACAAAAAGCTGAAAAAAAATTCGGAAGCGATAAAGTAAAAGTAAAATACTTAGAATCTACAAAAGATGCTGATTATGTTCCAAATATAGAAACATTCGTAGAAGAAGATTTAGACTTAATAATAGGTGTTGGTTATAAAATAGCAGGTGCAATAGAAGAGGCAGCTAAAAACTATCCAGAAAAAGAATTTGCGATAGTTGACCATGCATATGAAAAACAACCAGAAAATGTAACTTCATTAGTGTATGAAGACAATACTTCATCATATTTAGCAGGATTAATAGCTGGTAAAATGACTAAAACAAATAAAGTCGCATTTATAAGTGGTATGGAAAGTGCTGTATTAGCAAGATTCCAATATGGATACATGGCAGGTGTTAAAGCTGCAAACCCAGATTGTGAAGTAGTAGTAAGATGCGCAAATAGTTTTAATGATGCTGCACTAGGAAAATCTATAGCAAATCAAATGCACAAAGATGGTGCTGATGTAATATTCACAGCTGCAGGAGCAGTTGGTACAGGTGCTATAGAAGCGGCTAAAGAGAATGGAAAAATGGCTATAGGTGTTGATACTGACCAAAACGCATTAGCTCCAAACAACGTAATAACATCAGCTGTTAAAAATATAGACGTATCAGTTATAGATTTAATAGGTAAATTAATCGATGGAAATTACAAAGGTGGAGAAGTTGTAACTAATACACTTGCAAGTGGCGGTGTTGGTATAGCAGCAACTACAGACAAAAATGTTCCAGAAGACATATTAAAATATGTTGATGAGCAAGCTGACTTAGTAAAAAGCGGTGAAATAAAAGTTCCTCAAAATGAGAAAGAATACAAAGAAATAGTTGAGAAATAGTGCCAACTAAATATAGTATATTTCTGGCGGAATTAGAAAGATTTTAAAATACAAATAGATTCTATAAATAATGGATAATATATATATGTATTATCCATTTTTTAAATATACGACAAATGTCGGATATAGAATAGATAAATTAAAATAAGGAGGACAGCATAAGCATGGAAAATAGTTATATAGATTACAATCATAAAAGTATACAAATGAAAAATATAACTAAGAAGTTTGGCGATTTCGTAGCCAATGATAACATCAACTTGACTGTACACAAAGGAGAGGTTCATGCACTTTTAGGTGAGAATGGTGCAGGAAAATCAACTCTAATGAATATCTTATATGGATTATACACTCCAACTTCAGGTGAAATCTATATAAATGAAGAATTAGTTAATATCGAAAATCCTAGCGTGGCTATAAGCAAAGGTATAGGAATGGTTCACCAACATTTCATGTTAATAGGTACTTTTACAGTTGCACAAAATATAATTTTAGGTAGTGAAACTACTAAATTTATGGGAGCTTTAGATATGAACAAAGCCATAAAAGATGTAGAAGAAATATCTAAAAGATATGGTTTAGCAATAGACCCAATGGCTAAAGTAGATGATATATCAGTAGGTATGCAACAAAGAGTTGAAATATTAAAAGCACTATATAGAGGTGCTGATATGCTAATACTTGATGAACCGACAGCAGTTTTAACACCACAAGAAATAGATGATTTAATAAAAATCATCAGAAACTTAACTAAAGAAGGTAAATCAGTTATCATAATAACTCATAAATTAAAAGAAATAAAAGCGATAGCAGATCATTGTACTGTTATAAGAAGAGGTAAATACATCGATACTGTAAAAGTTGATGATGTTACAGAAGATGATTTAGCAACAATGATGGTTGGTAGAGAAGTTAACTTCAAAGTTGATAAAGAAGAAGCTCAACCACAAGGAACAGTATTAAAAATAAATGATTTAGTTGTAAAAGACAGTAGAAAAATTTCTGCTGTAGATGGATTATCTTTAGAAGTAAGAGCTGGAGAAATATTAGGTATAGCTGGTATAGATGGAAATGGACAAAGTGAGTTAGTTGAAGCTTTAACGGGTCTTAGAAAATGTTATAGTGGAAGCATAACAATAAATGGACATGAAATAGTAAATAATACTCCAAAACAAATTTTCAAAAAAGGTATAAAAAATATACCAGAAGATAGACATAAGAGAGGTCTTGTATTAGACTTTACAGTTTCGGAGAACTCTATACTACAAAACTACAAAGACTCTAGATTCTCTAAAAACAGTATAATAAACAAAGACGCAATGAACGAACATGCGAAATCAATAATTTCAAGATTTGACGTTAGACCTACAGATTACACTCAAAAAACAAGAGCACTTTCTGGTGGTAACCAACAAAAAATAATAATCGGTAGAGAGGTTATGAATATAGAAAGGTCTAGAAAAGAAACTAATGAACCTCAATTATTAATAGCAACTCAACCAACAAGAGGACTTGATGTTGGGGCAATAGAATTCGTTCATAAAGCATTAGTTGAACAAAGAGATGCAGGGAACGCTGTTTTACTTGTATCATTAGAATTAGACGAAGTTATGAACGTATCAGACAGAATAGCTGTTATGTATGAAGGTAAAATAGTAGGAATAGTAGATGCAAAAACTACAGACGAAAATACTCTTGGACTTATGATGGCAGGAGGTGCAGTAGATGGAAAATAAAATAACTAAAAAGAAAAGTTTTCTTAATGATACTTTCTTATTCTCAATATTATCAGTAGCATTAGGTCTTTTAGTTGGAGCAATAGCATTAATATTATCAGGACATAATCCTATAACAGTTTATGCTGCATTAATAGACGGAATAATTGGAAAGCCTAAATATATGGCATGGACTATAATAAGGGCTACACCATTAATACTTACAGGTTTATCAATTGCATTTGCATTTAAAACAGGTCTGTTCAACATAGGAGCAGAAGGACAATTTATAGTGGGTTCTTTAGTAGCTGTTTTAGTTGGTGCAGGTTTAGATTTACCAGCAATAATCCATATACCACTTACTTTGCTTTGTGCAGCAATTGCTGGAGCATTATGGGGTGGAATAGCAGGATGGCTAAAATCTAAATTTGGAATAAATGAAGTTATAGCAAACATAATGTTAAACTGGATAGCTTTCTATCTAAGCAACTTTGTATTAATGACTTCATGGTTAAAGGTTCCTAATAGTGAAACATCAGTACCTATAAAAGATAGTGCAAAAATAAGCATAGATTGGTTAAAAGGTTTAGTTGGTCCTGCGACTAGTGTAAACTGGGGGATTGTTATATCTATAATTATAGTTATCATAATCGCATTTATATTAGCAAAAACAACTTTAGGATTTGAACTTAGAGCAGTTGGATTCAACAAATTTGGAGCAGAGTATGCGGGTATAAACGTAAACTCTTCTATATTAAAATCTATGGCTATAGCAGGTATGATAGCTGCAATAGCTGGTGCAATACAAGTTATGGGTGTTACAAATGTTATAACAGTACTTCCAGCTCAAGAAGGATATGGATTTGACGGTATAGCAGTTGCACTTATAGCAAATAATAACCCAATTGGTGTTATATTCTCAGGATTATTATTTGGTGCATTCAAATATGGTGGAACAAAAATGCAATCAGTTGGTGCTCCATCAGAAGTTATCAGTATAATAATCGGATCAATAGTTTACTTCATAGCATTAGTACATGTTATTAAAATAGCTGTTCAAAAAATCAGCAAAAAAAGAAAAACAGAAGGGGTGAATGAATAATGAATGATTTAGCGATAATCCTTAGTACAACTTTAATGTATTCTACTCCCCTTATATTTACAGCGCTTGGTGGAGTTTTCTCTGAAAATTCAGGGATAGTAAATATAGGACTTGAAGGGATGATGACAATAGGAGCTTTCGTTGGAGCTACAGCAGGATACCTAACAGGTAATCCATGGTTAGGTTTATTATGTGCTGGTATAGCAGGTGGTATATTCGCCTTAATTCACGGTATAGCAACAATTAGTTTCAACGCAGACCATACAATATCTGGGGTTGCAATAAACTTATTAGCTCCAGGAGTTGCATTATTTGCATGTAAAATATTATTCAACGGTTCAGTTACAACACCAACTATAGCAATGGAAAATAAAATTCCAAGACCACTAAATGGTGTATTTGAATCAGGTAGTATATTAGATACGATATTCAATACTTATGCTACAACATATATAGCATTAGCGCTTATAGTTGTAGTTTGGTTTGTACTATATAAAACTAAGTTCGGTCTTAGAGTAAGAGCTGTTGGAGAACATCCAGGAGCAGCAGATACTTTAGGTATAAATGTATCAAGAGTTAGATATATAAGTGTTATACTTTCAGGTATATTAGCAGGTATAGGTGGAGCTTCTATGAGTTTAGCTATAGTTTCTACATTCAGACCAGCATTAATATCTGGACAAGGGTATATAGCTTTAGCGGCTGTTATATTTGGTAAATGGAGACCACAATGGGCAGGGGCTGCTTGTCTATTATTTGGATTCTCAACAGGACTTACAGTTTACTTAGGAAATCCATCATTAGGTATGACTATAAATGAAAACTTATTATCAATGTTACCTTATATAGTAACATTAGTGATGTTAGTATTATTTGTTAGAACTTCTAAAGCTCCGGCTGCTTTAGGAAATCCATACAAAAAAGGTGAAAGATAATAAATATTTTTTTAAGGCTGTTGCAATTGCAACAGCTTTTTTTTGTCAATAAGTTTATATATTTGTCCATTATATTTTTTTAAGTAAAAAATTTGATTTATAAAATGAAAAGACTGTAGATAAAATATAAAAATCTACAGTCTTTTTTGGTTTTATTTAGAAAATATATTAAAAAGTGAATTAAAAAATAAAAAATAGACATAATACTATATAGATGTATTTAACCTGCTTTTCTAATCTACAAGAAGGGAACGATTATATTGACTAATAAAGTTATACATATAAGTTATTTAGAAGATCACGATGAAATAGTTGATTTATTTATGAAAAGTAATAATAAATATATTATATGTAATAAGCATTTGAGAGATTTAAGTGTAGATATTGATATGGAGAATGAGGAGCACAAAGAAGAAGCAATCAATGAAGTAATAGATTTAATTTTAATTATATTAAGAAATAAATATTTAAAAAAATACATATGGGATAACTACAAAAAATTAAAAGATAAAGAAAAGGAGGAAATATATAAAGAGGCTAATTGTTTATTTGATAAAAAAGAACCATTCATAATAAATACAATTTATAACAAACTAACAGAAGTTGCAGAATCTGAAAAAGATTTAAATATAGACGGTTTTTTTAGGTTTAGAATGAGAGATTTTATGGTGTATATATCAATAATAAGTGATATAGCATTTGAAGAATATTTAATAAGAAAAGATAAAAATCAATTTATAAATACTTTAAAATTCTTTATAGAATCTCAAGAACAAAAAATTGATTTATTGATAATACATATAATGAGAAATGGCGACTTTAGGTTTTATGATAAATATGGTGATGAAATAAACAATAAAGAAAGTGAAGAAATGATGAGTATGATTATGAAGGAGGATTTAAACCTCGAAGATTGCTTAATAAGCGTATTACTATCTTTATGTCCTAAGAAAGTGGAAATAATAGATGATTTGAAAAATGAGACATCAAAAGAAATCATAGAAAATATGAAAATAATATTTGAAGGCAATGTAAATATTGTACCTAAAAAGTAATAAAATTTAAAAGAAATTTGTTGAATATTATTGTTGAATGATTATTAAGTATCTGTTATAATCTAAATCAGAATAGTTAAAAATTATAATATAATTGCGATGAAGAGGACAAGTAAATTAGAATCTATTTTGCTAGAGAGTAAGGTCACCGGCTGAAAGCCTTATAAAATAATCTATTTGAAAAACTACCTCGGAGCGGAACTTATTAGCATTAGATGTGAAAGTGTTCGGTTGACAACCTTATAGTCATCAAGAGGATTTGTTTATTATATAAATAAATCAACTTGGGTGGAACCACGATATAACACTCGTCCCAACTTTATGGGACGAGTTTTTTTATTTTAGATTATTATAAATTAAAAATTTATTTTGAAAAAATATAGGAGGCAAAAAATGATTAAAGTTACATTAAAAGACGGTTCAATTAAAGAATTCGAAGGCAAAGTATCAGTATTAGATATTGCAAAATCAATCAGTGAAGGTTTAGCTAGAGCTGTTGTTGCAGCTTCAGTTAACGGTGAAACAGTAGGTCTTGACTATGAAGTATGTGAAGATTGCGAATTAAACTTATATAAATTCGATGATGAAGAAGGAAAAGATGTATTCAGACATACATCAGCTCATATGTTAGCTCAAGCTTTAAAAAGATTATATCCAGGGGTAAAACTTGCTATAGGACCAAGTATAGAAAATGGATTCTACTATGATATAGATTTAGATCATAGAATAACAGAAGAAGAATTAGCTAAAATAGAAGCTGAAATGAAAAAAATAGCTAAAGAAGATTTAAAAATAGAAAGATATGAACTTTCAAAAGAAGATGCTTTAAAATGGGCTAAAGAAAATGGTGAAGACTACAAAGTTGAATTAATAGAAGAATTACCAGAAGGTGAAGTAATATCATTCTACAAACAAGGTGATTTCGCTGACTTATGTAGAGGGCCACATCTTCCATCAACTAAAAAAGTTAAAGCTGTAAAATTATTAAGTGTTGCAGGTGCTTACTGGCGTGGAGATGAAAAAAATAAAATGCTTCAAAGAATATACGGAACTTCATTCGAAAAAAATAAAGATTTAGAAGCATACTTACACTTAATGGAAGAAGCTAAGAAAAGAGACCACAGAAAATTAGGTAAAGAATTAGATTTATTCTTCATACCAGAAGAAGGACCAGGATTCCCATTATTCATGCCTAAAGGTATGCAACTTAAAAATGCATTATTAGAATTCTGGAGAGAAGTACATAAAGAAGATAACTATGTTGAAATAGAAACTCCAATAATATTAAACAGACATTTATGGGAAACTTCAGGACACTGGTATCACTACAAAGAAAATATGTATACTGTTAAAATAGACGACCAAGATTTCGCTATAAAACCAATGAACTGCCCAGGTGGAATGTTATATTACAAATCAAAACCACATTCTTATAGAGATTTCCCTATGAGAGTTGCTGAGCTTGGTAGAGTTCACAGACATGAATTATCAGGTGCTTTACATGGTCTTATGAGAGTTAGAGCATTCACTCAAGATGATGCGCATATATTCATGTTACCAGAACAAATAAAAGACGAAATAAAAGACGTAGTTAGACTTATAGACAGCGTATACAAAGTATTCGGATTCCAATATGGAATAGAGTTATCTACTAGACCAGAAGATTCTATGGGTACTGATGAAGAGTGGGAAATAGCTGAAAATGGTTTAAGAGAAGCTTTAGAAGAATTAGGTTTAGCTTATGAAATAAATGAAGGTGATGGAGCATTCTATGGACCAAAAATAGACTTCCACTTAAGAGATTGCTTAGGTAGAACATGGCAATGTGGTACTATACAATTAGATATGCAATTACCACAAAGATTCGATGCTACTTATATAGGACAAGATGGTGAAAAACATAGACCAGTTATGATACACAGAGTTTTATTAGGTAGTATAGAAAGATTTATAGGAATATTAATAGAGCATTATGCTGGTAAATTCCCAGTTTGGATAGCTCCAACTCAAGTTAAAATACTTCCTATATCTGATAAATACAACGATTATGCTAAAGCAGTTAAAGATGCTTTATTTGCTAAAGGTTTAAGAGTTGAAATAGATGACAGAGCGGAAAAAATGGGCTTCAAAATAAGAGAAGCACAATTAGAAAAAGTTCCTTACATGTTAGTTGTAGGTGAAAAAGAAGTTGAAGCAAATGCTGTTTCAGTTAGATCAAGAGATAAAGGTGAAATGGGTAGCTTATCAGTAGACGAATTTGTTGCTATGGTATGTAAAGAAGTTGAAGATAAAGTTAACGTAATACAAGACTAATAAAAATAAAATATTATATTAAATAAAAACATCCTTATTATTGTTTTAAGATGCAATGATAAGGATGTTTTTTTGTATATGTAAAAATTTAAATATTATTTGAAGTATTATTTATATCGTATTAAAACTTTATAATTTTTATGGAGAAAAATATAAAATTAAAAAAAATTATAATTATATTTACAAAAATATATAAAAACATTATAATGATAACTGGTAAATAATGAATGTTATTATCAATTACTAAAGAATATTGATATCATATTCGAATTTAAATTTAAATATTGTAAATATATAGGAGGAAGTTATGAAGTTAAAAAAATTATGTGCAATTGTAATGTCTTGTGCCCTACTTATTACAACAGGGTGTTCAAGTACAAATATTCAAAGTAAAGATGATAGTAAAAATAGTGATGTGCAGCAGAGTACTTCTGCATCTTATCCAATAAAGATAAAACATGCATATGGCGAAACTATAATAGAGAGTGAGCCTAAAAATATTGCAACAATATCTTGGGGAAATCAAGATGTTCCGCTAGCCTTAGGTATTACACCAGTGGGAGTATCTAAAGCAAATTATGGTGAGACAGAAGAAAATGGTTTATTACCATGGACAGCACAGAAATATACTGAATTAGGTGTAGATAAACCTGTTGTATTTAATGATGTGGATGGAATAGATTATGAAGCTATTAGTGACTCAAACCCAGATGTTATATTAGCTGCTTATTCTGGAATAACACAAGAAGAATATGATTTATTAAGTCAAATAGCTCCAGTTGTTGCATATCCAACAGAGGCATGGCAAACTTTATGGAGAGATCAAATAAATATTAATGCTACTGCAATTGGTAAGAAAGATGAAGGTGAAGCATTAGTTAAAGAATTAGAAACATTAATAAAAGAAAAAACAAGTGAATACAAAGATATAAAAGGAAAGAAAGCAGTATTTTGCTACTTTAATCCATCTGACTTAGGTAAATTTTATATATATTTACCATCAGACCCTCGTGTAGCGTATTTAACAGATTTAGGATTAGAATTTCCGGAAAGTATATCTAAGTTAGCTGAAGGATCAAATAGTTTCTATGTTGAAATAAGTTCAGAAAATATAGATATATTAGAAGATGCAGATATTATAGTTTGTTACGGAAATGATGGATTATTAAAATCTTTACAAGATGATACTTTATTAAGTAAAGTTCCTGCAATTGCAAACGGATCAGTTGCTGTTATAGAAGATGGTTCAGCATTAGCAGCATCTTGTACTCCTAGTGCATTATCTATACCGGCTAAAATAGATGAATATTTAAAAGTAATAGGAGATGCTGCATCTAAAGTAAAATAATTAGATGATAGTATACAAGATAAATATGAAATTATCAAAAATGATAGGAATATACATAGGTGGTTTTATTATTCTTGGAATATGTATCTTGGCCTCACTAGCGTGGGGCTCTAGATATATTGGTTTTGATGAAGTGATTAGTGCATTAACTCAAAGCGACAATATGTCACTTAATGCATTAGTAGTTCGAGAACGTATACCGAGAACAGTATTTGCACTTATTGCAGGAGCTTCACTTGGAATATCAGGCTTACTTATGCAATCAATTACACGTAATCCAATAGCTGATCCAAGTATTTTAGGAGTAAATACAGGAGCATCTTTATTTGTTGTTGTTGGGATTACATTTTTTAATTTGAGTACAGCTAGTGGATATATATGGTTTGCACTTATAGGGGCAGCCCTTACATCGTTTTGTGTATATGGTATAGCTTCAATTGGACCAGGAGGAATTACTCCAATAAAACTTGCTTTAGCTGGTGCCTCAATTAGTGCAATACTATCATCTTTAGTTAGTTTAATAATTCTTCCACGCACAGATGTTATGGATGCATATAGATTTTGGCAAGTAGGTAGTTTAAGTGGAGCAACGTGGGAAGGTATAAAATCAGTATTGCCATTTATTATAGTCGGATTAATTATAAGTGTTATATTTATGCATGCATTAAATGCATTAGCCTTAGGTGATGAAGTAGCTACAGGTCTTGGAGTAAATACAGGATTAGTAAGAATTATGTGTGCAATAGCTGGTGTAATATTATGTGGAGCTACGACAGCAATAGCTGGACCTATAGGTTTTATAGGATTAATGATACCTCATATTGTACGTCTTATTTTAGGATCGGATATGAAAAATTTAATACCAATGTCTGCTATAGGTGGGGCAATCCTTTTGATGATATCAGATGTTTTAGGAAGAATAATTGGGTCACCGAGCGAATTAGAAGTTGGAATTATAACAGCATTTTTAGGTGCACCAATACTTATTATAATTGCTAGGAAAGCGAAGGTGAAAAGTATATGATAATGCGAAGTACAAATAATAGTATCCTTATAAAACATGCTTACTATAAAAGAAGGGCTCGTGCTATTATAGCTAATGTTTCACTTATTGCAATAGTATTATGTATTTGCATAATGATGCTTTTATATGGAAATACAAATTATTCATTAGATGTGGTTATAAGAGTATTAAGAGGAGAAAATATTCAAGGTGCTAATTTTGCGATAGCTACATTACGTCTACCAAGAATGCTTAGTGGGTTATTGGTTGGAATAGCATTTGGGATTGCAGGCAACACATTTCAAACAATGCTTAGAAATCCTCTAGCAAGCCCAGATATAATAGGAGTAACATCAGGGTCTAGTGTGGCAGCAGTTTTTTGCATATTGGTGCTTGGATTGAGTGGACCGGCTGTTTCGATAATTTCGGTTATATCAGGACTTTTAGTATCAATGCTTATATATTTACTATCTAAAGATATAAGCTTTTCAGGAAGTAGATTGATATTAATCGGTATAGGAATACAAGCTATGCTTCAAGCCGCAATTTCTTTTTTATTGCTTAAGGCAAGTCAATATGATGTTCCAGGCGCAATGAGATGGTTAAGTGGAAGTTTAAATGGTATGACAATGAAATGCATTCCAACATTATTTATAGTTGTAATGGTATTTGGAATAATAAGTTTACTATTTACAAAATATCTTCAAGTACTAGAGTTAGGAGATGAATTTGCAACGACACTTGGTATAAGACTAAATCTAGTGAGAATTATTTTAATTTTAAGTGCTGTATTTTTAATAGCATTTGCAACATCTACTACGGGACCAATAGCATTTGTTGCATTTTTAGCTGGACCAATAGCATCAAAAATTGTTGGGCGTGGGTCGTCAAATGTACTAGCATCAGGTCTTGTAGGTGCATTATTAGTACTTAGTTCAGATATGATTGGACAATATGTATTTAGTACAAGATTTCCAGTAGGTGTTATTACTGGGATTTTAGGGGCACCATACATGTTATTTTTATTAATATGTATAAATAGAAGAGGAGAATAATGATGAATAAAAATCAACACACATTTGAAGCTAAAAATATAGTAACTGGATATGATAAAAAAATTATAATAGATGGTATAGATTTAAGTGTGCCTAGTAATAAAGTTAGTGTAATAATAGGCTCTAATGGATGTGGTAAATCAACTTTATTAAAGACAATGGCTAGATTAATAAAGCCATTATCAGGTGATATTGTTATTGATGGAAAGAAAATTACAACAATGCCATCTAAAAAGCTGGCACAAATTTTAGGATTATTACCACAATCACCAGTAGTACCAGAAGGTATAACTGTTTGGGATTTAGTATCAAGAGGAAGATTCCCTTATCAAAACTTATTTAGTAGCTTAAATAAAGAAGATTTTGAAGCTGTGGAAGAGGCACTTGAAATAATGGGAATTTCGGAATTAGCGAATAGGTGTATTGATGAACTATCAGGTGGTCAGCGTCAACGAGTATGGATTGCTATGGCTCTTGCACAACAAACAGATATACTTTTATTAGATGAACCTACAACTTATTTAGATATAGCATATCAAGTAGAAATATTAGATTTATTAACTGATTTAAATCGAAAAAGAGGGACTACAATAGTGATGGTACTTCATGATATAAATTTATCAGCAAGATATGCAGATTATATATTTGCTCTTCGTAAAGGGAAATTAGTGTCACAGGGAAGCCCAGAAGACATTATAACATCAGAATTAATAAATGATGTATTTGGACTAGATTGTGAGGTTATTAAAGATCCAGTATCTCACTCACCATTTATAATTCCTAAGGGAAGACATTATGTAAATGTTTAAAATATAAATGATAATTATTTATTACAATGGAAAATTAAGAATTAATAAAAACTATTTTTAACTTAAAGATAATAATTTAAAGTTAAAAATAGTTTTTTTATTATAAATGTATATTTTGATGTTCTTCTACTAACTCCAATTGCTTCATATTTTTAAATTCTATACTTATAGTGATTAAACATGTTATTGCTGCAATCAAATCAGCAGCCGGGCCAGCAAAAATTATACCATCAATACCAAAGAATAGAGGTAGTATAATTATTAAAGGAAGTAAATAAATTATTTGTCTAGTTAAAGATAAAAATATACCTTTTATAGGTTTTCCGATAGAAGTAAAAAATGTCGATGTAATAGGTTGTATAAAGTTTATACATATAAAGAATAAGAAGATACGGAAAAACTTTGTTGCAAATTGATAATATTCTTCTGTCCCGGAACCAAATAAAGATATAATTTCCATAGGGAATAGTTGAAATAATATAAATGCAATAATTGATATAATCGCACCTGCTTTGTTTGCTAATATATAAGTGTATTTAACTCTGTGATATTTTTTAGCTCCATAGTTAAAACTTTCAATTGGTTGACTTCCTTGGCTAAGACCGATTACAACTGAGAAGAATAGTTGTGAAACTTTCATTGTGATTCCTGCACATGCAATGGGAATTGCCTCTCCATATATTGATAAACCACCATAATATCTAAGTGAATTATTTAAAATAATTTGAACAATCATCATAGAAAGTTGATTTATACCAGATGCCATACCTATAGAAGCAACCTCTTTTATATAATTTATATTTAATTTGAAATGTTTTGCCAAAAGAGGGACTGTTTTAAAGTTTTTCATATAAATGATAACAACAACAGTAGATGCAATTTGACCTATTATAGTAGCATAGGCTGCACCAGCCATTCCCATATTAAATCCAAATATAAAGATAGCGTCTAAAATAACATTAATAACTGATCCTAATATATTACAGAACATTGATATTTTGGGACTGCCATCAGCACGAATTATATGACCTCCACCTACAGATAAAATTAAAAATGGGAAACCAAATGAGGTAATTCTCACATAAGTTTGAGCATATGGAAGTACATCATTAGGAGAACCACAAGCTTTTAGTATCTGTGTTAAAAATAGTTGCGTAATTATAAATAATATTACACCAGATGAAAATAACATAATAATCGCATTTCCTATATAAAATGGTGATTTTTCTTTTTCACCACGCCCCATACTTAAATTGAAACACGATGCTGCACCAATTCCGAATAATAATGATACAGCTATGCATGATGTGGAAAGAGGGAAGGCAATATTTGTTGCAGCATTGCCGAGAGTTCCTACTGCCTGACCGATAAATAACTGGTCTACAATATTGTATAATGCTCCAACTATCATAGCTATAATACTTGGCACAGAAAATTTAAACATTAATTTTGGTATAGAATCTGTACCTAATGGGTTTTGTTGAACATTTTCCATGATTTATCCTCCTAGACTACAAAATTAAACTTACTATTAAAACTTTATTTTTATAATTTATTATTTTTATTTATCAAAAGTTGATTTATAAGAAATTATAACAATTTTAAAGTTTTGATTTATTTTATAACTTTATAGTAGGGAATAAATTAAGTTAAGGCAACTTAAAAAAACATAAACATATAAAAAGTCCTAAATTTATAGGACTTTTTATAGAATAATTTTAATTGGCTGCTTCTTTTCTAATGAGATCTTCTAATTGGTCACAAGTCATAGTTTCATTTTCGAATAGGAATTTTGAAACTATATGTAGATCATTGATATTTTCTCTAAGAATTTTTAGTGTATTTTCATAACATGTATTTACAATGTTGTTTATTTCTTTTTGGATAGGTTCCGATAAAAAATTCTTAGTATTTTTATCAATAGTTATTAAACCTAATTTACTCATACCATAATCACAAACCATATTTGTTGCTATGTCTGTGACTTTTTGAATGTCATCTTTTGCACCAGTTGATTGATGATTAAATATCAATTCTTCGGCAGCCTTTCCAGCTAGTAGTATTTGAATTTTTGATATTAATTCTGTTTTTGTGTAAATATATCTATCTTCGTCTGGGAGTTGAAGAACATAGCCAAGTGCTTCTCCTCTAGGGACTATAGATATTTTTTGTATTTTGCATAGATTTAAAATATTACTAACAAGTGCATGTCCAGCTTCATGGTAAGATACAATTTTCTTTTCCTTTTCGATTAGTGCAGAACTTTTTGATTCAACACCAGCGATAACTCTTTCAAGAGCTCTATCGAAATGTTCAGAAGTTATTACTTCGCTAGCGTCCCTAACTGCATATATTGCAGCTTCATTAGCTATATTAGCTAGATGGGCTCCATTAAAGCCATGTGTTTTTTTTGCTAATAAATCTAAATCGACTGTTTTATCTAATGGTTTATTGTTAGTATGGACTTTTAAAATTTCGTATCTAGTTTTTACGTTTGGAGAACTAATGTGTATATGTCTGTCAAATCTTCCAGGTCTTAAAAGAGCATCATCTAGAAGGTCTAATCTATTAGTTGCACCTATTATTATTATGTTTGAATCTTTGTTAAAGCCATCCATTTCAACTAGTAATTGATTTAGTGTTTGGTCTTTTTCATTGTTGCTTTCAAGATGACGTTTTGCTCCTATGGCATCTATTTCATCTATGAATATAATGCTTGGGGCTTCTTTTCTTGCTTTTTCGAACAATGTTCTAACTCTTTTTGCTCCCACACCTACGTATTTTTCTACGAATTCGGAACCAGTGACATTGAAGAAAGAAGAATTAGTTTCTCCAGCAACTGCTGATGCTAATAAAGTTTTACCTGTGCCAGGAGGCCCGTAAAATAGAATTCCTTTAGGAATTTTTGCACCCATTTTTTGATACTTTTCTGGTGATTTCATAAAATCAACAACTTCAAAAAGTTCTTCTTTTATCTCCTCTAGGCCAGCAACATCTCTAAATGTAGTTTTGGGTTTTGAATTTAGAGTAGGTTCATTGCTTCCGTCCTTTTCGAGTTTTGTTTGTACAAAAGCGGGAACAGGATTATTTAGTTTTTTAAAAAAATTATTAAGTAAGTTCATATCTTGCACCTCAGGTAATAGAATTTTCCTTTGCTTTATTTTTTCCAATGATGTGAAGTTTTATTATGATTTTACATTAAAAATAAACTATGTAAACTAAGATGTCTTACAGTAAGTATAACCAGCTTGATATTTATTATTCTAAAATAATGAAATACTACAAATTAAAGTCTAGTATAAAAACAAAATGAAACGATATTGGAAAAATTTTAGAGATGAGAAAATTTGAATTATAAGTTATAATATGAAAAGGACAGGATATGAAAAGTATATAGTATCAATATTAAAAATAGAGGCATATTATATACGGAGAATAAAATTATTTATAAAAATTAACAGCAAAAAAGTCTTGACATTGCAACAAGCAACATATATAATTGATATGGTAACAAGATAACAGTAAAGAAGAAGTTCATTCTCACCTTGCGACGAAGGTTAGTAAGGTAAATATAAGTACAACTATCTATTTTATAAATGATAGTATGATTTTGACGACTTATAGCGGATGAATTTTCATTCGCTTTTTATTTTATATAATAATAATTTGGAGGTGTCCTACAATTAGCAAAGAATTATCAATCAATGATCAAATAAGAGATAAAGAGTTAAGAATTATCTCTGAAACTGGAGAACAACTTGGAATAATGTCTGCCAGAGAAGCTCAAATATTAGCAAACGGAAAAAACTTAGATTTAGTTAAAATTTCTCCTAATGCTAAACCACCAGTTTGTAAAATTATGGACTATGGTAAATACAAATATGAACAAGCTAGAAAAGAAAAAGAAGCTAAGAAAAAACAAAAAACAATAGCAGTTAAGGAAATAAGATTAAGACCAGGTATTGAATCAAATGACTTAAATACTAAAGCGAATAATGCTATTAAATTCCTTAAAAAAGGCGACAAGGTAAAAGTAGAACTTCGTTTTAGAGGTAGAGAATTAGGACATAAAGATATTGGTAAAGAAGTAATGCTTAAATTCATAGAAATTGTTAAAGAGTTTGGTGAACCAGTGAAAGCCCCTGCTTTTGAAGGGAACAACATGGTTGTAATTATAGATCCAAAAAAAACTAATAAATAAATAGATTTTATTTACGATTAACTGAGAGGAGGAAGTTATCATGCCAAAAATGAAAACTCATAGAGGAGCTGCAAAAAGACTTAGAAAAACAGGAAGCGGAAAATTAAAAAGAAATAAAGCTTATAAAAGTCATATATTAACTAAAAAATCTCCAAAAACTAAAATGAACTTAAGAAAATCAGCTATAGTTAGCGATGGAGATGCTAAAAGAATAGCTCAATTATTACCATATTAATTATAATTAATTAATAAAACAAACTAATCAGAACGGATTAGGAACAAACACAAAATAAAAAATACTTAAAAAACATAAGGAGGTCATCGACATGGCAAGAGTTAAAGGCGCAATGAACGCTCGTAAAAAACATAAAAAAGTGTTAAAACTTGCAAAAGGATACAGAGGATCTAGAAGCAAATTATATAGACCAGCAAATACTTTCGTAATGAAAGCATTAAAAAATGCATATATAGGAAGAAAATTAAAGAAAAGAGACTTCAGAAAACTTTGGATACAAAGAATAAATGCAGCTGCTAGAATGAATGGTATATCTTATTCAAGATTAATGAATGGATTAAAATTAGCAGGTGTTGAAGTTAACAGAAAAATGTTATCTGAAATGGCTATACAAGATCCAGCTGGATTTGCTCAATTAGTAGAAGTAGCTAAAGCTAAATTAGCTTAATTATAGATAAAAGCGAACTCAATAGAGTTCGCTTTTTTTATATCTAAATTAAAAAATCTAAATAAAATAAGAGAATAGCATTAAAAAAGGTCAAAATGATAAAAATAAATTAAAATCTAATTTATATATTTTCTTTTATATAGTTAATTATTGTTAAAAAACAATATTTGTCATATAATAGTTTATCATACAATTATGATTGACTTTTAATAAATAAGAGGAGGAAGTTCTTGAATTGAGAATCAGAAAAAAAAATATCAGATTTCTTAAAAAGTGGAGCTCTGTTCAAATTATTACTGTAGGTTTTTTACTTCTAACTTTAGTTGGAGCAAGTATACTATCTTTGCCTATTTCAAGTAGTAATGGACAACCTACTAATTTTGTAGATTCACTTTTTACTGCAACATCAGCTGTATGTGTAACAGGATTAGTTGTGTTTGATACAGCTACTCATTGGAGTTTATTTGGAAAAGTTGTAATCATATCTCTTATCCAAATTGGTGGTTTAGGATTTATGACAATAGCTACGATGATATCTTTAATAAGAGGTAAAAAAATAAATTTAAAAGAAAGATTATTGATACAAGAATCTTTAAATCAGATAGACTTATCTGGGATTGTTAATTTGACGAGAAAAATAATTTTTATGGTATTTGCTATAGAAGCAATTGGTGGAATTATTTTATCAATAAGTTTTATTCCAAGGTTTGGGCTTATAACAGGGTTGGCATATGGATTTTTCCACTCAATATCAGCATTTTGTAATGCTGGATTTGATTTGATGGGATCTATAAGTGGTCAATTTTCATCATTAACATCTTTATATGATAATTCCTTAGTTATGATTACTGTATCCCTACTTATAATTCTTGGGGGATTAGGATATCCTGTTATACTAGATGTATTACATACTAGAAGTTTAAAAAAGTTAACTATTCACTCTAAGCTTGTTATTACATCAACTATAATCTTATTACTTATAGGTTTTGTATTTATATTAGGGGTGGAATATAATAATCCAGATACTTTAGGAAATATGGATATGAAAGGGAAACTATTATCTTCAATGTTCCAAACAACAACACTAAGAACAGCTGGATTTAATAGTATAGATTTAAGTTTAACAAAAGAGCCAACGATATTTTTAATGGTAATATTAATGTTGATAGGAGCTTCACCAGCATCTACAGGTGGTGGTATTAAAACTACTACAGTAGCAGTGTTATTTTTAACAGTGAAGGATTTCTTATGTGGAAAGGATGAAATACATATATTTGAGAGAAGTATAAGTTCTGAGAGTATTAAAAAAGCTATGGTTATATTTTTTATAGCAATTTTTATATTTATAATAGGAACATTAGCACTATCATTAACTAACCCTCAATTTTCACTTATAGAATGTGTATTTGAAGTTATGTCAGCATATGCGACAGTTGGACTTAGTATAGGAGGAAGTCCTAACTTAAACGTAGTAGGTAAATTAATAATAATGATTTTAATGTTCTTAGGAAGAGTAGGGTCATTAACAATATTTACAGCAATATTATCAATTAATATAGCTAAAAAAGATAAGAATATAAAAAGACCAAAAGGAAAAATAATAATAGGTTAATAAAAAGTAAGAGGTATTTATAATGAAAAGAACATTTTTTAATAGTAAAAGTAAAGATAAACAATATCTTGTTATTGGATGTGGGAGATTTGGTTCATCTGTAGCAAAAAAGATGTGTCAATTAGGAAATGAAGTAATGGTTATAGATAAAGATGAGGATTCTATCAATAATATTGCTGAGCTAGTAACTCATACAGCAATAGTAGATGTGACAGAAGAAAGAGATTTAAAAAGTATTGGCTTAGGAAATTTTGATGTTGTAATAGTTGCAATTAGTTCAGACGTAAGAGCATCTATAATGGCAACAGTTATGGCAAAGGAGATGGGTGTGCCTAAAGTAGTTTGCAAGGCAAAGGATGAATTACAAGCAAAAGTACTTTATAAAATTGGAGCAGATAAAGTAGTATTCCCAGAAAGAGATATGGGTATCAGACTTGCTTATAATCTAGCATCAGAAAATATATTAGACCAAATAAACCTAGATCCAGAATACTCAATTATGGAAATTGTAACACCTCAAAATTGGGTAGGCAAAACAATAATAGAATTAAACTTAAGGGCAAAATATGATATAACTGTACTAGCTGTGAAAACTCAAAGTGGTCTAAAAGTTATGCCTTCTCCAAATTATAAAATGCAAGAAAAAAATATTTTAATTATTATCGGAAATACAGATAAAATAAGTGATATAATCTTAGAGAATTAAAGTTTGATTAGGAGAAAAAGATGATTAATATAATAAAAAGTAAAGACAATGATAAAATAAAATATACAAAGTCTTTATTAAAAACTAAAGGAAGAAATAAAGAGAAAAAATTCATAATAGAAGGTTATAGAATTTTAACTTTAGCACTAGAATGTGATGCAAAACTTGAATATGTTTTTATAAATGAAGATTTTGAGAAAAAACAAGACCATAAAGTACTATTAGAAGAATTAGAAAATAAAAATATAAAAATATATAAAACCTCAAATAAAATATTCTCAGAAATGGTAGATACAGAAAATACTCAAGGAATTTTAGCAGTATTAAGGTATAAAGAAAGAGATTTAGTTAATAATATCAATCAAGACGATAAATTTGTACTGATACTAGATAGAATCCAAGACCCAGGAAATATGGGAACAATAATAAGAACAGCAGATAGCGCAGGTGTAGATGCAATTATCCTCCTTAAAGGATGTGTAGATATATACAATCCAAAAGTAATAAGATCAACTATGGGTTCAATTTTCGATATGAATATAATCCAAACTACACAAGATGAAGCGGTAGATTTCCTTAAAGCAAATAACTTTGATATAGTATCAAGTTATTTACACACAGAAAGTTACTATAATGAAACTACTTATGATGGGAAAATAGCATTAGTAATAGGAAACGAAGCAAATGGGATTAATGATGAGTTGATTTCTAAATCAGATAAACTAGTGAAAATACCTATTTATGGAAATGCGGAATCTTTAAATGCTGCGATAAGCGCTGCAATATTAATGTATGAGATAAAAAAATATTTAGTTTAATATGTTGAAAGCCAAAATTACATATGTTATAATTATTGGCGTATACAAAAATACGATCGAAATTAGTAGGACACGTATTAAATAGAATTTACGGTGAAAGAGAAAAGTATTTTAAATAATTCTATAACAGAGAGTAACACCAAGGCTGTGAGTGTTATATAGATAGTTTAAAAGAAGTTCACTCTGGAGTATCAAATCTGAAATTAAGTAGGTTTTGACGTTTGAAACGCGTTAAGTTTCTTCGAGTGGTTTATAAATATATATTTATAAGCTACTAGGGTGGTACCGCGAATAATAGCTTTCGTCCCTAGCAGGGATGGAAGCTTTTTTTAATTAGAAAAATAATTAGAATTTTAATAAAAAATTAAAGAAAGGGTGAAATAAACGTGAAAGAACAATTACTTAAATTAAAAGAAGCTGCTTTAGAAGAAATAAAAGCTGTTTCTGCTATAGACGAATTAGATAGCATAAAAGTAAAATATTCAGGTAAAAAAGGTGAATTAACTAAATTATTAAAAGGTATGGGAAAATTATCTGCTGAAGAAAGACCAGTTATGGGTAAGGTTGCCAACGAAGTAAGAGAGTTAATTGAAACAAAAATAAATGAAAAAAGAACTGCTCTTAAAAAGATAGAACAAGAAGCAAAATTACAATCAGAAGTTATAGATGTAACTATGCCAGGGAAAGTTTTCAATGTTGGTAAAAAACATCCAATAACTCAAATAATAGATGAAGTTTCAGAAATATTCATGGGACTTGGATTCTCAGTTGTTGAAGGTCCAGAAGTTGAAACAGTAGAAAATAACTTCGATGCATTAAATGCACCAAAAGACCATCCATCAAGAGATATGTCAGATACATT
Organism: Intestinibacter bartlettii; assembly: GCA_025148965.1. Taxonomy (GTDB): domain Bacteria; phylum Bacillota; class Clostridia; order Peptostreptococcales; family Peptostreptococcaceae; genus Intestinibacter; species Intestinibacter bartlettii. Next base: position 2,841,015 of record CP102273.1, on the reverse strand, counting down.
CTACTTCAATGAAAACTTATTACTTAGAACTCAAACATCTCCAGTTCAAGTTAGAACAATGAGAAGTGAAGAGTTACCAATAAAAATAGTTTCTCCAGGTAGATGTTTCAGAAATGATTCATTAGATGCAACACACTCTCCAATGTTCCACCAAATAGAAGGATTAGTTGTTGGTAAAGATATAACAATGGCTCAATTCAAAGGAACTGTTGAAATGTTCGTTAAAAAATTATTCGGAGAAGAAACTAAAACTAAATTCAGACCACACAATTTCCCATTCACAGAACCAAGTGCAGAAGTTGACGTTAGCTGCTTCAAATGCGGTGGTAAAGGATGCTCAATGTGTAAAGGTGAAGGTTGGATAGAAATACTTGGTTCAGGTATGGTACATCCAAACGTACTTAGAAACTGTGGAATAGATCCTGAAGTTTATTCTGGATTCGCTTTCGGTATGGGTGTTGAAAGACTTGCAATGCTTAAATACGAGATAGATGATATAAGACTTTTAGTTGAAAATGATATAAGATTCTTAGAACAATTTTAATTAAAGTTTTGGCTACATAAATTTATTAATCACAGAAAAATATATTTTTAAAATTGTACGATTAAAGAATTTAATTTGATAAACGGAAATAATTTAAATACTTAATAAAATAGGAGGAAAATATAAATATGTTAGTACCTGTAAAATGGCTTAAAGATTACGTTGATATAGATATAGATACAGTTGAGTTCGCTGACATGATGACAATGACAGGAACAAAAACTGAAACTGTAGAATTCTTTGGAGAAGGAATCGAAAATGTAGTAGTTGGAAAGATATTAAAAATAGACTCACATCCAAATGCTGAAAAATTAGTAGTTTGCCAAGTTGAAGTTGGAGAAGGTAAAACTGTACAAATATGTACAGGAGCTAAAAACGTAAGCGAAGGAGATATAGTTCCAGTAGCTTTAGATAAAGCTAAATTACCAGGCGGAATCAAGATAAAAACTTCTAAATTAAGAGGTGAATTATCAGAGGGTATGATGTGCTCTGCTAATGAATTAGGAATAAATGAATTCTATGTAGATGACAAAAGTAAAGATGGAATATATTTATTAAACGATTTTGATGGTATGGAAATCGGAAAAGATATAAAAGAAGCATTAGGTTTATATGATGCAGTTATAGACTTCGAATTAACTGCTAACAGACCTGATTGTAGATCTATGATAGGTATAGCTAGAGAAGCAGCTGTAACTATAGGTAAAAAAATAAAATATCCAGAAATAGAAGTAAAAGAATGTGACGAAGAAATAGATTTCGATGTTAAAATAGAAAATCCAGACTTATGTATGAGATATGGGGCTAGAATAGTTAAAGACGTTAAAATAGGACCATCTCCATACTGGATGCAAAGAAGATTAATAGAAGCTGGTGTAAGACCAATAAACAACATAGTTGATATAACAAACTTCGTAATGCTTGAATATGGTCAACCACTACATGCTTTTGACTTAAATCAAGTTAAAACTGGTAAAATAGTAGTTAAAACTGCAGAAAACGGAGAAAAATTCACTACACTAGATAACGTAGAAAGAACTCTAGATGATAAAATGTTAGTTATAACTGATGGAGAAAAATCTATAGCTTTAGCTGGTGTAATGGGTGGTTTAAACTCAGAAATAACTGATGAAACTACAGCCGTTTTATTCGAAGGTGCAGCATTTAATGCTGAAAATACAAGAAGAACTTCTAAAGTTTTAGGACTTAGAACAGAAGCTTCAGGAAGATATGAAAAAGGTGTTGCTACTGAAACATCAAAAACTGGTGTTGAAAGAGCTTGCCAATTAGTTGAAATGTTAGGATGTGGACGTGTTCTTAAAGGAATAGCTGAAGATTATCCAACTAAACAAGAAAAAGTTGTATTAAATGTAAATCCATCTAGAATAATCAAAAACATAGGAGCACCTATAACTTTAGATGAATTCGTAAAAATACTAGAAGACTTAGAATTCAAATGCAACTTAAAATCAGCAGAAGAAATAGAAATAGAAGTTCCAGACTTTAGATTAGATATGGAACAAGAAGCCGATGTTTATGAAGAAATAGCTAGAATCTACGGATTTGAAAAAATACCTTCAGCACAATTAGAAGGAAATGTTACTGCTGGTGTAAAAACTGACAAACAAAAATTCATGGACAAAATAAAAGAAACAGCGACAAGCATAGGTTTATATGAAATATTAACTTATTCTTTCGTAAGTCCAAAATCATTAGATAGAATAAAATTACCACTAGATAGTGCAAAAAGAAATTATATAAAATTATTAAACCCATTAGGTGAAGATACTTCAATAATGAGAACAACTATGATGCCATCTACTTTAAATGTATTATACACTAATGCATCAAGAAAAGTAGAACAAGCTTTAGTATTCGAATGTGGTCATACATTTACTCCACAAGAAGGTCTTCCAATAGAAAATAACCACTTATGTATAGGTATGTACGGTAAAGATGTAGATTTCTTTGTATTAAAAGGTTCTATAGAAAAAATATTCTCTTCAATAGGATTTGAAGGATATGAAATAATACCAGAAACTAATAATTCTACATTCCACCCAGGTAGATGTGCTACAATAATGTATAAAGGACAATATGTAGGAACATTTGGTGAAGCACATCCAGAAGTTATAGAAAACTATAACTTAACACAAAGAGTTTATCTTGGTGAAATAGACTTAGATTTAGTATATGATAACTCAGATAGAACTATAATTTATAATCCATTACCAAAATACCCTTCAACTTCTAGAGATATAGCTCTATTAGTTAAAAAAGACGTATATGTAGGTCAAATAGAAGAAATAATAGAAGCTAACGGCCAAGGTTTAGTTGAAAGTTATAAATTATTCGATGTTTATACAGGATCTCAAATAGCTGATGGATATAAATCAGTTGCTTACTCTATAACTTATAGAAGCAAAGATAAAACTCTTACTGATGAAGATGTAGCTAAAGTTCACGATAAAATTTTAAGTGAGTTAGAAACAAAACTAGACGCTAAATTAAGAACAAACTAACTCATCTTTTGGTAGGGGGAATTAGTTGATGAACAAAGTAACAGTGACAATACAAGGTGCTAACTATATTATGGTTGGCGAAAAAACAGATAAAGAAATACTTACTATAGCTAACTATGTAAATAGCGAGATGGACAAATTAAAAGAAAGTGCTCCAAATCTTGGTTCACTTCAAGTATCAATTTTGACATCATTAAACTTAGCAGATTTATTATTTGAGTGTTCACACGAAAATGAATCATTATTAAAACAAATAGATGAGCTAAAAGAAAAATTAGGTCAACCAAATGAAGAAATACAAGTTAGAATAGCTGAATTGGAAAATTCCTTGAAAACTAAAGCAATTGAAATTGCAAATAGTAATAGAGAAATAGAGAGATTAAATGCTATAATCTCTGAGCAAGCTAGCAAAATTGACAGTTTAAGTAATGTTACAGAAGGTAATAAATCTCAAATGGAAGATTATAAAGCCCAAGTACAAAGCTTACAAGCACAATTAAGTGAAATGCAAGAAAGAGCAATAACTGCTGAAGATCTTTCTTCACAATGGCAAAATAAATCTTTTAACTTACAGTTAGCAATAACAGATTTAGAAAATCAATTAAAAACTGCAAATAATACAGATGGTATTGTTCCGGCAGAATAAAGATAAAAATAAGCCCCATTAACATATATGTTGATGGGGTTTATTTATTGGTAATAAGTGTGAAAAATGTTATAATGCATGTTATAGAGAAAAGGGACAAAATATAAAACATAAGTAGCACAAATAATGATTAAAAAATAAGTATGTCATTTTATACTTATGAAATGATATGCAATTTATTATATACATGGAGGTATAGATATATGTATAAAAAAATATCTGAGGAACTAATAGATTTTATAAAAAACAGTCCAACTGCTTTTCATGCAATAGATAATATCTCTAAGAGATTAAAAGAAAATGGATATGAAGAATTATTAGAGGGAAGACGTTGGAATATAAAAGCTGGAGGAAAATATTTTGTAACAAGAAATAACTCTAGTATTATTGCCTTAAATATAGGAACTAAATTGGATAACTATAGTTTTAATGTAGCTGCTTCACATAGTGACTCGCCTACATTCAAGATTAAAGAAAATGCAGAGATAGAAGTAAGAGGTAAATATACAAAATTAAATACTGAAGGCTATGGAGGAATGTTATGTTCAACTTGGTTTGATAGACCATTATCTATAGCAGGTAGAGTTTTAGTTAAAGAAGACGATACTTATGTAACTAAATTAGTTGATATAGATAGAGATTTAGTAATGATACCAAATGTTGCAATCCATATGAATAGAAAAATAAATGATGGATATGCCTATAATAAACAAGTGGATATGCTGCCTCTATTTGGTGGAAGTGAAAGTAAACCTGGTGACTTTAACAAATTAATAGCAAATCAATTAGGTCTAGAAGAAGAAAATATTTATGGATCAGATTTATATCTATATAACAGGATGGCACCGTCTATTTGGGGAGCTAATGAAGAATTTATTTCATCACCAAAATTAGATGATTTACAATGCGCATTTACATCATTAGAAGGATTTTTAAAAGGTTCAAATGAGCAATCAATAAATGTATTTGCATGTTTTGATAATGAAGAGGTAGGTTCAGGAACTAAACAAGGTGCAGAGTCTACATTCTTAGCTGATGTTTTACAACGTATAAATACAGGACTTGGTAAAGAACAAGAAGATTATTATCGTGCATTAGCTTCAAGTTTCATGTTAAGTGCAGATAATGCTCATGCTGTTCATCCAAATCATCCAGAAAAAACAGATGTTAATAACTGTGTGTATATGAATGAAGGTATAGTTGTGAAATCCCATGCAGGACAGAAATATACGAGTGATGCAGTTAGTATAGCAATATTTAAAGGGTTCTGTGAAAAAGCTAATGTACCTGTACAATTCTTTGCAAACCGCTCTGATGCGGCAGGTGGAAGTACATTAGGAAATATAGCTATGTCACAAGTATCAATGAACGGTGTAGATATAGGATTACCACAATTAGCAATGCACTCTTCATATGAAACAGCAGGAATAAAAGATACTTACTATATGGTAAAAGTTATGGAGGAATTTTTCAATAGTCATATCGAAGAAGTAAATTCATCTTCTCTAAAAATTGTAAAATAAAAGTTAATGCATAATATAAGAATTATATGTTAAAATGCATATAAGAGGAGCAAGTAGAATAAATTCTAATCCCGGAGGAATTTGTTTAAACGTTCCTCTTTTTTATTGAAAAATAAAAATTGGTATTTAAACTTAAAAAGTTTGAATTTATAACCTTAATTTTGTACTTGAGTTTTGAGATAGAGTATTGTATCATGAGTTGATGAAATGATAAAATGTTTTAATTATAAAGAAAATGTGTAAAATAAAATAATAGAGTATTAATCATTAGGAGAGAAAAATATGAATGAAATAGAATTATTAGCACCCGTTGGATCGTTTGATGCGTTAAAAGCTGCGGTTCAAAATGGTGCAAATGCTGTGTATCTAGGTGGGAAAGATTTCAGTGCCAGAGCATCAGCAAATAACTTTGATAGAGAAGAACTAATAGAAGCAGTTAAATATGCTCATATAAGAGATGTGAGAGTTTTTGTCACGACAAATACATTAATTAAGCAAGATGAAATAGAAGATTTCGTTGAATACGCAAAATTCTTATATGATATAGATGTAGACGCACTTATAATGCAAGATATAGGTGTTGCAATGCTTATACATGAACTACTTCCTGATTTTGAACTTCATGCAAGTACTCAAATGGTTGCCCATTCACTTGAAGATGTTCAATATTTGGAAAGTATTGGATTTAAGAGAGTTGTTCTTGCAAGAGAACTTACTGTAGATGAAATAAAATATATTTGTGATAATACAAATGTAGATATAGAGATATTTGTTCATGGAGCATTATGTGTATGTTATTCTGGTGGATGTTTAATGAGTAGTATGATTGGAAATCGTTCAGGAAACAGAGGAAGATGTGCACAACCTTGTAGACAAAAATACACAATGATAGATATATCTACAGGAGAGGAAATCCACAGCAATGGGGAGTATCTTTTAAGCACAAAAGATCTAAATACAATTGAAGATGTGGATAAAATAATAGAAACTGGAGTTTTATCTTTAAAAATAGAAGGTAGAATGAAAAAACCTGAATATGTAGCGACAGTCATCAACAGTTATAGAAATGCTATTGACGAATATCAAGCTACTAAAAAGGTAAATATATCCACAGAAACGATGGAAGATTTATATACTATATTCAATAGAAAATTCACAAAAGGTCTTATATTAGGTGAAGTTGGTGAAGATGTTATGAACAGTAATGTGCCAAATAACCAAGGTCTTTATGTGGGAAAAGTTGTTGATTATAATAAAAAATCAAAGAGATTAAAAATAAAATTAGAAGGTACTCTTAAAAAAGGTGATGGTATCAATCTTGGTGGAGGTACAATAGGAAGAATTATAAAAGGAAAAGAAATAGCACAAATTGGATATAAAGGTGAAACTATTGAACTTGATTTTATTGGAGAAGCTAGAAAAAATCAGCCAGTTTTCAAAACCTCAGATACTAATTTAATAGATAAAGCTCAAAAAACTTATACTCAAGATAAAGAATTTGCAAAGAGTTTAATAGATGCTGAAATAACAATTAAATTAGGTGAATATCCAGAGCTTAAATTAATAGATAAAAATAATAATTCAGTAACTGTTAAAGGCGACAAATTAGTAGAAAAAGCATTAAAGGTTGCTTTAGGTGAAGAAAAAATAGAAACTCAAATTAAAAAATTAGGTAATACACCTTATGAACTTGAGGATTTAAAAATAAATTTAGATGAAGGTGTAAGTATGCCAATTAGTTTAATAAATCAAATGCGTAGAGAGGCTATTGAGTTGTTAGATGAGGCTAGAATACCTGTAAAAGATAGAGCATATAAAGACAGCAAAATTAAATATTCACCTAAAAAATATGCCAAAGATACAAATTCTAACTCAAAAATAAGAGTAAAAATAAATAATATAGAAGCTTTAAAATCAATAATAAACTTAGATGTTGATATGATTTATTATGAAGATGTAGCTACTTTAGAACAAGCGATGGCAATGGCTGCTGCAAATAACAAAAAATTGATATATAGTGCGCCTAGAATAGTTAGAAATAAAGAATATAAAAGATTAGAAAAATCAAATGAATATTGTAAAGAAAATGTTCAAATTTCAGCTTTAGGACAAGTTAAATATTATAAAGAAAATAGTGAAAATGTATCTTTTGATGTGGATTATTATCTAAATCCATTCAATAGTGAAACAATAAATCACTACAAAAAAGAAGGGGCAACAACTGTATGTATTTCGCAAGAATTAAACATACATGAAATAAAAGAAACAACAAAATACACAGATATGGAAATAGAAACTGTAGCTTATGGATATATTCCAATGATGCTTAGTGAATATTGCCCAATGGGTGTTGTAGCGAGAAGTTGTAAAAAAGATAAAAGATGTGCAACTTGTAAAGAAAGTAAATATGTACTTAGAGATTTTAAAGGCGAAGAATATAGAATTTCCCAAGATTTATTCTGTAGAAGTACTATATATAACTCAATTGCAAACTGTTTAATAAATAATTTAGACGAACTTTCAGATGCAGGTATAAACGTATTTAGATTAGATTTTACTCACGAAAGTCCAGAATTAATATCAAAAATAACAAAGGCATTTATAAATACAGTGAACAATGATTTTTATGTAGATATAGATGACCAAGAAATATTTGATAATATGGAAACGACTTTAGGACATCTTTATAAAGGTGTTGAATAGTAATTAAATGGGGAGAGTAAACTATGAAAAGATTACTAATTGTATTATTAATAGCCTTGATGTCTGTTGGATGTAGCAATAAAAATTCTCAACAATCTTCTCAAACTACACCAGAAAGTAGCCAAACATCGGAGAAAAATTTAACTATAGAGGATGTTGAGGGATATTGGGAATGCAAATCAGATGAAGAAGGCATATTATTAAAATTAGGGTGGAAAAATGACATAGATTTATATTATAGTGATGGATCTAAAGAAAAAAATAGCTATAATATAATTGATTCTGATTCGAATAGTATAGAAATAGAGATGAGAGATGAAGATAAAATAACTAATATAATCATAAAATCTGATGATAATGGGGAAACAATTACATTAAAAAGAAATAAAAAAGAACATTATTTTATAAGAATACCAAAAGATAAATTTTATGTTAAATTAATTGAAGATTATGGCGGAGAATAGAAATAAAACCATGTGACGATTTTAAGTTGCATGGTTTTTATTAATATAAGCTAAAAAATCAGTTGAATTCCAATTTACTACTTATAAAATTTAATATAAATTAAAATAGTTATAATCCTAAGTTATAGCTATTTTTTTGTCGATAAATGTAGAATATTGAAATATTATGTATTTTATAGTAATATATTCTTGATTAGTTAATAAATAACAGGAAAGGAACTAACATGAATAAAAAGGGATTTATTAATAAGATTATAACTATATTTTTACTAAGTATAGTTATATTAAATTCATATCCTAACGAATCATATGCACATGCCAATAATTTGACATTCAACAATCTGAATATCGAACAAGGTATAAGTCAATCTACAGCAGAGATTATATTCCAAGATAGTAAGGGATATATATGGATTGGTACAAATGATGGTTTAAATAGATATAATGGATATGAATATAAGATATATAACTATGAGGAAGGAAAAAATAGTATCAGTAACAATGGTATAACTGATATAACAGAAGATGAAAATGGTTATATATGGGTAGGAACTGTTCAAGGTATGAATAGAATTAATACCGAAACAGGAGAAATACAAAATTATACAAAGGAAAATGAAAAGATACCTAATGATAGTACCTCTGAAGTAATTAAAACACAAGAAAATAAAATTGTTGTCGCAACTTATTCAGGAATTTGTGTTTACAATGAAGAAAAATATGCTTTTGAGCCTGTTTTAAATACAGGAAATGGGCTAATGAGTGATATAGTTTATTCATTAGATGAGGATAAGTATGGTAATATTTGGGTTGGAACTGATATGGGAGTTCATAAAATTTCTAAGGATTTTAAAATCTTAGAAACTTATGGTGGTCCAAAAGAAGAAAATTCAGTAGTACAGGATGCAGTTTATAATATGTATTGTGATGATAAATACGATACTGTTTGGATAGGTACTGCCGACTCAGGAGTATTTAAATTAAATACGAAGACAAAAGAAGTTAAACAATATAAAAATGATCCAAATGATGAATGGTCTCTGCCATCAAATCAAATTGGAGAGGTATTAAGAGATAAAAATGATAACTTATGGATAGGTACAGATGGTGGACTAGCTTATTATGATGAAGAAGAGGAACATTTCTATATATATAGAAATAAGATTTATGATAAAAATAGTCTAGTTTATGATAATATAAAATCTATGATTCAAGATAAAGAAGGAATCATATGGATTGGTACTTATTCTGGGGTAAGTATATTTGATACAGAAAGTAGTATTAAACATTACAAAGCAGGACCAGATGAGGATTATTTATTAAATGAAAATATGGTTCACGGAATATATGAAGATAGCGATGGCTATCTTTGGGTTGGATCCAAGTTAAAAGGTATAAGCATTATAGATAGGGAAAATCATAGTGCAACATCTATAAGTACAGAAAATAATGATATTATAAAATCAGATATGATAAATGATATAACAGGATATAAAGATTTTATATTTGTCGCTACTGATGGCGGGATTTTAAGGATTGATAAAAAAACTAGAAAAATGAAAAACTATTCAGTAGAAGATGGTTTAGTAAATGAAGCTGTTAAAGATATTATGGTAGATGATAAAGGATATCTATGGGCAGGAACAATAAATGGACTTAGTATAATAAATATTGAAACTGAAGAAATAATAGATATGACAAAGTACATAGATACTGAAAAATATATAAAGCATATATATCAGGATAATGAAGGTAATTATTACTTAGGATTATTAAGAGATGAAGGTCTTTGTTATATAAATGTAAAACAGAAAAAAATTAAATATTTTTCGAATGATAAAAGTGATAAAAGTTCCATAAGTAGTAACCGCGTTAGATACATTAATGGTGACAGTAAAGGTAATGTATGGATTGGTACAAGTTATGGTATAAATAAATTTGATAGAAAAACTGAAACTTTTGAAAGATATACAGCAGAAGATGGTATAGCAAATAATACTATTTATGGAATATTGGTTGATAATGATGATAATATATGGATGAGTACTAATAAAGGTATTAGTAAATTGAATCCAGAGACAGGTAAAATAGAAAATTTAAGTGTTACAGATGGCCTTCAAAGTAATGAGTTTAATGGAAATGCATCATTTAAAAGTGATAGCGGAGAATTATTCTTTGGAGGTATAAATGGATTAAATACATTTTATCCTCAAGATATAAATAAAATGGATAGTGGTACAAAAGTTTTATTCGATGGATTTAGTATAGATAATAAGGAATATAATGATATCGAAGGAATGAAATTTAAAAGTAGTACTGATGATATAAATATTAAATTCTTTACACCAATATATTCAAGCAATAAAAATCTTATGTATGAATATAAGTTGATTGGGGCTAGTGGTGAAGTATTTACAACTAAAAATAATTATGTAACATTTAGTGAACTACCTCCAGGTAAGTATACTTTTGAAGTTAGAGTTATAGATACAGGTGGAAATAAAAGTGAGGCTAGTAGTGTTGTTAGCTTTAAAATAAAACCACCGTTTTGGAGAAGTCCGATTGCGATATTAGCATACATAATAGCTGCGATATTATTTGTTTTAAAATATAAATATGAAGTTAAAAAACTAGATAGATTAGTTAAAGAAAGAACAAAAGATTTAGTGGAAGAGATGAAGAAAAATACTATTCTTCATAATAAAAATATAAAGCTAGAGAGAAATAAAAATAGTTACTTTGTAAACTTATCTCATGAATTAAGAACTCCTTTAAATGTAATGAGTAGTACAAATCAATTATTAAAGGGATTAAGTGGGAATTCAATAATTGATGGAGAAAAGTTAAACTATTATGTTGATATATCTCAAAGAAATTGTAAGAGACTGCTAAATCTTATAAACAATATCCTAGATAGTAGTAAATTGCAAAATGATATGTATCAAATAACTTTAAAAGAAACAGATGTAGTTTATTTAGTTGAAGAAACTGCATTAACATTAAAAGATTATATATATTCAAAAGGAATAGATCTTATAATAGACCCTCAAATTGAGGAAAAGATGATTAAGTGTGACCCATATGAAATTGAAAGATGCATAATAAACTTAGTTGGAAATGCAGTTAAATTTACTCCAGAGGGTGGAAGTATAACAATTAATATTGAAGACCTTGATGACAAGGTTAAGATAAGTGTTACAGATACAGGATGTGGAATTGATGAGAAATTCCATAAAGCAATTTTTGATAGATTTAGTCAAGTTGAAGATAGCGAGCCTGTGAAATCAGGAAGTGGCTTAGGATTAACTATCACAAATCAAATTATAAAATTACATAAAGGTAAAATTTATGTAGAAAGTGAACTTGGAAAAGGTAGTACATTTGTAATAATATTACCAGTAAATCCAGAGATTTAGATAAAACAAAAAGGGAGTTTAAGTAATTTTACTTAAGCTCTCTTTTTGTTTAGATTTTATATTTAGTCGACGTTTTTATTTGAAAATAATGTTGGAATTAAGAAAATACCAGCTAATCCGACTAATCCAAATATTATTCTGCTGAAAACAGAATAAGTACCTCCAAATATAAAGCCAACTACATCAGTTGCAAAAAGTGCTACACAACCCCAGTTAAGGGCACCAATTATAACTAAAACCAATGCTATTTTGTTCCACATATAAATTCACTCTCCTAAATGTAAATTATTACATCCTTATTATTTACCATTTTTTAAAAAAATATTTAAAATTAGTATAAATTCTCTAGAAGAGGAAATAAAGAAATCTTTACTCTAAATAATCCTAAATATGTAGATTTTTTGATAGATGATAATTACGTATTAAACATAGATATTAACTTTTTTATGAATAATTATAATTTAATTAAAAAAAAATAAAATATGAATTTATTTGATTAAATTACTGCGTGCTAAATAAAATAAAAATATATATAAACTTTATTTAATAAGGTTGATAACGATGTACAACTTTATTAAATGAAATGCTTTACTTAAAATACCTTATATGTTATATTTGAAAAGTGAATGGGGTTAATTTACAGAAGCGTTTTTATAAATATAAGTTTATAATCATAGGAGGAAATTTGTAATGAAAAATATAAGCAGACTTGAAATAGAAAATATATACGGAAAAATAAGTCCATTTGAGTTTAAAAATAAATTAATAGAATTGGCAACTTTATCAAATAGAAAGAGTACACGTACTTTACTTGATGCAGGTCGTGGGAATCCAAACTGGATAGCATCAACTCCAAGGGAAGCGTTTTTTACTTTTGGGCAATTTGCAATAACAGAAAGTAGGTATACTTGGGATGATGGTGATTTAACTGGTATGCCTAAAAAAACAGGGATATACAAAAGGTTCTGCACCTATGTTGAGAATAATAAATTTATGCCAGGAATAGATACATTAAAAGCAATAATAGATTATGGTATAGAAGAATTGAATTTTGATAAAGATGAATTTCTGCATGAATTGACAGATGCAATTATAGGGGATAATTATCCATTTCCAGATAGAATGTTAATTCACATAGAAAAAATAGTAAAAGAATATTTAAAAAGAGAAATGAAATATGATGTGGAAAAAGGAGGAGAATTTAATGTGTTTGCAGTTGAAGGTGCAACTGCTGCAATGTGTTATATATTTGATTCATTAATAGCAAATAACCTTCTTTTAAAAGGAGATAAAATAGCTATTATGACACCAGTATTCACTCCATATTTAGAAATACCACATCTTCCAAGATATGAATTTGAAGTGGTTTATATAAATGCAGATGAAATAGATGAAAATGATGAATATACTTGGCAATGTAGCAATACAGAATTAGAAAAGCTAAGTAACCCAGATATAAAAGCATTATTTGTTGTAAATCCTAGCAACCCACCATCTGTAGCTATATCACAAAAATCTATTTCAAAAATTGTAGATATAGTAAAAACTAAAAATAAAGATTTAATGATAATTTCTGATGATGTTTATGGAACTTTTATACATGGATTTAGATCTTTGATGGCTGATTTACCATACAATACGATAGGAGTATATTCTTATTCTAAATATTTTGGAGTTACAGGATGGAGATTAGGAACTATAGCCCTTCATGAAAATAATGTTTTTGATAAATTAATAAAAGAGTTACCATATTCTATAAGAAAAAGAACTATGAGAAGATATGCAGATCTTAATCCAGTTCCGGAAAATGTTCCTTTTATAGATAGAATAGTTGCTGATAGTAGACAAGTTTCATTAAATCATACTGCAGGACTTTCTACACCACAACAGGTACAAATGGCATTTTTCTCTGCATTTACTCTTATAGATAAAGAAAATAATTATAAAGATAAAACTATAAATATTTGTAAGACTCGTAAGAAATTATTATTTGATTCACTTGATATAGGAATAAATGAAAATGAAAATGATGCATCTTACTATACACAAATAGATTTACTGAGATTATGTAAGAAACGTTATGGAGAAGAGTTTGTAGAATACTTAAAAGCAAATTATAAACCAGTTGATATTTTATTTGATTTAGCTCAAAAATCATCCATAGTTCTACTTGGAGGAGGTGGATTTGCAGGTCCTGAATGGTCTATTAGAATATCACTTGCAAATCTATATGATGAAGCTTATTCGGAAATAGGAGTTGTTTTAAAAAGAATTTTAGACTCTTATGCTGATGATTGGAAAAAGCTTCAGGGGTAAGCTTATACTAACTCTAGTAAAAGTTAATAACAGGTAAGAAGTAAATAATATATTTAAAATAGAAAAATACTATTAATAAAAGGAGTATTTAAAATAGATTTTATCTAAATTAAATACTCCTTTTTATATTATTTTATTTAATTAATTCTCTCGATATAATTACAATTAACATATATATGGTTTAAATACATTGTAAGTCTTTCATAAAGAGGATGAGTAGCATCTCCATACTCTGACTCCAAGTTTTCGCCTATTTCTTCAACTGTTTTTTTTCCATCTATTTGTAAAAAAATGAAGCTTCCATATTCATCAAGTTTAATTTTTTTATAAAGAGGAATTCTAAATTTTAATTTTCTAAAAAAATTTTGTATAGGATGATCTTGTTTTTCTAATATTGTTACAATCTTATCCTTAACCTCATAGTCTATACTATTTGAAATTTTAAATACTACATTTAACGAATCTTCATTATTCATTTTTATGATCCTTAACTTTTGAATTTATTATAGGAAGAGCAGTTAATACTACTAGTATAACTAATAATACAACAGCCATACCATTTCCTGCAGCAAATCCACTAGGACCATTTCCTCCAACTAAACCAGTTACTTGACAGATTACACCGATAAGCCCAAGTATAGAACCACCAGCAACAAGTCCTGAAGATAAACTTATACCATTACTAACTTTTACTTCTTTTTCTACTTCATTCTTAGTAGTTCTTTCGATAAATTCACGAACTAAAGCACCTACTAATATTATAGAAGTAGTTGAAATTGGTAAGTAGAATCCGATAGCAACTGTCATTATAGATAGATTTAAGAAGTGTAGTACTATTGCCATAAATACACCAACTATTATCATAACCCATGGAAGATTTCCTGACATTATACCAGATGTAAGTGTAGACATTAAGTTAGCTTGTGGTAAAGCAAATGGAGGATTATCTCCAGTTATTTGTAATTGTTCAGTTAATAAAACCATAACAGCAACAACAACTACAACACCAACTATAGCAGATATTGTAAAGTAACGTTGCATTTCATTTTTATTACCACCAACAACAAATGTTACCTTTTGTGACTGACAGTATCCTCCAGCTATTGCTATAGCAACAACTATGAATGAACCGAATAAAAGTAGAGATTTGTTATCTGCTTGAGAAGTCCATCCCATAGAAACAAATACTACAGTAGTTATAACTAATGAAGCTATTGTCATACCTGATACAGGTAGGTTAGAAGTACCAATAGTTCCTGTTAATCTACCAGCTACTATAACGAATAATAGAGATAGTATAAATGATAAAATAGCTCCAACTATAGTCATTACTATGCTTTCAGATATTATAAATGAAGCAATAAGTCCTATAACAGTACCAGCTAATAATATTACTAAGTAAGATGAAGAACCTTCACCATCTTCTGAAGATGATTTTGCATTCATAGTTTCTTTTACTGAAGCTATTATAGTAGGTATAAGTTTTACTGCACCTATTATACCACCACATAACATCATACCAGCACCTATATATTTAACATAAGAACCAGAAATATCACTAACAGCCATTTGATTTATTGCAAGTGAAGGATTATTCCATACCATAGCTCCATCATGTGCCATTTCAGCAAAATAAGCAAGTAAAGGAGTTATACCAAATGCTGATAATATTGAACCAGCAAACATAGTTAAAGAAACATCCATACCTACTATAAATCCAATTCCTAGTAAAAGTGGATTAACTTCTAAGTCGAATTTCCATTTGTAGAATGATTTTCCTGCAAAAGACATAACATTGTTTGTTAAGTTTAAGAATGAACTTGAAAGTGTGTTTAATACACCACCTATACCAAATCCTATTCCCATGAATTTCATTGAATCTCCGCCAGCATTTTCTGATGCTACAAGAGTTTCAGATATAGCCATAGCTTCAGGATACATAAGATGACCATGTTGGTCAATTATTAAATAGTTATAAACAAGTGAAGCTGCACCTATACCGAATAGAACTCCACCTATACCAACTGCTACACCTTCTAAGAAAGTAAATTCACTACCGATTAGTATAACAGAAGGTAGTACAAATATAAGACCACTAGCGACAGATTCACCACCACTAGCCATACCTTGAACTAAGTTTCTACCAAGGATTCCTTTGTGTTTTGCAAACATTGCAACAAATGCTGAACCTAAAATTGCACCTGGAATACCAGCGGCAACAGTAAGTCCTGCTTTCATTCCTGAATAAGCTGTAGAAGCTGCGAATACAGCAGCAAATATAATCCCTATAATTAATACAGCAATATTTCCTCCAAGTTTCGATTTATCTGTGATATATGGCACGTAGTCTTTTCCAGCAACTCCACCATATGCCTCTTTAGATAGTTTTTTATTCAAATGACATACCCCCTTCATTGTTGTTTAAATTAAATTTTATATTAATGTTGGTTCATGCTTTCTAAACAAGCAACTAAATAATCCCAAACATTTTTTATTGAAGAAATACTTACATGTTCGTTTGGAGTATGGACATCATAAGCATTAGGACCTATTGATATAGCTTCACAGCCATCCATTTTCTTAAGGAATAACCCACATTCAAGACCTGCATGTATAGTTAATATTTTAGGGTCATTACCTGTTAATTTTTTGTAAGTTTCTATACTTATTTCTTCTAGTTTAGAGTCAATAGCTCTTTCCCAAGAAGGATAATGGTCAGTTTCTTCATAATCAGCACCTAAAGATTCGGCAACTAATTTTACAGTGTTATTTATATAGTCTTTTCTAGTTTCTACAGAACTTCTTGTAGTTGCTTCAAATGTCATAACATTTTCTTTAGTTGTTACAACACCTAAATTTATAGAACTTTCTACTAAACCTGGCATATCTGCTGCCATAGTTTGGATTCCAGATGGTATTAAGTTTAAAAGTTGAATTACTTTATTTTTACATTCATCAGTTAGAACTTTTTCAAAAGAAGTTTCACTTAATTCAATTTTTACGTCTGGATCTGGAATTCTGTATTCATGTTTGAATATAGATTCTATTTTAGCCAATTCAGATTTTAATTGATCTATATCTTTAGTATCAACAGCTATAACAGCATCGCATTCACGAGGGATAGCATTTGTTTTAAGACCACCATTTACATTTACTAAATCATAATCAACAGTTAATAAGTCTAATATTCTACCCATTAATTTATTAGAATTAGCATGGTTTTTGTCTATTTCCATTCCAGAGTGTCCACCTAAAAGACCTTTTAATTCTATTAAGAATCCTTGTTTTTCAGAAGATTTGAATTCAAGTGGTAAAGTTGTACAGTTTCTGTTACCACCAGCACAACCAACTAATATACATCCTTCTTCTTCAGAATCTAGATTTAACATATATTTTCCTGTTAAAACGCTAGTATCTAAATTCTTAGCGCCAGTCATACCAACTTCTTCATCAGTAGTTATAAGTATTTCTAATTCAGGATGTTTAATAGTATTTGATGCAAGAAGTGCCATACCATAAGCAACCGCTATCCCATTGTCAGCTCCTAAAGTAGTTCCAGTTGCATATATCATGTCATCTACAACTCTTAATTGGATAGGATCTTTTAAGAAATCATGATTTGAATCTTTATTTTTTTCACAAACCATATCCATATGTCCTTGTATTATTACTCCTGGACAATTTTCATAACCTTCAGTAGCTGGTTTTTTGATTATTACATTTAAGTGTTCATCTTGTATGTATTCTAGATTTAATTCTTTTGCAAAATTACATAAATAATCACTTATTGCTTTTTCATTACCAGAACCTCTAGGTATTTGAGAGATTTTTTCAAAATAATTTAAAACTGATTGTGGTTCTAAACCTTTTAGTATATTTTCCATTTAAAATCAACCCCTTTTTTAAAATTATTTTTTATTAAGTATTAAATTATCTTTTAGATAAGTATAATAATATGTAAAAAAAAAGTAAAGTAAAAATTTTACAAAAAAAGTTAATTTATATTTGAAAATTAATTTAAAAAATTCAGAAAAATGAAATGAAAATATTAGGAAAATCATGAAAATAATATGTTAATTTATATGAGGTAAATGTATAATTAAATGTATCATAATATATAAACATCTGTTAGTTAGGCAGATGTATTTTAGTATGTAAAAATATTTTAAATATATTGGGAGGTTGTTTAATGGAAAATAAAAAATACAAAACTAAGGATTTGATAGGACGATTTATTCCTTATTTTAAGCCTTATAAAAATGTGCTATTGTTGGACTTATTTTGTGCATTTTTAACTACAGGGTGTGATTTGATACTACCTATGATATTAAGGTTTCTTGCAAATAAAGGGACTGAGGACTTGTCATCAATTACAGTACAATTAATAGCCAGTTTAGCAGGAGTTTATTTAGTACTTAGAATAATAGATGCAATAGCAAATTACTATATGACTAGAATCGGGCATATAATGGGAGCTAGAATTGAGACAGATATGAGAAAAGATGCATTTGACCATATTCAAAAATTATCAGATTCATATTTCAATAACACAAAAGTAGGTCAAATAATGTCTAGAATAACTAATGACTTATTTGATGTTACTGAGTTTGCACATCACTGTCCAGAGGAATTTTTCATAGCAGGTGTAAAGATAATTATTTCATTTATACTTTTATCTAGAATAAATTTAGCTTTAACAACGATAATATTTATCTTCATACCTTTAATGGTTATATTCAGTATGGATCAAAATAGAAAAATGAAGAGAGCATTTAAAAAACAAAGAGTTCAAATTGGAGAATTAAACTCAAGATTAGAAGATAGTTTATTAGGTGTTAGAGTTGTAAAAGCATTCGCAAATGAAGATATAGAAGCAGAAAAATTCACACAAGACAACAGAAAGTTCTTGGGAACTAAAAAAGAAACATATAAATACATGGCTGGATTTAAAATTATAACTTGTATATTCGACGGAATAATGTATTTAGTTTTATTAATTGCCGGTGGAATATTTATGATGAAAGGTCTTATCCAACCAGCAGATTTATTTGTATATACATTATATGTAACGACTCTACTTGCTACAGTTAAGAGAATTGTTGAGTTTGCAGAACAATTCCAAAGAGGTATGACAGGTATTGAGCGTTTTATAGAAATTATGGATTCAGATATAGATATATTTGATGATGAAGATGCAAAAGAGTTAAATGGTGTAAAAGGAAGTATCAAGTTTAAAGATGTTTCATTTGGATATAACGATACAGATAAAAAAGTTTTATCAGATATTAACTTATCTATAAAAGAAGGAGAAAAAGTCGCTTTAGTCGGTCCTTCAGGAGGAGGAAAAACTACAATATGTAACTTAATTCCACGTTTTTATGATACAACAGAAGGAAATATCTATTTAGATGATAAGGATATAAAGAAAATTACATTAAAGAGTTTAAGAAAAAATATAGGAATAGTTCAACAAGATGTTTATCTATTTGCGGGAACTGTTTATGATAATATTGCTTATGGAAATCCAAAAGCAACGAAAGAAGAAATTATAGAAGCTGCAAAACTTGCTGGGGCTCATGAATTTATTTTAGAATTAAAAGATGGCTATGATACATATGTTGGCGAAAGGGGAGTAAAATTATCTGGTGGACAAAAACAAAGAATAAGTATTGCTAGGGTATTCTTAAAAAATCCAAAAATATTAATACTAGATGAAGCGACATCAGCCTTAGATAATGAAAGTGAATACTTAGTATCAAAATCATTAGAGAGACTTGCAAAAGGAAGAACAACTCTTACAATCGCCCATAGATTAACAACTATACAAAATGCAGATAGAATACTTGTATTAAATGAAAATGGAATTGTAGAAGAAGGAAATCACAAAGAATTATTAGAGAAAAAAGGTGTTTATTATCAACTATATATGATGGCAAATGAAATTGCATAAATAAAAACAAAATAGATTAAAATAAATATAAAAATTTTATCCATAATAAACTTAGATTAGGTATAATAGAAAGTGGTTTATTTTGTGCTTAATCTAAGTTAAAAAAATTCTCAAATAAGTATAAAATTGGGATTTTTATTAATAATACTAAATAATAAAAAATTGTGATGAAAATTACAATAATTAGGAGGAAGAATGAACGAAAAATCGCTTAGAGTTTTAGAGTTTAATAAAATAATAGATAAGTTAAAAACAAAGGCGTCATCTTCTTTAGGTCTTAAACATATAGAAAATTTAAAACCGAGTAATGATTTTGATGAAGTAAAAAACACATTACTTGAGACAAGTGAGGCACAAGCCATACTTATTAAAAGAGGTTTAGTGAGTATGGATGGAATACATGATATAGAAGACAAAGCAAAAAGAGCTCATGTGGGAGCGACATTAGACCCAGGAGCGTTACTAAAAATAGCTGACTGTCTAAGAGTAGCACGTAGCTTAAAAAGAAATTTAGAAGGTTCGGAAGAGGAAGATTTTAATTATCCAATAATCCAAGCTCTTACAAATGCTCTATATACATTTAGAGATATAGAAGACAGAATATACACTTCTATAGTAGGAGAATCTGAGATTTCTGATAATGCATCTACAACACTTAAAACAATAAGAAGAAGAATTGTTCAAAAGAACCAATCTATAAGATCAAAGCTAAATTCTATAATAAGTTCAACTACATATCAAAAATACTTACAAGATAACATAATATCTATGAGAGGTGATAGATTTGTTATACCAGTAAAAGCTGAATATAGGTCAGTAGTTTCTGGGATAGTACATGACCAATCATCATCAGGTGCAACATTATTTATAGAGCCAATGAGTATAGTTGAGATGAACAATGAACTTAGAAAACTTAAACTTGATGAACAAGAAGAAATAGAAAGAATACTTTCTGAACTATCAGCTATGATAGGCGAAATATCTGGAGAATTAATTTCAAATCAAGAGATTTTAGGAAAATTAGACTTTGCATTTGCAAAAGGTAAATTATCTGTAGAAATGAGAGCAATCGAACCAGTTTTAAATGAAGAAAAATACTTCCATATTAAAAATGGTAGACATCCAATGATAGATAAAAGAGATGTTGTTCCAAATACAGTATATTTAGGAAAAGATTTCGACACACTTGTTATAACAGGTCCAAATACAGGTGGTAAAACTGTAACAATAAAAACGGTAGGATTATTCGCTTTAATGACACAAAGTGGACTTCACATTCCAGCTGATTTTGGAACAAGTATGTGTGTGTACGATAATGTATTTGCAGATATTGGAGATGAACAAAGTATTGAACAAAGTTTATCTACATTCTCTTCACATATGACAAATACAGTTTCTATATTAAATGAAGTAACAAGTGATTCATTAGTAATATTTGACGAACTTGGGGCAGGTACAGACCCTGTTGAAGGTGCTGCTCTTGCAATAGCAATATTAGAAGATGTAAATATGGCAGGAGCTAAATGTATAGCTACAACTCACTACAGTGAACTTAAAAACTATGCACTTACTAAAAATGGTGTAGAAAATGCTGCAGTTGAATTTGATGTAGATACTTTAAGCCCAACCTATAGATTATTAATAGGTGTTCCAGGAAAATCTAATGCTTTTGAAATATCAAAAAAATTAGGCTTAAGTGAATATGTAATAAATAGAGCTAAAGAATTTATAAATACTGACAATATTGAATTAGAAGACGTATTACAAAATGTAGAGAAAAATAGATTAAAAGCAGAAGAAGATAGATTAGAAGCAGAAAAGTTAAAGAAAGAAATAGAAGACATAAAGGCAGAATATGAAGGCAGACTTGAAAGAGTTATGGCCCAAAGAGAAAAAATAATTAGTAAGGCAAAATCTGAAGCATTTAGTATAACTAGACAAGCTAAAGAGCAATCAGAAAATATATTAAAAGAGCTTAGAAAATTAGAAACAGAAATGGCATCTAAACAAAAACAACAAAAAATCGAAGCTCTTAGAAAAGAATTATCTGACTCAATGGGTAATTTACAACCATCAGTTAAGAGCATGATAGTGCCAAAAGTATCTTCTAAAGAAATAAAAGATTTAAAACCAGGTGATGATGTAAAAGTAGTAACATTAAACCAAGATGGTACTGTAGTATCTGTAGATAAAAAGAAAAAAGAAGCTTTAGTACAAATCGGAATAATGAAAATGACACTACCATTTAAATCATTACAACAAATACAAAAAGATAAAAAATCAACAGTAACAAAGACAACTCGTAAGATAATTAGCGAGAAATCTGGAAAAGTAAAAGGTGAAGTTGATTTAAGAGGAATGAACTTAGAAGAAGCAATAATGGAAGTTGAAAAATATCTAGATGATGCCTGTGTTGCTGGCCTTGAAACAGTAACAATTATCCACGGTATAGGTACTGGAGTCCTTAAAAAAGGTCTACAAGACATATTAAAAAGAAATAAACACGTTAAGTCAAAACGTCCAGGAGAATATGGTGAAGGTGGAGCAGGTGTTACAATAGTAACTTTACGATAAGAAACACGCCTTATAAAATTATGAGATAAATAAAGGTGAAAATTATGATAATAGTATCAGCTTGCTTATTAGGTGAAAACTGCAAATATAGCGGTGGAAACAATAAATCAGAAAATGTAATAAAGTACTTAGAAGACAAAGAATATATCTTAGTTTGTCCTGAACAATTAGGAGGACTGTCTACACCAAGAAATCCATCTGAAATTATTACATATGGAAATAAAGATGGGAATGATGTATTAAGTGGATGTACAAAAGTTTTATCAAATAAAGGTATAGATGTAACAAAAAACTTTATACAAGGTGCAGAAGAAACTTTAAAAATAGCAAAAGAACATAATGCTAAGACAGCAATATTAAAGGCTGGGAGTCCTTCTTGTGGATATAAAAAGATTTATGATGGTACCTTTTTAGGTAATAAAATTCAAGGAATGGGAGTAACAGCTGCCATTTTAAATAAAGAAAATATAGCATTATTAGATGAAGATGATATATAATTTATATCTTGAGTATATATAAGTTTGAAAAACTTGAAAAAAAGTAGAATTTGATTTAACATAGAGTAATAAATATGAACGTATTACAATAGGAGAGGAGAACATAATGCAAGATTTTAAAATAGCAATTGCTAACTGTCTTAAAGAAAAGATAGAAGATTTAACATTAGAAGAAATAGTAGCATTGATAGAAGTGCCACCAAATAAAGAGATGGGGGACTTTGCATTTCCATGCTTTAAATTAGCAAAAGTATTTAGAAAAGCACCAAATATGATAGCTGCTGACTTAGCAGAAAATATAGAAGCTAAAGGTGCAATATCAAAAGTTATGCCACTTGGAGGATATGTAAACTTTTTTGTAAATAAATCTCAATTAGCGGAAACAGTAATAAACGATGTTTTAACTAAAAAAGAAAAATATGGACATACTGACTTAGGACAAGATAAAGCTGTAGTAATAGACTTTTCATCTCCTAACATAGCAAAACCATTCCATATAGGACATATAAGAACGACTGTTATAGGTAATGCATTATATAAAATATATGATTCACAAGGTTACAACGTAGTTAGAGTAAATCACTTAGGAGACTATGGGACTCAATTTGGTAAATTAATAGTTGCTTTCAAACTTTGGGGAAGTAAAGAAGCTGTTGAAGCTAACCCAATACCAGAGCTATTAAAATTATATGTAAAATTCCATGAAGAAGCTGAACAAAAACCAGAAATGGAAGATGAAGCTAGAGCTTGGTTCACTAAATTAGAAAACGGAGACGAAGAAGCAAAAGCTTTATGGCAATGGTTTAGAGATGAAAGTTTAAAAGAATTCGCTAGAGTTTATGACTTACTAGATATCGAATTTGATTCATATGCAGGTGAATCATTCTATTCAGATAAAATGGGTGTAGTAATAGATCAATTAAAAGAAAAGGGATTATTAGTACAATCTCAAGGTACAAATGTTGTTGATTTAGAACAATACAACATGCCACCAGCTTTAATAACTAAAAATGATGGTTCAACTTTATATATGACTAGAGATTTAGCTGCGGCTATATACAGAAAAAATACTTATGATTTTGATAAATGTATATATGTTGTTGGTTCTCAACAATCTCTACATTTCCAACAATTATTTAAAGTATTAGAACTTATGGGATATGAATGGTCAAAAGATTTAATCCACGTTCCATTCGGTATGGTTGCATTAGAAGAAGGAACAATGTCTACAAGAAAAGGTAGAGTTGTATTCTTAGAAGATGTTTTAAAACAAGCTGTAGAAAAAACAAAAGAAATAGTACTATCTAAAAATCCAAATGCTAAAAATGTAGAACAAATAGCTAAACAAGTTGGTGTTGGAGCAGTAGTATTCCAAGAATTATCTAACAGTAGAATAAAAGATTATACATTCTCTTGGTCAAGAACTTTAAGTTTTGAAGGAGAAACTGGACCATATGTTCAATATACACATGCTAGATGTTGTGCAGTTTTAAGAAAAGCAGAGGAAGAAGTTACTGCAGATATAAACTATGATTTATTATCTGAAGGTGACGGAGCTGAAGTATTAAAAGTAATCGGTTCATTCAATAAAGCAATACTTGCAGCAATGAGAAAAAATGAGCCACACATAATAACTAGATTTGTTTTAGATTTAGCTCAAGCATTCAACAAATTCTACCATGACAATCCAATATTAGTAGATGATGTTGAGGTTAGAAAAGCTAGACTTGCACTAGTTGCTGCAACTAGACAAACTATAGAAAATGCTTTAGCATTATTAGGAATGCATGCACCAGAAAGAATGTAATTAATTATTAATTTGTAATAAATAAAATTTAAAAGGGGCTGTTGTACTATTACTGAGGAATAAAAATAGTACGGGAGCTCCTTTTTATAGCATATAGGAAGGTGGGAAGCTCTGACGGGCGGTTATTATATGAGAGATGATTTAATAAAAAACTGTTATATATCGTCATTTGATATAGAAGATAGTAGCTTGAAACATCTGATGATAATAGGAACAAAATGTCTTATAGATAATAAGTTACAGAGAAATGTATATGTTGATAATAATAGGCTTAAAGATGAACTAATTTACTTTAATTTTTATGAAAGTAAGCCGCAGTACAGTGATGTCTTAAATGTACTATTGCCCTTAATTTTATCAAATACAAATATACAAAAAAGTGAAGAAGAGGTATTAGCATTAATTCAAAAATATGTGAGATACTTAAAAAAAGAGCAATATCTATTCGACTATATTTTGGCTTCTGTATTATACAATAGTCTAATTCATAATTTGATAGATAATAAAGATATGGAGTATGAGGAAATTCTTCAATCGATTAAAGAGAAGGTAATTGGATTACAAATAGAGTTAGATAAAACTAGCATGATAAAATTCCAAATGGCTAGAATAAAAGCTATACAAGTTATAGATAATTATATAGATTTAAAAATATGTGACTATGAGGAAAATGAAATAATAACAAATTTATTAAATGTAATTTATGATATTTATATGGAAGACAGAGAAGTTATAAATGATGGGCTTTTAAGTATAAAAAAATCTATACTATCTATTTTATCAGCAGATGCTAATTTAAATATAGACAATATAGATTTTATATCCTCAATGGCTATGTATATTACGAAACTGAGAAAATACTCAATAAATAAGTCTTCATATAATACAAGTTCAGATCCAAGAAGTTTGATTAATTTAAATAAAGGAGATACTATAGTAGATCCTATTTTAAATAAAATACAGGTTATATCTAAAGATTTTTGCGATAATGTATTGAGAATTTCTATTAAATCAAAATCTGGACAATATACATTTAGTTTTAAACGAGTTTAACAATTTTCATCTAAATAAGTAAGAAATTGATCTTCGCTAGTTTCTGTTAAAAAACAAAGTTCTTTTACTATACTGTTTCTCAGTTCGATGAAGTCTTTGTTTTTAGTTTTTTTACCAGTAAACTCTAGTGATTTTATGATTAATAATAAGTCTCTTTTTGATAAATCATTAATAGTAACTTGATCGATTAATTCCATAGCAAACTTCCTTTCTAAAGTAATTATATAATATTATATTACAACATTATTCGATTTAAAAATAGGGGAAAACGTGTAGAAATCAAAAAAAGAGGTGAAAAATTTGAAAATATTGCTGACAACTTTGAATTCTAAGTTTATTCATACAAATTTAGCAATCAGATACATAAAAGAAAGTATAAAAGATTTAATAGATGTAGATTTAAGAGAGTATACAATAAATAATCAATTAGACTACATTTTAAAAGATATATATTTAAAAGATTATGACGCTGTATTTTTCTCAACATATATTTGGAATGTATATGATATAGTGAAAATATGCGAAAATCTTAAAAAAGTAAAACCAAATCTTATAATAGGATTAGGTGGTCCGGAAGTTTCTTATGATAGTGAAGAATCTATGGAAAAATACCAATTTGTCGACTATATACTTCGTGATGAAGGTGAAATGGTTATGAGAGACCTTGTTAAACATTTCAGAGGCGAAATGTCTATAGAAGATGTAGACGGAATTACTTATAGACAAGATGGAAAAATAATAAGAAATAAAACAAGAGAATTATTAAAGGATTTAGATTTAATTCCAAGTCCATATGAAAATCTAGATGTAAAAGAATATGAAAATAGAATAGTATATTATGAAACATCAAGAGGTTGTCCATTTAACTGCCAATACTGTTTATCTTCTGCTATAAAAGGGCTTAGATATTTCAGTATAGATAGAGTAAAAAGAGACCTTAAAAATTTAATTGATGCAAGAGTTTCACAAATTAAATTTATAGATAGAACATTTAATGCAAATAAAAAGTTTGCAAAAGAAATAATGGAATTCCTTATGGAAAATGACAACGGATATACAACTTATCACTTTGAAGTTACAGCACACTTACTAGACGATGATATGCTAGAATTTTTAAAAGATTGTAAAGAAGGATTATTCCAATTTGAAATAGGTGTTCAAACTACAAACCAAGAAGCATTAGATGCAGTCGGAAGAAGAGATGATTTTGAAAAATTATCTTATGTTGTAAAGACTATAGAGTCTTATCAAAATATACATCAACATTTAGATTTAATTGCAGGATTACCTTATGAAGGATATGACAGTTTTGAAAAGTCATTTAATGATGTATTTGGTTTACAAATAGAACAATTACAATTAGGGTTCCTAAAAATGATAAAAGGGACAGGAATGAGAGCTAGAGCAGAAGAATTTGAGTATGAATATAAAGACTATGCTCCATATGAGGTACTAAGCAATAAATTTATAAGTTATGATGAAATATTAAAATTAAAAGATATAGAAGATATATTAGAAAGATATTACAACTCTAATAACTTCTCATTATCAGTAAAATATATAATCGAAAACTATTATAGTGAAAGTGCATTCAAATTCTTTGAAGAATTTGCAACTTATTTTGATGAAATGGGATATTTCCATCTTGCGCAAGGTAAGAATCAGTTGTATAGTATATTACTAGACTTCTATAAAGAAAAAATGGGTGAAAACTATGATTTATTTATGGAAATATTAAAATATGACTATGTTTCTTTAGGAAAAATATCAAGTGTTCCTAATATATTTGCAAAAGTTGAGGTTGATAATCTAAAACCAAGAGTTCATGAGTTTTTACATGATAGGGAAAATCTAGAAAAATATCTACCTAAACATGTGGATACACCGACTAAATATATCTTAAAATATGTTCATTTTGAACCATTTAAATACGATATATTAAAATTAAAAGAAGATATTCATGCAGATATAAAAGAACAAGAAAGCATAATACTATTTGTATATGATGATATAAAAGTATTTGAAAAATCTAGAACATATAAAGTTGAATTAAAGGAACTTACTAAAGAAAAGAAATAATACAATTCATGAGGAGGAGCATTATGAAGTTTAGAATAGATAAATATTTACTATCTAAAACAGAAGAATTGGCATTTATAACAGTTAAAGAAGATGCAGAATTTAAATTAGAGGGTTATACACTACCTAAAGATGGACTGAATGTACCTATAAAAAATGAGGTATTAGTAAAAGGTATAAAAGAAAATACAGCACAAGAAGGTCTAAATTCAATGTCTATAGCTGATGCAATGATATACATAATAGGTATAGACCCACAATTTAGATATAATGATGAATATAAAAAATTCTTAAAAGCATTAGAAAAAAACGTAAAATTCGATGCTAAATCTTATATGGGATATATGTCTAGAAAATACTTCGAAATAGGCGAAGTAACAGATGCTCTTATATATGTAAAAGCTCTTATAACATTATATCCAGATGATATTCAAGGATTATATAACTATGCAATAGTATGTCAAGAATTAGCTACTCAATATCAAAAAGATTATGATGCAAAAGCTATGAATGATATGCTATTAGAAGCTGGGGAAAAACTTGAACAAGTAACTAATTTAGACCCTAACTTTGCACTTGCATATTATCATTTAGGATACCATTATTACAACCAAAATCAATATATAAAAGCAAAAGTAATATGGGAGGAAGCATTAAAACTAGGTCTTGATGAAGAATTTACAGCAGAAGTTCAAGATAACTTAGGAAAAATGTACTCTAAAGTTGAGTATGAAGAAGGATATACTTTAGTATTCCAAGGAAAATTTGAAGAAGGATTAGAAAAATTACTGCCATTAGAAGAGAAATACGGAGATTGGTGGAATTTATTATTCATGATAGGTTTAGCTTATAAAAATATGGGCGAAATGGATAAAGCTAAAGAATACTATGAAAAAATACTTAGAATGAAACCACAACAAGTAGATACATTGGTGGAATTAGCTTTATGTGAAGCTTCTTCATTAAATATGAATAGAGCAATAGAGCTTTTAGAAGCAGCAGCTAAATTAAAAGAAGACCCAGAAATACTTTGTAACTTAGGTATGGCTTACTTAAATGTAGGAAACTTTGATGATGCAAATTACTACATTGAAAGAGCGTATGAGTTAAACCCAGAAGACGAAGTTACAGTAGCTTGTAAGAGAGAATTAGCTAAATATATATAAACATATATCTAAAATAATTTAATATAAAGCATATATTTAAAAAATTCCTATAGATGGTGATACATATAAGGCCATTTATAGGAATTTTTTTATGGCATATAGGAAATTATATTCATTTTAAAATTGTTGATAAATATAATTTCTGTATTATAGTTATCTTTGATGAATTAGAGGATATTAAATAAAAAATGCAAAACGGAAATGGGATAGCGATTGCATAAATATTATATTCACCTATACAACTTTAAAAAAATGAGATATAATTAACTTGTGCAATGGAAAAAAATGTATATAAATATTTAAAAAATATTTATTCACAACATTAAAAAATATAAAATTATAGTAGTAAAAAAGAAATTAAAATAACAAAAATAGTAAAGTTATAATGTTATGCAAAAATCGTTAAAAAAATATTAAAAATTTAACCAAAAATGGAAAATTTAGTATATAATTTAGTTAGGAATGTATTCTTAAATAGAATATATTTTGCTGTTTAAAAATATATTTTTTTAATTAAGAGTATATTTACATAAATAATAGATAAAGACATTTTCTTATAACAGCATTTTAGGGGAAAATTAAATTTTTTAAAGGGGAATATGAATATGGAAAAGAAAAAAGTTGATGTTTTAGAACAAATGCAAAATATGACTATAGACCTTAACAGTAAAGCCTTAATAGAAAAAGCTGAAAAAGACGGCGTTGAAACAATGTACAAAAGAAAATTAGGATATAAAGTACAATGTGGATTCGGTCTACAAGGTGTTTGCTGTAGAAACTGTGGTATGGGACCATGTAGAATCAGTCCAAAAACTCCAAGAGGACTTTGTGGTGCTGATGAACATACAATAGTAGGTAGAAACTATGCTAGAATGTGTGCTGGTGGTACAGCTGCCCATTCAGACCATGCTAGAGATATAACTCATACATTAGGTTTAACAACTCCAGGAGGAGCATATCAAGTTGCAGAGCCAGAAAAATTAAAAGAATTCGCTCAATTCATGGGTGTAGATCCAGAAGGTAAAGATATATATGAATTAGCTCATGAAGTATCAGAAGTATGCTTAATGGAATTTGGTAAACCACACGGTGTATCTAAATTATTAGCAAGAGCTCCAAAAGTAAGACAAGATATATGGAAAGAATATGGTATAGAACCAAGAGCAATAGATAGAGAAATCGCAACAGTAATGCATTCAACTCATATAGGATGTTGTGCTGATATAGATGCTTTAGTACATATGGCATTTAGATGTTCTATGGCAGATGGTTGGGCAGGATCTATGATAGGTACAATGTTATCTGACATATTATTCGGAACTCCAAAACCAGTTCATACAGAAGCTAACTTAAATGTATTAGATGGAAACAATGTTAACATAATCCTTCACGGACACGAACCAACATTATCAGAAATGATAGTTTTAGCATCTGAATTACCAGAAATGCAAGACTTAGCTAAAGAAGTTGGAGCAGATGGTATAACATTATCAGGTATATGCTGTACTGGTAACGAATTAACAATGAGACATGGTATAAAAATAGCTGGTGATTTCCATCAACAAGAATTAGCAATAATCACTGGTGCTGTAGAAGCTATGATAGTTGACGTTCAATGTATATTCCCTGCATTAGCAGAAGTTGCTACTCATTATCATACTAAATTCATAACTACTTCACCAAAAGCTCAAATAACTGGTTCTACTTACATGGAATTCCATGAAGAAACTGCTTTAGAAGATGCTAAAACAATAGTTAGAGAAGCTATATTAAACTTCAAAAACAGAGATGCATCAAAAGTTATGGTTCCAGAATTAAAATCAGAAGCTATGGTTGGTTATGCTGAAGAAGCTATAGTTGGACAATTAAATAATGTTGTTAATACTCAAATAGACGATATGAACACATTAAAACCATTAATAGATGTTCTTGCATCTGGTGTAATAAGAGGGGTAGTAGGAGTTGTTGGATGTAACAATGCTAGAACACCATCTAACTACAACCATTTAACTATAATGAAAGAATTAATTAAAAATGACTACTTAGTTGTAACTACAGGATGTGGTGCTTCTGCAGCAGCTAAAAATGGTTTAATGTTAAAAGAAAATGCAGCTAAATATGCTGGTAAAGGTTTAGCAACAGTTTGTCAATTAGTTGATATACCACCAGTAATCCACCTAGGATCTTGTGTTGATAACTCTCGTATATTAAACATATGTTCATTAGTTGCTAATGCATTAGACATGGATATAGCTGATTTACCAGTTGCAGGTTGTGCTCCTGAATGGATGTCAGAAAAAGCTATAGCTATAGGTACTTATGTAGTTGGTTCTGGTATAGAAACATTCTTAGGTGTTATGCCTCCAGTTACAGGTTCTTCAAGAGCTGTTGAAATCTTATGCGGAAGCATAAAAGATAAAGTTGGAGCTTGCTTCCATGTTAATGAAGATGCAGAAGCATTAGCTCAAGACATAATGGCTTGTATAGAAGCTAAGAGACCTCACTTCGAAGAATTATATCAAGAAAAAGTTCTTAATAAGAGAGTATCTGGAGAATTAGCTTGCTTATACTAAGATTTATTGTTAAGTAGAAAAATATTAAATTTATAGAATAGAAAAAGGTAGTCTATTAGAGATAATAGGCTACCTATAAAATACACGTTAGACAGACATAAAAATAAATAGTTTCAAGACTATATGACAAAAGGTGGTAATAAAGAAATGAAAGTAGCAATAACAGGAAAAGGTGGAGTAGGCAAAACAACTTTTGCCTCAATGTTATCAAGAATGTTTGCTGATGAAGGTTATAGAGTTGTTGCTGTAGATGCCGATCCAGATGCAAACTTAGCTTTAGCGCTAGGTTTTCCAAAAGAAGTATATGATTCAATAGTACCAATTTCTGAAATGAAAAAATTAGTTTCTGATAGAACAGCAACAAGCGAAGGCACATTCAATAAAATGTTTAAACTGAATCCAAAAGTAGATGATATTCCAGAAAAATATTGTAAAACACATAATGGTGTAGGATTATTAACTTTAGGAACAGTTGACACAGGTGGTTCTGGATGTGTATGTCCTGAACATGTACTATTGAAAAGATTATGTTCTCATTTAATTTTACAAAGTAAAGATGTTGTTGTTATGGACATGGAAGCTGGTATCGAACATTTAGGTAGAGGTACTGCACAAGGTGTAGATGCTTTCATAGTGGTTGTTGAACCAGGTGAAAGAAGCCTTCAAACTTATAGAAAAGTTAAAAAACTAGGTAAAGATATCGGTGTGCAAAGGGTTTTCGTTGTTGGAAACAAAATGAGAGATGACGAAGATATCGAATTCATAAAAAGTAATCTAGAAGATGGAGAAGCTTTAGGATTTGTGCATTACAATCAAAGTGTAATAGATTCAGATAGAGCCAATCAATCTCCATATGATGTTAGTGAAGAAACTAGAAATGAAATAAGAGCTATAAAAAATAGATTACTAGAAATTGAAGCAGAAAATAAAAGAAATAAATAATTTTTATTTTTATTTAATTTAAAATTACTAAACATAGTAGTTAATTAACATTAAATTAATAAGAAAGCTATATAATTTGATTAGTATTCGAATTAATTAGTGTTATTAAAATATATATATATGTGGGAGGATGTTTGTTATGGGATTCAAATCAGATATTGAAATAGCTCAAGAGGCTAAACCTCAAGATATTAGAGAAATAGCTAAAAAATTAGGATTAACTGAAGATGACTTAGAATTATATGGTAAATATAAAGCTAAAGTTGACTACAACCTACTTAAAAAAGATAATGGTGGAAAAAAAGCTAAATTAATATTAACTACAGCTATCAACCCAACTCCAGCAGGAGAAGGTAAAACTACTACTACTATAGGTGTAGCTGACGGTTTACAAAAATTAGGTAAAAACGTATTAGTTGCATTAAGAGAACCTTCTCTAGGACCAGTATTCGGTGTTAAAGGTGGGGCAGCAGGTGGAGGATATGCACAAGTTGTTCCTATGGAAGATATAAACTTACACTTCACAGGTGACTTCCATGCAATAGGAGCTGCTAACAACTTACTAGCTGCAATGGTAGACAACCACATACACCAAGGAAACTCTTTAAGAATAGATCCTAAGAGAATAACTTGGAGAAGATGCGTAGACATGAACGATAGACAATTAAGAAATATCGTTGATGGTTTAGGTAAAAAAGGTGACGGTGCTGTAAGACAAGACGGATTTGACATAACAGTTGCATCAGAAATAATGGCAGCATTCTGTTTAGCAGATGATATAGCTGACTTAAAAGTAAGATTAGGTAGAATAATAGTTGGATACAGCTATGAAGGCGAACCTGTAACAGCTAAACAATTAAACGCTAACGGAGCAATGGCAGCATTATTAAAAGATGCATTAAAACCAAACTTAGTACAAACATTAGAAGGAACTCCAGCATTTGTACATGGTGGACCATTCGCTAATATAGCACATGGTTGTAACTCAGTTATAGCAACAAGAATGGCTATGCACTTTGCAGACTATGTAGTAACTGAAGGTGGATTCGGTGCTGACTTAGGTGCTGAAAAATTCTTAGACATTAAATGTAGAATGGCTAACTTAAAACCTGATGCAGTTATAATAGTTGCAACAGTTAGAGCATTAAAATACAATGGTGGCGTAGCTAAAGCTGACTTAAACGAAGAAAACTTAGAAGCATTAGAAAAAGGTATACCAAACCTATTAAAACACGTTGAAAATATAACTCAAGTTTACAAATTACCAGCAGTAGTTGCTATAAACGAATTCCCAACTGATACAGAAGCTGAAGTTG
The DNA here is from genome assembly GCA_025148965.1 of Intestinibacter bartlettii. Classification (GTDB taxonomy): domain Bacteria; phylum Bacillota; class Clostridia; order Peptostreptococcales; family Peptostreptococcaceae; genus Intestinibacter; species Intestinibacter bartlettii. The sequence goes on along the minus strand of CP102273.1, from coordinate 2,806,924 downwards.
AATTAGTTAGAAAGAAATGCCAAGAATTAGGCGTTAACGTTGCTTTATCTCAAGTATGGGCTAAAGGTGGCGAAGGTGGTATAGAATTAGCTAAAGAAGTTATAAGATTATGTGATGAACCAAATGACTTCCAATTCTGCTACCCAGATGAATATTCATTAAAAGAAAAAATAAACGCAATAGCAACTAAGATATATGGAGCTGACGGTGTAGATTATACTCCAGAAGCAGAAAAAGAATTAGCTAACTTAGAAAAAATAGGATTCGGTAAAGTTCCTGTTTGTATGGCTAAGACTCAATATTCATTAACTGATGACCAAACTAAATTAGGTAGACCAACTGGATTTAGAATAACAGTTAGACAAGTTACAATATCTGCAGGTGCAGGATTCGTAGTTGCATTAACTGGTGAAATAATGAAAATGCCAGGACTTCCAAAAGTTCCAGCAGCAGAAAAAATTGATGTTGATGAAAATGGAGTAATATCTGGATTATTCTAGAGATTTATTTTAATATATATATCAGTGTGTAAATATATCATTTTATTTATACATAAATGACAACAGGATTTAATCAAAGGGGATAGTGTGCTTAGGCACACTATTCTCGATAAAAACCTAAGATTAGAAGGAGATATATAAATGGAAAAAATAGCTGAAAAAAGTTGTATAGGTTTTGTAGATGTATTAGCATCTAAAGCACCAGTTCCAGGTGGCGGTGGAGCAGCTGCATTAGTTGGAGCTATAGGGATGGCTTTAGGTAGTATGGTTTGTAACTTAACAACAGGAAAGAAAAAATATGCACAATACGAAGAAGATATACAAGCTATATTAGGAAAGGCTAAAACATTACAAGATCAATTATTAGAAATGATAGATAAAGATGCAGAAGGATTTTTCCCACTTTCTCAAGCTTACGGTTTACCAGCTAATACTGATGAAGAAAAAGCTGCTAAAGAAGTAGAATTAGAAAGATGCCTAAAATTAGCATGTGAAGTTCCTTTTAAAATAGTAGAACTTTGCAACGAAAGTATAAAACTACATGAAGAATTAGTAGATAAAGGTTCAAAACTTGCTATAAGTGATGTGGGTTGTGGTGTTCAAGCTCTAAGAGGAGCTATATTATCTGCTCAACTTAATGTAATAATAAATGTAGGATTAATGAAAGATAAAGAATATGCTAAAGCTTTAGATGAAAAATGTGAAGCATTAGTTAAAGAAGGCGTAGAAATTTGCGATGTAGTTTACAATAAAGTAATAGCTGCAATGAGATAATAATTTCACAATTACAATTATTTATAAATAAATAATTAGATACAAGTAAATTTCTATAAATAGACAGAGAATAAGAAAATAAATAAAGAATAATAAAAAATGATAAGAAATTTAAATGATATAATAAAAAATAGAATGTAAATTAAATAAAAATAAAAAATTATTTATAATTAAAAAATAGCATATTATTTTTAATAATTTTTTAACAAATACTTATAATTATATACAATATTGAACAAAAAATGTGTATAATTATAGTAGACATAAATATAGACAAAAAATAAAAATTTAGAAATTAGGGGGCGTTTTAAAATGGGTGAAATAATTAAAGGTAAACCAGTTGGAGATGCACTAAGTGATCAATTAAAATTAGAATGTGAAGCATTAGTTAAAGATGGGATTCAACCAAAATTAGCTATATTAAGAGTTGGAGCTAAACCTAATGACCTTTCTTATGAAAAAGGTGCTTTAAAGAAATGTGAAACTATAGGTATCCAAACAGAAGTTACTGAATTACCAGAAGGAACAACTCAAGATGAATACATAGCAGCATTAGAAAAATTAAATAATGATGCATCAGTAAATGGTATATTAACATTTAGACCTTTACCAGAAGGAATAGATGAAGAAGTTATAAAAAATGTTATAGCAGCAGAAAAAGACGTTGACTGTTTCAGTCCTTTAAATACTGCTAAACTTATGGAAGGTGACAAATCAGGATTCCCACCATGTACACCAACAGCAGTTGTAGAAATATTAAAACACTATAATGTGCCTCTAAATGGAGCTAACGTAGTAGTATTAGGTAGATCTATGGTTGTTGGTAAACCAGCAGCAATGTTATTATTAGCAGAAAATGCAACAGTTACAATTTGCCATTCAAGAACAAAAGATTTACCAAAAGTTTGTGCTGAAGCTGACGTTTTAGTTGCAGGTGTTGGTAGAGCTAGAATGGTTAAAGCTGATTACGTTAAAGAAGGTGCAGTAGTTATAGATGTTGGTATAAATGCTAAACCAGAAGGTGGCGGAATCTGTGGTGACGTTGATACAGATGATGTAGTAGGAAAAGCATCTATGGTAACTCCAGTTCCAGCAGGTGTTGGTTCTGTTACTACTTCAATTCTTGCTAAACACGTTATAAAAGCTTGTAAACAACAAAATAATAAATAATACTTTATAGATTTTTAAAATTCAAATTGGGGGGAAAATCGTATGGTAATTTCTGAAAGAAAACCAATGGAAGAAATATTAGGATTCTTAAAAGGATGCGAAAAAATAGTACTTGTTGGATGTGGACAATGTGCTTCTGCATGTAAAGTTGGTGGAGCTCCTGAAATAGAAGAAATGACAGCTTTATTAGAAGCTGAAGGTAAAAAAGTTTTAGGTCATGTAATGCCAGATTCTACTTGTAACTTACTTTTAAATAAAAAAGAATTAAAATCTGTTAAAGAAGAATTAAAAGAAGCAGATGCTGTATTATCTCTAGCATGTGGAGATGGTACTCAAACTATAATGAAAAATACTAAAAAACAAAACATACCTGTTTATCCAGCAAACAACACAATGTTTATAGGGGAAGTTGAAAGAGTTGGTAAATTCGAAGAAGCTTGTAAAGCATGTGGTGAATGTGAACTTGGATGGACTGGAGGTATATGCCCAGTAACTATGTGTGCTAAAGGCTTAGTAAATGGAGCTTGCGGTGGAGCTAAAAATGGTAAATGTGAAGTTAGCCCTGACAACGACTGTGCATGGGTATTAATCTATGAAAGACTTAAAGAATTAGGTCAATTAGATAACTTAAAAGAAGTTAGACCACCTAAAGATTATTCTAAACAACTTAATCCAAGACGTTTAGATGCTAATAAGAAAGCAAGCGCAGAAGCTTAAAAACAAGGTTATTATTAAAGGGGGATTTTTTAGATGAGTAAGTTAAGAGAAGCATTCGAAAAAGGTGAATTTGCAATAACTGCTGAAATGGCACCTCCAAAAGGAACTGATTTATCACATTTAGCAGAATGTGCAAAATTAGTAATTGGTAGAGTTCATGCAGCTAATGTTACAGATAATCAATCTGCTGTAATGAGAACTTCATCTCTTGCTACATGTAAAATGTTAAAAGATTTAGGATTAGAACCAGTTATACAAATGACAGGTAGAGATAGAAATAGAATCGCTATAGAAAGTGAAATGCTTTCTGCAGGATTCTTTGGAATAGATAACTTATTAGCTTTAACAGGTGACCACGTATGTGTAGGTGACCACAAACAAGCTAAACCAGTATTTGACTTAGACGCTGTTAGTATATTATCTACTGCAACTATGATGAATAATGGTACTGATAGTACTGGATTAGAATTAAAAGGTAAAACAGACTTCTTCCTAGGAGCTTGTGTTACTCCAGAATATGATCCAATAGAAGTACAATTATTAAAAATGGAAAAGAAAATAAAAGCAGGGGCTAAATTCTTCCAAACTCAAGCTGTTTATGATATAGAACATATGAGAAAATTCAGAGAATTAACTAAAGATATGGACTGTAAAGTAATGGCTGGTATAGTTCCACTTAAATCACCAGGAATGGCAAAATTCATGACTGCTAACGTTCCAGGTATATTTGTTCCAGATGACCAAATTGAAAGATTAAAAGCAGCTGGAAAAGGAAACTATGTAGCTGAAGGTATAAAAATGGCTGGTGAATTCATCAAACAATTAAAAGAAGAAAATCTTTGTGATGGTGTTCACATAATGGCTATAGGTGCAGAAGAAAATGTACCACTAATATTAGATGCAGCAGGTCTATAAGATTCTATATTTTAGGGGATTATAGTTAGATTTTTCGACTAATATATATAAAAATACATATTTTTATCTATAAATAAAAAAAATCTAAAAATAATTGTAAAAATTTAACATAAATACAAGCTAAATGGGTCTATATTAGCTATAATATAGATAGAGCTATATTAAAGCTAATATAGACTTTAATAATAAATAGTTAAACTATAAAACATACAAGGTAAATGGGGGAAATAACAAATGAAAGTAGCAGTAATAGGAGGAGGCCCAGGAGGATATGTAGCAGCTTTAAAAGCAGCTATGCTTGGTGCTGAAGTAACTGTAATAGAAAAAAATAAATTGGGTGGTACTTGCTTAAACGTAGGTTGTATACCAACAAAAGCCTTATTAGCTTCTGCTGATGTTTTAAGAACAGTAAAAGAAGCTAAAGACTTTGGTGTAGTAGTTGAAGGTGAAGTTAAACCTGATTTTGATGCTATAATAGCAAGAAAACAAAAAGTAACAGATGAATTAGTAGCAGGAATCCAATTCTTATTTGACAAAAGGGGAGTTAAAAAGATAGATGGATTTGGTAAATTAGTAGATAAAAATACTATAGAAGTTACTAAAGCAGATGGTACTGTAGAAACAGTTGTAGCTGATAAAATAATATTAGCTAACGGATCTATCCCAACTGTATTCCCAGGCATGCCTTATAATGGTAAAAACGTAATAACTTCTGATGAAGTTTTAAGTTTACCAAAACAACCAGAATCATTAATCATAGTAGGTGGAGGAGTTATAGGTAGTGAAATAGGACAATTCTTCGCTACAATGGGAACTAAAGTAACAATAGTTGAAATGGCTCCACAAATACTAGGAAGAATGGACTCAGAAGCGGCTAAAAACTTAGCTAGACAATTCAAAAAAGATAAAATCAAAGTTATGACTGGTGTAGGAGCAGATAACTACATAGTTAATGACGATTCAGTTAAAATAGAATTAAATAATGGAAAATCAGTAGAAGCTGAAATGGTACTACTTTGCGTAGGTAGAAGACCTAACTTAGCTAACTCTGGTGTTGAAGAAGTAGGTATAGAAATGGCACCAAGAGGATTTATACAAGTTAATGAATACTTAGAAACAAGTGTTGAAGGTATATACGCAATAGGGGATATAATACCAGGAGCAATGCTTGCTCACGTTGCATCTGCTGAAGGAATGGTAGCAGCTGCTAATGCTGTTAAAGGTAACAGCGAAACAGTTAACTATAAAGCTATACCAAGCTGTGTTTATACTGAACCAGAAGTATCTGGTGTTGGTGTAACAGAAGACGAATTAAAAGCTAACGGTACTCCATACCATGTTGGTAGATTCGAATTCAGAGCTTTAGGTAAAGCAAAAGCAATAGGAAAATTACAAGGATTCATAAAAGTTATGACTGACGAAGATGATACTATAATAGGTGCTTCTTTAGTTGGACCACATGTAACTGACCTATTAACAGAATTATCTTTAGCTGTAGGTTTAGGATTAAAAGCTAAAGATGTTGGTAAAGTAATACATGCTCATCCAAGTTTATCTGAAGGCTTAATGGAAGCTATACATGATATACACGGTGAATGTGTTCATGCTATACCAAAAAAATAATTTACTGACACAGAGTTTGACATAATTTACAGAAAGCTCTGTTGTGATAACACTTAATTCAAGGGGGATATCATAAGATGACTTATAACATTGCTGTAGCCGGAAAAGGCGGAGTTGGTAAAACTAGTCTAACAGGGCTTTTAATTGACACATTAGTAAAACAAAAAAAGGATCCAATTCTAGTAGTTGATGCAGATGCAAACTGCAATCTATATGAAGTATTAGGCTCAGAGGAACCAGAAACAATTGGACATATTAGAGAAGTCGCTAATATGACAGAAAAAAATGGAGATTCATTTCCAGGAGGAATGACTAAAGCCCAATTCTTACAATGGCAATTAAGCATGATTTTAGAAGAAGGCGATGGATACGACATGTTAGTTATGGGTAGATCAGAAGGAGAAGGTTGCTATTGTTTCGTAAATGGAATATTAAAACAGCAAGTTCAAAAAATTTCAGATCACTATAAGTATGTAATCACTGATAATGAAGCAGGTATGGAACATATAAGTAGAAAACTTACTAAACATGTTGATACTCTTATATTAGTTAGTGATTGTGCAAAACGTAGTATCCAAGCAGTTGCAAGAATTAGAGATTTAGCCAAAGAAATGAATTTAAGCGTTGGCAAAATCGGATTAATCGTTAATAAAGCTCCTAATGGAGAATTAAGTAATGGGGTTAAAGAAGAGATTGAAAAGTATGGCTTAGATTTATTTGGAGTAGTTCCTTCAGATGAATTAATATATGAATATGATTCAGAAGGTATACCACTAGTAAAATTACCTGCTGATTCAAAATCTAGAGTAGCACTAGAAAAAATAATAGAAACTCTAGACTTGCCTTAATATTGTTATAGGCACATTATAAATTAAAATAGGCTTAAGGGGGAAAAAGATATGGCATTTAAAATGTCTACTCAAAAAGTTACTGGAACAGTTAATGTAGTAGAAATAGGTACAGGAGATAAAGCTATAAAATTAGGAGGAGAACAAGTTCTACCTTTCTATAGCTTTGATGGAGAAACAGGAAATGCACCAGTTGTTGGAGCAGAAATATCAGATATACAACCTGCAGAATGGATAGATTGTTACTCTAAAATATATGGAGACGTTTGGGCAGACCCTGCTAAATGGGCTAAATATGTTGAAGATAACACTGAAGCAGATTTTATATGCTTAAGATTTAATGGAGCATCTCCAGATGGAGCTGACAAATCTCCAGAAGAATGTGCAGAAGTAGCAAAAGCTGTTGCTGATGCTATAACTTTACCATTAGTAGTTGCTGGATGTGGTAACGCAGAAAAAGACGGTAAAGTATTTGATAAAGTTTCTGCTGCATTAGAAGGAAAAAATATATTAGTAATGTCAGCTGTAGAAGAAAACTACAAAGCAGTTGGTGCTGCGGCTGGTATGGCTTATGGTCAAAAAGTTGCTGCAGAATCTGCAGTTGATATAAACTTAGCTAAACAAATGAATGTATTACTTACTCAATTAGGCGTTAAACAAGAAAATATAGTTATGAATGTTGGTTGTTCAGCAGTTGGTTATGGTTATGAATATGTTGCATCTACTATGGATAGAGTTAGATTAGCAGCTTTCAACCAAAATGATAAAGCATTACAAATACCAATAATAACTCCAGTTTCATTCGAAGTTGGTCACGTTAAAGAAGCAATAGCTACTGAAGCTGACGTACCAGAATGGGGAGATAATGAATCTAGAACAATAGGTATGGAAGTATCTACAGCTGCAAGTGTACTTGTTGGTGGATCAAATGCAGTAATACTTCGTCATCCAGAATCAATGAAAACTATAAAAGGTTTAATAAGCGCTTTAGCGTAATATAATTATTTGTAAGGTTAGGGGGAAATAATAATGGCATTAAAAGCATTAGATATATTTAAATTAACACCAAAGAAAAACTGTAAGGAATGTGGATTCCCAACTTGTATGGCTTTCTCTATGAAAGTTGCAAGTGGGGCTGTAGAAGTTTCAGCTTGTCCTAAAATGGCACCAGAAGCATTAGCTAAATTAGCTGCTGCTACTGCACCTCCAATGAAAACTTTAAAAGTTGGTGCTGGTGAAAGCGAATATGAACTAGGTGGAGAAACTGTTTTATTCAGACATGAAAAAACTTTAGTAAATAGAAATAGATATGCTGTTAAATTCTGTGATTGCATGGATGAAGCTGCAGTAGATGCTAAAATAGAAGGAATGAAAGTTGTTAACTATGAAAGAATAGGTGAAATAATGAAACCTGAATTCGCATATGTTAAATACAACGATAATAAAGATAACTTCTTAGCTATAATAAATAAAATAAAAGATAGTGATGTTGAATGTGCATACGTATTAGAAGTTGCAGATGCTGACGTTGCTAAAGAAGCTGTTGCTGCATTAGCTGGATTAAAACCAGTTGTAATAGGAGCTAACAAAGATAACTTTGCTGCTATGATAGATGTAGTTAAAGCTGATGGTTTAGCTTTAGGTGTACAAGGAGCTAACTTAGAAGAATTATACACTACTGTTCAAGCTATAGAAGCTGCTGATTACAAAGAATTAATAATCGATGTAACAGGAGAAACTGTAAAAGATACTTATGTAAATGCTGTACAAGTTAGAAGAATAGCATTAAAAGAAGGAGATAGAAGCTTTGGTTATCCATCATTCGTAAACGTAGCTAAATTAGCTAACGGAGATGCTAACTTAGAAATAGCTTTATCTTCAGTATTCACAGTTAAATACGGAACTATATTAGCTGTAGAAGATATGACTTATGCAAAAGCTTTACCACTATATGCATTAAGACAAAACATCTTCACTGACCCTCAAAAACCAATGAGAGTTGAAGCTAAAGTTTATCCATTAAATAACCCAGATAAAAATTCTCCAGTATTATGTTCAGTTGACTTTGCATTAACTTACTTCACAATAACTGGTGATATAGAAGCTTCTAAAGTACCTTGCTGGTTAATGATACCAGATGCTGGTGGATATTCAGTTCTTACTGCTTGGTCTGCAGGTAAATTCGGTGGATCTGTTATAGGTGCATTTGCTAAAGAATGTAACATAGAAAGCTACACTGATTGTAGAGATATAGTTATACCAGGTAAATTAGCAGTTATAAAACCTGACGTAGCTGATAATATGCCAGGATGGAATGTTGTTGTAGGTCCATTAGAATCTATGGAACTTCCAAAATTCTTAAAAGAATATGCTGCTAATCACTAATCTGAACTAGTAACAAATTGCTTATTAAAATTTTAATTTAAAATGAAATTATACCTAGGGGCCTGGGGCTTAGCCCTAGGTTTCTAGAAATAATAGAATAAAAATTCTAAGGGGGATATAAGTATGGAAAAATTTATGATCATAGGTGAAAGAATACACTGTATAGCACCACCAATAAGAAAAGCTATAGCAGAAAGAGATCCAGAACCAATATTAAAAAGAGCTATAGAACAATTAGATGCAGGAGCTCACGTTATAGACTTCAATATAGGACCAGCTGAAAGAGATGGAGCTGAAATAATGGAATGGGGTGTTCAATTATTACAATCTAAATTAAATAATGTACCTCTTGCTTTAGATACAGCTAACGTTGCAGCATTAGAAGCTGGACTTAAAGTTTATGATAGAACTCATGGTAAACCAATCATAAACTCTGCAGATGCAGGTGGAAGAAAACACTTAATGGAATTAGCAGGTGAATACGATGCAGCTATAATCGCATTATGTGCTAAAGAAGGTATACCAGCTGATAATGAACAACGTATGGGATTCTGTACAGAATTAATAGAAGCTGCTGCTATGGCAGGTATAGACCCAGAAACTGATGTTTACTTCGACCCACTTTGCTTAGTTATAAAAGGTATGCAAGATAAACAAATGGATGTTTTAGATGCTATCAGACAAATGACTGAAATGGGATTAAAAACTACAGGTGGTTTATCAAACGTATCTAATGGTTGTCCAAAACATATAAGACCAATATTAGATAGTAACTGGTTAGCAATGGCTATGGCTAATGGATTCTCTTCAGCAATAGTTAACCCATTAGATGAATTATTAATGCAAACTATGAAATCTTGCGATATCATAAGAAATGCTTCTTTATACGCTGATTCATACTTAGAAGTACAAGAATTAGGATTTGAATACAAATAAAAACTATAAATAAATAAGAACTCTCAGTCAAGCTTTTAAAAGCTTGACTTGTGAATATATTTAAAGGGGGAAGTAGAGTGAATTTATATAACATAATTTATACAGGTGCTAATCAAGCATACGATGCTGCAAGCCAAGCTTTAACAGCTGTAGTAGCAGAAAAAGGTAAAGAACAACCAGTAGCATTTCCTGACACTGCATATGCAATTCCATGTATATATGCAGCAACTGGATTAAAAGCTACAACTTTAGCAGATTTAGAAACAGCTTTAGGTGTTGCTAAATCATTAATAGTTGAAAAACCATTATTAGAAACTGCTTTAAATGCAGGTTTAGCTACTGCAGTTTGTGCAGAAATAATAGAAGCTATAAAATATGTAAATGAAGAGGCTCCATACGCTGAACCATGTGTAGGACACGTAGTTGACCCTATAATCAGATCTCTAGGTGTTCCACTTGTTACAGGAGATATCCCAGGTGTTGCAGTTGTTCTTGGTGAATGTCCAGACTCTGAAACATTAGGAAAAATAGTTAAAAAATATCAAGCTGCTGGTATCATGACTTTCTTAGTTGGTAAAGTTATAGACCAAGCTATAGAAGCAGACGTTAAAATGGGTGTAGACCTTCGTGTTATCGCTCTAGGATATGATGTAACTTCAGTTATCCACGTTGTTTCTGTTGCAATAAGAGCTGCTTTAATATTCGGTGCTGTTAAACCAGGTGACTTAAATGCATTATTAACATATACTGCAGAAAGAGTTCCTGCATTTGTTAATGCATTCGGACCACTTAGTGAATTAATAGTTGCTTGTGGTGCTGGAGCAATAGCTCTTGGATTCCCAGTAATAACTGACCAAGTTGTTACAGAAGTTCCATGTAACTTATTAACTCAAAGAGACTACGATAAATTTGTTGATACTTCATTAGAAGCTAGACATATAAAAATAAAAATAACTGAAATACCAATACCAGTTGGATTCGCAGCTTCATTCGAAGGTGAAAGAATCAGAAAAGCTGAAATGGCTTACGAATTTGGTGGAAACAAAACTACTGCTTGGGAATTAGTTAAATCTTATGATTTAGGTGAAGTAGAAGACCATAAGATAGAAGTTATAGGACCTGAAATAGATCCAGAAGCTGCTAAAGATGGTGTTGTAAGATTACCTCTTGCAATAATCGTTCAAGTTGCTGGTAGAGCAATGCAAGACGACTTCGAACCAGTTCTTGAAAGAAGATTCCACTACTTCATGAACTACACTGAAGGTTTAATGCACGTTGGACAAAGAGACCAAGCTTGGGTAAGAATATCTAAAGACGACGTTGCTAAAGGATTCCAATTAAAACACATAGGTGAAGTTATGTACGCTATGATGAAAGACGAATTCGATGCAGTTGTTGATAAATGTGCTATAACTATAATTACTGATGAAAAAATAGTAGAAGAAAGAAAACATGAAGCTATCGAAAGATACAACGCTAGAGATGACAGATTAGAACAATTAACTGACGAAGCAGTTGATGATTTCTATTCTTGCAACATGTGTCAAGCATTCGCTCCAGCACACGTTTGTATAGTAACTCCAGAAAGACTTGGATTATGTGGTGCAGTTTCTTGGTTAGATGCTAAAGCTACTAAAGAACTTAACCCAACAGGACCATGTCAACCAATAGCTAAAGGTCCTTGCCTAGATGAAAAGAAAGGTATCTGGCAATCAATGTCTGATGCTGTTAATGAAATATCTCAAGGTGCTGTAGAAAACGTAACATTATATTCTATCATGGAAGATCCAATGACTTCTTGTGGATGCTTCGAATGTATATGTGGTATAATGCCAGAAGCTAACGGATTAGTAATAGTAAACAGAGAATATGCTGGTACTACTCCAGTTGGTATGACATTCGGTGAATTAGCATCTATGACAGGTGGTGGGGTTCAAACTCCAGGATTCATGGGTCATGGTAGACATTTCATATCTTCTAAGAAATTCGCTTACACTGAAGGTGGACCAGAAAGAATAGTATGGATGCCTAAAGAATTAAAAGACGCTGTTGGAGAAAAATTAAATAAAACAGTTAAAGAAATGGCTGGTATAGAAAACTTTACTGACTATATCTGTGACGAAACAATAGCAGTTGATTCTGAAGCAGTTTGTGCTTTCTTATCAGAAAAAGGACATCCAGCTTTAGAAATGGATTTCATAATGGGAGAATAATTTTCGATTAATTTAAGAAAATACGATTAGGGGGAAAATGAACATGGAAATACTAAACGATAGAAAATATAGTCCAAAACATACTTGGGCAAAATTAGATGGGGAATATGCCTACATAGGAGTAACAGACTTTGCTCAAGACCAACTTGGTGAAGTTCTATACGTAGATGTACCAGATGTAGAAGATGAATTAACTAAAGATGTAGATTTTGGTGTAATAGAATCTTCAAAAGTTGCTTCTGAATTATTCGCACCTTTATCTGGTGAAGTTGTTGAAGCAAATGATGAAAAATTAGAAGACGAACCAGAATACGTTAATGAAGCTCCATACGATGCTTGGATATGCAAAATAAAAGTTGCTGACATGGCTGAATACGAAGCATTATTAACTGCTGAACAATACGAAGCTTCTTTAGCTGAATAGTATTTGAACCCGATTATTTCAGATAAATAAATAAAAAAGTATAGCGAAAGTGAGTGCACGCGCTTTTGCTATACTTTTAATTTAATAATTTTATGAAATATTATATTCACCAAAGTTAAAATTGAATATAAATTTAGGTTTTCTTAATCGAAATTAATAGGGAAAAAGGTGTAAATCCTTTACAGTTCCCGCTACTGTAATATAGACGAAACCATTAAGCCACTGTATTTTACGGGAAGGTTGGAAGTAGGATGAAATTAAGTCAGGAGACCTGCCTAAATTAAAAGTGATTTACCTCGGGAGATAGGATAATTTCACAATATTAATTAGGTTAGGTTAAGATCAGAAAAATGACTAATTGTAAAAATTGGTCTATTTTTGATAACTTAATTAACAATATTTGAATTTAAAAGTCTTCAGATAGAAGGCTTTTTTTAATATAATTAAATATATTAAAATTTGAGAAATTAATAACGAACTTTTTAACTTATTATATGTCGAATATGATAAAATAATATTGAGGTTTATTTAATAAATAATATGTAAGTATTATAATTTCAGGGGAGGATAAATTATGGCGAAAGTTGTTTTTAGACCATCAGGCAAAACAATAGAATGTGAAGTAGGGGATAATTTACTAGAAGTTGCAAGAAGAGCAGATGTATTTATAGAAGCTCCATGTAACGGAAGTAAAAGTTGCGGAAAATGTAAAGTAAAACTATTAACAGGGGAAGTCAATCAAGAAGTATCTTCTCATTTAACTGATGAAGATAAGGCTAATGGTTATATATTAGCATGTTGTACAACAATAATTGGAGATATAGAAGTTCTTACAAATTCTTCTTTAGACATGGCAATGAGAGGAATGAAAGTTGAAGGTGGGGATAAAGCTAAGGATAAAGCATTATTTGATAAAGCCGTAGAAATAGCAGAAAACCACAACATAAAACTAGAAAACAATATAAAGAAAACTTGTATAACTCTTGATGAACCTACATTAGACGACAATATAAGTGATGTAGACAGATTAGAAAGACATATAAGTATGAACTTTGGAAAACAAATGACTTATGATATAGAAGTTCTAAAAGTAATACCAAAAGCATTTAGAAAAAATAACTTTGAAATAACTATTACATATAGAGAATTTGATGATAGATTAGAAATAATAGATGTTGAACCAGGAAACACAGAAAGTGAATTATACGGTTTAGCAATAGATATAGGTACTACTTCTGTTGTTGTATGTTTAGTAAATATGATAACTAATGAAGTTGTAGAAAAAGGTGCATCAGGTAATGGACAGCTTCAATTTGGTGCTGATGTTATAAATAGAATAGTTTATGCTATTAAGAAAAATAACATAGAAAAAGCAAAAGCTGCTGTAGTTGATGACACTTTAAATATGTTAATAAATGAATTAGTAAAAGAATCAGGGGTTAAGAAAAATAATATAGTTAGTGTTGTTGCATCAGGAAATACAACAATGTCTACTTTATTCTTAGGAATATTCCCAGATTACCTAAGATTAGAACCATTCATACCACCATTCTTTAAATCACCAAAATTAAATGCTAAAGAAGTTGGACTAGATATAAATCCAAGTGCAGGTGTTTATTTATCACCAAACGTAGCTAGTTATGTTGGTGGAGATATCACATCTGGTGTACTTGCTTCTGGTATATGGGCTAACGAAGAAAATGTTCTATTTATTGACTTAGGTACTAATGGTGAAATTGTATTTGGTAACCAAGACTTTATGATGAGCTGTGCTTGTTCAGCAGGTCCAGCATTCGAAGGTGGAGGAATTAGCTGTGGTATGAGAGCGTCTGCTGGAGCAGTAGATAGTGTAGATATAGATCCAGATACTTTAGTGCCAAAATTAAATACAATTGATGGTGAGCCAGCAATAGGTATATGTGGTTCAGGTATAATAGATTTAATCTGTGAAATGCTTAAGAAAAAAGTAATAGACAGAAGAGGTAAAATACATAGAGATTTAGACAATGAAAGAATAAGATTTGATGAAAATGATATAGGCGAATATGTATTAGCATTTGCAAAAGATAATGAACACTTAACAGAAGATTTATTTATAACAGAAGTAGATATAGATAACTTTATAAGAACTAAAGGAGCTATATATTCAGGAGCTGCTACATTAGTTGAAAGTTTAGGTATGGATTTCGACTGTGTAGATAAAGTTTATATAGCAGGTGGTATAGGAAACCACTTAAATATTGAAAACTCTGTATTTATAGGATTACTTCCTGATATAGACAGAGAAAAATTCCAATACATAGGAAACAGTTCACTTATAGGTTCTTATTTGACATTATTAAGTGATGAAGCTAAAGCTAAATTAGAGGAAATAGGAGAAGTAATGACTTATGTTGAATTAAGTGTATATCCAACATATATGGATGAATTTATATCTTGTTGCTTCCTACCTCATACAAATATAGATGCATTCCCAAGTGTAAAAGCTATATTAGAAGGATAATTTAGTGATAACAAAATGGAATTGAAGTCAAATACAATATTTTACATATTGTGTTTGACTTTCCAATAACAGTAGTGCTATACTGAAGTTAAGGATAATAATGTTTAACGAAATCATGAAGGTTTCTATAGTATAGTAATACTTTAGGAATCTTTTTTGGTTTTTTTTATAAAAAATCGCTTTAAGGGGATTAATTAGGAGGGTGATTTATATGTGTGAATCTTCAGCATTTTTATTAGGAAAAAATAACGAATTAACAAGAGTTATGGAAAATGTAGTAGATGTAACTCCTACAAATGGAAAAGTATATCTAACTGATTTATTAGGTGAAGAAAAAATATTAGATGGGTATATAAAAGAAATAAAATTAATAGATCACAAAATAATATTAGCTCAAGATTAATAATAGTATCTAGATACTAAAATTTATCTTAGTTATTAAATATCAAAATGAGGTATAGCACATGATAATAGCAGTAATAGATGGAATGGGTGGGGGAATAGGTGCCCAAATTATATCATCTTTAAGAGAAGAGTTACCAACATATATAGAAATATATGCTTTAGGGACGAATTCAATTGCTACTAGCGCAATGATGAAATCCCATGCTAATAAAGGTGCTACAGGGGAAAATGCTATAGTAGTATCATCTAAAAAAGCAAATATAATAGTAGCACCGATTGCAGTGACTATGCCTAATACAATGATGGGTGAGGTTACTAGTAAAATAAGCGAGGCAATATGCGATAGCGAAGCCCTGAAAATATTGTTACCTATTATGCCAGAGAATTTTTCTTTAGTAGGGGTAGAAAATAAACCATTATCTTTATTAATAAAAGATACAATAAAGGTTATTAAAAAAGAATTCAACATAAAATAATTGGAGGAGAAACAAAATGATATTTAACAAAGACATAATAAGAAACCACCACGATCATGGAGATGGATGCGGATGTGGACATGACCATGGACACGAACATGCTCACACTCATAGTCACGGGGATGGCTGTGGATGCGGACACGACCACGGACATGACCACGGACACGAACATACTCATGAACATGATCACGGAGATGGATGCGGTTGTGGACATGACCACGGAACAGTTGCAGAAAATAAAGATGAAAAAACTTTAAACATATTACTAGTTCATTGGGTAAACCACAATCAATCTCATGAAGAAGGATTCCAAGAATGGGTAGAAAAAGCTAAAGCTATGGGTAAAACTGAAACAGCTCAGTGCATAGAAAAAGCTATAGAATATATGAACAAAGCTAACGAAATGTTAGTTGAAGCTAAGAAAAATATGTAATTAATCATAAGAACAATACAAGTAACATTGTATTGTTCTTTTTTTGAATAAGGAGAAGAATTATGAAAGATGGACATATACATACACCATACTGCCCTCATGGGACAGATGATAAATTTGAACAATATGTAGAAAAAGCTATAAAGGTAGGGCTTGATGAAATATCATTTACTGAGCATTTTCCATTACCAAAAGGATTTACAGACCCAGCTCCAAATAATGATAGTTCTATAAAATTAGAGCAATTGAAGAGTTATATAAATGACGTAAATAAATTAAAAGATAGATATAAAGATAAGATTAAAATAAATGTAGGTGCAGAGGTTGATTACGTAGAGGGATTTGAAAAAGAAATAAAATCTTTGTTAGATGAATACGGAAAATATTTAGAAGACGGCATATTGTCAGTACATATGATAAAAATAGAAGATGAATATTACTGTATGGACTTTAGCAGTGAAGAATTCGAAAAAATAGTAAACTTATTAGGTTCAATCGAATCGGTTTATAACTTATATTATGACACGCTTATAAAGGCTATAAATGCTGATTTGGGCGAATATAAACCAAAAAGAATAGGTCACTTAAACCTAGTGAGAAAATACAATAAAAAATTCCCATATGATTATTCAAAAAATAAAAAATTAGAAGAATTGGTCAAATTAATAAGTGAAAAAGAATATGAACTGGATTATAATGTAGCAGGATTATTTAAAGAAGATTGTGGGGAAGTATATATAAGCGGTTATTTAGCTGAATTAATCAAGAAATATAATGTAAAGGTGGTTCTTGGCTCAGATTCACATAGTTCAAAATTTATAGATAAATACAAAATAAATATATAGTTGAAATATATATAAAGTATACTTAAAATAGGGTTTTGTAACGCATATGTTTTTTATATGACCATATTATGCAAAATTTATGACAGTCAAAATGGCTAATTTTTATAATGGAATTTATATTATAGAAATTAGCTGTTTTATTGTTTAAAATAAGTTTTTTATATAAATTTTCTATTTTGTTTTAAAAAACTAAAACCAAAAGTATATTTTTTATCAAAAAAATAAGAAGCTATAATATTATAAATATTCTAGCTAATTAAAATAAAATAAAATTTAAAATCTATTTTCCTAAAATTGTAAAAATTTAGATGATTATGTTTATTAATAAAATAAATAAAATTAAGATGAATTTCAAGAATAAATAAAGTCTAATAATTTTTAAAATAAAAAAAACAACTAAAATGGCAATTATAGTTTAAAAAATAAATAATAGAATGCTAAATATTGAAAAAATAATGAAAATTATGGTAACCTTAAATCAGAACAGTTCAAATAATAAAATTTTTTATATTATATTTATTATTTTAATATAAAAATTTTATAGGTTAATATATTAACAGAAATAAAGATAGATTATAAAACAGATGAAACAATTATAAAGTTATATATTTTAAATATAGGGGGATTACGACTTTGAATAAAACAAATTTAAACGAAAAAAGTAAAATGGATTTTATGGTTATAGGATTCGCGATTTTCTCAATGTTATTTGGAGCAGGGAATCTAATATTTCCACCATTTTTAGGATTTATGACAGGATCTGCATGGATTGTAGGGTTTATAGGTTATGTATTAGCAGACATAATCCTAGGCGTATCAGGAATTATGACATCTTTAGATCATGACTATGAAAAAGATGGTGCAGTATCAATATCATCTAGAGTTGATAAAAGAATAGGCTTACTATTAGGTTTAACAATGATTACATGTATAGGACCAGCAGTTGTTATACCAAGAACTGCAGCTACAACTTTTGAAATAAGTATATTACCGCTATTACCTAATTTTAATCCACTAGTATTTTCAATAATATTCTTTTTAATAGTTATAGCACTTACAATAACAAAATCAAAAGTAGTCGATGTAATAGGAAAAGTATTAACACCAATACTTTTAGTATCATTAGCTATATTAATAATAAAAGGTATTGCTACACCAATAGGAGATATGAGCCAAGTTCCACAAATAGAAAACAACGTATTTGCAGAAGGTATAGCTCAAGGATATCAAACAATGGATGCTTTAGGAGCAGTAGCACTTGCAGCACTTGTAATGAACTCAATAATCTCTAAAGGATATACTAATAGAGCCGAAAAACGTAAAATATTAATAAAATCAAATGCAGTAGCAGCTATATTTTTAATATTAGTTTATGGAGGATTATGTTATATAGGAGCTACAGCATCAACTAGTCTTGACCCAGAAATAGGACAAACTTTACTGCTTACAACATTAACTCATTTAATAATGGGGTATTGGGGAAAAGTTTTATTAGCTATAATAGTATTCTTTGCTTGCCTTACAACAGCAGTTGGATTAACTTCAGTAGCAGCAGAATATTATGAAGAAGTATCAAAAGGAAGATTAAGCTATAAGGTTTTAGTAGTAGCTATTTGTGCTATATCAACTGTAATATCAACTGTAGGAGTAAGTAATATTATAAAAGTTGCAGGACCATTACTAGATATAATCTACCCAGTTGCAGTAACATTAATAGTATTAACACTAATGAGCAACAAAATAAAAAGCAATGCAGTCTTTAATATATCAGCAATAGTTGCATGTTTATTCGGTGTAATGAATGTTTTAAAAGTAGGGTTTATACAAAGTCTACCTTTAGCTGAAGTTGGATTAAGCTGGGTAATTCCAGTATTGATAGTATCTGTAATATCTATTGTAGTTACATCAAGCAAATCAAATAAAGGTGAAAAATTAAAAGATACTCAAATTTCATAAATATAATTAGATTAAAAATGCTTCTTTGGATTTTATATAAGATAAAATTCGAAGAAGCATTATCTATTTTTTTAAAATGATAAATAAAATAAAAATAAATTATTGACTACTGTAAAAAAATAGTATATACTTGTAATAGAAATGGAGAAGTACTCAAGTGGCTCAAGAGGATCCCCTGCTAAGGGATTAGGCTGGGTTAACCGGTGCGAGGGTTCGAATCCCTCCTTCTCCGCCAGTAAGCTCTGATGATTTTCATCAGAGCTTTTTTCTTATGTAAAAATTTGTGTAAAAGTTTGACTGTAAAAAAACAATGTGCTAAAATTTAAATAACGATGAATAATTAATTAACGGTGTCATGAAGATACTAGTACTCTCGTAGTACGCGTATTTTCATGGCATTTTTTGTTTTTACAGAAACTATAAGGGGTGGGGAATATGAAGATGAAAGAATTTTTAAAGGAAAACGAAAGATATTGGGCAGATAGAGCGGAAGGATATTGCCAAGTTAATATAGATGAGTTAAGAAGTAATAAAAAGCTTGAATGGATAGATATTATAAAATCTAATGCACCAGTTTTTGCTGGGGACAGAAGGTTAAAGGTTCTAGATATAGGATGTGGGCCAGGATTTTTCTCAATAATATTATCATGTGCAGGTTATGATGTGACTGCTGTTGATTATACAGAAGAAATGTTAAATAAGGCAAAACAAAATGCAGGGGATTTGAAAGATAAAATTAAATTTAGAAGAATGGATGCTCACAATTTGGAGTTTGATGAAGGGCAATTTGATTTAATAGTAACTAGAAATCTTACTTGGAATTTGAAAGATCCAGAAAAGGCATATAAAAGTTGGTATAAAGTGTTGAGAAAAGGTGGAAAAATGATAAACTTCGATGCTAACTGGTATCTACATCTTTTTGATGAGGAAAAAAGAAGAGAATATGAAAGTGATAGAAAAAATGTAGAACTTTCAGGAATGGAAGACCACTATACATGTACAGATATAGATTCAATGGAGGATTTGGCGAGACAAGTTCCACTTAGCAAAATCAAAAGACCTTCTTGGGATAGAGTAGTTTTAGATAAAATAGGATTTAAAAATATAAAAATAGACCAAAATATTTGGACAAAGACATGGAATGAAGAAGAAAAATTAAATTATGGCTCAACACCAATGTTTATGATAATTGGAGAAAAATAGATTACTACATATAAATTGGTTAACCTAAAAAATTAACATACAAAATATTAATATCAATAATAAAAAAGGGTATATATGGAGGCGATTTTAGTGAATTTAGTAGACAGAATAGAAAATTACTGGTCAAAAAGAAGTGATGATTTTTTCGATTTAAGAATAGAAGAATTAAAAAGTGATAAAAGACAATTATGGCAAGATGAAATAATAGCAAACTTGCCAGATAAAGAACATTTAAAAATACTAGATGTAGGATGTGGACCAGGATTCTTCTCTGTTATATTATCATCTTTAGGGCATGATGTTATTGGAATTGATTTAACAGAATCAATGATACAAAAAGCAGATGAAATTGCAGATATATTAGATTATGACATAGATTTTAGAGTTATGAATGCACAAGAATTGGATTTTGATGATGAAGAATTTGATGTAGTTATCTCAAGAAATTTAACTTGGACATTGCCAGATATAGAAAAGGCATATAAAGAATGGTATAGAGTATTGAAAAAAGATGGTGTTCTTTTAAATTTTGATGCTGATTATGGAAAAGTATCATTAAAAGAAGAGATGAAATCATTAGGAGAAGAACATTCACATAATATGATGGATTCAAGTTTGGTAAAAGAATGTGATGATATTAAACAAGAATTAGAAATAAGCAAAAGACGTAGACCAATGTGGGATGAGAAGTTTCTACAAGAAATAGGGTTTGAGTCATGTAAAATAGATTGTGAAATAAGCGGGAGGGTTTATAAAATAAAAGATGATTTTTATAACCCAACACCTATGTTCAAAGTCTGTGCGATAAAAAGTAGATAATAAATAGAAAGATAGGATATAAGAAGTTTGAATAGTACTTTTTATATCCTTTTTAAGTTGTATAAAATCTCTTTTTCTAATAAAATAAGATTGAATAGAAGGGAGATTAAATATATTTATGAAACATGATCATGCAGCAACAAGGAGAATGCTCAGCTATGGTGAATTGAAAAAATATCAAATATTAGCTGAATCTTTAATAGTAGGATTAATCGTAGGACTAGTAATAGTTTTGCATAGGATTATTTTATCGAGCGTATTTTCTTTATTCAAAAACTTCTATAGTTTAGGAAGAGAAAATTTCGTATATATACCGGCTATTTTTGCGGTATTAATATTTTTAGGATATATTGTAGGAAAATCAGTAAAGATAGACCCTATGATAACAGGGAGTGGAATACCTCAAGTTGAGGGGATTTTGCTCAGAAAACTTAAACAAAAATGGTATAGTGTTTTAGTTTTAAAATTTGTAAGTGGTCTTGTTTGTTTGGGAACAGGGCTATCATTAGGTAGGGAGGGTCCATCTGTTCAAATTGGGTCCTGTGTTGGAGAAGGTTTTGCAGAGAGTACAAAAAAAATGGACAATGAAAAGAAATATTTTATAACATGCGGGGCTAGTGCAGGGCTTGCGGCGGCGTTTAATGCACCGATGGCGGGTGTTATGTTTTCATTAGAAGAAGCTCACAAAAACTTTTCACCAATAGTTCTTCTTTCGGCAATATCGGCATCACTTGCGGCTGATTTTGCGTCTAAAAACTTCTTTGGACTAAAGCCTTCGCTAAATTTCCAACAGTTATCAGCGATGCCTCTAAAATATTATTGGGCATTATTGATTTTGGGAATTGTAATAGGTATTAGTGGAACGATTTTTAATAAAGGATTATTAGTATCTCAAATACTATACAAAAAAACAAACTTATCAATAGAAATGAAATGTATAATTCCTTTTATAGTAACTGGAATAGTTGGACTTACAGTGCCGGCGTTATTAGGTGGTGGCCATGATTTAATAATGAGTCTACAAAATTTAAATATACATATGGAATTATTAATTGCTTATATAATTATTAAATTTATATTTACTTTTGTATGCTTTGGTTCGGGCGCACCTGGGGGGATATTCTTTCCATTATTAACACTTGGTTCTTTGGTAGGTGATTTTGTGGGAATAATTATGGTTACTTATTTTAATATTCCACAGGAGTATTTACTAAACTTTATAGTAATTGCGATGGCGGGTCATTTTGCAGCGATAGTTAAATCACCGATTACAGCGATTATATTAATTTCAGAGATGACAGGTTCACTAAATCACTTGCTTTCTTTGGCAGTTGTATCGTTAGTGGCGCTTTTAGTTTCTGATTTATTAAAAACAAGACCGATTTATGAGGCTTTATTAGACAGGATATTACAAAATAATAATTCGAAATTAGAAGGAAGTTATAATAAAAAAACATTAGTAGAAGTTTCTGTAGAATTAGGTAGTACAATGGATAATCATTGTATAAAAGATATACAATGGCCAGAGGGGTCTTTGGTTGTATCGATATTAAGAGGTGAAAAAGAGATAATACCTCATGGAAAGACGCTTCTTTTGGCGGGGGATTTAGTAACCGTTATGACAAATGAAAGGACGGCCCCAAATGTGTTGGAAGAAATCGGGGCAAAGGCAAGTTGTTCTTAAAATAACATTATTTAATAAAATTTATTGAATAAAGTACTATTTTATGTATTTTTATATAAAAATAAGATAACAATTAAATAAAGATATTTTTACATATATATTTGATATAATAAAATAATGTAGATAATTTAATAAAATCACGGCAATATAGATTATGTTGTCGTGATAATTTTTAATACATTAAGGTGGAAAATATGATAAATATAGATAAATTAAATGAAAATCAACAAGAAGCAGTCAAGCATGTTGACGGTCCTTGTATGGTTTTGGCGGGGCCTGGTTCTGGGAAAACTAGAGTTATAACTTATAGAATTGTTAACATGGTTATGAACGAGGGCATACCTCCAACTAGAATTTTGGCGATAAGTTTTACAAAGGCATCATCAATCGAGATGAAAAATAGAGCGCTTAGTATTTGTAACGATTTTAGAATGAATAAGGTAACTTTCGGAACATTCCATGCAGTTTTCTTTAGGATTTTAAGAAAGTTTGACGGTGTTAATTTAAATAGCATTTTGGACGAAAAGACAAAGAGAATAGCGCTTAAGGGAATTTTAAAAAGTTTGAATGTAGAAAATGCAGAAGATGACGAACTTATAGGCCAAGTTATAAATGAGATTTCATACGTTAAAAATGAACTTATGGATAAAGCAGATTTCCAATCTGAAGTTTTGACAAAAGATGAGTTTGTGAACACATATAATATGTATGAAAATTATAAAGATGAAATTAAAAAGATAGATTTTGACGATATGCTTATAAGAACTTACTACTTATTACAAAATAATCAAGAGGTTCTTAGAATTGTCCAAAGTGTATATAAATATATTCTAGTGGACGAGTTCCAGGACGTGAACAAAGTCCAGTTTGAGGTTTTAAAATTAATTGCAGGGGAAAATAACAATATATTTGTAGTCGGCGATGAGGACCAAAGTATCTACGGATTTAGGGGTTCTAGACCTGATTTTTTATTAAAATTCAAAGAATACTTTAAAGATGCAAAAGAAGTTAGACTAGACATAAACTACAGATCAAAATCTGAAATAATAGGTACAGCAAATAGATTAATAAATAAAAATCAAAATAGATATAACAAAGTAATAAAATGTGACAGAGAAGAAAAGGGAAGTGTCGAATATTTAATTCCTAAAGATTCAGAAGATGAAGCAGTACAAATTGCAAAGGATATATTAGAAAGAGTGCAACAAGATTATGTTGAATACGATGATTTTGCTGTAATATATAGAACAAATCTTCAATCGAGAGCATTGGTAGATGTGTTTATGGATATGAGAATTCCGTTTGTAATTAGAGATGCTGTTGTCACAATATACGACCATTGGGCGGCGAAGGACATACTATCTTATCTTAGATTAGTATTAGACCCAGATTCAAACCAAGACTGGATAAGAATAATAAACAAACCGTTTAGATATATATCTAGGGATAGTATAAATTCAGTAAAAGATGAAAAATACTTTTTAAATGCATTGATAACAAAGTGTAATTTACACCAAAAACAAGTAAAAACATTAACTGATTTAGAGATAGATTTAAGTTACCTTAAATCACTGGCACCGAAAAATGCAATTTCATATATAAGAAGTACGCTAGATTACGACAAATATATACTAGATTATTGTATGAATCGAAAAATAAAACCAAATGGATTAATCGAGATATTAAACGAGGTCGAAAGTTCATCTTCAAACTTCGCCACAATTGGAGAATATTTGAGCCATATCGAAAAGGTAAAGGAAGAATTACAGGAAAATCAAAAAAATAAAGAAGTAAATGGTGTAATTTTTACAACTATGCATAGTGCAAAGGGGTTAGAATTCGACAATGTGTATATAATCGGTGTCAATGATGGTACAATTCCACATGAAAAGTCATATGACATAGAAGATGAAGAAAAAGCAGATGAACAAATTGAAGAGGAAAGAAGACTTATGTATGTTGCAATCACAAGGGCTAAAGACAGATTATGCATAAGTTGTCCGCAAAATAAATACGGCAAAAAAGTATCAAAATCTAGATTTATAGATGAAATAGAAGAGCCATTAAACTCAGAATTAAAACAAGTACGAGTTGGAAATAAAGTGTATCACAAGACATTTAAAGAAGGAAAAGTAATCGAAAAGAAAAACAATATGATAACTGTAAAATTTAAAAATTCTACAAAGACTTTGGATTATAAAATATGCTTAAAGAATAAAATTATTAGAATATTATAGGTATGTAGAGAATAAGATAAATAAAAAATCAAAAAAATATCTCTAAATTTATGAAATTAATTGACAAAAATGGATAATATAACCTATAATTAGATTAATTTAATAAGTATAATTCAATGAAAAAGAAAGTAACATAAATATAAGTTACAGCGAGCTGAGTATGGTGCGAGTCAGCAACGGAGTTTATTGTGAAAAGAGCTTTGGAGAAGACTATCTGAATATAGTAGGATAGTAGGTAGCCTGCCTTAAAGGTTTGAGTGGATAATTATTATTTTATAATTATCAAGAAGAGTGGTAACGCGGTAATTCGTCTCTTAGTTTTTAAACTAAGGGACTTTTTTATTATAAAAAACAAGGGGGATATAATAATGAAATTAAAAAAATTATTAGCTACAGGGTTAGCTGCAATCATGGTTATGGGCTTAGTTGGATGCAGTAGTTCAAAAGGCTCAAGTTCAAGTGCATCATCAGATGCGTCAAGTTCTGCTGCAAAAACTGAAAAATTACAACAAATCAAAGATGCTGGAGTATTAAAAGTAGGTACAAGTGCTGAATATTCTCCATATGAATTCCACAAAGTTGTAGATGGTGAAGACAAAATAGTTGGATTCGATGATTTCTTAGTTCAAGAAATAGCAAAAGATATGGGTGTTAAAGTTGAATACGAAGATATGGACTTTGATGGTTTACTAGGTGCTCTACAAGCTGATAAAGTAGATATAGTTTTAGCTGGTATGACTCCAGATGAAAAAAGAAAGAAAAGTGTGGACTTCTCTGACATATACTACACTAACAGCAATGTTTGTATAGTTGCAAAAGGTAAAGAAGACACTATAAAAAAATCTGAAGATTTAAAAGACTTAAAAGTTGGTGTTCAAAAAGGAACAACTCAAGCAGATTATGTTACTAATACATTAGGAATAAGTGATGCAACTCAATTAAAGAAAATACCAGATTTAATGTTAGAACTTCAAAATGGAAAAATAGACGTTATAGTTACTGGTAAAGCAGTTGCTGAAATAAACGTTAAAAAATACGATAATATAGCAATAGGAAATACAACAGTAGGTGATGAAGTAGCTGAAACTTCAGCTGCAGCAATTAAAAAATCAGGTAATGGTGTTGACAATACTTCATTCGTAAAATCTGTAAACGACACTATAAAAAGATTACAAGATAGTGGAGATATGGATAAATACATGCAAGAAGCTTTAAAATTAGCTGAATAATAGACAATTATAAGTAGGAGATGTGATTATGGATTTTAGTGTATTAAATGGATACTATGGGGTACTTATGGAAGGTACTAAATACACAATTTTAGTATCATTAGTATCTTTAGTAGTCGGATTTGTACTTGGCTTATTAATTTGTCTAATGAAAATGTCAAATTTCAAAGTGCTAAAGCTTTTATCTAGTGCTTATGTGCAAATATTAAGAGGAACACCTTTATTTGTTCAAGTTTTTATTATTTATTTTGGTCTACCACAATTAGGTATAGACTTTCCTGATATAGGACCTATATCATCTAAATTTATCGCTGGTGCATTTGCATTATCTATAAATTCAAGTGCATACATAGCAGAAATATTTAGATCAGGGATACAATCTGTTGATAAAGGTCAAATGGAAGCTAGTAGATCTTTAGGATTAGGATATGCAGATACTATGAGATTTGTAATAGTTCCACAAGCTATAAAAAATGTATTACCAGCATTAGCAAATGAATTTATAACATTAGTAAAAGAATCATCAGTTCTTTCCGTTATAGGTACTCAAGAAATAATGTTTAAAGCAGGAATAGTAGTTACAGCAGTATATAGACCGATGGAACCATATATAGCAGCTGCTGTTATATATCTTGTATTAACTACAATATTATCAAAACTAGTTGGTATACTTGAAAAGAAACTAGCTAAATCTAATTAATAAGGGAAAGTGATAAAATGATAAAAATAAGAAATTTACACAAATCATTTGGAGATTTAGAAGTATTAAAAGGCATAGATTTAGAAATAAAAAAAGGTGAAATTGTCACTATAGTTGGGCCAAGTGGTTCGGGGAAAAGTACTGTACTTAGATGTATGAACCTATTAGAAGTTCCAACTACAGGACAAATAATAT
Organism: Intestinibacter bartlettii; assembly: GCA_025148965.1. GTDB lineage: Bacteria > Bacillota > Clostridia > Peptostreptococcales > Peptostreptococcaceae > Intestinibacter > Intestinibacter bartlettii. The sequence goes on along the minus strand of CP102273.1, from coordinate 2,779,734 downwards.
TTGAAGGAACAGATATTACTGATAAAAAAGTTAATATTGACGAAGTTAGACAAAGAATAGGTATGGTATTCCAAAACTTTAATCTATTTCCTAACATGACTGTTTTAGACAATATTACTTTAGCTCCAATGAGATTAAAAAAATTAAGCAAAGAAGAAGCAAATAAAAAAGCAGAAGGCTTGCTAGATAGAGTAGGATTATTAGACAAAAAAGATTCTTATCCATCACAATTATCAGGTGGGCAAAAACAAAGAATCGCAATAGCAAGAGCATTAGCAATGGAACCAGACATGATGTTATTTGATGAACCGACATCTGCCCTTGACCCAGAAATGGTAAAAGAAGTTCTTGACGTTATAAAAGAACTTGCAGAAGAGGGAATGACAATGGCCATAGTAACTCATGAAATGGGATTTGCAAAAGAAGTAGCAGATAGACTTTTATTTGTAGATGGGGGAAAAATTATAGAAGATGATAAACCAGAAGTAGTTTTCGAACATCCAAAAAATGAAAGAGCTAGAGAATTCTTCTCAAAAATATTATAGTATAATAAAAGACCTCAGGCGAAAACCTAAGGTCTTTTTGTTTATAATAAAGTATTCTAAATTAATCTATAATAATTTTAACTTATAATGTATATATATTAGCAATATACACCTTTTTCAAAGTAATCTTTTATTTCTTCTGAATCGTTAGTTTTACCTAATGCTAACATAAGTTTTATTCTAGCTTTTTGGCCTGGTAAATCTCCGCCAAATATACATCCGATATTTTTTAAATCACGTCCAGAACCTAAATATCCGTAAGAATCATAAACTCTACCAGTTAAACATCTTGAAACTAATACAACTTCTACGCCTTTTTCTCTTGCGTATTCAAGTCCTCTAAACATTTCTGGTGGTATATTTCCTCTACCCATACCTTCGATTACGATACCTTTATATCCGCTGTCAGCAGCAAATCTTATTAAATCACCGTTCATATCAAGACCAGATTTGAATAAAGCTACTTTTGGTTCATATTTATCAGTATCTATAAAAGTCTTTTTAGAAGCATCTTTTAATAATAAAAGTTGGTTGCAATCTATTATACCTAAAGGACCGTGCGCTGGTGATTGGAAGGTATTTAAAGAAAGCGTGTCAGTTTTAGTAACTTCAGAAGCAAGAAGTATTTCATTGTTCATAGCAACAAGAACACCCTTACCAACTGCAGAATCTGATATAGCCGTACAAACTGCTGCAGATAAGTTGCTAGAACCGTCATATCCAAGCTCAGAACTACTTCTCATAGCTCCAGTAACAACTATTGGTTTATCGTTGTTTATAACTAAATCTAAGAAGTAAGCAGTTTCTTCTAAACTATCCGTACCATGAGTTACAACAACACCGCAGATCTCTTCTATTTCTAAAAGATTATTTATATATTGTTTTAATTCCATTAACTTTTCAAAAGTCATATGTGGACTTGGTATTTCATCAAAATTATGTCCTTCTATTGTAGCAACTTTATTTATGTTAGTCGCTAAAGATAATATTTCTTCTCCAGATAAACTAGGTATAGCCGCTCCAAGTTCTGGATCTATAGTCATAGATATTGTTCCCCCTGTAAAAACAACAGCTACTTTTTTCTTAATTGACATAAATGCACCTCCGAGTGTCTCAAAAATAATTACATTTAATATTTTATAATATGTTTACAATTATGTACATATTTTATATTTTATATTTACATTTTGAAAGGGGATAATAAGCTATTTTTAAATTGTTTTTATATTTTTACATAATAAAATTAGAGATTATTCGATTTTAAATTAAAAAAATAAACTTAAAATCAAAAATTCCGTAAAAAATAAAGTGAAGGGCATAAATCAAGGGGATATACTAATGAAAGTTAAGAATTTACTAAAAATTTTTATGATATATTTTTATAAGATATAGGAAATTATATTTATTTAAAATAAAAAGACACACAGACTAAACTGTGTGCCACGTATCTAGGAATATAATATTTATCTGAAATATAAAAGTGAAGAGTCTAATTGTGTCCCTATATTTTCTATATGATTTTATATAAAATATAAAGGTTAAGAGAATCTAACCTCTTATCAGTATTATCTCCACCATAAACAAGAATCTTCTTTAAATAGCATAGAAGAACCAACTTTAATATATCCATATTTGCCAGCATTATTTTTAACTTTGATATAGCGTTTGTTTCCATTTTGATATAATGCATAGATATGAGCAGAGCTGTTCTTTTTAATAGTAAAGACTTTTTTAGTGCCTTTAGTTGATGTATAAGCAGTTAAGTTTTTAGCAGCGATATATTTATTTTTTCTTACAACGCTATGAGTATAAGCAGTTAACTGATTAGATAGAGTATATCCATTTACTTTTACTTTATCTATGCAAGAAAAACAACCTATAGCAGAAGTAAATTTAGAATATCTTCCAAGTTCACTTTCACCTAAACTAAGCATGCCTGTGCTAGGGTTGTAGCTTGATACTGATGAATCATAATAAAATTTATTTACTTTACAAGTATTATTTTTAAATTTTAAAATTCTTGTTGCACATTCACTATCTCCAGCCCATTCTAAAACTATTTCAGAACTTTTATCTTTGTTGTTGAAATCATAAATTTTGACATTATAACTATAATAATCTACGTTATAGTTAGAGATAAGAGTTGCAGTACAGCTATTAACCTTTAATAAAAGTTTTCCATTTGATTCGAAAACTCTAATCGTATCTTTATCCTTATCCCCATCGATGTCATATTTATAAGTTACATTTGGTTTGATTACCTTTTTGCAAGATGTTGCTGCATAAGAATTTGAAGATGAAATACCAAATGCACTAACTGTTAACATTGCAGCAGTTAGAATTGAAACCCCTAGTTTTTTTAATAAATTCATTTCTACTACCCCCTGTAAAATTATTCTTTATATTAAATTTAGCATTATATTTTTACTCAATCAATTAATATACGATAATTGTAATTTTTTTGAAATAATAAAATGGAGGTTTTTGTAGAAAAATTTGATACAATAGAAAATATTAAAAGTAGCATTTTAAAATTATGTATAAAAATAAATAAAAATATACAAGGAGGTAACTTATGCGTAAAAAAATTTATAGATTTAATTTTAATTGTTCTAAAAATCAATTAATTATAGAACTAGATAAATTAAAAGTTGTAAACACAAATAAGTCTACACATACAGATTTATTGTGTAGGAATATTAATAATGAAATAAAATTTATGTTATATACAAATAAAGTTCCTGGAATGATGTCGGGTTATAATGTACCCAAACAAGTTTTCAATGATTATGTTTTTAAAGGAGAAATATTTGAAGATAATGAATCTATGTCTTATATTTTAGGGAGTTTCGAAAGTAGTTTATTTGTAAAATTTTTTATTATTTTAGGTTTGGCGTTATCTTTTATGTTTTTAACAATGACTTTGGGATTTATAATTGTGCCTATAGTTTTTTTATGGGGGATGAATTATAGTAAAAAAGTTATGAATAATAGATTATTACACAAAATTATGAAGTTTGAGGAGAAAATAAATAATAAATATTAGATAGTATATTTCTAGATTATAATTTATTTTGAGAAATAAAAAAAAGAGCCAGGGGAAGCTCTTTTTTTAAGGGGTCAAACTGATTCCGTTTCAATTTAACAATAATAAATAATATAAAGTCTATTCTCAAAAGGGGTATTCGAATAGAAATATTAGTATGGCTATCTGGGGGATAACCTTAAATCTATAATAACAAAATTCGACACAAAAATCAAATGTTAATTTATGGTAATTATATGCAAGTGGTTTGATGTAGTATTTTCAACGTTTGTATATACAACTGATTTCAACAGATACTAATATTAAAAATAAAATAAAATATAAATACAGGATACAGTTAATTTAAAAACTATACTACAAAGGTATGGAATAAAAAATAATAATTTGTTTATAATCAAAAGAGAATATTTTTAAGGCTAAAACCTTAAAAATTGAAGGCTTTAATGGTATAATATATAAGTCATTCGTACGACTTAGATTTTTATACAAGCTTAATAAAAGAAATTATATAAATTTAAATAAATTATTAAAAAAGGACGGTGTAGTAATATGGAAATTTATTTAGATAATAGTGCAACGACTAAACCATACCAAGAAGTTGTCGATAAAATGGTTCTAGCTCTTACTACTCAATATGGAAATCCTTCATCTATATACAAAAAAGGTATAGAAGTTGAACGTGAAATAAAAGAAATCAGAAGAAATATTGCGAGAAGTTTAGGTGCTAAGGAAACTGAGATATATTTCACATCAGGTGGGACAGAGTGTAACAATACTATAATAAGAAGTGTTGCAAACTTAAACAAAAAAACTAAAAACCATATAATCTCAACAGTTATAGAACATCCATCTGTTTTAAATACGCTGAAAGATTTAGAAGCTGATGGTTTTGAAGTAACTTATTTACCAGTTGGTAAAGATGGAAAAATATCATTAGAAAATTTAAAAAATGCAATAAAAAAAGAAACTATTTTAGTATCTGTTATGCATGTTAATAACGAAATCGGAACTATACAACCAATTGAAGAGATTGGGAAATACTTAAAATCATTAGATGAAAAAGTATACTTCCATGTAGATGGTGTACAATCTTATGCAAAAATCAAATTCAGACCATCAAGATATAATATAGATTTTATGAGTGTTAGTGGTCATAAATTACATGGTCCAAAAGGAATTGGATTTATGTATGTAAAAGAAAACAACAGAATAAAACCACTTCTTACTGGTGGTGGACAAGAAATCGGAATAAGATCAGGAACTGAGAATGTACCTGGTATATATGGAATTGGTGAAGCTGTTAGAATATTAAATCAAGATTTAGAAGGAACTATAGACAAGGTAAGAGGGCTTAGAGACCTTCTAAAAGAAGAGATATTAGCTAATATAGATAACGTTAAGATAAATTCACCAGAAGACGGTGTATGCCACGTTTTAAACGTATCATTCAGAGGTGTTAGAGGAGAGGTTCTTCTACATTATTTAGAACAAAAAGAAATCTACGTTTCTACAGGTTCTGCTTGTTCTTCTAAGAAAAAAGGAAGTCATGTATTAAACGCTATCGGATTAACTCCAGACGAGATTGAAGGAGCTATAAGATTTAGTTTAAGTGATTTAAATACAAAAGAAGAAATTATGCAAACTGTTGAAGTTTTAAAAGAATCTGTATCAGATTTAAGAATGATAATAGGCAGAAGAAGATAGTTTAAATAGACTAAATATAAGTTTTAGCAATAAATAAGATAAATAAAATGAAAAAATAGAGCAAAACTAAATAGTAAGATATAAAGAAAGGAGTATGCCAAGATATTTATTTTGGCAACGTGAAAAAGTGTATAACGCGTTAATTGTAAAATACGGAGAAATAGGAATCAAAGGAAAAAACAGATATATATTCGAAAATAAATTAATAAAAAACATAAAAAATATGTTAAAACCATTAGGTAAATTCGATGTATACAAAGAATACGGAAGAGTTTATGTTGAACTTGGTGATTACGATTATGAAGAAGTAATGGAAGAAGTTAAAAAAGTATTCGGTATAGTTGGAGTATGTCCAGTTATAAAATTAGACAGAAAATCAGATGATATCGAAGAAGCTTATCAATTATTACAAGAAACTGCATTAAAAGTTTTAGAAGAAAAAATAGAACAAGGATGTAAAAGTTTCAAAGTTGAAAGTAGAAGAGGGGATAAGTCATTCAGAATGACATCTCAAGAAATGAGTATAGATATCGGTGGATATTTATTAAGCAAAACTGAAGGTAAAATACCAGTTGAATTAAGAAATCCAGAAACAAAAATAAAATGTGAACTTAGAGAGCACAATGTAGTTGCTTATAGCGACACAGTGCCTGGTTATGGTGGTCTTCCAATAGGAACTAATGGTAAAGCTATGTCTTTATTATCAGGTGGTATAGACTCTCCTGTTGCATCTTGGATGGTTGCAAAAAGAGGGGTAGAAGTTGAATGTATACACTTCCACACATATCCGTTTACAAGTGAAAAATCAATGGAAAAAGTAAGAGATTTAGCAAGAATATTAGCTAAATACTGTGGAAAAGTTAGACTTCACAAAGTTAACTTATTAGAAATACAAAAAGCTGTTGGTGTAAACTGTAAAGAAGAGGCTATGACAATAATCTCTAGACGTTTCATGATGAGAATAGCTGAAGAAGTAGGTAAATTAAGAAGATGTGATGCTTTAGTTACTGGAGAAAGTATAGGACAAGTTGCATCACAAACAATACAAGGTCTTACTTGTACAAATGCTTCTGTAAGCATGCCAGTTTTCAGACCATTAATAGCAATGGACAAAACTGAAATAATAGACGTAGCTAAAACTATAGGTACATTTGAAACATCAATCATACCAGAAGAAGATTGTTGTTCAGTATTTGCACCAAAAAGACCAGTTACAAAACCTAAATTAGACAGAATAGAAGCTGATGAAGCATCTTTAGATGTAGAAGGTTTAATAGCAGATGCCATAGAAAAAATGGAAGTTGAGATCATAGAATTCTAAGGAGATGAGTTATAAATGGTAGAGATTTTATCTGTGGGCTTGGGTGGATTTCTAGGAGCTATATCTAGATATATAATATCAATGCAAGCATCAAGACTCTTTACTGGACGAATACCTATAGGAACATTATGTGTAAACATTTTAGGGGGATTACTTATAGGATTGATTTTAGAGTTAAATTCAAGAACTAATGTAGTATCGCCTCAGATGAAATTATTTTTAACCACAGGACTTATGGGAGGTCTTACAACATTCTCAACATTTAGTTATGAGACAGTAGGGCTTTTCTCTGATGGAAGCTATACAAGTGCAATGATAAATATAATTTTAAACGTTGTGCTAAGTTTAGTTGGTGTGATTATAGGTAAAAATATACTTGTTAATTTAATAGGATAATACAAAAGAGCAGGTGAGTAGAGGTTATAAATTCTACTACCTGCTTTTTAAATTATAATAAAAAAGAAGTCTTATTCAGACTTCCAAAGTATAAAAAATTATAAAGTTTAATAACTTTAAAAATATATAAGGGCATTTTTAAGACATATAAATATATGTCTAGAGTGAGCATTAACATTAAGTAATATAATGTCACTTATCTATAATAATATCCATATGGATACTATTTAGCAGCTTTATTGTTATGAACTTCTACACCAAATGATTCAACAATATCACTAGCACGTTTAATTTCTTCTGGAGTAGGTTCTTGTACGTCTTTAAGTTCGTATTCAAATCCCATGTTCTCCCATTTGTGAATTCCCATACCGTGATATGGTAAAAATTCAACACGATCAACGTTATTTAGAGTAGATACAAATTGACCTAATTTTTCTAAGTCTTTTTGATCATCTGTTATACCAGGGACAAGAACTTGTCTAATCCAAACTGGAATATTTCTTTCGTCTAAATGTTTTGCTAGTTTAAGTGCTTTTTCATTTCCAACACCAGTTAATTGTTTACATTTTTCATTATCTATATGTTTTATATCTAATAAAACAAGATCAGTGTAGTCTAATAATTTATCAACTTTCTCAATATCAACAAATCCTGCAGTATCAAGGCATGTATGTATACCTAATTCCTTGCATTTTGCGAATAATTCTGTAACAAATTCAGCTTGTAGAGTAGCCTCACCACCAGAAGCTGTTACACCACCACCAGAGAACTGCATATAAGTTTGATATTTCATTATATCTTGTGCTAATTCATCAACAGTGTATTCTTTTCCGCAATTTGTTTTCCAAGTGTCTCTATTGTGGCAGTATTTGCATCTTAGAGGGCATCCTTGGAAGAATATTATATATCTTATACCTGGTCCATCTACTGTACCAAATGTTTCAATTGAGTGTACTCTACCTTTTAACATATTCAATCCTCCGTATAGAATGAGATTCTTCTGTATATAAATATAATTTTCTAAGATATTATTTATTATTCTATATAAATAATATGAGTCAAAGCAGAATTTCTAAATCCTATTGGAATATTGTATACATTAAGTACTATTATGAGATAATTATAAATCAATAAGTTAGAAATGTCCACCTAAAAAGAAATTTATATATATAAAACCCCAGAGAACTTCAAAATTCTCTGGGGTTTTGACATTATTTAAATTTAATTTTAATTATATTTTAATTAAATATTAAGCCATTTTACCATGGAAAGTTCTGTTTATAACGTCTAATTGTTGTTCTTTAGTTAATTTTATGAAGTTAACTGCATATCCTGAAACTCTTATAGTTAATTGAGGATATTTTTCTGGATGTTCCATTGCATCTTCTAAAGTTGATCTATCGAACACGTTTACGTTTAAGTGATGAGCGTTTTGTCCGAAGTATCCGTCCATCATTGATGATAAGTTTTTAATTCTTTCTTCTTTAGTTTTTCCAAGAGCACCTGGTACTATAGAGAAAGTATTTGATATACCATCTTGTGAATGTTCGTATGGTAATTTAGCTACTGATGATAATGAAGCTAATGCACCACTGTTATCTCTTCCGTGCATTGGGTTAGCACCTGGAGCAAATGGTTGTCCAGCTCTTCTTCCGTCTGGAGTGTTACCAGTTTTCTTACCGTAAACAACGTTTGAAGTTATAGTAAGAACTGATTGAGTATGATAAGAATTTCTATAAGTTTTATTTTTTCTTATTTTGTTCATCATAGACTCAACTAAGTAGCAAGCTATTTCATCAGCTCTATCATCGTTGTTTCCGTATTTTGGATAGTCTCCTTCTATTTCGAAGTCAACTGCTACGCCTTCTTCATTTCTTATAGTTTTAACTTTAGCATATTTTATAGCTGATAAAGAGTCAGCACAAACTGAAAGACCAGCTATACCACAAGCCATAGTTCTAAATACATCTCTATCATGTAAAGCCATTTCTAAAGCTTCATATGAATATTTATCATGCATGTAGTGGATTATGTTTAATGTATTTACATATAAGTTAGCTAACCAATCAGTGAATGGTTCGAATTTAGCCATTACTTCATCGTAATCTAAGTATTCAGAAGTTATTGGTTCGAATCTTGGTCCTACTTGAGCACCTGATTTTTCATCAACCCCACCGTTTATAGCGTATAATAATGTTTTAGCTAAGTTAACTCTAGCTCCGAAGAATTGCATTTGTTTACCTATTTTCATTGCAGATACACAACAAGCTATTCCGTAGTCATCTCCCCAGTATGGTCTCATTAAGTCGTCGTTTTCATATTGAACTGAACTTGTATCTATTGATACTTGAGAACAGAAATCTTTGAATCCTTGTGGGAAGTGGTTAGACCAAAGTACTGTTAAGTTTGGTTCTGGTGATGGTCCAAGAGTGTAAAGAGTATTTAAAACCCTGAATGAGTTTTTAGTTACTAATGTTCTACCATCTATACCTTGTCCACCTATTGATTCTGTTACCCAAGTTGGGTCACCTGAGAATAAATCATTGTAATCTGGAGTTCTTAAGAATTTAACCATTCTTAATTTCATAACGAAGTGGTCCATTAATTCTTGAACTTCTTCTTCAGTTATTAATCCAGCTTTTAAATCTCTTTCGAAGTATATATCTAAGAAAGTAGAAGTTCTACCGATACTCATTGCAGCACCATTTTGATCTTTTATAGCTGCTAAGTAAGCGAAGTATAACCATTGTACAGCTTCTCTTGAGTTAGTAGCTGGTTTTGATATATCAAATCCGTAGCTTTCACCCATTCTTTTTAAAGCTTCTAAAGCTTTTATTTGATCAGATAATTCTTCTCTTAATCTTATTACATCTTCGTCCATGCAAGAAACTTCTAAAGAAAGTTTTTGTTGCATTTTATCTTCTATTAATCTATCAACACCGTATAAAGCAACTCTTCTGTAGTCACCTATTATTCTACCTCTACCGTAAGCATCTGGTAAACCAGTTATTATACCTGATTTTCTAGCTGCTCTCATTTCGCTTGTATAAGCATCGAAAACACCTTGGTTGTGAGTTTTTCTGTATTTAGTGAATATTTCACTTACTTGTGGATCACATTCGAATCCGTAAGCTTTACAAGAAGTCTCAACCATTCTTATACCACCTTCTGGCATTATAGCTCTTTTTAAAGGTGCATCAGTTTGTAAACCAACTATTGTTTCTAAATCTTTATCTATATAACCTGGAGCATAAGCATCTATAGCAGATACAGTTTTTGTATCAACGTCTAATGTTCCACCGTTTTCTCTTTCTTTTTTAAATAATTCTAAAACTTCGTCCCAAAGTTTTGTAGTATTTTCAGTAGCTCCTGCTAAGAATGAGCTATCTCCTTCATATGGAGTGTAGTTAGCTTGGATAAATCCTCTAACATCTATTTCTTTTGTCCATCTACCTTGTTTGAATCCTTGCCATGCGTTATTCATGTAAGCTTCCTCCTAAATGTCTTTGTATAGTTTGGATACTATTAATTGATTGTTATTATTTATTTTATAACTTGCAGGAATTAATATTCCTACTAAAACATATTAAAAAAATCTAGCTAGATATATTTCGTTTTTCTACGATTATAATACCATATATCCAGTATATTGTATACAAGAATTTAAAATAAAAAATATTTTATGTAAAGTATTTTTTATATCATATAGGAAATTATATTCATTTAAAAATTGTTGATAAGTATAATTTCTGTATATGTGTTTCAAAGATATCTACATCTTTAAGAGTCTGTAGAATGAATATTTTTTTATTTTAAATTTTGTTTTTTGTTTATATTTAATATTTACCCATTGATTTCGACTTTAAACACAAATAAAAATAAATTTTAAAATTTTAAAATGCAAATATCATTTAAGTTTAGTACAAACTCAATTACTTATACATTTTTTTATAATTTATGAATATTTATTATATATAGGAGGGATGAGGATGGTAATAGTAGTTGTTTTATTTGTAATAGGTTTTATTTTAATCTCAAAAGGTGCAGACTTTTTTATAAATGCGACTGTAGAGATTGGAAGAAAGACTAATATTTCTGAATTAATTTTAGGTGCGACTATAGTTAGTTTTGCCACAACATTGCCAGAATTAACAGTATCGTTATTTGCATCGATTGATAATCATGCAACTATGAGTTTAGGGAATGCAGTAGGTTCTATAATATGTAATACGGGTTTGATACTAGGAATGGTTATATTTATAAGTCCATTTAAAGCAGATAGAAAAACATTTGCATCAAAATCTATTATATTATTGTTGTCTATTATAGCACTTTTTATTTTAGGAGTAGATGGTTCAATTACTAGATTAGACGGATGCATATTATTGATGATTTTAGCTATATACATGTACACTAACTATAAAGGAATACTAAATGATACTAGCAAAAATTATCTTTATTATTGTATGACACAACAAAATGAAATGTCTGGCTTAAAAATAACAGTATCATTTTTATGTGGATTGATTATGATGATAATTGGTTCTAGATTGTTAGTTGATAATGGGGTAGAGATTGCGAGTTTTATAGGAATACCACAAGGAATAATAAGTTTAACAGTGATAGCGCTTGGAACTTCACTTCCAGAGTTGGTTTCATCTATTACAGCAGTTAGAAAGAAACACCATGAAATTTGTGTAGGTAATATTTTGGGAGCAAATATTTTAAATATAGTTTCTGTGATTGCTATTTCAGCTATGCCAAATTCAATACCTATACTTTCACAAAATATTAGAATTGATTATCCATTTATGGTGATTTTAGTTTTAACTTTAATAATTCCTACAATAATAAAGCATAAACTGTATAGACTTCAAGGATTAATAATGTTAGGAACATACATAACTTATTTGGCAATTCTTTATTATACATATATAATTTAATATTTACTTCAATATATAACTAGATTTTTTCCTAGTTATATATTTTTGTATTTATTTAAATTTATTAAAAAGTAATGAAATCGTTTAAAAGTTATTAGTACATACAAGTATTGATTTTACACAAGTATAAATTGTTTTACTTTCGGAAAAAATAAGTTTGCATAATAGATGATTTAAATATATAATGGGATAGGTTAGGAATTATGAAAACGGAAAGGAAATAAACAATTAATATGAATATAACAAAATTTGAAGATTTACCAATTAGTGATGAGATAAAAAGATCAATTGCTGAAATAGGATTTGAAGAACCATCACCAATACAAGCTCAGTCAATACCTGTAATTTTATCAGGAAAAGACGTTATAGGACAAGCTCAAACAGGTACAGGAAAAACTGCGGCATTTAGTATACCTATACTTGAAAAAGTAGACCCAAACAATAAACATTTACAAGCAATCGTATTATGCCCTACAAGAGAACTTGCTATACAAGTTTCTAAGGAAATAAGAAAGCTTGGTAAGTTTAAGAGCGGAATTAAAACATTACCAGTTTACGGTGGTCAACCAATAGATAGACAAATAAAAGCATTAAAGAGTGGAGTACAAGTTGTAATAGGAACTCCAGGACGTGTAATAGATCATATAAACAGAAAAACTTTAAAATTAGATGATGTTAAAATGGTAGTGCTTGATGAAGCGGACGAAATGCTAGACATGGGATTCAGAGAAGATATCGAGTTAATATTAAACCAAACTCCAATAGAAAGACAAACTACTTTCTTCTCAGCTACAATGCCAAAAGAAATATTAGAATTAACTAAATTATACCAACATGAACCGGAAATAATAAAAGTAGTTAGAAAAGAACTTACAGTTCCAAATATAAAACAATTCTACATTGAAACTAGAAGAGCGAATAAATTAGAAGTATTATGTAGATTAATAGATGTATATAATCCAAAATTATCAGTTGTATTCTGTAATACAAAAAGAGGTTCTGATGAATTAGTAAGTGAACTTCAAGCTAGAGGATACTTTGCAGATGCATTACACGGTGACCTTAAACAAACTCAAAGAGATATCGTAATGGATAAATTTAGACAAGGTACAATAGATATATTAGTTGCTACAGATGTTGCTGCTAGAGGAATAGATGTAGATGACGTAGATATGGTATTTAACTATGATTTACCACAAGACGAAGAATACTATGTTCACAGAATAGGTAGAACTGGTCGTGCTGGTAGAGAGGGTGTATCTTTCAGTTTCGTATATGGAAAAGAAATGAGAAAAATGAGAGATATCGAAAGATATACTAAATGTAAATTAGTTAAACATAGTATACCAACTATAGCAGACGTTGAAGAAAAGAAAGTTGCTGCATTCTTTAAACAAGTTAAAGATACAGTAAATGAAAGCAATTTAGCAAAACAAATAAACTGGGTTGAAGCTCTATGTGAAGAACAAGAATTATCAACTTTAGAAGTTGCTGCTGCATTAGTTAAATTAGCTATGGGTGAAGAATTAAAAGAAGAAATAATAGAAGAACCATCTAGAAAAGAAGCTAGAAAATCTAAAAAAGCTAAAAAAGGTTCAACTGGTGCTGAACGTGGAATGGTTAGACTATTTATAAATGTTGGTAGAAAACAAAGAGTTCAAGCTAAAGATATAGTTGGTGCTATAGCTGGAGAAGCTGGAATATCTGGAAAATTAGTTGGAACAATAGATATATATGATAAATATACATTTGTTGAAGTTCCAAAAGCAAACGCTAAAAAAGTTTTAGAAAAATTAAAAAATGTTAAGATAAAAGGAAATAAAATTAACATAGAAAAAGCAAATAAAAAAAATAAATAAATTTTATACAATATAATTTAGTATAGATTAAAATAAAAACCACTTAAATATAAAGATTAGTATTTTATATTTAAGTGGTTTTTCTATTTTGTATACAAATTTTTTGAAAATAAAGGCTTAATTTGATTTTCGATTTAAAAATTATATATTTAATGCAAAATCTAAATAAAAAATAATTAATATGATTAAAATATTTAGTTTATCTGCTATACTTAAAATGAGATAAAAGTTAGAAATAGAATGGATTTACCATTCCAGGGTTATTTTTAATGCAATTTTATAAGGTAACAAAAAGTTATTTAAAAGTAATGGATTAGAAGCAGGGTATATTGATTATCATAAAAATACATTACAAAGTACAATTTTTATATTTTGCGCTCCTCCACACATACGCAGATCACTTATTTGTGTATACTAGCTAAAACAGGAGGAAATTTATGAAAAATAATAGTGTTAAAAAATTAGTTGAGATTAGCTTATTAATAGCTTTAGAAGTTATTTTAACAAGATTTTGCTCAATAAATACAGCAACTTTAAGAATAGGCTTTGGATTTTTACCAATTGCTATAATAGCAATGATGTACGGTCCATTAAGTGCAGGGGTAGCATATGCTTTGGGAGACCTTTTAGGAATGATGATATTTCCAAATGGTTCGTATTTCCCAGGATTTACACTAACAGCATTTTTAACAGGAGTAATTTATGGCTTAGTATTATACAGAAAACCAAAAACTTGGCCAAGGATAATATTAGCAGCTTGTATAGTTTGTTTAGGAATGAATTTATGCTTAGATACAGCATGGCTTCATATATTAATGGGACAAGGATATTTAGCATTGTTACCACAACGTATATTTAAAGCAGTTGTTATGATACCAGTACAAACTGTACTTATAGGATTAGTTTGGAAAAACATTGTATTAAAAGTTGATAAATCATATGGTGTAATGCCTAATGCCTAAAAAATAAATATTTAGTGAGATTTAATATATAATATAAGTTTTCCGTAGCAGAAGTAGTCACTGCGAATTTAGATAGGGTAAATTGACTACAAAATAATTCATACCAATACCAATGGCTAGGGATGGAAGCAAATAGTCCATTATAATAATTAAATAACTAAATAATAATATACAGTGCCTGTAATTTTTTACAGGCACTTTCTATTGTTTATTTTAAATTTATACATGTATATAAATTCCAAAATAGGAAATAATGATAAATAGTATTTCTTTAGTTTTGTATTATAACTTCCATAGACATAATAAAACAAAACTAGTGCAATTTCTTTGAAGGAATCAATTTATAAAAAATCGAATTGATTATCAGTAAACTTCAAATGGGAGGAATGCAATATGATAAAATGTTATTTAGATGATAAGACATTGCTTGTACAATTTACAACAACAGAGCTAGATCATCATGTAGCAAATTATATAAGAGAAAATGTAGACGATATTATAATGAGAAAGAATATAAAAAATATTATATTCGATTTCCACAATATAAAATTTATGGACTCTTCAGGAATTGGTGTTATTATAGGCAGATATAAAAAAATCGCAAATGTACATGGAAATGTATCTGTAATAAATATGAATCCAAGGGTTGAGAGAGTTTTTAATTTATCAGGAATGGGAAAAATAATCAAAGTATGTGAATCATATGAAGATGCGATAAATTCTTAATAAGGGGGAACTATATTATGAACATTATGGAAGTAAAATTTTCTGCAAAATCAGAGAATGAGAGCCTTGCAAGAGTAATAGTTGCATCTTTTGCAGCTAAATTAGATCCAACTATAGATGAATTATCTGATATAAAAACAGCTGTATCTGAAGCTGTTACAAATGCAATTATTCACGGATATGAAGAAGATGAAACAAAGTTTGTACATATGAGATGTGAACTAATTGAAAATACAATAAAAGTAGTAGTTGAGGATTATGGCAAAGGAATAGAAGATATAGAAGAAGCAAAACAACCGATGTTTACATCAAAACCAGAATTAGAACGTTCTGGTATGGGATTTTCATTTATGGAAAGTTTTATGGATGATATGCAAGTGGCATCAATCGTAGGAGAAGGAACAAAGGTTATAATGACTAAAACAATTGAAGTACCTAAATAAATCTAACATAGAATTGAGGTTTGATTATGGGGATAACTGCTAAAAAAGAAGAAAAGAAGCATTTACTTAGCCATGAAGAAACTCTAGATTTGATACAAAAAGTACAAAATGGAGATGAAGAAGCTAAGGCTTTGCTTATATCTAGCAACCTCGGGTTAGTCAGAAGTGTAATAGGAAAATTTTCAAATATAGGATACGAAAGAGATGATTTATTTCAATTAGGTTCTATAGGTTTAATAAAAGCCATATATAAATTTGATCCTAGCTATAATGTAAAATTCTCTACATATGCTGTTCCTATGATATTAGGCGAAATAAAAAGATATTTAAGAGATGACGGAATGGTCAAAGTATCTCGTTCTTTAAAACAGCTTGCAATTAAAGTTAAGATGCAAGGAGAAATGCTAAGTAAAAAACTAGGTAGAGACCCTACAATAGAAGAATTGGCAGAAGCAATAGGGGTAGAAAAAGAAGATGTAGTAATGGCAATAGAGTCTAATTTTTCTGTTGAATATTTACAAGGAGTTATTCATGAAGAAGAGGGGTCTCCAATATGCCTTATCGACAAAATATCTCAAAAAGGGGAGGCAGAAGAAGATAAGGTGGTAGATAATATACTACTTAAGGAAGTACTAGGAAAATTAGATAAAAGAGAGCGACAAATTATTATGCTTAGATATTTTGAAGATAAAACACAAAGTGAGATAGGAGAATTATTAAATATATCTCAAGTTCAAGTATCTAGAATAGAGAAAAAAGTTTTACACAAATTAAAGTTATATATAGAAATGTAGGATTTTACATAAAAATAATTTAGAGAAATACATTTAAGAAAAATCGATTCTTTTAAAAATTTATTAGAATAAAGATTTTTCAAAGATGTATTTTTTTTGCTTTTTTCCAAACAATAATAGAAATATTAACTATAAAAGGTTAGGAAAGGAGTAGCTTTATGCCAAATCAAAACAATTCAAATAATCAACAAAATCAAGATAAAAAATATAAGGACTATGTAGAGCAAATAAGCCCAAAACCACCATATATAAAAAACTATATTATGGCATTTATAGTAGGTGGAATTATTTGTATGATAGGTCAAGGAATTAACGACTCATATATGAACTTTGCTGGACTAGATAAACAAACAGCGTCGACTTGTACATCAATAACATTAATTTTTATTGGGGCACTTTTAACAGGATTGGGAGTTTATGACTTAATTGGAAAAAGAGCTGGAGCTGGTTCAATAATTCCTATCACAGGATTTGCAAACTCTATAGTTTCTCCAGCTATGGAATTTAAACGAGAAGGATATGTACTTGGAGTTGGAGCAAATTTATTTAAAATTGCAGGGCCTGTTTTAGTTTATGGAATAGGGTCTTCTATTTTGTTTGGACTTGTTTACTACATAGTACAAATTATATTTAAGTAAGGAGAAGAGATAATGAGAAATAAGCGAATAGGAAAAAGAACTATGAAAATGCAAAATAGCCCGACTATTATCTCTACTGCATCAATAGTGGGGCCAAAAGAAGGAAAGGGACCATTAAAAGACAAGTTTGATGTGATTTTGTCAGACGATTTATATGGTGAGAAAACATGGGAATTGGCAGAAAGTAAAATGATTCAAACTGCATTAGAAACGGCAGTTCAAAAGGTGGAAAAACAACTAGAGGATATAGAATTCTTATTTGGTGGAGATTTAATCAATCAAATATTCCCGGCATCATTTGCAGCAAGGGCATTGGGCATTCCGTTTTGTGGAATATATGGTGCTTGTTCAACAATGGCACTTGGAATGTGTTTAAGTTCTATTGTAGTCGACGGCGGTTTTGCGGATTATGCTCTTAATGGAACATCAAGCCACTACTGCACAGCTGAAAGGCAATTTAGATTCCCATTAGAACTTGGAAACCAAAAGCCTATGACTGCACAATGGACAGTTACAGGTGCGGGAAGTGCTCTTATATCAAGTAGTGGAGAGGGTCCAAAGGTAAAATATATAACAATAGGAAAAGTTGTAGATAAAGGAATAGAAGACGGAAATAATATGGGAGCAGCTATGGCACCAGCAGCTGTAGATACTATATATTCTTATTTTGAAGATACAAAAGATGACCCAAAATCATTTGATTTAATTGCTACAGGAGATTTGGGTCAATTAGGTAAAAAAATTACAGCTGATTTATTGAGACAAAGAGGAATCGATATATTTGATGTTTACACAGATTGTGGATTAGAAATTTTTGATTTAGAACAACAAGATGTTCACTGTGGAGGAAGTGGATGTGGATGTTCAGCTACTGTATTTGCATCTTATATCTATCCTAAATTAGTAAATAAAGAATTTAAAAAAGTAATGTTAGTGTCGACTGGGGCATTATTATCGCCAACAAGTACTCTTCAAAAACAAACAATACCATGTATTGCACATGCAGTAGTAATTGAAAGCGAGTAAATTAATAGTTTAATAAAATTATAGGATGTGAAAATATGATAATAAATTATTTAAAAGTATTTCTTGTAGGAGGAACAATTTGTTTAATCGCACAGATTTTGATGGACTACTTTAAACTTCAAACTCCTTATGTAATGGTAACTTATGTAACAACAGGTGTAATACTTACTTTTTTAGGAATTTACGATAAAATAGTGGATTTTGGGGCAGCAGGAGCAACAGTTCCGATTATTGGATTTGGATATTCACTTGGAAATGGAGTTATAGAGGGAATTAAAAAAGATGGTTTTTTAGGAATATTAACTGGAGGAACAATAGCAACTGCAGGAGGAATTGCTGCAGCAATATTTTTTGGATATGTTATGGCAGTAATATTTACGCCAAAGGCAAAACCTTGATTTTTATATATAATAATAAATGCCATGGATTTTGAAATCCATGGCATTTTATTTTTAATTGAAATTTTATATTATTGTTCAGGTTGTAAAGCTTCAGTTGCATTGTTAGTGTCAGTAATGCCACCAGTATTTGTTTCTCCATTATCTCCTGGAGTGGTATTATCTTGATTATCTCCACCACCGGTATTTCCGTTGTCACCATTATTATTATCATCTTGATTTCCACCAGGAGTTTGATTATTATTGTTATTATTGTCGTTAGTGTTATCACCATTATTATTATCAGTATTGTCGTCAGGAGGATTATCTCCATCTCCAGCATTATCATTAGTCGGTTCATCTTGAGTAGTTCCTGTATTACTTGGAGTAGGAACACTATAAGAACTTGTTCTAGTTGGTGATGTACCTTTAACAAATGCTGCATTTGAACCATAAGATGATAGACCACCATCTGTTAAGTTTATTTTGTAGAAGTTTATTCCTGATGGTTTTTCAAAATCTACAACTTCTAGGTTTTCATGTATAGGTTTCATTACATTAGCCCATAATTTTGCAGTTGTTGAACTTGAACCTTCTACTGGTCTTAAATCAATTTTATTTCCATTAGAATCTTTACGTCCAACATCATCACCTATATATGTTGCACCAACATAGTATGGAGTATATCCAACAAACCATACACAATATTTATTATTAGTTGTACCAGTTTTACCAGCTACAGGCATTTTACCTATTGAAGCGTCAGAACCAGTACCTTCTGTAAGAACTGCTTTAAGCATATCTGTCATAACGTATGCTACTTCTTCATCTACAACTCTGTGTTCTTGTGGAGTTGATTTGACGATTAATTCACCATTATATGTGCTAACTGTAGTGAATACAGTAGGTTCTATATAAACACCACCATTTGCTAAAGCACCATAAGCTGCAGACATTTCAAGTGGAGAAATACCATAAGCCATACCTCCTAAAACTAGAGAAGGGAATGATCTATCTGTAGTGTTTGAACTATTTGTTTTACTGTCTACAACAGTTGTTATTCCGAAGTTTTTAAGATAATCCATCATTACATCTATACAATCTTGATAACTTTCTCCAAGATTTTCAGCAGTTTTTACAGCTACTGTATTTGAAGATTTTGCAAGACCTAGACGTAAACTCATATTTCCAACACCTGCAGTAGTTGTAGATGGATTCCATTTTCTATTTTCTTTAAATTTATATCCACCTCTTGCATCACTAAATACTGTGGATTGAGTCATTTCTAATGTATCAATTGCAGCAGTATAGATAGAAAGTGGTTTTATTGTTGAACCAGGTTGAACAGGACTTGTAGCTCTGTTTAAAGTTCTTTTACCTTTTACATTTCTACCACCTATTAATGACTTAATTTGACCGTTGTGATAGTCAATTATAACCATAGCAGACTGTGGCTGAGTTACACCATTAGCATCAGTTATAGTAGATGGGAAATTGCTACTATTATTATATTGTGCCTCAAGTTCAGCTTGCATACTAGAATCTATAGTAGTTTGTATTTGAAGACCACCGTTATAATATAGGTTATTAGCTTCTTCTTGTGTATAACCTTGATCTTTTAATGCATTTATAACTTCATCATATACATAATCTTCAACACTTGAAACAATTGTTTGTATATTTTTAGGAATTTCGATTTTAATATTGGCAGCATCTAAACATGCTTGATCATATTCACTTTGAGATATATAGCCGTATTGTTTCATTTTTCCAAGTACTGTTTTAGCTCTACCAACAGCATTTTCATTTAATACTGCCTTTCTTACAATCATAGTACCTTTCTTTAATTGGCTATATGTATCATAATCTGTTATTAATCCCCAAGAGTATAATTTATCTATCATATTTAATTCTACTTGAGTTGGATCATCGAATCCATCATTTTCAGTATGTGAATAGAATAATAACTTATTTTCTAAATCTGATCTCTGTTCAGTACCGTCTAATTTAAGCTTTGTATAAGGTGAATATTTATATGGATTATTTGTAGCACCAACTAACATAGCTGCTTCAGGTAAAGTAAGCTTTTCTGCTGTTTTATTAAAGTATCCTTGTGCTGCTGCTTCAATTCCATAAAAACTATTACCTACATACATGTTATTTAGATAGGTAAGTAATATATCTTCTTTGCTTACTTTTTTACTCATTTCATAAGCATAGTAGATATCTTTTATTTTACGAGTTATAGTTTGTTCTTGAGATGTTAAAAGTAATTTTGAAACCTGCATAGGTATTGTACTACCACCTTGTCTGTTTCCAAGAAGATTTTCTTTAACAGATCTAGCTAGACCTCTTAAATCGACACCATTATGTTGGTAAAATCTTGAGTCTTCTATTGCGACAAGGGCATTTTTAACAGTTTTGTTATTTAACTTCTTAAGCGGAATTTTCTTATGTCCTGTTTCAGCCTCTGCTAATTTACTTCCATCTGTATAAAGTAATACTGTTTTATTGTTAGTTTTCGAATCTAATAAAGATTTAGTTACGACTTCAGTATTTCTTAAAGATGAAAAGACTAATGCAGAACCAACAGCAACAACTGTTACTAGCATAAATAAAATAAGCATACCAGCAATTTTGGTTTTACTTCTTTTTCTATGTTTTTTAGGTTTTGATGAAACTTTTTTATAATTATCTTTAGATGTATTTTTATTTACATCAGTATTAGAAGAGGTAACTTTTCTTCTTCTAATTTTATTTTTATCATCATTATTATTTTTGCTCATTATATACCTCCTTACTTAATGCATAATTATAACATATTTTATTTCCTTTTTATAGTTAATTAAAATTTGTAAGAATATGTAAACTTCTTTAAATTTAAATATCGGCAATAATCTATGTTATAATTATATCCTTTAAATACTAAGTTTAACAATAATAATTAGAGGAATGATATAGATTAAAAATAGTTGCAAACAAATATTTATTATATTTTTTACTGCTACAAAATAAATATGTATAGCGTGGACATGTTATGCATATTTGCGTTATAAAAATAATCCCTAAGCAATACTTAGAGATTATTTTTATTTAAGTTATTAGATTAAAGCATCCATTTTATATAGACACCATATCCTACCTTAGGATTATTTTCTAGAGCATGTGAAACTGCACCGATTATTTTCCCATTTTGTATAATTGGCGTTCCACTCATTCCTTGCACAATTCCTCCAGTATCTCTTAATAAATCTTCATCTACAATTTTTATTTTAAAAGTTTTTGGAGATGGAGAAGTTTGATTTTCAATTTTTAATATTTCAATATCGTATTTTACACATTTATTTTGTTTGTTTTGTAGTATTATTTGTGCATTTCCCAATTCAACCTCGTCTAAAGAAGCTACTTTGTATTTTTCTTCATTTGAAAAATCAATATTCTTAGTTATGCCTTTTATACCGTATTGAGTATTTGTATTAAAATTACCGATTAAATAATTTTTATTAGCATTAATACATCCGACATTACCTCGATACGATTTCTGAATATCTAAATTAGTAGTTGTAGAAATTTCACCTGCTTTAATAGGTATTTGCTTTGCATTTCCTATATTAATAGAATGTCCAACAGCACCAAATTCATTAGTTTGGGGATTAATATAAGTTAAAGTAGCAAAACCTGATATCGCATTGTTGAAATTTACTTTTTTTAATGGTTCTTTATAACATATTAAATTTTTAATATCATTTCCTCTTTTAATCTTGATTTTTAATTGATTGCTATTAGAAGAATAAAAGACATCTGCTAAGTTATTAAAACTTTTTATAGAATTTCCTTCAACTTCTAAAATTAAATCACCACATTTTAGAGGACATCCTTTAATTTCATTGCGAACAATTAGATTTTCTAGTTCACCATCAACCTGAATTACTTTCCCAATCGGAATTAAATACGTATCATTATTTTTTTCTAAAGAATATGCATAATTTACATTATTCATGAAAAAATATAGTAAAAAGGTAAAACAAATAAAAAGGAGCTTATTAAATCTTAAATTAAATTTTTTATTAAAATTTGGCAATGTTATAAACACCTTCTTTCTTTGATTTGGTTGGTGCTTAATATTATATTTTGCAGAAGTGATTTTTTAATGCTTGGAAATGAGATTCAACAAATCCGTAGATTGCATAAATAAACAAAGAATAAATGGGACATGTTGAAATAAGTAAAACAAAAAAATAAAAAAGAAATAAAATTTAAGCGAACTTGATTTTATTTCTTTTTAATCTTTCTTTTTACTATTTTTTTTGAACGTCTTTTTAAATTGCTAGAATTAGAATATCCTCTACTTGAAGGTGTATTAGCAGGAATTGGAGGAACGAATGCATTTTCTGTCTCACCTTGTGCACATGAATTAAGATCACCGATTAATGCAAGTTGATCCGACAATGTAGCAAGAAACGTAGATAATATATCTATATCGGTATCTGATAATTCTTCAGCTAAAGCAATTGCCAAAGTAGATGATAATACAAAGTAATCAAATGCCGAAAAATAACACAACTTAGAATTTTGATTAGTTGAGTTAGCGTTTGTATTTTGATTATTATCATTATTGTTACTGTTACTGTTATTGTTATTACTACTATCACAATTACAACTATTTTGCTCGTTATTTATATTATCATTTTGTGAAGTAGTATTAGAATTTGAGGTAGTAGAATTATTACAATCTCTATTTGATGAAGAACTTCTAGCACTGCGTTTACTTTGGCTGATGTGTTTTCTTTTTTTTCTCTTCAAGGGTTATCACCTCTATAAATTTGTATGTATATAAATATATATATGAAAAAATATAGTTTTAAATGAAAATTAAAATATAAATAGTAAAATAAGAAACTTTTAAAACACATAGGAAATAATAAAAAACATATTAACAAATTTTAAAATACATAGGAGGGCTTTTCTAAGTGAAGAAATACAAAATTTTAACCACTATTATAATGATAATCGGACTTATAATGATTTCTAGAGCAAGTGAAACTAAAAATTTAACAAAAGCAGTATCTAATTTAACATTTGCGCCAAAACAAGAAGCTACTGTTAAAGAACAACATACAATATGTATCGACCCAGGTCACCAAGCAAAGGGAAATTCACAAACAGAACAAGTAGGGCCGAATTCGGGCTCATATAAAGCAAAAGTATCCTCAGGAACAGCTGGAATAGCGACTAAAAAACCAGAATACGAATTAAATTTAGAAGCATCTTTAAAACTAAAACATATATTAGAAAGTAGAGGATATAAAGTCTATATGACAAGAGAAAGTCATGATGTAGATATTAGTAATAAAGAAAGAGCTATATTTGCAAACGAAAAGAAAGTGGATATGGTAGTTAGAATTCATGCTGATGGTTCTGATAATACTGGAATAACAGGTGCATCTATTTTAATACCATCAAAAGATGGTCAATATACATCAGCTATATTTGAAGACAGTTCAAACTGTGCAAAATATGTAAATGAAAATATGCAAAATAACGGATTTAAAGTTAATGGAATATTTGAAAGAAGCGATTTAACAGGATTTAACTGGTCCCAAGTTCCAGTAGTTTTACTAGAAATGGGATTTATGAGCAATTACACCGAAGACCAAAATATGTCTAGTCCACAATATCAAGAAAAGATGATGACGTGTGTGGCAGATGGATTAGATAATTATTTCAAAAATAAAAAATAAGGTGATATTATGACACAAATATTGGGGGAAAGCAGGAATAACAGTATTTTCGAAAAAACATTAAATGTGATAGGGCCAATTAAAAATAAATTTTCAAAGCCAGATTGCAAAGTTCATATATTTTTACAGGAAAATGCAATAAATAGTTTGTGGTTTAATGGATACTATGAAGAATATGAAGTTTTTAATAGATATAGAAAAATAATAAACGAAGGGGTTGTATGGGCAGACCAAGATTTAAAGTGTTATGGCCATTTTTATAACGTATATACAAAAAAAGGGCTGCCAGGGACAAACGACAATGCCCTTACATTATCACAAGAATATTATAATTATGCTATAAATTATTTTTACGAAGGCGATATTTATAACTCAATGTTCTATCTGGGTGCAGTATGTCATTTAATTCAAGATATAACCGTTCCACAACACGCCACAGGAGATTTACTAAATAATCATATGCAATTCGAAAATTACGTTAAATTAAGATATTTAAAAATAAAGAGATTCAGAACTTACTCCGAGCCAATTTATTTTAATACTGTAGAAGAATATATAAAATTCAATTCTTACAATGCGATAAAAAATCAACATCTCCATAGATATATACAAAATGTAAATAACAGATTTTATTTAATAGCAGAAAAAGCATTGGAATTCTCACAAAGAACGACGGCAGGAATCCTAATTCTGTATTTTGAAAATACGTATATGCAAAATTAAAAAAATCAAATATAATAGTATAGATGTAAACAAATAAAATTTATAAGAGGTGGATAAATGCTAGTAGTAGAAAATGTTAGTCATGGTTTCGGAGCGAGAACAATACTAGAGAATGTATCTTTTAGACTTAAAAAGGGAGAACATATAGCCCTTGTAGGTGCTAATGGAGAGGGTAAATCTAGTTTCTTAAATATAATAACAAAAAAATTAATGCCGGATGCAGGTAATATAAAATGGTCATCAAGAGCAACAGTTGGTTATTTAGATCAGCATGCTGTTTTAGAAAAAGGAATGACAATAAGAGACGTATTAAGAGATGCGTTCAAAAACATGTTTGAGTTAGAACAAGAAATGTTAAAAATGTATGACCTAATGGGTGAAGCAGACGAAGAACAAATGAATAAACTTCTTGAAGAAACTGCTGAAATACAAACTATATTAGAAAACAGTGGATTCTATACAATAGATGCAAAAATCCAAGAGGTTGCTAATGGTTTAGGATTAGGGGAAATAGGTCTTGATAGAGACGTAACTGATTTAAGTGGAGGTCAAAGAACAAAAGTACTTCTTACTAAATTATTATTAGAAAGTCCAACAATATTAATCCTTGACGAGCCTACAAACCACTTAGATGAAGAGCATATAGTATGGCTTACAAGATATTTACAAGAATACGAAAATAGCTTCATTCTTGTATCACACGACACAGACTTTATAAACAATACATGTAATGTAATTTACCATATAGAAAATGCTGAGCTTACAAGATACAAAGGTAACTACGATGAATTTGTAAGACTTAGAGATATTAAGAAAAGACAAGAAGAAAGTGCTTACGAAAAACAATTAGAAGAAAGAAAGAAACTTGAAGATTTCGTAGCAAGAAACAAAGCGAGAGTTGCAACTAGAGGTATGGCAAACTCAAGACAAAAAATACTTGATAAGATGGAAATCTTAGAAAGACCAAAAGAAAAATTAAAACCAACATTTAATTTCAGAAACGCTAGAGCAGCAGCTAGAATAATATTCGAAACTAAAGATTTAGTATTAGGATATAATGAACCATTAACAAAACCATTAAACTTCCAATTAGAAAGAGGTCAAAAAATAGCTCTTAAAGGGATGAATGGTATAGGTAAATCAACACTTTTAAGAACTTTACTTGGAATGACAAAACCATTCGCTGGTGAAGTTGAACTAGGTGATTATTTAGAAGTTGGATATTTCGAACAAGAAAGTTCAATGGACAACTACAACACTGCTTTAGATGATGTATGGCAAGAGTACCCTGTATTAACTAACTACGAAGTTAGACAAGCACTTGCTAAATGTGGTCTTACTACTGAACATATAACAAGTCAAGTTAGAGTTTTAAGTGGGGGAGAAGCAGCTAAAGTTAGATTATGTAAATTAATGTTAAAAGACATAAACTTCTTAGTTCTTGACGAACCTACAAACCACTTAGATGTAGAAGCTAAAGATGAGCTTAAAAAAGCAATAAAAGAATTTAAAGGCACAGTTCTTTTAGTTTGCCATGAGCCAGAATTCTACAGCGATGTAGTTGATGATGTTTGGAATATAGAAGATTTCACTACAAAAATAGTTTAATAGTTTAAATTAGAGGGGGCTTCCAATTGAAAAAATTTTTAAATGCTATTTTGGCTATATGTTTAGCTTTATTTGTAATAGGTTCTTCAGTTATTATAGCGATGAATATAAAAAGTATCTATTACAACGATATAGACAAGCTAAATATAGAGTCTATGAGCAACTTATCAAGGGAAGACATAATAGAAAATTACGATTATTTAATTGATTATAATTTAAGTTGGAAAGCAGATGAATTTGAATTGCCATCTCTACTTTCATCTCATAATGGGAAAATTCATTTTGAAGAAGTTAGAGATATATTTCAAAATGTAAAAATACTTACAATAATAACAGGAATTATTTCAATAATAGGTGGAATAATTCAAATTAGAAAAAAGGAATTCAAATTTTTAAGAAATTCGTCAATATTAATTATAGTAATGCCGGTTTTATTGGCTATTCCAATTGCAATAAACTTCAATGCGTGTTTTATAATGTTTCATAAAATAATGTTTAGCAATGATTACTGGATTTTTAATCCTGAAATAGATCCAGTCATAAATATGCTACCAGAAACATTTTTCATGCATATGGGTGTAGCAATTTTAGCAATTATGTTGATTTGTAGTATTGTATTACAATTGATATATAGAAAATTAAAAACGATAAATTATGACAATTTAAAATAAAAAATAAAATTACAAAAATTATAATATTGAAAGAATGCTGAATAAATGGTATTATGGATATATTGAAATAAGACTGAAATAAAAATGAGACGAAAAAATAGGAGTTAGCCAATATAAA
Source organism: Intestinibacter bartlettii (assembly GCA_025148965.1). GTDB lineage: Bacteria > Bacillota > Clostridia > Peptostreptococcales > Peptostreptococcaceae > Intestinibacter > Intestinibacter bartlettii. The sequence goes on along the minus strand of CP102273.1, from coordinate 2,752,093 downwards.
TTGGCTTAACTCCTATTTTTTTATCTATTTTTCTGTATCTAATTTTGTTATTTCAATAATTTCTTTAAACTTCCCAATTACATAGTCGTAATTTTTTCTTTGATGAGGAAGTGTGCAATTTTTACAATCCTTAATACCCTTTTCTGTATATTTAAAATTTCCACCACATTTATCTTTTAGGGCATATAGTGGACAATAACAGAATAAGCAATTGAAATTTTCCGGGTCATTTGTTTTATGGCATGGAAAAAACTCACATTCAGTATGACTAAAAAATTTGTAATTCAATTTAATTATACCTCCAAAAATTTAGAATAATAGATAATTTTATTATACTATTTATATTATACTTATAGTATAGGATTATAAAAAATTATTAGGAGAAGGCTTATGAGGGATTTTAGGGAAGTTTCTACAATAGAGTTGTTTTATGATACAACTAAAAAACTTGAAAAGAGTACAAAAACGTATTATGAAATTAAGGATAGGAATGTAAGAAAAGTATCAGAGGAATTGCACAAAAGAATAAGTAAAGAAATAGAAGATGATTTTCGTATCCCGAGCAGGGAGGAAATGGACGAAATCATTATTTCAGACCTGAAGATGGAAGCCGAAGATGGAAATGCCGAAGCCCAATATGATTTAGCTTGTTATTATATGCCTTCAGAAGAAAATGATACAGGGGATATTTCAAAATCATTTATATTGTATAAAAAAGCAGCACAAAATGGTATCAAGGAAGCGCAATACAATTTAGCTTGCTTTTATGTACATGGAATAGGCATCGATAAAGATGAAGATGAAGCATTTATCTGGATTGAAAAATCGGCAAATCAGGGATATACGAGAGCAAAATTTTGTTTAGCACTTTGTTACGAACATGGAATAGGGGTAGATAAGGATGAAAAAAAAGCGTATGAAATATTAAAATCACTTGAAAATGATAAAATCGATACTATTGTCCAGTATTGTTTAGGAATATATTATGAAAAAGGAAAAGAAATAGAAAAAGATAAGAAGAAGGCATTTGAATTCTATAAAAATTGTGCAAATGCTGGTTATGATAAGGCACAGCTTAGAACGGCTATTTGTTATGAATATGGAATAGGTGTAAAACAGGATCATAAAAAAGCATTTAATCGATATAAAAAGGCAGTTGGAAATGGAAATAAAGATGCAAAATATCTTATGGGACGATGCTATGAATATGGAATAGGGACTAATGTTGATAGTAAAAAAGCATTTTCTATTTATAACGAATTATTACAAGTTGGCTACGAAGATGCAATGTATAGGTTGGCATATTTTTATGAGCATGGGATAGGAACAGATATAGATAAAGAAAAGGCTTTTAAACTATATAATAATTTAGCCCAAATGGGTTATGAAGATGCCATGTTTTATTTAACAGAGCATTATGAAGACAAAATGAAAAATAGCGATACAGAAGAGCTTTATAATACGGAAGAAGTTGTTGCTGATTTAGATATAAATAATGAAGGTAGCGATGTTTTAGTATTAGAGGAGGTAAGTGATAATGAAGAAATTTATGCATATGAAGACTTTGAAGATGAATCATTACTTAGCAAGGATTTAGGAATAAATATATTTTTAGAACAAACAATATACAAACAAGTTAAAGATAATAACTTGGAGAGTGATTTGAAAAAACTAATAATAAAAATAGATAAATGCTTAACTTCAACAAATGGAGCCTTGAATTTTAAAAGTTTAGGGTTTAAGAAATACGAAGGTGTTGGGAATAACAAAATCTATGGTTTTGACTTTAATAATAAAGTAAATGACAGTGATAGAATAATAGCTTGTTTTGTAGATGATTATGCAAAGAAGAATGAATTTGACTTTGAAAGATATAATAATAGTCAAAACAAAGACAAGCAGGGCATTATATTATTTTCAATAACAAAGCATAATGACCAAGAAAGAGAAGCACAAAAAGTATCAAAAAGAATAAATAATAGTTTTTATGAACACAATCAATTCAAATATGTAAATGAAAAGAAAAGTAAAAACATAGAAATTATAAGTGTGGTAAATAAAAACACTCAAGAAAATAATATGACATTTAGATCTCTCGATTTTGACGATAAGCAAATCATATATCAAGAGGTATTGACAAAAGAACAGTCAGAACAAATACATACATTTATACAAAAATCAGAACCATTTATATTATCAGGAATAGCAGGAAGCGGAAAAACAATATCTACTGTTAAATTAATCCCAGATATGGTTGAAAAAATAAAAAATATGGGCTCAGATAGCAAAATTCTATATGTAACATTTTCAAACAACTTAAAACAATATGTAAAAGAAAAGGTAATAGAAAGCTATTATGAATTTAATGAGTATATAGATATTAAAACTTTTGAGGATGTATGTACAGAGTTAAATTATAAATACAATAATAAAAAAATAGACAGATCTAGGATTATAACTCAAAATACATATAAGAAAAATTTCACTAAGTTTTTAAATTACTTACATCAAACATCTCGTGATGGAAATATTTTAAAATTTATTAAAAAGTATCAAAAAGAAAAAAATATTATCTACAGCGAGATATTTGGAATATTAAAAGGTTCTATGTATGTAGATTGGGATAGAGAAGAAAAAGACATAGTAAAATCAGAATATTACATAAATAATAGTAACAAAATAGTTGAGGATTATAAGATTTTTGCTGAAGAAGATAGAGAAATACTATATTCGATAACACAAAAATATAATCAATGGCTAGTTGAAAATGAATACTACGACATAAATGATATAGCATTCGAACTTCAAAGCTTGATAAAAGATAAAAACATAAATTATGAATATGTAGTAGTAGATGAGGTACAAGATTTTACAGAAGTACAAATCTATATGTTATTTTTATTGGCAAAGGAACAAGAGATTTATGGGAAGAACAAAACTAGAAAAATACTGCTAGCTGGGGACCCAAATCAGATAATAAATCCTACCTTCTTTAAAGTAGGAAGACTTAGAAAATTATTTTACTTACATGGATACAATTATGAGGATAAACGCCTTAATGAAAACTTCAGAAATTCTATTAATATAATGAAGATGAACAACATCGTAAATAAAATAATCAATGATAAACTTCCAGCAAGAAAAGAAGAAGACAGACAATATGAAATAACTAAAAATAATAAAACAGGAATTGTGGAGCAAGTTAAGGCAAGTGATGAAAATCTAAAAGTTATATTCACACAAATCAACGCATCTGCCAAAGTGGCACTTATAGTTTCTGATGATGAGAAGAAAGAATATTTAAAAGAAAAGTATGGATGCGAAAATGCCTTTACAATTTCAGAATTTAAAGGGAAAGAATTCGATAATATAATTGTCTACAATATACTATCTGATTATGCTGATATTTATGAAGAGGTTTATAAAAAGGAAAGTCTAAAAGAAGGTCATTATAGTTATTACTTTAATAGATTTTATGTTTCGATAACAAGAGCTAATTATAACTTAGTTCTTATAGAAGAAAAAGAAACAGAAATTCTAAAAGAAATTAAGGAAAAACTAGGCGACAATTTAAGATATATAGAAAATATAGACACATTTAAGGATTTAAACTTAGGGGAATTAATTGGAGACAGTTCGGAACTATTCAACATAGGTATGAAATTCTTCTATGATGAAGAATATGCACAGGCTAAGAACTACTTTACTCGAAGTGTTGAACCAAATTCGAATAATTTAGCAAAAATATGTGATTTATTTGAACAAGAAGGAAAATACGATGAAAAGGGAGATGAATTATTCCATATAGGAGAATACAAACTTGCACAAACTTATTATGAAAAAGCATATAACTTTGAAAAATACGCAATTATGTATTTATATATGAATAATTTATCTTATGAAAAACAATTAAGAGAGTTTTACAAATGTTTAGATAAACAAGGAATAAATTTCAGCGATTTATTCGATAATTACGGATACAGATTTGATAAATTACATAATATCTTAAAAAATAAAATAAAGAAAACAAATAAATTGTCTTCAAATATTGGATTAAAAATAAAAAATGTAAATCAATTACTCGGGGATATAAATAAAAAGATGAATGGGAGATAGGTGAACGATATGGCGAATAAGGAACTTAATACAAAGGGGATAGTAGATTCAATAGATAATTTTAATAGAAATAGTGAGCAGATATGTGAAACTTTAAATGGTTTAGAGGGGAGTATAAATGAGTTTAACAAATCGATTACAAGGTTACAGTCATTAAAAGATATTGATTTGACCAAGAAGAAGATAGATGAACTAAGTACATATAAGCAGAAGGTAAATCACATGATAAAAGAGCTGCAGACAATAGAAGGCGATTTATCAAAAATGGACGAACTTATTGAAACTGTTTCAAAATTTGGGGGAGAAATACACTCTGTTATGAAAAATAGTAATACAATCAGTTTCAATACGATATCAAATAATGTAAGAGATTTAGATAAAAAGATAACTTCTTTTAATAAGAGAATTGATACATTTATTGAAAGAGAACTAATTAAAAAATTAGATGAACAATATGAAAATATAATGGAGCGTGTAAACACAGCATTAGAAAAACAACAAAAGATGATAGATTCAATAGATGAAAAAGTTGAACAAATTGGAACAGTTCAACCCAATATGCAAATATCACCTGAAAAATTAAAAATGATGAAAGAATCATCAAACACAGCTATGGAAGCAATTTTAGGTGGAAATCTAGAAGAGCTTATGTCCGACTTTATAGAAAATGTAATAGACACATATAGAGATACAGATTCAGCAAAAGAATCAATATATAAAGGATTTAGTTCAAATGTATTAAAACTTTTATCAGATGAAGGAGAAATAGAAGCGAGCTATGTATTAGGAGAAAGATATTATAAAGAAGGCAAAATAGATGAAGCTGTTGTTGAGTATGAAAAACTACTTGATGACGAAGATGAAAGATGCGTAGATAAGCTAATTAACATATATAAAGAAAAAGCAGCAGAAGGAAATCCGTTATATCTAGAAAAACTAGGATTCGAATTATATAGAGGTAGATTAATTGAAAAAGATGTAGATAAAGCAATTGAATTACTAGAAAAAGCAGAGCATAACGGAAGTGTTAATAGCAAAAAATATTTAGAACTTATAAAATTAAAATAATAAGTATCTAAAATTTATGGAGGGGGTGAGGTTAAATCACTCCCTTTTGTGTTTTAAATTATAATATCAAAAAAATACATAAAAAAATGATAGTTTAATGATATAATTATTAAGAATATTTATCTAAAACATGTTATTTGCAGTAAAAAATAGAAAATTACATATATAAAAGAATGAAATCCTTTATAAAAGTCAAAATATATAATAAGGTAAAACATAGGCAAATAAATGAATTGACAACGATTAATGTAAAGAGGTGATTTTGTGGAAGAACAATTACAAGAAAAGGCCGTTTTAGTGGGCTTAAATATAACAACTAATGTAAAGAAAATCGATGATATTGATATAAATGAATCTATGGCAGAACTTAAAGAGCTAGTAAAAGCAGCTGGAGCAGAAGTTTTAGCATCTGTAATTCAAAATAAACCAGCTAGAGATGCAGCTTATTTCATAGGAAAAGGAAAAGTTGAAGAAATAAGAGATTACTGCCACATGCTTGGTGCAACTATGATCGTATTTAATGACGAATTATCAGGAGCACATATGAGAAATATAGAAGATGTTACTGGACTAAAAGTAATAGACAGAACAGCTTTAATATTAGACATATTCGCACAAAGAGCATTAAGTAAAGAAGGTAAATTACAAGTTGAGCTTGCTCAATTAAAATACAGATTACCAAGACTTTACGGAATGGGTGGACAAATGAGTAGAACTGGGGCTGGTATAGGTACTAGAGGTCCTGGGGAACAAAAACTTGAAGTAGATAAAAGACATATATTAAATAGAGCAGCAGACATACGAAAAGAACTTAGAGAAGTTAAACAAAATAGGGAAACTCAAAGAGTTCAGCGTCTAAAATCAAATATACCAATAGTTGCATTAGTTGGATACACAAATGCAGGAAAATCTACTTTATTAAACGAATTAATAAAGACACACAAAGATTATGAAACAGAAAAAGAAGTTTTCGTAAAGGACATGCTTTTCGCAACTCTTGATGTAACTTTAAGAAAAGCTACATTACCAAACAAAAGAGACTTTTTAGTAGTAGATACAGTTGGTTTCGTAAGTAAGTTACCACATGACTTAGTCGAAGCATTCAAAGCAACATTAGAAGAAGTTAAATACGCAGACTTAATACTACATGTTATAGATGCGACAAACAGCAGTTTCGAACTTCAAAAACAAACTACTGAATCTGTATTAAAAGAATTAGGTGCAGATGATAAGAAAACTATAATAGTTTACAACAAAATAGATAGATTAGAACTAGACATTTATCCAAGAAATAGAGAAGACAGAATTTATATTTCTGCTAAAAAGGGTATAAATATGGATATCCTTTTAAAAATGATAGAAAATGCTTTAATGGAAGACACTTATCAAGTTAAATTATTACTTCCATATGACAAAGGAAATATATTCAGTAGAATTAAAGAAAAATATAATGTAGATTCTTTCGAATATGTAGAAAATGGGACACAACTTGAGGTAAGTTTAGACGAAGAAGACTATAATGTATATAAAGAATATATAATAGAGGAATAAAAATGGATATAAGCTGGAACAATATCGACAACTTAGATGACTATTTTATTACATATCTTCTTTATACTGAATCAAAGACAGTGTCGCAAATTAGCAAAATTAGAAATATATCAGTTACAGAGGTAAATGATCATCTGATTAGAGCAAAATTAGATATAAAATCTGTAAATAAAGCAAAAGTAGAGTCTTCAAAAGACGTATTGGATAAATTTTTGGAATTGGGAAAAGATGTACGACTTGAATTTATAGATGAGTTAAGTCTTGATAAAGAAAAAGAACTAAATTTTAAAAGAGAATTATACAAAAGAATACTTAAAGAAAAAAATGCAGATGATTTAATTGTTTTAATTTGGGCAACTGGAGAGTTTAAGGATGATAGATTCTTAAAAATACTTCATCCTCTTACAAATCACAGACATTCAGATATAAGAAGGATAACTTATTCAGCTATAAGGAAAATATCTTCTCCAAAGAGCAAATTTGTTTTGGAAAAAGGATTATATGATTCAAATCCCCAAACTAGACAATACTGTGCTAAGGCTTTAGCAAAAGTGGGAGATGATAAGACTGTCGAGATTTTGCAAAGGCTTATAGAACACAAAAAACTCAATGAAAAAGAATATGTCATCAGGGCATATAACGAAGCAATTTTAGCTTTAAAATATTTAACGGCAGGGGGAGAGGCACTATGAAGACATATAAAACATTACACAGTTTTGGCTCAGATGAATATATCGTAGAGAAATCGACGTTTATAGGATATGCAAAACCTATAAAATCTGAAGAAGAAGCTGTGGAATTTATAAACGAAATAAAGAAAAAGCACAAAGACGCTACTCATAATGTCTGGGCGTATACTGTTGGTGAAACAATGAATATCCAACGTTATAGCGATGATGGAGAACCACAAGGAACAGCAGGAATTCCAACATTAGAAGTTATAAAAAAAGAAGACTTAAGAGATGTAGTAGTTGTTGTAACTAGATATTTTGGAGGCATCAAACTAGGGGCAGGCGGACTTGTTAGAGCATATACAAAAGGAGCCAAAGTAGGTATTGAAGCCGCACAAATTATAGAGAAGGTAAAATATAAAGAAGTAGGTATAACTATAGACTACAATCAAATAGGCAAAGTCCAAAATGAAATAATGAACATGGGCTACACTATAAAGGACACTTTATATACGGATAAAGTTCAAATTATAGTTTATTCAAGAGAAGAAGACGTACAATCGCTTAAATCAAAAATGACAGATATAACAAGTGGGACTGCAGAGTTAAGCGAAAGTGAAAGTTTTTATTTATCTGAGAAAGACGGTCAAATTATTCTTTAGATAGTATTTCTTTAATAAATAAATTTATTGAAGGGGGAAGTCATAATGAAAAGTGAAAAAAACAAAATAACAAAACAGATAGGAATCTCTTTAGCTATAATAGGAATTTTATTCTTAGCTATAGTAACTTTGAATTTATCAAAAAATGAAGAGATAATAATATTCTGCTTTATGTATGGCTTTATGGTTTTTATGGTATTTAATCTATTTAAAATATCAAAAGCTGGGGATGTAGATATTACTAATACCATAAATACTTTAAATAAATTACAAGAGGATTTAGAAAGAAAAACTTTCATACAAGATATGTTAAATCATGCTAATATGGAGTTTGAAATAAATGAAAAAATGGCTTATGTAAATAAAATTATCGAAAAATATGATGACTGTGCCGATGGGTATTACTATCGTGGCGATTTCTATATAAAATTCGAGAAATTTTATTCAGCTATAAAAGATTTTGAAAAAGTTATTCAATTAGACAAAAACTATAAAGAAGCATATAGAGGAAAAGGTGTTTGTTATAGTAGATTAGGTGACAATGATTTAGCAATAAAAAATTATGAAAAAGCATTACAAATAGATCCAAATTATGAAGTGGCTTATTATAATCTGGGGGTATCTTATAGTAACCTAAAAGAATATGATAAAGCTATGGAAAGTTATAGAAAAGCATTGGAATTAGACGAAAATGATGTCAGTGCTTATTATAACAGAGGTAGAATTTTAGCGTATTTAGGAAGATACAAAGAAGCATTAAAAGACTTTACAAATGCTATAAATCTTGAAAAATATGATGAAAGATTATTATATGAAAGAGCGGGAATCTTCTATTTAATGAAAAAATATAAAGATGCTCTACTAGATTACAAAGCATTTGTAAACTTGGCTCCACATATGAAAGAAGGTTATTTGGGAATGGCTGATTGTTATTGCCAAATGAACCAAATGAACAATGCTATCGAATATTACAATAAATCTATAGAAATAGATCCAAATTATGAAGAAAGTTACTTTAATCGTTCAGTAGCTTACTTAAAACAAGATGATTTGCGAAAAGCCATAAAAGATTTAGATAAAGTTATTGGACTAAATCCTAAAAATGGAGAAGCATATTACAACAGAGCTCTTGCATATGGACGAATTGAAAATCACACAAAAGTAATTCGTGATTTCTCAAAAGCAATTAAAATGGGATATAAAGTAGGAAAATCTTATTGCAACAGAGGAAAAGAATATTCTCTAACAGGTAATTTTAAAAAAGCAAAAGACGACTACACTAGATCTATAGAACATGGTTATGATAGTTACATAGTTTATATGGGAAGAGGAGCAGCAAATTTAGATTTAGAAGAATATAATGAAGCGATACTTGATTTTAACAAGGCAATCGAATTAGATAATACTAAATTAGGAAATTACTATTATAGAGGACTTGCATATTACAATCTTAAACAATATAAAGAAGCGATAGATGATTTTTCTGTTGCGATAGAAGGTTGTCCGTCAGACATAAGAGCTTATGAAAAACGAGGCGACGCATATTGTAGAATAGGAGATTACGATAATGCAATAAAAGATTTCTTTATGATAAGTAGATTAGAACAAAAAAGTTAGAATATAAGAAAAAGCCTAGACTATGAGACTTGTAGTTTAGGCTTATTTTTTTCCTTTATGCATATATCCTTTTTGTATTTCGAAGATACCTATGATTAATAAAAATACACCAAAAAATTTTCTTAATAGTTCAGATGGCAAATATTCAGCTAATGTTGAGCCAAAAAATGCGCCAACTATACCGAATAAGACGATTGGAAGTACAAGGTCAAAATCAACATTTTTCTTTTTTATATGTATTGCAAGGGCTACTATCGTCATTGGAATTGAGGATAGTAGGTTTGTACTTTGGGCGATTTTGGGGTCTATACTTGCGAATAGTATTAATGCGGGGATTAGAATTGTTCCACCGCCCATTCCCATTCCGCCTATTATTCCGGCAAAAAAGCCTATTATTCCAATTAACATAATTCCTCCTAATTAATAAAAAATCATTCTGATTGCAGAAATTATCATTACAATTCCAAAAGAAATTCTTAAAAATTTTCCTGTTACTTTGCTCAGTAATTTTGCTCCAATTATCCCGCCGATTATACTGCCGATAGCGGCTTGTATAGTTAATTTAATGTCGTAAGTTCCTCTTGATACGTATATTACAGAACTTGTTACTGTTAAAAATATTATTATTGCTAAAGCTGTTGCGTGGGATTTATGTTCTTCTACTTTTAGTATGTTGTTTAAAATAGGCACTAAAAGAGTCCCTCCACCGGAGCCAAAAAGTCCATTTACAAAACCAGTAAAAGCCCCAATTATAGAATTTTTAATATTAAATGGATTTTTCATATCTTCACCTACCTTGTATTATTATTTGTGATTTTGATAAAACTATGTATATATGTAAAAATAATAAATTAATTTTGAAATAAATGTGGTATTATAAGTATAGATTTTTATATGAAAGGGGAAAATTAAATGGAAATAAATCAAAAAATAGATAAGACAGTAGATTGGCTTAGAGAAAAAGTTAAAGAAGCTGGATGCAAAGGATTAGTTGTAGGAGTTTCTGGGGGTATAGATTCAGCGGTAGTTTGCTACCTTATTAAAAAAGCATTTCCTGAAAACTCAATAGGAGTAATTATGAGTATAAACAGCAATCCAAAAGACAGAGAAGATGCGCTTAAAGTTATAAATGGATGTGGAATAGATTATATCGACTTAGATTTAACTAAGCCACAAGAAATGATATTAAACTCTGTAACATCAGCACTTAAAGAAAAAGATTTATACAGTGAATCAGGATTTAGAGCAGCTGATTCTAACTTAAGAGCAAGAGTTAGAATGTGTTCTGTTTACACAGTTGCAAACAACTTAGGATACTTAGTTGTTGGAACAGATAACGCAGCAGAAATACACACTGGATATTTCACAAAATACGGTGATGGTGGGGTTGATTTAGTTCCAATAGCAAACCTTACAAAAGCAGAAGTTTACGATTGGGCTAGGGCATTAGGTGTACACGAAGATGTAATAAACAGAGCACCATCAGCAGGTTTATGGGAAGGCCAAACAGATGAAAACGAAATGGGAACAACATACAACATGATAGATAAGGTTGTATTAGGCAAAAGAGATGAAGTTCCTCAAAAGGACTTAGATATTATAGATAGATTACATAGAATCAGTGAACATAAAAGACACACTGCAGCAAAATCTCCAATATTCTAATTTACTAAATCGGAGTTTTATGCTAAAATTTACTGTGGCAATAGATTTTGACTAAATCTATAAATGAACGAAATTAAAGTTAAGGAGTGAAATTATGGGTCGTATAGGTAATATTATCAATAGAAAAGGTAAACAAGATGCTAAAAGAGCATCAGTATTCACTAAACATGCAAGAGCTATAACTGTTGCAGCTAGAGAAGGTGGAGCAGATCCAGAATACAATGCAGCTTTAAAAACTGCTATAGATAAAGCTAAAGCTGACAATATGCCAAATGACAACATCAAAAGAGCAATAGACAAAGGTGCTGGAGCTGGCGGTGGAGAAGATTACTTCTCAAACACTTACGAAGGATATGGACCAGGTGGTGTTGCTGTTATAGTTGAAACTTTAACTGATAACAAAAACAGAACTGCTGGTAACATAAGATATTACTTCGACAAAAACGGTGGTAACTTAGGAACTACTGGATGCGTTGGTTTCATGTTCGATAGAAAAGGACAAATATTAATAGCTGCTGAAAACGTAAGCGAAGAACAATTAATGGACGACGCTTTAGAAGCTGGAGCAGATGATATAATAACAGAAGAAGATGGATTCGAAGTTGTAACAGCTCCAGAAGATTTCAATGCAGTTAGAGATGCATTAGTTGAAAAAGGATATGAATTCGTATCTGCTGATATAAAATTAATACCACAAACTACTACAGTTTTAGATAACGAAGGTCAAGTAAAATCTATGGAAAAATTAATAGACTTACTTGAAGAAGATGATGATGTTCAAAACGTGTACCATAACTGGGAAATAACTGAATAGTTATTGGAACAAAGTTATATAAATGATTGCAACATTTTATGATTGATAAAAATGTAATGGAATACCATTAGGTATTTAAGTATAAAAAAACACTTCTAATTATTATGTATATTATAATTTATACAAATAATTGGAGGTGTTTTTTATGATTAATAAATAGAAAGAAAAAATGAAAGTTATTGAAAATATATGGAATAACGCACGTTAATATTAAATCATATTTAACTTTTATTAAAAGTATAAATCTTAGTAAAACTTATATAAATACTATTTTTAAAAAGAATATATAGTAAATATCTAGAACAATTGATTTTATATTAGAATGAATTAGTGGAATGATTAAATAATCGATAGAATAAAAAGTATGAGCTGTTTTGAAAAATTTAGCAAAGTTTTACATGATTCGACAAAGACTTTAATGTATAATAAATTGTAAAATTTATATAATAAGGAGTAATTTATGAGAACAGAAGAATACATTTTAGAGAAACTAAAAGAGTTTAAATTAGATATATCAAAAATAGGAAGCGCTAAAAGGGAAGTAGCTCTATTACCAACAATTTTAGGAGACTCAGAGGAATTATTAGATTTAACTCCAGGAGCAATAGGGAATGTAATGGGAATAATTGCTTGTACTGACGAAAGAGTAGTATTATTAGATAAAGGTATTTTATTTAGACATAATCAAAAGGATATACCTTTAAATAAAATAAATTCAGTAACGTTTGAAAAGGGTATTATGTTTGCAAAAGTTACAATAATGGATTCATCATCATCAATATTTATAGAAGTAGTTAATGATAGAGTTGATAAATTAGTGAGTACTATAAAAAATGCTATTTCTAAATTTAAAGAGATTAATAATAGTGATACTTGTGATGACTTAATTGCACAACTAGAAAAACTGAGCGAATTAAAAGTTAAAGGTATATTAACGGACGAAGAATTTAATCAAGCTAAAGCAAAAATATTATGCTAATACTTGGGCTAGTTAAAATAGACTAGAATACATCTATAAGTTTACTGATTATGACTGCAATTGTAAATTTAATGATTAATTTTTGTTTTTTTGAAAAAAGAATATTGATTTTATTATTTTAAAATTTATAGACAAATTGTATTTTAGATACGCTTCTAAAGATATTTATAGGCTGAAATATCAAATGATTGTTTATTGTATTATATTAATAAGGAATCAAAAAAGGATCAATTATATAAAGAACAATATAAATGTATTTGGTCTATTTATTCCTATGTATTGCTGAGAAAGAATTAGTTAATTTTAAAGAAGTTTAATTATAGTTATTTATGTTGTAACTTCAATAAGTGAATATAAAAAATTATTAAATCATAAAAATAAGTTCTTTCATATAAAATAAAAAGAAAAAACTTATTTTTATGATATGTAGAAAGAAAGTGATTTAAATTAACTTAACTACCTATGTATTCGAAATAAAATCCAAAGCAATATAAGACAACTTCAGCTTAATAATATAATTCAAATCCTCAAAATCAATACAATACTCATCTCTAATCTTACTCAATCGATATTTCAAAGTATTATAATGAACATGCAGTTCGTCAGCAGTCTTTTTAATATTTCCGTTATTATCAACAAACAACTTCATCATTTCAAGATATTCCTCTGATGCTGAGTTTATAAATTCTTTAAAATTCAAGTCGATAATGTTATCTGTATTTTCATTTATCAAAAACTCATAAACCAAGTCTGTCAGCATAAAATCGGAGTAATAATTGATACGATTTTTATCTGCTGATATAGTAGAGTAATCAAGCGCTTTTAGTGTCTGGTTATATGCTATTTTTATATCGTGCAAGTTGAAGAATATATCGCTAATTCCAACTGATAGATTGTATTTTTCACATATGTCTAAAAAATATTTAGAGTATATTTTAAACTTGTTAGGGTTATCATCTCTTGTGATATATAGTATGCATATCTGATTTTTATATATAAACACAAATTGGTTGAAAAATACTGATTTTATCAAGTCATAAAGTTCCTTTAATTTTTCTATTGTTATTTCTTCTTTTGAGCAATTAATATTTAGCAAAAAGAAGTTTGAGTATAGTTCTAAATTTAGTATTTCACATGTCTTTTCAAGAAAGTGAGGTTGTGTGTTATTGCATGATAATAAATAATAAAATATTGAGTCTATCTGAGTATTTTCACAATAAGTAAAACGAGGGTCGTTTATTATTGAAGGGGCTAGTATTTTGCCCAAAATGTTTAGTACACGCATGTCTTCTTTAGTAAATGGTTTATTTGACTCCAAGACATAGATATAAGCTATATTTAAATTATTTATCTTTATTAGACAAGTTAAAACTCTGTGTTCCATTATGTCCAAATAATCTATAATATGTGAATCGCTTTTTGATGATATAGATTGTCCAAATTTAATATCATAATAAATTTTTTCTAGATAATATGGATCTGGATAGTTATATTTTATATAATCGTCCCAAATTGTATCATCATTAGTTAAATTATCTCCGTCATGATAACAAAGGTAATTTGCAGAATTAGAGATTATAATTGGATTTTGGAGATAATTATAAATTATTTTTATAATATCACCAATACATTCATTTTGAGATATTGCGTCGATAATGCTATTTGAAGAGGCGATTATATCGGCATTTACATTGATAATATCCTGCAAATTTTCTAGTAATTTATAAAGATTTATTTTATTATCTTCTAAAATTAAAATATTGCAGTTTTTTAGTTGAAATAAGTCGTATTTTATATTAATGTCTACAATTATCAAGAAATTAATGATTTTATCAGTCTTAAATTCTTTTGGAAAATTAGACAATTTACATATGTAAAGACTGTAGGAATTAAGTTTGTCGAAATTATCTTCTATATAATAGTAGTTTGAAATATTTATGTTTTTTCGCATTATAACTATAGGATTTTTTGAAGCTAATTTAGTAGATATTTCGTTAAATGTTACAGACATATTTTACCCCCTTTTAGTTTAAACCAAGATCTAAGTCATACCCCTTTGATATTTCTAATGCAATCATTGCAAGTTTTAATTTTACTAATGAATCCGGATTTTTCAAATCGATAAAGTATTTAGTTTTCAATTTATTTATTCTATATTTTAATGTATTATAGTGAATTCCAAGCTTATCTGATATGAAGTTTAGATTTTCTCCACAATCTAAATAGCATTTAACTGTTGAAATTAAATTTGTATTATTATCAGCTAAAAGGTTTATTATTGTTGAATCCAAGATATAGTGAAGTTTTTTCTTAGCCACAAAATCGTAAACTAAGTCATGCAAAACATAATCATCATAAAAATTTATAGAGGGTTCTTTGCTATAAATACAATTAAGACGATTTGCAAAATTTATGGCTGACAATGATTCAAAATAAGCATTTCTTATTCCAGAAATCCCATCAAATAATTTGCTTACACCAACTGACAATGTGTAGTTTTTTATAAATTCGAGAAACTCTTCGTATTCTTTGCATTTCTTAAAATAATCAAATGAATTTTTATTGTTATAAAGAACAATAATGTTTTTATCAAATACAAATACATAGTGTTTTTCAAATATGCCTTGAACCATTTGTTTGACATAGTTTACCTTAGATTTTGAATTTATATTATCCAAATCACACAGACAAAGAAGGTACATATTTGAATCTAAGTCGAATTTAAAGTTGGATAATTTTTTTCTCATAAGTAACATGTTTGGCTTTGGATTATTCATTAAGTCGCTCAAAACATAATCAAATCTGGATGTTTCTAAGTTTAGAAATTTTTTATCAGAAATCATAAGAGGATACATCATTTTTGCCAGAGTCTTGAGAATATGTATATCACTTTGAGTAATATCTCGATTGACTTCCAACACACATATACGCCCAATTGAAAAATCAATATGTTTTATTGGGATTGCAATTTCCCTATGATTCATAAGACCTTCAAAGAAAGTAATAACATGATTATAGCTAGATTCTGCTATAAGTCGGTTTTCTCTACTTTTATTGTATTTTAATGAATATTCAGGATGGGGACGATTGTTTTTTAATTGAAATTCCCAAACTGGATCATTTAAAATAGTTTTTCCAAGTTCAAAATAACAAGTTTCATATTTAGAATTTAGCACCATTATAGGGTTGTTTAAATACTCAAAAGCTATAGAAATCATATTATTGATAGATAGATCATCTTCAATACTGAAAAATAGTTTTTCCTTGAAAGATGAAAGGGCATCATCAAAATTTAATAGATTTTGAATTAGTGTTATTATCTCAAATATAGAAATAGATTTCTCTTCTAATATAATATAGTTGCAGTTGTTTAAGTAAGGCAAATCTTCTGGCTCGCCTATTATTAAAAAATTTATTTTATCATAATTAAAAATTTCATTTGGAAGTTTATTAGACCTAAAAATATATAAACAATATGGGCTATAATCTTTAAGATTTTTAGTTGAAAACTTAAAATTTACTATTTCACTATCAAATGATATTTTGTATCTTGAAGTGAATTTAAAAAATTTGTCTAATATTTCATTAATGCTGATATACATTTTGGCCTCCTTTTCTAAAAATCACTAAAAATAAATGTTTCTAATTTATATTATAGAGCATTAAAAATAATAATTGGTAAAAAATGTAGATTTATTCAAAAATAATATGATTTTTTTATAAGAATCTACAAATAAACTTTATATGAAAATTATAAAATTTTATAAAAAATTCATATATTCCTACATTGAAAATACCACTCTTAAAATCCTATACTTTAAATATAAAGAAAAGAAAAACAAACAGACACAAAGAAAAAGTTAACAAAATGATTAAAAAAATATTTATTATATGTTAGGGGGAAATAATATGTCTAAAATTCAAGAAGTAGCAACAGCAGTAGAAAGAGGTAAATCTAAAAAAGTAGCAGGTTTAGTTCAAGAAGCTCTAGATTCAGGCGCAACTGCACCAGAAATATTAAATGCAATGATAGACTCAATGACAGTAGTAGGTGATAAATTTACAAAAAATGAAATATTCGTTCCAGAAATGTTAGTAGCAGCACGTGCAATGCAAAAAGGTGTTGAAGTTTTAAAACCATTATTAGTTGGAGATAATGCAGTTTCAGCAGGAAAAATGATAATGGGAACAGTTGCAGGTGACTTACACGATATAGGTAAAAACTTAGTTATAATGATGCTTGAAAGTGCAGGATTTGAAGTTATCGACTTAGGTGTTGATGTACCAGCAGAAAAATTTATTCAAGCATTACAAGAAAATCCTGATGTAAAAATAGTAGGAGCATCAGCACTTTTAACAACTACTATGCCAGCTTTAAAAGAAACAGTAAAAGCACTTAATGAATATCCAGGTAGAGATAAAATAAAAGTTATGGTTGGTGGAGCTCCAATAACTCAAGAATTTGCAGATGAAATAGGAGCAGATGCTTATACAGAAGATGCAGCTAGTGCAGCTCAAGTAGCTAAAAAATTAGCAACTTCAGTAAGTGTACCAGCTTAAGATTAGAAAAAGTTTTAGTGCAAGGGTGGATATTAAATAAAAAATAAAATAAAAATGAGGATTCTTTATGAAAAAAATAAATAATAAAATAAAATCGTTTTGGGGAATAAGCGAAGTAGGATTTTCATTTATGAGTACAGTTGAGACAACGTTCTTTGTAATATTCTTAACAGATGTGGCGCAACTACCGTTGGCGCTAGTTGCAGCGATAACATCTGTAGCAGGTATAGCAGATGCTATAACAGCTATGTTGGCGGGGGTAATAATAGATAAGGTTAACTTCAAAAATGGAAAATATAGACCTTGGTTGATATATTGCCCACCGTTTGTAGTAGCATTTTTCGTATTGATGTTTACTAAGATTGGTTCTGACCCAATGGCTGCATTGCTTTGTGGTTTGGGATATGTTCTAAGTCATGGAATTTGGAATATATGTTGGACAGCAAACAGAACTTTAGTTGGTGAACTTACTGATGATCCAGAAGGAAGAGCATTTCTTTCAGGTAGAATATCAGCTGGTTCAAGTGCAGGAAAAATACTTGCTTCATATCTTGTACCAGTATTAAATATATTCTTCTTAGGAATATTCGCAAGTTCAACAGGTGTTGTTGGTTATACAATGACAGCTTTAATAGCATCAGTTACTTTTACAGTATGTTATTTAATACATTTTGCTATTACTAAAGGTTATGATGAACCAAAAGAAGTATCACATGATAGTTCAAAACATGCAAAATCAATCTCATTCAAAGATATGGGCAAAAGTATTGCATCAAACCCACAATTATTATTAGTTTTAATTTTCGACTTTTTAAAACTAATTGGATATTATACTTTGATGGCGACTGTTGCATATTATGCTAAAGTTGTTCTTCAAGATGAAGCAGCAATGTCAATTATATTAGTAGTATTCAATGTAGGGGCATTAGTTGGTTCACTTATATCAAAAAATGTGGTTGCAAAACTCGGAAGCAAGATGACAAATATCGTAGGTGTTTTAGGATTTGCAGTTTGCCTAGTAGCTATATATGTTATGCCAGCAAATATAATGATAGTAACTGTGCTTTTAGGTATAGCACAAATATTCTTCGGAATATCTTATGGAAATACAACAAGTTTATATTCAAATTGCGGAACATATAGCGAATATAAAACTGGTAAAAATACTAAAGCAGTTATAATGTCTTTTAGTTCTTTAGCTATAAAAATATCAATTGCAGTTAGAGGTGTTGTTATAACAAGTGTATTATCAGCAATTGGATATCATGCTAATGCGGCGATTACAAGTTCAACAGTTAGCGGAATAAAAATGTTATGCCTTGTAGTTCCAATTATATTCTTAGTTGCATCGGTAATTCCGTTACTAGGATACAAAATAAAAGACAGTGATATAGCTGTAATGGAAAGAGAATTGCAAGAAAAAGCAAAAGTAAATTAATAATAAGAATAGAAATATACAACATTTTGAGAAAAAGATAAGGTAAATAAAATAAATTTTTAAATTGGGAGGCAAAAAGATGAGCGATTATTCTTTTAAAATAGAGGAAATACAAAATCCAACAATAGACCCAGCAGTACCAAATCCATATGGCGCAAAATCATTTGAAACTGTAAAATATCATACACCAATTACACCAAAAGAAAATGTACTTAGATTATATAGAGGTGAAAAACCACTTTGGATGCCATCATATTATTTCGATATAAACTTTATACAACCATTAGTAATGCCAGATGCTATGGCTAGATGTAAAGGTGGAATTGACTGGTTTGGAATCGAATGGGAATATGAACCAAAGACAAATGCAGCAATGGTCAAACCAGGAACAAGAAGATTAGATGATATAACAAATTGGGAAAGCTTAGTATTCCCAGATTTATCAACTATAGACTGGCAAAAAGATTATGAAGAAAATTATGCAAAAGTAATCGACCCAGACAAAGCAACTATATTTACAATCGTAAACGGATTATTTGAAAGAACAGCAGATTTAACAAGTTTTGAAGATACTTTCTGCTACTTATTAGAAGAGGAAGAAGCATTAGAAGCATTTTATACTAAATTAACAGATTTCCATATAGAATTAATGAAAATTGCAAAAGAAGTATACCATGCTGACATAATAACATTCCATGATGATATGGGAACTCAAAGAAGTTCATTCTTCTCACCAACTACTTTTGAAGAAGTTATGTTACCACATTATAAGAGAATGAATGATGCAGCTCATGAAATGGGTCTTTATGTAAACTTCCATTCTTGTGGATGTGTTGGAAATCAAATCGAAAACTTTATAGCAGCTGGATTTGATTCTTGGGAAGGTCAAGATGCTTGCAATGATAAGGTTGGAATATTAGAAAAATACGCAGATAAACTAGCTCAAGTAAGTTCTTTCTCACCAGACCCAGATGGAAAATTAAGTGATGAAGAATATGTACAAGCAGTTAAAGATAGAGTTCATGACTATGGTAAAGAAGGAAGATATATAGCTTGGTATCGTGAAAATAATGAAGAACGTAGACAAAAAGGATATGAAACAATGTATACAGAATCTCGTAAGTTATATTGTGACTAATTTCAAGTAATAAAAATATATCTAAAATTGTGATGGATGGGGGATAAAAGATGATTATTATAGGTGAAAAAATCAATGGCTCTATTCCAGTAGTTGCTGAAGCTATAAAAAATAGAGATGCAGAATTTATAAAAAATAGAGCAAAAATACAAGCTGAAAGTGGTGCAACATATATTGACTGCTGTGCATCAGTTCCAGAAGCTCAAGAAGTTGAAACATTAAAATGGATGATAGAACAAATTCAAGAAGTGACAGATTTACCAATAGCAGTAGATAGTCCAAGTGCTGATGTAATATTACAAGCTTATAAATTCTGTAATAAACCAGGAATTATCAATTCTGTTTCAATGGAAGGGGATAAAATAGATAAAATATTCCCAGCGATAGCAGATACAGATTGGCAAGTAATAGCTTTACTTTCAGATGATACAGGAATACCACAAACAGCAGAAGATAGATTAAGAGTATTCAAAAATATAATGAAAAAAGCAGAAGAATACAATATCAAACCTGAAAGAATTCATATAGATCCATTAGTTGAAATGTTATGTACATCAGAAGATGGAATTGCTATGAATGTAGAAGTTATAAGCACTATAAGAAAAGAATATCCTACAATCCATATAACTGCAGCAGTAAGTAATATTTCATTTAACTTACCAGTTAGAAAATTAATAAACTTAGGTTTTACAGTTTTAGCAATGAATGCAGGATTAGATAGTGCAATATTAGACCCAACAAACAGAGATATGTTAGGACTTATATATGCAACAGAAGCTTTATTAGGTGAAGATGAATATTGTATTGAATATATAGGTGCATATAGAGAAGGTTTGATTGGACCTAAAAAATAAACAAGTGAATCCAAAATAAATTTTCGACCATATAAATAAGATAAATTTATTAACATAAAAAATAAAAGCATTGATAATTGAAGCCACTTATCAATGCTTATTTTTTTAATAAAAATATTTTTAGGAGATGATTTTATGATATATAACAAAGAACAGATAGATTTATATTTAAAAAAGATGGAGTATAATGATGAAATTAAAATAGATTACAACACATTGTGCAAGTTACAAATAGCTCATTTGACTCATATCCCATATGAAAATATAGATGTTTTAAATAGAAAACCTATATCACTTGAAGCACAAGATTTATTTGATAAGATGATTGTTAAACAAAGGGGAGGATATTGTTTTGAGTTAAATGGACTTTATAGCAATTTGTTAAAAAGTTTGGGATTTAATGTTACAAATTTAGCGGGACGATTTATTTATCAAGATGGAAATACACGAATGAGACTTCATAGAATACTAAAAATAGATATAGATGATAAATCATATATTTCTGATGTCGGAGTTTTGAGTGAATTATCTAGAAAAAGTTTAGAACTTGAAGCTGGAAAAGTCCAAAATGATGGAAAATGTGATTATAAGTTTGAATATAATCCAAAACAGGAAGGAGAATATATTTTATATCAAAGAAAGCCTAAAAAAGATTGGAAACAGATATATAGTTTTTCTTTGGAACCACAATTAGATATGGATTATGTATTACCGTCTTTTTATTGTGAATCACACCCAAATTCACCATTTATAAATTCAATGAAAGTTGCGCGTTATACAGAAGATGAGCATATAAGATTTTTTGATGGAGAACTAATCTTTTATAAAGACGGTCAAGTTATAAAAATAGAAAAAGTTCGAGAAGATAAGATTGATGATGTATTAAAAGAATATTTTAATATAGTGATTGATAATTTTGTAAAAGTATTAGTATAACTATAAATTTATTTTTACTAATGTTTGAATGTTTGACAAAGTCAACTAATTTGTATATAATCTAAATTGTTAAATATTGAGAGGTGGTAATGTGAAAAATGAATCATTTGCCGTTTATATATCAATAATAAGAAAGTACTTTGTATCATATTGTACTGAAAAAATTTCTAACTTTGGGGTAACTTATACTCAATTATTTGTTTTAATTTATATAGGCAAAAATAATGAGTGTTCCCCTAAAGAAATTGTAGAATATCTTAAAATAGATGCAGGACAATTAAACCGTATTTTAACAAAATTATTAGAGAAAGATTTAATCAATCAGAGAAAGAATAATAATGATAGACGATTTAATGTTTTGAGTTTAACCGAAAGTGGTAAAAATATAGTCCAAGAGAGCCAGAAACTCTTTTATTCATGGGATACACAAGTTTTATCTGATATTGATGAAAATAGCATACAAGAATTGATGAATTTAATGAAAAAGATTATTTTTAAATTAAATGAAATAGATGGAGGAAAACAAAATGAACAAATTAAAAGATTTTATGAACATATTGACAGGTAGCTTTAATAACTCTGAGCAGTTTGACAAAATGAAGCTAGATAATATAGATTTTCCTTATGCTGAACATGTAAATACGATTTGTAATGACAAAATTATAAATTTACCAGAAGATTTTAAAGGAATTTTTATGGTTGAAGAAAGTTATTATACATCAAATGGAAATACACATGCTTCACCTCACTTATTTTTATTTACACAAGAAGAAAATGGAATTAAATTAACTTCTTATGAAGTACCAAATGGATATGATAAAAATACATTTACTTATAAAGATTTAAAAGAAATAGATTATAATGAGTTAAGAGTATCAGAAAAATTTACCCCAGCATTATATATTGAAAAAGATGGAGTATGGGAAGGTGGTAGCACAAGCATGTTTTCACCTGTCTTGAAATTTACTTTGTTTGAACGATTTTCAGAAGAGTATTTAGAGGTTAGTGAAACTATGGAAGTTAGAGGTAAGAGAACTTTCGGATATGATGAACCAATTATTTATAAGAGGGTTATTTAGATAATAAATATTTAAAGATATAATATTGATATTATAAGGCAGTTGATTTTATCGTCAACTGTCTTTTTATATAAAATAACACCATCAAAATTGTGTGTTCCAGTTTTAGATGTAAAGAATATATAGATATATTTATGGGGAATTATGATTGAAATTTAGCCATTGCACAGCAATGTTAACTTGCATTGCTTGATGAAATTGGCGAGTTTTTATAATATAAAAGTATAAATTAAAAATTTAGGAGGCTCTATATGTTAAATGAAAATTTAAAACAACTTAGAAAAAGTAAGGGGCTATCTCAAGAGGAATTAGCAATAAGATTAAATGTAGTTCGTCAAACAATTTCAAAATGGGAAAAGGGGTTATCAGTTCCTGATGCCGATATGCTTATAAAAATCGCGGATATTTTTGAAGTAAGTGTAAGTGAATTATTGGGTGCAAAAATAGAAGAAAAAAAGGAACAAGATGTAAATGCAGTTGCGGATCAATTGATGAGGGTTAATGAACAATTGGCGATAAAAAATAGACGTTCACATCGAGTTTGGAAAACTGTTGGAATTGTACTTTTAATCTTTGTACTTTTTAATGTTGGGTTAGTAGTATTAAATTATGCTGCTTTTGAAAGTTATGAAAATAATACAAGCGTACAAGTAGAAAATGTAGGGGAATAATAAAAATGAGGTATGGATACAAACTATACCTCATTTTTTTTATGATATAAAAGTATAATTTAGTGCTACAATTAAAAAAAGTAAAAATTAGAAAGGGGATAGAATAGTGGAACAAACATATGATTTGACACAGGGGAATATAAAAAGACAGTTGATATATCTTTCTATACCACTTTTGATAGGAAGTATATTTCAACAATTTTATAATACAATAGATAGCATAATTGTTGGGACTTATGTGGGGCATGATGCTTTTGCAGCAATTGGGATTTCAGGCACTGTTATGAATTTATTTATATTTATAATAATAGGATGTTGCACAGGAGTATCAATTATAACGGCACAATTATATGGTGAAAAAAATTACGATAAAATGAGAAATGAGATATTTTTATCTTCAATTTTAGGCATAGCTGTAACTATTATAATAAGTATTTTGGGAATTTTATTTATGCCTATTATATTAAATATTATCCAAACTCCAGTAGAATTAACAGGATATGTAACTCAGTATATGAATGTAATATTAGGAGGACTTATAACAACTTTTCTTTATAATTTTTTATCCTCAATTTTAAGATCAGTCGGAAATACAAGAATGTCACTAATATTTTTAGTAATTTCAATCTTTCTAAATGTAATACTAGATTTACTGTTAATAAAACAATTTTCAATGGGAATAATGGGAGCGGCTTTGGCAACTGTAATATCTCAAGCTGTTTCAGCATTATTGTGTTATTTTTATATAATTTACAAGATTCCATTTTTAAAAGTTAAAAAGATTGATATGAAGTATAATTCAGGTTTGATAAGATTGACTTGCCAATATTCGTTTGTATCGGCATTACATCAATCATCACTTTATATAGGAAAACTTCTTGTCCAAGGTGCAGTTAATTCACTTGGTGTCGATGCAATTTCAGCATATACAGCTACAGGTAGAATAGAGGATGTAATATTAGCATTTGGAAACAGTGGCTCTGAGGCAACTTCAATATTTATTGCACAAAATACAGGAGCAAAAAATCAAAAGAGAGTATTAGAAGGATTTAAAGATGCATTAGTATTAATACAATTAGTTTGTATAGGATTGATTTTATTTATATTCTTCCGTTCAGATATTTTGCTTAATTTCTTTGTATTTGATGAAGGAAAGACTGTATTAAATTATGGAGTACAGTATTTTAGAATTTTATCATTTTTCTATATAATTAGTTTGGTCGGAAGTATATTTGTTGGATTTTATAGGGGAACAGGGCATGTAAATATACCTGTTATAGGAACTACATTACAAATAAGCATAAGAGTAATACTTTCTTATTTATTAGTCAAATTTATGGGTATTGGTGGAGTAGCTCTTGCTACAGGAATAGGATGGATAGGAATAGTTACATTCCAAATATCAGTATTTGTAATAAAGAAATATTATAAAGTTAAAGAAGAGGAGGAGTAACTATAAAATAATAATATATCATAAAAGATATATGTAATATCTATTTTGAATTAAAATATGGAAAAAGGATTGATGCATAAAATACACCAATCCTTAAGAAAATTAAATGAAAAGTGAGTATATCAAAATATAAATTAAATAAATTTAAAATATATTTTTACACTATTTTTATTGGGTAAGTAAATTTATTTAGCGTGTTCAGCTAATTCTTCTTTGATAACTTCAGCCATTCTCTTAATACCTTCAACTATCTTGTCTTCAGGCATATTAGAATAATTTAATCTACAAGTATTATAAACACCGCCATTAGGGTAGAAAGATTCACCAGGAACGTAAGCTACATCTTTTTCTAAACATTTTTTAGCCATTTCTCCTGCATTGATTCCTTCTGGTAGTATAACCCATGTAAATAATCCTCCTTGAGGGTGTGTAAATTCAACAGAGTCTGGGAATTCTTCTTCCATAGCTTTCATCATAACATCTCTACGTTTTGCATAGCATGCTTTAATTTTTTCAACGTGTGCATCTAAATCAAACATATCCATAAATTTGTTAACTTCCATTTGAGATATTGTAGAAGCTTGAAGGTCAGCACCTTGTTTACAAATATTGAATTTATTTAATATTTCTGGAGCTGCACAAGTCCAACCAAGTCTGTATCCTGGGCAGAATATCTTAGAGAATGTTCCTAAGAAAATAACTAAGCCTTTAGTATCTAAAGATTTTAATGAAGGTAAGAATTCGCCGTCGAATCTTAATTCTCCATAAGGATTATCTTCAATTACAGGTATTTCATATTTATTTATTATTTCCATGAATTTCAATCTTCTTTCCATTGGCCAAGTTCTACCAGATGGATTTTGGAAATCAGGGATAACATATATCATTTTAACTCTATCAGTAGTAGCAAGAACTTTTTCTAATTCTTCCATGATCATACCGTCATTATCAGTAGATATTTCTATAAATTTAGGTTGATAAGCTTTCATTGCATTTAAAGCACCCATATATGAAGGGCTTTCGCATAGTATAACGTCGCCTTCATCTATAAATACTTTACCAGCAAAATCTAAACCTTGTTGAGAACCACTAGTTATTAATATATCATCAGCTTTAACATTAGTTTTTAATTTAGTGTTCATTCTATCTGCTATTTTTTCTCTAAGTGGAGCATATCCTTCAGTAGTTGTATATTGAAGAGCAACTTGTCCTTGTTCTTCTAATACAGCAACAGAAACCTTTTTCATTTCTTCAACTGGAAATAGTTCCGGAGCAGGCATTCCACCAGCGAAAGATATAACTTCCGGTCTTTGAGTAAGTTTTAAAAGTTCACGAATAGCAGAACCTTCTAGATTATCTAATCTTTTTGCAAATTTTACAGCCATAAAAAGCACCCCCTATAATTTTTAAAACAACTTTATAATTTATGATTGATTTATTTTTTTGTAATTTGGAATAAATATTTTCTTACATAAAATAAAAACAATACATTTATTTATAATAATTATACATAATAATTACCAAGATTAGGAAATAAGTAATATTTATATAAAGGAATAAAAATTCCTTATGGAAGGGTACAACTTATAAATTAATAAAAAATAAAATTAGCAATTTCAAGGGTTTGAAGTGAATTCTAAATAAAAATTACTTATAAAATATAAAACTTACATAAAAAAATTTTTAAATAGTGTTTAATGATACTAAAAAGTAAAAACCTATTTTTATTAAGTTTTTTGAAGTGTTAATTTTATAAACTTAAATAATAAAAGTAAAAATGGGAAAACGTTTTTTAAATAAAATGTAATAAAAAATATTTATAACCACGGATAAATTTTACATATTAGCGTTTTGGGGATGACTGTATATATAATTTAAGTATAAGAATTGTTCTAGTTTTAATTTAAATTTAGTTAGTCGAATTAAAAGTACATATAATAAAATTTAATAAAAAATTTAAATAACTAAATTAAAAAATATGTAAAAACCATAGAGCTAAAAAGCTTAACTAAATTAGTATCTAAAAGATAGGTGATAAGAATGATAAAAGATGATAAAAGAGTAAGGTTATTTATTGGACACTATGGAAGTGGAAAAAGTGAAGTATCAATAAATTACGTTACTAATTTAAGAAAAATAGTAGATGGCCCAGTAGCATTTGCAGATTTAGATATAGTAAATGTATATTTTAGAACTAGGGAAAAGAAAGATGAGCTTAGATCTATGGGCATAAATCCAATTGATAGTTCTATCGAAACAGATACATTAGATTTACCAGCAGTATCAGCACAAATAATGACTCCACTTCGTGAAAACGATGTCAATTATGTGTTAGATGTTGGTGGAGACAATGTAGGGACAAGAGTAGTAGGTAGATTTGCAGAACATTTTGTAGAGGGTGAATACGATATGTTCTGTGTAGTAAATGCGAATAGGGAACAAACTCAAACTGCAGAAGAAGTAGTAAGGTTTATTGAATCTATGGAAGCAACTTCAAAACTAAAGGTTACAGGACTAATAAATAATACTCACTTTATAAGACAAACTACTGTAGAAGATGTTTTAAAGGGGCAAAAGTTAGCGAAAGAAGTTTCTAAGTTAACTAATATACCAATTAAATATGTATCATGTTTAAGAGAGCTAGTAGATTCATTACCAGATGATCTAGAAGGTGATATACTACCGATAGATTTATATATGAGAGAAGAATGGATGTAGTTATGAGTTTTTTATAGAAACACAATTATAGAAACACGATGTTAAGGGGGGCTTTAAAATGGCTAAAGGTAAAGTGACTTTTGATGTAGAACGCTGTAAGAGTTGTGGATTATGTGTTGAGGCATGTCCAAAGGAAATATTAGCAATAGATACAGATTATATTAATCAAAAAGGATATAATCCAGCAAAAGTTATTGATGAAGAAAAATGTGTTGGCTGTGCAAGTTGTGCACTTATGTGTCCGGATGTTGTTATAACTGTAGAAAGAGATTAATATATTTCAAATTAGGGGGGAATTAATAATGGCTAAAATACTTATGAAAGGTAATGAAGCATTTGGTAGAGCAGCTATAGAAGCTGGATGCCATTACTTCTTTGGATATCCAATAACTCCACAAAGTGAGTTACCAGAATATTTATCAAGAGAACTTCCAAAAGTAGGAGGAGCTTTTGTTCAAGCTGAATCAGAGGTAGCTGCTATAAATATGGTTTATGGTGCAGGCGGATCTGGTGTCAGAGTTATGACATCTTCATCATCTCCAGGGGTTGCATTAAAACAAGAAGGAATTACTTACTGTGCAGGTGCTGAAGTACCTTGCGTAGTTTTAAATATAATGAGAGGTGGTCCAGGACTTGGAACTATACAACCTTCTCAATCAGATTATTATATGAGTACTAAAGGTGGAGGAAATGGTGACTATAGAACTCCAGTATTTGCTCCAGCAAGTGTACAAGAAGCTGTTGATATGATTATAGAAGCTTTTGATGTAGCTGACCAATACAGAACTCCTGTTATGGTAGTTGCAGATGGTATGATAGGTCAAATGATGGAACCTGTTGACTTTGAAAAAGAACGTAAGCAAAGAAATTTACCAGCAAAAGACTGGGCTTCTTGTGGACATCAAAATAAAAGAAAACCTAATGTTATAAACTCTTTATACCTACAATCTGAAGAGTTAGAAAAACATAACATTAAATTAGAAAAGAAATATAAAGAAATAGAAGAAAATGAAGTTCAATATGAAATGTATAAAACTGAAGATGCTGATTTAGTATTTGTAGCATATGGAACAGTTTCAAGAATAGTTAAAACAACTATAGAATCAATGAGAAAAGAAGGATATAAAGTAGGTTTAATAAGACCTAAAACTTTATGGCCATACCCAAATGAAGCATTCAAAAAAATACCAAATGCTAAAAATTTATTAGTAGTAGAAATGAGTTTAGGTCAAATGATAGACGATGTTAAATTAGCATGCGAATGTAAATTACCAGTTCATTTCTATGGAAGAAGTGGTGGTATGATACCAGTTCCAAGTGATATAGCTCAAAAAGCTAAAGAAATAATGGGAGAAGTTGCTTTAGGAGGTGCTAAATAATGGCTGTAGTATTTAAGAAAACTAATGGTTTAACAGATGCTGTAACTCACTACTGTCCAGGATGTACTCATGGTATAATCCACAGATTAGTAGCTGAAGTATTAGATGAAATGGATTTACTTGGAGATGCTGTAGGAGTAGTTCCTGTAGGATGTTCAGTATTAGCATATAATTATTTTAACGTAGATACACATGAAGCTGCTCATGGTAGAGCTCCAGCTGTAGCTACTGGTATAAAAAGAACTCATCCAGATAAATTTGTATTTACTTATCAAGGTGATGGTGACTTATCTTCAATCGGTATGTGTGAAATAGTTCATGCAGCTGCTAGAGGAGAAAAAATAAGTACTATATTCGTTAATAACGGTATATATGGTATGACTGGTGGACAAATGGCACCAACTACATTAATAGGACAAAGAGCTACAACAGCTCAAGATGGTAGAGATCCAGAAAGAAATGGATTCCCTATAAGAGTTAGTGAAATGCTTGCAACTTTAACAGGTGCAGTATTTGTAGAAAGAGTAACAGTAGATACTCCTGCTAACGTAAGAAAAGCTAAAAAAGCTATAAGAAAAGCTTTTGAAGTTCAAAAAGCAGGTTTAGGATTTGGTATAGTTGAAGTTTTATCTACTTGTCCAACTAACTGGGGTCTAGCGCCAACTGATGCTCTACAATGGTTAAGAGATAATATGATGAAATACTATGAACCAGGTAATAAAAAAGATATTGATATAGAAGAAGCAAAAGCAGTTAAGGAGGCGAAATAATATGGCAACAGCTAGAGTAATTTGTGCAGGATTTGGTGGTCAAGGTGTAATGTCTATGGGACAATTATTGACATATGCTGGAATGCTAGAAGAAAAAGAGGTTGCATGGTTACCTTCTTATGGTCCAGAAATGCGTGGTGGTACTGCAAACTGTGCTGTAACAGTATCTGATGAACCAGTTGGTTCTCCAGTTATAGCAAATGATGCAACTTGTGCAGTAATAATGAACTTACCTTCTATGAAATTCGTAGATGACGTAGTTCCAGGTGGACATATACTAGTTAATAGTTCATTAATAGATGTAAAAGTAGAAAGAGACGATGTAGAGGTTACTTACATACCAGCTAATGATTTAGCAGGTGAAATGGGAATGCCTAAGGTTGCAAATATGATAATGTTAGGTGCTTGCTTGAAAGTAACAAATGCAGTTGATATAGAATCAGTATTAAAAGCTTTCTTAAAGGTATTTGGAGAAAGAAAATCTAAATTTATACCTATAAATAGAGAAGCCTTACAAAAAGGCATGGATGCAGTCAGCTAAAAAAATTTCATATATTTAGACCAAAAAAAATTAATATGGCCCAAAGGGTTGCCTAACAGTGTTACAACTGTTGGGCAATTCTTTTTTTGAAAAATACTATTTTATATATATTATTTGTGATGTATAAATCAACAAAAACAATTAGAAATATGATACAATTTAAATATAATTATAGATATAGATATAATACATTTATAAACTGGCTTATATAAAGTATTTTCTTATAGATAAAAAAAACATATAAGAAGAATTAAATGAAAAGGTGATTATTTTGAAACTAGAACAAATAAGCTATATTTTAGAGATTGCAAAACAGGGATCTATTGGAAAGGCAGCAAAAAAACTATATATGAGTCAACCAAATTTAAGCATGTCTATAAGAATGTTAGAAGAAGAATTAGGATTTAAAATTTTTGACAGAAGTAATTCGGGTGTAGAATTGACAGCAAAAGGAATGGAGTTACTTCAATATGGTGAAGAAATTGAAAGAAATATGGACTTAATAAGAAACATGAATACCATAGCTAAGGATGAAAAAGTCAATTTCAGAATTTCTTCATATTATATATTTTTTATAAAACACATTATCTTGGAATTAAATAATAGACATAAAGACGAAATGCTAAATATAATAATAAATCAAGATACTTTTTCTAACGTTATTAGAGATGTAGAAACAGGTCTTTCAGATATAGCAGTAATAAAGCTAACTAGACCTGTAAGTTTTACAAACAAAAGAACATTAATGTCTAAAAATCTAGAATTTATCAAGGTTACAGATGGGTATGTCTGTTTACAAGTAAGAGATGGACATCCATTATGTGATATTGATGAGGCTGTAGATCTCGATGATTTAAAAAAATACGTATTATTGACTAATGAATATGTAGATAGAAGCTATATATCTATGTGGATTGGAAATGAGCTTGACTATGATAATTTCAATCACTTCATAACAGTTCAAGACCATGAGATGTTATCTTATTTTTTACATAATACAGATGGCGTATATTTCTCATTAAGGGGGACACATATAAAGAAAAAGACAAAATTAGATGATGGAACAGTTTTAATACCATTGTCTAAAAAGATTATCTTAGACTGCGGATATATAAAGAGAAAAGATGAGGCCTTATCTCCTATAGCAGAAGAATTTGTAAATATATATAAAGAATTTGCTGATAATTATAATATAAGGGACTAATTTTAAAGTTTTTGAAAGAGCCAGAAAACGTTTTGAAGGCTCTATTTTTTTGTCT
This sequence comes from Intestinibacter bartlettii, assembly GCA_025148965.1. GTDB lineage: Bacteria > Bacillota > Clostridia > Peptostreptococcales > Peptostreptococcaceae > Intestinibacter > Intestinibacter bartlettii. The sequence continues at coordinate 2,720,154 of CP102273.1, read as the reverse complement.
ATATGCTATAAAAATTTCTTATATCTAAAGATAAAAAATACATATTATCTGTTCATATAAAAATAATTATATAATTAACTTAAGAAAATAATTTTTAATTCAAAACTAAAACAATTCAAGATATAACTTCAAATAGAAAATGATTTTAATTCGATTAAAATTTTAAACTAAGAACAATTTAAACTACAATATCACAATAAATTAATCTACATATAAACAATACCATAGGGCAAAAGGAGTGAACTTATGAAAATTCAAGATGTTATAAATTTGGCTAAAAAAAGAGGTCCAAAAACAGTATCTGTTGCATGTTGCCAAGATAAAGAAGTTTTATTAGCAGTAGAAAATGCAAGAAAAGAAGGAATAATAGAAGCAATTTTAGTAGGGGATATAGATAAAACAAAAGAGATAGCAGAAAAGTTAAATATAGATTTAAATAATTATGAATTAATAGATATAAAAGATTTAAGCGAGGCATCTTTAAAAGCAGTAGAACTTGTTTCTAGCAAAAAAGCGGATATAGTTATGAAAGGTTTAGTAGATACATCAATTGTTCTTAAAGCTGTTTTAAATAAGGAAATAGGTCTTAGAACAGGTAATGTATTAAGTCATACTGGCGTATTTGCGGTTGAAGGGTATAACAGATTATTCTTTATAACAGATGCGGCAATGAATATAGATCCAGATTTAAATACTAAAAAACAAATAATTGAAAATGCTGTAAGATTAGCGAGAGCATTAGATATAGAAGAACCAAAAGTAGCTGTTCTTTGTGCTAAGGAAAAGGTTAACCCAAAAATGCCAGATACAGTAGATGCAAAAGAATTAGAAGAAATGTATAAAAGGGGAGAAATTAAAAACTGTATAGTTGGCGGTCCATTTGCATTAGATAATGCTGTTAGTGAAGAAGCAGCCAAACATAAAGGAATTGACCATCCAGTAGCAGGAAAAGCAGATGTACTACTTGTTCCAGATATTGAAGCAGGAAATATATTCTATAAATCTATGACTTTCTTTGCAAAAGCAGAAAGTGCAGGATTAGTATTAGGTGCAAAAGCTCCTATCGTTTTAACTTCAAGAGCGGATAGTGATGTTACAAAATTAAATTCAATTGCATTAGGAGTACTAGCAGCATCAAAAAATGATTAATTATTAGTTAAATATAAACGTTATTTATAAAGAAAATAAAAAATAGTATCTATAATAAAAACTTTAATTACGGAAAAAGTAAAATTATAGGGAATAGGGGGATTAATATGGAAAAATTATTTAAAGTTTTAGCTATAAATCCAGGTTCAACTTCTACAAAGATAGCTGTTTATGAAAATGAAGAAGAAATTTTAGAAAAAACACTTAGACATTCTTCTGAAGAAATCGATAAGTTTGAAAAAATAGCAGATCAACTAGATTTTAGAAAAGATATAATTGAGAGTGTGCTAAAAGAAGCCGGAATAAATTTAAGTGATTTAGATGCAATCGTTGGTAGAGGTGGACTTTTAAAACCTATAAAAGGTGGAACATATGCAGTAAATGATGCTATGGTAAAAGACTTAACAATTGGTGTGTCTGGGGAACATGCTTCAAATCTTGGTGGTATAATAGCAAGACAAATGGGTGATGAATTAAAAATACCTTCATTTATAGTTGACCCAGTTGTTGTTGATGAAATGGAAGATGTAGCTAGATTATCAGGTGTGCCTGAAATGCCTAGAAAAAGTATTTTCCATGCTTTAAACCAAAAAGCTATAGGAAGAAGAGCTGCACAAGATATGGGTAAAAAATACGAAGATTGTAACTTCTTAATAGTACATATGGGTGGAGGAGTTACTGTTGGTGCTCATAAAAAAGGAAGAGTAATCGATAATACTAATGGATTAGATGGAGAAGGCCCATTCTCACCAGAAAGAAGTGGAGGACTTCCTGTTGGAGCATTATTTAAAGCTTGTTATGGAAATGATATGACAAAAGACCAAATTGCTAAGAGAATCAAAGGCCAAGGTGGAGTAGTTGCTTATCTTGGAACTAATGATATAAGAGATGTTGAAGCAAGAATAAATGATGGCGATGAAAAAGCAAAACTTGTTCATGAAGCTATGATTTATCAAATCTGCAAAGAAATCGGGGCATATGCAACTGTATTAAAAGGTGAGATAGATGCAATAATCTTAACAGGTGGAATAGCATATTCTGCTATGGTAAGAGAAATGATAGAAGACAGAGTTAAATTTATAGCAAAAGTTATAGCTTATCCTGGTGAAGATGAAATGAGTGCTTTAGCAGAAGGCGGGCTTCGTGTATTAAAAGGCGAAGAAGAAGCTTTAGTTTATAATGCATTAGTTTATAATGCATAGGAAATTATATACATTTAAAATTCTGGATAAATATAATTTCCGTACATGTATTTCAAAAAAATCTACCTTGTGAAAGGTCTTTAGAATAAAGATTTTTTTATAATGTATAATATTTTACTAGTTTAGAAAATTTCATATAGAAATTTTTGAATATATACCTATGATATGGGACGGTTACAGTTTACCTCTGTAACCGTCTTTTTGTGATTTTAAATATATACCAGCAAAATCCATGTATTAAAATACAGTTGGAAAAAAGATTTTTTTATAAAAATTATCGATTTGTGATAAAATAAAATATCGTGGTAGTATATATAAAATGTCTAATTAGACATTTATAAAATTACAAATGACATAGATTGGAGATATATTTATGAATAATTTATTAAATCATGGGATTGTTGAAGTAGCAACACTTATTCCAAATGAAGTTAAAATTGCCAATCCAAAATTTAACGTGGATGAAATGTTAAGACTTCTTGATAACGTTATAGAAGAAAATAAATTAGGTAAAAGACAAACTAGAGTAGTTGTATACCCAGAGCTTTGTGTAACTGGATATACATGTCATGATTTATTTAATCAACATACTTTAATAAAAAGAGCTTATGATGAAATGTTAAGATTCGCAAAACTTTCAAATAAAGAATATAGCCCACTTATTTTTATAGGTATGCCTATTAGAAAGGACAATCAATTATTTAACTGTGCTGTTGCAATACATAAAGGAGAAATAATAGGGGTAGTGCCGAAGACATTCATACCAAATTATTCTGAGTTTTATGAAGGAAGATATTTTGCAAGTTCAGTAAATAGAGTAGATGATCAAATTGTTATAGATGGAAAGACAGTACCATTTACACCAAACTTATTAATAGAAGATACTCTTACTGGTGCTGTGGTTTCTGCTGAGGTTTGTGAGGATGTTTGGGTACCAATCCCACCATCAAAACACCATTGTTTACACGGTGCTAATATAATAGTTAACTTATCAGCAAGTAACGAAACTATAGGTAAATCTAAATACAGAGAAGATTTAATAAAAATGCAATCTGCTACATCAAACTGCGGATATGTATATGCATCTGCTTCAAGAGGAGAAAGTACGACGGATACTGTATTCTCAGGTCATAGCTTAATTGCAGACTGTGGGGCTATAGTAGGTGAAAGTAAATTCTTAGAAGATATAGAAATTACTTATGGAGAAATTGATATAGAAAATTGTGAAAATGATAGAACAAAAACGACATCATTTATGACTAATGTATATAAACAAAAATATGAACGTGTTTGTATAGAAACTTTTGCTCCTGTTACAGATGAATTTATATCAAACAGAGAAATATCTATACTTCCATTCGTTCCACATAATATAGACGAACGTGCTACTGAAATATTAAAATTACAAGCAGCAGGCCTTGCGGGAAGATTAAAGAAAATAAACTGTGAAAGTGTAGTTATAGGTATTTCTGGTGGTCTTGATAGTACATTAGCATTAATTGTTGCAGTAGAGGCATTTAACATCAATGGATATGATAAAAAAGGAATACATGCTATAACAATGCCTTGTTATGGAACTACTGACAGAACACTTAACAATGCAAGACGTCTTATGGAAATATTAGAAGTAACTTCTTATGAAATAAATATAAAAGATGCTTGTGAGCAACATTACAAAGATATCGGATATGACAAATCTAAATTAGATGTAACATTTGAAAATGTACAAGCTAGAGAGAGAACTCAAATTCTTATGGATGTGTCAAATAAAATAGGAAGCTTAGTAGTTGGTACAGGAGATTTATCTGAACTTGCTTTAGGTTGGTGCACATATAATGGTGACCAAATGAGTATGTATGGAGTTAATGCATCTATACCAAAAACATTAGTAAGAGGAATCTTAGAGTCATATGCAGAGCATCATGAAGGATTAAAAGATGTATTACTAGATATTTGTGATACACCGGTAAGTCCAGAGTTATTACCACCAAATGAAGATGGTACAATAAAACAAAAAACAGAAGATAAAATAGGTTCATATGTAGTTCATGACTTCATACTTTACTACATGCTTAGACATGGATTTGGACCTAAGAAAATATTCGATTTATATGTAAATGCAAAAATTATGCACGAAAAGAATATTGGTGTTAAAGAACCAGTTGTAGATAAACAAGAATTGCTTAAAAATATGGATATATTCTACAACAGATTCTGGACACAACAATTCAAACGTTCTTGTATGCCTGATGGTGTAAAAGTAGGAAGTGTATCTTTATCACCTAGAGGAGACTGGCGTATGGCATCTGATGCTTGCCAAGGTATATGGTTAGATGAATTAAAAGACTTAAAAGAAAAGTACTGTAAATAAAGAATTTTAAAAAATATGGAAAAAATTTCAAATTAACTCTGTAATTTGCATAATATGGTGATACAATATTATAAAGAGGTTAGCATAGTAGAGGTTGTTATATAAGCTTTGAAATGGAATATAATTATAATAATAAAGAAACAACTTTTATGAACCTAAATAACCTACATATACATAAATTTATATGTTTTAGGGAATATATAATAAAAAATGGATGGTAAAAGGAAAGGGGTAGGATATATAATGTTATACACACCAAAATATATTTTAGCAGCAGAGTTAGACAAAAAAGTTTGTCAATGTTCTGAATGTAAAAAATTCAGAGTATTATACAATCATAGTGAAATGACTGAAAGCAAAGACGAAGATATATGTGATTCTACAAGTGATGTAATAGCAGTATGCTCAAAATGTGGTAGAATGTACAGATTTGACATGGGTTACAAAAAAAATGGCACTGATCAAAAACGTACAGTATCAAAAGTAAGAGAAATATCTGAGACTAACAGCCAAGTAAGAGAACATATAAAACGTAATTATGGTTCTTATGAAGCCTTATTTACTATAAGATCTGAAGATTTTGTTACAAAAATAGTTGATGAAAAAGAAGTAAAAGACGGAAAATATACAGAATACGTTTATATGGAAAAATAATTTTGATTTCGTATATGTAGATTTAGAATAAAATATAATAATTGAAAATAAAGGCTTTAAAGCCTTTATTTTTTGACTAATTTATAAAAGGCGGGGACAAAACTTATGGTTACTGTAAATAAATATTTATATGAAGATGATTTTGGACAAAAAATATGCTTATGTTCAGAAAAACAAGAGTATAAAGTATTATTCAGAGAAGTTAATGAAACAGAATTAAAAACAAATGATGTTGATTCTGTTACAAAAGCATCTATATACAAGATGGAAAAATTAGTTGTTATGTGTACTGAATGTAAAAAAATATATTTTGTTAGTATGTCTTTTGAAGGAAGCTTTAAATCACAATATGTGACTTTAGAAAGCGTAGAATTATTTGATGGGGAAGTATTAGAAGCTAGAAACTTAATCAATAGAATTTACTCAGAATATGAAGATGCAATAGTTGATATAGCTACAGATGATTATGTTATAAAAGTATTGTCAAAATCTGAAGATGATGAAAAAACAAATACTAGATATGTTTATTTAAATAGAGAAGATAGCATATTATATGCTGATTTACAAAGTGAATAAATTTTAAATTAAAAGGAGCTTGAAATTAAATTTCAAACTCCTTTTTACTTACATATTTACAGCTTTTTTGCCTTCTGAAGTTTTTTCTTCGTTTGATTTTATATCATCAACAGTAAATTGTTTACGTTTAGATGATAATTTTGAAGTATTATCTTCATCATCATGTAGATTTTTGAATGCTCTAGATAACATAAGTTTTATTCTGTTAATTTGGTTAACTTCACTAGCAGATGGATCGTAGTCTATTGGAATTATATTAGCTTTTGGATATCTAGCTTTTAATTCTTTTATAGGACCTTTACCAATTATGTGGTTTGGAAGACAACCAAATGGTTGCATACAAACTATATTTTCAACACCACTTTCGATTAATTCAATCATTTCACCAGGAAGGAGCCAACCCTCACCTGTTTGGTTACCAACAGAAACTAATGATTCGGTTTTCTTAGATAATTCTATTATTTTTTCTGGAGCATTAAATCTCTTACTATTTTTAAGTTCTTTTACATAAGTTTTTTGATAGAAGCTTACTAAACCTATAAAGAATTTGCACATAAATTTACCTTTAGTTGTACCTTCTAATTTATGGTCTTTTTTATAGATTCCATTTACAGCAGAGTATAGGAAAAAGTTAGCCATTTCAGGCATTACAGCTTCTGCGCCTTCTCTTTCAAGTACATCAACGATATTATTATTAGCAGTTGGGTGGAATTTAACTAATATTTCTCCAACAAGACCAACACGAGGTTTTTTGATGTCTAAAAGTTCTAGATTATCAAAATCTCTAATTATATTTTTAATATTTTTACTGAATGTAGATAGTTTGGCATTTTCAAGTGAGTCCATACAAATTTTAACCCATTTTTCGTATAATGCATTTGCACTTCCTTTAACTTTTTCGTAAGGTCTAGTTCTGTATAGAACTTTCATAAATAAATCACCGTAAACTACAGCCATAAAGCCTCTATTTATAAGAGATAGAGATACATTTTCTTTAAGTCCATTATCTTCTATACCTTGGGCACTTAAAGATACAACTGGAACATCTTTAAATCCTGATTCATACATAGCTTTACGTAAGAAACCTATGTAGTTAGTCGCTCTACAACCACCACCAGTTTGAGTTATACCAACAGATACATTGTTTAAATCGTATTTACCTGATTTAAGAGCACTGATTAATTGGCCGATAACGATTATAGCAGGATAACAAGCATCGTTGTTTACATATCTAAGCCCTTCTTCGATTATTTCTCTGCTTGTATCTTGAAGAACTTCTACATTCCAACCACTTAAATTCACAGCTTTTTCGATGAATTGGAAGTGGATAGGAGACATTTGAGGAACAAGTAATTTACGTTTTGGATCAAATTTATCATTTTTAGTATAATTTATTTTATGTTCCTTTATATTTTTAACACTTATGTGATTAGCTTCTCTTTCGGCCATTGCAGCTTTTAAAGAACGAAGTCTTATTTTGGCTGCACCTAAGTTGTTACCTTCATCTATTTTAATTACAGTATAGATTTTTGATTTTTCAGCTAATATTTCTTGTACTTGCTCAGTTGTTACAGCATCAAGACCACAACCAAATGAGTTAAGTTGAACAAGTTCGATATTGTCGTATTTCTTTACAAATTCAGCAGCTTTATAAAGTCTAGAGTGATATACCCATTGGTCAACGACTCTTAGAGGTCTTTGAACTTGAGCAAGATGACAAATACTATCTTCAGTAAGTACTGCCATATCAAGTGAGTTAATTAGCTCTGGCATACCATGGTTGATTTCTGGGTCAAGGTGATAAGGTCTACCAGCTAAAACTATACCTTTTAAGTTTTCTTTTTGTATTTTTTCAACAGCTTCTTCACCAGCACGTCTTATATCTGCTTTGAATGCAAATTCTTCTTCTTTTGCAGCATCAACAGCGTCTCTTATTTCAGATTTTGATATATTTAAATCTGCAAAGTAATAAGAGAATACTTGGCAAAGTCTGTCTTTTAAGTTTTCTTTATCATTTAAAGTCATAAATGGATTTATAAATTTAATGTTCTTTTTCTTTAAATCAGGAACATTGTTTTTAATTATTTCAGAGTAAGAAATAACAACAGGGCAGTTGTAGTGATTATCTGAAGTTTTATCTTCTCTGTATTCATGTGTTACAGCAGGGTAGAATATAGTTTTAACGCCCTTGTCTATTAGACTTTGGATATGTCCATGAACCATTTTACCTGGGTAACAAACTGTTTCAGAGGCGATGCTAGTCATACCTCTTTCATAAAGTTTTTTAGAAGATCTTCCTGATAAAGTTACTTTAAATCCTAATTTAGTAAATAGAGTAAACCAGAAAGGATAATCTTCGTACATATTTAAAGCTCTTGGAAGACCAACTTCACCTCTTGGTGCATCTTCAAGTTTTAAAGGTTTATAATGTTTAAATAATCTATCGTATTTGTAAGCAAATAGGTTGATAGGTTTTTCTTTATTTGGGTCAGGTTTTTCTGCCCCATATAAAGCGGCTCCGTTTTCACATCTATTTCCTGATACAAATATTTCATGTTCTGAGAATTTATTTATAGTAAGTAGACATTTGTTTGAGCAACCTTTACATCTTTGAACAGTGCTATCTACTTTTATATTTTCAAGTTGTTCTAAGTTTAAAAATTCTGTTTTGTGACCTTCTGAATATCTTTCTTTACAAATTATAGCGGCACCGAATGCACCCATTATTCCTGAAATATCAGGTCTAGTTACATTTCTTCCAATTAATTTTTCAAAACTTCTTAAAACTAAGTCGTTGTAGAATGTACCACCTTGGACAACTATATTTTTACCTAGTTCATTTAAGTCTCTTATTTTTATAACTTTGAATAGGGCATTTTTTATAACAGAGTAAGAAAGTCCTGCTGATATATCTGCAACAGTTGCACCTTCTTTTTGAGCTTGTTTAACTCTAGAGTTCATAAATACTGTACATCTAGAACCTAAATCAACTGGATTTTGTGAGAATGTACCTTCTTTTGCAAAGTCTTCGATTGACATAGAAAGTGATTTTGCAAAAGTTTCAAGGAATGAACCACAACCAGAAGAACAAGCTTCATTAAGTATAATACTATCGATTACACCGTTTTTAATTTGTAGACATTTCATATCTTGACCGCCTATATCAAGTATAAAATCTACTTCTGGGTCGAAATATTTAGCTGCTTTGTAGTGAGCCATTGTTTCAATTTCGCCATAATCAATTTTTAATGCTTTTTTTAGTAATGCTTCGCCATATCCTGTAACACAAGAAGAAACAATATTTACGTCTTTTGGTAATTTGTTATAAATATCTTTTACTATGTTTATAGATGTTTGAAGCGGACTACCTTCATTACTACTATAATATGTATAAACTAAATTGCAATTTTCATCTATTAATGCGGCTTTTGTAGTTGTAGAACCGGCATCAATTCCTAAGAAGCAATTACCTTTTACATCTTTTAAATCTTTTTTAGGAACTTGTGATTTGTTGTGTCTGTTTATGAATTCATCATGTTCTTGTTTATTTTTGAATAGTGGTTCTAAACCTTCTGCATTAGATAAGTTTACACCTTCGATTTTCTTTATTTTATTTATTAAATATGATAAGTTAACATCAGGTTCGTCTTTTGCTAATATAGAGGCACCCATTGCGATATATAATTGAGCGTCTTGTGGGAATATTATGTTTTCATCACTTAAATTTAATACGTTTTTAAATGCTGTACGAAGTTCTGATAGGAAATATAAAGGTCCGCCTAAAAATGCTACATTACCTTCAATAGCTCTACCACAAGATAAAACACTGACTGTTTGAACAACAACAGCATTAAATATACTCATAGCTATGTCAGATTTTCTTGCACCATCATTTATAAGTGGTTGAATATCTGTTTTTGCAAAAACACCACATCTAGATGCAATAGGATAGATTACTTTATAATCTTTTGCCATTTCGTTAAGTCCAGCGGCATCTGTTTTTAATAAACTGGCCATTTGATCTATAAACGCGCCAGTACCCCCAGCACATATACCGTTCATTCTTTGGTCTATACCACCACTTAAATAAGTGATTTTTGCGTCTTCACCACCAAGTTCTATTACAACATCAGTTTCTGGGTTGAAGGTTTCAATTGCTTTTGTAGATGAGATTACTTCTTGTACAAATTTTAAACCTAAATATTTAGAGATATCTATTCCCCCAGAACCAGTTACTACAGTAGAGATTCTAATATCTCCAAGTTTTTCATATACTTCTGTTAAGACTTCTTTAACAGCTTTTTTTACATCTGAAAAATGTCTTGTATATTTTTTGAATATAACTTTATCTTTATCTAAAACTACTATTTTAACTGTGGTAGAACCGACGTCTATACCTACATTAAATATTTTTTTCATAAAATTAAACCTCCTCAAATTGCCCCAAAGTAATTATAAACTAAAAGCATTAACGATTAATTCTTCTATATATTTTAGTTCTTTGTCATCATCATAATTTCCATTAGGATTGAAAATATACTTTAACATGACATATCCACATATATTTGTAAGAATAGTTCTAATTATAAGTTCATTAGAAATATTTTTTATCATGTTTTCTGATTTGAAATAGTTTAATATAATATCGAAATTATCAAATACAGTGGACTTTAAACTTTCTACAATTTGTATTCTTAATTCTTCTCTGTAAAGTACTTCTGCTAATAATATATGAGCTACTTTATAATTTTCACTCATAAAACTAAATCGTTTATAGATAATATCGTGTATAAAAGATTTAAAATCTGGATAGATATCTTTTATTTCTTCAACATCAATATCTAATAGCATCTCAGGAATAATGTATTCAAATATAAATGGCATAATAGAAGAAAGTAATAAATTTTCTTTTGTGCCAAAGTGTTTGAAAATTGTACCTTCAGCAACCCCTGCAATTTTTGCTATTTCACTAGTTGACGTGTTAGAATATCCATTTTTAGCGAATAGGTCAATGCTAGTTTCTAATATTCTTTTACATTTAGTTGTCATTGTTTTATTTTCTAATATATCTTTCTTATACGAATCTAAAATAGAATATTGCATTTAAAATTTCTCCTAAAATATAAACTTTATATTAAATAAAATATAAAAGTTAAATATATTGATTATAAAATGAGTAAATACTCAGTATAAAAACAATAAAAATAGTGAGTGCTTACTCACAGATATAAAAGTATTATAGTTATTGATACCATTATTTGTCAATCGAAAGGTGGTGAATTTTTTGTTAAACCTTTGTTAAATTATATGTGCATATATACTATAATTCGATATAAAATTGGAATATTTATTTATGGATTTAATCTGAAATTTGAAAGTATTTAGATGTATATTGGAAATCAAAATTGTTATAATTTAAAAACAAAAAAGATAGACAAAAATGTCTATCTTCTATAAAAAAGTAAAATTAATTAAATTATTTGCATTTGAAGCTTGAACAATATGTTTCTGAATATAAATTAGCAGAATCTGCGCTAGATGTTACAGCTATATTGTTTAAGCTACATACATTACCAGCATTATAAGCACATGTTTTTACATTACATCCTATGTAGTCACAACTTCCATTTGTACAAGTATTACTTGTTAAATTACTATAAGTTGATTGATCTAAAAATGAAGAACAACAAGTATGATTACTTGTATGAGCTTTTTTTCCTGTTATAGATATTCTATTTGCATAACAAACTCCTGAATCGTTGTGAGAACAATTTAGTACATTACATCCTATTCTAGCCATTATTTTGGACCTCCTATTAAATAAATTTAATTAATAAAAGTATTTCCAAAATATAAAAGAATATGTATCCTTAGATAAATTATTCTGCTATTAAGTTAAATACATCCTTGTCTAGTAATGATTTTGCTATTAATGAACAAGCAGAAGGATAGTTTGAAATATTAGGCCATATACCTATTATCAATTTTTCATAATCATATAGCTTTAAACTTTCACCACATATAATTTTTTCTGAGAATTCATTTGTTTTTTCTCTAATTTTTAAGTATATATCTATATTTAAATCAAAAAAAACTGTGGCTTTATGACAAGGTTGTTTTAATATTAATAAATTTTGTCTAAACTCCAAATAATCGATTCTATCTACTAAAGTATAAGAATTATTTTCCAAAATAGAACACCTCGGTTTCATAAAAATATTATTAATAATTATATTTTAGTAATTAAAAAAATATAACCAAAATATAAGTTTATTAATGTATAAATATTCAAAAAAATGGCTAAGATACTAATAAAAATCCTACATATTTACAAAGGAGGAGGACATAAGTAATGAAAAACATGGATAATTATCGCTGGATTATTCCGTCATTAATAGCATTAGGAGTAATATTATTAAGTGGAGGTATTTTCGTAGGAGTAAAAAGCTACGAAACACTTGAAGCAAACAGCACAAAAGTTGACAACACAACCCAAAAGAATCTTTCTAGTAAACAAAAATTCAAATTAGATGAATATTGCCAAATATGGCTTCAAGACGATAATGAAATACCTGTAATGTTAGGTAAAGTAAATGAGGACTTATTAAATAAAACTGAAGACGAAATAAAAACAGCATTAAAAGAAAAATATCCAGATAAAGAAGTATCAACAATGAATAAATATCAAATAATTCTAAAGACTTCTGAAGACGGTACGGATTTATCAAAAGCAAACAAATACACATTAGAAAATGAAGATGGATATATAAGTGTTTTCAAATATAATAAAGAAGGTAAAAAAGAATTAGTAGAAAAAACTTCTATACAAATAAAATCACTTCCAAAATCAGTACAAGAAGAATTAAAAGATGCAATTGTCTTAGATAATGAAGACGATGCTTATTCTAGACTTGAGGATTTTGGTAGTTAATAAATAAATTAAAAAATGTGTTCTTTTATATTAAAAGCAGATTTTGCTATTAGTATTTAAAGGACATGTTTTTTTATTTGTAGAAATATCTTATAAATTACATATTAAACTTGAAGTTTTGTAGTCTTTAAATCATTTCTTTGTAAGCTTATATGAATAAAGATTTCGTTATTTTTATTTTATTTGATATAATAGATTAGAACATAGGTTTGGATAAAATAAAAATAAATTCAGGAGGTTAGGTTTGGTTATTTTAGGAATAGACCCAGGGATAGCTATAGTTGGATACGGAATAATAGAATATAAAAATAATAAATTCAGAGTTATCGATTATGGAGCTGTGACGACTAATGCAAATACACCGACAGATCAAAGACTAGCGCTTGTTTATAAAGGGATAGATATTTTAATAAAAAAATACGATATAGATGAAGTTGCGATTGAAGAATTGTTTTTCAATAAAAATGTTAAAACAGCTATAACAGTTGCACAGGCTAGGGGCGTAATAATGTTAGCATGTACGCATAATGGTAAGCCTATTTATGAATATACACCACTGCAAGTTAAACAAGGGGTAGTCGGATATGGAAGGGCGCAAAAGATGCAAGTGCAGCAGATGGTGACATCTCTTTTAAAATTAAAAGAAATACCAAAACCAGATGATACTGCTGATGCGCTTGCGATTGCGGTATGTCATGCACATGCTAATAGATTAGAAAAGACTTTAAAAAACTTTAAATAATTTTACAAGGAGAAGGTATGTATAGCTATATAAAAGGAACTGTAGAAGAAATCTATTTAGATAGAATAGTTTTAGAGAATAACGGAATAGGATACGAAATAAATGTATCTAGTTTTACAGCACAAAGCGTTCAAAAAGGAAAAGACGCAAAAATTTTTACTAAATTAATAGTAAGAGAAGATGATATGAGTTTGTGTGGATTTGCAAGTAGAAAAGAGTTAGAGATGTTTAAGTTATTAACATCAGTTTCTAAAATAGGTCCAAAAGTTGGGCTTGGGATACTATCTTGTGCAACACCGCCACAACTTAGTGCATATATACTTAGTGAAGATATTGCAAAATTATCAAAATGCCCAGGTGTTGGGAAAAAAACAGCGGAGAGAATAATTTTAGAATTAAAAGACAAAGTAGATAAAGAAAGTGCGGAATTTGAAGCAACTTTATTCAATCAAGCGCCAACAGGATTAGAATTAGATGAAGCAGTAGAGGCTCTATTAGCTTTAGGATATTCTAATGTTGAGGCAAAAGAGGCTGTTCAAAAATTCAAAAAAGATGGATTAAAAACAGAAGACTTAATTAAAAAAGCACTTACTTATTTAATGACTAAATAAGTGGATAGAAATTTAAGAATAGATAAAAGATGTTTTATCTAAAAAAATGAAATTAATGAAATAGAGAAAACTATTAAAAATAAAGGAAGGAGATGAGAAAATGTTTGATTTAGATGATGAAAATAGACTAATAAGTTCGAGCATGAAAGTTGAAGATAACGACACAGAAGTAAGTTTAAGACCTAAAAATTTATCAGATTATTTAGGACAAGAGAAAGTAAAAGAACAATTAGAAATATTTATAGAAGCGGCAAAGTCTAGAAATGAACCACTAGATCACGTATTATTATACGGACCTCCAGGTTTAGGAAAGACGACTTTGGCAAGTATAATAGCAAATGAAATGGGTGTAAATCTAAGAATTACATCTGGACCTGCTATAGAAAGAGCGGGAGATTTAGCAGCTCTTTTGACTAATTTAGAGGAAAATGATGTATTATTTATCGACGAAATACACAGAATAAATAGAAGTGTAGAGGAAGTTTTATATCCTGCTATGGAGGATTATTGTATAGATATAATAATTGGAAAAGGGCCATCAGCAAGAAGTATAAGACTTGATTTACCCAAATTTACATTAATCGGTGCGACAACAAAGGCTGGTATGTTGACAAATCCATTAAGAGATAGATTTGGTGTTATATGTAAGTTAGATTACTATACAGTAGACGAACTTGCTCAAATTTCAATGAGATCAGCAAATCTTTTAGATGCTGATATAAATTTAAATGGGGCAACAGAAATTGCCAGACGTTCAAGAGGAACACCAAGAATAGCCAATAGGCTTCTGAAAAGAGTTCGTGATTATGCTCAAGTTAAAGCAGATGGAAATATAACTGATGAAGTTGCAAGTAATGCATTAGAATTACTTGGAGTTGATAGTTTAGGACTTGACGATGTCGATGAAAAACTACTTTTAACAATAATCCATAAATTTGGTGGTGGACCAGTAGGATTAGACACTTTGGCTGCATCTATAGGAGAAGACAGAAATACAATAGAAGATGTTTATGAACCATATTTACTTCAATTAGGCTTTATAAACAGAGGGCCTAGGGGGCGTATTGCTATGCCTAAGGCGTATGAACATTTAAATATAGAGTACCCAAAAAAATAAGATTTTATAAAAGTCTACCCAAATAAATAAATATTTGATATCATTGTATTTGATGTTTTGACAAATATTTATTTAGAAAGGAAGTTATACAATTGAAAACAAGTGATTTCAACTTTGATTTACCAGAAGAATTAATTGCTCAAGTTCCAATAAAAGATAGAACAAGTTCTAAACTTATGGTTCTTGATAAAGAAACTGGTGAAATCGAACATAGAATATTTAGAGATATAATAGATTATTTAAATCCGGGAGATTGTCTAGTTTTAAATGACACTAGAGTAATTCCTGCTAGACTTATAGGCTCAAAAGTAGAAACTGGTGGAAAGATAGAATTTTTACTTTTAAAAAGAACTGAAGATGATACTTGGGAAACACTAGTTAAACCGGGTAAAAGAGCAAAAATAGGTGCTAGATTCTCATTTGGAGACGGAAAATTGATTGCTGAAGTAGTTGGTATGGGTGAAGATGGTGCTAGAATAGTTAAGTTTGAATACAATGGAATATTTGAAGAAATTTTAGACGAATTAGGAAACATGCCATTACCACCATATATAACAGAAAAACTAGATGAAAGAGAAAGATATCAAACAGTTTATTCTAAACACAACGGTTCTGCAGCTGCACCAACAGCAGGTCTTCATTTTACAGAAGAATTATTAGCTAAAATAAAAGAAAAAGGTGTAGACTTAGCATTTGTAACACTTCATGTTGGTCTTGGAACTTTCAGACCAGTAAAAGTAGATGATGTAGATAATCACCAAATGCATTCAGAATTTTATATGGTTACACAAGAAGCAGCAGATAAAATTAATAAAGCAAAAGCAAATGGAAATAGAGTAATAAGCGTTGGAACAACAAGTACTAGAACAATAGAATCAGTAGCAGACGAAAATGGAATAGTGAAAGCTACATCAGGGTGGACTAATATATTTATATACCCAGGGTACAAATGGAAAGTTATAGATAACTTAATTACAAACTTCCATTTACCAGAATCAACACTTATAATGTTAGTTAGTTCTTTAGCAGGGAAAGAGCATGTATTAAATGCTTATAATGAAGCTGTTAAAGAGAGATACAGATTCTTTAGTTTTGGAGATGCAATGTTTATTAAATAATAAAATTAGACCTAATTGGGGGCCGTGAAATGAAAAGAAATACAAAACAAACTTTTATAAAAATAGCGCATTTATGTGAAATTTTATTATCAATCGTTATACTTTTGGTAATACTTTTGGGTATATTCGATATTTTAAGAGAAGTTTATGGAGCTTATATCATTGATTTTGCTAACCCTGTAAACTATGAGCAGCTAAATAATTTCTTGGCACAAATACTATTACTTGTAATAGCCGTAGAATTAGTAATTATGCTTTGTTTGCATCGACCAGAAACTTTATTAGAAGTTTTACTTTATGCAATAGCTAGAAAATTACTTTTAATACCAAAATCATCAAGTGCAGGAGAATTATTGCTAGGTGTATTAGCTATAGCAGCAATATTCTTTATTAAAAAATATTTAATACCAACAAATAATAAAAATAATGATAATAATGAACAAAAAAATAGCATAAAAAGTATAATTGCATCTTATCTAAAAGATGATGACGATAATGTAAGTATGTTTTAAAAACATAAATATGAAAATATAAATTATATAGAGATAAATATATTTGAAATTTTAAGGAGAAACAAAATGAGTGCAATAAGATATGAACTTATCAAGACTTGTAAACAAAGTGGTGCAAGGCTTGGAATATTACACACACCACATGGAAGTATAGAAACACCTATATTTATGCCAGTTGGTACACAAGCAACAGTAAAAGCTATGACACCAGAGGAACTAAAAGAAATAGGATCACAAATAATCCTAAGTAATACTTACCACTTATACATGAGACCAGGTCATGAACTAGTAAAAGAAGCTGGTGGACTTCATAAATTTATGAATTGGGACAAACCAATATTAACAGATAGTGGTGGATTCCAAGTATTCTCACTAGGACCACTTAGAAAAATAACTGAAGAAGGTGTTACATTTAAATCACACTTAGATGGTTCAAGACACTTCATAAGTCCAGAAAAGGCTATGGAAATTCAAAATGCATTAGGTTCAGATATAATGATGGCATTTGATGAATGTGCTCCATATCCAGCAGACAGAGAATACGTTAAAAACTCTTTAGAAAGAACTACAAGATGGCTTCAAAGATGTAAAGATGCTCACAAAAATACAGAAAACCAAGCATTATTCGGTATAATCCAAGGTGGTATGTACAAAGATTTAAGAGAGCAATCAGCAAAAGAAATAACTGCAATAGACTTACCAGGATACGCAATAGGTGGACTTAGTGTTGGAGAACCAAAACCACTTATGTATGAAGTATTAGAATACACTACACCACTTATGCCAGTTGATAAACCAAGATACCTAATGGGTGTTGGTTCACCTGATGACTTAATCGAAGGTGTAATAAGAGGGGTTGACATGTTCGACTGTGTACTTCCAACTCGTATAGCTAGAAATGGTACTGCTATGACTAGCCAAGGTAAAGTAGTAGTTAGAAATGCAGCTTATGCTAAAGACTTTACTCCACTTGATCCAGAGTGTGATTGCTACTGCTGTAAAAACTACACAAAAGCATATATAAGACACTTAGTTAAGGCTAACGAAATATTAGCTGCTAGACTTATAACAACACACAACTTAAGATTCTTACTTAAATTAATGGAACAAGTTAGACAAGCAATAAGAGAAGACAGACTATTAGACTTTAGAGAAGAATTTTTCACTAAATATGGGTATGAATTATAAGATATTTAATATATAATATTTAATAATGAATATGTAATTAATTAAAAGTTAAAGGAGAAAAATAAAATGAATCAATCATTAATATGGTCAATTGCTTATATAGTAGCTTTATTTGCAATATTCTACTTCTTATTTATAAGACCACAAAAGAAAAAAGATAAAGAATTAAAAGAAATGAGAGACTCTCTTGCTGTTGGAGATACTATAGTAACTATAGGTGGTATAGTTGCTAACGTAGCAAAAATAGAAGAAGAAACTATAGTTATAGAATTTGGACCAAGCAGAACTAAAATGCCAATACAAAAATGGGCTATAGGTAGCGTTCAATCAAAAAAAGAAATTAAATAATAATTAGGAATTTAAAACCTTCCTCTTAAATATATTTATTTAAGAAGGGAGGTTTTTTTATGAGTAAAGCCATAAGTATTTTTAAAGGTTTGGGATATGCATATATTTTCACTTTAATAGTAATATTAATTTATAATGCATTATTAACATTTACTAAAATATCACCAGATAATATGGGGATGATAGTGTCAATTATAACTACTTTTGGGTCAGCATTTGGTGGATTTTATGCTTGCAAACAGATAAAAGAAAAAGGATTGATATACGGATTATTAGAGGGACTATTGTATATAATCTTTTTAATCGTATTAGTTTTCTTGGCAAAAGAAAATTTTTCTTTTGAAATGAGTATGCTATATAGTGTAGTATTAACAACTTTAGCTGGAGGTATAGGTGGAATTATTGGGGTAAATTTCTAAAATAATTTTAAAAATATGGAATTTGTGTTATAATTACTCAAGTATAAAATTATACATAGAAATTAAAAATCAGGAGGATATTTGACATGGCTAAAAAACATATAAAAACTTTATCTCAAGCTACTTTAAAAGAAAGTGCCGCTAAAGGTGGATGTGGAGAATGTCAAACTTCTTGTCAATCAGCTTGCAAGACTTCTTGTACAGTTGCTAATCAAGAATGTGAAAGATAGTCCACAATGAAAAAGGGGAATTGATAGGTGATGTGAGTTACCATTCAATTCCCTTTTAAAAGTTAAAGGTGGGTTGTTATGTTTCTGCTATTATTTTGCCCGTATCTTTTAAATCATAACCACCAAGTCCTTCCAATTCGTCTTTAAAAGTATCTGAATTTATAATATTTAAAATTTGTTTATAAATTGGATTTTCTAAATCATTTGTTTTTATAACTAAATCATATCTTTCTTTTTGAAGAGGTATAAAATCAATATTATCTATTTGTTTTGCAACTTTTTCTATACCAATACCAAAATCTCCTTTACCTCTTGCAACAGCACTAGCAACAGCAAGATGAGAATTTTCTTCATAATTATATCCATTTATTTCATTGGAAGATATATTTAATTCGCGAAGTTTACCATCTAATAATACTCTTACGCCACAACCAATTTCGCGATTTACATAGCTTAAATCATCTCTTTTTAAATCGTCCCATCCGTTTATATTTTTAGGATTTCCTTTTTGAACATAAAAACCTTGAGTTCGATATGTTAAATTTATTATTGTACAGGGAATTCCAGGAAGTAATTTCTTGACGAAATCTATATTATACTCTGATGTCTCCCAATCCCATAAATGTGAAGAAGCGATAGAAGCTTTATTATTATAAAGATTATATAAACCATTATAACTCCCCATATATGACCTATATGATTTTATAGACGGAAGTGAACTTTCTATATTTCTTGATAAAATATCTAAAATCATATCTTGTCCACATATTATAATATTTTTATCATCTAGTTTTGTTTCATTTTTTTCACTTGGTATATCATTTAAAGTTATTTCTTGTTGTTGTGTATCAGGAGAAGATATGGTAGATGATTTTTGACTTTTTATATAATTATCTATATCTTCCTTGTCAATACGAAGTTTTCTACCAACTTTATAAGCAGGTAATTCACCTCTTTTTATTAATTCATAGACTGTATTTTTAGTTATTTTTAATAATTCAGCGACTTCTAATGGTGTCAATGATGTTGAATTCATAATATCAGCCTCCCTATTTAATATTTTATAATATTTGATTATTTATGTATATCAAAAATAGTGATAAAAACAAATTAAATGGTATAAAAAGTAATAAAATTAAAAAGTATACAATAAAAAGATGCAAAATAAGTTGAAAAATGGTAAAAAAACGTATACAATTTAATTGAAAAACAACAAAACATAACAAAACATAACCTAGAGTAACGAAAATAGATGATTTATATAATGTTATGACACGTTTTGTTTGGGAGAAACTTATTATAAGGGGGAAACATTTATTATGAAAAAAAAATTTGGTATTTTAACTCTAGCGTTATGCCTAATGCTAGGAGCAGTAGGATGCAGTAATAATAGCTCATCTTCAAATGCATCAAGTGCAGCATCATCTTCAGGAGATTCAAGTGAAAAAGTAGAATTAAACATATCTGCTGCAGCGTCTTTACAAGAAGCAATGGTAGAATTAGAAAAAGAATTCAAAAACATTAATCCAGATGTTAAATTAACAGTTAACTTAGGTTCTTCAGGTTCATTAATGCAACAAATACAAGAAGGTGCACCATGTGACTTATTTATATCTGCAGGTGCAAAACAAATGGATACATTAGTTGAAGACGGAACAGTAGAAAAAGACGCTGTTAAAACTTTATTAACAAATGACTTAGTATTAGTTGCTGCTAAAGGTGAAAAAGTAGATTCATTAGATGCTTTAAAAACTGATGATGTAGAAAAAATAGCTATCGGAGACCCTGAAAGTGTTCCAGCTGGTAAATATGCTAAAGAAGTTTTAGATAATACTAAATTATATGATAATGTAAAAGATAAATTAGTTTTAGCTAAAGACGTTAAAGAAGTTTTATCTTGGGTACAAAAAGGTAATGCTGATGTTGGTTTTGTTTATTTAAGTGATGCAACTGGTGTTGATGATGTAGATGTAGTTTTAACTACAGATGCTGATTCTCATTCAGAAATAGCTTATCCAGTAGCTGTTCTTAAAGATAGCAAACAGGCAAAAGTAGCTCAACAATTTGAAGACTTCTTATTAAGCGATACAGCTCAAAATATATTGGAAAAACACGGCTTTAATAAAGTTAAATAGTTTATAAATATAAAATACTATAGAAAATTACATATTATAAACTTAAGTTACAAAAAATATATTAAATAGAATTTTTAAATAAAATAACCTATAGTTGGTATACGTATTACCTTCTATAGGTTATTATAGATAGAAGAAATAAAATTTAAGAGGAGGAAGAACTAGATGGATGCAGGATTAACACCTCTCTGGATTTCCATTAGAACATCTTTATTGGCGACAATTATAACATTTTTTTTAGGAATAGGAACAGCTTATTTAGTTGCGAACTATAAAGGAAAAGGAAGGGGAATAATCGATAGTATACTAACATTACCGCTTGTTCTTCCTCCTACTGTTTTAGGGTTCTTTTTACTACTTTTATTTGGTAAAAATGGACCAGCAGGAAAGTTTTTAATGAATTATTTTGAAATAAATATCATATTCAGTTGGGCAGCAACAGTAATTGCAGCAGTTGTAGTAGCATTTCCTATGATGTATAGATCAGCGCGTTCTGCTTTTGAACAAATCGATGATAATCTAATTTCAGCAGCAAAAACATTAGGTATGAGTAATTGGAGTATATTTTACAAAATATCTATACCTCTTGCATGGCCAGGAATAATTGGTGGAGTAGTATTAGCTTTTGCAAGAGCACTTGGTGAATTTGGGGCAACATTAATGATAGCAGGGAATATACCAGGAAGAACCCAAACTATGCCACTTGCGATATTTTTTCAAGTTCAAGCTATGAACTATAAGGGAGCTATGTTATGGGTTGCAACAATTGTGGCTATTTCCGTGGTTATGATATTAATATTAAACTTTTGGTCAGATAAACAACAAGATATTGTTGGAAAAAGAGTTAGAGGAGGTAAATAAAAATGTCTTTATATGTTGATATAGAAAAAGATTTGGGCTCCTTTAAATTAAAAGTTAAATTTGAACAGGAGAATGGAATATTAGGTTTATTAGGTCAATCAGGTTGTGGAAAAAGTATGACTTTAAAATGTATAGCTGGTATTGTGAAACCTGATAAAGGAAAAATAATTTCAAATGGTACAGTATTTTTCGACTCTGAAAAAAAAATAAACTTATCTCCACAAAAGAGAAAAGTAGGATTCTTGTTTCAAAATTATGCCCTGTTTCCACATATGTCTGTAAAAGAAAATATACAATTGGGAATTCAAAATTTATCTAAAGAAGAAAAAGATGAAATAACAAGTAAATATCTTAAAAAATTCAAATTAGAAGGGTTTGAAAATAGATACCCATGGCAATTATCAGGGGGACAACAACAAAGAATAGCTTTAGCAAGAGCATTATGTTTAAATCCCAAAATATTAATTTTAGATGAGCCATTTTCAGCCTTAGATTACCATCTTAGAAGTAATATGGAAAATGAATTATGTGAAATATTAAAAGATTTCAATGGAAATGTACTATTCGTAACACATGATATATCAGAAGCTTATAGAGTTAGTGATGAGATTATAGTATTTGATAATGGACTTTCACTACCTAAAAAAAATAAAGATAAACTTTTTGCACATCCGAGCTGTATGACAGAAGCAGTCATCACAGGATGCAAAAATATATCTGCATGTGATATAATAGATATAAATACAGTATTTGCTAAAGATTGGGGATTTAAATGCAAACTAGATAAAGGTGTTAATAAGGATTCAAAATATATTGGAATAAGAGCACATCATATGAAAGTAGTTGAAGAAGAAGTTGAAAATGGAGAAAATTTATTTGAAATGACAGTAGTAAGGGTTATAGAAAACTCATTCAGCTATAATATTCATATAAAAAATTGTGATAACGAAAACAATCTTCCATTACAGATGGAAGTTGATAAAAATATTAAAAAAGTTAAAGTAGGACAAACCATTAAAGTTAAATTTGAGCAAAACTCAGTATTTGATTTTTAAAAAACACCCATAAGTATTACAAACACTCTCACGACATAATTGCCGGGAGAGTTTTTGCTTTAAGTACAAATTATTTCAGCAAATAAACGTATGTATAACTTGATTACATTATATTAAAAAGTTATAATAAAATTTGTGTAAAAAATAGATGAAATTTACTTTAGGAGGAAATAGACATGATACATAAGTTTTCCATGAACGGATATAATATAGTATTAGACGTAGATGGAGGAAGCGTACATATATTAGATGATGTTGCATATGAATTAGTTGATTTATATGAAGAAAACACAAAAGAAGAAATAATATCTAAATTAGAAAATAAATTTACAGCAGAGCAAATAGAAGAAGCATATGACGAAATAACTTCTTTAAAAGAAGAAGGATTATTATTCACAACAGATACATATGAATTCAATCCAAACTTCGTAAATAGAAAAAAAGTAGTAAAAGCTTTATGTCTACATGTTTCACACGATTGTAACTTAAGATGTAAATATTGTTTCGCTTCACAAGGTGACTTCGGTGGAGCAAAAGAAATAATGAATTTTGAAGTTGGTAAAGCTGCAATAGATTACTTAATAGCTAACTCAGGAAACAGAAGAAACTTAGAAATAGACTTCTTTGGTGGAGAACCATTAATGAACTTTGAAGTTGTTAAGCAACTTGTTGAATATGGAAGAAAAGTTGAAAAAACTCGTGGAAAAAATATAAGATTCACAATAACAACAAATGGAGTTTTATTAGATGACGAAAAAATAAAATATATAAATGAAAATATGCACAATGTAGTTCTTAGTTTAGATGGAAGAAAAGAAGTAAATGACAATATGAGACCTACTGCAAACAATAAAGGAAGTTATGATATAATAGCTCCAAAATTCAAAAAGTTAGTATCTGAAAGACCAAAAGACAAATACTACTACATAAGAGGTACATTTACTAGAGATAACTTAGATTTCTCTGAAGACGTACTTCACTTTGCTAACGAAGGATTTAAATTAACATCTGTTGAACCAGTTGTTGGTGAAGAAGAAAATCCTTATGCATTAAGAGAAGAAGATCTTCCAAAAGTGTTTGAAGAATATGAAAAATTAGCAGTTCAATACGCTGATATGAAATTAAAAGGTGACGGTTTCTCATTCTTCCACTTTATGATAGACTTAAATCAAGGACCTTGTGTTATAAAGAGAATAACTGGTTGTGGAGCAGGTAATGAATATCTTGCTATAACTCCATCAGGTGATATATACCCATGTCATCAATTCGTAGGAAATGAAGACTTTAAATTAGGTAATATATTAGATGAAAAAATAGAATTACCAAAAGAGGTAACAAATATGTTCAGAGAAGCTCATGTTTATGCTAAAGATGAATGTAGAAACTGCTGGAATAAATTCTATTGTTCAGGTGGATGTCATGCAAATGCAATCAACTTCAATAATGACATAAAAGTTCCTTATAAGCTTGGATGTGAAATGCAAAAGAAACGTACTGAATGTTCTATAATGATTCAAGCCAAAATGATGTTAGAAGGAAATTAATATTAAAGGGGCGAATGAAAATGATTAAAGAATTCGAAGGAATTATGCCTGAAATTGATGAATCTGTATTTGTTGCAGAAAGTGCAGACATAATAGGTGATGTTAAAATCGGGAAAAATTCAAGTGTGTGGTATAATACAGTTCTTAGAGGCGACGAACACGCTATAAGAATTGGAGAAAATACTAACATACAAGATGGGACTGTAGTCCATGTTGGATTAGATGTAGATACTGTAATAGGCGATAATGTAACTGTAGGTCATAATGCATTAGTTCATGGGTGTAAAATAGGAAATAACAGTCTTGTAGGTATGGGCGCAATAGTTTTAAATGGTGCTGAAATAGGTGAATTTTGTATGATAGGTGCTGGTGCTTTAGTAACACAAAACAAAAAGTTCCCAGATGGTATGCTTATAATAGGATCTCCAGCAAAAGCTGTGAGAGAATTAACAGAAGAAGAAAAACAAAGTTTAATAAAATCAGCAGATGATTATTGTGCTAATGCTCAAAAACATAAATAATCTAAAGTTTTAATTCAATATAAAATTAAATTAATATTTAAGAATAAAGTGTATAAGATGGATATGACATAAATTATGTTGTATCCATTTTTTTAAAGGGGTATAAATTATGTTTACAGAGATTATTAAAGATAAATGGGAAAATAAAAATAAGAATGATAAAGCAGCAATTGAATTGTGGAATTCAAAGGCGGATTACTTTGGAAGCTATGAATTGGAAAATGTACAAAATGAAAGGTTCATTCAGATAATAAAAGAAAATAACTTGATAAATAAGGATAGTTTTATTTTAGATGTAGGGTGCGGTGCCGGAAAATATTGTGCAGCATTAGCAGATGATTGTTTCAAATGCATTGGAACAGATTTATCACCAAGAATGATAGAATTTGCAAAAGAGAAGGCAAAACAATACGATAAGAAAAATGTAGAGTTTAGATGTGACGATTGGTCAAAACTCGATATAGAAAAAGAAGGTTTAATCAAAAAATTCGATTTAGTTATGGCATGTATGACTCCAGCAATATCTAATTATGAAACTTTTAAAAAATTTATGGACTGTAGTAAAAGTGCGGGGATATATTGCTGTGGCACTAGAAGAACAGATTCAGTAAGTGATGAGATTGATAAATTGCTTGGAATAAAAAATAAACAAAGCAATTCTGAAGATACTGTTAAGTATGTATTCAATATTCTTTGGGAAAATGGATATTACCCTAAAATAGAATACATAGAACAAAGTTGGGATAGTGAGATGAGTATTGAGAAATCATGTGAGGTTTATATAAATAGATGTAAAGCTAAATACGATATTGATGAGAATCAAGAGCATATTATAAAGAAATATATAGAAGAGATAAGCATAAATGGTTTAATTTATGAAAAAATAAATACAATAAAAGCAGTTGTTTATTGGAAAAACTAAAACAAATTGTTAAACAATTAAAAAATATAATATAATAGAATGTGTGAAAATTATCAATATAAAGAAAAAAATTGACGTTAAAAAATATAGAGAAATTTTGTAATATGTGGACAAAATAGAAAAATAATAGCAGGAGGTGATTGTATGCTTTATAAAAAGAAATGGACATTAAAACATTTTGGGAAAATAAAAGAAAATAAAGTAGGAACACAAGTCGGTATTTCCCCGGAAATAAGTCAAATATTAAAAAATAGAGACATAATAACAGAAAAAGATGCTGAAATATTTATGAATCCCTCTTTGGATTATCTAAGAGACCCGTTTTTGATGAAGGATATGCAAAAAGGTGTAGATAGGATAAAGAAAGCTATCGAAAAAAAGGAGAGGATATTTATATATGGCGACTATGATGTCGACGGGGTATCTTCAACATCTATATTAGTATTATATTTTAAATCTATAGGATATGATGTAAAATACTACATTCCAAATAGATTAAAAGAAGGATATGGGATAAGCATTGAGGCATTAGAAAAAATAAATGAGATAGGCTGTGATTTATTAATAAGTGTAGACTGTGGAATAACTTCAGCAAAAGAAGTAGAATTTGCAAAAACACTTGGAATGGACGTAATAATAACAGATCACCATGAATGCCAAGATGAAATTCCAGACGCAATAGCAGTAATAAATCCAAAACAAGAGGACTGTACATATCCATACGACTTTTTATGCGGGTGTGGGGTTGCATTTAAATTAATACAAGCATTGACGCCACCTGAAGTATTTAGGGAATCAATGTATGACTATTTAGAGATTGTAACTCTAGCTACTATTTGTGATATTGTACCTCTAAAAGATGAAAATAGAATAATTGTAAAAAATGGTCTGAAAATGATGAAGGATGGTAGAAATATAGGTTTAAAAGAGCTTATAAAAGTATGTGGAATAGATACTCACCAACTTAAATCATCGCATATAGGATATTCAGTAGGGCCTAGAATAAATGCATCAGGACGCTTAGGATATTCTTATTTAGGAGTAGAATTATTTACTGCAGACAGCCCAGAACAAGCTAAAGAAATAGCTATGGATTTAGAAGAAAAAAATAGCGAAAGACAGTTAATTGAAAGTAAGATGTATAGTGAAGCTGAAGCAATTATAGCAAGTAACCAATCTTATGAAGATGATAAGGTTTTAGTAGTAGCTAATGAAGGGTGGCAACATGGGATTATAGGAATAGTTGCATCAAAATTAACTGAAAAATACTACAAACCCACTATATTGCTTACTATAGAAGAAGGAATGGCAACAGGTTCAGCGAGATCAATAAAAGGCTTTAGTATATTTGATGCTCTTGTTGAATGTAAGGATTTAATGTCTAAATTTGGAGGTCATGAACAAGCGGCAGGGCTTTCAATGGATGCACGAAATATAGATGAACTTAGACAAAGAGTAAATGAAATTGCAGATTATAGCTTGACTAAGGAAGATATGATTGAAAATATAAAAGTTGAGTACGAATTACAAGAGGGACAAGTTGATTTAGATTTAGTTGACCAACTTCATCTTTTAGAACCTTTTGGAATGAGCAATCCAACACCTAGATTTATAATGAGAGATTTAGTCTTAGCTAACATAGGATTTGTTGGAGCAGCAAAACAACATCTTAAATTAACTCTTCAAAAAGATTCTGTATATGAAGCCATTGGATTTAATATGGCTTATTTAGCAGATGAATTTACTAGAGGGGATAAAGTAGATGTTTTATTTCAATTAGATGAAAATAATTACAACAATAATAGGAAAGTACAATTCTTACTTAAGGATGTAAGAATGGCACATCCTAAGTCAGCAATAAAAGATTCTACATCTATAAAACTATTTTCAAAAATAGTTCCACATGATGTGAACAATTTATATAAAATAAATTACGATTTAGAAAAAAAAGGAATAAACGATAGTGATTTTGGGCAAAATGAAATATCAAATAGTTTTAATCAAAAATATAGTGATTACAATGATATAAATATATTTGAATTTTTCGATGAAAATACATTAGTAATTTGTAATACATTAAACGGATTTTTTAGAGCTTATTCAGATTTATCGCTTATAGATGACGAATTTGACATTGAATTTGGAATAATATGTAAAGATACACATAAAATAAAACTTATATTTTCTCCTAATCTTGATAAATTAGATTTAAACATATATAATAATATTATTCTTTACGATTTTTTATATAATAAAGAAGAATATTCGTATTTATTATATAATATTAAGGCAAATTCTAACCTTATTAAGTATTATGATGAAAAAAGTAAATTATATTTAAATAGTATAATGGATAACATAGTTCCTACAAGGGATGAATTTATATCTGTATATAAATATTGTATTACAAATAAACACATTGAAATTACACTTAATAAAATAAAAGCTGTATTTGGAGTAATGCCATTAAAAATATTTGTTATATTAAGTGTTTTTAGAGAGTTTAATTTACTAGAATACACAATAAATGAAATAGATAATATCTTGATTATAGATTTTACAAAACAGTCTATTTCTAAATTTAATCTTGATGAAAGTTTGATACTTATAAATATTAAGGAATTAAAAGACAGATACTTAGAAAGCTATTAGGAGGAATCTAGAATGGATTTAAAAAAATGTGTAAGGGTTATAGAAGATTTCCCAAAAGAGGGGATTAGTTTTAAGGATATAACAACTTTATTAAAAGATGGAAAAGCCTTAAAATATGCTATTGATCAAATAGTTGAAGATTTAAAAGATAAAAACATCGATATAGTTGTTGGACCAGAAGCGAGAGGATTTTTAGTTGGGACACCAGTTGCATATGCTTTAGAAGCTGGATTTGTACCAGTTAGAAAACCAGGAAAATTACCAGGTGAAGTTGAAAGATTTGAATATGATTTAGAATACGGTTCAAATATATTAGAAATACACAAAGATGCAATAAAACCAGGTCAAAGAGTGGCAATAGTTGACGATTTACTAGCTACAGGAGGAACTACAGAAGCTGCAATAAAATTAATAGAAAATTTAGGTGGAGAAGTAGTTTCACTTCAATTCTTAATAGAATTAGAAGATTTAAATGGTAAAGCTAAATTAGAAGGTTATCATATTAATTCTCTAATAAAATACTAGAATAATAATAGTTGGTATATACCAACTATTTTCATATATATAAAAATATAGGATAATCAGGTGGTAATATGTATGACAAGGAATTACAAGAAATTTTAGATAAAATTAAAAAATACGCTCCTAATGCAGATGTGACTCCAGTTATAAAAGCATATGAATTAGCAAAATCTGCACATGCAGGAGTATTTAGAAAATCGGGTGAACCATATATTATTCATCCAATAGCTGTTGCAAATATATTAGCCGATCTAGAACTAGATATGGAAGTTATAGCAGCAGGTCTGTTACATGATGTTGTAGAAGACACACCTTACACATATGAAGATATTAAAGAATTATTTGGCAAAGATATAGCAGACTTAGTAGATGGAGTTACTAAATTAGGTAAAATTAAGTATCAAACAAAAGAAGAATCTCAAGCTGAAAACCTTAGAAAAATGTTCTTAGCTATGGCTAAAGATATAAGAGTTATCTTAATTAAATTAGCCGATAGACTTCATAATATGAGGACTCTGAAATATATGCCAGAGGAAAAGGCTAAATATAAAGCTAAAGAAACTCTAGAAATATACGGTGGGATTGCTCATAGAATAGGTATATCGAAGATTAAATGGGAATTAGAAGACTTAGCTTTAAAATATATCGATCCAGAAGGTTATAGAGAACTTGCTGAAAAGATAACTATGAAGAGAAGTCAAAGACAGGAATACATAGATAAAATAGTACGATTGTTACAAGATAAATTTAAAGAAGTAGATATAGATTGTGAAGTTTCAGGTAGACCAAAACACTTCTATAGTATCTACAAAAAAATGAAGAAAAAACACAAAACATTTGAAGAAATTTATGATTTAACTGCTGTTAGAATTATTGTTAACACGATTAAGGACTGTTATGCAGTCTTAGGTATGGTTCATACAATGTGGATTCCTATGCCAGGAAGATTTAAAGACTACATCGCTATGCCAAAGCCAAATCTTTATCAATCTCTTCATACAACTGTAATAGGTCCTGATGGTGAGCCTGTAGAAATACAAATTAGAACTCATGAGATGCATGAGATTGCTGAAAATGGTATCGCTGCTCACTGGAAATATAAAGAAGGCATTACAGGAAGTCATGATGCTAAGATGGAACAAAAATTAAAATGGCTAAGACAAATGATGGAGTGGGAAAAAGACGTACAAGATCCACATGAGTTTTTAGATGCACTGAAAGACGACGTATTTAATAGTCAAGTTTATGTATTTACACCAAGAGGGGATGTAATTGAATTACCAGCAGGTTCTACACCGATAGACTTCGCTTATAGAGTTCATACAAATGTAGGTAATAAATGTACAGGTGCAAAAATAAACGGTAAAATTGTTCCAATAAATTATAAATTACAAAATGGTGAAATTGTAGAAGTTATAACATCAGCAAACTCACCAGGGCCAAGTCGTGATTGGTTAAGTATAGTACAAACACCAACAGCTAGAAATAGAATAAGACAATGGTTCAAAAAAGAAAGAAGAGAAGAAAATGTTGAGCGTGGGACAGATATATTAGAAAAAGAATTCAAACGCTACAACATACCATACAAAAATGCTAGCATTCAAAAATTCTTAACTCAAGTTGCAAAAAAATTCAATCAACCAAGTTTAGAAGACTTAATTGCAACTATAGGATATGGTGGTATAGCTACATCACAAGTTATGCCAAAGGTTAGGGATTTCTACAATAAAGAAGTTAACCGCCAAGAAAAAGAAAAGCGAATGCAAGAAAAAGAAGATAAAATTAAGCAAAACTTCGATGAACAAGAATACGCTAAGAAAAGAAAGAAAAAAGATAACGGTATTACAGTAAAGGGATTAGACAACATATTAGTAAGATTCGCTAAATGTTGTAACCCACTTCCAGGAGACGATATAATAGGATATATCACAAAAGGAAGAGGTGTAGCAATCCATAGAAAAGACTGTCCAAATATAAAACTTGATGATGAATTCCTAAAAAATAGGCTTGTTGAAGTTGAATGGAATAATCCAGAAAAGAGCAAATTTGAAGGTGAAGTAAAAATCATTGCAATAGATAGAGTAGGTCTTTTAAATGATGTTATACATATCGTATCTATGGAAAAACTACGTATAAGCGGTATAAATTGCAGAGTATTAAAGGACAATACAGCAAATATAAGTTTATTAGTCGAAGTTAACGATATATCAGAATTAAAACAACTTATGAAAAAAATAAAATCAATACCAGGGGTTGACGAAGTTTCAAGAATGAGAAACTAACCCCTAGGGTTTTTAATAAATTTAAAGTTTAGGGAGGCAGATATGAGAGCTGTTGTTCAAAGAGTATCAAGTTCAAGGGTTACTGTAGATGAAAGAGTAACAGGAGAAGTCAAAAAAGGTCTATTAGTTTTATTAGGAGTAACTCATGATGATACTTCAAAAGACGTAGACTATATGGTAGATAAAGTAACAAATTTAAGAATATTTGAAGATGAAAACGACAAAATGAATTTATCTTTAAAAGATATCGAAGGGGAAGTAATGGCAGTATCTCAATTTACGCTTTATGGAGACGCTAGAAAAGGAAGAAGACCAAGTTTTTCTGATGCAGCGAGACCTGATGTAGCAAATCCTCTATACGAAGAATTTGTAGAAAAATTAAGAGCACAAGGGATAACTGTAGGAACAGGGGAATTTGGAGCTCATATGATGGTAGAACTAACAAATGATGGTCCAGTAACAATTTTATTAGAATCTAAAAAAGCTTTCTAAGGAGGGATTTTGATGATAATTGAAAAAGTTGTAGATAGATTTATGGATGAAAATACTTATATACTTGGGGACGAAAAAACTAAAAAATGTGCAGTAATAGATCCAGGTGGAAGTATTATAGATATATTCAACATAATAAAACAACATGGACTGACTGTAGAATATATAATATTAACTCATGGACATGGCGATCATATATGTCGTGTACCAGAAATTAAAAGCAAAACAAATGCTAAAATAGTAGCTCATGTAAATGAAGAAGAAGTTTTAATAGACAGAAATAAAAATTTAAGTGCACAACTTCCAGGGCCTTTAGTTGAATTTGATGCTGATGAGTACGTTCAAGAAGGCGACATTATAGAGCTTGGAAGTCTTAAATTAAAAGTTATACACACTCCAGGACATACAAAAGGTGGAATGTGCATAAAAGTAGGAGAACACATATTCACAGGGGATACTTTATTTGCAGGAAGTATAGGAAGAACTGATTTTTATGGTGGAGATTACAAACAAATTATGAAATCTTTAAGAAAATTAGCTAAATACGATGATAACGCAGTAGTATACCCAGGACATGGACCTACATCTACAATTGGAGTAGAAAAAAGAATGAATCCATATATGCAACAAATTTAAGTTTTTCCAGTACTGTTTTAGCTAATCAAAGCAGTACTGGATTATTTTTTTAACAGAAAAAAGCTATAATAAAAGGAGACGTAAAATGATAGGAGTTGTTCTAAAAGGACATGATTATAAATACGAAGTAAGTGAACTTATAAAATTATTTACTTCTGATTTTAGATTTATCGATGTAAGAGACTGTATGATGGTAATAGAAAATAGTATTTTCTATCATGGAGACAGACTTTTCTCAAAAACTGTTTATTGTGAAAACTATCAAGAAATACTTAGCAATGTTGATTACAGAGATTTAAGCGGACTAGATGAAAGAGAACGTAAAAAAACTATAAAAGAAACAATAAAAAGAAGTATGTTCAAAATTCTTGAACAAAAATTTGAATCTAATGTACCTTGGGGTATACTTACGGGTATAAGACCAGTAAAAATAGTCCATGCTTTATTAGACGAAGGCAAAGATGAAGAATATATAAAAATAAAATTAGGCGAAGATTACTATATAAAAGATGATAAAATAGAATTAGCTTTAAATATTGCAAAAAGAGAGAGACAATTTATATATCCAATAGATGAAAATAAGGTATCATTATATGTAGGGATACCATTCTGCCCAACTAGATGTTATTATTGCTCATTCCCAGCAAATCCAGTTGATAAATTTGGTGGTAAAAAGCCACTATATGTAGAAAAATTACTTCAAGAAGCCAAAGGTGTTGCAGAACTTCTTAGAGATAACAACAAAGAAATAGAAACTTTATATATAGGTGGAGGTACTCCAACAACTTTATCACCAGAAGAAATGGATACTTTAATAAAAGGATTATTCAAAGAATTCGATTTAAGCAATATAAAAGAATTCACAGTGGAAGCGGGAAGACCTGATACAATAAATAGAGAGATTTTAGAAGTTCTTAAAAAACACGGTGTAAGTAGAATTAGTATAAATCCACAGACTATGAACGACGAAACTCTACAAAAAGTAGGAAGAAAACACAGTGTAAATGATATAATTGAATGTTTTCAGTTGGCGAGAGAGCTAGGATTTGATAATATTAATATGGATATAATTTTAGGTCTTGTTGATGAAAATCTAGCAATGGTAGAAAATACATTAAAAGAAATAGAAAAACTTTCACCAGAAAGTTTAACAGTGCACACATTAGCTGTTAAAAGAACATCTAAATTAAAAGAAAACATAGATAACTATGAATTAACTCAATTCGATGAAATGACTAAGATGATAGATTTATCTATGAAATATGCAAAGAAAATGGGACTTAATCCATACTATATGTACAGACAAAAACACATGTTAGGAAACCTAGAAAATATAGGTTATGCTAAAGAAGGATATGAATGTATATATAATATTCAAATAATGGAGGAGCGCCAAAGTAATATAGCTTTAGGGGCTGGTTCAATCACAAAATTTGTATATGCAGATGAAAATAGAATTGAAAGAGTAGAAAACGTCAAAAATCTAGAGCAATATATTGATAGAGTTGACGAAATGATAAATAGAAAATATAAGGAGGTACAAAAGAATGTTAAGTAAAGCACCTAGAGGAACTAAAGATATAACACCAAAGGATGTATATAAATGGCATTATGTAGAAAAAAAATTCAGAGAAATCTGTGCATTATATGGATATGAAGAAATAAGAACTCCTATCTTTGAACACACAGAAGTATTTGCTAGAAGTGTTGGGGACACTACTGATGTTGTTCAAAAAGAAATGTATAGTTTCACTGATAGAGGAGATAGACAATTAAGTTTAAAACCAGAAGGAACAGCAGGTGTTATAAGATCATTTATAGAAAATAAAATGTATGCTGATACACAACCAACAAAATTATACTACATAACTCCTTGCTTCAGATATGAAAGACCACAAGCAGGAAGACAAAGACAATTCCACCAATTTGGTATAGAAGTATTAGGAAGTGATGGACCATCAGTAGATGCTGAGGTTATAAGCCTTGCAGTACAATTCTTCAACGAAATGGGACTTAAAAACTTATCAGTAAATATAAACTCTGTAGGTTGCCCAACATGTAGAGAAGAATACAATAGAAAATTAAAAGAATATCTAGACAAAAAAGTTGACGTATTATGCGAAACTTGTTTAGAAAGAAAAGATAAAAATCCAATGAGAGTTATCGACTGTAAGAACCCTCACTGTAAAGAAAACTTACAAGACATACCTTTCATGATAGACCACTTATGTGAAGATTGTAAGGATCACTTTGACAAATTACAAACTTACTTAAAAGAAATGGATATAAACTATGTAGTTGATAAAACTATAGTTAGGGGATTAGATTACTACAAAAAGACAGCGTTCGAAATTATATCTAACGACATCGGTTCTCAAAGTACAGTTTGTGGTGGAGGTAGATACGACGGACTAGTTGAAATGCTTGGTGGACCTAAAGGTATAAGCGGTATAGGATTTGCTCTTGGAGCAGAAAGATTATTATTAACTTTAGAAAATAACAATATAGAAATCGAAAATCCAAAATCAACTGATATATATATAGCAACTATAGGTGATGCTGCTAAAACTAAGAGCTTTAAATTAATAAAAGATTTAAGAACTAATCACATAAGTGCAGACAATGACCACTTAGATAAGAGTTTAAAAGCTCAATTTAAGTACTCTGACAAACTTAACGCTAAATACACAGTAGTTATAGGTGATGATGAGTTAGCTAACGATACAGCAACACTTAAAAATATGAAAACATCAGAACAAACAACTATAAAACTAAGCGAATTAGTTGACGAACTTAAAAAAAGATTATAATCTAATATATGAAAAATACTAGAGGGGCTGCTTATATTTTTGCTAACCACAAAATAGTAGTCCTCCTTTAGTGTGTAAATGATAAAGGAGAAAAACATGGAGACATTAAAAGGATTAAAGAGAACTCACTATTGTGGAGATCTTAGAATGGACAATGTTGGCGAAGAAGTTATTCTAAATGGTTGGGTTCAAAAGAAAAGAAACTTAGGCGGATTAGTATTCGTTGACTTAAGAGATATAAGAGGAATAAGCCAAATAATATTCGATGCTGACGTAAGTAAAGATGCATTTGAAAAAGCTGAAAAATTAGGTTCAGAATATGTTATAGCTGTAAAAGGTATAGTTCGTGAAAGACAAGCTAAAAACCCTAACATGGCTACTGGAGATATAGAAATATCAGCTACAGAACTTAGAGTTCTTAGCAAATCTCAAACTCCACCAATATATATAAAAGATGACGACAACGTATCTGAAGATAAAAGATTAAAATATAGATACTTAGACTTAAGAAAGCCTTCTATGCAAAATAACTTAATAATGAGAAGTAGAGTTGCTCAAATAGTAAGACAATACTTATCTGAAAACAACTTCTTAGAAATAGAAACACCTTTCTTAATAAAACCAAGTCCAGAAGGTGCTAGAGATTACCTTGTACCAAGTAGAGTTAACCCAGGTAAATTCTACGCTTTACCACAATCACCACAATTATTCAAACAAATATTAATGGTAAGTGGTATGGACAGATACTTCCAAATAGTTAAATGTTTCAGAGACGAAGATTTAAGAGCTGATAGACAACCAGAATTCACTCAAATAGACTGCGAAATGTCTTTCGTTGACGAAAATGATGTTATGACTATGATGGAAAACATGATAGGAAGAATATTCAAAGAAATACACAACATAGATATACAATTACCACTTAAGAGAATGACTTACAAAGAAGCTATGGACAGATTCGGTTCTGACAAACCAGATACTAGATTTGCTATGGAACTTACAGATTTATCAGACTTAGTTAAAGACTGTGGATTTGGAGTATTCTCATCAGCTGCAAATGCTGCTAACTCAAGTGTTAGAGCTATAAATGCAATAGGTGGAGCAGATGCATTCTCTAAAAAAGGAATGAAAAAATTAGAAGAACATGCTAAAACTTACAAAGCTAAAGGTTTAGCTTGGATAAAAGTTACTGAAGAAGGTATAGATTCTCCAATAGCTAAATTCTTCACAGAAGATGAAATAAAAGCTATATTAGATAGAATGGACGCTAAAGCAGGAGACTTAATATTATTCGTAGCTGACAAAAACAAAGTTGTATATGATGCATTAGGTCAATTAAGACTAGAAGTTGCTAGAAAAATGGACTTAATAGACAAAAACAAATACAACTTATTATGGGTAACTGAATTCCCACTATTCGAAGAAGACGAAGAAA
Source organism: Intestinibacter bartlettii (assembly GCA_025148965.1). Taxonomy (GTDB): domain Bacteria; phylum Bacillota; class Clostridia; order Peptostreptococcales; family Peptostreptococcaceae; genus Intestinibacter; species Intestinibacter bartlettii. The sequence goes on along the minus strand of CP102273.1, from coordinate 2,683,119 downwards.
CAGGAAGAATGATAGCAATGCACCATCCATTCACTTGCCCATTAGACGAAGATATAGATAAATTAGATCAAGAAGATAAAACTCAATTAAGAGCTAAAGCTTATGACATGGTATTAAACGGATATGAGCTTGGTGGAGGTAGTGTAAGAATATCTGATGAAGAAGTTCAAGAAAAGATGTTCAAGGCCTTAGGAATGAGCCAAGAGACTGCTAACGATAAATTCGGATACTTATTAGAAGCATTCAAATACGGTGTTCCACCACACGCTGGTCTTGCATTTGGATTTGACAGACTTATGATGTTACTTACAGGAGCTGACAACATAAGAGAAGTAATAGCATTCCCTAAAAACCAAAATGCTATATGCCCAATGACTAATGCACCAGGATTACCAGAAGAAGGTCAATTAGAAGAATTAAGCATAAAAGTTGATTTAGAAGAACAAGAATAATACATGTTATTTATTGTTTATAATAAAAAGACTGCACATTTAATATGTGTAGTCTTTTTTTTGAGAAATTCATTTCTTTATATTGAACATTTAACTCTTATATAAAACTATATTTAATATATATGAAAAGTAAAAAAATAAAATTATAACTGATAAATATTATCAATTATATTGACAATTAGAAAATAATAATATATCATGGTATTAAAATGATAATCAGTATCATTTGCTTGACATAAGAAAATAAATGGATTAAAATAAAATTATCAAAATGATAATAAAAACAAAAAAATATAAAGGGGTGTACGGATATGAGTTTAGTAGTCGTTGGTGGAAACGAAAGAATGAAAAGAGATTATATACAGTTAGCAAAAAATAGGGGATATAAGGCAAAAGTAGTTTTAAACATGTCTTCACGTGTTAAAAGGTCAATTGGAAGTCCAGATGCAATTGTAATATTCACATCAACAGTATCGCACAAATTAATGGCATCAGTCGAGACTCAGGCTAAAAAACAAGATATTCCTATAATAAGAAATAAAAATAATAGTAAATTTGCATTTGAGCAATCTTTAGATTTAGTTGATGAATGTACAGGAGCTTGCAGAGTATGTAAAAATAAAGAGTGTATAATGAAGCATCAATAAGAGAATATTCAGTTTACATATTAAGATAAATTTAACATTGAAATGAGTAGTACTACCAAAATACTACTGTAAAAACTTACAAATATAAGTTATAATATAAATAGTGAAAAATTGGTTATAAAAAGTCATTAGGGTATATAACCAAAAAAAGGTCTCAGGATTCCTAGTCCCCTGAGATCTTTTTATTTACATAAATATATTAATTTGCATAATGTTTAACACCGTATTTTAATATTTTAGCATCTATTCCTAGAAATCTTGCATATAGCCAAACGGCAGGGCTTCTAAGTCTACCCTTGGAACAACCAATTAAAATTTTATATTGTCTATTATTTGATATTTCTAATAACTTATTCCTAATATATTTTTTATTTTTAAAAAGTCCATAAAAAACTATTATTCCAGCCAAGTATAAATGTCTATGGAGAAGTTGATGTTGCTCTATAGTTATTACAGGAATGTTATATTGTAATAATTTTATGGCATTAAATTCCTCAGCTGATCTTACATCAACTGTCTTATTATATTCATTATTATTTAAATTCGTAAATATATTTTCGCCAAAAAAAATACACAATATTTTATCTAAATTTAATATATTTGACAAAGCTATCTCCTTTCAATTAATTAATATAATCAATTATATTTATTATACATCAAAAGCTAATAATAAGATTATAATGAAGTAAATAGAATTATTAAATTTATGTTAAATTAATTTTCGATAAATTACAATTATATAATCAAATAAAAAAGTCAGATATGCTATAATAAATTGAGGTAATTATATAAAATTATAATTTGAAAAATTAAAATAATTAATATAGATTTTCATTTATAGAAGTAGAGCAGACTTTACATGTTAGGGGGAATAGACATATGATATTTTATTACTCTGGGACCGGAAATTCTTTATGGGTAGCTAAAGAAATAGGTAAATACCAAAATGAAAGATTAATAAATATTGCAACAGAGATGAAGAAAAATCAAGAAGAGTATGTTTATGAATTAGAACGAAAAGAAAAAATAGGGTTTGTATTTCCAACATATTCTTGGGCTCCACCCCAAATAGTTGAGCGTTTTATTAAGAAAATAAAATTTGAGGGGTATAGGCAACATTATTTATTTTCGGTTTATACGTGTGGAAGTGATACAGGATGTATGTCAAAGTATTTAGATAATATGTTTAAGGATAAAAAAATGGAGATATACTATACTGAATTTATACAAATGCCAGAAAATTTTATAACTATGTTTGATTTAGATTCTACTCTTTTAAGAAATAAAAAATTAGTAGATGCTCAAAAACAAATAATAAAAATAAATGAGCAAATAAAAGATAGACGTCTACATGCTTTTGATAAAGAAAAATACAATATAAGTGATTATTTTAAAACATATATAGTAAAGAAATTATTTTATATTTTTTGTATGGGAACATCAAAGTTTAGCGTAGATAATAATTGCAACTCATGTGGTCTTTGTACAAAGGTGTGTCCTTTTGAAAATATAGAATTATATAAAGGAAAGCCTATGTGGCATCAACATTGTACAAAGTGTATGGCCTGTATTTGTAGATGTCCAAAAGAGGCAATTCAATATGGAAAAAGTACGAAAAATAAGGGAAGATATTATAATCCTTTATTATTAAAAGATAAAGAAGATAATAAATAAAAAAGCAACGAAATTCGTTGCTTTTTTTTATACATGCAGCGACGATGGTAATTATCTATTTAATCACCATCGTCGTCGGCTTTAATTGACTAAAGTTTATTTAGGAAAACGATTTTTTAAACTTCATAAAAACTTAAATATAGAATTATGATTATTCTACAATTTTTATAGAAGAATAAAGTATTTGTATAATTAATATTATATATGATTAAAAAAATAAGTCTATAAAATTGTAAAAATATTATGAATTAATAAAATTTTATGAGATTAATTATTTTTTTTGTAAAATATAATTATCGAATAACAGATAAAAAATCATGTTTACAAGATAAAATGTACAGAAAACAATAAATTTGTTACAATTTAATAAGTATGGGTAAACTAAATCATATAGTTAAACACGATGCATTTATTTAGGTGGAATTTTAGGAACGAATAAATATAAATGAATTAAATAAATTGATTTAAAAATTAATAGATTAAGTTAAAGTGAATATAGAATAATAGTAGAGGAGGAGTCAATGGATTGTTTTTAATATAACAAGGAATCCATTGAAAATAATTTATGTTAAATATAGGATGTCATTTATCAGTGTCAAAGGGATTTGAAAATATGGGGAAAGAAGCATTATCTATTGATGCAAATACATTTCAATTTTTCACTAGAAATCCAAGAGGCGGAAAGGCTAAACAACTAGATCAAAATGATATAGATAAATTTTTAAAATTAGCTAAAGAAAATAACTTTGCACAATTACTAGCACATGCACCATACACATTAAATGCCTGTGCCGCAGATGAAAGTAAAAGAGAATTTGCAGTAAATACTTTTATAGATGATTTAAAACGATTAGAATTAACTCCAAATAATTTATACAATTTCCATCCAGGAAGCCACGTAAAACAAGGTGTGGATGTAGGTATAAAATATATAACAGATATGTTAAATCAAGCTCTTACAAAAGAGCAAACTACGACAGTTCTTCTTGAAACAATGGCAGGTAAAGGCACAGAAGTAGGTCGAAGTTTTGAAGAATTAAAAGCTATAATAGATGGTGTAGAAATAGACGAAAAATTAGGTGTATGTTTAGATACATGTCATGTGTTTGATGCAGGATATGATATAGTAAACAACTTAGATGGAGTATTAGAAGAATTTGATAATATAATAGGTTTAGATAGATTAAAAGCAATCCATTTAAATGACAGTTTAAATTCATGTGGAAGTCATAAAGATAGACATGCAAAAATAGGAGAAGGACAAATAGGACTTGATGCAATAGTTAGAATAATAAACCATGATGCCTTAAAAAATCTTCCTTTCTTACTAGAAACTCCAAATGAATTAGATGGATATGCAAAAGAAATAGAGCTTTTAAAAAGCAAATATATCTGGTAAAAAATAATAAAAAATATATTTTTATAGAGTATTATTTTATATGTCTATATATTTGATAAAAATTTGAAAAAATGGTGTTAAAAAAATATCTAATGTTGTGGATTAAAAATAGATGTGCTATTATCTAAATATAAATTTTATAAAATATGTGAGATTATGAGAGCAATATTAAAAAAGGTGTAATAACCTTCACTTAGTATTGCTTTTTTTTATGAAATAATAAAAAGTTAATATTATTTAGAAAGAAGGAGCCAATTAATTGTTAATTATAAGAAAAGGAGTTTTATATGGATATTAGATTTTATGAAGAAATAGAAAGTAACCCTGTAATAGCAGCAGTAAAGGATATGGATGGATTACAAAAAGCTATAAAGATAGACTCAATTAGAATAATATTTATATTATTTGGGGATGTCTGCAATATAACTGATATTGTAGATTTAATAAAAGAAAACAAAAAAATAGCAATGATACATATTGATTTAATTGGAGGATTAAGTTCTAAAGACATAGCTGTTGATTTTATAAAGAAAAATACTAAAACAGATGGAATTATAACTACAAAGCCTAATTTAGTTAAAAGAGCAAAAGAATTATCACTATATACAGTATTAAGATTTTTTTTGATAGATTCTATGGCTTTGGAAAACGTTTTTAAATATCAAAACAATGTAAAACCAGATGTTATAGAAGTTTTACCAGGTGTAATGCCTAAAATTATAAAGAAAATTTCAAAGCAACTAAAATGTCCACTTATAGCTGGAGGATTAATTACTGATAAAGAAGATATCATAGAAGTTCTTTCAGCAGGTGCTGTATGTGTATCTTCAACTAATCAAAATACATGGCTAATGTAGACATAAATCAAAAGATAATATAACATAAGAAAGTACGTTATAAAATAGTAGAAAATTATATAGGTTATTATAAAAATAATCATCTATATGATAATATATATTTTTATTTATTTTTATTATTAATTCAAAATGGTTAAAGGAGGATTTTTAAAATGTCTAAGTACATAATGGCGCTTGATGCAGGAACAACTAGTAACAGATGTATACTTTTCAACGAAAAAGGAGAAATGTGCAGCGTAGCACAAAAAGAATTTACTCAATACTTCCCAAAACCGGGTTGGGTAGAACATGATGCAAATGAAATATGGTCATCTCAATTAGGTGTGGCTGTTGAAGCTATGGCTAAATTAGGGATAGGAGCAGATGATATTGCAGCAATAGGAATAACAAATCAAAGAGAAACAACAATAGTTTGGGACAAAAATACAGGAGAACCAGTATATAATTCAATAGTTTGGCAATGCAGAAGAACTTCAGAATACTGTGACAGTCTAAAAGAAAAAGGATTAACAGATAAATTTAGAGAAAAAACAGGACTTATAATAGATGCTTATTTTTCAGGAACAAAATTAAAATGGATATTAGATAATGTAGATGGAGTGAGAGAAAGAGCTGAAAAAGGGGAATTATTATTTGGTACAGTAGAAACTTGGTTAATATGGAAATTAACTAAAGGTAAAGCACATGTAACTGATTATTCTAATGCTTCTCGTACATTATTATTCAATATAAAAGATTTAACTTGGGACAAAGAAATCTTAGAAGAATTAAATATACCAGAAAGTATGTTACCAGAACCAAAACCATCAAGCTGTGTATATGGATATAGTGATGCTTCATTCTTTGGTAAAGAAATACCTATAGCAGGAGCAGCAGGTGACCAACAAGCGGCATTATTTGGTCAAACTTGTTTTAATCCAGGAGAAGCAAAAAACACATATGGAACAGGGTGTTTTATGTTAATGAATACAGGTGAAACTCCCGTTTATTCCCAAAATGGATTAGTAACAACTATAGCATGGGGACTTGACGGAAAAGTCAACTATGCTTTAGAAGGATCTATATTTGTTGCAGGTGCATCTATACAATGGTTAAGAGATGAACTTAGAATAATAGAATCTGCTGCAGATTCAGAATATATGGCTAAAAAAGTTAAAGATACTAACGGATGTTATGTAGTACCAGCATTTACAGGATTAGGTGCTCCATATTGGGATCAATATGCAAGAGGAACTATAGTTGGTTTAAGTCGTGGCGTAAACAAATACCATATAATAAGAGCTACATTAGAATCAATAGGTTATCAAGTAAATGACGTACTACATGCTATGAAAGCTGACTCTGGAATTGATTTAGCAGCATTAAAAGTAGATGGAGGGGCAAGTGCAAATGACTTCTTAATGCAATTCCAATCAGATATAATAAATGCACCAGTTAAGAGACCTTCTTGTGTAGAAACTACAGCTATGGGTGCTGCATATTTAGCAGGTTTAGCAGTAGGATATTGGAATAGCAAAGAAGATGTAATTAAAAACTGGGCAATAGATAAAGTATTTAGTCCTATTATGGGAGAAGACGAAAGAGAAAGAAAAATAAAAGGATGGAATAAAGCTGTTAAGTATTCATTTGGATGGGCTAAAGAAGAGGAAGAAGCTACTTCTGAAGTATAAAAGATTAAATTAAAGAGATATAAAAAATAATAGAATAACTTTAAAAATAAAAATATATTTATCTCAGCAATAAAACGATATACAAAATAAGGGGGAATTTATTATGTTACCATATATAGCAGAGTTTTTAGGTACGATGATTCTTATATTACTAGGTTGTGGTGTAGTTGCAAATGTAAATCTTGAAAAATCAGGTATGAAAGGTGCAGGTCCTATACAGATAACAATTGCTTGGGGGCTTGCAGTTATGGTACCAGCATACATATTTGGATCAGCATCAGGAGCTCATTTTAATCCAGCACTGACAATCGCATTAGCAGTTGATGGAACAATAGATTGGTCATTAGTTCCAGGGTATGTAATAGCTCAGTTTGCAGGTGCATTTTTAGGCGCATGTTTAGTATTCATATTATTTAAAGGTCAATTTGATTTAACAGAAAATGGACCAACAAAAAGAGGTGTATTCTGTACAGCTCCATCAGTAGAAAATAAACCACTAAACTTTTTAAGCGAAATAATAGGAACTTTTGTTTTAGTATTTGCAATAAAAGGTTTAGGAAATGTACCAGCTGCTGGACAAATAGGCTTAAGTAATATATTCGTATTTGGTATAATCGTATCAATAGGGATGTCATTAGGTGGTTTAACTGGATATGCAATAAATCCAGCCCGTGATATAGGACCAAGACTTGCTCATGCAGTATTACCTATAAAACAAAAATGTGATTCAGGTTGGGACTATGCAATAGTTCCATTACTAGGACCAGTAGTAGGAGCTATAATAGCAGTTTTAGTATATGGTGCAATTCCTTGGTAGAATATTTAATATAATTCATAGGAATAATTAAGAATAATATACAAAATATGTATTGTAATATAAAAATATTTAAAGTATCATATAAGTGAAATACTTTTTAAATATTATGATTGATAAATATATAATATAGAAGTATTAAAAATTAAATATTAAGACTAGAGAATAGAGATAAAGTCAAGAAATTAAAACCGATAATCATGGGTTTTAGTTTTCTTGGCTTTTTTTAATACAGAAAATAATAATATTTAATAATAAATAAGAAGTAGTATTGGTTAATATACGAGACATAAAAAGGAGAATGAGTTATATGTATGATGTAGTAATAATAGGAGCTGGTGTTTCAGGGAGTGCATCAGCGAGAGAATTATCAAGATATAAAGTTAACGCTTGTGTTATAGAAAAAGCAGAAGATGTTTGTTCAGGGACATCAAAAGCAAATAGCGGAATTGTTCATGCTGGGTTTGATGCACCGGTAGGTTCTTTAATGGCAAAATTAAATGTTAAAGGCAATGAAATGATGGAAGAATTGTCAAAAGAGTTAGACTTTCCATTTAAAAAGAATGGATCTTTAGTAATTTGTCTATCAAAAGATGATATGCCAAAATTGCAAGAGTTATATGATAGAGGGAGAAAAAATGGAGTAAAAGATTTAAAAATACTAAGTAAAGAAGATGTTTTAAAATTAGAACCTAATATAAATGAAGAAGTTTATGCTGCATTATATGCTCCTACAGGAGGGATTGTTTGCCCTTTTGGGCTTAATATAGCTCTTGCAGAAAATGCAACTACAAATGGAGTAGAATTTAAATTTAATACAGAAGCAAAAGATATAGAAAAAATAGACGACGGATTTATAATAAAAACAAACAATGGAGATATAAAAACAAAATATATTGTCAATGCAGCAGGGGTTTATGCAGACAAATTTCACAACATGGTTAGTGAGAATAAAATAAATATAACAGCAAGAAAAGGTGAATACTGTCTATTAGACAAAACAGCAGGATGTCATGTTTCAAAAACAATATTCTCTCTTCCAGGAAAAATGGGAAAAGGTGTATTAGTTTCACCAACAACACATGGAAATTTAATAGTTGGACCAACATCAACTGATATAGCAGATAAAGAAGGATTAAATACAACAAGAGATGGATTAGACACGATATTAGAAAAATCATCAATGAATGTTAAAAATATTCCAATGCGTCAAGTTATAACATCATTTGCAGGACTTAGAGCACATGAAGATAACCACGAATTTATAATAAAAGAGCTTGAAGACGTAAAAGGATTTATAGATTGTGCAGGAATTGAATCTCCAGGGCTAACAAGTGCTCCAGCAATAGGAATCATGGTTGCAGATATATTAAAAGAAAAATTAAGTTTAGAGAAAAATCCAGACTTTATAGGAATAAGAAGAGGAATACTTGACCCAAATACATTGAATATAGAAGAAAGAAATCAATTAATAAAAGAACAACCTGCTTATGGAAATATAATATGCAGATGTGAAATGATAACAGAAGGTGAAATAATAGATGCAATACGTAGACCTCTAGGTGCAAAATCATTAGATGGAGTAAAAAGAAGAACAAGAGCAGGGATGGGACGTTGCCAAGCAGGATTCTGTTCACCAAAAACTATGGAGATATTAGAAAGAGAATTAAAACTTTCAATGTTTGATATTACAAAGTGTGGTGGAAAATCAAATATAGTAGTTGGTGTAATTAAAGATTCAATATAAGGGGTGAATAGAAATGAAAAATTATGATCTTGTAGTAGTTGGTGGAGGACCAGCAGGACTTGCAGCAGCAATAGCAGCAAAAGAAAATAAAATAGATTCAATATTAATATTAGAAAGAGATAACGAGCTAGGAGGAATATTAAATCAGTGTATTCATAATGGTTTTGGACTTCATACTTTCAAAGAAGAATTAACAGGACCAGAATATGCAGATAGATTTATACAAAGAGTGAAAGAACTAAATATAGAATACAAATTAAATACTATGGTTATGGATATAAATAGCGATAAAGTAGTAACAGCAATGAATAGAGAAGAAGGATTATTTACTATAAATGCAAAATCAGTAATCCTTGCAATGGGATGCAGAGAAAGACCAAGAGGCGCTTTAAATATTCCAGGATATAGACCAGCGGGAATATATTCAGCAGGAACAGCCCAAAGACTTGTGAATATTGAAGGATATCTTCCGGGCCGAGAGGTTGTAATACTAGGTTCTGGAGATATAGGTCTAATAATGGCGAGAAGAATGACATTAGAAGGTGCAAAAGTTAAAGTAGTTGCAGAGCTTATGCCTTATTCAGGTGGATTAAAAAGAAATATTGTACAATGCCTAGATGACAACGATATTCCTCTAAAATTAAGCCATACAGTAGTAGATATAAAAGGTAAAGAAAGGGTTGAAGGAATAACTATAGCTGAAGTTAAAGATGGTAAACCCGTTAAAGGAACAGAAGAATTCTATTCTTGTGATACATTGTTATTATCTTGTGGACTTATACCAGAAAATGAACTATCTAGACAAATGGGTGTAGAAATAAACCCAATAACAAATGGACCATGTGTAAATGAAAGTTTAGAAGCTAGTGTTGAAGGGGTGTTCGCTTGTGGAAATGTACTACATGTTCACGATTTAGTAGACTTTGTTTCACAAGAGGCAGCAACAGCTGGTAGAAATGCAGCTAAATATATAATTGAAGGAAAGAAATCATCACACAAAACTATAGAAATAAAAGCAGTTGATGGGGTTAGATATACAGTTCCAAAAACTATAAATGTAGAAAATATGGATGATGAATTAACTGTTTGTTTTAGAGTTGTAGGCGTGTTCAAAAATTCATACATATCAACATATTTAAACGACAAAAGAATAAGTCATAAAAAACGTAGGGTAATGGCTCCGGGTGAAATGGAACAAGTTGTACTTAAAAAAGAAGAGCTTAGATGCTTTGAAGACTTATCAAATATTACTATAAAAATTGAGGAGGATTAATTATGGAGGCTTTAAAAGTGGAAGAAAAATTAGATAATATTGAATTAGTTTGCATAGGATGCCCTCTTGGATGTAATTTAAGTGTTCAATTGAGGGGAGCAGAAGTTATAGACATAAACGGCAATACTTGTAAAAAGGGTGCTGAATATGCAAGAAAAGAAGTTACAAACCCAACAAGAATAGTAACTTCACTAGTTAGGGTTAAAAATGGAAATATGGCAGTAGTTTCTGTTAAAACAAAAGAAGATATACCAAAATCAAAAATAGATGATTGTGTTAAAGAACTTAAAAATATAGAAGTAGAAGCACCAATAAAAATCGGCGATGTTATATTATCAAATATAGCAAAAACAGGCATTGATGTTATAGCAACTAGAAACATATATAAAAGATAATATAAATTATACTATATAGATAAAATCGTGTTGGAGAATACTTTTATAGGTATTTTTCAACACGATTTTTTTTACAATGATTTTTTTAGAAGATATACATGCATAAAAATGTTATTTCAGTAAAATACTATAACTGAAATTTATTAGAAATATTAAGAAAATGTTAATTTAATTAAGTCTAATTTAAATCTTTATCAATAATATTGAATGATTTTTTGTTAGAATTTATACTTAATTATGTCATAACAAATAGTATATGTTGATAAATTACAACAAAAAGGGAGAGTCATACATATGAAAAAAGGAATAAAGTACCTTGTATCAATAATTATTGCAGTTATGATATTTATTTTAGCTACAAATATATTTGCAATAGAAAAAAGTAGCTATACAGATGCAACACAAACAAGACAGGGTAAGACTTATGAATGGAAAAATTGGTGTGAAGAGTGGGAGAAAATAAAAAATTCCCCAACTCAAATGTCGCTATCACCAGGAGAAGATGAAACCCAACTTAACTTTGCATGGTATTCAAAATCATGTGATGTAAAACCAAATTTAAAAATAAGTGACAACCCTAAAATGGAAGATGCCAAAGCATTACAAGTTATTACGACAAAGGCGAGTGATGAATATAAAACAAATAAGGCAACCGCAACAAATTTAAAACCAAATACTAGATATTACTACAGCTATACAATAAACGGAAAGTGGACAGAACCAGCACTATATAAAACTAAAAACACAAAACGATATACTTTTGGTTTTGTTGGAGACCCACAAATAGGTGCATCTTATCGTAATATGAATAGAGAAACAGAATTAGAAAACCAAGATAAGGCAGTCCGAAACGATAGCTTTAATTGGAACAATACGATTAAAAATATGATAAGAAGAAATTGTGATTTAAGTTTTATAATATCTGCTGGAGACCAAATACAATCTGGATATAAAAAGAATGAATCATATGACCATAACGAAATTGAATATGCAGGATATTTAAGTCCATGTGCATTAAAATCAATACCAATAGCAACAACTATAGGTAATCACGATGAAAATAGTGAAAATTATTCATATCATTTCAATTTACCAAATAAAAGTAAATTGGGTTCTACTGTTGCAGGAGGTGACTATCACTACAGATATGGAAACACTTTATTTATAATGTTAAATACTAATAATGAAAATATAGACGAGCATAAAAAATTTATAGAATGTGTTACAAAATTAAATAAAGATGCTAGATGGAAAGTAGTCACAATGCACCATGACATATATGGTTCTGGGGAACATTCAAGTACACCAAGCGTAGTAAAATTGAGATATAAATTAATTCCAATATTAGAAAAAAACAATATAGACGTTGTGCTTAGTGGACATGACCATATATACTCAAGATCATATATATTAAAAGGCGGTAAACTAGATAAAAATGATATGCTGAGTGATAAAGAATACGAAAAATATGACAAAGGAAATAAAAATAGCAATAAGAAATACAAAAAATATCTACAATCGATAGAAGATGAAGAGGCGATAGAGAGCAAGGAATTAATGTGCGCTACAAATCCAAAGGGTATTTTATATATTACAGCAAATTCATCAACAGGCAGCAAATATTACGATTTAGCACCAAATCAACAAGCATATATTGCATATCGTTGGCAAGAAAATGTTCCAACATATTCAATGATAGATGTTACAGATAGAGCATTTACAATAAATACTTATAGAGTTGATAATAATAAAAAAATAGATACAACATTTACGATAATAAAATAATTTATATAAATTTAAAAGCAATCATCTAAAAGACTTATAAATTAAAAAGATGCATGTGAGATAATTATTAACCATGCATCTTTTTGTTTGTATATTTATTTTAAGATATTTCTGGCTAACTAATTTCGTTTTGCTAATATGCTTTTCGCAACACTAAGTCCATTAGCAGAAGCTTGTTGCAAACCTCTTGTAACAGAGGCACCATCACCCATAGCACGAAGATTTTTTACACTAGTTTCAAAATCTTTATTTACAATGACTTTATTAGAATAGAACTTAACTTCAACACCGTAAAGTAATGTTTCATCACTAGCAATACCAGGTGTCACCTTATCAAGTGCCAAAATCATTTCTTCTATATCCACCATTATTCTGTGTGGTAAAACAAGAGATAAATCCCCAGGAACAGCATCTTTAAGAGTAGGAATTAAGTTATTTCTACAAAGTCTTTCCTCTGTTGTTCTTCTTCCTCTTTGGAAATCGCCAAAAGTTTGAACAAGAATTTTACCATCGCATAACATGTTGCTAAGTTGAGCAATTTGTTTTCCATATTCAATAGGTGTTTTAAACGGTTTTGTAAAATTTTTAGAAACTAATAACGCAAAGTTTGTATTATTAGTTTTAAATTCTTTTGATTTATAAGCATGGCCGTTTACAACAGCGAGCCCACCTTCATAATATTCTGTAGCGACTTCACCAGATGGATTTGTACAGAAGGTTCTAACCTTATCATCAAAAGTAGGTGTGTAGTAGACTAATTTAGCTTCATATAGATTTTTATTTAAAAATTCCATTACCTCGTCCCTAACTTCGACACGAACACCGATGTCTACAGTCCCGACTTGAGTTTCTATATTGTGTTTTTTACATAAATTTGAGAACCATTCAGAACCTTCACGACCGATACCACTGACAATTTCATCACCAAAGAATTGTCGGCCATCATCTAAAATAACACCTTTTGCAACATTATCTTCTATGATAATATCATCAACCATAGTGTTGAAAATCATCTCAATACCAGCTGACAACAAGTGTTCTTGAAGTTTGGAATATATTTTATATCCCTCTTCAGTACCCAAATGTCTAATTGGACATTCGATTAATTTTAAGTTAGCATTTATAGCTTTTCTTCTTATTTCAGTAATTTCTTTTGCTTTATCGATACCATAAACTTTAGTATCAGCACCGAATTTTAAATATATAGAATCAGATTCTTTAATAAGTTCAATAGTTTTATCATAGCCTAAAATTTCAGGAAGATTTCCACCTACATCTGGAGATAGTGACAACTTACCATCAGAAAAAGCCCCAGCACCTGCAAATCCAGTAGTTATAGAACAGGGTTGGCATCCAACACATTTTTTAGTTTTACGTTTAGGGCAATTTCTTTTTTCGATAGGTCTGCCTTTTTCAATCATTAATATATTTAGATTTTTGTTGTTCTCAATTAATTCATATGCACAGAAAATCCCGGAAGGCCCTGCACCTATAATAATAACGTCGTATTTCTTCATAGAAAATACCCCCTTTGTATAAAATGAAATTTATATTATTTAAGATAAAAATTATCTTTTCATCGATTTGATTATAGCTTTCGTATCTTTATCAACACGAAGAGACTCACATATTTTTTGTAGTGATTTATTATATGTGAAATCATCTAATTTATTATTTTTAAGATAATTCATAGTTTTTTCCTCAAATTTTACAAAACACAGTGATATAGCCCAAGCAACAGCCATTTTTACATAATAGCCTTCATGTTTAACCTCGTCTAAAGTTTCTAAAATAAGATCTATGTAGTCTTCTGTAATGTAGTAATTTAAAATAATTACAACAGCAAATCGAATTTCAAATTCTTTATTTGATTTAAGATAGGGTTGTATAAATTCCCAAACTTTTTCCTTATTTTTATTTACAAATTTAAGGCTATTGCAAAAACTATCGCAAATAGCCCAATTATCTATCTTTGGAACAAAGCTTTCAATATAGTTTAATTTTTCATCAACATCACATTTTGAATATGCTATTACAAGGCCATTAATCATGACTTCTTCATAATAATCATTACTTGAAGTTGCTAAAAAATATCTCCAATCCCCTTTGGCAATTTCTTTAGCAATTTCTCTTAACTTTGGCAGTCGAACTCCGATTATATTATCGGTATTTGGGCATAATCCGCTGTGAAATTTTTTATATTTCTCATCAGATAGTTCAAATAATTTATCTTTTAGGTTATTCATTAAATCACCTCGTTATGTTAATCTTTTACAAGAAAATAGTAGCATAAGATGTTTAAAATTTATAGCATATTGAGGTAAAGAATAAAAAGATTGTGTAAAATAAAACCTAATATATGAACCATTGTATGATAGTAAGTGCAATATGATATATTTTAAAATGTTAAGTTAGAACTATAAAAAATTATATCTTAAAAATGGTAAAAAAAGTTGCATTAAAGCCGAAAATTATATACAATAAATATATACATATAGTGCCCAGTTATTTAAATGTATTAATTATTTACCAAGAAGAAGGTGATTTTCACCTTCTATTTTTTTGAAAAATTTTTAGAGAAAAATGAAAAAATCCCAAGCTATTTAAACTTGAGATTTTTTAACGTTTATTTAAAAGTATAAGTTTTAAAAACTATTCACATATTAATTGCTATAAAATAAATCATCTTTATCTCTAGGGCCATTTTGATTTGCTGATGAACCATTTTTGTTCAAGTCAGTTAAATCTGTAACATATTCTGAGTAAAAATGAGGATCTCTATTTATATTATTAGAATCATAATGCTCTGTGTTATCATATCTTGAATATGTTTCAGTTTCTTGTGCGCAGTGGGCACAAAGTTTTGTTTCTGGCAAGATATCGAGTCTTTCTGATTCTATTTTGTTATGACATCTTTCACAATATCCAAATTCATCATTATCAATTTTATTTAGTGCATCATTGACTTTATCTAATTGGTATTGTTGATGGTCTGTTAAACTATTTTGCATATCGTTCATATAAACTTCAGTACCAATATCTCCTGGATGGTTATCATAACTAGATAATTCACCAGAACTATATCTTTCACTAGTATGACGCGATGTATCACCAAATAGCGTATTATCCTTCATTTCTGATATTAAATTTTCGAGTTCTGCTTTTTCTTTTTTTAATTGTTTTTTATAATTATTTGAGTCCATATTATCATCCCTCGCATAAAATATTTATTAAAAATGTCGATTCTATTATATGGAGTATTCAAAATCATATACCCGGGGATAATAGTAAAAAATATATTGTTTTTTAGGCTCTTAGAATCAAAAATGTCATAAATAAAAAATAAATATACCAACTTTTTACAGATTGATGTAAAATTATGAAAAATTTAGTATAATATTAAGGTATAACAAAATATATATTTATTTTTTTGCAAGTGTTTTGTCGTTTGCAAATTAAAAAAAATAATATTACAGTATAAACATAAATTATTTGTAACACAAATAAAATTTATGTATAAATTTTGTAATAAAACTGTAGGTATTTTAACGATTAATGGTATAATAATACTTATAGGATTAATAAGATAAACGTGTGAAAGGATGTATTATAAAATGACTAATGAATTATCAATGAAAGAACTGTTAGAGCAACAAGAACAACAGTTAGACAAATTACAAGTAGGGGAGCTTATAACAAGTTCTATAACTAAGGTATCTCATGGAGCAGTTATCATAAGTTTAGAATGTGGATTTGACGGAGTAATCGCTTTAGACGATTTAAATATAGAAGAAGGTAAAGAAATCGCTGACGTTTATAAAGTAGGCGATGAAATATCAGCTGTTATAACAAAAGTATCTCCTAAAGATGGCACAGTAAGATTATCAAAAGTATTAGCAGATCAAGACAATGACTTAAAAGAATTAGAAGTAGCACACAATGAGCATAAAATAGTGACTGTAAAAGTTGAAAAAGCAATACAAAGAGGCTTATTTGCAAAATACAAAACTGTTCAATTATTTATGCCAATATCTCAAATAGACACTAAATTCGTAAATGACACAAAAGAATATGTAGGCCAAGAATTAGATGTTTATGTAATAGAATACAATGCTAATAGAAATAGATTTGTTGCATCTCACAGAGAAGTATTACAAGAAAGATTAAATGCTGAAAGAGAAGAAAGAAGAGAAAGAGTTAAAGCTGAAAGAGATGCAGAAAGAGCTAGAGTTAGAGCTGAAAGGGATGCAGAAAGAGCTAGAATAAAAGAAGCTAGACAAAGCATATTTGATTCTCTTGAAGAAGGACAAAAAATACATGGTAAAGTAACAAAAATAATGCCTTATGGAGCTTTCATAGATATCGGTGAAGGTCTAGAAGGTTTAGCTCATATAAACAACTTATCTTGGAAAAGAGTAGAATCTGTTGAAGATGTTGTTGCTGAAGGTCAAGAATTAGATGTTTATGTATTAGAAGTAAACAGAGAAAATAACAGAATAGCTTTAGCTGTTAAAGATATAAACAATGATCCATGGAAATTAATAGCACAAGAAGTTGCTGTTGGTGACGTAATAACTGGTAAAGTTGTTAGAACTATAGAAAGAGGAGCTTTCGTTGAAATAAAAGAAGGTGTTGAAGCTTATTTACCAATATCTCAATTAAGTGAAAATAGAGTTCCTACAGTAAACAGTGTAGTAAATCCTGGAGATGAAATAGAAGCTAAAATATTAAACTTCCAACCAGAAGAAAAAAGAATGTTAATATCTATAAAAGAAGTTAATGCAGAACCAGAAGAAGATTACACTCAATTTATGAAACCTGAAGAATCTTTAGGTGCTACAATTGGTGATGCAGTGAAAAAATCTGAAAAATAATAATTAAAGATAAAAATAAGAGCTGTCTCAATATTGAGGCAGCTTGATATATTTTATAATAAAATACGACACGAAGGGGAATTTTAATGAAAGCAATAATAGACATGCATACACATACAGTGGCGAGTGGACACGCTTACAGTACAATACATGAAAATGTACAATTCGCAAAGAAACATGGAATAAAAATTCTAGGAATGTCAGACCACGGTCCAGATATGCTTGGAGGGCCACAACTATACTTTTTTAATAATTTAAAAGTAGTTCCAGATGAAATAGATGGGGTTAGAGTTTTAAAAGGAATGGAAGCTAATATACTAGATATAGATGGGAATTTAGATAAAATAGATCCAAGAGCACTTCCAGGGCTTGATTATTTAATAGCAAGTCTTCACACAGTATGTATAGAACCATCAACTAAGGAAGATAATACAAAGGCAATACTAAATGCTATGGAACAAGAAAAAGTTAAGATTATAGGACATCCAGATGATTCTAGATATCCACTTGACTATGAAGCTATAGTAAAAAGAGCCAAAGAAAAAAATATCTTATTAGAAGTTAATAATTCATCATTATCACCAGATACTTCTAGAGAAGGTACTAGAGAAAATGTGAAAACATACTTAGAACTTTGTAAAAAATACGGTGTAAGAATTATAATGGGAACAGATTCTCATATTTGCTATGATATAGGTATTTTTACACATGTTGAACAATTAATTGAAGAGATTAATTTTCCAAAAGAATTAGTAATAAATTATTGGGAAGACCAAATAATAGAATTTTTCGGAATTTAATGAATTAAAAAAATGTAGAAAAAATATTGACAAAAAAAGGAAATTAATATATTATTTTAATTAAGTTAAACAAATACACAAAATAACAAAAAAAACGAAACAAAGGCATTGAGTAGAAATAGTAGGAATTTATGAAACTTACAGAGAGCCAAAGTGTGGTGTGATTTGGCAGTGGATGAATCTGAACTTGTCTAGGAGCTGTTTACCTAGGGTAAAACGTTAGTCTACGTTATAAGGCATACAGTTTTAACTGTTACAGAGTGGGCTTTTTATAAGCTAACTAGAGTGGTACCGCGAGAATACAACCTCGTCTCTAATTTTTAGAGACGGGGTTTTTTAATTGGTAAATAACGAGAGAAGGCCAATCTCGAATGAATTTTTAATTTTTAAAATATTTGGTAAATAATTGATAATTATAATAACTGGGACTCGATAAGAGAAAAAATAATAGGGAATAAATAAAAAAAGCACAAAATACAAAAATAATTAGGGAAAATAAATAATAAAAGGCACAAAGAAGTATAAGTATGATAATTAATTGTACGAAATAATATAAATAACTGGGGAATGAAATAAACTTCAATTAAAATATCAGAATATACTGAATATTATGAAATATACAATGTAAATAATTAATACAGGGGGATTTAAATATGAAAAATAGTGAGTTTAATTATAAAAAATACGTGAAACCAAATTTTCAACCAAAAAACTTTACAAATCGCGAATGGCCAGACAAAGATATAACAAAGGCACCTATTTGGTGTAGTGTAGATTTAAGGGACGGGAATCAATCACTACCTACACCAATGAGCGTAGACGAAAAAATGGGTATGTTTAAAATGTTGTTAGATGTAGGATTTAAAGAAATCGAAGTTGGATTTCCATCAGCATCACAAACTGAGTATGATTTTTTAAGAAAATTAATTGATGAAAACTTAATACCAGATGATGTTAAGGTGCAAGTTTTAACTCAATCAAGAGAACACTTAATAACAAAAACTTTTGAAGCATTAAAAGGATGTAAAAATGCGATAGTCCATTTATACAATTCAACATCAGTATTACAAAGAGATGTAGTTTTTAATATGGATAAAGAAGAAATAATAGGAATAGCTGTTAAGGGGGCAAAATTAATTAAAGAAGAGGCAGTTAAATATCCAGAAACAAACTTTCAATTTGAATATTCACCAGAAAGTTTTACAGGAACTGAAATGGATTATGCTCTTGAAATATGTGAGGCTGTTATGGATGTATGGCAACCAACATCAGAAAATAAGATGATAATAAACTTACCATCAACTGTTGAAATGACAACGCCAAATAGATATGCAGACCAAATCGAATGGTTCAGCAAAACTATTAAAAATAGGGACTGTGTATCAATTAGTTTACACCCACACAATGATAGAGGGACATCAACAGCTGCTGCAGAATTAGGATTATTAGCAGGGGCTGATAGAATAGAAGGTACTTTATTTGGAAATGGAGAAAGAACAGGAAACTTAGACATATTAATAGTTGGTATGAATATGTACTCTCAAGGGGTAGATCCTGAACTTGATTTTTCAAATATAAATAAAATAGCAGAAATATATAAAGACTGTACAAAATTACCTATACATGAAAGACATCCATATGTCGGTGATTTAGTCTTCACTGCATTCTCTGGTTCACACCAAGATGCAATAAGAAAGGGTATGAAAGCTAGAGAATCTAGAGGTGAATATGTATGGCAAGTTCCTTATTTGCCATTAGATCCTCACGATTTAGGAAGAGAATACAAAGAAATCATAAGAATAAATTCTCAATCAGGTAAAGGTGGAGCAGCATATATTATGGAAAGTGAATTTGGATACAATATGCCAAAAGCTATGCAAAAATATTTCGGCAAAGTTGTTAAGAGACGTTCAGATTCAATGGGTAAAGAACTTTCTCCACAAGAAATATTCAACTTATTCGAAAAATGGTACATCAATATTGAAACACCATATAAATTAACAAAATACAAAATAAGTTCTGTTGATTCTGACTCATTTGATGTTGATAGCAATAATATAGAAACTAATAATTTATTATTGGAAGCAGTTATAAACTTCAATGGACATGATTATACAATAAAAGGAACTGGTAATGGTCCAGTCGATGCATTTAGTAATGCTTTAATGCAACAAGATGAAGAAGAGTTAAAATCACTTAAAAATTATAAATTCGTTCACTATCATGAACATGCTCTTGGTGAAGGTTCACACGTTAAAGGGGTTGCTTATATACAAATTGATACTGGATGTACTGAGCCATATTTCGGGGTTGGAATATCTGAAAACATCAATACAGCAGCAATAAGCGCACTTATGAACGCTATTAATAAGAGCTATATAAAAATGGATGTAAACTAAGATTAAATATATAAAGTAAAAATCGTAGGCTATGGCGAATACTATAGCCTACTAAAAATATTAATTGAGAAAATACAGGTAAATAGATAATATATTGAAAGAAATAAGGGGGATACGCCAATGGGTATGACAATGACACAAAAAATCTTAGCAAAACACGCTGGGATGAATGAAGTAAAAAAAGGACAATTAATAGAAGCTAACCTAGATTTAGTATTAGGAAATGATATAACTACTCCAGTTGCAATAACTGAATTTAATAAATTAGGAATAGATAAAGTATTCGACAAAACTAAAGTTACAATAGTTTGTGACCACTTTACACCAAACAAAGATATAAAAAGTGCAGAACAATGTAAAGTAGCTAGAACTTTTGCAAGAGGAAAAGAAGTTATAAACTACTTTGATGTTGGACAAATGGGTATAGAACACTGCTTATTACCAGAAAAAGGTCTTGTAACATGTGGTGATGTAGTAATCGGTGCTGACTCACATACTTGTACATATGGAGCACTTGGTGCATTTTCAACAGGTATTGGTTCGACTGATATGGCTGCTGGTATGGCAACAGGAAAAGCATGGTTTAAAGTGCCAGGAGCAATCAAATTTGTTCTTAAAAATAAACCAGCTAAATGGATAAGTGGTAAAGATATAATCTTACACATAATCGGGGAAATTGGAGTTGATGGAGCAAGATATATGTCAATGGAATTTGCCGGAGATGGTGTACAATATTTATCAATGGATGACAGATTCACAATATGTAATATGGCTATAGAAGCAGGGGCTAAAAATGGTATATTCCCTGTTGATGAAAAAACTAAAGAATATATGGAAGCTCATCCATGCAAAACTATCGAAAAAAATCCAACTGTATACGAGGCAGATGAAGATGCCGAATATGACAGAGTGATTGAAATAGATTTAAGTGAATTAAAACCAACAGTAGCATTTCCACATCTACCAGAAAACACAAAAACTACTGATGAAATAACTGAAGATATAAAAATAGATCAAGTAGTAATTGGTTCATGTACAAACGGTAGAATTGAAGATATGAGAATTGCTGCAGAAATAATGAGAGGTAAAAAAGTTGCTGATGATGTAAGATGTATAGTTTTCCCAGGAACTCAAGCAATCTACCTTGAAGCGATAGAAAAAGGATATATAACTGATATGGTACTTGCAGGAGCTGCAATTTCAACACCAACATGTGGACCTTGCTTAGGTGGACACATGGGAATATTGGCAGCAGGTGAAAGAGCAGTATCAACTACAAATAGAAACTTTGTAGGAAGAATGGGTCATACAGAATCTGAAGTTTATTTAGCAAGTCCAGCAGTTGCAGCAGCATCTGCAATAACAGGAAAAATATCATCACCAAGTGAAGTTTGTGGAGGGGAAAAATAATATGTTAGCAAGTGGAAAAGTTTTTAAATATGGAGATAATATAGATACAGATGTAATAATACCAGCGAGATACTTAAACACTCCTGACATGAAGGAATTAGCATCTCATTGTATGGAAGATATAGATAAAGAATTTGCTCAAAAAGTAGAAGAAGGGGACATAATAGTAGCAAACAAAAACTTTGGATGCGGTTCATCAAGAGAACATGCCCCAATAGCAATAAAAGAAAGTGGAATATCTTGTGTAATAGCATCAACTTTTGCGAGAATATTCTACAGAAACTCAATAAACATAGGACTTCCAATACTTGAATGTGACGAAGCAGCAAAAGGTATTGAAGAAGGTGACAAGGTTGAAATAGACTTCGACACAGGTGTTATTAAAAATATAACTAAAAACGAAACTTATCAAGCAGAACCATTCCCAGAATTTATGCAAAATATAATTCAAAATGGTGGCTTAATTAAATCAATAGAAAAAAATAAATAAGAAAAAAGTGATTAACCATATTTAGATGGATAGTTACATAAATAAAAATATATAAGGGAAAAAGAAGTCAACCAGGGGGATTATATAGATGGATTTTAAAATAGCAGTAATAAAAGGGGACGGTGTGGGTCCTGAAATAGTAGATGAAGGATTAAAAGTTTTAGATAAAATAGCTCAAAAATACAACCACAAATTTGAATGTACAAATGTATTAGGTGGTGGGGCTGCAATAGATGTAACAGGTGAACCGCTACCAAAAGAATCACTAGATATATGCAAAGCTAGCGATGCAGTTTTATTAGGTGCAGTTGGTGGACCAAAATGGGACAATATAGAAAGTTCAAAAAGACCAGAAAAAGGTCTATTAGCTCTTAGATCAGGCCTTGGATTATTCGTAAACTTAAGACCTGCAACAATGCATGAAAGTATAAAAGAAGCATCACCACTTAGAGCTGACATAGTAGAAAAAGGTGTAGACTTTGTAGTTGTTAGAGAACTTACAGGTGGAATATACTTCGGTGAAAGAAAAACAGGTGTAGAAAATGGTGTTGAATTCGCATATGATGTTGAAAAATACGACGAAAATGAAATCAGAAGAATAGGTAAAAAAGCTTTTGAAACAGCAATGATAAGAAATAAAAAATTAACTTGTGTTGATAAAGCTAATGTTCTTGATAGTTCTAAATTATGGAGAAAAGTTTTAAACGAACTTGCAAAATACTATCCAGAAGTTGAATTATCATATATGTATGTTGATAATGCAGCTATGCAACTGGTAAAAGACCCTTCTCAATTTGATGTTATCGTAACTAATAATATATTCGGCGATATAATATCAGACGAAGCTTCAATGATAACAGGTTCTATAGGAATGTTACCATCAGCATCAGTTAGAGGAGACGACTTCGGTATGTATGAACCAATCCATGGTAGTGCACCAGACATAGCTGGACAAAACGTAGTAAACCCAATTGCTACAATATTATCAGTAGCTATGATGCTTAGATATAGCTTTAAATTAGAAGAAGAAGCAAAAGCTATAGAAACTGCAGTTACAAATGTTCTAAACGCAGGATATAGAACAAAAGACATCTACAATGGTGTTGGAGAAGTAGTTGGGACAAAAGAAATGGGAGATTTAATAGCAAAAGAAATATAGTGATTAAAAAATATTAAAGTTTTAAAATGATTAAAAAGTGTTACAGTTTTAAATAAATATGATTAAAGTAGAATAAACGGAAAGAAAATCCATAAGATGTAGATAATATTATTTGCATCTTATGGATTTTTTAGATAAAAAAATAGCCACTTAAAAAGTGGCTAAATTACATTATACTGTCACGTATAAGGCAGGGTTATTTAATAAATATTCTATCTTTTGGGGAAAGTAGAATATGATTAAGTTATAAAATTAAAAAAGTCAGAAGACGACAAGTCTTCTGACCTTTTTTGAATGTTTTCAAACATTTATTATCAATAACTTAATTATATTACATATTGTAGCACTATTTAGAATATTTGGCTATAACATATTAGAATTATTTAAAAGTTTTTTTAGTGGTAAAATTTATAATGTTAGTTTAATTTAAGGGAGATTTAATTTATGAAAAATGAAGTTTGGAATTTATTAGGGAGAGAGGTCAATATAGGAGAGAAGATACAATTTATAGCTCATCTATATGAAGAAGATTATGATATACCAGTTACACTAATTAATGGGGTTAATAAAGGAAAGACAATTGTTGTAAGTGCTGGTGTACATTCAGGAGAATACCCAGGAATGGCTGCTTGTAGTATACTTTCAGAACAAATAGATCCTCTAAAAGTAAATGGACGTATTATAATTTTACACTGTATAAATACTCAAGGTTTTTACACAAAACACGAAAGATTTGTTCCAGAAGATGGGGGAAATATGAATGATGTATTCCCTGGGGATAAAAATGGGACACTTAGTAAGAGACTAGCTGCATTCCTTGAGGAAAATATAATTGATGAAGCAGATTTTATAGTAGATCTTCACAGTGGACAAGGTGAACAACTTTTATCAACATGCATTTTCTTCCCCTCTACAGCAAGTGAAGAAGTAAATAATGCTTCATTGGAAGTTGCAAAAATAACGACAATTAATAATTTAATTGCATCTAGAGCAAAAAGCGGATTTTACAGTTATGCAACAACAAAAGGTATTCCATCTATTTTACTTGAAAGAGGGGGCCTTAATAGATGTGATAGAAAAGATTATGAAGCATATATTAAAGATATTTATTTAATATTAGATCATTTCAAAGTAGTAGATAAAAATGAAAAAAAATCTCAAGAAGTTAAATTTATCTGGAGAAAAGTAGAATATATGACTTCAAATTATGCAGGACTTTGGTATACAGATTTAGAACCAGGAATGATACTTAAAAAAGGTGCTTTAATAGGCAGTGTTAAAGATTTCTTTGGAAATGTACTAGAAGAATATAGAGCAACTGAAGATTGTAAAGTTATGTATATCCATATAGGGTTAAGAATAAAAAAAGGTGGAGATATAGGAGCATTTGGGGATATAAGACATGTTGAAATAATTTAAAATTGAATTAATATAAATTATTAAAGGAGAGTATCTAAAATATAAGTACTCTCCTAATTTTTGTGATAACAAATTGGAATATTAAAATTTGAAATTATATTGTAAAATAATATATGAACAAGTATTCATTTAATAAAAATTGTTATATGGTGATACAATATATTAATTAAAAATAAATTTAATTTGTGGGAATATAAAGGAGGAGAAAAATGGCAGTAACACAAATGACTAAAGGTAGTATTTCAAAACAACTTATATTGTTTTCTATTCCAATTCTAATTTCAAACTTATTTCAACAATTATATAACACAGTAGATACGGCGATAGTTGGAAGGTTTGTGGGAGCTAATGCTTTGGCAGCTGTTGGAACATGTAACTTAGTAGTTGTTTTTATGATTTACTTCTTTATAGGTTTATCAAATGGATCTAGTATAGTTTTATCACAATGTTTTGGAGAAAACGACGAAGAAAAAGTATTTAAAACAGTTCATACAACAATGGGACTTAGTTTTATATCAGGTATAGTATTAATGATAGTTGGTTTATTATGTGCAGAAACTATCTTAAAAATGATAAATACTCCTGATGATGTAATAGGATATGCAGTTACATATATTAGGGTTTATTTCTTAAGTATGATTCCTATGATGATTTATAATATGGGAACAGGAATACTAAGAGCTATGGGAGATAGTAAAACGCCACTTTATTATCTAGGTGCAGCAGGTATATTAAATATAATACTAGATTTAGTATTTATAATAGTTTTTAATATGGGAGTAATGGGTGCAGCCCTAGCAACAACATTATCACAAACATTATCTGCAATTTTAATACTTATAAAATTAATTAGTAGCAATGAAGTATACAAACTTCATATAAGTAAAATAAAAATAGACAAAGATATATTAAAACATATTTTAGTAATAGGTGTGCCAACAGGATTACAATCTGTTTTAGTATGTTTCTCAAATATAATAGTACAATCAAAAGTAAATTTATTTGGATTAGATGTAATGGCAGCACTTACTGTATATTATAAAATTGAAGGATTTATATATATGCCAATAGAAGCACTTGCTATGGCAGCGAGCAACTTTATAGGCCAAAATATCGGAGCTAGAAATGTTGAAAGAGTTAAAAAAGGTAAATCTTTAAGTATGAAAATATGTGTAGGTATGACAGTATTAATAGGAGGATTAATTATGATATTTAAAACTCCAATACTACATGTATTTACAACTGATTCGGAAGTAGTAAAATACGGTTCACAATTTATAATGTTTATAGTTCCACTATACTTTATATATGCAATGAATCAAATATTATCAGGGGTGCTTAGAGGTGCTGGAAAAACTTTTGTACCTATGTTAATCGGACTTGTTTGCATGTGTGGATTTAGAGTAGGTTGGCTTGTTGTAATGATGGGAATTGTAAAAGACGTAAGAATAATTTATGCAAGTTATCCATTAACATGGATACTTACAAATATAGCGATGACAGCTTATTATTATAAGAGTAGTTGGATAAAAAAAACGACATTAGAAGCTGTTGAAACTGTATAAAACCTTAAAATTAAAAAATTAAATTGTAAAAAATGCCTGTATTTGATTTATTGACGGATACAGGCTATTTTTATTACTTTTAGGATTCTAAAATATAGAAAAAAATCTATAATTATGTAATAATATAAATTAGAAATATATATATAATGGGGAGAATAAAATGGCAGCTGAAATAAAAGAAGAAAATTTGAGTTTGGCACTTCGATTTATAGTCGAGAAATTTGGAAAAGATGCACTTTTAAATCAAGATAAAGTAAAAGCTATACTACCAGATTTACTATCTAATAAGTTTACAACTGAGACAAGTTGGGTAATGGATGCAATTAATTCAGGAATAGTAGGTATCTTACTAAATCCAAATAATACAAATAAAGAAGCTATAGAGAAGGCGAAAGATGTATTTGAGAAACATTATGTTACAGAGATAAGACAAGAATATGTTTTAGATTGTTTATCATATGCTTTAGGTTGGACTAATACAAAGGTAGATAGTTTAGATGAGTATAAAGCAAAAGTAAATAAAAAAAATTCTAAACCAAAGCTTAATTTAGAAAAAGAAATAGTATTTAAAGATAGTATTGATGATAACAATAAGCATAATGAACAGAAAGAACCTGATTATGATGAAATTTTAAATCAACAAAAAGAAGAATATAGACAAGAACCTATAAATACAAATAGACAATTTGATAATACTAATTTAAATAACAGAAATAATCAAAATAATTATAACGATTCAAATGGAAATAAGAAAAAATTATTATTATTAATACCATTATTATTGATAATTATAGGATTAGGGGTAACTAAATTATTCTCTGGCCCTGGAGATGTTGAAGTCTCTGATTTTTATTTTAGTCCACAAACAAAATTAAATGGAACTACATATATGATAGATAAAAATGAAACTGTTCAGCTTAATATTACTTTAGATGCTAAAAACAAAGATAAAATAGATAAAGATAAGATATCTTATTCATTAGATGATAATACTGTATGTAATTATAAAAAAGAAACATATAATAAATGTATATTAGTAGGAGTTGGTGAAGGAACTACGACTCTTCACATATACTATAATGATAAGGAAATACAAGCTATAAATATCGGTGTTGGAGATGTTGATAGCAATGATAGTGATGATGTTGCAGTTGAAAGTATTTATCCAAGTTCTAATGCTCAAAAAAGTGGAAGTGGTTATGTACTTCCAGTAGGAGAAGAAGCACAGTTAAAAGTAAAATTAAGCGGTGATGATATTGAAAAAGATGAATTATCTTATTCTTTAGATGATTCAAGTATAGCAGAGTTATCTTATGACGGAAACAAATGTATATTATATGGAAACCAAGCTGGTTCAACAAATTTAAGAATTATGTACGATGGAGAAGAAATATACAGCGTTGGGATAACTTTTGAAGAAGGTTCAGATACATCATCAAATAATGATAGTAACAGTAATTCAGATTCTAATAGTGAAGTTGATTTAGTAGTAAAAGGATATTTAGGAAATTATGCAGATGCATTGAACTATGGAAGTATTGGTTACGTAAGTGATTATCTAACTTCATCAGGAGATCTATACAAACAATTATCAAAAACTATACCTAAAACATATGCAAACGGTACTCAAGTAGATGTCGTTGGATATACTAAAAATAGCATGAAAAGAGAAGGCAATAAGTATAGAGTATCAGCAACTATAGAATATAATATATATAAACAAGATAAAGGAGCTCAATATCAAAAAGAATATATGGAATTTATAGTTGTACAATCATCAGGTCAATGGTTGATAGATCACTATGATAACTGGCAAATGCTAGAGCAACATAATATTTAAAAAAATATATATCATATAAATAAGATTCATTAAAAAAATTACAAATTTAAAATTTAAGAGGGTGATAATATGACAGTAACAAGAAGAGGGTTATTATGGGAAATTCTTAATTCTTGGTGGATTATACTATCTTTCTGTGGACTTTCATTTATATCGTTTTTTTATATAGGTAATAAATCGAGAACAACTAAATGGAAAGTAACAGGAATACTTTATTTTTTAGTTTATGTTGTAGCCTTAACTTGTATTGCAACATTACCTTTTGGTACATTATCTAATATAGCCGTAGTAGTGTGGTTAGCAAGTTTATTAATAGGCCTTATTCAATCATTTATGGTTAGAAAAGAATATCTTATAAGAAGAGATTATATACTTACTAATGGAATAGAAGAAAAAGACCTAGAAGAGATGAGAAAACATGTAAAAAAACAATATAAAGGCAAAGATTATATTGAAAGTAGCGGGAATGACACACATTTTGACAGTACTTATCACTCAAATATAGAATATAGAGATTATGATACAGTTTCAAATAAACCTGAAACAAATCCTTTTGAGGGTGAGTATTATGATGAAAGTATAGTCAAAAATAATGAAGAAATCCTTGATAATAGCAAGTATGTATCTTACAGCAAAAAAAATAAAGAGGCAGAAAATATAAGTAAAAGTAATCAAATAAATATAAATTTCTGTACTGTGGATGAATTATTAAAACTTCCAGGAGTTAATGAAGAAACTGCAGCAAAAGCAGTATCTTTAAGAGAAATGTTAGGCGGATTTAATTCAGTTCAGGAATTTATAGACATGACACATATTGAACCACAGTATGTAGATCAAATAAGAGAAAAAGCGACAATAAGAGAATAGAATAAAATTTTAAAAGTAAGCGAAAATAATATAATATTTTCGCTTACTTTTTGTGTAAATTTAAAATATAAGAGTTTAATATTAATATGTTTTGCATAAACCGACTAAATAGATATTGATAATACAAATATTTTAAAGTATGATTAGAATATAGAAAAATATGTTAAACATTATTAGATTTTGGAGGAATATACATATATGGGAAGTGAGAAAAATCTAAGTGAATCCTTACGATATATATATGAGCATAAGGGGATAGATACATTTCTAAATGAAAAAATCATGTACTCCATATTAAGTGATTTAATGCCTAGAAATACAAAAGAAATAAACTGGGTAATAGATGCAATTAATAGTGGAGCAGTCAAACCTTTAATAGAAGCTGAAAAAAATAATTTCAATAAGGAAGAGTATAAGCAAAAAGCTAGAAGAGTTTTTGAAGGTAATGAGATAAGTGAATCGAGAATAAATTATCTGTTAAACAGCTTTTTCTATGGCTTAAAATGGACTGATAAAATTATCAGTTTTGAAGAGATAAAACAAAAGGAAAAAATATCTCAAAATAAAAATATAAATTCTAATAACAATACCAAAAAACATAATGAACAGACAAAAAATGCTAAGAAAAACAATCAAAAAAATAATGATAAAAAAGAGGTTTATGATAAAAATAAACACTTTGACAATCATAGAAAAAATACTAATCAACAAAGACTTAACAAAAGTCAGGTAGATAAATTAGAGTTTGAGTATAATAAATTATTCAATACAATAGACAATGACATTCAACATAATGAAGACTATATAATAAACTCAAAAGGGCATAAGATTTTCTTTAATGGATTTTTAAATATAGTCGTATTTCTTGCGTGTTTATCAGTTATGTTCTCATATTTATTTATTTTAAAAGAAGGATATGTTTTTAAACGTATATTATTCTTAGATATAATTGGACTTGTTTTAGGAATAAAAATATTAATGAGCAATTTTAAAAACTTAAAAAAACTAAAAGAAGATATGCAACTTAAGAATATAAATAAAGAATATATATCTTTGATAAATCAAATTGGTTCTAATAAAATTCAGTTAAAAAAAGGTGCAGTTAGAAGTTTTAATAAGTATAACGAATTAAATAATTTGCTTAGAAACTATAAAGAAGAGTATAGAAGTATAAGTAATAAATGGAGTAATTGCTTGAATTCTAGAAATAGTAAAAATGAAAAAATAGCGAAAACATTAATAGTATTTTGTATTATATTTATAGTTAGTGGGGTTTATGAACCAAGACTTGTATACGATAAAGATAATATTATAACTATGATATCTAGAAATGTAGTTGAAGGAATATCTTCAAGCGTATATGAAAGTGAAAGAGGCTGTGTAAAAGCCAATTTAGCAAATGTAAGAAGAACTGCAAATAAAGAGTCTAAATCAGTTGGAAAAGTAGAAAAATATGATGTCGTTTACTTAACAGGAAAATCATATGAAAGAGACGGAAAGACTTGGTATGAGCTAGAAATGATTGACGGCAAGGGCTGGATTAGTGGCTCTGTCATAACAGTAGTTCCTAAAATTGTAAGAGTTACTGAAGAAGCTGCTAATATAAGAGAAAAAGCCAATATAAACTCAGATATAGCTGATGTAGTTAAAAGAGATGAAACTTTATATACAACAGGAAAGGCAGTAGTAGCTAAAAAAAGAACTTGGTATGAGGTTTATTTAAACGGAGAAGATGGATATTGGATTAGCTCAAATGTAGTTGAAGAAAAATAAGGTAAGTTATGAGATATTATTTTAGTAAGTTAGATAAAGAAGGTAGAGAAATTTATAAAAAGCTTTATTTTGGAATGCAAAACTTTGAAAAGAAAATATCATTAAAAGGAACAGAAAACATTGTAAGAGAGATATATTATATGATAATAAAGGATAATCCTATGATGTTTTTTGTTCATCCATCTAAATTAACTTATTTTAAAATTGGTAACTATGTATGGATTGAGCCTATATATGTTTATAGAAAAGAAGAAGCAAACCAAATAATGAATGAAATAAATATAAAATTAAAACCTTTAGAGAAAAAACTCAAAACAATAAATACCAAGTTGGAAAGAGAAAGATTTATCCATAAGTATTTATTGGAGAATGTAAGATATAAATATAATTGCAGCGAAGATGACTTTGAGTGTCATACAATTGTGGGAAGCTTTTTGTATAAGCAAGCCGTATGTGATGGAATATCTAAAGCTTTTAAACAACTTTGTGATTTAGCAAGGATAAATTGCAATGTAGTGTTCGGTGATTCATGGAATGAATATGAAAAACCTCAAAAACACGCTTGGAATATGGTGAAAATTGACAAGGACTGGTATCATATAGATGTGACATGGAATATCAATTTATCACAAAGATTTAAATATGTTAGGTATGACTACTTTAATATAAGAGAAAGTGATGTTATTAAAGATCATAGAAACTTTGATAAACTAGAAATTTGCGATAGTTTAAAGAATAATTTCTTTTATGAGAATAAATGTATATTAAATGGTAGAAATGAATTAGAAAAATTTTTAGTAGATAAGTTAAACAATATAAAAAATAATAATGCAAGCAAGAATATCTATTTTAAATTGTATCTAAAAGAAAATGAAGATGCTTGTAGTTTAATATCAAATGCAATCAGCAAGGCATCGATAAAAACGTTTTATTTTTCAACAGGTTATACATTAAATTCTAATTCAACTCAAAATGTCTATTTAATCAGATTAAATTAAAATATTAATAAAGCAAAAGAAAAGGGTGAGATAAAATGGCAGAATTAAAAGTGGGTTCATCTATTAAGATTGAATATGGAGATGAGGCAAAAATAATAGGTGAGCTTGGAAGTGGAGCACAAGGTATAGTTTATCTTGTGGAATATAAGGGCAAAAAATATGCATTAAAATGGTATTTCTACGATAAATTAAGAGAACCTAATGCATTTAGAACTAATATAAGAAATAATATAGAAGATAAATCACCAAGTGATAAATTTTTATGGCCACAATATTTAACAGAAGGACAACAAAATGGTAGTTTTGGATACTTAATGGATTTAATTCCTTCAAATTATGTAGGTCTTACTGATATATTAAATACTTATAAAATAGAGCAAATAAAAGGAACAAATCAAGTTAAAAAAGTTCCTGTTAAGTTTACAAGTTTAGAAGCAGTAGTGAATGCTGCTATAAATATAGTAATTGCATTCAGAGAACTTCACAGAGATGGGAAAAGCTATCAAGATTTGAATGACGGAGGTTTCTATATAGATGTACAAACTGGAGATTTATTAGTTTGTGACTGTGATAATATCGCTCCAGAAGGAGATAACTATGGAATAGCTGGGATGCCAGGATATATGGCTCCTGAAGTCGTAAGGGGTATAGCTAAACCAGATGTTCAAACTGATAAATATTCTTTAGCAGTTGTATTATTTAAATTACTATTTAGACATGACCCACTTGAAGGAGCTAAGGTTTTAAAAAGTGTTTGTCTACATGAAGCAGCAGACTTAAAACATTATGGAAAAGAAGCTGTATTTATATACGACCCAGAAGACACGTCTAACAGACCTGTTAAGGGCGTGCATGATAATGTAATCAACTTATGGAGAGTTTATCCAGAATATATAAGAGATGCATTTATAAGATCATTTACAACAGGAATCAAAAATCCTAACCACAGAATAATCGAAAATGAATGGCAAAAATTATTTGTGAGACTTAGATCAGATATAATTCACTGTGAATGTGGAAGAGTTAGATTCTCTAATGCTTATGTTAATAAAGATGGAATGTATATATGTCCAAGCTGTTCAAATAAATTCTTATCAATTAAATTCGATGATATAGATATACCTGTATTTGCAGGCCAAAAACTATATAGATGCTTTACTGCAAAAGGAAATGATGACTTTAACACAGTAACAGCTATTATAATGGAAAATAAAAAACACAAAGGTGTAATGGGTATAAAAAATAACACACAAGATACATGGAAATGTACACTTCCAAACGGTGAAATAAAAGAAGTTGAACCAGGAAAAACAAGAGCTTTAGGAAAAGGAATGACAATAGATTTCGGAAAAAGTATAATAGCAAAATTATAAAAATTAATAAATGAAGAATATTTTAAACACGAAGGAGGAGGCAAAGATATGCCACTAAATTTACATAAAGATGAAGAAATTACAATAGATGAATTTAAGGAATATGATTTTGACCCGCTAGAAGTAAAACCAATATCTAAAAAGAACTTAGTTATATTCTTTTTAGTTGATACATCAGGAAGTATGAGCGGCAAAAAAATAGGAACATTAAATACAACTATGGAAGAATTACTGCCAGAATTAAGAGGTCTAGGTGGGGCAACTACAGATATAAAACTAGCAGTTATGACGTTTTCTAGTGGTTGTGAATGGATAACAAAAGAGCCTATGTCAGTTGATGATTATCAATACTGGACAAGACTTAAAGCAGAAGGTTTAACAGATTTAGGAGAAGCTTTTACAGAGTTATCTAATAAACTTTCAAGAAAGGAATTTTTAAATGCTCCATCGCTAAGCTATGCACCAGTAATATTCTTATTAACTGATGGTTATGCAACAGATGATGCACTAGAAGGTTTAAAAACTCTTCAACATAATAATTGGTATAAATACGGATTAAAAGTTGCATTAGGATTAGGTGAGAAATTTGATGAAGAGTTATTAAAGAAATTTACTGGGAATCCAGAACTAGTAGTTACAGCTAAAACATCTGATCAACTTTCAAAATTAGTTAAAACTATAGCAGTAACATCTTCACAAATAGGAAGTAGAAGTATGACACTAACTAACGATGAAGACGGACGTGAAATAATGCCAGAAGATGTTCTTGGAACAAAAGAAAAAGAATTAGCAGATACTATTAAAGATACTATAAATAATGATGATGATTTTGTTGAAGACTTCGATGTTGAAGACGGATGGGATGATTAATTTAAATTCAGATTTGCTAGGGATATTACCCTAGCAAATTTAATAAGTAGCCTAGGAGGTGGAGACAGTGTTAAGTGGAATAAGCGCTATTACAATAGGCCAAAGTCATATAGATAACAAAACAGAGTGTCAAGACTCTGCAATATTAGATTTCAATGACAAGTATGTAATGGGGGCTGTTGCGGACGGTCATGGATCAAAAAAACACTTTAGAAGTGCAAAAGGTTCTCAGTTTGCAGTAGAGGCAGCTAAATATAGTATTTATGAATATATGAATGATAATTACGAAAAATTTGTAGATGCTTACAACAAAGATAAAAAATACTTAATAGATAGAATTATAAAAATGCTGATAACAAAATGGCATGAAAAAATACAAGAAGATATAAATAATGAACCAATAACTCAAGAAGAAATAGATAAATATTTAGATGGAAATTTCAATGAAGATAAAATAGCATCAATATATGGAACAACTTTATTAGTAGGTGTTATGGGGGAAGGATGTAATTTTGGTTTTCTTATAGGAGATGGAAGTTTTGTAGTAATCGACAAACACGGAAAAGCTTATATTCCGATAGAAGATGAAAATAGCAAAGCAAATTATACTACATCATTAAGCAGTTCAGATTCATTTAATGGATTTGTGACACATTTCTTTGATGAGATGCCATTTTCTATAATGGTATCGACAGATGGACTTGTTAAGTCTTTCGCAGATGATAATGACTTCTTAGATTATAACCAAGCTATAGCAATGGAACTTGATGGACTTGATACAGTTGATAAAAGAATCGAGATGGAAGAAAGACTAGGAAGACTATTTGAGCAACGTTCAAGAGATGGTAGCGAGGACGATATATCAATTTCAATAATATTCAATAGTGATGCATATGAAAGTGTAAAACAAGGACTTGAAACTAGAAGAAAGCTAAATAAAATAGATGAACAAATTGGACTTTCAAAGAAAAAAATAGTAACGCTTGATTTTAAACAAAAACAAATCGAAAATGAGAGAAATATAAACATAGAAAATTGGAAAAAAGTAGCGCTGGAAAAATCGAAATTGAAACAATACAGTGAAAAATTAATAGAGAGAAGAAATGCTTTAGAAGAGGAATTAAAGAAAATAGAAAGAGAACAAGACGAATTGAGTAAAAAAAAAATAGAACTAGATTCGAGTATTAAACAATATGAAGAAATAGAAAAAATAAAATCAGATGAGCAAGATAAAAATCTTGCTGATAAACAGAAAGAAGAAGAAAATATACAAATTAAAGAAGCAGAAAAAATAAGGTTACAAGACATATTAAATAATTAAATTTTGATATTTTCGCTTAGGAGGAATATCGGTGGAAGCAAAAGTAATGATGATAAAATGTCAAAAAAATAGAAAGGCTTTTGGGGCAAGAATACAAAAAGAAGGACCAAATTGGAGAATGACATGGGCCTTTAAAATAGATGAAAGAATTGCTCAAAAAGAAAAATTTTCATCAGAAAGTACAATAAAGGGAAGTTTTATATTTGATGAAGAATATCCAGGATGCCCTCATTGTGGAGCACAAAGCTTTTTTACTTGTGGAAAATGTGGCAAGATAACTTGTTGGGATGGAAGCGATACTGCAACTTGTGCATGGTGTGGAAATAAGAGCAAGATACAACTTGTAAATGAGCTAGAAGTAAAAGGCGGAGGATTTTAGATAATTTTGATATCAGAGAGGTAAAGTAATATGTCAAATGATTTTGAGTTTGAATTTGAAGATTATGACCCTTTAGAAGCAAAGCCAATTACGAAAAAAAGTATGGTTATATTTTTTGTAATTGATACATCAGAGAGCATGAAGGGCAAAAAAATAGATGATTTAAATAGAGTAATGAGAGAGATAATACCACAACTTGCAGGGGTTGGTGGTTGCAATACAGAGTTAAAATATGCAGTACTTTCATTTTCAAGTGGTTGCAAATGGATAACATCAGAACCAATGATTGTGGAAGATAATAACAGTTGGAAGGATTTAAGCGCAAATGGAATTACTGATTTAGGTATGGCATTTGAAGAATTGACATCTATGTTATCAAGAAAGAAATTTTTAAAATCACCATCTTTAAGTTATGCACCAGTAATATTTTTAATGACGGATGGATATCCAACTGATAATTATAAAAAGGGATTAGAAAAATTAAAAAATAATAATTGGTATAAATACGGAATGAAAATAGCTCTTGGAATAGGGGATTATTTTGATGAAAGTGTTTTAGAAGAATTTACAGAAAATAAAGAGCTTGTAGTCAAAGCAGCTAATTCATCTCAACTTGCAAAATTGATAAAAACAATAGCAGTAACATCTTCACAAATAGCAAGTAAAAGTATGACTATAGTTAGTGATGAAGAAAATGAATTAGATTATGAAGATGTAGAGGGAAATAAGCAAAAAGAGATGGTAAAAATAGTTCAAGACACAGTATCTGATGACGAATTTATAGAAACATTAGAACTTGAAGATGGATGGGACTAATCGAATTTTGTGGGAGGTGAAAAAATGGATAATGAAAAATGGACTCACGAAGTTAAAAACAATGATTTAGCTGATGGATTAGAAGATTGTAAAATATTTGAGAATACTTTAGATAACAATTTAGTTGAAAAAAATGAAGAAAATAAAAATGAAAAAGATGGCGAAATAACTATAGAATATATAGATGAAAATCCAGTGGATAATAGTAATGACAATGATTTAAAAATGGAAGAGCAGAATCAAAAATACGATGAAGAAGGTATTACTATTCTTGAAGATACTACTGAAGAAGACGATGATGATGGCTTGTTATTTTTAAATAAAACTAGAAATGAAGAAGTTAAAAATAAAGAACTGGATATAGATAGTGATTCGACAATGGATGAAATTATAAAAAATGAAGAGGTTATAAAAAAAGAAAACCTTCTTCGACAAAGAGAATGGGCAATGGATTTAGCAGAGTTTCCAGTTGAGAAAAAAATAGAACTAGAAATTGAAGACAACAAAGAAGATTCTACTGATGTTGAAACAAAAGAAGAAAATGAATCACGATATGAGGATGATACAATAATATTACCAGCTATTGAACCTATATCCCCAGAAGTAGCTGTCGATATAGAAAATAATATAGATATTGATATAGTAAAACCAAAGAATTTTAATGAATTAATAAGTACAAAGGGAGTAATTTTAAATAATTATATCTCTGGAAATGCAAAATTCAACAGTATAAGTGAAAATCTAGGTGTTTGTATAGAATTATGCAAATTATTTGCAAGTGTACATAGCATGGGATACTGTTTTAATGGAATAACAGGAGAAGATATAATAATAACTCAAAATAAAGAATGCAAACTTTTAAACGGTAAAAAAATAGTTTTAGTAAATGATGACTCATATGAAGTGAATTATGAAAAAACTTGTGCACCAGAAATACTTAGAAAAGAATCTAGACCTAATATAAATTCTGACAAACATACAATGGCATATATAGTATTTGGACTTTTATTTAAAAGTGATCCATTTGAAGGAAGTAAAACTTTAAATGAGGTTTATTATACAAAAGAAGATCAATTAAAAGCTTACGAACATCCAGTGTTTGTTTATAGCTATAAAGATAAGAGTAATATGCCGGTTTATGGTATACATTCTATACTTATAAAATACTGGAATAGATTTTATTCTGATGATATAAAAATGATATTTAGACAAAGTTTTGTAGATGGTATAGATGAATATGAAGCAAGACTTGAAGATACAACATTTATAGAAATGCTTACTAACTTTAAACATATAGTAGACTCTAAAAATACTAAGCAACAAGATGAAAAATTAAAACTACAAAATAAAAAGGAAAATATATTACAAAAGACAAAGGAAAGATTAAAACAAGGATTTGATGATATAAAACCATCAAAAAATCATGATAATAAAGATTTTGAAGAGAAACAAAATATAATCGAAATAAATAAAGATGCAGCTAAAAAACCAGTTGAAGGAGCAAAATATATGCTTCGAATAGATTATTCATATGCAGGTGTTGCAAATGCAGATTGTGAAATATTACCATTAACTCCGGGGGTAGAAATTTCAAATAATATAATTGGATATGAAGATATTAAACCAGAAAAAATAGTTGGAAAAGTAATTCAAAATGCTAAACATAAGGGTGTTATAGGAATAAAAAATATATCTGAACATAATTGGTTAGCAACTAAAGGTGATAGAGAAGTAAAAGAATTCTCACCAGGAAAGGTAATTGTTATAACTGAAGGCGTAAAAATTGATTTTTATCCAGAAAATAAAAGCATCTCAAAAACTAAATGGAGTATTGTAAAAGCGTAAAAATAGATTTTTATTAAAAATACAAAAAGGCTAATCGCACATTTGTGTATGTGATTAGCCTGTTTTTTGTATGTAATTTAAATTATATATGCTTTTAGAATCGTAATAGTCCATAATATTTAACACCTGTAATTAATGATGACCTACATTATTTATATCATCTCTGTATTTATTCATAACACCTTTAAATAATTCTGAAACAGAAGGTGGTGTCCAAGTTATTGCATTTGCACCTGCTTCAATTGTTTTTCTTATACTTTCTTCAGTTGGACCACCTGTTGCAATTATTGGGAAATCAGGATAGTCTTTTCTAATTTTTGCTACTATTCTAGGTGTATCAGCAGAGGCAGAAACGTTAAAAATAGTTGCACCTGCTTCAATTCTATCGTGTATGTTTGTTTGGTCATTTACAATTGTAACTATAACTGGAATATCTAGTGCTTCAGATAGAGAACTCACAACTTCATCTGATGTTGGAGCATTTACGACAACACCAAGTGCTCCTTGTAATTCAGCATTAGTTCCTAATAAAACTGCACGCATTCCTTGGGTAAGACCTCCGCCAACTCCAGCAAAAACTGGTATATCAGAAGCCATAATAATAGATTGTGTTATTATTGGCTGAGGGGTAAATGGATACACTGCCATAACAGC
Source organism: Intestinibacter bartlettii (assembly GCA_025148965.1). Taxonomy (GTDB): domain Bacteria; phylum Bacillota; class Clostridia; order Peptostreptococcales; family Peptostreptococcaceae; genus Intestinibacter; species Intestinibacter bartlettii. The sequence goes on along the minus strand of CP102273.1, from coordinate 2,643,554 downwards.
ATCTGCATTTACATTTTTTATAATAGCTAAGTCAGTAGAAAATACAAGAGATTTAATTCTTTTGCCAAAAATATTTATCCCGCTACATTCCCTAATGACTTCAGGTACACGCAAAAAAGATTTTCTAAGTATACCATCAATTGCTTTTGGTCTTTGTTTCATGGATGAAAGCCTCCTTAAAATTTAATATTAAAAAATTTTATATCCTTTCTATTATAAATTAGAAGTTGCAATTTTTATAGATTTTATTTTTAAAATTATAAAATTTATTTATGAATACTATATTAATCAAGTTAAAAAATGACAAATTTATAATTAAAATAAAATTTTTTTAAAAATAAATTAAACCATTAATTGACAAGCAAATTTGTATATATTAAAATCATACTTATACTTATTTACAGGTATATTATAAAGCGTTATTAGTATTATTTGTTATCTTGATAATAAAAATACAACTAAAAAAATAATGCATCTTTGGTAAAACTAAATAGGAGGAGAGATATGAACAAAACAAAAATCGCAGCTACCATAACTCTTGTGGCGATGGTCACTAACTTTTCAGCTAGCACAACAAGTGTTTTAGCATATGAATTAAGTAACAAAGATGAAGTAACTAGCAGCATATCAAACAAAATTATTCAAGCACATCAATCATCTAGCGCAAATGGAGATGACGCTACCAAAGAATCAAAAAACAACGCAAACAGTTTAGAAGCAGAAATTAAAAAGTTTGAAAAAACGAATGGCAAATTTGAAGAGGCTTATAACAAGGTGTTTAAAGTCGATAATTCAGAGATTGCAAGCGTTAAGAGCAATGATGGATCTACAACTCAAAATCTTATGAAAGCGTTTGACGACGAGGTAGAAACTTATTGGGCAAGTAGTAAACTTAATAGTGATACTTTTAAAAATGAGATAGTTGTAACACTAAAAGAGTCTACAAAAATAGACACTATGATTTACGGTGGAACTCCGCATTGGCAAAAAGGATATGCAGAGCAATTTGAAATCTATGCATCAAATACTGATGAAGGAGATGATTTTAGGTTAATAGCGACAGGTGAGCAACCAGCAAACCACGATATTAAAGAAATCAACTTTACACCTACTAAATTAAAAAGATTAAAATTTGTATTTAAAAAAGGAAACTTAAATCAAGCCGCTTGTTCAGTTTTCTGGCTATACAAACATGACGACGTAAAAGAAACTATAAATAATCTTTTTACAGATGGAACAATGGTAAAATTAAAAGATGAATATAACAGCCAAGAAGCAATAGATGCTTTAGAGGAAAAGGTTAATAAACATCCATTAAAACACCAATTTGTGGACATTTTAAATGAAGCAAAAGAATTGTTAAAAGAAGAGAAAGATTTTACTGATAGAACATTTACACTTACACAAAATGGACATACTCACTCAAAATCTAGAAATGTTCTTAGAATGTCGCGTCTTGGGACGGATTTACAATCAACAGGTATAGTAGCAAGACCAGGACAAGTATTTAAAATTTTTGTAGAAGCAGATAGTAATACAAAACTTCCACAAATAGTATTTACTCAACAAGAGGGACATTTTTCTCATTGGCAAAAAGAGTATCAGCTTAAAAAAGGTCTAAATGTTATAACAGTTCCTGAAATTTATAGTGATTCATGGAGCCAAAAATCTGTAAAAGGTGGGGCTGTTTATTTAATGAACAGATACACAGCTGATGAGCAAGGAAAAGCTCCAGTAGTGCGTATAGATGGTGGAGAAGAATTCCCACTATATAATGAAGGCGATGATAAAGACGCATTTTTAGAAAAATTAAAAGCATATAAAGAAAAATTAGATAAAAATCCAGATACAACAGTTGATATATTTGAATTTAATACAAAAAGACTTTTATATACAGGAACAGCAAAAGCAGCATATCAAGTATATGTAAAAGAGGGCGTTGATGTTGGGGAAAGTATACAAGTTTGGAACGATAAAATCCAAGAAGCATTTGACTTTGCAGGATTAAAGGACGACCCATCTGATCCAACTAACGACTCAACAAATGTTAGAACAACAATAAGACTTATGCAACCTTATGGAGCTGCATATGCTGCATATGGTCACGTAGGGATACAAAGAGGTATTCAAGAGATAGCACTTAGAACTGACAAAGATAGTATAAATAGTATACTTTGGGGAATGGTTCATGAAGTTGGACATCAAATGGATATATCAGAAAGAGAATGGGGCGAAATAACAAACAATATGTTTGCCAACAATGCATATATCAACAATGGTGCAGGAGACAGAGTCCCATATAGCCAAATACAAACTTCATTGGCACCAGACGATGCATCAACAAATTTTGATAATCTTGACTACAGCCAAAGACTAGGTATGTTCTGGCAATTACACTTAAAGGACAATACATATTGGGCAGAAGTTGAAAAACTTTATAGAAAAAGAAAACCAAGCGTTAGCAATGAACAAGCTAAGAGAGATACATTCGCAAAATATGCATCAGAAGTTTTAAATATGAACTTAACAAAACATTTTGAAAAATATGGATTTAACTTATCAGAGAGTTGCAAAAAAGAGCTTGAAAAATATCCAGATGGTCAAAAAACTTGGTATCTTGATTCAAGAGCCTTAACTTATGAAGGAAATGGATTTGAAGATAAAGACACAGGATTAGACGTTTCTTTATCAAAATCAAGTAGCGGAATAAGACTGAGCATGAATATGCCACAAGATAAGAGAGATGATTTATTAGGTTATGAAATAATAAAAAATGGTAAAGTAATAGCATTTACAACATCATCAAGCTACACAGATACAAAAGCAACAAATACAGACGAAGAGATACAATACGAGGTTGTACCATATGCTATTAATTTAGATACAGGTGACAAAGTTGAAATAAATTCACTAAGACCAAGTATAAGTATCCAACAAGAAAAAGTAACATTAAAATTAAACGAAGAATTTGATGCTAAAAAATATGCAAAAGCATTTACTAATTCTGGAGAAAATATATCAAGTGAATTAAAAATAGATAGTAATGTAAATACATCTAAACATGGAAATTATGAAGTAAATTACATACTTGAAAAAGATGGTTCAACTGTTAAAAGAAGAATGAAAGTAGAAGTAGTAAGTGACTATGACTATTTATCAGATTTTAAATGGGAATCAGCAACAACTGTATGGGGTACTCCAAGAAGAAACTCTAACATACAAGGTCGAGTAAATGGACAAACTGAAAGGTTTGAAAAAGGTTTTGGAATACATGCAAATGGTAAAATAACTTACGATTTATCAGACAAACAATACGACAGATTTGAAGCATTACTTGGGGTTGACCCATCAGCAATTGACCCAAATAATAATTCAAGTGTCAAATTTAAAATAATAGCAGACGGTAAAACTTTAACATCTACAAATGTTTTAGGATACTATGACAACATGGTTTATGTAAATGTTCCTGTATCAGGAGTTAAAAAACTTGTAATTGAAGTTTCTGATGCTGAAAATGGAAATACAGCAGACCACTGTATAATAGTTAATCCAAAATTAACTACAAATAATGCTAAGCCTAAAATCAATGCAGAAGACAAATATATAAAACTTGGGCAAGACTTTGATGTAAGAGAAGGTGTTAAAGCACATGACCAAGAAGATGGAGATTTAACAGCTCAAATTCAAGTAGAATCAAATACTTTTGTAAAAGATAAAATAGGAAAATATGAAGTTGTATATAAAGTTGCTGACAAAGATGGCAACGAAACAACTAAGAAAATAAATGTTACAGTGTGTGAAGATTACAAAGTTAAAAAATCTAAACATGGACAATTTGCAAATTTAGAAGAATACAACAAAGAATTTAAATTGCCTATAAAATCTGTAAAAAATAATGCAGGCAATTATCAAAGTAGTGTAATAACTAATGCAATAGATGGTAAAATAAATACTCACTGGGAGACAGATTCTCCAAACAATAACTCATTTAAAAATGAAGTAACATTTGACTTAGGTGAAGTTCAAGAAATAAGCAAAATAGCATATGCATCAAGACGTGACGGAAACTTCAAAGGTTTTGCAACACAATTTGAAATATATGTATCAGAAAGCGAATCAGGAGATGACTTCTACTTAGCGGGACAAGGTTCGTACTCTGGGGCAATAAGCGACGTTGTCGAATTTAATGTTAGCAAAGTAAAAGCAAGAAGAGTTAAGTTTAAATTTGTACAAGCAAGCGGAGACTGGGCAAGTTTCAGTGAAGTAGCATTTTACAAAGAAGATAAATTAAGCGACAAAATGGCTGGTTTATTCAAAAATGACGACAAAACAGAAGTAGCAGATAGCTACAACACTTTAGAAAAATTAGATACTTTAAGAGAAGAAGTTAAAGATCACAAAGCATATGAATTATTCAAAGTTGAATTAGACAAAGCAGAAAAATTAATAAGAGATAAATTCCCAACTTTAAAATTTGAAGAATTTACAATGGTTAAGAAAAACTCAGAATTCAATTTAATGGATGGTGTAGTTGCTGACGACAAAGAAGATGGCGACATAACTAACAAAGTAGTAGTAGATAATGGTGGATTTAACCCAAATAAAGTTGGAACTTACACAGTAACATATACAATAACTGATAAAGATTCAAATATTACAACAAAACAAAGAACAATAGTAGTTTACAGCAAAAGTACATATTTATCAGATATGAACTGGGAATCTGCTAAAACTGGATGGAGAACTGTTACTAAAGATACAGCAGTTGGTTCATCTGACAAAATCAAACTTAATGTAGATGGAAAAGTTAAAACATTTGACAAAGGTATCGGAGCAGCAACAAATGCTGAAATAGTATACAATTTAGATGGAAATTACAACTATTTCACAACATATTTAGGAACTGATAAAAACTACGATATGGACAGTACAACAATAAGATTTAGAATACTTGCTGATGGAAAAGAAGTTTACACTTCTGATGTAATAAGAAAAAATACTCCAGCAGAATTCGTAAACTTAGATGTTACAGGAGTTAAAAAACTTGTATTAGTTGCAGATGATGTAGACGGAAACCTAGTTGGTGACTTTGCATCTTGGGCTGATACAAAGGTTTATCAATATAACTCAAAACCAGTAATAAAAGGTGATGATGTAGTAGTATTTGATGTAAAAGAAAAAGTAGACTTACTTCAAGGTATAACTGCTACAGACTTTGAAGATGGAGATATAACTTCATGCATTCAAATAGAAACAGATTATACACAAGGAAAAGCGGGTGTATTTGAAGTTGTTTACTCAGTAACAGACAACGATGGATTTACAACAAAATTCACAAGAAAAGTAGCAATAACAGGCGAAGAAACTTACATATCTGATTTATCATGGAAATCTGCAACAATAGGTTCAGGTGCAATCGGAAAGGATATATCAGTAAGAAGAGAAACAATACAAATAAGAAATGAAGATGGTTCATACCAAGCATACGAAAAAGGTATAGGAACTCATGCACAGTCAGAAATAGTTTATGACTCAGCAGATTATGATATATTCGATACTTGGGTTGGACTTGATAGGTATGTAGCAGGAGAAAGTGTAGCAAGTGTTAACTTCAAAATATATGTTGATGGAGTATTAAAAGCAGAAACAGGAATAATGAAGGCTGACACACCTAAAAAACGTCTAGTAGTAGATGTTAGAGGGTCTAAACAAATTAAATTAGTAGCAGACCAAGCAACTAACGGAAACAACTGGGACCACGCTGACTGGGCAGACGCTAAATTTAGAAATGTACCAGAGTTTAATACAGCAGAACTAGAAAAACTTCTAGAAGAGGCTAAAGAATTAGACTTAAACAATTATACTGAAGAAAGCATAGAAGCATTAGAAAATGCAATACAAACAGGGGAAGAAGCTATGACTTCAGAAAACCAAGAAACTGTAGATAAAGCAGTAGAACAGTTAAGAAATGCAATGAATTCATTAGTAGAAGCTAACTTAAACCAAGTAGTGAAAATACAAGATGAATACTTAAGAAAAGCAATACAAAAACAACTTAACTTATCTGGACAAATAACAGTAGGTGACATGAGAAAGCTTGTTTCACTTAATCTGTCACAAGTTGAAAGCTTAGAAGGATTACAATATGCGATAAACTTACAATCATTAAACATACAATACAATGAAATTAGAGATTTATCACCGCTAAAAAATCTTAAAAAATTAACAGATTTAAAAGCAAATCCTATAGGTGGATTAATGTCGACTAACATTCGTCCACAAAATAATAAAGCGACAATTAACTTTGACTTTATAAACAGAGAAGGTAAAAAATTAGCTCCAACATTAATAACACTAAAAAACAACAAAACACAAGAAGTAAAACAATTAAACGTGGGAGAATGTGTTGATGAAAACGGACTAGTAACAATCGACACAGAAGGTCTTGCTGCATGCTTCTATACAGTAATGCTAACATACCAAGACAGAGCTAATAATTGTACAGCACAATATATGTTTATGATAAATAACGAACAATAAATATATAATTAAAACTAAACATAAGGGGACTATCACAGGGAAATCTTTGTGAATAGTCCCCATTTATAATAAAAAATTAACTAGGAGTAGGGTATGTTAAATAAAAAAATAGCAATAATAACTTTAGCCGCAGTTATTTCAAACTTTTCTTTCACTACAACAAATGTTTTAGCAGATGAAATAACTAAAAATGTAAAAATCGTAGCACAAACTAAAAACAACCAAAACTTAAAGACAAAGAAGTCAAACAAAAGCAAAAATGAATCTAAATCAAATGAGTCTAACTCAGAAAGAACATTCACACTTGCCCAAAATGGTAACATATCATGGAAAGCAAGAAATGATTTAAGAATGACTTATTTTGGAACAGATTATCAATCGACAGGTATAGTAGCAAGACCAGGCGAAACATTCACGGTATATGTAGAGGCAGACGAGGGAGCGCCAATGCCTAAAATAGCATTCAGTCAACACGAAGCCCTATACTCAAACTGGGTTAGATGGTATGACTTAAAGCCAGGTAAAAACGTAATAACTGTTCCAGAAATTTACGACAACTCATGGAGTAACAAAACAGTAAAAGGTGGAGCAGTATACCTACTAAATAGATACACAGCGAAGGAACAAGGAAAAGCTCCAGTTGTTACAATCGAAGGTGGGGAAACTTTCCCAATATACAACGAAGGTGACGATAAAGCAGCATTTATAGAAAAACTAAAAGCATATAAACAAAAACTAGATCAAGACCCAGAAAACACAGTAGACTTATTTGAGTTCAACACAGAAAGATTACTATACACAGGAACAGCATCAGCAGCCTACAAAGTATATGTAGAAGAAGGAGTAGATGTTGGGGAAAGTGCAGCAAACTTAAACAGCCAAGTTCAAGAGATGTTCGACTTCTCAGGATTAAAAAATGACCCAACAGACCCAAATAATGACTCAACAAACGTTAAAACAACAATAAGACTTATGCAACCATATGGATTAGCATATGCATATGTAGACCATGTCGGCATCCAAAGGGATTACGAACCAGGAATGCTTAGAACAGACCAAGAAAGCTTAAATTCAGTATTATGGGCGACAGTACACGAAGTTGGTCACCAAATGGACATAATGGGTAGAGACTGGCCAGAAATTACAAACAATATGTGGTCAAACTACGCTCATATAAAACATGGAATGAATGACAGAGTTCCATATAACGACATATACAATGACTTAGCGCCAGAGGATTCACATAAATCATTCGATGATTTAGGTTATTTCCAAAGATTAGGGATGTTTTGGCAATTACAATTAAAGAAAGACACTTACTGGACAGAATTAGAAACTCTATATAGAGAAAGAAAGCAAAGCCCAGCAAATTATCAAGAAAAGAAAGATATGTTAGCAACATATTCATCAGAAATTTTAGGAATTAACTTAACTAACCATTTTGAAAAATACGGATTCACTTTATCTGACAAATGTAAAGAAAACCTAAAAAAACTACCAGAAACAAACGAAAAAACATGGTATCTAAATACAGATGCGATGGACTACAAAGGAAACGGATTTGATGGAGTAGACACAGGGTTAGACGTTACATTAATAAAAACAAAAACTGGTGCAAAACTAAGCATGAACATAAACGAAAATGTTAAAGACGACTTACTTGGCTACGAAATAATAAAAGACGGCAAAGTAATCGCCTTCACAACATCAAGTACTTACATAGACAAAAATGCAGATGAAAATACTCAGTACGAAGTAGTTCCTTATGCAAAAGACTTAACAACAGGAAACAAAGTTGATGTAAATTCATCAAAACCAATAATAAGTGTCCAACAAGAAAAGATAACACTAAAAAGAGGCGAAGTCTTCAATGCAAAAGATTACGTTAAAGGTTTTACTTACTCAGGCGAGGAAATAACATCAAAAATAAACGTAGAAACTAACGTAAACACTGATAAAAATGGAACTTATCAAGTAAACTATACATTAACAAACAACGAAATAACAGTAAATAAAACAGTAACAGTAGAAGTAGTAAGTGATTACGATTACTTATCAGACTTTGATTGGACATCAGTAGAAACACAATGGGGAACACCAAGAAAAAACAGCAACATACAAGGTATGGTCCACAACAATGTGAAAAGGTTTAAAAAAGGTGTAGGAATCCATGCAAACGGAAAAATAACTTACGATTTATCAGATAAAGACTACGATAAATTTGAAGCACTAATAGGTGTAGACACAGCTGTAGGAGAAAACAATAATTCAAGTGTAACTTTCAAAATCGTTGGTGACGGAAAAACTCTAGCAACAACAAAAGTTATGAATTACTATGACAATCTAGCTTACATAAACGTTCCAGTCAAAGGAATAAAAGAGTTAGTAATAGAAGTACATGACGGTGGAAATGGTAATGCATGTGACCACTGTATAATAGTCAATCCAAAGTTAACAACAAACAGCGGAAAACCTAAATTTACAGGTGATGACAAAGTAGCATTTAACATAAACGATAAAATTGATTTACTTAAAGGAATAAAAGCAACAGACGCAGAAGATGGTGATATAACATCAAAAATAGAAGTAGAAACAGACTACATCGAGGGCAACACAGGAATATTCAACGTAAACCTAACAGTAAAAGACAACGATGGAAACAAAGCCACATTCAAAAGAACAGTAGTAGTATCAGAAGAAGAAACATACTTATCTGACCTAAATTGGGAATACGGCTCAATCGGTTCAGGCTATATAGGAAAAGATAAGTCAGTAAGAGAAGAAAAAATACAATTAAGAAACGAAGACGGTTCATACCAAGCATTCGACAAAGGTATAGGAACTCACTCTTACTCAGAAATAATCTATGATTCAACAGGTTATGACATATTTGACACTTGGGTTGGACTAGATAAATTTGTATCAAACCAAGAAGCATCAAGCGTAATATTCAAGGTTTACGTAGATGGTGAACTAAAAGCACAAACAGGTGTAATGAAATCAGACTCGCCAAAACAACGTTTAATAGTAGATGTTAGAAATTCTAGCAAAATCAGATTAGTAGTAGAAGAAGCAGACAATGGCGACACTTGGGACCATGCAGACTGGGCAGATGCCAAATTTAGAAATCTTTCAAAATTTGATTTAACAGAATTAGAAAAAATCTTAGAACAAGCAAAATCACTAGATTTAAGAAACTACACTGATGAATCTGCACAAATGATAACTAAAGCAATACAAAACGGTGAAAAAGCGCTAAAATCTACTAACCAAGAGATAATAAATAAAGCAGTAGAAAACCTACAAAATGCAGTAAATAATGCTGTAGAAATAGATTTAAACAAAATAATAGAAATAAAAGACAAAAATCTTAAACTAAGTATACAACAAGAACTTGGATTACCAGGAGAAATAAGACTAGGTGACATAAGAGAACTTACATCGCTAACAGTTAAGAATAAGGAAATTAAAAGCTTAGAAGGTTTACAATATGCAGTGAATTTAGAAAGCTTAAATATACAAAATAACGAAATAAAAGATTTATCACCATTAAAAAATCTTAAAAAGCTTACAAATTTAAAAGCCAATTCTCAAAATATATATGAAGATTGGGTTTGGGCAAAAGGACAAGGAGTATCTGTAAACTACGACATAATAAACAGAAAAGGTCAAAAACTATCTCCAACATCTATAGTAATAAAAGACAATAGAACATGGAAGATGACAACACTAAACATAGCAGAATGCATAGACCAAAACGGAATAATATCATTCAGCACAGAAAACTTCTACAAAGGAATACACACAGTATATTTAACATACGAAGACAAAACAGATAACTACAAAACAGAATTAACATTCTTACTTGATAACAGATTAAAATAAAGATTGATATAAAATGATTTATACAATAAAAGACCTAGGCGTTATGCTTAGGTCTTTTGTATTACACTTTAAATTTTCTTGATTTTATCTGTTTATTCTTTTATTCCTTGCATCTTGATCAAATCTGCTATCACCCCATAGGTATGATAGAGATGATATAACAGGTAGAATTACAAAGAATACTATAGAGATTGTAGGGTTATATAAAGAAAGATAAAAAATTAATCCAACGAATATTACAAATATAATAATAAGTATTAGCTGAAATTTTTGGTTAGCTCTACGTTCTTTGATTTTATTGAGAAAGTGTTTATTTTGCTCTTTTAACATACTTTCTATCACACCATGTTGCATAAAGCTGTACGATAGCATAAGTAATAAAAATACTATATCATATCCAATAGCAGGTATAACTTGTTTGGGATATTCAATAATTAATCTTGTAAAGTAGGGCATAAGCGATAGAAAAAATAGATATAAAATGTTTCGCCAGACTACTTTGATAGAAATTTTGTTACAAATGCTAAAAAGATAGTTATGTTTAAACCATTGCGAACCTACGACAATAAAGCTTATAAAGTATATAAAAAATGATGTTAGTACTGTTTTAATGCCATTAAAGGTGAATGACTTAGGCATAGGGATATCTAATACCATAATTGTAATAATTATTGCGATTACACCGTCGCTAAATGCTTCTAGTCTATTTTTTGAAATATCCATTTTGAATCTCCTTTTTGTAAAATATTTTAAATTTATTATTTTATGGTAACCAAATTTATTAAATTTATTTTCAAAAAAAGCTTGCAAAAAACAAGCTACATAAAATGTTTTTATTTATATAAAAATGCATTAATTTACAACAGAAGGTAATGACAATTAATTACAAATTAATTACAAATATTGTGAACTAAACAAAATAAAATATTTATATGATATAATTTAGAACAAGAAAAATATTCCAAGGGGGAAATTATAAATGAAGAAAAAATTATTATCTTTAGTGATGTCATTTATGATGATATTCACATGTGTGATACCGATTTCTGCACAGTCTACGAATAGACCAGCTGAATCAAGTATTGTAGATATACTAGAAGATATTTTAGGGAAAGATGATCCTGAAATAGAAATGAAAACAGGAACAATGAAAATTGGACAAACTAAAACTGTAAAAGTTGACGGGGATTTAGCAATGCATATTTATCAATTAGATGTTGCAAAAGAAACTAGCATACAACTAAAAGCTAATACAAATGCACAAGTATTTGAAGTTGCGATAACTAGTGATGAATTAGAGCCAGTTTGGGAAGATTTTGTTGTAAATGAAAAGAAAGATAACAAAGAATTAACTACAGATCTTAAATTAAAAGCAGGTTCTTATGCTGTAGTTGTTACTGCAACAAAAGGTACATCAACAATTACATCTACTGTTAAATCAACAGCTTTAAAAACTATATCACCATTTACAGTTGATGCAGTTCTTCCAGGTGCAAACGTTGTGAGTGGAACTGGATTAAAAGGAGCAACTGTAAAAGTTGTAACTTCAGAATTTAAAACTTATACAACAACTGTTGATCAAAATGGAAAATATAGTGTAAAAATACCAACTCAAGAAGAATATGATTCTATAATGGTTAAAATAAGCAAAGATGGATATGCTTCAAAATTAAAAGTTGTAGATGTTGAATACAAAGAAATAAGAACTTTTACAGTTAATAATATAAAAACTACTTCAACTACAGTAACTGGAAAAGGATTAAATGGAGCGACAGTAAAAGCTTATGTTAATGGAAAACAAATAGGAAAATCAGCTACAGTTAAAAATGGAAAATATTCAATAAAGATACCTAAACAAAAAATAGGAACTAAAGTTAAAGTTAAAATAAGCAAAACTGGATATGAATCTAGAACAAAAACTGTTACAGTTAAAAAAGCATTTACTTCTAATTTAACTATAAACTCTGTTAAGAAAACTTCAACTTATGTAACTGGTAAAGGACAAAGTGGAGCAACAGTAAGAGCTTATGTTAATGGAAAACAAATAGGGAAATCAGCTACAGTTAAAAATGGAAAATATTCAATAAAAATACCTAAACAATCAAAAGGTAAAAAAATAACTGTAAAAATGACTAAAACTAATTATATAACTGTATCAAAAACTACTACAGTAAAATAGAATATAATTTTTAAATATATAAGGCACCTCACATTTTGTGAGGTGTTTTTATCTAAAAAAGAAAAATTTTATTTTGATAGTTTGATTAATTTTTTTTAACAAATGAGATATAATTAAAATATAGAGACTTTCCAATTTAAGCAGAAACCAGTTTTATAAGAATTAAAAATATATAATATTAAATCGAGGTGGAAGATAAAATGGATATAATGGGGAAAAAAGTAGTACATAAACATTTGGGTGAAGGAATAATATCAGACTATAAAGTCAAGAATGGAGTATCATATATAGTAGTTGACTTCTCTGAGGATAATCATAAAGAATTTTTATTTCCAGATATATTTAAAGATTTTGTTAAAGCAAAAGATGAGGATTTTGAAGAATATGCTAAAGAATTACTTGAACAAAAGCAAAAAAGAGATAAAGAAAAAGAAGATGCAATAAAACTTCAAAGAAAAAAAGAACAAAAAAATCTTATAAGAGATGAAATTATTTCTAATAAAGGAAGAACACCTAAAAGAAAAAATAAAATAAATTCAACAAAGAAAACTTCAAATTAAAATAAAAAATTAAAAAAAATTTTAATAAAAAAATAATTAGGTAATGCATTAAAAACATTACCTTTTTCTTATTTTTGAATTAAATAATAAATAATAATATAAAATACACTTTAAAATTAAAACATGTAAAAAAATAATTTTAATAAAAAAATTGACAAATTTGTCGAAATAATGTAGTATTTTGCATACTAAAACGATTAGTTTTAAAAATACCCAAATAGTGGGGAGGAAAATAACATGAACAAATTTTTAAAGAGAGCACAAGAGCTAGAAGCATCGATGAAAAGTGACAGACATTATTTACATCAAAATGCTGAGGTAGGATTTGATTTACCTATAACTACAAAATATGTTATGGATAGATTACAAGAAATAGGTCTTGAGCCAAAAGAAATATGCAAATCAGGAGTAACTGCATTAATAGAAGGTAAGAAACCAGGAAAAACTTATCTACTTCGTGCTGATATGGATGCATTATCAATGAACGAGGAAAACGTTTTAGAATTCACATCTAAAACAAATGCAGCGCACAATTGTGGACATGATATGCATACAGCAATATTATTAGGAGCAGCACAAATACTAAAAGAAAACGTTGATGAATTAGAAGGTAACGTTAGATTAATGTTCCAACCAAATGAAGAAGCCTTTTTAGGTTCAAAAGCAATGATAGAAGCAGGAGTACTTGACGATGTAGATGTAGCATCTTGTATGCACATGATGTTAGACTATGATGCATCAAACTATGCTTGCGCTCCAGGATTCTTCAGTTCGTCATGTGATGGATTTAAAATAACAGTAAACGGAAAAGGTTGTCATGGAGCGATGCCACATTTAGGTATAGATCCAATAAATGTAGGAATGAGCATATGTACAGCTTTCCAACAATTAGTATCAAGGGAAACTCCACCAAAAGAAACTGCTAGTTTAACATTTGGTCAATTCTCAGGAGGAAATACTCCAAACATAGTACCAGACAAAGTAGTTATACAAGGAACACTTCGTACTTATAATGCAGAACTTAGAGCAAAATTAGTAAATAGAATGCAAACTATAGTTAAATCTGCAGGAGAAATGTATGGAACAACTGTTGAATATGAAGTTCTTTCAGATGTACCATCAATTTATGTAAATCCAGAAATGTTAGAAGAAGTAAAAACATATTTAAGTGAAATAGAGGGACTTACTCTTGCTAACGATAACTTTAGAATAACACCATCAGACGATATGGCGTTTATATCTGAAAAAGTGCCAACAGTATATTTATTATTACAAGCACGTGTAAAAGATAATCCATATCCACACCACAACCCAAAAGTTTTATTCGATGAATCAGCAATGACTTGGGGGGCAGCAATGCATGCACAATGTGCATTTGAATGGTTAAGAAACCATAAATAATTACAATTGAAAAATTTAGAAAATTACAACTATTATCGAGATTGAAATTATAAACAATATTTATTTATATAAAAAAGTAAAAGTAATAATCTAATAATAAATAAAACACAATTTAATTAATATATATTAGAAAGGAAAATTTGCTGCATAGAATAATAGAATACTAGTATCTTAAATTTTATTAAAGCAGTAAATTTAAATTTACAACATGGAAAACAATAAAAACAGTAAAATATTTTACGGTTGGTGGGTTGTTTTAGGATGTGTACTAATAACAACGACAATGGTTCCGCCAATCATGTCATTAAGTAATAAATTTTTAATACAAGTAACAACAGAAATGAATATATCTAGGGGTGCATTCACTCTAGCAAATACAATAGTTCAAGGTCTTGGGATATTTATATCGCCAATAGTTTCAAAGAATCTTGCAAAAGGAAATATGCGTAAGATACAATCAATCAGTATAATCGGATTTGTATTAGCATATGCATCATATTCTTTAGCTAAAAGTCCAATACATTTATATATGTCATCATTCTTCGTTGGTTTATTCTACTTAAACTCAACATTAATACCAGTATCTATGATGGTTACAAATTGGTTCGTTGAAAAACGTGGAATCGCAATGAGTGTGACAATGGCAGGTATAGGTCTTGGAGGAACAATCTTCAGTCCAATAGTAACTAACTTACTTCAAAACTATGGATGGAGACATACATATTTAATAATGGCAGTTGTATTCGGATTTGGTAATGCAATAGGAACAGTTATACCACCACTAGTAACTTCTGAAGTATTTGGAATGGAAAAATATCCAGAAGCATATGGAATGGTAAACAGTGCTACTCAAGTTGGTCTTTCACTAGGATCATTATTAGTAGCATCAATGTATGACTTAAATGGCTCATATACATTAGCTTGGATGTTATTATTAGTATTAACAGCAGTAACTTTATTCTCATGGGTAGGTTCTTGCTTAGCAGCTAAGAGATATATGGCTAGTGATGTAGAATTAAAGCAAGCTCAATAATTTATGATAATTATTATTATATATCAAAAAAGGCATGTTCTTAGGAACATGTCTTTTTTGATTTACTCCTAAAAAATTTATCTGAATCTGAAAAATAATATAAACTTGTAAATAATGTTTCTGAACTGGAATATTGTGGTATACTACAATTAAAGACCAAAATGGGAGGGGTATAACATGATGGAAATAATAAAACCAGAAGAAATTTTAGCAGAGTTAGAAAGAATAACTCAAAAGGATCTAGAATGTATATATATTACAACTAACGCATTTGACATATATTTAAATGATGCGAGTTCGCTAAAGATGGACACAAACAAGGGGATAACTGGTATATATTTCAACACAAATGTTAATATGGAAAAATTTAAAGTAGACTCTATTGAAAGATTGGTACATGATACAGAAGCATTCGACATGTTTACTGAGTATTATGATGAAGATGACGATTACGACTATTATAGAATTGACTTCAAAGACAGTGAAGTAAAAATATTCTTTAATAATGAATTATAAAACGAAAGGCTAGGTAGCAATACCTGGTCTTTTTATATTAAAAACACAATAAAAATCTGATTATCCGCTAAAACACAGTATCTATCAGCATTTTCAAGGGAACAAATACATCAATTTACTACTTATTTACTACCATTGAATGAGCCTTGATACGCCAGTTTTCCTAGATATGCAAAGATATGGTACAGCACATCAGTATTGAAACAAGAAAAAAATTGAATATTTTATAGACTATGGAACGCCTAAAATGACGTTCCTTTTCTATTTCCAGCCGTTCTTATTGGACGGCTATTTTATTACCCAAAATGAAAGGAGCATTAGATTTATGAAAAAGACATGGAAACGATTGTGTACGGGCTTCTTAGTTCTTGCAACTGTCGTTACTGCTTTACCGACTACACCTGTCCATGCAGAAAGTAAGCAATACTGGACGGAAAGTGCAGAGCGTGTCGGTATCATTGAAAAAGTAATGAATGACGGTTCTATCGGTTCGACATTCAATGAGGGCTATATGAAAGTCGAGGGCGAAACTGCCTATTGTATCGACATCAATACAGATTTTAAGAATGGCTACAAGACCAGAGCTGACGCAAGCTCACGCATGAGTGCCGACCAGATTTCAGATGTGGCGTTATCCTTAGAGTATGTCAAACAGTATGGCGAAACTCACAAGGAATTGAACTACAAGCAAGTCTATCTGTTGGAACAATGTGTGGTCTGGCAGAGATTGAGCGTACATCTTGGCTGGCAATGTGATAACGTGCGAGCTTCTTATGATGAAATTCCAAAGGCAACGCAGGACGAAGTTTTCTCTGGTGCAAGAGCCTTTGTCAAAAAAAATAAAGGACGCTATGAATGTGGCGGTTATATCTACTCTGGCGAGGGGCAGGAATTGGGACAATTCTGGGCGAAGCTGAATGTCGGAAATGCGAAATTACAAAAGACTTCCAGTAATACTAGCATTACAGACGGTAACGGGAATTACGCTATTGCAGGTGCAACCTATGGTGTCTTTTCTGATAAGGACTGCACGAAACAGCTTGCTCCCCTTACGACTGATGAAAACGGAAATACAGATATTGTAGAGGTAAAAGCAGGCACAGTCTATATCAAGGAATTATCCGCACCAGCAGGATATAAAGTGGATAAAACTGTATATTCCTTAAAGGTTGAAGCTGGAAAGACAGCAACATTGAAAGTATCTGATACGCCAAAAGTAACGGACACTTTGATTGAGCTTTTCAAGATTGATATGGAAACACAGAAAGACAATCCGCAAGGGAACGCTTCTTTAGCAGGTGCGGAATTTACATGGAAGTATTATGCAGGCTTCTATAATAAAGACAATCTCCCTGCCGAAGCTACTCGTACATGGGTTACAAAGACAATCGCTGAAACAGACAGCGACGGGACAACTCACTACATCACAAAATTAGCGGACGCATACAAGGTATCTGGCGATAGCTTCTATATGCAGGACGGCAAGGCGGTTCTTCCACTTGGAACGCTAACCGTTGAAGAAACAAAAGCTCCAAACGGCTACTTGTTAGAGGGTGCATATATGCAGACTGGCGATAAGTCCGAACAGATAAAAGGCTTATACCTTACACAGATTACCGAGGACGGCGACCTTGCCGTATTATCTGGGAGTAATCAGTTTTCCGTATCAGACAAGGTTATCCGTGGCGGTGTTAAAATTCAGAAACGAGATTTAGAAACGGGCGATACCAAACCACAAGGAAGTGCCACTTTGAAAGATACTGCTTTTGACGTCATTTCCTTAAATGACAATTCTGTTTTGGTTGAGGGCAAGCTATATAAGAAAAATGAAGTGGTAAAGACAATTCGTACAGATATTGAGGGTGTGGCTTCTACTTCTGCTGACCTTTTACCTTATGGGAAATTCCGTATCGTTGAGAGTGAAGCTCCCGACGGTTACTTGACAGACGGTGCGAAGCCGATTGACTTTGCAATCACAGAGAATGGAAAAATCGTGGACTTAACCGACGAAGCCCACTCTATCTACAATCAGATTAAGCGTGGGGATATTGAGGGCGTAAAAATCGGTGCAGGTACACACAAGCGTCTTGCTGATGTTCCTTTTAGGATCACAAGCAAGACAACGGGCGAAAATCATGTTGTGGTAACTGATGATAACGGGCAGTTTTCCACTTCTGCTGACTGGGCTTCTCATAAGCACAATACAAACGCAGGCAAGACCAGTGAGGACGGTGTGTGGTTTGGGACTTCTGAACCAGACGACAGCAAGGGGGCATTACCTTATGATACCTATATCATTGAAGAAATGCGTTGCGATAGTAACAAAGGCTTTGAACTTATCCCACCTTTTGAAATCGTGGTATCAAGAAATAACCTTGTGATTGATTTAGGAACGCTAACTGATGAATACGAAAAAGAAATCTCTATTCATACCACAGCGACCAGCAAAGACGGCGAAAAGACTATCCTTGCAGGAAAAGAGGTTACAATCGTTGATACTGTCAAATTAGACGGACTTACAAAAGGCACAAAGTATCAGTTGAAAGGCTGGCAGATGTTAAATGAAGAAAACGCCGAGCTTATCATTGACGGGAAACGTGTAGAAAACGATTATACCTTTGTCGCTGATGATGAAGAAATGAAAGTGGAAATTTCCTATACATTCAATGCGTCTGCTTTAGGTGGCAAAAACCTTGTTACCTTTGAAGAATTATATGATTTCAGCAATTCAGACGAACCCGTAAAAGTTGCAGAACACAAAGACATTGAGGACGACGGGCAAACGGTACTTATCACAGAGCGTATCATCAAGATACATACTACCGCTACCGATAAGGACGGCAACAAAGAGCTTAAAGCAGGAAAAGACGTTACAATCATTGATACCGTAACCTTAGAGGGCTTAGAAGTCGGTACACAGTACAAACTTGTGGGCTGGCAGATGTTGAAAGAAGAAAATGCAGAACTTCTTATCAATGGAAAACGTGTGGAAAGTGATTACACTTTTATTGCTGACAGCGAAACTATGAAAGTGGAAGTTGCTTTTACGTTTGACGCTACTTCTCTTGACGGCAAACAGCTTGTAACTTTTGAGGAATTATACGATTTAAGCAATCCAGACGAGCCGAAGAAAGTTACCGAGCATAAGGATATTGAGGATAAGGGACAGACGATTACTTTTAAGGAAAAGCCAGAAGAACCAGAGAAACCCGAAACACCACCGACACCGGAAAAGCCTAACAGACCTAGCGACAGTCCCAAAACGGGCGACAGTACAAATGTAATGGCATTTATCGTGATGTTGCTTGCGTCTGCTGGTGGACTGGCTGGAACATATCTTTACAAACGCCGTAAAATGAAGAAATCATAAGGCGGTAACGGTATGAGGAAAGAAAAATCACGCTCTCCGCCGAAGCTGTCAAACGGCAGATTTTTGCTTATTCTGGCTTGTCTGCCTACAACCTGCAAGAACACGGATAGTCAAGGGTGCGTAAGCATTGATTTTACCCTTTACTATCTGGGGGATTGCTGGTACTTTCCAAACCGCCAGAATAAGAAATCACAATTAAAAAACTTATCAAATATAGAAAGAAACGAGGTAAAACAATATGGAGATGAAATATGTCGTGCCAGATATGGCACAGTCTTTTGGAACTCTTGAATTTGCAGGCGAAAGCGAGCCAGTCTTTGAAAGAGATAAAAATAATCGCAGGGTCTTAGCCAGACGAAGCTATAACCTTTATTCCGACGTACAGAAAGGCGAAAATGTTGTGGTAGAAATTCCCGTGCAGGCTGGCGAAAAGAAGTTCAAGTATGAGCAGAAAGTAAAACTTGTCAATCCGAAGTTATATGGCAGAGGTTACGCAATCGGGGATATGGGACATACCGATTATGTATTAGTTGCTGATGATATTGTAGCAGTTGAAGAAAAGTAAAGGAGTGAAGAATTTATGAGATTATCAAACGGGTTTGTTATTGACAAAGAGAAAACATTTGGAGAATTAAAATTTACAGCAGTGCGTGATGTGTTCTTACAAAATGAGGACGGGACACCGAGTACCCAGCTTAAAAAGCGTATCTATGATTTGAAGTGCAGTCTGCATGGTGGAATTATCCCCGTGTCCGTACCGCCAGAAGTACCGTTAAGGGAATTTCCTTACAATGCAGTCGTGGAGCTTGTCAATCCCGTAGCCGATACGGTATCACGAAAAACCTATACGGGTGCAGATGTGGACTGGTATGTAAAGGCAGAGGATATTGTGTTGAAGAATAAAGGCAACCAGAACGCAGGCAATCCACAGAATAATAACACGCAGGGACAACCGAAAAAATAGTAATTGATATACCTTTCAAAAAAAAGTGTTGTTCAATTAAAATATACTGTTGACATTCAAAGTACTGTGTAGTACGATATACCTATCAAGAAAACAGTGAGGTGAACAACATGAACTTAGACAAATGGAAATCTCAAATAGTGCGAGGTACATTGGAATATTGTATTTTGTTAATGCTGGATAAAAAAGTATATTATGGGTATGAGATTTTACAAGAATTGAGCAAATATCCTATAATTACTTCTACGGAAAGTACAGTATATCCATTGTTAAGAAGATTACAAAAGGAAAACTACTTGCAATCAACTTGGCAAGAGTCCACAGAGGGCTTGCCACCTCGTAAGTATTATTCATTAACACCAGACGGAAAAAATTATCTGGACGCTATGAATACTGAATGGGAAAATTTATTAAATGCTATGTCTGATTTGAAAGGAGAATAAAATTATGAATACTACGTTTGAAAAATACTTAGATACTATTGATAAATGTTTGAAACCACTTCCAACTTCTGAACGTGTTGATATTGTAAAGGAAATAAAAGGCTCTATTTTAGAAATGGAAAGCGAAAACCTCTCAACAGAACAAATTTTAACTAGATTAGGAAAGCCAAAAGACCTTGCAAAAGCCTATCTTGGAGATTTACTTGCAAAGGAAAACGGTTTTAGCTGGAACAGATTTTTAACAGTTTGTGCTTTTTATAGCTTAGTAGGTTTTTCTGGATTGTTTGTAATACCAGTTTTAGTTATTGTTGCACCTACTTTTATTCTGTGTGGTGTTGCTTCTGCTGTATTAGGGATTATAAAATTAGTAGATTATTTATTACATTTGAATATTCCTTATGTAGATTATATTGGTTTTCAATTTGGAAATATAGCTTTAAGCCCTATCCCAGTATTTATCTTATCACTAATCACGGGGATAATCTTGTTCTTATTAGGACGAGGTGCATGGAAGTTATTGATTACCTATTGCAAAGGTATTAGTAAAACTAAAAACAATTTATCAATTTAATATGTATGTGTATTTAAGCAGTTAGTCTTAGGATTGACTGCTTTTTCACACCCAGAAAGGAGTGATTGATTTATGCGTAAGATTTGGAATAAAGGACACCGTATCAGAGCCAGCGACAAGCACCTTGTCTATCACTTTTCCATAGGAACGCTTCTGTTTGTATTTGTAGCGGTTCTTTTGCTACTGAATATCAAACAGCTCATGCGTACCGATTGGGAGCATTTTAGCTTGTTAGAAAACGGCTTGACGCTCTCCCCTTACAACTTCATAACCATACTGATAGCGACTGGTGTTTGTGCATTGGTCGCTTTTCTGTATTATCGCTTCTGTTATGACAATTTCAAGAACCTCCTGCACCGTCAAAAGCTGGCAAGAATGATACTGGAAAACAAGTGGTATGAAGCCGATACCGTACAAGATAGCGGTTTTTTTACTGACCTGCAAGGCAGATCAAGGGAAAAAATCGTCTGGTTTCCAAAGATTTACTATCAAATGGAAAAAGGCTTGCTTCATATCCGCTGTGAAATTACGCTGGGGAAATATCAAGACCAGCTTTTACGGTTAGAGGATAAATTGGAAAGTGGCTTGTATTGTGAGCTGACCGACAAGACCTTGCATGACGGCTATATCGAATATACCCTGCTTTATGATATGATAGCGAACCGCATTACCATTGATGAAGTACGGGCAGAGAACGGCTGTCTTAGACTGATGAAAAATCTTGTCTGGGAATATGACGCACTCCCTCACGCTCTGATTGCTGGTGGGACTGGTGGCGGTAAAACCTATTTTCTGCTGACGCTCATTGAAGCCTTACTGCATACCAACGCTGTCCTTTATATCTTAGACCCGAAGAACGGTGACCTTGCAGACTTAGGGACAGTTATGGGAAATGTGTATCATACCAAAGAAGAAATGATAGATTGCGTCCATGCCTTTTATGAGGGCATGGTACAGCGAAGTGAGGAAATGAAACGACACCCGAACTATAAGACTGGCGAAAACTATGCCTATCTGGGACTGCCACCCTGCTTTCTTATCTTTGATGAATATGTAGCATTTTTTGAAATGCTGGGGACGAAAGAAAGCGTAAGCCTGCTTAGCCAGTTAAAGAAAATCGTTATGTTAGGGCGACAAGCAGGATATTTCCTTATCGTTGCCTGCCAGCGTCCAGACGCAAAGTATTTCTCGGACGGTATCAGAGATAACTTCAATTTCCGTGTGGGACTTGGGCGTATCAGTGAATTAGGTTACGGTATGCTGTTCGGTTCAGATGTGAAAAAGCAGTTTTTTCAGAAGCGTATCAAGGGGCGTGGCTATTGTGATGTGGGAACAAGCGTCATAAGTGAATTTTACACGCCTTTAGTCCCAAAAGGACATGATTTTTTGCAGACTATCGGCTCTCTTGCACAAGCAAGGCAGGACGGGACGGCGACGTGCGAAGCGAAAGGCGACGGCACGGACTAGCCGTTGCTGGTGTGGCGTTAGCCACGCCAGCAGGTAAAACCCCTCGGTATCTAACAGAGGGGTACGTTTGCAAATAGACAATAGACAAAAAACATAGGAAACATAAGGCTTCTGGCATGGTTTTCTAGCAAAAATCGGCTGTGAAGTCGCCTTAAAAAACTTCACACTTTACAGATTGGGGGTATGGTTCTGAATGAAGAACAACGGATAAAAGAATTACGGGAGAAACGGATTGCTTACGGTATCTCACAAGGCAGGCTGGCGGTGGCTTCTGGTATCACAAGGGAATATTTCAACAAGATAGAAAGTGGAAAAATGAAGCCGTCAAAGGAACTTCTGGAAACTCTGCATAAGGAACTGGCAAGGTTCAATCCAGAAGTACCGCTTACCATGCTGTTTGATTATGTGAAAATTCGTTTTCCCACGCTGGATATACAGCACATCATCAAAGATATATTAAAACTGAATATCAATTATATGCTCCATGAAGATTACGGACATTACAGTTATACGGAGCATTATTCTTTAGGGGACATCTTTATCTATACGTCGGCTGACGAAGAAAAAGGTGTCCTTTTAGAGTTAAAGGGGCGTGGTTGCCGACAGTTTGAAAGTTACCTGCTGGCACAACAAAGAAGTTGGTATGACTTTCTCATGGACGCACTCATAGACGGTGGCGTGATGAAGCGTATCGACCTTGCTATCAACGACCATACGGGTATTTTGGATATTCCAGAGCTTGCGGAAAAATGCAGGAAACGGGAATATATCGGAAAGTCCAGAAGTTATAAGTTTTATCAGTCGGGCGAGCTTATCAAGCATAGAGAGGACGACAGAGAATATATGGGACGCACCCTTTATCTTGGTTCGCTAAAATCAGATGTGTATTTCTGTATCTATGAAAAGGACTATGAGCAGTACGTCAAGTTAGGGACACCGCTGGAAGAAGCCGACATTATCAACCGTTTTGAGATACGGCTTAGAAATGAACGTGCCTATTATGCAGTACGAGATTTGCTGACCTATTATGACGCAGAGCAGACTGCCTTTTCTATCATCAACCAGTATGTGCGGTTTGTTGATGAAGAAGCAGACAAGCGAAAAAATGACTGGAAACTCAATGACCGCTGGGCGTGGTTTATCGGCGATAACAGACAGAGCTTGAAGCTGACGACAAAGCCAGAGCCTTACACCTTAGACCGTACATTGCGGTGGGTACAACGGCAGGTAGCACCGACCTTGAAAATGCTGAAAAGGATTGATAAGGGAAACGGAACAGACTACATGAAAACTATCGAACAGCAGGCAAAGCTCACAGAAAAGCATGAAATGATAATCAAACAGCAGACGACCCCTGCAAAAGATTTAGTAGAAAGTTAGGAGTGATGAAAAAATGTGGGAATTATTGAAAGACTTCCTGCTGGTATCTGTTGGAACGGGTATCGGCGTAGCCTTGATGTGTATTTTAAGTGTTGGCAAAGGAGCTGACTATGAAATGAAGAAATTAAAAGAAAGCGAGGACAAATAACATGAATTTCGGGCAAAATTTGTATCAATGGTTTTTAAGCAACGCACAGAGCTTAGTGCTTATGTCGATTGTGGTTATCGGTATCTACTTAGGGTTCAAGCGTGAGTTTTCAAAACTTATCGGTTTCTTGGTAGTTGCCTTGATTGCTGTCGGCTTGGTATTCAATGCTGGCGGTGTGAAAGATGTACTGTTAGAGCTGTTCAATAAGATTATCGGTGCATAAAATTTTATTGTGGGGCTGATGTATGGGTGCTATAATGTGAAAAAAGAAGTAATCGAGGTGTTCTATTTTGAATGAGAGAGAAAAAATTATTCGTTTATGGTTTGATATGTGGTTGAAACAGCAAGACTTAGGAATAGATAAAATTTTTACAGAAGATGTTGTTTATACGGAAAGCTGGTGTCCTAAATATGAAAATCTTAAAACAGTAAAACATTGGTTTAATGAATGGAATACTCGTGGTAAAGTCATTATTTGGGATATTAAACAGTTCTTTCATAAAGAAAATCAAACTGTCGTAGAATGGTATTTTAAAAATGAAATGAATACGGGAAGCGTTGAAGAATTTGACGGTATTTCCTTAATTGAATGGACAGAAGATAACAAAATCAAATCATTAAAAGAATATGGTTGCAATCTGAATAACTATAATCCATATCAACACAGCGATAACCCTCAATTTAGAGATGAAAAAACAAACTGGTTTTAAAACTTAATCAAATTATATCCATATACATAAAGCAGTTAGTCTTAGGATTGACTGCTTTTTTCTTACCTAAAATCAGATTGGAGTGATGAAATGAGCGATATTTTTAAGGATATGCAGGCAAACGTCGGCTGTGATTATATTTCTAACCTGCCCTCTTACAAGCGTAAAGTGTGGCATGAAATGAAGCGATTACCGCTTACGAATTATGATATAAAACAGTTAGAAGATTTTTCAAAGTATGTGTTTGGTATGTCGTACCAGAGCTTAAAAGATGTGATGAAGCAACAGAAAGGACGTGAGGAACAATGCAGGAAACAAGGGTGCTGGTGGAAACGAGAGGAACAACTGGCGAAGAAACAATATCATACTGGTTCGACCTGCCGATAGATGTTGCCGAGTTTGAAGAAAAGTTAGGTATCGGTGCAGAAAGTGGGGATTATCGTATTATCGAAAAGGTGTTGCCTTATGCTGATGAAGTCCACGAACACACCAGCGTGTACCAGCTCAACGAATTAGATTTTATGTACCGCCAGCTTTCAAGTGATATGCAGGAAGAATATGTATCACTACTTACGGTGTTTGAAAATTTAGAAGCACTTTATATTTGCAGGAACGTGATTATTGTTTATCCCGACTGTAAAAGCATGATAGATGTTGCAAGGCAAAAGCTGATGAACGACCCGATGTTCAAGCATTTATCCGAGGACTGTCAAGAATACTACTTTGACTTTGAAGCCTACGCTTCTCACTTGCAGGAACACGGGAAATTTTTAGTAACAGAACACGGTATCTTTGAACTGCCAGAGTAGGAAATGAGGTGGTGCTTATGATTGATGATATGGCGGTTTATATTGCTAATCTTGGCAAATACAATGAGGGCTATTTAGTCGGTGCTTGGTTCACGTTCCCCATTGACGAGGAAGATGTGAAAGAAAAAATCGGCTTGAATGAACAGTATGAGGAATACGCTATCCATGATACCGACAACTTTCCCATTGCGATTGGCGAGTATGTTTCCATTGAAGAACTCAATGAGATGTATGAAATGATAGAGGAACTTCCCGACTATATTGTAGAGTGTCTGGACGAATTTATCAGCCACTATGGGACGCTGGAAGAAGTCGTGGAACATAAGGACGATATTTACTATTATCCCGACTGTGAAACCATGACAGATGTTGCCTACTACTACATAGACGAATTGCAGGCACTTGGGGACATTCCACCCAGCTTACAGAATTACATTGACTATGAAGCCTACGGGCGAGATTTGGATATGGGCGGTTGCTTTATTGAAACAAGCCGAGGTATGTGCGAGATACCATATTAACGCTGGAAGATCAGCGACAAGCATTGTTGCTACTGACAGCGTATTTCTCTTTTAAGGGACAGTCTGAAAATGGCTGTCCTTTTCTATTTTGAAAGGAGCTGAAAGAACTTGAAAAAGATTAAAAGCTACACGGGTATCTGGAACGTGGAAAAAGTCTTGTATGCAATCAATGACTTTAACTTACCCTTTCCCGTTACTTTTACACAGATTACATGGTTTGTGATTACGGAATTTATCATCATTCTGTTTGGGGATATTCCCCCACTTTCCATGATTGAGGGAGCATTTCTCAAATACTTTGGTATTCCCGTTGCTCTCACTTGGTTCATGTCGCAGAAAACCTTTGACGGAAAGAAGCCGTACAGCTTTTTGAAATCACAGATAACCTATGCCCTGCGACCAAAAATCACTTATGCAGGAAAAGCCGTAAAACTGCATAAGCAGATATTGAATGAAACAATCACGGCAGTAAGGAGTGTGAACTATGTTCCCGATAAAATATATTGACAATAACCTTGTCTGGAACAAGGACAATGAGGTGTTCGCCTACTATGAGCTGATACCATACAACTATTCTTTTCTATCCGCAGAGCAGAAATTTATCGTGCATGACAGTTTCCGACAGCTTATCGCACAGTCCCGTGAGGGTAAAATTCATGCGTTGCAGATTGCCACAGAAAGCTCAATCCGCAGTATGCAGGAACAGTCAAAGAAGCTGGTAACTGGAAAATTAAAGGAAGTTGCCTGCCAGAAGATAGACGAACAGACCGAAGCGTTAGTATCTATGATTGGGGACAATCAAGTGGACTACCGCTTTTTTCTTGGCTTTAAGCTCATGGTTACGGAAGAACAGCTCAATCTGAAGAACATCAAAAAATCGGTGTGGCTGACGTTCACAGAATTTCTCCATGAAGTGAACCACACGCTGATGAATGATTTTGTTTCCATGCCGAATGATGAAATCAACCGTTACATAAAAATGGAAAAGTTACTGGAAAATAAAATCTCCCGTCGCTTTAAGGTGCGTCGCTTGGAAATCCATGATTTTGGGTATCTCATGGAACATCTTTACGGCAGGGACGGTATCGCTTATGAAGATTATGAGTACCAGCTACCAAAGAAAAAATTGAACAAAGAGACGCTGATAAAATACTACGACCTTATCCGTCCGACAAGGTGTGTGATTGAGGAAAGCCAGCGGTATTTACGATTGGAACATGAGGACAAGGAAAGCTATGTGTCCTATTTTACCGTCAATGCGATTGTAGGAGAGCTTGATTTTCCGTCGTCTGAAATCTTCTATTTCCAGCAACAGCAATTCACATTCCCCGTTGATACGAGCATGAATGTAGAAATCGTGGAAAATCGGAAAGCATTAACGACCGTCCGCAACAAGAAAAAGGAACTGAAAGACCTTGATAATCACGCCTATCAAGCAGGAAGTGAAACCAGCTCAAATGTGGTGGACGCTTTAGACAGCGTGGACGAGCTGGAAACTGATTTAGACCAGACAAAAGAAAGTATGTATAAGTTAAGCTACGTCATACGGGTGTCTGCACCCGATCTTGACGAGCTGAAACGCCGTTGTGATGAAGTCAAGGACTTTTACGACGACCTCAATGTAAAGCTGGTGCGTCCTGCTGGGGATATGCTGGGGCTTCATTCTGAATTTTTACCAGCCAGCAAGCGATATATCAATGACTATGTGCAGTATGTAAAATCAGATTTTTTAGCTGGGCTTGGCTTTGGTGCGACACAGCAGTTAGGAGAAACTACGGGTATCTATATGGGCTATTCTGTTGATACGGGAAGAAATGTGTACCTGCAACCGTCCCTTGCCAGTCAAGGTGTAAAAGGTACAGTTACCAACGCTTTAGCGTCTGCTTTTGTCGGTTCGCTTGGCGGTGGGAAATCGTTCTGTAACAATCTTCTGGTATATTATGCGGTGCTGTTTGGCGGTCAAGCACTTCTGTTAGACCCTAAAAGTGAGCGTGGTAACTGGAAAGAAACGCTCCCAGAGATTGCACATGAAATCAATATCGTAAATCTTACCAGCGATAAGGACAATGCAGGGCTTCTTGACCCGTTTGTGATTATGAAGAATGTAAAAGACGCTGAAAGTCTGGCAATCGACATCTTAACATTCCTTACGGGTATTTCTTCAAGGGACGGCGAAAAATTCCCCGTACTTCGTAAGGCAGTACGCTCCGTTACCCAGAACGACAGTCGGGGCTTGCTCCATGTGATAGACGAGCTACGCCGTGAAGATACGCCCATATCAAGAAATATCGCAGACCATATCGACAGCTTCACGGACTACGACTTTGCACACCTGCTGTTTTCAGACGGTACGGTAGAAAATGCTATCAGTCTGGATAATCAGCTCAATATCATTCAAGTAGCCGACCTTGTACTGCCAGATAAAGATACCACTTTTGAAGAATACACGACCATTGAATTGTTGTCTGTGTCTATGCTGATTGTGATTAGTACCTTTGCCCTTGATTTTATCCATTCGGACAGAAGCATTTTTAAGATTGTCGATTTAGACGAAGCGTGGGCGTTCTTAAATGTGGCACAAGGAGAAACCTTATCAAATAAGCTGGTTCGTGCTGGGCGAGCTATGCAGGCAGGCGTTTATTTCGTTACCCAGTCTGCCTATGACGTGTCAAAGGAAAGTCTGAAAAACAATATCGGCTTAAAGTTTGCATTTAGAAGCACGGATATAAACGAGATAAAGCAGACCTTAGAGTTTTTCGGTATCGACAAGGACGATGAGAACAACCAGAAACGCTTGCGTGATTTGGAGAACGGACAATGCTTATTGCAGGACTTATACGGGCGTGTCGGTGTGGTGCAGATACACCCAGTCTTTGAAGAACTGCTACACGCCTTTGATACCAGACCGCCCGTACAGAGAAATGAGGTGGAGTGATGAAAGAAAGGATAAAAGGTGTGTTCACAAAAAAGAAGATTTTCCACTTTCTCAAAATGGCTCTGTTCGTGGTGGCACTCTCCCTTATCCTGCTTTCACTTTTGGGGACGGTGGCTCATGCGACGGGGCTTGTAGACGATACCATAAACGCAGAAAATCTTTATTCAAAATATCCCCTTTCCAACTACCAGCTTGATTTTTTCGTCGATAATAGCTGGTCGTGGCTTCCGTGGAACTGGCTCGACGGTATCGGAAAATCGGTACAATACGGGCTGTACTGCATTACCAACTTTGTCTGGACTATCAGTTTGTATTTGAGTAATGCAACGGGCTATGTGGTGCAGGAAGCCTATAAGCTGGACTTCATCAATGATATGGCAGACAGTATCGGAAAGAGCATACAGACCCTTGCAGGCGTTACCGAGAACGGCTTTTCTTCTACGGGCTTCTATGTTGGTTTCCTGCTTCTCATTATCTTAGTGGTGGGAATGTACGTTGCTTATACGGGACTGATAAAACGGGAAACCAGCAAAGCACTTCACGCTGTTATCAACTTTGTGGTGGTGTTCGTGCTGTCCGCTTCATTTATTGCTTATGCTCCCGACTATATCAAGAAGATAAATGAATTTTCATCAGACATCAGTACCGCTTCTTTGGATTTGGGAACAAAAATCATGCTCCCTAACTCCGACAGCGAGGGTAAGGACAGCGTGGACTTGATACGGGACAGCCTATTTTCTATTCAAGTGGAACAGCCGTGGCTCTTGCTTCAATTCGGGAACAGCAACGCAGAAGAAATCGGGACAGACCGTGTAGAAGCTCTCGTATCGGCAAGTCCAGAGGACGAGGACGGGAAAACCAGAGAGGAAGTCGTGAAAACAGAAATCGAGGACAACGACAATAACAATCTGACAATACCGCAGGTCGTGAACCGTTTGGGTATGGTGTTCTTCCTCTTGTTCTTTAACTTGGGTATCACGATATTTGTATTCTTGCTTACGGGCATGATGTTGTTCAGCCAGATACTTTTTATTATCTTTGCAATGTTTTTACCTATCAGTTTTTTACTTTCCATGATACCGAGCTATGAAAGCATGGCAAAGCAGGCAATCGTGAGAGTATTTAATACCATAATGACACGGGCAGGAATAACGCTCATTGTAACGGTGGCATTTAGTATTTCCAGTATGTTTTACAACATTTCCACAGACTACCCATTCTTTATGGTGGCGTTCTTGCAGATAGTATGTTTCGCTGGTATCTACATGAAGCTGGGCGACTTAATGAGTATGTTCTCACTTAATGCTGGCGACAGTCAAAGCATGGGACGACGCATATTCCGCAGACCGTATCTGTTTATGCGACATCGGGCTAGGCGTATGGAACACCGTATTGCAAGGGCGGTAAGTGCTGGCGGTATTTCGGGCGGTGTAGCTGGTGCGGTGGCTGGAAGTGCCGTTGCTGGCAAGAGAGCCGAAAGAAAAAATACGGCTTCTAAAGAAAATCGGGGCAATACCACTTCCAGCATGGGACAGCGTGCAGGTTCAAAAGTCGGTGCTGTTTTAGATACGAAAAATAAAGTGAAAGACAAGGCAAACGCTGTCAAAGAGAATATCAAGGATATGCCGACACAGACCGCTTATGCGGTGTATTCCGCAAAGGAAAAGGCAAAGTCCAGCGTGTCCGACTTCAAGCGTGGCATGGTGCAGGAACAGCAGTCCAGACAGACGGGACGCTTGGAAAAGCAGGAACAGCGTAAGAAAAATATCGCTGACAAACGTATGGAGCTTCAAAAGGCACAAGAAGCAAGGCAGGTACAGCGAAAGGCTGACGGATCAGCGACAACGGGAGCTACCCGTCCCCATGAGCGACCAGTCACAGCTTCAACCATTCCAAAGCCGAGTGTTGAAAAAATGCAGGAAGTCAAACGCCCAGCCACAGCTCCAACTCCGAAAGCAAGTGAGCCAGTCAAGACAAATGTTATCAAAGAGCGTCCGTTATCTTCTGGTGCTTCTGATAAGAAAGCACCCCAGCCTACACAGACAGTACATAGGCAGAATGTAGAAAAAGTGGTATCGCAGAAAACACGCCAGAATGACACCAAAGACCGCAGGATAAAGGTTCAGCAGACCCAGAGCGTCCAGAAGAACCAGCAGACCATAGAGAAAACCCGTAACCTTGTAACGAAGAAAGGACAGAAGAAAAAATGAAACTGAAACATATCGCTATCATTGGCAGTCTGTTTCCTATCCTCTTTTCTCTGGTGCTTTTCTTTGGCGTCCTCATTAGTGCGGACAGCGACGACGAGAACAGCAATTTTTCTTCTGGCATTACGGGTATGAACCTATCCGCAGAAGTCTTGAAACATCAGCCTATGGTAGAAAAATACGCCAGAGAAAACGGTATCTCCGAGTATGTCAATGTGTTACTTGCTATCATTCAAGTAGAAAGTGGCGGTACGGCAGAAGATGTTATGCAGAGTTCGGAAAGTCTTGGTTTACCGCCTAATTCCTTAGATACGGAAAGCTCAATCAAGCAGGGGTGTAAGTATTTTGCGTCCCTGCTTTCTTCCTGCAAAAATCAAGGTATCGACGACTTGAATGTAGCGATACAGTCTTATAACTATGGCGGTGGCTATGTGGGATATGTGGCAGGAAAAGGAAAAAAACACACTTTTAATCTTGCAGAGAGCTTCGCCCGTGAGAAATCGGGTGGAAAGAAAGTAACCTACACCAACCCGATAGCCGTTGCTAAGAATGGGGGCTGGCGGTATGGCTATGGAAATATGTTCTATGTGGAAGTAGTCAATCAGTATTTAGCAGTTCCGCAGGTATCGGGAGAACTGGCACAAAAGGTAATGAATGAAGCGTTGAAATATCAAGGCTGGAAGTATGTGTATGGTGGCAGTAACCCGAATACTTCCTTTGATTGTTCGGGATTGACGCAATGGTGCTATGGAAAAGCTGGTATCTCCTTACCGAGAACAGCACAAGCACAGTATGACGCAACCCAACATCTGCCACTCTCGCAGGCAAAAGCAGGCGATTTGGTGTTTTTCCATTCCACCTATAACGCTGGTTCGTATGTAACACACGTCGGTATTCTTGTTTCGCCGACACAGATGTACCACGCAGGCGACCCGATAGGATATGCAGACCTAAGTAGTAGTTACTGGCAACAGCACTTAATCGGTGCAGGACGAGTAAAACAATAGAAAGGACTTGAAAAATATGTTTAAGAAGAATAAGAAACAGACAGAAACTATCAAAGAACCAAAAGAAAAAAAGGTGCGTACTGTCAAGGTAGGCACACATAAGAAAACCGTGATTGCGTTGTGGGTGGTGCTTGTCGCAAGCGTGAGCTTTGGGGTGTATAAGAATTTTACGGCTATCGACCAGCACACCACCCATGAAAAAGAAATCATTGAACTTTGCTTGCAGGACACCAACGGGATAGAAAATTTCGTGAAAAACTTTGCGAAGTCCTATTACACATGGGATAACAGCAAAGAAGCTATCGAAGCAAGGACGCAGGCAATCAGCGGTTATCTGACAAAGGAATTGCAGGACTTAAATGTAGACACCATTAGAACCGATATACCGACCAGCTCCACGGTTACAGATGTGATTGTATGGCATATCGAGCAATCGGGAGCGGACACTTTTTCTGCTACCTACGAAGTAGATCAGCAGATAAAAGAGGGAGAACAGACAAGCAATGTGAAAGCAACCTATACTGTAAAAGTCTATGTGGACGCAGACGGGGATATGGTAATCGTTCAAAACCCTACCCTTGCACCAGCAGTTGAAAAATCAGACTATGAGCCTAAGACACCAGAAGCAGACGCAAGCGTGGACGCTGATACGGTAAATGACGCTACCGCTTTTCTGGAAACATTCTTTAAGCTGTACCCAACAGCGACGGAAAAAGAGCTTGCTTACTATGTATTGGGAAATGTGATTGAACCTATCGGCAGGGACTACCTTTATTCTGAACTGGTAAACCCTATCTTTATAAAGGACGGCGACAATGTGAAAGTCAAGGTTGCGGTAAAATTCATTGATAATCAGACAAAAGCGACGAAGGTATCGCAGTATGAGCTTGTGCTACATAAGGATAGTAACTGGAAGATTGTAGGATAAATGATATAGCGTGCATTTCCTATCAGATTTGCACGCTTTTACAAAACGACAAGAAAACTGTGCAAAAATATTGACTTGTAATGACCGAATGCTATAATATAAATGACAAGTGTACTTGGTATTATTTGAAGGGAGCGTTATATAATGGATAAAGAAAAAATACTATCACAAAACAAAAAAGAGAATCTATATCTTGATGAATACGAAAAACATATTAAACTTCAAGGGAAATCTTTTGGCTTAATGTTTGTTTTATTTATCTGCATTTTAATTCTTTTCATTAAAGCAGTTTGTAAAGAACCTTACTATGACATAATGACAATTATTGGGTCTGTGGCATTTGGCTCTATGGGTTATGAAGCACATATTTCAAAAAATAAATCCAAATTTGTTATTGCTTTATTCTTTTTTCTATTTATGGGGTATTACTTTTATAAATTTTTAATGGTAGGTTTATAGAATGGACGAACATTTAATTTTGCGAAACAGATTAAAAACTGTACGAAAAGAAAAAAAATTATCACAAACAGAATTAGCTGAACTAGTCGGGGTTTCTCGGAATACAGTTAGTTCTATTGAAACTGGACAATTTAATCCAACAGCAAAATTGGCATTAGTGCTTTGTATAGCTTTAGATAAAAAATTTGAAGAATTATTTTATTTTGATTAAAGGAGAGAACGATTATGGAATTAGAGGAATTGATTGTTGAAATAGTTATAGGATTGTTTTTACTTTTTACATCTTATCAAATAGGTATAAAAGAGAATATTACTTTATTACATGGTTATCATTATACACAACTTGACCCTAAAGATAAAAAGGTGTTTACAAAAAAAATAGGAATAGGCACTTTACTGGTTAGTATTGGTATTCTTGTTATGCCGATTATCAATTTAATCTCTCATTCTGAATTAGGCTATTACATAGGTCTTATTTTGATTGTTGTAGGAGTGTTTTATATCATATTCATCATTGTAAAATACAATGGAAAACTTATTAGCTTTAAAAAGTAGAATTGAGGTATGAATATGATAGGACTGAACAAAAGAGATATAAAAAAGGCATTGAAAGCTGGTGCAAAAGCTGGCGGTGTATCATTGGCTGATGTTCGGGCGGATATTGAAGCTACGATTGATGAAGCTATGAATAGCACCGACCCAGAGGTGCAGGCAAATTTCAAAAAGTATTTTGGGAATAAACGCCCTACACCAGAAGAATATATTTATATCATTACGAAAAAGACAAAGGCAAAATTATAATAAAAGGGTCGTGGAAATGCTTCACAAAATTGTGATCTGCATTATCACGGCTCTTTTACTCTCTGTTTACTTTCAAAACTGTAAGTGTAATTGAATACTGCCCTTGCTATAATTTAATTGTATTCCAAAACAAATAAATGTGGCAGGAAGAAAGGAGCGATTTTTAATGGAACACATTTTAAATTTAGAGCAAGTAAAAAAATACTACGGGGGTAACTCTGGAAATATCACAAAGGCAGTAGACGGTATTTCTATGTATGTAGATAAGGGCGAATTTGTCGCAATCATGGGAGCTAGTGGTTCTGGAAAGACTACCCTATTAAACTGTATCTCTACGATTGATACTGTAACCAGCGGACACATTACAGTCAATAATCAAGATATTACCAAAATCAAGGATAAAGATTTTGCTGATTTCAGACGTGAAAATTTAGGGTTCATTTTTCAAGATTTCAACCTTTTAGATACTTTAACGATTGGAGAAAACATTTCTTTATCATTGGTTATCAACAAACAGAACCCTACTGATATTGAGAAAAGAGTTCATGCTATCGCCGATAAATTGGGTATTCGTGATATTTTATCGAAATTTCCTTATGAAGTTTCTGGCGGACAAAAACAGCGTTGTGCTTGTGCTAGAGCCTTAATCAATGAACCGAAACTGATTTTAGCTGATGAACCGACGGGAGCTTTGGACTCAAAAGCTTCCAGATTATTACTGGAAACAATGTCTGAAATCAACAAGAAAATGCAGGCTACTATTTTAATGGTAACACATGACCCGTTTAGTGCGTCTTTCTGTGAACGTATTTTGTTCTTGAAAGACGGTAAAATATTCAATGAAATTTTCAGAGGGGAAAAAAGCAGAAAAGATTTCTTCAATGAAATACTGGATATATTAACCTTGCTCGGAGGTGAAGTGGGAAATGTTAGGTAAGTTAGCGTATAGAAATACAAAAAGAAATATTAAAGATTATTTGATTTATCTGATAACCGTTACTGCATCCTTTTCTCTTATATTTGCTTTTAATTTGGTGGCAAATTCTGATGAAATTGTAAAGTTATGTTCCAGTATGGATGCATTTAAGAATTCATTGTTCGCTGTAAATATTCTTATTATTTTTGTGATATGCTTTTTGATCAACTATACAACGAAATTTATGTTTGAAAAAAGAAGTAAAGAATTAGGAACATATATGCTTCTTGGCATTAAGAAAAAAGAAATTGCCCACTTAGTTGTAATTGAAAATATACTGTTGGGAATTTTAGCATTTGTATTAGCTATTCCTATTGGCTTTTTATTCAGCCAGTTTGTGTCGTTAGTAATTGTAAACTTACTGGGTATTCCAAAAACTCTCTTTATTTCTTTGAATTTCGTTTCTATTGGACTATTGATAATTTATTTTTTAACTATTTATGTTTTGGTTTTGCTTAATCTATTAAGAAGAATAAGTAAAATGACGATACGTGATTTTCTTTATTTTGACAAACAAAATGAAAAGAAAATGTTCCGTGACAGTAAAAAAAGAAATGTCATTTTTGTTTTAAGTATTATTCTTGGTGCGATTTCTCTTTTTCTCTGGAATTCACGTTGTACTATGGATAATTTTAATAAGCAAGAAACACTTACTTATTTGATGGTAAGCGTAATCATGTTGATTATCAGCATTTATGGTATATCTACAACTTGTGCAGATATGTTCTTGACTGTTTTGTTAAAGAATAAAAAAATGAAATATCAAAATGATAATCTGTTTGTAGCAAGAACATTTGCTTCTAAAGCAAGAACAATGAGCTTCACATTTGGTACATTGTCTATGTTGATTTTAACTTCACTGCTGGCTCTGAATTATTCTAGTATCAACAAAGCTTCGTATGATATCAGCGTGAATTTAAATGCACCATATGATGTACAACTCTTTGATGATAAGCAGGTATTTGATGAATATATTCGAGTAATTGAAGAAGAATATACGATTGTTAATACCATTGAGTACAACATTTATAAAGAGCCGAATCATCAGGTACAAAATTTCTTCCAATCAGAATATTATGATTTTGACCCAGTCTTGAAGTTAAGTGATTATAATAGGTTACTGGAATTAAGAAAGATGCCGTTGCTTTCTTTAAATGATAACGAATACTATATAGTTACAAATAGCAAGTTTGCATATAAGGTTGAAGATAACAAAGATATTGAAACCATAACAGTAGCAAATAAAAATTTGAAATTAAAAGGATATGACACTAAGTCTTATTGGAACTCTATAACTAATACTGGCAGATTTGTTGTTGTACTTCCAGATAAATATGTTCAAGGACTTGAAGTATCAGAAAATCATTTGATTATAGATACAAAAGAAGATACAGACGCAGAATTAGAAAATAAGATAAAAGAAGATATGCAACATCAATTAGTAAAGGTTGATGAAAATGGAGAAATAAATGATGAGTCGTATAGAGTAAACGTAAGAGGTGCAGAAATAGAACAACAAAAAGCAATGGTTGCAATAGTAGCCAGTCTGTTTATGTACATTGCATTTATTTTGATTTCCGCAGTAGGAACAATTTTGGCAGTTCAATCATTGAGCGACTCTACTAAATACAAATATCGCTACTTGACCTTGCGAAGATTAGGAATAAATGATAAGTCGCTATTTAAGACAATCAGAAAACAATTATTGATATTATTTTGTGTCCCTGCAATATCAGCAATATTATGTTCTTTTGTGATGATGTCGTCATTGAATAATGTGTATCAACAAATTTTGGGAGATAAACACCTTTATCTAATGTACTTTGGCTTGAATTTAATTATCTTCTTCCTAATTTATAGTATTTACTGGATAGCAACGTATATCGGTTTCAAACGAAATATCAATGAGGAGAGTTAGATTTTTCTAGCTCTCCTGCTGTGAAATTATTATAATGGTAAATCAAGGGGGTGTTGAAATGAGAATAGCAATTATCGAAGATGATGAAATCACTCGTTTGGAGCTTTCTAAATTATTGAACACACAAGGATATGAAACAGTTTTATTGATTGACTTTGGAAACCTGACAGATGAATTAAAGCAATATTCCATAGAACTGGTTCTGCTTGATATTAACCTGCCGTATGAGAATGGCTATGAAGTATGCAGGAAAATAAAACAAGTCATGCCAGTACCGATTATCTTTGTAACAAGCAGAGATACAAATGCTGACGAATTGAAAAGTATTCAAGTGGGTGGGATTGACTTCATCACAAAGCCGTATGACACGCTTATTCTTCTTGAGAAGATCAAGCGTGCATTGCAGTTATCAAACCCGAATAATTTCCGTGAGCTTGTTAAAAAAGATTGTACCCTTGATTTACATTTATCTATTTTGAAGTATCAAGAGAAAAGCATTGAATTGACAAGAAATGAATTTCGTATTTTATACTACTTCTTTATGAACGAAGATAAAGTTATCAGTAAGGAAGAACTATTGGAAAAGCTGTGGAACGACAAATATTATTTAGACGAAAATGTATTACTGGTTAATATGACCCGTCTAAAAAAGAAAATGAAAGAAATCGGTATTGTTCATTTATTGGAAAATATACGAGGAAAGGGTTGGAAACTGTGAGCTTTTTTACATTCTTAGAAGAAAAAATAACAGAGATATTGTTTCAGCTTTTCTTTCTTGCCTTAGTAGCATTTCTCTTGATTTTCTACGGTGTAGATACGCTATTTGTTGTATTGCTGGTAATTCTGTTCATCAGCATACAAGGGCTTTTTCAATGGTGTTTGTATCGGAAGAAACGTAAGGCTTCGCAACATATTATTGATTTAGTAGACGGACTGGAAGAAACCTACTATATTGCAGATGTTTTACCAAAGCCAAAAGAATTTCAAAATGAAGCCTATTACTACGCACTAAAAAAAGCCTGCAAATCTATGAATGATGAAATCGGTAAAATCACAGAGGAAAAGCAGGATTATCAAGAATATGTGGAAAGTTTCGCCCATGAAATTAAAATACCGATAGGAGCATTGTCTTTGACGTTCGATAATACGAAAAATTACACGTTAAAAAAAGAAACAGACAAGATATTTCAGTTGGTGGAACAAATGCTCTACTATGCAAGGAGTGAAAATACGGAAAAGGACTATTTTGTAAAACAGTTGCAGTTAGACGAAGTGATACATAATGTCATTCTGAAATTTCGTCATTCACTTATGGAAAGGAAAGTAATTATCAATATCCATGACATAGAGAATGTTGTATATACTGATGAAAAATGGCTGACATTCATTCTATCTCAAATCGTGCAAAATGCGATTAAGTATTTTGACAAGCAGGAAAACAAACTGACGATATACAGTCAAGACAACGGAACAAATATACTGCTTGTAATTGAAGATAATGGCTGTGGAATAAAAACGTCTGATTTATCCCGTGTATTTGAAAAAGGCTTTACTGGTTCTAACAGAAACAAGGCAAATGCAACAGGTATGGGACTGTATCTATCTAAAAAATTATGCGATAGGTTGGGATTGAAATTGGATATTGCTTCTACGGAAAAAGAATATACAAGACTGACAATTATATTTCCAAAAGGAACAGTTCATAATTTTTCAGAGTAATTTGAAAAACCATGCCAACATTGATACGGTGCTTTAAGGGGGCTTGCGTTATGGAAAGCTTTAAGTACAATTATTTGCAATCAAATCCCACCTAATAGCACACTATTAAAAATTGAATATGTTTTAGCTTTAAAGGCTCGTACAGACTATATGTTTTGTGCGGGCTTTTTTCATACCCGAAAAAATTTAAAAAATTTTTCAAAAGAGGTCATTAAATCACACCTAGCTGTCCTTATATGGTGCGGAAAGAGGGATAAACACTTTTCAAATCATAAAGGAAAGGAGGTGAGATTGATGAAACCGTCTGACTTCCAGAAAACAGTTCAATGTCGTTTTGAAAGTTGTTTAAAGAAAGTTGTCCGTAGTGTCGTGAAAGATTATTACAAGGAATTAAACCGTCGTAAGAATAAAGAAATATCTTTCAGCGAATTGCCAGATGTCCTTGTTGATAAAATGGCTGTTTGGGACGACTACGAAACAGATTATACAATCTTTTCAGTATGTGGCATTGATATTCGTGTCCTTGATGATGAATTGGCAGAAGCCTTGAAGAAACTTCCAGAAAGAAAACGCAATACTCTGTTGATGTATTACTTCTTGGAAATGACAGAAAGTGAAATTGCCAACTTGCAGAAAATCACGCAAAGCGGTGTATTTAGAAACCGACATCACGCTTTGGAAACTATGAAAAAAATACTCAAGGAGGAACATTAGAAAATGAAACAGTTATTTAAGAAACCGTCTTATTACTTGATTTCATCAGCTATGGACGGAAACGAAAAAGCGATTGAAAAATTACTGGCATTTTATGACCCTTGCATATCAAAGTGCTGTTTGCGTTCACTTTATGATGAATACGGCAATGTTTATATCGTTGTAGATATGGAATTAAAAGGACGTATCAGAGAAGCACTTATCAAAATGATTTTAGGTTTTGATATTGAAGATATGGACTTAGAACCAGAAGAATAAGCAGTTTTTAGCGGAGCATGATTTAATATCCCCCTCTTTCCTGCTCTGCCACCTGCTTTTATATGAAAGCAACACGCTTTCACCACAGCTCTTTGACAACTGAATAAAGCAGACAGATACGTTTGTGAGATGGCGAGCCACGGGGACTGTACGCCACGACCTTTTCAAAAGAAAGCGAGCGACCCACGCAGTGATCCGAGAGCGACTGTTGGAAAAGTTGTTTTGCCACGACCTATCCTCACAGAATAATGATACGTCCGCATGGTGCGGTTCTGCCCACAAGAATGGGAATAGTTGAGATACTAATGGAGCTTTCCAAAGCCGTCTGCCTGCTTGTAA
This sequence comes from Intestinibacter bartlettii, assembly GCA_025148965.1. Classification (GTDB taxonomy): domain Bacteria; phylum Bacillota; class Clostridia; order Peptostreptococcales; family Peptostreptococcaceae; genus Intestinibacter; species Intestinibacter bartlettii. Next base: position 2,602,796 of record CP102273.1, on the reverse strand, counting down.
AAAACGACACACAGTAAAGGGGGGTGCATAGATTATGAACAATACTGATGTGCCTATTTGGGAAAAATATACGCTGACGGTTGAAGAAGCGTCCAAATACTTCCGCATTGGCGAAAAGAAATTGCGTAAATTAGCCGAAGAAAATCTTGACGCTGGCTGGGTTATCGTGAACGGCAACCGTATTCAGATTAAGCGAAAACAATTTGAAAAAATCATAGATACATTGGACGAAATCTAATGTCATTGAGCCGTAGATATGGTATAATAAATATAGCGTATCACGGCTCGTTCCATGACGGAAAGGAGCTTTACACTATGTCTAATGTAAAACGAAAAGACAGTAAAAATCGCAATTTGCGTAATGGAGAGAGCCAGCGAAAAGACGGAAGATACGTTTATAAATATACCGATATATACGGAAAGCCACAATTTATCTATTCTTGGAAACTTGTACCGACAGACAAGACACCTGCTGGAAAGCGTGATGATATATCGTTGAGGGAAAAAGAAACACAGATTAAAAAAGACCTTAACGACGGTATCGATACAGCAGGCGGTAAAATGACAGTCTGCCAGCTCTACGACAAGAAGAACAGCCAAAGAAAGAACATCAAGAGGGCTACTGAAAAAGGACGACAGTATCTTATGAACGCTCTGAAAAATGACCCATTGGGTATGAGGGCGATTGATACTGTTAAGCAGTCGGACGCTAAAGAATGGGCTATCAGAATGAGCGAAAAAGGATACGCCTATAAAACGATTGATAACTACAAGCGTTCCTTGAAAGCGTCATTTTACATGGCGATACAAGACGACTGTATCAGAAAGAACCCGTTTGAATTTAAGCTAAGTGATGTTCTGGAAGATGATACGGAGCAGAAAGTTATCCTTACACCAGAGCAGGAAGAACGCCTGCTTGCCTTTATGGAAAAGGATAAGATTTACAGCAAGTATTATGATGAGGTTGTGCTTCTGCTGGAAACGGGACTTCGTATTTCTGAATTTTGCGGACTAACGACGCATATTGATATGCAGAACAGAATACTCAATATAGACCACCAGTTATTGAAAGACAGCGAAATCGGCTACTATATTGAAACGCCAAAGACCAAAAACGGAAAACGAGAACTTCCATTGACAGAACGGGCTTATCAAGCAATCCAAAGAATACTAAAGAACAGAGGAAAGGCACAACCGTTGATTGTAGGTGGTTATAGCAATTTCCTATTCTTGAACCGTGAGGGCTTACCTAAAGTTGCAGGAAACTATGAGGGCATGGTGCGAGGACTAATTAAGAAGTATAACAAGTATCACACGGACAAGTTACCGAACATCACACCACATTCATTCCGACATACTTACTGTACGAATATGGCAAACAGAGGAATGAACCCAAACACCCTGCAATATCTTATGGGACACGCTAACATAACCATGACACTTGGCTATTATGCACACGGTACATTTCAATCTGCAAAAGCAGAACTGGAAAGACTGGCTTGTTAATATCGGAGCTTATATTTACTACTCATTTACTACTTTTGGTTGCATTTTCATGCTGGTAAATGCCAGCTTATGCAAGGTATCTTCCAAAAAGAAAATACCGATAAAGCCCTAAAATACGGGATATATCGGCATTTACCAACTTATGAAAAGATAATCAGAAATTTAGTAAGTTTTTCATTTGAAAAACTATATGTTGGAATAAAATGCAAATGAATATAAAAAACGTTATAATATAAATAGGCATAATTACGATATACTAAAAATAATTTTTATGGGGTTGTATAGAGTAGTTATTGATAAGAGATAAAATGGGAAAAGGGAATATTAAAGGAGAAATTTAGCATTATGGAACAATTAAACAACAATGTGATAGGGGAGTTTTTTGAAAAATTAGGAATACTAGAGGAAAATGATAGAGATGAATTTTTCAAGAAAATAGATGAAAAGCATAAGGTGAATTTAACACAAGATTTGGATTTGGCAGTAGCTCTTAGAAAAGATAAAGGAAACGGAAAAATATACACAGTAAAAAATAAAGATTTAGAAACGACTATGGATTTTGCCGGATATTACTATGATTTATATAGACAATTTTTTGCATGGTTTATAGATTTTAAAAATTCATATGATAAAAACTTAGATGGAAAGAAAATACTTGATTTAGGATGTGACAATGGTATAACTACTTGTTTTATTGCAAATCTTTATCCAAATTCAGAAATAATTGGTGTGGATAAGTGTAAAAAAGGAATTAAATGTGCAGAGGAAATTGCTCAAAAGTTAGGTGTGAAAAATGTGAAGTTTGAAGCAGTTGATGCAAAAAAAGTGGACAAATTCTTTAAAGAAGAAAAATTTGATTTAGTTTTATCTAATAGATCAATGCTTGAAATTACTAATTTACCTAAATTAAAAAGCTTTTGGAGCATAGATGAGGTTGAAAATTCAATAGTTGTTGCAAATAGTGTACTTAAATTCTTCAAAAGCGTAGAAAAGGTAATGACACATGATGCAAAACTTATAACATTCGAGAGATTAGATGGTCTTGAAGAGATATTAAACTTTATAAAATCTATGCATGCATCAGGATTATATGCAGATACAGATGCTATGTGTAAAATCCAATTTAACGAACTTAATGATGTTGAACAAATGCCACTTATAGTATTTGATAAAACTGAAAGAGATGAAATAGGATTTTATGATGCTATTGAAATATATAATAAACTTCCAATTTTAAATAAACAAAAAGATATCGAAGATGAATTTGCAATAGAACTACAATTTAAAGCACTTGGCGAAAAAGAATTAGTATATGGTACACAAATAGACTATAAAACTGGAGTAGGTAGTGAGAGAAGAGAAGTTTGGAAAGTTGGAGATAAATATGTAACTTACAAATACAGTAATGTTGGCCGTAGAGAATTAGTAACAGAAGGAATAGAAAAAGATAAAGCTATAAATGAAATCAGAGCAATGTCTAACTTTATCGGAAGAATTGGTCATAAGGTTACAGAATATCATAGTATAGAAGAGAGAGAAAAACTTGTAAAATAGATAAAAACTCCCATGTTGATTTAAATTTCGATGTGGGAGTTTTTAATATATTTGATTTATTTTAGATTTTAGATGATTGCAATATTATACGCATTTTGCGAAGTTAATATAAAGTCTATTACATAAGCCTGTGAAACTGTCAATATATAATTAAAATGGATTGAAAATAGATTCTGATAGCTAACTTAGTGATTAATAATATATAATATAATTAAGTTCGCAATTGTTATATATTACGAATGAAATGAAGGGGGGAATTAGTATGTTGAAAATTTCATTATTTATGTCATGTGCATTATTATTCGTATCATGTATGTTTTTTCTTCTTAAAGATAAAGCATCCATATTAATCACTGGATATTATTTCATATCAAAAAATGAAAGAGAATTATATGATGAATTTAAACTAAGTAAAGATTATGGAATAATAATGTTAAAATTAGCTTTAATACTTTTAGTAGGAGCAATTGGCTATGTTCTAATATCTAAATTAGTTTTATGGATATCGATTGTTATTTGGATTGTATACTTTGTGAAATTTACTGTTACTTTTAGATTTGATAAGTATAAAATTAATACTAATAATTAATTTTATTAGTATTAAACAATATTAATATATTGCGAATCACTTACAACAAATTAAACAAGCATGCCTTAGTATCTGTTGACATTACTAAGACATGCTTATTTTTTTTATTATCATACAGATTTTATTATAATTTTCTTATGCTTCTGCATCACATAATTCATGGTTAGGGGCATCATTTGTTTCTTCTTTTTTAAATAATGTTCTCGACAAGAAGAATAAATAAACACCACATATTACGATTTGAACAATTGTAGATGATGGAGTTGCAAGACCAACTCTAAATAAAGAAACTGGTTCAATTTTACTCATAACATAAGCAACAGGTATTCTCACGAAGAACGCACCGACTATACCTTGAATCATTACGATTGTTGTTTTTCCACATCCATTTAAGAAACCAATCATGCAGAATAAAAATGCAGTAAAGAAGCAGTCTATTGCATATGATTTTAGATAATCCCAAGCAGCAAGAATAACTTCATGATCAGTAGAGAATATTGATGCAAGCATATCGCCTTTGAAAAATGCTAAGAAGAACATGCAAACTCCACAACATAATGAAGTTCCAATTGCACAAATAAGTGCCTTTCTCGCTCTGTCGTATTTTCTAGCACCGTAGTTTTGGGCAACAAATGCAGAAACACCTTGTGAGAATGAAGATGGAACAAGCATTATAAATGCTGATAATTTTTGTGCGACACCCATACCAGCTGATGGAACAACACTCATGGCATTACCAATCATTACGATTACTAAGAATGATATTTGAACAAGCAGTTCTTGTAGAGCTATTGGAGCTCCAAATTTTATTATTTGTGAAGTAAGACCTTTGTGGAATTTTATACTTTTTAGTGAAAACTCAAATGGTAGACCTCTTTTTGCGATTATAATTAAAGATAAAATTACACTGATAGCCTGTGCAAGAACAGTCGCAAGAGCAGCCCCAGCAGCCGCCATATTGAATATTCCTACAAACACTAAGTCACCTAAAATATTTGCAACACAAGCGATAAAAACAGTCATAAGTGGAGTTTTTGCATCTCCAAGTCCTCTAAAAATACCACCAATTAAATTGTAAGCAACTATAAAAACAGCACCAGCACAGCAGATTCTTATATAAGTTGATGTTCCATCAAATGCCTCAGCAGGAGCGTTCATAAATGATGCAACACTTGGTGCAAATGTAACAAATACAACTGTTAAGATGATTGCAATTACTGCGAATATTGATATACCACTTCCGACAACATTGCCGGTATCTTTTTTCTTACCTTGACCGAGCTTTTGACCTATTAATATAGTTATCCCCATTGCAAGTCCAGTAATTGTAAGTGTTATAACTTGCATGATTTATATTATCCTCCCTTTTAAAATTTACAAATAAAATATTATTCTATATTAGTTCTTATTTTGTTTAATAGATTTAAAAAAGTATTGATTTCATCTTGATTTAGATTTTCTGCTAATATTCCTTCAACAGAATCTATGGCATATGCAATTTTTTTTGATAATTCAATTGCTTTTTCTGTTAAAATAATCTTTTTTAAACGAGCGTCTTCAGCAACAGGAACCCTTTTGATTAGGTCGTGTTTTTCCATATTGTTAAGCATAAGGCTTACAGAAGAACGCTTTAAGTCAAACTCCATCTCCAAATCTTTTTGGAATACATCCCTATCGTTATTATCTGTTATAAAATCTATAACATATGCCTGAGATACTGTAATGTTGTCGTCAATTGCGCTTAGTACAGCAGCATCGACTTTTCTAGAAATTAAACGGCTAAGTTTATTTATATGTAGTCCTATTGGGTATTGTGATTTCATATTATCCTCCTAAATATTGTTTTGTACAAAACAATATTTAGGAGGATAATTTCGAAATGTCAATAAATAATATAAATAACAATAAAATATTGGTAAAATAAATATATCGTGATAAACTTACACATAGATAATGATAAATGATATTGGAGGATAATATGAACAAAAAGGAATTTAACTGGGCAATATTAGGAACAGGAGTAGTTGCAAATGAAATGGCAAATGCTTTAAAAAAAGCAGGCAAATCAATATATGCAGTGGGGAATAGAACACACAGCAAAGCAGTTGATTTTGCAGAAAAATACGGAGTGCAAAAGGTATACGACGATTTTCATGAGATGTTTTCTGATGAAAATGTGGACATAATCTATATAACAACACCACACAACACACATATAGACTTTATGCTTGAGGCGATATCTAATGGTAAACATATACTTTGCGAAAAATCAATCACATTAAATAGCGATGAGTTAAATAAAGCGATTGAACTTGCAGAGAAAAATAACGTCGTATTAGCAGAGGCGATGACAATTTACCACATGCCTTTATATAAAAAGTTAAAAGAAATCGTAGAGCGTGGCGACTTAGGTGAAGTCAGAATGATTCAGATGAACTTCGGAAGTTATAAAGAGTATAATATGAAAAATAGATTCTTCAATATGAATCTTGCAGGAGGAGCACTTCTTGATATAGGGGTTTATGCTATTTCATTTGTGAGATGGTTTATGTCATCAAAACCAAATCAAGTGCTAAGCCAAGTAAAATACGCACCAACAGGAGTGGATGAACAAGCAGGAATACTTCTAATGAACGATGAGCAAGAGATGGCGACAATATCACTTACACTTCATTCAAAACAACCAAAACGAGGGATGATATCTTGCGACAAAGGTTATATCGAAATTATGGAATACCCAAGGGCACAAAAAGCAGTCATAACTTATACAGAAACAGGCGAAAGGGAAGAAATCGAAGTCGGCAAACACGAAGATGCACTGTTTTACGAAATGCAAGACATGGAAAAAGCAGTAATGGGTGATAGAGAAGTAGCGCGCCTTGATTATACAAAGGATGTTATGGAGATAATGACTGGGATAAGAAAAGAATGGGGACTTGTTTATCCTGAGGAGAGAAAATAAATTAAAATATAGTATAATAGTAAAAATATGATAATCATAAATTATGATGAAAGGTGAGAGCAATGATAAGACAAATCGTAAAAGATGTATTATTTTTAGAACAAAAATCAGAGCCTGCAACAATACAGGATAAGTCAATTGTAACTGACTTAGTCGATACATTAAAAGCAAACTTAGATGGATGTGTAGGTCTTGCAGCAAATATGATAGGATTTAAAAAGAGAATTTTAGTTTTCACAGTAGGTGCAGGCATGATAGTTCCTATGATAAATCCAGTTATTCTAAAAAAAGAAAAACCATATTTAACAGAAGAAAGCTGTTTATCTTTAGAAGGGTTTAGACAAACAACTAGATATGAGACTATAGAAGTTAAATTTTTAGATGCTAATTTTAAAGAAAAAACACAAGTATTTACTGGGTTTGTAGCACAAATTATCCAACATGAAATGGATCATTTTGAAGGAATTATAATATAGTATAAAAAGACCATCACCTAGAAAATAGGATGACGGTCTTTTACTTTACAATAACTTATTAAAATTGTAAGTCTTATTATCAAACGCATCACTTTCAATATACTTGCGGTTTTTCACAATAAATCGTATAAATAAAATCATACCGATTATAAATACAATAGCACCTAATATTAAATAAGCTGATGCATCGCTTTGTGATAATAATTCAACATCTGAACTCGCTCCAGAATCACTCGATAAAAATGTATGTATACTTACAAGAAAATTATTTAGAAAATGCACAGTCATAGGTATTAGTATATTTCGATATTTTAAATATAAAATACAATTTGCAAAACCAAATATCACAGCACCTACGATTGCGAGTTCCATATGTAAAACACCGAATAATAAAGATGAAAGTATCATACCGATATATACATTGAAAAACTTAGATATTCTTTTAAAAAGAACAACCCTAAAAAACAACTCTTCAAGTATTGGCGCACTTATGACAGTAAGTATAAATGATGCAATAGTATTTGTAAAAACATCTTCACCAGCATTATTAAGTGAATTTGCAGTATCTATATTTATAAGACATATCATGCCCAAAATAAGTAAAGTAGTTCCAAATGATATAACTATTTGTGTAAATACAACATCTATAATTTCCTTTATATTTATTTTTCTGAGATAATCATTAATTAAATTTTGTATTTTTGTAAGATTGACTCCCAATTTATAAAATAGAAATAAAATAAATGAAAAATCTATAATTACTTGAACAGCATTAGCATTATTATTTAAAACTTCTCTATTTACGAATAATAATATAAAAGATACACCAAAGCTAAGTAGTATATAAACCAAAATAGAAGGAATAATTTTTACCTCGTTAAATTCCTCTTTTCTAATAAACAAAAAACACACCCCCTCACAAACTATTGATATCTATTAAAAGTATAATATTGTTTTTTATAAATAAGTACTCAATTATAATATTTTACTAAAAAAATATTAATAAAAAATACATATTCAATTAATATGTTAAATGTATATTTTTACTAAATAGATTATAGTGTAGATAAAAAAATATTATGTAATATATAATGTTTTTTTATTAATAATAATATATAATGAGTCTTATAGGAAAGAAGAGAAAAGATTGCTCAAAATATATATTTATATACAATGAAGAAAGGTGTTTAAGATGAAAGAAGAGAAAAACAAACCAAAACATTTTAATTATTTTAACTTCTTTTTAATACTAGTGCTTGTAGTAATGTTAAATAGTTTATTTTTACCAAGCATAAATTCACGTACATATGAAGAAGTGGATTACAGTACATTCCTAACTCAAGTCGAGTCTGGAAAAGTAGATGAAGTAGAAATGAGTGATACTCAAATAGTTTATACTTTGAAAAAGAATGGGGATAATCAAAAACAAAATAAAAAGACATACTATACTGGATATGTTGAAAATCCAAACTTAGTAAAGACTTTACAAGATAATAATGTTAAATTTACAAAACAAATTACGGACGAAAACTCATGGATAGTTAACTTTATAGTGAGTTGGATATTACCGCTTGCAATTTTCCTCTTTATAGGAAATTGGCTTATGAAATCAATGGCGAAAAGACTTGGTGGAAGCTCAAATGCAATGCAATTTGGTAAGAGTAATGCAAAAGTTTATGTTGAAGCACAAACAGGAAAGACTTTTGCTGATGTAGCTGGACAAGATGAGGCGAAAGAAGCTCTTACTGAAATAGTAGATTTCCTTCACAATCCTAAAAAATATGAAGAAATAGGTGCTACAATGCCAAAAGGTGCATTACTTGTAGGACCTCCAGGAACAGGTAAAACATTACTTGCAAAAGCAGTAGCAGGGGAAGCAAAAGTTCCATTCTTCTCAATTTCAGGATCTGAATTCGTTGAAATGTTTGTAGGTATGGGGGCTGCAAAAGTTAGGGACTTATTTAAACAAGCTAACGAAAAAGCACCTTGTATAGTATTTATAGATGAAATAGATACAATAGGTAAAAAACGTGATAGCGGTATGCCAGGGGGAAATGACGAAAGAGAACAAACTCTTAACCAACTTCTTACTGAAATGGATGGTTTCGATGGTAAAAAGGGTGTTGTTATATTAGCAGCAACAAATAGACCAGATTCACTAGATAAAGCATTACTTAGACCAGGACGTTTTGACAGACGTATACCAGTAGAACTTCCTGACTTAGCAGGTCGTGAAGCGATACTTAAAGTACATGCACAAGGTGTTCATATGGCAAAAGATATCGACTACAATGCGATTGCTAGAGCAACAGCAGGTGCTAGTGGTGCTGAACTTGCAAATATAATAAATGAAGGTGCATTAAGAGCAGTTAAAATGGGAAGACATCAAGTTTTACAAGAAGACTTAGAAGAAAGTGTAGAAGTTGTAATAGCTGGTTACCAAAGAAAAGGAGCAGTTATATCTCAAAGAGAAAAATCAATAATTGCTTACCACGAAATTGGACATGCGCTTGTTGCAGCAAAACAAACAGAATCTGCACCAGTACACAAAATAACAATAATACCTCGTACTTCTGGAGCACTTGGATATACAATGCAAGTTGAAGAAGGGGAAAAAGTCTTAATGACAAAACAAGAAGCTTTCAACAAGATAGCTACTTTCACTGGAGGACGTGCAGCAGAGGAATTAATCTTCGGCTCATTCACAACAGGAGCATCAAACGATATTGAACAAGCTACTAAGATGGCAAGAGCAATGGTAACAAGATATGGTATGAGTGACGACTTCGATATGATGGCCCTTGAAACAGTGACAAATCAATATCTAGGTGGAGATGCATCGCTTACTTGTTCACCAGAAACTTCAACAAAAATAGACCAAGAAGTTTTAAGTATAATAAAATCAGCTCACAAAAAAGCGATGAATATACTTAAAGAAAATGAAGAAAAACTACACGAATTATCTAAATTCTTACTTGAAAAAGAAACAATAACAGGTGAGGAATTTATGGAAATATTAAATGGAGAAAAATCTGCTGAGAATATAGATGAAAGCACTGATAGTACTATATCTGAAAAAGAAGTAGTTATTGAAGGTAGTGAATTCCAAACAATTGATGAAGGTTTAACTCTTGAAAAGAAAATAGATGTAGAAATAGATAATAAGGTAGATTTAGACAAAAATAATCAATAGTATTTGAATAAAAAACTGGATTTTTAAAATCCAGTTTTTTTTATGTACACATATGTAGTACTACTTTTTTGGAAAAGTAGTAGAACTAGTAGTATAAAAAAATCATACTGAAAATATTAGCGAAAAAAATTACAATTACTAATAAGATGGTTAGAAATGTTATTATATACTGTCGAAAATTTAAAAAGGGGGAGAAAAAATGCAAGGTTTGGTCAAAGTAACAAAAAAACTAGGAACTTCATTTTTGGCTATGTGCTTAATTTTAGCAATGATGCCGGTGAATGTTTTTGCTGAAGGAGAGACCTCTGGTGGTATTACAAAACTAGAGATAACAGCATCTGATGATGTAAAAAAATCATCAAATGGAACAAATTATTTTGTAATTGGAAGCAATAAAGAAAATAGTTTTAAATTAAGTGTAAAACAGACTCCAGGAACTGCTTCAGATGAAGTGACATGGTCTAGTAATCAAGAGTCAAAAGGAATAACAATTGATGAAAATGGTATTGTAAAAGTAGATTATAAGGAAACAACAGCAACTTATCCAACTTTTACGGCAACATCAAAAGAAAATGAATCTGTACAGGCTAAATATTCTCTATATATTTTACCTGAGATGTCTTTATCAACAAGTGACAGTATCGAATTTACATTGCCAGAAGACGGTACATTATTAAAAGAAAATGATAAATATTTCAAAGTAAAACCAGATCAGTATGAAACTTATGGTGTTATAGAATGGACAAGTGAAAATACTGATGTAGCAACTGTAAAAAGTAATGGTACTGTTTGTTTCGTAACGGCTGCTAAACCAGGGGTTACAAAGGTTATCGGTACAAATAAGGAAAATAAAGATAAAGAGCTGAAGATGCTCCTTATTTAGATAATTTAGAGCTAACAAACTATTCTAGTTTTAATGAATGGAAAAGTACAACATCAGAATTTGAATCTTCAAAATTTGATTATACTTTGACAACAAAATCTGCTAATAATGGTACATTCAATGCAAATTTTAGACCTACATTTGATGATACTAAATATAAAGTAGAAATATTCAATAATGATAAACTTGTTAAAACTGTAGAAAAATCAAAAACAAGTCAAGCAGTTGCGCTTGAACCAGGGGCAAACAAAGTAGTAATCCGTATATCTGATTTAACTAATGAAAAAAATTATACAGATTATAAATTTGATATAACTCGTACAAGAAGTACAACAGCAACATTATCAGTAGGTGGTGCAACTATCGTTCCAAGTGAGAGAGCGCTTATATCTAATCCTACATATAAAGGAAGAAGTGAAGGAACATTTTTCAGATTAGAAAATGGAGAACTAACAAAGGTTGCTGGTATAAGTCCAACTATTAGCGATTATAAAGCATTTTTATATAAAGATATAAACTCATTTGATCTTAATATTTCACCAAAAGACTCATGGTCAATAGTTAGAGCTAGTATAGATGATGGAGAGTCTGTTAATGTTGAAAAAGGTAAACCTATCAAAAATATAAAATTTGGTGACAAAAACAGTGTCAAAATAAAAATACAAATTTGCTCAAATTCAAAATATTATGCTAATAAAGAAGCTGGAAAAGAAGATCCATTCGAAGCAGAAAACACTTACACTATAACAGTTGAAAGATTGAGTGTTGATAAGAGTGAATTACAAATAACATCTGCAGATATTTCATCTGGACAATGGTGTACACCAGAATTTAATAAAGATATTGTAACTGCTGCAATTTTAATTCCAAAAGATTGTAATTCATTAGATATAAATTTTAAAGTTACAAACGGGGCAACAGTTTATAAAGATTCAAAATCAGATGCAAACTTACTTAATGCAGAAGAAGATGGAAACTATAAATTAACTATCGATACATCAAAAATAACAAGTAGTCTTACTCAAAGAATAGTTTTATATAAAGTTTTAGAAGATGGCTCTGAAATGATAACTACATATACCTTTACTATTTATAAAAGAGGAAAATTAGTAGGAATGCCTGATAAAGTTGTAGACTATTTCTGCCCAGGAAGTCAATACAGCAATATGGGTAACTATGGATTATATCCAGAAAAATCATTAATAGGTTCTGGAAACTGGTATACTCCAATATCTTTAGGTAACTTTGGTGGTTCTATAACTTATTACTATGAAAATGGTATAAAAAATGACCCAACTAATCCTTATGGTATAGATTTCACTATATTCGGTAATTCTAACGGAGGTCAATCATTCTCTGAACCAGGTAATGTTATAGTTTCAAAAGATAGAGTGAATTGGTATACTCTAGCAGGATCTGAACATTATGATGATAAAGCTATTTGGGGATATGAATTAACTTATATAAGAAATGGAAATGGAACAGCTTGTTCATATAAAGATAGCTTAGGAAAGAGCGACGATATGACAGCTATGTACAAATATGCATTAAAAGAAAATTATCCATTACATAAATTTGACGCAGATGCAGACAAACAAGTAACTGTAAAAGGAACACTATTAGTAAATGATAGCAAAGACCCATATGGAAGTAGTGCTGCAGCATATCCTGATTTCGGATATGTAGATGTACATACAAATTCATCAACAGTAGCTGGAACAGGTGAAAATGTAGATTTATTAACTGTACCAGTTGGAAATCCATATACAGGAAATTACAATAAATATGGAGATGGATTCGATTTAGACTGGGCTGTAGATGAAGATTCAACGTATATTCCACAAGAATTAATAGAAGAATTTGGAGGAAGAATATATATAATTCCGCCATATCAACATTTGTTTTCATATATGAAGACTCTTATAAAACTATTTAAAACTAATAAATACAGTATAGTTCATTCTCATATAAATTCACTTAGTATCTTTCCTTTATGTGCTGCACAAATAGCTAAAGTAAAAATAAGAATTGCGCACAGTCATAGTAGTTCGGGAAATAATGAATTTAAAAGAAATATAATTAAATATATTTTAAGACCTTTTTCAAAGGTGTTTCCAAATTGTTTTTTTGCTTGTTCTAATTTTGCTGGAAGATGGTTATTTGGGAAAAAATTTATGGATTCGGGAAAAATTATAATATTAAACAATGCAATTGATACATCTAAATTTTCTTATAATAAAGAAATTAGAAAATCTATTAGAAAAAAAGAAACTTTAGAAGGTAAATTTGTAGTTGGACATGTAGGTAGATTTGTAAACCAGAAAAATCATGAGTTTTTAATAGATATTTTTTATGAAATACATAAAATGGACAAAAATACAGAATTACTTTTATTCGGAGATGGCCCACTGAGACAAAATATTGAAATAAGGGTTAAAAACTTAAAATTAGAAAGTAATGTAAAATTTATGGGGATAAAGCAAAATATAAATGAATATATGCAAGCCATGGATATTTTTTTATTACCATCATTTTATGAGGGGTTACCTGTTGTCGGAGTAGAAGCTCAAACTTCAGGTTTAAGTTGTATTTTTTCAACTAATGTTACAGAGGAAGCTAAGTTAATTGAAGATACTATTTATATTGATTTAGATAAAGGTGCAAAATATTGGGCAGAACAAGCATTACAATTTAAAGAAACTCAAAGAAAAGATAAGTCATCATTAATTGCAGAAAGGGGATTTGATATAAAAAAAGAAGCTAGAAAGCTCCAAAATTATTATTTGAATCTTTTAGGTAAAGAATATGGAACCAATTAGAGTTTTGTATGAAAATGTTGTAATGGATATGGGCGGTATTGAAAATCTTCTTATGAATATATATCGAAAATTATTATTAGAACCACAATTATTAATCCTAGATGAGCCGACAAAAGGGCTTGATGCAGGATTTAAGATTAAATTCGCTGAAATATTAGAACAACTTTTAAAAAGGGAAGTAACGATAATTATGGTTTCACACGATATAGAATTTTGCGCAAGTTTTGCACACAAATGTGCTTTATTCTTCGATGGAAACATAGTTACTACAAATACGCCAAATAAATTCTTCAGCGGTAACAATTTTTACACAACTGTAGCAAATAGAATGACACGACAAGTATTTGAAAATGCCATAACATGTGAGGATGTGATAAGATTATGCAAGGCCAACGAGAAACAAATGCAAGCAACACTAGCTTAATAGACGATATATACGATGATATAATGTTAAATGAAGAAAAAAGAAAAAAGACCTATAATATAAAAGATTATTCTATAAAGGTGGTTGAGAAAAAAGAAGAGGAAGAACAACCGAAAGAACATGGTATTTTTAAAAATATTTTTTCAAAACAAGAAAATCAATACAAAAGTAATGGACCTGTTTTAGAAGTAGACGGAAAAAAAGTATATACAAAATCAGAACAAGAGAAAGAAAAACAAAGAAGATCAGACAGATATTATTATACAAAAGAGCGACAAAAAGCAAGACGAAAAAATAACAACGACACAAAATTAAGCCACAGAACACTTATGGCATGTTTTATGATACTTGTTGTAATTCCCCTTATAATTTATTTAGGAATAACATTGGGAAATGACAGAAAGTACTACATAGTAAGCCTTGGGATAATAGCATGTACAATGTTGCCGTTTTTTATGGTATTCGAAGATAGAAAACCACAGGCAAGGGAGCTTATAATAATAGCAGTACTATCAGCAATAGGAGTAGCAGGGCGTGCCGCATTTTTTATGTTACCACAGTTTAAACCAGTCGTGGCAATAGTAATAATATCGGCAGTCTGTTTTGGGGCAGAGGCTGGATTTTTAGTCGGTGCAATGACAGGCTTTGTATCAAACTTCTTCTTTGCACAAGGACCTTGGACACCATGGCAAATGTTCAGCTTCGGCATAATCGGTTTTATCGCGGGAATTTTATTTAAAAAAGGTAAATTGCAAAAGAGAAAAATTAGTCTGTGCATTTACGGTGGGCTATCAACATTTTTCATATACGGATTTTTATTAGACACAGCAACATGGCTAATTTTCCCATACAGCAATATGACATTAGAGGGGATTATACCGATATATCTGAGCGGAATTCCATTTAATATTGTCCATGCAATAGCGACTGTATTTTTTCTTGCAGTTATAAGTAAGCCGATGATTGAAAAACTTGATAGAATAAAAGAAAAATACGGGCTAATTGAGCCATAATAAAAAAGTCATCTATATATAGATGGCTTTTTTATAACACATAGGAAACTATATTTATTATCTCCCTGGAATTTCAATATATTCAACAGGTTCATCATCTGGAATAGGAAGCCATTCTTCAGCCATATCACATTCATCAGCAATTTGATCTATAGGCATTTTAACGTATTTTGCCTTAGCAGTGACAGCAATTTCACCATTAGGAAGGATAATTTCGCCTTCACCTTCGAATAACTTTCTAGTATCTCTAGTAACTCTAGCAACTGTTATCAAGTCACAATCAATTGGAACTGGTTTTTTATATCTTAGTTCCAAGCTTCCTGTAACGCCCCAAACAGTTTCATCACTAACACTTATTGCACGTCCAATAGTTTCGTCTAAAATAGCTGCTGAGATTCCACCATGAACTCTACCTGGATAGCTTTGATGAAATTCCTTAGAATTAAAAATAGAGGCTAATTCACCATTTTCTAATTGATAAAAACGAGCTTTTAGTCCCAAATCATTTTTCACACCACAAACAAGACAAGTCTTTGAGCTGTTTTGTTTTTTTAATACTTTATATTTCATGTTTATCTCCCTTCAGTATATTACAAATTTAACCATATCTATAATTATAACCTAAAATAAGTAAATTTATTAATAGAATCAAAACTATAACTCAAAACTTTGAATTTGTGATGAATAATATTTATAGTTATTTATTTAAATTATCGCATAAAAATTCGTACACTTTTTCTTTTGGACTTATTATATCTAACTTAGTTAAAGATTTTAAAATTAATATAAAATATATACAAAAATAAGAATAGTTTAAAATAAAATGGATATAATTATACACATCATATGAATTTATACTTATGCAAAATATTTATAGAAGATTTGATTGCTATATTTTAAAAATTATAACTATTTTTTAAGATAAAAAACTAAAATAAAAATTATTCTAAATAAAAGTATGTAAATGTTTGATTCGTATCGTATAATATCATATACTTTGGTGATAATATACTAGAAAAACTTTTGAAAAGATAAAATATAAAAAAAATTATATGTATCAAATGAATAATTATATTGACAAATTAAGGAAAAAATCATACTATAAATATTAAATAAAGTTAATTATTATTTTGATAATTGATTTTTAAACTATTCAAGAAAGGAGGCTTATTATGAGTAAAAAATTATTTATACCAGGACCTATAGATGTTAGTGAAGATGTCATAGAAAAAATGGCTACACCAGTTATCAGCCATAGAAGCAAAGAAGCATCAGAACTTCAAAAAAGTATAACTGAAAAAGCTAAAAAATTATTCTACACTGATAATGAAATATTATTATCAACATCCTCCGGCACTGGCTTAATGGAAGGCTCCATTAGATGTTGTACAGCAAAAAGAGCAGCTGTATTCTCCTGTGGTTCATTTGGAGATCGATGGCACAAAATGGGTATAACAAATGGTGTTCCAACAGATTTATTTAAAGTTGAATTAGGTCAGGCTATAGAGCCAGAAATGGTTGATAAGGTACTTGCAACTGGCAAATATGATTTAATAACTGTAACTCATAATGAGACTTCTACAGGCATAAGAAATCCAATCGAAGATATTGGTCAAATCCTAAAAAAATACGATGATGTCGTCTACTGTGTAGATACAGTTAGTTCCGCGGGAGGAATCAAAATCCCCGTCGATGAAATTGGAATAGATATTTGCATCACATCAGTTCAAAAGGCAATTGGCTTACCACCTGGTATGTCACTTTGTACATTTTCCGAAAAATCTAGAAAAAGAGCCGAAAAAGTACCAAATCGAGGAGTTTATTTTGATTTACTATCAATGTATGAGTATATCAAAAAGAAAAATTATCAATATACGTCAACTCCATCCCTTTCACACATGTTCGCTTTAAATTATCAATTAGAAAAAATCTTAGAAGAAGGCCTAGAAAATAGATTTAAAAGACATGAAGACATGGCTAAAATCGTTAGAAATTGGGCTGAGGAACACTTCGAAATCTTTACAGATAAAAATCATTTATCTAACACTTTAACAGTAGTAAAAAATACCCAAAATATAGATGTATCTAAATTAAATGAAGAACTACAAAAACGTGGTTATTTAATTGCAAACGGATACGGTGAATTAAAAGACAAAACTTTTAGAATTTCACATATGGGAGATTATACAGAAAACGATATAAGAGATTTATTGAAAAATATTGATGATATATTAGGATTTTAACTTAAAGTAATAAGTTTTATTAATATATGAAAACTTATAAAGATTAAATATGAATGATTATGAATATTAAAGCGAAGAATAAAAAGGGATTTTGGAGGTATGAAAATGTATAGAATATTAGTGGCTGATGGAATGAATAATGATCAAATAGAAAATTTAAGAAACTTAGGATTTGATGTAATAGATAAATTTTATGATGGTGAAGAACTTGGATTAATGTGTCAAGATGTTGACGCTTTAGTTATCCGTTCTAAAAATACAATCACAAAAGAGATAATAGATAAAGCCTTAGAAGGAAATGCAAGACTAAAAATAATAATAAGAAGTGGTGTAGGACTAGACAACATAGACGTTAAATACGCAACTAAAAAAGGAATCAAAGTTATGAATACACCATGTGCAAGTACAAGATCAGTAGCAGAACTTACAATAGGCCAAATCATCACAATAGCTAGATTTGTAAATATAGCTAACGTGACTATGAGAGATGGCGAATGGAATAAAAAGAAATATATAGGAACAGAAATCTTTGGAAAAACATTAGGAATAATAGGTTTAGGTAGAATAGGTAAAGAAGTTGCAAAAATGGCGACTGCATTAGGTATGAAAGTAATATATTATGATATATTAGGAAAAATGGAAGGTTATACAAGATATAAATTCTGTAGCTTTGAAGAAGTATTAAAAAATGCTGATTTCTTAACTATACACATACCTTATGATAAAGAAAAAGGTTACTTAATAACTAAAAAAGAATTCGATTTAATGAAACAAGGCGTATACTTTGTAAACAACGCTAGAGGTGCTCTAGTATGTGAACACGACTTAATCGAAGCATTAGATAATGGTAAAATCGAGGCCGTTGCAATGGATGTTTATGAAACAGAACCTAAAGTAAACCTAGAATTAGTTAATCACCCAATGGTGTCTCCAACTCCTCACATAGGTGCATCAACAGTTGAAGCTCAAGATAGAATAAGTAAAGAAATAGTAGAAATGTTAGTAGAATATTTTCAAGATGATGAGCAAATAGCATTATAAAATTAGGGGGAACGAGAAATGGCAATAATAAAACCTTTTAGGGCAGTTAGACCAGCAAAAAATTATGTGGATATGGTAGCAGAATTACCATATGATGTTATGAATAGAGAAGAAGCAAAAAAAATGGGTGAAGAAAACAAATATTCTTTTATCCATATTGATAGAGCTGAAGTTGACTTAGACGATAATGTAGATGAACACGATGAAGCTGTTTATCTTAAAGCTAAAGAAAACTTAGATAAATTTAAAGATGAAAAAATATTAATAAAAGAAAAGCAAGAATGTATTTACATTTATAGAGAAATCATGGATGGCAGAGCACAAACAGGTCTTGTCGCATGTGTATCTGTTGACGACAATATCAATGGTGTTATAAAAATTCACGAATATACAAAGCCAGACAAAGAATTAGATAGAACTAATCATATAAAATATTGTAATGCAAATACAGGAACAATACTTCTTACTTATAAAAATAGAGAAAAAGTTGATGAAATCATAGACTACTATGTTAAAAATGAACTTCCAATCTATGATTTTATAAGTGATGATGGAGTATTCCACACAGTCTGGCGCATTGATAGAAAAGAAGATTTAAAAGAATTAGTAGATGAATTTGATAAAATCCCTTATCTATATATAGCAGATGGTCACCATAGATCAGCATCTGCAGTAAATGTTGCGAAAGAAAAAAGAGATGCAAATCCAAATTATACAGGGGATGAAGAATTTAATTACTATATCGCTATGATAGCTCCAGAAAATGATTTAGAAGTCATGGACTACAACAGAGTAGTTAAGGACTTAAATGGAAATACAAAAGAAGAATTTTTAGATAAAATAGCAGAAAAATTCGATGTCGAAAAAGTAAAAGGAAACACACCTTACAAACCACAGAAAAAAGGCGATGTGGGGATGTTTTTAGATGGAGATTGGTATAGAATTGAGTTTGGCAAAAGATATACAAAAGTTAGAGATGAAGTTAAATCTCTAGATATATCTATCTTACAAGATAATATATTAGATAATATTTTGGGTATAAAAGACCCAAGAAGAGATAAAAGAATCGACTTTGTTGGAGGAATTCGTGGAATAGGCGAATTAGAAAGACGAGTAAATAACGATATGAAAGTCGCATTTGCAATGTATCCAACAGGCATCGAAGAACTTATCGCAGTTGCCGATGCAAATAAAATTATGCCAGCAAAATCAACTTGGTTTGAACCAAAAGTAAGATGTGGATTATTCTTACATGATTTGGATTAATGATGATATATATTAGGAAAATAATATGAATATAATTAAAAATGTAATAAAAGAGGTTCTTTTCAATATTATTGAAGAGAGCCTTTTTTGATGTGAATATTTATCTTTTCTTATATTATTTATTTAAATAAACCATCCAAAAAGTAGTATAAAAGTAGTACTACTGGTAGTATTTTAGTGTAGTTATTGTCCTGATTTGTTGAATGTCACACTTATAAAAACTACAATTAAAAGTAAATAAAAATTATAAGGAGTGAAATAATATGAGGAAAAAGGGTGGAGTTTTTAAGAAAATAACCTCAGTATTAGTTGCATTGTTGATGGTATTGTCGACTATAGCTATATCACCGATAAAAGCAAATGCTGCGACACCTAAGGGATATATAACCGTTTCTGTTGAAAGGTTTACATTAGGATTAGGATATCTAATTGAACCAGTTAAAGTACCGTTTTATTCAGGAGATAATGGTGCAAAAATTTTAACTAGATTACTAGATGATTATGGTCTTGAATATAGAAATACAGGGAAAGTAGACGATACATCTGGATTAGTTGGAAGTACATTCTACTTATCATATATCAGAGATGATGAAAGCAAGAAGGCTCAAATTCCAAAATACATAACTGATCAAATCAAAAAAGAAAAAGGCGATTTATACGGAAGACAAGATAGTGATTGGCTAGGTGAATTTGATTATACTTATATGTCAGGTTGGACTTACAAAAGAAATTGCAAAAGTAAACAGTGCATCAAATAAAAACAAATTATTAGCAAATAAAGATGTTAAATCAGCATATGATAATGCAAACAAAGTTATGAAAGATATGACAATATCTAAATCAAAAGTAGATGCTGCAACTAAAAAATTATCTACTGCTGTTTCAAACTTTAACAAACCAACTCCAACACCAGGAAAAGTTGAAGCAGTAAATGGATTTAAAGTAGCAAGTACTACAACATCATCAGTAAAATTAGCTTGGAACAAAGTAAGTGATTGCACAGGATATAAAATTTATAGATATGATACAAGTAGTAAAAAATATAAATTAATAAAAACTATAAGTAATAAAAATACATTAACTTATACTGATTCAAAAAAATCATCTTCAAATACTTATTCATATAAAATAAGAGCATATAAATCAGGAAACAAAACTCAATACTCAGCTTATTCTGATATATTAAAAGCTACAACAAAACCACTTACACCAAAAGTCACAGTTAAATCAACTAAAACTAAAAAGGCTACAATTAGTTGGAAAAATACAAGTTCGAGAAATAGTGGATATGAAGTTTATATGGCAACATCTAAAAATGGAGATTATTCATTAGTAAAAACTACAACAGCTAAGACTTACACAAAAACTAAATTAACTAAAGGTAAAACTTATTATTTCAAAGTAAGAGCTTATAAAACTGTTGATGGAACTAAAGTTTATGGTAATTACAGTACTGTAAAATATGTAAAAGTTAAATAATAAAATAATTAAACATAAACCTTAAAATAATAAAAAATCAGTCGTTAAACATAATGTTTGCGGCTGGTTTTTCTTTTTGCAAAAAATAAGAATATTATATAAAATTGTGATTACCTTAGTTACTAAAAATCATATGATGTGATACTATTATAAATTATAAGTATATATAATATCTTTAAATAACAATGTTATAATGTAGAAAAATTGTATATTAAAATTATAAGACAATTGAGAATGAGATTAGGAGATATGAAATGAGTACCAAAGAAAATATAAATAATACAATAAGTAGGGATGAAATATTAAAAGATATAAAATTCAGACTAGCAGATGTATCGGATACAAAGGAAATACTTGATATTTATGCTCCATATATTACTGATACTGCAATTACCTTTGAATACGATATTCCTTCAATTGAAGAATTTAGGGGAAGAATTGAACATATTTCATTAGAATATCCTTATGTAGTTTGTACATATAAAGACGAAATAATTGGTTATGCATATGCACATAGATATGGTGAAAGGGCAGCTTTTCAATGGGATGTTGAATTATCAATTTATCTTGATATGAATTATAAAAGCCTTGGAATAGGAAAAATACTTTATAATAAAGTTATAGAAATCCTTAAATTGCAAAATGTACAAAATATTTATGCGTGCATAACTTCAGCAAATGATAAGAGTATTAAATTCCATGAAAAAATGGGATTTGAATTTATAGGTATATTTAAAGATACAGGATATAAATTTGATAAATGGTATGATATAACTTGGTTTGGAATGAGAGTAAAAGATAAAAATGAAAATCCAGCAAAAGTAAAGAATATAAAAGACATTGACTTTAAAGAGATATCAGCTATTTTAGAAACAAACTAGATTTTTTATAAATAATATAGACTTGGTTTATGGGGGGATGGCTTTGAAAACTGCAATACTAGCTTGTAAAACTTTAAGACATGAGATTGAAAAGGCATGTGAAAAACATAATATAGATTATCCTATTCATTGGATAGAATCAGGACTTCATAATTATCCTGAAAAACTGCATAAATATATACAAGACGAACTTGATAATATGCAAGATTATGACAGGGTTATATTGACGTTTGGGCTTTGTGGGAATTCACTTGTAGGGGTAGAAAGCAAGAATTTAGAGCTTATAATGCCTAAGGTTGATGATTGTATAAGTTTGCTTTTGGGTTCTGTTGATGAAAGACGAAAATATGGTGGAAAAAATGGGATGTATTTTTTAACTAAAGGCTGGATTGAAGGGGAGAGAAACCTTTGGGTTGAATATCAATACACTATTGAAAAGTATGGCGAAGAAACAGGCAAAGAAATATTTGATATGATGTTAAATCACTACAAATCGCTAGGGGTAATAGATACAAAATGCTATGATTTGGATGAGGTAATGCCGCTTTGCAAAGAAATTGCAGATACACTTGAGTTAAACTTAAAGATTCTTGACTATCCAATTAGTTATTTGGAAGACTTGCTTACAGGCCCTTGGGATGATGACAGATTTGTAATTACAAAACCAAATAGCAAAATAAAAGATTTTGCACTAGATTTATAGATAAAAAGTTATCTAAGATTATTATTAAATATATAATTTTAGATAACTTTTTTTGATAATAGATAGGAAATAAGAGTTCTTTTTAAAGGTATTTATGATAAATAAATCTTTATTTATTTGTGAAAAAAATACTTTATAAAATAATAAAAAATCCCATTGACATTGAAAATAAAAAGTACTAAAATTGTTAGAGTGCTAACGTTAGTAGGCTAACATTAGCTAACTAACATTAGTGCACTTAACAAGGGAGAGGTGCAGTTTTGATAGATAGAATAGAGATTTTTGGTATCATCCACAAGGTTGATAACCAAATAAAAAGAGAGATTGACCAAATTGCGTGTAAGCATGGGCTTACAGGAATACAGTCATTTTTTCTAAAATGTATATATGATAATGCAGAAAATGGAGATGTATTCCAAAAGGATTTGGAAAAAATGTTTGATATTAGAAGATCTTCTGTTTCGACTATGATAAGTTGCGTTGAGAAGAAGGGGTACATAAAAAGAGAGAGTATTCCAACTGACAAGCGTATCAATAAAATAGTACTTACAGAAGAGGGCAGAAAAAAGTATGAAGAAGTTGATGCAGATTTAAAAGAATATAAACATCAATTATTAAAAGATTTTTCTGATGAGGAAATAGATTTAGTATATAGCATGCTTCAGAAAATTTCAGATAACACAAAAAAATAAAATAGGAGGGATTATTATGGCGGAAAAAGCAGTTCAAGCAGAACAGTCAATCAAAAAAGAAAACAAAATGGGTACGATGCCAGTAAATAAATTATTATTATCTATGGCGTTACCTATGATAGTTTCAATGCTAGTTCAAGCATTATACAATATAGTAGATAGTATTTTCGTTGCACAACTTAGCGAAAATGCATTAACAGCAGTTTCCATGGCATTCCCAATCCAAAACCTTATGATAGGTATGGCAACAGGTATAGGCGTTGGGATGAATGCGTTCGTTTCGAAAAACTTAGGACAACACAACCAAGAAGGTGTTAATAAATCGGCACTTCATGGTATTTTCCTAGAACTTATAAATTATTTAATATTCTTATGTATAGGTTTATTTGTAGTAAATAAATTTATGAAAACTCAAACAAATATAGCTGAGATAGTTGATTCAGGTACAACTTATTTAAGAATAGTATGTATATGTTCATTTGGTATATTTACTCAAGTATCATTTGAAAGATTATTACAATCAACTGGTAAAACACTTTTATCAATGACAACACAATTAACTGGGGCAATAATAAACATTATACTAGATCCAATCTTAATATTCGGTTTATTCGGTATGCCTAAATTAGGTATAGCGGGTGCTGCGATTGCAACAGTTATAGGTCAAATAATAGCAGGTATATTTGCAGTAGTTCTTAATATTAAGAAAAATAAAGAAATCCATTTACACTTAAAAGGATTTAAATTAGAGAAAAAATATATTGGTAGAATATTATATGTAGGTGTTCCATCAGTATTAATGGTTGCAATAGGTTCTGTTATGAGTTACGGAATGAACTTAATACTTATGACATTCTCATCAACAGCAGTTGCAGTATTTGGTGCTTATTATAAACTACAAAGTTTTGTATTCATGCCAATATTCGGTTTAAATAACGGTATGGTTCCAATAGTATCATTCAACTTAGGAGCTAAAAACAAAGACAGACTTGTTAAAACTGTTAAATTAGGTGTTTGTTATGCTGTAGGAATAATGCTAATCGGACTTGTTATAATACAAGCAATGCCAGGAACATTATTAAAAATGTTTAATGCATCTGACCAAATGTTAACGATAGGTGTTCCAGCACTTAGAATAATCAGTGTGAGTTTTGTATTCGCTGGATTCTCTATAATAGCATCTTCAACATTCCAAGCATTAGGAAATGGTATATTAAGTATGCTAGTATCATTTGTAAGACAATTAGTGTTCTTATTACCAGCAGCATTTATATTATCAAAATTCGGAAATGTAGACCTAGTGTGGTTATCATTCCCAATAGCTGAAGTTGCTGCGGTTATAATGAGTGCGATATCTTTAAAATATTTATATAATAAAGTAGTAAAAGATTTATAAAATAAATTAGTAAAAAGTCCAATATGTTATGTATTGGATTTTTTTGTTTAAAAATATATTTATGACTTTTGTCTGGAGAAAATATATGTTATGTATAGAGTATAATTGGATAATTAGGATTAATTTATTAAAGAATAAAGACTTGACGAAATAATATGCAGGTGTTAAAATTTATTCGTTACCGAACGGATGGGGGTTAAGATATGGAATTAGGTTGTATATTTAGTTATATAAATAAGATAGGTGCTATATCGAATAAATTTCTTGCAAAGAGAATAAAAGAAGAGGGACTACCAATACTACAAAATCATTCGTTATTATTTTATATACTTCCAAAGGACAAAAGTCAATTATTATTTAGTGAAATAGTTGAAAGAGGGAAGATATCAAAATCTTCTTTATCTGATATAATAAACAAATATGAAAATTTGGGATTAGTATGTAAATGTATTTCTAATGAAGATAAAAGAAATATATATATAAATTTAACTGATGATGGAGTTTATGTAAAAAATAAACTAGAAGACATAAAAAATGAAGCTTTGGATGCAATGTTAGATGGATTTGATGAAAATCAAAGAGAGATATTTAAAGATTGTGTAAGCAAGGCATTAGTAAACATTAAAAAAGTGCTTTAATAGCATTTTTTTTATAAACTATTCGTTCGTGTACGGACAAAATGAAACAATAGGAGACAAACTATGAGAAATACATTAGATGTAATAAAAGAAAGAAGATCTATAAGAAAATTCAAACCAGAACAAATAAAAGAAGAAGAATTACAAGCTATAGTTGAATCAGGATTATATGCACCAAGTGCTATAAACAAACAAAGCTGGAATTTCACAGTTATACAAAATCAAGAAATATTAGCTGAGTTAAATGAAGCGACTAAAAACGTAGCTAGAAATTTAGACAATGAGGCTCTAAAAAGGATTGGTGAAAATGAAAAATACAACTGTTTCTACTATGCGCCAACAGTTATCTTAGTTTCAGGAAAAGATGAAGAAAGATCAAAAGTAATGGATTGTTCAGCAGCAACTCAAAATATGTTAATCGCCGCAGAGTCATTAAATATAGGTTCTTGTTGGGTAGAACTTGTGAGCTTAGCATTTATGGGACCACAAGCTAAGGAACTTAGAGCTAAATTAAACTTACCAGAAGGATACACTCCACTACATTGTGTATTACTTGGATACAAAGATATGGAAGGAAAAACTGCGCCTAGAAAAGAAAATGCAGTACAATATATTAGATAATTTATTTATTCAAAAATAATAAATAAAAATAGTGATTAATTTTGATGTAGAGAAAATAAAAACTCCCTTATGGTGATAATAATACCATGGGGAGTTTTGTTTTATAAAATATAAGAAGTTATATTATTGTTCGAGATATATAAAATATATCTCCTGTTGTATTAATTAAATATAAATTGGCAAATAATACAATGATAGAAGTGTATTATTTATGGATAAAACTATTTATAAATGATATAATTATAAGTCAGTTAAGAAAGAGTTTATTTACATTATGTAAAATGGATGAGTATAAATTTTGATATTTAATTTAGAAAGTGGTGAGACAGTGAATAATAAATTTTTACCCATAAGTAGAGCCGATATGGAAGAACGCGGATGGGATGAATTAGATTTTATAGTTGTAACTGCCGATGCTTATGTAGACCATCACAGTTTTGGGACTGCGATAATCTCTAGAGTATTAGAAAAAGAAGGTTACAAGGTTGGTATAATTGCACAACCAAATTGGAAGTCGACAGAAGACTTTATGAAATTAGGAAAGCCAAGACTTGGGTTCTTAGTTAATGCTGGGAATATGGACTCTATGGTAAATCACTACTCTGTTAGCAAGAGAGCGAGGGACAAAGACCTTTATTCACCAGGCGGGAAAATGGGTTATAGACCGGACAGAGCGACAATAGTATATTGTAATAAAATACGTGAAGCGTACAAACATGTTCCAATCGTAATAGGTGGTATTGAGGCTAGTCTTAGAAGATTTGCTCATTATGATTATTGGAGCGATAGAGTTAGAAATTCAATATTAATCGACTCTGGTGCGGATTTATTAATTTACGGTATGGGTGAAAAGCCAATCGTAAATGTTGCAAATGCATTAAATGACGGATTTGATCCAAAATATATAAGCTTTATTGATGGGACTTGTTATTTAGCAGATAGTTTAGATGAGGTTTATGGAGATTATGTTTTACTTCCATCAATGGAAGAAGTAAGTACTGATAAAAGAAAATATGCAGAAGCTTTCAAAATCCAATACGATGAACAAGATCCATACAGAGGAAAAATGCTAGTTCAACAACATGGAGTAAAATACTTAGTTCAAAATAGACCAGAAAAACCTTTAAATAGAGAAGAACTAGATGCAGTTTATGCATTACCATATGCAAAAACTTATCATCCGATTTATGAAAGTATGGGCGGAATCCCTGCTATAAACGAGGTTAAATTCAGTATAGTAAACAACAGAGGATGCTTTGGTTCATGTTCATTCTGTGCAATAACATTCCACCAAGGAAGAGCCGTACAAAGTAGAAGTCATGAATCAATATTAGAAGAAGCAAAAGAAATCACGCATTTACCAGATTTCAAAGGGTATATCCACGATGTTGGTGGACCTACTGCAAACTTCAGAGGGCCTGCTTGTAATAAGCAAGTTACAAAAGGTGCATGTAAAAATAGACAATGTCTAGACCCATCTCCTTGTAAAAACTTAAAAGTAGACCATACTGATTATATAGAACTGCTTAGAAAAGTTAGAAATGTTCCAGGCGTTAAAAAAGTATTCGTTCGTTCGGGAATAAGATACGATTACGTTATGGCTGATAAAGACAACAAATTCTTAAGAGAATTAATAAAACATCATGTAAGTGGACAACTTAAAGTTGCACCAGAACACGTTGCTGAAGAAGTTCTTCATTATATGCAAAAACCAGCTGGTGAAACATATGAGAAATTTAGACAAAAATATTTCGATATAAATAGACAATTAGGAATGAACCAATACTTAATTCCTTACTTAATGTCATCTCACCCAGGTTCAACTTTAAACAGTGCGATAGAGTTAGCTGAGTATTTAAGAGATATACATTATCAACCAGAACAAGTACAAGATTTCTACCCAACACCAGGGACACTATCAACTGCTATGTTCTATACAGGGCTTGATCCAAGAGATATGAAACCTGTTTATGTGCCAAAATCGAGAGAAGAAAAAGCAATGCAAAGAGCATTACTTCAATTCAGCCAACCTCGTAACTACGACTTAGTTCACAAAGCTTTAGTCGAAGCGGGAAGAGAGGATTTAATCGGATTTGGACCAAGATGTCTTATAAAACCAAGAGGTGAATTTAGAGACTTTGGTAACTCAAAAGGTGGAAATAAAGGCTCTAAAAACGGCAAAGGCAAAAAAGAGGCAAACGGAAATAAGGGAAACAGCAGAGATTCTAGAAATTCAAATAATAGAAAATCTTCATCAAGAGGAAATGACACTAGAAATTCTGGAAGAAATAACGGCGGTAAAAACTCAGGAAGAGGAAAATCATCAGGGAAGAATTCTAAGAGAAGACCTAGATAGAAGTTGAAAATATAAATTTAGATAGAATATAAAGGACCTATATCTTAAAATGTATAATAATTTGAGATATAGGTTTTTTAATTGAAATCTAGGATTAAAAAAATACCTATTATGGTATAATCTAAATAAAAAGGAAAAGGAGTTGAGGATATGAGAGGATTATTAGATCCAAAGATGGATTTTGTGTTTAAAAACATATTTGGAAGTGAAAAGCACCCAAATATACTGATATCCTTCTTAAATGCAACTTTAAAACCAAAGGACTTAATAACAGAGGTTGAAATAAAAAATACGGATTTAAATAAAGGTTATATAGAAGACAAGTTTTCAAGATTAGATGTAAAAGCGACAACAAGCAATGATGAGATAATAAATATAGAAATTCAGTTGAAAAACGAGTACAACATGATAAAAAGAAGTCTGTACTATTGGTCGAAATTATATTCAGAACAGCTTAATGAAGGTGAGGATTATAGTCTTTTAAAAAGAACGATTTGCATCAATATACTTAATTTTAAATATCTAAAAACGAGAATGTTCCATAGTGTTTATAGAATGAAAGAAATACATACAAATGAGGAATTATCGGATATAGAAGAAATTCATTTTATAGAGATTCCAAAGCTAGAAGACGGTTTAGATGAAAAAGATATGCTTGTAGCATGGATTGAATTCTTGAAAAACCCAGAAAGTGAGAAGGTTAGAAGCCTTGAGATGAGTGTGGATGAGATAAGAGAAGCGAAAGACGAGCTGATAAAAATGAGTAATGATGATACTCAAAGAGAGTTGTATGAGATGAGGGCGAAGACATTAAGAGATAAGATAAGTGCATTGAATGAGGCTGAGAGAAAGGGTATCAAGAAAGGAAGAGAAGAAGGCGAAAAGAATAAAGCAATAGAAATAGCCAAATCTTTGATAGATCTAGGATTAGATAAAGAATCTATAGCAAAATCAACTGGACTTGATTTATGTGAAGTAGAGAAGTTAATGAATTAATTTAAAATGGAAAAGAAAAAGGTATAAAAATGAGTGTGGATGAGATAAGAGAAGCAAAGGATGAACTTATAAAAATGAGTAACGATGATACTCAGAGAGAATTGTATGAGATGAGAGCGAAGACATTAAGAGATAAGATAAGTGCATTGAATGAGGCAGAGAGAAAGGGAATCAAAAAAGGAAGAGAAGAAGGACGAAAAGAAGGCGAGCAGAATAAAGCTATAGAAATAGCAAAATCATTAATAAACTTAGGACTAGATAAAGAATCAATAGCAAAATCAACTGGGCTTGATTTATGTGAAGTAGAAAAGTTAATGAATTAAAATAATTAAAAAATAAGTATTTTATAGAAAAACTAGGTTGAGATACAAATAATGTATCAACCTAGTTTTTTTATGAAAAAATTATAAAAAAGTGCAACTTTTTTAACACATTAATTGTCTTATATTATAAAAGCAAGTAAAATTAATTAAACAAATTTCAGAAGGGAAAATTAATATGGAGGGTATAAAATTTATTTCAAGGATAAGGGGAAAGGAAAAAACTTTTAAAAAGAATTCAATAAAAAATAATTCGGAAGCATTTGAAGAGCTTTTACTACAATACAAATCCTATTTGTACAAGGTAGCCTATACATATGTGAAAGATAAAGAGGCCGCACTCGATATTTTACAAGAAACTTCATTTAAGGCATGGTTAAATATCCATACATTGAAAGACGAAGAAAAATTCAAGCCGTGGATAACAAAAATTTTAGTTAATACTGCAATAAATTATATTAGAAAAGAGAGCAAAGTAATTTATATAGATGATGAAAATCCAATTATAAGTAGTGAAAACATAGTAAGTAAAAAAGCAATATCATTAGAGGAAAAGTTAGACTTATATAAGGCGATTGATTTATTAAAGCCAAAGTATAAAACTGTGATTATTTTAAAATATTTTGATGATATGAAGATAGAGGATATATCGTATGTGCTCGACGTGCCTATAAATACAGTTAAAAGCCATTTGAAAAGGGCAAAGGAAAGTTTAAGTGATATTTTGAAGGAGGGGATTTAAATGAAGTTTGATGAATTTAATAATATAGAAGTGCCAGAAGAGGTTGATGTTTTTATAAAAAATGGGGTTAAAAAAGCGGAAAAAGTTAAGCAAAAAAGAAGAATAAAAAAGTGTGTAGTAGCAGCAGCGACATTGGTGTTATGTTGTGGAATTTTGGTTAATGACAATACATGGGCACTTGTGGATAGTATAACTTCAAAAATAGAATATTATTTCGGGGCAAATAAGAACGAATTTGAAGAATATAAAATGGGAGTTGAGCAGAGTGCATCTGATAAAAATGTAACACTTACATTAAAAGAGGCAATGCTTGAAGATGGTGAGTTTATATTAAATATAAATATGGATTTTTCTAAAAAAGAACTAGATAAAAATGATATGATAACTAATTATATGCCACAAATTAAAGCGATTTATATAGATGGCAAGAAATTTTTACCGAGTTCAGCTATGCAAACATTTGGGATTAGCGAGGAAGAAAATATAAATGATATTAAAGAGATGGATAATATAGACTTCTTAACTAAACTTCAAATAGAGTCAACAAGTTACGAAGATAATAATGTTTTAGAGAACTTGGATAAAAGTAAAGATCATGATGTAAAAGTAGTATTTGGTAAAATAGAAAAAATGGCAGGAAATAGTGTGGGAGGTTCAATAAGGGGAAATTGGGAATTTAACTTCACTATAAATGCAAAGGAAATGGAAGAGAGAACAAAAGTTTATAATATAGATAAAGAAGTTGAAATAAAAGAAAATAATAAAACTACTTTACTTAAGTTTAAAGAATTGAGAATATCACCACTATATGCAAGACTTTATCTTGATGCAGAAAGCACAGGGAGCGAAGATTTTTTAAATAATATATCTATAGAAGCTGTTGACCAAGCGAGCAATCTTATATTAGAGGGTGTTGGTGGAGATTCATCTTATGTAGATGGCAAAAATAAATATATTAATTTAGTATCGGAAAAAGATTTGTACCAAGATGGGAATAAAATAGATACAGGAAAAATAGAATATGTAAAAATCATACCAGTCAAACTAACTGAAGGGGGTAGTGTTGCTAAAAGATACAAAGATAAGGCGATAATAGTCAATTTAAAATAAAAAATAATGGTCAGTATAAGAAAAAAATAAGTATTTTATAGTAATAAACTAGGTTGAAATACAAATAATGTATCAACCTAGTTTTTTTATGAAAAAAATTTATAAAAAAGTGGAATAAATAAAAAATAAGTCCCATATAATGAATTAAGCTTGTCCTAGAAAATAAAAATATATAGAAAGGAGGTGTTTTTAATCAAGAGCAGGATAAGATTCGCAATAGGTGTTTGTATTATGACGGTTTTTGTATTTATTACATATGATAATCTTCAAAATATCCAGGCCGAGCGAAATTTGCCTTTGGGTGTTACAGAAGTTGAGCTTACAAATTGGACAAAGACGAGGGAGCCAGAGGAAATTGGTGATGGTGAAAAGAAGATGAATTCACATAGCGATAGGGTTGAGCTTAATGAAGGGATTTCGTCGGAGGATGTTGAGAGTATTGATGGTTTGTATAAAAGTGGGAATGGATATTTAAATCTTACTAATATAAATTATGTGACTAGTAGTTCTGATAAATTGGATAATGTGGATGAGAATGTAGAACAATCAACTCAAAAGGTAACCGGAAATAAGGTTTTAAGAGCATTCCTTAATTCGGGGTCTTCTATTCAATTAATTAATTATAATATCGGAGATTTGCATGGATATTTAAAATCTGACAAACCTATAAACTGGAACGATGAAGGTAAGGTTACATGGAATTTGCATACTTGTGTTGACCCAAAGAATAAAGTGAATAGTGTTGAATTGAGAATGATTAGTGCAAGTTTTAATATTACATCTGAGCAAATAAGATTACTACAAAACGGTAATGCATATGCTGTACTTGGAGTTCCTGCAGAGAATGAATATGGCTTTGAACCTATAATGCCATATAACGATATGGTAAGTGTATTTTTAAATGGAATTGCTACTAGTATAAATTATGAATGTAGACCTGTTACTCAGAGTTGTAAGTTAAATAAATTTACAATAAATTATAAGACAACAAAAAGTAATTACTGTTGGGATAAAACCTATCATCAAAATCTTTCAAGTCACACTGATGGTCACCATATACATATGGATACATTGTCTGGTGGTAATAAGGGAGAGCTCACACCTCTAGATTTAAGGAATTGGTTAAGAAAAGACAAAAATAATATAGACATATTGATTGGTAACTATATAACAAATTCAAATCAGAAAAACATTTCTTGTGGATTTTCAAAAATAAATTTATACATTATCGAAAAGCCGAAAATAGATGTGACTATGAAGCTTTATAAGTATAAAAATGGACAAGTTGTTTATTTTGATGAGAATTATCGTCCAACAAAGGGCGATGAGGTTTACGTTAGGATTGATATAAAAAATACTTCTGATAATTATACATTGAAAAATATAAATTTTAGTAGGACAGGTAGATCGAACCAAGATAACATAACTGTACAAATGAGCCCAGATAATTTTATATATAATGGAAATAATATAACCGATGACATAAGGTGTTATATAAATGAAGATTTTAAAAATAAATATAAGATTGATGCTCTGAAGAGTCTGCAACCAAAAGATGTACTGACAATTATGTCAGATAAGATGAAATATACAGTTGGAGATACAAATATAAAGTATAAGCAAATTAGATTGAGCGGGAATATAAGTGTTAATTATATAAGAGATGAATTTAAATTTATTAGTGCTGAAAAAATAATTACTGCACCAATTAGCGATGAGGGTGGAATTTTAGAAATTAAATGTTCAGTTGAAAATGATGATGGTTTGAGTGAGGAAAGTTTTCTTATTAATGTTGAGAGTGATAAAGATTTTTCAAATTTATCTATAAAGCCTGGAGAAACATATATGTTGAAAAATTTGAGTATAAATGATTCGTATTATATAAATCTAGTTGTTCCACAGGATTATGAAGTTGTGGATAATGAAACATATCAAGGTTCAAGTCAAAATAAGATTAATCTAAGTCAAATGGAAGCACAAAATTATACTGGTAAGATTGAAATTAAATTAAAGAAAAAGAACAATCCGTATTTTTACAAAAATAAACAAGGAAAAATAAATATTAATGTTTTAGATAAATCTAAGGATTTATAAGTTAAATCACAAAATATCAGATGAATTTCTGAGTATTTAATGAAACTAAGGTGATAATATGAGAAAAATATTGGCAGCTATAGTGGCAATTATGTTTTTTGGGGTGGTTAGTTTGAATTATGGCGAGCTATATGCTGTTTTTTATGATAGATTTTCTAATGAAAAGCAAAGTCAAATCAGTGAGATTGATTTTGAACTTATGGGCAATTCTATGGATCAACAGCTTATCGATGCAGATGGTGGGCTTACATTGGATGAAAATAATGAGGCATCTGTTGATGTGGATTTTGATGTCGAAAATACTGGGACTTGTGACATATATATAAGAGTTGCGATTCTTCCAATTATTTTGGAAAAGCAAAATTCTCAAATTGTGTACAAGCTTAACAAATCTTCTTGTGAAATTCAGTATTGTAATGAAAATAATAGTAGTGTTCTTGATGATGAGTATTGGGAAAAATCATCTGATGGATATTACTATTACAAAAAAGTTTTAAAACAGGGACAAGGTTTGGAAAATGGATTGATTTCGAGGGTGAAATTTAAACCGAATAATAGTGAGGCTGTCGATTTTTGTGATAAAAAAGTCCAAATAGCAGTTAAAGTTGAATCGAGACAGAATGAGTTTTAGGATATGGTAGGTGATTAGTCTAGGCGGCTAATTGAAAATTAAATTTTAGGTTTCAAATATTTATAAGTTTAAAAGGGGTAACAAACTAAAGTGGATATTTGGTTGTGAAAGAAAGGGGAATTTTTTTGAAAAGATTTAGAAAAGTATTAATTGTTTTATTGGCGATTTTAGTACCTGTGTCAATTGGGTTTGGGTTTAATTTCTTTAGTTGGAATGGTAGTAAGGAATCAGCAGAAAATCAAGCTATGACTGTTGCTGGTACATTAACTGTAAATCAAATTTCTGAGTCACAAAATTTGGTGCCTCAGGATAAGATATGTAATGGAGTGACTATGGATATAACATCTAGTGCAGTGAGTTTGCTTAGGGTGAAGGTTGATATTTATTGTGCAGATTCTGAGACAGCAGAAACAGATATTGCACCAATAAAAAATGCTGGTGATAATTGGCTAAAAGGTAGCGATGGATATTACTACTATACACAAGGTGTTAAAAATGGCGATATAGTGAAGCTTGCAGAGGAAGGAATATATTTTAATGGAATAAATGACAATGTTGACATGAATAAATATCAAGGTGAAAAAATAAAAGTAGTTGCAAATGCTGAATTGGTTCAAGCAAAACATGGTGTATTTGCTGATAAATGGGGACTTAGCGAAAATAAAGATGGAGATATATATACTAAATTAAAAAAGATATCAAATGATCAAGGACAATAAAATGTAACAAAATCAAATCAAAATAAATTAAAAAATAAATAATATATAATCAAAAAATGGCTGTAAAATTTTAATAAATTTTTTACAGTCATTTTTGTGTAAATTCAGACATTAAGTGCTATAATATATAAATATATTCCAAAATATGTTTTGGAAATGCAAAAATAGGTATAAATTAATATACTAAATTTTAAGGATTTCGTAAGCTATATGGTGTATTATAAATATAGATTAGTTTTATGAAAATATATTTGGAACTTTTTCATATGATTTTAGATAAAATAAATGATATGAGAATTATTTTCTAAATATAATGAGAAATACTTGAAAATGGTAAATCCATTTAAGTGACATATCGCTGGGAGGTGTTTAATATGTTCAAATCGAAAACTAATAGTTTATCAAATGTTATAACATATATAATTATGGCAATGATTTATTGCTCAGTAGCCCTTTATTTCATATCAAAAGGGACAAATATCAACCAAACAATATTTACAATAGTATCATTTGCGGTTGGTGCTTTTGCTTATTTTAAATTAAGTTTTAAGAAAAAAACAACGACAGATGAGATTAAATAGATAGAGATTTTTTAGGAGGAAATATGGCAAAGAAGGTAAAGACAAATGCGATGAGAATTTTGGATTCTAATAAAATAGATTATGAGACTCATTCATACAAAACAGACGGCGAACATGTAGATGGAATTACTGTGGCAAATGCGATAGGAAGAGATGTAAATCAAGTTTATAAAACGCTTGTAGTTCAGGGGCACAGCAAGGAATATTATGTTTTTGTGATACCTGTTGACCAAAACCTTGACCTAAAAAAAGCGGCTAAGGCAGCTGGTGAAAAAAATGTGGAGATGATCCACGTGAAGGATATAAATAAAGTTACAGGATATATAAGAGGAGGGTGCTCTCCTGTTGGAATGAAAAAATTATACGGAACTTTTGTTAATGAAACAGCACAAAATTTAGATACTATAATTGTAAGTGCAGGCAAAATTGGATATCAAATAGAATTAAAACCTGCTGATTTACAAGAAGTGACTAATTTTGAGTATGCAGATGTAATACATTAATGAAAAAATAAGATATTACAAGATAAACACTTGTGATATCTTTTTTTTTAGACATAATAATTATTTCCATATTGGACCTTTCAAAAACCTTGTTTTATACCCTGAATAATGATAAAGTTATATAGAAAGACGAATAATTACAAATTAATATAGGAGGTATGTTCGCTTGAAGGTTATTAATTCTGCTCAGATTACTGAGGAAGTAAAGC
Organism: Intestinibacter bartlettii; assembly: GCA_025148965.1. Classification (GTDB taxonomy): domain Bacteria; phylum Bacillota; class Clostridia; order Peptostreptococcales; family Peptostreptococcaceae; genus Intestinibacter; species Intestinibacter bartlettii. The sequence continues at coordinate 2,566,156 of CP102273.1, read as the reverse complement.
GTTTATGTATAGAAGGTAATCTTTTCTTAGGGAAAGATGTTGTTGATTCTTTTAAACAAAATCTTGAGAATGAAGAAAGTGATTTAGGGAAAGACGTACTAAATATTTTAATCGAAAATGCAAAAATAGCATGTGAAAAAGAAGTTCCAATATGCCAAGATACAGGCATGGCAGTGTTTTTTGTCAAAGTTGGTCAAGATGTAAGAGTTGAAGGAGATACTTTGACAGAAGCTATAAACAAAGGTGTTAGCCTTGGATATACTGATGGATATCTTAGGAAATCTGTCGTAAGTCCAATACATAGGGTTAATACTCAAGACAACACACCAGCAGTAATTCATTATGATATGGTTAAGGGAGATAAAATTGAGATAGTTTATGCACCAAAAGGATTTGGTAGTGAAAATATGAGTCAATTAAAAATGTTAAAACCGTCTGATGGATTAGATGGAATTAAGAAATTTATAGTAGATGTTGTGTCAGAAGCTGGGCCAAACCCATGTCCGCCGATAGTTGTAGGTGTTGGGATAGGCGGAACAGTGGATAAATGTGCTCAAATTGCAAAAAAAGCGTTAACACGAGAAATCGGGGAGCACAACGAAGACCCATTTATTGCAGATTTGGAAAAAGAGATGTTGGAAGCTGTAAACAACTTAGGCATAGGGCCTCAAGGATTGGGTGGAAGAACAACAGCACTTGCTGTAAATATCGAAACTTTCCCAACCCATATCGCGGGTCTACCAGTTGTTGTTAATATAAATTGTCACGCATCAAGACATAAAAGCGTGGTGTTATAGGGTTTTTATAAAAATATTGAGGGGGAAATTATGATTGAATTAAAAACTCCATGTACAAGTGAAGATATCGAAAAATTAAAATGTGGCGATGTTGTTAAAATAAGCGGCGTTTTATATACAGGAAGGGACCAAGCTCATAAAAGAATGGTCGCTGCATTAAAAGAAGGAAAAGAACTTCCTTTTGATGTTTGTGGACAGGCGATTTATTATGTTGGGCCAGCACCAAATAAACCAGGTGAAATCATAGGTTCAGCAGGGCCAACAACAAGTTATCGTATGGATGATTTAACAGTTCCTCTTTTGGAAAAAGGCCTAAAAATAATGATAGGCAAAGGAAAGAGAAACGATGTAGTAATCGAAGGAATGAAAAAATATAAAGCTGTTTACCTTGCTGCAATCGGCGGGGCAGGTGCTTATATTTCAAATTCAATAAAAAAATGTGAAGTTATAGCTTATGAAGATCTTGGTGCCGAAGCAGTCAGAAGACTTGAAGTTGAGGATTTACAAGTTATTGTGGCGATTGATTGCGAAGGAAATAATATTTACGACAGAAGACAAGAATACGCAAAAGCTACAAATGTATAAATTTTATATAAAAAATTAAATTGAAAATCGGAGGAAGTTATGTCAAAAAAGGATTTTAATGAATTAGCATTAAAAATGCACGAAGAAAAATTAGGAAAAGTGAGCATACAAAGTAAAGTTGGAGTTTCGACAAAAGATGACTTATCAACAGCTTATACTCCAGGGGTTGCTGCTCCATGCTTAAAAATAAAAGAAAACAAAGACGATGTTTATAAATATACTTGCAAGTCAAATATGGTTGCCGTAGTATCTGACGGGACTGCTGTTTTAGGACTTGGAAACATAGGTGCGTATGCATCTATACCAGTTATGGAAGGAAAATCAATACTATTTAAGGAATTCGCTGGTGTTGATGCATTCCCAATATGTGTAGATACTATGGATATCGATGAAATAGTTAGAACAGTAAAATTAATATCACCAGTTTTCGGGGGAATAAACTTAGAAGATATAAATTCTCCAAGATGTATCGAAATTGAAAACAGATTAAAAGAAGAATTAGATATACCAGTTTTCCATGATGACCAACATGGTACTGCAATAATAGTTTCAGCAGGGATAATCAATGCTGCTAAACTTGCTGGCAAAAAAATAGAAGATTTAGAAATAGTAATCAACGGTGCTGGTTCTGCTGGTATGGCGATTGCAAAAATGTTATTAAATTTAAATGTAAAAGACATAGTTTTATGTGATATAAATGGGGCATTATCTTCAAAATCAGAAGGATTAAATTGGGCTCAAAAAGAGATGTTAGCAGTTACTAATAAAAATGACCAAGATGGAAAATTAGTTGACATAGTAAAAGGAAAAGACGTATTTATAGGTGTTTCTGCTCCAAAAATGTTAACAAAAGAGATGGTTGCTACTATGGCAGAAAAATCAATCGTATTCGCTATGGCAAACCCAACTCCAGAAATATTCCCAGACGAAGCAAAAGAAGGTGGAGCATTTATAGTTGGTACAGGTCGTTCAGATTTCCCTAACCAAGTAAACAATGTGCTTGCTTTCCCTGGAATATTCAGAGGTGCACTAGATGTTAGAGCTAGCGAAATCAACGAAGAAATGAAAGTCGCAGCAGCATATGCAATAGCAAAAATAATAAAAGATGACGAATTAACAACAGAATTCGTATTACCAGATGCATTCGATCCACGTGTTGGAAAAGAAGTATCAGCTGCAGTTGCTAAAGCAGCTAGAGAAACTGGTGTAGCTAGAATATAACATATTTTTATTTTTGTCATCATATAATCTATAAGGATGTAATTTTGTACAAAATGATAAATATAGGTTAACTGTACAATTTGCATCAAGTAATATCTAGATGAAATTGAGGAGATTATAATGGATGAAAATACAATTGTTTTATGGAATCAAGATGGCGTTGAGACTACTTTCAAAAAAATATTTTCAATAGAAATTGAAGGCGAACGTTATATTATGTTATCACCACTTCAAGATGAAATTTCTTTAGATTCTATAGATGAAGAATATGATGATGAAATTTTAGTATTTAAATTAAAAGATAGCGATCATGGAGAGTTATTAGTTCATTTAAAAGAAGAAGAATGCAAAGCTCTTACTGAAAAATGCAAAATTTTAGTCGGAAAATTTATAAATAGTTATACAGATTAAAATAAGGTGGCTATAAACAAATATAAGTTATAGCCACCTTATTTTTTTATGAAATCAATCAAGGTTTTTTTGAAGTTTAGAATAAACTTTTTCTGTTTGTTTATCGTCTTTTGTATTGTAGATTAGGTAATCAAATTTATTGTTTTTTAATTTCATTACTATATATTTAGGGTTATCATCTTCACCATCAAAGTAAAGATATACTCTACATTTTCCGTATTTATCGCTTTTAAAATTACCGATACATTTTGTATCAGTAGCTATACCGTTAGTTCTAAGTTTAAATGAAATCGGCTCATTTGTTATAGTTATGCTTTCTATATCGTTATAATCTAAGTCATAAGAATAAGGGAAAGATGAAATACTTATATTAGGGGAATTATCATTAAATGAAATAGAACTAGTTGCAAACTCACTAGGAAGCATTAGGATTATCATAAGTAAAAATGTAGCGCCTAATACTATTTTATCTAATTTTTTAGCCATAAAATATCCATGCTTAGTAGCTATATTATAAGTCATATTATATCCAAAGCGACTACTTACTATTTTACTTGAATCATTAGGGTTATAATAATATATTCCATCAATCCAGCAATCATCGTCATCAACTATAATTTCTGAGGATTTATTTTGAGATGATAACTCTTCATCTAATTTGTTTATCTTTTTCTTAATATATATCAATCCAAGAGCTACAGCACTTGAAAGTATAATAGTGGGGGTTATATAAATATTAAAGAATTCAACATTTATATAATCAAAAATCATTAAATAAATAACTAAAATTAAAATTGACTCTACAAGAGCGTTGATTAAAAAATAAATTGACATCATGCGTTTTTCAGTCTTATTTAAGATAAAATTAATCTCAGAGTCTGTGCTATAAGTTTTTAGTTTTGATTTATTGTATTGTTTTGTTATACAGAAAATAAAAATAATCAAACCTATATTTAGTATTGAAATAATTAAAAATACTATATTTTCTGATGACATATTTTTTAAGCTTATTATAAGTGGGAAGAGGCTTATTAAAAGTGGTATCAGAAAATATTTATTACTTATTGGCATTTTATTTTTTAGCATAGTTGTTTTTATATCACAGTAGACAACCTTCTTTTCACCTACAAACCAGTTATTTTTTGATTTTTCCGCCTTTACTTTACGGTTCATAAGTTTAAAAGGAATAATTCCATAGTATGAAAAAACTAAACACCAGATTAACATATAAAATATATATACAGTTATGTTTTTAAAAATCCAAAATGGGAATATACAGGGAATAGCAGTAAGTAACATAATAATGTAGACTTTATTGCAGAGAGATTTATATTCCTTTTGAATTTCTTTTATAAAATCACTTTCTAAAACGTCATATGGTAGAGTTACAGCCATAAACATATTTTTCTTTGGATTATTTGCAGAAGATAAAGTCGCAAACATCACGATAAACACAATTAACATACACGAAATCATTATAATTCTAAAGAGCAACATTTAATTGACCACCTTTCTTGAGTATTAACCTATTTAAAATTTTTAAACATGGAAAATGAAAAAATCTTAAAAAAATTTTTTCTTCATTATATGCAAAGTTTAATTTTATTCTTTTTTAGGCTTTAGACCTGTCATTGAGTCAAAAATATTTCTGTGGAAATAATTTACTTTTGTATTATGAATAGTAGTGCAAGTGATACAAAAATGCAACTAACTGATATATTAATTTTATATAGTAATGGAAGTGTTTTTATTGAGTACATAAAAAAATGGTAAAAATAAATTAAAAATTGATTAAGATAAAAAATAATGTCAATACTAAAGATAGTTTTAATCGAAAACATTAGGAGGATTTTGGATGAAAGTAGCAATAGTCGGAGCAGGTAATGGAGGACTTACTGCGTGTGCAGATTTGAAAGAAAGAGGATTTGAAGTAAGTTTATTCGAAAGTGATAAGTTTTGTAAGGACTTAGATTTTATAAAAAAAGAAGGTGGGCTATATCTTTGTGAGGGCGAAATAGGCTCTTCTGAAGGTGAAAAAGGTAAATTTATTGAGATAGATTTAATTAGTGATGATATAAATGAAGTTATAAAAGGAGCAGAGGTCGTAATGGTAGTTGCTCCAGGAGTTGCAATTGAGTATTTTGCGAGAATACTTGCGCCTGTTGTAAATGAAGATCAAATTATACTTATAAATTGTGCGGCATGTATGGCTCCCGTTAGATTTATAAATGAAGCTAAGGAAATGGGAATAAACAAGCGTTTCAAAATAGCTGAAACAAATACTTTAACATATGGAACAAGGGCAATAGTGGAGTCTGCAAAAATAGAACTTTATTTAAGAGCAAAAAAGGTATATTTAGCAGCTTATCCATCAAGTGATAATGAAGAAGTATTCGAAGTGTGTAAAAAATTATATGATTGTTTTGTATTGGCTAAAAATATACTACAAGTCAATTTAGAAAATGGAAATCCAGAGGTTCATCCAGGACCATGTCTATTAAATGCTGGAAGAATAGACTTTTCTGGTGGTGAGTTCTGGCTATATAGAGAGGGTATAACAGAGCATACTATAAATGTATTAGAAGCAGTTGAAAAAGAGAGAATAGCTCTTGGTAGAGCACTTGGTTTTGAAGTAGAGGGTGCATTAGAAGCAAGACAAAACAGAGGATATTTTTCACAAGATGAAAAAACTCTACAAGAACACTTTAATACTAGTGAAGTATTTACACAAATAAAAGGGCCTACTAGTGTTACTTCACGTTATTTTACAGAAGATATATCAACAGGATTAGTTTTCTGGTCAGATTTAGGTAAAGCCTTAGGTGTTCCAACACCTAATATAGATGCAATAATTGTGCTTGCGTCTAGCCTTCTAAGAACTGATTTTTATGCTGAAGGATTGACTTTAGATAAGTTAGGATTAGATAAAGCTAATTTAGATAAAGTTATGTAGAGGTATAAGAAAGTATTTAAGTATAATTATAAGTTATTATTTAGTGATAATTAATATATCAAAATAAAAAATACTTATGATAAAGAAGCTTAAAAATGTAGGTTTTTTGAAGGTTATAGCGCTTGCTGTGTAAAGTGCTAAAATAATTATAATTTTCTATATGCTATAAAAAGGTGTGTTATAAAAAAGGATGCTAGAAATAGAGTTTGTCTATTTCTAGCATCCTTTTGTAGTTAGCTAATTTAAAATATAAGCTAAGTTATAATTTAAAAATTTGTAGTTTATAAAAAATTTAGTTATAAGTTGTAATTTATAAATAATCTAGTTATAAAAAATCTTAAACTCTATGACATCCGTCTGCGTCTTGAGTTATAAGGTTTTTCTTCATTAAAACACCAAGTGCTCTTTTGAAGTTTTTCTTACTTGAATTAAATACTGTTTTTATTTCTTCTGGTGAAGATTTATCGTTGAATCTCATGAATCCGTCGTTACCTTCTAAGTAACTCATTATTGCTTTTTCAAGAGTGTCTAATTCTGTCGCCCTTTCGCCTCTTGGTGAAAGTCCTAATTTTCCGTCTTCATATACTTTTATAACTCTTAAGTTTTCTAGTTTTTCACCTATTTTTAATTCAGTGAAGTATTCGTTGTTTAATATTATCGCATCATATTTGTTATCAACACATAACATAGCTGTGTTGTTTGTTTGGAATCCGTATACTATACCTTCTACAGTGTCGCCGATTTTGTAATCAGATTCTGTTGATAAATATGGGAAAATGTCAGTTGTTGCTGCTAATCTTCCTGTTTTATCAAGGTATATGTAGAATAAGTATCTTTCACCTTTAGTCATTTCAAAAGTTTGTTGTTTGAAAGGAACTAATATATCTTTAGGAAGTCCAACGTCCACAAAGCTTCCTATTTTAGTATGGGCAACTACTTTTAAGTATGCGATATCGCCTAATTTTGCTTTTGGATATTCTAAAGTAGCTGAAAGTCTACCTTCTGAGTCCATATATATGAAAACTTCTATTTCATCACCAACTGCTACTTTTTGTTTGTTAAGAAGTCTGTTGTGAAGTAATACATCATCATTTGAGTTTGCGCCTTCTTCACCAACGAAATACCCGAAATTCGTTTCTCTTTTTACTATTAATTTATTGTATTCACCTAATTTTATCAAAGTTTTTTCTCCTTTTCCGCAAAGTACTACCTATTATTATATCCCTATTATACATGGATTATTTGTTTTTATCAAAATAATTATTAAAATAAATAGGTTATAAAGCAAGATAGGATAATTATAGTGATGAGATAAGCTAGAGGGTGAAATTATAAAAGAAGATAATATATAAACATTATTTATATAAAGGTTATATAACAAAATAATATATTTATAGCTAAAATATCTGATATTTAAATAAAAACTAATAAAGTTTACATATAAATAAAGGAAAAAATGTTGGATTATAGAAAATAATACATAAAAAGTACTTATTTTTGTACATAATGAATAAAAATAATGTATAATAGTTTACTGTAAAAATAATACAAAATTGTATTTAAAAATTATAAATTACAAAAAAAAAGAAAAAGGAAAGTGGGGAATGTTATGAGTAAAAAGTTAATTGCTCTAGTTATATCATTGACTTTTATTATTACAATTGGATTTAAGGAAATGGTTTATGCTGATACTTATGTATCGGGAACAGTTACAGCTTCATTAAATATAAGAAGTGGTCCGTCGACGAGTTATTCTATTTTAGGCGGTTTTTCAAAGGGAAGTACTATAAAGATTGTCGAAAAAAATGGAGATTGGCTAAAGGTTCAATACAAGACATCTTATGGATACGTTTCAGGTAAGTATGTAACTAGTATTTACGATGATGTGATTGATGAGGGAGCAGTCATAAATTGTACATATCTAAATGTAAGAAGTGGTCCATCGAGTTCATATTCATCAAGAGGTGTTATAGCCAAGGGACAAAAAGTATATATTATGGGCAAAGAATCGAATTGGTATGAGATTCTTTATAATGGAAGTGCTGGATATGTGTCTAAAACTTATATATCAACAACAAGCACTGGCAATGGTTCAAACAACAATGACAATAGTTCAAGCGGTGGAAACTCAAACAATGGAAGTTCGAATAATGGGAACTCAGGGGATTCTAATGGAAGTAATAACTCAAATAACAATGAAAAACCAAGTGAGAGCAAAAAAACAGGTACTGTTACAGCTGATGCTTTAAATGTTAGACAGCAACCGACAACAAGTTCTGCCAAATTAGGACTTTTATATAAAAATGAGACAGTTCAAATAGTTGACGATACTGGATCTTGGTATAAGATTTTATATAAGAATAATTATGCATTTGTTTCGAAAAATTATGTTGTTTTAGGCGGAACACAATCTGGAACAACTCAAACAGTTACAAATTTAAATAATTTCCTATTTGTTGGAGATTCATTCACAAGTAGACTTAAAACGACAATACAACAACATACAACAGGCTCTTATGTAAATGCAAAAGGTGGAGCATTCCCATCTCATTGGTTACAAAATTTCAACCAAATGCCTGATAATAGCAATGTAAAAGGTGTTGTTTTATTAATAGGAATAAACGGAATTTCGAGAGAATCAAATTACACAGATACTAAGAAATTAATCGATTTATTATCTAGCAAATATGTAGGAAAAACTATCTATGTCCAAAAGGTATTTCCAGTAGGGAAAGGGTACAATGGATATAGCGATACAGCAGTTGCAAATTACAACAAAAATAGAATCGACAAATTTAATGCTAGCATAAAAGCTCATTGTAATACAAAATCGAATGTTAAATTTATAGATACAACAAGCGGATTTGTTGATGCTAACGGATTTTTAATAAATTGTGAGACAGATGGTCTTCATATATTAGGTAGTAAGAATAAAATGTTCTTCGATAATATACAAACTGCAGTTATAAGTGCAAGTAAATAAAAGAGTAAAAACTCCTTTATCAATATAAAGATAAAGGAGTTTTTTTATACTAAAATATTTATAAGGTAGTAATATTCTAAAAAAGTGATATCATCAAAATACGACACTTTTTTGAGAAAATTTACAATAAATATTATTTATCTATCTTATAAAGTTAGTAAAAATTTTATCTTCTCTAACTGGCATTTGAACTCCAGCTTTTTTACCTGCTTCGACACATTTTAACATCCAAGCCATGTTTTTACCTAGAGTTTTCATTATTTGCATCCCTTCTAAATCTTTACAGACTTCTTCTGGAGTGTTTCCATGAACCATATTCCAATAACATGAGCTGATTACTGGCATGTTTGATATTGTAAAATGTTTTGTAAGTTGATCTAGTGTTGCTGTTGTCCCAGCTCTTCTAGCACTTGCAACGACTGCACCTAATTTATATTGTAGAGCCCCACCTGATGAGTAGAATAATCTATCCATAAATGAAGTTATTGCTCCTGATGCTGATGCGTAGTGAACTGGAGAACCAACGATTATAGCGTCGGCTTCTTTTGCTTTTGGCATACATTCATTTACTACATCGTCAAATACACATTTACCTGTTTTTCGACATGAACCGCATCCGATACAACCAGCGATTGGTTTTGCTCCGACTTGGAATATTTCTGTTTCTATGCCTTCTTCATTTAAAGATTTTGCAACTTCATTTAAAGCTGTAAATGTGCATCCAGCTTTTTTTGGACTTCCGTTTATTAATAAAACTTTCATAATTTAGACCTCCTAAAAAGTATATATTTGCAATTAATATTATAACAGTTATTGGTAAAAATAGTTAATGAAGAGTAAAATTTAAAAAAGTTAAATTTTGAACTTATAAATTCGTGGTAAAATTTTAAATTTGTGGTGAGTTTTGATTATTAATTAAAAAAAGTTACATATACTAAATTATAAAATTAATATTATGAATATATTTAACCAAAACTGAGTTTAAAAACGTTGAAATTTGGGCAATTTTCAAGTTTTATATAAAAAATATATTTTTTGATAAAAAAGTTGAATTTTGGTTGAGTTTGCTATATAATATCAATGGTGTGTTTAGTAATTTTAAACTTTGAGTTTAGAATTACATCGAAAAAGTTTAACAATATAAGAAAAATGTTTACTTTTAATAAGATTAATATATAAAAATTATAGGAGGCTTAGGTATGGATATTGGGAGTAAGATAAAGAGTATGCGTATGGAAAAACAGTTAACCCAGGAAGAACTTGCTAATAGATGTGAGCTGTCGAAGGGGTTTATATCGCAACTTGAGAACAACCTTACATCACCATCGATAGCAACTTTGATTGATATTTTAGAAATTTTAGGTACAAATTTAAGAGAGTTTTTCAATGAAATCGATCCAGAGAGAATAACCTTTAAAAAGGAAGACATGTTTGAGACTGAGGATGAGGAGCTTAAGTACCATTTAAAGTGGCTGATTCCAAATTCACAAAAGAACATGATGGAACCGATTATAATAACTTTATATCCAGGCGGGCAATATAAAGAAGAGAAACCTCATGAAGGTGAGGAATTTGGTTATGTTGTGGCCGGAAATATTCTGCTTCATTTGGGCGATAGAGTTAACAAGGTTAAAAAAGGCGAAAGTTTCTACTTTAAACCAAGAATGAATCATTATATTTCTAATCCTGGAAAAACTACGGCAAAGGTGATATGGGTTAGTACACCGCCGTCTTTTTAGGTATGAAACTAAAATAATTAGTAAGATAAATAAAAATAGAAAGAGGTGTATATATAATATGAATTCAACGAATAAAACAAATTCAAATGTTGTTGAGTCAGAAAATATTATTGAATTAAAAAACATAACAAAACAATACGAAGATCTTGTTGTTTTGGATAATTTAAATCTTGATATAAAGAAAAATGAATTTTTAACTTTATTAGGACCTTCTGGATGTGGAAAAACTACGACTTTAAAGATAATCGCTGGTTTTGAACATGCAGACGAGGGTGAAGTTATGTTTGAAGGTGAAAATGTAAATGATACACCTCCTTATGAAAGACAAGTGAATACTGTTTTCCAAAAGTATGCTTTATTCCCTCATATGAATGTGTATGAAAATATAGCTTTTGGGTTAAAAATAAAGAAGATGGACAAAGCGACTATAGACGTAAAAGTAAAAGAAATGCTTAAACTTGTTGCGCTTGAAGGATTTGAAAAACGTTCAATTGACTCACTTAGTGGTGGGCAACAACAAAGAATCGCAATCGCAAGAGCATTAGTTAATGAGCCAAAAATATTACTTTTAGACGAACCTTTAGGAGCGCTTGACTTAAAATTAAGACAAGAGATGCAAAGAGAGCTTAAGAAAATTCAACAAAAATTAGGAATAACTTTCATATTCGTAACTCACGACCAAGAAGAAGCACTTACTATGTCTGACACAATCGTAGTTATGAACAAAGGTAAAATCCAACAAATGGGTAGCCCTGAAGATATATACAACGAACCGAAAAACTCATTCGTTGCGAAATTTATCGGTGAAAGTAATATAGTTGATGGTGTTATGCTTGATGATTATAGAGTAAAATTCTGTGGAAGAGAATTTGAATGTGTAGATTATGGATTTGAGAAAAATGAAAATATAGAAGTAGTAATAAGACCAGAAGATATCAAAATGGTCGATGCAGATAAAGGTATGCTAAAAGGTTTAGTTACATCTGTTGTATTTAAAGGTGTTCATTATGAAATGGCTGTACAAGAGAACGAAAACACTTGGTTTATACACAGTACAAAGATGGCAGAAGAAGGAAGCATGCTAGGTATGGATATCTATCCTGAAGATATACACATAATGAGAAAGGTAAGCGACCAGTAGTTTATCGATTGATGAATAATTTGAGGAGGAAAGTGAAAACGATGAAAAGAAAACAATCTGAATCTAGATTAGCCACTCCTTATGCTATATGGAGCGTGCTTTTCATAGTTATACCGCTAATATTAATAGTCTTCTTCAGTTTTACAAAACAAGTAGATGGAAGATATATGTTCACACTGGACAATTTCGATAAATTCTTCAACGTAATGTACTTTAAAGTAGTTAGAAGATCACTAGTTTTAGCGTTTATATCAACAGTTTTATGTTTAATAGTTGGATATCCAACTGCTTATATAATTTCGAAAGCAAAACCAAGCAGAAGAGCTACACTTCTTTTGTTATGCATATTACCAATGTGGATGAACTTCTTACTTAGAACTTATGCATGGTCTGCGATATTAGGAAAAAACGGATTTATAAATACTTTACTTGGAATGGTAGGCCTTGGCCCAATCAATATATTATATACTGATGCAGCAGTTTTATTAGGTATGGTTTACAACTTCTTGCCATTTATGATACTTCCAATACATACGATTTTATCAAAAATGGACCAAGATTTAATAAATGCAGCGAAAGACCTTGGAGCAAACAACTTCCAAGTCTTCACAAAAGTTATATTCCCACTTAGTTTACCTGGAGTAATATCAGGGATAACTATGGTGTTTATGCCAGCTGTATCAACATTCGTAATTTCAAAACTTTTAGGTGGAGGACAATTCTACCTAATAGGTAACTTAATTGAACAAGAATTTATGTCAGTTGGGGATTGGCATTTTGGATCAGCAATATCAATATTTATGATGATTATAATACTTATCTCTATGGCAATAATGAATAAATACAGTAGTGGAAATGACAAGGAAGGCGGTGGATTACTATTATAAAGAAGATTTTTTCAAACGTATATTTATTTTTGGTATTTGTATTCTTATACTTACCAATAGTGACTTTAGCAATATTCTCATTTAATAATTCAAAATCCATGGCTGTCTGGAATGGTTTCACATTGGATTGGTACTATACTTTATTCCAAAATGAGAGAATGATAAGTGCTCTTTACTATACATTATTAGTAGCAATTTTAGCTACATTAATATCGACTTTTATCGGGACAATAGCAGCGATAGGTATACATAAGATGAGAAATAACAAAAAAAGAGATTTATTACTTAATATAAATTATTTACCCGTATTAAACCCAGATATCGTAACTGGGGTGTCTCTTATGACATTATTTGTATTCTTAAATGTAAACTTCGGTATGACGACAATGCTTTTATCTCACTTAGTATTCGATATACCTTATGTAATTTTATCTGTTTTACCAAAATTAAAACAGTTACCAGCAAATATTGAAGATGCGGCCCTTGATTTAGGTGCGACACCATGGTATGCACTTAGAAAAATCGTGTTGCCACAAATCAAACCAGGTATAATATCTGGTGCATTAATGGCGTTTACTATGTCTATAGATGATTTCGTAATAAGTTTCTTTACAACAGGAAACGGTGTAACAAACTTATCAATCGAAATTTATTCAATGACAAGAAGAGGATTAACTCCTGAGATAAATGCCCTTTCAACATTAATGTTCGTAGTAGTTTTAGCATTACTAATAACTTCTAATGTTGTCGGAAATAAAAAGGCTGTTGAAAATTAGAAGGGAGAATTTTTAGATGAAGCTAAAGAAATTGATTGCATTAACATGCACATTTGTTATGGCAGCTAGTTTATTAACTGGGTGCGGAAGCTCTAAAAAATCTAGTGAAGTTCTAAACGTATACAATGTTGGGGACTATATCGATATGGATTTAATTCAAAAATTTACGCAAGAAACTGGAATACAAGTTGTGTACGAAACTTACGATACTAACGAAGCTATGTATCAAAAATTAAAAAGTGGTTCGTCAAAATACGACTTAATATTCCCATCAGACTATATGGTAGATAAATTAATAGAAGAAAATATGCTACAAAAAATAGATTATAGCAATATACCAAATTACTCACAAATAATGGATAGCTTTAAACATCCGCTTTACGATCCAACTGATGAATACAGCGTTCCTTATTTATGGGGGACATTCGGTATAATATACAACACAAAAGTTGTCGACAAAGAAGACACTAAGAGTTGGGATATATTATGGAATAAAAAATATAAAGGAAAAATCCTATTACTTGACTCAGTTAGAGACACAATGGGAATCTCGCTAAAAAGACTTGGATACTCTATGAATACAGAAAATCCAGATGAAATAAACAAAGCTAAAGACGAGCTAATAAAAGAATTAGACGTTGTTCAAGCTTATGTAAACGACGACGGAAAAGACAGAATAGTCGCTGGAGATGCGGATATGGGTATAGTTTACTCAGGAGACGCTTTAGTTATGATGGACGAAAATCCTGATTTAGACTACGCAATACCAGAAGAAGGTACAAATAAATGGGTGGACGCTATGTGTATACCTAAATCTGCTGAAAACAAAGAATACGCAGAAAAATTCATAAACTTCATGTTAGATCCTGAAGTTGCAAAACAAAATGTCGACTATATCGAATATTCGACACCAAACCAAGGCGTATACGATATGTTAGACGAAGAAACTAAAAAATCGCCTTTGGCATATCCAAGCAAGGAAGTTTTAGATAAGACTGAAGTATTTTTAAACCTTCCAGAAAATGTTATGAAGATGTATGACGATGCTTGGACAGAAATAAAAACAAATTAATTGTTTTTAGAAGTCAATAAAAATTGATTAGATAGATTTTAATTAGATAGAGAAATTAAAGCTCCGATGGATTTGTACATTGGAGCTTTTTTGATATATAATAAAAAATATGTCATAAAAATTGTGGAAAGTGGTAAAATAAATAAGGTGGCAACATAATAAAAGTGTGATAATAACAGGCTATGAAGCCTAATTAAAAAGTAAATTAAAATAAATTTAAAAAAATATTAAAAAAAGTGTTGACGAAATAAAAAGATGATGATATATTATTACTTGTCCTTGAGAGAGAGGGGCAAGAACTTAAAAATGAGTAAGTCGTAAGGAACGAAAACTTAAAAAGTTTTTTAAAAAAGTGGTTGACAAACAAAAATAAGTTTGTTAAACTAATAAAAGTCGAAACGACAGATAACTTAAAAAAGTTAAATGAGTTGAGGCGAAAGAATAAATGAACTTTGAAAATTAAACAGTAGGTTAATTATAAACTTTAATTCACACGAATTAAAACCAACAACAAACCAAGCCAGATATTCAGATAATGATTAGTCTGAGCAGGTAAACAACTTTTATTTTAGCAATTGTAAATTGCGATATAAAGTTGACAAACTTTATTTTGAGAGTTTGATCCTGGCTCAGGATGAACGCTGGCGGCGTGCCTAACACATGCAAGTCGAGCGATTCTCTTCGGAGAAGAGCGGCGGACGGGTGAGTAACGCGTGGGTAACCTGCCCTGTACACACGGATAACATACCGAAAGGTATGCTAATACGGGATAACATAAGAAATTCGCATGTTTTTCTTATCAAAGCTCCGGCGGTACAGGATGGACCCGCGTCTGATTAGCTAGTTGGTGAGGTAACGGCTCACCAAGGCGACGATCAGTAGCCGACCTGAGAGGGTGATCGGCCACATTGGAACTGAGACACGGTCCAAACTCCTACGGGAGGCAGCAGTGGGGAATATTGCACAATGGGCGAAAGCCTGATGCAGCAACGCCGCGTGAGCGATGAAGGCCTTCGGGTCGTAAAGCTCTGTCCTCAAGGAAGATAATGACGGTACTTGAGGAGGAAGCCCCGGCTAACTACGTGCCAGCAGCCGCGGTAATACGTAGGGGGCTAGCGTTATCCGGATTTACTGGGCGTAAAGGGTGCGTAGGCGGTCTTTTAAGTCAGGAGTGAAAGGCTACGGCTCAACCGTAGTAAGCTCTTGAAACTGGAGGACTTGAGTGCAGGAGAGGAGAGTGGAATTCCTAGTGTAGCGGTGAAATGCGTAGATATTAGGAGGAACACCAGTAGCGAAGGCGGCTCTCTGGACTGTAACTGACGCTGAGGCACGAAAGCGTGGGGAGCAAACAGGATTAGATACCCTGGTAGTCCACGCCGTAAACGATGAGTACTAGCTGTCGGAGGTTACCCCCTTCGGTGGCGCAGCTAACGCATTAAGTACTCCGCCTGGGGAGTACGCTCGCAAGAGTGAAACTCAAAGGAATTGACGGGGACCCGCACAAGTAGCGGAGCATGTGGTTTAATTCGAAGCAACGCGAAGAACCTTACCTAAGCTTGACATCCTTTTGACCGATGCCTAATCGCATCTTTCCCTTCGGGGACAGAAGTGACAGGTGGTGCATGGTTGTCGTCAGCTCGTGTCGTGAGATGTTGGGTTAAGTCCCGCAACGAGCGCAACCCTTGCCTTTAGTTGCCATCATTAAGTTGGGCACTCTAGAGGGACTGCCAGGGATAACCTGGAGGAAGGTGGGGATGACGTCAAATCATCATGCCCCTTATGCTTAGGGCTACACACGTGCTACAATGGGTGGTACAGAGGGCAGCGAAGTCGTGAGGCCAAGCTAATCCCTTAAAGCCATTCTCAGTTCGGATTGTAGGCTGAAACTCGCCTACATGAAGCTGGAGTTACTAGTAATCGCAGATCAGAATGCTGCGGTGAATGCGTTCCCGGGTCTTGTACACACCGCCCGTCACACCATGGGAGTTGGGGGCGCCCGAAGCCGGCTAGCTAACCTTTTGGAAGCGGTCGTCGAAGGTGAAACCAATAACTGGGGTGAAGTCGTAACAAGGTAGCCGTATCGGAAGGTGCGGCTGGATCACCTCCTTTCTAAGGAGAATTGCCTACTGTTTAATTTTGAGAGTTCATTAATTAAAATGAATCTTATAAAAAAGGGCTTCGCCCTAAACTAGTACCTTGAAAATTGCATAACATTTAGTGATATGACATTATATAAAAACAGAAAAGTTTCAAAAATCATAAAGTCATTAAAATTAGACAGATAAGTCGTAAAAATCAAAATGGTATTTATCTCAATACCGAACTCTAATAACTGGTCAAGTTATTAAGGGTGCAGGGCGAATGCCTTGGCACTAGGAGCCGATGAAGGACGTGATAAGCTGCGATAAGCTTCGGGGAGTTGCACGTAAACTTTGATCCGAAGATTTCCGAATGAGGAAACTCACTTAGAGTAATGTCTAAGTATCGTATGATGAATACATAGTCATGCGAGGGGAACCCGGAGAACTGAAACATCTAAGTACCCGGAGGAAGAGAAAGAAATTCGATTCCGTAAGTAGCGGCGAGCGAACGCGGAACAGGCCAAACCAGTGAAGTTTTCTTCGTTGGGGTTGCGGACACACTATAAACGAAATCACCCACTATAGAAGAAGAGAGTTGGAAAGCTCCGCCATAGATGGTAACAGCCCAGTATTTTAAATAGCGAGACTTCAAGTGTGATCCAGAGTACCACGGGACACGTGAAACCCTGTGGGAAGCAGGAGGGACCATCCTCCAAGCCTAAATACTACCTAGTGACCGATAGCGTATAGTACCGTGAGGGAAAGGTGAAAAGAACCCCGGGAGGGGAGTGAAAGAGAACCTGAAACCCTGCACTTACAAGCTGTAGGAGCACATTATTTGTGTGACTGCGTACTTTTTGTAGAACGGGCCAACGAGTTACGTTGTGTAGCAAGGTTAAGCACTTAAGGTGTGGAGCCGTAGCGAAAGCGAGTCTTAAATGGGCGTCCAGTTACCCGACGTAGACCCGAAACCAGGCGACCTATCCATGAGCAGGTTGAAGCGAAAGTAAAATTTCGTGGAGGACCGAACCCACGTACGTTGAAAAGTGCGGGGATGACTTGTGGATAGCGGTGAAATTCCAATCGAGCCTGGAGATAGCTGGTTCTCCCCGAAATAGCTTTAGGGCTAGCCTCAAGCTTAGAGAAACGGAGGTAGAGCACTGAATGTCCTAGGGGGTATTGCACTTACCGAAGACTATCAAACTCCGAATGCCGTATTCTTTTGCTTGGGAGTCAGACTATGGGTGATAAGATTCATAGTCAAGAGGGCAACAGCCCAGATCGTCAGCTAAGGTCCCTAAATGTAAGTTAAGTGGTAAAGGATGTGGAATTGCACAGACAACCAGGATGTTGGCTTAGAAGCAGCCACTCATTTAAAGAGTGCGTAATAGCTCACTGGTCGAGTGATTCTGCGCCGAAAATTTCCGGGGCTAAAACTTACTACCGAAGCTACGGCATCATTATGATGGGTAGGGGAGCTTTCTATGTGGCTTGAAGCATGACCGTAAGGACATGTGGACTGCATAGAAGTGAGAATGTTGGCATGAGTAGCGAGATGTGGGTGAGAATCCCACAGGCCGTAAACCCAAGGTTTCCAGGGGAAGGTTCGTCCGCCCTGGGTTAGTCAGGACCTAAGCCGAGGCCGAAAGGCGTAGGTGATGGACAACAGGTTGATATTCCTGTACCACCAATAACCGTTTGAGAAATGGGATGACACAGTAGGATAAGCTAACCGCACTGTTGGTTATGTGCGGGCAAGTATTGAGGCAGTTCCGATAGGCAAATCCGTCGGAATAATGCTGGGGTACGATGCGGAGCGAAATTTAGTAGCGAAGTAGCTGATTTCACACTGTCGAGAAAAGTCTCTATCGAGGTTAAAGGTGCCTGTACCGCAAACCGACACAGGTGGGTGAGGAGAGTATCCTAAGGCCAGCGAGAGAACTGTTGTTAAGGAACTCGGCAAAATGACCCCGTAACTTCGGGAGAAGGGGTGCCTTCGAAAGAAGGCCGCAGAGAATAGGCCCAAGCGACTGTTTACCAAAAACATAGGTTTCTGCTAAGTCGCAAGACGATGTATAGGAGCTGACGCCTGCCCGGTGCTGGAAGGTTAAGGGGATCTGTTAGAGCAATCGAAGCAGTGAACTTAAGCCCCAGTAAACGGCGGCCGTAACTATAACGGTCCTAAGGTAGCGAAATTCCTTGTCGGGTAAGTTCCGACCCGCACGAAAGGCGTAACGATTTGGGCACTGTCTCAACAACAGACTCGGTGAAATTGTAATACCGGTGAAGATGCCGGTTACCTGCGACAGGACGGAAAGACCCCATGGAGCTTTACTGTAGCTTGACATTGAGTCTCGGTGCTACATGTACAGGATAGGTGGGAGACTATGAAGCATGGACGTCAGTCTGTGTGGAGTCATCCTTGGGATACCACCCTTGTAGTACTGGGATTCTAACCAGAGGCCATGAATCTGGTCTTGGGACACTGTCAGGTGGACAGTTTGACTGGGGCGGTCGCCTCCCAAAAAGTAACGGAGGCGCTCAAAGGTTCTCTCAGTACGGTCGGAAATCGTACGAAGAGTGTAAAGGCAAAAGAGAGCTTGATTGCAAGACATACAGGTCGAGCAAGGACGAAAGTCGGACTTAGTGATCCGGTGGTTCCGCATGGAAGGGCCATCGCTCAACGGATAAAAGCTACCCTGGGGATAACAGGCTGATCTCCCCCAAGAGTCCACATCGACGGGGAGGTTTGGCACCTCGATGTCGGCTCATCACATCCTGGGGCTGTAGTAGGTCCCAAGGGTTGGGCTGTTCGCCCATTAAAGTGGTACGCGAGCTGGGTTCAGAACGTCGTGAGACAGTTCGGTCCCTATCCGTCGCAGGCGTAGGAAATTTGAGGAGACCTGTCCTTAGTACGAGAGGACCGGGATGGACGTACCGCTGGTGTACCAGTTGTTCTGCCAAGGGCATGGCTGGGTAGCTAAGTACGGAAAGGATAAGCGCTGAAAGCATCTAAGCGCGAAGCCCACTTCAAGATAAGATTTCCCACCGCAAGGTTAAGATCCCAGGAAGACTACCTGGTTGATAGGTCAGAGGTGTAAGTGCAGTAATGTATTTAGCTTACTGATACTAATAGATCGAGGACTTGACCAAATGAATGTTATTCATTAAATGTTAGCAATTTTGAGGGTACTAATTAAATTAGTACAAATAAAGATTATGTGGTTATTATAGCAAGGAGGATACACCTGTTCCCATTCCGAACACAGAAGTTAAGCTCCTAAGCGCTGATGGTACTTGGTGGGCAACCGCCTGGGAGAGTAAGACGTAGCCACGTAATCTTTTTTTATTTATAAAAAATAAACTTATGTTCGAGATTATTCAAAATCATTTAAGGCTATTCAAGAGTATTTAATACTATCCAAAATTATTCAATACTATTAAAAATTATTTAGGACTATCAAAAATTATTCAATATTATTTAAAATGAATTGAGAGTATTTAATATCATTTAAGGCTATTTAAGAGTATCCAATATTATTTGAAACTATTGCAAATCATTTAAAATGACTTAAAACTATTTAAAATCACTTCCGAATGTAAAATTATGTAAAAAAACAAGGGGAAAACGTTAATTTCAAAGGGGTCTGTAATAATGTACAAAAAAATGTACATTAAATATATTGTAATTTTATAGCAAATATTTATAATAGAAATTGCTATAATGTGAATTAAAAATATTATAAATTTTAGATTGGATATAAAAAAATGAGGGATTTTATATGCAAGGAGTAAGGGAAATATCATGAAGAGGGTAAGTAATAATATTAAATTTTATACTTTTATCGAGATTTTGAAGAGTTATTCTGATGAGAATGTATCGCTTTCGATTAAGGAGATTCAGCATCATATGAGAAAACGATTGGGTGTTGATGTTGATAGAAGGACGATTTATGCGTATATCAGGGATATGAAGGCTTTGGGAATCGATGTTAGTGATTATGATAAGAGCAAGGAGGGTTATTATATTAATTCGAATTGTTTTGAGGCTAGTGAG
The DNA here is from genome assembly GCA_025148965.1 of Intestinibacter bartlettii. Classification (GTDB taxonomy): domain Bacteria; phylum Bacillota; class Clostridia; order Peptostreptococcales; family Peptostreptococcaceae; genus Intestinibacter; species Intestinibacter bartlettii. Next base: position 2,545,453 of record CP102273.1, on the reverse strand, counting down.
GTTAGGTTTTTAGCTGATGCTGTTTTGACTAGTAATTTTGTCACGAGGAGGAGAACGGAGGCGATTAAGTTTTCTAGGAAGATTAGGTTCAATTATTGTGAGTATAATTATTTTAGGGAGCTTGAATGTAAGGTTGATGAGAATGGTAACCTGAGGAAATTTGTGAAGAGTCCGGTTCATATGGTTTTGAGAGACAAGAATTATTATTTGGTTTGTGCGGATGAGGATTCGGAGGTTTTTCAGTATTTTAGGATTGATATGATGCTAAATGTGTTTGTGATTGAGGATGAGAGGATCATGGATTTGAGTGAACTTGTGGATTGTAGGAGTGTGGATTGCAAAAATACAAGTGATTTTAGTCAGTTTACATCTAGAAGTGTGTCAATCGATAATAATGTAAATATATTTCCGAGAAGAGCGAATATCGTTATGGTAGAGTTTAAAAAGAATTTAATGGAATCTTTATTAGATGAATTCGGCGACTATATATACATAATGGAAAAGGATAATTATAGAAATAATAATCTTGAAGAAGATTTAATGAATAATTATAATAGTTTGAGGTGTGAGATTAAAAGGGGGCATCTTGAGGCTCAAATTCTGGAGAAGATTTTTGGGAAGTTGGATTATGAGAAGTATGTCTTGTCTGGGAAATATATAGAAAATAGTCTAATTAGGGAGAAATTACGTGGTTTTAGTAATGCTTTAAATATGATTATTTATGATGATTATGACAAAAAAGTGGATATGTTTAGTGAAATTGACAATGAAGAGAACAAGGACAAGAACAAGAATAAGGATAAGGAGAAGAACGGGGACAAGGACAAGAACAAGAATAAGGACAAGAACAAGAATAAGGACAAGGACGAGAATGAAAAATCTTATATTGGGATTTTTGTCGAGAAGGAATGTGGATATTTGTCAAAGAATATTATGCAGTTCGGGGCAGATATGAAGGTTGTGTGGCCGGATAATGTTAAAAATGAGGTTGTAAATCGCCTTAAAGGTATGTTAAGTCTTTATGAATAGGATAATAGATAGTAGAAAAATTGGATATTATGTAGTAATTATTAAGTTATTATGTAGTAATTATTAAGTAAGTATGTAGTAAGTATGTAGGAATTATTAAGTTAGTTAGTATGAAAAATAATATAAAATAAAACTAATTTTTTATATATATCTGCTTATAAAGTTACAAATGTTCCAAAATATGGTATAATTACTAAGAAAAACTAGATATGTAGAACCTATTAGGGAATAGTGACAAAGTTTAGTTTCATACATAATGGTGATATGTTGCCAATAGAAATTTGGAGGGAAATATGGGAGAGAGTGTAAATATTAAAGAATATTTGGACATGTTTAGGAGAAGAAAGTGGATTATTATTCTTGTGATGCTAGTTTGCTTGGGTTTTGGTGGATATAGGACTTATACAAATTATGTTTCTTATTTACCGACTTATAAGGCTACTGTTAAGATTAAAATTAATTCTATGAAGGAATATAATGAGGCTGTGGAAAAGAGCAAGTCAAAGAAGAGTAGCAAGAAAGATAGTGATGATAGCACTACTGGTATGACTGAGGAGCAGAGGGTTTTGAACAATATTAATAGTTCGTATTCGGCATCTGCTAGTATGACTAATCAAAATATAGCGTCTTCTTATGTTAGTTTGGTTAGTTCTGAGAATGTTAGAAAGAATGTTGCGGCGCTTAGCAAGGTTCAATCTAGCCAAATCCTTTCTATTAGTGCTATTCAAGATGAGCAAACTCCAGAGTTTATAAATATGACTGTTATTGCGAAAACTGCTGATGGGGCGCATAATGCTGCGGCTGCTTTACCAGAGGCATATAATGAAGAGCTTAAGAGAGTAATTAATTTAGATTGTGTGGAATCTCCTTATCCAGCGGGGCCAGGAGTTTTACAAGGTAGAACAAAAGATCTAACTTTATTGAAATCATTTGCAGCAGGTTTAGTTATAGCTATATTCTTAGTGCTATTAGTTGAGGTTTTAGATACTAAAATTAAAACTCCAGAGGATGTTGAAAAATACTGGGGTCTACCTTTAATTGGGACTATACCATTTGATGATGGAAAACAGCAAAAAGGAAGAAAGTAGGGGGATTTAGCTATGGCAAAAAGAGGTGCATATGATGAGGGAAATTTTGAGTTAAATGAGTCTTATAGAGAGATAAGAACTTATGTAACTATTAATAAAAATATAAAAACAATTTTGGTTACTAGTGCAGAGATGGATGAAGGAAAGACTACTATAATTTGTAATTTGGCGAAGTGTTTTTCTGAATTGGAGGGAGTGAGAGTCCTTCTTATCGACTGCGATTTTAGAAAAAGAGGAGTAAGTAGATATTTTGGTATTGAAAACAGCTTTGGTGTTTCTGATATAGTATTTGGGAATAATAAGAAAAGCGAATGTATCAAAAGAGTCGGAGATTTAGACATAATAACTTCTGGAGGAGTTCCTTCAAATACGTCAATTCTACTTAATTCACAATCGATGAAAGATTTAGTTTCAAAACTTAGAGAAGAATACGATTATGTATTTATAGATTCGCCACCGATATGCAGATTGAACGATGCTTGTATTATTACACAATATGTCGATGGGACTATTATAGTCAATGCGGCAAAGGCTATCGATTCAAAGGGTGCAAAGATAACTTTAGACAAGTTAAACAAAGTCGGTGCTAATATAATCGGAGTAGTTTTAAATAAATTCAAGGCAGAGAAATACAGCTATTACAGCAATTATTATGGATATTCTAATTATTATGGAGAACATAAGCATAAGCTGTTTGGCAGAAAGAAAAAGAGAAGAAGAAAAACAAGTTAAAAATTATCATAAAAAATTATCGTAAAAATAAGGAATTTATGATTTTTTGTAGAAATATATATATATTAAAAGTTCTATATCTATAAAAGTTGTTAGTTATATTTATATAGCTAGCAACGTTTATATTTATATTAAAAATATACTTATGGAAAGAGATATTTATATCCAGTGGATGTAGCAAAGAACACAGTATATTGTTAAGTGAGTTAAAGTAAGAGAGATTTAGGTTTAAGTAAAATTTATAAGTAAGTAAAAAATGTAGTTATGTGGATGTAAATATGGAGGGGGGATATTTATGATATTGAAAATGGCAGAAAAGATTGACTGTGCCTTGATGGGGATAGACAAGTGTAAAGTCAGACAAGCAATATTACTCGCTATGGACTGTATTGTCTGTATACTTAGTTTTGCTATAACGATGTATTTATTGGATTTCAAAATTACTACATTTTCATTACTACCAATGTTTATCTATGCAGGGATAAACGTAGGATTTCTATTATATTTTAGATGTTATGATAGTCTTTGGAAATGTGGAGGAGAAAAAGAAGTATCAAACATCTTTTTGGCATGCTTTTGTGCAGCAGCAACATCGCTATTAGTGATGGCAGGATTAGATTACAATATGGAAGTTGTTTTTTATGTTGTAAATCTTCTTATGGTAATAGTTGGGATGACTTCTATTAGAGTTACATATAGGGCTATGAGAAGAGTAGTTATGCAAATGAAAATCAATCAAAATGCATCAAATTCATCAAGAGTGCTTATTGTTGGAGCTGGTGTGGCTGGAAATATGATAATGAGGGAATTATTTGAAAAACCAGAGCTTAAAAAACTTCCTGTCGCTGTTATTGATGATGACAGGGGAAAATTGGGAAAATACGTTTTTGGAGTACCTGTTCTTGGAACAACTAAGGATATTGATAAAATAGTAAAAGAAGAAAATATTGATGAAATTATAATATGTATAGCAAATATTGAACCAAAGAGAAAAAGAGAAATTATAGATATTTGTAAAAACACTAACACAAAATTAAAAACTATACCTGGAATATATGAAATTATAGATGGAAAAGTAAATGTGACAAAAATAAGGGATGTTCAAATTGAAGATCTTTTGGGTAGAGAAACCGTAAAAATGAATTTAAATGATATGGACAGCATCATCAACGACAAGGTCGTAATGGTTACAGGAGGCGGTGGGTCTATCGGTTCCGAATTATGTAGGCAAATTGCCAAATACAATCCTAGACAGCTTATCATACTAGACATATATGAAAACAACGCTTATGAAATACAACAAGAATTAATCAGACATTACCACAAAAACTTAGACTTAAAAGTACTTATAGCGTCTGTGCGTGATGAACACAAGATGGAGAAGATATTCGAACAATATAAACCTGAAATTGTATTCCACGCAGCAGCACACAAACACGTTCCGCTTATGGAAGACAGCCCTTGTGAGGCGATAAAAAACAATGTATTTGGGACACAAAATGTTGTCAATTTATCAGACAAATACAATGTCAAAAAATTTGTCTTGATATCAACAGACAAAGCGGTCAATCCGACTAATATAATGGGCGCGACTAAACGTTGTTGCGAGATGATTGTTCAAACAAAGAACAAAACAAGCAAGACAGAATTTGTCGCTGTGAGATTCGGCAACGTTTTGGGCAGCAATGGAAGTGTCGTTCCGCTATTTAAAAAACAAATCGAAGAAGGCGGCCCAGTCACTGTAACTCATGAGGAAGTTACTAGATTTTTTATGACAATACCAGAAGCAGTTTCGCTAGTATTGCAAGCCAGCGCAATGGCAAAAGGCGGGGAAATATTCGTCCTTGATATGGGCGAACCTGTCAAAATAATCGACTTGGCACGAAATTTAATCAAACTTAGCGGTTTTGAACCAAATGTCGATATAAAAATCGAGGTTACTGGACTTAGACCGGGCGAAAAATTATATGAAGAGGTCCTTATGGATGAAGAAGGGCTACAAAAGACTTCCAACAACCAAATCAGAATTGGACGACCTATCGATATTGACGAGGCCGAGTTTAAGAAGGAGCTTAATATTTTGAAGAGGGTTGCTGATAATGATCAGGATGAGAAGGTGGACTTGATTATGAAGAGTATTGTGCCGACTTATGTTAGAAGGGAAGAGGTTGTTGTGTAGGCTTATTAGTGAGTATGCATGGCGCCAGATTATATAAAGGTTTTATAGGAGGAATTAAGTGTAAATGGATGATGGGAAGGTTGGAATATATCAATATTTTAAAAGAGTGATTGGATTTGTGATTTCCTTGATAGGGTTTATTGTACTAATACCAGTATTTTTAATATTGATTGTATGTATAAAATTGGATTCAAAAGGACCGATTTTATTCAAACAAAGAAGAATCGGTCTTCATAAAAAAGAGTTTAATATTTTAAAATTTAGAACGATGAAGATAGATACACCAAAAGACACACCGACACATTTGTTAGAAAATCCAGATATGTACATAACTAAGGTTGGAAAATTCCTTAGAAAAACAAGTTTGGACGAGTTGCCACAAATTATAAATATCATCAAAGGTGATATGTGTATTGTTGGGCCTCGTCCCGCACTTTGGAATCAATACGATTTGATTGAAGAACGCGACAAATATGGAGCAAACGACATAGTCCCAGGGCTTACAGGATGGGCACAAATCAACGGGAGAGATGAGTTGCCGATTGATGTTAAAGCAAAACTAGATGGAGAATATGTCAAAAGATGCAGTTTTTGTTTTGATGTGAAATGTTTCTTTTTAACATTTGTAAAAGTATTAAAAAGAGATGGAGTTGTTGAAGGAAAGACAGAAGAGCAAATAGTTGCAAAACAGACTAATGAATAGGTGGGGAATTTATGAAAAAGGTGTTGATACTATCAAACCATTTCGCAACGATTTATAAATTTAGACGAGAATTGGTTGAGAAATTAGTAGAAAAGGGATATGAAGTAGTAGTATCGCTGCCAGAAGGCGACAACAAAGAGATAGAAGCACTAGGAGTTAGAATAATAGAAACTTATGTAGACAGAAAAAGTTTAAACCCAATCAAGGACATTAAACTTTTTCTGGACTATTTAAAAATAATCAAAAAAGAAAAACCAGACATAGCAATAGGCTACACAATCAAGCCTAACATTTATGGAGGGATGGCGACAAGAATTCGAAAAACTCCATTTATCGCCAATGTAACTGGGCTTGGTAGTGCTTATTACAAAGGTGGAATGTTGAAAAAAATCGTCAGCACACTTTATAAAGTTGGACTTAAAAAAGCGAAATCTGTGTTTTTCGAAAATGTGCAAAATGCCCAAGTTATGATAGACGACAAAACAATCACAAAAGAACAAGCAGTCGTTATGAACGGCGCCGGGGTAAATCTTGAAAGATTCAGCTTTAGCCCAATGCCAAAAGACGACATCACAAAGTTCTTATTTGTCGGAAGGGTTATGGAAGAAAAAGGCGTCAACGAACTATTTGATGCAATCAAAAAAATAAAATCAGAAGGAATCAAAACAGAATTTGGATTTCTAGGATGGTTTGAAGAAGATTATAGCCAGATTATAAAAGATTTGGAAGCAGAAGATTATATAAAATACTACGGCTACCAAAAAGACGTCGTAAAATTTATGAGAGAAGCACACTGCATCGTCCTTCCATCATATCACGAAGGAATGGCAAATGTGTTGTTGGAAGGAGCATCAATCGGAAGGGCGCTTATTGCAAGCGACATCCACGGATGCAAGGAGTCGATTATAAATGGTGTCAGCGGATTTACTTGTAAGGTTAAGGATAGTGGTGATCTTTATGACAAGATTAAGAAGTTCGCGCTGATGAGCTATGATGATAAGGCGAAGATGGGGCAGTGTGGCAGAAGGCATATGGAGGATGTTTTTGATAAGAGGAAGGTAGTTGAGATGACTGTTGAGGAGATTGAGAGATGAGTGAGCCTAAGGTAAGTGTTATAGTTCCAGTATATAATTGTGAAAAGTATATAGAAAGATGTATGGATAGCTTAATTAATCAAACCCTTGCAGATATAGAAATTATAGTTATAGATGACGAATCAAAAGATACAACTTTTGAAATTTTAAAAGAGTATGAAAAAAAAGATAAGAGAATAAAGCTAATGACTAAAAAGAATAGTGGTGTTTCGAGTAGTAGAAATAAAGGAATAGAAATAGCCACTGGAAAATACATAGCTTTTGTTGATGGTGATGATTGGATAGATTTAGATTGTCTTGAGAAAATGTATGAAGTTGCAGAGAAAAATCAAACAGATATTACTATATGTTCTTATACTAGAGAATTTAAAGACCATTCAAAACCGAAAAATATTAATTTAAAAGAAGATAAAGTATATGAAGATGAAGATTTAAAGATATTACATAGAAAATTAGTTGGGCCGATAAAAGAAGAATTCTCACAACCTGAAAGTTTAGATTCACTAGGAACAGTGTGGGGAAAGTTATACAATAGAGAATTACTTATAAAATCAGACAATAAATTTATAGATTTAAAAGAGATAGGTACTGCTGAAGATACATTATTCAATTTTATGGTATTTAAAAATATTAAAAAATTATCCTTTATAGATAAATGTTTTTATCATTATTGGAAAGAAAATGAGGACTCTATAACTACTAAATATAACCCCAATATATTTGAACAATGGAAGAACTTATTTAAATATATGGAAAATTTCATTAAGGAAAACAATCTAGATGAAAATTTTTTAGAGGCATTAAATAATAGGATTTGTATAGGAGTTCTAGGAATTGGATTAAACCAATGTAAAAAAGAGAATGAAATAAATACTATAAATAGAGTAAAGAATTTAAAGCAGGTTTTAAATGATAGCCAAATGAGAAAGGCATATTCAAATTTAGAATTAAAATATTTTCCTGTTCATTGGAAAATTTTTTATTGCTTTAATAAATATCGAATGGCATTACCTTCTTATATGATGCTAAAAATTATGAGTATTTTAAGAAAAAAAATATAATATTGGAGGTTCCAAATTATGAATCCAAAAGTTTCAATCATAATGGGGATATATAACTGTGAATCAACTTTGGAAGAAGCTATAGAATCAATAATAAAGCAAACATATGAAAATTGGGAGCTTATAATGTGTGATGATTGCTCAAGTGATGGGACTTTTGAAGTTGCTAAAAAGTATAAAAAAAAATATCCAGATAAAATAAAATTAATAAAAAACGAAAAAAACATAACACTAGGTCCTACATTAAATAGATGTATGGAATATGTTGAAGGAAAATATATTGCAAGACAAGATGGAGATGACTTTTCACATAGAGAAAGATTAGAAAAACAAGTCAAAATATTAGAAGAAGATAATAGTCTTGCAGCTGTTGGTACAAATATGATTTCTTTTGATGAAAATGGAGAACATGGTGTACATTCATTGCCTGAAAAAGTAGATACTGATTATTATTTAAAAAGGGGAGTTATATTTTTTCATGCAACATTGTTAATTAGAACAGAAGTTATGAAAAAGCTAAATGGTTATACAGATAAGTGGTATGCTGTTCAAGCTGAGGATTATGAGCTTTGGTCTAGATTTTTGAAAGAAGGATATAAAGGTTTTAACTTACATGAAAATTTATATTATGTAAGGGAAGATTTAAATACTTATAAAAGAAAGAATATAAAAAGAAGATTAAGAGGTCTAGTTTTAAGATTTAATGTAAATAAATCTCTAAATGCACCTGTTAAGATTTACTTTTATATGCTAAAGGATATTATAGCTTTATTTATACCTAGATCTGTTTTTATAAAATATTATAGAAAGAAAATGAATACACAAATTTAGGGAGGAAATAAAATGCCAGTATATTATTTTAGTTTAGTTTGGGTTAGTGTATGGGGAATAATATCTAATATTACAAGTAAGCAGGTAAAAATATCTAATGAAATTTATGAAAATAGATCAAGATTATTAATAGCTATTATAGCGATTTTACCAATTATAATATTTGCAGGATGTAGAAGTAGCGTTGCTGATACAGCTGTTTATATTAATGGGTTTGAGAATTATCCTAATAATTTATCATTAGTATATAATATGATTTTCGATGGAAGTAGAAGGGATCCTGGATTTTTATTTATATCAGTATTAATCAAACAGTTTATATCTACTGATTATACAGTGTGGTTATCAATAATAGCAGTTATAAGTGGATTAGGTGTGATGATTCCATTATATAAATATTCTTGTAACTTTGGCATAAGTATTTTCTTATTTGTAGCATCATGCCAATTTACATGGATGTTTAATGGTATGAGACAGTTCTTAGTAGCATCAATTATATTTGGATGTACAGGATTAATTTTAAGAAAAAAATTTATTCCATATGTGATAATAGTATGTTTGTTATCAACTATACATACTTCAGCACTTATTTTACTTCCAGCTTACTTTATTGTAACTGGTGAACCATGGGATAAAAGAACAATATTATTTATATGTTTAATTATTTTAGCAATGTTATTTACAAGTAAATTTACTGGATTATTAGAAGATGCAGTTGAAAATACTAATTATGCTAGTTCTATGGAAGAGTTTAAATCAGCTGATGATGGTACAAATCCTATCAGAATATTGGTAGAATCAGTTCCTATAATAATTGCATTTGTATATAGAAATAAAATAAAAGATAAACTTACACCAATTATAAAGTTAAGTATAAATATGTCATTGGTAGCTAGTGGACTGTATATAATATCTAAGATTGCACGAAGTGGGATTATGCTAGGAAGATTACCCATATATTTTTCAATGTATAATTTGATTTTATTACCATGGCTTATTAAAAATATATTTAATAAAGAGGAAAAAAGATTAGTTTATTATCTTATGATAGTATTATACATTGCATTTTTCTATTATCAAATGGTCATTACATGGAAAGGATTTGGATATGCAAGTAAAGTATTAGGATTAGCATATTAGTTAGTATAAGTGGAGGAGTAAACATGAGTTATGGTGAAATACCTAAATTTATACATTATTGCTGGTTTGGGAGAAAAGAAAAGCCAGCAAAAGTTAAAGAGTGTATAAATAGTTGGCATAAATATTTAGATGACTATGAATTTATAGAATGGAATGAAGATAATTTTGATATAAATTGTAATGACTATGTAAAGCAAGCATATCAAGAAAAAAAGTATGCTTATGTTAGCGATTACGCAAGGATAAATGCATTATATAATTTAGGTGGAATATATATGGATACTGATGTAATGGTATATAAATCTTTTAATAACCTTTTGGATAATAAATGTATTTTAGGGTTTGAAGAAGAAAATTATATAGCAACTAGTTTTATGGCATGTATCCCAAAACATAATTTAATAAAAGAATTCATAGATGAATATGAAAGTTTAAATTTTTATAACCACGATAAAAGTTTGAACTTGACTACAAATGTAAAGAGATTAACAAAAATATTAGAAGATAAGGGTCTTATTAGGAATAATAAATTTCAATATATTGATGATATAAGTATATATCCACAAGAATATTTTTCTCCATATGATTACGCTAATTATATAAAAAAAAATACAGAAAATACTTATTGCGAACACTTATTTTTAGTAAGTTGGCTACCATGGAATATAAAGATAAAAAAAGCATTAAAAAAAATACTTATTCCCATAATAGGAATAAATAATATGAATAAGTTAAGAAAATTAAAATAAAGATATTACCTAATATGAGGAGATTAAAAGGTGGAAAATATAAGTTATGCAATTATAATTAGAACTATTGGAAAAGCAAATGAAAAATATCTTAAATTATTAGAGAGTATAAAAAAACTAAAACCACAACCTAGGGAGGTAATAGTAGTTCTACCAGAAGGATATGATGAACCAAAGGAACAGCTAGGGTACGAGAAGTTTGTATATTCAAAAAAAGGAATGGTTAGTCAACGTTTATATGGATTACATCAAACAGATGCAGAATGTGTATTATTTTGTGATGATGATATTAGTTTTGAATCAAACTATATACAAAAATTATATAAACCTATAAAAGATGGACTAGCAGATGCAACAGTTGGACCGTTATTAGAATTCTTTCCTCAAAAGGGAATAAGAAGTATTATATCTATGATACTGGCTGGGGCTATGCCGACATTATTAAATAAGAAAAAATATACAAAGATATTAAGAGGGTCTGGTTGGAGTTATAACCGTATTAATTTAGAAAATTGCAATGAATATTATGAGACAGAATCTGCTGCATGGACAAACTTTTTTATAAAAAGGGATGTTATGCTGAAGTTAGAATTTGAAAAGGAATTATGGCTAGACAAGTTTGGATATGCAGCACTAGATGATCAAACTATGTTTTATAAGTTATATAAAATGGGTTATAAAACTTTGGTTGTTACAAATGCTATTTATCATCATGAAGATGCTAGGACATCTGTACAGGATTTAAAATTGGAACATATTTATGCCGATGGATTTAATCATTATATATTTTGGCACAGATTTATATATAACCTAGATACTTATAGTGGAAAGATATTAGATAAAATTTGCTTTGATTATTGGTATATAGCAAATGTAAGCTATAAATTTATTCGAAATTATAAACAAAAAGATATTTATAAGACGTTTAGAAAAGGCGTTAAAGATGCAAAAAAGTATATACTTACAAACGAGTATAAATCTTTACCTAATATAAAGTTAAAAGATGAATTGAGGGATTAATTTGAAAAAAAATATATTAGTTTATACATATAATTTAGATATAGGTGGGATAGAACGTAGTTTAATAGCCTTATTAAATTCTATAGATTATGAAAAATATAATGTAGATTTGTATATGTTTAAGCATGAAGGTGAATTTATGAAAGATATTCCGAATAAAGTGAACTTGTTGGAGGAAGATGAAATAACAACTTATTCAGGGATACCTATAGTAGATGTATTTAAAAAAGGAAATTTATATATTGGATTTGGCAGATTAAAAGCTAAATTAATGTGTTTATTTAATGAAAAAATATTACATAAAAAAGTTAGTGGAGAGTATATGAGTCAAATAACATATCCACTTTTTGGTAGGAAAATGAAAAAGTTAAAAAAACATTATGATATAGCATTAAGTTTTTACTGGCCACATTATTTTGTAAAGGAAAATGTAAATGCTAATATTAAATTAGGATGGATTCATACTGATTATTCAAAAATTTTTCCTAATCAAAAAAGAGAGCTGGAAATGTGGAGTGATATAGATTATGTTGTAGCCGTTTCAGAAGATTGTAAAAATACTTTTTTAAGATATTATCCTATGTTAAAAGATAAAACAATTGTTGTAGAAAACATACTTTCAGAAAAATATATAAGAAATGCTGCAGAAAAATTTGATGTAAATGAAGAAATAGATTTTAGTAGCAATGTTATTTGCAGTATAGGAAGGTTCTGCGAAGCAAAAAATTTTGTAAATATACCAAAAGTATGTAGAATTATATTAGATAAGGGTATTGATATTAAATGGTATTTGGTTGGGTATGGTCCAGAAGAAAATAATATAAGAAAAGCTATAAAAGAAAACAATGTAGAAAAAAATGTTATAATATTAGGCAAAAAGGAAAATCCATATCCATATATTAAAGCTTGTGATATATATGTACAGCCATCAAATTATGAAGGAAAATGTGTATGCGTTAGGGAAGCACAAATACTTTGTAAACCTGTTTTAATTACTAATTATGAAACGGCAACAAGTCAAGTAAATAATGGCAAGGATGGAGTAATAGTTAATATAGATAATAATGATATTGCAGAAGGAATTATAAATATAATAAGTAATCAAGATTTGAGAGAAAATTTAATGAATTATTGTAAAACATATAATTTTGGTAATCAAGATGAGTTAAAAAAAATAGAAAACCTAATTTAAGAGGAAATTGTTATGAAATTATTACTAATATTAGAAAACATAAATATAGTTGGTGGTATTGAAAGAGTAGTTAATATGTTATCTAATTATTTTTATAATGAGTTTAATTATGAAATTAAGATTGTATCTATTTTTTCACAAAAGGATGATTTATTTTTTGATTTTGCAAAAGGAATAAAAATAGTACATTATGGAGAAAAATATAGAACTTTTGAAAATAAAAGAGATGAAAATATATATTATAAAAAAATTTTAGAAGATATATTAAATGCTAGTGAATTCGATATAGTGATGACTTTTTATACTCATATAAGTAAGGCAGTTATAAAAAATAAGAAGATTATTGGAAATTCAAAAATAGTTCTGACTGAACATACAGATTATTATAAGTCTAGTTGGTTAGGAAGAATAATGAAAGCAATATTATATCGTAGAGCAGATAAATTTGTTGTTTTATCAGAAGAATATAGAAAACTGTATAGTAGATATTTAAATAATGTTATTACAATATCAAATCCAATTTCATTTACTACAGATAAAATTTCAAACTTAAAAAATAAAAAAATAATATCTTTAGGACGATTAGACACTTCTAAAGGATTTGATAGAATTATAGATATATTCAAATTAATCGATTATAAATGTAAAGGATGGAAATGGGAAATATATGGTGAAGGTAATCAATATGAAATACTATATGAAAAAATTAAAGATAATGGACTAAGTGATAAGGTTATTTTAAAACCATTTACTTCAAATGTAAAAAAAGAATTGCTTAATTCATCAATATATGCATTAACATCCAGATATGAAGGTTTACCACTAGTTCTTTTAGAAGCCCAAGAATGTGGTTTGCCTTGTATAAGTTTTGATATATTATCAGCTAGACCAATAATATATAATAATATAAATGGAATAATGGTTTCTGATGGAAATATAGAAGCATTTGCTGATAAACTAGTAGAATTGATTGAGGATTATGATAAACGTAAGAAGCTAGGTGAAAATGCAAAAAATAATGCAAAAAATTATCATATTGATTATATTTGTAATAAATGGAGAGAGTTATTTGAAAGTATTTTGTAATATGCAAAGAGGGTGTGATATATGAATCAGCAGAAAGAAAAGAAAAATATAATTTTAATATTATTAACTATATTTATTATAGTTAGTGTCTTTTGTATCTATGAAATATATATATCTTATAAAGGTTTAATAGTTAATAATTATTGTATAAAAACTAATGAGATTAGTAATAACTCAAATATAAAATTTGCTGTTATTGGAGATTTACATAATTATGAATTCAATGATGATAATCAAGTTTTAATAGAAAAAATAAAAAAACAACATCCTAATCTAATATTTATTGCAGGGGATATGTTAAATAGTGATTCTGAAAATAGTGATATTGTTATATGTCTTGTTAAAAAACTTGTTAAAATTGCACCAGTATATTATGCATTAGGAAATCATGAATTTGATTATATTAAAAATAGAGATTCGCGTTTAGTTGGGAAAATAGAAAATACAGGAGCAGTTGTATTAGAAAATAAATATAAAGATATTATTATAAAGGGAGAAACATTACGCATTGGAGGTATGTTTTCATATGCATTTGGAAAAGAAGATAAGGTTGATAAGAAAACCATGGATAAAAATGTGTATCGTTTTCTAGAAGAATTTCAAAATACATCAAATTACAAGATAATGATTAGTCATAGACCAGATAGTTTTATATTTGGAAATGCATCAGAAGTATGGGATATTAATTTAATTGTAAGTGCACATAACCATGGAGGACAAGTTGTGATTCCATTTTTAGGTGGATTTTATGGCGGTGATCAAGGGTATCTGCCTAAATATACGCATGGAGTATATAACAAAGGAAAAATGAAAATAGCTATTACAAGTGGTTTAAGCTCTAATCTTAAGAAATTACCTAGATTTAATAATAGACCAGAGATTATGATAATAGATATTAATGGGGAAAAATAGAAAGGAGTATATATGGCAAAGGTTAGTATAGTTGTTCCTATATATAATGTAGAAAAATATTTAGAACAATGTGTAGACAGTATAATAAATCAAACATTAAAAGAGATAGAAATCATATTAGTAGATGATGGATCACCAGATAATTGTCCTCAAATGTGTGATGAATATGCTAAAAAAGATAGCAGAATAAAAGTAGTACATAAAAAAAATGGTGGACTTAGTTCGGCAAGAAATGCAGGAATAGAGGTTGCTACTGGTGATTATATTGGATTTGTAGATTCAGATGATTATATAGAATTAGATATGTATGAAAAAATGTACAATATAGCAATAGAAAATAATGTTGACTTTGTTATGAGTGATTATTATAGGGTTAGTAGTGAAGATAAGGTTAAAGCTACGTTAGATATGGATAAAGGAATATATGATAAAAATAAAATTAAAAAAGATATATTTCCAACTTTAATAATGGGTGAGTATATAAACTATGGTAGATTATTGGCTGTATGGCATTGTCTATATAAAAGAGAATTATTAGAAAAAAACGATTTAACGTTTGATGAAGAAGTTAAGTATTCGGAAGATAATTTGTTTAGTTCAATAATAGGATACAAAGTGAATAATTTTTATTATATGAAGGGAAGTTATTTATATAACTATAGATATAATCCAAATTCTATTTCTAAAACTTATAAACCTGATGCATGGTCAGTTTATTTAAAAATGAATAATAAATTGAAAGATTTATTTTTAAATGTTGAGGATTATGATTTTAGAAATCAATTGTATGCTCATATAATTTATTATGCGTTTAACTGTATAAATCATGTTGGAAATTCAGATAAGAGTTTTTCTTATAAATATAAAGAGATTAAAAGAATATTAAATACTAAAGAATTAGAGGATGGTTTTAAAAATTTTAAGGCTGGAAATATAAGTACAAAATTAAAAATTTCAATATGGATGTTGAAACATAAATTCATAATTAATTATATGATTATAAAGGGTTATATAAAATAGTTAAAATTTGTGGGGATTGATATGATAAAGATAAGTGTTGTTCTGCCTGTTTATAATAAGGAAATGTATTTAGATAAAACTTTACAATGCATATTGAATCAAAGTTATAAGAACTTTGAAGTTATTATCGTGAATGATGGTTCTACTGATAATACTAAAAAGATATGTGATGAATATGTTAAAAAGGATTCGAGAATATCTGTTTATCATATTGAAAATGGTGGAGTATCTAATGCTAGAAATACAGGACTTAAATATGTAACAGGTGAATATATTCAGTTTATAGATGCGGATGATTGTATCAATGAAGATGTATTTAAGACATATATAGAAATACTTGAAAAAGATAGATATGATATTATATTTACTTCTTATAACAAGGTAGATCACGAAGATAAGATATTAAAAGTAGTAGACTTGGAATATAGAGGTTTAAAACCTAAAAAAGACATTTTAAAGAACTTTGTTAAAAATCAAGTTGATACAGGCTATTATGGATGGATTTCTAATAAATTAATTAAAACTGATATAGTAATTAAAAATAAAATAAAATTTGATACAAATATATCGTTAGCAGAGGATTTAGATTTTTATTTAGATGTATATAGATATTCAGATAAATATTATTTTTCTTATATAAGAAGTTTTAATTATCTTCAAGAAGCTCAAAATTCATCTATGATATTATATGATAATTTAGATTATTATATACAGCTATTAATAAATTTAAAAATAAAATATTTTATTGATGATGAAGGATATTATATAGAGGAAAATAAGTCGATAATTGATCAAAGAATAGTTGATTATATTTACTATATAGTATTTTATACAGAACTAGATAAAGGTAATATAAAAAATAAAGTAGCAAAAATACATAAAGATAAAGAGATTCATGATAATTTAAATATGAAATTTAAGCTAACATTTGAAAACTTAATTGTGTATTTAGTAATAAATGATAAATACAAATCAGTATACAGATTATTATATATTAGAGAAAAGATAAGACAATTAATCAGAGGGAAAATACATGGAGGATAAATTTATGAGAGATATAGTTTTATATTCACATAGCGGGAGTAAGAATCATGGATGTGAAGCTATTGTGAGGGGAACAGCAAAGATACTTGATGGTATGGGGAGAATATCATTATTATCTCATGAAAAGGATGAAGATTTACTATACAAAATAGATGAAATTGTAGATGTAAAACAAGGAAAATTTTCTATAAATAAGAAATCAGTAGATTTTTTAAAAGCATATATGGCATTAAAATTAAAAAATGATACATCAAAAATGGATGTTTTACAGTTTAAAGATGGTTTAAATAGCATTAAAGAAGATAGCATAGCAATTTCTATAGGAGGAGATACATACTGTTATTCGGATGTGTACAACCAAGTAGAACTTCATAAAATGTATGGTAAAAAAGCATATAAGACAGTTTTGTGGGGATGTTCTGTTGAACCAAAGTTATTAGAAGATAAAAAAATAGCACAGGATATAAAAGATTATGACCTTATAATTACAAGAGAAAGTATATCTTATGAAGCTTTAAAAAAAGTAAATAAAAATACATATTTATATCCAGATCCAGCATTTCAACTGGACAAGTCTGATGTAAAATTACCAAAAGGATTTATAGAAAATAATACAGTGGGAATAAACTTAAGCCCATTAGTTATAAAAAAAGAAAATTCTGAGGGTATAACTTTAAAAAATTATGAAAATTTGATTGAACACATAATACAAAATACAGATATGAATATAGCTTTAATACCTCATGTTGTTTGGGAACATAACGATGATAGAGAGCCACTTAAATATTTATATGATAAATTTAAAGATACAAATAGAGTCGTTATGATAGAAGATGCCAATTGTATGGAGTTAAAAGGATATATAAGTAAGTGTAGGTTTTTTATAGGGGCTAGAACACATGCAACAATAGCAGCATATTCTACTTGTGTACCAACTTTAGTTGTTGGATATTCTGTTAAGGCTAGGGGAATAGCAAAGGATTTATTTGATACATATGATAACTATGTTTTGCCTGTACAATCTTTAGATACAAAGAATGATCTTTTAAATGCATTTAAATGGATAAAAAGTAATGAAAATGCAATAAAGTTAAATTTAAAAAGGAATATAAAATCTTATAAAAACAAATCATCAGAAGTATTTAAAATAATTTTAAACATGGTAGGTGATAAGTAAATATGAGAGTAGAAAATTCTATAAAAAATATAATTTCTAATCTATGTAGTAATATTGTTACCAGTTTATTGGGGTTTATTTCGAGAACTATATTTATATACACATTAGGAAAATCTTATTTAGGAATATCAGCCTTATTACAAAATGTTTTTGGTTTATTAGCTATATCTGAATTAGGAATTAGTACAGCGATAGGATTCAGTTTATACAAACCTTTAGCCGAGAATAATAATAAATTAATTAGTACATTGATGACTATTTATAAGAAGGCATATAGAGTAATTGCAATTACAATATTATTTTTAGGAATTATACTTTATAAGTATTTGGATTTTTTTGTGAGTAAAAATCAACAACCAAAAGAAATATTTTATATTTATTTTTTGTATTTAATTAATATAGTTATAGGGTATTTTTTATCATATAAGACAACATTAATTTCATCAGATCAAAAGGCGTATAAACTAGTTCCGATACAAATTAAATTAAATATTATAACAATATTAATACAAATTGTATATTTACTTGTTTTTAAAGAGTATTTAGGATATTTAACAATACAAATTTTATCTTCAATATTAATTAATATTATTCAAAATAGGTTTATAACAAAAGAGTATAATTATTTAAATTTTTCATCGAAAGATAAATTGCCAGTAGAAGAAAAAAGAATAATAATTAAAAATATGTTTGGACTTATGGCCGCAAAACTTGGAGATTTTTGTGTAAATTCAACTGATAATTTAATTATATCTAAATTTGTTGATTTAGCATCAGTTGCAATATATTCAAATTATATAATGATTAGAAATTTAGTAAATGGATATATTGGTATATTATTTGGTGCTATAACATCTAGTTTTGGTAATTTAGTGGCTGAAGGAAATGATAAAAAAAGTTTAGAAGTTTTTAATATTTTATTTTTTTTATCTTTTATATTATATAGTTTTGAAGCAGTATCATTTTTATGTTTATTTAATCCTTTTATAGGAAATTTGTGGATAGGTAAAGAATATTTATTTCCAATGCATGTTGTTTTAGCAATAGTTATAAATAACTATTTAACTGGATTAAGGATGCCTATAATAACTATGAAAAGTGCAGCAGGAATATATGCGGAGGATGCATGGGTTCCTTTTGGGTTTGCAATAATTAATTTAGGTGCATCAATTATTTTAGGGAAGTATTGGGGGGTATTTGGTGTAATAGTAGGTAGTATAATAGGCAGTATTTGTACTGCGGATTGGTTTAGACCAATTGTCGTTTTTAAAAAAGTTTTTAAAGTATCATCTTGGAACTATTTTAAAAATTATTTTAAATATATTATATTGGGATTTGCATATATGTTTATCTCTATTGAAATATGCAATATTATAAGTGTTTCAAATATATTTATTGATTTTATATTGAGATGTTTTGTTTGTGTATTTGTACCAAATATTATAACGATACTATTATTTTTTAAGACTCCAGAGTTTAAATATCTATACAATGTATTTAGTAATATGTTTTTAAGCAAAATAGTATCTAAATTTAGAAGAAAAGAGAATGCATAAGGAGTAGTTATATGGTTAGTATCATAGTACCGTGTTATAATGGTGAAAAATTTATAAAAAGATGTTTTGGTAGTATATTGAATCAAAGTTATAAACAAATAGAAGTTATTTTAGTGAATGATGGTTCTACTGATAAATCTGAAGAAATTATATTCGAGTATAAAAATAAGTTTTTAGAACAAGGTATGAAGTTTAATTACATATATAAAGATAATGGTGGATTGGGATCGGCTATTAATGAAGGATTAAAACATGTGAATGGAGAATACTTAACACTTTTAGACATAGATGATTATATTATGCCTGATTCAATAAAACTTAAAGTAGAATTTTTAGATTCAAATAGGGATTATAATGTTGTGAGGACTAATGGATATTATGTTACGGAAAAAAATCTAGATAAGAAAGATAATTTATTTGTTGTAAATGAAACAGAAAAAAATAATATTTATATATTTGATGATTTAATAAATGCAAAGACAAATAATTGGGCTGGTAGTTATATGGTGAGAACAGATAAATTATTTGATTTTTATAAAGATAGAAATATATATGAATCTAGATATGGACAAAACCTACAAATATTACTGCCATTAGTATATAAAAGTAAGAGTGGGTTTATAGATAAACCTCTAATGAAATATATAAGACAAGAGAATTCATTATCATCATCTACTTCTACAAATAGTTTTGAAAAACAAATAGAAAATATGTTGGGATATAAGCAAATAAGAAAATATATGATTGATTTGATAGTAGATGAAAGTGAAAAAAATACATATCTAAGATTGATAGATATAAACTATGCTAGATATATAATGGATTTATCATATGCTAATAGAGATAAGCAGAGGATATATGAAAATTATAATATATTAAAAAATTTAGGTTGTGTTAATTTAGAAGATAAAATTTTATATTATGGAGCTAAAAATAAACTTATACAGTTTGTACTAAGAATATATAGAAAATTATTTGTTAGGAGATAAATAATGATAGATATAGTAGATAAAAAGGATTGTACAGGATGTTGGGGGTGTGCAAATATATGTCCAAAATCTTGTATCACTATGAAAAAAAATAAAGAGGGATTTGATTATCCTATTGTAAATGAAGATGATTGTATAAAATGTAAAAAATGTATTAATGTATGTCCAATTTTACATAAAGAAGAAATAGAAAATAATGCAGTTGCATATGCATGTTTTAATAAAGATGAAGAAGTGAGAATTGAAAGTAGTTCAGGAGGAATATTTACATTAATAGCTACAAATGTAATAAAAGATAATGGAGTTGTGTTTGGAGCAAGATTCAATGATTTATTCGAAGTAGAACATAGTTATGTAGAATCAGTAGAAGATATAAAAGCGTTTAGAGGTTCAAAATATGTCCAAAGCAAAATAGGTTATACATTTACTGAAGTAAAAAAGTTTTTAGAAAACGGGAGAAAAGTATTATTTTCAGGAACACCTTGTCAAATTGGCGGTTTGAAATCATTTTTAGGAAAAAATTATGAAAATTTAATTTGTATAGATATAATATGCCATGGAGTACCATCTCCGCTTGCTTGGAATAAATATAAAAATGAAATTAGTAATGGCAAAAAAATTACTGATATAAGTTTTAGAGATAAAACATATGGATGGAAAGATTATTCTTTTAGAATGGAGTTTGAAGATGGGACTAGTTATTTTGAAAAAGGATCTGAAAATAAGTATATTAGAGGATTTATTGGAGATATTTATCTTAGAAATTCGTGTTATCAATGTAAATTTAAAACACTACATAGACAAAGTGATTTAACACTTGCGGATTTTTGGGGAATAGAAAATATAAATGAAGATATGTATGATGGAAGTGGAACTTCATTTGTAATTGTAAATTCTGAAATCGGAAATCAAGTTTTGAAGAAGATAGAAGAAAAAATAGAAATAAAAGAAGTTAATTTAGGGAATGCGATAAAATACAATATCTCAGCAATACAATCTTCTTACAATAATCCAAGAAGAAAATATTTTTTTAAAAATATATCTAAATTAAAATTTGATAAGTTAGTAGAAAAGAGTTTGAAGGAAGATTTTATAATACGATTAAAAACAAAGGTAAAAAAAATAATTAAAATTTAATTTGGATGGAGAAATTAGATATAGTAGACCTTAGATAACTTGATATTGAAATACTAATATATACTACAAATTTCTATCTAAGGATACAACATTTAAAATTTTCGTAAAATAAGGATGGGTTATATGATTAAATTAAGTATAATAGTAACAATATATAATTTAGAAAACTGTATAAAAAAATGCTTAGATAGTTTAATAAAACAACAGAATCAAGAAATTGAAATTATATGTGTTAATGATGGATCTACAGATAGTAGTAAAGAAATTTTAGAGGAATATGAATTAAAAGATAGTAGAATAAAAATAATTAATAAAAAAAATGGTGGAATTTCATCAGCAAGAAATGTTGGACTACAATATTCAAAAGGAAGATATATTTTATTTGTAGATGGAGATGATTATATTGATGATATAACATCTGATAAACTAATATCAATAGTAGAACAAAATGAAGCAGATACATTTTTTATGGGGTATTATAGACAATGGTTTGATGGAGCAATAAATAAGATTTATCCGAAACTAAACAAAAGTATAATATATGAAGAAGACATTAAAAAATTATTAATACCTTCTATAGTAGGAATTTCATTTGAGAAATTATATGATTGGTTTAGTGGAGAGTCATTAACTTCAAATAATGAATTTCCTTCAGTTTGGAGGTTTTTATATAGTCGTAATATAATACAAAAAAATAAAATAAAATTTAATGAAAATGTAATTACTGGTGAAGATATACTATTCAATTTAGAGTATCTACATTATGCAAAAAGGGTTTGTATTTTAAGAGAATGTTTCTATTATTATGTAGAGAGGTTTGGATCTTTAACACAAAGTTATGATAAAAAACAAAAGTTTTACGAAAGTAAATTAAAACTACTTATAGAAAGAGAAAAGTTAACTAAAAAATTATACAATAAAGAAAAAATCGATTACTCTAGTTTATATCAAGGTACTATAATACTATCTACAGTTCAAATTGCATTGGTTTTATCAGAATGTAAGATAAGTTTATTAAAACAAAATTATTCTTTATATAAAAAGTATTTAAATATTTACTTAGTAAGAGAATGCTACGAAAAAATAAACTTATTATATGCTCCAATAAAATATAAAATACCCCTTTTTTTATGTAAATATAATTTAGGATTTATGCTATTTTTTACATGTTACTTATTAAATAGATTAAAAATATATATATACCCAGAATAAATGTATTAATCTCAAAATATACTGATGAGAAAATAAACCAATATAAAAATTTTAAAGGAGCTATAAATAAATTTTATCAAGAAAGGGGGGATTATAAAGGTACATATAGAAAAAATTAGATATTAAAAATAAGGTTTTACATAATTTTATTAAATTATTTTAGAAGCAACTGGAGTAATAAAATATTCTTCAAATATAAGTGAAATTTTTTGAATTTGAAATATAAAATGAAATGTTTAATCTGTTGAAAAATAAATAAACTTCAATAAAAATAATCAAAATTTTAAGGAAGTTATTTTTTTAGCTTTGATATTTAAGTTTTTAGATTAGGTTACATATTAGTTGGAAAATTTTATATGAAGGACATTGGCTATATAGTTAATATTCTTCATGCAAAAATTATAAAAAATATTAATTGCATAAGATGAAATTAGACACAACACTACTAGCCAGATAAATATAAGTATAGGAAATTTTGGTGCAAATACTAATGTTTTGAAATATATCATATAGAAAAACATATGTATAAGCCATATATTAGTAGAATGTTTACTAAAATAATACAATATTTTGTTTAATGAATCAGGTATATCCATGAGGTTAAATAAAATAATAAATGTAATGCCTATAAATACAGCTACAAAAGCAGTTTCAACAAAAGAATGAAATAATAGCATAGATAATATTCCAAATAAACAAATTATGTTTTTAAATCTTAAGAAATTAACATTATTATATATAAATGAAAAAATTTTTTTATCAGCAAATATACTACCTATAATAAATGGAAGGATATTAGTACCCAGTGCAGTGGTTTGAATGATAATCCAGTTTAGTATAGGACTTGTAAAAGTTATTTGCAATTTAACTTGTTCAACATAACATATAAAGTATATAGTTATTGAGAGTATTGTAAGTAAAATATTGTTATATTTTTGAACTAATCTATGTATGGGTTTTGATATCAAAACTAAAAAGATATATGTTGTTAAATACCACCAAGCCCCATTATAACTAGTTAAGATACCTGTAAAATTTAATATAAAGGTTTTTAAATTGCCAGGGAAAATATCAGATTTTCCAGTTAAAAATCCTAGAATTACAACAAATATAAATAGAATTATCCAAAAATTAACATATAGCTTTACTAATCTAAATTTACTTTTTTTATTATATTCAGTGGGATTATTTTTATATGTACACATAAGACCATATCCACTACAAAATGAATATATAGCAACACAACATTCGCCGAATAATCCAAAGTAATAAACTAGAGGTATAGAATTTATTATTATCAACGGGGTAAAGAGTCCTTTGTAATCTTTAGTGCAAAATAAATGTAATATTAACATAAACAAAATAGCTATGCCTTTTGTAATTGATATTTGTTTTTTTGTTAGTTCCATAGTATATAGATCTCCTTGTAAATATAGTAAAAATTACGAGAGTATTATAATATAAAATCTACCCTAATAAATAAATTATATAACATAATTTGATAAAAATGGAAGTAAATTAATGAATACAAAAAACTACAACTAATATTATAATAAAAGCAAACTGGAGAAAGAAAACATTATATTGTTACTAATTCTCATAATATTACTAGCAATATACATAATAAAATTCAAAAATATAAAAAGTGCAATAGAAAATACATTGAAAAATTTATCGGGATAATCAACAGTGATATGATAAAATACAGAGTGAGTAACATTATAATAATTACAACTGAGAAATATCAAAAAAACTACATATGAACTAAATGTAAAGTACGTAAAGGCGAATATAAAGAGAAGTTTTTTTAGTATTATATGCTTTAAAGACTAATTATTATAAATTAAAAGATGCTGCTATATAGTATTTTAAAAATATTCAAGATTAAAGATGATGGAACTATAGAATAATTTTTGGTTTTGTTAACTAGATATGAAAAAAATGATTCTCGACAGGATTAATAACCGATAGGTTCAATTTTAGATTTCACATATTAAAAAATGGCATAACAAATCAGAACCACCCGTAAAACGGGTGGTTCTGATTTGCTCGAAAATTTATTTGAAATTTCTCTTTGTAACTCACCAGATAAATAACAAAGTGTACTTGATAAGCTTCAAGCCCCAATTGTATCCGTCAAAAAATCAACGGATTTAAAAAAATAAACCTCCTTGTTAAAATAAAAGAAAATAAAACAAGGAGGTTTTCAATTTGAAAAAATATATGTTCAGTATACAACAATGGGAGGAAATTGTAAACCAATATTAATACTTTAATGGGATAATAAATCAATTTTGCCAAACAAAAGGGATAACAAAAGCACAATTATATTACTACAGAAAGAAATTTAATCATCAAAATCAAGATTCTACAGAATTTTGTCAAGTTACTTTAGAATCAACTAAAGTAACAAAATCCTATCCAGATACAAATGTAACTTTTGAAATTGGCGAAAATACAGTAATTATACCATTTATTGAAAAAGTATTGATGGTTTAGCATTAATTGTGGAAAATCAGCCAAAAAAAGACTCATATCAAAATGTACTTTTTGTGTTTTTTAATAAATCAATGAATCAACTTAAAGTTTTGTATTTTGACGAAGACTTTTAAAAGGTTGTGAGATTAGAACTATATAAAAATTTAGGCGTATGTATTTCTAGATAAACTATATCTAATTGGACAATTGCTTGTGCAGATAAATTTGATGTTGTTTATGATAAACTTGGAGAAAAATTATAAGTCTAATGAAGATTTCTATGATAAAAGATATGAAATTCGTCTAAAAAACTAAAATCTATTTTAGATTAATTTAAGTATTTTGTAAATGAAGAAGTTGAAAATACATTACCTAAAAGTTCATTATGCAAAGCACTTGAATATGCTAAAGTGTTACTACCTAATATGTACTTTATTTTGGAAGATGGACATTTAGAAATAGATAATAATGCTGCCGAAAGAGCAATTAAACCATTTGTAATCGGTCGCAAGAATTGGTTATTTTGCAAAAATCAAAAAGGAGCTCATGTAAGTGCTACAATCTATAGTATAATTGAAACTGCAAAAGCGAATAATTCAATTACCGAAAGGTATTTAGCATATTTATTTGATAAAATGATAGGAATTGATGGTTTTTCTAAATTTAACTTTGAGCCTTTGATGCCATGGGAACATGAAACTCCTGAATGCATAAAAAAGAAGAAAAATTAAACTTCCTCAAAAATAATTAAAATTTTAGGGGAGTTATTTTTTTAGCTTTGACGCTTACATAGAATTTTATTTATTATGTTAAAATAAGAGAAGTTGAAGTTTTTTCTAAATTTTCTATTTGATTTTCTTTATTTATTTCTTTAAAAATAATTTTTGGGTCAGATCCATATACATTTTCACATAAATAATCTTGACCAACTAATTTTACTAGATTTACAATTTTTTGCATATAATCATAATCATCAAGGTAGAAAATGATTATTTGAGATTTTTCAAGATTAATTAATTCAGTTAATATATCTTTGTCAGTTATATCTAAGGAGTGGCCATAAAAATATATATTAGTTGAAAATTTATCACTACATATTGATTTGTTAAAAATTAAATTATTTTCTTTTATTTTTTCAAGCCATTTTTTATATTCACAACCAGTTTTTTTATAGATTCGTTGAAAGTATTTTTTAAATTGGATAAAGTCAAGTTCAATATCTTTATCTGAGGAATCAAGATATTCGTCAATTCCAAGAACCATATTATTTGTTTCAAAATTATTATTTTTATTTGCTTTTCCATGTATATAGTCACATTCAGTATTGTTAGAATAAAAATTTTCAAATGTAGATGTATAATTAAAACTTATCAAGTGATTTATATGATTTATATTATTTATATCATCTAATTGTTTATTTATTTTTATATTTTCTTTAACTACATAATCTAGATAAATTTCTAAACATCTAATAAGTTTGTTTAATTCCATATTTAGTTCTGAAATTACTTTTTTTGAATTAGATGAGCAAAAAAAGTGGTTTTCTATATTTGAATAATTATGCCCTGATTTCATAATGTCTTCATATTCTAATATAGTATTAATCTCTCCTTTTGACTTAAGTCTATCGCTTATTTTTTTAATAATTTCTTTACTAATTTGATAAAGTGCTTGATTATCAGTATATTTTCTATTACCAACAGTTAATTTTAAGTTATCTTCATTATAATTCTTTAAATATTCTAAAGATTTTACTACTTTAGTAATTTCACTTTCAAAATCAATCCAGTTATCACCTCGAAGTTCATTACTTTGGATACATTTTTCAAAATATTTAATCCAAAAATTATCTGATGATAGTTCAATTATTTCTTTTATTAATTTATCATTTTTGTTTAATTCAGATATTTTTAATATATAATCTTGGATATCAGGATGAAGTTTTTTGAAATTTTCAGCATATTTGTAATTATTAATTGTTTGTGCATCCCCATTAAAAAAAACATTAATATATGTTATAAATCCTAAAAAATCTTTGTAACTAGTTGGCAAATTGTGTGCTAAATCAAATCCATTTCCTATAACTAATATATTCATTGGTATTCCTCCTATTAAAGATAATTTTCTATATTATACCATATATTGTAATAAAATAAAATGTATGGTATGTTTAAGTAAGAATATATTTAGAAAGGTATAAGGAATAATTTTATTTTGTACACCACCCAAGTCCTAGACCACCCATCTAGGGCTTTCCCACTCAACAACCAACATTCCACCCAAAACCAAAAAAAACATCCACCCACCCACGAAAAATCGCCAATATAAAAAAATAATTGACATAAAATTCAAAAAATATAAAAAATTTAAACTTTTAAATAGAAAAAAGAAGGAAAACATAACTAATTGTAGAATTATATAATAAAATAAGAAAGAAAGGAAAGATGCGTATGATTATTCATGAGAAATTGGCGCATTTAAGTCAAAAAGAAATTATAGAGCTTATGGACAAGTATTATCACAAAGGTGTTAGAGTGAAAAAGTTAGTCGAGGATTACAAAGTCGACTGTCAACCAAATGATCTACACAAGTATTTTCCACCGATAGTGCTTGATAGACAATGTCCAGTCTGTGGTGAGAATTTTCTTAAGAAGAGACCTTCTAGGACTGAGATTGAAAATTGGGGAAATCCATACAGAGAAAAAGAGGCGAAAAAAGCTTATTGTCCTTGTTGTGGTCATATTGACGATGAAATATGTGGTTGTGATGCATGTTTGGAAAAGAGAAATAAAGAGTATATCAAAAGAGAGACTGAATTGGAAAAGATGGCTAACGAGATTAAAATCGAGCTTGAAAAATCTTATACTGGCAAGGTTTGTGTTGATGAACTTGATTTTAAAGATAGGGTTTATTTGGCGAGTTTGTTGGGACATGCGCTGAGCGAGGATACTAGTGTTATCAAGAGTCTGAGCGAGTGTGATAATCCTTGTAGTTGCCTGGCTGATGGTGATATGGATGAGAGAATTATTGATTATCTTCTGAAGCGAAATATCATAATTATCGATATAAATTCTTTGAAATATGCACTTAAACATGGTGAGGATGAGAACCGATTTATGCGTTATAAGCTAAATGTCGAAATTGATGATAATAATATTGATACTTTACAAGAATTGATGAATCCTAAGATTGATTTTAGTGATGGAAAGAATATTTTAGAGGGGTATAATCTTTGGAAAGAGGTTGCGATTAATGATTGTATGGCATTTCTGGTGAATGAGATAGCAAAGAAAAATGTTGAATTTTGTCCAGTTAAAAAGACAGAGATTATGATGGATAGCATGCTGAAGCATTTTTCGATTCGCCAAGTACAATATATAATTTATAAAAGTGTTAATGAAGTTTCTAAGGTATATCTTAAAAATAAGTTTAATAGAGAGAGTTTTCCAGATATAGTTTTCAGAAGAATGATATTTTGGGATTCGTGCATGACTTATAGAGAGTCTGAAGTGGCAGAGTATAGAGGCGGCAAAAAGTTTTCGTACAATAACTTGCATGGAGTATTGTTTTTCAAGGTTTTGGGACTTTGGGATAAGGGGCTTAGATGTGTGCCAAATATTAAGATTATAAAGGAGTGTGTAAGGAAATAAATAAAATTTAAAGGAGATAGAGGATGTTTTATACAGAATCAGATAGCGAGAGGGATTAAAAACCACCGAATTCTAGAGAGAGGATTTTGGTGGTTTTTTCATTATGCGTAAATTTTTGTATAAATATGTATAATAATGTAAAATCAGGCGACATATGACGACATCTGCTAGAATTTGAATTACGAAAAAGTTCGTAAACTAATGAAAAATATTTGCAATGATGCTACAATTTAATTAATAAAATTACAAATAATATATAAATGTGATTTTATTAGTCAAATTTGTTATAACAAAGATTTATAGCTTTTGTCGTTGGCTATCAATGACTACAATAATTTATGGTTATGAAAGGGAGGAATTTTGTATGGAAAACAATAATAATTTTTTTAATTTTGATGATGAAAATACTTTTATGGTAATAATGACATTTATCAAACAAATTGTCGGTGATGATGCGATAAAAGAGATTTTATGGGATGAATCAATGAAAGATATAGATATTGAGGAATTGATAAATAGCACAGATCTAGAAATTCCATATGATGAAGTTCCTTTGATAATGAATATATTTTGTAAGATTGATTTAAGAGAAGCGATAAGATTTATGAAAACTTATACAGGCAAGGCATCTTATGTTGCAGGTTGGGATGCAATTATTAAAAGACAACGCGATAAAAAAATCGTTGAGCTCTATAGGGGTAATATGGATATTAGGGAGATTGCGAGAATGTATGAGATTAGTGTGAGGAGAGTTTATCAAATAATAAGTAGATATAATAGAATGGCTTGATGGATTGAAGGATAAATACATCCCCCTTCGAATAAACTAAACCGAGGGGGGATTTTTATATGAAAAACAAAAGTATAATTATTATGACGATATTGTCGCTGGTCTTGGTTGTTGGGTGTTGTTATCATCAACAATATATGATGAACTGTAACTATGATATGCCAGTAAGTGAATGTCCTGCTATGGTGACTAACTCAAATGTTAAAGATGGTGACTATATGTATTACTGTGTTTATGAGTCAATTTACAAGGTGAATGTACATACGAAGAAGTCATCGCTGGTGTATAAGAGTGACAAATTGTACTGGTATTACAATCTTGATGTTAAAGATGGATGGATTTATGGTACAGCAAAAACTGTTGAAGGCACTGATATAGAGAGTCCGTATATTTTCAGAGTTCGAACTAATGGTAAAGATGCCGAGCTTTTGACAAAAGGGATAAATCCAATCATTTATAAAGGAAGTATCTATTATCAAAAGTTGGACTTTCCAGAAGAGGATGAGGAATATTACTGCAAGTCGCTCGGCATACATAAGATGTCTTTGTCTGGAAAAAATGATGTATGTATAAATGATTCAGAATATATTTCGCAATTTACTATTTACAATTCGAATATTTACTATATTGATGTGGATTACACTGGGAATCGAGATTATTATGAAGAGTACTATTCTTTGAAAAGCATGGATATGAACGGTGACTCACAAAAGACTATATTTGAGGGAGAGAAAGATAGTATTATAAATGGATTGGTGGCATATTCAGATGATATCTATTTTAATCAAGATGATTGTATTTATAAGATAAAGATCGGTTGTAGTGAAAAGAAACTGGTTTTACAATATTCAAGTATTATGCAAATTTCTGATGGTTATATGTACTATATTGACATGTTAGAAGATGAGGGAGTTTTTATAATGAATCTTAATGATAAAACGAGAACTTGTTTAATGGAAGTTGCCTATGGGGTGGAAGAATTGCAAATAAGTAATGGTTATATTATTTATTCAGATGGATATGAATCTGCAGATGAGAATGAGAGATCTCCTTATAATATGGCTAAATATTTTTGTAAGTTGGACGGAAAGGATAGGGTTTTATTGAAGGGATATGTTCGCACTTAAATAAATTTGTTCAAATAAAATATAATGGGTCATTTTGATCCATTATATTTTATTTTTTGTACCACAAAACTATCTATTTATATTTTTCCACGTATTTTGCGTGTGTCGTGATATAATAACCAGATTTCAACTTATACATATCAGTGCCATTTCGTTTTATAAGTTGTGAAACTGTGAAAACTTCACCACAAAGGGCGATTCCGGCGATGCTGGAGTTTTTGAAGTCGGGCGTTTTGTGGTAGTTGACATCGTGGATGATTTTTATCATTTTTGGGATGTCGGCGTATTGCTCGCCATTGCCTTGATTATTACTGCCTGTGCTATTGCCTGAATCGGATTTTGCATTGTCACTGATTTTCTTGTTATAATTCGGCGATGTGCAGTTTATTATGTCATTTACTGTGATTTTCCCTTGTTTTAAATTATCACAATCAATCTTAAATTGTTGCATCTTGTCTGGATTTTTGACCATATAAATAGGGCAGAGTTTGTATTTTTTGCCGACGACGTCTGTATGAGTGATGATGTCTTTTTTACAATTGAGATTTTTATAGCTGCAAAGCCACGCACAAAGGTGGACCATGCTTTTGTATGTCGCATCTGTGTAGTGGTTGTCGCTGCCTGTTGTTGCGACTTCGATTGCGATTGCGTATGAATTTGCGCTGTTTGTCGCATAACATATTTCATTAGTCGGAATCAGTTGGTATATCTCGCCTCCAAGTCCAATTACATAGTGCGAAGATGCAAAGATATATCTGTTGCCAATTTTGCATCCATTTGCAACGACGTTGTTAAAATATGAGACAGTCTTGTCACCATCGACATCTGGCTTGCCAGTGTAGTGGATGGCGATTTTTGTAGCAGATAGGGGAACACCAGGTCTGCCATATTTGTTTCTTTTTTGCCATTTTTCGATTACATTAGGTTTTTTTATCATATTTCCTCCTTATTTAAGATAATTTGTAAAGGCTGAGCTAGTTTATATGATAAATCTAGCTCATATGTATTAAGAGATTTTGTACTAAAATGGGATTTCCTCGTCATCGATGCATGCTGTTAAGTTGGCTTGTGGATCGTTAGATAAAGTAGAATTACCATTGTCAACGCCAGAAGTATCAGCGCTATTGCCAGTAGCAGTACCAGAAGTATCTGCACCAGAAGCATCAACACTTCCACCAGAAGTATCAGCAGCAGAATCACCGGCATTTCCACCAGAATTATCGCTTGAATTATTTCCAGAACTTCCATCACCATTTCCAGTATCAAGCCCATTTCCCTTAGGAATATTAAGCCTCATCAGCTTATGCACGACAATTTTGGCGAAGTTGCGGTTGTTCCCGTCGGAGTCGACATAGCGGTCGATGTGGAGACTGCCGCTTACTGCAATAAGGTAGCCTTTTTGGAAACAAGTTGAGAAGTATTCGGCTTGTTTGCCCCAAACTTCGACAGGAATAAAGTCGGTTACAGTTTGATTGTCTTTTTTATAGCTGCGGTCGATGGCGATTGTGCCTTTTGAGATTGCTGTTCCTGAGCTGAAAAATTTAAGTTCTGGGTCGGATGTAAGCCTTCCAATTAGTGTAACTAGGTTCATAATTGTACCTCCTTATTTTTAAAAAAATATAATACCTAAAATTAAAATTTATAAATAATCGATTAAAATTTTGTATGATTTCTTAAACGTTGCTATCAAGCAAATTACTATTCTTAATCAAATGATTCTTGCTCATATGATGGCATATAGCCGAAGTCCTTTTTTAGCTCATTGCCTGTTTTGGTAAAGAATCTCTTGCGGGCAGTGTCGAATGTAAGCATTGTTTTGTAGCGGATTGAGCCTGTGATTCTGTTTTTTAGTACGAAGAGTTCAGTTTCGGGTTCTCTGCCTTCGCGTGATGCTTTTAGGACATAGTCGGCTAGGTTTGGGATTTCGCTGGCTCCTGATATTTCAAAGACGTGGGGTTCTTTGTTCATCATGGAGTTTTTGTTCGAATGTGCCACCAAGACTATGACTATCTTGTATTTTTTCGCCAGTCTTTTTAGTGATTTTACGGCAATTATCTGCTTTTCATATTTGTCATTACCACTACAATCGAGTGTCATTAAGTTGTCAAGGACAAACAGTTTGACATTTTTCTTAGTCGCTAAATATTCAATTGCGTGGGAGATATTGGCCTCATCTGCTTTTGCCTCTTTTGAATAAAAAAACAGTTTGTCATCAACCCATTGTGTTATCATTTCAAGCCCCTCATCCGAAACTTTTGCATACTTGCCCATATTACTTGTGTAATTTAGAAGATGTTGAGGATTTGCAACGGTTCTAGTGAACCAATCCATACACATTTCGTAAGTCAGCTCGCCTGAATATAAGAACGAGTTGAACCCATTACTAATAGCATTTGCAATGATTTGGTTCAAAAATGTACTCTTTCCGGCTCCAGGGCTACCTGTCAAAACAGTCAAAGTCCCAAAGTTCAGCCCATCGCCAAGCAAGGCATCAAGTCCTGCAAATCCTGTCAAAATTCCACCTCTTTGGACAGAAATAGAGACCTTGGATGCATTTACAACTAAATCTTCGGAGTTGGAATTGTCCAAAACCATGGATTTGAAATCTTCTGAGAAAGTTATAAGCGACTTTTGATCCATGGATTTTATGTTTTTCGATGTAGTCGCAAGCATTTCGTGGCCGCTTCGTTTCATCGAAAAATCCTTGACGATTCTGATATAATAGCTGATGTTTGATACTGATGGAACGACTGTCACCAAGCTTGTCAAATACGCTACTCCGCCGACTTTGTCCAATTGATCGTGATTTGTTAATTCGCTCGAAAGTGTGACTGGGTCTATTTTTTCGTTACGTTCATACAATTTTTGCATATGTTTGTAGATTATTTGGTGTTGTGGGTGAAAAAAGTCGTAAACAGACAAATTAAACTGATTACCCACCGAAACCAACTCCGGCTCAATTAAAATCGCCCCCAAAATACTTTGTTCCGCACCCAAGTTGTAAAGTGCCATAAAAATCCCCCCTTAAAATTCTATAAAATCAGCAGTGTTGTAATAGCTTTTAGATGTTGAAATCTTATTCTTTAGAGCCCTTTTTGCACCATTAAATTGAGCCAAAATTCTTTTATAATGTCTTCTTAGATCACTTGCCTCTACAATTTTATCACTCCAAAATGTATTATCATCATTGGTAAAAGTCCATTCAATAACCTCTGAAACCTCGTCAAAATCACGTTTGTCTTTGTATAAAATATTTTTAAAATCTCTTACCCATTTCTTAAAATCAGGCAGAGGGAAAGTAGGATTTAACTCTTTTATAAATTTCCAAAGCAACTCACTAAGAGTAGTTTCATTATTTTCAGAATTAGAAGAATTATAAATAATATTATTTTTATTTATTTCTATCTTTTGGTCGGACTCTAGAGCACCTCGGTCAGACTCAAAAGTTCCTTCTTCGGCCTTAAATGTGTCAGTTTTTGGCTCAAAAGTGAGATTTTCGTCGTTTAAAGTGTGAGAATTTAACTTAGATGGACTTGTTAGTGATTCAGAAATACCTTTTGGTGACTTTAATGAACCTTCTTGTGAATTAATAACACCTTGTGGTGATTTAAAAGAACTTGTAGTCGACTCGATTGCACCTTGTGGTGATTCAATTGCACTTGTAGTCGATTCGATAACACCTTCTTGAAACTCTGTATTACCTTCATGTGATTCAAATGAACTTTCTTGCGACTTTAACTCACTAGATTGCACATTAAGCGAACCCGCATTCAAAATATAATCCCCAACATTATTAGACGCACTTTCTTCAACCGGCATAAGACCCACAGAAATCTTATCAAAGCCATCAGTTGGCAGATTAAAAGAATTCGCCAAATCCTCACAATAACGATGATTATCATAACCAGAAAAATTCCCACAACATTTACTACAACGACAATTTTCGCAGCCGAAATTATCATCATCAAAAGCAGGATCTATAGGTGGCGGTTTTATCGCAGAAACGTTGGCAATACTACTGTTTGGAGTATTGCTGATAAGTCTTATATAGTTAGGCCCGATGGCATAATAAGTAAAAGTTCCTCTCTCGCGAACTACTGTTTTTTTGAATATTTGCGCCTTGCATAATTTTTTTAACCTTCTATATATAGCAGTTTTTTGCAGATGTAAAATCGGCATGTCCTCGCTGACTTTTTTGTGATAAATCCAGTAATACACTTCGCTATCGACGATTTTTGTGTCCATTTGGTTAGTATCTTTGAAATCGACAAACCATCTTAAAAGGTATAAATCAATCCCATCTATATTCAATTCAGACGCTACTTCTTGAGAAAATCCTTGTAAATTATATTTCATAACCACCGCTCCTAACTTTTTTAAAAATTTTTTTTGAAAATATGTATAAGACCTGAAAATGTGTCCATAATTAAGGTAAGATCAAAATAGTTCTCTGGGGAGGGATATAGCCCCAACGGTATGGGGCATAATACTATTTTGATTTTAGTGAAATAATGTTGCTCGAAAGCTCATTTATACTGTTTGTTAGGGTCTCCAGCTTCGATTCTAGCCTCACCAATAGATATATCGAAACGGCCACTGGGAATCCTACGTTAGCGATTAGAGTTTCAATGATTTCCATAAATATCTCCTTTCATTCAATGTTATAAATACATAGATATGATATTTGAATTAATGATTTTAAATGCTGAAAGGGGGAAGCAACTGCTTCCCCCACCATATACTTTAAAACCACATACAAACTATCTATTCAGATAAAGTACTGTTGTCTATTCTTACAATGTTATATACATCGTGCTTTTGCAGATTACCAAGTGCATTTGCAACATCCAAAACATTTTGGTCAGTCGCTTCTGAATCTACATAATTAAATGTCTTAGTACCAGTTATTTGCTTAGAATTTTCATCTAAGCCTTTATTTAGGTACAATTTTAATGATGATAAGTTTTTTGTAACTACAACTGCCATACAGTAACCTCCTTTCTTTTTTATTTAGTACCAAACCCTAGCCTACACAACAAGATCGTATTCTTGAGTTTGAGTATTTACGATTCTAGCCTCAACAGCTTCAACCAAATCATAATTATTTTTCTTAAAGATGTTCTTTTCAACAATTAAGTCCATCGCCGCTTTTATCTCGGCTTCTGTCAATGCATCTTTTGGGTCCTCGATAGTGAAAGTAACTTCTTTACCGATAGAGTTTTTAAATACTAGTACTAATTTTTTAGATTCAGCCATGTTTGCACCTCCTTTCTTGTTTGAAAACTAATTTGTTTTCTTGATTAAATGATACTATAGAACCGTTTTCACGTGCTATTAAACTATTTTATTATAATATTTTAAAGAAATAGTGTAGTGACTAATTTCTATTTAAAGAAAATTTTGAAAATTAGAATAATTAGAAATATACAATTTCTATAAAAGAGACTACTATATAAAATAAGAAAACAAGATAGGGGGAGTAAATTATGAAGGATAATAATCCAGAGAGAAGAATACCAGAAGATTTAGTACCGCTTTATAATATTGTCGGAGAGGAGAAATACAAATTGATAATTAAAGAAATGGGAGGCGGCTTATATTATATTCCTACTAAAGACGAATTAGATATAAAAGAAAGAGATAGAGGGATTTTTGAGGATTATATTATAAAAGGAATGAAAATCAACAGTGTTGCGAAAAAATGGGGGCTTAGTGCCAGCATGATAAGTAAAATTGCGGGAAAGGAACGTGATAAAAGGAAGAAAAAATAAAATTGATTTGAAATCATAAAAAGGAGGATAGAAGCGGGGAATTTTAAGGCAAATAGTTCAAAAAATGATGCTGAAAACGGCGAATCAGGAGATGCTAATAATATAGATGGAAATATAGGTTCAGATTCGAGGAAAGATAGTGTTTCAGATGGAAAGAATCAAGATAGCAATAGCCCAAACGGAAATAATGATTCTGGTTCAAATAGCAAGAATAATGGAAAAAAACAAAGCCCCATTAGACAAAAGCAAAAGCATAACTTATGGCGGAACAACTTACACTGCCAAAAATTTATCAAAAAAAGTGCTTTATGGAGGAAATATGGAATTTAAAAAAGAATTTATACTAAGAGAAAAACAGACTTGGACGAGTTTTTGGCTGTGCTTAGGGAAAATGAGATTATATAGAAGTAAATTGTTAGAGCTGGACTTTGTTTTGCAGGGTTTGGCTCTTTTTTTATTACAAAAGTAGAGAAAAAGTTCGTTATTATACGTATATAGTTAAAAAAAATCTTTTTAATTACCCAAAATAAAGATATTTCATAAAATAATAAGAAAAAATACCAAAAATATGGAAAATTAAACCAAAAGGGTATATAATAAAAAAATAAATGGTGAAAGGAATTATTAATTTTTGGTGAAGACCAAGATTGTTTTTAAATGAGTAGGGGTAAATTTATTATATATATCAAATTAATTTTATAAAAGGAATTTGTCTTAATTTATCGAATTTATTTGATATAGGTTTTTTAAATAAATTGAGTTAGTAAAGTAATGATTTACTTTATTATATATGATGAATATTTTATTAAAAGGTTTAAGTAGGATATTTAAATTGTTAGATATCTAAAGTGGATATAAATATCTCATCATTTTTCAAAATGGGTTTCGATACATTAATTTGTATATGGAACTAATATATTTTCAACTTGTCTATAAAGTATCTTAAAATTGTGGGGGAATTTGATATACAGTCAAGTATCATTTCAATAAAATTTCTATCTGTTTCCATCCAACTAGATTAGATGTTATTCTACAATTTAAGAAAATATGGACAAGTCACAGTTATGGGTGCTTTACACACACTTATGGCGGTGAATTAAAATTGTGTAAAAATTTAAAAAAATTATATAAATCAACTTAAGGTTTTATACAAGTGAGAGGGGGACATTTCAATGAATAAAAAGAAAGTTGGCATAATAGCAGTTGTGTGCATAGCAGCAATAGGTATTGGGTTTTATATTAATAAAAGTAAAAAGGAAGAGGCTAGGAATAAAGTAAAAGAAGATTATAACTTATCTGAAGAGGAAATGAACAAATTAACAGATGAAGAAGTGGACAAGCTAACAAACAATAAAACAAAAGTAGAATCAAAAGAAGTTAAAAAACCTACAAAAGACTCTACAGAAGTAGATAAAATAGCAGGATTTAATTATGAAGATCAAAAGAAGGTAGGAGAACTTAAACTACCATACAGCATAGAAAAAACAGATTTAGTTATTGAAAATATAGGTCAATACACTGGCCAATTTATTGAAGATGGAAGCGATAAACCTGTAGCAAATGTATTATCATTATTAGTAAAAAACAATTCAAACAAAGTAGTTCAATATGGAGAAATTAACATCAAAGTAAACGGAAATAAAAATGCAGTATTCAAAGTTACAAATTTACCACCAAAAACATCAACTTTAGTTATGGAATCTACAGGAAAAATCGAATTTAACAAAGATGACAAGTACAAATATGTTGATTCAATACAAGCAAAACTAGACAATATGTCACTTATGAAAGACAAGGTACAAATTACTAAACAAGAAGACGGAGTAATAGGTATTAAAAACGTATCAGGCAAGGATTTGGGAACTGTATATGTTTACTATAAATACTTCCAAGAAGGGGGAGCTTATTTAGGCGGTATTACATATAGGGTTAAATTTGAGAATGTTAAAGCCGGTGCGAGTGTTGAGGAAAAGACAAGCCATTTTTCTAAGAATTCTAGCGAGATATTGATGGTGGATGCTTTTTAGGGAGTTAAATATTCAATTTATATATTGATTATTTATAAAAATGTTTAAAATGGTCTGTCAAAAATATTGAAAAGGGGGATAGAGTATTTTAATAGATAGACGCGAATAATTGAAAGGAGGAGAATATAAGGTGAGAAAAATTTTAAATAAGTTTTTGGCGGTGTTTGTATCGTTTGTTATGGCGATTACGATGATTCCTTTGAGTGGAATTGTATCACATGCCGAAACTACAGTTGGGGATCAAAGTACAGTAAAGACTTACTATGAAAAGGTAAATTATCCTACTACATTAGAAACAGGAGATGAAGTATTAATTACCTATGGAACAAAGGCACTTGTGGCTGATTCAAATGGAAATCTTGGTGAAGATGATATAGGTAGTAGTGATAAGTTAACTAAAGTTCCTGATGGTAGTGTATGGAAGGTTACTAAATCTAATAGTAAATACTATTTTAAAACTGATAAAAGAGGGAATAAAAATACATTAAATGTTAATAGGAATAGTATTAGTTTAGGATATGACGGAAATCCTTTAACTGTAACTTCAGAAGGTAAAATATATTTAGTTAGAGGATATACTGATTTGAGAAAAGATTATGCTATAACATATGATAGTGGATTTACTGGAACAGAAGATGAAGGTGCTTCTAGTTCAACTGCATTTACTTTCTACAAAAAAGTACAAGATAAAGTTAAGTTAACTATAAACTATAAATTAGATGAAAATACACCATCTAAAGTAGAAAAAGAAGTTAAAGCAGGAGATACAGTTGATATTAATGATTCATTCCCTAGTGGATTTGGAAATGTAGATGATTATGAAGTAGAAAAAATAGAATATAATGGTTCTAATATAGGTACTGATAATCAAATAAAGGTAAATGGGGATGCTGAGATAACTGCTTATTATAAAAAAGCAGATAAAGTTAATTTTACAGTAAAATATTATGTGAATGGTATAGAACAGTCTGATTCTTTTACAAAAAGTGTTAAAAAAGGAATTCAAACTGTATCAATTCCTGAAAAATATAACCAATATACTTTCAACAAAATGATAATTAATGATGTTGAACAAGAGAAAAAAACTACATTTGATGTAAAATCTGATACGACAATTGCATATTACTATACAGATCTGAATGCTCCAGACGCTGTTGAGCCAGATGGAGATTTAAATGGTCCAGCTCAACCTGAGTATCCAAATCAAGGTGCAGTAAAAACTTCTAAAACTGCAAGCGATACAGATTTCCCAAAAACAGGTCTTACAAGAGTAGAACTAGGTGTTACTGGTGTGCCTCTAAAACAAGGTACAGATGTAGTTTTAGTTATAGATGTATCTGGAAGTATGGATTGGGATGTTGATGGAAAACAAACTACAGATAATACTAAAAAAAGAATAACAATTGCAAAGGATTCAGCTAAACAGTTTGTAAATCAACTATTTGCAAATAATGAAGATGGAAGTAAATCTAATAATAGGGTTTCTGTCGTAATATTCTCAAGTAGTGGATATACTAATGGAATATTATGCTCATTAAAAAATGTTGACAATAAACAAACAGTAA
Organism: Intestinibacter bartlettii; assembly: GCA_025148965.1. Classification (GTDB taxonomy): domain Bacteria; phylum Bacillota; class Clostridia; order Peptostreptococcales; family Peptostreptococcaceae; genus Intestinibacter; species Intestinibacter bartlettii. Next base: position 2,505,094 of record CP102273.1, on the reverse strand, counting down.
TTGATGCAATTGATGGTATTTCTAATAATCCAACAGGTGGTACTGACTATGACAATGCTATGACAATGGCTGAACAAGTGTTAGAAACAGTAAAGGATACTACTAGAAACAAAGCTGTATTATTTATGAGTGATGGCGCTCCTGAAAATGGATATAATGGAAAAACTGGATATGATATATATCCTGATGCATTTAAAGCTCATGAAAAATCTTCTGAAATAAAAAATAATTATGGTGCAACTATATATACAGTATCATTTGGACTTAAAGGATCACAATATAAGGAATTAACTGAAGATAGATGTAGACAAATATTAAGAGATTACATGGCATCTAATGAAAATTGTTATAAAAATGCTAACTCAAAAGAAGATTTAGAAAATGCATTTACAAATATAGCTACAGCTATTAGAAAAGCAGGAACAAATGCAGTTGTAACAGATGTAATAGGTGATGATTTTAGTCTTCAAATGGGAAATAAATATCCTTCAGGCGTTAAAGAAACCTTCCCTAGTGATTATGATACAAGTATAAAAATATTAAGCTATAGTCAAGTTGATGATGAAGGCAATGGAACAGGAACTCCAGAAGTTATAGAAACTGTTACTTTTAGTGAAGATGGAACATCTGCAACATCAGATAAAAAGGAAGGTAATATAATATCTGGAAATAAAATAATTGCTGAAAACTTTGTATATGATATGAATACAAAGACATTTACATGGACTATAGGAGATATTACATCTGCAAAAATAGTTTTAAGTTTTGTAGAGTATTTAAATGGTTCTATGAATGGTCAAGCTTCAGAAAAAACTGATTACCATACTAATAAGGAAGCTACTCTAAATTATACTAACTATCAAGGAATAGATAATCAGACATTACCATTTGATGATCCAACTCTACCATGGGGAAAAGCAAGTGTTAATGTAGTGTATTATCTGGTTAATGAAAATGGTGAACCAGTAAACTCTGCAGGTAACAAAGTTGATTTTGCATGGAGAAAAGAAGTTTATAAAACAGAGCCAATTTCTGTAAACCTAAATACTCAAGAAAAAATAATAAATGCATCTGAATATAAACCAGAAGGTTATGAACTTCATAATACAAATGCATACTATACTGTAAGAAATATAGGTTCAGATAATGCAAGTATTGATAAATCAAATGATAACAGTACAAAAGTAGTTGGAGATTTTCCATATATTACATCAACAGTATATTTCGGTGTATTAGCTAAAACTGATTTACAAGAAGATACAGTAGTATTAGATTATGGTAAACCAGTTACAGTAGATGTAAGAGCAAATGATGGATTTAAATCAGCAACTTTAAATAGTGTTAGTAAAGTATATGATGATTCAGAAGTAGCCTTAAATACAGGAACAAGCTACAGTCTTCAAGAAGGTTTTAAAGCAGAAGAATCTAATAAATATGGCACTTTAAAAGTTAAAGATGAAAATAAAGTAACATATACACCTAATAAATATATGGATGGTATTGATAAATATTACTATGCAGTAAAAGGTCAAACAACTAAAGAAGGTCAAAATGTAGATGCTTATAAATATTCATCTGTATCAATAATACCAGCAACATCTGTTTATTATGAAGATAACTTCGGTGGAACAGGTACAACTACCCAAACTGGTGGAATATACTTCAATAAAGATGTTATTCAAAAAGTAGGAACAGACAATAATACAGATAACACAAAAGAACAAAGTGACAAAAATACAAATTACGGAAATGATGCTAGTTATGATAATGATGCAACTGATAGTAATGGTTCATCAACTAAAATAACTGGTAATGGAGCAGCAACAGCAACATTTACATTTACAGGAACTGGTTTTGATTTAGTAGGTAGAACTACAAATGAAACTGGAGACTTTTTAATTAATGTATATACTGTTGATAGTAATGGAAATAAAAAAGATCGTATAAGTAGTGAAGAGGTAAAAACTAAATATCAAAATGGAAGTTTATATCAAATACCAGTTTATAATTGGAATTGTTCAGAATGGAAAGATTCAAAAGGAAATGCTTATACACATGGAAAATATTTTGTAGAAATAAAAGTTGCTAGAGATGAAATATTCTATTTAGATGCAGTACGTATTTACAACCCTATAGATACATCTAAAAATACAGAAGATGCTACAACTGCTAAAGATGCTTATAAAGAAGCGCTTGAATCAAATCCTCAAGTAAATGAAGTTAGAGAATTGTTATTGACACAAAAAACTTCAACTAACTTTGGTGCAGTATTTGTAAATACTGATGGAGCAGCTGGATTTGACAAATTTAAAGAAATAGGACCAAATAATGAAGTTTATTTAGCTCCAGGTCAATCTATTGGATTTGAAATATCATCTGACAAGGTTCCTGCAACTATACAAATAGGTGCAAAAGCTCCAAATGGAGAAGCAACATTTACTGCTTATACAGATGATAAAACAGATACATCTAAAAATGTACCTGTAGGAACTAAAACACTAAAAACAGCTACTGATATGTATTATAAATTAGATACAAGTAAGATAAAATTTGTAAATGGGAAAGCATATATAATGGTTAGTAATACTGGAAATAACAATAATATAGTTTCAATTACTAACATAAAATTAACATTTAACGCTCCAGCATCAAATGCAAAACCAAATGTTAGTTTTGAAGCTACTCAAGAAGTTATTGAAAAAACAAAAGCTAGAACATTAGCATTAAATAAAGCTAAAGAACCAGTAAAAATATTAAATGCGAAATTTACTACAGATTTTGTAAAAGTAAATAAAGAATCAACATTAATAGTTACTACTAATAGTAATGCTAAAGATATAACTATTTTAGATAACAAAGGAAATAAAGTTACACCAACTTCAAAATCAAGTAAATTAAACTCAGATGGAAATAAAGTGTTTACAGTTACAATAAAACATACTATCAAAGGTACAAATAGCTATACTATTATTGCTAATGGAGAAGAAGGTAAAACTTCTGAATCTGTAAATGTTAGTATAAATGTAAAAAAACAAACATTATTAGATATGATATCATCTTGGTTTAAATAAGGGATTGGAGGTGCAGATATGAAAAATAAAAAAGCCTATACAAAACCTGAATTTTATATGGAGGAATTTGGTGTTTCTCAAAGTATAGCTACATGCAAAACTGCAACAAAAACTTTTTATAAAGATGGTGGTTGTGGAATACCTTCTAAAGGTGAAAAATATGATGAACCAGTTATTTATTTTAATACAGGAATAGCTGGAGGTAGTTGTACACATGCAGCTGAATTGCCAGATGGTGATAAAGTATGTTATCATATTCCACAAAGTTATGCAGAATATTTTGGATCATAAAATATATAAAAAAATAAAGGATATGGCCATATCATTAGATATGGTCATATTTTTTAAAAAGTTTGGGAGAGAATTTTTATGACATATGTATATAATATTGCAGGATTAAATATTTTTTTAAATTTGCCATATACAATAAAGTCTATGAATAGATTTGAAAAATTTTATATTGAAAATACACCAAAAGAAAGTGATATATATTATAATTTTATAGAGGTAAGAAATAGAAAACAATTCAAAACAAAACCTATATATAGCTGTTCAGAATATAATATTTTTTATGAGGATAATATTTTTTATAGAGAATTTGTATATTTAGATAATAAAAATCCAAATGCATGTTTGATTGATAAAGGTGATAATAATTATACTTGTTATTTATACAATAAGTATACTCATAAAGAAATTCAATATTCTAATATATTTGATTCTTTAGCATTGGAATCGACTCTTATAAAACAAAATGTATTTATATTACACTCTTCTTTTATAAATTATAAAGGAAGTGCAATTTTGTTTTCAGGAAATTCAGGTATTGGAAAGTCTACACAGGCAGATTTATGGCAAAAATATAAAAATGTAGATTTGATAAACGGTGATAGAGCATTTATTAGAAAGATAAATAATACTTGGTATGCTTATGGATCACCATTTTCAGGAAGTTCAAAAATTTATAAAAATGAATCGTATCCCATAAATTCTATTATAATGTTGAAACAATCAAAAGAAAATAAGGTTGTTCCTTTGGATAAAAAACAGGCATTTAGAAGTATAATAAGACAGGTTACTATAAATAGGTGGAATAGTGATTTCTACAATAATGTGATTAATTTAGTGGATGAATTAACTAATGATATACCGGTATATTTATTAGAATGTCTTCCTAATGAAGATGCGGTAAATTTATTAGAAAAATATATAAAGGGGAATTTAAAAAATGAATGTAAAGACAGTTGAACCATTAATAGCAACTTATTTGTCAGATAAGGCTGTAAAAAATAAAATACCACTATCGGGAACATTTGAGTTATCTCCTATTTGCAATATGGATTGTAAAATGTGTTATGTAAAAATGACAAAATCAGAGGTTGACAAGGTTGGAAGACTAAGAACTGTTGAAGAATGGATAAGTATAGCAGAGGAAGCAAAAGATGCAGGTATGTTATTTTTACTTATAACAGGTGGTGAACCTTTATTATATAAAGGGTTTAAAGAATTATATTTAAAATTGGTTAAAATGGGACTAATTATATCAATTAATACTAATGCTACATTAATTGATGAAGAAATGGCTGATTTCTTTGCAAAATATCCACCATCAAGATTAAATATAACTTTATATGGAGGTTCTAATGAAACATATGAAAGATTATGTGGAAATCCTAATGGTTTTACTCAAGTTACGAGAGCGATAAAATATCTAAAAGAGAGAAATATATCAGTAAAATTAAATGCAAGTATTACTCCATATAATAAGGATGATATTGAGCTAATATATAAGTTTGCTGAGAAAAATGAATTATATGTACAATTTGGATGCTATATGTTTCCGCCGGTTAGAAGAGATAGTTCTGCTATCGGTAAAGGGGATAGATTTTCAACTAGCGAGGCAGCATTTTATTCAGTACAAATTGATAAGTTAAGAATGGAGAAGGAAACATTTATCAAAAGGGCAAAGGCTATGAAAGAGGGAATTGTGTTAAAAAATGATGACCCGATGGATGAACAATGTGAAAAAATAGAGGGGGATCCTATAGGATGTCGTGCTGGTAAATCTTCATTTTGGCTTTCTTGGGATGGAAAGATATATCCATGTGGAATGATGAATAGTATTGCATCAAATCCTTTTGATATTGGATTTATAAATAGTTGGAATATTATTTTAGAAGAAACAAAAAAAATAAGATTATACTCTGGTTGCACAGATTGTAAATATAAAGGAATCTGTTCAAGTTGTGCTGCATCGATATATACTGAAACAGGAAGTTTTGATAAAAAACCACAATATTTATGTGATATGTACAGTAAAGTAGTGGAATTTACACAATTAGAATACAATAATATTATTGGAAGAAAATAAAAAGTAGGGGAGTATATTTATGGACTTAAAAAAAGAGTTTATGCTTAGAAATATAGCTGGGGATAATATTTTAGTTCCACTTGGAGGAACAATAAATGATTTTAATGGATTGATAGCTATTAATGAAATAGGAAAATTTATTTGGGAAAATATCGAGTCATCTAAAGATGAAGATGAGTTATTACAAAGAATATTAGATGAATATGAAGTTGAGAGAGATGTTGCTAAGGCTGATTTAGATGAATTTTTAGGGAAATTAAAAGCTGTGGATATTATATAAACAAAAGCGGGCAGAGATGTCCGTTTTTTGTTTTAGAAAAAATATAATTTTCATGTATATTATTCCCAAAAACGGGCAACATATCAATATAACTTACAAATTTCCTATTATTGCAATTATTGTTTTATATATACTTATAAAATGCTAAAATAAAGATATAAATATTTAAATTACGATGTTTCAATAAACAAAAGGTGGGGGAAAAATGGAATTTATAAAAAAGGTTATTAGAAAGATTAAAGAGGGTATGCTCCAGGAGATGTATGAAGAGACGAAATGGATGTATACTTATGCGAAAAAATATAAGTTTCAAATTGTATTTTACATATTTTTAGGAGTGTTGACGACTGTTATGGGGCTGGCTTCGAGTGTTGGGTCTAAGTACTTAATCGATGCTGTTACTGGCCAAGACAGTGGGAATATCGCCTTGATTGCGCTTTTTATAGTTGCGATGGGGCTTTTTAGTATTGGAATTAATGCTATTACAACTATGATTTCGGCTAGGATTAATATTAAGGTTAATAATGAAATCCAGGCTGAGGTTTATGATAAGATTCTTGTTGCGGATTGGATTTCGATGAAGGAGTTTCATAGCGGGGATTTATTAAACCGTCTAAATGGCGATGTTAATACTGTGGCGTCTAGTATTTTGAGCTGGATTCCGAGTTTGATTACGCGTTCTGCTCAATTTTTTGGAATTCTTGCTATTATACTTTATTATGATCCTACGATGGCGGTTATTGCGCTTGGGAGTGCGCCTGTGATGCTTATTGTTTCGAAAACTCTTATGAAAAAAATGAGGGATTATAATAAAAGAATGAGACAGGTTTCGAGTGATGTTATGTCTTTTAATGAAGAGTCTTTCCAAAATATACAGTCTATAAAGGCTTTTGATTTGGTTGGTTTATTTAGTAAAAGATTGAGAAATGTTCAACAAAACTATAAAGATGTTTTTTTAGATTATAATAAGTTTTCTGTTTATACATCGTCTTTTATGTCTGTTGTGGGGATGTTTGTTGCTTATGCTTGTTTTGGATGGGGTGTTTACCGTCTTTGGACAGGTCATATAACTTTTGGGACTATGACTTTGTTTGTTCAATTATCTGGTCAGCTTTCTTCATCATTTAAGTCGATTGTAAGTCTTGTTCCGTCTGCGATTAGTGCGACTACTTCTGCGGGAAGAATTATGGAGTTTTTCAAGATTAAAGATGAAAGTGAATTGGAAGATGATAAGGCTAAGTTAATACAAAATAATACTCAAGGCAAGGGGCTTAGCGTTGTTTTGGATGATGTTGAGTTTAGTTATAATGAAAATAAGACTGTGTTCCAACATGCTGATGTAGTTGCGAATCCTGGCGAGATTGTAGCTCTTGTTGGTCCTTCTGGTGAGGGTAAGACGACTATGATTAGGTTATTATTAGGTCTTATTAATACTAAGTCTGGAAATGCGAGTATAAGGGATATCAACGGTGTTAGTTGCAAAATTTCAGCAGGAACAAGAAGATTCTTTGCATATGTACCACAGGGTAATACGATTTTCTCTGGGACTATAGCGGAGAATATGAGAATGGTGAAACAAGATGCGACTGATGCTGAGATTGTTGAGGCGTTGAAGGCTGCTTGTGCTTATGATTTTGTAAATAAATTGCCTGATAAAATTAATTCAAAAGTTGGCGAGAGGGGCAGTGGTTTTTCTGAGGGTCAGGCTCAAAGGCTTTCGATTGCTAGGGCTCTTCTTAGAAAATCACCTATATTATTGTTAGATGAGGCGACGTCTGCTCTTGATGTATTTACTGAGAGACAAGTTCTTAGAAATATTATGAATATGGGTTATGCGAGAACTTGTATTGTTACGACGCATAGACCGAGTGTGCTTACGATGTGTGATAAAGTTTATAAAATCGATAGTGGGGTTGTGTGTGATATTGATGAGAAGGAAGTCAATATGCTTATAAGAGATTTTTAGAAATCCACGAGGGGGGATTAATATGAAGAAACATAAAAAACTAAAAATAGCAGCAGGAATACTTTGTTTACTGCTAATAATAGCGATACCACTTTGCTATTACTTAATTTATATTTCGTACAACCATCTAACTGTAAATACATACGATATAAAAAGTCAAAAGATAGAGACTACAAACGGGGAAAATCTAAAGTTTGTCGTTGTCGGTGATCTTCATGATAATACTTTTAATGATAATGATGATAAGCTAGTTCAGACTATTAAGGCTCAAAATCCAGATTTTATAATTGCTGATGGCGATATTTTAAACGATGATTCGAAAAATCCTGATATTGCTATGAGTTTTATAAAAAGACTTGTGAAGATTGCGCCTGTTTATTATGCTCTTGGAAATCATGAGCTTGAGTATATGCAAAATCAAAAGTCTGAGGATTTGTTGGATGAAATAAAATCTACTGGTGCGATTTTGTTGGAACAGAAATATAAAGATATAAAGGTTAAGGGCGTACCTGTTCGTATTGGCGGAATGTATGGCTATGCTTTTGACCCAAATGGTACGACTAAAAAGGCTGATATGGGCGATGGAATTTACGACTTCTTGAAGGATTTTGAAAATACTTCTAGCTATAAAATCATGATGAGCCACAGACCTGATAGTTTTATTTTTGGTGAGGCTTCGAAGGCTTGGGATATCGACTTGGTTGTGAGTTCGCATGATCATGGTGGACAAGTTGTATTTCCGTTTTTAGGCGGATTTTATGGCGGTGACCAAGGTTATTTCCCTGAATATATCCACGGTCTTTATAATAAGGATAAGATGAAGATTTTGATAAGTAGCGGACTTGGTTCGAATAAGCAAAAACTGCCTAGATTTAATAATGTGCCTGAGGTTATGGTTGTTAATTTGTCTAATTAGTTTAATAGGAGTGGTTTATTAGGAAAATTTTATTATTTAAAAATATTTTTGGATAAAAGTGAATAAAAAGGAATTAAATTGGTTAATCTATATTTAACCCTTACTAATAAAGGTGATATGAACATTCATACCACCTTTTAATTTACATAAGATTTGATTAATAATTTAACTTGATATTATCATTATTTTTTAAATAGTCGTTGTCTTCTGGCATTATATCATCATATATAAAGTCATGAAGTACACCTATTGAATTTACATCATATAGCCATACCCAGCCGGCGTTTTTGTATTTTCCGCCTTTAACATGAACATCGTCAATGATTGGGAATTCGGCTTGTTTAAGCTCTTGTTTTGTTGCAAATGAATAAGATGTAAATGCTAAGTTTAACATCTCGCTAACTGACACATTAGTCGATACATATGGAAGTAGAGAATTTATTAGTTTTGGATATTCTGACATAGATAAGTCTTTGACACCGTTAAACATCCCAGAGATTATTTTACGTTGTCTTTGGTCTCTATAAATACCATTGTCAAGATATCTCATTCTTGCATATGCTATTGCTTGGTATCCGTTTAATGTATGTAAACCAGCGCCTTCTATTAATTGTGGTTCATCGCCTTTATCCCCGTAAGTGCATGAATCGAATGCGCCTGGAATACCTTCATTTAGCGATTTGATTTCTCTTTGCTCTATGTTTACATCGACACCGCCTATTACGAATATTATATTCATAAGGTCGTTAAAGTCGACTTGAACAAATTTATCGATACCTATTTCGAAGTTTTGTTCTATTGTTTTAAATAATAAGTCTTCTTTACCCCAGAAATACGCTGCATTTAATTTGCCTTTTCCGTGTCCTGGAATGTCTACGTATGTATCACGTGCAAGTGATGTTAGTTTAATATTATTATGGTTTGAGTCGATTGTTAAAATCATCATAGCATCTGATCTGTATGCTAGTTCGTTTTCGCGGCCGTCTGTACCTAGTAATAATATGTTTGTAATACCTTCGACTTTTTGATATTGTGAGTTGTAATTATCATCTACATGAGCTGAATTTATTCTAAAAAAGATATACCCCAATGTTATAAGTGGAATTAGAATAAGTAAGACTAGTAGTATTATAACTGTTTTTTTAAATGTTGAATATTCTTTGAATTTACCCAAAAATATTTGCTGGCGATAGTAATTTATCGCAGCATTTCACCTCCCTCAAAATTCTTATTAACTCCATTATAGACAAGTATCTGGGTGGGTTCAATATCTAAATTAGGAATAATTTAGGGAAAATGATATAGGTTTTCATAAAAAAGTAGATATTTGTAGAGGAAATATATGATATAAATTATAATAAAGAAAGAGGTAGGGAAACGTATTACAATTCTTTTATGACTTATAAATGAAATAGAGTAGCTAAATAGCATGTAATACGAAAAAGATAGTTATACTATGGGGGTAAAAATGAAAAAAACTAATTTGGAATTTTTAAGTTTATTAAAATCATCATTGAAAAATGAAAAATATGACGGTGAAAAAATAGATTTTGAAGATTTATTGTATATTTATAAAATGTCTGAAATTCATCATGTTGTGCCGATGATATATAATGCGGCATATAATGAAGATTTTTCCAAAGAATGTGATGCGAATTTTCAGGCTATGTTTAAATCATCTGCTTTTAGATATATTTTTTCGCAAATTCAACGAACTAACCATTTTTTAGAGGTGTATAAAAAACTTAGTGAAAAAAATATAAAAATTTTAGTATTTAAAGGTATAATTTTTAGGAATATGTACAATAATCCAGATGATAGGATTTCTTCTGATGAAGATATTCTAATCAAAAAAGAGGATTATGAAAAAGTCAAAGAATTCTTTTTAAGTGAAGGGTTTGAATTTATCGACAAAGGAGAAGAATGTGCATATTTTTCGAAAAGCACTGGTCTATGCATCGAAGTGAGCACAAGTCTTTTTTCACATGAATCAAAAGCGTATGGACATTTAAATAAGTTATTTGAAGACGTATTTGAAAAAAGTATAAAAATAAATATCGATAAAATCGATATACTAACATTATCACACGAACAACACCTTATATATATAGTGTTTCATAATATGAAACATTTTTTAACTGGGGGATTCGGAATTAGACAAGTTGCGGATTTCTCAAAATACATTGAAACTTATGGAGAATATATAAATTGGGAAAAGTTTTGGTCTGATTTAAAAGACTTAAACTACGACACCTTTGCACTCAATTTAATCGAAATAAGTTTAAAATACTTAGGCTTTAATGACGATAAAATAACTTACCCTGACAATATTACAAGCTTTGATGAATTAAAAAATTCTCAAAAATATTACATTAACAGTGAATCACTTATAAACGACATATTAGATGCTGGGGTGTTTGGGGCCAGCACAATGGACAGAAAACATACTGCTCTTATGACGCTTGATGCAGTTGAAGATAAGAAAAAATCAAACCGATTAAAAGCAGTATTCCCAAACGTAAATTATTTAAAAGACAACTATACATACTTACAAAAATACCCAATACTACTTCCAGTAGCTTGGGGACAAAGAATTTTATCTTACTTAAAGAAAAACAAAACAAGTTCATATATAAATACTATGGAGTTGGGAAAACAGAGAATAGAATTATTAAAAGAATATAAAATCATAAAATAGGTTATAAATTTTAAACTAAAAAAGTATATATATAAAATTAAAAACGTAAATGTAAAAGAAAAATAGGGTTAAAATCAAACTTAAGAAAAATGTAATGTTGTTGTAAGTTGAAAATATGCAAGAAATATGGTATTTTTAATCTATATTTTGACTATAATAAAGAGGGAAGAGGTAAAATATAGTATGGATAAATATATCAGTAATAAAATAAAAAATATATCGCTATTTATGACTTTTTTTGTAGTTATACTACATTCAAACAACTTAGAAAAATCAAACGTAGTAAATTTAAATTCTGTGGTACAGAACTTTATAGGACAAGGTATAGTTAGGGTAGCTGTTCCTATATTCTTCCTAATATCAGGATATTTATTTTTCTACAACTTCGTTCCAAGTATGGAAAAATGGAAGTATAAATTTAAAAGCAGATTCCACAGCTTATTTATACCATATGTAATTTGGTGTACTGGATGGCTAATAATTTTATACTTAGTTGAATTACTACCAATTGGAAGGGCATTATTCTCTGATAGAATAGTATCAGATTATACATTAAAGGAATTATTCGTAAATACATATGTATATCCGCTTCCATATCAATTTTGGTATATAAGATCACTTATGTTAGATGTTATCTTAACACCAGTATTCTACTATATAATTAAATCATTAGGAAAAAAATCACTTCCTATATTAGTAATAGTATGGTTCTTATATCCAATATCAGAAATGTTCGGTGGATTATGGTTTTTACAAATATTCAATTATCCATTCACATTATTTGGAATAGGTGCTGCTCTTGCGATACACAATATAGATTTACATTTTAAATCTATAAAACCAAAACAGGTAACACTAATCGGTATACTATATCTACTTGCATGTGTAATTAGAACAGTTCTTATGTATACTGAATTACCATTATTAGATTTAGCAGAAAATCTTGTAATCTTATTTGGTGTTCCATTTATATGGTTATTCTACGACAGAATGAAAAGTATAAAAAATAAAAAAATCAAGATTGCCAAATACGGAATCTTTATATATTTCTTCCATATACCATTCCAATCTATCCTTAAAAAGGTTTGGTTTATGGTTATGCCACTTAGTGAAATAAGTAGTTTAATAATCTTCTTCGTGGCGCCAATAATAACTATAACAGTGTGTGTATTAGTGGCGATGTTCTTAAGAAGATATATGAATAGATTCTACATGATATTAAGTGGAGGAAGATAACACAACTATGGTATTTCATTTCAATTATGATTTGAAATACCATTATTATTATAAAGAATATATTTATAATAATAATATAAATAATATATTTATAAAAATAATTTTAAAGTGATTAGGGGTGATTGAGTGAAAAAGTTTTTTACTATTCTTATAGTTTTAGTGGCTATCTTTTTATTCAGATCAGATATAAAAGATGCTGGAGATAAATTATCGAACTATATCCAAATCAACATATTAAATAAATATGAAAATAATCAAGGCGATGAAGGAAATAATTTAGATAATATGGAAAATAATTATAGTGATTCGGGTATAGAAGATGAGAATAATGGAAATAATAGTAATGTATCAAATGGAAGTTATATAAACTACGAAAATTATAAAAATATAAGACTAGGACAAAGTGTAAAAGATATAAAATCAAAATTAGGTGAACCTAATAAAATAGAAAAAAGCGAATATGGATTTGACTGGTATGTTTATAACAGTGATTACAGTAAATTTTGCATGGTAGGAATACTACAAAACAAAGTAGTAGCCCTTTTTAGCAATACTATGGATTCATGTGAAAGCAATATAAAATTAGGAACTACTGAATCACAAGTTCTAAAAAACTATAAACCTCTAGAATATAGATTAAAGGGAAATGTAAGATATATAATAAATGAAGATTATTATAGTGTAATAAAAACAAAAACATCCTATATAACTGCATTTTATGATTCTTTTGATGGTAATAAAGTAGTGGGAATACAAATTATATCAAAAAAAGTTGAAGAAAATATGGATGGGATTTATTCAACAGATTCATCTATATGTGGTGATTTTGAAAATGTAAATAGATATTTAATTAATAGTGAGAGATTTAATAAAAATTTAAATACTCTTTCATATGATGAAAATGCAACTTTATGTGCTCGTTCTCATAGCAAAGATATGAGGGATAATGATTATTTTGCCCACAACAACCTAAAAAATCAAACACCTTTTGATAGGATGTCATCATATAATATAAATTATATGGCTGCAGCGGAAAATATAGCAGGTGGTCAAACTAGTGGGATATTTGCTCATTATGCTCTTATGAATTCGAAGGGGCATAGAGTCAATATTTTGGGTGACTATAAATATATAGGTGTTGGAGTAGTTTTTGGTGGAAGCTTAAGCATGTATTTGACTCAAAATTTTTATAAATAATAATTTGTATAGAAATTTTTTAATATAGTTTTCTGAATCAATAAAAATAAAACCTTAATATTAGATATTGACATAATTTTTTTTGTATGATAATATAAAGTGAAATTAAGTAGACCAGATAATCGCGGGCAGCGTAAGCTGCGTGAGGAAAGTCGGAGCTCCATAGAGCAGGGTGCTAGGTAACGCCTAGTGGGAGTGATCCTAAGGAAAGTGCAACAGAAAAGAACCGCCACTTTTGTGGTAAGGATGAAAAGGCGAGGTAAGAGCTCACCGTCAGCTAGGTGACTAGCTGAGCCGTGTAAACCCCACCTGGAGCAAGGCCAAGATAGGGCATAAGGGATGTTGCTCGCATCCTCCGGTAGGTAGGCCGCTTGAACTTATTGGTGACAATAAGTCTAGAAAGATGATTATCTAATACAGAACTCCGCTTATAGATTTGCTTAATTAAACATGTAACTAGAAACTGCAATTATATTAATTGCAGTTTTTTTGTATTCAAATTTATGTATTAAAATGGGAAAAAATAAAAAAATTAACAATAAAATTACCGATAAAGCTTGATAATATCCTATAAAAGTAGTAAATTTTTATTAGACATATAAGTAAATTTTGTAGACATTAATAAAAGATTAATTTAAGCGAAGTACAAAGTTGTATAAAATATTGGATTCAATAGGGGAGGAAAAAATGAAATCAATAGATAAAGTAATATTAGGGGGAGTAGTTGTAGCATCTACTATAGGTATAAATTATAATATCGCTTCAGCAGACATTGTATCGCAAGAAATATATATTACGACTAACCGACTGAATATGAGAAAAGGACCATCGACAGATTATACTTTAGTTGGAACTTTAGATAAGGGAGTAAAAGTTAAAGCTATCGAAAAATCAAGTGATGGTAAATGGTTGAAAATAAATTACAATTCTCAAAATGTATGGGTTAATTTTGCATATCTACAAAAAGACAAATCATCAAATAATGATATAAAATTGGATTCTCAATACGAAACTACAGCAAATGTTAATATGAGAAAAGGACCATCAACTGATTACACCAAAATAATAATTGTGCCAGCGCAAACAAAAATAACACCTATAAAATCATCAAGTGATGGAAAATGGGTGCAAATTAATTATAAAAATGTAACTGGTTGGATAAGTGCTCAATATATAAAAACTGTAAGCACAACTCAAACTCCAACTCCGACTCAACCGAATAAAGTTGAAGTTGGCAAAAAATATAAAACAACTGAATATGTAAGGGCTAGAAAAGGACCAGGAACTTCATATGATGTTGCGACAGTTTTAGCAAAGGGAACTCAAGTTGTACCTGTTGAAATTTTAAAATCAGGATATTGGGCTATGTTCAAATACAATAATCAATATATGTATGTTTGTACAGATTATTTAGAAGCAGACAATCAAAGCACAACACCGACAGAACCGGAAAAACCTATTACCGGAAAGGATTATTACACTACTGCAAACCTTAATATCAGAGATGGGGCGAGCACTACTAGCAGTAAAATAGGAAAAATTCCAAATGGAACAAAGGTTTCTGTTGTAGATTTTAATTCAAATAAAACTTGGGCAAAAGTTGTGTATAACAACAAAACTGGATGGGTTTCTGCACAATATTTAAGCACGAAATCACAAGAACCAGAACAAAAAGAGGACACTTATTGGACTGGAACTACTACTCAAAATTTAAATATGAGAAAAGGTCCATCTACAGATTACTCTATTATAATCACAATACCAAAAAATTCAGATGTTAAGATATATGAGACAAAATCAGGCTGGGCAAAAATTAAATATAAATCATATGAAGGGTATTGTTCAGCATCATTTATAAAATAGAATTAAGCTAAATAAGATTAAAAGCATAAATTAGTTTTCTATAAAATCGAAATTAATATTATAAAAAGAAAAATATATTATTAAAGGGGCAGTTATAGAAAGTAGTTTAATACTTAATGAAACGCCCCTTTTATAATTGAGGGGGAGAAAAAATGAATATTTTAGTAACAGGAGGAGCTGGCTATATTGGAAGCCACACTTCAATTGAATTAATTAATGCAGGGTATGAGGTAATTATTGTCGATAATTTATGCAATAGTAACTTTATTGTTGTAGATAGAATACAAGAAATTACAGGCAAAAAGGTTAAATTTTATAAAATAGATGCTACAAATAAAGAAGAACTTAAGAAAGTATTTGTAGAAAATAAAATAGATGCCGTAATTCATTTTGCAGCACTTAAAGCAGTCGGGGAGTCTGTTGAAAAGCCACTTGAATATTACAGCAATAACTTGATAAATACAATAAATGTTTGGGAACTTATGAAGGAGTTTAATGTGTACAAGTTTGTATTTAGTTCATCAGCGACTGTTTATGGAAGTCCAAAAACGTGTCCTATAAAAGAGGATTTTCCTCTTTCAACAACGAATCCTTATGGAAGTACTAAGCTTATGATAGAAAATATGCTTAGGGACATTTGTAAAGCAGATAAGGATTTTAACGTTGCAATACTTAGGTATTTTAACCCAATAGGAGCACATGAGAGTGGAAAAATAGGGGAGGAACCAAACGGAATTCCTAATAATTTAATGCCTTATATCACAAAAGTCGCTGTTGGAAAATTAAAAGAGCTAAGCGTTTTTGGAAATGATTACGATACTCATGATGGAACAGGTGTGAGAGATTATATCCATGTTGTCGATTTGGCGATTGGACATGTTAAAGCTCTTGAAAAATTAAATCAAAAACCTGGACTAGTTACATATAATCTTGGAACAGGTACTGGCTATAGCGTTCTTGATTTAGTGAAATCTTTTGAAAAAGCTAGTGGTGTAAAAATACCATACAAGATAGTAGACAGAAGGGCTGGCGATATTGCAATGTGCTATGCTGACCCTTCAAAAGCAAAGGAAGAATTAGGTTGGGTCGCAAAATACGACATAGATAAGATGTGTAAAGATTCTTGGAATTGGCAAAGTAAGAACCCAAATGGTTATAATTTAGAAGAAAAAATTCTTGAAACTGTAAAATAACTTAACTTGTGTAATAAATATATAAAATTTTGTTAAAAAAACTTTATATTTACGTAATATAAATTTGGCTAAAAGTATGTTATATATAGTATATGATGAGATTTTTAGTCAAATTTATTTTTAGTCATGAAAAGAGTGATTATTTGGGAGGAAAAACTTGGAATATTTAAGAATTTTAATTTTATCTATGATTCCAGTCACGGAACTTCGAGGTGCGATACCAATTGGGATTGCCCTGGATTTGAATCCTATAGGAGTTTACATAGCAAGTGTATTGGGCTCAACATTAGTTTCAGTGCCTTTGGTACTGACTTATAGACATATTGTGCAGTTTATGCGAGATAAAAAAATATTAACTAAATTATTGAATAAAATCGATCAAAAAATAGAAAATAGCATGAAGAAAATGAAGGCAGCATCTTTTTTAGGTATAATATTATTTGTAGGAATTCCGCTGCCGACAACGGGTACATGGACAGCATCAGCGATTGCATCAATTCTTAGAATGAGGATAGTTGAGGCTTTTGCGGGAGTTTTTATTGGAAATTGTATGGCGGGAATTATCGTACTTTTAATTTCATACCATATAATATAATATATGTTAATATGTTAATTAATTTTCATATTACAAAATTCAAAAAGTAACATAAAATGACAAATTAAGTCAAAATTTTGTTACAATTTTTTAAACTATTTTTTTGAAAAAAATATGGGAATTTTTAAAAAATATGCTAATATATTAATGTAGAAAGGGGGGAAAGAGTATGAAGAATATTTTTAAAAAGACTTTTATTGTGCTTTTATCAGCAATCATTATATTTGCAGGAACTGCACCAGTTAGTAATGCAGCATCTAAACACATGATAATTGTCAACACTAAGAAAAACACATTAAATTACTATGTAAATTATACTCTAGTAAAGAAGTTTAGATGTGCTACAGGAAAAGCTAGTACACCAACTCCACAACGTAAAACAACTATTGTAAATAAAATAAAAAATAGACCGTATTACAAAACTGGTATACCAGGAGGAGATCCAAGAAATCCTCTAGGAAAAAGATGGATGGGTCTAAATATAGATGGAACACAAGGAAGTACTTACGGTATACATGGAAATAATAATGAAAAATCTATAGGTAAAAATGTAAGTCACGGATGTATAAGAATGCACAATAGCGAGGTTGAATGGCTATTTGACCAAGTTCCACTAGGAACAGTCGTTTTAATAAAAAATACATCAAATTCAGATAACTATATAGCTAATTACTACAATGTAAAATTATTACAAAGTGGTTGGTTTACTGAAAACAAAAAAACATATTATAGAAAATCTAATGGCCAATTAGCTAAAGGATGGACTACAATATCTGGTAAAACTTACTATTTCGGCAAATCAAAAGGTCAATTATACACTGGATGGGCTACAATAGGTGGAAATAAATATTATTTAGGCACTGATGGAGCTAGACGTACAGGATGGCAAACAATAGGCGAAAATAAATATTATTTCAATTCTAAAGGTGTAATGACTAAAGGATGGGCCACAATAGACGGTGATAAATACCATTTTGGTAAGATATCAGGTAAATTAGCTACTGGATGGACTACAATAAGCGGCAAGAAATATTACTTCGGTACAGATGGTGTGAAACAAACTGGATGGATTACAGTAGGCAGTAATAAATACTATCTAGGAACTGACGGTGTAAGACGCACTGGTTGGAGAACAATAGATGGAAATAGATATTACTTTGGTAAATCATCAGGTAAATTATACACTGGCTGGGCTACAATAGGTGGTAAAAAATACTACTTAGGAACTGATGGCGTTATGGTTACTGGAAAACAAACAATAAATGGTGTTGTTTATGAATTTGGTAAAGACGGAGTACTAAAAGGAAAAGTCGAAGAGCAAGATAAAGAACCTGACAAACAACCAGAAAATGACCAAACTACAAAAGATAATAAATCAGACAATGAAGATAATACAAAATCTAATTTAGAAAACAATAATGTTGAACAAGATACTCAAGTATTAGAAAATGTTAAATAATTATTAGGGTTTCTTAGGTTAAGAAACTGATTTATTTAGATAAAAATACTGCTTTCAATGAGGAATTAAACTCCTCTTTGGAGGCAGTATTTTTTGATTGTAAGTAAATTGTAATATTTTTGTATAGTTTATTTGATTGAATATTGATTTTTGTTAGTCTATAATAAATGAGGTAACACGAACTATTTTAATATATTGATTATTAATGTAAGACAATTATAATTTAAGGGGGAGATATTTTGAAGAGATTAAATTCAATATTCAAAATGGACAAAAAGAATAGGCATCAAATTTTATTATGGCTAATTGGAGGATTAATTTTAACATTTGCAACTGAAATTTTTCTTAGAGGAAGTATTAAAGAAGTAGTTTCATGGGTAAAGGAAACACCAGGGGTTATGCTAGCTAATTACCTTTTAATACTTATGCTTACATCTATATTTTTCTTGGCAAAAAGAAAATATATGGTATACTTCATTAGTTTTGTGGTAATACTAGGAGTGTCGATAACTACTTTTTTCCTTATGAAAGTTAGGGGGACTCCGCTTACATTCTCTGATTTATATTCTATTGGTGAGGCTATGGAAATAGCAGATAAGTATATAAATCCAACTATTATAATAATAGGCATAGTATGCATAGCGTTTTTGGTTGTTTTTTGTGTATTTCTATATAAATTAGATGGCGATACAAAGAGATTTAAATTAATAAACTTTGTACTTGTTTTTGTTGTGAGTGCAGTATTTTTTACTACAGTAAAATCTCAACAAGCCAAAAATATAATGGTATATAAAAGATGGGATATTCCAGCATCCTATAAATGCAATGGTTTGACATATTCAACTGTAGAATCATGCTTAAAATACATAAGAACTAAACCAAATGATTACTCACAATCAAAAATAGCTAAAATTAAAGAAAAGGTCGATAAAGCAGAAGCTAATGACAATAGAAAATTAAACAAAAATAAACCTAACGTACTATTTGTTCAATTAGAAGCGTTTATGGACCCAGAAACAATAAAAGGTGTAAAATATAGCGAAGATCCAATACCAAATTTCAGGAAATTAACTAAACTTTACACAAGCGGTATGGCCAATGTTCCAACAACAGGAGGAGGTACTGTTAGAACTGAGTTTGAAGTTATGACAGGAAACAATATCGACTATCTTACTCCAGGAGAAATACCATACAGCACAATTTTAAAAAGCAAATATTATAATTCGGTAGCAACAACACTTAGTTCACAAGGTTATGAAACTCATGCTGTGCATAATTTCCAGGGAAATTTCTATGGTAGAAACAACGCCTATGGAAAATTAGGATTTGGAGATTTCACATCACAAGAATATATGAGTGGCTATGAATTAAACGAAAGAAACTGGATAAAAGATAAAATACTAACTAAATATATAAAAAAAGCATTAGACTCAACAGAAGGTTCTGATTTAGTATACACAGTAACTGTACAAGGACACAGTAGTTATCCAACAGATGCGGAAAATTACGATTTTCCAATAAAAGTAAGTGGTAGTTTAGATCAAGAGATACTAAATCAATTATATTACTATGCTAATCAAATTAAAGGAACTGATGATTTTATTGGGGATTTAGTGAATATGGTTGACAAAATGGATGAAGATACAATAGTATTATTCTATTCTGACCATATGCCAAACTTAAAATTATTTACTGACGATAATTTTTATCTAGATAAATTCAAGGCTCCATATGCATTTTATGCTAATTATGACATAGAAAAATATGACATAGGTAAAATAGAATCTTACGAATTAAGCTCTTTAATGTTTAAAGAGGCTGGACTAAAATACGGTCCAATGGAAAGATTTAATACATATATGAAAAATGATAAAGACTTTGCAAAGATGCAAGATTTAATAGAATACGATGTATTGTTTGGAAAATCATACTATATAAGTGATGATGAAAAACCAAAGAAAAATAAAATCAAAATGGGTATCGACAATGTTTGTGTAAGTAGAATAGAACATAAAGACAACAAGATACTTATACATGGCGAAAATTTCACTACAAATAGTAGGGTTTATTTAAATGATAGTCCTGTAAGCAAAAGATTTATAAATGAAAATACTTTAGAAGTTGATGAAATAGATAACTTAGAAAGAGTATCTGTTAAACAAATAGGACGTAATAGTGTAGTGCTTAGCTCTAGTGATGACTTTGACTACAATTCATTAAATGCAAGTAAATAAGATAAGTTGGGGGTATAAAGCACTTCTGTGTGTTTATACCCCTAAATTAATAACATATAGAAAATAAACGAAAAAGGGAGATGAATTAAATGTCGAGGACTGCTAAGAACGCCGTTATAATTATGGTGGCAACTTTACTGTCTAGAGTATTGGGATTTTTGCGTGAAACAATTTTAGCAAATTTCTATGGAACTAGCATGGTAGCTGATGTTTTTGTACTAACATTTAATATACCAGGGCTAATTATATCAATTGTAGGATCAGTAATATATATGATGTACATACCTATGTATTACGACACGAGGGACCGATTGGGTGAGGATGAAGCTCTTAAGTTCACAAATAATATTTTAAATATTTTATCAGTATTTTCAATAATAGTATCTATATTGGGAATAATTTTTGCAGGAGAAATAATAAAAATATTTGCAATCGGATTTACAGGTGAAAAATTTAACCTTGCAGTTCAATTCTTGCGAATTATGATGTTTGGAGTTTTATTCTTATCTCTAAACAAAATACAATCATCTTTCCTACAAGTAAAGGAAAGTTATCTGCCAGCATCTATAGTTGGTGTAGTTTATAATATAGTAATAATAATTGCGATATTTATAAGTGTAAAATTAGGAAGCTACTATTTAGCTATAGGAGCTCTTGTGGGGCTTTTTATACAAGTGCTTTTATTACTTCCATGCATGTATAAAAGAGGTTATAGATATAGCTTTTATATGAACATAAAAGATGAATCAATCATTAAGATGATAAAATTGAGTATACCTATGATGATGGGTGTTGCGATGAGTCAGCTAAATGTATATGTCGATAAAGCACTTGCAAGTACTTTAGGAGATGGTAAATTAGCCGCACTTAACTATGCATCACGTCTAAATGACTTTGTGGTTGCGCTTTTTGTAACATCTTTAATTACAGTTATTTATCCAAAATTATCTCAATTTGTAAATAATAAAGACACAATAAATTTTAAAAAGATAATTGTAAAATCAAGTAACTGCATCATCTTAGTCGTTGTACCTATAGTCTTAGGTGCGATAATTTTAGCTGAACCAATAGTAAGAGTCTTATTAGAAAGAGGTAGTTTCAGCGCCGAATCTACAGCTATGACTTCTAATGCATTAAAATTATACGCAATAGGTATAATCGGGTATGCAGTAAAAGAGATTTTAAGTAGAGGATTTTATTCACTTGGGGATACAAAAACACCTATGATAAATTCATCTATCTCTGTAATAATAAACATAATACTAGATTTAATATTCATAAAACCATTTAGTTATATGGGGCTTGCGATGGCAACTAGTATTTCATATATGGTAACTGTGGTACTTATGTTTTTCAGCCTTAGAAAAAAAGTCGGCTCATTTAATGGAAGTGCAGTTGTATCGACATTTTTAAGATCATTAATAGGGGCAATTGTGATGTCTATAGTCGTTATATTAATTTATAACAACTTAGTTGCTGTTTTAGGTTTATCTTTTATAGGCGAATGTACATCATTAGCTGCAGCTATTTTAGGTGGAATAATAGTATATATAATTTGTATGAAGATATTAAAAGTTGAAGAAATGAAATTAGTTGAAGATAGCGTAAAAAACTTTTTTAAAAGATAAAAACTTAAAATATAAGTATGTTGAAGTATAAGTAGCTGAAAATAAAAAGTTTAAAAATAAGAATTAAAAAGCTTAAATGCAATTTGAAAAAACACAAAAAATGTCCAAAAACTTGGAAAATTAGTCGTGTATGTAAATTTATTAAAAAATAAAAGGAATTTACTTAAATTTATATTAAAAATCTAATAAAAATGTTTTTCACCTTAAATTAAAAAGTAAAAAAACTAATTCTTAAAAATTTGTTTTCAAAAAAAAATCTAAAGATAAGGTATAAAAAATCAACTTGCTGGTAAAAAATATCGAATTATGCTAGAATGATTAGGAAATACAAATTTTAGAAATTAGGGGGTGAGTGTCAAACATCATGTTTACTGAAAAGAAAACAAAATCGACACTATCAAAAGCATTAGCATTAGGGATGGTTGCAACTTCAGTATCATTTGGAGCACAAACTGCAACTGCAGACGCAGCAAAAATTGAAAATACGAATACAACTTCAACATATAAAACTCAAACATCAAAAACTGGAATAGTTACAGCATATGCCTTAAACATAAGAAAAGGGCCATCAACTTCTTATGAAAGAATAGGTTCTTTAGCTGAAGGACAAAAGGTTACTGTTACTAGTACTGCTAGCAATGGCTGGTACAAAATAAAAACTTCATCTGGAAAAGTTGGATACGTAAGTCCAAAATACTTAAAAGTATCAACAACTGAAGCAGATAAAGATGATAAAGATGATAATGAAAATACTCATAAGGGAACTTATGTAGTAAAAACTTATTCAAAAATATCAAAAGTTGGTAGAGTTTCTGTAAGTTCATTAAACCTTAGAACAGGTCCATCTACTTCTTATTCTAAAAAGGGAAGCCTTCACAAAGGATATGTAGTAGGTATAGTAAAACAATACAGCAACGGTTGGTACCAAGTTAAATTAAAAGGTGGTAAAAAAGGATGTGTTGATGGTTCTTATTTAAAAATAACTTCAGGAACATCTTCTGATTTAAAAAATGGAAGTTCATTATCAACTGGAAAAGAAGATAACAACGACGGTACTGTTTCAAGTTCAAGAGTACAAGCTGTAATAAATATGGTAAAAAGACAAGTTGGTAAACCATATGTTTACGGTGCAGCTGGGCCAAATTCTTTTGACTGTTCAGGTCTTACATATTATTGCTATAAAAATGCGGCTGGAATAACTCTTAATAGATCTTCAGCAGCACAAGCATCAAATGGAAGATATGTTAGCAAAAGTGAATTAAAACCAGGAGACTTAATATTCTTCAATAGTGGAACAAACCGTATCCGCCATGTTGGTATGTACGTTGGAAATGGACAATTTATCCATGCTCCAAGTCCAGGAAAAAGTGTAAAATATGAAAACTTATATTCTTCATACTATGTAAAAGGATATGTTACAGCTAGAAGAATAATAGGATAATAATTGAAAATCTAAAATCGAAATAAAGATCACATGTATCGGTTTTTATAAAGAAGTCTTTATTCTAAACACCTTTCATAAGGTAGACTTCTTTGAAACGCATTAACGGAAATTATATTTATCTATAATCTAAAATTGATTATAATTTCCTATGCGTTATAAAAAAATCGTAATTTCATGTGGTCTTTTTTTGCTCTAAAAAGAATATACATACTTTATTCTTCATAAAATTTACTATTAGACAAGAAATTGGAGGAAATTGGTATGATTAATATTGCGGGGAAATTAATAAGTAATAAAGTGAATAATATCAGATTCTTTTTGAATTATCCTAAGATAGATATAGAAGAAGAGAATGATCATGTTCAGAAATTTGTGGAACTTGTAAATAAATCTATAAAAAATGAGGTCGATATTTTTGAGGAGATAGTAATAAATACTTATTTTGAGGAGAATATTATAGGAAATGTAAACGCAATATCTGAGTTTCAAATCGCATTTAACCGAGGAAATATAATCAGTATGCCGATGGAGTTTACACAAATTATTGGACTTACTGATATTAGCCATATATACAGCTACAATTACGATTTTAATTTGATGAAAAAAATCACACTAAATGATATTTTTAAGCAAGATATAGACTTTGAAAAAATTATCGAAAGCTATGTAATGGAAGAGATTTATGAGATATTAGATAATTATAAAAGCAATATGACTTATGGTGTATACGAGCTTATGATGGAGGCGATTTATATATGTGATGATCCAGTTTTTTATTTTAATGGTAGGGAACTGGTTATTTGTATATCTAGTTTTGAGCTTACAAGCCAGGTCGACAATTTGATTGAATTTCCGATATCTTTTAAGAAGATAAAAAATATTTTGAGCGATTATGCGCTTAGAAATATTTATTTGTATTAGATTTTAATTTATTGTGTGAAAAATATAATTGTAAAGAGAAAATATATTTATAAAATTGGAGGTAATTTATGGGAAAATTTATAAAGTATAATAGAGCAGAAGCTACCAAGTATGCTACAAAGTGGGCATTATCAAGGAATCCAGCTTATAAAGATTATGAAAAATGGGGCGGAGATTGTACAAATTATGTGTCTCAATGTGTACATGCTGGAGGTATACCTTTTGACCACGAAGGCAATAATATATTAAAACAATGGTATTGGTATAGCGATATGAACAGAACCCCTAGCTGGACGGGGGCTGAGCCTTTTTATAAATATTTAATTGGAAATAATACAGACGACACACAAAATTTTGGAGTTTATGCAAAAGAAGTAGCTTATAATGAATTGGAACTTGGTGATATTGTTCAACTTATATACGAAAATGATTTGGCATATCACAATATGATAATAACCGACGTTATTTTAGAAGGAAATTATTTAATCGACTATTTAATTTGTCAACATACTTATGATTTATTAAATTATCCACTTAGTATGAAACAGGGCGAAAAAAGATACATAAAAATTTTAGGATATTATGAATCATAATGGATTAAAATGTTAATAATATTTGAAAAAAGCCTTTCTTAATGATAAAATTACTGTATAACATATAGAAAATTATGCTTATTTTAAAAGTTTATATTAAGATAATTTAAACCATAATAAAATGAGAAAGGTGAATTCGGTGACTAAGAAAAAAACAGGTAATACAACAAATAAAGAGGGTAAAAAAACTACACAAACTAGAAAAAAACAAAGCACAACTACGAGAAGTAGAGAATCACAAAGCAGAAACACTAGAACTAGCACTCAAAATAGAAATACTAAAAGTGGAAATACACAAACTAGGACAGCAAAAAGAAGTAGTGGGCGTAAAAAATTAAAAAAGAAAAAAGGATTACATAGAAAAAAGACATCATTGAGAACTAGGAGATTAATTGCATTGGTATGCACGATTTTAATACTAATAGTAGTAGGATTTATAGGCAAAAAGACTGTAAGTTTTGTAAGCAGTATTTGGCCTAATATAGAGTCAGTAAAAAATTCTCTTACTGGTGGAAAAATCGACAAAACAAATGTAGACACTAGTGATCAATACGACATAAATGACGAAAAACAACCAACTCTAGAAGCAAAACACAACATATTTATAGATGTCGGTTGTGGTGGTAATGAAACTGGATACGTCACAAAAGACAATGTAAAAGAAAAAGATTTAGATTTAGAAATAGCGAAATTAGTAGCAAAGCAATTATCAAAATACGACGATGTAAATGTAATATTATCAAGACAAGAAGACGTATATATGAGTGCTGATGAAAGAAAATCTTTAGCAGAAAATCAAAATGCAGAACTTTTTGTATCTATACATATGGCTGGTGAAAACACTGGAAAAGCTGATGGAGTTGAGACTATATACTATAAAGGTTCACAAAATGGTTCTTATGATTTTGCAAGTCTTATGCAAACTTCTATAATGGCTTTTATAAAGGCCGAAAATAGAGGGACAAGTGCATATGAAATGAGTGTATTAAAGGACAACTCTATGCCTTCTATATACATTCAATGCGGTTTCCTTAGTAATTCTGCAGAAAAGAAAAAACTAACAGATAAAGAATACCAGCAAGAATTAGCAAAAGGGATAGCACAAGGAATACTGAGTTACATAGATGCTAAAAAATAAAAAAGGAAGTGCTTATTATGGATAATTTAGAAGTAAAGAAAATTTTAATTGAAGAATCTTTGAGAAAAAGTCAGATGTCACAGATTTTTGATGTTGTTTCAAATGATAAAATGGTATTTTTCAGATCGTTACAACAATATAAAAACAACAAATTATTGTTGGGAATAATATTAGATGAATCTGCTTACACAACTATAACAATTTTCTTTGGAAAAGTTATAGATGAATCTAAAAAAGACATAATAATAAAATTAATAAATGAATTAAATGGATTACATAATGTAGAAAAATTTGTTTTAAACAGAAATGATGAACTTTTAGTTCAAGTACCATATGTGGCTTTATCACAAGATTTTAATGGAGATATAGCTCTAGATTTATTAAAAACACTTTACCATATGCTAACTAACAATGCATACGATAAATTCGAAGACATTTTAGGTGAAAGCATGTGTAACAAATTATAATAATGTTTGCACTTTAAAAAACAAAATAATTTTATATAACAAATCATAAATAAAAGGGGGTCAATTTTGGATAAATAAAAACTATCTGGAATTGACTTTTTTGTTAATTAAAATGATTATTAAAATTTAATTGTATCTAATGGGGGAGATATTATGGAAGGGAGTTTTGTAGTTTCAAGAAAATATGAAAATAAGTTAGACATTAAAACAAGAAAAGAAAGAGGCATCTACTATACACCTTATGTAGTAGTAAAGTACATATTAGATAATACTATTGGAAAACACGACATAGTACAAAATCCATATCCGAAAATTTTAGATATGAGTTGTGGATGTGGCAATTTTTTAATACAAGCATATACCATGCTTTACAAAAAGTTTTACGATAACATAGATAAACTAAATCAAAGATATGGACAAGACTTTATATGTAAAGAAGACATAGGTTTACATATTATAAAAAATTGTATTTTTGGAGTCGATACAGATAATGACGCTCTAATGATATTAGAAAATGAACTGAAAAAAATTTTAAAAAAGGAATTAAGGGAAACGTATAAACACAAACCTCTTATAAGAGATGATGATTTAGATGAGATTTTAGACGAAGAATATCTAGACAAGCTCAATATATTTTGTGGTGATAGTTTAAAAAATGATTTGAGCGAGGTTTTTGGAGTTGATAAATTCGACTATATAATAGGAAATCCACCTTATGTAGGTCAAAAATATCTAGATAATAACTATAAAAAATTTCTATATAAAGAATTTGAAGAGGTGTATAAAAATAAAGGTGATCTGTATTTTTGTTTTTATAAAAAGATTTTAGACTTATTAAGACAAGACGGAAAATCTGGGATTATAACACCTAGATATTTTATGCAAAGTCCATCAGGAAAATATCTAAGAAGTTATTTAGTAAACAACTCTCAAATAGAAAAAATAATTGACTTTCTAGGAGCAAACTTATTTACAGGTCTAGGGGTGGCGAGTTGCATAGTTATTTTTGGACATAAAATAGAAACAGACAATAAAAACAACTGCTTAGAATTATATAAAATAAAAAATGAAAATATAAATATAAAGAAAATCGCCAATTTAGAAGACTATATAAATAAAGAAAATTTTAAAAAAATAAATGTAGAGATAGATTCCCTTGGCGATACTTGGCTTATGGTTGAACAGGCAGAATTTGAATTTTATAATAAAATTCAAAATAAGTGTGAATATTTCTTAGAAGAAATTTGTGAAAGTTTTCAAGGTATAATTACAGGCTGTGATAAGGCCTTCGTTGTGGATAAAAATGATAAAAATCTGCAAAAAATAAATGGAAAATTTTTAAAAAACTGGATAAAAAACAAAGATATTGGGAAATATATAATAAATAATTCACAATCTATGTTAATATATTCAAACGACATAAAAAACGAAGAAGAAGAAGAGTTTTTAGTTGAAACATTTTTAAAACCATATAAACAAAAGCTACAAAATAGAAGAGAATGTAGAAGAAATTATAGAAAATGGTATGAATTACAGTGGGGAAGAGAAAAATATTTATTTGAACAGAAAAAGATAATGTACCCTTATAAATCCCGAAGTAATAAATTTGCAATAGATATAGATAATACTTATGGAAGTGCTGATATTTACTCATTTTATATAAAAGATGAATATAAAAATGAGTTTTCATATGAATATTTAGTTGGCTTATTAAATTCAAAAACATACGATAAATATTTTAAAATAATCGGAAAAGAAATGGGCAAAAAGGTATTCGATTATTATCCAAATAAAATAATGAAGTTAAAAATATTTAAAGACGAAAATTATGACGAAATAGAAGCACTATCTAAAGAAGTAGTATCACTTTCAAGACAAAAAATAATGGTGAGTAATGAACTTAATACATATATAAATGAATGTAACGGAAAAACTGTAGAAAAATTAACAATATCAACAGTTCAAGGCGAATTTAAAAATAATTTTTTAGAAATTAATGGATATGAAAACGTTGCAAAAATACAAGACAAAAAAATTTCTCTCTTAAAAGAAAAAAATTACCTTGAAAAAAAAATCGATTTCATAGAAAATAAAATAGACGAAAGAATTAAAAAATCTTTAAATTTATAAAACACTTATTTGAATTTTTAACTTTAAATAAAACAATAAGGTGATGTAAATGAAAGGTTTAGTTTTAGAAGGGGGAGGCACAAAAGGTGCTTACCAATTAGGTGCTTATAAAGCTTTGAAGGAATTAGGTATGGAGTTTGATGGAATTGTCGGAACTTCAATAGGTGCTCTAAATGCAGCATTTATAATACAAGGTGATTATGACATAATGGAAGACATATGGTTAAATCAAGATTACAAGAGTTTTATGATAATAGAAGAAGATTTATATGAAAAATATAAAAATACTGAATTTAAAGTAAAAGATATTGTAGCTATTGTAGATTTAATGAATAGAGTCAGAAAAAATGAAGGAATAGATATAACACCTTTAAAAAATTTATTAAAAGAATATATAGATGAAGACAAAATAAGAAAGTCATCTAAAGATTTTGGGTTGGTAACTGTATATTTAGACAAAAAAATAATTCCACAACATCTTATGAAAGAAGATATACCTGAGGGGCAACTTGTAGATTATTTGATTGCAAGTGCAAGTTTACCAATATTTCAGCTAGATAAATTAGATGATAAACTTTATTTAGACGGTTTTTTATCTGATAATACACCAGTTGGGTTATTGGCGAATAAAAAATATGATGATATAATAGTACTTAGATTATCGAATGATGTCACAGGAGATAAAAATTTAAAGAAATATGTAGATATAAATCTTACAGTAATAAAACCATCTATGGATTTAGGGGGATCTCTTAATAAGGATAAAGACCATATGGAGAAATTATTTAAATTAGGATATATGGATGTTATGAAAACCTACAAAAGATATGATGGAGTAAAATATTTCTTTAATGCAGATTTTATATACGATGAAAATACTTGTTTTGATATGATAACAAATTTAAACATAAAGACGATTCAAGATATATGTAAAATTTTAAAAATTAAAAGAGAACCGAGTCTTAGAGTTCTGCTAGAAAATATAATTCCACAAATTGGTGATATATTACATTTAGAAAAAGAATTTACATATAAAGATATTTTTTATAGTATATATGAGAGAATACTTGAGGAAAATAATATAGATGTTTTAAAATTATATGATTTTTCGAAAGTTATAGATTTGGTTAACTCACAAATCGAACCAATAGATTACGATTATGATAATAATGATAATAAACACATTATTTCATTAAATAAAAAAGAGAAAATTGAAAAGGCAATAATAAATAAAATACTAAATGATTTTAAAAATCAAAGTTTAAAAAAGATGCCGATTTAATTTTATTTTACTAAAAATAATATTTCCAAAGAAAAATAAAATTTTTATGTATATTAATTAGGAGGTACACAATGGAAAAAACAGTAGTAATAAAAAATGCAACAGGGTTACATGCTAGACCAGCAGGAATGTTTGTAAAAAAAGCTTCAGAATTCACTTCAACAGTAGAAGTATTAGCTAAAGGAAAAACTGTAAATGCTAAATCAATCATGGGAATAATGAGTTTAGGTTTAGGTCAAGGTGAAGAAATAGTAGTTAAAGCTGAAGGTGCAGATGACGCTGCTGCAGTAGATGCATTAGTAGAATTAATCGAAAGTGGATTTGGTGAATAAGAATCAATACAATATAATATAAAACCTGGGGTTTCCCAGGTTTTTATATAAAATTACTACAATAAATTAAAAGGTTTTTATATAAAATTACTACAATAAATTAAAAGGTTTTTATGATAAAGATTTCTTTATATAGGAATTAAAATAAATAATATTTAGAAAATAAGAGCAAAAGTAACGATAGATTATATCTTATAATCAAGGGTATATTTTAGGAGGAATAAATATGTTTAAAGGAACAGCAGCATCACCAGGTATCGTACTTGGGAAAGCGTTAGTATTAGAGCATAATGAATTAGTAATAGAAAAGAAATCAATATCTGATGTAGATAAAGAAATAGAAAGATTAAACGATGCGGTTGCAATATCAAAAGCTGAATTAGAAAAAGTAAGAGATAAAGCAAAGGTAGAATTAGGGGAAGAAGAAGCACAAATATTCGAATCTCATTTATTAGTTTTAGAAGATCCAGAATTATTAGGTTCTGCAATAGACAAAGTAAAATCTGAAAATGTCAATGCTGATTTTGCATTAAACGAAATAAAAGAAATGTTTGTTGGTATGTTTGAAGCTATGGACAACGAATATATGAGAGAAAGAGCTGCAGATATAAAAGACGTTACAAATAGAATATTAAGACATCTATTAGGGGTTAAGATAGTTGATTTAGCTGCATTAGAAGATGAAGTTGTTTTAGTTGCACATGATTTAACTCCATCAGATACAGCTACTATGGATAAAAAGAAAGTTTTAGGTTTCTTAACTGATATCGGTGGTAGAACTTCTCATACTGCTATAATGGCTAGAACTTTAGAAGTTGCTGCAATAGTTGGTTTAACTGATGCTACTGAGCAAATAAAAGACGGGGATTTCGTAGTATTTAACGGAGATACTGGTGAAGTTATATTAAACCCAGATGAAGAAACAATAGCTAAATATTCTCAAATGAAAAAAGAATTTGAAGAATATAAAAAATCATTAGAGTTATTAAAAGGACAAGCATCTGTTACTACTGATGGAAAACATGTTGAATTAGCAGGAAACATAGGTACTCCAAATGATGTTGAAGGTTTAATCAAAAACGATGCTGAAGGTGTTGGACTTTATAGAACTGAATTCTTATATATGGATAGAACTGATTTCCCAACAGAAGATGAACAATACGAAGCTTATAAAGCAGTACTTGAAGGAATGAGCGGAAAACCAGTTGTTATAAGAACTTTAGATATAGGTGGAGACAAAAAACTTGACTACCTACAAATGGATGAAGAAATGAACCCATTCTTAGGATACAGAGCGATAAGACTTTGCCTAGATAGAAAAGAAATATTTACAACTCAATTAAGAGCTTTATATAGAGCGAGTGTTCACGGAAAATTAAGAATAATGTTCCCAATGATATCTTCATTAGAAGAATTATTACAAGCTAAAGCTGTATGTGAAGAAGTAAAAGCTGAATTAGATACAGAAAATATCCCATACTCAAAAGATGTAGAAGTTGGTATGATGATAGAAGTTCCATCAGCAGCAGTAATATCTGATGTTCTTGCTAAACATGTTGATTTCTTCTCAATAGGAACAAATGACTTAATCCAATATACTTGTGCAGTAGATAGAATGAACCAAAAAATAAGCTACTTATATAACCAATTCAATCCAGCAGTATTAAGATTAATAAAAATGGTTATAGAAAATGCACATAAAGAAGGTAAATGGGCTGGAATGTGTGGAGAATCTGCAGGAGATCAAAGAATGATACCTATATTATTAGGATTTGGTCTTGATGAATTCTCTATGAGTCCAATATCTATATTACCAGCTAGAAAATTAATAAATTCTGTAAGTGAAGCAGATATGAAAGCTTTCGCAGATAAAGTTTTAGAACTTGGAACTGCTAAAGAAATAGAAGAATTTATATCTGAAACTTTTAAATAGAATTTACTTAATTTATAAATAAATTAGTTACCGAAAAATTTATATATATACACATTTATAGCCGACTTTTTAGTCGGCTTATTTTTTATGTATGAAAAAATATATATTAATGTTGTTAATAAGTATAATTTTTCTTATATATAAAAAAATCATACAAAAATATGCATAAATATGCATAAATATGCATAAAAAAGAGCAAAATTACGATTTATCCATTATTTTTTAAAATATGAAAGAAATATTTATATATTTTTAATTTACTATTTTAAAATATGTGGTAAAATATATTTTGAGCAAAAAAGGTTACAAAAAAGTTACTAAATTATAAAGAATAAATAAAGTATTAATATTTTTATATTTATTTTAGAACGACATAAAATTTTATAAATATATCTTAAAAATAAAATTTGCATTGATAAATATAAAAAATATTGTTATTATTGAGTAGTAAACTTAGCATAAAAAGGAATATTGTAAAAAAAAGATGTTATATGAAGAATATTTGGTTAATACAATATATTTTATTCTTTAAAAGTAATTAAAAAACAGGAAGGGGGAATAATTGTCTAAGAGACAAGAAACCAATATGTACGATAAAGTAACTATAATACAATTTTCTATGATAATTGCTGCTATAGCATTATTATTATTTTTAGGAATTAAAGAAAAGCGTAAAAATGAGGAAAATATAAAAAAATTACCTATAAGAGTTAATGTAAATGGAATACGTGGAAAATCAACAGCAACAAGATTAATAACAGGTGTTTTAGATAGCGCTGGTTATAAAGTAGTAGGAAAAACAACTGGTACATCACCAAGAATGATTTACTGGAATAAAGAAGATGAGGAAGTTATACAACGTAATGGTTTAGGAGCTAATATAAAAGAACAAATTGATGTTGTTGACAAAGCTAGAAAAGCTGGAGCAGAAGCATTAGTATGTGAATGTATGGCAGTTAGACCAGAATATCAAGATGTATATCAAAATCAAATATTCAAATCAAATATAACAGTAATAGTTAACGTTTTAGAAGACCATTTAGATGTTATGGGACCAACTACAGATGAAATAGCTTTAGCATTTACTAATACTATACCATATGATGGATATTTAGTTGTGGATAACGGACCATATGTTGAATATTTCACTAAAGTATGTAAAGAAAGAAACACACAAATAGTTGTTGCTGACAATTCAAAAATACCAGAAGGACTAATGGAACAATTTAAATATACAATATTTGAAGACAACATTTCATTAGCATTAGCTGTTGCAGAAATTTTAAAAATAGATGAAGAAACTGCTTTTAAAGGAATGTTAGCGGCTAATCCTGACCCAGGTGCTGCAACAATAACTGAGTATGAAAATGAAGGGGCTAAAAGTATATTTGTAAATGGATTCGCAGCAAACGAACCATCTTCAACTTTAGCTATATGGGATAAAATAAAAGAAAAATTACCAAATACAGATAGGCCAGTAGTATTATTCAATGGTAGAGAAGATAGGGTCGACAGAACAGATCAGTTTATAGAAGACTGTTTCCCTTACCTTCAAGATGATGTTACACTTGTAGCTATGGGTGAAGGTAGTGACCATATCACAAAAGCTATAGAAAGTGGAAAATTAAATAATATAAAAGAATACATCGATTTATCAGATTTAGAAGTTGATGAATTAATAAAAGAATTATATTCTTTAACAAAAGATAGAGTTATGTTCGGAGTTGGAAATATCCATGGTGACGCTGATGAATTATTACAAAAAATGTTTAACATTTATATAAATGAAGAAGATTACTCAGAACACCCACAAATAAATCTAAAATTAGGAAATGTATTTAAGTTTAATTTTCAAAACTTATTTTAAGGAGGAAATATGTATATAACAGATTTTTATATGTCATTAGTCATAGGTGTTGTAGCAACCCTATTATTCGTTGAAAGTTTTGGTATAACACCAGGAGGAATCATAGTAGCAAGTTACTTAGCTTTAGTATTTGATTCACCGATAACAATAGTATTAATTTTATTAGTTTCATTCATAACATACGGTATAGTAAACTTTATATTACCAAAATTCGTTATACTTTATGGTAAGAGAAAATTCGTTGCAACTATGATAGTAGCTGTAACATTAAAACTTATATTCGAAGCAATATACCCAATAACACCATTCCCTACATTTGAATTTAGAGGAATAGGAATAATAGTTCCAGCATTATTATCAAACTGCTACTCAAGACAAGGAATAAAAATAACTTTAATAGCTACTCTTGTTATGACAGCTATAGTTTATGGAATAATGCAAATAGTTTATTTTATATAGGTTGTAGGTGATTATATGGAAGAAAAAAAATTAGCGTTGAGAGATAAAATACAAATTTATATAAAAAACCAAAAACGTATAACAGGTAAAGGACTAACATTAGTAATATTAGTTATTGCTGCTATTCTTTGCGGTTCAAGTTTTATAACATCAAGCGCAAGTGATAAATCAAACTCAGCAAGCAAATACAATGATGAAAGAATTGTAAAAGGTACTGTAGTTGGAGATATCATGCTTGGAAGATCAATAAAAAATAAAAGTGCAAAAAACAATTACAGTGATATACTAGATGGTGTATCAAGTATATGGAAAGACTCTGATTATGTTTCAGGAAACTTAGAGTGTGCTCTTTTAGATAATCCTGATGATTTCAAGAAAAATGATAAAGAAATACACATAAATGCTGAAACAAAATCAGTAAACTTATTAAAAGATAATGGATTTACATTAATAAACTTAGCAAACAACCACTTAGCAGACTTCTGTAGTGAGGGAGTAGTAAGTACTGTAAATACATTAAAAAAAGCAGGTTTAAATTATGTAGGAGCTGGAAAAAATATAACTGAAGCTAGTAAATACGATGTACAAGAAATAAATGGAGTTAAAATCGCTACTGTTTCTGTAAGTGATATAGTTCCTAAAAACTTCTCAGCAACTGACACAAAAGCAGGTATATTATCTACTAAAAACATGAGATACTATCAAGCTGTTAGAGATGCAAAAGCAAATGCTGATATAGTTATAGTTAATATACACTGGGGTGTTGAATATGCTTTAAACCAAACAGAACAACAACAACAATTAGCTAGAAATTTAATAAACTTCGGAGCTGATATAGTAATTGGTTCTCATCCACACGTACTTCAGCCTGTAGAAAAATATAAAGACGGTATTATATTCTACAGTATGGGTAACTTTGTTTTCGACCAAGGATGGAGTAGAACAAAAGATAGTATGGTATTAAATTACTTTGTAGACAAAGATGGAAACCTTAGCTTTGAAATGATTCCAGTTAGAATAAAAGATGGTTATCCAACAGTTACAAACAACAAATTCTTTGTAAACAGAACATTTAATACTTTAACTAAAGGTCTAAAAGATAGCGATTATGAAGTTAAGTCAGATACTTTACTTCTAAAAAATGCTATAAAAGTTGATTTACAAAAAGACAATGCTGGAGATAATGATACAACTACTGATCAAAATTCAACAGACTTAAATAATACTGATAATTCAACTAACACAATTGACGAAAATAATAACTATAATAATGAGGATGGCATCAATTACTAAAATATTAATATATGGAGAATGATGTTATGCAAAAGAAGAAGAGAAAGAAGAAATCAAATAAAAATTCCAATAACTTATTATATATTTTGATTATTGTATTAGTATTAGCAGCTGGTGCATTTGCTTATTTTAAATTCTTTAAAACAAGTAGCGGAAGTGGAAATACTAATGCGACTGTTCAAAGTAATAATGATTATGTAGTAAGTACATCAAACGAAACAGCAACAAAAATCGGTGAAGAAGTACTTGCTAAAGGCGGTAATGCAGTAGATGCTGCTATAGCAGTTTCTTATGCATTAGGAGTTGCTCAACCTTATGCATCAGGTATAGGTGGTGGCGGTGGAATGCTTATTTATGATCCAAGTAGCACTGATTATAAGTTCTACGATTATAAAGATGCAGCACCAGTTTCTGCAACAACAAAGCAAAGCGATATCGCTGTACCAGGTTTTGTACTTGGAATGGAGAAAATTTCAAATGATCTAGGTACTATGGATATTTCTGATTTAATCCAATATTCTGTGGATTTAGCAAGAGATGGGGTAGAAGTAAATAGTGACACTGTAAAAGCCATAAATTCTTTTGCGTCATTACTACAAAATGATGAAGATTATGTAAAAGAAGACGGTTCATTATTAGCAGAAGGCGATAAATTAGTACAAAGTGAATTAGCGAATACGTTAAAAACTATTCAAGAAAAAGGATCAGTAGGCTTCTATAGTGGTGAAATAGGACAAAATATAGCAAATGCAGCAAAAATGCAATTATCTGATTTAAGTGCATATGAAGTTAAAGAAGAAAAACCAGTTGAAGGTGACTTTAATGGATATAAAGTTGTTTCTGCACCAGCACCGTTTTCAGGTACTACTCTTATTCAAATGTTAAAAATAATTGAAAAAGAGGGAGAAACAAGCGATTTAACTGATACTGCTCAATATTTACAAGCTTTAGATAAAGCGACTACTTTAGCTCACTATAGCAGAGGAAAGAAATTAGCTGACCCTGCATTTAGAAAAGTAAATGAACAAAACTTAGTTACAGATGAATATATACAAAAACTAATTGACTCACATGCGACTTCATATAGTCAAGATGATGAAAGTGAAAGTACAACACACTTTGTTATAGTTGATAAAGATGGTATGGTAGTTTCAGCTACAAATACATTAGGACATTTTTATGGTTCTCAAGACAAAGTAAATGGATTCTATTTAAATTGTAGTTTAAAAAGTTTTGGTACGAGTGGAAAAAATAAATATGAAGCAGGAAAAAGACCTAGAACTTATACGAGTCCAACAATAATTCAAAAAGACGACTATATAATGGGTATTGGGACTCCAGGTGGTGTAAGAATATTAAAAATGTTAGCGCCAATAATAGTAGATGACTTATACTTCGGTAAAGATCTACAAAGCTCTATCAATAAATCAAGAGTAATATTCTATGAACCAGGTGTATTAATGCTTGAAGACGGCAGAAGTGAAGAATATATAATAGATGTATCAAATTGTGGATATCCATATGTTGATGTAAAAGACCAACTTTACTTTGGAGCTGTACAGGCTGGCGGAATTTCGAACGGAAAATATTTCGGAGCTAGTGACAATAGAAGACTTGGTAAAGTATCTATAAATGATAAATAGATAAAAGCTGCTATGTAAATAAGCATAGCGACAATGCAAAATAATTTGTGCTTATGATGAAATAAATACTCCTTTATGGCAATGATAAAAATATAAGTCAATGTCAGGAAGGAGTATTTTTTATGATTAACTTAAGCAAAGAGTTAATAAGACAAATAATAGCAGATGGAGGATTTCAAACTCTAAAGGATATAGGCGATTATCTAAAGGACCCTTATGGAATAGAAATATCTGCTGAGTATGTAAGTCATATAACTGATGTTGTAATTGAACATGCGAGACTGTGGCAAAATAGACCTCTTGGATCAGTTTACCCATTTGTATTTATGGATGCCATTTATTACAAAGTAAAAGAAGATTCTAAAATAAAAAATAGAGGTGTTAAAGATGTATTGGTATTTATTGTTGATGGTTTGCTTGGCTTTAAGGAAGCTATTAGCGCTAGCTACCCTGAATCAGTTATACAAAGATGTATAATACATCAATTGAGAAATACATTTAAATATGTATCATATAAAGATTCTAAAGAAGTAATGAATGATTTTAAACTTGTTTATAAAGCTATAAATGAGGCAGAAGCCTTATCGGCCCTAGATATTGTTGAGGAAAAATGGGTCAAAAAATACCCTACAGCAATAAGAATTTGGAGAGATAATTGGGATGTAATCTCACCATTCTTTAGTTTTCCACAAAAGATAAGAACTATTATGTATATGACTAATATAATATAGGCGTCAATAGACAATTCAGAAAAGTAACTAAAACAAAATCAACTTTTCCGTCTGACGAATCTTTATTAAAAATGCTATATCTAGCAAGTCAGAATATAATGAAAAAGTGGACTATGAGATATAGAGATTGGGACAGTATTTATAACCAATTATCTATATACTTTGATAATAGAGTATAGATTTTAAAAATCAATATCCAAAATTTGTTGGAGTATAAGGGGTTGGAATCAATCTTTCAGACTCCACTAGATTTAGTTTTACCATTTTACAAATAAATTTGCTATAGAGGGGAGAAATTACTCTAAAGTACAAATCAATGTACACTCCTCTTTTGGAGAAAATCCATTTATATATAGTAATTGTAACGAAGAAATGATACTTTGGGAAATTTGGTTACCTAAATACGGGAAAATATACAATGCATTAGAAAGAAAAAACTATTTTGATATACAAAAAGAAAATCGGCACGAGAAGAAGAAAGAAATAGATAAATATAGTTTTGAACAAATATGTTTATTTTGAGAAGGCTATTAGAAAAATACAGATAGCCTAGCTTTGCTATGCCTAAAATTATATAATATAAGAAATGGAAAAAATTAAGTAGTATATATTATGTTTGAAGAATTAGATGAAATGCCAGTTTTAAAATGTCCTCTTTGTTGATCAAAATTTGAATACAAAAAAACTGAAGACTGTTAGGCATCAGTTAAGGTGACATCTTTAAGATGTCATTTTTTTAATACTATAACTTTCCAAATACATATCTTAGTGATACAATAAATATCAAAGAGTTAGAAAAATATGTAAAATATAAAAATGACCAAGATGTAATAAGACAAAAAATGCACTTTAATAAAAGAAATTTACAAAAAAACACAATAAATGATATTATTAAGGAGGATAAAATGTCAGCATTAACAATAAGCCCAGAAGAAGTAAAGAGAGTGAAAGGATTAGGATTTTTGAATAATAAAGGGACTGATAATTTTTCAGCAAGAGTATTAACAGTAAACGGGAAAATAACTGCTGCTCAACATAGATGTTTAGCAGATGCAGCAGAGTTATTTGGAAATGGGATAATAACTTTTACAACTAGATTATCTGTAGAAGTTCAAGGTATACCATTTGATAAAATAGAAGATTTCAGAAAATATATAGCAAAAGAAGGTTTAGAAACTGGCGGTACAGGAGCAAAAATCCGTCCAATTGTATCATGTAAGGGGACAACTTGCCAATATGGTAGACTAGATTCATTTAAAGTATCTGAAGAAATGCACCACAGATTTTTTGAAGGATATAAAGGTGTAGCACTACCACATAAATTTAAAATGGCAGTTGGAGGATGTCCAAACAACTGTATGAAACCAGATTTAAATGATGTCGGCATAATAGGACAATTAGTGCCAATTCACGATATCGAAAAATGTAAAGGATGCAAAAAGTGTAAGATAGAACAAGTATGTCCAATGCATGCTTGTAAGGTTGTTGATAAAAAAATTACTAGGGACACTAATGTATGTAACAACTGCGGTCGTTGTGTGGGAAAATGTCCATTTGGAGTAGTTGATGAAGGAACTTATGGATACAAAATTTACGTTGGTGGAAGATGGGGTAAAAAAATCTCTATCGGTAAACCACTAAGCAAGATATTTACAGATTTAGACGAAGCATTAAATGTTATAGAAAAAACTATTCTATTATACAAAAATCAAGGAATAAAAGATGAACGTTTTGAAGAAACAATAAAACGTATAGGTTTTGAAAATGTAGAAAAACAATTATTCTCAGATGAATTGTTAGATAAAAAAGAAGAAATCTTAAATCAAGAATTAGCAACAGCTAAGTAATATATATAAAGTAAATAGATTAAAAAATAGTTACATAGCTTTGAAACAAAACTAATTAAACATAGCCTACTCTATATAAAAAGAGCAGGCTATTTTAATATACGTTTATAATTGCATAATTAAATTATTAAAAATATTTATCTGGCACCCAAGAAATCACATATTCGTAATCTGTTTTTATTTCGGGGTTTAATATTTTAAATCTTCCTTTTACCCTTTGCTCTTCCAATACACAATCCAAATGGCAAAGTGCAATACCCATATCTATTTTATTCATATCTCTATTCTTTGTAGTATAAAAATGCAATCCATCATCGTCTAATACAACTCGCCAAGGTTGAGAATTTCGAGAAGATGGCGCAAGTCTTACTGCCTCTAGTGCATCTCCGTAAATTCCAGCTTGTCTTTTTGCCATAGGAGTATAAAAATCTTCCTTATGAAACAATTTACTAAAGGGTTCTCTCTTATTATGATTATTTCCAATCATAA
Source organism: Intestinibacter bartlettii (assembly GCA_025148965.1). GTDB lineage: Bacteria > Bacillota > Clostridia > Peptostreptococcales > Peptostreptococcaceae > Intestinibacter > Intestinibacter bartlettii. The sequence continues at coordinate 2,463,818 of CP102273.1, read as the reverse complement.
ATCCTATAGGACTTCTTCTACTACCATGATAACCAATAGGCGAAACAACCGGCAATATATATCCATCTGGCAAATCAACTGCTTTGGCGAATTTGCCTTTGTTGAAAGTTCCTCCAAGCCACACAGTACCAAGGTCTAGGGAAGTACAATATAATATAACTTTTTCAAAAGTATATCCCAATGCCTCAAGACAAAATGGCTTGTCCTCACAATAAGCGACTAAAAAGTAATTAGGATTTTTTATAACACCATAAGTTCCAAGCTTTTCCTTGTGATAATTATCTGAATTTATAATCTTGATATGAATTTTTTTATTAAACGGATTATTAACTTCATCGATATAATTTTGAATTTTATCTAAGACAGTTGAATCAATCGGATCTTTGCTATAAGTTCTGATAGACTGCCTAGACTTAATAAGTTGAAAAATAGACTGTTTCATGGTATACCCCCTTAATTTATTCAAGTGATATATAAAAAACTTGAATTCTAAATATTTTTAAATATAGATTTCTTTATAACACATAGGAAATTATATTCATTTATAAATTTTAGATAAATATAATTTCCGTATATGTGTTTCAAAAAAATCTACCTTTTTAAAGGTCTTTATGATAAAAATTTTTTTATAAGTAAATTATAGCATGAAAATTTCGCATTGAATAAAATGTGAAGTCAAAAAAGGTTAAATTTGTATAAAAAGTGCAAATAGATTAAAGAATGTTATAATATAAATACTAAGAGATATAAAGATTTATTTAAAATATATAAATAACATTAATAGGAGATAGGGAGAACAATATGAAAAATTACGATGCTTATATTTTTGATTTTGACTATACTTTAGCAGATGCAACAGAGCCAGTTGTTGGGAGTTTTTTATACGCACTTGAAAAGATGAATCTACAAAAATCAAGTCGACAAGATATAATAAACACAATCGGAATTCCAATAGGTGAGTCATATACAATTTTGACAGGGGACGACTCAGAAGAAGGAATAGAATTATTTAAAAAATACCAAAAAGAAAAATCAGATGAGATAACAGTACCAAATACTGTTTTTATAGGAGATGCAAAAGAAGTTCTACAAATACTTAAAAACAGAGGTAAAAAAATAGGAATAGTTTCATCTCGTTGGGGGCAACGTATAAATGATATTTTTGAAAATTTAAACTCACGAGAACTTATCGATTTTATAATAGGAACAGAACATGTTGAAAATTATAAACCAAATCCAGAGGGATTATTCAAAATGATAGATATGATGGAGGCCAAAAATCCGCTTTACATCGGCGACAGTTATATAGATGCACAGACAGCACAAAACGCCAAAATAGATTTTGTAGGAGTTACAACAGGAACAACTTCAAGGGAAAAACTTGAATCTTACCCACATGTAGCTGTGTTAGATAATTTAAAAGATATTTTGGAAATTTAAATATTATATGATAAAATTAACTTAGTTATAACTATAATTACGAAAAGGAAAATTAGGGGGAAAAAATGATTTTATCATATATAAAAAATAACAGGGATTATAAAAATATGTCTTACAAAGAGGCAAAAGAATATGCGCTTTTATACAGCATGGATCAATTTACTTTAACTGCTTTTAAAATCGAAGAATATCTATCAAATCCAGAGCTTAATAAAGAGATTGATGGGGTATTATTAGCTACAAATTATAGCAAAATCAACGAGTTCTTGCTTAAAGTTAAAGAAATGAAAGACGATAAAAAAGAGTATGAATCTTATTTTGAAGATGGGATTGATAAATTGATTAAAGAATATGAGAAATTCAAATATGACGACACGCTTAAGCATATTTATGAGTATTTAAATTATGCGAAAAAGTACTTCTTCTATGCGATGTAGAAATAAGTTAATTAAGTATATACAAGGCTATTGCAAATAAAAACTGCAATAGCCTTTAAATTTGTTATAAGTTATTTTATATAAATTGAAACAATATGAAAAGCACAGTATATAGTAGATATAAAGATAAGTTGATACTATATATGGTATTTTATTTTTAGAAAAAATGCAAAAAATAAATTAAAAATAAATTATGTGGGTATACATGATAAATGGACATTATAAATATATAGACTTTAAACTCAAAATAATTGTAAAGCGATTATTCTGAGCAAAATTATAAATTGACAGTATAAACTAAGATATAAAGGAGAAATTCGATGAATTATATAGAGTTAAATAACCAAGTTATAATCAGGGATGAGAATGGAAAATATCAACTTAATAAAGATAAAGAAGCTCTAAAATCATATTTAGAGGATTACATAGAGCCCAAAATGAAGAAATTCGACAATTTGAATGATAGATTAAATTATTTAGTTGAAAATGACTACTACTCAAAGGAAATTTTAGATTTGTATGATCAGTATGTTATTGATGTAATATATGATTTTATAAGAGCGAAAAATTTTAAATTCCAGTCTTATATGAGTGCGAGCAAGTTTTATCAAAATTATGCGCTTAAGAGTAATGATGGTGAGGAAATATTAGAAAATTACGAGGATAAGGTGTTAATTGTTGCATTGACGCTTGGAAATGGGGAACCTAAGCTTGCTAAGGATATTGCAGAGAAGCTAATAAATCAAGAATTTCAACCAGCAACACCGACCTTCCTAAATGCAGGAAGGGCAAGAGGTGGAAAGATGGTATCTTGCTTTTTAGTTAATGTTGAAGATAGTTGTGAAGGTATATCTTATGCCGTTTCATCTGCAAACCACTTGTCTAAAATTGGCGGTGGAGTGGCGCTTAATCTGACTAGACTTAGAGCATCAGGCGAGTCTATTAAAGGAATAAAAGGAGCAGCCGGCGGAGTTATGGGTGTTGCAAAATTACTAGAGCAATCATTCAGCTATTTCAACCAAATGGGAGCGAGACAAGGCGCTGGGGCAGTTTATTTAAATGTACTTCATCCTGATTTTGAAACACTTTTAGACAGCAAAAAAATAAATGCTGATGAGAAAATAAGGCTGACTACACTTTCAATAGGAGCGATAATCCCAGATAAATTTATGGAACTTGCCGAGAAAAATGAAAAATGTTACGCATTTTATCCACATTCAATTTATCAAAAATACGGTGTTCATTTAGATGGAATCAAGATGGATGAGTGGTACGATAAATTGGCTAATGACGATGAGATTGAGAAAAAGGAAATCAATCCGAGGGAGTTACTAACTAGGATTGCACAAACTCAACAAGAATCAGGATACCCATATGTCGTATTTATCGACAGCGCAAATGAACAACATACTTTAAAAGATGTCGGAATGATAAAAATGTCGAACTTATGTTGTGAGATTTTCCAATACCAAACGCCATCAGATATAAAAGGTTATGGTCAAGTCAGCGATTGGGGACAAGATATAAGTTGTAACCTTGGTTCATTAAATATAGCCAATGTTATGGATAATAAAGATATTGAAAAGACGATAGATGTAGCGATTAGAGCCTTGACATATGTTTCTGACAATACAAATATAGAAGAAGTACCTACTATCAAAAAAGGAAACGACTCATCACATTCAATCGGGCTAGGAGCGATGAATTTACATGGATATTTAGTCAGAGAAGATATAATCTATACATCAAAAGAAGGTAGAGAATTTGCCGATGTATTCTTCGCAATGATGAGATATTACGCGATAAAAACATCTATGAATATAGCAATTGAAAAAGGAGAAACATTCAACGGATTTGAAAAATCAGAATATGCAAAAGGGCCAGAAAGTGAATTATTTAAAAAATACTGCACAAAAGATTTCTTGCCAACTAGCGAAAAAGTATCAAAATTATTTGAAGGAATAAACATTCCGACAAAAGAAGACTGGACAGAATTACTACAACAAGTTAAAAATAACGGGATATACAATGCATACTTAACTGCAATCGCACCGACTCAAAGTATAAGTTATGTTCAAAACTCAACTTCGAGCGTTATGCCGATAACTGAGCAAATAGAAGTTAGAACTTATGGCGATTCGACAACAATTTACCCAATGCCGTTTTTAACTAATGAAAACATGCTTTACTACCAATCAGCATACAGAATAGACATGTTAGACCTTATTGATATGGTGGCGATAATTCAAGGACATATTGACCAAGGAATTTCGACAACACTATTTGTAACAGACGACAAAACAACAAGAGATATTGCAAGATACTACATTTATGCACATAAAAAAGGACTAAAAAGCCTTTATTATACGAGAACGAAGATGGAAAGAAATAATGAATGCCTAGTGTGTTCAGTTTAAGATTCAACATAAAGAGGTGATAAAATGACATTTAAATTAAACAACGTACACAAAGCAGTCAACTGGAATGTTGAGGACGACGACTTCACTCAGGCATTTTGGGATCAGAATGTAAAACAATTTTGGCTGCCAGAGGAAATATCAGTGTCAAAAGATGTAAAAGTATGGAGCGAACTTTCGCCAGAGGAGAGAAATCTTTATAAAAAAGTGTTAGGTGGACTGACACTTTTAGACACAAAACAAGCCAACAACGGAATACCATCGATGATGAGTTTGACAGATAATCTTCAACGAAAAGCCGTACTTTCATTTATGGGAACTATGGAAGAAATCCACGCAAAGAGCTATTCATCAATATTTACAACATTATTAACAGTGCCGGAAATAGACGAGATATTTGAATGGATAGAAAGCGAGCCGACTTTACAGAAAAAAGCCGAAATAGTTTTAGCCCAATACGAAAATACAGATGACAGATATGGTCTATATATGTCGATGGCGACATCAGTATTTTTAGAAAGCTTTTTATTTTACTCAGGATTTTTCTACCCATTATTTTTAGCTGGACAAGGAAAAATGATGGCAAGTGGAGAGATAATTTCACTAATACTTAGAGACGAATCACTTCACGGAAAATACATCGGACTTCTTGCACAAGAGATATTCAAAGATTTTTCGAAAGAAGAACAAAAAGAGTACAAATCAAAAGTCATGGACGTATTCGATAGACTTATGGAAAACGAAATAAACTACACAAATACAATATACGAAGGAACAGGGTTAGCTGATGAAGTCATAAATTTCCTAAAATACAACGCAAACAGAGCAATGGAAAACCTAGGATACGACAACAGACTCGAAGTCGACCCAGTAAACCCAATCGTGCTAAACGGACTTAGCACAGAAACAAAAACACACGACTTCTTCTCAACAAAAGGTAACGGATATCAAAAAGGAGTGTATGAATCGCTACAAGATAGTGACTTTGTTTTCGATAGGGAGATATAAATTTAGGGGTTTTATATATATTATAAAAAAAAGACCACATCTTAGAGTTTCATTAACTGAATCTCGAGATGTGGTTATTTATAGCACATAGGAAATTATAGTTCATTTAAAAATTGTGGATAAGTATAATTTCTGTATATGTGCTTCAAAGAAATCTACATCTTTAAGGGTCTTTAGAATTAAAGATTTCTTTATTAATTAAGGTGCTTTTTTATTATTTCTCTAACCCTTTCTATATCAATTTTAGTGAATCTTGAAATAGTTGCTTCATCAAGGCCTTCCCCTAACATATTTAATACTATCTCTACTTGATTTTTCTCAATACCTTTTTCAATTCCTTTTTCAATCCCCTTTTTTTCAACTTCTGGATCATATAAACTCTTAGTCATGATATTCACCTCTTTTTCTAAGTTTTCATCATCTATATAATTTCTATTTAGATATTCAATTAAATTTTGAATTGCTAAAAGCATACTGTGAAAATCTTCACCGAGGATTTCATCTTGGTCAAATAACTCCTTTGACTCAATAGCTAGTTTTTCAGCTAAATTTCTAGCCACTATAGATAACTCTTTAATTTTATTTATATCATTTTTCTTTTTCGCATAATTTAATTTCTTTCTCAAGTTAAATAGTTGTAGCGGAATCAATGGATACATCTTTTTTTCAATAAGGTCTTTGTCATTGTATTCCCAGTATTTCATAACATCAACTTCATAAAGAAACTCTTTTTCATCTCCAAAAACTATCATTAATTTTAAGCTATCTTCAATATTTTTATTTTCCTCAAAGAAAATCACCTTCTGCTTTGGAACATACAATCTTTTGATATTATCCCCACCATAATCAGCATTTTCTTTTCCTTTTCTAAATCCATACTCAAACATACGAATTATCATGGTGTTATCATTTTTAATTTATTATATCTAATATTTTTCTATTTGGATAGCACCTCTTTAGGTATATCTAATTCTTTACTGAAAATTAGTATTTTAAACAAAATAAGTAAATTTTTCTATAATTATAAATATAAAAAATTCATTGGAAAGTACGAGGTTTAGGTTATGATATAATATAAGTAAAAATATCAATTAAGGAGAAAGTATGATTAGAGATCTAAAACAAAAAGATATAGATAAAGTTATGGAAATCTGGCTTGAAAGCACAATAAAAGCACACGACTTCATTCCAGAAAAATACTGGCAAGACAATTACAATGCAGTAAAAGATATATACATACCACAATCGAAAACTTATGTTTATGAAGAGGGGGAAGAAATTAAAGGTTTTATAAGCATATTAAACGACGACTTTATAGGGGCATTATTTGTATCACCGAATGAGCAAGGAAAGGGGATTGGCTCAAAATTAATAGAGTATGCAAATGCTAAATTTAATAATTTAAAATTAGCTGTATATAAACAAAATCAAAAATCGGTTGATTTTTATATTAAAAAGGGATTTGAAATTTTATCGGAAGAGATTAACGAAGATTCAGGTTTTGAAGAATATATTATGGTTTATAAATAGCAAAATCTTAAAAAGAGTATATCTCCAGCCAAAGTAGCTAGGGATATACTCTTTTAATCTATATATTCATTTTTAATATAAAGATATTTTATTCAACTTCTTTAAGTAAATCTTCAGCAGAAATTCCATACAATTTTGCAAGTGCCAATAAATTTGAAGTACTTGGGTCAGAGGCACCATTTTCCCATTTCGAAACAGCTTGTCTGCTTACACCGATTGATTCTGATACGAATTCTTGTGTCATTTTACATCTTATTCTATTTTCTTTTAATACCTCACCCAAAGATTTTCTGATTATCGCTTTTTCGTGTCTAACATCTGTTGATTTTAGATATTTTAAAAGACAGCGAACAATAAGTATAAGTAATCCTAAAAAAATTGCCAAAATAATAATGTATAATACTACACTAATTATAAATTGTACTCCTAATGCCATTTGTAAATATCTCCTTTCCTTTTTCTAATATAAATATATCAAAAATATCTAGTTACTTCTACCAACTACTGCGCAACTATCAGTTGCATTAGGGTAAAATACTCTATTTTAGGAAATTTTTGTTTCATAAAACAAAAAACTATGACACAATATAATTAATAAGTAATTTAAAAGAATATTAATATGAACAAGGTAGTTTAAAAGTAAAAAAAATTTAATTTACAAGTAAAAGCTAGGAGGGGTATTATGATTAATTTGAGCAAGGGACAAACTATTGATTTAACAAAAAAAGAAGTTGGACTAAAACATCTAGATGTAGGTTTAGGGTGGATAACTAGAATGGATTTAGACACAATTGCATATTTATTAGATTCAAACGACAAACATATCGAAACAGTATACTTTGGAATAAAAGAAAGTAAAAATAAATCAGTTAGACTAAGTGGAGATGATTTAGTCGGTGGTGGAGCAGGGGACAACGAGGTTATATACATAGATTTGGACAAGTTAGATTCAAGGGTGCAAAAAATCGCTCTATATGCAAATATATTTAAATTTTTTGGACTTGGTAAAAAGACTTTTTCAGACGTAAAAGATGCATACATAAGAGTTGTAAACAGAGATACAGGAAAAGAAATATGCAAATATGTACTTGCTGAAAATGGGGCAGGATGTGATGCTTTCCATTTTGCCGACTTAGTCAAAAACGGCTCAGAGTGGAAGTTTGTTGCAGTTGGAAATGGATGTAATGGCTCTGTTGATAAATTGAGAAAGAAATATTTATAAAATACTGTTATCATGATTTTTAAATTTCAAAGAAATATATATTGAAAGTTTTTTAGAATAAATTACTCTTTATAATGTATACATAAATAATTTTTAAATCTGCATTATTTTGGAAATGAAATTCTGCTATAATTAAAGTATAGATAGTTATAGAAAGGGGTATTAACTATGAAAAAAAATTTAATCATAACAATAAGTAGAGAATATGGTAGCGGCGGAGGAGAAATCGGAAGAAAATTATCCAAAGCGCTAGGAATACCTTGCTATGACAAAGAATTACTTACAATAGCAGCCAAAGAAAGTGGTTATTGCCAAGAGTTTTTTGAAAAATACGATGAAAAACCAATAAAATCATTGAGTTACTTCTCATATGATCAAACAATGTCATCATTACCATTAGGTCACCAATTATTCTTAAAACAATTTAATATAATTCAAGATTTAGCACAAAAACAATCATGCATATTCGTTGGTAGGGCAGCAAATTATGCACTAAGAGATAAATTCGACTCAATAGATGTATTTATACATGCAGATTTTGAAACAAGAAGAGAAAGAGCAGTTGAAAATCATGGTATCGAAGAAAAGAAGAGCGCAAAAACTGTTAAGAAAATAGACAAGGAAAGAACTTCTTTTTATAATTTCTACACAAATATGAAATGGGCAGATGCGAGAGACTTCGACCTGTGCATAAATACTAGCAAGATAACAATTGATGAAGCTGTTGAAATAATTTTGGAAACAGTTAAGAGACATTATAAAGATGAGATAAAATAGTATTACATAATAGGAATAGATATAGTGTTAGAAAAAAGGTATCTTTAGTCTTTAGATTAAAGATACCTTTTTTAACATATAGTAAATTATATTTATTTATAGATTGTGGATGAGTATAAATTCTGTATATATGTTTTAGAACTTGGCGCAGTAATTCAAAAAAACGTATCTTTAAGGACTTAAAAATAAAGATTTTTATAATTGTTTCAAAGTAATAAAATATATTATATACTGTTATATATTATAAAATAATGATAGGGTGAGGATATGATTATCAATTTAAACGAAAATATTATAAAAAAATTAACAAAAACTGAGTATGAGATTGTAAAATTTATAAATAATAATCAAAAAATATTACAGGATTTATCAATTGTAGATATAGCATTTGAAACATTTTCATCGCCAGCAACAGTATCAAGGGCTATTAGGAAATGTGGAATAAATGGATTTAATGAACTTAGATACAAATTGACATCAAAAAATGAAAATAATAATGTGCATAATATTGGGGAAATAATAAATAAGTCATTAATCGAGGCAAGAAGTTCGATTGAAAATATATCTTTAACAAATGTATTAAAAATAATTGAAAATATTAAAAAATCATCGAGAATATATGTTTTGTCAAGAGGGCTTACTGAATATGTTGCCGATGAATTTACTTTAAAACTGCAACTTTTAAATTGTAATGTAGTATCATTGAAGGATCCTAATATTATGAAAATAAAGACTAAAGGAATGAAAAAAAATGAAATGGCATTTATATTTTCATTAAATGGAGAAACAGAAGAATTGGTTAAATCTGCTAAAAATGCACAAGAAAGTGGGGCATGTGTAGTTACATGTTGTTGTAATAATATAGCATCAATACTACAATATACAGATTTATCATTGATTGCATATAAACATTCACATATTGCAATAAAAGAATTTGAAGTTAGTTCACGCTTACCACTTTACATAATATCTAGAGTAATAATTGACTATATGGTATTAGAATCTGAAAATAACTATATAAATAAAAAATAAATAAAAATATTGTTAATTATTAAAAATGAAAATTTATGAAAATTTTTGTTTTAGATTTTCATAAAAAATTTAAAATAAAAAACATTGGAATATTAATACAATAGAACAAAAGTTAATATATCAATTTATGAAAATAGTGAAAATGGTTTTCTATTTTTGAAAAGATTTTCATTATTTTTTTGTGTAGAATTATTTATATCAAAGGGAGGTATCAAAATGATTTATACATTAACAACAAACCCCGCTATAGATATGAATATTTCAACAATGGGAATCAAAAGGAAAGAAGTAAACAGAACTTTTGATACAGTATATTCGGCAAATGGAAAGGGATTAAACGTAAGTTTTGTACTAAAATATTTTGGATTAGATTCAACAGTGATGGGTTTTTTTGGAGGATTTTCAGGAGACTATATAATAAAAGAAACAAAAAAGAAAGGCATAAATATCATCCCAACTATGATAGAGGATGAAATTACAAGAATAAATATATTTCTAAATGACGGTGAAGGTGAATTTAAATTTGTTAATTCTGGATCATTTGTAGATTCTGATAAACAAGAAGAAATGCTAAATGTGTTAAGAAATCTTAATGATTTAGAATACTTAACTATAAATGGAAGTTTACCACCAGGTATTGATCCAGATTACTATGATAAGATTTTAAACATATGTAAAGAAAAAGAAACAAAAGTAATCATAGATATAAGCTCACCAAAACTAAAAGAGTTATTAAAATATAAACCATTTTTAATTAAACCGAATGATGAAGAAATAAAAGATATCTTTGGGATTGAGATAACAAATAAAGAAGATGTTATAAAAGTACTAGAGTTTTTATATAAAAGCGGAGCACAAAATATTTTCTTAACTATGGGAGAAAAGGGGTCTTATTTCTATAATGGAGAAAATATATACTTTGCTACAGCGCAAAAGGTAAAACTTATGAGTTCAGCATGTGCAGGAGATTCAGCATTAGCAGGATTTTTAAGTATATGGCTTGAAAACCCTGATAATATAGAAAAGGCATTGAAAAGAGCATCAGCAACAGGGGCAAATGTTGCAGAAAGCAATGCAATAGGAAACTTAAAGAAAGTAGAAGAATACACAAAAAATATTAAAGTTAGAAGGGTAGGTTAATATGAAGATATTAGGTGTTACTGGCTGTCCAACAGGTATTGCACATACTTTTATGGCCGAAAAAGCTTTAAAAGAAGCTGCAAAAGAGCTTGGATGTGAAATTAAAGTAGAAACAAATGGAGCAATTGGGGTAGAAAATGCACTTACAGCAAAGGATATTCAAGAAGCTGATGCAATAATAGTTGCATGTGATAAAAATGTAGATATGGAACGTTTTAATGGAAGACCAGTTATAGACGTTTCTGTTACTGAAGGTATAAATCATGCAAAAGAATTAATACAAAAATGTATAGATAAAAAGGTTCCAATAAGAAAAGGTAATGTAAAAATATCAAATTATAATCAAGGGGAAAAGGTTTCATTTGGCCGTCAAATATACAAACATCTTATGAATGGGGTATCACATATGCTTCCATTAGTTGTAGCAGGTGGTGTACTAACAGCAATATCATTTTTATGGGGGATTTACTCATTTGACCCAACTTCACCTCAATATAATGCGATAGCTGCAACAATAAAAGAAGTGGGTGGATATTCAATGAACCTAATGGTTCCAGTTTTAACGGCGTTTATAGCACAATCAATTGCAGGTAGACCTGGTATGTTGGCTGGTTTTGTAGCTGGGATGATAGCAAGTGCTACAGGTTCAGGATTTATAGGTGGTATAATCGGTGGTTTCGCAGGTGGATACTTTACTCAGTTTGTAGTTAATTTATTAAGAAATCTTCCAAGACAACTTGAAGGATTAAAATCTATCTTTATAGTTCCAATAATAACTGTATTAGTTGTTGGTGTAGGTATGATATTACTTGGTGGACCATGTTCAATGCTTAATGAATCAATGATGTCTTTCTTAGAAGGAATGCAAAAATCATCACCAGTAATACTAGGGTTAATAATAGGTTGTATGTCTGCATTTGATATGGGTGGTCCAGTAAATAAAGCAGCATATGTAACAGGAACTATGTTATTAGCGCAAGGAAATTATTTATTTATGGCAGGTGTATCAGCAGCTTGTATAACACCGCCACTTATAATAGCTTTAGCAGCAACATTTAAAAAAGATCGTTTTACAGAAGAGGATAGAACAGCAGGTTTAATAAATTATGTATTAGGTTGTACACATATAACAGAAGGTGCAATACCATTTGCAGCAAAAAATCCATTGAAAGTAATACCAGTATTGATGGCAGGATCTTCAATATCAGCAATAGCAACTTATATAATGAAAGTAGAGGTACCAGCACCTCACGGAGGATTTTTAATATTAGGGTTAGTTAATAAACCATTAATATGGATTACTTGTATATTATTAGGTTCTGCAATTGGGGCAGTATTATATGTATTAGTAACTCCAAAAGTAGAAGTAGCAATAGCTGGACAAGATGTAAGTATAGTAAATGATGTAGAAAAAAATGAAACAAAACACGATTCTCAAAAAAATGATTTATATAAAGAAAATACAGTTTGTATGAATTTAAAATCTAAAACAAAACAAGATGTAATAAATGAAATGGTAGAATTACTAGATAAAAATGGAATTTTAAATAATAAAAACGAATTTAAAAAAGAAATATTAGAAAGAGAAGAGTTATCTTCAACGGGATTTGGAAATGGAATTGCGATACCTCATGCAAAAACATCTGCAGTTAAAATCCCAAGAGTTGCAGTAGGTATATCAAAAGATGGGTTCGATTTTGACTCAGTTGATGGAAATAAAGCAAATTTAATATTTATGATAGCAGCTGGTGATGATGACAATGACTTGCATCTAAAAACTTTATCTCACTTAGCACAAAATTTAATGGACGATGAATTTGTAAAAGAGATATTAAATAGTAAAAGTAAAAAGGAAATAGTACAACTTTTAAGTAGATAATAAATACTTAATTGATATAGGGGTGATAAAATGGCTTTAGTTACAACAAAACAAATGTTAATAAATGCTCAAAAAGACAATTATGCAGTAGGAGCTTTCAATGTAGAAAATATGGAAATGGTTATGGCAGTAGTTGAAGCAGCAGAGGAATTAAACTCACCTGTAATAATGCAGACAACACCATCAACTGTAAAATATGCAGATGTAGAATTCTTTTTAGCAAATGCAAAAGTAGCAGCTGAAAAAGCAAATGTTCCGATTGCAATGCATCTTGATCATGGAAATAGCTTTGAGCTTGCAATAAAAGCATTTAGAGCTGGATATACTTCAGTTATGATAGATGGTTCACATAGCAGTTTTGAGGAAAATATAGAATTAACTAAATCAGTAGTAGATGTTTGTAATTGTGCAAATATACCAGTAGAAGCTGAGTTAGGTAAAGTTGGTGGAAAAGAAGATGATTTAGATGGCGGAGATGGTGGATATACAGATCCAGAAGAAGCAAAACAATTTGTTGAAAAAACAGGAGTAGATTCACTAGCAGTAGCAATTGGAACAGCACATGGTGTTTATAAGGGTGAACCTAAGCTAGACATAGATAGATTATCAGAAATAAGACAAGTTGTAGATATACCACTAGTTCTTCACGGAACATCTGGTGTACCTGATGAAACTGTTGAGAAATGTATTGAAAGAGGTATTTGTAAAGTTAATTATGCAACAGATTTAAGAATTGCATTCAGCAAAGGTGTAAAAGAAGTATTAGATAAAAATCCTGATACAATAGATCCTAAAAAATATAGCTCATTAGGAAGAGAATATGTAAAAGAATATGTAAAATCAAAAATCTTAGTTTGCAAAAGCAATAATAAAGCATAGATATAAAAATGAAATAAATACAATTTTAAAATAGAAAAGCTGTGGCAAATTGCTACAGCTTTTCTGTTGTAAACACATATAGATATTAAGATAATAAAAATATAATTGTAATATTTGGTAAAAACATAAAATCTGTTTCATAACATATCTAATGGGTATAATAAAAATGTCGACAGAATATAAATAGAAAGCTTTCTAAATATTAATTGAAACAGGAGAACTAAAATGGAAGATAGAGTAGTATGTACATGTTTAGATATTACATATAATACAATCAAAGAAGCAATCGAAAATGGCGCTAAAACTTTAGACGACATAAAAGATGAAACTGAAGCAGGTACTATATGTGGTATGTGTGAAGATGAAATACAAGAAATATTAGATGAGTTAGTAAAATAATTTTGAATAAAAGACTATGGAAGATGAATTGTTCATCATCTATAGTCTTTATTTGATTTTCATCTCATATTTTGGGTTCATTTTGTAAATAATCAATATAAGAAATTAAAAATTTAAAATTAGTAAAATTTGTTTATTGAAGTAATAGCTGGGTATATAATAAATAGAAAATACTAAACAAAACAATATATAGAACGGCAATTAAGATATATTGACATAAATTATTGAAAAAATAGGAGGTAAATTAATGAGCAATGTACTTGAAATAAAAAAAGATATCTATTATACAGGGGTTTTAGACAAAGATCTAGAGGTATTTGATATAATAATGGAGACTGAATTTGGAACAACTTACAATTCATATCTTATAAAAGATGAAAAAACAGTTTTAATAGACACAGTAAAATCAAACTTCAAGGATATATTCTTTGAAAAAATAGAGGCAATAACGCCAATAGAAAATATAGACTATATAGTAGTTCACCATACAGAACCAGACCATGCTAGTAGTTTATCATATATATTAGAAAGAAATCCAGATGCAGTAGTTTATTGTACTACAGCTGCTAAAAACTATTTAACTAATCAATTAAATAGAGACTTCAAATTTAAAACAATAAAAGATGGAGAAGTTTTAAATATAGGTAAAAGAAATTTAAGATTCATAACTGCGCCAATGCTTCACTGGGCAGATACTATGTTCACTTATGTTGAAGAAGACAAAGTATTATTCACATGTGATGCTTTTGGATGTCATTATGGTGATTTCGACCCTAAATGTGTTAAAAATAACGAAGATTATATAAAAGCATCAAAAGTTTACTATGACTGCATAGTTAAACCATTTGCACAATTCGTATTAGATGGTGTAGACAAAGTTGTAGGATTAGGTATTGATTTTGACACAATATTAACTTCACATGGTCCAATATTATCAGAAGAACCTATGGAACAAGTTAAGAGATATATAGAATGGTCACAAGGTGCTGTAGGAGCTACTAACAACAACAAAGTCAGTATATTCTACTTATCTGCTTATGGTAATACTAAAAAAATGGCTGAAAAAGTTGCGGAAGGTGCAAGATCTGAAGGTGTTGAAGTTGGGCTTTATGACTTAGAACAATTAACTCATGAAGAAATGCACGATAAATTCTTAGAATCAAAAGTTGTTGTATTAGGTTCACCAACAATAAACAGAACAATGGTTAAACCTATGTGGGATTTATTCTCTAATGTAGACCCAATGGCAAACAGAGGAACTATAGCAGGTGTATTTGGTTCTTATGGATGGAGTGGAGAAGGTATTTCAATGGCTGAAAATACATTAAAATCAATGAATTTCAAAATGCCAGTTGAAACAGTTAAGAAAAAATTCTTCCCAGATGAAGCAACTTTACAAGCTTGTGTAGAAGCTGGTAAAGAATACGCTAAATTAGTAAAATAAATATAAAAACTATTTAAAATCTATTATATAAAATCTTTATTTTAAATATATTAAAAAAGGACTATCACAAACAATTTGCGGTAGTCCTTTTAATTTTTCAAATTTAATTTATTTAAATATCTTAACTATACCTTTATCGTTTAAATATCGAAGAAGGGCAATAGTAATTGGAAGTCCAAGCATACCGATAAATCCTAAAAAGTGAAGTCCTACAAACATACTTATAAGAGTTACAACTGGGTGGAGTCCAACTTGTTGACCGACTAATTTCGGCTCGATGATATTTCTGATAATCGTGATAATTATATAAAGAATAGCGACGCCAATTCCTATTGTATAATTGCCATAAAGCAGTGCTATTATAGCCCAAGGAATCATTATTCCGCCAGTACCGAGAACAGGCAATATATCAAATATGGCAATAACAACTGCAATAAGTATAGCATTAGGAATTTGAAGTATAGTAAGTCCTATCGCAATTTCTGTAAAAGTGATGCTTAGTATAAGTACATAAGATAACAAGCATTTAAATAATGTAGTAGTTATAAATTTTTTACTTTCTTTAATAGGTTTTGATGCACTTTCTGGAAGTTGTCGTTTTATAAAATTTATTATTTTCTCGAAATCTATAGTTATAAAAAATGTAACGATTATTGTTATGACTGTTTTTAAGAATATTGCAGGGATAGTTGTTGCAAATCCTGATACATAGCTTACAACCATTGTTGAAAATTTGCTTACAAAGTTGCCAAGTGTACTTATTAAGCTAGAGGAACTTTCTTCTAATGCTGAAATCACATTTGGATCTAGTGATAAAAATAATTTTTCAAAATGTGTGAAAGTGTCTCTAATATATGGTTCAAAATAAGTTGTAAAAAATTGTGGTAATGTTGTAAATAAACTTTGAAGTAGTACTAAAAGTTTTGATCCAATCAAAATTATTATAAAAGATGCAACTGTATAAAATGTAAGGACAAATAATATGGATATAATGGCGCGGTTAATATGAAGTTTTTTACAAGAAAATTTTATTAATGGATTTAAAATAGCTGCAATTATAAATGCGATTAAAAAAGGTGTAAGTATAGATCCTAAAACTTTGATTATAATTATTGTCGTTCCGATGATAACACCGAAGTAACAGAATTTTATTAAGAATTCCTTTTGTTTTTTTAATTTCAAATCTGATTCATTTTGCATTTTAGTCCCCCAATCTATAAACTTAAATTATATTAATGACAACTTAAATATTTATGTTATTTTAATATGAATTATTATTAATTATATATTATTTATATATATGATAAGATTAAATATTTTTAACATATTAAAAAGGTGAAGCAAAACATTGTTTTACTCCACCTTATATTGAAAATTAGTATAATAATTTTAACTATTTTAAATCCGAATTATATTGTAGCTTCTTCGTCATCATCATTTCCCCAACATTCAACTTTTCCAAGACCTTCTATGTTAGCAGGATTAAATGTTGGATTTGAGATACCAGCTTTTCTTTGTCTAGTATAGTCATCTAATGCTCTAAATGCAAATTTTCCAAGAAGAGTTATAGCAACTAGATTTACTATGGCCATAAGCGCCATCATTACATCGGCTAAGTCCCAAACGATTTGAACTTTTGTAAGAGAACCAAATAAAACCATTCCTACAACTAAAACTCTAAATACAGCCATTAAAGCTTTATTTTCTCCGAATATAAACTCTATGTTAGATTGACCGTAGTAGTAGTTTCCGACGATTGAACTAAATGCAAATAGGAAGATGCATATAGCTATAAATGTATATCCTAAAGAACCTATGTGATAGCTTAATGCTTCTTGTGCAAGTTCTATGCTAGTAGCGCCGCTTGTTGTGTTAAATTGAGTGTATAGAAGTACCATAAATGCAGTACAAGTACAGATTATTATTGTATCTGTGAAAACACCAAGTGATTGTATTAAACCTTGTTTTACTGGGTGTGAAGTATCTGCAGTTGCAGCAGCATTAGGTGCACTACCCATACCAGCTTCGTTAGAGAATAAACCTCTTTTTATTCCGACTAATATTGTTCCTGTGAATGTACCAACAGTGAAATCTTTGAAGTTAAGTGCTTGTGAGAATATTGCTTCGAATACTTGTGGCATTAAGTTTATGTTTTTGAAAACTATAAATAATGCAACTAATATGTATGCTACAGCAAATATTGGAACTATAACCTCAGTTATTTTTGCTATTCTTTGAACTCCACCAAATATAACAGCAGTAGTTAAGGCACATAATATTATTCCCATAAGGAATTTATCTATACCGAAAGCTGCATGAAATGCAACAGTCATTGTATTAGATTGAACAGCATTAAATACAAATGCGAAAGATATTGTTATTAATACTGAGAATAGTATTGCCATTTTTTTGTTTTTTAAACCTTGTTCTATATAATAAGCTGGACCACCTCTAAATGCAGCTCCATCTCTAACTTTATATATTTGTGCTAATGTACTTTCAACAAAGCTTGATGCAGATCCGATAAGTGCTACAACCCACATCCAGAATATTGCACCAGGTCCACCGCCTACGATGGCGATTGATATACCTGCTATATTACCAGTACCTACACGAGATGCAGTACTTATACAAAATGCCTGGAATGAAGAAACCTTCCCGTCACCTTTGGCATCTTTGCCCATTCCATCACCTAAAAGTCTGAACATTTCTTTGAAATATCTAAATTGAACAAATTTTGTTTTTATAGTGAAATATATTCCTAAAACTATAAGAGCTATTACAAGAATATAAGTCCATAAAAAATCATTTACTACAGTTATAATATTGTTTAAAGTTTCCATAAACCCCTCCTCAAAATAATTATTAAATACAACGTTAATGAATATTATAATGGGGATTTGAAATTAAAGCAAGATGTAAATGCAAATCTTCTAAATTTGAAAAATAAAATAAATTCTGAAAAATATATCCAAACTTATGTAAAATATATAAGTTTTATTATTTACAATCGAGTTAAAATCTTGTATTACAGAGTATATATAGCGTGGCTTGATAAAATTTGACATGGGATATAATTACAAGGAAAGAGAT
Organism: Intestinibacter bartlettii; assembly: GCA_025148965.1. Classification (GTDB taxonomy): domain Bacteria; phylum Bacillota; class Clostridia; order Peptostreptococcales; family Peptostreptococcaceae; genus Intestinibacter; species Intestinibacter bartlettii. Next base: position 2,445,121 of record CP102273.1, on the reverse strand, counting down.
TTTTATATTAAATAAAATGCAAGATAATATTAGAAATTTGGAGGTTATAAAAATTAACTTGCGAAATTGTAATAATTTTAAAAAATGTTAATGTTAATGTTTGTATTTAGTCTTATTTGATTAAAAAAATAAATTAAAATACAAAATATACTTTAAATTATTGAAAAAAAAGAAAGTAAATCAATAAAAAAACAAAAATAAATAAAAAATTACGATAATGATAATTAATATCATTTACAAAATGAAAAAAGTTTGATATAATTAATTTAGGCTAAGGAAATAGCAAAAGTTTAAATATTTCTTAAATAGATTTGGGTTAAGTGTGGTAGCTTTCTAGTCTATATAATATTTAGAGTTTTTAATTAGTATCAAAATCTTTAAAAGATAAACATACTAGTTTTAGATTATATGTATTTTGCGCGTTACATATTAATCTACGGTAGAGTTATGACCAGTATGCCTAATGATTATACGATTCTTCAAAAAAGACTGACACGATTGGTTTCGTGATCGGTCTTTTTTTGTGAATAATTTGTGACACAATTGTGACATATTCTTAGTAATATTATGGTTCTAAAATTAATAAAATTAATCAGAGTTTAATTTATTTTAATAATCATTTCGAAAATAATCTTAATAAATCTTAGATTTCATTCTAGTAAAAAAATCAGTTAAATTGAATAAGGAGGGGGAAATATGGATTTATCATTTAGATTTAAGTTTAAACGATTTTTCAAATAAAAAGGGGTGTTTGATATGATTTGTAAGCGATGTAATCATATAAACAATGACGGTGCAAAATTTTGTATAAAATGTGGTGCACCGATGGATGAAAATTATAGTCAAAGCCAAAATATAAATTATAATCAACCCAATTATAATGATTATAGATATCCAAATAATAATCAAACAGATTGGGCTCAAATTATAAAAATAATCATAGGAACTTTAGTTGTAGTTGCAGTAATTGTACTTCTTGGAAAACAATTTATGGGCAATGATAATAGTGATGTTGCAACACAAAGTGAACAAGCAGCTTCAAGTTCAAATCAACAAAGTCAAGGCTCATCACAAAGTAATACCGATCCAGCTTATAATGAATATAACAATTATACTAGTAAAAATGAGTATAATAGTTACACAAATAATAATGAATATAATAGCTATACTAGAAATAATAGCAGCAGTAGTAACAAAACAGGCGGATATATTATATCATACAGCAGCGATGTATTACTTACATCAAGTGATATACAAGGGTTATCAAAACAACAACTTAGATATGCTAGAAATGAAATATACGCAAGACACGGCAGAAAGTTCCAATCACAAGATTTAAGAAATTATTTCAATAGCAAGTCTTGGTATCGAGGAGTTATAGAACCCAGTAATTTTAATGATAAGACTATGTTGACAAATATAGAAATTAAAAATATTCAGTTTTTGAAAAGTGTAGAAGATAGTATGTAGATTAAGATTTGAAAGGATAGTTATGTGGGTGCCTAAATTAATTTTTAGGCATCTTTTTTTATGAGATTTAGTATTGACTTTTGATTAAACGTTAATGCTACACTTATAGATAAGTAATATTCACAAATTTAGTATATTTAGCGTTTGGATAAATTAAAAATCATATTTAAAAACACTAACAGATTTTAGAGAAGATTATAAAGAATTTTGGAATTAACAATAGAAAAAATATTTATTAAAAATGCATTTTAATAATGAAAATCATTTACAACAACAAAAACAAGTGCTATAATAATATTGGCTTTAAAAATTATCGCGGCAAATATAATTTTTAAGGAGAACAACAAAAATGGCAAAAATGATGGGACCAAGATTTAAACAATGCAGACGTTTAGGATTAAATGTGTGCGGACATCCAAAAGCAATGGATAGAGCTGGAAGAGGAACTTCTAGAGCAGACAAAAAACTTTCACCATATGGACTTCAATTATTAGAAAAACAAAGACTTAGAGCTTATTATGGTGTATTAGAGAAACAATTCAGAAACTACGTTAAGAAAGCTGAAAAATCAAAAGAATCAACAGGTGTAGCTTTAATACAAATGCTAGAATGTAGATTAGACAACGTTGTTTACAGATTAGGATTCGCAAACTCTATAAGACAAGCACGTCAAATGGTAGTTCACGGACATATATTAGTAAACGGTAAAAAAGTAGATATACCTTCTTTTGCAGTACAAGTAGGAGATGAAGTTTCTTTAAGAGAAAAATCTAGAACTAATGTAATGTTTAAAGAAAACTTTGAAAGTGGTGCTTTAAACGAATATCCTTACTTAAGTAAAGATATGGACAAATTCTCAGGTGTATTAACAAGATTACCAGAGAGACAAGAAGTGCCAATCGAAATTGACGAAATACTAATCGTTGAGTTCTACTCAAAATAATATCTAAGATATAATTTTGAAAAACTAAGTTCAATTTCAATCTATTTACTTCATTCAAGAACTACAAAATCGCAAAAATCCAATACGGGTTTTTGCGATTTTATTTTTTTTTACGAATTAATAATATTCAACTGTAACGATTTTTCCTAATTTAACTAAAATCTTTTCGAGTTCACCAACAACGTGCAGTCTTAGTTCCAAGTCTCTTTGGAACGATGATTCGGCGTTGGCGATATTGAGTGATCTTCCGACTAATAGTTTTATATGTGATGCGCTATATAAAAGTTTAGCCATCTGTGATGCACCGTCTTTAGCTTTGAATATGTCTGAATCAAGTGATTTAGACAGTGATTTTAATCTATCTATTGTTTTGGAAAGTGTAAGCACACCTTCTGTGACTAAGTCAACCCCTTGGATATATGCTATTGGAGGGACTTCTTTGTCGTATATTTCAGTGCTTGATTTAACTTCGACACCTAGTTCACGGGCTACGATTTGTGAAGTTGTGCCACCGCTTACAATTCTGATATCAGCGTTGTTCATAAGTTCGTGAACAACCTTGGCATCGTCTTCTTTATGTGAAGGCGGACCAGTGAAAAGTTTTACCTTTTTCGGTTTCACAGCTTTTAAAACGCAGACTGTAGTATCATCTCCAGGCTCAAATAAGTACATTTGGTCACAAACTCCTAATAAGTTGTTTTTTATATCAAGAGCAGACATCGAATCTCTTACATTAATTTTAAGATGTTTAGCAATATCTTCCCATTTCCAATTTAAATTAAGAGATTGTCCAGCACTTGCATAGAGAGCGCCGTCACTTACAAAAACCATAACGTCATTTTCTTTTAAATCTATACTAGCTTCACGAACCAATTTGCCACATATATTTGTTTCTGTGTAATGGATTCTTTCAATTTGACCTCTTCTCAAAAAGAAAGTCTCAGGACCATCAAATTCAGCGATATATGCCTTGTTGTGGTCTGTAATTTTTACAATAGTAAAAGTAGAGTAGGCGATGTTTTTTTGAGCATCAACAGGCAGTGTTTGGATAATAGTTTCTACAGTTTCTTCTATAGTAAGCCCATTTTTTATCATAGTAAGTGCAATTGTAGAAGTAAGAGTAGCTAAAATATTCGCCTTAACACCGCTGCTGAGTCCATCAGATAAAACAGCAACACTCATATCGTTATCAACATAAAATTCTACATTATCGCCACAAAGTTCTTCGCCATATTTAATAAGACTTCCAGATGCAAAATCAATAAAATATCTCATTATTCTTTCCCTTCTTCATCATCTAAGATGAAATTTTTAAGTTTTGTTAAAGTTATTTTTGTTTCGGCAGTTGTTTCACCAAGTAAACTTGCAATTTCCTGGGCAACAGTCATTTGTTTTGCAATAACTTGTTGTGCCATTTCTACAGTTTCTATTTTTAAAGTTTGAAGCTTTTCCTTGGCTCTTTCGTCTTTTGTGATATCGACAGCAAGCCATAAAAACATTTGGTTTTGTTCTAGCCAATAGATAGTTTGTAATATTGTAGAATTATCATATTCCTCAAAAGTTATTTTTTCGTTGCGGACATTTTTTCTAAATGTTCTAACACGTTCAAATTCTTGGTCATCTAAATACATTCCAAGAGGCATACCATCGGCTTCATCTTTTTCAATTTTGAAAAATGATTCAGCAGCTGGATTTAGCTCTATAATCATCAAATCTTTATCAACAAGTCCGATTAAGTTTGGTGAAGATTCACAGATTATATTAGATAAACTTTCAGCCCTATTTCTCATATAAGGAAGACACATTGACGGTTCGGCAATACCGTTAAAAACTGCAATTGCTTTTTCACGACATGTTTTGTATCCACAGCTACCACAGTTTAACTCATCAGCTCTTGAAGTTTTACCCATTGTTTTTAGAATTTCTTTTATTTCATATTCAGTAGGTTGTTCAAATTTAAATGGTTTTGGTGGATATTCTTTATAAAGTAAAACATCTAAAGCTATATCTTCATATGGATTTTTAACCGCCTTTGCCTGGAACAAATCTATATATTTTTGCTTATTATTTATTAGATCACGTTTAACTTCAAAGAAGCATCTATCGTCTTTGTCTAAGTCGGAACCGTAAAGACAACCATGGTTACAGGCATTCATTTCAAAGAATGTATTTTCAAATTTGCCGTTTTTTATAGAGTTTAGAACACTTTTACAATCTTCAATACCATTTACACAGAAAACTGTTTTAGAAGGATTTTTACTTTCTATAAAATCGGAAGTTTCCCCTGCTATTGGGAATATGATTTTATCCTTATAAATATAATCAAATGGCTCAATTGGAAAATCTTCTAAATTCAAATTTTCAGATTGTAACCATTTTTGTAATTCATAAAAAGTTATAACTTCATCAACACAAATTTCTTTAGTTGCGTCAGTTTTCTTTGCAACACAAGGGCCGATAAATACAACTTTATTATCTGTACCGTATTTGTGTTTTAGAAAACGTCCATGACTTATAAATGGTGGAACCACTGGAATAATTGAATTTGTTAGCTCTGGATAATGCTTTTGAATAAGATGATTTATAGTAGGACACATAGATGTAATGTAGTTTTCATTATCTTTTTCATTTGCATATGCATTGTATATATCAAAGATAGGTTTTGTTGTAATACCAGAATCTTCAACATGTGTAAAGCCAAGATGTCTAAGTACTGCTGGGATTTTAAGACTTTGTTTTCCAAATGCCGAAGCAAAACTTGGAGCTACTGAGGCGATTACAGTTTCACCACTTTTGATAAAGTTTTTAACACTGTTGATACTCGTTTTTTCAACTCTGTAATGTTGTGGACAGGCTTTTGAACACCTACCACATAAAATACATCTATCCATAAGAATGTCTGCTTGGCCACCTTTTATAACAATTGCGTCGACAGGGCAGACTCTGACACAAGCATAACATCCTCTACATCCTTTTTTAGAAAAATTAGAAGACATTAAATTTACCCCCTTTATAAATAAAAGTTCTAGATTTAAATTGTTTTGATTTATTAAAATTATACTATACTTTCCAAATATTTACTATTACACGCGAGTTGATGGAGTTTGAAATCTTGTCTAGAATTTAAAGTGAATTGACAGCCTATTTTGTGTATATGCATCAAGAAAAGTTAGAAATATTACAAAAATGTAACTGGAAAATTATTGGAAATTAGGTTATTATTTAACTATAAAAATGATATCAAAATAATATCAAAATTATATTTAGATTAAATTTCACAGGTAGTAAATCAAAAGGAGGGGTAAACTATGAGTGAGAATAATTTTGTAAAACAAGAGAACTCGATAGAGGAAAAAGAACTAAATCCTATGAGTGGATGGATAGCTCTTATTATAGGAATACTATTTATAATATCTCCAACACTAGGAGTAGGTACTTTAATTGCATACGATAATCCTATATTTTTAGTGATAACGATAATTTTATTTATTGTAGCGATATTTATGCTTTGTGGATTAAAAATAGTAAATCCAAATGAATCAGTAGTCTTTGTATTATTCGGTAAATATTATGGAACACTTAAAAAGCCTGGTTTCTTCTTTGTAAACCCATTTGTAAGTGCTATAAATCCAACTTATGAATCACAAGTTACAAAGCTTAGTAAAACTGGTGAAAAAGATTCAGATGATGAAAGTAAAACATCAAATACAAAGAAGGTATCTTTAAAAGCGATGACTCTAAACAACCAAAAACAAAAGGTTAATGATGAACTAGGAAATCCGATAATAATAGGAACAATAGTTATTTGGAAGGTTGTCAACCCTACAAAGGCTGTATTTAATGTAGAAAACTACAAGACATTTTTATCAATACAATGCGACTCAACTATAAGAAATGTCGCTAGACTTTATCCATATGATTCAGAAGATACAGAAGACCATAGAGAAAAATCTCTTCGTGGAAGTAGCCAAGAGATAGCAGACAGACTAAAAGAAGAACTTCAAAAACGTGTAGAAATCGCAGGAATAGAAGTAGAAGAGGTACGTATAACTCACTTATCTTATGCACCAGAAATTGCAGCAGCAATGTTGCAACGTCAACAAGCAGAGGCAATAATTGCAGCACGTAAGAAAATAGTAGAAGGTGCTGTTGGTATGGTTGAGATGGCGCTTAATTCTCTAAGTGAAAAAGAAGTTGTTGAATTAGACGATGAGAGAAAGGCTGCTATGGTGAGCAACTTACTTGTAGTACTATGTGGGAACAAAGATGCTCAACCAATTGTAAATAGCGGCTCAATTTATTAGATAGTTATGGCTGAAAAAAAGGATAAAAGTAAAAAACAAATTTTGCTTAGAATTTCGCCAACTCTGTGGAATGAACTTGCTTTGTGGTCAGAAGATGAGTTTAGATCGATAAATGGTCAGATAGAATATCTCCTTACTGAATGTGTAAAAGCACGTAAGAAGGGGAGTAAAAAAAATAGTAAAGATGGAGAATAAGGTTATATTTTAAACGCATAAATAGAGGAGTTGTAGATTTTAACTGCAACTCCTTTTTGTATTTGAATATAAAAACTATGGATTTCTCAAATTATCAGAACTATTATCTTCATTGATTAAGTTTTTAACACGGCTTAAAATAACCTTTGTTTCGGCAGTTGTCTCACCAAGAAGTCTTCCTATTTCTTGAACAACTGTCATCTGTTTATTTATAACAGTTTGGGCGAGTTCCATAGTATCTTGTTTAACTTGATCGGCGTGCTTTTTATTTTCTATTTTCTCTGTAATATCATATGCCATCCACATAAAAATCTCCTCATCATGAAGCCAGAAAATATCTTGAGATAGTGTTTTATTCATATCTTCAATTGGAACAATATTGTTGTAGATGTTTTTATAGTTATTCAAACAATCGTAAAAAGCAGCATCGTCTACATACATAAACATAGGATAGCCGATATAGTCGTCGTCTTTTATATCGAAAAATTGCTTAGCATTACTGTTAAACTCTAAAATATTCATTTCTTTATCAACAAGCCCTATTAAAAAAGGCGATGATTCAAATATCAAATTTGCTATATTCTCAGCTTTTTGTCTCATATAAGGTGAACACATGTTGATTTCTGAAATACTGTTATAAATAGCTATAGCATGGTCCCTACAAGTTTTATATCCACATCCACCACAGTTGAGCTCATCTTTTAAAGTAGTTTTACCCATAGATTTTAAAATAGAGTAGAGTTCATCATCATTTGGAACCTTGAGCTCAACTTTTTTAGGAGTAAAAATTTTCCCTAAAGGAGTTTTATCTAGATAGTCTTCATAAGGATATTTATCATCAAAATCTTTATATTTTATTTTACATTTTTGTCTATAATTTCTGACGTTTATTTCTCTTTCTTGATAAGTGGTCTTGTGATTATCAAGTCCAGAACCATTTAGACAACTATGAATACAGGCGCTCATTTCAAATATTGTATTTGTAAAACGACCTTCTTCTAGTGCGTGCAATATATCGATGCAGTCTTTTACACCTTCAACAGTAATAACTTTTTTTACTGGATTTTTGTCATTTATAACACGAGTTGTTTGGCCGACGATAGGGAATAACAGTCTATCTTTACAAATTACATCGAATTCACCTTCTTCAAGTTCATCTAAATTTATATTTTCTTTTTTAAACCATTTTTGAAGCTCGGCAAAAGTTATAACAGCATCGACACTTACATCAGTAGAACCTTCATCTTTTTTTGCAAGACAAGGGCCGATAAACACGACCTTCGTATCAGTATGGTATTTACTTTTCATAAGTCGAGTGTGACATAGAAAAGGAGATACTACAGGTATTAGATTTTTTGTAAACTGAGGGAAGTGCTTTTCAATTAAGTTGTTTATAGTTGGGCAAAAACTTGTGAAGTAGTTTTCACCATCGTCCAAATCTGCATAATGATTGTATTGTTCTAATACAGGATTTGTTGCGATAACAGTTTCCTCAACATATGTAAAACCTAATTTTTTTAGGGCAGTAGGGATTTTGTGACTATTTTCACCGAATATAGAAACAAAACTCGGTGCAATAGAAACTGCAACTTTGTTTTTATTTTTAAAAAAAAATTTAATTTTTGATACTTCTGATTTTAAAATTGAATTCTTTTGAGGGCAAGCTTTTGAACATTCATTACATACTATGCATCTGTCTTTTAGAATTTGAGCTTGCTCGTTTTTAAATTTAATTGCATTAACTGGACAGACGCGCGCACAGGCATAACAACTTTTACATCTAGTCTTTTTAAAATTAACATACCACATAAAATTTTCCTCCAAGGATATAAATATTTTCCCCACCTTAGAGCAATAGCTGATTTTAATAACCCAAAAAAATAATGATGTTTGTTTTTAAAAGTGATTTGATTATACTCTAGTATATTTAAGTTAATTATACTATAAATAATATTTTTCACAACAAAAAAGCCAGCAAATCGCCGGCTTAAGTTATTAAATATTTAAATTATGCTTTTTTAACAACTGAAGATTTAAGTTTCATAGCTCCGAAACCATCTATTTTACATTCTATATCATGTCCATCAGCAGCATCTGGAACTAATCTTATATTTTTAACTTTAGTTCCTATTTTTATTGAAGAAGAAGCTCCTTTAACTTTTAAGTCTTTAACAACTGTTACAGAATCTCCATCGTTTAGAACGTTTCCGTTAACGTCTTTTATTACGTTTTCTTCTTCTTGAGTATTTGGGTTCCACTCATAACCACATTCTGGGCAAACTACAAGTGATCCATCTTCATAAGTGTATTCAGAATTGCATTTTGGGCAATTTGGTAAATTTTCCATTTTATTTCCTCCTAAAATTTGAGTCTTAGAAATTATATAATACCATAGGCTCAAGTTTACTTCAAACAATTATTTATTGATATAGAAAATTTTTAATAATCTGCCATTCATTGATTAGTTTTTCTAGTGAAAACCTAGCATTTGCAGGGCTAGTTGATGGAAGTTTTATAGCTTTTAAATTTGTATTTTTTTCACAGTATTTTTTATAAAGCTCAAATGACTTTCCGCCGTTACAAAATATTTGTTTTATATCACAAGTATCTATAATTTTGTTTAAATCATTCACAACAACATTTTTTATGCTGCTATCACTAGAACCTTCAATTTCACAACTTGCTATAACATCCCAAACGGCGATATTGTTATTTAGCAAAAACTCCTTTTTATCATCTATAGTTACAGGTATATCACAGCCTACAACACCAGATAAAACCTTCCAAAATCTATTTTGGGGATGATGATAGAAAAATTGATTTTCCCTAGATTTTACTGAGGGGAAAGATCCTAAAATAAGTATTTTAGAATTTTTATCGTAGACTGGTGGGATTTCATGTTTTACAGTTTCCATTGTAATAATCCTTTCTAAAATAATAAACTTTATAATTTAATAATACAAACTATTTTTTTTATGTCAAGATAATTGAAATTATATCAATTAAAAGCCATTAAAAAAGATAAAATTCGATAAACTTTGACAAAGTTTAGTTAAATAATGTAAAATATAGGAGCGAGTATTTAATATACTCAAAAAAAACATTGGGAGAGATGAGTATGAGTATAAACAAGAAATACATTATAGCAAGTGCTATGATGGCATCAGTGGCATTACCATTAATGAATGCATCACATGTAGATGCTGCTACTGATATGAGAACTGTTACGGCTTCATCACTAAATTTTAGAACAGGTCCATCTACAAGTTACAGTATAATTAATGTATTAATGAATGGGCAAAAAGTTGAGTACATAAGCACATCAGGAAGTTGGCTAAAAGTAAAATATAATGGAGTTACAGGATATGTACATGGAGATTATGTAACAAAAGGTACAACTGATAATTCTACTACTGGAACTACAAAATATGTAAGTGCATCAGTAGGGCTAAATGTGAGAAGTGGGGCAGGAACAAGTTACTCTAAATTAGGAAAATTAGAATACAAAGAAAAGGTAACAGTACTATCAACATCAAATGGTTGGTCAAAAATAAACTACAATGGAAAAACAGGGTATGTAGATAGCTCTTACTTAAAAAGTACAGTACCAGGTTCAACTAATGATAATACTAACAATGAAACAACAGGAACTACAAAATATGTAAATACGACTTCTGGATTAAATGTAAGAAGTGGAGCAGGAACAAGTTATTCTAAATTAGGAAAATTAGAATACAAAGAAAAAGTAACAGTATTATCAACATCAAATGGTTGGTCAAAAATAAACTACAATGGAAAAACAGGATATGTAGATAGCTCTTATTTACAAAATACAGTGCCAGGTTCAAATGGAAACAATGCTAACAACAACAATAACACTGTATCAACAAAAGCTAATGAAGTAATAGCGTATGCAAAAACTTTATTAGGTAAACCATATGTATGGGGAGCACAAGGACCAAATAGTTTTGACTGTTCAGGATTTACATACTATGTATTTAAAAATAAGGCAGGAATAGTACTTCCAAGGACTTCAAGCGCACAAAGTAAATACGGAACATATGTAAGTAAAAGCAATTTAAAAGCTGGAGACTTAGTATTCTTTGACACTAACGGAGCTAATGATGGAAATGTATCACATGTTGGAATGTATATAGGAAATGGGCAAATGATACATGCATCTTATGGTCAAAAGAAAATAGTAATTGCAAACTTCAATGATAGTTACTATCAAAAAGCTTATGTAAATGCAAGAAGAGTTTTATAAAGAAATTCTTATGTGTTATAAAAAATTACAATAAAAAAATAGATTAATAGATTTATTAATATAAATTTAGTGAATTAGCGGTATAACGACATATGTTATACCGCTTTTTTGTTTTAAATTTATTTATGTTAGAAAAAAGTAACAAAAAAGTAACAAAAAGACTTGATAAAAAGTAACAAAAATGTAATAATATTAATAAGATAAAAATTATTGGAATGAAAAATGAAGATAAGACGCTGATTAGCGATGATTGGATATATAGAAGAAAAAGGTAACAAAATGTTACTGATTATTGGGAGGAATATAATTATGAAAATAAATAAATCTTATGTAGTGGCAAGTGCGATTATTGCCTCAACATCGATATTACCATTAGGAAATGTAGAACAAGTAGATGCAGCAAGCAAAACTGTGACTGTTGAATCGAGAGTTAACTTTAGAAAAGGTCCATCTAAAAAATATGCTTCAATGAGAAAATTACACAAAGGATATAAATTAACTTATCTAGGAAAAAGCGGAAGATGGGTAAAAGTAAAATACAAGGGAAAAACTGGATATGTTTACGATAGTTATGTAAGCTCAGTTAAAGGAAGCGGTTCAAATAAAAACGAAAGCAATAATAACAAAAGCTCATTAGTATCATATGCTAAAACAAAATTAGGAAAGCCATATGTATGGGGAGCACAAGGACCAAATAGTTTCGACTGTTCAGGATTCACATACTATGTAGTTAAGAATAAATTAGGTAAATCAATACCGAGAACTTCAACTGAACAAAGTAGATACGGAACATATGTAAGCAAAGGAAATTTAAGATCAGGGGATTTAGTATTCTTCGATACAGTAGGATCAAACAACGGAAATGTATCTCATGCTGGTATATATATAGGAAATGGTCAATTTATACACGCATCTTCAACTCAAAAGAAAGTAGTAATATCAAGTTTAGCTAGTGGACATTATAGCAAAGCATTTGTAAATGGGAGAAGATTATAATAAAAATATAAAATAGTAATTAGGAGCCTTTTGATATATAAAAGGCTCTTTTTGATTTTTAGTTAAAAAACTAATTAAGGAAAATGTTTTTAAACAATACAAACTATGGACTAACTCTATAGTTTGTATATACAAGAACAAAAAGTAAAAAAATGTAAAAAATCTATTGACAATCTTGTATACATCAAATATAATAAGTGTATAGAAGTTAAGTTATAAAATTTATGTTTGAATAACTTAAGTATTGTCATTAAACTGATGGTGAGTTTATGACAGTGGACTATTCTGTAAATTTTTTCTAACTTAATTCATATTCTACTTTCCCCAAAGTTAGAATTTTTAAAACAATAACGACCCCGTTTTATACGACGGAAGTATAAAACAGTATTTTGTAGCAACCATCCCCAAATGGTTGCTATTTTTTTGTGCATTCAAAAAGAAAACGGCAAGGTGAACTTGCCGCAGTATTTATTCGTATTTTTTATGTTTAAATGGTATTTGAAACTGAACTAGACATTCACCTTCATTCATAAAATAAAGCGAAGTATCAAGATATTTTATAAACCCAGGGTATATTGGATTTAAGTTTTTAAAATCTATCCAACCTATTAAGTTTTCAAAATACTCATCAAAATTATCTTTAGACAATTTTGTGATAGTTTCTATGTAATTTGAATGTGGAACAACCAATATATCTTTTGTATCTTCCATAACCTCAAACTCTTCATGACTTATTTCAGTATAATATTCTTGGTTCTCAGATACTTTTCCATATTCAAAGAAATCAAATAAATTTGTGGAATCAAAGTTTTTGTCAGAAAATGAAAATACGAATTTATCTAATATATCTAAAAAATTAGTTGAAGTATCTAATAAGTTTTTCTTAGATATAGAGCATTTATTAGTTTTAACATTATTTTTTAGTTTTTTAAAATAACGGTCGGTATACGATTTTATAACAGGAACATTAATCATTAAGTCACTTGAGTTTACTTCTTTCAAAGTATCTTTAAAAACCTTTTCTATTTTCTTAATTGTGGCCACCTTTTCTAAAAGAACTTTATGATGATTTTTTAAAATTTGACGTTGGACTTCTGGGTCAGAGTGAAGTAGTGATTTAATATCACAAATAGATAAATCTAAGTCGCGCAAGTTTTTAATATGACTTATTATGGATATGTCTTCAATTGTGTAGTATCTATAACGATTATTGGGATTTTTTTTAGATTTAATTAGATCTATTTTATCGTAATATCTCAATGTATCGATAGATAAACCAGTAATTCGTGAAGTTTCACTTATATTAAAAGTTAAATCTTTCATTTAAAATTCTCCTATTAATTGTTAAATTTTTTTCAAAATCAGCTTGACTATGGAGTTACTCCATAGTTTATTATATAAGTATAGAAAAAATAAATAAATTAGTCAACTTTAGACTTGATTATATTTTTATAAAAATTGTTTATTAATTAATTGTTATTGTTTTAGAATTTCGTTTTGGGGAAAATGAATATGTTTTGTACGGGAGAAGGCTGTATCGTTATGATGCAGTCTTCTATTGTTTTGATTATTTTTGTTAAAATGTAAATCTAATACTTTGAATAAATATTTTCTTAGTGTAAAATATATCTAGATAAATAGAAATTACCAATTGGTAAAATAAAAATTTGGGAGATATATATGAAGAAGAATTACGACATAATAGTATTTGATTTAGATGGAACAATTACAGCATCTGATTTAGGAATAACAAATTCGATTAAATATGCACTTAATTATTTTGGGCTAGAAAAGGACAATGAATCTTTAAAAAGACATATAGGGCCAGCGTTAAGTGCCACATTTAGAGAATATGTAGGAGATGATGAAGAAAAAATACAACTAGCTATTAAAAAATATAGAGAATACTATGTAGATCAGGGTGGAATGCTAGAGAATGAAGTATATGAAGGTGTTGAAGAAACCCTAAAAGAAATAAAAAATAGAGGCAAAAAAATAATACTTGCATCATCAAAACCAATGGTATTTTGTGAAAAAATACTTCAACATTTTAAATTAGATAAGTATTTTGATTTTATAGGTGGAAGTAATTTAGATGAAACCCGTTGCAAAAAGGTAGAAGTAATAACTTACTCACTAGAAAATATAGGGGAAGTTCCGGGGGCAAATGTGCTTATGGTTGGAGATAGAGAATACGACATATTAGGTGCAAAAGAGCTAGGCATAGATTCTGTCGGTGTTTTATTTGGATATGGTGATAAGGAAGAATTAGAAAATGCAGGAGCTACTTATATAATAGAAAAAATGACTGATATATTAGAAATTGTTTAATTTAGAAAACCTAAGAGGTTGTTGATTAAATACGTATCAAGCTATAGATATATCAAAACTCTTAGGAATAATTATAAAAGATTAAAAGTTTTTATGTTTTAAATGTTTTCTAATATAAAAATATATTACAAAAATAGGAACTACTATTATAAAAAGTATTTCTAACATTAATATAAATACTATATAATGGTTTTCGCATATTGCGCCTATAGGAAGAAATACTATACTACTAGATACAAAATATGCTCCTAGATTAGAATGCATTTTTTTCCATACATCATTATCCATTAGATGCATTGGTATTTTAATAGAAAATGTAGAGTTTCTAGTACAATTTGAAAGAGTATATCCTAAAAAGATAAATATAAAGCAAATTATACAACTTAATAGATTATAAAAATTAAATTTATCTAAGAAATCTTCACCAGTAAATGAAGTAAATAATTCAAGCATGCTAAGTAAATCTATTGATAAAATAAATAACATAGTTGAATAAAAACTCACTTTTTCCTCAGATTTAGATTTAAAATTTTCTACAAATATCTTAGGTTTAAAATAAGTGAATATAGCTAATAAAAAAGGAATAATTAAAATTTGTTCTCTACTATTCCAATTAGCAATTTCACCTACAGCAGTATAGTGGGAGGGAACGTGTTTTGGAATATGAGGATAAATAAAAAGAGTTATTATAAGTGGTAAAAAACCAAATAGATAATATAATGATTTTTTTAATATAAGTTTTTTATCTTTAATTTGCATATATAATTTATCCCTCCAAATATTATAATAAATAATATTATAATATATCTGAGTGAGAAATACATTAAAAAATATAAATTTAACATATGATAGGATTTATTAGATTGTGTTTAATGTGATTTTGAACGAGTTTTTTTGATTTATTCAAAATAGCCCAAGTTATTACCATACAATAGATTGGATTAAAAATATATTATATAAAAATAGATTTTATGAAGTTTTTATAAGGTTAAAATTGGCAGGCTATATGATATAATATATGTGGGACAAATATTATAAGGAGGGGTTCAAATGGATTTATTTGAAGCTTTAAAAGAAAGAAGAAGTGTTCGTGCATATAAAGACGAACCAAAACATGCAGAACCTCGTAAAGAAGGATATGTAGTTAGAGTTTAATAATAAAAGATATTTTTTATAACATATATTAAAATTAATTAGAATAAAAATGGATTCCAGTTTTAGGAATCCATTTTTTTAGTATATAAAGGGTAAAATTATATATAAATATATAACAATTTAGATAAATATAATTTATGAATAATATAATGTTTAGAGCAAACTATTTGTGGTGTATAATATAATAAATAGTTTTTGAGGAGGCTTTTATAATGGAAAAGAAAGAAGAAAACTTATATGAACTTTTTCAAAAATATTCATATACAGAATTAAAACAATTGTTTAAAGAAGCTAAAACTAAAGATGAACAGGATTTTTATATGACTTTAGCTAATATGGTTCTTCAAAAAAAACAAGCAAAGGTAATAGGTGATTAATATGCCGACTTATACAATATTTGCTGGAGTTAATGGCTGTGGAAAAACATCAATATATCAATCATTTTATTATGAAGAAAATAAATCTGAAAAAAGAATAAATACAGATGAGATGGTAGCTCGAGTTGGTTCTTGGAAAGATTCATCATTACAACTAAGATGTGCCAGAGAAGCTGTAAAATTAATAAAAGAATATTTAAATAATGATATATCATTTAATCAAGAGACTACTTTGTGTGGAAAAAGTATAATTAGAAATATAAAAACTGCAAAAGAGAAGGGCTTTTATGTTGTTATACACTATATAGGAGTAGATAATCCTGATATAGCAAAGGCAAGGGTAAGACATAGAGTTAGTAAAGGCGGTCATGGAATTTCTGATGAAGATATAGAAAGAAGATATTATGAATCTATAAATAATTTAAAAAATATTATTGATATATGTGATGAGATTAATATATATGATAATACAGAAATATTCAAAGAGATAATAGATTTTGAAAAGGGAAAATTAATTTGGAAGGATATCGTGATACCTAATTGGGCAAAAGACATTATATAAACATTAAAAAACAGTTCATAAAATTTTGATACAGTACATTTTAATACATAAAAATGTTAAAAATAAAAACATAAGGAATTATGAAAACAAAATAGAAAGGGTTTAATTATGACAAAAAAACTTTTTTACAACGGAGATATATTAACTCTTGAAGATGAATTATATGCAGAAGCTGTCTTAGTAGAAGACGGGAAAATTAAAGCAGTAGGAAAAAAAGACGAGCTTATGATCCAAAATAGTGATGCTGAGATGATAGATTTACAAGGAAAGACTTTAATGCCATCATTTATAGATGCGCACAGTCACTTCTTTGGATATGCAAACAGCAAATTACAAGTTTCATTAGAAGATGCGGTTGATTTTGATGATATAGCAAACAGAATTAAAACATTTATAGAAAAAAACAATGTTCCAGAAGGTGTGTGGATAAATGCGAATAATTTCGACTACAACACATTAGCAGAAAAAACTTATCCAAGAATAGATTTCTTAGATGAAGTTGTGCCAAACAATCCAATTATAATTGCAAATAAATCTGGTCACAATGGACTTGTTAACTCTCTTGGAATGAAAGAATTAGGAATAACAATAGATACTCCAGACCCAGAAGGTGGAGTGATATTTAAAGAAAACGGAAAACTTAACGGATATCTTGAAGAAAATGCGTTTATAAACAACGTTCAAAGAGTTCCAATGTCATCAACTGAAGATATTATGAAAGCTGTTCTTGAGGCCCAAAATGACTACGCTTCTTACGGAATAACAACAATGCAAGAAGGTATGGTAGTTCCGCTATTAGCTGATTTACTAGCTTATATGGCACATTCAGGAATGATGAAAATAGACTATATCGCTTATGTAGATATAAGAGAAAGAGAAAAAATATTTGAAAAACTTCAAGGATGTATAAATGAGTATAAAAACCACTTTAAAATAGGTGGATTTAAAACTTTCCTTGATGGTTCACCACAAGGCAGAACTGCTTATATGAGAACTGATTATCAAGGAGAAGAAGGATACAGAGCTTATCCAGTTATGAGTGGAGAAGAATTAGAAGGCTTAATCGAAATAGCATTAAAAGAAAATATGCAAATATTAGCCCACTGTAATGGAGATGCTGCTGTAGCTCAATATTTAGAACAATATAAAAAAGCAAAAGAAAACTTAAATACAGACAACGACATAAGACCAGTTATAGTTCATGCTCAGCTTATGGGGCTTGATCAATTGCCGGAAGTTAAAAAACTAGGAATGATACCATCATTCTTCGTAGCTCACGTTTACCACTGGGGTAACATCCACGTTCAAAACTTCGGACTTGAAAGAGCGAGTCAAATATCACCTGCAAAAGCAGCGCTAGATTTAGGAATTAAATTCACATTCCATCAAGACGCGCCAGTTATCGAGCCAAACATGCTTGAAACAATATGGATAGCTTGCAATAGAAAAATGAAAGATGGTACAGTATTAGGTGAAGAACAAAGAATACCAGTTCTTGCTGCAATAGAAGCAGTAACAAAAAATGCAGCTTATCAATACTTTGAAGAAGATATCAAAGGAACAATAAAAGAAAATAAATTAGCTGACTTAGTAATACTTGATAAAAACCCACTAAAAGTAGATGTTGACGATATAAGAAATATAAAAGTTGTAGAAACTTTCAAAGAAGGAAACTCTATTTATAAAGCATAAAATAAATAATCTATAAAATTTAAGATAGATATTAAATTAAAAGAGCTCGATTACTTTAGTAAAAGGGCTCTTTTTTGTGTAAATACGAGTAACTTATCATTTTTAAAAATTGACAAATATTGTATAATAAAATATAAATTAATTCCATTTCAGAGGGAAAACTTAATGGAATTAAGATTTTAGGGGGATTAGTATGAAAATACAAAGAACTGATTGGGGATATATCGAATGGAGACATATCCACGATGAAAATGATAAAAAACAACTTATGGATATTAGGATATCTGTTGTCCTTCCTGGAAAAAGTCAGCCAAAGCATACTCATTATAGCGAGGAACAAATGTTATACGTTATGTCTGGGGAAGGGATTCATATTATAAATGGGAAAAAGCATCATAAAAAAGCTGGAGAATTTGTATATATAGATGGTGGAGCGACTCATGAAACGCATAATATAGGTGATGAACCGCTTAGAGAATTATTAGTATCAAATCCAGTTATAGTAAATAATTACGATTATGAAGATAAAAAAATAGACGGACTAAATAGAATCATAGAGGCAATTCAATCTCAATTTATAGAACCATTGAATATTCCGATAACGATTTATGACTCATCTTGGAAGATACTTTTGCAGACAAAGTGTTTTAATAATTATTGTATAAAAACATGTGCTCTAAATGGTAGGTTTGCTTACTGTGACTGTTTAACTCCACAAAATACAGCTGAAGATGAACAATATACATTTAAATGTAGTCATGGACTTACGATTTATCACATACCGATAATATATGAGGATGAAGTTATTGGTTATATAAGAGGGGGGCATATTTTGCTCGCATCTGATGGGAAAAAAAGTGACCAGAAGAATATATATGATACACCAACTAGTACTGCAATGAGTATAAAAAGGCTACTTGTTCAAATTGCAAAGAGTATAGTCAATTATTATAGGTTCAATAAACTTAGAGGTGAAGTACAGGAAAAGAATATGGCGATTGAAAAAACTTCAAAATTAAGAGAAGAATTGAAAAATGATTTAATTAAAGAACAGGAAAAAGTTGCGAATTTAAAAATAAATCACCATTTTCTATTTAATACATTAAATTCAATGGCAAGTATGGCGCTTGAAAAAGATTGTTTTGATTTATACAGTGCTATAATTGACTTAAGCAAATTATTTAGGTATACAATGGGTGTTGAGTCAGAATTTACTGAGCTTGAAAAAGAAATAGACTATGTAAAACAGTACTTAAATCTTCAAAAGATAAGATATGGTGACGAGTTAGAAATAGAATACAATATAGATGAAAAATACAATAATGTAGGGGTTCCATTTAATTTCTTGCAACCAATCGTTGAAAATGCATTTGTCCATGGATTTAAAAATAGTTTAGATAAGAAAAAATTAAAACTATCTACTTTTTTATACAATGAAAGACTTAGAATCGTCATAGAAAATAACGGATCTAGTTTATCAGACAGTGATGTGTGCACCGTTATACAAAAAATTCATAACAACAGCGGGCACGGCTTATCTTTAATACATAGCAAGTTGCAGTTTGCATATGCAAATAATTTTAAAATGGATGTTATATCTAATGAAAAAAGTACGAGTTTTATAATAGATATACCAATAGTAAATAACTTAAAAAAATAATAAAAGATATAAATTGGAGGGGTAAATATGTTTGATAAATCTTATGTTACAAAAGATGTTGAACAAATTGATGTTAATAGTGAATACTTTCCAGACTTGGTCTATGCAGGTCTTGAAAGTCATGGAAGTGATTTATGTGGATTTGTGTTAAAGCCTCAAGGAAAGGGACCGCATCCAACAGCTATACTACTGCATGGATTTCCAGGTTATGATGACCCGATAGATTTGGCACATGCGCTGAGAAGATGTGGTATGAATGTACTTAGATTTCACTATAGAGGTTGCTGGGGAGTAAAAGGAACTTATTCATTTAAACATTGTATGGAAGATGTTAAGTCGGCGATAGATTATTTGACAGATGAAGAAGTTGTAAAAAAATTTAATATAGATATAGA
This sequence comes from Intestinibacter bartlettii, assembly GCA_025148965.1. GTDB lineage: Bacteria > Bacillota > Clostridia > Peptostreptococcales > Peptostreptococcaceae > Intestinibacter > Intestinibacter bartlettii. The sequence goes on along the minus strand of CP102273.1, from coordinate 2,424,774 downwards.
TAACTTATTTTTAGTTGGACATAGTATGGGCGGTTTTTTAACTTTGACTCATGCTTGCGACAAAAGAATCAAAGCGTCTGTTGCCATAAGCCCATATGATTTTGGTCTTGTTGGAAAGATTGGTCATTATGATGAAAAAGAGAGAGAAGAAGCTTTTGAAATGTTCAAAACTGCTATACCTCCATTAAATGATACAAATGCTGAAGCATTAATGCAAGAATGTATAGAAAATGGGGACAAGTGGAACCTTCCAGATAAAGCAAAATTCTTAGCAGATGAAAGGCTTTTAATTACAGTTGGAACTGGGGATGTTGTAAGCAAAAAATCTCTTCATCATGATATTTTAGCAAGTGAAATTAAAAAATATAATAAAGGAAATTTAACAGAAAAATTTGCAGCTACTGATCACTCTTATTCAAACAAGAGAATTTGGCTAGCCCAAACAGTTGCTGAATTTTTAGATGAGGTAATAAATGAAAAATAGTAGATGATTTAATAAAAATAGTGGATAAATTAAAAGATTAATTTAAAACTGAGGAGAGATTGAAAGTGATAAAAACAGTAATTATAGATGATGAACCTGCCGTAGTTTCTATTATTAAATATTTTGTTAAAAAAGAAAATCTACCTTTAGATATAGTAGGAACTGCAAATAGGGGAGATGAAGGAATAGAACTTATAAAAAAATTAAATCCTCAGCTAGTTTTTCTAGACATAAAAATGCCTGTTGTAGATGGGTTTGAAGTTATGAAGGCAGTAAGTGATACAAAATTTATAGTTATAACTGCATTTGAGTCATTTGAATACGCTCAAAAATCCTTGCGACTTGGGGCAAAAGACATAATCTTAAAGCCAATTGAATTTAAGCAATTGACAGCATCTATTAACAGAGTAATGGGATGGAAATTTACATCAAATAATACTGTAAATGATGTAATACAATATATCCATTCTAATTACGATAAAAAAATAGAATTAAAAACTATAGCAGCAAATTTATATCTATCTCCTGATTATATATCAAAGCTATTTAAAACGTATATGGGTATTACAATTAATAAATACATAAATAAGGTTCGTATAGAAAAGGCAATAGAGTTATTTGACAATGAAAAAGTGAGCGTAAAAGAAGTAGCATTGATGACTGGTTACGACAGCCTAAATAATTTTTATAAAAATTTTAAAAATGCTACAGGCAAAACTCCTGCTATGTATCTTTCTGAAAAAAATAAAAGTAATTAACATTATAAGAATTAACAACATGGAGGCATAAGCAAAGATGCAAATAAAAGAATTAGTAAAAGAAAATAGAGATTACGTTATCTCATTAAGAAGACATTTTCATCAATATCCAGAATTAAGTATGGAGGAATATGAAACTAGCAAAAAAATAAAAGAAGAGCTAGATAAAATGGGAATAGAATACAGAAGTGCAGCTAATACTGGTATTATAGCTACTATAAAGGGTGATAAGCCAGGTAAAACGATAGCTTTAAGAGCTGATATGGATGCATTACCAGTTGAAGAACTTACAGATTTCGATTTTAAATCTAAAATAGATGGTCATATGCATGCTTGCGGTCATGATTCACATATGGCTATGCTTTTAGGAGCCACAAAAATACTTAATGATATGAAAGAACAAATAAATGGAACAGTTAGACTAATATTCCAACCGGCGGAAGAAAATGCAAAAGGCGCACACGCAATGATAAGAGATGGAGCAATTGACGGTGTTGATAGTATATTTGGTATACATATATGGGCACAAATTCCAGTAGGTAAGGTTTCATTAGAAGCTGGGCCAAGAATGGCATCTACAGATTGGTTTTATATAGATGTAAAAGGAAAAGGTGGGCATGGTTCTCAACCAGAAAACTGTATAGATGCAGTTGTTGTAAGTTCTGCAATAGTTATGAACTTGCAAACATTAGTAAGCAGAGAAACAAGACCACATAATCCATTAGTTCTTTCAATTGGATTATTAAATTCCGGAACTAAATTAAATGTTATAGCTGAAGAAGGACATATGGAAGGTACAACTAGATGTTTCGATCCTGAACTTAGAAAACAACTTCCTATAAAAATGGAGAGGATAATAAAAAGTACAGCTGAGGCATTTGGTGCAACTGCTACATTAAGATATGATTTAGCAGGTTCAGCAGTAATAAATGATGAGCAGTGCAGTGAAATAGGTCAAGGTTCTGTTGAAAAGATATTAGGGAAAGAAGGAAACTACCAATTTGAAAAAGTAACAGGTGGGGAAGATTTTTGCCATTACCTAGATAAAGTTCCAGGAGTGTTAGCATTTGTAGGATGTAAAAATGATGAGAAGAACTGTTGTTATGCTCATCATAATGGAAGATTTGCAATAGACGAGGATAGTTTAGAAATAGGAACAGCTTTATATGCTCAATATGCAATAGACTTCTTAAATAAATAGATTTTAATAAAAGCTATTATATTAAAAACACAATTTAATGAATTGACATATAATTTAAACCTATCCCCTTCTAGCAGATAAATATTCTGCTTGGAGGGGATTTTATATTTAAACAAGAAAAAAGCAAGAATTTAATTTTATCAAGCATGATACAATAAAAAAGGAGGTGAAGTTTATGAAAACAGGAAGTCATGTTCAAAGTCATATTAATAAATATGCTAAAAAAGACATTTCACAGATGTATAAGGATTTTAATATAAGTGATGATGGTTATAATGACCAGCAAGTTCGTTTTAATAGAGATATATATGGGATGAATATTGGTGATAAGAAAATAGAAACTACTTTATATAGATTTTTTAGGTCTTTTAACAATCTTTTCAGTATGATTTTATTAGTTTTAATTGTAGTTTCTTTTTTTACAGATGTAATATTTACTTCTAATTATAGGCGTAATGGAACAACTTGTCTGATGTTAGTTGTAATATTTTTAATTAGTGGATTTGTACGATTTGTACAAGAGATGCGCTCAAAAAAAGCTGTTGATTCATTAATTGAGCTTATTAATACAAATGTTCAGACTCGCAGAAATGGAAAATGGCAAGAGATTTCATCAAATGAATTAGTTGTTGGAGATAGGGTGAAATTTTATGCAGGGGATAGAATACCAGCGGATATACGTTTGATAAATGTAAATGAACTTTTCGTTTCACAATCTATGTTGACGGGGGAAAGTCTAGTAATTGAAAAAAATGCTGATATATTAGAACGAAAAGAATGTACAAGCCTAAATGACTACAACAATATTGTTTTTTCTGGTTCTTTAGTTATTGGTGGAAGTGGAGAAGGAATTGTACTAGCAGTAGGCAAAGAAACTGTATATGGAGAAATTAGCAGAGATATAAATATTCGCAAAAATGGGTTTGAGAAGGGAGCAAATTCGATTGCAGGTGTATTAATCAAATTTATTGCTATTTTAGTACCTTTTGTATTTATTTCATGTGGACTAGTTCAAGGTAATTGGTTATCGGCATTTTTATTTTCATTATCAGTAGCAGTAGGATTGACGCCAGAGATGCTTCCTATGGTTATAAACGCCTGTCTCGCAAAGGGAAGTTCTGTTATGGGAAAAAAAGATACCATTGTAAAAAATATAAATGCAATGCAGGGGTTTGGAAGTATGGATGTTCTTTGTGTCGATAAAACAGGCACATTAACTGGAGATAAAATAGTTTTAGAATACTATATAGATATTTTGGGAAATGAAAGCAAACAAGTATTAGAGTATGCATATTTAAATAGCTTGTACCATACAGGTGTTAAAAATCATTTAGATGATGCAATTTGTCAAGTCGAACAAATGCCGAAATTTAATTATTTGAGGTTATTAGAAGAGTATAATAAATTGGACGAGTTACCATTTGATTATAATCGAAAATATGTAAGTGTATTGTGTGAAAACACATTAAATGAAAAATCAAATTTAAATAATGAAAATTTATTAATTGTAAAAGGTGATGTTGAAACAGTATGCAGAAAATGTACATATGCTGAATATAGAGGTAAAGCTTATCCAATGGATATGCAAAGTGTACACCATATTATTGATGAAATGCAAGAAGATGGTATGAAGGTTATAGCTGTTGCTTATAAAAATACTAACAAGGAACATATTATACCAGAAGATGAGAATGATTTAATATTGCTGGGCTATCTAACATTTTTTGATGCTCCTAAAAAAAGCGCACAAGAAGCCATAGAGAAATTAAAACAATTGAATGTACCTATTAAAGTTTTAACAGGAGATAGTAAAAGAGTTGCTGTATCAGTTTGTAGACGACTAAATTTAGATACAGATAATATCATAGATGGAGAAAATTTATTTGAGTTAACAGATGATGAGTTAGCAATATTGTGTGAAAATACAACAATATTTGCACAGTTATCTCCAAAGCAAAAGGCAAAAATAATTAAAGTATTGCAAGAAAATGGACATACTGTAGGATTTTTAGGAGATGGAATGAATGATTTACATGCGATATTTCAATCAGACGTTGGGATATCAGCAGAAGGGGCAACAGAGGCATTACAAGAAGCTGCAGATGTAATATTATTAAAAAAGGATTTAAATGTTTTAGAAGAAGGAATATTAGAAGGGCGTAAAGTTTTTGTAAATATGAGTAAGTATATTCGTATTACTGCATCTTCTAATTTTGGTAATATATTAGCTGTAGTTATTGCAAGTGTTTTACTTCCGTTTTTCCCAATGACTTCGATACAATTATTACTTTTAAATTTATTATATGATGTTTTATGTTTGATTCTTCCATGGGATAATGTTGATGAGGAATTATATTGCAAGCCAAGAGATTGGTCGGGCAAAACTTTAGGGCGATTTATGTTGTTTTTTGGACCAATTAGTACAATTTTTGATTTAACAACATTTGCATTTTTATTCTTATGGTTATGTCCAACAATAAGTGGAGGGACATTTACAAGTCTAAATCATGAGTCACAACAAACATTCATTACATTGTTCCAAACAGGGTGGTTTTTGGAATCAATGTGGTCTCAAGTTTTGATTTTATATTCATTGCGTTCAAAGAAAATACCATTTATACAAAGTAAACCAGCCAAACCAGTTATTTTAGTTACTATTATAGGAATTATTCTATTTACAATTATGACTATAATACCAATTGGACGTTTTGTAGGCCTTACAAAAATGCCTTTAAGCTATTTTGCATTTTTACTACTAGTTGTATTGCTTTATATATCATTAGTAAGTATTGCAAAATCATGGTATGTAAAAAAATATAAGGAATTAATATAAGGGGGGGAGTTTAAATGAAAAAGAAAATTGAATTTGCTAATTTAACTTCTTCTCTAGCTAGTTGGCTTTTAGAAAAATTAAAGGCTGCACCACTAGATATAGGTAATATAGATGAATTTAAAGAAGGTATAGAAGGGTTATTAGATGGAAGTAATAATAGTTTAATGTTAGAGATAGATGATGATACTGTTTATGAAGAATATTGCTTTGATGTTATAGAGATTGGGGATCTTACAATAAGACCTAAAGAGAGAAGAGTTCTTTGTAATACTCAAGAAATTTCACTAACTCCTAAAGAATATGATATTTTATTATTTCTTGTAAAAAATAGAGGTGAAGTTCTAACAAAAGAGCAGATTTATCAAGCTGTGTGGGATAGTGAATACCTGCTAGATGATAGTAATATTATGGCTTTTATAAGAAAGTTAAGAAAAAAAATAGAGCCAAATCCAGATGCACCGATATATATTTTGACGATTTGGGGCATAGGATATAAATTTAATGATAATTTATAAAACTGAATATATCGCAAGAAAAACGCAAGAATTTCGCAATGGAATTACTTGCGTTTTTTTTTTATACTTTTAGTTGTAAATCAGAAAGGAGGGAGAATATAAATGGACCCTGATGGTAAGAGAAAAAACAATATAGCAACCCGGTGAAATATTAATATATCGGATTGCTTCTTAAAAAGGAGGTAATTACGATGAACAAAAAAATGATAAAAAATAATATAGCTACTAATAAAGTAACAGAAAATCAAATCGTAAAAAAAGAACAAGAAAGTCGCATTCATTTTGTGGCAACTCAACCAACAAAAACAGTATTAGACTCTTTAGAAACAACATTAATAGGATTAGAGACTGAAAATGTATCAAAACACCGCCATAAATATGGAACAAATAAGATAACAAAAGAAAAGAAAAAATCTTTATTTTCTAGAATTGCAGATGCATTTGTAAATCCTTTTACAATAATTTTATTTTGTCTAGCACTTGTATCATGTGTAACAGATATGATACTACCTTATTTTTCGCTATTTGGAAGTAATCCAGATGAATTTAATTGTTTAACAGTAGTAATAATTGTGACAATGGTCGTTATCTCTGGAACACTTCGATTTGTACAAGAATCTAGAAGTGGTGATGCAGCAGAAAAGTTATTAGATATGATTACAACAACTTGTACAGTTACAAGAAAAGAAGAGGGAAAACAAGAAATAAAACTTGATGAAGTTGTAGTAGGGGATATAGTTTATTTATCAGCTGGTGACATGATACCTGCAGATGTACGTATTTTAGAAGCAAAAGATTTATTTGTAAGCCAAGCGAGTTTAACTGGGGAAAGTGAACCTATTGAAAAATTAGGAAATATCCAAGAGAAAAATGAAAATATTACAGAATACAATAATATTGCTTTTATGGGAAGTAATATTATTTCAGGAACTGCTACAGCTGTTGTGGTTTCTGTAGGAGATTCTACTTTATTTGGGAAAATGGCAGCATCAGTTGCAGAAGAAGCAGTAGAAACTAGTTTTACCAAAGGAGTAAATGCTGTTTCCTGGGTACTTATCCGTTTTATGTTGATTTTAGCTCCTATTGTATTCTTTGTAAATGGAATAACAAAAGGTGATTGGTTAAATGCATTTTTATTTGGTATTTCTATAGCAGTTGGATTAACACCAGAGATGTTACCAATGATAGTGACAACATGCCTTGCAAAAGGGGCAGTGGCAATGAGTAAAAAACAAACTATAGTTAAAAATTTAAATTCTATTCAAAATTTTGGGGCTATAGATGTATTATGTACTGATAAAACAGGTACTTTAACACAAGATAAAGTAGTTTTAGAATATCATCTTAATGTAAATGGAGATGAAGATATGCGTGTACTTCGTCATGCTTATCTGAATAGTTATTTCCAAACAGGATATAAAAATTTAATGGATTTAGCTATTATTGAAAAAACTGAAGAAGCAGAAAATCAAAATAGGGAATTAACGGATCTTTCTGAGCACTATAAAAAAGTAGATGAAATACCTTTTGATTTTAATCGTCGCCGTTTATCTACAGTTGTTGAAGATATAAATGGAAAAACACAAATGGTTACAAAAGGCGCAATTGAAGAGATGCTATCAATTTGTTCATATGTTGAATGTGATGGCAAAATTCAAGAATTAACAGATTCACTACGTAGACGAATTATAAAAACTGTGGATGAATTAAATGATAAGGGATTTAGGGTTCTTGGAATTGCACAAAAAAGCAATCCATCACCAGTTGGGGCTTTTGGAGTAAAAGATGAATGTGATATGGTATTACTAGGATATCTTGCTTTCTTAGACCCACCAAAAGAATCTACAGCATATGCAATACGTGCTTTAAAAGAATATGGAATAGCTACTAAAATTTTAACTGGAGACAATGAGAAAGTAACACGTACTGTGTGTAAACAAGTAGGATTAGAAGTAAGAAATATGTTACTTGGTTCAGATATCAATCATATGTCAGATGAAGAGTTAGCAAAAGTAGCAGAAACAACAGATGTATTTGCTAAATTAACACCAGACCAAAAATCTAGGATTGTAACTGTTCTTCGTGAAAATGGACACACAGTTGGATTTATGGGAGATGGTATCAATGATGCGTCTGCAATGAAATGTGCAGATATAGGAATTTCTGTTGATACAGCAGTTGATGTAGCAAAAGAATCAGCAGACATTGTATTATTAGAAAAAGATTTAATGGTATTAGAAGAAGGTATTGTTGAAGGTAGAAAGACATATGCAAATATGATTAAATACATTAAGATGACTGCATCTTCTAACTTTGGAAATATGTTTTCTGTTTTAGCAGCATCAGCATTATTGCCATTTTTACCAATGATGAGTATACATCTTTTATGTTTAAATTTAATATATGATTTATCATGCACAGCTATCCCATGGGATAATGTAGACGAAGAATTTATTAAAGTTCCTAGAAAATGGGATGCATCTTCAGTAGGTAAATTTATGATATGGATGGGACCAGTAAGTTCAATATTTGACTTTACAACTTATATTTTTATGTACTTTGTATTTTGTCCAATATTTGTATCACATGGAGTATTATATAATGATTTAGCAAGTGTATACAGTGGTGCAGAATTAATTCAAATGCAATTTAATTATATAGCTATGTTCCAAGCAGGTTGGTTTGTAGAATCAATGTGGAGTCAAACACTTGTTATTCATATGATTCGTACACCAAAGTTACCATTCATTGAAAGCCGCGCATCATTACCAGTATCTTTATTAACTTTCGCTGGTATCTTCATATTAACAATAATACCATTTACACCAATTGGAACAATACTAGGATTTGTTTCATTACCAGGTGCTTATTTTGCTTACTTAATACCATGTATAATAGCTTACATGTTATTAGCAACTAGCATAAAGAAAGCTTATGTACGTCATTTTGGTGAATTGTTATAAAGGAGGTATTTAAAATGAATTGGAATAATATGTGGAATATACTTTTTAATAGAACAGAATTATTTGGAATTAATATGGGGTTTTGGGTTTGCTTACTAGTTATCACAATTATAGTAATATTGATGAATGTGGTATTTTGGAGTATGAAACCTCTAAAAACTGTTGAAGAATAGAAAAATATAAAATATTATAAACTTAAAAAAGATCTGTGGTATATTACTGCAGGTCTTTTTGAGTTATCAAGTAAAAATAAAAAATTAAAAATTGTAATGATTACAATTAAATATTTGAAGTTTGAGTTTATTATTCATTATAATTTATAGTATAGAGGATTTATTCAAATTTAATAAAGGGGGCAGAAAAATGCAAACTGAAATAATTAAAGATTTAATGAAAGAATATAAAAGACCATTTTATATTTACGATGAAAAGGTGATAGGGGACCAAATTCAAGAGTTAAAAACTAATTTTCCAGAATTCGAATTTTTATATTCAATAAAGACAAATCCAAATAAAGATGTAATTAAATTTATATCACAAAATGATATAGGTTCAGATTCTGCATCTAAAAATGAAGTTTTTAAATCAATAGATGCTGGTATGCCAAAAGAAAAGATAATATATTCATCAGCGGGAAAAACGAAACAAGATATCGAAGAGACATACGACAAATGCATAATAACAGCAGATAGTTATCATGAACTAGAAGTTATAAATGAAGTAGCAAAAGAACACAATATTGTTTTAAGAGTAGGGGTAAGAATTAACTCAAACTATGCAATAGAAGGTGGGGATATACTTCCTAACAAATTTGGAATAGACGAAGAAAGTTTATTACCACATAAGGAATTTATTGATTCACTTAAAAATATAAAAATATGTGGGATACATGTACATCTAAAATCTCAAATATTAAATTATGAAACTTTATATAATTACTATAAAGATGTATTAGAATTAGCAGTGTTCTGTGTTGATGAAATGGGATTTGATATGGATTTTGTTAATTTCGGCGGTGGACTTGGAGTTGCATATTCACAAAGAGAAAATGAGCTTGAAATAGAATCACTAGGACAAAAATGTAGAGAGCTAATTAAGGAATTTAAAGAAAAACTAAATTGCAGACTTATTATAGAATCAGGACGTTTTATAGTTTGTAAAAGTGGGACTTATGTTACTTATATAATCGATAAAAAGGTATCAAGAGGAGCAAATTACTTAATAGTTGCAAATGGATATAATGGTTTTCATAAAACAACTTTAGCAGAAATGGTAAAAGGTTATGCACAAGGTCCATTAGAAGATATACATGCAGTTGAACCACTATTCACATCTTATGATGCGTATGAAGTGAAGGTGTTAAATAAATCACAAGAAAAAGAAGAAGTAACAGTTTGTGGTAACTTATGTACGGCTGCAGATTTAATAGGCAAGAATTTAGTTTTACCAAAAGCTGAAATAGGTGATATTATTGCAATTACTAATGCAGGAAGTTATGGATTTACACTAAGTCCAATATTATTCTCTAGCCATGATATACCTTATGAAATTTACTTAAATTCAAAAAATCAAGCTATTATAAGCGAATATTAAATATTTAATACAAAATACATAAAATGGTAAAGTATTTAGAAAATATAAAAAATTGATAATATGACGGAAATGTTAAAAGATAGTACTGTTTTAATAATATATTTTACCTCATCAAGTGTGATAATATTTAAACATAAAAGTTAGTAAATAAAAAATAAGAATAATAAATATAAATTATATTTGGGGAGGAAAAGATATGTTAAAAACAACTAAAATAACAGATCCAGAAGTATATTCTATAGTAGCAGATGAATTAGAAAGACAAAAATATAATATAGAAATGATTGCATCAGAAAGTTCAGCACCAACAGAAATATTAGAATTAATGGGATGTGTTTTCGTTAATAAAACTGAAGAAGGTCTTCCAGGAAAAAGATATCAAGCAGGTTCACAACATGCAGATAGAATCGAAAATTTATGTATTGAAAGAGCAAAAGAAGCTTTTGGTTGTGAATATGTAAATGTTCAAGCTTATTCAGGTGCAACTGCAAACTATACAGCATTTAATGCAGTATTAGACCCAGGGGATAAAATATTGGCAATGAGACTTGATCACGGTGGACATTTAAGTCATGGTTCAGAAGCAAACTTTATGAGTAAAATATTTAACTACAAACATTACGGTGTAAATGATGACGGTATAATCGACTATGATCAAGTTGAACAAATGGCATTAGAATTTAAACCTAAAATGATAATAGCAGGGGCTAGTGCCTATCCAAGACTAATAGATTATAAAAAATTTAGAGAAATAGCTGACAAAGTAGGAGCTTATTTATTAGTAGATATGGCTCATATTTCAGGGCTTATAGGAGCTGGTGTAATTCCTTCTCCAATACCATATGCTGATTTTGCAACATCTTCTTGTTCTAAAACAATATGCGGTCCTAGAGGTGGATTCGTAATGTGCAAAGAAAAATATGCAAAACAATTAAATAGAGCTACATTCCCAGGAACTCTAGGTTCTATCCAAATAAACGGTATAGCTGCAAAAGCAAACATGTTCAAAAGAGTTAGAGAACCTGAATTTATAGCTACAATGCAAAGAGTTTTAGATAATGCAAAAACTTTAGCAAAAGAATTAGAAAAAAGAGGATTCAAAATAATAAGTGGTGGAACAGACAACCATATAGTATTAGTTGACTTAAGACCAAAAGGAATAACTGGTAAACAATTCGACCAAACTCTTGAAAGAATAGGTATAACAGTTAACAAAAACACTATACCAAACGACCCAGAAAGTCCATTCGTAACAAGTGGTGTTCGTATCGGACTTACTGCAACATCTGAAAGAGGATTTGGAGCAAGTGAAATGTCAGAAATCGCTGACATAATGAATACAGTTGCTGAAAATATAGAAGATGAAAAAGTATTACAAGAATGCAAAGAAAAAGCAAGAGCATTAGCATCAAGATTCCCACTATATCCAGACGGATATTTTGAAGATTAATTAAATATATAACTAACTTATAATTTATAAGGCGAGCTGATTTTCAGCTCGTCTATTTTTTAATAAATAATAACCAAATTAAATTTTCAGTAGTATAATAATCTATAGAATAATATGAACCCTATGGAATAAAATCCACAGGGTTTTTGAATGAAAGGATTAATATTATGATATTGCCAAAAAGACTTAAAAAAGGTGACACTATAGGTGTCATTGCTCCATCTGGGCATTTACGCGAGGTAAATATAGATGATGTTGAAAAATCACTTATAAATATGGGATACAATGTAAAGATGTACGAAAGTTGTTATTCTGTAGACAGGGGATATTTGTCTGGAAAAGATGAACTAAGAGCAAAAGATTTGCAAGATGCTTTTGAAGATAAAAATATAGACGCGGTATTTTGTATAAGAGGCGGTTATGGAGCAGCTAGATTATTGGATTTAATCGATTTTGATATAATAAAAAATAATCCAAAGATATTTTTGGGATTATCTGATATAACAGCTCTTCATATAGCGTTTAACCAAAAATGTGATTTGGTGACTTATCATGGGCCTGTTGGGAGAAGGTTTGTGGATATGGACGAATACACAAAAGAATCTGTGTTTAAAAATATAACTACAGATTGTGAGATAAATTTTGAGAATCCAAAAGGAGAGGAAATTATAACGTTATACAACGGAATATGTGAAGGTGAAATCGTAGGTGGAAATCTAAGTTTAATAAACACATCTTTGGGGACTGAATACGAAATAGATACAAAGGATAAAATATTATTTATAGAAGAAACTAGCGAATATGTATATAACGTAGACAAAATGATAAACCATCTACACATGGCTGGAAAATTTGAAGACTGTAAAGGTATAATTTTTGGAGATTTTGATAACTGTAGAAAAGTCAGAGATGAAGATTGGTCAGTTGAGGATATAATAAACGAAATCGCACAAAGATATAAAAAACCTACAATATACAACCTTCAAAGCGGACATTGTGTTCCAGTAGGGACAATACCACTTGGTGCAATGTGTTATTTAGACGCTACTAATAAAATAGTCAAATTTGATTATTCAAACTGCTAAAAAAATAATAAATTATATAGAGGATAACTTAGGAGGAAATATGGAAAAAATCACGACAGTATTATTTGATTTAGATGGAACACTAATCCCTTTTGATCAAAAGGAGTTTATAGAATCTTATTTATACCTTATAGCAAAAAAATTTGTTCCAAGGGGATACGACAAAGATATACTTATAAAAGCATTGTGGGATGGAACAGGAAATATGGTCAAAAATGATGGAAAAGTCAGAAACAGAGATGTTTTTAAATCGACTTTTGCAGAGTTGATGGAAAAAGAATATGACGAAATGGAAGATGATTTCATGGAGTTTTATGAAAAAGAATTCGACGATGTAAAACAGACATTACAAGAAGAAGTAGATAGAGCAGAATTTATAAAAACTATAAAAGACAAAGGGTTAAAAGTAGTTTTAGCTACAAATCCAATATTCCCAAAAGCAGCAGTACAAACAAGACTAAACTGGATTGGTCTTAGTGTGGACGATTTTGATTATGTTACAACTTTTGAAAATAGCCACTATTGCAAACCTAACTTAGAATACTATAAAGAAATTTTTGAAAATATAGGTTCAAAACCAGAAGAATCTATAATGGTTGGGAACAATGCATTAGAAGATATGATAGTAAGTGAGTTGGGAGTTAGGACTTTCTTGATTACTGATAATCTTGAAAATCCTGAAAAAATAGATATAAATAAATTTGAAAATGGAAACTTTGATGATATCGCAAACAAGGTTTTAAATATATTGTAGATAAAAGCTCTAGCATTTATTTGATAAAATGCTAGAGTTTTTTTAATAGCATATTTATTGTACCTAATTGACAAATAAATCCAATGGATATACTATTAAATTAATACATAGGAATCCGAGGTGTTAAAATTGAATAAAGAACTTATAAAAGGGAGTACAATAACCTTAATTTTAAATGAATTAAGTAAAGAACCAATGTATGGATATAAGATGATTAAAGAAATTGAAGGAAAATCAAATGGGGTATTTATATTTAAAGAAGGAACATTATATCCAATTTTGCATGATTTAGAAAAAAAGAAATTTATTGAATCATATTGGGAAGTTGAAAATGGACGAAGAAGAAAATACTACAAAATAACAAAAAAGGGAATTAAGGAATTAAATGTAAGAGAGGAAGAATGGCAGTTATTTAGCAAAACAATGGGATTAGTACTTAGGGGGTAGATTTTATGGACTTACAAAAAAATTCTATAGATTTATTTTTACAATCAGTATGTAGATTTGTTTGGGACGATGAAAAAGCAAAGGATATTCAAGATGAATTAAAAGACCATATTTCAAGTTATGTAGAAGAATATATGGATGAGGGCATGAATATTGATGAGGCTACAAATGAAGCATTAAAGCAAATGGGAGATCCTAATGTACTTAGTGAACTTTATAAACAAAAAATTCTACCAAAAAGAAAGTGGAAATTGGTTTTATTAGGATTTGCATGTGTATTATTAATGTATGGAAGTATTATTATGGGACAAACAAAAGGATTTGAAATGCTTTTTTATGTAATAGCACTAAGTATAGCTTTACTTTATATAAGTATGGTATATGATTTTAGAGAAACAAATAAGATAAGAAAAAGTATTTCGGAGAAAGAAGCTGTATTTTTTATTAGGAATCAAAAGGAACTTTATATAAACAATACAAATTATAAAATAGGAATTCTTGTTATAATACTTGCTACAATTAGTTTAGTTTGTAACATATTTTCTTTAAATATACCGAAATCATTTGCATTAGGTTATTGTTTTATGCCCTTAATTTTTATTTTACAGAATTGTTCAATAGGAGATAATGATATATCTATAGTATATGAAGATGGAATTTTTATGTGTGATAAATTTTTGTATTGGAATAATATAAAAGGTTACAGATATAGTAAACAAAATTTTAATAACAAAGAATATAATTTTTTAGAAATTAAAGTTAGTAAAAAAGATTTTAGAAAAAAATCTATATTAATTTCAACTTCACAAATGGCGTTAATTGATGAATTTTTTAAAAGTAAAAATATAAATAAAGTTAGACATTTTTAAATTTTTAATGTAAAGTATAATATTTTACTCTAAAAAAATATTATACAAAAAATATTGACAAAAAACGGGAGCATATGTATAATAATTAATCATAAAGTTAAACAAAATTTAAAAAACAAATTCATTGAAAAAGAGAGTAACATTAATTGACATTATAGAGAGTTCAGGATGGTGGAAGCTGAGCATTGAGATTTTTGTGAAAAGAGCTTTGGAGAAGACTGCAGGAAATTAGTATGGCAGTCGGTGTTCTCGCCTTAAGAGATTGAGTGGGTAAGTTTTTTCTTACCAATAAGAGTGGTAACGCGGTAATTTCGCCTCTTGGATTTTTTCCAAGGGGCTTTTTTGATTATAAAAGCGTCTATCTTATTGTGAGCAAAAGTTT
Source organism: Intestinibacter bartlettii (assembly GCA_025148965.1). Classification (GTDB taxonomy): domain Bacteria; phylum Bacillota; class Clostridia; order Peptostreptococcales; family Peptostreptococcaceae; genus Intestinibacter; species Intestinibacter bartlettii. Next base: position 2,409,440 of record CP102273.1, on the reverse strand, counting down.
ACCAATAAGAGTGGTACCGCGATAATTCGCCTCTTAGTAGATTTACTAAGAGGCTTTTTTTGTTTCTTAGTAAAGCAAAATAATTATAAAAAAGTGAAAAATCAGAAAAAGGAGAAAAATGATGGAAGTATTACAATCACAAGAAAAAGAAGTTAAACAGAAAAAGAAATTTTCGATGCCAAATACATTAGTAATTATGGCAGTAGTTATTGCATTAGTAGCAGTTGCAACATATTTAATACCAGGAGGAGCATACGATAGAGTTCTTAATGATCAAGGTAGAGAAGTTGTTGTAAGTGGAACTTATAAAGCAATAGCAAGTCAACCACAAAGTTTATTCGATGTATTACAATCACCAATTGAAGGTATAGTTCAAGGTGGAGAAATTATAGCATTCTTATTTATAGTTGGTGGAGCATTTAGTATAGTTTCAAGAACTAAAGCTATAGATTTAGGTATTTTAAAAATAGTAAACGTATTCAAAGGAAAAGAAATTTTAGTTTTACCAATATTAATGTTTATGTTCTCAATCGGTGGAGCGACATTTGGGATGAGTGAAGAAGCAATAGCATTCGTAGCAGTTTTAATGCCATTAGTACTAGCATTAGGATATGATAGTATAGTTGCTGTAGCAATTACATACTTAGCTTGTAACCTTGGATTCTCAGCAGCAATGCTTAATCCATTTACAGTAGGTATAGCACAATCAATAGCAGGGATACAATTATATTCAGGAGTTGAATTCCGTACATTAGTTTGGTTTGTATCAACTCTTGTAGGATGTGGATTCGTTATGTTCTATGCTATGAAAATTAAGAAAAATCCAGAACTTAGTCCAATGTTCGAACATGATCAAGTTAAACGTGAAAAATTAAAAAGTACAGAATCAGAACATACTGAATTTACTTTAAGACATAAAATAATAATAGCTGCATTATTTACATCTATAGCATTAGTAGTATATGGAGTTTTAAAATTAGAATTTTGGATACCACAAATAGCAGCAGTTTTCCTAGGATTAGGTATTATAAGTGGTTTAGTTGGTAAATTAGCACCAAACGAAATAGCAGAAGCATTCACAGATGGAGCAAAAGATATGATAGGAGCAGCTATCATGATAGGTCTTGCAAAATCAGTAATGATAATAGCTCAAAATGCAAATATAATAGATACAATATTATTTAACTTAGCTAATGTTGTTGGTCAATTACCATCATTAATAGCATCATATATAATGTTTGTAATCCAAATGTTCATAAACTTCTTCGTAAGTTCAGGTTCAGGACAAGCAGCACTTACTATGCCAATACTTGCACCACTTGGGGACTTAGTTGGAATATCTCGTCAATTAAGTGTTTTAATATATCAATTAGGAGATGGGTTCTCAAATGCAATGTTCCCAACATCAGGTGTATTAATAGCTTGCTTAGGTATGGCAGGAGTTCCTTATGGAAAATGGTTAAAATGGATATTACCACTTCAAGCAATATTATTTATGACAGCAATAGTATTTATAACAATAGCATCTTTAATAGGATGGGCTTAAGAGATATTTAAGGAGGATTAATATGAAAGATATTTTATTACAAGAAGGACAAAAATTACACGCTAAAATGTGTGAAATAAATGATTATATATACGCAAATCCTGAATTAGGGAATGAAGAATTTAAATCATCATCAAAATTGATAGCATTTTTAGAAGAACACAACTTCACTGTTGAAAAAGGTCTTTTAGGAATAGAAACATCATTTAGAGCTATATATGATAGTAAAAAGCCAGGAGCAACTATAGGTTATTTATGCGAATATGATGCTCTTCCTGAAATAGGACATGGTTGTGGTCATAATATGATAGGTGTTATGTCGTCAGCTGCAGGCATAGCTTTAAGTAAAGTTATAGATGAAATTGGAGGAAAAATCATAGTATATGGTACTCCAGCAGAAGAAACAAACGGAGCAAAAGTTGTATTTGCAGAAGAAGGAATATTTGATGAACTTGATGTTGCAATGCTTGTTCATCCAAGTGATGTAAATATGAAAAGTGGAACAACACAAGCACTTTATCCATTAGAATTTAGATACAAAGGAAAAACTGCACATGCTGCAAGTTGTCCACAAAATGGTGTAAATGCGCTTAATAGTGTAATACAATTATTCAACGGTATTGATGCACTTCGTCAACATGTAACTCCAGATGTTAGAATGCACGGAATAATAGTAAAAGGTGGAGTTGCAGCAAATATAGTTCCAGATGAAGCAGTTGCACAATTTTACTTCAGAGCAGCAACTAAAGAAACTCTAGATGATATATTAGAGAAAGTTAAAAGAATAGCTGAAGGTGCAGCGCTTATGACAGGGGCTACATTAGAGATGGAAAGATATGAGTTTCCTAATGATAACTTAGTAACTAATGAAAACTTATCTGAAGCATTTAATGAAAACTTAAGAGCGCTTGGAATAACTGAAATAAAACCACCAAAATCATCTGGTTCAAGTGATATAGGAAATGTAAGTCACAAAGTGCCTACAATCCACCCATATATACAAGTATCATCTTGCAAAGCTCCAGGGCATACAGTAGAACTTGCAGAAGCTACAGTTTCAGACCTTGGTCATGAAAGACTTCTTACTGGTGCAATGGCACTTGCCTATACAGGATATGATGTTTTACTTGGAAAAGTTAATTTAGAAAGATAAATTTTTATATTTGATAATAAATAAAAACCGTGGCGAAATTCGTTGCGGTTTTATTTATGAAAAATTTTATGCAAAAAACTATATATATGATGCTTGTTATAATTATTTCCAGTATAATATTTATATATTTTACAACTTTGAAACAATTTATTATCAGAAATTATACCCCTATATATTATTATAAGTTTATCAAATAAATGACAACTAGGAGAGATTGAGAAAATGAAAGGAAACTTAAAAAAAGTAGCAATAACTGTAGGGCTAAGCGCAGTAATATTATTAGGAGCGAGTATACCAGTAGTTAAAATGATTAATAATCACAAACAACAATTAGCTATTGAGGCAGCTGCACAAGAAAAGAAGAGAAAAGAAGAGGAAGAGGCAAAAAAACCTATAATAGGGGTTAATAAAGAAGGTCAAAAATACACATATGATGCTAAAAAAGTACAAGAGAAATTATCTAAATATGATTATTCAAATAATGGTAAAAAGATAGTATTTTTAACTTTCGATGATGGTACATCAAAAACTAATACACCAGAAGTATTAAGAATATTAGATGAAAATAATATAAAAGCAACATTCTTTTTAACAGGATCTAATATTGAAAATGGCGGAGAAACAGCAAGAGAATTAGTAAAACAAGAGTTTGAAAGTGGACATGCAATAGCAAACCATTCTTATAGCCATGATTGTGGAAAATTATATCCAGGTCGTAACTTAGATATGAAAGCTTTCAAAGAAGATTATGAAAAAAATGATAAATTATTAAAATCTATATTAGGTGAAAACTTCACTACACATGTAATGAGATGTCCAGGAGGATATATGTCATGGAAAAATATGGACGAATTAGATAAGTATTTAGAAAAAAATAATATAGCTTCAATAGACTGGAATGCATTAAATGCTGATGCTGAAGGACCAAAGAAAAATGCAAAACAATTAGCACAATACGCAATAAAAACATCTGAAGGAAAAGAAATGGTAGTATTATTAATGCACGACACATATGGAAAAGAGGAAACTGTTAAAGCATTACCAACTATAATAAAATATTTCAAAGATAATGGATATGAATTCAGAACTTTAGTATAATAATTAATAATTAAAATAAAAAACAAACTGGTGGTAATATGAAGTTTTGGAAAAAGATATTTTTATATTCTTTAATATTATTCCTTTTACTATTTAATAGTGGAGGAATAATATTAATAGAAAAAATCCATAGTGAAAACCTAAATAATGCAATAAAATCTCTTATGTATAAATCTTTAAATATAGAATCAATTATGTATTTAAATACAGATTATCTTATGAATATAGATGTATATAGTGAATCTAATATAAAAAACTGGATGAATATAATAACGAATGGTTATTCATTAAATAGTGTAGATGAATATAATACAGAGCTATATTCTATGGAAAATAAAGAAATTACATCAGATTTAAAAGAAAAAATAACGGGAGAAAGAAAAGAAATTTCTAATGCTAAAAAAGGCAAAAAATCTTTTATTATAAGAACAATAAATAATAGAAGATATGCATTTGTAAGTTCTATTGTAAATTTAGAAAATAGGGATTTTAAATTAATTATATCTAGGGATATACAACATGTTTACACTGAAAGAATTAATAATTATAAATTCTTTTTAATTATTGATATTATAATACTTATAATATTATCTATAGGAATGTATATAATTTCGAAAAACTTGACAAAACCTTTAGTAAATTTAAGCAACATATCTAAAGATATAGCAAAGGGAAAATACGATATAAGAGTTGTAGAAAGTAAAGAAAATGATGAAATAGGAGTATTAGAACATAATTTTAATTTTATGATAGATGTTATCGAAAATAATATCGAGGAGTTAAAAACTTTAAATGAATCAAAACAAAGATTTATAGACAGTTTAAATCATGAAATCAAAACACCGATTACATCAATTATAGGTTATTCGGAACTTCTATTGAAAAGCAATATAAATGAAGAAATAAAAATGAAGGCTTATAAATATATAAACTCTGAAGCAAAACGACTTGAAACGTTAAACTCTACATTATTGAAATTGACATTAATAAGGGAAGAAAAGAAATCTTTAGGAAAACTAAACCTTAGAGAAATGATAAATGGTGTTGAGGATATACTTATATATAAGCTTGAAAAAAAATCTATAAATTTAAATATAAATATAGAAGATGTAAATATTTTGGCAGATAAGGAATTATTCGAAGTATTGCTTACAAATATTATTGACAACAGTATTAAAGCTAGTACTGAAAATTCAGTCATAGATATAAATGGTTACTATAAAAATAATAACTATATACTAAAGTTAACAGATTATGGCATTGGGATACCAAAAGAAGACTTGGACAAAATTATCGAACCATTTTATATGGTAGATAAGGCTAGAACAAGAAAAAATAATGGTATTGGACTTGGTCTTTCTATATGTAACGAGATTTGTAATTTACATGATATTTCATTAATCATAGAAAGTAAATTAAATATGGGTACAAGCATTATTTTAGAATTTAATAAGGAGAATTATTTAAATGAAATCTAAGATTATAATAACATGCATATTAGTAGGATTTATAATTACCTTATTTGCTATATTTAATTTTAAATGCCCATATTCTTTTAAAGAAAATGTACTATACACTCAAAATGATGTGAGCGGATATAATGAAAATGAAAAGGAAAATAACAATTTAGTAAATAGAAATGAAGCTATAAAAACTGCTAGATATTATATAGAAGATATATTAGGAAATGATTTAGAAAGTGCTAATAATAAAATGTATGTAAATCTTTATAAAAATGATAGTGGAGCTGAATCATATTATTGGAATATAAGTTGGTCTAGTCCAACATTATCATGTGGTATTGAAATAAATACTATAAATAAACAAATAAATAATATATATGTTAATAAAAACTTTGACTGGAACAATAATAAATCAGAAAGTTTATTATTGAGCCAAAATGAAGTTTTAGAAATAGCAAACACTCTTATAGTAGCATTGGGATTTGATTTAGATACTTACAAATTAGATGCACAACATATTAATTTTAGCGATGAAGGCTATCAAATTTGCACATTTATAAATAAAAATAATAGAGAAGACAGATTTGCAATATATATTTCACCTACAGAAAAATATATTGCTAGATATGTTAGAAATCCATAAAAGGAGATTTTTGGATGAAAATATTAGTAGTAGAAGATGAAGCACCTATTAGAGATTTAATATCGATAAATTTACAACTAGTAGGTTATGAAGTATTTACAGCAGAAGATGGTATTATAGCAGAGAAGTTTTTAGAAAATCAAAAGGTAGATTTAATTTTGCTTGATGTAATGATACCTGGTATCGATGGATTTTCTCTTATTGAAAAAATAAAAAAACATAATACTCCTGTTATATTTGTAACTGCAAAAGAATCAGTTTTAGATAGGGTAAAAGGACTTAGACTAGGTGCTGAGGATTATATAATAAAACCATTTGAAACAATAGAATTATTAGCAAGAGTAGAAGTTGTTCTTAGACGATATAATAAAAATAAACAAACTATTAAATTTAAAAATATAGAAGTAGACACAGAACAAAGAATTGTAAACTTGAATAATAAAGAGGTCTATTTAACAGTAAAAGAGTACGAATTATTGGTATTGCTTTTACAAAATAAAAATAGGGCTTTATCTAGAGATCAAATACTAGAAAGAGTATGGAGATTTGAATACGGAGGAGAGACAAGAACTGTCGATATTCATATCCAGCGTATTAGGGAAAAACTAGATTTGAAAAACAATATAAAGACTGTATTTAAAGTAGGTTATAGATTGGAAGAATAATAAAACTCCTTTATGATATTGAGAATATTTAATATCATAAGGGAGTTTTTTCTTTAAAAGAAGTATTAAAAATAGCCTATTATATGGATGGAAATAATTAAATTAGAATTTATAAAATGAATATTGTGTAAAAATAAAATGACTACATGCATAGTATGTTTGTTTATTATATAATAAAGATTAAGCATAATATAAAAATACAAGGAGATAAATATGAACATACTTATATCAAATGATGATGGAATAAATGCAGAGGGAATAAAAATTTTGGCGGAGGAGATTTCGAAAATAGCAAATACATATGTAGTTGCACCAGACAGCCCAAGAAGTGCTAGTGGGCATGCGATAACTCTTCACAAGCCGATTTTAATAAACGATGAATTTATAGCAGAAAATGTTGAAGCCTATTCAACTTCGGGAACTCCTGCTGATTGTGTAAAAGTGGGTATTGAGTCTATTTTAAAAGATATAGAAATAGATTTAGTTTTAAGTGGAATAAACAATGGACCAAATTTAGGAACAGATGTTATATATTCTGGAACAGTTGCGGCTGCGATTGAGGGACTTGTTGAAGGAAAGCCATCTATTGCTCTTTCTTGTGATTCGTCAAAAGTTTCAAGTGGTGAATATAGAGAAGCGGCGAAATACACAGCTAAATTAATTCAAAAATTAGAGGGCAATTTAGATAAATTAAACGGAAATATACTAAATGTGAACTTCCCAACAGGAGAAAAAAAAGGCGTAAGAATAACTAAACTTGGCAGACGTGTGTACAACAATGTTATGGATGATAGACAAAGTATAAGAGGTCAAAGATATGTATGGATGGGAGGAGATTTAGAAGATATTAAGCAAGATAAAGACAGCGATATATTCGCGGTTGAAAATGGCTATATATCAATAACTCCAGTGCATATAAATATGACAGAAACAAATAGAATTGAAGAACTTAAAGAATTAGGACTAGAAGAGTAAAATAAAAATGCCAAAGAGAAACTTTTATATAAAAGCCTCTTTGGCATTTTTGGAATGTTTTAAGCAATCATATATATATTATGTCCAAAAATTTATTATTTATTAGGATTATATTTAGCTTTTGAAATTAATTGAGTCATTGTTCCCATTGGGCAATATACACACCAAGATTTAGGTTTGAATAAAACCATTGTTATAAGACCTAAGATTGTTGAAGTCAACATCATGCTATAAAAACCAAGTGCAAATTGGTAAATCCATGGCGATACTAAGTTTGGATTTGCAATTTCCCAAGGAAGTTTAAATGTCCAAAGTAGTGTAAGGACTTCTTTTAAATTGCTAGCTCCAGCAAATACTAGATAAGTGTTAAATAACATAATGCCAAACATAGTTAAAAAGAAAGTCAAGAAACCATATCTGAAATATTTGCTTTTTAAAAATTTAGGCATTGGTTTATTTCTAGATAGGTTGAATTTATTGCCAAGGAAGTTAAATAATTGTCCCCTACCACAATATATATTGCAATATGATTTTCCACCGCCAAGTATTGAAATTATAATTGGTATTAAAAAGCATAATAGTCCAAGCCAAGCGAATAATATATTAAAAAATCCAAGGATGAAATAAGTTATACTTAAAATCCACATATAATCTAAAATTGATTTTTTATTCTTTTTCATTTATACAGCAACCTCCTTCTTTTCGATATTTATAATAGATGCAGGACAGACTAAGGCACATTTTCCACATCCAACACATTTTTCATAGTTTATTTCTGCAAAAATACCGTGCTCTATATGGATTATTTGAAGAGGGCATGCCTTTAAGCAAGTTCCACAAGCAACGCAAGCACTTTTATCAACTATAGCTTTTTTCTTAAATTTTTTCATTTTGTTCCTCCTATTTAGTAGATTGTAAATTTAATTATAAGAATTTTTGATAAAAGTTAAGTGATTAAGTCACACAGAATATAAAAATAAAAAAACTACTATATGAAGGTTTAATTAATAGTAGTTTTTAATCTCCAAAAGCTGGAGTAGATATTCAATTTTGTTGTAAAATAGATTGTAATTTTTCTATATTTATTATTTTTATACAACCGCGGCTAACTTTCACTATATTATCTTTTTCAAATCGCTTTAACATTCTGCTTATAACTTCGCGTGATGAACCTAAATCATTCGCTATTGCCTCGTGTGTTATATTTATTTCAAGTGAGTTCTTTAGATAATATTGATTGATTAAATAATCAGCCAATCTGTAATCCAAGTTAAAAAACACAACTTGTTCCAAAACCCACATGATTTCTGAAAGTTTGCTTTGTGTTACCTCAAGCATAAACTTTTGTATTGATATATTTTGATTTAATAAATCCTTAAAAAGTTTACCATCTATTATAATAAGTGACGAATTGTCAACAGCTTGAAGATTTATATCATAGGATAGGTTTTGATAAAAGCAAGATGATGATAATATACATAAATCATTTTTAAATAATTTAAAAAGCGTGATTTCCTTTCCTGATAATGATGACATAAAACTTCTAAGCTGACCATTTGCGACTAAAACAAGTCCTGTACAAGATTTATATTTTGAATAAATCAATTCACCAGCTTTGTATTCCTCGATATGGCTTGCATCATAAAGTATGTTTTTTTCTTCTTTTGACAGATTTTTAAAAAACGGTAAGCTTTCCTTAAAAATTAATTCTTTATTTATATTCATTTAATTCCATCCTATTCATTTGATTTAATATCTTTATTATAGTAAAAAATAGAGGAATATATGTAACAAAGTCACATAAAAAACACATCGTTAATAGTTAACACAATATGTTTTTTATAGCACATAGGAAATTATATTTATTTAAAAAGTGGAATTTCAAAGTAAATAGAGAGTAACTTAGCATTTTTATCTAAACAAGCACCGACATCACCGTTTAATTGTTTGACCAAAAATTCTACGATTGAAAGTCCAAGCCCTGTTGACTTGTTTCTGGTAGAGTCAGCAGTATAAAATCGGTGGAATAATTTTTCAATGTTTATATCGTTATTTGGAGAGATTGGATTAGTAAAAATAATCTTGGCATTTTTAGAATCTGGTATTTTATCGTAATCTATTTTAATATCAATATCTCCAAGCGAGTGTTTTGCACAGTTGTTTAATAAATTATCGACAATTCTAATAAGCATATCTTTATCACCGAGAACATAGATTGGCGGTGGCTCATCCATATTGATATTTATATTTTTTTCTTCCAAAACTCCTATATAAGACAATACACATTCAACAATTAAGTTACTTATATTTATTTTTTCTAAATTAGGTTTTATATTTGATGTAATTAAATAAGAGTATTCAAAAAAATGTTCGATTAAATTGCCGAGCTCATCTGTTGATTTTTGGGCAATCTGTAGATTGTGAAGTTGTTCTTTATCTAAATCACTATTTTGCAAAAGTTGTTGATATCCTTTAATCGAAGTTAGCGGAGTTCGAAGATCATGTGATATATTTGAAATCAATTCCTTAAATTGTTTTTGTTCATTTATACTGTCTAGTCTGCGTTTTTCTTCTAATTTAAGACAATGATTAATATTGCTTGCAAGTTTTATAATAGTCTTATTAAAAAGTACTACATTAAGAGGTTGGCGAGTATTTTCAGAAAGTCTTTTATGCAGTTGTTTGTTTATTGAATTTAATTGATTTAAGATAAATCCAATATATATAATTAAAAAAACAATAATCAAACACAATAGAATAACAATAAGTGACATATCTCCAACCCCTTTGCTTTTAATATATAAGTTAACTTTAATCTAATATAAATATTATAATATAAAACTTATAAAAATTAGATATATAGATTATTTAATTTCTGCTTTTCTAAAAAATAAATAAGATAAAAGCATCATAATTACAAGAAATACTAAACTAATTCCTATAAAGTTGAAAAAGACAGAGGCATTTGCGTTTAATGTTAATTTTGAATAATCAACGCCAAATGGAGTCTTTGAAAAAAAGTCAGAAGCTGCGTCTATATTTATAATTTGGGCAATTGCAGCATTGAAGATATATCCCAAACTGATTACAATCACTGATTTTCGGATTGAGAATGCTAAAAATATTGAAATACTTATTTGTGATGCATATACGATTGCCATTGTGAACCAGATTGCGATTATTTTTAAAAATATATTAAAATCAAAGGCAGTACCATTTTCATTTTTCATTATATTTTGAAATACAGATGGCAAGAATGTCTCGAATGAATAGTTTGAACACATTCCAACTATTGCTGCGATTACATCTGGAAGTAGAAATATTAAAATTGATATAAAATAAGTTATAGTTTTGCAAATTATGATAGAACTTCTGCTGTAACCAGTTGATATGGAATCGTGGATTGTTTTGTTGTCAAAATCATTACATATAAATAAAGAAATAAATATCACACTAACAAGAGAAATCATTTGAAAGTCAGTAAAAAAAGAACCAATGCCGATTATGTCATGACTTAAATTTCCGTTTGTTAATTGATAAGATATAACTGACATAAGTGTGGCAGATATACAACATAACAAAAATAAAATTTTGATTGATTTAGTTTTTCTCATTTTATACAAATCTGCTTTAATTAAATTAAACATTATCAATACCTTCCACCATAGAAACAAAGTAATCCTCAAGAGTGCCACCCTCGTTTGATAAATTAGTTACTGCGACTTCATTTTCAAATAATGTTTTTCCAACAAGTTCCTTATCATCTATATAATCAAAAAGTTGAACAGAGTTATCTGGCATAACTTTAAAGTTAGTAGTATTTAATTTTCTCTCTATCACATTGACTAATTTGCAAACATCTGTAGATTGTAGTAGAAGATAGTGTTTGCAATGTTCATCAAGTTCTTCTAATGTAAGAGTTTCGATTATTTCACCCTTGTTTATAAATATATAGTCATTAGCAAGTTGATACATCTCTGGCAAGTTGTGGCTTGATATTAAAATAGTCATATTTTTTTCATCGCAAAGTTTTATAAGAAGTTTTCTGATTTCGACAATACCAAGTGGATCAAGCCCATTTATAGGTTCATCCAATATCAAAAATTCAGGATTATTTAAAAGAGTAATAGCAATTCCCAGGCGTTGTTTCATACCTAGTGAAAAGTTTTTAACCTTCTTTTTACCTGTATTTGCAATATCCAAAAGTTTTAGAAGTTCATCTTCAATTTCCTCGTTTGGAATGCCTCTAATAATTCGATGAAGTCTCATATTTTCTTTTGCAGTCATAGATAAGTTGATGCTTGGGGATTCAATCATACAACCCATACGTCTTCGCTCAACTTGTATTTTGCTTTCCTTAGTGTGGCCGAATAACTCGATTTCACCAGAACTAGGATAGCTAAGTCCTGCGATAAGTCGCATCAACGTACTTTTTCCAGCACCATTTCGTCCGACTAAACCATAGATTTTGCCAGGTTTTAATGCAATAGATACATTGTTTACAGCATGATAGCCTTTATATGTTTTTGTGAGGTTTGTAGTTTTTAAAATATACTCACTCATATTTTTACCTCCTAATTTATTGAAATTGTAATAGTAGTTTTAATTTTATATTTAAAGTATAGGGAAAAAAGGTTTAGAAAAAGATAAGAAGAAAAAATTAAATGTAAAGAATTCGATAAGTTACTTTTTAAAAAGTCTATATCCAAGTCCCCACACTGTTTCTATATAATTTTCATTAGGATTGAATTTTTTTAATTTACTTCGGATATTGCTTATATGTGTTTTTATAGCATTGTCATCGCCGATATATTCTTCATGCCAAATTGACTCATATAAATTTGCTTTGCTAAAAACTTTATTTTGATTTTTTATAAGCAGTTCCAAAATCATATATTCCTTAGCAGTTAAGTACAATAAACAATCATTGATTTTAATTTCTTTATTATTTTCATCTAAAGTTATATCTTTATATTTAAGTAAGGGTAAGATATCAGAGTCTGAAACATGATTTGAAATGTAGTAGCGTCTTAAGTTTGATTCAATTCTCGCAATAACTTCGCCTAGGTCAAAAGGTTTAGTTATATAATCATCAGCGCCTAGTTTTAACAAATCAATCTTTGTGCTTATCATATCTTTTGCGGAAATAATTATAATTGGAATTTGTGAAAATTGACGTACTTCTTTTAAGATTTCATCACCACTTTTGTATGGCAACATGATATCCAAAAGTACTAAGCTATAGGAATTAGTTTTAATTTCATTAAGTCCATCAATTCCTGTAAATGAAGATTTTACGCCATATCCAGCGCTTTTTATCGCTTGAGCAAGCATTAGATTTACATCTTGATTGTCTTCTATAATTAAGATATTTTCCATTTTCCCCTCCTGCAATTTACGTTTCTATATTTTGAGTTGAGTATATACTAAAAATATGGAAAAAACAAGGAAAGGTGGGAGGCTAAAAAAATATATAAAAAATTTTAAAAATAAAAATTGACGAAAGCCAATATATCTGATATGATTACATATGCAATAAATTAGGAAAAAAATTGTTTTTAATATATTGATTAAAAAAGAATATTATAATACAGATTACATATATAGATCCATAATAAGGATGGACGTTTCTACTAGCTGCCGTAAATAGCAAACTATACGTAATTCATAGGAATTACTATAGCTATTTACGGCAGTTTTTTTGTGGTCAAGGAGGTCAAATGAGATTATTAAAGGGAAATTTTATTTATTCAATAGATAAGAATGATATAGAAATAAAGGAAAATCAATATCTTTTAGTGAAAGATGGTAAAGTAGAGGGATTTTATAATGAAGTTCCAAGTATTGCGAAAGATGTAAAAGTTGAAGATTATAAAGATAATATAATAATACCAGGATTATCTGATTTACATGTACATGCTCCACAATATGCATTTAGAGGTATGGGGATGGATATGCAACTTTTAGATTGGTTAAATACTTATGCGTTTAAAGAAGAGGGAAAATATAAAAATCTAGAATACGCTAAAAAACAATATTCTAAATTTGTAGATGATGTTAAAAATAGTGCGACAACTAGATTATCGATATTTGCTACATTACACAAAGATGCAACAATTATGCTTATGGATTTATTAGAAGATGCAGGAGTAAAAGCATATGTTGGAAAAGTAAATATGGATAGAAATTCACCTGAATTTTTAAGCGAAGACACAATTGAGTCAAAAGAAGATACAATAGAATGGTTAGAACAAATTAAAGATAGATATAAAAATATAAAACCAATATTAACTCCAAGATTTATCCCAAGTTGTACGGATAAATTAATGGATGAGATACAAAATATAAATAAAAAATACAAATTGCCAATTCAATCACATCTATCAGAAAATACATCTGAAATAGATTGGGTGGCAGATTTACACCCAGATACAAATAATTATGCAGAGGCATATGATAAGTACAATTTATTTGGAAAAGAAAACAAAACAATAATGGCACACTGTGTTCACTGTCCAGACGATGAACTTAATTTAATAAAACAAAACAACGTAACAGTTGCCCATTGTCCACAATCGAATGCAAATTTAACTAGTGGAATTGCACCGATTAAAAAGATGTTAGATATGGGAATTGATGTTGGACTTGGTAGTGATATTGCAGCAGGTTCAAGTTTATCAATATTTAGAGCAATGAGCGATGCTGTACAGGTTTCAAAATTAAGAGAAGCTATGACAGGTGAGAAAAATCAAATTCTTACATTATCAGAAGTATTCTACCTTGGAACAAAAGGTGGAGGAAAATTCTTTGGAAATGTGGGAAGTTTTGAAAAAGGATATGAATTCGACGCTGTAGTTTTAAATGACGAGTCATTTGGTGATAATAGCGACTTTACATTAAAAGAGCGTCTAGAGAGAATAATATATTTAAGCGATGATAGAAATATTATAGCTAAATATGTTGCTGGAAACAAAGTCATCTAAATATATAATTAATTTTATATATTGAGAATAAATTTATTTTTTTAAAAGTATAAAAGTATAAAAGTTAAAAAGTATGATTATTGGTACAAAAGTGCTGATAAATAAAGAGGTTGTTGCATTTATCTTGTGACAACCTTTTTATTTAATTTCTTAAAATTTTCTTTCAAAATTATAATTTCATAAGTGAAATGTTATAATAAAAATATATTTTAAAGAGAAAATAAAACTTAAGATGAGCTTTGTAAATTAATATTTTAAGAAGGGAATGGTGGATATGAAAAAGAGGTTATTGATAGCGATTATGATGTTATGCGCGATAATACTTACAGGATGTGTCGATGCAGATGTAACTGTAGATTTAGAAAAAGATGGAACAGGAAAGGCAATAGTTGAGTTGGCTGGACCAGCAACTATATTTGATAATATACCACAAGAAACTATAGATGAATGGGCAAAATCATTTGATACAGTAGAGAAAATAAATAAATCAGATAAAAAAGGATATAAATTTACTACTAAACAAGAAAAACTAGATGAATTATTAAAAGAAGTTACAGAATTAAATGGGGTAGTAGACGAAGGTAGTAAAGAAGATTTAAATGACACAAGCAAGGCAAAATCAGAATCGACAACTACAGCATTTGCACAAACAACAGCAAATAATAGTGATAATTCAGTAAATGATATAGCAAATGAACTTTATCAAAAATATGTAGATGTACAAGAAGAAGACGGATTATTTTCTAGTACTTATAATATAGGATTAAAGCTAAAAGATGCAATATACAGTGAGATGACTAATGAACAAAAGGCATTGGTCAGTTTTATCGGACGCTCTGCTAATATAGGTCTACATATAAAATCACCTATAGCAGCGAAAAGCAGCAATGCAACTAGCGAAACTAAGGAAGATGGAAAGTATGTGTATAATTGGAACTATACATTAGCTGATGTTCAAAATATAAACTTCTCTGCAAGAATACCTAATGTTAGAAATATTGCAATTGCAACAGTATGTGGATTAGTTGTATTAGTAGCTATAATAGCAATGATAATTAGAAGAAGAAAATAGAGTAAAAGACTAAGGTGTAAAAAGATTTTAACCTTGGTCTTTTTTCATGCCAAAAATTATATTTACTTTTTACTGTTTAAATCTATATTTTCCTAAAAAAGTGAAATACTAAATTATAAATAAAAAAATGGAGGATTCATTATGGAAAATAATATGGCAATGGAATACCCTATGTTTTGTTATCAATGCGAACAAACAGCAGGGGGTAAAGGATGTACTAAAATGGGGGTATGTGGGAAAACTCCTGAAGTAGCAGCACTTCAAGATTTATTAATATTCCAAATAAAAGGGATAAGTTGTTATGCAAAAGAAATAGTTGAAAAAGGTGAAAATGTAGACAAAGATATAGTTTCTTTCGTTGAAAACTGCTTATTTACAACTTTAACTAATGTAAACTTTGATGCAGATGTTCATGTCGAATTATTAAAAAGATCACAAGAAATAAAAGAACAACTTAGAAGTAAAGTTGGAGCTATAAAAAACACTACAGAGCACGCTACATACAACTTAAGTAGTACAAAAGCAGAAATGTTACAAGATGCGAAAAAAGCAGGGATAATGTATGACCAAGATTTAGACCCAGATATCCGTTCACTAAGACAAACAATAGTATATGGATTAAAAGGTATCAGTGCATATGGTCATCAAGCGAGAGCACTTGGATATTATGATGACCAAGTCGATAACTTCTATATAAGAGCATTAGAAGCTACAACTGACGATAATCTAAGCGTAGAAGAACTTATAAGATGGACAATGAGAACAGGAGACATGAGTGTGGCTGTTATGAAAAAACTAGACGAAGCAAATACTGAAGTTTATTCAAATCCAACACCACATAAAGTAAATGTAAAAATGAAAAAAGGTCCTTTCATAATAGTATCAGGACATGACTTAAAGGATTTAGAAATGTTACTTCAACAAACTGAAGGAAAAGGAATAAATATATATACACATGGTGAAATGTTACCAAGTCATGGATATCCAGGACTTAAAAAATATAAACATCTAGTAGGTAACTTTGGTGGAGCTTGGCAAGACCAACAAAAAGAATTCGATTCAATACCAGGATGCATCCTTATGACAACTAACTGCCTTATGAGACCTAGAGAAACTTATAAAGACAGAATATTTACAACTAACGTAGTTGGATGGGATGGAGTAAAATTTGTTCCTAAAAAAGAAGATGGAACTAAAGACTTCAGCGAAATAATAGAAAAAGCATTAGAATTAGGTGGATATGAAGAAGACCAAGAACCACATGAAATTCTAGTTGGATTTGGTCATCATGCAACTTTAAGCAATGCAGGTGCAATTGTAGATGCAGTAAAACAAGGTAAAATAAGACATTTCTTCTTAATAGGTGGATGTGATGGTGCTAGACCAGGAAGAAATTATTATACTGAATTTGCTAAAAAGGTTCCACAAGACTGCGTGATTTTAACTTTAGCATGTGGTAAATATAGATTTAATAAACTTGACTTTGGAGAAGTTGCAGGACTTCCAAGACTTCTAGATGTTGGACAATGTAACGATGCATACTCAGCAGTTAGAATAGCAACAGCATTGGCAGATGCATTTGAAACAGATGTAAACGGCTTACCGCTTTCTTTAATAATATCTTGGTATGAACAAAAAGCTGTAGCAGATTTACTTGCATTATTATCACTTGGAATAAAAGGAATTTACCTAGGACCAACACTTCCAGCATTCCTAAGCCCTAATGTACTTCAATACTTAGTAGATACATTCGATTTAAGACCTATAAGTACACCGGACGATGATTTAAAATCTTGTTTACAACAAGAAGTATAGGTTTTAGAAAATTTATACATTTAAATATAAAAAGTTTATATATTAATTTGCCTAAATTATAGATAAAAAAACTCCCTTGCAAAAGCAGGGGAGTTTTGATTATAATTCTACATTAAAAGATTCATTATCTTTACTGATTTTAACTATTTTATCCTTGTAATTAACTGCATACTTAGAGTTTATAAAAGTATCACAGATTGAGAAATCACCCCACATGTGCATTGGGAATGCTATTTTAGTGTTTGTATTTCTCATAAAATAATCAAATCCTAAGTAATAAAAATCACCTTGGCGTGGATCTAGTGGAACAAATGCTAAATCTATATCACGACCCTTGATTCCGTCTATTCCAGATTTAAATTTATCTTCTGCATATTTATTTTCTTTTGGAGAGTTTTCACCTTCCCAATGCCACCAGTTTAAATCACCAGCATGGTAGATTACTTTTCCTTCAATTTCAATTAAGAATGCAACACCTATATCGCTTGATTCAAGTGTTTTTATTTTCATATTATCTACTGTGATTTCTTCATCGAAGTTCATAACAACAATTTGGTCAGCAGATTTTACATATTTGCTTCTTCTTTTCTTAATATCTTTTGAAAGAATATATGTAACATCAGGGTGCTCTTTAGCTATTTCAAATATGCACTTGTCAAAGTGGTCTTCGTGGAAGTGGCTTGCAAATACATAAAGTTTTTTAGCTTTATCAAACTTTGGAAGTTCACCTTTAAAATAGTCAAAAAGTAACATTGAATTTTGTAGCTCCACACAAAAACTACTGTGGTGAATATATGTTATTTTCATGTTTACGTCCTTTCATATATAAAACTTATTTTATAACACATAGGAAATTATATTCATTTATAGATTGTGGATAAGTATAATTTCCGTATATGTGTTTCAAAGAAATCTACATCTTTAAGGGTCTTTAGAATAAAGATTTCTTTATTTATCTATTTTTAAATATATTTTATATTATTATACATAAAAATGGTAAAAATTTAAAAAGATAATAAGTAATTATCTAAAATAATTTAACTGGAGCAGGGACGCCTGCCTCAGGAAGTAAAAATATAAATAGAGTAAGCAAAATTTCAAAAATTGTTATAAGTAAAAGTAAAAATTTAAAATTTCCCTTAGAAAATATATTGGCAAAGTTTAAAAATAAACTCAATATATTTAAACCTGCACTAATCCAAAATGCAACATAAATATTAGGAAGAATTCCTGATAAAAAAATTACTATTAAATAAAGTGTTTGGATAGCTATCGTTATTTTTAAAATCAATTTATTTTTATTATTTTTCACTGTCAAATCTCCCGTTTAATCAAATTTTTGTTAGCGATTATTATACATTATAAATAAGTTTCAATCAATAGAGTAAAATTTATAACGAAGTAGCGGAGTGGTTAATAACTGTATTTATTTTATAAAATTGACAATTATCCGAAATCGGATTATAATATTAAAGTCCGATATCGGACTTTGAGGGAGGGAAAATATGAGTAAACATTTATCTAAAAAAATGCTTGAATTAAATGAAATAATGAAAGAAACTGATGATCTTTATAGAAATCTTGCAAAAAAATTTAAGATGTCTGACTGTATGATCTGGATACTTTATATATTACGAGAGGATGATAGATCAGTAACTCAAAGTGATATATGTAATATGATGTATATGCCGAAGCAAACTGTGAATTCATCTTTAAAAAAGATGGAGTCTGAGGGGTACATAGAATTACTTAATATTAATGATAAACGAAGTAAACAAGTTTGCCTTACAGAAAAGGGAGTAGACTTAGCTAACAATACTGTAGACATAATTATTTCAAAAGAAAATAATGCTTTATCTAAAATGGATAAAGAGGAACAAGCATTATTTATCAATTTATTTAAAAAATATAAAGATTTATTAAAAGAAAGCTTTATGGAAATATAGTACAAGGAGGAATATTAATGACAATACAATTATCTGAACATTTTACTTATAAAAAAATATTTAGATTTGCCCTGCCTTCTATTGTTATGATGGTCTTTACTTCGATTTATGGTGTTGTAGATGGGACATTTGTATCTAACTTTGTTGGAAAAACACCATTTGCAGCAGTTAACTTAGTATGGCCATTTTTAATGATATTAGGTGCATTCGGATTTATGATAGGAACAGGTGGAAGTGCATTAGTTGCAAAAACACTTGGTGAAAATAAAAAAGAAGATGCCAACAGATACTTCACAATGCTTATAACATTGGTAGTTATTTTAGGAATATTGCTTACAATTTTCGGACTTATCGTAGTTCGTCCGCTTTCATATGCATTGGGAGCAAGAGGACAAATGCTTGAAGATTGCGTAACTTATGGAAGAACACTTATGATATTTAACACTGCATTTATGTTACAGAGTGTATTCCAAAGTCTTTTTATTACAGCAGAAAAACCAAGACTTGGGCTTATTATGACAGTGGCAGCAGGACTTACAAATATGGTGCTGGATGCGTTATTTATAGCAGTTTTTAAATGGGGCTTAGTTGGGGCAGCATTAGCGAGTGGTCTAAGTCAATGTATAGGTGGAATTTTACCATTAATTTATTTCTTAAGTTCTAAAAATGATACACCTCTTAAATTTGTAAAAACGAAAATGGAAGGAAAAGTACTTTTAAAAGCATGTGCAAATGGTGCATCAGAACTTATGACAACTGTATCTTCATCATTAGTGAGTATGCTTTATAACTTCCAACTTATGAGACTTGCTGGTCAAAATGGTATTGCAGCATATGGTGCAGTTATGTATGTTGAATTTGCATTTATTGCAGTATTTATAGGATATTCAATAGGAACAGCTCCTATAGTATCTTATCATTATGGTTCAGAAAATCATAATGAAGTTAAAAATATGCTTCAAAAAAGTTTTAAAATAATGAGCATTTTAGGAATTACTATGATGGTGCTTGCACAGATTTTGGCATCTCCCCTTGCAAAAGTATTTGTAGGATATGATAAGCAATTATTTGATATGACTGTGCACGGATTTAGATTATTCTCATTCTACTTTATACTAGCGGGAATAAACATCTATGCATCTTCATTTTTTACAGCGCTTAATAATGGAATGATTTCGGCTATAATATCATTCTCAAGAACATTGGGATTTGAAACACTTGCAGTAATAATTTTACCTATATTCTTACAACTTGATGGAGTATGGCTTGCGATTACTGTTGCTGAAATATGCGCATTTGTTATATCGATAAGTTTCTTAATTGCAAAAAAAGAAAAATATCACTATGCATAACATTATTTGACTTTTCAATAATAAAAAAATTTGAATTCACTTGAAAAGAAAAAAGATAATCAAAATACTGATATTGTAGATGATAAAGCTGACAACGATAGTGATTTATCAACAAATGAAGATTAAATATTAGTCTAGGAAGCAACTGATTTAAGTAAATGATTAGGGCTTTTATATATATGGCGTGTATTTCAAATTAGATTTACACGCTATTTTTTTGGATTTAATTAAAGAAGTTAAAATACTAATTCATAATAAATACTTAAATATATATTAAACTGTATATTATGATAAAATATACAAAATTTAGGAGGATAATTATGATTACATTAATCACATGTTTGATAGGTGGTTTAGGAGCTGGAATTGGGACAGGTCTTGCTGGGCTTAGTGCAGCTGCAGTTATATCACCTATGTTAATTACTTTTTTAGGAATGCCAGCATACCAAGCAGTTGGAATTGCACTAGCATCAGATGTACTAGCAAGTGCCGTATCAGCTTATACTTATGGTAAAAATAAAAACCTAGATATAAAAAATGGAATGATAATGATGATAACAGTTTTGATATTTACCATGGTAGGAAGCTATATATCTAGTTTAGTCCCAAATAAAATGATGGGTAACTTTTCTGTATATATGACATTTTTAGTTGGACTTAAATTTATAATAAAACCAGTTATGACAACAAAAGACGATATGGAAGAAAAGTCAGTTAAAACAAAAATAATCCAATCTATATTATGTGGAATAATGATTGGGTTTATATGTGGATTTGTAGGTGCTGGTGGAGGAATGATGCTTTTATTAATCCTTACAAGTGTATTAGGTTATGAGTTAAAAACAGCAGTTGGAACAAGTGTATTTATAATGACATTTACTGCACTTACAGGAGCTATGTCACACTTTGCAATAGGTGGAATGCCTGATTTTAAAATATTAATCCTTTGTATGTTATTTACATTTGTAGGTGCACAAGTATCTGCTAAATTTGCTAATAAATCTTCAGAAGAAGTTTTAAACAGGGTGCTTGGAATAGTATTATGTGCAATTGGGGCACTTATGATTGTAATGAATATGATAGCTTAAAAATGTCTACCGACATGGATGTTGGTTCGATAGTATTTTGCTTAGATATTCTAAAAATAAAGAAATTCCAAGAGGATTTAAAAGTAAAGCAACTATTGTAGTAGTATTTATAATTTTTGTATTTATTTTAGGAACGAGAGTGTTTAAAGTATTTAGTAATTTTTCGAGTTTAGATTTTTGGGATAAGTTTGGATTTATATTTGTAACAACTTATCTTGTAGTACTTCTTATAAGTACACCGTTGGCGTTTTTTATATCACCTAGAACATGGTGCCAATTTTGTACTATGGGAAGTATAGAAAAAATGCTAGGAACACTTGGCGAAAAAACTAAAATTGCTAAGAATACAAATAAAAAGTTGAATGATATTAATTGCATTAAGTGTAAAACTTGTGTAAATAATTGCCCTAAGGGTATACTGGAGATTAAGTAATATTATGAAGGTTGTCACAAATAAAAATTGTGATAACCTTTTTTAAATTAATAAAAAATAGAGACTTTTGGATAGTATATAAATTATAAATGTTCCATTTTATAGCTAATATTAAAATAATATAGTAAGATATTATTAATAAGATAATACTTAAGGAAATAAATAATCGACTTAGTAATAATATGATTTATGAATTATATTCAATGGATACATAAACTAAAATTATAAAATTAAGGGGAGATTTTATGATGAAACGTACTTTATTAAATTTTTTGCTAGATAAAAATAATGGATTAATAATAGCTGATATGCCAACTGGTTTTGGAAAAACTTATAATTGTGTAGAAGTAATGTATGAATATATTTATATAAAAAATGGTATAAAAAAACAATTTTATATAACTACATTAAAAAAAAATCTTCCAATACAAGATTTAAAAAATGTATATGATAGAAATAACAATAAAAATTTTAAAAATGATGTATTAGTTATAAAATCAAATTATGATTATATATTTGATAATTTTTTTGATGTAGAAATACCTTATAAATTTAGAGAGGAGATATATTATGAATTAGAAAAGAAATTAAAATTTTTAAAAAATGAAGAAATAAAATTTGAAAATACTTTACTAGATATGAAGATAGAAACAGAAAACATAATAAGAAATGATTTAGAAATTAAATTTAGAAAAAACATAATTAATATATTAAAAGATTTAAAGACTAATTCAACTAAAAAAGGAGAAAGTTTAAAGGATATATTAAAAAATGACAATGATTACAAATGGATTGCTAAAATTTATCCTACTGTATTTATGGATGATTATAAAATTTATTTATTAACTATAGATAAATTTTTATTAAAGAATACAGTATTGTTAAAACCTTCATATTATTTTATAAGTGATCAAATTACTGACAATTCAATTATTTTCATAGATGAATTTGATACAGGGAAAGAAACAGTAGAAAGATCATTAATAAATAGAGCTTTGTCTTCTAAAAATGATTATATAAATTTATTTTTAAAAATATATAACTCATTTCAAAATCATATCTTTACAAGAGAACTTTCTATACTAAGTAATAGTATAAAAAATGAGAAATATAGACTTAGTTATTTAAAAAAGAAATCTGAAGAAATATTTACGACTTTTAAATTAGAATATAATTATAAGACAATTGATAGCGTAATTGATAGTAGACAAAGTTTCTTATTTAATGATAATTCATATCATACTATGTTGAGAAATAATAAAGATTATATTAGAGCGACATTTAATAAAAAAAATGAAAAGGTAGATATATTTTTTGAAGATAAGAATCAATATTATGAAAATAGACAAGAAGATGATATTATAATTTATTCTTTGGTGAGGAATATTTCAAGTTTTTTAAATAAATTTAAATTTATGATATTAATATTGTCAAAGGATTATTCTGATTATATAAATAATATTAGAAAAGAAAATCAGGATAAGTTTACGGTTGAAAATGCAATGAAGACTATTTATAGGGAATTTTCTTTTAATAAAGAAGAAATAAAAATATTAATGGATGAAATTTGTACAGACTTTGTATTAAGAGAAAATATAAATACTGAAATACCAGATATGACATTTTATAATCATGGTTTTAAATATTTTGAATTTGAAGATAGTGATGAACATTTAAATGAAACTTCATTTAATTATATAAATTTTTTTAATACACCGGAAAAGATCATCTTATATATTAGCAAAAAAGCAAAAGTAATAGGAATTTCGGCTACTGGCTCTATAAATACTGCAACAGGAAATTATGATTTAGATTATTTAAGACATAAATTAAGAGATGATTTTAAAAGTATACCAGTTGAAGTTTATAAAAAAATAGAAAAAGAATTAGAGGATAATTGGGAAAACTATCATAATGGAAAAATAAATATAAATACAGAAATTGTAAATTTTAATGAGCAACAATTTTCTGTGGAACAAAGATTAGAAAAAATATTTAATGATATTAGAAAGTCAAAATTATATTCACAAAAATTAAGTTTACTTGTTGGGGATAGTGAAACGGGTGAATATGTACTAGGTAGATATTGCAATATATTTAAAGTCATTAATGAGTTTGTAATTCATGACGATATAAAATCTTTTCTATGCTTAAATATGGTTTTACCTAAAGAGAATAAAGATAATTTTGATTTAAATATATTTAAAGAATTTATGAGTGATTTAATAAAATTAAATAACAAACAGAATGAAAATATAAGTATAGAAGTTTTAGAGAGTAATAATTTTGAAGAGGATAAAAAAAGAATATTATCTAAGCTAGAAAAAGGAGAAAAAGTATTTATAATGTCATCTTATAAAACTGTTGGTGCAGGACAAAATCTACAATATAAATTTTTAAATAAAAAGAATTTTGTTCAAATTGGTAAAAATATTGCAAAAAATGATTCTAGAATACAGAAAAAAGATATAGATGGATTATTTTTAGGTGATATAACTAATATAGCTGTAAATATATATAGTGAAGATGGTATAGAAAAATCGGATTTACTAAAATATTTTTTACAAATAGAATACTTATATGAAAATGATGAGATAAATTATGTTGAATTAGATAACCTAATAAAATTGGGATTTAGAAAATATATTGGAAGTGTAGAGGATAATGGCTATTATAGATGTTTGTCTAATTCTAAGCATATAAGAAGGCAAGTTACTAGAGATGTGGTGCAAGCAATAGGAAGAATATGTAGGACTTATGTAAAAAATAAAAATATATATATTTATACAGTGGAGGAACTAATTAAAAAATTAGATATTAGGTGTTTAGATGGTTTTATTTTAACACCAGAAGTTCAGGCTTTCATTAATAAGGTAGAAGAGTTTGGATATATATATACAGAGCAGCAAAAAAATACTATAAATAGAGCAGAAAGAAGATCTTCGAAGGCTAAAAACTATATAATGTCTATGCTATCTAGGGAATGGGATAAAAGTAGTATGGAATTATGGAAAGAATTAAGAGAGATTGTTATAAAGTATCCAACTGCTAATGAAACCATATACAATAATTATGAAATAGTGAATGAATTATATATAAGTTGTGATAAGGATATAAATAAATATCTATATGCTCAAAATGGTGATTTTGATAACGTAATTATAGATTTTGATAATGATAAGGATGTATTTAAAAGTAACAGAAGGTGTTCTAATAAGGTTATATCTGAAGTTAGTTCAAAAGACGCTAGACTTTCTATTGTATTAAAGTATCCAGGATTAAAAGAATTTTTTATTAAAAATGGATACGCAACTGAATTCAAACAAAATAAATATATACTATCACCAGTTTTATTTAATAATATTTATAAAGGTGCTATAGGGGAAATAACAGGGAAGTTTATTTTAGAAAGAGAGTTAGGAATTATTTTAAAAGAGATTGATGATGAAGAAAAATTTGAATTTTTTGATTTTATGATTTCACAGGACATTTATGTTGATTTTAAACATTGGAAGCAGAATTACAGACAAGATAGGAATGATTATAAAAAAGAGATTACAAAAAAAATTAATAAGATAGGGGCTAAAAAGGTTTACATTATAAATATTGTGGAGAGGGAAGAGTATTCAAGATACACACAGGTCGATGAAAGAATAATAGAGATACCAGCTTTATTAGATACTAATGGAAATATAATAAGGGGAAGTTTGGACTTATTAAAGGGGGAAGTATATAATGATAAAAACAAATAGAATGTGTATTGAGTTTAATAAAGAAAATATACAAAGAGATTTTGATATATATGTAATAAGTAAAAATTCTGAAAAGGGAAAAAAAGAAAACTTTTTTGGAAAAAATGTACTAGATTTACCCCAACAAAAGTTTAAGGCACAATCAGTTGTGTATACATACGGAAACACATGGTATGTGATGTTTGCTAAAGACACAGTAGATAAATATGAATTTAAAAAAGTTATAAATGAAGAAGTAGAAAATACTACTGTTGAGAAAATTAACATTTTATACGAGAATATTTATCCTAATATACTAGCAAAATTACTATTTAATATTTTACAAAGTGATTATGATGGTAGATATACTAATATAACAGGAAAATTATTTTATATGAATAGAAAATGGATGAATAAAAAGAAGAATGAATTAGATTCCTTTTATTGTTTAGAGGTAAAATTAGATAAAAATATGAATTTAAGGTTAGATGTTGTTACTTTTAGTAAATTAAAATTTCATAAAATTAAAGATGTTAAAAATAACCCTCATTATATTTTTGATTTGAAAAGTGGATTATTAAGGAGAAAATTAAAAAATGAAGAAATTGAAAAAAATTTAATATATGTTCAAAAAAGTATTAATCCAAAATCTCATAATACAATTGATTTTTTAAAAATTGGAACAATTGAAAAATTTTATGATTGTAAGTTAGGCATACTTTCTAATTTTATGGATGATATTAAGAATGAATTGAAAGACTATATGAAAGTAGAGCATGGAGGGTTTGAAAATTATAATTCAATAGAATATAATGACCAGTATGATTGTAAAAATATAAATTATTTATCATTGCTAAATAATAAAGAATTAATTATAGAAGACTTGATTAATACGGAGGAATCTAAAAAAATAGCAAAGTATATAAAATTAAAATTAAAGATGGACTATAAAATAGATGCTAAAATAGGTAATTTAGATAAAAATAACTTTAATATAAGATTAATTCATAATAAAGATTTTTATAAAAATAATAAACTCAAAGACCCATATGAAAATATAGAAGAAAATGTTATAACTCAACATATAACAATAGAAAACTTTAATTTAGATAAAAAAGAATTAAATAAAGAAGATTTGTCTTTAACAAAAGTGTTGCAAGAATTAATTATTAAGAAAGATATTGTTAATAACAGAATATCATTAGTAGATTGGGAAGAGTATAACTATGATTTTACATTAACATTTGTAATGAGAAAAAAAGTATGTTATATAGTTGATGATCAAGAAAGAAAAAAATATATCTACTGTAAAATGGATATATTAAAAAATGGTGAAATCAAAACAGAATTTTATGATGATAGTAAAAAAGAAAATTTAAATTTAAAAAATATATTCAATGAATTTAATTCTATTGAAGAAGTTTATAAAGAATATAGTAAATGTGGAGAGAAAACTATAGAAGGTTTATTTTACAAATCATTTAAAAATATAAATGTTATATTAAAGACTAATGAGTTTCCAATGCCTAATTATGAAAATTTAAAATATGCTTTGCAAAAAGTTAATCCTAATGAACTTCTTGATGTTAAAGCAATTATAGAATGTATGGATAATTTTAAAGGTGAAAATATTGGTGATGATAAAAAAATAGATGAATTTATATTAAATTTGAACAAATTAAATAGATATGAAAAGAGAGAAAAAGTAAGAGCAGTTTTACCGTTTAGAAGTAAAGTAGGAAAAGATATAAATAGATATGTATATGAAAATATAGGAATTTTAATAACAGACTCTTTTAAAGGGCAAGTAGGAAAAGAAAGATTTTTTAATTCAGTAGTAGATATTAAATATATTAATAATAACAACAGAAGTATATATTATTTTGTAGGACTAAAAAAGATGTCTGATTTAAAGTTTGAATTAAAAAATTCAATACCAGTTAGAGAAATTGTCGGAGAAGAGAGAATAGAATTTAAAGAGCTTGTGAAACTACTTCAGGTTGAGTTTGTAAAATATAAAAATTATACAGTTATACCATTCCCATTTAAATACTTGAGAGAGGCGATAAAAATGCATATAAATGAATTCTAATTAAAAATACTAATGAAAAAGTATTTGAATAAATTTTATTCTAAAAATATAATAATAAAAATTTTAACTACACAGGGGGAAAAAATGAGAAAAATATACACTAATGGGAATATCTATACCGTAACTAACGGCAATGCAGAAGCTTTTGTAGAAGAAGAAGGAAAATTTATATATGTAGGGAATAACGAAGATGCACTTTCATACAAACAAGAAGACAGCGAAATAATAGATTTACAAAATAAATTTGTTACAGCTGGATTTAATGATTCACATATGCATGTTGTTGAATTTGGGGATTATTTAGAAATAATGCATATGGGTGATTTTACAGGTTCTTTAAAGGAATTAAAAGATGGAATTAGAAAGTTTATAAGTGAAAAAGATTTTAAAGAAAATGAATGGGCTAGAGGCAGAGGATGGAATAATGACTATTTCACAGATGAAAATAGATTTCCAAATAGATATGATTTAGATGAAGTGTCTACAACTTGTCCAATATGCATAATTCGTGCTTGTGGACATATCTGTGTTGTAAACTCAAAGGGGTTAGAATTACTTGGAATTACAAAAGATTCACCACAGGTAGAAGGTGGAGTATTTGATGTGGATGAAAATGGGGAACCACTTGGAATATTTAGAGAAAATGCTCTTGAACTTGTTTATAGCAAGGCGCTTACACCTGATAAAGATAGATTTAAAAAGATGATACATGAAGCTTGTAGAGCTTTAAACTCATACGGTGTGACATCAGCACAAACTGATGATTTTGTAGCATTTCCACAAGTTGACTATGAAGTATTAATAGCAGCTTATCAAGAACTTGAAAAAGAAGGCAAACTGACAGTAAAAATAAATCAACAAGCTCAATTAGTAAATATGCAAGATTTAAAGGAATTTATAGGAAAAGGATATAAAACAGGGGTTGGAAGTGACTACTTTAAAATAGGTCCATTAAAATTAATAGGTGATGGCTCATTAGGTGCAAGAACTGCTTATATGACACAACCATACAACGATGATGACAGCACTTGTGGAATACCTATTTACACTCAAGAACAACTTGATGAAATGGTTGAATATGCTCATAAAAATGGAATGCATGTAGTAATTCACTGTATAGGTGACAAAATAATGTATATGGTAGTTGAAGCTATCGAAAAGGCACTAAAAAAATATCCAAAAGAAGACCACCGCCACGGAATAGTTCACTGTCAAATAACTACAAAAGAATTATTAGACAAGTTCAAAGAATTAAAATTACACGCATATATCCAATCTATTTTCTTAGATTACGATATCAATATAGTGGAAGACAGAATTGGAAAAGAAAGAGCAAAATATACATATAATTTCAAAACACTTATGGATAGCGGCGTAATTACAAGTAATGGTTCAGATTGCCCTGTTGAATTACCAGACGTAATGAATGGAGTGCAATGCGCAGTAACTAGAAAAACTCTAGATGGCAAAGGACCATTTTTACCGGAACAAGCTTTAAGTGTAGAAGAAGCAATCAAATCTTACACAATAATGGGCGCTTATGGTTCTTTTGAAGAAAAAACAAAAGGAAGTATAGAAATTGGCAAAGTTTGTGACTTTGTTGTTCTTGGACAAAACCCATTTGAAGTAGAAAAAGATAAATTAAAAGATATAGAAATATTAGCAACTTACTTAGATGGCAAATGTGTATTTGAAAAATAATAATAAAGATTTTCCGTAGTAAGTGCGATAACAAAATTGCACTTACTAAATTTCTACAAAAGAGGTGGATATATGAAAGATTTAAAAGATATTTGTAAGGTTGCATTAGTTCAGGCAGCACCAGTTATGTTTGATAAAAAAGTAGGTGTTGAAAAAACTGTAAAACTTATAAAAGAAGCTGGAGAAAAAGATGTAGATTTAATAGTATTCCCAGAATTATTTATACCAGGATATCCATATGGAATAACTTATGGATTTACTGTTGGAAGTAGAAATGAAGATGGACGTAAAGATTGGAAAGTTTATTACGATAATTCTATAGTAGTTCCAGGGGAAGAAACAGATATATTAGCAAAAGCAGCAAAAGAAGCACATGCATATGTTAGTTTAGGATTTTCTGAACGTGATATAAACACAGGAACACTTTATAATTCAAATATAATATTCTCACCAGAAGGTGAAATCGAAAGTGTCCACAGAAAATTAAAACCAACAGGAGCAGAACGTGTTGTTTGGGGAGATGCAAACAAAGGATATTTCCCAATTGTAGATACACCTTGGGGCAATATAGGAAGTTTAATATGTTGGGAAAGCTACATGCCACTTGCTAGAGTTGCACTTTATGAAAAAGGAGTTACTATTTATATTTCACCAAATACTAACGATAATCCAGAATGGCAAGCCACTATACAACATATAGCATTAGAAGGTCATTGCTACTTTATAAATGCAGATATGTATTTCACAAAAGATATGTATCCAAAAGATTTACATTGCCAAGATGAAATAGATAAATTATCACATATAGTTTGTCGTGGTGGTAGCTGTATAGTTGACCCATATGGTCATTATGTTACAGAGCCAGTTTGGGACAAAGAAGAAATAATATATGCAGATTTAGATATGCAAAAGGTTCCAATGTGTCGTATGGAATTAGATCCTTGTGGCCACTATGCAAGACCTGATGTATTAGAACTTAAAATTAATGAAAAATGATAACATATGTAATATATAAAAATAAACTTAAGCAATTTAAAACATTATTTTGAAAAAGTTAACAGTAATGTAACACATTTTTAGGTGATTTCATTTACAATTATGTTAAAGATGTATTCCTATACAGAATATATTTAAAAATTTAAGATAATTGGGGTGTTATTATGATTAAAGTCGTGAATCCTATAAAAAACAATGATTGTAGCAGTAATATTAAAGACTTTGAAGTACCTAAATTTAGTAAAGCAGCTGGAGCTGAAAAAATCTATGAAAGGGATGGATATATTATATTGAGAGTGAAAAGAGGATATATAGTATATAACACTAGAAAGCGCTTTGAAAATGGACATACTCATATTCAAAGTTTTGAGATGGCAAAGACAATAATTGATAATAACATCAGAAAGAAAAGACCGAAAACAAATAGTATTTATCTTATAGAAAGTCATATAAGAGTTACAAATGACAGCAAATATAAAAAAATGCTTCAAGAATTGCTGGCATCAAAGGAAGATAGAACAAAGGACAACAAATATCATAATAAGAATATGTGCAGTTCTTTTTAATTAAATATATAAAAAATCATACCAGGTGGTATGATTTTTTTTGTTAAGGTTAAATATAGAAAACTATGTTACTATAAATGCGAGATAAACATAATATATTATAATAAAGAAAATTTAGATATGATGTGGTTTAATATAGAGTACATAAAATTATGATATAATAAAAGTATAATATAAAAATTAATTTTTATATTATACTTAGCAAATAATATAAATCCAAATAAAAATATAAATTACAAATTTTAAAAGATTTTTTAAATAGAGTGTTTTATGATAGGAGATAGAGAGATTATGATAAAGGAAAAGATTGTGAGTCCATTTGTTAAAACTTTGGTGAATAGCAATGCGCTTGATAAGATTGAAGATAATATGATGCCATTAAAAAGACTTATGGCTTATTACAGATGTGCTATTATGGAAGTTGAGACAAAATTTAATGTATTAAATGAGGAATTTTCTCTTGAATACGATAGAAATCCAATTGAAACTATAAAAACAAGGTTAAAATCTACAGAAAGTATAATAAAAAAATTAGTTAGAAGAAATTTTCCACTTACAGTTGATTCGATTGAAGCAAATTTGAACGATATAGCTGGCGTTAGAGTAGTGTGCTCTTTTTTAGAAGACATATATTTATTGGCTGATTGTTTATTACAACAAGATGATGTCAAATTAATTCAAGTTAAAGATTACATAAAAAATCCAAAGCCAAATGGATATAGGAGTTTGCATTTGATTATAGAAATTCCTATATTTTTAAAAGATGAAAAAAAAGATATGAGAGTAGAGGTTCAACTTCGTACAATAGCTATGGACTTTTGGGCTAGTTTGGATCACAAATTAAGTTATAAAAAAGATATCCCAGAAGAAGAGGCAAAATTATTGCGCCAAGAATTATTGGAATGTGCACAAATTAGTGCAGATTTAGATGTTAGGATGGGAGAGATAAAAAACAGAATTGTAAATAAAGAGAATACGTAAAATATTACTAAACAGTAATCATTTTATGTATATTAAAATGATATAATTAAATGTGAAAAGATATTTAAAGTATTAAAGTAATATAAAAATGAAGGAGAGGGTAAATCATGAATAAATCAACTTATATGACAGTAGAAAACCCAATGGAAGCAGTATTTAAATATTTATCAATATCAATAGTATTTATGTTTGTTGGTTTTTTATTTGGGAAATTATTTGTACCTGCATCATTAGTATATGCAGCTAATATATTTGTAGGAGTTTTAATTGTAGGACTTTTATTATTTTCATTACTTTCTAGAAAAAATGTAATACCAAGAAGTTTTTCAATGAATTTCGTATATCTATTTACTTTTGTAGATGGTATATTGATGTATCCTATATTAACTTACTACTTATATGATTTAGGTACAACTTTATTTATGAATGTAGTATTAGGAACTTGTGTATTATTTGCTTTATTAGCATTAATATCACACAGAAAACCAGCAGGACATTATGTTGGACTTGGAAGTACTTTACTTGCTGGACTAGTAGTTCTTATAGTTATGAGTGTTGTAAATATATTTATACAAGGAACTGTTTTTAATATAGCAGTTAGTGCATTAGGAATAATTATATTCTCAGCATATATTTTATACGATGTAAGTTTATTAAAATACGATATTGAATCTGGCGGAGTAACTTGTAAAAATGACTTATCAATACACGTACTTAATTTATATTTAGACTTTATAAATATATTACTAGATTTACTTAGAATAGTATCTGACTTAACAGATTAATAAATAAAAAATCTTTAAATTAAAAGACGGGCAGTGCCCGTCTTTTTGTTTTATATTAATAACCTTAAGTTAATAATTCTAAATTTATTCCATTATATCTACATCTTCGCCTTTTAAAATCTTATTTATATTTCTAACTGCGCACATCTTACCACACATTGTGCAAGTGTCTTCGTTTTCTGGTTTTGATTCGGCTCTGTAGCGTCTTGCCTTTTCGCTGTCGATTGCTAAGTCGAACATTTTTTCCCAATCTAAGTCACGTCTTGCTTGGCTCATTGCATTATCCCAATCTGTAGCGCCTGGAATTCCTTTTGCAATATCGGCAGCGTGGGCTGCGATTTTTGATGCTATTATACCTTCTTTTACATCTTCAAGATTAGGCAGTCTAAGGTGTTCTGCTGGTGTTACATAGCATAAGAATGATGCTCCATATGTTGCAGCAATTGCGCCACCTATTGCAGATGTTATGTGATCATATCCAGGTGCGATATCTGTAACAAGAGGTCCTAATACATAGAAAGGCGCACCGTTACAAATTGTTTCTTGGATTTCCATATTTGCTTTTATTTGATTAAGTGGCATATGGCCAGGGCCTTCTATCATAACTTGGACATCTTTTGCCCATGCACGATTAGTAAGTTCACCTAATGTTACTAATTCTTCAATTTGAGATATATCGCCAGCATCGTGGATACTACCTGGTCTACATGCATCTCCCAGACTTATTGTTACATCATATTGTCTACAAATATCTAAAATTTCATCGTAATATTCAAAGAATGGGTTTTCATTGCCTGTTAATTCCATCCAAGCAAATATTATAGATCCACCTCTAGAAACAATATTTGTAAGACGTTTTGAGTGTTTAAAACGTTCTGCTGTGTGTTTGTTTACACCACAATGAATAGTCATAAAATCGACACCATCTTCGGCATGCATTCTGACTACATCTATCCATTCTTTTGCAGTTATAGTTCTAAGTGGTTTGTTATAATAAACAACTGCATCGTATATTGGAACTGTACCTATTATAGCGGGACATTCATCTATTAATTTTCTTCTAAATTTTTGAGTCTCACCATAAGAACTAAGGTCCATTATTGATTCAGCACCCATATTTACAGCACTCATAACCTTTTCCATTTCCAAATCCATATCTAGACAATCCCTAGAAGTTCCAAGGTTTACATTTATTTTAGTTTTTAATTTTTTACCTATTCCATAAGGTTTTAATGATTTATGGTTTTTATTCGCAGGAATACAAACTTTACCTTGAGCTACTAAGCTTACTAATTCGTCTATATTTATATTTTCATATTCACTTACTTTTTTCATTTCATTAGTTATTATGCCTTGTCTTGCGGCATTCATTTGAGTTGTGTAATCCATATTTTCTCTCCTTAATTTAGATTTAAAATATAATTACTTGCAAGTATTTTTAACTAGTTAAATTTAAATATTGAAAACTTATATAGGTGGAGATTTCCTTGGGAAGTGATTTTATTTTAATAAATTATTGTAGAAATTTTGTATAAAAAAATCGTACAAATAATGTACGATTAAGATTCAAATTAATGTATGCTGATACAATAATATAAACTCCCTTATCGGCATTATCCGGTAGGTTCTGAGGGTTTAGAAAAAATTCAGTCTCAGCAAAAGCTCCCCTGTATATATTTCAATTATAATTCTATGGTAACATATGGAAAAGTAAAATTCAATATAAAATATTATAAATATGAGTTTAATAAATAATATAGTTATATTATATTGTGGATAAAATGATGGATATAAAGTTTCAGTTTGAGAAACTTTTTTTACAAAAGTAGCTTTTGACTCCATTGTTGAAGTCCGACTTAGAACATATAATTTAAGTATAAAGAGAGGTGGAGAATATGAATGAAATTAATATAGGAAAAAATATAACAAAATTTAGACGAAGCAAAGGAATTACGCAAGATGAACTTGCGAGTTATATAGGTGTATCAAAATCATCAGTTTCAAAATGGGAAAATAGTATAACATATCCAGATATTATGTTACTTCCACAATTGGCAACTTTATTTAACATATCTTTAGATGAACTTATGGGATATGAGCCACAGCTTATAAAAGAAGATATCCAAAAGATTTATTTTGAATTAGCACAAGAATTTGCACAAAACGATTCCAATGAGGTTTTGAAAAAATGTGAGGAGTATATAAAGAAATATTATTCTTGTTTTGAATTTTTAAAACAAATGGTAGTGATATATTTAAACCACTATATATTATTTGAAAATAAAGATGAAATTCTAAACAGAGCAAGAGAATTATGTATAAGAATAAGAGAAGAGAGCGATAACCCTCAATTAATAAAGGAGGCAATAAGTTTAGAATCACTTTCTTTAATTATGGCTAATAAACCATCTGAAGTTTTAGAAATATTGGGTGAGGATGTAAAAGTATTTAGCCAAGATGCCGAGCTTATAAGCATGAGTTTTCAATTATTAGGAAATATAAACAAAGCTAGTGAGATAACTCAAATTTGTATGTATCAACATCTTATTGGGATGGTGGGAAATATAGCGCAACAAATTATGCTAAATATAAATAATTTAGATGTAGTTGAAGAATGTTTTAAAAGAGGTCTTGGAATATGTGAATTGTTCAAATTAGATGAAATTCATCCAAATGTTGCAGTAAACTTATATCTTGCAACAGCCCAAGCATATGCAACTCATAAACAGAATGAAAAGGCGTTGGAGTTAATACAAAAATATACAGATGTATGTATAAAACATATATACAATTTTGAGCTTAGGGGTGATAAATTCTTCGATAAGATTGATAAATGGTTAGAAGAATTAGATTTAGGTGTAAATGCTCCGAGAAGTCAAAAGTTAATAAAACAAAGTGCTACAAGTGCAATAAAAGATAATCCAGCATTTGTTGAATTAAAAGATGAATACAAATTTAAATCATGTATACTCGCATTAGAAAGTAATTAAATAGGAGGTAAGGATATGGATAATCAATTAGCTTTATTATTACCAGTTATTATATTGGAATTTATACTTGCGATAACTGCATTAATACATGTTATAAAACATCCAAACTACAGATTTGGGAACAAGTTTATATGGATATTAGTAGTTTTATTCATTCAAATTATAGGACCGATATTCTATTTTATATTCGGTAGAGGTGAGGAATAATGAGTATACTACAAATTCAAGGATTGTATAAAAAATTTGGCCAAAACAACATAATAAATGGACTCGATTTGGAAGTAAAAGAGAATACAATCTTTGGATTTATTGGAGAAAATGGAGCTGGAAAAACGACTACGATGAAGATGATACTTGGGTTTTTGAAACAAGACAGTGGAGTTATAAAAGTTTGTGGAGAAGAAGTCAAGTTTGGTGAAACAAAAACAAATAAGTTTATAGGATATCTTCCAGATGTTCCAAAATACTACGGATATATGACCCCACTTGAATATCTAAAATTATGTGGCGAAATTACAAATATGAAAAAGGACGATATAAAGAAAAAGAGTGAAGAATTATTAGAACTTGTAGGTATTAGTGATTATAAAAAACGAAAAATATCAAAGTTTTCAAGAGGGATGAAACAAAGACTTGGGATTGCACAGGCACTTTTAAACGAACCGAAACTTCTTATATGTGACGAACCGACATCAGCATTAGATCCAATCGGACGAAAAGAAATCTTAGATATTTTATTAAAAGTAAAAGAAAGAACTACAGTCATATTTTCAACACATATACTATCTGATGTTGAGAGAATATGCGACGAAATTGCAATACTTAGAGATGGTAAAATAACATTAAATGGTACACTGTCACAAATTAAAGCAGAACATATGGTGGATTGTTTAGAAATATGTATGAAAAATAAAGAAGATTTTATACAATTTTTAAATATAGTTAGGGATAATCCTAATATATATGAAATGCAAAAATCTGAAAATACAATTTATCTTCATTCAAATAATATAGAAAAAGTTCAAAGAGATGTTATGCAAGGTCTGATAAATCAGAATTTATATCCAATATATATAAAAATTCAAGAACCTACACTAGAAAGATTATTTATGGAGGCAATAAAATGAGAGCGTATTTAGCATTTACAAAGAAGGAACTCTTTGAATTCACTAAGACATATAAATTACTTTTGCTTGTGACTGTATTTTTAATATTTGGTTTTATGAATCCAGTTGTTGCAAAATTCACACCAGATTTAATGGAATTATTAATGGAAGAGGGAATAAAAATAAGTCTACCAGAACCGACTATCTTTGATTCATGGTCACAATTTTTTAAAAATACTACGCAAATGGGACTTATTGTACTAGTTATAATATTTAGCGGATTAATTTCAAATGAATTGTCAAAAGGAACCCTAATCAACATGCTTACAAAAGGGCTATCTAGAAAAACTGTAGTTTTATCAAAATTCACATCATCAACATTAGTTTGGACACTTGCTTATTTCTTATCTGCATTAGTTACATTTTTATATTCGATGCTATTTTGGAAAGATACACAGGTTGAAAATCTGTTATTTTCTTTGACTCTTGTATGGGTATTTGGAGTATTTTTAATAAGTGCAATAATTTTGGGCGGAATTTTATTTAAAACTTCTTATGGTTCAATGCTATTTTGTGGAGTTATAGTAGGAGGACTTTTAATTTTAAATATTATACCTAAAGTTCAAGATTATAACCCAATTCAACTTATAAATATAAATATGGATATATTAAAAGGTGATGTTGAGATTTCAGAAGTTTTAAAATCACTTTGGATTACATTAGGGGCAAGTGTATTATTTGTTATTTCAAGTATTTTGGTATTTTGCAAAAGAGAGTTTTAATTATAAATAAATTAAGTATATTACTAAAGTTTTATATAGATTTTTAAAAATAATATTGTATCAATTGAAAAAAAGAAGGAATAAACATAATACAAGTAAAATATATAAATAAAACCTCTCATAATTTGAACACAAAGTGAGAGGTTTTGTTTTTAATAAAAAACTATACTGTATTTATAGGAGATTAGCTATTTCAATTCAAGGCCAGCATTTTTAAGTTCTTTTTTCAAAATATCTATATTTTTTGCTTCCATATGACCAAGTGGAAGTCTTAAACTTCCAACATCCATACCTAAAAGATTCATAGCAGTTTTTACAGGAACAGGATTGACCTCTGTGAATAAAGCATCTATAAGAGGTTTTAAATCCAGTTGAAGTTTTCGAGAAAGTTCAATATCTCCAGATAAGAAACTATAAACTAAATCATGACTTTCTTTTGGACAAATATTAGCTAATACTGAAATTACACCGACACCACCTAAAGATAAAAGAGGTAGGGTAGAGTCATCATTTCCTGAATATATAGCAAAATCATCATTTACTAATCTTGCAATTTCAGCTACTTGCGTCATATCACCACTTGCTTCTTTAACGCCGACAATATTTTGTTCACTATAGGATAATTCAGCGATTAAATTAGGTGATAAATTAACACCAGTTCTAGATGGAACATTATAGATTATTATTGGAGTATCAACACTCTGTGCAATTTTAGTAAAGTGAGCTTTTATACCAGTTTTATTACCTTTATTGTAATAAGGATTAATAATTAAAAGTCCATCAACACCAAAATTTTCAGCTATTTTGCTAAGTAAAATAGAATGTTCAGTATCATTCCCACCAGTTCCCGCAATTACAGGTATTCTCTTGTTCACAGTGTCGATAACACATTTTATAGTAGCAATATGCTCTCTATCGCTTAATGTACTCGCTTCACCAGTAGTACCACAAACAACTATAGCATCAGTACCATTTTTTATATGAAATTCAACCAATTCTTCTAACTTATTGTAATTTACTGTATTTTCTCTTGTAAAAGGTGTTACTAAAGCGACTGCAGATCCTTTAAATAACATAAAATTCCCCCTTCTAACTTATTAGCAATAAGTATATAAAATTTATATTGCTTACTAGAAGTATATTCTTTGAAAATTTATATTATTAATTAAAAAAATAAGAATGCCTATTTAATAGGCATCCTTATTTATGTTAAAAATCTAATGCATTATCTAAATTTTCTAAACTTGATATATAGTTACATAGTAAAACATCGAAGAACTCTTCATCAAAATCATCGATGTACCATTTATTATCGACTTTTATACAGTATAAATCTAATGTTTTTTCAGCAAATTTATCACTATTTTCTGATTCATACTCAGTTAAGGTATCAGTAATTAACTTTTCTATTTCTTCATCACTCATTTCATTTCCTGAGAATGCTTGAGTAAATGCAACTTTTAATAATTCAGTAAATGCAGCATTAAGAGCATCACTACTATCGACATATTTAAAATCTACTGTTACGTTAGCCTCATCTTCATCGATATTTGTCTCTTTTATAGTGTAAGTCATTTTTTGTGCATTCTTTTTGAAGAATTTTAAATATGGTTTTAAGTCTTCATTATCTTCAACAGCTTCTACTACATCAGAATCACTTTGTGAATCAGGACTAATATTCTCATTCATAGCTGCTAAATCAAAGTTTTTTGAGTTCTTTAAAAATTCATTTACAGTATTTTCTGGTTTAGATGAACTACATCCAACCATAGAAACCATAATAACTGCGGCTAGCATAATGCTAAATAATTTCTTTTTCATGATTTATCTCCCTAAAAATTTATTTTTTTGTACAAAGCATATTATACAATATTTTTAATGTATAAAATAGTTAAAAAAGTAAAAGTAATACCTAAAAGAAAATAAATGGTAGAGAATATTGAGTCATTAGTGTATAATTTAGATAGACAAAATATAAAAAGGGGTGCAATGAAATGAAAGAACAAGTTGCGGCAGTATTAGATAAAGTTAGACCAGTATTACAAAGAGACGGTGGGGACGTTGAATTAGTAGAAGTTAGCGATGACGGTGTAGTACTAGTTAGATTAAAAGGAGCTTGCTCAGGTTGTCCAGGGGCTACTATGACATTAAAAGCTGTTATAGAAAACTTATTAGTAAAAGAAGTACCTGGTGTAACTAGAGTAGTTGGGGTTTAATATCCAAAAAGAGCTGAGCAGTTAAATCTGTTTGGCTCTTTTATTTTGTTTAAAATTTGCGATTAGATGCAAAATACTATATAAATGAGTTAAGAGTAATTTGTTAAAAGGAGGGGTTAAAATGAGAATAGGGACATCAAATAGTACAAAAATATTAGATAGTGCCTGTGTAAATGAATATAAAATACCACTTATAGTTATGATGGAAAATGCTGTGCTTTCGGCATTTAAACATATGGACATAGAAAATAATCAAAGATATGTTATAGTCAGCGGAGTTGGAAATAACGGTGGCGACGGACTAGGGCTTGCAAGAC
Organism: Intestinibacter bartlettii; assembly: GCA_025148965.1. Classification (GTDB taxonomy): domain Bacteria; phylum Bacillota; class Clostridia; order Peptostreptococcales; family Peptostreptococcaceae; genus Intestinibacter; species Intestinibacter bartlettii. The sequence goes on along the minus strand of CP102273.1, from coordinate 2,368,945 downwards.
AGTTGACTGCTCATGGAAAAGAGGTAGAAGTATTTATTGTAGGTAAAATTGAGAAAATGAGCGAATGTTCAAAGATAAACTACAATATACTAAAAGCTATGAATATATCTACAAATATTGTAGATGAAGAGAATTTAGAATATCTAAAATGCAGTGTTAAAAAATCTGATATAGTAGTAGATTGCATATTTGGAACAGGTCTTGAAAGAGAGATAAAAGGGATTTTTTATAACGTAATAGATATAATAAATCAAAATAAAAATAAAACATATTCAATAGATGTTCCATCAGGGATAAATGCTACAAATGGGGATGTTTTAGGAATTTGTATAGATGCAGATAAAACAATATCATTTGAATTTTATAAAAGGGGATTTTTGAAATACGATGTAAAACAATATATCGGAGAGGTTATAGTCGAACATATTGGAATTCCAGAATATATTTTAGAAAAATACGATGACAGGGAATATATAACAAATTTGGATTTAGTTAAAAACAATATAAAAGAAAAAAATAAATTTTCATTTAAAAGTGATTTTGGAAAAGTAGCACTTTTTGCAGGAAGTAGAGGATTTACGGGAGCTGCATATATATCAACTCAATCTGCAGTAAAATGTGGAAGTGGACTTACAACTTTAGTATGCGAAAAATACGTCCAAGATATATTGAGCACGAAATTATGTGAAGCGATGACCTTGGATATACAAAACAAAGAAAAGGTAAAAAAACTTATTTCAGAATGTGATGCAATTGGATTTGGATGTGGAATGGGAGATACTGAAGACACATATACTAAATTAAAATATGTATTAGAAAATTCTAAATGTCCAGTTGTAATCGATGCAGATGGGTTGAATTGCTTAAAAAATAAAAAAGACTTATTAGAAAAACATCCAAACAGAATAATAATAACTCCACATTTGGGAGAGATGGCGAGATTGACAGGCTATTCTATAAGTCATATAAGAGATAATAAGGTAGATGTTGCAAAAGAATTTGCACAAAAATACAAAATGATAGTTCTATTAAAAGGTTATGAAACAGTAATAACAGATGGAAATTATACATATATAAATCCAACTGGAAATTCATCAATGGCAAACGGAGGAATGGGAGATACACTGCTTGGAATTATTACATCATTTGCTGGCCAAGGAATGACAAACCTTATGTCAGCAGTTTGTGGGGCATATATACATGGATATATTGGAGAAAATCTATCAAAAAATTTATATACAGTCAATGCAAGTGATGTAATTGCACAGATTCCATTTGTTATGAAAGAATTTGTAAAATAATTTTAATTGTTGATACTAGTTTGTAACTATCTACAAATGTATATAATGGTATAATTTAGTAAATGAGGATATTTTATAAAGAGATGAGGAGATGCTTATGAGTATTAGCATAGGAACGTTTTGGTTTATAGTGGCAATTATCTTCGGTGTTGGGGAATTGATGACTACAAGCCTGACTTTGATTTGGTTTAGTATTGGTGCCTTGTTGGTGATGTTCTTAAGTATATTTATCGAAAGTATTTTATGGCAAGTTATAATATTTGCTGTTGTCTCTATAATACTTTTAGTTATAGCAACTAAGTATTTAGTCGATAGGGATAAAGATGTAAAATACAATACTAATTTACAAGGAATAATCTCACAAAAGGCTATTGTAACTCAAACTATTGAACCATATGAAACAGGTGTTGCAAAACTAAACGGGGAAGAATGGACAGCAATGTCTAAAGATGAAACAAGAATTGAAGCTGGAAAACTTGTTGAAGTTGTCGCAATCGAGGGAGTAAAACTTATTGTAAAAGAAGTAAGCGAAGAACTTTTAGAAGGCGAACCTATAAAAGAAAACAAAGATTCAATTAGCAAAGAAATAGACATTAAAATAAAAACAAGTAAATAAGGAGGTACTTTATATGCCAGTTATTATAATATTAATTATAATCGTAGTCATAATGAGTATTAAATGTGTTAAAGTAATCCAACAATCAACAGTGGGGATTATAATGAGATTAGGTAAATTCCATAAGAAAGCTGATACAGGGGTACATTTTTTAGTTCCTTTTATAGATACTTTATCTTATAGAATTGACTTAAAAGAAAGAGTGGAAGATTTCCCACCACAACCAGTTATAACAAAGGATAATGTTACAATGCAAATAGATACAGTAGTTTATTATCAAGTAACAGATCCAATAAGATTTGTGTTTGAAATAGCAAATCCAAATGCAGCTATAGAAAATTTAACTGCGACTACACTTAGAAATATTATAGGTGAATTGGATTTAGATGCAACGCTAACATCTAGAGATGTAATCAATACAAAAATGAGAGCTATACTAGATGAGGCAACTGATAAATGGGGTATAAAAGTAAACAGAGTTGAACTTAAAAATATAATGCCACCTCATGATATACAAGTTGCTATGGAAAAACAAATGCGTGCTGAACGTGAAAGAAGAGAATCTATCCTTCAAGCAGAAGGTGAAAAACAATCTTCTATATTAAGAGCAGAGGGTGAAAAACAATCGGCGATACTTAGAGCAGAAGCGAAAAAAGAAGCTATGATAAGAGAAGCTGAAGGTGATAAACAATCTAGAATACTTAAAGCTCAAGGGGATGCAGAATCTATAAGAGAAGTTGCAAAAGCAAAAGCAGAAGGGGAATCTGTAGTAATTGAACAAGTATTCAAAGCTATGAAAGATGCAGACATAGATGATAATATGTTAGCACTTAAATCTATGGAAGCACTTGAAAAAGTTGCCCAAGGAAAATCAACAAAACTTGTATTGCCATCAGATGCAGTAAACTTCTTAGGAACATTTAAAGGAATAAAAGAAGTTATGAAAGATGATGACGATATAAAAATAAATATAAATAATAAAGAAGAATCACAAGAATAGACAAAAGAGTCGTCGAGCTACTTGCTTTGGCGACTTTCTTTATCTTAAATAAAGATAAAAGTGGGACCTTAAATTTAATAAAAAAAACTTAGGAAAATGATTTCCTAAAAAAGGAAAGTATTTTGTGCAAAAATACTGGAAAAAATTTACATAATTAGCATTTATACTGTATACATTTTCCAAAAAATGGATTACAATATAGTAAAGAGAAACGAACAAAAAAGTTTTTATTAGAAGGAGGGGGTTTCTATTAATTACTTAGATATAACAAAAAGGGAAAATATAGACAATTTCAAAAGTGGGAATGCTTTGGACAGTTATAAATATATGGGGAACCACAAAGCTACTCATAATGGAAAAGAAGGAATTTCTTTTATGGTATGGGCGCCTAATGCAAAAGAAATCGAATTAGTAGGGGATTTTAATGATTGGGATGGAAGTTCTCATAAGCTAGAAAATCTATATGATTCTGGTGTTTGGTCTATATTCACAACTGACTTATCACAAGGGGATATATACAAATACAACGTTGTTGGATGTGATGATGTAAGCAGACTGAAATCTGACCCATATGGAACTTATGCAGAATTGAGACCAGAGACAGCTTCAAAAGTTTTCGATTTAGGAAAATTTAATTGGAGCGATAAAAAGTATATAGAACAAAAAAATAAAAAATCAGTTTTTGAGCAACCGATGAATATCTATGAAGTACATCTAGGTTCTTGGAAAAGAAAATGGGATGGAGATTTTTTTAATTATCAAGAACTTTATGAAATGCTTGAATATTGTAAGGACATGGGATATACACATATAGAATTAATGCCTATAACTGAATATCCACTAGATATGAGTTGGGGATATCAAACAATAGGATATTATGCGACAACAAGTAGATATGGAAATCCAAATGAATTTAAAGCATTTGTAGATAAGGCTCATGAATTAGGGCTTGGAATTATATTAGATTTTGCTTATAGCCATTTTTGTAAAGATATACATGGTCTTTATAGATTTGACGGTTCTGCACAATATGAATATGCAAGTCCATTAAAAGCAGAAAACCTAGCTTGGGGTACTGCACATTTTGATGTTGGAAAACCAGAAGTAAAAAGTTTCTTACTTTCAAATGCAATTTACTGGTTTAAAGAATATCATGTAGATGGAATTAGAGTTGATGCAGTGAGCAGTATGCTTTATCTTGATTATGATGGAGGAGACTGGGAAGCAAATCAATATGGTGGAAAAGAAAATATAGAAGCAATTGACTTTTTAAGAAAATTAAATGAAGTAATATATGCTAACATTGACAATCCAATAGTAGTAGCAGAAGAATCAACTGCTTGGCCTATGGTAACAGCACCAACATACAGTGGTGGTTTAGGCTTTTCATATAAATGGAATATGGGTTGGATGAATGATACATTACAATATATGGAGAAGGACCCTATCTATAGAAAATATCATCATGATTTAATAACATTCTCATTTATGTATGCATTTTCAGAGAATTTTATACTTCCATTATCACATGATGAAGTTGTCCATGGTAAGAAATCTTTATTAGATAAAATGCCAGGAGATGATTGGCAAAGATTTGCAAACTTAAGACTTTTATATGCTTATTACATGATACATCCAGGTAAGAAGTTATTATTTATGGGTTCTGAATTTGCACAAGGCTTAGAATGGAGATATGCTTATGGGCTTGAATGGCAGCTTTTAGAAATTGAGCAACATTCTAAGATGAAAGATTATGTAAAAGATTTAAACTATATGTATAAAGATGAAAAATCTTTATACGAGTTAGATAATACATATAAGGGATTTGATTTTATAGATCCAAACAATAAGGATCAAAGTATTATAACTTTAATGAGATTGAGTAAAAATCCAAAAGATTTCATAATAGCTGTATTAAACTTCACTCCTAACGTTTATTACGATTATAAGGTTGGGGTACCTTATGAAGGAGTTTATGAAGAAATATTAAACAGTGATAATGAAAAATATTATGGATCAAATCAAACTATGGCAGATGCTGAATTAGTTTCTGTTGATGAAAAATGGCACAACAAACCATATCATATAACAATAAAAGTTCCGCCACTAGGTGCTACTTTTATAAAATTAAAAAGAGAAAAAGTAAAGAAAGATGTGGTTGATGAAGAAATAGAAATATCAGTTAAAGAAAATACTGATACAGTTGGAGAAAAATCTTCAATAAATGTAACAGTAGAAAAAGATTCAAATGTAGTTAAAGTTAATAAAATTATGCAAAATCACAAAAAAACTAAAAAAAATAAGAGTAAAAACAAAAGAAAAAATAAAAAAAGAAGCTATAACAAATAATTTTGAAATAATACAAAAATAAACATAAATAGCACAAAAACTAAATGAAAATATATTATAATGTTATAAAAAGACACTTAAGTTTAGACGTTTAAGTTAATATATTTTTTCTGTATAAAAAGAAGATAATTTATTAATTACAATAAATTCATTAATAACTTAAAAATATAAAAATATAGGTACACTATATGAAAGGGGATCATATATGAAAAAAGAAATGCTAGCTATGATTTTAGCAGGGGGACAAGGCTCTAGATTAGGAGTATTTACAAAAAGAATTGCAAAACCAGCCGTATCATTCGGTGGTAAATACAGAATAATAGATTTTGTTTTAAGTAACTGTTCTAACTCAGGTATTGATACAGTTGGTGTATTAACTCAATACAAACCACAAATACTAAATTCACATATCGGTATGGGGGACCATTGGGATTTAGACAGAGTTAACGGTGGTGTTACAATTCTTCAACCATATATGAATGAAAAAGAAGGTCATTGGTTTAATGGTACAGCCAATGCAATAAAGAAAAATATGGACTTTATAGATGATTATGATCCAGAATATGTTTTAATATTATCTGGAGACCATATATATAAAATGGACTACAGTAAAATGCTTGAATTTCACAAAGAAAAAGGAGCTAAAGCAACAATAGCAGTAATAGAAGTTCCTTGGGATGAAGCAAGTAGATTTGGAATTATGAATACAAATGAAGATGGAAGTATTTATGAATTTGAAGAAAAGCCAAAAGAACCAAAAAGTAATTTAGCCTCTATGGGTATTTACATATTTGACTGGAAGACTTTAAGAGCATACTTCAAAAGAGCAGATGAAACAGGAGAATGCCTAGACGACTTCGGACATAATGTAATACCAACTATGTTAGAAGAAGGACAATCAATGTTTGCATATCCATTTAAAGGATATTGGAGAGATGTTGGTACTATACAAAGTTTATGGGAAGCAAATATGGATTTAATAAACGATCCAGAGTCAGTAGATTTAAACGACCCACAATGGAGAATCTATACTAATACAAACGACGTTCCACCACAATATATAGGACCAAATGCATCAGTTAAAAAATCATTAATTGCCGATGGTTGTAGAGTTTACGGAACTGTTAGAAATACTGTATTATCACATAAAGTACAAATAGGTGAAGGTTCAGTTGTAGAAGATTCTGTAATAATGCCTAATGTAAAAATAGGCGAAAATGTAGTAATCAAAAAAGCAATGATAGCAGAAGGTGCTGTTATAGAAGATAACGCCATAATAAAAGACGAAAATGATGAAATAAGTGTAGTATCAGAGTTCGAATTAGTAAAAGCATAATAGATTATGATTAATAAAAAAATAAAGTTAAAAGTAACATAGGTAAATATAGGGGGAAATTTTATGAAAAATGAATGCATGGGCTTAATAAATTTAGATAGCATACAAAATCCATCAGTAAACGTATTGTCAGATCATAGACCAGTAGCTACTATACCAATAGCAGGTAGATATAGATTAATAGACTTTACATTATCAAATATGGTTAATTCAGGAATAACAAATGTAGGAATATATGCAAGAGAAAAATACAGATCTTTAACTGACCATTTAGGAAGTGGTAAAGATTGGGATTTAAGTAGAAAACAAGGTGGACTATATGTTTTAAGTCCTGAAAATGCTAAAAATAACAATAATTATGGTTATAGAAAAGGTGACATATATACAATATTAGCTAATATAGATTACATAGAAAAAAGTCCTGAAGAATATGTCATAGTTGCACCATCATACATGATTTGTTCGATAGATTATAATGACTTATTAAAATATCATAAAAAATCAAATAACGACATAACAATAGTTTATAAACGTGTTGAGAATGCAAATAAAGATTTCAAAAATTGCAATACTTTAAATATAGATAAAGATAAATTGGTAAAAAATGTAGGTAATAATTTAAATACTTTTCCAAGTGCAAATATATGCATGGACACATTCATAATGAAACGTACAGATTTTATAGAATGTATATACAGCATAGCTAGTATGGGAACGTATTCTTACATAGAAGATTATATAATAAATCAATTAGATAATATACAAGTAGGAGCATACAAATACGAAGGATACTTAAAATGTATAACTTCATTAAAAAGTTATTACGAAGCAAGTAAAGAATTCTTAACAGAAGATGTATCTAGAGAAATATTTAAATCAGATAGAAAAATATTTACTAAAGATAAATCACAAGCACCAACTATGTATGGAGAAAATGCTGAAGTTAAAGGTTCATTTATAGCAACTGGTTGCCAAATAGATGGTACTGTTGAAGATTCCACTTTATTTAGAAAAGTAAAAATAGGGAAAGGTTCAACTATAAGAGATTCTGTTATAATGCAAAGTTGCAAGATTGGAGAAAATGTAGTACTGGAAAATGTAATACTAGATAAAAATGTAGTTATAAGCGATAATAAAGAATTAAAAGGAGACAAAGATTACCCAATGGTAATTGAAAAAAATGAAACAGTTTAAATAAGGGGGTAGAAAATATGAAGGTACTTTATGTAACAGCAGAGTGTTGGCCTTTTGCTAAAACAGGAGGTTTAGGCGATGTTGCATATGCATTACCAAAGGCATTAAAAAAAGAGGGTGTAGATGTTAGAGTAATGATGCCTAAATACTCAACAATACCTACATATTTAAAAGACAGATTAAAAAAAGTAGGCGAATTTAGTGTTGATGTATCTTGGAGAAGTCAATATTGTGGAGTTGAACAGCTAGAATTAGATGGAGTAACATTTTACTTCATAGATAATGAATACTATTTTAAAAGAGATGTAGAACAAAGTATATATGGACATGGAGATGATGCAGAAAGATTTGTATTCTTTACAAATGCTGTATTAAAATCTATAGATAAATTAGGTTTCTATCCTGATGTAATCAATATAAATGACTGGCATACAGGAATGTTACCATTATATTTAAAAGAAAAATATGCACATTTACCAAAATACAGCCATATAAAAACTATATATACTATACATAATTTACAGTATCAAGGTATTTTTAGTAGTGATATACTTGGAGACATATTAGATATAGACTTCAGACATTTTAATAATGGTGATATAGAATATCATGGACAAATAAACTTTATGAAAGCAGGAATAAACTTTGCAGATAAAGTTTCTACAGTAAGTCCATCATATGCCGGAGAAATAAAAACAGCGTTCTATGGAAATACTCTAGATGGATTAATAAGAGCAAATGAATATAAATTAGTAGGAATACTAAATGGTATAGATTATGATATAAATAATCCACAAACAGACCAAAATTTATTTGTAAATTATGATATAAATTCACTAGATAAAAAAGTTCAAAATAAAATAGAATTACAAAAACTTTTGAAATTAGAAGTTAATCCTAACATTCCTATGGTAGGGATAGTATCTAGATTAGTTTCACAAAAAGGTTTAGATTTAATTAGTTTTATGATGCCAGAGATAGTAAACGAAAACTTACAATTAGTTGTATTAGGAACTGGTGAAAACCAATACCAATCAATGTTCCACTATTACGATTCTCACTATCCTTCAAAAGTTTCAGCTAATATAACTTTTGATAGTGCATTAGCTCAACAAATTTATGCTGCTAGTGATATATTCTTAATGCCATCATTATTTGAGCCATGTGGAATAGGTCAAATGATAGCAATGAGATATGGAACATTACCAATAGTTAGAGAAACTGGTGGATTAAAAGACACTGTAAATCCTTATAACCAATACACTCATGAAGGAAATGGATTTAGCTTTAGTAACTACAATGCACATGAAATGTTTTTCACATTACAAAAAGCTGTAAGATTATATCATGAAGATAGAAACACATGGAATATATTGGTTAGAAATGCTATGAACACTGATGATAGTTGGAGCAAATCAGCTAAAGAATATATAAAAGTATACAAAAGTCTATAAGAAAGATTTGATTAAAAAATAGATTTTAAATGCATTAAGGGAGATTATATTTATTTATAACATTAAGATAAGGCACTTGCTTTGCAAGTGCTATACCCTTTTATGCTGATAAAGGGGTTATTTAACAATAGTAAGGGAGATGGCTTATGATCACAATTAGCAAAAAGAAATTTAAACATGCTTTTAAGAGTAAAATGTACAGTTTATATGCCCAACCCGTAGAAGAGGCAAGTAAAGATGAAATCTTTAGAGTACTATGTTGTGTTATAAAAGATTTTATAGCAAAAGAATGGGTTGGAACTAGAATTGATAAAGAAAAAGCAGTTTTTTATTTTTCAATGGAATTCTTAATAGGGAGACAACTACAATCTAATTTATTAAATTTAGATGTAGAGCATGAGATAGAAGAGGGTCTTAAAGAACTAGGTATTGACTTAAATGAAATAATAGAAACAGAACCAGATCCAGGATTAGGAAATGGTGGTTTAGGAAGATTGGCAGCATGCTTTTTAGATTCAATGGCATCAGTTGGAATTAGTGGTCATGGATATGGGATAAGATACAAATATGGTCTATTTGAACAAAAGTTTGTAAATGGATCTCAAGTTGAACTACCAGATAACTGGCTAAAAAATGGTCAATATCCTTGGGAAACTGTAAGACCAAATAGAGCAGTTGTAGTCAAATTTGAAGGAGATGCTTATTTAAAACAAAGAGCCGATGGTAATTTAGATGTAGTACATGAAAATTATATACCTGTTATGGCTATGCCTTATGATATACCTATAATAGGATATGAAAATCACTGTATAAATACACTTAGACTATGGAAAAGTGAAATTTTAAACAGGGACTTCTCAGAAGTTAATAAAAATGCCAAAAACCAAAATGGAAGTTATGAAGATGCATTAAAATATAAATACTATACTGAAGAAATATCTCAAGTTTTATATCCAAATGACTCAAATTATGCAGGTAGATTACTTAGATTAAAACAAGAATATTTCTTTGTCAGTGCAGGGTTACAAGATATAATAAGAAAATGTAAAAAAAATAAAGTCAGTATGAGAGATTTACCTAAAAAGGTAGCTATTCATATAAACGATACACATCCAACTCTATGTATCCCAGAATTAATGAGAATACTTTTAGATGAAGAAGGATTTTCTTGGGATGAAGCATGGGATATAACAACTAGAGTTATGTCATATACAAATCACACTATTTTAGCAGAAGCATTAGAAAAATGGCCAGTTGAAATGATGAAAAAACTATTACCAAGAATTTATATGATAATAGAAGAAATAGACAGAAGATATGTTGAATATCTACAAAGTAAATATCATGATGACTGGGGAAAAATAAACTACATGAGAATTATAAACAACGGTGAAGTTAGAATGGCACATTTATGTATTAGAGGTAGTCATAGTGTAAATGGTGTTGCAAAACTTCACACTGAAATTCTAAAACATGAAGAATTAAAGGATTTCTACAACGATGAACCATATAAATTCAACAATAAAACAAATGGGATAGCTCATAGAAGATGGCTTATGAGTTGTAATAAAGAACTTTCAGACTTGATTACTGAATTAATAGGAGATGACTGGAAGAAAGATACTTCTAAATTAAAAGATTTAGAAAAATATCTAGATAACAAAAAAGTTTTAGATAGAGTTGGAGAAATAAAATACAACAATAAAGTAAAACTTGCAGATTATATATATGAAAAACAAGGAATAAAAGTAGACCCAAATTCAATATTTGATGTACAAATAAAGAGATTGCATGCATATAAAAGACAATTATTAAATGTACTTCATATTCTTTATTTATATCATGAAATACTTGATAATCCAGAGTTTGAAATTATACCTCGTACATTCATCTTTGGGGCAAAGGCTGCACCAGGATATTACTTAGCAAAATGTATAATCAAACTTATAAATAGTGTTGCTGATTTAATCAACAACGACCCTAGAGTCAAAGACAAAGTAAAAGTAGTATTTATAGAAAACTATGGTGTGTCAATTGCTGAAAAAATAATACCAGCAGCAAATGTAAGTGAACAAATATCTACAACTACTAAAGAAGCATCAGGAACTGGTAATATGAAACTTATGATGAATGGTGCTATAACAATGGCGACTATGGATGGGGCTAATGTAGAGATTTCTGAACAAGTTGGCAAAGAAAATATGTTTATATTTGGTCTAAATGCTGAACAAGTTTTAGAATACAATAAATGTGGTGGATATTCTTCTAAAGATTTATATCACAGTGATAGAAAAATAAAAAGAGTAGTTGATGACTTAGTAAATGGATTTATACCTGGATTAGGTAAAGATGGAATTACAATATATGACTCATTAATAACTTATAATGATGAATATTTTGTACTTAGAGATTTCTATTCTTATATTAAAGCACAAAAGAGTTTACAAGAACTTTATAGAAATCAAGACCTTTGGAATAAGATATCATTAAAGAATACTGCATGTTCAGGTTTCTTCTCTAGTGATAGAACAATAGAAGAATATATAAATGATATTTGGTTTAAAGAAGGTGAAAGATAATATGGCAAATATTGTAAATTATAATTCATGGGATACAAATTTTAAAACTCCATTTGGAGCTTTAAAGACTTGTGAAAGTGCGATTATTAAAGTTGAAAGTAGCAAGGCTTTTGATGTATGCAGTATAAAATTAATAATAGAAAAAGAAGATGAAAATTTAAATCCAGTATTAGTGAGGGAATTAGAATTACAACAAAGCGGGGAAAATGAAAAAGTAAGAGAGTATTCTGTAGAAATTTCTCCTTTAGAACAACCCGCAACATACTATTACTTTTTATCAGTAGAAGTAAACTTATATGGTGAACAAAAAACATTATTCTATGGCAAACAAGCTAATAATGGAATGATTTGTGAATATAATTATGATGATTTAAATAAATATCAACTGACTGTTTATGAAGATTATAAGGTGCCTTCATGGTTTAAAGAAGGTGTTTTATACCATGTATTTGTAGACAGATTTAATAATGGTAATAGAAGTGGAAAGGTTGATAATCCTAAGAAAAACTCATTTTTATATGGGAATTGGGAAGATGACCCAATGTATATAAAAGACCAAAATGGAGAAATCCTAAGATGGGATTTTCATGGTGGTAACCTTAAGGGAATAATTAATAAACTAGGATATCTAAAAAAACTAGGTGTTACAGTTATATATTTAAGTCCTATATTTGAAGCAGCAAGTAACCACAAATATGATACTGGAAATTATAAAAATATAGACCCTATGTTTGGTGATGAAAAAATATTCAAGGAATTAATTGATAAAGCAGCTGAAAAAGGAATGGCTGTAGTTCTTGATGGTGTATTCAGTCACATTGGAGCAGACAGCATATATTTCAACAAATTTAATAATTATGACAGTGTAGGTGCTTATCAATCAGAAGATTCACCATATAGAACATGGTTTAATTTTAAAGAAGGACCAGAAGAATACCAATCTTGGTGGGGAATAAAAGCTCTACCTAACACTAATGAATTAGAGCCTTCATTTATGGATTATATTATTTACGACAAAGATAGTGTAATAAATAAGTGGATGAATATGGGTGTTAAAGGTTGGAGACTAGATGTAGCAGATGAACTTCCTACTAAATTTATACAAGAATTGAAAAAGGAAGTTAAAAAAAATAACGAAGAATCGATAGTAATCGGTGAAGTTTGGGAAGATGCATCTAATAAAATCAGCTATGGAGAAAGAAGAACTTATTTACTTGGCGACCAATTAGATAGTGTTTTAGGATATCCATTTAGAGATAATTTAGTTAATTTCTTAAATGGAGAAAAAACATCTTGGCAATTAAATGATTTCTTTATGACAATAAAAGAAAACTATCCAAGTGAAGCATTTAAGTCTAATCTTAATCTATTAAGTAGTCACGATATTGTCAGAATAAAAACTGCTTTAAAATCTGATAAAGATTTATTAAAACTAGCAATACTTACACAAATGAGTTTTGAAGGAGTACCATATATATACTATGGTGATGAAGCAGGGCTTGAAGGTGGAAAAGATCCAGAAAACAGAAAAACATATCCTTGGAAAAATGAAGATATGGAAATAATGGATTTCTATAGACATTGTAGCCAATTTAGAAATAGAAATAAAGTATTTGCTTTAGGGGATACTTATTTCATATATACAGAAAATGACGATGTATTTGGATATATAAGATACAATGAAGATGATAGTGAATTAATTCTTATAAATAGAAGTGAATCTAAGCAAAATGTAAAAATAAACTTAGAAGCAGATTGTATAGAAGAAGTGACTGTGACATATTCTGTAATCAATAATGGTGAAAAGATTATAGGAATAGATAATAAGTTTAATATTGATATAGATTCAAAATCATATAGAATATTTAAACTTTGGAAATAGTAAATTTATACTAAAACTAAAAAATCTATGGAGGATAAAATATCTTCCATAGATTTTTTAATCTTTAATTAAAATGGAATTTGATCTTCTGATAATTCACCTTCAAATACTTCCGCATCATTTATTACATCTTTAAATATATCTTTGTCTTCGAATACTTTGCGATGGTCTGAACTTCTGTGTTTATGTCCTAAAAAGTGAAAATTATAGGCATTTATTATGGCTTTAGTTCTGTTTTGACCATCTTTATTCACATATTTGTCTATTCTTAAAGAACCTTCTACGGCGATTAGAGAACCTTTTGAGGCATATTGGCATAATGTTTCTGCCCTTCTTCCCCAGATATCTATATTTATAAAATCTGTTGGGATTACTCCATCTTTATTTCGATAATTTCTAGATACAGCTAGACAAAATGTGCATACAGCTCTGTCATCATTTACGTATTTTAGTTCTGGGTCAAAAACCAGTCTTCCAATCAAACTAACATTATTCATGCTTTAACCACCTTTTTCTTTAGTATTTATTAAAATTATTGACAAAAAAGGATTTTTTATACAAATTATTGATGAGAAAAAAGGATTTTTTACTAAAAAAATATAATATATTAATATAATGATTCAATATATTTTAAAAATTTGTATTTAAACTCGGATGATAAAAAAGGGGTATGATTATGGGTGGTAAAATTTATGAACGAATCTTAAAAAATAGTAAAGACGGCTTTCTAAAAATAAAGGGTTATAAAAATAAAAATGGAGAGTATATTGGCTTTGATATTATAGAGTACAATAATTCTCTAATAGAGATTTTAAAAAAAATATTAGCAAAAAGTAATTTAAACATAGATAATATAAAAGAAGCTTTTAGTAAAAAATTCGATGACAATAATCAAAAAATAAAATTTGAAGAATTTTTAAAAATAGTAGAGAAAAATGAATTTAAAAATGTTAGTTTTGGAAAAATATCATATGGAATGTACTTAAATATAGACGGTTATTATTTAGAAGAATATTTTATACTGATATTTAAACTGAATTTTGAACAAGAGATTTTTAGATTTTCAGAGCAATTGGACAAGGCCACGGGAGTTTATTTTTGGGTGAAGGATATAAAGGGAAATTATATAACTGTAAATAAAAAATGGTTAGATGAAGTAGGATTTGAAAGCAAAGAAAGTATTGAAGGTCTGAATAGTTATGATGTTTGGCCAAAAAGACAATGTGATAATTTTAGAGCTAATGAGAAAGAGGTAATAGAAGATAATACTATAAAAATTTTTGAAGAAACATTTCCATTTCGCAATGGTGACAAAACTGTAGATACAACTATATGGCCTTTATTAGATAAAGATAACCATCCAATAGGAACTATGGGAATTGCCATCGATGGAAAATGTAGAGCAAGATTTTATGAAAATTTAAATAATAATGAGAAAAACTTTAGAGAAATAACAAAATATTGTGACTCAGTATTTTTTATAAGAGATGAAAAAAATATAATTTATATGAGTCCAGCTTATGAAACTATATTTGAAGAGTCTTGTGATTACTATGCACATGATGTCTATCAATTTAACAATTTTTTTAAAAATGAAGAACAAAAAGAAGGTATATTAAAAGACTATGAATTTGATAAAATGAATGAAGGTAGGGCGAAGGCTAAATTAAAAAATGGTAAAGAAAAATGGATACAATATAAGTTTCTTCCTATAATAGATGAAGATGGTAAAGCAATCAAAAGAATAGGTATATTAACTGATATAACAAAAGAAGTAGCATTAGAAGAAGAAAAAGAGAAAATAAGATTAGACTTTTTTGCCAATATATCTCATGAACTTAGAACGCCAGTTAATTTAATTTTGAGTTCTATACAAGTTTTAAAATTGAAATTAAGTACATTAGATAAGGAAAATTATAATTATTTTTCAAATTATATAAATATAATGCAACGAAATACATTTAGATTAGTAAAATTAATAAATAATTTAATCGATTCAACAAAGATTGATTCAAAGAGTATAGAAATTCACCCTATAAATTCAGATATAATAAGTTTTATAGAAGATACTTGTTCTTCAGTATTAGATTTTGTAAAATCTAAAAATATGAATTTGATATTTGATACAGATATTGAGGAAGAAGTTATAGGTTTTGACCCTAGTTATATAGAGCGAATTATGCTCAATCTGCTATCAAATGCTATTAAATTTAATAAGAAAGATGGAAATATATTTGTAAATGTAAGTGTTAATGAAAAAGATGTAGTTGTCGAAGTTAAAGATGAAGGACCGGGAATTCCAGAAGAAAAAATACCTAATATTTTTGATAGATTTGAACAAGTTAGAAGTAAAATGAAAAGCGAAAGAGAAGGTACTGGAATAGGTCTTTATATAGTAAAAGCTTTAGTTGATTTACATAATGGAACTATAAGGGTAAATAGTGAAGAAAAAGACGGATGTTCAATTATATTTACATTACCTAGAAAGAAAATAGAAGAAAAAAATGATGATAATATAATATTTAAAGAAAATAAAGCAAATATGATAGATATAGAATTTTCTGACATATATTTATAAAATTAATAATTTGATATACTGATTGACAAATAATTGTTAGAAGTACTATTATTTAGTTAGTAGCAAATGCCAATAACAATTAAGGAGGAATCAGAAATGTCAAACTGTGGATCATGTCCATCAAAAGGGGAATGTAACAAAGACCAACAAAGTTGTGGAATCCAAAACAATCCTCTAAACAAAATTAAAAAAATTATAGGAATAATGAGTGGTAAAGGTGGAGTAGGTAAATCTACTGTATCTGCACTTATAGCTAGAAATTTAGCAAAACAAGGATACAAAGTAGGTGTTTTAGACGCTGATATAACAGGACCAAGTATACCAAGACTTTTAGGCGTTAAAGATGCAAAAGCAATGGGTGCACCAAACAACTGTATATATCCAGTTCAAAGCGCTGATGGAATAAAAGTAATGTCACTTAACTTATTATTAGAAGATGAAAACCAACCAGTAATATGGAGAGGTGCAATGATATCTAATACTGTAAAACAATTCTACACAGATGTAATCTGGGGCGAATTAGATTACTTATTAATAGATATGCCTCCAGGAACTGGGGACGTAGCATTAACAGTTATGCAATCAATTCCAATAAACGGAATAGTTATGGTTTCAGTACCACAAGATATGGTATCTATGATAGTTGCAAAAGCTGTAAATATGGTTAAAAAATTAAATATAGAAATAATAGGTCTAGTTGAAAATATGAGTTATATTGTCTGTCCAGACTGTGGCAAGAAAATACAAATATTCAACGGAAGTGATACAACTAAATTATTAGATGACTTACAATTAAACTTACTTGGGACATTACCTATGAATGCTGGATTAGGAAATGTATCTGTCGGAGTATACAAAGATGGAGATGAAGAAGTAGAAGGATTATTCAATCCTATAGTTATCAACTTATTAAACTCTTTAAAAGAAATAGAAGCAAAAAAAACACAGGCTTAATATAAACAGTATATGAAAGAAATTATATTTATCTATAGTTTTAGATGAATATAATTTCTTTTTGATTATACAATATAGTAATAAGTATAATTTAATCTGGTAAATGTAGGAGGGGTTTAAAATGGCAAGGCCTACAAAATACAGAACAGTAGAATTTTTTCCAGAAGGAAATTATTTTGTTCCATTAGGAAAAAAAGAATGTGAACTTGAAGAAGTAGAGTTAAAAGTAGAAGAATTAGAAGCAATCCGTTTAAAAGATATCGAAGGGCTTACACAAGAAGAATGTGCAAAGAAGATGGAAATATCACGCCAAACTTTTCAAAACATAATCGAAAGCGGACGAAAGAAAATTGCAATAGCACTTACACAAGGTAAGGCAATCAAAATCGCAGGCGGTCATTATACAACAAGATTTTGTAAATTTAGATGTGCAAAATGCGGATATATCTACACTGTAAAATACGAGCAAGACAAAATAATATGTCCAAAATGCTCTTCAACAGAAGTTATGTGCAACAAAAAAGAAAGCTTTTGTAAAAAATGGTGTTGCAAAAAATAAGGTGTTTATTCTGTAGTACTTAGAAAACATATAATATTGACTTCATCGATAAATTTTGATATTATTAGAAATAATATGAAAAGCTCTGGTTTTATATCAGGGCTTTTTGTTTAGGAGATGAAAATATTGATATTAGATATACTTATATTTACAGTCGATTTTATCTTATTCGTATATTTCACTAAAGTCGGGCTAAAAACAACAGATATGACGACAAGACTTATTTGCTGCGTGGCTATGACTTATGAAATATATTTAATGATGAGATTTTTTAAAGCGTTAAAATTAAAAATGAAAGAACAAAAGGATCTGAAATAAATAATTTATTCAGATCCTTTTTTATTATGAGCAATTTATAATATTTTAGAGTTTATGGTGAATTTATATATGATAAAGTATTTGATTATATAAATACTTAAAAAAATTATAAATTTGTTGTTATGGTTGGAAAAATATGCTAAAATTAAGTGTAAGTTTAAATATTAATACAATATTAAATTTAAAATATAGTAGGTGGGGAACTACGGAAATAAAAAAACAGATTACACTTATGATTTTAAAGGAAATATAACTTCTATGATTGATTATAAATTCGATGGAAATGATTCTATTTCTTATCATTATACATATTATGAATATGATTTAAATGGTAAAATGACAGGATATTCAGAGATAAATGCATCTTCTAAACCATCTGATGGAGCTATCAATAATCATAAATTAGTTTATAAATATGATGTAGAAGGAAATATAACTGAAATTGTTTATCCAACTTCATTAAATGACGGGATTACATCAATCAAGTTTGAATATAATGAATACAATTGGATTACTGGAATTAAAGCAAAAATTAATAGCGTATATAAAGAATTAAGAGATTATATTTACAATAGTGATGGAACGATAAATAATATAAAAGATTATACTTACGATACAAATAGCAATGTAAATGGTTATATTTTGAAAAAATATACTTATGACAATTTAGGTAGAGTAAGTTCTATGAAGTACTATAATAGTGATTCAGATACTGTAAAAGAATCATATACTTATACTTATGATAAAAATTCAAATATAAAATCAGAGAGTATTGTAAATAATTATCCAACAAAAGATAGCGATAAAGTAGACGAAAAGAGATCATATGAATACGATAAATTAAATAGACTTATAAATTCTGATATAGTTAATAATAAGACTAATAAAACTGAAAGCTATGCTTATGAATACGACAAAGTTGGAAATATGATATCAAAATCAAATATATTGAGTGATACAAATAATATAACAGATTACACTTATAACGATTTAAACCAATTAGTATCTTCAGAAACATCGAATTTATCAACTGGAAAAACTACTTCTAAGAAAACTTATTCTTATGATGAAAACGGAAACAATATCAAGGAAGTAGATAGTATTAAAAATATTACAAAAGAAATGACTTATGATGTTGATAATAGACTGGATACTTATACACAAACTGAAAATAATAAAACAACAACACAAAGTAATTTATATAATGGCGATGGTCAAAGAATTCAAAAGAGCGAAGGAGATAATTCTATAAACTATTATTATCAAAATGGAAGTGTTTTATACACAACAGATAAAGATGAAAAGAAAACAAGTCATAACTTTGTAGGACTTGAAGGAAATATAATTTCTACTATGAGATATGATTTAACAGGACTTGAATATTATGTCTATAATAAAGATATAAAAGGTAGTACAACAAATATTATTGATAATAATAAAAATGCTAAAATAAGTTATAAATATTCTGATTTTGGAGAAACAGAAGAATTTGGTGGTATAGATTTCTATAATGAAATAGCTTATACTGGCGGGATTTATGATCAAAGTACATCATTATATTATTTAAATGCAAGATATTATAATCCAGAGGATGCTAGATTTATTACACAAGATACTTATAGAGGAGAAATTAATGAACCAAGCAGTTTACATTTATATGCTTATTGTGCAAATAATCCTATTAATTATATAGATCCTTCAGGACATTCATATATTGAAGGGAAAAAATATTTAAGTAAATGTTATTCAAAATGGATAGGAGCAATTCCTTATGATCCACCAGTAAAAATTTATGTTCAATTTAAATTTACTGTAACTAAAAAAAATAAAAAAGATCAATTTAAAAAAATAACAGATAAGAAAAGCTGGATTTCTGGATTGTATTTTCCGGTATCATTTTCTTGGAAACAAAAGAATATTAGTCATGAGTTTAATTCAAATAAAACAACAGCATATATTAAAGTTGTAGGAGTTATGACTGGATATTTTGCAATAAATAATGAATATAATCCAATTAAATTAAGTTTAACTTCTGTTTATAATTTTACATCAAATGTAAAAACTGCAAAAATTTAAATAGTAGTAGAAAGGAAATTTATATATGAATTCTCAAATGATTTTATCTATAAGTTATATAATATCGTGGATATTATTTCTTTTAATTATTTTCTTATTATATAAACTTTTTAAATTTATATTATCTAAAATAGGAAAAAGAAAATAATACTATATTGTAAAACGAAATATTATTTTATTGTTGGTGGAGCAGGAATATCCACAAACACCTTCATAAAATTATGATAGAGTACATTATAAAAAGTGATAACTAATCTAAAAAAATTTTTTACATAGTACTAAATATTAAAAAGAGTTTTGTTCATTGTATAAGTCAAAAATAATATTATTAATTGTTAACAAAAGCAAAAAACTTACTCTTATGATGAAAATGGAAACAATATCAAGGAAGTAGATAGTATTAAAAATATTACCAAAGAAATGACTTATGATGTTGATAATAGAATGGATACTTATACACAAACTGAAAATAATAAAACGACAACACAAAGTAATTTATATAATGGCGATGGTCAAAGAATACAAAAGACTGAAGGAGATAATTCTATAAATTATTATTATCAAAATGGAAATGTTTTATACACAACAGATAAAGATGAAAAGAAAACAAGTCATAATTTTGTAGGACTTGAAGGAAATACAATTTCTACAATGAGATATAATATATCAGGACTTGAATATTATGTCTACAACAAAGATGTAAAAGGTAGTACAACAAATATTGTTGATAATAATAAAAATGCTAAAATAAGTTATAAGTATTCTGATTTTGGAGAAACAAGAGAAATTGGTGATACAGATTTCTATAATGAAATAGCTTATACTGGTGGGATATATGATGAAAGTACATCATTATATTATTTAAATGCAAGATATTATAACCCAGAGGATGCTAGATTTATTACACAAGATACTTATAGAGGTGAAGTGAATAATCCAAGTAGTTTACATTTATATGCTTATTGTACTAATAATCCTATTAATTACGTAGATCCTACTGGACATTGGGTAACATCTATTGGAATTGCGGTTGGAATATCTGTAGTATATAAATATGAGAATTTTGTTGGTATAGCAATAAGTTCAAATAAAACTTTTGGACTTGTATATACTCGTGTGGATGGCCTTGAGTTTGGAGGATTTTCATTTGGTGCAACAGTACAAATAAATGTATATCCTTCAAATAATACTATAAAATCGTTATCTGGAAAATCTTTTAATGCTGGGGCGACTATAAATACAACTGTAGTTAATGTTAGTGGAGGTGTAAGTATTGGACTTGAGAACAAAAATAAGGGAATAACGCCTTCTGTTTCTGGCAATGTAGGTGGTGTAGTAAGGTTTTCGACTCCGATTAATGTATATGTTACACATTCAAAAACAGAAACTTTACAATTTCCATTTTCTATAGATAGTTTTTTAAAAAGACCTAAAAATACTAAAAAACAATATTCATTTAGGGGTTCAAAAATAACATTAAAAAATAAAAATAAAAAATTTATTGAATTAAATTCAAATAAAATGTATGGGAAAATATATAGTAATAAGAAAGTTTATATATATAAAAAATAGGAGAATGGAATATATGAAAAAAATTTTTTATAGAATTGTATGTTTACTTTGTATAATAATTATTATAGTAATGCCAATGATATATGAATTTTATTGGGATTCAAAAACACAAGTTAAGCACTTTGAATTAGTTACAAATAGAAGAATACCAATATATAGAAATTCGGGATTTTATGTTGATTTCAATGAAAATTTTTATGTTGGTATAGATGATTTTAAGTGGATAGAAGTATTTGATAAAGATGGTAAATTTATATGTTCTATAGGAATGCAAGGAATAGTTTATAATTTTTATGTCGATAAAGACAAATTACTTCATGTTTTTTGTACTTATAGGACTGCTGAAAATATTTATGAACAAGTTATTGATATAGATACAAATAGTATTATTTCAGAACAGGCAGTCGACGATATAACTTCTATAAATATGAACCCAACAAATCAAATTTTTATTAACAATAAATTATATAGTATTGATAAGAATATTGTAAAAATAAAAGGTGAAAATTATGAAAAAGAAATTAAGTTAGATGTAGAAATTAGACAAGAAAATTTATTATATTAAACCTAAATCATTAATAACATATTTATGAACATGTTGTTGAAAAATAAAAATGGATTCTAGAGATAGATGCTTTTTTAGTATCTACTATATAGAATCCATTTTACATTCAAAAATTTATCTTAGTCCTCTTTCCTTAGCAAGTCTTACATAAGCTTTATAAACAAAGTCATTAACGACACCTTTTTTTTCTCTATCAGATATTAATTTTAATAAATCTGCATCAGAATAATTCACTTCTTTTATTTGTTTGTAAAGTACATCTTCGTGAATTCCTTTTTCCATTGAACATCCTGCACCCATTTTTATCACCCCTTAAAAATTAATTACTTATAAGTAAATTATATATAAGTTTTGCACAGAAATAAACAATAAATGGAAGTTTTAATTTTGCCAATTTTCATAAAATATAAAATATTAATGGTTGACATTCCCATAGCTGGAACTTATTATTATATAGGTAAGATATTAAAATTATAAAAATAGGGGGGATTAATATGAGTATGGTGGCAGAACATGCAAAATGGCCAAAGGAAAATGACATAATATTTAGCTTGTCTGAAAGAGCGCAAGCAGCAGAAAAAGAACTAGGGAAAGATAAAGTTATTAATGCAACTATTGGGGCTTTGATGGACGATAATGGCAAATTAATTGCAATGAAGACAGTATATGATCAACTTAAAAACTTACCAAATGAAGAAATTTCAGCATATGCATCAATTGGTGGTCAACCAGCATATCAAGAAGCTGTTAAAAAGGTTTGTTTTAAAGGGAATGATCCAGAGGGATATATTAGAGTTGTGGCTTCACCAGGTGGAAGTGGGGCTATAAAATTAGCAATGTACAACTATACTAATGAAAATGACGTTGTTTTAGTTTCTGACTGGTATTGGTCTCCATATGGAATAATAGGAGAAGAAACAAAAAGAGGAGTAGAAAATTATGCTTTATTCGATGAATCTGGTAATTTCAATATAGATTCATATAGCGAAAAATTTACAGAAATATTAAATAGACAGGGAAGAATATTTACTATAATAAATTCACCAGGGAATAACCCAACTGGATATAGTTTAAGCGATGAAGATTGGGATAAAGTTTTAGATTTGGCAAAAGAAGCAGCTAAAGACAAAGATAAAAAAATAGTATTTTTAGTTGATGTAGCTTATATAGATTTTGTTAGAGATGATGATGCTAGCAGAAAATTCTTTAAGAAATTTGGAAATCTACCAAGCAATATACTTACAATAGTGGCATTTAGTATGTCAAAAGGATTTACAGCTTATGGAATGAGAATGGGGGCTGCGATAGGGATATCATCTGATGAAGATATAGCAGAAGAATTTTACTATTCTCTAATGCATTCATGCAGAGCAAACTGGTCAAACTGCAACAGAGGTGCTATGGCTGTGTTATCTGAAATTGTTGCAGATGATAAAAAATATGAAGAGTATGAAAAAGAAAAGAATTCATATAAAGACATGCTTTTAGTAAGAGCAAACGCATTTGTTGAAGGTGCTAAAGAATGTGGTCTTGAAATTTTACCATATAGAGATGGTTTTTTTACAAGTATACCATGTGATAATCCGATGAAAGCTTGTGAAGAACTAGCAAAAGAAAATCTTTATCTAGTACCTCTAAAAATGGGACTTAGATTTGCCGTATGTGCAGTGGAAGAATCTAAATGTAAAAAGGCTCCAGCTATAATAAAAGAAGTATTAGATAGAATCTAAAAATAAACAATATGTAAAAATGCAAAGATGTTATTATTGAGAGAAATTATATAAAATTTCCGAAATAATAGCATCTTTTTTTTCTGAGCAAATATATTTTTAAATAAAAATTTACAATATAAAAAGTTTTGTATATAAGAAAATAATTAAATTTATATAAAATAATAAGAAAAAATACTAAATCTCTGTTGACATTCCAATAACTGGAATGTTATATGCTTTTATTAAAGAGAAGCATAATTAGATTAATTATATTATTTTAAAATATCTACATTTAAAAATATATGATTTAAGGGGGATTTAGTTATGAAACAATTAATGACAGGTAATGAAGCCATAGCTCGTGGAGCTTATGAAGCAGGTGTTAAATATGCATCTGCATATCCTGGAACACCAAGTACGGAAATACTAGAAAATATAGCTTTATATAAAAATGATATCGTAGCAGAATGGGCACCAAATGAAAAGGTTGCTTTAGAATCAGCAGCAGGTGGCGCATTCGCAGGGGCTAGAACCGTAGCATCTATGAAACACGTCGGACTTAATGTAGCAGCAGACCCATTATTCACAGTTGCATACACTGGTATAAATGGAGGATTTGTGGTAATAACTGCAGACGAACCAGGAATGCACTCATCTCAAAATGAACAAGACAATAGAAATTACGCAAAATCAGCAAAAGTACCACTATTAGAACCGGCAACAAGCCAAGAAGCAAAAGATATGATGAAAATGGCTTATGAAATAAGTGAAAAATACAACACTTTAGTAATGATGAGACTTACTACAAGACTTTGCCATTCAAAAGGACTTGTTGAATGTGAAGAAAGAAATGAAGTAGGTATAAAACCTTATGAAAAGGTAGTAAAAAGAGTTACAGTTCCAGCAAACGCTAGATTGTTGAGAATAGATGTTGAAGAAAGAGAAAAGAAATTATACAAATTCTCTAATGAAACAGAATTAAATTACATGGAAATAAATGAAGGAGCAAAAGTTGGGGTTATATCTTCAGGAATGTGCTTTAACTTTGCAAAGGAAGTGTTTGGAAAAGATGCTTCATATCTAAAATTAGGATTTACAAATCCAATGCCAGATGAAAAAATAAAAGAGTTTGCTACAAAAGTAGAAACAATCTATATAGTAGAGGAAAACGATAAATTTATAGAAGATCATGTTAAATCATTAGGAGTAGATTGTATAGGAAAAGATGTACTTCCGGCATATGGAGAAATGACACCAGATGTAATTAGAAAGAGCATATTCAAAGACAATTTCAAACATGAAGATGTTGAACCTGAATTAATTATACCAAGACCTCCTACATTCTGTGCAGGATGCCCACATAGAGGATTATTTTATGAATTAGGAAAGAGAAAAGACATAGTAGTAGCAGGGGATATTGGATGTTATACACTAGGATTTGCTCCACCATATAATGCAATGGACTTTGTTGTCTGTATGGGCGCAAGTTTAAGTTCAGCACATGGATGTCAAAAAGTTCTTAATATGGTTGACGGAAATGAAAAGAGAGTAGTTGGTGTGTTAGGAGATTCAACTTTCTTCCATACAGGAATAAATAGTTTAATCGATGTTATATACAATAAAGGTAATTCAATTTCAATAATATTAGACAACAGAATTACAGGAATGACAGGACACCAAGAAAATCCAGGTTCAGGATTTACGCTACAAGGTGAAGATACAACATCAATAAATATTGAACAAGTTGTAAAAGCTTTAGGAGCTAAAAATGTAAGAGTTATAAATCCAAATAAATTAGACGAAGTTAATGATGCTCTAGATTGGGCAATTGGTTTAGATGAAGCATCAGTTATTATAACTAGATGGCCATGTGCTCTTAAGAGATTCTCGCAAGCAGATATAGATGAATTCGGTAGAGTATTTACAGAAAAATGTGTTGTAGATGAAGAAAAATGTGTTGGATGTAAAAAATGTACAAAAACAGGATGTCCAGCAATATCAGTTGATAAAGAAGCTAAGAAGGCTTCAATAGATAGAAATCAATGTTTAGGTTGTGAAGTTTGCTTACAAGTTTGTCCAAAGAACGCTATAGTAAAGGAGGAAAAATAAAATGACCAAAAGTATAATGTTAGTAGGTGTAGGTGGTCAAGGTACTATCTTGGCTAGTAAATTATTAACAATAGGCTTAATGGAAGCAGGATATGATGTGAAAATGAGTGAAATACACGGAATGAGTCAAAGAGGAGGCTCTGTTTCATCTCAAGTTAGATATTCAAAAGACCAAGTTTATTCTCCAGTTATAGAAATCGGCGGGGCAGATATGATAGTTTCATTCGAAAAAGTCGAAGCACTTAGATATTTAAAATATCTTAAAGAAGGTGGAACAATAGTAGCTAACAACTATAAAATGGAATCTGTTGCAACTATAACAGGAAAAGCTGAATACAAAGTAGAAGAAGTTGATAAAAAACTAAAAGAACTAAATGCAAAAGTTATAAATGCAGCTGATAAAGCAACTGAACTTGGAAATGCAAAAGTTATGAATATAATTTTACTTGGAACTGTTATAAAAGGTATGCATTTAGAAGATATAGATTGGGAACAAATTATAAGAGATAACGTAAAAGAGAAATTTATTGATATAAATATAAGAGCTTTACATGAAGGTATGGAATTAGTAAGTTAATTTGATTGTGTAAGTAAATATTAAAGTTTGTATATTAAATAAAAATTTAGTTATGATAAAGAGCTGTTATGAGTAATTCTTGTAATGGCTTTTTATCTCTATAATATTTAGGAGGAATTTATATGTCTTATAGAGTTTTAGTAATAAATCCAGGATCTACATCCACAAAATTTGCTGTGTATGAAGATGAAAATCCAATACTAGTAAAAGGAATAGAGCATAATGCAGATGAAATTTCGAAATTCAACAATATACTAGATCAATATGAAATGAGAAAAGAGCAGATACAAAAAGTACTACATGAAAATAATATAGATTTAAAAACTATGGACACAATAGTCGGAAGATGTGGAGGACTTCCACCAGTAAAAAGTGGTGCATATAAGATAAATGACGCTATGATAGAAAGACTTAGAACTAATCCAACTTTAGACCACGCATCTAATTTAGGTGCAGTTATATCATATTCACTAGCAAATGAAATTGGAGTAAATTCATATATATACGACCCAGTTTGTGTCGATGAATGTATCGATATAGCTCGTCCTTCAGGACTTAAAGGGATGGATAGACATTGTTTGACTCATGCTTTAAATACTAGAGCAATGGCTATAAAATATGCAAAAATGAACAATAAAGAATATAAAGATTTAAATTTAATAGTTGCACATTTAGGTGGAGGAATTAGTTTAAACGTGCATGAAAAAGGTCGTATGGTGGATTTCGTATCTGATGAAGATGGTCCATTTTCACCAAGCCGTGCAGGACGACTTCCTGTAACAAGAGTTATAGATGCTTGTTATAGCGGAAAATACACTCACAAGGAAATGAAGAAAAAAGTTAGAGGAGAAGGCGGATTATATTCATATATGAATACTTTCGATGCTAGAGAAGTTGAAGAAAAAATAAAAAATGGAGACGAATATGCAAAATTAATATACGATGCTATGGCACTTCAAATTGCAAAATCAATAGGAGAATTGGCAACTGTTGTAAACGGTGATGTTGATGCTATAATTATAACAGGAGGAATAGCTTATTCTAAATATATGACAGAGAGCATAAAAAACAGAGTTAAATTTATTGCTCATGTAGAAATACTACCTGGGGAAAATGAATTAGAAGCTCTTGCATTTGGAGGACTTAGAGTCTTAAAAGGAGAAGAAGAAGCTAGAATTTACAAAGAAGATTAATTTATAAATTTTAGGGGCGTGTAATAAATGAAAGAGTTTTTTACAATTGGGGAAATATCAAAATTATTCAATATAAATAAAAAAACGCTTAGATATTATGATGAGATTGATTTATTTAAACCTAGTTATGTTGATGAACATAATAAATATAGATATTATTCAATAGACCAGTTTGAATGTCTTGAAACTATACAATATCTAAAAGAGTTAGGTCTTACTTTAAATAAAATTAAGTATCATCTAAATACATTAAATTTAAGCAGCATAGTAGATTCTTTGGAATATCAAAAGCATATCATAGATGAAAAAATAAGTGAATTAAGACAGATGAAAGAAAAAGTAGATAAAAAAATAATTCAAATACAAGATGCTACACAACTTGATTTTTTAGAACAAATAAGAGAATTAGAGTTTGAGCAGAGATGTGCGATTGAATATAAAGAAGATATATCATATAAAGGTGTGGAATTACTAGTTAGGAAATTGGCACAGGTATCAGAGTATAAGGTATTTTTAACTTATGGAGATGTTGGAATATCAATATTTAAACATAATTTAGAAAAAAAGGTTTATACTCAGTATAATAGCGCTTTTGCAATTGTTGAAGAAGGTCAGTATGAAAAGAATTTAATTAAGGTATTTCCAAAGGCTAAGTATTTATCTATTAGATATAATGGATATCACAAAGATGCCCCAAAATATTATGAAAAACTAGATAAGTATATTAGTGAAAATAATTATGAAATAATAGATGATTCAATTGAGATACAATTAGTAGACCCGAGCTTAATAACATGTAAAAGTGAGATGGTCTCAGAAATCCAGATACCAGTAAGGAGAAGATTATATGATTAAGAAATTAGATCAAATGTTAGATGTTTTAAAAGGAAGCGAAAAAGTAGTATTATCTGTTGCAGCAGCACATGATGAAGAAGTCCTTTTAGCTATAAAAAGTGCTACTGAAATGAATATAATAACGCCTATTTTAGTAGGTCAAGAAGATAAAATAAGAAAGATAAGTGATGAAATAAATTTTGATTTAAATGGAATAAAAATAATAGATAAAGAGACTATAGAAGAATGTGCTGAAGTTGCTGTAAAATTAGTTTCATCAAAAGAAGCAGACTTTGTTATGAAAGGTCTTTTAGATACATCTGTAATCTTAAAAGCAGTTTTAAATAAAGAATGGGGACTTAGAACAGATAGTTTACTTAGCCATGTTATGGTTTATGAAGCTGATTTTTATCCAAAATTATTAGTTACAACAGATGGAGGAATGAATATAGCTCCTAATTATGAACAAAAGGTAAAAATATTAAAAAATGCTATAAAAGCAACAGAACCTCTAGGGCTTGAAACTATAAAAGTTTGTGCATTAGCAGCAAAAGAAAAAGTCAATCCTAAAATGCAAGCTACAGTAGATGCTAAAGAATTAGAAGATGCTTGTAAAAATGGAGAATTTGGAGAAAATGTAATCGTTGAAGGGCCTTTGGCATTTGACTTAGCAGTATCAAAAGAAGCTTGCGAAGTAAAAGGGTTTAAAACTGAAGTAGGCGGTGATGTAGATATAATTCTTATGCCTACAATAGAAGTTGGAAATGGAATCGGAAAGGCATTTACATATGCAGCAGGGGCAAAATCTGCTGGCATAATAATGGGTGCAAAGGCTCCGATAGTACTTGTATCAAGAGCAGATACACATGAATCAAAATTATATTCTATAGCATACGGTGCTATAGTTGCAGCTCACAAAAAATAATATATAGAATATTGATTAGATATAAAAGGATGGATTTAACAATCTATCCTTTTTGTGTGATATAAATAGGAAAAATCCCTCTTTGATTACCATAAAAAGTGTTTTCCTGAAATTTTTTGTAAAAATATTTAAAATTTTACTTATCATATCATTTTAATAGGTGTATAATAGCATGTACGTTAAGTAAAGCATTTAAAATAAAACATTATGAAAGTAGAGGTCACATTGTATGAATTCGTATTATTTTTTATTTGAGATATCATTAATTTTATTTTCAACGAAATTATTAGGGTTGATATCTAGAAGAATCAAATTACCACAAGTAGTAGGGGCATTATTAGCGGGAATCATAATTGGTCCAGGAGTATTAAACTTAGTTGTAGAAAGTGAATTTATAATGCAGCTATCAGAAATCGGTGTAATATTCTTAATGTTTATTGCAGGATTAGAGACTGATATAGATGCACTTAAAAAGCAAGGAAAAGCATGCTTTACAATCGCTATTTTAGGTGTATTAATTCCTTTTGCACTAGGTTTAGGAACAACTTATTTATTTGGTAAATTTGGAATGCAAGATGTTATGGGAGATAGCAATTTATTCCTAGAAAGTGTATTCGTAGGTGTAATTTTAACGGCTACATCAGTTAGTATAACTGTTGAAACACTTAGAGAAATGGGCAAATTAAATTCAAACGTAGGAAATGCATTATTAGGTGCAGCTATAATTGATGATATATTAGGAATAATAGCATTATCTGTAGTTTCAAGTTTTGCAGATACTTCTGTAAAAGTTAGTGTTATATTATTAAAAATAGTATTATACTTCGTAGTTATGGCAGTAGTATCATTTGTACTTTACAAAATACTAAAAAATTGGTTTATGGATAAAGAAAATTTCAAAAGACAAGTAATAGCAGTAATAGGATTATGCTTATTACTAGCGTACATATCTGAAGAGTATTTCGGTGTTGCAGATATAACAGGGGCTTTTGTAACAGGACTTATTATATCAGCTGTTGGTCTTAAAAAAGAGAAAATCATGTTTGCTGTAGATGATTTATCTTATGCATTTTTATCACCAATATTCTTCGCAAGTATAGGACTTAAATTAGTTTTACCTAAAATGAGCATGATAATAGTAGCATTTGCTGTTGTATTATCTATAGTAGCAATAATCTCAAAATTATGGGGATGTGCATTAGGAGCTAAGATGTTTAAGTTTTCAAATAAGGAATCACTTCAAATCGGAGCAGGTATGGTTTCAAGAGGAGAAGTTGCTCTTATTGTAGCAAATAAAGGTGTAAAATTAGGAATTATATCAAATGTAATTTTTGCTCCTATATTAATAGTAGTAATAATAACAACTATTATTGCACCTATATTATTAAAACTAGCATTTAAAGAAGATAAAGCTAAAGCGGGTGAAAACACTACACTGGCAATTTAATGTTCTTATAAACAAACTAATGTTTAATATATAATTGAATATAAATATAATTTGAAATATATATAAAAAAGAAGCTATGGTATAGAATTTAAATAATTCTATACCATAGCTTCTTTTTATATGCCTTAGAATGTTAAAAAAATATCTAATAGAATTTTATATTTGATTTTAAAAAATGGTTAAAAATGTTAAAGGAATGTTAAAGCTAGTGCATTTAAGTTATGAAAGGCTTAATATAAAAGTATAAGGAAAATAATTTTGGAGGCGATGAATGTTATGGAATCATCTATACACACAATTGCATGCAACAACTTATTGATACTTTTTGCAGTAGTAACAATGACAGGAATCATATGTAGTAAGCTAAGTGACATTTTAAAGGTTCCAGATGTTGTATTGTTTTTGATAGCAGGTATTTTTATTGGTCCATCAGTGTTGAAATTTATCGATATTAGTCAATATCAAGTTGAAAATCAACTTATTCTTACATTTGGATCAGCTTTTATTTTATATATGGGTGGTAAGGAAATAAGTTTGAAAGTATTAAAAAATGTAAAAGTCAGCGTACTATTACTTTCAAGTGTAGGTGTTTTGATATCAGCATTTCTTATGCAACAAGTAATAGGACTTTCATTTGGTACAAGTGCAATGGTAGCGCTTTTGGCAGGAAGTATAATAGCTTCAACAGACCCTGCAACATTAGTTCCTATTTTTAATCAAATAAAAATAGACAGAAGAGTATCACAAACAGTTATTAGTGAATCAGCTTTTAATGATGCAACAGGCGCAATTTTAACATCAGCCGTATTGGCGATTATGTTATCAGGCAAGTTTTCATTAGAAGAAAATTTATATCAACTTGTAATTATGATTATAATAGGTTTAGTAGTTGGATTACTAACAGGAGTTATTTTGCTAGCTTTAGTAAATGACAGCCCTAGAGGTATATTCAAGGACTATACACCTATAATATCTATAATATCTGTAATAATAGCATATGAATTATCTACAGCACTTGGTGGTAGTGGATATATGTCATGTTTCATAGTAGGTATAGTTACTGGTAATAAACAAAACTTCAAATTATGGCTTAGCCAGAAATCATATGATGCAGATTGTCATGTAGTTGAAACATTAGGTACAATTTGCAGAATGTGTATATTTATAATTTTAGGTAGCCAAGTTGATTTGCAAGTAGTAGGAAAATACTTTGTACCATCAATTATAAGTGTTCTTTGTTTTATGTTTATCGTAAGACCTATATGTGTTTTAGCCTGTACATTAGTTGACAGACAGGCGAAATGGAAGAAAAACGAAATACTATTTATGATGTGGGTAAGAGAAACTGGTGTTATCCCAGCCGCTCTTTGTGGTATAGTAACATCAATGAATATACCTGGAAAAGAAGTTATATCATCAGTAGTATTTATGACAATACTTATAACTTTGATTATACAAGGTGCAAGCACAAAATTTGTAGCAAAGAAATTAAATCTTTTGATTGAAGATAATAAGGTGGCTAGTGAAACAGATGCTTTATAAAATTTTATCTATGAATATATTTATAATTAAAATATATTTAAGAGATGCATACAGATTATGCATCTCTTTTTGTGCACCATAATGTAAAATTCAATTCGCCTAAAATACCACAAGAACATAATGTTGGGACATTAGCTATAGTTATGCATATTGCATAAGAAGAACCTCATAAATAATATACTAAAACATAAACTTATTTATAAAATTGTAATAAATATAGCTTTTAATTATAAATAACATTTTTTAATTTATACAATTTTCTTAAATATTAAATAATAGTATTGTAAAATAATATATAATTTAATAAGATTAAGATATACAATTTTAGTAAGGAGAATAAGATGAATAATAATTTTTTTAGCATATTAATTAGCATAGTAAATAAGGTGCTAGATTGGTTAAAAAATGTTTTAGTTAGATTTAAAAAAGCAGGATTTGGATTATTTTTTATAAAAAATTTATTTATACTTCCTGAGTTTTTTTCTGATAGAGAATATAGTATTTTTGCTAAAATAAAAGTAGTACTTACTTTTTTAGTGACGATATTTTATTTTATGTCTAGTTTTGATTTTCTGCCAGAAGCTTTCTTTGGTGGATTTGGATTTATAGATGATTTTTTAATATTAGCATGGGGTATAGGCTTAATAAATGAAGAGCTTGCAAATTACAAAACTGAATTTGAAAATAGTCTAAAATCAAAAATAATAGAAGATGTACATTGGGAAATAAGGGATGATAAAGAATAGAAATATTGTTTTAAAATCTTACAAAAAAGTAAGATACAATATATAATTTTTTTGCAATAATATAATATGAATAGTAGTTAAATAGAGGTTATTTAAATTATTATACGGGGGAATTTTATGAAAAGGATAAAATTATTTTTGATAATTTGTGGAATTACTATTTGTGCATGTGGCTGCAATCAAAATTCTAATAAAGGATTCTCTGAAAATAGTAGC
Organism: Intestinibacter bartlettii; assembly: GCA_025148965.1. GTDB lineage: Bacteria > Bacillota > Clostridia > Peptostreptococcales > Peptostreptococcaceae > Intestinibacter > Intestinibacter bartlettii. The sequence goes on along the minus strand of CP102273.1, from coordinate 2,335,311 downwards.
GAGAAAGATGCAATAATATCTATTTTTGGGGAATATACATCTATAAAAGGCACAGGAATAGTCCAAATAAATGAAAAAGAAGATGAGAATGATAGAACTTATATTTATTATTTAGTAAAAGTTCCATCATTAGAAAACTATAAAAATGAGCTTAAAAAAGAAAAGTCAGAACAAAATCAGGAAAATATTTTAGCGAAAATGTATAATGAAGTTCAAGAAGATGTTACACAAGAAGTTATTAGCAAGATTGATAAATTATATATAAATAAAAATGTAAATAAAATACGTATAGAGGTCGGAGTCGTGTGGCCTTATGGAAATCATAACTATACTAAACCAGGTGAAAAAATAGTAGGATCTAAAATAGCATATATAAAGACATTTAATTTTACTAGAGAAAATTATAGTGAGGTTTTAAAACAATATAGACAAAATGATTAGAACTTAAAAAAATAAAATTTAAATATAAAAAGCGAAGTTGATAACAAGATTTAGTTATTTTCTTCGCTTTTTATATTTTTATTGGTTATTATTTACAGTATTTATAAGTTAATTTTCCTAAGATTTCTATTCCTTTTATTATATCTTCAGTAGATGGAGTAGAGAAATTCATTCTGAAGCTTTGACAAGGCATTGATGTATCTGCTAAGAACGCAGTACCAGGAACTAAAGCAACTTTATTTTCTAATGCTTCACCTACAAATTTCATCATATCAACACCATCAGGTAATGTAACCCAAACGAACATTCCGCCTTCTGGTTTAGTATATTTTACACTTGGATGGAAGTTTTTAGCCATTTCATCTTGCATAACTTTGTTTTTAGCTCCATAGATTTCTTTTAATTTTTCTATTTGAGCATCCATATCACAAGTAGCTAGAATTCTTTCACATATTACTTGACTCCAAGTAGTACTATGTACATCGTTTAAGAATTTAACTTGTTTTATTGCTCCTATAATTTCAGGTTTACCAACTGCACAAGCAACCCTTATACCAGGTGCTATTATTTTAGAAAAACTAGCAGCATATATTACTATACCTTCTTCATCAAATGATTTTATAGGTGGTACAGCTTCGCCACTAAATCTCAATTGTCCATAAGGATTATCTTCAAGTATTAATACGCCATATTTTTTACATAATTCATAAACGGCTTTACGTTTTTCTAGTGACATAGTTATACCAGTTGGATTTTGGAAGTTAGGTATAACATATATAAATTTAGGTGTTGGTTTTATTTGTAGCTTTTCTTCTAAATCAGATAAATCTATTCCGTCATCTTCCATTTTTACACCAACTAAGTTAGCTCCATTACTTCTTATTGAATCAAGAACACCAAGGAAAGAAGGGTCTTCAGTTAATACAGTATCACCTTCATTGCATACTACTTTAGCTAAGCAATCAGCTATTTGTTGGCTACCAGATGTACATATCATCATATCGTCATCTCTTACAACATTTCCATCTCTATTTAAGAATTTCTTTGCTTCTTGTAATAAAGGATGATATCCTTCTGTTAAACCGTATTCTAAAACAGAAAGAGGTTTAGTAGTAAGAACTTCATTTGAAAATTCTGTTATTTTATCTATTGGAAAAGAATCTGTTGCAGGATTTCCCCCTGAAAACTTGATTAAAGTAGGATCACCCATCATTGCTAATATATCACCAGCTGGTGATGGCTTTAAATTTTTGAATCTGTTTGAAAAATTGTATTGCATATTTTATGTCCCCCTTATTATAAATGCAAATTAAAATTAAAAAGTTTAATAACACATAGGAAATTATATACTTATACTAGTTATTATATACCAAAATTTGTCTAAAAGAGGCGAAAAAATAAAATCTATTCAAAAAATTAAAAATTATTAAATTCACTTAAGAAAAATATCAGACTTAATTTATATTAAGTTCATATTTCTTATCTATAATTAAAACATAAATAAAATAAAAGAAGTTAAGGGTTATTAATAAAAAATCTAGGGAGCATAAGTTTTGAATCGATGAAGGAGGATTATAATGAATAATCAATTTGAAGAGAAAAATGCTTTAATGGAAAATTTGATAGCTTGTACAAATTCAGATAATTATAAGATAAGAGCTGCAGCATATACAGCACTTGGAAATTTTGTAGATATAGATGAAGTTCTATATAAAATGAAAGATGGATTAGTAGATTCAAATCCAGAAGTTAGAGAAGCTTCAGTAAAATCTCTTAGAAAGATTTACAATGAAAGAAAAGAAAAAGAATTTTTCCAAATATGGCTTCGAGAAATTGAGGACCTTAGAAAAATTTCTTAATATTAATTATGATATCAACTAAAATTTAAAATATCCACTTAAACGTCAATTTTAAAAACTTTTAAAATTGCAAAGGAGTTATATTTCTATCCCCAATGAATATAATTCCATAAAAAAACTGCCTATTTATAATGTAGGCAGTTTTTTTGTTTTATTATTTAAAAATAGATTTTAAGTTCTTAATAAGAGTTTTATTTTCTTCGGGTTTTAAAATACATACTCTAAAGTAGTATTCAGAAAGACCGTCAAATGAATTACAATCTCTTATAATTATCTTTTTAGGAAGTAATTTTTCTCTTAATTCTTTAGCACTAAATTTTTTAGAAGCTATTTTACATAAGATAAAATTACCTTGGCTAGGGTAGACTGTTAAATCGTCTATTGTATTTAAAGAATTAGTTAAATAATTTCTTTCTCTAAGCATTGTATCTATAGTAGTTGATATAAAATTGTCATCTAAGAACATTATTTCACCCATAGAAGCAGCTATTATGTTTATATTCCATAAATCTAAATTTTTACTTATTTCATTTTTAACCTTTTTGTCTCCAATAAGTCCATATCCAAGTCTGATTCCAGGAGTTGAAAAGAATTTTGATGTTCCCCTAATTACGAATAATTTATTGTACTTATCTACTAAGCTAGTACATGAATACATAGCTGTATCTGTAAATTCTATATAAGTTTCATCAATCATAATGTAGCAATTTGTGTTTTTTAAAATATATTCAATTTCATCTCTAGAAAAAGCAAAACCAGTAGGATTATTTGGATTACATATTATGCTTAATCCATAATTTCCACTATTTATAGCGCTTACCAATTCTTTTGTATCTATAATAAAATTATTTTCTTCTTTAGAAAAATATTTTACAATTTCACAATTTATTTTATTTAACTCATTTTCATATTCAGAGTATGCTGGTGACAATAATAGAGCTTTTTTAGGGTTTATAGTTTTTATAAATGATGAAATTAATTCTGTAGCTCCACTTCCTAAAACTATATTTTTGCTTAAACACCCACAATATGTAGATATAGATTTTTTTAAATTTACATACTCTGGATCTGGATACATAGATACCATATTTATATTGTTAATTATATATTCTTTTGCCTTATTTGAAGTACCAAAAGGATTTATATTAGAACTGAAATCCATAAATTCATCTTTTGAAAATCCATATTTACTTGATAAATCATATAAATTAGCACCATGATTTACACTCATCTTAAATCCTCCCTTGAAATTTATATAACAAAATATTTTCTTAATAAAATTATAATATATCTATAAATATAATCAATAATATATATATAAACACATTTTTACGTATGGTACAACTGAAAAAGGCAACCAATTTGTTTTTTTAAATAAAAAAACAGAAATATTAAAAAAAGAAATAAATATTGAAACATACTAATTTTAATAAAGAAAATTGGTATAAAATATGAATCTATGAAGATTACTTGTTTTAGCAAAAAAAATATTTGTATTGATACAATTGAAATTTAAATATATAATAGAATCATATGTTTTTTTAGGAGGATAAAAATGTTTAAGATTACAAAAACAATGTTAACTGAAGAAGAAATAAAAGCGAGAGTAGCTGAATTAGGAAAACAAATAGAAAAAGATTTTGAAGGACAAGACTTATTAGTAGTAGGTATACTTAAAGGAGCAAGTGTATTTGTAGCTGATTTAATAAGAAATATAAATTTAGATGTAAATATGGATTTCATGAGTGTATCTAGTTATGGAAATGCAATGGAATCTTCAGGATCAGTAAAAATACTTAAAGACTTAGATGTAGATATAAAAGGAAAAAATGTTTTAATAGTTGAAGACATAATAGATTCAGGATTAACTTTAAGCAACTTAACAAAAGAATTAGGTGCTAGAGAACCAAAATCTTTAAAAATATGTACACTTTTAGACAAGCCAGAAAGAAGAAAGGCTGATATACCAGTTGACTATGTAGGATTTGTTATAGAAGACAAATTCATAGTTGGATATGGAATAGACTATGCAGAAAAATATAGAAACTTACCATATATAGGCATAGTTGAAGACGTTTAAGATATATTTAAACTAAAATAATTTATATCATAAAAAAGACTGTAGAGATAATTTGATTTATTTTTACAGTCTATTTTACTATAGAAGTAGTTTATAAAGAAATCTTTATTTTAAAATGTTAAAAAAATGTATGTATATATAAGAATATGTAAATAATTTAAAAGATTTTAAATAAATTTAATCTGATATATATATTTATGTAATAATTTTATGTAAAATAGATGATAGTAAAAAGGAAGGTGAGAGCATGGATATACTTTTATTTTTTCAAAGCATAAGAAGTGATATTTTAACTGCTATATTTACAACATTTACAATATGTACAGAACAAGTAGCTGTTGTATTGATTGCGGCTATAATGTATTGGTGTATTGATAAAAAGTGTGGACAAAGATTATTATTTGCAGTTACAGGAAGTATTACTATAAATTCTGGATTAAAAAACTTTTTTAAAGCTCCGAGACCAATAGGAAGTAAAAATTTAGAATCACTTAGAACTGAAACGGCGACAGGTTATTCGTTTCCAAGTGGGCATACTCAAACAGCAACTACAGTTTGGGTAGCTTTAATAGAATATTTTAGAAAATGGTGGATAACACTGCTTGGAATAATTATGATACTAGGTGCTGGTATTTCAAGACTTTATTTAGGAGTACACTGGCCAGAAGATGTATTTATAGGATGGATTCTTGGTATATTTGTTAGTATCATTTTTATAAAATTATTTGATTATGTAGATCAAAATAAAAGATATTACATATTACTTTTAACTTTAGTTTTATTTGCTATACCTGTATACTTTTTTAGAGGTGATGAATTAATAAAAAGTTTTGGACTATATACAGGTTTTGTATTAGGTTACATAATAGAAGATAAATTTATAGGTTTTAGTACACAAGAAAGTAGAAAAAAAGCTAATATTTTTACAAATAACAAAACAAAACCGAAACTAAGCACAAAAATACTTAGATTTATAGTTGGAATAGTTACTCTAGGTATTATATATGCTGCGGGGAAATCACTACAAATATTATTATTTGCAGATGCAAGCCAAGATGTATTGTATATAATTGAGTATATAAGATATACAATAGTTGTATTATGGGGTGTAGCAGGAGCTCCATTCTTATTTGAGCATTTTGGATTAAATTAAAGATGAAATTAATTAATTGGAAGGATGATTTTTTGAAAAGAGTAGTAATTATAGGCGCCGGTGCTAGTGGCATGCTAGCTGCTAAGGTTGCTTCAGATAGAGGATATAAAGTTATAGTATTAGAAAAACAAAAAAGGTGTGGTCAGAAATTACTTATAACAGGTAAGGGAAGATGCAATATAACAAATAATTGTGAAATAGAAGAATTAATAGAGAATGTACCTACAAATGGAAAATTTTTATATAGTGCCTTTTATACATTTACAAATGACCAAGTAATCGATATGTTTAACGATTTGGGTGTTGAGACTAAAACTGAAAGAGGAAAGAGAGTATTCCCAGTTAGTGATAAGGCAGTAGATGTAGTAAGAGCATTAGAAAAACAAATGAGAAGTAATAAAAATGTAGAAGTTTTACTTAATTCAAAAGTAGATAAAATAGAAGCTCAAGATGGAAAAATTAAAAAAGTTATTCTTTCTGATAAAAGAGAAATAGAATGTGATAGTGTGATTGTTGCTACAGGAGGAGTTAGTTACCCAAGAACTGGTTCTAGTGGAGATGGATATAAATTTGCGAGAAACTTAGGACATACTATAATAAAACCAAAGGCATCACTTATTGGCCTAGAAGTTATGGAAGACTATGTAACTGATTTAGCAAAGTTATCACTTAGAAATGTAAGTATCAATGTATATAATAGCAAAAATAAAAAAATATACGACGATTTTGGGGAAATGGAGTTTACAAAATACGGATTAGATGGTCCGATTATAAAATCAGCTAGTTGTCGTATGGGTGATTTATCAAAAGAAAATTATAAAATTGTCTTAGATTTAAAACCAGCTTTAGATGAAGATAAACTTGATAAAAGAGTACAAAAGGATTTTCAAAAATACGCAAATAAAAACTTTGAAAACTCTTTAAATGATTTATTACCTAAACAATTAATACCTACGATAGTTAAATTAAGTAAAATTGATGCATATATCAAGGTAAATCAAATATCTAAGGAAGAAAGAAAAAATTTAGTACATCTTATAAAAAATATAACATTTACAGTTAAAAATTATAGACCTATTGAAGAAGCTATAATAACTTCAGGTGGAGTTAAAACTAGTGAAATAAATTCGAGTACTATGGAATCTAAATTAGTTTCTGGGTTATATTTTGCAGGTGAAGTAATTGATGTAGATGCATATACAGGAGGATTTAATCTTCAAATAGCATTTTCTACAGCATATTTAGCTGCAATCAACTGTTAAAAAATTATTTTATTGTTTGAGCCTATATAATGCGTTTGATTTGATACCAACTATTAAGAAATTTGTCACAAATTGTATGTATTATAAAACAAATATTTCATATAATACTACCAAGAAACAAAAATCATAGAAAAGAGGTATTAGATATGTCAAACAACAACAATAACAAAACAGCAGTTCCACAAGCTAAACAAGCATTAAATCAAATGAAATTAGAAATAGCTAATGAACTAGGTATGGCTGATTATCAACAAGTTGATAAAGGAAACTTAACAGCTAGACAAAATGGTTATGTTGGTGGATACATGACTAAAAAATTAGTCGAAATGGCAGAACAACAAATGGCAGGTAAAGGACAACAATAACAAAACAAGAAAATAATTTAAAATAAGAACATTTTATTAAATAGAAGTGGTAAGTATTCAACTTAGTGAATATTTACCACTTTACTTATTTACTTAATTTAAAAATAAACTAATATTTTTTTTGATGTGGGTAAATATAAATATGGAGATATTTTTTAATAGCTTCAACTTACTTATATATTAAATTATAATCATTTAAATTTTACAAATAGGAGTGATAATATGACAGTAGATTTTGAAAAAATAAAAAATGATTTTATAAATGCGGATGTAGATGAAAAAATTCGTATTTATACAACAACTCAAGGGCTTACAACAGAGCAGTTTAGAGAATTATTAAAATATTATCCAATAAAACATTTATCTAAATTAGAAAAAGCATTAGGATAAAAATAAAGAGCTGTTTTATATAGTATTTCAAAAGGGTTTAAACTCTAAATGAATATATAATATAAAACAGCTCTTTTAATTTAATTTGTTTTAGGTCTACTTACATATTTATATATTTTTTCATTTCCAATGTCTATTTCACCGGTTTGGATATATTTTATAATTGCTTCAATATCTTTTTTATTTAGATATTGGATAGGAATATTTAATGAGTAGTCACTATTTTTTAAAATATTTTTTAAAAGTATTTGTAATGAAACAGTTGACCTAATAATAGTTTTATTATGTTTGGAATCCATATAATTTTTAAAATTTTCATTTTGTTTTTGCATTAGAGAATTTATATAGTTAATATATGAATTTTGGAAATCTGCTTGATTGATAATAGATTCATCTAAAATATCTAATAATATTTTATTTGTAAATATATTATCGGCAAACTTTTCTGCTGTTAATTTTCCTGAACTAATACCTTTTTGATATTTGCGAATAACCTTTTTGGTTGAGTTATAAATTTGATTTCGTGTGTTTAAGTCAAGTTCTTCTATTTGCATAGTATTTTATATTCTCATGGTATATTGAGAAAACCTCCTTCTTCATAATATTGTTTTATTTATATTTTTATTTTTAACAAAAAAAATATGGATATACATATAGATAAACATAAAATTCTAAAAATTGTGTAAATAAGAATAGGTGTATAAAAATACATTTTTAGGAAAAAATATGAATAATAGAAAGTATAGAAGGAGGCAATAAAATGATAAATGGAATAATGAAATTATTTTATACAGAAGTTGTAAAAAGCAAAATAAGTAAATTACCGAATGAGCAATATGAAATAAATTCTAAGTTTAAAAAAGTACAAGAAATATCTGCTAAAATAGACACTATACTTTTATATACTTTGAAAATACTAGTAGCAGTAGCTATATTATTGTTTTCATATAAAATAAATATATATTTTGGAATAGGAATGTGTTTAGTAGAGATATCTTATTTATTTTATAAAAAAAGTTTAAAGACAAAAGTTGAATTTGAAATAGAAAATATAAAAAATAATATACAAGAAAATCAAGAGCAACTTTTAAAAGAAAAGGGCAAAAAAGATATTTCATGTTTAATTTCAATATTATTATTAGGATTAATAACTCACTTTAACATAGTTATAATCATAAGTTTTTGTTTAGTTTTTGGAATGACAATAAAAGACATATATTTAAACTATAAAAATAAAGAATAAATTATATAAAATAGCCTGAAGTTACCATAATATAAAGATTTGTTTATTCAAAAACTCCTTAAGATTAAGTAAGTTTACTTGGATTATGTCAATTATTGTGATAAAATTTATCTACAATTAAAGGTACTTTTAACTATGAAATCAAGGAGGAAGCTTGATGGAGAAAAATAGAAAACTAATGAAAAATTTGGTTGATATATCTGTTATGGTAACTCAATCTACTAACTTTTTTGAGATAAAAGATAAAATAGTGGACAAGATGTTAGAGGTAATTGAGCCTACAAAAGCATGTATAAATTTATTTTATGATAACAATTTTAAAAATGCTTATTTAGTATGCTCATCAACTTTAGATTATATCCCCAAGATGTTTCCAAAGAATTCTAGGATAGGTACAAAATTAGATTTTAATGAGTCTTATCCAGAATATATACATGAAGCAGTGAGAGACAAGAAAATAATATATGTAGAAAATATATTTGAAGATCCAAAGGCAATCGATGAAAGAGAACTTGCTAAAATGGAAGGATACAGCGGAAGAATAGTATTTCCAATAGTTCTAAACTATAATGTTATAGGATTTATGACATGTTTTCTAACAGAAGAAGATTCACTAGAAGAACAGGAAATCACATTTATATCTTCTGTCGTATCATTAGTAGCTTTGTCTATCGAGATAACTTTAGAAAATGAACATACAAAAGAATTAATAGATAAACTTAGAGAGTCAATAAGTAATATAAATGAAGTAACAACCAAATTACATTTAAACAATGATGTAAATGAATTTATGAATTCCTTAAATACTCAAGCACAAAAGTTAACTAAAAGTGAAGAGGGATTTATAGTAATTGATGATTTAAATTATGATTATAAAATTTTTAGTGCTATAGAAAATAAAAAACGTAAAAAAATAAATTTCCAAAAAATATTATTAAAGTTACATGAGTATGAACAAAATGGTGGATATGTAAATGATGCTAACTACATGATTATAAATGAAGTTCAAGCGGAAAATTACATATACTACAAATTAAAAGAAGGAAATAAATTGCTTGGATGTATAATATGTTCAAACAATAGTGAAGGATATACACAAGATGATTTAAACATACTAGAACTAATATCTAAACAGATTGTATTAGGAATGCAACTATATAAATATAATCAGTCAGAAACAAAACATAAATTAATTGCAAATGAGCTAAATATATTAAATAAGCAACAAAAACTAATTATGAATGAAAGTGAAATGAATCTAGAAAATAATAAGGACCTTTACTTCTATCATAGATGTGCAACTGTTATAGGTGGAGATTTCTATCATGCCCAACCTATAGATGAAAATAAAGTAGCTTATATAATTGCTGATGTTATGGGACATGGTATAGTTTCAAATTATATAGTTGCTATGATAAAGGGATGTTTTAAAACTCTATGTTACAACTATCAAACAGCAGCTGACATTATGAATAAACTAAATCAAATCTTATATGATGAGTTTGATAAAATGGATGTATTTACGACATGTATAGTTAGTATTGTAGATACCCAAAATAATACTTTAGATATTTCTAATGCGGGTCATTATTGCCCAATCATTATAGATGATACTGGAAATATCTCAACAGAAAACAACCTATGTAAAAAGAATATACCACTAGGTGTATTAGAAGACACAAAATACGAACATAGTACAATATCTATTAAAAGTAGTGCAATGATTTGCATGTATACTGATGGTATAATTGAACTTAAAAATCAACATAAAGAAGAATTTGGAATAGAAAGATTAGAACAATTCTTACTTAAAAATTATAAATTGAAAAAAGATGATTTTATAGCTGAATTAAAAAAAGAATTAAATGAATTTGCAGCTAAACATAATTTTGATGATGATATATTAGTAGTCTGCTTAAGTAATAAATAAAATAATATGATTTATGCAGAGTATGAAATAATTGATGTAAAAATAGAAAGATTCATTAAAGTTTAAATAGGAGGATTTTATGGGGAGAAATGACAAGGTATTAATAATTAATGGAAGCCCTAGAAAAAATAAAAATTGTCACTCTGTAGTAAAAGAACTTGTAAAGAAATTTGAAGAAAATGAAATTAACTACAAAGTGTTAGACATATACAAAATGGATATAGATTATTGTACAGCATGTGGTGCATGTGAAAAGACTGGATATTGTAGAATAAAAGACGATATGACACCAATATACGAAGAATTTAATAAAAGTACAGGAACAATAACAGTAAGTCCTATGTATTTTTCAAGTGTATCTACAAAAGTAAAAACAGTAGTAGATAGAACACAGGCATTTTTCTCTAGTAAATATGTCTTAGGAAAACCATCTATAGATAGAGATAAATTTAGATTAGGAATGTATATAGCAATTGGAGGTCAACCAGAATTTGAAAATCAATTTTTAGGTGGACAAATTGTGATGGATATATTCTATAAATCTATAAATACAGATTTAGAATACAATTTATATTTATCTAATTCAGATGAAGTTCCATTTGAGGAAAATGAAGATTTTAAAGCTAGATTCAACAGAGATGTTGATGAATATATAAAAAAAATAAAAGAAAATAATAATTAATATTTTAAAGTAAGGGGCGATGAATATGTTAAGGTATTTAACAAGTGGTGAATCACATGGACAGAGTTTAATATCTATAATTGATGGTTTACCATCAAATGTAGAATTAAACTTTGATGAGATTAATGCAGAGCTTAAAAAACGTCAATGTGGTTATGGCCGCGGAGGCAGAATGAAAATTGAAAGTGATAAGGTTAATATTCTTGGTGGTGTTAGAGGTAAAAAAACATTAGGGGGACCAGTTTCAATTGAAGTAAAAAATAGAGATTACCAAAATTGGACTGAATATATGGCACCTATGGATGATGTCGACTTTGAAACAAGAAAAGTAGACAATGTAAGACCTGGTCATGCTGATTTAGTTGGATGTTTAAAATACGATTTTACTGATGCTAGAAATGTATTAGAAAGATCATCAGCGAGAGAAACGGCAAGTAGGGTAGCTGTAGGAGCTATTTGCAAACAAGTATTAAAAAATTTCGATATAGATTTTGTCTCTCATGTTATACAAATTGGTAATGTGAAGGATGAAAATGTGTACGATTTTGATTATATAAAAAATAATGTAGACTCTTCAGAAGTTAGATGTGCAAATAAAGATATGGAAGCTAAAATGATTTCACAAATAGACGAAATAAAAAATGAAAGAGATACAATAGGCGGAGTTGTGGAAGTTAGGGTTAAAAATCTAATTCCAGGGCTTGGCTCATATACTCAATTTGACAGAAAAATAGATGGTGTAATGGCTATGCATCTAATGGGAATACAAGCTATCAAAGGCGTAGAATTTGGTATAGGATTTGATGTTGCAAAACTTCCAGGTTCTAAAGTTATGGATGAAATAGTATACAACCAAGAAGCTGGAATAAAAAGGGTTACAAATAGATTAGGTGGTATAGAAGGTGGAATGACAACAGGTGAAGAGCTTGTAGTTAGATGTGCAATGAAGCCAATTCCAACATTATACAAACCTCTTAACTCAATAAATGTGAATACATTAGAAAAATATGAAGCTACTGTAGAACGTTCAGATACTTGTGCTGTTCCTGCATGTAGTGTTGTTTGTGAAAATGTAGTAGCTTTTGTTATATGTCAATTCTTCTTAGATACTATAGGAGGAAGCAGCTTAGAAGACATAAAAAGAAATTACAATTCATATGTTCAAAGGTTGGGTGAAAGAGGATGGAAAAAATAGAAAATAACGTATGTAGTATTTTTATAGATGAAAGTTATAGAAATTTTACTAAAGCTTTAAATCTAATAAATAATACTACTGATAAAAATATAAATGAAATATATGATAGAGTTTTAGTTATTTCTGATGAAAATGTATATAAAACTCAATTAAACAAATTTATAGATTTACTTAATGCTAAATTTGTAAGTGAATATATAGTGCCAGCTGGTGAAGAATCAAAATGCATAGATACTTTTGAAAAAATACTAGAACATGGATTAAAAGCAGGACTTACAAGAAAATCCCTTATTATCGCCGTTGGTGGAGGGGTAGTAGGAGATTTATCAGGATATGTTGCAGCTTCATATATGAGAGGTATCGATTTTGTTCAAGTTCCAACAACACTTTTAGCACAAGTTGACTCTTCAATAGGAGGAAAAACTGGTATAAATCTAGGAACTTATAAAAATGTAGTGGGTGCATTTTATCAACCACAATTCACATTTATAAATGTATCTGCACTTAGAACTTTACCAGATAGCGAATTTAGAAATGGCATGAGTGAAGTTGTAAAATACGGATTTATATACGATTATGAATTTATAAATTATTTATTAGAAAACAGTGAAGATATATTAGATAAAAGAGATTCTGCGCTAAGATATATCGTGAAAAAATGTGCAGAAATAAAAGCACATGTTGTAGAAGTAGATGAAAAAGAAGGAGGACTTAGAAAAATCCTAAACTTTGGACATACTTTTGGACATGGAGTAGAGAAGCTTTGTCATATACCTCATGGTGAGGCTGTAAGTATTGGAATGAATATGGCATTTAAACTCTCTTTAAAAAGAAATTTAATAAATCAAGAATACTATGATAAATTTTTACAAATATGTAAAAAGTTCAATTTACCTATAGAATTTGAGGGGCCAAGTGAAGAAGAGGTATTATCTATAATGAAAACTGACAAGAAAAATAGTTTTTCAAAGATAAATATGATATTACCAACTGAACATGGAAAAGTAGGTTTATTTAATGATATAGATGACGAAACAATTTTAGAAATAATAAAGGAGTGCAAAAATGCTTAGAGGAACTTTTGAATTAATAGGGGATAAATCAATATCACATAGATCTATAATGTTTTCTGCAATATCAAAAGGAAACAACAAAGTAAGTAACTTCTTAATGGGACAAGATTGTCTAAGTACAGTTTCTTGCTTTAGAAAAATGGGTGTAGATATAGAAATAGCAGGTAAGGATGTTTTTATAAAAGGAAATGGAATTAGGGGGTTAAAACCACCGACTGATATACTTGATGTTGGAAACTCAGGAACAACTATAAGATTAATTATGGGTATACTTGCAGGAAATGATTTTGAATCTACTTTAATAGGAGATGAATCAATAGGCAAAAGACCTATGAAAAGAGTTACAGACCCACTTAGAATGATGGGATGCGACATAACAGGAAAAGATGATGCCAATTTTACACCTATAACAGTTAGAGGTGGTCATTTACATAGTATAGACTATAAAATGCCAGTAGCATCAGCTCAAGTTAAGTCAGCAATAATACTTGCTAGTTTATATGCTGATGGGCAAAGTATAATACGTGAAAAAGTTAAATCTAGAAACCATACAGAAATTATGTTAAAAGCATTTGGGGCTGATATAAAAGAAAACGGTCTAGATATAATTGTAAACCCAGTAGATGAATTATTTAACCAAGATATTTATGTTCCTGGAGATATATCTTCTGCGGCATTTATAATAGTGGGTGCTTTAATAAGCGAGGGTTCTGAGGTTTTAATTAAAAATGTTGGATTAAATGAAACAAGAACTGGAATAATTGATGTAATTAAAAATATGAATGGAAATATAGAAATAATTGATGAGAGAGTAGTAGGAGGAGAAAAAGTAGGTGATTTACTTGTAAGATACTCTAAAGATTTAACTGCTACAACAATCGATAAAACAATAATTCCGAGATTAATAGATGAAATACCAGTAATAGCTGTTTTAGCTACACAAGCTGAAGGTACAACTATAATAAAAGATGCTCAAGAATTAAAAGTAAAAGAAAGCAATAGAATAAAAACTGTTGTGGATAACTTAAAGAAAATGGGAGCAGATATAGAAGAACTAGAAGATGGAATGATTATAAAAGGAAAAACTAAACTTCATGGTGCTACAATAGAAACATTTAAAGATCATAGAATAGCTATGTCTTTTTCAATAGCAGATTTAATTAGTGATTCTAGAGTTATGCTTGATGATACTAATTGTATAAATATATCTTTCCCAGGATATTTCAATTTATTAAAAGATTTAACTAAATAGAGGAAAATACATAATAAAATTTTGAAAAAAAAAGTAAGCTTTTTAATAAATAAAGTGAATAATTTATAATATAAAATATCCTAATATATTATAACAATTGATTTTATTATAAATTTTAGATATAATTTAATTGCGGTTATTAAAATTAAACTATATTTCAGGAGGTTTTTATTATGAAATTACCAATAGCATTATCAAATAAACACGTACATTTAAGTCAAGCTGATGTTGACGCTTTATTCGGAGAAGGATATCAATTAACTCCTTTCAAACCATTATCTCAACCAGGACAATATGCATGTGAAGAAAAAGTTACAGTTGTAGGACCAAAAGGTCAACAAACAATGAGAGTTTTAGGACCAGTTAGACCAGAATCTCAAGTAGAAGTTTCTTTAGCAGACGCTAGAGGATTAGGTTTAGCAGTTCCAGTTAGACAATCAGGAGATGTTGAAGGAACTCCAGCATTCAAATTAGTAGGACCAAAAGGTGAAGTTGAATGTGAAAAAGGTATAATAGTTGCAGCTAGACATATACATATGAGTCTTGAAGATGCTGAAAAATTCGGTGTAAAAGATAAAGATGTAGTAAGCGTTAAAACTGAAGGATTAAGAGGATTAACTTTCCATAACGTATTAGTTAGAGCTAGTGAAAAATTTGCATTAGAAATGCACGTTGATATAGAAGAAGGAAATGCAGCTGGCGTTAAAAACGGAGACTTAGTAGAATTAATAAAATAATTAATTTTTTTAAAAATTTATGATTAAAAAAGTAATAAGAAGTGTATGTATATAGTATACACTTCTTATTTTTTTAGTTAATTTCCTTAATTTACTAAAAAAAATAAGAAAGATTCAATAACGCTTTAAAAATTTTACTAGATGTGCTAACATAATAATTGCGATTAGGTTTATATTTCCAAAAAATGTTTAAAATTATTATAAAAATTATAATTATTTTATATTTTTTCAATAAAGTGAATAGGATTTACTATTTATTATAAAAATATACATATTATAAAAAAGCTTAAAAATGAAAAAATATTTATGAATTATAAATAAAAAACTATAAAAATTGTCAATTAGTGAAATGATAAAAAAAAACATCTGTTTATATTTTCATTAAAAGAAAATATATTTGAATTATTTAATTTATATAAAAAATATAATATAGAAAAGAAAAATAATTTAAACTTATATTTTTTTAGATAAAAATAAGAAAAAAATATAAATTGATATAGAAAAACAAGTATTTTTATATAAAACTTTAATATTTAATTTTTATAAAAAAAATAGAAGGAATTTGACAATTGATGTAGAATTTTAATAATTGATGAATGTTTATAATTCTTAAACATTTATAAAGAAATCTTTATTATAAATAACCTTATAGATGTAGATTTCTTTGAAAATTATCGCACTTACTGTGTCAAGTGCTAAAAACGCACAGATTAAAATTATATTTATAAAATATTTAAAAGGTATATAATTTTCTATGCGTTATTAAAAAATGGACAGTATTATAATAGCAAACTTAAGTTAATAATATTTACTTATTTATAAGGAGGAAGTAATAAAATGGCTAAATTTATGAAAACTGTAGATGGAAATACAGCTGCTGCTCATGTTGCTTATGCATTTACTGATGTTGCTGCTATATATCCAATAACTCCTTCTTCAACTATGGCTGAATTAGTTGATGAATGGGCTTCACAAGGAAGAAAAAATGTATTTGGACAACAAGTTAACGTTGTTGAAATGCAATCAGAAGCAGGTGCTGCTGGTGCATTCCATGGATCATTACAAGCAGGTGCTTTAACTTCAACATTTACTGCATCTCAAGGGCTATTATTAATGATACCTAACATGTATAAAGTGGCAGGAGAATTATTACCAGGTGTATTCCACGTTACAGCTCGTGCAATAGCATCTCAAGCTTTATCAATATTCGGTGACCATCAAGATGTTATGGCATGTAGACAAACTGGTGCATGTTTACTATGTTCAGGTTCTGTTCAAGAAGTTGCTGACATAGCTCCAGTAGCTCATATGTCTGCTATAGAAGGTTCTTTACCATTCTTACATTTCTTCGATGGATTTAGAACTTCACACGAAATACAAAAAGTTGAATTAATGGAAAATGAAGAATATGCACAATTATTAGACATGGATGCAGTTCAAGCATTCAGAGATAAATCATTATCTCCAAACCACCCAGTTACTCGTGGTACTGCTCAAAACCCAGATATTTACTTCCAAACAAGAGAAGTTTCAAATAAATACTATGACAACATGATAGACATAGTAGAAAGAAATATGGCTAAAGTTAGTGAATTAACAGGAAGAAAACATAACTTATTCGATTACTATGGAGCAGAAGATGCTAAACACGTAGTAGTTGCTATGGGTTCTGTTACAGAAGCTTTAGAAGAAACAATAGACTACTTAAATGCTAAAGGAGAAAAATTAGGGGTTGTTAAAGTTCACCTTTACAGACCATTCTCTAAAAAACATTTCTTAGCTGCTATGCCAAAAACTGTAGAAAAAATAGCAGTTTTAGATAGAACTAAAGAACCAGGTTCATTAGGAGAACCATTATACTTAGATATATGCAATATATACAAAGGTGTCGAAAATGCTCCAGTAATAGTTGGTGGTAGATATGGATTAGGTTCTAAAGATACTACACCTACTGATTTAAATGCAGTATTTGAAAACTTAAACTTAGAAGAACCAGCTAACGGATTTACTATAGGTATAGTTGATGACGTAACTAACACTTCACTTCCAGCTGCAGAACCAATAAAAATATCTGCAAAAGGTACTGTAAGATGTAAATTCTGGGGATTAGGATCTGATGGTACTGTTGGAGCTAATAAACAAGCTATAAAAATTATAGGTGACCATACTGACAAATATGCTCAAGCATACTTTGATTATGACTCTAAAAAATCTGGTGGTATAACTATGTCTCACTTAAGATTTGGTGATACTCCAATCAGATCAACTTACTTATTAGATGAAGCTGATTATATAGCTTGTCACAACCAATCATATGTTTACAAATATGATTTATTAAAAGGACTTAGAAAAGGCGGAACTTTCGTATTAAATACTATATGGGACGCTGAAGGATTAGAAGAACATTTACCAGCTGAAATGAAACAATATATCGCTAAAAATGATATACAATTCTATACATTAAACGCTGTTAAAATAGGACAAGAAATAGGTTTAGGAAACAGAATAAACATGATATGTCAAGCTGCTTTCTTCAAACTAGCTGACATAATACCAGTAGAAGATGCTGTTAAATACTTAAAAGAATCTATAGTTAAAGCTTATGGTAAAAAAGGTGAAGCTATAGTAAATATGAACTACAAAGCAGTTGATGCAGGTATAGATTCATTAGTAAAAGTTGATGTTCCAGCTTCTTGGGCTGAAGCAGTTGAGGCTGAAAAACCAGAAGTAGATGAACCAGCATTCATAAAAGATATATTAAGACCTATGGTTGCTCAAAAAGGTAATGACCTTCCAGTATCTACATTCCTAGGATACGAAGATGGTACATTCCCATGTGGTACAGCAGCATATGAAAAACGTGGTATAGCAGTTAATGTTCCAGAATGGAAACCAGAAAACTGTATACAATGTAATAGATGTTCATTTGTTTGTCCACATGCATGTATAAGACCAGTTCTTGTAACTGAAGAAGAATTAGCTGCAGCTCCAGAAGCATTCGTAGCTGTTGATGCTAAAGGTAAAGAAGTAAAAGGATTAAAATACAGAATGCAAGTTAGTACAATGGACTGTACTGGATGTGGAAACTGTGCTGACGTTTGTCCAGCTAAAGAAAAAGCATTAGTAATGGAACCATTAGACACTCAAGAAAAAGAAGTTGAAAACTGGGCATTTGCAGTTGATACTAAGAAAGTTGCTCCAAAAGGTGACTTAATGAACGTTAAAACTGTAAAAGGTAGCCAATTTAGACAACCACTTATCGAGTTCTCTGGTGCTTGTGCAGGATGTGGAGAAACTCCATACATCAAATTAGTAACTCAATTATTCGGAGATAGAATGATGATAGCTAATGCTACTGGTTGTTCATCAATTTGGGGTGGTTCTGCTCCTTCAACTCCATATACTTGCAACCATGAAGGTAAAGGTCCATCTTGGGCAAACTCTTTATTCGAAGATAATGCTGAATATGGTTTAGGTATGAGACTTGCAGTTAAACAAATGAGAAATAAATTAGAAGATGATATGAAAGCTTTAATAGATGCTTGTGGCTGTGAAGACTGTACAAGAGTATTAAACGCTTGGATAGATGCTAAAGAAGATAGTGCTGCTTCTGTAGAAGCTTCTAAAGCAGTTCTTGAATTATTAGAAACTGCTAAACCAGAAAGTGATGAAGCTAAAGCTTTAGTTGAAAGTATAAAATCTAGAAAAGACTACCTAGTTAAGAGATCTCAATGGATCCTTGGTGGTGACGGTTGGGCTTATGACATCGGTTACGGTGGTGTTGACCATGTATTAGCTTCTGGTGAAGATGTAAATGTATTAGTATTCGATACAGAAGTTTACTCAAATACTGGTGGTCAATCTTCAAAAGCTACTCCACTTGCTGCAATGGCTAAATTCGCTGCTGCTGGTAAGAGATCTAGAAAGAAAGATTTAGGTATGATGGCTATGTCTTATGGTAACGTATATGTTGCTCAAGTTGCTATCGGTGCTGACTACAATCAATTCGTTAAAGCTATAGTTGAAGCAGAAGCTTATGATGGACCATCTCTAATCATATGCTACGCTCCATGTATCAACCACGGATTAAAATGTGGTATGGGTAAAACTATACAAAACGAAGCAGATGCAGTTAAATCTGGATACTGGCATTTATACAGACATAATCCTGAACTTAAAGCAGAAGGTAAGAATCCATTCACATTAGATTCTAAAGAACCAACTGAAAGCTTCAGAGATTTCATAATGGGACAAGTAAGATACGCTTCTATAGCTAAACAATTCCCAGAACAAGCTGAAGAATTATTCACTATGGCTGAACAATCTTCTAAAGATAGATTAGAAAGCTATAAGAGATTAGCTAATCAATAAGATTATGTCTAAGATAAATTAAAAATTATAATTGGCTAGTTTGTTAAAATAGTTGATTATTAAATAAAGAAATGGCGAACCTTTTGGTTCGCCATTTTTATTTAAAATAATATATTTAAATAAGTATTAAAATTATATCCAATTAAAATGTTTACACGCATAAGCAATACCATCGTCTACAGCATCTTTTGTTACAAATGTTGCTCTTTCTTTTAATTCATCAATAGCATTTCCCATAGCTATAGAAGTCCACTCATCTCTAAACATCTTTAAATCATTTTTATTATCACCAAATACAACAGCATCTTCATATGGAGCGTGGTAATAGTCTAAGATACTTTTTATGCCTACTGATTTATCATCGGGTTCTACAAAGACATAAGTGTCTTGATAACGTGCGAAAGGGACATTTTGTAAGTTTTCTATCTGGCCTTCATTTTCTACTGTACAAGCTATATATGACTTGTAGATAATATCAATTTTATCTAAATCAAGACTTTCATCTACAATTGTCTTCATATAAGTGTCTTTTGTATCTTCTACAAATTTAGGTGATTTAGTATATCTAACTTTTGAATTGTCATATGAAATAGCCCAAGTAAATCCTTTTTCATCACATTCTTTTAATAATTTAACTACACTTTCTCTTTCTAGAGGATCTATTTTTATTAATTTGTTATCTATAGTTATGCCATTGCCACCATCGCTGACCATATTTTTAAATCCAATTTCTTGGCAATAATCAAATGCCATAGCTTGACTTCTTCCAGTAGCGATTGCGCAGAAATGACCTTGACTTTCAAGTTTTTCAATTGCATCTTTAGCTGATTTTGGAATATATCTTCCTGGATTACCAACAGCAAGAGTCCCATCGATATCAAAGAAGAAATATCTTTTTCTAAAGTTTTTGTTCTCCATGAATTATCCTCCCAATATAAAAAATTGTATTTTAAATTACCTATTTAAGTTCTATTGCTTGAACTACAAATATTTCTTCTGTTTGTTTATCATCTACATAAGTTTTGAAACCACCACCAAATATAGTAGCAGCAGCTATTGCAACATCATTTTTATCAAATAGAGCAAGTTCGAATTTACGCCCCTCAAATATATGTAATATTTTATTATTTCCTAAATCCATTGTTCTATCTGAATCGCCGTATATTTCATCAAAATTAGCTTCTTTTCTAAATAAATCATATTGATCTAAACTTTTTTGAATATCTATATTTTTATAAGTTTCATTAGGATGTTTAGCGATTGCATCTTCTAATATATTTAACCCCCTAACATCTGTAAATCCCATCATGTGGCTGTTCATTAATCCGTTTTCCATTTTATGTCCCCCCTGTAATATATTTCTTTTGTATTATAATTATATAATAATAGAGTTTAAATCGAAAGTGAGTTTGAAAAATCTTTACATATTTTGCATAATAATATATATAAATTTTTTTAAATATATTATAATTTTATATACATAAACACATAATTGGGAGGTATTATGAATAAAACTCATAAAAAAATAATTAATAAAATAGGAAATACTTATAAAAACTATATAAATATTTCTTTAGATAATGAAGCGGGAATATTGAATTTAAAATTAGATAAATTTGCAAATATTGAATTAAAATTAAAAAATGCAACACAAAATATAGATGAAAGTTTAAAGGAATTTGTAAATGAATTATCAACATCATCATTTATACAAATAAAGGAAGTGCCGAATGGATATTTAATATCTTCATTTATAGGCAGTAAAAAGGGAAGTCAGAAAATAACTGCATTTTGCGAAGATATAGATTTTAATATTGAATTTTATGATTATAGCCAAATAAAGATTTCAGAAGATGAGAATATAGACAATTATAGAGTTAGATTAGGTGTTAAACAAGCTAGGAATCTTTTATCAAAACATGCTTTATTAGGAGATGAAAATCTTAATGATATTGAAAAAAATCTTCTAAAGTATGCTATGTTAATTGCAATATTAAACTCAGCACAAGATGATGAAACATATGATATGGAATCTATTTGTAGTATTTATGATTTATTCCTTAAATACGATAATAATTATGAAAAAATAGAATTCTTAGAGCAAGCTTTAAAAGCAACAGAATCATATGCTGGAAAAATCCAAGAAATAGATGAAATTAAAAATATAATAGAAGAATATATAGAAATTCAACATGAGCTAGATAAAAATACTAAAAATACGAAGAATTTTAATTTTGATGAATTTCAAAAGAAGATAAAAAAATACCAAGAAAAATGTTATTATTATAAACCACTGTACAAGGTATATGCAGACTTTACTTTAGAAGTTAAAAAGGCATGTAAAGATTTTAAAAATCCAACTAAGACTTTGGAAACTGATTACTCAATATCAATCAGAAATTACATAGATAGCCAAGTTATACCTGTATTAAAACAAAGTGGATTTGAAGGGGAATATCCTTATTTTACATATAAAAGTCATAAAAAATTATATACTTTAGGATTTGAAATAAATTCAAATAAAACGCTTGTAAAATACGATGATAGAAAAATCAATTCTAAAAAAATTATAAACCTATTAAAAAATGTAGAGCCTAGAGATATCAATATAGAGGATGTAGGTGTATATTTAGTTGATAAATGTTCAGATATAGTAGATATAGCGAGAAGTGTAAACGAGTTTTTAGAGGAATTAAAAATTCAAAAAATATCAGAATATGGACAAACTCAAAAAGAACATAAAAATCAAAATAATAGCGTGGTTAATGAAGAAAATAATCAAGCTAGCGATATAGGGGACAATAAAAGTAATAAAGAAGCAAATGAAAGTAATTTTGTTATGCAAGATAAAGATTATATTAAGCTAAAGAAGATGTGGTATGATGAAGAAGATGAACTTCTAAATATGTATAATATGCAAGCTGAATTTTTTGAACATGGTAAACATGCACTAGGTGCAATCGTAATTGCAAATGAGAAACTTTATAAGTGGGGGATTTTAGATCTTCCTGCATGTATAGTTTATAGTTTTGATAAATATTATAATGATGCGGAAAATATGAAAGAATTAGACAATATAGCAAACCAACTTGCTGATTTAAGAGGAAGAAGACAAGAAAATAACACACTTAAACAAATTGTATATATATTAGAGTCAGAAGTTGAGCGTGCATTTGGGATAAAACTTCCATATGATATGACAAATGGAAGAGATGTATTTTTCTCAACTGTTATGATACCGAGAAAATATCTTCCAAAGAAAAAAGTAGATAGGGCAGTATATCCATTTAATATATTAGTTGGAATAAGACCAGATGCAATGTTAGTACCTCATTGGTATTGGTAAAATTAAGTGTCTCCAAGTATTTTAAATACTTGGAGATTTTTTAGTTTAAATTTATAGAAATTAATTTATCCAATGAAACTCCAGATTTAAATAGATTACAGTATAAATTTGTGCATTGTTTACATTTATCAAAATATAATATAGTTTCAGATTCATTATCATAGACCTTCCAAGGGCCGCTGAATTTATAATTTTTTCCATTATTATATATAAATCCTTTTACATCACAAAGTGGATAGCCTAAAAATAAGCCTATCTCGTGAGGCGTTCTTCCTAAAAGTTGAAATCTGTATTTGAGATGATTAAGCATATCATCTAAATTATTCAATTTATAACCGTATAATTTAAGAAAATTTTGAGTTTCTATTGAGCATAAATGATTTATAAGATATTTAGGTCTATATACATAGATTAAAGAGTAATTATTCCTTTGAAAAAGATTGAAAAAGAAGATACCATCTTTGTTGTAAACTGCGTTGTATTTATTGATTAACTTATCAGCGTATAAAGTATATTGGGTTTTGAATTTGAATAAACTTCCGCATTTAATTCCAGCTAGTGTTGGAGCACAGAATTTGATTAATTTGCTTTGAAACATAGAAATTTCCTCCTATATATAGTATCAAAAATAAAGTGAAATTTTATTCTATAATTATAATTTTCAAAGCAAAAAAATAATGAAATTAAAATAAGAATTATTATCATTTAATGTTGACAAACATAACCAAAAGGTCTAATATATAACTATAAATGATAATTGATATCGAAAAATAATAATTATAATAAGATATCAATGCTCATCACTTTAAACTAAAAATAGAACTAATAGAGAAAGGGTGTGTATGTTATGTCATTAACTATGGTAAGTATAGGGGAAGAAAAAATAATAAAAGAAATACGTGCTAAAGAAAGCGTAAAAAGACACTTACAAAACTTAGGATTTATAACTGGAGAAAAGATAGAAGTTGTATCTGAAAATAGTAGTGGATTAATATTAATGATAAAAGGGTCTAAAATAGCTTTAAATAAAGGCATGGCAAACAAAATAATAGTTCAATAGTAGTAATTGGTTGGGAGGATATATTTATGAGTAAGACGTTAAAAGACTTAAAACCAGGACAAAAAGGTATAGTATTAAATCTTGGTAAAAAAGGACCAGTGAGAAAAAGACTAATGGATATGGGAATAACTCCTGGTGTAGATGTAGAAGTAGTAAAGGTAGCACCTTTAGGAGATCCAATAGAAGTAAACTTAAGAGGATATGAATTAAGTTTAAGAAAAGATGAAGCAGAACATATAAATTTAAAATAGTTCTAAATCATATAAACTAAATATATAATATAGGACTTATAAAATTTAATTAAAAGACATTTTAGAATATGACATAATAGGGGTAAAATGTAATAATATTAGAGGAGAGACGAGATGAGTATAAGAATTGCGCTCGCAGGTAATCCAAACTGCGGTAAAACAACATTATTCAACGATATCACCGGCTCAAAACAACATGTTGGTAACTGGCCAGGTGTTACAGTAGA
This sequence comes from Intestinibacter bartlettii, assembly GCA_025148965.1. GTDB lineage: Bacteria > Bacillota > Clostridia > Peptostreptococcales > Peptostreptococcaceae > Intestinibacter > Intestinibacter bartlettii. Next base: position 2,310,394 of record CP102273.1, on the reverse strand, counting down.
ACAAAAAACAGGGAAGTATAAAAAGAATAAGGAAATAGAGATAGTAGACTTACCAGGTATATATTCTTTATCTCCATATTCAGCAGAAGAAATTGTAGCAAGAGACTATATAGTAGATGAAAATCCAGATGTTTTAATAGATATAGTAGATGGAACTAATATAGAAAGAAATTTATATTTAACATTACAAGTATTAGAAACTAAAATACCAACTGTAATAGCTTTAAATATGATGGATGAAGTTGAAGCATCAGGAACAAAAATAGATGTTAAAAAGCTTTCAAAAATACTAGGAGTTCCAGTAATTCCGATAGTGGCAAGAAGTGGTAAAGGTATAAATGAATTAATGGAAGCTGCACAAAAGATAGCTTCATCAAAAGTAGAAGATAATAACTTAGAAGTATTTTCACCACAGGTTAATAACTACATCACACAGATAGTAGGAGTACTTGGTGATAATAATAATCAAAATCAAAAATCAAATTCTTCTGATATGTGGCATGCAATTAAAATACTTGAAGAAGATGAAATAGTAATTGGAAAATTAGCTGGAAATACAAAATCAAAGATAACTTCAATAGTAGATAAAGCAAATAATGACTTTAATGGTGATACAGAAGCTGAAATAGCTGACCAAAGATATAAATTCATATCAGATGTAGTAAATAAAACAGTTAGTAAACCACTTAAAGCAAATGGTCAAAGAAAAGAAACAACATCAGATAAAATAGATAAAGTACTTACAAATAGAATAGTAGCTATACCAGCCTTCTTAGTAATTATGTATGCATTATTCTCTATAACATTTGGCGAAGGACCTTTAGGTATAGGTGTTTGGTTGCAAACTATAGTTACTGATTTCTGGGATGGACCTTTTACAGAAACTATAATGGGTGCTATTGAAAGTATGGGTGCTGCTGATTGGGCAGTAGGACTTGTGGGTGATGGTATACTTGCTGGGGTAGGAGGAGTTGTATCATTCTTACCACAAATATTAGTATTATTCTTACTAATGTCATTCTTAGAAGACAGTGGTTATATGGCGAGAGTTGCTTTCGTTATGGATAGATTATTTAGAAGATTTGGTTTATCAGGAAAATCTTTTATACCACTTCTAATGGGATATGGTTGTTCAGTACCAGCAGTTATGGCATCTAGAACACTTGAAAGTGATAAAGATAGAAAATTAACTATAATGATAACTCCTTTCATGTCTTGTGGAGCTAAATTACCAATATACTTAATGTTTGCTGCAACTTTATTTGCAGGATATAATCAAACTTTAATAATTTACTCTGTATATATGATAGGTATAGTAGTAGCAGTAATAGGAGCTTTAATATTAAGTAACACTTTATTCAAAGGTGAAACTTCAAACTTCATAATGGAGCTTCCTCAATATAGAATACCAACTTTAAAAAGTGTATTAATACATGCATGGGAAAAAGTTAAAGGATTCGCAATAAAAGCAGGAACAATAATATTAGGATCAACTATCCTTATATGGTTCTTATCTAATTTCAACTTCGGTGGAATGTGTGAAATGGAAGATTCTATATTAGCTAGCATAGGTAGATCAATACAATGGATATTTGCTCCACTTGGATTTGGTGAATGGAGAGCATCAGTTGCAGTTGTAACTGGATGGATAGCTAAAGAAAATATAGTTTCTACATTCGGTGTATTATTTGGTGCAGCAGATGCAGTAGCTGAAGCAGCAGCTGAAGGTAGTGCAGCACTTCCAGGACTTTCTGCAGTATTTACTCAAGCATCAGCATTTGCATATATGGCATTTAACTTACTTTGCATGCCTTGTTTTGCAGCAGTAGGTGCGATAAAGAAAGAAATGGGTTCTTGGAAATGGACTGGAATAACAATAGCATTCCAAATGGTAACTGCATATATAGTAGCATTCATCGTATACCATGTTTGTATGTTTATCTTTTAGATAAAATTCACTTAATAAGTGTATAAAGTATAAATAGGAGATGAATTAAAATGATCAATTGGATAATTGCAATAGTAGCTATATTAATAGTAGTAGCGACAATTGGCAATTTTATTAAAAAGTCAAAGTCTGGTAAAAGTGGTTGTGGTTGCGGTTGTAGTAGCTGCTCTTCAGCTGACAAATGCCATTCAGATATAGATCATGTAGTAGATGATTTAAAAAAAATAAAATAATACGTAACCTAAATGAAAAACTCTAGTATTTTGGTCCCCCCAATTTAACTAGAGTTTTTCATTTTTAACTAAAATATTTTCATTGAATAATGAAAAAAATAGTAATAATATAATAGATAAGTAAGATAAAGAAGAGTATTTAGATTTAAATACAGAAAAGGAGACAAAATGATAAAAGATAAATTACAAAGATTAAGAGAAAATATGAAAGCAAAAAATATTTTTGCTTATGTAATACCTTCTGCAGATTTTCATCAAAGTGAATATGTAGGAGAGTACTTTAAATGTAGACAGTTTATTTCTGGTTTTACAGGCTCAGCAGGGGCTGTAGTAGTTACATTAGATGAAGCTGGACTTTGGACAGATGGTAGATACTTTATACAAGCAGAAGAGCAATTAAAAGGTTCTACAATAAAATTATTCAAAATGGGAGAAGAGGGAGTACCAACTATTGAACAATATTTAAATTCTGTTTTAAAAGATGGCGATACTTTAGCATTTGACGGAAGGGTTATGAGTGCAAAAGAAGGTTATGGATATGAAAAAGAATATGCAAATAAAAATATTAATGTAGTTTATGAATACGATTTAATAGATGCAATATGGGAAGATAGACCATCTATGTCAGAAGAAAAAGCATTTTTATTAGATGTTAAATATGCTGGAGAAAGCTCACAAGATAAATTATCTAAAGTAAGAGCTATAATGAAAAAACAAAATTCAACTATACATATACTAAACTCTTTATATGACATAGCATGGTTATTTAATATAAGAGGAAACGACATAAAAAATACACCAGTAATTTTATCTAGTGCAGTTATAACTTTAGATAAAGTATACTTCTTTATAGATGAAAATAAATTAAATGATGAAATAAAAGAAGAGTTCAATAAAATAGGAATAGAGATAAGAGATTACTTTGAAATATATGAATTTGTAAAAAATATAAATAAAGATGAAGTAGTCTTATTAGATGGGACAACAGTAAATTACACTATTTATAAAAATATACCTTCTAATGTAACTATAATAGACGCACCAAATCCTACATTTATATTCAAAGCAATAAAAAATGAAGTTGAACTTCAAAATATTAGAGATTGCCACATAAAAGACGGTGTAGCAATGACTAAATTTATGTATTGGCTAAAAACTAATATAGGAAAAATGAAAATAACAGAAATAAGTGCTGCCGACAAGTTAGAAGAACTTAGAAGAAATGATAAAGAATGTTTCGATTTAAGTTTCTCAACAATTGCAGGATATAAAGAACATGCAGCTATGATGCATTACAGTGCGACAGAGGAAAGCGATTATGAATTAAAACAAGAGGGAATGCTACTTGTAGATTCTGGTGGACAATATTATACAGGAACAACAGATATAACAAGAACGTACATATTAGGAGATATAACAGAAGAACAAAAACTTCACTATACTTCTGTTTTAAGAGGTATGATAAGATTATCTAAAGCTAAATTCTTATACGGGTGTAGAGGTTTAAATTTAGATATATTAGCAAGAGGTCCATTATGGGATATTGGAATAGATTATAAATGTGGTACTGGTCATGGAATAGGATTTGTATCAAATGTTCACGAAGGTCCTAATGGATTTAGATGGAAGATAGTTCCTGAAAGAAATGACTCTTGTATATTTGAAGAAGGTATGGTTACAACTAATGAACCTGGAGTATATATAGAAGGTAGCCATGGTATAAGAATAGAAAATGAATTAATATGTCAAAGAGGTCCAAAAGTTGGGGTAGATCAATTTATGGAATTTGAAACTATAACGTTTGCACCAATAGATTTAGATGGTGTAAATCCAGAGTATATGGAAAAATCAGAAATAGCATGGTTAAATAATTACCATGAGCAAGTATTTGAAAAAATATCACCTTATCTAAATGAAGAAGAAGTTGAGTGGTTAAAAAAATATACTAGAGCGATATAAATTATAAGTATAAGCAACAAAATAGCCATAAGAATATTAGAAGGGGATCTATAGCTTATGGCTATTTCGCATGCACAATGTTAATTACAATGTTTGTTTAATTATATATTTAAAATTATAGGGAATGCTAAATTATCTAAATATTTACAATATTTTTAAATTTATAAATATATTGTATAGTAAATTTATATATATAGCAACAAGAAAGGATTTTTTTTATAAGAAAATTAATTAAAATTTAAAGGTTTTATTATGTTTATAAAAATTAAAAAAAGAATTGAAAATGCAGAAATAATACAACATAAATAGATTTAAATCGTACATTAATAAACCGAAAAAGTATAAAAAGTATGTTATAATTTATATAAGAATAAGGACATAATAAATTTTATTTAAATTAGAAAAAGAGTAGGAGGAATTTTTATATGAAGATAAATAATATACCAGATGAACAACTGGAAAGCCAACTTAAATATTTAAAATTATTATCTAAACAATATCCAAGTATCTCTAGTGCTAGTGCAGAGATAATAAATTTAGAAGCAGTACTTAGTCTTCCAAAAGGAACAGAACATTTTTTATCTGATTTACATGGTGAATATGAACCATTTGTGCATGTATTAAAAAACGGTTCAGGAGTTATAAAAAGAAAAATAGAAGAGCTATTTGGAAATATAGTTTCTGAATCTGAAAGAAAAAAATTAGCTACTATAGTTTATTATCCAGAACAAAAACTAGATTTACTTATTAAAGAGGAAGAAGATTTAGAGGATTTTTATAGAATAACTATTCACAGACTTATAGAACTTTGTAGATATGCATCTAGTAAATATACAAGATCTAAAGTAAGAAAATTCCTTCCAGAAGATTTTAAATATATAATAGAAGAACTTTTGCACCCAGATGAAAGTAGTACACATAAGGATGGATACTATAAAAGTATAATAGAAACAATTATAGAAATAGATAGAGCAAGAGAATTTATAATAGCTTTATCAAAAGTCATACAAAAACTAGTTGTAGATAGATTACATATTGTAGGAGATGTATATGATAGAGGGCCTAGACCAGATATTATAATGGACACACTTATGAATCACTATAACGTAGATATTCAATGGGGTAATCACGATATTTTATGGATGGGTGCAGCATCAGGACAAAAGGTTTGTATAGCAAATGCAGTAAGAATATCTGCAAGATATGCAAACTTAGATATAGTTGAAGATATATACGGAATTAATCTACTTCCATTAGCTACATTTGCATTAGAGGCATATAAAGATGACCCATGTACTGAATTTATGCCTAAAGTAGGAGAAGGAGAAGTTTCAACTAAAGAAAAATCATTAATAGCAAAAATGCATAAGGCTATAAGTATTATACAATTCAAGCTAGAAGCAGAGGTTATTAATAATAATCCAGAATTCGATATGAAACATAGATTGCTATTAGACAAGGTGGATTATGAAGCTGGAACTATAAATTTAAAAGGGAAAGTTTATAAATTAAAAGATACTAACTTCCCAACTATAGATCCAAAATCACCATATAAATTGACAAAAGAAGAAGAGGATTTAGTAGATAAATTAGTGGCTTCTTTTAGAGGAAGTGAAAAACTACAAAAACATGTTTCATTCTTATTCTCAAAAGGAAGTATATATCTAATTGCAAATAAAAACTTATTAGTTCATGGATGTATTCCTCTTGATTCAAAGGGAGATTTTATGTCTATGAAGATAAATGGCAAAGAGTACAAGGGAAGAGAATTAATGGACCAAATGGACTCTTATGCTAGAAAGGGATTCTTCTATAAGAAAAGCCCAGAAAAACAATTTGGTATGGATATTATGTGGTATTTATGGACTGGAAAATGCTCATCATTATTTGGTAAAGACGATATGACAACTTATGAAAGATATTTTATTGCAGATAAGAAAACTCATGTTGAAAATAAAAATCCATACTACACATTAAGAGAAGATGAAAATATATGTAATAAAATTTTCGATGAATTTGGTCTTGATTATGAACAATCACATATTATAACTGGTCATGTTCCTGTTGAAAGTAAAAAAGGTGAAAGTCCAATAAAAGCAGGAGGAAAAATATTAGTTATAGATGGTGGGTTCTCTAGAGCATATCAAGGAAAAACAGGTATAGCTGGATACACTTTAATTTATAACTCATATACACTTCAACTTGTAGCTCATGAGCCATTCTCATCTGCAGAGGACGCGATTAAAAAAGAAAGTGATATATTATCAACATCAGTAGTAGTAGAAGATATAGCTAGAAGAATGTATGTAAGAGATACACTTGATGGTGAAAAAATGCAAGAAGAAATAAACGATTTAAAAATGTTACTTCTAGCTTATAAGAAAGGTTTAATTAAAGAAAAGTAAATAGCAAATATTATACAGTATAAAAATGCACCAAATTAGGAAAAATATTTATATGAATTTAAACAAATATTAATGATTATTTAATATTTAACATAATCTTAATATTAAATTAACTTTTATTTAGCCAATAAAGTTAAAATTTAATGTAATATCAAGATGAAGTAATTTATAAGTCTTAAGGAGGAGCAAACGTGCAAATAGCAATTAGTTTATTAGGAGGGTTAGGATTATTTTTATACGGCATGAATATGATGGGAGATGGACTCCAAAAATCTGCCGGAGAACAATTAAAAAAAATAATCGGATTCCTAACAAGTAATGTAGTAATGGGAGTTTTAGTAGGAGCAGTCGTAACGGGGATAATCCAAAGTTCCAGTGCAACAACAGTAATGGTTGTTGGTTTTGTAAATGCTGGGATAATGTCACTATCTCAAGCAATAGGAATCATTATGGGTGCTAATATTGGTACGACTGTAACAGCCCAGTTAGTGTCTTTTAAATTAGAAAATATAGCACCTATAGCATTAGGTATTGGTATAATTATATACTTAGCAGCAAGAAACCAAAAGTATAAACAATATGCTGAAATTTTACTTGGATTTGGTATGTTATTTACAGGTATGGAATTTATGAAAGATGCAGTAAATCCATTAGCAGATTTGCCACAATTTAGACAGGCTTTAATTTTTGTAAGTGTACATCCATTATTAGGTATACTTGCAGGTTTTGCAATAACTGGTATAGTTCAATCATCAAGTGCATCTATGGGGATGCTTATAGCCCTTGCATCACAGGGAATATTGCCACTAAGTGCGGCATTACCAATATTATATGGTGATAATATAGGGACATGTGTTACATCACTTTTATCAAGTTTAGGAGCATCAAAAAATGCAAAAAGAGCAGCTACTATGCATTTAACTTTTAATGTAATAGGAACAATATTATTTGTATTTATATTTACAATACCAATAAGTAAAGTTGTAACTTATCTAGACCCAAATAATGTAGCTAGACAGATAGCAAATGCACATACATTATTTAACGTAGTTAATGTAATCGTATTATTACCATTTTCAAAATATATAGTTAAATTAGTATTAAGATTAATACCAGTTACAGAAGATGAAAAAGAAGAAACTTCAGATGTAAAATACATAGATGACAGAATGATACAAACACCTGGTATAGCTGTAGGAAATGCATTTTTAGAAATAAAAGAAATGGCCAACTATGCTGTTGATTCTGTAAAATATGCTACAGAAGGTATACTTAATTATTCCGAAGAAGAAATAGATAAAACTTTTGCTATGGAGAAAAAGGTCAATCAAATACAAAGACGACTTCTAGATTTCTTAGTAAAATTATCAAAAGAACCATTGAGTGAAGATGAACGTAACAAAGTAACGAATTTAATTTATGCTGTCAATGATATTGAAAGAATATCTGACCATGGAGAAAATATAGCTGAATTAGGTAAAAATTTAATAAAAGAAAAATTAACTTTTTCAGAACATGCTCAGGATGAAATAAAAGAAATATCGAATTTAGCCATAAATAACTTTAAAGATTCGATGAAATGTTTAGAAGAGATAAATTTAGAACTTAGAAAAAGAGTTCATGAAAATGAAAAACAAGTCGACCTATTAGAAATAGGATATAGAAACCATCACTTACAAAGATTAAATGAAGGTAGATGTACAGTAGATTCAGGTGTTATTTACTTCGATATATTAGCAAATTTAGAGAGAATATCAGACCATTCTAAAAATATAGCAGATTATTCTTATGATATTTAGTAATAAAAAGCTAACCGTATTATTTAATATGGTTGGCTTTTTTGCTAAAATTGACAAAATTGTTTCTATGGGTTATATATAAACTTTTGTATAATATTAATATAATAAAATAATTGTAAGGGGAATTTTTATATGAAAGAAGAAAAATTTTGTAGGCATTGTGGAGGAAAGTTAGATATAAATACTAATAGATGTTTAAAATGTGGAAAAGAGCAAAGGGATTTTTTGAAAAAACATCCATTATTTATTCCAGTTGTATGCGTTGTATTATTGATATGTATTTCAATAGGAATAATATTTTATGGAATAAATTCTATACATAAAAATAGTGATTCAGCAGAATATAGTAAATTAGACAGTCTTTTGGGAGGACTTTGGGATAATATAAGTACGACACCAGAAGAAATAATACAAAGTTATAAAGATGATTTTGAAGAATCAGAGTCAAAATATAGTTATACATATTTAGAAATTACGGGGAAAATACAAAGCATAGAAGAAAATGATAAAATATTAAAAATACAATTACAAACAGATAAAAAAGATGATTATAAAGTCTATTGTTATTTTGATAAAGAAGATAATGATGCAGTATATGATGAGTTGAAAAATTATAAACAAGGTACGGAAATAACTGCAGTTGGAGAATTTGAAAGAAAAGGTAAAATTTTAAATATAAATTATTGTATCTTAGGTGATTGGGATACATATTATGCATTTGATAATACATTCCAAATAGATGTAGATTTAGAAGATTTAATAGAAAGTGCAAAGAAAAATGATAAAAGTATAGATTTGAAAAAAGAAAATATAATGTCTTTTGATTATGATATACTTGATTATTCGTATTCTTATGAAGATATATTAGATAATATATCAGAAATATCTGGAGGAGAAGTTGAAATTACTGATATCGATGAAGAAACGGGTATTATAAATACAACTATTACTATGAAGATAAATGGAAAAGAGACAAGTATAGAAGTTGAAGACGGGGACTCTATATTTGATGAAAATTTAGTTTATCAAATTAATAAGGTATTAAAAGAAAATAATTCAGAAAAAATGTTTTATTGTGCAGTTAGAGAGTATGATGACGATTTAAATTTGATAAATATAGCTTATTCAAATGAAAGTGATATAACAAAAATAAATAAAGTGTTAAATAAATCAAATTTAGATATAAGTAATTTTAAAAAAGATGCAAAATCAACATCAATATAAATTGTAGAAATTACATGGTAAAATATTAGGAAAGTATAAACCTAAATTTTACCATGTTTTTATGTATAGGAAAAAGAAATTTAGTTAAAAAATAAAATATAGAGAGTATATTTATTGTATTAAAAAAATACATGTTAAAGAGTGTAATGATAATGATTTCCCTGTTGCCGTATCTTTGACATATAAACTAAAATAAAGTATAATACCATTGTATTAAAATGAAATAAAACAAATTAAATATAGAAAATAAGAGGTGGACTAAGTGAAGAACGTAAAAATTCAACCAGTATTGGTTGGTGGAGATATAAATTGCTACTCTGTTGCAAGAGCTTACCACGAAGCATATGGAGTAAAATCAATAGCATTTGGAAAAATCCGTATAGGAGCAACTAATCACAGTAAGATAATCGATTACAGAGAAGGTACAACAATTGAAGATGAAGAAGCATTCTTAGAAAAATTACTGGCTTTACCAGATCAAGAAGCTGAAGAAGGTAAAGTATTCATAATTCATGGATGTAAAGATGAATATGCTGAATTCATAATAGATCACAGAGATATACTTTCAACAAAATATATAGTTCCATATATAGGAAAAGAATTAAAAGATAAATTAATCGAAAAAGAATCTTTCTATCAAATATGTGAAGAATATGATTTAAATTACCCAAAAACTCATGTATTCAATAAAGGTGATGAAGTTGTAGACTTCGGATTTAATTATCCAGTAATATTAAAAGCATCTGACAGTGTAACTTACTTCCAACATGAATTTGATGGAATGAAAAAAGCTTATGTTGTACAAAATGCAGCTGAGTTTAAACAAATTACTGATGAAATATATTCACATGGATATGAAAAATCTCTAATAGTTCAAGATTTTATACCTGGTGATGATTCACACATGAGAGTTTTAACTTGCTATTCAGATCAAAATGGAAAAGTTAAAATGATGTGTTTAGGACATGTTTTACTTGAAGAACATACTCCAAAAGGAATAGGAAACCACGCAGCTATAATAACAGAATATGATGAAGAAGTAATGACTAAATTTAAAAACTTCTTAGAAAGCATAAACTACACTGGTTTCTCTAACTTCGATATAAAATATGATACAAGAGACAACAGCTATAAAGTATTCGAAATAAACTTAAGACAAGGTAGAAGTAACTACTATGTAACAGGTTCTGGAAACAACATAGCTGAATATGTAGTTAAAGATAGAGTTGAAAATAAAGAATTAGAATTAAAAATACAAAAAGAACCTTTCTTCTGGAGAGTAATCCCGAGAAGTGTAGTATACAAATTTGTTAAAAATCAAGACTTAGTAAATCAATGTAAAAAATTAGCTTCAGAAGGTAAAGAAGCTACATCATTTGGATATAAATATGATTTAAGCGGAAATATAAAAAGAAGCTGGTATATATTCTTATACAGCATAAATCAAATTAGAAAATTCAATAAATACTGCAAATAGAATGGTGATAATATGGAAAATATAACTGTAGGAGTAATGGGTGGACTAGGTCCTATGGCTTCTGTATATTTCTACAAGATGGTAGTAGATATGACTGATGCTAAAACTGATCAAGAACACGTAGATATGGTTATCACTAATAGAGCAACTACACCAGATAGAAGTGCATATATATTAGGACAAAGTGATGAAAATCCTGTTTATGCACTTGTAAGTGATGCAAAAAAATTAGAACAATTCGGTGTAGACTTTATAGTAATAACATGTAATACAGCACATTATTTTTATGACAAAATAAACGAAAGCGTAAATATACCTGTGCTTAGTATTGTTGAAGAAACTGTAAAATATGCTAAAGAAAGTGGGCATAAAAAATTAGGAATTATGGCTACAACAGGTAATATTAAAACAGAATTATATCAAACAATGTGTAAAAAGTTTGATATGGAGTATTTTGTTTTAGACGATGAAAGACAACAACAAGTCATGGAAATAATTTACGACGATATAAAAAGTGGAAAACCTGCTGATATGAATAAATTTAATAAATTGGTCAATCATTTAAAAGAGAATGAATGTGATGGGATAGTACTTGGTTGTACAGAACTATCTATATTAAAAAATGACAACAATTTAGGTAATGACTTATATATCGATTCATTAGAAGTATTAGCAAGACAAACTATTATAAAATCAAATAGAAAAGTAAAATAAATATTTGTTTAAAGTGAATTTAATATTAAACCGATGAACTATAGGAGGATATATGGTTAAATTAACTAAAGTATTAGAAGATGTTGTTTTCACCTCTAATACCGATTCAAAAAGCTTTGATGATATTGAAATAGTAGATATAGCTTATAGTTCTCTAAAATGCCAAGAAGGATATATGTTTGTTGCCCTTAAAGGTGAAACAGTAGACGGACATAAATATGTTTTTGATGCATATTCAAGAGGAGCTAGAGTATTTGTACTACAAGATGATATTGAAATGGCGGACGATGCCATAAAAATAATAGTTGAAGATAGTAGAATAGCTCTATCTAAAATATCTGCAAATTATTTTGGAAATCCATCAAAATCATTAAAAATAATAGGTGTTACAGGAACAAAAGGTAAAACTACAATAACTAACTATATAAGTGAAGTTTTAAATAGAGCTGGTATTAATACTGGTGTAGTAGGGACTAACGGAACTTTCTACAACAATATTTCAGAAACTACAGTAAATACAACTCCTGAAAGTTATGAACTTCATAGAATATTTAGAAAAATGTTAGATAGCGGAGTAGAATGTGTTTCTATGGAGGTATCTTCAGGTGGACTTCAAAGACATAGGGTAGAGCATGTCGATTTTGATGTTGCGATATTTACTAATTTATCTCCTGACCACATAGGACCTAAAGAACATCCTACTTTCCAAAATTATTTAGAATGTAAGGCTAAATTATTTACATTAGCTAAACATGGAATAATAAATATAGATGATGAACATGCACAAGAAATCATCGATATAGCAACTTGTGATATCGAAACTTTCGGTATAAAAAAACAAGCAGATATAAGAGCAACTAATATAGAATACTCAAAGAACTTAGATTCGTTAGGTGTTAAATTTGTTTGCGAAACTAAAAATACAGCAGGAAATTACTACATATGTTCTCCGGGAATGTTTAGTATATATAATGCGCTAGCTGTAATAGCGGTTTGCAAATACCTAGGGGTTAAAAAAGAAATAACAAGAGAAGCTCTAACAGAAGCAAAAGTTTGTGGTAGGGTAGAAGTTTTATCAGTATTACCTTATGCAACTATAATAATAGACTACGCTCACAATGGTGTTAGTTTAGAAAATATCTTAAAAACATTAGAACACTACGACCATAAGAGATTAATTTGCTTATTTGGTTCAGTTGGTGGAAGAACAAAAATACGTAGAAAAGAATTAGGAGATGTAGCTTCAAGAGAATGTGATTTAAGTATATTAACATCTGATAATCCAGACTTTGAAGATCCTCTTGAAATAATAGACGATATAGCAAAATCATTTGATAAAGCAAAAAGTAAATATATTGTTGAGCCAGATAGAAAGAAAGCAGTTCAATTAGCTGTTAGAATGGCTAGAGAAGGCGATATGATAGTACTTGCAGGAAAAGGACATGAAACATACCAATTAATAAAAGGTGTAAAAGTCCCATTCTCTGAAAGAGAAATCGTAAAAGAAGAAGCGAGAAAAATTCTTGAAAGCCGTAAAGATGAAATAATGATAGCTAACTAAGAATTAAGCTTGTAATGTGTTTAACATATTACAAGCTTTTTTTCGTATATTATTTTAAGTTTGTGCTATAATTAGGTCAAAATGGGGAGGAAATTTTTATGTATCGAAAAGGAAGCTTAAACGATTGTAAATGGGTTTATGAGTTGATCTGTGATATGGAGTGTACAAAACTTCCATATGAAAAATTTTATGAAATATATAAACAGCAAATAGATAATATAAATTATTATTGCATTATATGTGAGCATAATGATGAAGTAATAGGAGTATTAAATTTGCGTTTTGAACAACAATTACATCATTCAGAATGTATTGCAGAAATTATGGAGTTTTCAATCAATCCACTTTATAGAAATAAGGGTATTGGAAAAGAAATGTTTGAAGAAGCTTGCAAAATAGCTAAAAATAGAAATTGCATTCAAATTGAAGTTGCTTGTAATAATTTGAGAAAAGATACACATCGTTTTTACTTAAGAGAAGGTATGAATAATTTTCATTTTAAATTTTCAAAATCTCTAAATGGAGATAATAGTCCACAAAATAAAATTGGTAAATAGTTAAGTAATATTTCAATAAAAAAAGACGATATAACTAATTTAGCTATATCATCTTTTTTACTTTTAAATCAATATATCTATCTTATACGTTGAATCTGAAGTTAACAACATCTCCGTTTTGCATTACGTAGTCTTTACCTTCAAGTCTTACAAGACCTTTTTCTCTAGCGTTTGCAACACTTCCACATTCAACTAAATCATCGTAATTTACTATTTCAGCTCTGATGAATCCTCTTTCTATATCACTGTGGATTTTACCAGCAGCTTGTGGAGCTTTTGTTCCAACTTTTATAGTCCAAGCTCTAACTTCTTGCTCACCAGCAGTTAAGAATGACATAAGTCCTAATAATGAGTAAGATGATTGGATTAATTTATCAAGACCTGATTGTTCAAGTCCAAGAGTTTCTAAGAATTCTTTTTTCTCTTCATCAGATTCAAGTTCAGATATTTCTGCTTCTATTTGAGCACAAACAACTACAACTTCAGCATTTTCAGAAGCAGCAAATTCTCTAACTCTAGCAACGTATTCATTGTTAGCACCTTCATCAGCTAAATCATCTTCTGAAACGTTAGCTGCATATATAACAGGTTTTGAAGTTAATAAGTTTAAGCTGTTTACAAATTCTTGTTCTTCTTCAGTAAAGTCCATAGTTCTTACTGATTTACTTTCTGCTAAAGTAGCAGCTATAGCATTCAACATTTCTAATTCACCAGCAAGTGATTTATCAGATTTTAAAGCTTTAGTAGTTTTAACTATTCTTCTGTCTAATATTTCTATATCAGATAATATTAACTCTAAGTTTATAGTATCGATATCTCTTATTGGATCAACTGAACCGTCAACGTGAACAACGTTTGAATCTTCGAAACATCTAACAACGTGAACTATAGCGTCAACTTCTCTTATGTGAGATAAGAATTTATTTCCTAAACCTTCACCTTTTGAAGCTCCTCTAACAAGTCCTGCGATATCACAGAATTCTATAGCAGTTGGAACTATTTTTTTAGCATTGTTTAATTCTTTTAATACATTTAATCTTTCATCTGGAACTGCAACAACACCAACATTTGGCTCTATTGTACAGAATGGGTAGTTTGCTGATTCTGCTCCAGCTTGAGTTATAGCATTAAATAATGTACTTTTACCTACATTTGGTAAACCTACGATTCCTAATTTCATTATGATCTTCCTCTCTTTTATATAAAATTTAATTATTTTTCTCAATAATTTCAAACATACATATTGTATTATACATCATAAACACGATATATGTAAACAATTTGACTTTTGTATATAATAGTAAAAATAAAGTTATAATATAAAAGAATAATTAAATAAAATAGCAAATATCATGAAGATAAGGTATTATTATATAAGATAGTTAAAATTAGGGAAAAGGAGCTAGTAAATGAAAAATTTAAAGACATTAGAAATTGGAAAAAATGTAAAGCTTACATTAATTCCAGAAAGTAAATTTAAGACAAATTTAATAAGTGTATATATACAAAGAAAATTAGATAGAAATGAAGTTACAAAAAATGCTCTACTTCCAGGCATTTTAAAAAGTGGTTGTAATAAATATAAAACACTTGGTCAATTAACAGATAGAGAAGAAGAACTATACGGCTCATATCTACATGCAGGAGCATCAAAACGAGGAGAAAGCCAAGTTTTAGGATTTAGTATATTATCTGTAAATGAAAAATATTTAGATGAAAAAATACTAGGTCAATGTATAGAGTTTTTAAATGAAATAATAAACAATCCTTTAGTAATAGACGGAGGATTTAATGAAGAATATCTAAATATCGAAAAAGAAATACTTAAAGATTCTATAATGAGCATAATTAACGATAAAGGCAATTATGCTATGAAAAGAACTAATGAAATTATGTTTGAAGGTGAACCATACTCTATAAATGGAAAAGGATATATAGAAGATTTAGATACTATAGACAGAGTAGGTTTATATGAACATTATAAAGAAGTTTTAAAAACTTCACCAATAGAAATAATGATAGAAGGTGAATTTGAAGAAACTGAAGTTGTTGAATTAATAAAAGAAAAATTCCAATTTGATAGAGGAAACATAATAGATATACCAAAAGAAGAATACTATAAAGAAGTAGATAAAGTAAAAGAAGTAAAAGAAACTATGGATATAGCACAAGGTAAACTTGTTATGGGATATAGATGTAATGTAGATTATTTAGACGAAGAAAAATACTACAGTCTTCTTTTAGGATCTAGAATACTAGGTGGAGGAGCTGACAGTAAATTATTTATAAATGTAAGAGAAAAAGAAAGTCTTTGCTACACTATTTACTCTACAATACAAAAAAGTAAATCTACAATGATGGTTTGTTCAGGAATAGAAGCTCAAAACTATGAAAAAACTGTTAATTTAGTAAAAGAACAAGTTCAAAAATTAAAAGACGGAGATATAACAGAAAGCGAAATTTCAAATGCTAAGATAGCATTTATAAATTCTTTAAATTCTCTAAATGACGAAATAGGAAGAATATCAGATTTTTATTTCTCACAATCGATATCAAAAAATAAAAGTGATTTAGACCAAATAAAAAATATGATAAATAAATCTACAAAGGAAGATATAGTAGAAGCTGTAAAAAATATCGAGCTAGATACTATATACTTCTTAAGTAAGTAGGGAGGGCATAATGGAAAAGATAGTCAACGAATTATTAAAAGAAGAATTATATTATGAAAAATTAGAAAATGGATTAGACGTATATTTTATGCCTAAACGTGGATTTACGAAAAAATATGCTGTTTTAGCTACGAATTACGGTTCAAATGATTTAGAATTTATACCTATTGGAGAAACTGAACCTATAAGAGTTAACGAAGGTATTGCCCATTTCTTAGAACATAAAATGTTTGAACAACCAGATGAAAGCGATGCTTTTGAAAAATTCTCTAAATGGGGAGCAAATGCAAATGCATTTACAAACTTTACAACAACAGCGTACTTATTCACAACAACAGAGAATTTCTATGATTGTCTAGATCATTTATTCGACTATGTACAGACACCACATTTTACAGATGAAAATGTTGAAAAAGAAAAAGGAATAATAGCACAAGAAATAAAAATGTATGATGATGATCCAGGTTGGAATGTATCATTTAACGCAATAAAAGCAATGTATGTAAATCACCCAGTTAGAGTGGATATTGCTGGGACTGTAGACAGTGTTTATAAAATAACTAAAGAAGAACTTTATAAATGCTACAATACATTCTATAATCCAGGAAATATGGCATTGTTCGTAATAGGCGATTTAGAGGCTGAGGAATTCTTTGAGAATGTAAAAAAAGCAAATAAATACGACATGGCTAAGATGGATCATGAAATAACTAGAATATATCCAGAAGAGCCAACTACTGTAAATAAAAAAGAAATAATAACACAAGCTCCAATTTCAATGCCTATATTTAATATAGGATTTAAAGACGATAAAGTTAATATAAAAGGCAAAGAACTTCTTAGATATGAAGTTATAACAGATATATTAAACGATATGTTATTTAGACGTGGTAGTGAATTATATGAAGACTTATATATGAAGGGTCTAATAAATAGAAGCTTTGGTGCTGGATTTACATCACAAATAGATTATTCATTTACAACTATCGGTGGAGAATCAAAACAACCTAAAGAAGTTAAAAAGATAATATTTGAATATATAGATAAATATAAAAAAGAAGGGTTAGACAGAGAAACTTTTGAAAGAGTTAAAAAATCATCAATAGGTAACTTTATAAAATACTTCGATTCTTTAACTTTTATAGCTAACAACTTTATATTCTACAAATTTAAAGATATAAACTTATTAGATTATGTAGAAGTAATAAAAGAAGTTACATTTGAAGAAGTTCAACAAAGATTAGAAGATCACTTCAGAGAAGACAATTGTGTAATATCTATTGTAGAACCATTAGATGAATCTAATAAATAGATATAAAATGTTGCTTACTTAAAATATAAGAAAAATATATTAAAAACAAAAGTTGTGAGATGGATGTTCTTACAACTTTTGTTTTTAAATGAAATATTTATTTTTAACTTATAAACTGATATAATAACATTTGTATTCGAATAACTTACTTAAGAAAAAGGGGGATTTTTTATGATAGATGTTCATTGTCATATATTGCCGGATGTAGATGACGGGTCTGAATGTATGCAAGAATCCATAAATATGGCTATGATAGCAAAAGAACAAGGAATAGATAAGATTATTGCAACTCCGCATTATCATCCCGAATTTAAATATTTAAAGGGAGAAGAATTAAATAAAGTTTGTGAAGAGTTTAAAAAACAATTAAAGGAAAATAATATAGATATTGAGATATATTTAGGAAATGAGATTTATTTTACATATGATTTAATAGAAAAGATTTCAGAATTAGATTTTTATTGTTTAAATAAAAGCAAATACATATTAATTGAATTTCCACCAACTAATTTTCCACTTAATTTATGCAATATTGTATATGAATTAAAACAAAAAGGATTTATTCCTGTTTTGGCTCATGTAGAAAGATATATAAAAATTCATGATGACCCAGAAATTATTTATGATTGCATAAAAACAGGTGCAATTATTCAAATAAATAGTTCAAGTCTTATTGGAAAACAAGGCAAAGAAATACAAAGATTCTGTAATCTTTTAATAGGAAGAAATATGGTCCACTTAGTGGCAACTGATGCTCATAGTTCCCAAAGAAGAAGACCTATGATGAAAGATGCATATCAATATATTGAAAAGAAATACTCAAAAGAGATAGCAGATAATCTATTTATAAATAATGCTCAATGTATCTTAGATAATAAAGAAATTATTATAGAAGAACCATTTGAAAAATCTATGGAAAAGGTAAGTTTTTTAAAGAGAATATTTAGAAGATAAGAGGTGTTTATATGGATAGAGTTGCATTTACGTTATTTGGTATAGATATAATGTGGTATGGTATATTAATGGCAACTGGAATGGTTTTAGGCGTTTTTATTGCTTTAAGAGAGGCTAAAAGATTAGGTATAAAAGAAGATGATATACTAAATTTAGCTATAATAGCGATACCTTGTGGATTAATAGGGGCAAGACTTTACTATGTAATTTTTAATTGGTCTTATTATTCAGGAAATATCTCTGAGATATTAAATTTCAGAGGTGGTGGTATGGCAATTCACGGAGGATTACTTGGTGGTGTATTAGCAGGTTATATATACACTAAAGTAAAAAAATTAAACTTCTTTAAAATGGCAGACTGTGTAGTATTAGGTATACCTCTAGCTCAAGCAATTGGAAGATGGGGAAATTACTTAAATAAAGAAGCTCATGGAGGGCCAACTGATTTACCATGGGGGATAATGGTCGATGGCGTAAAAGTACACCCAACATTCTTATATGAATCTATTTGGGATTTAGGTGTATTTATATTTTTGATGCTATTTAGAAAAAAACAAAAATATGAAGGTCAAATTTTAGTTTACTATATAACTTTATATTCTATAGGAAGATTTTTTATAGAAGGACTTAGAACGGACTCACTTATGCTAGGGCCTCTTAGAATGGCACAAGTTATAAGTTTAGGATTTATTCTTATAGGTGTTATATTAAATTACGTATTATCTAAGAAAAATAAGAGATAATATATAAATCTATTAAAATTGACAAAATATACTTTACAGAAAGGAAGTAAATTTTAAATGGAATTTAACCACGTATCTGTACTTTTAGATGAATGTATAGACAATTTAAATATAAAAGAAGATGGAGTGTATGTAGACTGTACTATGGGTGGTGCAGGACACTCAAAAGAAATCGTAAAAAGACTTTCAAAAGACGGACTTTTTATCGGTTTTGATCAAGATAAAAATGCAATAGCTACAGCAAAAGAGAGACTTGCTGAATACTCAGACAGGGTTAGATTTGTTCATAGCAATTTCTCAAATATAAAAGAAGAATTAGAAAAAATAGGTGTGTATAAAATAGATGGTGTATTAGCTGACTTAGGTGTTTCTTCTCACCAATTAGACGAAGCTGATAGAGGTTTCTCATATATGCATGATGCACCATTAGATATGAGAATGGATATTAGAAAGCCATTTTCAGCTTATGATGTAGTAAATACTTATACAGAAGAACAACTTGCAAAAATAATAAAAGACTATGGAGAAGACAATTGGGCTAAAAGAATAGCTAAATTTATAGTTGAAACTCGTGAAGAAAAACCAATAGAAAAAACAGGTGAGCTAGTAGATATAATTAAAAAAGCTATACCTAAAAAAGCTAGAATAGATGGACCACATCCAGCAAAAAGAACATTCCAAGCTATACGTATAGAGGTAAACAACGAACTTGGGGTTATAAATAAAATGATAGATGACGCAGTTTCTATGATGAATAAGGGCGGAAGAATATGTATAATAACATTCCACTCTTTAGAAGATAGAATAGTTAAAAATGAATTCAAAGAATTATCACTTAGCTGTGTTTGTCCACCAGAACTTCCAATTTGTAGGTGTGATAAAGTTTCTGAAGTTAAAGTTATAACTAGAAAACCAATACTTCCAAGTAAAGAAGAAGTTGAGGCAAATCCTCGTTCAAGAAGTGCAAAACTTAGAGTTGCAGAAAAGAAATAATTATAAATATGAAATATATGTAAAATTTTGTTGTTTTAACCAAATTTTAGGTATATAATTATAACTATCAATATTAACTAAATAAATTCTTATCAAGAGAGATGGAGGGAATAGGCCCAGTGAAGTCCAGCAACCTATAATTAGATAGGTGCTAAATCCTACTTATGTTTTCATAAGAAAGATAAGAGAGAATGATAATAAAGGCTCTTTTATCTTAGGTAAAAGAGCCTTTTTAAATTTTAAGTTATGTATTTGGGGCAAATACATATAAATATGCTTAAGATTTAAAAAATATTTAGTTTAGATACGCTTGTATTAACAATAATAATTTGGAGGGATAATATGACAGATAGAAAATTAGGATTCAGTACATTACAAATTCATGGGGGGCAAGAACCAGATTCAGCAACAGGTTCTAGAGCTGTTCCAATATATCAAACAACATCATACTGTTTTGATAGTGTTCAATATGGAGCAGATTTATTTGCATTAAAAGAAGAAGGGCATATATATTCAAGAATATCAAATCCAACAGTTCAAGTTTTTGAAGATAGAATGGCATTATTAGAAGGTGGAGTAGGTGCAGTAGCATTTTCTTCAGGAATGGGTGCTATAAATGCAGCTATACTTAATATAATGAAAGCAGGGGATGAAATAGTAGCAGCACCAACTTTATATGGAGGAACTTATAACTTACTTTCAAATATGCTTCCTAAATTCGGTATAAAAGTTCATTTTGTTGATCCTGATGATCCAGAAAGCTTTAGAGCAGCAATAAATGAAAATACTAGACTTGTTTATGCTGAAACTATAGGAAATCCAGGAATAAACTTAATAGATATAGAAGCTATAGCTGATATAGCTCATGAAAATAAAATACCATTTATGCTAGATAATACTTTTGGAACTCCTTACTTAATAAAAGTATTTGAACATGGTGTAGATATAGTAGTTCATTCAGCTACTAAATTTATTGGAGGCCATGGTACTACTTTAGGTGGAGTTGTAGTAGATAGTGGTAACTTCGACTGGTTAGAAAGTGGAAAATTCCCTTGTTTGACAGAACCAGATATGTCTTATAATGGACTTAATTATGCGAAAGATGTAGGTGCTGCAGCTTATGCAACTAAATTAAAAGTTCAATGGTTAAGAGATTCTGGAGCTTGTTTAAGTCCATTTAATGCATTTATGTTATTACAAGGACTTGAAACTATGTCACTTAGAATAGAAAGACATATAAGCAATACAAAAGCTATAACTGAATTTTTAAATAACCATCCACAAGTTGCATGGGTTAACTATCCAGGACTTAAAGAAAATAAATATTATAAATTGGGGCAAAAATACTTACCAAAAGGAGCAGGTTCAATATTTACATTTGGTATAAAGGGAGGACTTGAAGCTGGAAAGAAATTTATAGAAAGCCTTCAAATATTCTCTCATCTTGCAAATGTAGCTGATGCAAAATCATTAGTTATACATCCAGCAAGTACTACACATGCTCAACTTAATGAAGAAGAACAAGCGTCAGCAGGAGTTAGACCAGATATGATAAGAATGTCTGTTGGTATAGAAGATATAAACGATTTACTTTGGGATATAGACCAAGCATTGAAAGCAACTATATAAAATTATTGTAAAAAAATACCAATAGGTATATAATAAATAATTGATAATTGAGTAGCTATTAATGTATTATGCATTATTAGCTACTTATTTATTTAAAAAATAGAAATTGATGTATAGAGATATTCTAATTTCAATATCTCTAAATTTTTAAAATTTGTATGAAAGAAGTGGTTTAGGTGGAAGTAAATCAGAAAAAAATCAATTATTTATTCTCAAACTCAGATTTAAGAAAATTAATTGGACCATTAATAGTAGAACAGCTACTTTTAATAGTAGTCGGCTTAGTCGATTCAATTATGGTCGCAAGCGTCGGGGAATCAGCAGTATCAGCAGTATCTTTAGTTGATACAATTATGGTACTTGTTACACAAGTTTTTACAGCGTTAGGTACTGGGGGAGCTGTTGTTGCAGGCCAATTCTTAGGTCAAAAAAACGAAAAGAAATCATGTGAAGCATCAGATCAATTAATGTTATTTTTACTTGTAAGTTCAATCGGAGTTATGGTTTTAGGATATTTGTTAAAGTACTTTATACTACACAAGGTATTTGGAACATTGGAAGCTGATGTTATGGGATTTGCAAATATTTATTTATTAATAGTATTTTTATCAATTCCAGCAATAGCAATTTATAATGGGGCAGCAGCTCTATTTAGAGCAATGGGAAATTCAAAAGTAACTATGAAAATCTCAATTCTTATGAATAGTGTTAACTTTGTGGGAAATGCTATTTTAATATATGGATTAAAAATGGGAGTTGTAGGTGCTGCAATTCCAACAGTATTCTCAAGATATTTAGCAGCAGTAATAGCATTTTATCTTATCAAAAATCAAGATTTACAAATTCATATATCAGAAAAAATGTGTTTCAAATTTGATGGAAGTATGATAAAAAGAATTTTATATATAGGAATTCCAAATGGGCTTGAAAATAGTATGTTCCAACTTGGGAAAATAGTTGTTTTAAACTTAGTTGCAAGCTTTGGAACTGCTTCAATAGCTGCAAATGCTGTTAGTAACTGCCTTGCATTATTCCAAATCGTACCTGGAATGGCTATAGGTCAAGCAGATCTTGCTGTAGTATCACAATGTGTCGGAGCAGATGATGAATACCAAACAAGATATTATACTAAGAAAATGATGAAACTAAGTTATATTGGAATAATAATTACAAATGTAATTATATTTTTAGGTTTAAATTTAATATTAGATATATATAACTTATCTGAAGGAACTGCTCAAATGACTCGTGAGATAATTATTTATCATGGAATTATGGCAATGCTAATATGGCCGTTATCATTTATGATAGCAAATACGCTTAGAGCATCAAATGACGTCAAATTCTGTATGCTAGTATGTATATTTTCAATGTGGATTTTCAGAATAGGATTTAGTTATATAGTTGGAAAATACATGGGACTAGGTGTATTTGGTGTATGGGTAGCAATGACCATAGACTGGGCTGTTAGAAGTGTGTTCTTTGTATGGAGATATTTAAGTGGAAAATGGAAATTACATTGGTATTAAGATAATATAAATTATAATAAAATATCAAAGTAAAAAATGAGCTTATTAGTTTATTAAACTTTTAAGCTCATTTTTATATTATTCTTTGATTACAAATGAATTTTTAAAGCTGGATTCTTTACCATTTATAGTTAACTTTATAGTATCAAAATAAACTGTTTTATCATTTGAGATAGTTATGTTCTTTTGATATATAACATATAGTTTTTGTGATGGTGAATCATTACTTTCTAATTTGCTTTTATTTGATTCTATATTTAAAGTATTATCTTCAACACTGCAATTTATATCGATAAATTCATTTTTTATTCCATTAAAATATATATAAGTATTTGATTTTGTTTCTATTTTATAAATTCCCTCTTGTTCTGATGCTTCAGTTAAAAAATTCTTAATCTGTTGATTGCTAATAGCTGAAATATCTACTTTATTTAATTTTACCATATTATCAGAAGTATCTTTTTTGCTACATCCAAAAGTAAATATAGTCATTAATATTAATGCTATAATAGAAAATTTTTTCATATATTTCTCCTTGTTATATCTATTTTTGATAATAATAACACTGAATAGATTAAATAGCAATTAAATTATTTAGCTTATAGACAATATATTTTTTACATGAATCATAGTTCCAATCAAAAGACAATCTTCATCTATATTAAATTTTGAATTATGTATAGGATAAGTTGTATTTTTATCTTCATTTCCACATCCTATGTTAAAAAATACTCCAGGCACTTTTTGTAGAAACCATGCAAAATCTTCAGCACCAAGTGGTGATTTTTCTTTTTTTAGCACTTTATCACATCCGAGCAATTCGGAAGTATTTTTAACAACTAAATCTACTAATTCTGAAGTATTAACCAAGCTTGGAATTCCAGGTATTATTTCAAGATCTACCTTGCCCCCAAATCCTATGCTAACATTTTCACACATTGCTTTAATTTTCTCTTTTATAAGATGGCGAGTATCTTCATTCAAAGTTCTAAGTGTACCAGTTAACTTAACTTCATCACATATAATATTGCCCTTATGTCCACCTTCAATTTTTCCAAAAGAAATTACAGCAGAGTCAGTAGGATCTATATTTCGGCTAATGATGCTTTGAAGAGCAGTGACTAAGTATGAAGCGATAACTATTGCATCAACTCCTTCGTGTGGATAAGCACCATGACCGTTTTTGCCTAATACTTTTAATATAAGTCTGTCAGTAGAAGCGGCTGCAGTACCTTTTTTAATTTCTATATATCCAGTTTTTATATGTGAGCCGACATGAAGTCCAAATACCATATCGACCTTTGGGTTTTCTAGACAGCCTTCTTCAATCATATATTTGCCAGCGCCAATTTCTTCGCCAGGTTGGAAAAAGAATTTCACGTTTACTTTTAATAAATCTCTATTTTCATATAAAACTTTGCAAGCACCTAATAAGATTGCAGTATGGGCATCATGACCACAAGCGTGCATTACGCCTGGGTTTTTAGATTTATAATCTAAATCTAACTCCTCATCTATAGGCAATGCATCTATATCAGCCCTTAAACCTACTGTCTTCTCAAAGCCTCCGTTTATTTGTGCTACGATAGCTGTAGTGTTTTTATATTCTATATAAGATATTCCTATTTCATCTAAATATTTTTTGATTTTTTCTTTAGTTTCAAATTCTTTTAAACCTAGTTCAGGCGTTTTATGTAAGTCTCGTCTGACATTTACGAGCCAATCATTCATACCTGAACATAACTTTTCTATATCCATTTGAATACACCCCTTTATTAATTATAAATCATTTAAAGACGGTTTAATCAAGAATTTTAAAACAATATGAATTTTAAAATACAATTTTAAAAATATTTATAGAAAAATTTCAAAAATATAAATATTAAGAAAATAGTTGACATAAGAAAAAAATGGAAATATAATCATAAATATAATAATCAAACCGATGAGTAAGAAGAGTAGATGCAATAATTATTTTATAGAGAGTTGTGGATGGTGGAATCATGACAAATAACTTGTATTGAATGGACTTACGAGGGCAGAATGAAAGGTGTATCTTAGTAGTATCTGACGGGAACTCCATCCGTTATCACAGGAGCATATATGATAGTATATGAGATGAGTGGGTCTTTATGATCAATTAGGGTGGTACCGCAGAAGCAGAAGATATGACTTTTGTCCCAATTAGGGATGAAAGTCTTTTTTATTTGGAACAAATTTAGAGAATATTTAGGAGGTATAAGAAATGAAAAAAGCGCCATACAGATTATATTTAAGTGAAGAGGAAATACCAAAGAAGTGGTATAATCTAAGAGCGGATATGAAAGAGTTGCCAGAACCTATGATAAATCCAGCAACTATGAAACCAGCACTTGAAGAAGACTTATATCCAGTATTTTGTAAAGAGTTGGCTCATCAAGAAATGGATGATAAAACTAGATATGTAGATATTCCAGAAGAAGTCAGAGAAATGTATAAAATATATAGACCATCACCACTTTGTAGAGCTTATAACCTAGAAAAAGCTTTGGGGACACCAGCTAAAATATATTATAAATTTGAAGGAAATAATACTTCAGGAAGTCATAAACTAAATTCAGCAATAGCACAAGCATATTATGCTAAAAAAGAAGGCCTAAAAGGTGTTACTACTGAAACTGGAGCAGGGCAATGGGGAACTGCTTTATCAGAAGCTTGTTCTTATTTTGGGCTTCCACTTAATGTATATATGGTTAAGGTATCTTATGAACAAAAACCAGATAGAAAAAATATAATGAAAGTATTTGGAGCAGATGTAACTCCATCTCCAAGTAATACAACTAATGCAGGTAGAAAAATATTAGAACAAAATCCAGATGATCCAGGTTCTTTAGGAACTGCAATATCAGAAGCTGTTGAAGTTGCAGTAAGTACAAATGGATATAGATATGTCTTAGGTTCTGTTTTAAATCAAGTATTACTTCATCAATCAATAATAGGACTAGAAGCAAAAGCAGCTATGGATAAATTAGAAGAATATCCTGATATAGTAATCGGCTGTGCAGGTGGAGGTTCTAACTTAGGTGGACTTATAGCTCCATACATGCAAGATAAATTATTAGGAAAAGCAAATCCAAGAATAGTTGCAGTAGAACCAGCATCTTGCCCATCTTTAACAAGAGGTAAATACGCATATGATTTCTGCGATACTGGTAAAATAACTCCTATGGCAAAAATGTATACTTTAGGTTGTGAGTTTACACCATCTAAAAACCATGCAGGAGGTCTTAGATATCATGGAATGAGTCCAATATTATCAAAACTATATCACGATGGATATATGGAAGCTATATCTGTTGAACAAACTAAGGTATTTGAAGCTGCAACATTATTCGCTAAAGTTGAAACAATACTTCCAGCGCCAGAATCATCACATGCAATTAGAGTTGCAATAGATGAAGCTTTAAAATGTAAAGAAACTGGTGAAGAAAAAACAATATTATTTGGATTAACTGGAACAGGATATTTCGATATGAAGGGATATAATGCTTATATAGAAGGAACAATGACAGATTATATTCCAACAGATGAAGATTTACAAGTTGGATTTGATAAATTACCTATAATACCAGGAATACAAGATGAAATAAAATAGATAAATAGTAATAATAATAAAAAATAATTAATAAAAATAAAGAGAGATTTAAATTTAAAGGTTATTTAAAAGTAAATCTCTCTTTTTGCGTAAATAAAAGTATAGAAAAAATTTAAAAATAAAATTACATCTATTGACAATTAATAAAAAAATAAATAAAATATATAGCAAGCTATATATTTAGGAGAATTAATATGGAAGAGAAAATACTTATAGGTTTTTTAATTAAACAAATACATATAGCATTTGAGACACGTTGTCATAAAAACTTACAAAGATACAACTTGACTCCGTCACAAATGGATGTGCTTTTATATTTAAAAAGACATGAGGAAGATAAACTTACTCAAAGGGATTTAGAGACAGGATTAACACTTAAAAATCCTACAGTTACAGGGTTATTAAATAGATTAGAAGAAAAAGGATTTATAACGAGAGAACAAAATCTAAATGATAAAAGATCTAAATTTATAAAGATGACAGAAAAAACTCAAAGAGTATTAGATGATGCTTATTTATATATCCAAGAATTAGATGCTAAAATGCTAAACGGTATTTCGAAGGAAGAACAAGAGCAGTTATTTAAGTATATGTATAAAATTTTAGATAATTTAAAGTAATTCTCATTTAATAATTTTAAGTTGCCCTTAAAATATTATAATGAGAAGTTTATAATGTCAAAAATTAAATAATTTATTTAATTTAAAATAAAATTTATATATTGAGGAGGAAGAAATGATACGAAAATTATCATCATATATTGGTGAATTCAAAAAGAATTCTATAATCACGCCTATATTTATGGTATTAGAGTGTATATGTGAAGTTATAATACCACTATTAATGGCGATGATTATAGACAATGGTCTGAACAATAGTGATATGGGCTATGTAGCCAAAATAGGAATACTTATGTTTGTAGTAGCGATGTTATCACTTCTTTGTGGTGCATTAGGTGCAAAGTTTGCAGCAAATGCTTCAGCAGGTTATGCGAGAAACTTAAGACGTGCGATGTTTGAAAATATACAAGATTTTTCATTTGAAAACATTGACAAATATTCAACAGCAGGTCTAGTAACAAGACTTACGACAGATATAACAAATGTGCAAAATGCATATCAAATGATTTTAAGGATGCTTGTTAGAGCACCAATCATGCTTATATCTGCAATGTTAATGTCAGTTTTAATTAATCCGAGTTTATCACTAGTATTCTTTGGAGCAGTAATATTCTTAGGGTTAATATTAGCGCTTATAATAAAAGTTGCATTCCCTAGATTCACAGCTGTTTTCAAAAAATACGATGCATTAAATGCAAGTGTACAAGAAAACTTAACAGGAATAAGAACTGTAAAATCAGCAGTAAGAGAAGAGTTCGAAATAAATAAATTCAAAAAAGCTTCAGGAGATGTAAAAAATAGTTTTATATTTGCAGAAAAATTAATAGTACTAAATGCTCCAGTAATGCAAATTACTATGTATACATGTATATTACTTTTATCATGGTTAGGGGCTAAAATGATAGTTTCAAATACTATGACAACAGGTCAACTTATGAGTTTCTTCACATATTCAACACAAATACTTATGGGTTTAATGATGTTATCTATGGTATTTGTTATGATAACTATGGCTAAATCTTCAGCAGAGAGAATACTTGAAGTTTTAGATGAAGAAAGTACTATAAAAAATCCTAAAAATCCAATAAAAGAAGTAAAAGATGGATCTATATCATTTGAAAATGTAGATTTCTCTTATGCTAATGATAAAAATAAATTAAACTTAGAAAATGTAAACCTAGAGATAAAATCTGGTGAAACAATAGGAATTATAGGTGGAACAGGTAGTGCAAAATCTACATTGGTTCAATTAATACCAAGACTTTATGACGTTACTTCAGGAAGCATAAAAGTCGGTGGAGTAGACGTTAGAGACTATGATATAGATACTCTTAGAAATGAAGTTTCTATGGTTTTACAAAAGAATGTATTATTTTCAGGTACTATAAAAGAAAATCTAAGATGGGGAGATAAAAATGCAACAGATGAAGAATTAGTAGATGCATGTAAAAAAGCATGTGCCGATGAATTCATTCAAACATTCCCAGATGGATATGATACTTATATAGAACAAGGTGGTACAAATGTATCTGGTGGTCAAAAACAAAGACTTTGTATCGCTAGAGCATTACTTAAAAAACCTAAAATATTAATTTTAGACGATTCAACAAGTGCAGTTGATACAAAAACAGATGCTACAATTAGAGCAGCGCTACAAAATGACATAGCATCTACAACTAAAATAATAATAGCTCAACGTATATCATCAATAGAAGCTAGTGATAAAATAATAGTTTTAGATGACGGTAAAATAGATGCTATTGGAACACATGATGAATTAAAAGTAAACAACGCTATATATAGAGAAGTTTACGAATCACAAGTGAAAGGAGCTGATGATAATGAGTAAAGAATTTGCTAAAGGTAAAAAAGGCCCTAAGGGAAATAACCCAATGAAGACTTTAAAAAGAATGATTAGCTATATATTTAGAGATTATAAATTCTTATTCTTTATAGTTTTAATAACATTATTTATTAGTTCTATTGTTTCAGTTGTAGCAAACTTATTCTTAAAAACATTAATAGATGATTATATAGTTCCTTTATTAGGACACAATAACCCAAGTTTTAAAGCATTATTAACAGCTTTAGCTATAATGGCTGCTATTTTCTATACTGGTGTAATATCAACGTATGTATATAGTAGACTTATGGTTAATATATCTCAAGGAACATTAAAAAATATCCGTGATGATTTATTTGAGCATATGGAAAAGCTTCCAATCAAATATTTCGATACACATGCTCACGGAGATATAATGAGTATATACACAAATGATACAGATACATTAAGACAGATGATAAGTCAAAGTATACCTCAACTTATATCTTCTATAATAACTATAGTAGGGACTTTTGTTTCTATGATAGTACTAAGTCCAATACTTACAATATTAATAGTTCTTATGGTATTTGTAATGTATCAAGTAATGAGAATATTAGGCTCTAAAAGTGCTTTCTTCTTTGGGAACCAACAAAGAGATATAGGTAAAGTTAATGGATATATTGAAGAAATGATGGAAGGTCAAAAAGTCGTTAAAGTATTTAGTTATGAAGAAGATTCTAAAAAGAAATTTAACGAATTAAATGACTCATTATTTAATAGTGCTGACAATGCCAATAGTTTTGCAAATATGCTTATGCCTATAATGAACAATATAGGAAATATAAGTTATGTTTTAATAGTTGCAATAGGAGCTGTACTTGCAATAAGTGGTGTAGGAAATTTAACTTTAGGTGCATTAGCATCATTCTTACAATTAACAAGAAGTTTTAATATGCCAGTAGCCCAAGTATCTCAACAATTCAACTCAATAATTATGGCTCTTGCTGGTGCAGAGAGAATATTTAACTTAATAGATGAAAAGCCAGAAGTAGACGACGGATATGTTACATTAGAAAATGCTATAGAAGAAGATGGCGAAATAAAACCAGTAAAAGAACGTACAGGAACTTGGGCTTGGAGACATCCACATAAAGCGGAAGGAACTGTAACATATACTAAATTAACTGGGGATGTTGTATTTGAAGGTGTAAACTTCGGTTATAACGATGACAAAATTGTATTACATGATATAAATATGTATGCTAAGCCAGGACAAAAAGTAGCCTTCGTTGGTGCTACAGGAGCTGGTAAAACTACAATAACAAACTTAATAAATAGATTCTATGATATACAAGACGGTAAAATAAGATATGATGGAATTAATATAACTAAAATTAAAAAGGACGATTTAAGAAAATCACTTGGTATAGTTCTTCAAGATACTCATCTATTTACAGGAACAGTTATGGAAAATATCAGATATGGTAAATTAGATGCAACTGATGAAGAAGTAATTGCTGCTGCAAAACTTGCAAATGCACACGGATTTATAAAACATCTAAAAGATGGATATAATACAGTGTTAACAGGGGATGGAAGCAACTTATCTCAAGGTCAAAGACAGCTTTTATCAATAGCGAGAACAGCAATAGCAAACCCACCAGTTTTAATACTAGATGAAGCTACATCAAGTATAGATACTAGAACAGAAAAAATAGTTCAAGATGGTATGGATAAACTGATGGAAGGTAGAACGGTATTTGTAATTGCACATAGATTATCAACAATCAAAAACTCTGATGTTATCATGGTTTTAGAACAAGGTAGAATAATTGAACGTGGTAATCACGATGAACTTATTGAAAGACGTGGAAAATACTATCAATTATATACTGGTGCTTTTGAATTAGAATAAAATTAAAAATTAAATATTAAAGATATAGTTAAGGAAGTATTGGAAAATAGATTTGAAATTTATTTTTCAATACTTCCTTATTTTTTGTTTAAATAAAAAAGATATAGGTGAATTATATTGAAAAAAAGTTTAATTTGAACTTATATGAGTGTTTTTATCGAACGTTTTTTAGAGGAAGATATATCTAAAATAAATAATTCTTTAATGATAGGGTTATGTATTTGGTAAATAAGTTTTGCTTTTCTGTTTTAAATATAAAAATTTTTAAGTCAAGGGGATGATGATATGCATAATGAAAACGAAAAGGTAAAGAGTTTTAAAGCATATAAGAGGAAGAAAAAGAATAAGAATAAAAGAGGAATATTTAAGAGAAAGACAGGCGTATTAGTAATTATTTTAATAGCAGCTATTGGAGTAGGAAATTTATGTATCTATCAAGTTTCTTCTAAATTAAAATATCAAATATATTATCTAGAAAAAGATTTGAAAAAACAAAAGAATAAATTAGAAACATTACAAGTTGAAAAACTGGGAAAAGAAAACACTAATACATTAGAAGAAGATGCTATCGAAAAACTAAATATGATTTATCCGACAGACAGTCAAAAAATATATATATCTGTGGATGATTAATATCAAAGGAGGATGATTATGAAAAAAATAAAAATAAAAAGTAGAAAAAGGCTAGTATTAGTTCTTGTTTCTGCATGTGCATTATTTTTAGTATTAATAGTAAGAACTTGCTACTTGCAGCTTGTAAAAGGACAATGGCTGACTACTAAAGCATCAGAACAACAAACTAGGGAAATCCCAATAGAATCAAAAAGGGGGACTATATACGATAGGAATATGAAATCATTAGCTGTCAGTGTTACAAAATATACGATTTGGTGTAAGCCAGTCGAAGTAAAGGATAAGGAGAAAACAGCTAAAAAAATTTCAGAAATAGTCAAGGATAAAGACTATGATGAAATTTTAAAATTGCTATCAAAGACAAATCAAGCACTTGTTAGAATTCAAAGATGGGTTGATGATGATGTAGCTGATAAAATTCAAAATGCATCACTTTCTGGAATATGGATATCAGAAGATCCACAAAGATATTATCCGCATGGAAATTTTGCATCTTATGTATTAGGTCATACATCATCAGATGGAGAAGGTGTAACAGGAATTGAACTTAAATACAATAAAGACTTGCAAGGAAAAGACGGAAAATTAATTGTAAGCACAGATGCATCAGGAAGAGAGATTAATCAAGGTGTTGAACAATATTATGAAGCAACTCAAGGAAATGGAATTGTGCTTACGATAGATGAAGTAATCCAAAGTTATGCGGAGAAAGCAGCCCAAAGAGCATATGAATTAAACAATGCAAAGAGGGTTAAGATAATAGCAATGGACCCTAAAACAGGTGATGTTTTAGCTATGGCATCAAAACCAGATTATGACCCAAATAATCCGACAAAAGCAATATATCCATATTTTGAAGATTTACTAAAAAGTTATGATGACGACAAAAAGATAAATGCTTATTATGAAATGTGGAGAAATACACTTATAAGTGATACATATGAACCAGGTTCAACTTTCAAATTAATAACATCTACAGCGTCAGTCGAAGAAAATGTAATTAAACCAAATGAGAAATTTACATGTACAGGTAGTGTAACTGTCGAAGGTAAACGAATAAAATGCTGGAGATCATATAGACCTCATGGAAGCGAAACATTTGAACAAGCAGTTCAAAATTCATGTAACCCAGTTTTTGTTGAATTAGGAAAAAGATTGGGAGTTAGCAAATTATATGATTATATAGAAGGGTTTGGACTTACAAGTAAGACTAATATAGATTTAGTCGGTGAGGCAAATAGTATACTATATAAAGAAAAGGATGTAGGTCCTGTAGAACTTGCAACTATTTCTTTTGGTCAATCTATATCAGTAACTCCTATTCAATTAATAAGAGCAGTATCAGCTATTGCAAATGATGGAAAACTTATGGAGCCAAGACTTGTAAAAGCGTATACAGATAATGAAGGAAATGTAGTACAAGAAGTTAAGCCTAAAACTGTTAGACAAGTGGTTTCAACAGAAACATCAAAGAAAATGTTAAGTGTTATGGAATCAGTTGTTACAGATGGTGGAGGTAAAATAGCATATTTACCAGGATATAGATTAGGTGGAAAAACAGGAACAGCACAAAAGGTTATAGATGGTGTTTATGCCCAAGGAAAATACATATGCTCATTTATAAGTGTAGCACCTGTTGATGATCCACAAATAGTAGTATTAGCAATAGTCGATGAACCTACAGATGTTGTAGCCTTCGGTTCAACTACAGCAGGTCCTATTATAAAAGAAGTAATGAGTCAAAGTTTAGAATATCTAGGAGTTAAAAAAGAATATACAAAAGAAGAAAAAGAAGAAAATGAAAAGAAACAAGTAGAAATTCCAGATGTAAGAAACTTAACAATAAAGGAAGCAACTAAAATACTAGAAGAAAAGAAACTAGAATCAAACTTAGATACAGATATAGAAGTAGATGAAAAGAAAGTTGTAACAGATATGTTTCCTAAACCAGGAGTAAAAGTAAATGAAGGTTCTAGCATAATATTATACTATAACAATAATTAAACAAAACATTATAAATCTCCCGACATTATACATATTAGTTTCACATTATTAAAGTATGGTGAACAAATTGTTACAAATTAGACTTATATTATAAATATCTTCAAAAATAAATCAATTTGGTATATAATTAATAAGATTGGAGATATAGATAGTATTAAATATAAGTTTTTACTTGAATGCAAATCAGCAAAAATTATTTTTTTAGTCATCGTATAAAAACTTTAAGATTAAAATGCATAAATAGGAATATTTAGCATAAAAAAAGTTAATAATTGCAAATGAAAAATAATAATAAGAAAATGAAACAACAGGGAGAGGAGTTTTAATTAATGTTAGGAATTAGAGAACTTACGTTTACAGCAATGATTGGTTTTTTAATAGTAATAATACTTGGACCAATATTTATACCAATGCTTGCTAGATTTAAATTTGGTCAAACGGTTAGAGATGAGGGACCTCAATCACACTTAGCAAAAAATGGAACACCAACAATGGGTGGTGTAATGATGATAGTAGCTATATTAATAACAGGGCTTACAAGAGCTACTATTAGTAAAGGATTAATAGTAGGGCTTATTTGTATAGTAGGCTTTGGATTTGTAGGATTTTTAGATGACTTTATAAAAATAAAAATGAAGAGATCATTAGGCCTTAAAGCTTATCAAAAGATAATACTACAATTTGCTCTTGCTTTATATATCGCATATTATCAATATAGTGCATCACCAAGTGCAACACAACTTGTTATACCATTTACAAACCATATAATCAACTTAGGAATATGGTATATACCATTTATGATGATATTCATAATAGGAACTGTAAATGCAGTAAACTTAACAGATGGACTTGATGGGCTTGCATCAGGTGTTACCTTAATAGTATCATGTTTCTTCGTACTATTTGCAGTATCAATATCAAATTCTGATGTAGCTATACTTGCAGCAGCAACAGCGGGTGCTTGTTTAGGATTCTTAGGATTTAACTCATATCCTGCAAAAGTATTTATGGGAGATACAGGTTCAATGGCATTAGGTGGAGCAGTAGTTGCATTTGCAACACTTACTAATTCTCCATTAATAATAATAATAGTAGGGTTTATCTACTTAGCAGAAGCTTTATCTGTTATGATACAAGTAACTTATTTCAAATTAACTAATGGAAAAAGAATATTTAAAATGGCGCCATTACACCACCATTTTGAACAATGTGGATGGCCAGAAACAAGAGTTGTATTTGTATTTTGGATTGTAACTGTAGTTTTATGTTGGATAGGTGTTTTAGCAGTATTTTAAGTGATGGGGGTAAATTAAAATGGATTTAAAAGGAAAGAATGTTTTACTTATAGGTTTAGCAAA
Organism: Intestinibacter bartlettii; assembly: GCA_025148965.1. Taxonomy (GTDB): domain Bacteria; phylum Bacillota; class Clostridia; order Peptostreptococcales; family Peptostreptococcaceae; genus Intestinibacter; species Intestinibacter bartlettii. The sequence goes on along the minus strand of CP102273.1, from coordinate 2,274,696 downwards.
GACTGGTATATCAACTATCAAATTACTAGATAAATTAGAAGCTAATATAACAGTTAATGATATAAAAACTGAAGAAAAACTAGTAGATATATTAGAAGAATTAAAAGATATAAAAAATGCAACTTATATACTTGGATATCATCCAGAAGAAGTAGATCATATTGATTTAGCAGTTGTATCTCCTGGAGTACCTCTTGATTTACCATTTATACAAAAATTATATTCTAATAATATAAAAGTAATTGGTGAAGTAGAATTAGCTTATGAATTATCAAATAATCCTACTTTCATAGGAATAACAGGTACAAATGGAAAAACAACTACTACATCTTTAGTTGGAGAAATCTTCAAAGCAGCTAAATGTGATACTTATGTAGTTGGAAATATAGGAAAACCAGTAATAGAAACTGTTGGAATAGCTGACGAAAAATCTTTCTTAATTACAGAGCTTAGTAGTTTCCAACTTGAAAGTATAGTAGATTTTAAACCAAGAGTAAGTATGATACTTAATCTTTCACCAGACCATTTAAATAGACACCATACTATGGAAAATTATATAATGGCAAAAGCTAATATATTTAAGAATCAAGATAAAAATGATTTTACAATACTAAATTACGACGATGAAGCAGTTAGAGCTTTATCTAGTAAATGTAACTCTCAAGTTTTATATTTCTCTAGAAAACACCAAGGTGTAAGAGGAATATATCTAAATAACGAAGGAAATATAGTAATAAATATAGATAAAGAAATAGTACTTCTTCACGAAGATGAACTTAGCTTACCAGGAGGACACAACCTAGAAAACTGTATGGCAGCAACTTTAGCTGCATATGTCTCAGGTATAGATATAGAAGTAATAAGAGAAGTATTAAAAACTTTTAAAGCAGTAGAGCATAGATTAGAATATGTAAAAACTGTAAATGGAGTTATGTATGTAAACGACTCAAAAGGTACTAATCCAGATTCAACTATAAAAGCAGTAACTTCTTATAAGAAGCCAATTATATTAATAGCTGGAGGATATGATAAGGATAGTACTTATGATGAACTTTTAGATATTGCAAAACAAAATGTAAAAGCTTTAGTTTTATTAGGTGAAACTGCATCAAAAATAGAGGCTTGTGCAAAAACTAAAGGATTTGAAATAATAAAAAGAGTACAAAATATGAAAGAAGCAGTAGAAACTTCTGCCGAACTTGCAAATGAAGGAGATGTAGTACTACTTTCACCAGCATGTGCAAGTTGGGATATGTACACAAGCTTTGAGGTAAGAGGACGCGACTTCAAAGATAATGTAAATAACTTATAATAAAGACTCTTCCTTCAAAGCTAATAGCGATGAGGAAGGTGGTAGTCATTCATATGCCTAATGAAAGTTTGAAAATGAAAAAGCAAATTACAAAGGGGATGAAGACGGAGTTTGATTTAGTAATTTTTTATACAACAATAGCCTTGGTATTATTTGGAATAGTCATGGTGTTTAGTGCAAGCTATGTTCAAGCTTCATTTAAACACCAAGATGGCTATTTCTTTTTAAAAAGAGATATAATCTATGCGATACTAGGGTTTGTGGGAATGATGTTTATGTCTAATATTGACTATACTTTTTGGAAGAAAAATTCATTGCCACTTTGTATATTTACTGTTATATGCTTAGCGTTAGTTTTAACACCTCTAGGTATAGAGGCTAACGGAGCAAAAAGATGGCTTGGAATAGGAGGAGCTACATTTCAACCATCGGATATAGCAAAGTTTGTAACAATAGTAATTACAGCGAAAGTTATTGAAAAGAGATATGAAAATATAAAATCTTTGACAAAAGGTGTTATACCAATTTTAATAATTCCATCAATATTTTTTATATTGATAATGTTACAACCTAATATGTCTACAGCTGGTACACTTATAATAGTTGTGTTCATAATGCTATTTGTTGCAGGAATGAATATGAAATTTGTACTTAGTATGCTAGCAGCAGGAGTTGGTTTATTTGCAGTTTTAGTAATTGCAGAACCATATAGACTAAAAAGATTTACAGCATTTCTAGATCCATTCCAAGATCCACTTGGGAGTGGATATCAAGTTATCCAAAGTCTTTATGCCATAGGGTCAGGAGGACTTTTCGGATTAGGACTAGGTAAAAGTAGACAGAAATATTTTTACATACCAGAACCTCAAAATGACTTTATTTTCGCAATAATAGGCGAAGAATTAGGTCTTGTAGGTTGCATTTTAGTTATAATGCTATTTGTAATATTAGTTTATAGATGTGTAAAAATAGCATTAAAATCAAAAGATATATTCGCATGTATGGTAGTTATAGGAATTGGAGCCCAAATAGGGATACAAGCAGCTTTTAATATAGCAGTTGCAACATCTTCTATGCCAGCAACAGGGGTGGCACTTCCATTTATAAGTTATGGAGGAACCTCGCTGACGGTGCTGATGGGTGAAATTGGAATTGTGTTAAACATCTCAAAGAAAGTAAAATTTAATTAACAGGAGATGATGAAGTGAAGGTATTATTAGCCGGTGGCGGTACGGGAGGACATGTATACCCAGCAATAGCCATAGCAAATAAAATAAAAGAACATAATCCAGATTGTGAAATTTTATTTGTTGGAACTAAAAATGGTATAGAATCAGAAATAGTTCCAAAAGCAGGCTTTGAATTAAAAACAGTCACAGTTCAAGGTTTTAAAAGAAAAATAGATTTTGATAATGTCAAGAGAGTATTCAAATTATGTAAAGGTTTAGAACAATCGAGAAGAATTGTTAAAAAATATAAACCAGATATAGTAATAGGGACAGGTGGATATGTAAGTGGACCAGTTCTGTTTAATGCAGCTATGAGCAAAAAAGTAACTATAGTCCATGAACAAAACTCTTTCCCAGGAGTTACAAATAAAATACTTTCTAAAGTTGCTACAAAGGTTCTTACAAGTTTTGAGGATTCTCATAAGAGATTTCCAGAAAAGAGCCAAGATAAATTAGTTCTTACAGGTAATCCAGTAAGAAAAGAAATTTTACAAGCGAGAAAATATATATCAAGAAAAAACTTAGGAATTAGTGAAGATAAAAAAATGGTACTATGCTACGGCGGTAGTGGTGGTTCAGAAGAAATAAACGACGCTATGAGACTAGTAATAGAAAACATGGTAAAAGAAGATGTTGCCTTTATATTTGCAACAGGAAAAGTTTATTATGAAGAGTTTATAGAAAGTATAAAAGATATAGAACTTAAACCTTATCAAAGAGTTATGCCTTATTTAGATAATATGGCTGATGGTCTTGCTGCAAGCGATATAGTAATAGGTAGTGCAGGAGCAATATCTTTAGCAGAAATAACTGCCCTTGGTAAACCTTCAATAATAATTCCAAAAGCTTATACAGCAGAAAATCACCAAGAATACAATGCAAAAAGTATAGAAGCACAAGGTGCTGGAATTGCGATTTTAGAAAAAGATTTAACACCACAATCTTTAAATGACGCTGTATTTAAATTACTTGGAGATAAAGAGTTATTAATCGATATGGCAAACAATGCTAAAAAAATAGGTAAGCCGGAAGCAATTGATTTAATATACAACGAAATAATGAAATCTTATAACGAAGCAGTAGGTTCTAAAAATAAAAAAGAAAAACAAGCTGAATCTAAAGAAAATATTTTAGAAGAGCAAGTTTCTAAAGAACCTAAAGTTATAGGAATAAAAAAGAAATAAATTATAAAAATAAAATAGATTTGGATAAAAAGATATAAAGTGAATCAAGATATACGTGATTTATTTTATATCTTTTTTTGTATATACATCGAAATGACATGAAAATATTCATTTTTAGTATTAATTTGCTATAAAAAATTAAATTTATATGTAGGAAATAAAGCCTCAAATGTAGTATTTTTGATTTATACTTATATTTTTGAGGTGATTTTATGAAGAAGAAAAGAAGAAAGTTAAGGATAAATAGAGTTATTATACTTCTTTTATTTGTGTTTATGATTTGCTTTGGAGTGATACTTTTTATAAGGAGCGATTTTTTTAGCTTAAAAAATATAAAGATAGTTAATAATGATATTCTTACAAAAACAGAGGTAAAGAATTTATCAAATATTAATACTGGTAAAAATTTATTTTCATATGATATAGAAAAAATTAAAACAAATATAAATAAAAGTAAGTATATCGAATATGTAAAAGTGAAACGAAGAATTCCAAATTCAATAATAATAGATGTTAAAGAAAAACCCATAGGGTGTGTTTTAAAAGATAAGGGTGATAATTACTATTATGTTAGTGAAAATTTATGCTATATGGACAAAGTAGAGCGTGAGAATATAAAAAGCAATTGCATTATCGTAGAATCTGATTTTTCAATAAAAGAAAATCAAATTAAGTTTGAAAATAATAAAGACAAAGAGAAATTGACTTCTTTAATAAAATATATAAAAAAAGATGGACTTGAGAATAAAATAAGCAGTATATCTTTTAACAGTGAAAATAAAGTTAATATGACAACGAAAGAAGGTATAGAAATTGTAATCAATAGTAACAGTGATATAAAACACGATATAGCAAAGTTAACTCAGATTTTAGTTGATCTAAAAAGTAAAAATATAAACTATGGAAAAATTAATATGACATTTTCTAAATATACATTATATACTTATAAATAATGTAAAAAAGACATGAAAAAAGTAAAAATATATATAAATTTAAAATTTTTAAGGAGGAAGAGGGATATATTATAAAAAATTTAACAAATTAAATAAAATAAATGTTATAATATAGATGTTATACCTAAAAGTGTTTTTTCTAAAGCATGGAAATACAATAAAATATATATTATTTTAGTAAATATACGTTAAATATTTAAATATTAAATGATATAATTAATATATATACAGAAATAAATTACAAGAGAGGGAGGTTTCGATATGCTAAGCTTTGATTTAGAAATTGACAATAATGCTAAGATAAAAGTATTTGGCGTTGGTGGCGGTGGAAACAACGCTGTTAATAGAATGATCGATGAAAAAATAAAAGGAATTGAATTCATATCAATTAATACTGATAGACAAGCGTTAGTGACTTCGAAAGCAGAAAATCAAATACAAATAGGAGAAAAACTTACAAGAGGATTAGGTGCAGGTGCTGACCCAGAGGTTGGTAGAAAAGCAGCTGAAGAGAGTAAAGAGCAAATAGAAGAATTACTACAAGATACAGATATGGTATTTGTTACTGCCGGAATGGGTGGTGGAACAGGTACTGGAGCAGCTCCAGTAGTAGCTCAATTAGCAAAACAAAAAGGCATCTTAACAGTAGGTGTTGTTACTAAGCCTTTTGGATTTGAAGGAAAAGTAAGAATGAAAAATGCAGAAGCTGGTATAGAAGAATTAAAAGCTAATGTTGATACATTAATAACTATACCAAATGATAGATTACTTGAAGTAGTTCAAAAAAATACATCTATAGTAGAAGCATTCTCTATAGCTGATAATGTGCTAAAACAAGGGATACAATCTATATCTGACTTAATAAAAGTTCCAGGACTTATAAACCTAGACTTTGCCGATGTTACATCTATAATGAAAGACAAAGGATTAGCTCACATGGGTATAGGTAACGCTAGTGGAGAAAATAGAGCTATTGAAGCTGCTAAAGAAGCTATACAATCGCCACTTCTTGAAACATCTATAAGAGGTGCAAAAGGTGTGTTACTTAATGTAACAGGAGGACCAAGTTTATCATTATTTGAAGCAAATGCAGCTTCTAACTTAATAACTGAGTCATGTGACCCTGATGCAAACATAATATTCGGGGCATCTATAAGAGAAGACTTAGAAGATGAAATAATGATAACAGTTATAGCTACGGGTTTTGATGAAGCTCCTCAAGGTGGATTCGTGGAGCCAACACCAATCAAAAAGACTGAAATACCACCAGTTGCTAAGGTAGAACCTAAGCCAGTTATACATAGAGAAACAGTTGTAGAACCAGAACCAAGAATTGAACCAAAAGTTGAAAGAACTCCAGAACCAGTTAGACAACAAGATGACTGGGATGATGAAATGGAAATACCAACTTTTTTGAGAAATAAAAGAAGATAATTCGAATTATATAGAGAAACTTCCAATAATATTGGAGGTTTTTCTATTTTTTTGCTCTTTTTTAGAAAAAGTATTTTTAATTCGACTGTTCAAAATGACAAACTATTTATGGTAAGTATCTTATAATATATTTAAGAAAAAGTTTAAAAAACAATTCATAATTTTAATACATTATCTTATTAAGTTAAAAAGAGGAGAAGATATAATGTATTTAGATTGTTATATTTTGGAGAACCTATTTATTAACTACATTATAATAAATTGTACTACTTATATTGCAAAAATATACACAAAAAAAATACGACAAATATGTGGAGCAGTAATAGGAACCATCTATAGTGTTATGTATGTATATAAAGAATTAGAAATATTTTTTACATTGCCGGCTAAATTTATATTTTTCATACTAATAGTTCTAATTTGTTTTAACATAAATAGCAAAAAGGAATTTATAAAGATACTTTTTAATTTTTATCTAGTAAATATATTTATATCAGGAAGCACTTATTTTATTATTTATTTTACAGGTATTAGTCATATGACGATATCTTTTTTTATAATATGCTCTTATATTAGTTGCAAATTACTTAAAAAAATAGTTAACAACTTTAGATTATTAAAACATATTGATGATATAACTAAAAAAATAAGTATAGGCATATTAGATAAAAATATAGAATGTATTGCTTTATTAGATAGTGGTAACCTTCTGCAAGATCCAATTAGTAAAAATGATGTTGTAATAGTCAAGGCAAGTCTTTTAGAAAATTTTTTACCAAAAAATTGTGACTTCGATAAAATGGATATCCTAAATATCCAGAGCATAACCGAGAATTTAGAACCAAGAATATCATCTAGGGTTAGGCTAATTCCCTATAAACATGTAGGCGATAATAATGCAGGTATGATTTTGGGAATAAAGGCAGATTATCTCGATGTAGATAATAAAAAAATAAGTAATATTATCCTTGGTGTATCTAATTTTAATGACGAAGGATACAGTGCAATTTTGAATCCAAGAATATTATACTAAAAAGGAGGGCTTTTAATTGATATTACAAGTACAAAAACTAAAGAGATTATTGTTTATGAAATTTATTAAAATAGGCAATAAGTTAAATTTGATCAAACCAGATAGTTGCTATTATATGGGTGGTGTGAATGTACTTCCACCGCCATTGACAGTAGAGGAAGAAAAAGAATTGCTTAAAAAACTAGAATATGATGAAAATGTAAAAACAATATTAATAGAAAGAAACTTAAGATTAGTCGTTTATATTTCTAGAAAGTTTGAAAATACAGGAATAGATATGGAGGATTTAATTTCTATAGGTACAATAGGGCTTATAAAAGCTGTAAACACATTTAATTTGGACAAAAATATAAAATTGGCAACCTATGCATCTAGATGCATAGAAAATGAGATATTAATGTGTCTTAGAAAAAATAATAAAAAGAAATCCGAAGTATCTTTTGATGAACCGTTAAATGTAGATTTAGATGGAAATGAACTTTTATTATCAGATGTATTGGGAACTGATAATGATGAAATTTATAAAATAATTGAAGAAGAAATTGATAAGAATTTACTATTTATGGCTTTAGATAAATTGTCATATAGAGAAAAGCAAATTATGGAATTAAGATTTGGTTTAAGTACAAAAGGCAAAGAAAAAACTCAAAAAGAAGTTGCTAACATCCTTGGTATATCTCAATCCTACATCTCTAGACTGGAAAAGAAAATAATTTTTAGATTAAAAAAAGAAATGAAAAAATTTGTTTAACAGGGAAATAAGTGCTCATTAAAAGTATAAAAATATATGATGTGTAAATAATTTCATATATAGAATCTTTTAAGAGAGGACTGAAATTTATGATTATAAACAAGGTTGAAATTTGTGGTGTAAATACATCCGAACTCCCTGTATTTAAAGCTGATCAAATGAGAGAGCTATTAGTAAAAATAAAACAAGGAGATGAGGACGCAAGACAGAAGTTTGTAAAAGGTAATTTAAGATTAGTTCTAAGCGTTATACAAAAGTTTAACAACAGAGGAGAAAATGTAGATGACTTATTTCAAATAGGATGTGTTGGACTTATAAAAGCTATTGATAACTTTGATTTAAGTCAAAATGTAAGGTTTTCTACTTACGCAGTACCTATGATTATAGGTGAAATAAGAAGATATCTAAGGGATAATAATCCAATTAGGGTTTCACGTTCTCTAAAAGATATTGCATACAAAGCCTTACAAGTTAGAGAAAGGTTAATAAGAACAAATTCAAAAGAACCTACAATATCAGAAATAGCGAAAGAATTAGATATGGAAGTAGAATCTGTAGTTATGGCACTTGATGCAATACAAGATCCAATATCATTATTCGACCCAGTATATCAAGATAATGGAGATGCAATATTTGTAATGGATCAAGTACAAGATAAAAAAGATACAGACGAAAATTGGTTAGAAGAGATAGCTTTAAAAGAAGCAATTAAAAAATTGAGTTCAAGGGAAAAATTAGTTCTTGATTTAAGATTTTATAAGGGAAGAACTCAGATAGAGGTAGCAGATGAAATTGGAATTTCTCAGGCACAAGTCTCTAGAATAGAAAAAAATGCCCTAAAAAATATGAGAAAATACATCTAATAACTACCATGCTTAAAAAATTTAGCTGTCGTATAAGTAAATTAATTATTTACTATACGGTAGCTTTATTTTTTTAAGAAAAAAATTGATTATTTTTTAATAATGTGTAAAATTAAAAGAATAAGAATATAATTATATCAGAGTGAATTTTTTCGAGGTGTAAATAATAAGCTTATATTAAGAAAAAAATTATTTGAAAAAACTTTAAGTAATTGCATTTCTTAAATCTTATTAAACAAACACAGCTATTTTTTAAGTCAAAACCGAGAAATAATGTGTTAAATTTTTTTAATAAACAAGCTTATTAAAAGGGAGGAATTTACAATGATGAGAATATCAGATATTATGGAAAAAGAAATAATAAACGTAAAAAATGGCAAGAAATTAGGATTTATTACAGATATAGATTTAGATGTTGAAAATGGAAAAGTATCATCTTTCTCAATAACAGGTTCAAGTGGAAACTTCTTTTATAGAGGGGCCGAAATCGATACTGTATATTGGAAAGACATTTTAAGAATAGGTTGTGATACTATTATTGTGAGTATAGGTTCAAATTTAAACTTTGACCAAAATCAAATAGATGTCTAAATTTAAAATCTTAATTAACTAAGGAGGAAAACAATGCAATGTCCATATTGTAATTATAAAGAATCTAAAGTTGTTGATTCTAGGCATACAGACAGCAAGTCTATTAGAAGAAGAAGAGAGTGTGAATCTTGCAAGAAGAGATTTACTACTTATGAAATTATAGAAACAACGCCGATAATGGTTGTAAAAAAGGACAACAGTAGGGAAGTATTTGATAGGGAAAAAATAAAAAGAGGAATAATAAAATCTTGTGAAAAGAGACCTGTTTCAATAGAACAAATAGAAAGTATAATTTCTTATATAGAAAATGAAATAAATAAAGACTATATAAGTGAAATAAATACTGATAAAATTGGCGAAATGGTAATGGATAAATTAAAAGATATAGATGAAGTATCATATGTAAGATTTGCATCCGTATACAGACAATTTAAAGATATAAATACTTTTGTAAGTGAATTAAAAAATATTTTAATGGAAAAAGGAGATTAACATGACACAAGCTATAATAGATAAAAATGATTACTTGACAATAAACAAAGAAGGACTTGACTTCGTTAAAATAGCTATAAGTACTACCAATATGGACGCTAAAAATTTAGATGATATAAATCGTGTATTAAAAGATGAATTTACATTAAAAAATTTAAGTAAAAATAAGCAAATACATTCAAATATAGTAAATAAAATAGATAAAACTAATATAGGTCAAATAATTGATGGAGATGCAATAATAACAAATGAAAAAAATGTACCACTTGTAATATTAACAGCAGATTGTGTGCCAGTTATATTAGTGGATACTGAAAATAAAGCTGTAGGTCTTGCACATGCTGGTTGGAGAGGAACGTACGGAAAGATATGTGAAGAAACTCTTAAATCTATGCAAGAAAATTATAATACAAATCCTGAAAATGTAATAGCAATTATAGGACCATCTATAGGAAGCTGCTGTTATGAAGTTTCTTACGACTTAATTGATAAGTTTGAAAAACTTCTTCCAAATGCTGATGAAAAAATATATGAAATAAGAGATGAAAAATATTATCTTAATTTATGGGAAGTAAATACACAAATATTAAAAGAATTTGGGGTATTAAAGTCGAATATAATAAATATGAATATTTGCACAAGTTGTAATTGTGATAGATTTTTCTCATATAGAAAACATGAAAAAACACCAAAGAGAATAGGAACCTTCATTGAAATAAAGTAAGGGGGTAATATTATGGAGGAAAAAATACTAGTTATAGATGATGAAATGCATATAGTAGAGCTTTTAAAATTTAATTTAGAAGTGAACGGATATATTGTCGACTATTCACTAGATAGTTTTGAGGGATACCATAAGGCAAAAGAATTAAAACCAAATCTTATACTTTTAGATTGGATGCTGCCAAATATAAGTGGGATAGATGTATTAAAAAAAATAAGAGAGGATGAAGACTTAAAGGATACACCTGTTATTATGTTAACAGCGAAAAATATGGAAAGAGATAAGGTCAAGGGATTAGAAGAAGGGGCAGATGATTACATAACAAAACCGTTTGGAATTAAAGAATTACTTGCTAGAATAAATTCTGTTCTTAGAAGATACAACATGACTACAAACAAAGTAGAAGATGTTTTAACAGTAAAAGATATTAGGATGGATTTAATAAAACATGAAGTAACTAAAAAGGATAAAAAAATCGATTTAACAATTAAAGAATTTGACCTACTTAAATTACTTCTTCAAAACAAAGGCAAAGTTTTATCCCGTAATTTTTTACTAGATAAAGTTTGGGGATATGAGTATTTTGGGGAGACAAGAACTGTCGATGTACATATTAGATATTTAAGAAAAAAAATTGAAAATGACGGAGAAAAATATATAGAAACTATTAGGGGAATAGGATATAAAATTAGTTAAAAGTTGAGGTAATATATATGAACCCGAATTTACAGCAAGTAAGTAGTGTGTACTTCTTTGTAATGCTTATTACATTAGGTTTAGCAATATTACTTATAAGATATACTGTAACTTTACGTAGATATCTAAAAGAATTTACTAGAGTATCTAAAAAAGTTAGTAATAAAGAATTTCATACAAGATTTAATACATATGTAAAAGGAGAGTTGGGAGAGTTATCGAAAAACTTCAATTATATGATTCAAATAATGGACAGTACAATTGAAGAAGTAGAATATAAACATCTTCAGTTGACATCTATTGTAAAAAGTGTATCTCATGGAATTTTAGCAATAGATATCAAAGGAAAAATTCTTCTTATAAATGATATAGCTAAGGAAATGTTAAAATGTGATATAGAAACAAATTTAGAAGGTATAAATTTTAAATTTGTTGTAGGAGATAAAAAAATATTAGAAACTTTTCAAAAGTATGTAGGGAGTACTCAGAATGAGGTAATTGAATTAAATTTAAAAGATAATTTAGTTTATAGAATAAAAATAGACCCCGTTTATTTGCAAGATTCAAAACATGCAATAATTGGATCTATTATAAATATAGAAGATATAACAGAGCTTGTAAAATTAGAAAATATGAGAAAAGACTTTGTAGCAAATGTCAGCCATGAATTAAAAACTCCTCTCACTTCAATAACAGGATTTGTAGAAACTTTAAAAATAAATGATGATATCGATAAAAATACAAGAAATCATTTTTTAGATATAATCGAAAAAGAATCTAACAGATTAAAGGGGTTAATTGAAGATATATTATTACTTTCTTCAATTGAAAATGGCCAAGATTTATCTTATGAAAAAGTTAAATTATTTGATGTATTTAAAGAAGTCTGTGAAATTACAGAATATATAGCTTCATCAAAAAATATAACAATATCATATAATTTTGAAGATGAAGATGTATGCATATATGGATTTAGAGATAATATAAAACAAATATTTTTAAACTTAATAGACAATGGAATTAAATACACGCCTAAAGATGGCCATATAGAAGTTGTACAACATTATGATGAAAATAGACAGAATATAATATTGGAATTTAAAGACAATGGAATAGGTATACCAAAAGAATCTCTAAATAGAATCTTTGAAAGATTTTATAGAGTAGATAAAGCTAGAAGTAGAGATATAGGGGGAACTGGTTTAGGTCTTGCAATTACAAAGCATATGGTTAAATCTTTAGGTGGAAATATAACTGTTGAAAGTATACTTGGAATAGGAAGTGATTTTATAGTTACAATTCCAGTAGATATAAAATAAAATATAATATTGAAATTTAAAATCTTATGTAAATAGATCTATGAATATAGAAATTTTACATAAGATTTTTTCTTTTGTGCAAAATAAATTTATAAAAATTTCTATTAATAAATTTATTTTGCAAAGGAGAACAATATATGAAGGAAAGTGTATTAGATGAAGCTCTATTTAGACATTCGTTTTTAGTAGCAGTCTTACTTGGAACTTTATGTAGACTATTGGTTCTTAGGATAAGTGACAGACAATATCCAACAAGACCACAAGATTATATAGAACAAATTATAATGGCAGGACTTACATCGGCATTAGGAGGAATTGCACTACCTGCACTTATGGACAAAGAATTTTCAGCATTAACATTTTTAGCTGTTGGTATTCAGCAATTCCAAGGACTATCAAAACAAGAAAAAATAACATTAAATAATATCGATGAAGACGAATTAGTTCCAAAAGGAGTAACATATATAGAAGAAATAGCATCAACTTATGAAGTTCGAAGTTACGTAAGTTTGTTTGCAGCATTATGTTCATCAATAGGATATATTTTAGTAGCGAAAAGATTTGGAGAAAATATATTAATCTGTACAGCAGTTGCAGCTATTTTAGCTTTAATAGTGGGCTTGATATTTAGGAGGATTTTAAGAAGAAATAGCATAAATGATATTGCTGATATAAAAGAAGCAAAACTATATTTTGATGGTCCAATAATGAAAGTTAATGATGTAGTTATAACTAATATAGGTTTAAAACAAACAAGAGAAAAGTTTTTAAAAGATGGTATTGCACTAGAAGTTGTTCCAAAAGACGAAAAAGATTTTGGAGTTATAAATGATTTAGGACAAAGAGATGCAATTATACATAACATATTTATTCATACAGGAATAGATAGAGATATTGACGAACATGATATAGTTTCAACATCAAAAGTCGATTTAAAAACAAAAAGTGTATTAATTGTGTTTATGCCGATTCTAAACGATATGAATCTTATAAAACAAGTTGCTGGAAGCACACCTATTTTAGAAGCTGCAAAAGGAAAACAAAGCAACTATAAATATTTAATAAAATAAAATATTTGAGAGGTATAAAATGGACAAAGTTTTTTTTATTGGAATAATAATTGGATTAATAACTAGATTAATTATGCTAAACTTAGAACAAAAACAATATCCTACACAACCTAATGTTTTGATTTCACAATTAGTTTTAGCATTCGTTGCATCATGTTTAGGTGCTCTTTTAGTACCTGCATTAATCGAAAGGTCATATACATCAATTACATTTCTATCTTTAGCAGCAGAACAATTTAGACAAGTTAGAGAAAATAGAAGAGATACACTTACAGAATTAGAAGCTAAACAACTAGTGAAAAGAGGAAATGCATTTATAGAAGAAATTGCAAAGACATATGAAGTTAGAAATTATATGTGTATAATTTCATCATTTTTTACAGTAGGTTTTTATTATTTAATTACTTCAGAGTTTAAAGTAGGTAGTAATATAGGACTAATAATAAGTACTATATTTGGAATAATACTAGCATTTATTTTAAAGAAGTTATTAAAACGAGACTCTATTGGAGATATAGCAGATGTAAAAATAGTAGATGTCACTTTTGAAAATGACAGTATACTAAAAGTGGGGAGTTTAAGTGGTATAACTAATATAGGTTTAAAATCAGAAAGAGAGAGATTTTTAACTCGTGCGATTGGTATAGAAATTATACCAAAAGATAAAAATTATATAAATGCATCGATAATACAAGACCCAGGTCAAAGACAAACGATAGCTTACAATTTATATAGTAGATTAGGTCTTTACAGACAAAAAAATGAACCAGCTTTTACACCAATACCAAGAAGAAATCCAGAAAATGAAAGTATAGTAATAGCATATTTACCTATGGAAAAAAATGAAGAAGCTATTATTGAAGCAGTAAAGTCTACTCCAATAGTTTCAAGTGCTAGAGGTAAAAATATAGCTTTAAAAAATTATGTAATAGGAAGAAAGGAAGGCAAATAATATGTCAGATATGTCTATAAACGATTTTACTTTGGCAATAATAACAACAGATAAAAATATGACTTCATCAGGAGGATGTCCTATATTTTATGCTAGTGATGATGACGACATGCAAAATAAAGCTATGTTAATGGCAAAATGTGTTGATGGTGTTGTTCATGAAATAGCAAAAGAAACATTAATAATAGTTAAACATTAAATTTCATGTATACAAATTTATATATTTGACTAACTTAAAATTATACGATATTATAAGATGATGTATTTTTAGAGAAGGGTGAAAGATTTATGGAAGTCAACGTAAAAAATAGCAACAACATAATAAGTAAAGTCTACAAAGGCTCTATTGCAGAAGAAATAGGAATAGAAGTTGGAGACTTATTAATAGCTGTTAATGACGAGGAAATTCACGATATTATAGAATATAAATTTTTAATAAGTGATGAGTATATAGAGTTAGAAATACAAAAAAGAGATGGAGAAGTATATATCTACGAAATCGAAAAGGATTTTGATGAAGAGTTAGGTATTGAATTCGTAAATCCAATAATCGATAAGGCAAAAAGCTGTAGAAATAAATGTGTTTTTTGTTTTATAGATCAACTTCCAAAAGGTATGAGAGAAACACTTTATTTTAAAGATGACGATTCGAGACTTTCTTTCTTACAAGGAAATTTTGTCACTTTAACAAATATGAGTGAAGAGGATATAGATAATATAATAAAATATAGAATAAGTCCTATAAATATCTCAGTTCATACTACAAATCCAGAGCTTAGAAGAAAAATGATAACTAATAAGCATGCTGGAAAATTAATAGATACTATGAATAGATTAGCAGATGCACACATCGAAATGAACTGTCAAATAGTATTATGTCCAGGATATAACGATAAAGAAGAATTAGATAGAACTTTAAACGATTTATCTAGTCTTTATCCTTATGTTAATAGTGTTGCGATAGTACCAGTAGGTATTACAAAATACAGAGATAATTTAGCCAAATTAGATATTTTCACTTATGAAAGTGCAAATGAGACTATCGACCAAGTACATGCACTACAAGAAAAATATTTAAAAGATTTAAATACAAGATTTGCTTTTTTATCTGATGAATTTTATATAATTGCAAAAAGACCATTATTAAATTATGATGAATATGAAGGATTTTTACAATTTGAAGACGGAGTAGGTATGATTCGTAAACAAGGAACTGAAATTATAAATTACCTAGAAAAACTAGAAAGTGATGATAGCATTCAAAAGACAGTTTCAATTGCAACTGGAAGTTCGGCATATGAATTTATAAGTGATATGGCTAACAAAGTAATGGAAAAATTCAAAAATATAAAAATAAATGTATATAAAATAAAAAATGATTACTTTGGTCATACAATTACTGTATCGGGACTTATAACTGCTACAGATATAATAAATCAATTAAAAGATAAAGATTTAGGAAGTGCTTTATATATAACAAGATCGATGTTAAAAAGTGATGAAGAAGTATTTTTAGACGATATAACATTAGAGCAACTAAAAGAAAAATTAAATATTCAAGTGATAACTTGTCAAAACGAAGGAAAAGATTTTGTAGAAAAAATTGTATACTAGAAGGGAGATTAAAATGAGCGATAATAGACCAATTGTAGCAGTAGTTGGTAGACCAAACGTAGGAAAATCGACGCTGTTCAATAAATTAGCAGGAAAAAGAATATCAATAGTAGAGGATACACCAGGAGTTACAAGAGATAGAATATTTGCAGAGGTAGAATGGTTAAACAAATATTTCACTTTAATAGATACTGGTGGTATAGAAAAAGATAACGGAGATGTTATATTATCTCAAATGAGAAATCAAGCTATGTTAGCAGTAGACATGGCTCATATTATAATATTTGTTGTAGACGGAAAAGCAGGTCTTACAGCAGCAGATAAAGAAGTAGCACAAATACTTAGAAAAACAAATAAACCAGTTTTATTAGCAGTAAATAAAATTGATAGTATAAACCAAATGGACAACATATATGATTTCTATGAATTAGGTTTAGGAAATCCATATGCAATATCAAGTGCAAACAGTATGGGTCTTGGAGACTTATTAGATGAGGTTGTGGAAAACTTCCCTAAAGGATTAAATACTGAGTATGACGAAGATATAATTAGGGTAGCAATAACAGGTAAACCAAATGCAGGAAAAAGTTCAATCTTAAATAATATTTTAGGAGAAAACAGAGTTATAGTAAGTCCAATTGCAGGTACTACAAGAGATGCTATAGATACATACTTTGAAAAAGACGGACAACAATATCTATTAATAGATACTGCGGGTATAAGAAGAAAAAGTAAAGTATATGAAAGAGTTGAAAAATTCAGTGTAATCAGATCTATGAGTGCAGTTGAAAGAGCTGACGTAGTTTTAATAGTTATAGATGCAACTGAAGGGGTTACAGAACAAGATACTAAAGTTGCTGGTATAGCTCACGACGAAGGTAAAGGATGTATATTCATAGTAAATAAATGGGACTTAATCGAAAAAGACAATAAAACATTAGGAAACTACACAAAAGAAATAAGAGAAAAATTCCCATTCATGATGTACGCACCAGTATTATTTGTATCTGCTCTTACAAATCAAAGAATGAACAAAATACTAGAAACAGTAGATTATGTTGCTAGTGAACATGCTAAACGTGTTAGTACATCAGCATTAAATGATGTTATAGGTGAAGCAGTTATGCTTAATCAACCACCATCAGATAAAGGTAGAAGACTTAAAATTTACTATGGTTCACAAACAGGAACTAAACCACCTAAATTTACATTATTTATAAATGATAAACAACTTACTCACTTCTCTTATCAAAGATATCTTGAAAATAAAATAAGAGAGAACTTTGGATTTGAAGGTACTTCAGTGCAATTTGAGTACAGAGAAAAAAATAAAAGAAGATAATAAAAAATAGGGGGCCAGAGATGTTAGTTTATTTAATTATTATAGTAGTTGCTTATCTTTTAGGAAATATATCAACATCATATATTGTAGCCAAAAGACTTGCAGGTGTAGATATAAGAACACAAGGATCTGGAAATGCGGGTTCTACAAATGTTCTTAGAACTATGGGGAAAAAAGCAGGTGCTTTAACATTTGGTGGCGATGTACTAAAAGGAGTAGTTGCAGTTGGATTTGCGAGAATATTAGCATACTATATGAAATCAGACCAAGTAACTTGTGCTTATATAGCTGTAGTAGCTGTTGTAATAGGACATAATTGGCCAGCATTTTTAGGATTTAAAGGAGGAAAAGGCGTAGCAACTTCTTTAGGTTCAATGCTAGCGATAAATCCAGTTTTAGCGCTTACTTGTTTAGCTGCTTTTATAATAATAGTATTAGTTAGCAAATATGTTTCTCTAGGTTCTGTTCTAGGTATATGTTTGTCTCCTGTATTAATGCTTATTACTCATAATACAAAGGGTATATGGGTAACTTTATTTTTATCAGCATCAGTAATATACACTCACAGAGCAAATATAAAACGTCTACTAAATGGAACAGAAAGAAAACTTGGAGAAAAAAAATAAATTTATACTAGGTGGTGTTATTATGGATAAAGTATGTGTTATAGGTCTAGGAAGTTGGGGGAGTGCACTTGCCCTAACTCTTTGTAAAAATGGATATGAAGTTCATATGTGGACTAGAAATGAATCCCAAGCAAATGAAATCAATACTACAAGAGAGAATTCTAGATTTTTACCAGGTGTTATTTTCCCAAAAGAAATAAAAATCTCTACTGACTTAGAAAGTGTAATAAAAGACAGTAAAATAATAGTTCTAGCAGTTCCATCACAAGCTGTAAGAAGTGTAGTTAAACAAATAAAGCACGTTGTAAAAGAAGATCAAATATTAGTTGATGTAGCTAAAGGGCTTGAAAGAGAAACTGGTCTTAGACTATCACAAGTAGTTAAAGAAGAACTACCAAATAACGAATATGTTACATTATCTGGACCTTCTCATGCAGAAGAAGTTTCTAGATTTATGCCGACAACACTAGTTGCAGCATCGCCAAATCTAGAAATAGCTGAAATAGTTCAAGATGCATTTATGAATCCTCAGCTTAGAGTATACACTAATCCAGACATAATAGGTGTCGAATTAGGTGGGGCTCTAAAAAATATAATAGCTTTTGGAGCTGGTATGTGTGATGGATTAGGTTATGGAGATAATGCAAAAGCAGCTTTAATGACTAGAGGTATCACTGAAATGGGTAGACTAGGAGTTGCTATGGGTGCACATGTTACAACTTTTACAGGACTTTCTGGAATAGGAGATTTAATCGTAACTTGTACAAGTATGCACAGTAGAAATAGAAGAGCTGGTATACTTATGGGTGAAGGAAAATCACTAGAAGAAACTTTAAAAGAAGTTGATATGGTTGTAGAAGGTATTGTAGCTACTGAAGTTGCATACAAAGTGGGTAAAAAATTAAATATAGATTTACCTATTACAAATGCAATATATTCAGTTTTATATGAAAATGCAAAACCTGAAGAAACTGTAAGAGCTCTTATGACTAGAAGTAAGAAAAATGAAATGGAAGAAGTTGTAAATAACGGATTCGTACATAATTAATTTATATAAAGCCCAATAGATTTTTTTATATTAAAAATCTATTGGGCTTATTTTGTGTACAAAATGGGATTTCATATTTAAGCTCTAATATTTTTGTTATAAAATTTAAAATGTTTCAATATACTTTAATAAGAAATGTATGCAGGAGGGAATAAGAATGAACATTTATGAGGATATAGCAAAGAGAACTCAAGGCGATATATATATAGGGGTTGTTGGCCCTGTCAGAACAGGAAAATCAACATTTATAAGAAAGTTTATGGAAACATTGGTATTACCAAATATAGAAAATGAATTTAAAAG
Organism: Intestinibacter bartlettii; assembly: GCA_025148965.1. GTDB lineage: Bacteria > Bacillota > Clostridia > Peptostreptococcales > Peptostreptococcaceae > Intestinibacter > Intestinibacter bartlettii. The sequence goes on along the minus strand of CP102273.1, from coordinate 2,255,160 downwards.
AGATAGAACTAGAGATGAAATACCACAAAGCGGTTCAGGAAAAACAATTATGACTGTAGAACCAAAATTTGTACCCGCAGATGGTGTAGTTATACAATTAAAAGACTCAGTATCTTTAAAGGTTAGAATGGTTGATTGTGTCGGATACATAGTGGAAGGAGCACTAGGACACGAAGAAAATGGTAAACAAAGATTAGTATCTACACCATGGTCAAAAGACGCTATGACTTTTGAAGAGGCAGCAGAAATAGGAACAAAAAAAGTAATAAGGGATCATTCAACTATAGGAGTTGTTGTTATAACAGATGGTAGTGTTACAGGAATTGAAAGAGGTAGCTATATAGAAGCTGAAGAAAGGGTAATAGATGAATTAAAATCAATGAACAAACCATTTGTTGTAATATTAAATAGCTTGACTCCAAAAGACGAAAAAACAGAGATTTTAAGAAATGAATTAGAAGAAAAATATGAGGTTCCAATATTACCAGTAAATGTTGAACAAATGGAAGAACCTGATATAGAAAATATTTTGGAAACAGTATTGTATGACTTCCCATTAAATGAAATAAGAATAAATATTTCTAAATGGGTAGAAGGTCTTGAAAAAAATCACTGGATAAAAGAAAGTATTATAAGTACATTAAAACAATGCATAGCAAATCTACAAAAAATTAGAGATATAGATGATATAGTAAATGGATTTGAAAATCTAGAATTTTTAGATGGTGTAACAGTAGAAAATGTAGAATTAGGAGAAGGTGTAGTAAATATTCAATTATCTACAAAACAAGAATTATTCTACAACGTATTGGAAGAAAAGAGTGGATTTAAGATTGAAGAAGATAGCCAATTACTAAACTTAGTTACAACTTTATCTAAAGTAAAACAAGAATATGATAAAATAGAAGTTGCATTAAATGACGCTAAGAATTTTGGTTATGGTGTTGTAGCTCCATCTCTTAGTGAACTTAGTTTAGAAGAACCAGAAATTATAAAACAAGGTAAACAATATGGCGTTAAGCTAAAAGCAAATGCTCCATCACTTCATATTATAAAAGCTGATATATCCACAGAAGTATCTCCAATAGTAGGAAATCAAAATCAAGGAGAAGAAATGGTTAAATATCTACTGAATGAATTTGAGCAAAATCCTAGTGAAATATGGGAATCAAATATGTTTGGTAAATCTTTGAATGACCTTGTCAAAGAACAGCTACAAAGTAAATTATATACAATGCCTGATGAAATCCGATTTAAAATTCAAAAGACTTTACAAAAAATTATCAATGAAGGTAGCAATAACATAATAACAATAATTCTATAATTTGAAATAAAATTGAAATAATTCTAAAATTATTAATTGTTATCATAATTTTAGGTTATAAAAATAAGTATTTTTAAAAATTTCCTTATGCTATTAAGGAAATTTTTTTTATAATGCATAGAAAATTATATTTATTTATAGATTATGAATAAGTATAATTTCTTTATATATTCAAATATAGATTTTACATACTAAAAATTGTATATAATTTGTTTGATTTTACTGTTAATACTATAAAAAATATAAATATTAAATAAATAATTTTATAATTAAGTATGAAATTTAACAAAAATGGATATAAAATAAAAAAATATTTATTTAATATTAGAATTATGTATGGAAATTTTTTTAATATCGATTATAATTTTATATAGAGTATAAATTGCAATATATAAGAAAATGTTTATTTCAAGAAATATAAAGTATATTTTTTGAAAATATAAGAAAGGGAATAGTATTTATTTATATATTTTAGGGAAGATAATTTCTTATTTACTACAAAATAATATATTTTTTCTAAAGAATTGACAATATAATTCTAAATGAATAAAATATAGTTAAATTGGATAAATATATATGGACTTATATTTGTATAAAAGTGCAATTATACATAAAAATATTTAGGAGGAAAGAAATGTTAGATATCAAAAGAATAAGAGAAAATTTAGATGATATTAAAAAAGCTATGGACAGAAGAGGGGAAAAAGAATTTGACCTTGATGCTGTTATAGCATTAGACGATGAAAGAAGAGAATTATTAAAAGAAGTTGAAGTAATGAAAGGTGAAATGAATATCGAATCTAAAAAAATACCTCAACTTATAAAAGAAGGAAAAGACGTAACAGCAGATAAAGCTAGACTTAAAGAATTATCAGACAAAATAAAAGTTGAAGATGAAAAAGTTAAAAAAGTTCAAGAAGAATTAAGATATAGATTACTTAGAATACCTAATGTACCAAATGAAAAAGTTCCTCAAGGAGAAACTGATGCAGATAATATAGAAGAAAGAAAATGGGGAGAACCTAGAAAATTTGACTTCGATTTTAAAGCTCACTGGGATATAGGAACTGATTTAGGAATATTAGACTTCGAAAGAGCTGCTAAAATAACTGGTTCAAGATTTACTTTATACAAAGATAAAGGTGCTAGATTAGAAAGATCTTTATATAACTTCTTCTTAGATACAAATACAGGAGTTAACGGATATACTGAATTTATACCACCATTTATGGCTAATGCAAATTCATTCTTAGGAACTGGACAATTACCAAAATTCGAAGAAGACATGTTCAAAGTAGATAACGGATACTACTTAATACCAACTGCAGAAGTACCTCTAACTAATATACATGCAAATGAAATACTTCCATATGATGCATTACCACTTAACTATACTGCTTATACTCCATGCTTTAGATCAGAAGCAGGTTCTGCAGGTAGAGATACTAGAGGTTTAGTAAGACAACATCAATTCAACAAAGTTGAAATGGTTAAAATATGTGCTCCAGAAGAATCTTACAATGAATTAGAAAAACTAACTGCAAATGCTGAATACTTATTACAACAATTAGGTTTACCATACAGAGTTGTTAGAATATGTACAGGTGACTTAGGATTTACTGCTGCATTTAAATATGACTTAGAAGTATGGATGCCAAGTTACAACAGATATGTTGAAATATCTTCTTGCTCAAACTGTGAAGATTTCCAAGCTAGACGTGCTGGTATCAGATTCAAAAGAAGCAAAGATTCTAAAGCAGAATACTGCCATACATTAAATGGTTCAGGTCTTGCTGTAGGTAGAGCATTAGCTGCTATACTTGAAAACTACCAACAAGAAGATGGTTCTGTAGTAGTTCCAGAAGTATTAAGACCTTACATGGGTGTAGATGTAATAACAAAAAAATAATATTGAATTAAAATAATAAATATCAAAAGGAATGTCAAAATATATTTTGTATTAGGCATTCCTTTTTTGATATATAAATTTATAAACACGAACATAACTATAAAAATTATACATATAAAAATAAAAATATAACTTCAAACAAGAACTATAAATAAAAAATACACAATAAATGTTTGACAAAATATGGAAATAAAGTTAGAATTAAAGCATCAATACAAAGGGGGAAAGTCAAATAATGAAAGCATTTTTAACAGTAATAGGTAAAGATAAGGTTGGTATAGTAGCAGCAATATCTGATGAATTATTCAAATTAAATGTCAATATTGTCGATATAACACAAACGATAATGGATGATTTTTTCACAATGGTAGTTATGGTAGATTTAGAAAAAAGCCCTAAGTCTTTTGACGAAATAAAGAAGGCTTTAAAAGAAAGAGGAGAAGCTATAGGTGTAGAAGCTAAGATACAAAGAGAAGAAATTTTTAACAAAATGCATAGAATATAATTCAGGGGGAAATCATGAACGTTAAAAATATACTAGAAACTATCAGCATGATAGAAGAACAAAAATTAGATATTAGAACTATAACAATGGGGATATCTTTACTTGATTGTATCGATTCTGATGGAGAAAAATCAAGAGAAAAAATATATAAGAAAATAACTACTTGTGCTAAAGACTTAGTGAAAGTAGGTAGAGAGATTGAAAGTGAATTTGGTATTCCAATAGTAAATAAAAGAGTTTCTGTAACTCCTATATCAATAGTTGCAGGAGCTTGTAATGATAAAGATTATGTTGAGTTTGCAAAAACTCTAGATAAAGCAGCTGAAGAATTAGGAATAGACTTTATAGGTGGATTTTCTGCCTTATGTCAAAAAGGTTATACTAAAGGAGATGAAATACTAATAAAATCAATTCCAGAAGCTTTAGCATGTACTAATAAAGTTTGTGCATCAGTCAATGTAGGGTCAACAAGATCTGGGATGAATATGGATGCAATAAAAGAAATGGGACAAATAGTAAAACAAACTGCTGAACTTACAAAAGAACAAAAAGGGTTTGGATGTGCAAAGTTAGTAGTATTTTGTAATGCAGTTGAAGATAATCCATTTATGGCAGGAGCTTTCCATGGAGTTGGTGAAGCTGATAGAGTTATAAATGTAGGTGTAAGTGGGCCTGGGGTTGTTCAAAGAGCATTAGAAAAAGTTAAAGGTGAACCATTTGACGTTGTAGCAGATACAATAAAAAACACAGCATTCAAAGTAACTAGAATGGGTCAATTAGTGGGACAAGAAGCTTCTAAGAGATTAGGGGTTCCTTTTGGTATAGTAGATTTATCGCTAGCACCAACACCTGCTATAGGAGATTCTGTCGCAAATATAATAGAGGAAATGGGTGTTGAAGTAGTAGGGGCGTATGGAACAACAGCAGCTTTAGCATTATTAAACGATGCAGTTAAAAAAGGTGGTGTTATGGCTTGTTCTAGAGTAGGTGGACTAAGTGGTGCATTTATACCAGTATCAGAAGATGCAGGTATGATAGATGCAGTTTTAAATGGTTCATTATGTCTAGAAAAACTTGAAGCTATGACAGCGATATGTTCAGTAGGTTTAGATATGATAGCTGTTCCTGGAGATACTACAGCAGAAACTATATCAGCTATGATTGCTGATGAAGCTGCTATAGGTATGATAAATAATAAAACAACAGCAGTTAGAGTCATACCAGCACCAGGATGTAAAGTTGGAGAAATGGTCGAATTTGGCGGATTATTAGGTAGAGCTCCTGTAATGGAAGTAAATAAGTACTCTTCTAAAGATTTTATAGATAGAGGTGGAAAAATACCAGCGCCAATACATTCATTTAAAAATTAAAAAAATATATATACGTTTACTGCAAGATGATTTTGATTAATTGTTTTGCAGTAATTTTTTTGTAGAAAAATCCTAAATAATGTTTATAATTTTAAGAATTTGTTTTAATGAAATTTAAAGGAGAAACAATGAAAAAAAACAAATTATAATATAATCACTTATTTTAGGAGGTGTAAAATTGGCTAAGAAAAAAATAAAAATAAAATTAACAAATATATTTTTGTTAATTATAGTAATATATATTTTGGTACAAATTATACTTTGGACAATTGGATACTTCACAAGAACAATGGTGTTAGATGAAGAAGATATAAATTTGCAAGTAAAAGAAAAAGGATTAGTAGTAATGAATGAAACCCTAGTGAAGGCAGAAGATAATGGAATTATAAAATATGATATAGATTCAGATGAAAAGATACAAAATAATAAACTATTATTTACAATTAGTAAGTCAAATGTAAATGAAAAAATAAATGAAAAGATAGAAGTATTAGAAAATGAAATTAAAGATTTAGAGCAAAAAGAAAAAAATAAGAGTTCTAATATAATATTAAATAAAAAAGAAGAGTTAAAAATATTAAAAAACCAAAAACAAACATATTATACAGATTATAAAGCACCTATTTCTGGGGTTGCATTATTTAAATACGATAAAAATTTTAATATAAGTGTTGATCAATTAGACGATATAGATTCTAAAATGTTAGATTCTATAGAAAATAATTTTATTAGCATAGATAAAAAAGACCATAAAGTAAGTCAAGATGATGTAGTTCTTAGGTTGATTGATTTAAATCAGGTATATATCTGCATTTTTCAAGAGAAGAATAAAGAAATTTTCAAAGAAGGACAAGATGTAAAAGTAGTTGTAAATGATTCAAAAATAGATGCAAAAGTAGAAAAAATATACGATAAAAAAAGTGAAGATGTTGTAGCTATAAAAATTATGGAACAAAATGCGATAATATACAATACAAGAGTTCAAGAATTTGGTATAATATATAGAAAAATACAAGGATTTAAAATACCAATAGAGTCGGTTGTAGAAAAAAATAAAAAATTAGGTGTTTATGTAATTGATGAAGAAAATAAAATGCCTAAATTTGTAAATATAGGTGAAGATTATTATAAAGATGCAAAATATTATTATGTGGATTATAATAAAAATAAAGAGAGTTTGAATTTATATGATAGAATATTGTTGTATCCAAATTTTATAAATAAAAATATTAAAGTAAGCAGGTGACATTAATAAATGAGTATAGAATCAAATATAAAGAAAATTAAAGATGAAATTGCATCAATATGTAATGATTGTGGAAGAAATCCAGAAGATGTTAATTTGATGGCTGTAACAAAAACTGTAGATGTTGATGCAGTACTTGAAGCTATTGAGGCAGGAATAACAGATGTTGGCGAAAATAAACCTCAAGAGTTAGCTAGAAAATATGAAGTAATTGGGGATAAAGTAAACTGGCATTTAATAGGAACTTTACAAACTAATAAAGTTAAATATATAATTGACAAGGTTACAATGATACATTCTTTAGATAGAGAAGCTCTATGTGAAGAAATTCAAAAAAGAGCAGAGAAAATAGACAGAGTGATAGATTGCTTAGTTCAAGTTAATATATCAAAAGAAGAAACAAAACATGGTCTTTATAAAGATGATGTAGTTGAATTTATAAAAATGGTATCAGAAAAATATAAAAATATAAGAATTAGAGGTCTTATGACTATGGCACCATTTGTTGACGATGAAGAAGTAATCGAATCAGTATTTAAAGGACTAAAAGATTTATCTTTAGAAGTTGAATCTCTAGGGTTAGAAAATGTGTACATGAATACTTTATCTATGGGAATGAGCCATGATTATCATATAGCTATAAAAAATGGAGCTACTATAGTTAGAGTAGGTACAGCAATTTTTGGACCTAGAAATTATAATAACTAAAATAGTTGTTATATATAATTTGACAAAATTATATTAAAAATTATTATAAATTTAAAGGAGGATGGATATAATGTCAAATGGTATACTTTCAAAAATAAAAAATATGTTAACAGAAGAAGAAGATTACTATGATGATGATGACGAAATGGAAGCAGAAGTAGACGAGAGAGAAGATGACTTAGAAAGAAACGACATGAGTACAATAAGAACTAGTACTAGCAAGGTAGTAAACTTACATACTTCAAATTCTATGAAAGTAGTTATAGTAGAACCTAAAAAATACGATGATGTAACTGTAATAGCAGACCACTTAAAACAAAAAAGAACTGTTATAGTAAATCTTGAAGGATTATCTCAAGATGTAGATACTAGAAAAGCGATATTCTATTTTATGAGTGGAGCAGTTTATGTGCTAGATGGTAGCATACAAAAAGTATCTAAAGCTATATTTATATTAGCGCCAAATAATGTAGATATAGACGCAAATATAAAAAAGGAATTAGAAAGTAAAGCTTTTTTCCCTTGGCAAAAATAACATAATAAAGGAGTTGGAATATGGGCGTATTGGCGATATCATTAGTACGATTATTAGACGTAATATCATTCATAATTGTTATACAATGCGTATTAAGTTGGATACCTTCAATTAGAATGAGCAAGATTTATGAGGCATTAAGTATAATTACAGACCCAATTGAAGAACCAATAAGACAAGTTCAATATAGATATGTGTCACTTCCAATAGATTTTTCACCATTAATAGCTATTTTATTAATACAATTAATTCAAAGGTTAATTTTTATTATATTCTGGTAGGTATGGAAAAACTAAGACTTACAGCACATATCAATGATATAGAACTTAAAAATAAAATGTATAAAGTGATTGATAAAGCAAATAGCTGTCTAAAAAATTATGATATAAGAACTACAGAATTCTTGAATCCATTTGAGATTAAAAATGCTAAAGATATTTTAAATTCAGAAACAGATTTAAAATATAAAGTAGATGGAGGATATCAAAATGCAGAGAGACAACTAATATATATTTTTCCATACTATATGGAAGAAGATGATATAGAAAGTAATCTAAAGGTAATACAAATTGAAGGTAATTTTAAATTTAAAAGTATTTCACATAGAGATTATTTAGGAGCTTTATTAAATTTAGGTATAAAACGAGAAAAAATTGGAGATATAATAATACACGACAACTTTTGTCAGGTTGTTGTAAGTGAGGATATATGTGATTTTATAATTATTAACCTAGAAAAGGTTTCGAAAAATAAAGTCAAGGTAAAAGAGATAACTGTAAAAGATATCATAGAGAGTGAACAAAACTTTAAGGAGATATCTTTTACAGTTTCGTCTTTAAGGCTAGATTCTGTTATAGGTGGAGTTTATAACTTATCTAGAAGTGAGAGCCTTAAGCTTATAAAAGGCGAAAAAGTACATGTAGACTACGAAAAAATAATATCTCCGTCTAAAGAAATTAAGACAAACAGCCTGATATCTGTTAGAGGACATGGAAGAGCTATTATAGAAATAGGCGATATGACTAAAAAAGGAAGAATTAAAATAAGAGCAAAAATTATTATATAAGCAAATTATAAAAATAAAAAGAAAGGAGTATGTCAAAACTATAAGTAAAAAATATATAATAAAATTATGGATTTTGGCAATAAATTAGAGAATGATAACTCCAATTGAAATACAAAATAAAGAGTTCAGAAGAACATTTAGAGGTTATAACGAAGAAGAAGTTGATGAATTCTTAAAAATAATAACTGATGATTTTCAAAGCTTGTATAGAGAAAATATGGACCTTCAAGAAAAGGTAAAATTATATAAAGAACAAGTGAGTAGATATAAAAGTATAGAAGACACCCTAAATGCAACTTTAATTACAGCTCAAAGTGCGGCTGAAGACACTTGCAGTGCAGCAAATAAAAAAGCAAAAATAATAGTCGAAGAAGCACAACTACAATCGAAGCATATAATAGATGAAGCTAATAATCGTATACTAGAATTAAAAAAAGAATATGATGATTTAGTAAGGGAGTTTAAAGTATTTAGAAATAAATTTAAGTCACTAATAAAAGATCAAATGGATACAATAGATGAAATTTTCTGTGATGTAGATGAGAGTTGTGAAATTCCATTTAGAGAATGTAGCTATATGAAGGAAGACATAGCTGATACAGCAGAATTATTTACAGAAGAAGTTGAAGTTGAACCTGAAGAAATTGTTGACAATATTATTTTGACTAAAGATGATGATGACTCTGCAGAAAATGCAGTTACAAATAAATAAATTTTATATAGTTTATTTTGGAAAATTTAAAATAAAGTGTATAAAAACATAAATATTGTAAATAATAAAATATATAATAAGATTATGAATTAATTATGTTTTTTATTGACGAAACAAACTAATTATTGTATAATTATCAAGTATAATTGAAAAATGAAAAAATAAAAGCTGTGATAGAGAGAGTAGACTTTTAAGTACTTTACAGAGAGTTGGGTTAGGTGAAAGCCAATATGTATGAGAAAGTTGAAAATCACTCTGGAGCTGTAGGCTGAACGATTTTATCTATTAAGCTGAGCCGGTTAGTGCCGTTAAACTATAGAGTGTTACATATTATTTATTTTAATATGTAAAATTAGGGTGGTAACGCGATTATAACTCGTCCCTTTGTATAGGGAGGAGTTTTTTTTATTGGGTAAATAATTGAATATTAAAATAAATAATAGCAATTATAATTTAATTTGAGAATTGAAGTTATTAAATATATATAGTGGTGTATGTAAATATTTAATAACTAGCATGAATATGTATAATTTGAAAATTAAGAAAAGTGAGTAAATAATATCAATTTAAAAAACAAGAAAGGGTGATATTATGGCTAAATTTAAGCCTCTTGTTGATTCTTCTGTCAAAGATGCAGAAGCAGAAGTGTCAAAATATTGGAAAGACATAAACATATTAGAAAAAACATTAGAAAAAGGTGAAAATGATCCAAGTTACGTATTCTACGAAGGACCTCCAACAGCTAATGGTAACCCAGGTATACACCACGTTGTAGCTAGAACATTAAAAGACTGGGTTTGTAGATATAAAACTATGAGCGGCTACCAAGTTCAAAGAAAAGCTGGTTGGGATACTCATGGTTTACCAGTTGAGTTACAAGTAGAAAAAGAATTAGGACTTACAAATAAACAACAAATAGAAGAATATGGTATAAAAGAATTCAACCAAAAATGTAGAGAATCAGTTTTCTCATATGAAGCAAAATGGAGAAACATGACTGAAAGAATGGCATATGAAGTTGATTTAGACAATCCATATATAACTTTAGATAATAACTATATAGAATCAGTTTGGTGGATATTAGACAAATTCAACAAAGAAGGATATCTATATGAAGGACATAAAATAGTGCCTTATTGCCCAAGATGTGGAACAGGTCTTGCTTCACACGAAGTTGCACAAGGATACAAAGAAGTAAAAACAAATACAGTAATATGTAAATTCAAGAAAAAAGATGCTGAAAATGAATATTTCTTAGCATGGACAACTACTCCTTGGACTTTACCATCAAATGTTTCATTAACAGTAAATCCAGAAGTAGATTATATAAAAGTTGCTAAAGATGGTGAAGTATATTATCTTTGCCAAGACTTAGCTAACAAAGTATTAGGAGAAGGAACTTATGAAGTTCTTGAAACTATGAAAGGTAAAGATTTAGAATATATGGAATATGAACAATTAATGCCTTTCGTAGAAGTTGAAGATAAAGCATTCTTTGTTACTTGTGCTGATTATGTAACAACAGAAGATGGTACTGGTATAGTTCATACTGCACCAGCATTCGGTGAAGATGACTACAACTGTGGTAGAAAATATAAACTTCCAGTTGTACAACCAGTTGATTCAAATGGTAAATTTACAGCTACTCCATGGGAAGGCCATTTCGTAATGGAAGATGGATTAGATGTTGAAATAATAAAATGGTTAGCAGCAGAAAATAAATTATTCTCTAAAGAAAAAATAGAACATAATTATCCACACTGTTGGAGATGTGGTACTCCACTTGTATACTATGCAAACCCAAGCTGGTATATAGAAATGACAAAATTAAGAGACCAATTAGTTGCAAACAACAACACAGTAAACTGGTATCCTAAATTCGTAGGTGAAGGTAGATTTGGTAACTGGCTAGAAAATGTAAAAGACTGGGCAGTATCAAGAACTAGATATTGGGGTACTCCACTAAACGTATGGAGATGTGAATGTGGACATACTGATTCAGTAGGGTCTAGAGCTGAACTTGCAGAAAAAGCTATAGAAAATATAGATCCAGCTACAGTAGAATTACATAGACCATATGTAGATGATATTCATATAACTTGTTCAGAATGTGGTAAACCAATGACAAGAGTAAAAGAAGTTATAGACTGCTGGTTTGACAGTGGGGCTATGCCATTTGCTCAACATCATTATCCATTCGAAAACAAAGAAAAATTTGAAAGATTATTCCCAGCAGATTATATCTGTGAAGGTATAGACCAAACTAGAGGATGGTTCTATTCATTACTTGCTATATCAACATTTGTAATGGGTAAAGCACCATACAAAAACGTACTTGTTAATGACTTAGTTCTTGACAAAAACGGTAAAAAAATGAGTAAATCAAAAGGAAACACAGTAGATCCATTTGAATTATTCGATAAATATGGAGCAGATGCTTTAAGATGGTACTTATTATACGTATCACCACCATGGACTCCAATCAGATTCGATGAAGCTGGACTTAGAGAAATACAAAGTAAATTCTTAGGAACTATGAAAAACGTATATAACTTCTTCACATTATATGCAAACACTGATGATATAGATCCAAAAGACTTCTTCGTTGAATATAAAGATAGACCAGAACTAGACAGATGGATATTATCTAAATACAACAGTTTAGTAAAATCAACTGTAGAAAACTTAGAAATATTCGAAGTTAACAGAGTTATAAGAAATATACAAGCATTCTTAAATGACGATTTATCTAACTGGTATATAAGAAGATCTAGAAGACGTTTCTGGGCTACTGAATTAACAGAAGATAAAAAAGCTGTTTACAATACAACTTATGAATTATTAACTGGATTATGCAGATTAATAGCTCCATTTGCTCCATACATGTCAGAAGAAATGTATAGAGATTTAACAGGTGAAGTATCAGTTCACTTAGCTAGTTATCCAAAAGCTGATGAAAGCTTAATAGATGCTAAACTTGAAGAAAAAATGGAATTAACTAAAGCTTTAGTTGCTTTAGGTAGAGCTTCAAGAGAAGACAGTAAAATAAAAGTTCGTCAACCAGTATCAAAAGTATTAGTTGATGGTAAATATGAAGATGTAATAAGCGACGTTGTAGACTTAATAAAAGAAGAATTAAACGTTAAAGAAGTAGTATTCGCTAAGAGCTTAGAAGAATACATGAACTTCAGCTTAAAACCAAACTTCAAAGTATTAGGACCTGTATTAGGAGCAAAAATGAAATTATTCGCAGGGGCATTAGCTAAACTTAATGCAAATGAAGTAGTTCCTAAATTAGAAGCAGGAGAAAAAGTAACTGTTGATTTAGATGGAGAAGCATTCGAATTCGATAAAGAACATGTTTTAGTAAACATAGATGCTAAAGAAGGATTCGACGTAGCTATGGCAAATAATATATTCGTTATATTAGATACTCACTTAACTCAAGAGCTAATAGATGAAGGATATGTAAGAGAGTTCATATCTAAAATTCAACAAATAAGAAAAGCAAGCAACTTCGAAGTTTTAGATCACATAGAAATAGAATTCAATTCTGATGATGAAATATCTAAAGCCGTTGAATCATTCAAAGATTATATAAAAACTGAAACATTAGCAGTTGAAATAAAATCAGTTGATAATGCTAGCTTTGAAAAATATGACTTAAATGGTCATGAAACAGGAATAAACATAACAAAAAAATAATTTGTTGGTAAATTAAGAAAAATATTTATCTTTAAAAGATAAATTTATAGTAGATAAAAAAGAGTTAATTTGATAGATTTCAGATTAACTCTTTTTTTATCGCATATATGAAATTATATTCATTTAAAAATTATGGATAAGTATAATATATATTTTTTTGAACTTTAAGTATCAAGTACGATAAACTTCAAAAAAATAGACATATTTAAATAGTTTTAGGATAAATAATTTTTTAAAAGGTTATAATTTATTTAAAAAAATATAAAAAAGCCTTCAATATAAAAGAGAAGACTTTTTATCTTAAAGAATCAATTAAGAATCGGGATATCTCTTCATAAGGAAGCTGTTCTGTTTTTAATAAACTTTGAACTACTAATCCATCGACAATTGACATTAATAAAAATGATATAGGATAAGAAGAAGCTTTGAATTTTGTAGTTCTTTGAATTTCTAATTCGAGAGCTTTTCTCCATTGGATATATTTTATTTTAAATTGTTCTCGAAGTTTTTCATTGCTTGTTATCGCTTCACAAATTAGATACATATGTATTCTACCATGGTTTTCTATGTCTGAAATTTTATTTAGTATAACAGATATAAATTCCTCGGTTGTTGAGTGGAAACCTGCATTTTGTAAACACTCTATAAGAGCATTAGTGATTACGTTGAGGTGCATATTAGCCATATCACAGATGATATCATCCTTGCTTGCATAATGATAATATAAAGTCCCTTTGCTGATTCCAACCTCTTTAGCAATATCTGCAAGACTAGTATTTTTTATCCCATTCTTAGCCATTAACTTTGTTGATACATTTAAAATATTTTCTTTCATATTGTTTGGTTTCATTTAAAATAACCTTTCTTTTCCAGAATAAAGATATTCTTATAAATTTATTTAAATTATAATAGTAGATTAAAATAAAGTCAAATTGTTAATTGTAAACGCTTTATTAAATCTATTGACTTTTACCTTATAAAAGAATAAAATATTATTATAATTCGGTCGTATGACCGACTGAAAAAATAATTATATGTAAGTGAGGAATAAACATGGATAAAATCAAAATAATAACTGATGGTTCTTGTGATCTTTCACATGAAGTTTTAAATAAATTTAATATTAATGTAGTGCCACTTGGTGTATCTTTTGGAGAAGAGCATTATACTGCTGGAGTTGACATAGATAATAAAGAGTTTTACGCAAAAATGAAAGATAGCAAAGAATTGCCAAAAACATTTTGTCCATCTCCAGAAAATTTTTGCAAAGAATATCAATGTGAAGAAGATAAGATAATAGTAATAGCTTTAAGTTCTAAATTATCAGGTACATATAATAGCGCTTCTCTTGCAAGAGATTTATATTTATCAGAACATAAAGAAAAGGACATTAGAGTAATTGATTCTATGACAGGTAGTATTGGAGCTGGTCTTTTATTAATAAAAGCAGCTAAAATGATATCTGAGGGAAAAGATATAGATGAAATAGTTGAAGCAATTGAAAACTTAAAAGAAAAAATTAGTTTCTATGGGACATTAGAAACTTTAGAGAATGCAATAAAAGGTGGAAGAATAAATCCATTAGCAGGTAAAATAATTGGTGCATTGAACTTTAAGGCCATTGTTCAAATAAAAGATGGAGTTGTAAAACCAATAGATAAAGCTAGAGGAGAAAGTAATAGTATCAAAAAAGTTGCTAATTATATAACTTCAAGTATTGAAGATACTAAAGATAAAATACTTTGTTTGATGCATGCAAATTGCCCAGAAAAAGCACATAAACTACTTTCAATAATAGAAAAGACTCATAAATTTGATGAAGTTTATATAAGTGAAGTAGGACCTGTAATGGGGACATATACTTCTGAAGGAGCAGTTTTAGGAGCAGTATTATAAAATTAATATTTATAAGAAACAATAAACTTTACTAAATGTATAAGAAAATTTAAGAAAGATATTGACATAAGTATATCTTTTTTATTAAATATATTATGAAGAAATCGTTCTATATTAGAGCGATTTTTTTTAGAGAAGTATCTTAGGAGGATAAAATGAAAAAAATCGGAATAATTGGAGCAATGGAGAACGAGGTAAAAACTCTTATCCAAATGATGGACATAGAAAAAACAGTAGATAAAGCAAGTTTAAAATTCTATATAGGTAAATTAGAAGGAAAAGACATTGTTTTAGTTCAATGTGGAATAGGAAAAGTAAATGCTGCATTATGTGCACAAATATTAATAAGTGAATTTGGTGTAGACGCAGTAGTTAATACAGGTGTTGCAGGAGCGATACATTCATTATTAGATGTAAATGATATAGTAATATCAACAGAAGCTATACAATATGATGTAGATGCTACACCTTTTGGATATAAAAAAGGTCAAATACCTCAAATGGATAACTCAGTATTTAAAGCAGATGAAAAATTAGTACAAACAGCTTATGAATCTAGTTTAGAACAAGCAAAAGGTGAAGATTTCAAAATAGTTAAAGGAAGAGTTGCAACAGGAGATATATTTATAAGTTCAAAAGAACTAAAAGAAGAGCTTGATAAAGACTTTAATGCTTATTGTGGTGAAATGGAAGGTGGAGCAATTGCTCACGCTTGTACAGTTAATAATATACCATTTGTAATAATAAGAGCTATGTCTGATAAAGCTGATGGAAGTGCTGATGTGACATATGAAGAATTTGTTGACAAGGCAGCTGAAAATTCTAAAGATATAGTACTTAGAATGTTAAGAGCATTATAGTAAAAAATTAAAAATAATATTTATATAAAGAGACAAATAGTAACAGAATTTATTTGAGATAAGATAAAAACTGTAACTTTTGTCTCTTTTTCTTTTTATGTAATTGGGGCTAAATGGATATTTATATAAGATTTTTTCTATTATTATGAAATATATCTATAAAAACTCATTTTTGGAAATAGAAAATAAGACAAGATATGAATAGAATTTAGAATAGCTGTACCCGTTGAAAAAACTATACTATTTTTGAAATTTGTTGCATATAAATTAGTATAGGTGTAACCGATATGTAACTTTTTTTCAAAAAAGTGTTTTAAAAATGACAAAGTTGTAATATAATTAATAACAAGAAAAGAAAAAGTAACAAAATTGTAACTTTTATAAAAAACAGGAGGGAATGTTATGATTAAGAAACTTACTAGTACAGCAGTGGCAACACTCACTATACTAACCATGATGAATACTGGAGCCGTATTTGCAGATAGCAAAGATGCTAATGAAAAGGAACCAGTAGCCTTAGTAAATGTAGAGAAATTAAATATAAGAAGTGGACCATCAACTTCATATGATATTATAGGATCTTTTGAGAAAGAAGATAGTGTTGACTTAATATCAATAAAAGATGGATGGTATAAAATTAAATTGGAAGATGGGAAAAAAGCATGGACAAATGGACAATATATAACTTTAGACGGAGAAGTAACAGTAGATAAATTAAATGTAAGAAAAGGGCCTGCTATAACATATGATATAGTAGACACTAAAGAAAAAGAGGACAAAGTAAAAATAGTAAATTCTGATGAGAATGGGTGGTATGAGATAGAATTATCAGATGGAGAAACAGGATTTATATGTGGAAAATATATAGAGACTGAAGCTGAAAATAAACATGACTATAGTGATTTATATAATACAAATAAAGATACTTCAAAATCAACTTCATCAAGTAAATCATCAGTAAAGGCTAAAAGTACAAAAGCATCAACTAAATCAAAGAAATCTTCATCAAATGTAGTATCAACTATGACTGTTAGTGCAACTGCATATGCTGGAGATAGTATAACAGCAACAGGGACAACTCCTAAAGTAGGAAGAACAATAGCAGTAGACCCAAGTATAATACCTTATGGTACAAGAGTTTATATACCAGCACTTGGCGGAACATATGTAGCTGAAGACTGTGGTGGTGGAATAAAAGGTAACAGAATAGATATATTTATGGGCAGTGAATCTCAATGTAACTCTTGGGGTGTTAGAAGTATAGAAATACAAATATTAAAATAATATAATTATATATATTGTGTAAAAATAGCTGAAACTCAAATGAGTTTCAGTTATTTTTTTGACTATAATTGTAATTATTAATAAAAATATATGTTATAAAGTTTGAATTTAATGGATATACTCCTAATATGTTAAAAATTAACTTGAATAATACTTATTATATCAGTTATAAACAGGAGATGAAAAAATGAGAAGAATAGAATTGAAATTTAATATCAAAGTAGCAGTTTTAATAATTTCAAGTTTAATGATTTTTGCAATATATAATATAAATAACTATACAAACTTAAAAAATGAAAAAAGTATTATTTGCATGGAAGCTAAAGGAAAGGTGAAAGCTAAAGCAAAGAAAACATATATAACTAAAAATTCAAGTGGAGCTTATAATGTATTAGGTACAATAGTAGTTAATAAAAAATATGGATTAAGTAAAGATTATACATATAAAAATAATAAACAAATGTTTGATAAGGCTACGAATGCTTTTAATAAAATGCAGCAAGATGCGCAAAAAGATGGAATAAATTTATATATAATAAGTAGATATAGAAGTTATTCTTTACAAAAATGGCTCTATGATAAATATAAATCAGAAAGTAAAGATGTAGATACTTTTTCAGCAAAAGCAGGTTATAGTGAACATCAAACAGGATTAGCATTCGATTTAAATGATTCAAAAACATCAGTAAGGGATAGTTTTGAGTTTACTGATGCATATAAATGGCTTAAAGAAAATGCTTATAAATATGGATTTATATTAAGATATCCAAAGGGAAAAAGTGATATAACGGGTTATAAATTTGAGCCTTGGCACTATAGATATGTAGGCACAGAATTAAGTTACAAATTAAAAGACCATACAACTACATTAGAAGAATATTTAAATATCTGTAAATAAAGAAAATTACATCATTATCCAATATAATTGACTAAAAGTATAATATACAGTACAATAAAAAAGTACTAAAAAAACGTTGTACTATTTGAAAAAAATAGTATAATAATAAATGAACAATATTATAGGAGGTAATTCTTAATGGCTAATCAAGTAATACATACTGAAAATGCACCAGCTGCTATAGGACCATACTCTCAAGCAGTAAAAGCTGGAAACTTATTATTCGTATCAGGACAAGTTCCTTTTGTACCTGAAACAATGGAAATCGTAGAAGGAGATGTTAAAGCACAAACTGCTCAATCATTAAAAAACCTTCAAGCTATATTAAAAGAAGCTGGAGCTGATTTCTCAAATGTAGTTAAAACTACTGTATTCATAAAAGATATGAATGAATTCGCTCAAATAAACGAAGTATATGCTGAATACTTTGGTGAAAATAAACCTGCTAGAGCTTGTGTTGAAGTTGCAAGACTTCCAAAAGACGTTAAAGTTGAAATAGAATTAATAGCAGTATTATAATAAGAAAAACGCTGTCTTAGTTAAACTAAGGCAGCATTTTTTTTGCTAAAATTAATATATAAAATTATTCATAATATTGGTATTAAAGTATTAATATGTAAAAAATAAAATTCTTATGTTATAATAGAGACTAGGGTAAATTTAAAGAAATATAAATTAAAATGCAAATGAGGAATAGGAATGAAATATAAATTAATTGTTTCAGATATGGATGGAACGCTACTTGGAGATAATCACAAAATAACAGAAGAAAACAAAATAGCTTTAAGTAAAGCCCTAGAAAAAGGTGTTAAAATAGTACCAGCTAGCGGTAGGATTTATAATTCAGCTAGAGAACATTTTGATTTTTTAGATATAAATACACCTTTAATTGCATGTAATGGGGCTATAATAAAGGAAACAAAAACAAATAAACTTATATATAAAAATAATATACCAAATGATATATGTTTAAAAATAATAGATATTTTTGAAAAGAATGAAGTGTATTATCAACTTTATTCAGAAAATACTATGATGTGCAAAAATTTAAGCAAAGAAGATCAAAGGCAAACAAAAGAAAGACTTAAAAACTTTTTTAATGATGATATAAATGTTCATTTTGGGGATGATTTAAAAGAAGAAGTTATAAAACATAAAATCCTAAAAATTATAGCAATTGATGATTATGATATGGATAAATTAAAAAAAGTAAAAGAAGATCTTGATCAAATAGAAGATATTGAAATAACATCATCATGGTTTAATAATGTAGAAATTATGCACAAAGGGGTAAACAAAGGAGAGGCTTTAAAAGCTTTAATAAATTATTTAGGAATTGATAAAGACGAGGTCATTGCATTTGGAGATAATTATAACGATTTGCCTATGCTTGAACTTGCAGGCATTGGTGTAGTTATGGGAAATGCTAATGATGAAGTAAAAGAAAAAGGTGATTATATTACTGCTAAAAATACAGAAGATGGGGTAGCAAAAGCAATTTATAAATTCTTAAAAATATAGATTGTAGTAATGATTATTTTTTAAAAATCATCATTATATATCAAAAAATGGAGAGGATGGAATGATATGAAGTTATGGGGTGGCCGTTTTAGAAAAGGCGAAAATAAATTAATGGAGGAATTCAACAAATCTTTTGGATTTGACTGTGTTTTATATAAAAAAGACATAGAGGGAAGTTTAGCTCATGTATATATGCAAGTACAAGTTGGGCTTTTAACAGAGGAAGAAGGAAAACAAATAACAGAAGGGCTTCAAGGTATATTAGCAGATATTGAATCTGGGAAATTAGCTTTAAGCGGTGATTATGAAGATATACATAGTTTTGTTGAAATAAACCTAATTGAAAGAATCGGAGATGTAGGTAAAAAACTACATACTGCTCGTAGTAGAAATGACCAAGTGGCTTTAGATATGAGATTATATGCAAGAGAAAAAGCAAATGATATGGTAGGTCATATTGCGAGCTTAAAAGAAACAATAAAGGAAGTAGCTGATAATAATTCAGTTATAATGCCAGGATATACTCATTTACAAAGAGCACAAGTAGTTACATTTAAACATCATTTAATGGCATACTACAATATGTTTGATAGAGATGAAAAGAGAATAAAAAATGCTTTAGAAATATTAGATGAATCACCTTTAGGATGTGGGGCATTAGCAGGAACTACGCATAATATAGATAGAAATATAACTGCACAAAAATTAGGATTTAAAAAACCAATGGATAACTTTATGGATGGTGTAAGTGATAGGGATTACCTTCTTGAGCTTATGAGCGATTTTTCTATAATAATGATGCATTTAAGCAGATTAAGTGAAGAATTAGTATTATGGAGTTCACAAGAATTTAAATTTATAGAAATGGATGATTTATTCACTACAGGAAGCTCTATAATGCCGCAAAAGAAAAATCCTGATGGGGCAGAACTTATAAGGGGTAAAACCGGTAGAGTTTACGGAAACTTATTTGCATTATTTACTGTAATGAAAGGGATACCACTAGCTTACAACAAAGATATGCAAGAAGATAAAGAAGGATTCTTTGATAGTGTAAAAACTCTTGAAATGTGTATACAAATCATGGAAGGTATGATAGGAACTTTAAAAGTTAGAGAAGATAATATGAAAAAAGCTGTTAAAGGCGGATTTTTAAATGCTACAGAAGTTGCTGATTATTTAGTTAATAAAAATGTACCATTTAGAGATGCACATAGCATAGTTGGACAAATAGTTATATATTGCGAAGATCACAATAAAGCTATTGAAGAATTAGAATTAGATGAATTATTAAAATTCAGTCAAGTATTTGAACGAGATATATATGATTTTATAGATTATAACAACATAATCGAAAAAGGCATCAAGAAGAATTTAAAATAATATAACTTTATATGACAGTATAAAAAGCTATGCAAATTTTTGCATAGCTTTTACTTATCTGAATTATTATCTTTTCTTTCTTGGAGTACTTTTTCTTTGTACATTTTTTTTATGATTTTTAGTATTCTTCTTTTTATTTTTTTTAGATAATTGTCTCATTTTTCTTCTATATTTTTTTCTTATTACGGCATAAGCTAAAAATAATACAAATGCTAGTATTAAGAATAATATTATTTTAAATAGAATTTTTAAGAAATTACTCTCTGTAAAAAATGCAAAAGTACTATGAATTTCACTAGTTGATACTAAATCTATTGTTTTCTCTAATTTATTACCGTTATAAACATCTAAAGTACCTACTTTATCACCTTCATAAATTGGCAAATGATAATCTAAGTTTTCTTTATAGGTATAATCAGAATTTTGAGCTTCACCGTTTTTTAATATTAATTTATAACTTGATTTTGGTTGATAAATAAATTCTTTTTCTTTAGTAAACAAAACTCTTTTTGTTTTTGTATAATCATCTTTATTAATTATTGTTTTTGAAGTATAATTTTCAAATCCATAATCTAATAATGTTCTTGAATCTACATATACATTAGTTCCAAAACTTTTAAAAACGGCCGCTATAACTCTCATATCATTTTTAACAGCGCTACTTAATAAACATCTACCAGCAAGATCAGTGTATCCTGTTTTAATACCATCAACAATATCGTATTTTATAGGAATAGATTGTTTTCTGTATGTTATTTTATCATTAGATGTTAAAAATAAATTTGTATTAGTAAAATAACGAGAAGTATTTATTTTACTGGTAGCAGTATTTTGTTGTTTAAACGAAATTGATTTTGTACTTACAATTTCTCGAATTACTTTTTCACTCATTGCCTTTCTAGCAAGCATTGCCATATCATATGGTGTTGTATAGTGGTTATCATCTGGAAGACCATGAGGGTTATTAAAATGGGTATTTAATGCACCTGCTTTTTTAGCTTCTTTATTCATTAATTGTGCAAAGTCTTGGGTCGAGCCACTTACATATTTAGCTAATACTACAGCTGCATCATTTGAAGAGTGAATTAATAAACCTTGTAATAATTCTCTAACTGTAAATATTTCTCCGACCTCTAAATACATAGAAGAACCATCTACTCCAGGTGGCTCTGTTATTTCGACAGGTTCGTCTAGATTTTTAACATTTTTAACTACTAAATATGCTGTCCAAATCTTAGTAGTAGATGCAGGGTATACCTTTGAATCGATATTTTTCCCACCCAATACTTTTCCTGTTTCGTAATCAATAACAACTCCATAATTAGCCATTAAGTCAACATTGTCATATGTTTCATCAGCAAAGGCTACAATAGAAGAATTTATTAGAGTTATCATTGTTATTAGACATACTATTAAGTATGATAACTTTTTTTTCATTTTCGACCTCCAATTTATAAACTTACATTTTAGTATAACATATTTTTGTCAATAATCCATAATAAGGAGTGATAAAAATGAATAATAAAGGTAAAATAATAACTTTTGCAATAATTGTTTTGATTTCAATTGGAGGATTACTATGTAAAGGGTATTTATCAGATGAAGTTTATGTACTTAATGAAGAAGAAAACACATCAAAAAATACAGAGGATACTATAAATAAAAATGATGGTGCAGAGAATAGCAGTTCTAGTAATAGCAATGAAGATAATAAATCAGAAAAAGATGTAGGAGTTAAAGAAATTACAGTATACATATCGGGACAAGTTGCCAAAGAGGGGGTAGTAACATTAAGTAGTGACAAGAGACTTGCTGATGCTGTAGAGAAATTAGGAGGGCTAACAAAAAATGCAGATACTAATAATATAAACTTAGCTATGAAACTAGAAGATGAAAAGCATTATATAATACCTAAAGAAGGTGAAGTAATTGAAAATAATTCTGATTCAACTCAAGTGACATCTAATAAAGGTAATAATAATCAAGCTAATAATAGTTCTAATAATGCGACTCAAAGTGATAGCCAAGGAAGCAAAATCAATATTAATACTGCTGATTTAAAACAATTAGACGATATTCCAGGGGTAGGCGAAGCAACAGCAAACAAGATACTTAGTTATCGAGATGAGAATGGCGAGTTTAAAAGCATTGAAGAGATAAAAAATGTAAATGGAATTGGAGATAAGAAATTCGAAAATATGAAAGATTTGATTTGTGTAAAATAAACTAGTGATAACAAAATAGAATATATAATAGTATAAAAAATATATTAAAAAAAGATGTATCATGTTATAATTGTGAAGTGGATTTTGGATAATATTGTATTAGCAACATTATCCAAAATTAAAATAAAAATATAAGGGGTAATTTATGAACAAAAAATTAAAGAAAATAATCACAACAACATTTTTAGCAACAATGTGTATAGTTATGATTGGCTGCAACTCAAAAAGTAATTCAAATAGTGCTACGACTAGCTTAAATAAAGAAGCTGTAGAGGGGTATCCTGTTGAGATAACAACATATAACTATTCAGGAGATGAAGTTAAAACAACTTATGAAAAAGCGCCAGAAAAGGTTCTTGCAGTATATCAAGGGTCTATAGAAACTATGTTAGAATTAGGTTTAGAAGATAGATTAGTAGCTGCAGCTGGACTTGATAATGAATTAGATGATAAGTATAAAAAGGCATTTGAAAATGTTGAATATTTAACTGAATTTACACCATCTAAAGAGACTGTAACAGCATTAAATCCAGATATGATACTTAGCTGGGGTTCAATATTTGCAGAGGATAAATTAGGTGATGTAAATACATGGATTGATAAAGGATGTAATACTTACATAAATACTAACACAAGAAGAAAAGAAGGCGAAAAGAGAACTATACAAAATGAGATGACAGATATATTAAATTTAGGGAAAATATTTAATGTAGAAGATAAATCTCAAAAAATAGTAGATAATATGCAATCAAAAATAGATAAAGCATTAAAAGCAGCAGAAGGACAAGAAAAACAAAATGTACTAATGGTAGAATTTTTAGGTGACGAGATAAGTAACTATGGAGCAAATAGTTTAGGGGGAGATATGATTACATCTCTAGGTGGAAACTTAGTTGCAAAAGACCAAAGTAAATTAGGAAAAGAAGATATAGTATCTTTAAATCCAGATGTAATATATGTAGTATATATGCCATATTCAGGTGATGATCCAGAACAAGTAAAACAAGACGCTTTAGATAAATTATTGAAAGATAAAGCATTTAGTAGCTTAGATGCAGTTAAAAATAAAAGGGTAGTACCAATAATGCTTGGAGATATGTATGCTTCAGGTGTTCGTACAATAAATGGGATAGAAACTATATCAGCAGGTTTATATCCTGATTTAAATAAATAACATGAACAAGAAATCAATAAAAGATTCTACACCTATGTATATAGGTGTAGTTTTAACGTTATTAGTAATACTTGTCGGATCAATTATGATATCTGTTACACTTGGAAGTGCAAAAATCTCAGTGTCAGAAGTTTACAAAGTTTTAGGATACAAACTTTTAGGTATAAAAGCATACAGCGAATATTCAAGCGGACCTATGCATGATGTAGTATGGGTAATTAGATTTCCACGTGTAGTTTTAGCAATAGCAATAGGCATGAGCTTAAGTATTAGCGGTGTTGTTATGCAAGCTATAGTAAAAAATCCATTGGCAGACCCTTATATTCTAGGAATATCATCAGGGGCATCACTTGGAGCAACATTTGCTATAATGCTTGGATTTGGAGCAGTATTAGGAGGTAATTTTGTCGGAGTCATGGCATTTATAGGTGCTTTACTGGTTTCATTTGGTGTTTTACTTTTAGCTAATATAAAAGGTAGTGCAACTTCTTCAAAATTAATTTTAGCAGGAATGGCATTAAGTGCAGTTTGTTCATCATTTTCAAATTTTATAATTTACATAGCCAATGATAAAACAGGTATGCAAAGTGTAACTTATTGGCTTCTAGGTAGTTTAGCTGGAGCAAAATGGGAAACTGATATAATAATACTTCCTATTGTCATAATAGCTTGTTTATTTTTCTGGAGTAGATACAGGGTGTTAAATTTAATGCTTTTAGGCGATGACGTATCTATTACATTAGGTACAGATTTACATAAACCAAGGCATATATATTTAATAATAACTTCAATAATGATAGGTCTTTCTGTTTATTGTGCTGGTGTAATTGGTTTTGTTGGTCTTATAATACCTCATGCAGTTAGAATGATATTTGGTACCGACCATAAAAAATTGATACCAATTTCAGCATTGGTAGGATCAATATTTATGATTTTTGCAGATGCTTTATCTAGAATAATAATACCTAATTCTGAAATACCAATTGGTATTTTAATATCAATGGTAGGAGCACCAGTATTTATATATTTAATGGTTAAGAAATCTTATGGATTTGGAGGAGTTGAGTAATGAATATATGTGCTACAGATATAAAAATGGAAATAGGAAATAATGAAATATTAAAAGGAGTTTCAATAGATTCTAAAAATAGAGAATTTATAGGGATTATAGGTCCAAATGGTAGTGGAAAGTCGACTTTATTAAAATGTATATATAGAATATTAAAGCCTAATAATGGATGTATAATGTTAGGAGAAGAAGATATTTCTAAAATGAGTGTAAAAGAATCTGCTAAGAAATTAGCTGTAGTTGCTCAACATAATTATTATAATTTTGATTTTTCTGTTGGAGAAGTAGTACTTATGGGACGTTCTCCACATAAAAAAAGTTTAGAACCAGATAATAGTGAAGATTATGATATAGTAAATGAATCATTAGAAAAAGTTGGAATGTTAGGATTTAAAAATAGAAGCTTTTCAACTTTATCAGGTGGTGAACAGCAGAGAGTAATTTTAGCTAGGGCTTTGGCACAACAAACACCATGTTTAATACTAGATGAACCAACAAATCATTTAGATATAAAATATCAATTATCACTTTTGAACATAGTAAAAAGTTTAAATCTAACTATCATATCTGCAATACATGATTTAAATATTGCATCAATGTATTGTGATAGATTATTTGTAATGAAAAATGGTAGAATTGTAGGTATGGGGACACCACAAGAGGTTTTAACCAAAGAGTTCATTAAAGAAATTTATGATATAGATGTTGAAATCGTATATGATTCAAAAGGTGATCTGCATATCCTATATAGCAGATAATACTTTCATAAAACAAAAGACAACTGATAAATAGATTTTTTCTATTTTACAGTTGTCTTTTTATATGTAAATTGGTAATTAATTCATTAATTTAAAAGATTCGTTTTTTAAATTAAGTTTACCTTTTAAGTTTGAAGTAGTATACACTTTTTTATCTTTAGTTATAAATATCGCATCTGTATTATCTAGACTTTCTATTAATTTCATTCCCTTTTGTAGACCAAGTCCAAAAGTAGTAGTTGATAGTCCATCGCCAACAATAGATGATGATGATATAATAGTAACACTACTTAAGTTATTTTCAAATGGATAACCAGTTGATGGATCTATCATATGATGATATATAATTCCATCTTTTTCTAAATATCTTTCGTATATACCAGATGTGACAACAGATTTATTTGAAACAGCTATGTTTCCAATTGAAGAGCCATCTTTGCTTGTAGGGTCTTGGATTCCAACTTTAAATGGTGTATTTTTTTCTTTTTCGCCTAAAATAAATACATTCCCTCCAAGATTTATTATTGCACTTTCTACATCTTTAGATTTTAAATATTTTACAATTTGGTCAGCTGCATATCCTTTTGCTATACCACCTAAGTCAATTTCCATACCTTTTTTATTTAATTTTACTGAATTATTTTTTTCATCAATTGAAATATCTTTGTAATTTACAAGAGATAATTTATCTTTTATTTCGTTTTTATCAGGGACTCTAGCATTGTCAGTGCCTATTCCCCATAAGTCTACAACAGGTCCTATAGAAATATCAAATACACCATCAGATATATCTGAAAAATGAAGAGCAGTTTTTATTACTTCAAAAGTTTTATCAGATATATTTACATATCCTTTTCCCGCATTTTGATTTATTTTAGTAACATCACTATAATCCCTTGTTTTCGACATGGTATTATCAATATCCAACAAGATTTTTCCGCATTCGTCTAAAATCTCTTTTGAATCAGATTCTTTTACATTATATAAAGTTATATTGCTTACAGTGTTTAAGTCGTAGTAAGTTTGACTATAATCTCCTTTATTAAAGTTGCCCATAAATATGTAGATAAAAAAACAAATAGCTATAATTGCTATTATTAAAAAGGTAGATTTTTTCTTATTCATAATGCCTCCTTTAAATAATTTTCTTCTTATGTTATATTTAATTATAACATAAGAAGAAAAAATGAAGAGGAGTTTTTATAATGGTTAAACTAAATAATGATTGGGATGAATTATTAAAAGATGAATTCCAAAAAGAATATTATCAAAATCTTAGAGAATTCTTAAAACAAGAATACTCTAGTAAAGTTATATATCCAAATATGTATAATATATTCGAAGCATTAAAACACACTTCTTTTAAGGATACTAAAGTTTTAATCTTAGGTCAGGATCCATATCACGGAGAAAATCAAGCACATGGATTGGCATTTTCTGTTCAAAAAGGTGTGAAAATACCACCATCACTTTTGAATATATATAAAGAATTACATGAAGATTTAGACTGTTACATACCTAATAATGGTTATTTAATACCAT
Organism: Intestinibacter bartlettii; assembly: GCA_025148965.1. Lineage (GTDB taxonomy): Bacteria > Bacillota > Clostridia > Peptostreptococcales > Peptostreptococcaceae > Intestinibacter > Intestinibacter bartlettii. Next base: position 2,227,470 of record CP102273.1, on the reverse strand, counting down.
GGGCAGATCAAGGTGTTCTGCTATTAAACACTGCATTGACAGTTAGAGTACATGAAGCAAATTCTCATCAAAATATTGGCTGGGAAATATTTACTGATAATATTATAAAATTATTAAATACAAGAGAAGAACCGGTAATATTTGTTTTATGGGGTGGAAATGCAAGACGTAAAAAATCGTTAATTGATACTAGTAGACATTATGTTTTAGAGTCTGCACATCCAAGTCCACTTTCAGCATATAGAGGATTCTTTGGATGTAAACATTTCTCAAAAATAAATGAGATATTACAAGGCTTAGGCAAAGCTCCAATCGATTGGCAAATACCAAATATATAATAAAACAAAGAAATTAGATTTACTATAAATTGATATCCTTTTATGTAAAGAAATTATAATACTAAAATATGTAAAAAACAGGTGGATAAAGTAATTAATTGTAACAATTTATCAAAATATAGAATATGATAAACTATAAAATTTAAAAATTTTATTATAATTTCCATAGGTGCATTTCAAGAAAATTAAAGATACTTAAAATTTTCTAATTGCTAAAAAGAAAGAAGGGGTATTTATGGCAGTAAATACAATAAGTGCAAATCAAGTACAACAGATGTTGGCTAGAAATCAATTTAGTTTGATAATAGATTTGCGAGATTATTATGATTATACAAGAGGACACTTACCAAATGCTATTAATATACCAACTAATCAAATATTAGATAGAATAAATGAAATTCAACCATATAGAAACGGCAATATTCTTTTATATTGTCAATATGGGGTACAAAGTGTAAGTGTAGGAAAAGTATTAATGATTAATGGATTTAGAAGGGTATATAGTTTAAATGGAGGTTTAGATTATTACAATTATCCATTATATTAAAAATATATAATTTATATTTAAATAAAGGGGAGATATTGAGCTTACAAAGTTTAACTTTAAAATTAAATTTGCAATATCTCTTTTTTTTGTTAGAATATATCTTTAAAAAAAGTGAAAATTAAATTATAATAGTTCAAGAAAAAAATTTTAGGAGAAAAACTATGAAAAAAGATTTTAAAATGAGAACTGGCCTTATTGTTGGACAAGAAGGACTAGATAAATTAAAAGATGCAAATGTTATAGTATTCGGAGTTGGAGGAGTTGGAAGTTTCGCTTGTGAAGCTTTAGTAAGAGCAGGAGTTGGAAATATAACTATAGTTGATTTCGATGATGTTGATATAACTAATATAAATAGACAAATACCAGCACTACATTCTACAATTGGAAGACTTAAAGTAGATGTTATGAAAGAAAGACTTTTAGATATAAACCCAGATTTAAATATAAAAGCAATTAAAAAATTATACAATGCAGAAACAAGTGATGAAATATTAACAGAAGATTACGATTATGTTGTAGATGCTATAGATATGGTTACTTCAAAAATAAAACTTATAGAAACATGTAAAGAAAAAGGATTTAACATAATAAGTTCTATGGGAATGGGTAATAAATTAGACCCAACTAAAATTGTAGTAACAGATATCTACAAAACACATACTTGTCCACTTGCAAAAGTTCTTAGAAGAGAGCTTAAAGATAGAAGAATTAAAAAATTAAAAGTAGTTTACTCAACAGAACAACCAAGAGAATTACAAGAAAGAATAATGAACGGAAGAAAAGTAACACCAGGTAGTATATCTTTCGTACCTTCAGTGGGTGGTCTTACAATAGCATCTGTAGTAGTAAGGGAATTACTAGAAAGATAATAATAAAGAAAAAGAAACAAATGAGAAAAACATTTGTTTCTTTTTTTAAATCACTAAAAATATTTGATTGAATATAATAAATAAACGCTTATTTAAAGTCAATATAATTTAGGGGGGGTAATATGGCTAGCTATAGAGGAATAGACGTAAGCAATTGGTCTGGTTATATAAACTGGAGAGAAGTTAGAGATGCTGGTATAGAGGTTGCTATAATACAAGCTTCAGAAGGAACTTTTTATAGAGACCCATATTTGCATGAATTTTATAATGGAGCAAAAGAAAATGGAATAAAAGTAGGATTTTATCATTTTTTTAACCCAGGCTCATCACCAACACCAAGTGAACAAGCTAGATATTTTGTAGATACTATAAGAGGATTGGATTCAGATTTAAAATTAGTTCTTGATTTAGAACAAACAGGTGGGCTTGATAATTATGAAGTAACACGTCAAGCAATAGAATTTTTAGAAGAAGTAAGAAATTATAGTGGATTAGATGTAGCAATTTACACATATACTAATTTTGCACAATATAATTTATATGAAGGTCTTGGACTTTCTGAATATCCTTTATGGATAGCACAATTATCAGAAGGGGGACCATCACCAAATCCTATTTGGGGAAATAAATACGTTGCATGGCAATATTCAGATACAGGTAGAGTAAGAGGAATAAATGCAAGTACAGACTTAGACTTAGTTTATGATGGAATGTTTTTAGATGATAGAGAAGATATTCCAAAAGAACAAAAACAACCACAACGAATTCCAGGAACAAGACAAGAACCATCTACACAAAGTGGAGTTATATATTACACAGTTCAAGAAGGGGACACACTAACTTCAATAGCTCAAAAATATGATACTACAGTTCATGAGATTACAGTGACAAATTCTATAGTAAATCCAAATTTGATATATGTAGGAGAAGTATTGAAAATATATCCAGGTAATAGAAGTATAATAAAGAGAAAGAAAGTATTTACTACAACTTATATAGTACAAAGTGGAGACACATTAACATCAATTGCAATCAAATTTGATACTACAGTTCAAGCAATAGCAGAGTTAAATGATTTACAAAATCCAAATCTAATATATGTAGGTGAAATATTAAAAATACCTACAAATTCAAGAGGCAATTTATCCGCACCATCAAGCAGACATTATATAAAAACTTATATAGTACAAAGTGGAGATACACTTACTTCAATAGCAAAAAAATTTAATACTACAGTAGATAAAATAGCACTTTTAAATAATATAACAAATCCGAATTTAATTTATCCAGGTCAAATTTTAAAAATAGAAACATCAATAAATTCAAGTATAAGAGGATATAATTTCAATACTATGTATACAGTTCAAAAAGGAGATACTTTATTAGGAATATCAAGAAAACTAGATGTTGATTATAAAGAGTTAATTCAAAAAAATGATATAACAAATCCAAACTTGATTTATACAGGAGAAGTTTTAAAGATATAAGAAGTTTTAAAGATATAAGAAGTTTTAAAGATATAAAAGGTTAAAAGAGATAATTTTTATAAGTTATAGGAATTTATCCTCATTTTAAATTTATAAAAAAAGGGAGCATTTTTAGTGTGCTCCTATTTTCATTTATATTCTTTATATTTAACTTTAGAATAAATTTTTTCTCCATCTGAATAAAACTGCATACTTCCGTTTTGATCGGTTCTAAAAATTTTCGCATCTACAGATTCTAAGTTATCTAAAGTTGATTTATGGGGATGCCCATAACTATTTTTATATCCACACGAAATTACAGCAATATCAGGTGTAGTTTCTTCTAAAAAAGTTAAAGAGCTAGCTGTGTAACTTCCATGATGGGCTACTTTTAGGAAATCGATATCTTCTAGGTTATACGAATTAATCATATCCATTTCATTACTTTCCTCACAATCACCAGTAAATAAAAAGTTATTGTTTTTATACGAAATATTTAGTACAATGGAATTTGAATTATTATTATCTGTTATATAACTTGGACTTAATACATATATATTTGTGGAATCGTCTAGGTTGAAAGAGTCATCTTTTGACAGATAATTTACTTTTAAATTTTTTTTATTACAAGAATCAATTAAGTTGATGTAGCATTCACTGTCAGTGGTTTGATTAGGCATATAAATTTTTTCTACATCAAAATTATCAATTATATAGTCTAAGCTGCCAATATGGTCACTGTCAGGGTGTGTAGCTATAACTACATCTAAATTTTTTACTTTTTTATTTTTTAAATATGATTTTATGATTTTAGCACTATCTTCATCACCACCATCGATTAACATATTTTTGTTAGATGGCGTTGTAATTAAAATAGAGTCAGCTTGGCCGACATCTATTACATGGATGCAAAAATCTTTATTTTTGTCACAACCAGTTAAAAGTGCTATTATAATAATTGAAAAAATTAATAATTTTTTATTCAAGTTACAATCACTCCATTAAAATACATGTTTATTAGATATTATCTTGGGTAAAATAGAATATTGAAATAAATATAATAATAGTTTTGACATTGAAATAGAAAAGAATACAATAAATGTAAAAATTTTCTTTAAAAATATTTAAATAAATCAATTAATAAAGAAAATTTATTGTGTAATATAAATGCACTTAATTAGGTATAGTGCAGGAAAATCAATCTAGAATACAAAAAATAGAGATTTTCTTTAATTATAGGAGGAATTTATGTTAATAACAGAAGAAAGAGAAAGTATTAATCTTTTTGAACAAATAATACAACAAGGAAAAAATAGTTTAAAGCCTCAATTTAAGGAAATAACTATAGAAGATAGAGAAATATTAAATCCATACTTTGATTTAGTAGATTATGAAGCATGTGAATACAACTTCAATACACTTTATATGTGGCAACATGCATATAAAACTGCATACCATATAGGAGATAATTTTGCAGTTTTAGTTGGAGAATATGAAGGAGAAGTATTCTCTATATTACCTCTTGCTAAAAAAGAAGATTTACCAAAAGTTATAGATTTTGTATTAGATTACTTTAAAGAAATAGAAGAAAAACTTTACTTTAGAGGAATAACTGAAGAAGTTGTAGATTATCTAAAAGAACAATATGGTGATAGATTTGAATATGTAGCAGAAAGAGACATATTCGATTATGTTTATGATGGAGAAATATTAAGAACATTAAAAGGAAGAAAAAATAGCAAGAAGAGAAATCATATAAACTATTTCTTAAGTGAATATGAAGGAAGATTTGAATATAGACTTCTTGGAAAAGCTGATTTTGATGACTGCAGACAATTATTAGATGATTGGACAGTAAATAAAGAAGAAAATAACAATATTGAAGAAGGCGTAGATGACGAAAGATTAGGTATCGAAAAATTATTCGCTCATTACGATGAAGTATGCGATAGATTAAAAATAGCTGGAATTTATATAGATGGAAAATTAGAAGCATTTACTATGGGAGAATTATTAAACAACAATATGGCATTAATCCACATAGAAAAAGCTAATCCAGAAATAAGAGGATTATATCCTTATATAAATCAACAATTTTTAGTTCACGAATTCCCAGATGTAGAATTTGTAAACAGAGAAGAAGATATGGGAATAGAAGGACTTAGAAAAGCTAAATTATCTTACCATCCTTGTAAATTTGTTGAAAAATACACAGTTAGGGAGGCTAACTAATTGAATATTAGATATGCTAAGCCAATTGATAAAGATCAAGTAGTTTCTGTTTGGAATTATTGTTTTGAGGATGGAGAAGATTTTGTAAAGTATTATTTTGAAAATGTGTATGATGAAAATAATACTATTATAATAGAAGAAAACGACGAGGTTTTATCTGCACTTCAATTAAATAAGTATACGATAGACCTTAGAGATAATAAATACGATGTATCTTATGTAGTCGGAGTTTCATCAAAACCAGAAGTTAGAGGGCTTGGTTATATGAAACATTTAATGACTTATACATTAGAAGAGTTATACAAAAATGGAGAGATAGTATCTCTTTTAATGGCTATAGATTATAGACTGTATAAAAGATACGGATTTGATCACTGTTATGACCAAATTCAATATAATCTTAGAACTGATGAACTTTTAGGATTTAGATTATCATCTAAACTTAGAAAGGCCACATTTGAAGATGCAGAAACTTTATCAAGAATTTATACTAAAGCAATGGAGTCTTTAAATGGATATGCAGTTAGAGATGAAGCTTATTTTAATAGATTTATAAAAGAAGTAAGTTCTGAAAGTGGATATATATATATTGATGAAGAAAACAATAGTTATATAGCATATTATATTCAAGGAGATACATTCTTTGTAAGAGAATTAATATACAACAATATTTCTTCTTTAAAATCTATGTTAGCCTATATATATAATCATAATACACAGTGTAAAAAAACAGTTATAAATGCACCTGTAGATGATAAAATTAAACTAATAATTGCTAATTTAAAAACTTGTGAAATAAAGCTAATACCATTTATGGCTGGGAGAGTTATAAACTTTGAAAAATATATTGAAAGTTTAAATTCCTGCAATATAGATACACAAAAAATAAATAATAAATATATAAAAATAAAAGTTATAGATAAATATATAAAGCAAAATAACTCTGTATTTAAAATATCTGTATGTGATAATAAAATAAAAATACAAAGAGTTGAAGAAGATTATGATATAGAACTAGATATAAATTCTATAACACAACTTGCATTTTCATATTTAAATACAGATGAAATCTTCATGTTAAATGAAATTGATGAATCTAGTTTAATTAATACTCAAAAAGAATTACTAAATGTTTTATTTGAAAAAAGAATAAATTATATAGATGAACTTGTTTAAGTTTAAATTTTTAAAATAGCGTCTAATCTTTAAGGTTGGCGCTATTTTTGATTTTATGTAAAAAAAAGCTTAGAAATGTCAATTTTTATATAAAATTTTTTTGATATAATAGACTATTCTGAAAATAAGTATACAATATATTCATGAACAAAAAATAACTGGGGTGATAATATGAAAGAAGTAAAATATGCAAAACGTATGATGGTAGAAGGGGGATCTGAAATAAGTGATATATTAGCATTAACTGCTAAACCAGAAGTAATATCTTTTGCAGGGGGACTACCTGCACCAGAATTATTTCCAGTAGCAGATATGAAAAGAATGGCTAATGAAGTTTTAGATGAAGTAGGAACCGTAGCACTTCAATATTCTTCGGCTCAAGGTTTCCCAAAATTCAGACAACAAATAGCTGATAGGATGAATGCAAAACAAAAAACAAATGTAGCTGCTGATGATATACTAGTAACTAGCGGTTCACAACAAGCATTAGAGTTTTCTGGTAAAATATTTATAGATGAAGGGGACGTAATATTATGTGAAAGTCCTACATATTTAGGTGCTTTAAATGCATTTAATGGATATGGACCAAAATACATAGAAGTTGAAACTGATGAAGATGGTATGAATATGGAAGCTTTAGAAAAAGTTTTACAAACTACTGATAGAGTAAAAATGATATATGTTATACCAGATTTTCAAAATCCAACAGGTAGAACTTGGCCACTTGAAAAACGTAAAAAATTCGTTGAATTAATAACTAAATATAAAGTAGTAGCTTTAGAAGATAACCCATATGGTGAATTAAGATATGAAGGAGAATTTTTACCTTCATTAAAATCTTTTGATAAAGAAGGTTATGTTGTATATTTAGGAACATTCTCAAAAATATTATGTCCAGGATATAGACTTGGATGGGTATGCGCATCACCAGAAATATTAGCTAAATATATAAGATGTAAAGAAGATGGTGATTTACAAACATCAACAATATCTCAATTAGAAGTTAGTAGATATTTAGATGAATGTGATGTAGATGCACATGTTTTAGAAATAAGAGCTCTTTATAAAAAGCGTAGAGACTTAATGTTAAAAACAATAGAAGAAGAATTCCCAGAAGGAGTTAAATGGACTCATCCAGAAGGTGGATTATTTATGTGGGTTACAGTACCTGAAAGTATAAATACTACTGAAATGATGAAAAAATGTGTAGATAATAATGTAGCATATGTTCCAGGGGTTGCTTTCTATCCGGGAAGAACTAAAACTAACAACTTTAGATTAAATTATTCAAATATGGATGAAGAAAGAATAGTAATAGGAATACAGAGAATAGCTGAAGTTATAAAAAATGAATTAAAATAATAAATACATATAATTAAAGTAAGGTATGTCAGTTTTGGCATACCTTATTTTTTTAATATAGGACTAGATTTAGAAATTAAGGTCAATAATAGAGAAAATTAGATTTTAGGAGGGATATTTTGAGAAGACCGTTATTATTGATATTTATAATAATTTTAATTCTGGGATTTTTTATTACATTAGGAAAAGAACTAGATAATATAAATTCGGATATAGATATAACTATAAGCGGAGTTGTAAAAGATAAAAAGGAAAAAGATAAGTATACACAATATATAATAGATGGATACTTGATAAATGACTATAAAAGAAAGTATGATATTAAAATAGGACAAATTGTAAAAGTAGAAGGAAATTTAAAAGATTTAGATAAATTAGGTTTTGATGATTTTGATTATGGACGATATATAAAGAGTTGTGGATATAAGGGATTAATTAATTCAAATTATTTTAAAGTAATTGGAAAAAATAAGTTTTACACATATATAGGAAAATTTAAAATATATATGAGAGATACATTTAGATATCTATATAAAGATTCATCTAATTTTATAAATTCATGTTTACTTGGAATAAAAGATGATTTAACAGAAGAAGAGAGTGAGATGTTTTCAAGAACAGGTACAAGCCATGTAATCGCAATATCAGGGCTTCATACAGGGATAATATGTGTATTAATAGCTTATATTATAAGAGGTATAAATAAAATATATAAGCTATGTATCTTAATAGCAATTATGTTCTTATACAGTATAATGGTAGGATTTTCTCCTTCCATAATAAGAGCGATATTTTTCGTTATAATTATGTACTTAGCTGTATTTTTATTTAAAAAAAGAGATGGAATAACAACATTATCATTAATTGCTAGTGTATTAATTATAAATAATCCATACACTATGTATAATATTAGTTTTCAGTTGTCATTTTTGGCAACATTGTCTATATTGTATTTTAATAAAATAATAATAAAAAAATTAAAATTTAATATCATATCAATGACTATAGCAGCTAATATATTAACTATGCCGATAGTTTACTATGTATTTGGAGGAATTGCACTTTTATCTATTTTAGGCAATATAGTGATAATACCGTTTATAGGAATTATCATGAATTTAAGTATTTTTAGTATTTTATTATTTGAAATTAACTTAAATATTACAAAAGTTATAGTTTATATAAACAAAAACCTTATTAATATGGTATATTATATATTGGACAAAATAAGCAAGATAGAAATTGGATATATACAAGTTGAGAATCCTAATATAATATATGTAATAATTTATTATGTTTTAATTTTCTCTTACATGATATACAAAGAAATTAAAACTATGAAGGAGCAAGAAAATGAAATACAAGGATATTGTCTATAATATAAAAGATAAAAACTTTGAAAAAATTTATCTATTATATGGTAAAGAACATTATTTAATAGATAATGCTATAAAATTATTTAGAGAATCTTTAAATGAAAGTATGATAGATTTCAATTTAGAAATAATAGACGGAAAAGAAACTACACTAGATCAACTTCTTAGTTCTATAGAAACACTTCCATTTATGGACGAAAGGAAAATAGTAATAGTAAAGGATTTTGAATTACTTACAAAGTCTAAGAAAAAGAATTTCTCAGACAAAGATGAAAAGACATTTGCAAGTCATTTGGAAAATATTCCGGACACAACTATTTTAGTTTTTGCTGTATATGGAGAAGTAGATAAAAGAAAAAGCATAGTAAACACAATAAGCAAAAATGGAATTGCCTATAACTGTGAAAAAATATCTGATATGGAACTGTTTAAATGGACTAAAAAGAAATTTGAAAAAAATAACACAATGATAGATAATGCTCAAATTATGTACTTTATAGAATCAACTGGATATAAGGATAAAAATAATGAATATACTCTATCAGATATAGATAATGAAATAAGAAAAATAAGTTCTTTCGCAGGTTCAGATACAAAAGTAACGAATGAAATAATAGATAGGCTTTCGCAAAAGAAAATAGAAAATGATATTTTTAAACTAATAGATTATATTGGCGATAAAAATTCACAAAATGCTATAAAGATATTAAATGATATGATAAACGAAGGAGAGTCTGTTTTAGGTATATTTGCTATGATAAATAGACAATTTAAAATAGTACTTCAAGTAAAAGAATTATTAAACAAAGGTTTAAATAATAAGGCAATATCAGACAAATTAAAACTATCTTTATTTATAGTAAATAAATCTATAAAAATAAGTAGAAACTTTACAGAATCTATGATAATAGATATGTTAAACTACATTCTAGAAAGTGATTATAAAATTAAAAAAGGTCTTATGAGAGATACGCTTGCTATAGAAATGTTAGTAAGTAAGTATTGTCAGAGAAGAGTAAGTTAAAGTCTTCCTAATAAATAGGGAAGACTTTTTTGATTGTAATTTAAATTAGAAAAAATAAAAAACCCTTGAAATTAATCAAGGGCCAATTTATGCACAAATTAAACTTCTTATTAAGCGTTCATAGAGTTTAATTTGTGAGCTAATTTAGCTACTTTTCTAGCAGCAGCGTTTTTGTGTATAGTTCCTTTAGAAGCAACTTGAGATATTTTCTTTTGAGCGAATTGGAATCTTTGAGTAGCTTCTTCTACGTTACCAGCGTTAACAGCTTCTTCGAATCTTCTTATAGCTGTTTTAACTTGTGATTTTCTTACTCTGTTTAAAGCAGTTTTCTTATCGATAACTTTTATTCTCTTTTTAGCAGATTTTATATTTGCCAATCTGTTCACCTCCCGTAAAATTTATTATTCTCATCGTCAACATATTTGATTTTAACAGAAATAAAAATAAAAATCAAGTATTAATATTCAATACTTTTAATTTAATTTAAGTTTTATTTAATTTATGTTTAAAAATCGTAAAAGAGTTAATAATTATAATCAAAGTCAAAAACAGAAAAGTAACCTAAAATTCTGTTTATAAAATACTAATAAAATATTGTTCAATAAGATAATAACATTTGGAGGTTTTTATGATAAGTATAAGAACAGATTTAGCACTTGAAGCAACAGAAATATGTGAAGAGCAGTCGACAGCGCTTGATGGAGTTGTAGTGGATACAAAAGAATTAGAAGATTGTACTATTACTACAGTAGAAATCATAAATGAAATTGGTTCAAAAATAATGAATAAAGAAATAGGAAAGTATATAACTTTAGAAAGTGATTTGATGAAATTCGACGATGATGATTCAAGAGAGAAGGTTATAAATTATCTAAAAGATGAATTGATTGAAATCTTTGGAACTGATCAATCTAAAAAAACTTTGATAATAGGACTTGGAAATTGGAATATCACATCAGATGCATTAGGACCTAGAGCTGTATCAAAAACACTTGTAACCCGTCATATTTTTAAAAATTACAATAAAGATTATGATGATGATTTTTCAGAAGTAGCAGCACTTAGTCCTGGAGTTATGGGTATAACAGGGATTGAAACTGTGGAAATAGTAAAATCTATAGTAGATAAAATAAAACCGGATAGAGTTGTTGCAATTGATGCTTTGGCCTCTAGGAAGATGGACAGAGTAAATTCAACAATTCAGATATCAACAGGAGGAATAGCACCAGGAGGAGGGGTAGGAAATAAAAGAAAAGCACTAGATAAATCTTATTTAGGTGTTGATGTAATTGCTATAGGTGTTCCTACAGTAGTAGATGCAGCTACACTTACAATAGACGTGCTAGATTTAGCAATTGATAATTTAATAGAAGTATCTCAAGAAAATAGTGAGTTTTATAAAATGCTTACAAAATTAAAAGAAGAAGAAAAATATCAATTAATCAAAGATTCTTTAGATCCATACGATAAAAATTTAATTGTAACCCCAAAAGATATAGATGAAACAATAGAGAACTTAGCGATAATAATAAGCGAAGGATTAAATAGATCCCTTCATCCAGGAAGGGTTTAAAGGGTTAAAACTAAGGAGGAGAAATATGTATAATAAATTTGCTAAAGTAGTAAGTATAGCCATTTTATTATTTACAATACCGAATAACACATTGGCTTTAAATAAAGATGGGTTATTTACTAATTTAATAAGATATTCTTATCCAGAAGTTAAAGTTATAGAAAAAGATGATACAGATACAAAGGATAAGCAGAATGAAGATCAAACAACAACCAGTAAAGAAACAAAGACAAGTAAACAGTTTGTAAACGTATATGTAGGAGAAGATAATATACCAACTGCAAAAAAAAGTGATAATAATGGGATAAGTCTAGAGAGTGCCGTATATAGTTCAAATTTAAGGGTTACAAATAATAAACCACAAATTTTAATATACCATAGCCATAGTTGTGAGACTTATTCTGATTCACCAAAGGGAAATTATCACTCAGAAGACAAAGATCGTTCAGTTATGTCAGTTGGATGTTTACTTACTAACCAATTATCTAATTTAGGATGGGGAGTAATACATTCTACTACTTATCATGATAGTCCTTCGTATAATAATTCATATAAACGAAGTTCACAAACAATAAAATCAGTAATGAATCAATATAATGATGTAGATATAACTATAGACTTACATAGAGATGGATTGGATATATCTAATGAAACTGTAAAGAATAATATTCATAATAAATATACAACTACAATAAATGGGGAAAGAGTAGCAAAATTTTTCTTTGTTGTCGGAGCTAGAAATGATGATGTAACAAAGGTGAAAAAATTGGCTGACAGTTTAACAGAGTATGCTAAAAAGAAATATCCAGATTTAATAATGCCTGTAGTTATGAAGCCTTACGGTAGATTTAATCAAAGCATTTGTGATAATGCATTGTTAGTAGAAGTAGGAAGTAATGGAACTACTAGTGCTGAAGCTCAAGCAAGTGCAAAATATTTAGCAGAAATATTAGATGGGTATTTTAAAGAACAAGATATAAAAAATAATTAAAAGTATAACATTAAATAAAATTATAAATGAAAGATGTATATATGAGCAAATTAGATGAAAGAATAAATAATAGAAAAAATAAAAAAATAAATAAATATAAAAAGTTAAGAAACTTTAAAATTTTATCCGTTATTTTTATGATTAATATAACAATTGGCTGTATATTTTTTACAGATTATAATATGAATAAAATGTTAAATAGAGAATCTACAATAAATAAAGGTATAGAATTTATACAAAAAAATATAAATTGTATAGAAAAAATTTTAAGAAATATTGATTTAAATATAAAAATATAAAATAATAATTATTATAGAAAACAAAAAATAAGGCTTAATTTCAAAATAAGTCTTATTTTTCTGTTACAACTAATATTTACATCAAAGCAGATATATTATAAAATAAAATCTATGATAAAAATAATTTATATTAATTATAAGGAGGAATAAAGGTGGACAATAAACAAAGTAGAACTAGAAATTTTAGTATTATTGCACATATAGACCATGGAAAGTCTACCTTAGCGGATAGATTAATTCAATATACAGGTTTAGTTAGTGATAGAGAGATGAAAAACCAGTTATTAGATAATATGGATTTAGAGAGAGAAAGAGGAATCACTATTAAGCTACAAAATATAAGATTAAAATACAATGCTAAGGATGGAAACGAATATTATTTAAACTTAATTGACACACCAGGACATGTCGATTTCAACTATGAGGTATCAAGAAGTTTAGCTGCATGTGAAGGTGCTTTATTAGTAGTAGATGCGGCACAAGGTGTAGAAGCACAAACATTAGCAAACGTATATTTAGCATTAGACCAAGACTTAGAAATATTACCAGTAATAAATAAAATAGATCTTCCAAGTGCTAGACCAGATGAAATAAAAGCGGAAATAGAAGATATTATAGGTCTTGATGCGAGTGAAGCTCCATTAGTATCGGCTAAAAGTGGTTTAAATATACAAGATGTATTAGAAGATATCGTAAATAATGTACCTGCTCCAGAAGGTGACATAGAAAAACCATTAAAAGCTTTAATATTCGACTCATATTATGATGCTTATAAAGGTGTTGTAGCATATGTTAGAGTATTCGAAGGTGAAGTTAAAAAAGGTATGACAATCGAAATGATGAATACTAAAAAGAAATTTGAAGTTACAGAAGTAGGTGTTATGGCTCCACATCCAACTGAACTTGAAAGTCTTCAAGCTGGAGATGTTGGATATATAGCAGCTAGTATAAAAGATATAAGAAGCTGTCACGTTGGAGATACAATAACAGATGCTAAAAGGCCTACAGATGAGCCGCTTCCAGGATACAAAAAAGCTACACCAATGGTTTACTGTGGTATTTACCCAGGTGAAGGTGAAAAATATGAAAATGTTAAAGATGCACTAGAAAAATTACAAGTAAATGATGCGGCGTTAGAATTCGAACTTGAAACTTCTGCAGCTTTAGGATTTGGTTTTAGATGTGGATTCTTAGGATTATTACACTTAGAAATAATAGAAGAAAGATTAGAAAGAGAATTCAACTTAAACTTAGTTACAACAGCTCCATCTGTTATATATAGAGTAACAAAGAACACTGGTGAAGTAGTTATGATACAAAATCCAACTAACTTACCAGATCCATCAGAAATAAAAATGATAGAAGAACCTATTGTAAAAGCTGATATAATAGTTCCTAAAGATTATGTTGGTATAGTAATGGAATTATGTCAAGAAAGACGCGGAACTATGCATAATATGGAATATATCGATCCTAAGAGAGTTATGCTACATTACGATTTACCACTTAATGAAGTTATATATGACTTCTTCGATGCATTAAAATCTAGAACTAGAGGATACGGTTCATTAGACTTTGAAATGAAAGGATATGTTCCATCTACACTAGTAAAATTAGATATATTAATAAATAAAGAACAAGTCGATGCACTTAGCTTTATAGTACATGAATCAAAAGCATATGCTAGAGGAAAAGCTATGTGTGAAAAACTTAAAAATGAAATACCAAGACATCAATTTGCTGTGCCAATACAAGCAGCTGTTGGAAATAAAATAATTGCTAGAGAAACTATAAGTGCTCTTAGAAAAGACGTACTTGCTAAATGTTATGGTGGAGATATATCTCGTAAGAAGAAACTTCTTGAAAAACAAAAAGAAGGTAAAAAACGTATGAGACAAATCGGAAACGTAGAAGTACCACAAAAAGCATTCATGGCAGTTTTAAAATTAGATGACTAGTAAAAAATTATTGCTATGCTGATAGGTTAAAAAAGACAAACACTTAATTTAAAATGTTTGTCTTTTTTAAATAAATTTATATCAAGTTTTGTATTGATAATCTATAAAATAATAATTGATATAGATATTATTTATTTTTTGTAGAAAAAATAGAATTTATTGAAAAATTGTAAAAAATAATATAAAATAAAGTTATAAAAAACAAAAAACACCATTTTATGGATGTATATTAAATTTGTTTTTCAAGTTAAATATATTTTTAAAATATTTTTATATTACAGGGGAATAATAAAATAAATAATATAAAGATATTAGGGAGGGATGAGTTATTTTTATAATAATATTAATATGTATAGTGTTATTAATGGTTTTAGGTATTAGGGAGCAATTAGCCCAAAAAAGAAATGTAAAAAAAATACCTATAAGGGTAAACATAAATGGGATTAGAGGTAAATCTACTGTAACTAGATTAATAACAAGTATTTTGACAGAAGCAGGATATAAAACTGTTGGAAAAACAACTGGGACTGCAGCAAGAATGATTTATTGGTTTCAAGATGATGAAGATATCATAGTAAGAAGACCAGAAGGTCCCAATATATCAGAACAGCTAAGAGTTTTACAAAGAGCAGCTGACTTAGAAGCAGAAGCTTTAGTCTGTGAATGTATGGCTGTAAATCCTGATTATCAAAAGGTATTTCAATTTAGAATGTTGGAAGCCAATATAGTTGTAATAGTTAATGTATTAGAAGACCACTTAGACGTTATGGGACCAACTTTAGATCAAATTGCACAGGCTTTTGGAGCAACTATTCCTTATAATGGATATTTAATAACTGTTCCAGGGCCATATGTTGAATATTTTGAAAAGATAGCTAAAGAAAGAAATACAAAAGTTATACTTGCTGATAATTCTAAAATTACAGACAAATATCTTGATAAGTTTGATTATATGATATTTCCAGATAACGCATCATTATCTCTTGCTGTAGGACAAGCATTGGGTATTGATGAAGAAATCTGCCTTAGAGGTATGTTAAATGCACACCCAGATCCAGGTGCAATGAGAATTACAAGAATAAAAGATAAAGATATAAACTGTATCTTTGTAAATGGATTTGCTGCAAATGACCCTCAATCTACAGTTAATATATGGGAAAGAGTTGGTGAGTTGGGTTATGATATAATTGATCCAATAGTCATAATGAATTGTAGACAAGATAGAGTAGATAGAACAGAAATATTTGTTTCAGATGTTTTCCCTAAAATCCAAACACATACTTTGGTGGGTATAGGAGAAGTTACAGAACCTATAAAAACAGCATTTGAACAAGGTAAATTTCCAAATGTAAAAAATTATATTGATTTAGAATATGCAAACCCAGAAACAATAATAGAAAAAATATATCCATTATTACAAGATAGAATTTTATTTGGTGTAGGTAATATTCATGGTCAAGGTGAAGAATTTATCGAAAAACTATTGAGTATGAGTACAGATGATAATTCACTACCAAGACAAAATCAGACTTTAGTAGAAGAAAATAAAGAAACAAAAATGGAGAAAGTGCATTAATTAAAATATAATATTAAAGGAGAAAAGACACTTGCGAAAAAAAGTAATTTGCTTATCTATTGTACTCTTTTTATGCTTAGGTATAGTATTGAAAATAAATATTATACCTTTTTATTATAAAAATATAGATTCAGCCTATGGTATCAGCTCTTCTAATTCTACTGCAGTAGATGTAGGAATGAAAGTTTTAAAGAGTGGAGGAAATGCTATAGATGCAGCTGCCGCGATATCCTATGTATTAGGGGTTGTAGAACCATATAGTTCTGGAATTGGCGGAGGAGGATGTATGCTAATATATTTTCCTGAAACTAAAGATTATAAATTTTATAATTATAGAGAAAAGGCATTAATAAATTCTGATACACGAAAAAGTACAATAGGAACACCAGGATTAGTAAAAGGTATAGAGGAAATTCAAAGTAAACATGGAAAATTAAATATGAGTGATTTAATACAATATTCTATTGATTTAGCTCAAAATGGTTTTAAAATGAATGAAAATTTATATTATAAACTTAGTCAAGATTCGAGTTTAGAAAAATATTCACAGTTCTATTCATCAAAAGGTAAACCAAAATCAATAGGAGATACTGTTATACAAGAAGATTTGGCACAAACTTTAATTCAAATTAAAGAAAATGGGTCAAAAGCATTTTATTATGGAGTTATAGCACAAGAGTTAATCAAAGAAGGATATGTGACAAAGGAAGATTTACAAAATTATGATGTAAAAGAGCAAGAAACGATAAAAGGATCTTTTAATGGATATGATATAGTAACTGCACCACCGCCATTTAGTGGAATTACATTAATACAGATTTTAAATATGATAGAATATATGGATGTTCCTAGTTTTGAAGAAAATCCAGTAAAATATATAGAAGATATGCACGATATAACTAATATAGCTTATACAAGCAGACAAGCTAATATATCAGATCCAGCATTTGCAGAAAAAGATAAAGATTATCAAAAGTTAGCGACTAAGAAATATGCAAAATACATATATAATAAATATGATAATATCTATCAAAAAGATAGTGAAAGTAAAGATACAACATCTTTTGTTGTTATAGATAAAGATGGTATGGTTGTTTCTTGTACAAATACATTAGGTGAATTATTTGGAAGTAAGAAATATGTAGGTGGATTTTTCTTAAATAATTCATCGGCTAACTTCAATGAAAATGAAAATTCAATAAATAGCTATGCTCCGGAAAAACAATCTAGGACTTTTATATCTCCAGCAATAATTACAAAAGAAGATGACTATATTATGGGGATTGGTAGTCCGGGGGCTAATTCAATACCACAAGTTTTAGCACAAGTAATTAATGCTAATTTAAGAGATAATATTGATTTAGAAGATGCTGTAGAAATGAATAGATTTTTATTTGATGAAGAAAATGAGGTTTTATCTGAAAAGATGATTTCACCAGAGATAATAAGTCAAATTATTGATGATGGAAACAATTATTCTGTAGTTCAAGATAAATCTAAGTTATTATATGGGTCTATTCATGCAATTGTAAAAGATAGAAATGAAGGTATATATGGTGCATCAGATTCTAGAAGACGTGGTGAATATAAAGTAAAATATTAATTTAAAGACAAACTTTTTTAGTTTGTCTTTTTTTAAATTGAAAGGAAATTATAATGATTCAAAATTTGTGGATAACCTGTGTATAATAGTAGTATGAATAACTGTAGAAGATATGAAAAAAGAGAATAATAAATATAATATTGGAAGATTACTTTGAAAACTTCAAAGAAACAAAATTAAAATTATTAAAGAATAAAGATATGCGAGAGCATATAAAAAATGTAGTAGAAAAGGCATTAAATTGTGGAAATCCTAAATATGGATATATAAAGTATAAATGCATAAGCTGTAATGAAGAATATATACATGGATTCTCATGCAAAAGTAAGTTTTGTACAAAATGTGGAAGGATGTATTCTATTAATTGGGCAGAAAAACAGTCACAAAATATGTTAAATGTAAAACATTGTCATTCTGTATTTACAATACCAGAAGAATTAAGAAATTACTTCTATAGAAAGCGTACGATTTTGAAAGACTTACAAGATGCGGTTTATCAAGTAATATCTTATTATTATAATAAAAAAGTAAAAGGAGATCATGAGGTTGGTTTTATTGCTGTGTTACATACATTTGGTTCAGATTTAAAATGGAATCCTCATGTACATGCTTTATTCACCGAAGGTGGTATAGATAGGGAATAAAAATGGTTTAAAAAACTAGATCATATTCAATATAAATATTTAAGAAAATTATGGCAAAAATAAGTTTTAGATATAATAAAAAATAATTTTAAAGATAATAAAACAAAGAGGTTGATAAATAAATTGTATAATAAGTACAAGGAAGGATTTTATGTAAATGCGCAAAGAGATTTAACAAATATAAGTCAAGTAGCAAGATATATTGGACGATATTTGGCAAGACCAGCTATCGCTGAATATAGAATAATTAAATATGATAGAAAAAAGGTAACATTTTGGTATGAAAATAAAAATCCTAAAAAAAAAGATAGAAGTAACAAGGGATGATTTAGATTTTATAGGTAAATTAGTAAATCATATACACCTGAAGGGATTTAGAGTAGCAAGACGTTATGGATTATATTCAAGGAAAAAATAAGTTAAGCATAGAAATAATAAAATTATATAATTTCATAAAACAAGGTAAAATAGAGGAATTACTTAAACTAATAGCAAATAAGAAAAAAGTTCTAAAGAGAGAATAGTAGAGACTTTTAGAGAAAATACATTTATATGTAGTAATTGTAACGAAGAAATGATACTTTGTGAAATTTGGTTACCTAAATACGGGAAAATATACAATGCATTAGAAAGAAAAAACTATTTTGATATACAAAAAGAAAATCGGCGCGAGAAGAAGAAAGAAATAGATAAATATAGTTTTGAACAAATATGTTTATTTTGAGAAGGTTATTAGAAAAATACAGATAGCTTAGCTTTGCTATGCCTAAAATTATATAATATAAGAAATGGAAAAAATTAAGGAGTATATATTATGTTTGAAGAATTAGATGAAATGAGCAAAGGACAAAACTATATGATTATGAATGTGTATCTTGTGGATTCAAAAAGGGATTGCCAGAATTTCTAATTGAAGAATTTAGACAAGATGCTATATTTGGTTCTCAAGCGATAGCTTCGCTAGATGAAATGCCAGTTTTAGAATTGTCCACTTTGTGGAGCAAAATTTGAATACAAAAAAACTGACGACCGTTAGGTGTCAGTTAAGATGACATCTTTAAGATCTCATTTTTTATGGACTAAAAAAATAAGTTATGATATAAAGATAAATAGTTATAATTTATGTTAAAAAATAAAATGTATACTTATTATACAAAAATAAAAAACTATAACCAAAAATATAATAAAAGAAGGTGATTTTATGCTTGGATTATACATACACATACCTTTTTGTGTTCAAAAATGTAAGTACTGTGACTTTAATTCATACAAAATAGAAAAAGATAAAAAAGAAAAATTTTTAAATGATTTAAAAAAGGAAATGAGTTTATATACAAATAAAGATAGGAAGATAAACACTATATTCTTTGGTGGGGGTACTCCTAGTATACTTTCAAACACAGAAATGAAAATGATAATGGATGAGATAAATAAAAACTTCTGTATAGATAAAGATGCTGAAATATCTATGGAATGCAATCCTGGGACATTAAACAAAGAAAAATTAGAGTTTATGAAAAGTTTAGGTATAAATAGACTTAGTATCGGATTACAAGCTGTACAAGAAGATTTATTGGGTTATATCGGCAGAATACATAATTATGAACAGTTTGAAAAAAACTACATAGAAGCGAGAAAAGCAGGGTTTAAAAATATAAATATAGATTTAATGTATAATTTACCACACCAAACATTTGAAGATTGGAAAGAGACATTAGACAAAATAATAGAATTAAATCCAGAACATATATCTGCTTATTCTTTAATTTTAGAAGAAGGAACACAGCTATATGATATGTATATGGATAAAGATTTTGAACTTAGCGATGAAGATGAAGATATAAAAATGTACGAATATGCTATAGAATGCTTAAAATTAAATGGATATAAACAATATGAAATATCTAATTATGCTAAAGAGGGATATGAATGTAAACATAACATATTATATTGGAAATGTAAAAATTACATAGGATTAGGACCAGGTGCATCTGGATATATTAATAATGTGCGATACAACAATGTAAAAGATTTAGATGATTATCATGATAAATTATCAAAAAATGAAAAGCCTATAGAGTTTTGTGAGAATCTAACAGAAAAAGATAAAATAGAAGAAAAAATAATTATGGGTCTTAGAATGAATGACGGGATAATTTTTAAGGACTTTGAGGAGTTTGGAATAAATTTTGAAGAAAAATATAAGGAACAATTAAAAAAACATGAAAGTTTAGACTTAATAACAAAAACAAATAAAGGATTTAAGTTTACGCAAAAAGGAAGAGAAATATCAAATAACATTTTTTTAGATTATATAGATTAAAACTATTGACAAAGAAAAAAATAAGTGGTATATAATATATATAATCTTTTTAGCACTCGAAAATAGTGAGTGCTAACAGCGAGGAGGAAAGAAAAAATGGAACTAAATGAAAGAAAAATGAAAATCCTCAAAGCGGTAGTTAAAGATTATATTGAAACAGCTGAAGCTGTAGGATCTAGAACAATTTCGAAAAAGCATAATCTTGGAGTTAGCGCTGCTACTATAAGAAATGAAATGGCGGACTTGGAAGAATTGGGATATTTAGTTCAACCACATACATCAGCAGGTAGGGTGCCAACAGAAAAAGGTTATAAACTATATGTAGATTTGTTGATGGGGACTAATGAATTAAATGATAGCGATAAAGAAATAATTGAAAAATGTGTAGAGAGCAATATGAATCATATACAAAGTTTAATTCATGAAACTTCTAAGATGCTATCACAGCTTACTAATTACACTACTATAGGTACTACAAGATTAGTAAAGCCTAGTGTAATTAAACATATCCAACTAGTTAGTATGGGTGAACACAGTATATTGTTAATAATAGTAACAGATACGGGAGATATTAAAAAATCTGATATTCCTACTAAAAAGTATTTAGATCAGGCTAAGTTGAATATAATTTCTGATAATCTTACTAGAAAGCTTGGAGGAAAAAGCATAACAGATATTGATAACAATTTAATAGCTTTTATAAAATATGAAATAGGAGAATATTCTTCTATAGTAGATAAACTACTTAGTGTATTAAACTCCAATGTATCAGATGATGATGTTTCAATAACATTAAATGGTGTTACAAATATACTAGACTATCCAGAGTTTAATGATGTATTAAAGGCTAGAAGTTTTTTAGATATGTTAGAAACAAAAGAAACTGTAGCAAAGATTATACAATCAAAAGGAATATTAAAAGACAATACTAATATAATAATTGGAAGCGATAATGATTGTCAACAAGCTCAAGATTGTAGTGTTGTGACAGCTACATATAAAGTAGATAATGAGCAAATAGGACGTATAAGTTTTATAGGTCCAACGAGAATGGATTATTCTAGAATATATTCGATAATAAATTATATGAATATACTACTTAATAATAAATAGAAAATAAAAAGAATCGAGGGGTGTAATATCTTGGAAAATAAAGATGTACAATCTGAAGTTAAAAATGAAACAAATGCTTCAGTTGAAGAACAAGTGACTGAGGAAGTAAAGACAGAACAAACTGAAGATGATAATGTAACAGATATAAATTCTAAATTAGAAGAGAAAAAAGTCGATGATCAAATAAAAGACTTACAATCTAAAGTAGAAGCATCTGAAGATAAATATAAAAGACTTCAAGCAGAATATTCTAATTATATTAGAAGAACACAACAAGAAAAAGAAACGATTGGTGTGTTTGCAAATGAAAAAATAATAACTGAATTAATACCAGTTATAGACAACATGGAAAGAGCATTAGATGCATGCCCAGATAAAGAAGAAGCACTTTATAAAGGTGTAGATTTAGTTTATAAACAACTAAAAGATTCACTTGTGAAATTTGGTGTTGAAGAAATAGAAGCGCAAGATGCTGACTTTGATCCAAATGTTCATATGGCGGTAATGCAAGAAAGTATAGATGGAGTAGAACCAAACAAAGTTGTTATGGTACTACAAAAAGGATACAAGCTTGGTACAAAAGTAATAAGACCAACAATGGTTAAAGTATCTTGCTAATAAATATGTAAATAATAAAATAGCTAATAAATAAAATAGCTAACAAATTAATTAATATTGAAAATTTTCAGGAGGCGTATTAAGATGGCAAAAGTAATAGGTATAGATTTAGGTACAACAAACTCTTGTGTAGCAGTTTTAGAAGGTGGAGAACCTCAAATAATAGCAAATAACGAAGGTATGAGAACTACACCATCAGTAGTAGCATTTACAAAAGATGGTGAAAGAATAGTTGGGGAACCTGCAAAAAGACAAGCAGTTACAAATGCAGAAAGAACTGTAACTTCAATAAAAACTCACATGGGTACAGATTACAAAGTTGATATAGATGGTAAAGGATACACTCCACAAGAAATATCAGCAATAATACTTCAAAAATTAAAAGCAGATGCTGAAGGATACTTAGGACAACAAGTAACAGAAGCAGTTATAACTGTTCCAGCATACTTCACAGATGCTCAAAGACAAGCAACTAAAGATGCAGGTAGAATAGCAGGATTAGACGTTAAAAGAATAATAAACGAACCAACTGCTGCTGCTCTTGCTTACGGTATGGATAAATTAGACGAAGAAAAGAAAATATTAGTATTCGACTTAGGTGGTGGTACATTCGACGTATCAATACTTGAAATAGGCGATGGTACTTTCGAAGTTCTAGCTACTGCTGGTAACAACAGATTAGGTGGAGACGACTTCGATAAAGTTATAATAGATTACTTAGCTGACGAATTCAAAAAAGCTGAAGGTGTTGATTTAAGATCAGACAAAATGGCATTACAAAGATTAAAAGAAGCTGCTGAAAAAGCTAAAAAAGAATTATCTTCAACAATGTCAACTAACATAAATCTACCATTCATAACTGCAACTGCAGAAGGACCAAAACATATGAATATAGATTTATCAAGAGCTAAATTCAACGAATTAACTGCTGATTTAGTAGAAAAAACTATGGGACCAACTAAGAGTGCTTTAGCTGATGCTGGACTTTCAGTTTCAGAAATAGACGACGTATTATTAGTAGGTGGTTCTACAAGAATACCTGCAGTTCAAGAAGCTGTTAAAAACTTCATAGGAAAAGAACCTCATAAAGGTATAAACCCAGATGAATGTGTTGCTGCTGGTGCTGCTATACAAGCTGGTGTTTTAACTGGTGAAGTTAACGACTTATTATTACTAGATGTTACTCCATTATCATTAGGTATAGAAACTATGGGTAACGTAATGACTAAAATAATAGAAAGAAATACAACAATACCAACTAAGAAATCTCAAGTATTCTCAACTGCTGCAGATAACCAAACTGCTGTTGATATACATGTATTACAAGGTGAAAGATCAATGGCTTATGATAATACTACATTAGGTAGATTCCAATTATCTGAAATACCACCAGCTCCAAGAGGAATACCTCAAATAGAAGTTACTTTCGATATAGATGCTAATGGTATAGTTCATGTTACTGCTAAAGATTTAGGAACTGGAAAAGAACAAAAAGTTACTATAACTTCAGGAACTAACTTATCAGAAGAAGAAATAGAAAAGAAAGTAAAAGAAGCTGAAATGAATGCTGAAGCAGATAAACAAAAGAAAGAAAAAATAGAAGCATTAAACCAAGCTGAATCAACTATTTATCAAACTGAAAAAACTTTAAATGAATTAGGTGATAAAGTAAGTGCAGAAGATAAATCAGCTATAGAAAGTGCTTTAGAAAACTTAAAATCAGTTAAAGATAAAGAAAGCTCAACTGCTGAAGAATTAAAAACTGCTATGGACGAAGTAATGAACAAATTCCATAAAATATCTGAACAAATGTATCAACAAGCTCAAGCTGCACAAGGTGCTGAAAGTGCTCAAGATGCAGGATATGACCAAGGTGCAAATGCAGGAAATGGTGATGACAACGTAGTAGATGCAGATTTCACAGAAGTTGATGATAAATAGGTTACAAAAACAGAGTATTTGTGTATAATATATAGAGATTAGTCTGTTAAAGTAAATTTTATAATAGCTTGTAGTTTAACATTCTACAAGCTATTATTTTGTAAGATATAAAAGGTGGTGAATTCCTTGAGTGAAAAAAGAGATTACTATGAGGTGCTTGGTGTAAGCAAAGATGCGGATGCTAAAGAAATTAAAAAAGCTTATAGAAAATTAGCCATGAAATATCATCCAGATAAAAATCCTGGTGATAAAGCGGCTGAAGAGAAATTTAAAGAAATAAACGAAGCTTATGAAGTATTATCTGATGAAGAAAAAAGAAGTACTTACGATAGATTTGGTCATGATGGATTAAATGGTCAAGCTGGCTTTGGCGGAGGTCAAGGTTTCGGTGGATTCGGTGGTTCAGGTGGCTTTGGCGGATTCGAAGATATATTCGGAGATATATTCGGTTCTGGCTTTGGCGGATTTGGTGGTTCAGGTGGATCATCAAGAAGAAGAGGACCAAGACGTGGTGCTGATATAAGACAATCAGTTACAATTAAATTTGAAGAAGCTGCATTTGGTAAAAAAATAAAAGTTAAAATAAATAGAAGTGAAGAATGTGATGAATGTCATGGTAGTGGAGCAAAACCAGGAACAACTAAGAAAACTTGTCCAACTTGTCATGGTTCAGGTACAGTTCAAAGTGTTCAAAGAACTCCATTTGGTAATATAGCTAGCCAAAGAACATGTTCTACATGTAATGGTGAAGGGGAAATAAATGAATCACCATGTAACAAATGTCATGGAAAAGGTAGCGTAAGAAAAACTAAGACTATAGAAGTTGATATACCAGCAGGTATAGATGATGGACAAATGATAAAACTTTCTGGTCAAGGTGAAGTAGGAGAAAAAGGTGGCCCAAGAGGGGACTTATACATTGTAGTAAATGTACAAAAACATGAAATATTCACAAGAGAAGGATATGATGTTTATATAGAAATGCCTATAAGATTTACTCAAGCTGCATTAGGTGATAAATTAGAAGTACCTACTTTAGACGGAAAAGTTTCATACAACTTACCTGAAGGAACTCAAACAGGAACAGTATTTAGACTTAGAGAAAAAGGTATACCAAAATTAAGAAGTAATTCTAGAGGTGATCAATACGTTAAAGTTATAATAGATACACCTAAAAAATTAAATGACGAACAAAAAGAATTATTAAGAAAATTTGATGAATCTTGCGGAAATAAAGTTCATGAAAAACAGAGGAGTTGGAAGAGCAAGATAGATAACTTCTTTAAAGGGATTAAAAAATAAATTTATTAAAAAGTATTTTAGATATGATTAAACTATCTGAAATACTTTTTTTTGCTAAAAAACTGTATTATAAAATTACAATATTTAGGACAAAATAAAAAAAGTAATGTTATATACAAAAATATAACTAAAAAACTTTGCAAAATTTGACGATATCTGTAATTTACTAATTAATCAATCTGTTAAATATGATATAATAGTTAAATGAAATTTTTAAAATTGAAAATTATAAGTATAAAACTATAAATTTGAACAACAAAACAAAGAAAGGAAGATAACTACAATATGAATTGGACAGAAGTAACTATAAAAACTACAACTGAAGCTGTAGAAGCTATAAGTAATATATTAATGGAAGAAAGATGTGGAGGGGTTATGATAGAAGACCCTAAAGATTTCTTATTCCAAAAGAAAAACGAACTTGATTGGGACTATGTTGAAGAGGAAGTATTCAACAAAAGCGGTCAAGATGGAGTACTTATAAAAACTTACATACCAGAAGAAAGAAATGTATTAGAACTTATCGAAACAGTAAAAGCTAGAATATCTCTATTACCATCATTCGGATTAGATATAGGAGAAGGTTCTGTATCATTAAGTAACGTTAATGAATCAGACTGGGCAAATGAATGGAAAAAATACTACAAACCAACAAAAGTAGGTAAAAAAATAGTAGTAAAACCAAGCTGGGAAGATTACGAAAAACAAGAAGGTGACTTAATAATAGAATTAGATCCAGGGATGGCATTCGGGACAGGAACTCACGAGACTACTTCTATGTGTATAAGAGAATTAGAAAACTATGTAGATGAAACAAAAACTGTATTTGATATAGGATGCGGTAGTGGTATACTTGCAATAGCAGCGGCTGAGTTAGGTGCTAAAGAAGTAGTAGCAGGTGATTTAGATGAAGTAGCGGTAAAAGTATCAAAAGAAAACTGTGAAATAAACCATGTATCAGATAAAGTAGTAGTTAAACACGGTTCATTATTCGAAGTTGTTGACTCTAAGGCTGATGTAATAGTTGCAAATATAATAGCAGATATAATAAAAATACTTGCTAAAGACGTAAGTAAATTCTTAAAAGAAGATGGTGTATTTATATCTTCTGGTATAATACTTGCTAAAATAGATGAAGTTTGTGAAGCATTAGAAGAAAACGGATTTGAAATAGTTAAAGTTGAAAGATTAGGTGAATGGTCAGCTATAGTTTCTAAACTTAAGTAGGTGAAATAATGGATAGATTTTTTGTAGACAAAAATAACATTAATTTAGAAAACAACACATGTGTAATAGTAGGAGAAGATGTAAAACATATATCTAAAGTTTTAAGATGTAAAATCGGTGAAAAATTAGAAATATGCGATAAAGACAACTCTGAATACATTTGTGAAATAACTGATATAAATAAAGAACAAGTTGACTTAGACATAATAGAAAAAAGAGAAATAAAAAGAGAATCAGATTTAAAAGTAAAACTATATCAAGGTCTGCCTAAAAGTACTAAGATGGAGTTAATACTTCAAAAACTTACAGAAGTTGGCGTTGACGAAATAATTTTAGTATCTACAAAGAGAAGTGTAGTAAAAGTTGACGACAAAAAAGAAGGCAAAAAGATAGAGCGTTGGGAAAGAATAATGTATGAAGCGGCAAAACAAAGCAAAAGAGGTAAAATACCTAAATTAAGAGGTATATTATCATTTAAAGAAGCTTTAGAAGACATGAAAAACAACGATATGAATATATGCCCTTATGAAAATGAAAGAACTGTATCTATAAAAAGTGCTATAGAAGGTGCTGACATAAATTCAATTGGGATTTTTGTAGGACCAGAGGGTGGCTTTGAAGAAGAAGAAATAGAAAATATCCAAGATATAAACTCTAAAGTTGTATCATTAGGACCTAGAATACTAAGAACTGAAACGGCATCAGTAGTCGCTTCTTCAATAGTTTTATATGAACTGAGTGACTTAGGAGGAAATATTTAATGAAAAAAGTGGCATTTTATACTTTAGGGTGTAAAGTAAACCAATACGAAACAGAGGCAATGCTTGAGTTATTCGAAAAAGAAGGATATGAAAAAGCAGAGACAGAAGATTATGCAGACGTGTATGTTATAAATACTTGTACTGTAACTCATATGAGTGATAGAAAATCAAGACAATATATAAGAAGAATGAAAAAGAAAAATCCAGATGCAATAATAGCAGTTGTTGGATGTTATTCACAAGTATCACCAGAAGAAATACTTTCAATAGATGAAGTAAATCTTGTTATGGGTACAAATGATAGAAAGAAAATAGTAGAAGAAGTTAAAAAAATCGATGCAAGCAGAAAAGTTAGTACAGTTGACGATATAATGAAAGTTAAAGCTTTCGAAGAAATCGAAATAAACAAAACTAATGGTAAAACAAGAGCATTTATGAAAATACAAGATGGATGTGATAGATATTGCTCATACTGCATAATACCATATGCAAGAGGTAGAGTTAGAAGTAGAGATTTAGAAAGCATAGTTAAAGAAGTAGAAAATCTTGCATCTAACGGATATAAAGAAGTAGTTTTAACAGGAATACACGTTGCATCTTATGGAAAAGACATAAAAGACAGCGATATAAAACTTCTAGATGTAATAAAACAAATAAATGATATAGAAGGAATAGAAAGAATAAGACTTAGCTCTGTTGAACCAATATTATTCACAGATGAGTTTGTAGAGGCTGTTTCAACTATGGATAAAGTTTGTCCACACTACCACTTATCATTACAAAGTGGATGTGATGAAACTTTAAAAAGAATGAAACGTAGATATACTACAGAAGAATATAAAGCAATAGTAGACAGACTTAGAGCTGCTATACCAAATGTATCTATAACTACAGACGTTATAGTTGGATTCCCAGGTGAAACAAATGAAGAATTCGACAAAACATATGAGTTCTTAAAAGATATAGAACTTACTCATATGCATGTGTTTAAATATTCGCCAAGAAAAGGAACACCAGCTGCTACTATGGAAAACCAAGTTGATCCAAGTACAAAACATGATAGAAGTGAAAAATTACTTCAATTAAATGAAGAAAACTTCAATAAATTTGGACAAAAAATGTTAGATAAAGAATTTAATGTATTATTCGAACAAAAAGTTGGAGATAATAAATATGAAGGCCTAACAGAAAATTATGTAAAAGTTATAGTAGAAAGTGATAATGACATATCAGAACAAATTTTAAAAGTTAAAATAAAAGATGTAAAAAATGAATTCTTAGAAGGAATTTTAGTATAGTATGTAGAAATACATATAATTAGATAGGAGGTGTATAGGAGATGGACTGTTTATTTTGTAAAATAATAGCAGGAGAGATACCGGGAGATATAGTATATGAAGATGACAAGGTTTTAGCATTTAATGATATAAATCCTGTTGCACCATATCATATTCTAGTAGTACCTAAAAAACATTATGAAAGTATACTAGATGTAAATGCAGAGGATATGGATATTATTGCACATATTCATAAGGTAATTAATATAATAGCAAATGAAAAAGGTTTTGCTCAAAATGGATTTAGAATAATAAATAACTGTGGTGCAGATGGCGGCCAAGAAGTAAAACACATTCATTTTCATGTGCTAGCTGGTAAAAAACTTCCAATGTATGAAAAAAATCCCAAATAATTTGAATGTTTTTGGCTAAAAAAGTAAAATTGTTCTTGTATATTAATAAATTTCATTTTATATTTAATTAAAATACTTGATAAATATAAAAATATAGTTTATAATATACAAGTATGAAATCGGAGAGGTTTGTAAGGACTCATACGATTTTATACATAATTCGCGAAATCGGAGGGAGGGAAAAAGAATGTCAGAAGTAAGAGTAAGAGAAAATGAATCATTAGATAGTGCTTTAAGAAGATTTAAACGTCAATGCGCTATGTCTGGCATAATGTCAGAAGTAAGAAAAAGAGAACACTATGATAAACCAAGTGTTAAACGTAAGAAAAAAGCTGAAGCAGCTAGAAGAAAAAATGCTAAAAGATAGTAATATCTAAAAGTAGTAAAATGAAATAAAGAGGTGAAGGGAATGTCCCTTAAACAAAAGTTACAAGAAGATCTAAAGTCTTCTATGAAAAACAAAGATAATACTAAAAAATCAGTAGTAACTTTAATTAGGGCTTCAATTAAGCAATTTGAAGTTGATAATAGGGTTGAGCTAGACGATTCTCAAGTAATCGACATAATAGCTAAACTACTAAAACAAACAAAAGATTCTCTAAACGAATTTAAGAAAGCGGGTAGAGAAGATTTAGCGACTCAAGCAGAAGCTGAAATAGAAGTTTTAAAAGAGTACCTACCTCAACAATTAAGCGAAGAAGAACTAAACGAAATCGTGATTGCAACTATATCAGAAGTTGGAGCTACTTCAATGAAAGATATGAAGCAAATTATGTCATCAATCATGCCTAAAGTAAAAGGTCGTGCTGATGGAAAGCTAATAAATGAATTAGTTAGAAAAAACTTACAATAGATTAAAAGGTCTAGAATAAAATTCTAGGCCTTTTTACGTTTTAAAATAAAAATAGTAGTGTAATATATTATAAGCCTTGCACATAATTATTATAAAAGCATTTACAATTAATAATTATAGGAAGGTGAAATAGTTGATTATATCTGTTAAGGAAATAAAAAAATTTCTTATTTGTGTTGCAATTCCTTTATTAACAGGATTTTTAAGCAGTATGATAGCTGTTTTATTATCCCAGACATCTTTTCAAATTCAGTATGCACAATTAATTAAACCAGATTTTGCCCCAAGTGCAGGTCTATTTTCTATTATATGGCCTATATTATATATTTTAATGGGGATATCAGCGTACATAATTAGAAGCTCAAATAAGAGCACTCAAAAGATAAACGATGCAATATTTTTATATTATCTTCAATTAGCACTGAATTTTTTATGGAGTATATTATTCTTTGGATTAGACTTAAAATTTGTAGCATTTGTAGAAAGTGTTATTTTAACACTTGTTCTTGTTATAATGATTTATAGGTTCTATAAAATAGATAAAACTGCTGCAATACTTAATATTCCATATATAATTTGGATGGTTTTTGTTATATTTTTAAGTTATTTTATTTGGGTATTAAACAAATAAAACTATTTTAGTTAAATAATATATAAAGATAAAGGTTTTTTAAACTACTTAATACTACCATAGAGTAGTTTTTTTTTGCTCAATTCCTAAAATATGAGTTTATATCATATACATAATATATAACATTTATAAAGGTGTTAGTTCATAAAATATATGAAGAAGGTTTATTTTAAGGAGGAGTTTTATGGATATATCATCTGAATTACAAGTTATAAAGCCTATTATTACGATATATAGTAATAAGTTTTTAAGTATAGAAAATTATGTAAATATAGTGGAGTTTGATACGAATTTAATAAGAGTTAAGACAAAAGAAAAAATAGTTAAAATAACTGGAGATAAGCTTGTTTTGAAGTATATAAATGAAGGTGAAATTGGGATAAAAGGGATAATTAATTCTCTAGAATTTACTGATTAAGGAGGAATATAAAATTGATTAATTATATAAGAGGGTATTATGTTCTAATTGTAGAAGGGATAGATGCAGAGAAGTATTTAAACTTCATCTGCAAAAGCAGAATATCTATTTATAATGTCAAAAGAATAAGTAATACAAAGATAGAATTTTGCGTTAATAGGGGAGATTTAAAAAAGATAAAAAATACTTATAGAGGCAGTAAGTTTGAAATCAAGATAAAACAAAAAACAGGTATTCCTTTTTTAGCAAAAAGGATATACAGATATAAAACTATGGTTTTTTCTGCAATAGTATCACTTTTTTTACTTTTATTGACAACACAATTTGTAACAGATATATATATAGATTGTCCAGAAGGAATAGACAAAAAAGTCTTAAGACAAGAGTTAGAAGAATGTGGTTTAAAGCCTGGTGTCTATAAAAAAACTATAAATAGAAAAATTATAAGAGATCATATAATGCAAGAAATAGATGAGGTAGCATATTTATCTATAAATGTTAAAGGTACAAATGTTTTTGTTACAATAACTAAGAAGGATGATGAAAATACTCAAACTGCAAAATCTAATTATTGTAATATAATTGCATCTAAAAATGGTATAATAGAAAAGGTAATTGCTAGAAGTGGAGAAGCAGTCGTATCAGTTGGCGACATTGTTAAAAAAGGGGACTTGTTAATCCAAGGGGCGAATACATCATCAATGCCAGAAGTTTGGGCTACTACTTTTTATGAGAGTGTTCAAAAAAAATCGTACATAGAAACAAAAAATAAAAAGACGGGAAAAAGCAAGGAAGCATATACACTTACTTTTTATGGTAAGGAATATAAGTTAATAAGAAATATAAAATATAAAGATTACATAATTGAAAATAAAACAAAAGAGATTAGACTTGGCAATTATACTTTCCCACTTAAAATAGTAGTTAGTACTTTTTTTGAGGTTGAAAAAGAAGAAGTAGAAGTTAATAGAGATAAATTAAAAGAATCATTAAAGCAAAAAGCATTAAAAGATTTATACTATATGATGCCTGCATCTGCAAAGATGGAGGATGTAAATTATCAACATAAAGTAAGTAAAAATATGTTAGAATATATTGTAACAGTACAAGCAAGTGAAGATATATCTAAAGTGTATTCTCTTAATAAACAAGAAATAAATAAGATATTAGAAGAAAATAGTAAAAGTGAAGATGGAGAACCAGTGCCATCTAATCCACAAAAAAGACCAATAGATGATATAAAAAATAAATATGAGCAAAATAATAAAAAAGATGATACAAAAGATACAACTGAAAATAATTAATAAAAATATAGATTAACAAGATTAACATTTTAAGGAGGCATAATTTAATTGATTACACAAAAAAAATTTTTAATAGCAGAACAAGAATTTGAAAGAGAATTATTTGGAAGTTTCGATGAAAATATTAAGTTAATTGAAGATACGCTTAGTATAGATGTTATTTTAAGAGAAGGTAATATCGTATTAATGGGCGAGGAAAAAAACGTAGATTTAGCGTATAAATTAATGACTGAGTTACAAGAAACAGTTATAAATGGGAAATCATTAGATAGACAATCTGTAACTTATAGTTTATCTTTATTGCTTGAAGGTAGTGAAATGATGATAAAAGAATTAGACGATGTCATCGTAGTAACTAAAAAGGGAAAAGCAGTTCAACCTAAAACTCTTGGACAAAAGAAATATATCGAATTAATAAACCAAAACGATATAACTTTTGGTATAGGACCAGCAGGTACAGGGAAAACTTATTTAGCAGTTGCAATGGCTGTTAGTGCATTTAAAAAAGACGAAGTAAGTAGAATTGTCTTAACTAGACCAGCAGTTGAAGCGGGGGAAAGCTTAGGATTTTTACCAGGGGATTTAAAAGATAAGGTAGATCCTTACTTAAGACCGTTATACGACGCATTATTCGATATGCTTGGTGGGGAAAGAGTTAATAAGTTTTTAGAAAGAGGAACTATAGAAGTTGCACCACTTGCTTTTATGAGAGGTAGAACTTTAGATAATGCATTTATAATATTAGATGAAGCACAAAATACTACACCAGAGCAAATGAAGATGTTCTTAACAAGGCTTGGATTTGGTTCAAAGGCCGTAGTAACTGGGGATATAACTCAAACAGATTTACCTGATAAAAAGAGAAGTGGGCTAGTTCAAGCTACTACTATACTTGAAAATATAAAAGGTATTGGCAAAATAGAACTTACAGAAAAAGACGTTGTAAGACATGAATTAGTTCAAAGAATAATAAAAGCTTATGATAAGTTTGAAAAAAAAGAAGAATATAGAAAAAGTAAAAGAGAAAAAGAAAAAAATGCAAGAAATCCAAAAAAGTAGGATTTAAAATTATTAAAAATAGCAAAAATAAACAAAAGAAAGAATTTATATAGTAGGTGAAGACATGGAATTAATAATAGACGATAGACAAGACAAATTAGAGGTTAGCGAAGAACTAATCGAAAAAATAAAAGATATTATATTAGAATGTTTAGATTATGAAGATTATGATGATAATTATGAAGTAAGCTTATCTTTCGTAGACAATAAAGAAATACATGAATTGAACAAAGAATATAGAGGAATAGATAGAGCGACAGATGTATTATCATTCCCTCTTTTAGTAGAAGATGAATTTGGTGTTGATTTTGGTGAAGAATCTTTAGGAGATATAGTAATATCTTTAGAAAGAGCTTTTGAGCAAAGTAGAGAATACAACCACAGCTTCGAAAGAGAAGTATGCTTCTTAGTTTGTCATAGTATGTTCCATTTATTAGGATATGATCACGATACTGAAGAAAATACAAAAGAAATGAGCCAAAAAGAAGAGTATATTTTAAATAAGTTAGGAATAACAAGGGAGTAGGTTTTTATGAAAAGAAACAAACCACGCCAAAATATTATAAAGGCATTTAATGCAGCAATTGAGGGTGTTATATACACCTTTAAACACGAAAGAAATATGAAAATACACTATGTTATAGCAGTAGTCGTGCTTTTAATAAGTTTATTTTTAGATTTAAGTAGAGTAGAGAAGATGATACTATTACTATCTATAAGTTTAGTAATTGTATCAGAAATGTTTAATACAGCTGTAGAAAATGCTGTAGATTTAATTACAAATGAGATTCATCCATTAGCAAAAATTGCAAAAGATGTGGCAGCAGGTGGGGTTTTAATTGCATCATTAAATGCTGTGGCTGTGGGATACCTGATTTTTTACGATAAATTTATGCATTTATCTCAGTCAGTTATAGTTTCAATCAGAAAATCAGATCCACATGTAACTCTAATATGTATTGTATTAGTTTTAATTAGTGTAGTAGTAGTAAAAGCACTTACTTCTACAGGAACGCCTCTTCAAGGAGGTATGCCAAGTGGTCATGCAGCATTAGCATTTGCACTTGCTACATCTATAACTATGATTATAGAAAATCCAATAGTATCAGCTTTGGGATATATAATGGCAATTTTAGTTGCACAAAGCAGAATAGAAGGAAAGATACATACATTTTGGGAGACAGTTGCAGGAGCATTGCTGGGAATATTAGTAGCTATGCTTGTCTTCCAAATAAAAATATTTAATTTTTATTAAAAAAATTTAATTAAATCAAATAGGTAATAGTTAAATTACATCTTTGTGTTATAATATAGTATTATGGTAAGACTAATGATAAATAGCTATCATATTATTTTGCTAAAGACTTTTAAGCAATGACAAAAATAAAATTAGTAAAAGACAAGAAGTTAGGAGAAATGTAAATGTTCAAATCAGGATTTGTTAGTATAGTCGGTAGACCAAATGTAGGAAAATCAACATTAATGAATAACGTAGTAGGAGAAAAAATCGCAATAATGAGTGATAAACCTCAAACTACAAGAAATACAATTCAAGCAGTTTATACTGATGAAGAGTGTCAAATCGTATTTTTGGATACACCAGGTATACACAAACCAAAAAATAAATTAGGCGAATTTATGGTAAAATCAGCTACAGATGCATTCAAAAATGTTGATTTAGTATTATTCGTAGTAGACGATTCAAAAAAAATTGGACCTGGAGATAGAAAAATAATAGAAGATTTAAGAGGAATAAAAACTCCAGTAATATTAGTATTAAATAAAATAGATAAATTAGAAGAAAGTGAACTATTTGAATTAATGCAATTATATTCAAATGAAGATTTATTCAAAGCAATAGTTCCAATATCAGCACTTAAAGGAAGAAATGTAAATGAGTTATTAAAAGTTATAGGAAATTATCTTCAAGAAGGACCAAAATACTTCCCAGACTATATGATAACTGACCAACCAGAAAGAGTGCTTGTATCAGAATTAATAAGAGAAAAAGTTCTACACTACTTAAATGATGAGGTACCTCATGGTGTTGCTGTAGAAGTTGAAAGAATGAAATCTAGACAAGATAAAGACATAGTAGATATATCTGCTGTTATTTATTGCGAAAGGGATTCTCATAAAGGTATAATAATTGGGAAAAATGGTAGAAAATTAAAAGGTATAGGAAAATCAGCCAGAGAAGATATGGAGCTTTTATTAGGTTCAAAAATAAATCTCCAATTATGGGTAAAAGTAAAAGAGAATTGGAGAAATCTACAAAATTATATAACTGATTTTGGCTATAATGATAAATAAAGGTGGATTATATGGATAGGAAAAATGATGATTCGAGACTGTTGTTAGAACAGGTCAATGATTTATTAGAAAATAACAAAATATTAGAGCTAAGAGAATTACTAGAAGAATATCATACAATGGATATCTTAGATGTAATGGAAAACTTAGATGAAGAAATGAAAGTAAAGCTTTTTGAAGTTTTGCCAATTGATGTATCAGCATCTATTTTAGAAGAAAGTGGTTCAGAGTTTTTCAGAACAATGCTTTCATTAATAGATGTGCAACATGGAAGAAATATTCTAGAACAGATGTCATTAGATGATTTAACAGATATATTAAGTGAATTAGAAGAAGATGAAAGACAAAGAATAATAAATTTACTTAATAAAGAAGATGCAGAAGATGTAAGAAAACTCCTTGGATATGAAGAAGAGTCAACTGGAGGTATAATGACTACTGGTTATATCGAAGTTAACGAAAATATGACAGCTAAAGAGGCTATTGAGCATATGAGAAAAAATGCTGAAGATGCTGAGACAATTTACTACATATACGTCGTTGATAATGATGAAAAGCTAGTAGGTGTACTATCTCTTAGAGAACTTATAACAGCTAGAGACTCTGTTGTTGTAGCAGATTTAATGAGTGAAAACATAATATCAGTATACGATGACGATGATAGAGAATTAGCTGTAAAATTAGTATCTAAATACGATTTAATAGCGATACCAGTTGTAGACAGAGACAATATCTTAAGAGGTATAATAACTGTTGATGATATAATAGACGTTATGGAAGAAGAAGCTACAGAAGACTTATACAAATTAGCTGGATCTTCAGAACACGAAAGAGATGTTGCTGAAAAACCAGATTCAACTATGTTAGAACAAATAGTTTCATCTGTAAGAGCAAGAATACCTTGGCTTTTATTAATCTTAATAGGTGGATTATTTACAGCTATAATATTAACAAAAACTACCTTTGTAGAAGGATTAACTTATGTTAAGTTTTTATGCTTTGTGCCTGTGATATTAGGTATGGGCGGAAGTGTTGGAATGCAATCTTCATCGCTTACAATAATGACTCTATCTAATAATGATGAAGAAGATATAGATTTTAGAACTGTCTTAAAAGAAGGAGCAGTTGGATTAATTACTGGACTAGTATGTTCAATTATCATCGGAGCAATGGCATATATTATTTTACACAGTTTAAATATGTCAATAGTAATAGGTATTTGTGTACTTATAAACATGGTTGTGGGGGCTATGATAGGAAGCTTTACACCTCTTATGTTAAAACATTTATCTGGTGATATAGCTATAATATCTTCTCCTCTTATATCTGTTTTATTAGATATGATAGGTGTAGTGTTATTTTTTATAATTACGACGATATTTTTGTCAAAAATTGTTTCCTAAATAAATGAATTTTTTGACCTCCTCTTACAAAAACTACGAGTAATAATGTAAGAAGGGGGTTTTTAGATGTATAAATTACTTTGGGAAGTTTTTAAAAAAACTGGAAGTATAGAAGCATATCTGTATTTATATAATTATAGAATTTTAAATCAAGATGAATTCGAAAAAAGGGAGACGTTGAATAAAAATGGTGATTGTAAATACCCAAGGGATAGTTCTCAGGGCAGTTAAATATAAAGAAAATGATTTGATACTAACCATATTCACGCGAAAATTAGGTAAAATATCTGCAATAGCAAAAGGTGCTAGAAGAACTAAAAGTGCTCTTTTATCATCTTGTCAGGTTTTTGCATACTCTACCTTCACCTTAAAAAAGCAAGGCAACATGTATAGAGTTACTCAAACTGAAATCATAAAGAGTTTTTATGAAATATCTTATGATTTAGACATTTTTTCATATGCTACGTATATAATACAGCTTATTGACTATAATGTAGAAGACGAAGTAACTAACAACAGACTATTTATTTTATTAGCGCAAACATTGTATTTACTTGCTAAAGAAGAAATAGACATAGTATTTATAAAAGATGTATTCGAATTAAAGTTTTTAGAATACATAGGTTTTAAACCAATAGTAAATAGATGTAGTAATTGTGGCAGCAAAAATTTAAATAACAGTGTATTTAATATATATGAAGGAGGAGTTATTTGCGAAAATTGTAGAGAACTTTTTGAGTATAATATGAAAATAGATTTAACAACTATTAGACTAATGGAATATATATTAAATAATGACATTTTGACGTGTAATAAAGCAAAAGTATCAAAGTATATAGTAAAAGAATTAGATAAAATACTAAAAAGATATTTAAATCAATATATTGACAACATAGGGTTTAAGTCATTAAACTTAATACAAAACATAGAAAACAAAAAGGGAGTTGAATAGTATGAGTCAAGTAACAATAGAAGCTATCGATAAAGTTTTGGAGAGATTGCCAAAAGCAACTTACAAACAAGCTAAAGAAGCTTTACAAAAAACTGACGGAAATGTAGTTGAAGCTATTATATATCTAGAATCTAACTACAGTGATTTAAAAGGATCAAAAAAGAAAACAACTGAAATATTCGGCAAAAATACAGATGAACTAAAAGATCAGGTTGTAGATTTAATAAAGAAAAGTAACGTAGTTAGAATAATAATAGAAAAAAATGGCGATACAATGCTAAATATCCCTCTTACTGTAGGTGTAGTAGGTGTTATAATAGGACCTATGCTTGCATTAGTAGGATTATCAGCAGCAGTACTTTCAAAATGCAAAATAAAAATAGCAAACGAAGAAGGCGATACAGTTATCGATTTAGGAGAATTTAGCGAAGATAAATTCAATACTATAAAAGATATGGTTTCAACTAAAGCTAAAGACGTAAAAAATGCTATTGATAAAAACAAAGAAAAAGAATCAGATACTTATCCTAATAATGAAACAAAAAAATCAGACGATGAAATAGTAATAAGCTTAGATAAACAATCATTCGAAGTAAAAGACGAAAAAGACGGCCAATAAAATAGATAATAAAGATATTTATATTTTAAAATAAGTTAATTCAAGGTAGGATAAATAAACTTTATCCTACCTTAATTTTTTGAAATCAGAATAAAAGTTTTTTAAATAAAAAATATTTTTTATGATAAAGAAATCTACAAACTGGCTTATAATAGTATATAAGGCGAACAATATTGACAAATTAAAGTACTTTTGTTATCCTAATCGTATTAACGAATCACTTTAAAAGCCTTTCGTGTAAGCGGGAGGCTTTAATATTAAAATAAATAATTTTCATAATATATTAGAAAATATTATAGGAGGTATTATTATGAATTTTCAAGAAATGATACTTGCTTTACAAAGCTATTGGGCTAAGCAAGGATGTATCATGATGCAACCTTATGACGTTGAAAAGGGTGCAGGAACAATGAATCCTAATACACTTTTACGTTCTTTAGGACCAGAACCATGGAGCGTATGTTATGTAGAACCATCTAGAAGACCTGCAGATGGTAGATATGGTGAAAACCCAAATAGATTATATCAACATCACCAATTTCAAGTTATATTAAAACCATCACCAGATGATATACAAGATTTATACCTAAAAAGTTTAGAAGCTATAGGAATAAATCCATTAGAACACGATATAAGATTTGTCGAAGATAACTGGGAATCAACTACAGTTGGTGCTTGGGGACTTGGATGGGAAGTTTGGCTAGATGGTATGGAAGTTACTCAATTTACATATTTCCAACAAGTTGGTGGTATAGAATGTGAATTAGAAACTGGTGAGATTACATACGGTTTAGAAAGACTTGCTATGTATATACAAGATGTAGATAGTGTATACGACTTACAATGGAATGATAAAATAACTTACGGCGACGTATTCAAAAAACAAGAATATGAAAACACAATGTATGCATTCGAAGAATGTGATTCAGAAATGTTATTCAATTTATTCGATATATATGAAAAAGAAGCTATGAGAATAATAGAAAAAGGACTAGTTATACCAGCTTATGACTACGTTTTAAAATGTTCACATACATTTAATACATTAGATGCTAATGGAGCTATAGGTGTAAGTCAAAGGGCTTCATTTATAGGAAGAGTTAGAGATATGGCAAAAGCTGTTTCACAACTTTACGTTGAACAAAGAAAAGAAATGGGATACCCTCTTATAAAGGAAGGTGAAAAATAATGGAAAATTACTTCTTACTAGAAGTTGGTGTAGAAGAATTACCATCAAGATTTGTTGAATCTACACTAACACAAATAAAAGAAAACTTAGAAAAATCATTAAAAGAAAATAGAGTTGAATTTAAAGATATAGAAAAATACGGAACTCCAAGAAGACTTACTTTCGTTATAAATCAAATAAGCGATAAACAAAGTGATCTTGAAGAAGAATTAAAAGGACCTTCTAAAAAAATATCAGTAGATGCAGATGGAAACTTTACAAAACCTGCTTTAGGATTCATGAAAAGTAAAGGATTAGATGAAGCTGATGTATATTTTAAACAAGTAGGAAAAGACGAATACTTATTCGGGACTTTAAAACAAGAAGGAAAAGCAACTTCTGAAGTTTTAAAAGAAATAGTTCCTGCTGCAATAAAAGGTGTTACATTCCCAAAAGCTATGCGTTGGGGTGGAAAAAACATGAAGTTCGCAAGACCAATAAGATGGATGGTTGCTTTATTAAATGATGAAGTTTTACCAATAAACTTAGAAGGAATAGTAGCTTCTAATGTGACTAAAGGTCATAGATTCTTAGGAAGAAAAGAAATAGAAGTATTCTCAATAGAAGATTACTTCAAACAATTAAGCAAAAACTTTGTTGTTTTAGATCAAAATGTAAGAAAAGAAGCTATAAAATCACAAGCTGAAGAAGTAGCAAAATCTTTAGGTGGAGAAGTTGAAATAGAAGACGATTTACTAGAAGAAATAACTTATTTAGTAGAATATCCAACTGCATTCTATGGAGAATTCAACAAAGATTATGTTAAACTTCCAAAAGAAGTTGTAACAACTCCAATGAAAGAACATCAAAGATATTTCCCAGTTTCTAAATATGGAAAATTATTACCATACTTTATAGCTGTTAGAAATGGTGATAAACATGCAATAGATATAGTTAAAGCTGGTAATGAAAAAGTTCTAGAAGCTAGACTTGCAGATGCATTATTCTTCTATGATGAAGATATCAAAAAACCTCTAGAATCATTCGTAGAAAACTTAAAAACTGTTGTATTCCAAGCTAAATTAGGAACTGTATACGATAAAACTTTAAGAATAGAAAAATTAGCTCAAGATATAGTTGAAACTCTTGATGAAAAAGAAATATTAAACGATACTTTAAGAGCTGCTAAATTATGTAAAGCTGACTTAGTAACTAATATGGTATTCGAATTCACTGAACTTCAAGGTGTAATGGGACGTGAATATGCTAAAGTTGGTGGAGAAAATGATGCTGTAGCACAAGCTATATTCGAACATTATTTACCAAGATTTGCTGGAGATATACTTCCACAAACTCAAGAAGGTGTAGCATTATCTATAGCTGATAAATTAGATTCTATAGCAGGATTCTTTGCAATAGGAATAAAACCATCTGGTTCTCAAGACCCTTATGCTTTAAGACGTCAAGCTTTAGGTATATTAAGTATATTACTAGACAAAAAACTAGATATAAACTTAGAAAAATTAGTAGGAGATGCTCTTAATAACTACGATTACTTAACTTTCGATAAAGCTGAAGTAACATCTCAAATAATGGACTTCTTCATAGAAAGAATTAAAAACTTATTCAAAGACTTAGGAATAAGATACGATGTAATAGATGCAGTATTAAGCTCAAACTTAAACAGTATATCTGATATACATACTAGAGCTGTTGAATTAAACAAATGGCTTCAAAAAGAAGAATTAGTTGAAATGTTAACTGCATTCAACAGAGTTTCTACATTAGCAGAAAAAGCTGAAACTGATATTGTTGACGAAGCTTTATTAAAAGAAGATGCAGAAGTTAAATTAAATGCTGGATTTAAAGAAATAAAAGCACAAGTTGAAGGATTCTTAGCAAATAAAGAATACAATAAAGCTTTAGATGCCTTTGCTTCAATAAAACCACTTGTAGATAACTTATTCGACAACGTAATGATAATGGATAAAGACGAAGCTGTAAAAGCAAATAGATTAGGATTATTAAAACAAATATACGATACTATGCTAACTATATGCGACTTATCTAAAATTGTTTATAAATAGAAACATATAAATAGTAAAAATTTATTTGATTTAAATTTCGTATAGAAAATATAAATTTTAAAATCTCTATTTATTTTTGGTGTAATAGCACAAAATAAATAGAGATTATTTTTTTGAAAAATTATTTATAATGTATTTAATTAATATATACTCCAAAATATATATTTATAGTATAATTAGATAAGTAA
Source organism: Intestinibacter bartlettii (assembly GCA_025148965.1). Lineage (GTDB taxonomy): Bacteria > Bacillota > Clostridia > Peptostreptococcales > Peptostreptococcaceae > Intestinibacter > Intestinibacter bartlettii. The sequence goes on along the minus strand of CP102273.1, from coordinate 2,184,466 downwards.
GATGTGCAAATATATGTTGAATTTTTATCTAAAAGTATATAACAAAAACTTGAAATTAATAAGAAAAACAGGGTTAAAATTTAATTGTGTTTAATAATTATTTAAATTATATATAGCATTTATATCAAAAAAGAAAAAATATGCCACACTAAATAAAAAAAGTGTTTACAGAATAGCCTATATGGTTCTATAATATACTATATAAGAAAAAAACGGTAAAAAGTATAGCATATTGAAAGAAGGTGATTATCATTCAACTTAATCAAAGACAACAAAAGATAATAGAAATAGTAAAACAAAATCAACCTATAACAAGTGAAAATATAGCATCGATGTTAAATGTTACAAGAGCTACATTAAGATCTGATTTAGCTATATTGACAATGACAGGAATATTAGATGCAAGACCAAAAGTTGGATATTTTTATACAGGTATTAGCCAAATCAATTTGTTAGGAAATGACATAAAGGAAAAACAAGTTGGAGATATTATGGGTATGCCTGTTGTAGTTAAAAAAGACGTTAGTTTATATGATGTAATAGTTGAAATGTTTTTATCTGATGTAGGAAGTATATTTATTATAGATGATGAGGAAAATTTATGTGGCGTAGTTTCAAGAAAAGATTTATTAAAAGCTACAATTGGAGGACTTGATATAAATAAAATGCCAATAGGAATGGTTATGACTAGAACACCTAATGTTGTAACTGCTGAAACAGACGAGAGTGTAATATTGGCTGCTAGAAAAATAATTGAACATGAAGTAGACTCTATCCCAGTTATAGAAACAGATAAAGAAAGAAACATAACAAAAGTAGTAGGAAGAATTTCAAAGACTAATATAACGAAATTATTCTTAGAAATAGTTGGAGAATAAGGAGGAATACTTAATGGAGAATTTATTAATTTATGCAGTTTCTGATTCAATAGGGGAAACAGCACAACAAGTATCAAGAGCTGCAATATCACAATTTGGATTATCAGAAGATGAATACGATATAAGAAGACATCCATTTGTGAATACTGAAGAGGCTTTAATCGAACTACTAGAAAGCGCCAAAAGATGTAATGCAATGTTTGTATATACATTAGTAAATCCTAAATTAGCGAAAATGGCTAGTGATTACTGTGAGGAAAATGGTATTTTAAAAATAGATTTACTAACAGATATATTAAGTATACTAAGTGAAAAAACTGGTAGAAAACCAAAAGGTGAAGCCGGTATTATCAGAAAGATGGATGAAAGTTACTTTAGAAGAATTGCTGCTATAGAATTTGCCGTTAAATATGATGATGGAAAAGAACCAAACAAGGGAATATTAGAAGCTGAATTAGTTTTAATTGGTATATCTAGAACTTCAAAAACACCTCTTAGCATGTATTTAGCAAATAGAAATATAAAAGTTGCTAATGTGCCTTTAGTCCCAGAAATACCAGTACCAAAGGAAGTATATGAAATAGACCCTAAAAAAATAATCGGTCTTACTAATTCACCAGAAGTTCTTAATAACGTAAGAACAACTAGACTTAAAGCACTTGGCCTTTCAAGTAACGCTAGTTATGCAAAATTAGATAGAATACTAGAAGAGCTTGAATATGCAGACAAAGTAATGAAAAAATTAGGATGCCCAGTTATAAATGTAGCTAACAAAGCTATTGAAGAAACTGCAGGTGACATTTTAGATATAATGAAAGAAAAGGGAATACATAAATGGATTCATAAAGATTCATAATACTTTGTATGGGCCATTAATTTTGTTTAAATAGCCGATTTTAATAATTAGTTTTAGAATTGACTTTAAAATAAATTATTATAAAGAAAATAAAGTTATTGGAGGAATGAAAGATGGGAACTAAATACGTTTACAGTTTCAACGAAGGAAATAAAGATATGAAATCTTTATTAGGAGGAAAAGGTGCAAATTTAGCTGAAATGACTAAAATAGGATTACCTGTGCCTCCAGGATTTACAATTTCAACTGAAGCATGTAATGACTACTATGTTAGTAATAAAACAATAAAACCAGAAATAGTAGAACAAATAGAAGAAAAATTAGCTCAATTAGAATCTGAATTAGGTAAAAAATTAGGCTCTATAGAAAACCCATTATTAGTATCTGTTCGTTCAGGTGCAGTTATATCAATGCCAGGTATGATGGATACAATATTAAACTTAGGTTTAAATGATAATACAGTAGTAGGTCTTGCCAAAGCTACTGATAACGAAAGATTTGCATATGATAGCTACAGAAGATTTATACAAATGTTCTCTGATGTTGCTATGGAAGTGCCTAAATATAAATTTGAAAATGTATTAGATAAATATAAAGAACAAAACGGATTCAAATTTGATACTGAATTAACTACTGAACACCTAAAAGCAATAGTTGAAGAATTTAAAGCTATTTACAAAGCTGAAGTAAAAGAAGATTTTCCACAAGAACCTAAAAAACAATTAATGTTAGCCGTTGAAGCAGTATTTAGATCTTGGAACAATCCTCGTGCAATTGTATATAGAAAATTAAACGACATACCTAATAATTTAGGAACAGCAGTAAACGTACAATCAATGGTATTTGGTAATATGGGTGATAATAGTGGTACAGGTGTTGCCTTCACAAGAGACCCAGCTACTGGTGAAAACAAATTATTAGGTGAATACTTAATAAATGCTCAAGGTGAAGATGTTGTTGCAGGTATAAGAACACCTCAAAAAATAGCGACACTAGAAAATATAATGCCAGATATATACAAACAATTCGTAGAAACTGCTGACAAACTTGAAAAACACTACAGAGATATGCAAGATATCGAGTTTACTATAGAAAAAGGTAAATTATTCTTACTACAAACTAGAAATGGTAAGAGAACAGCAAAATCTGCTATAAACGTAGCTGTTGATTTAGTTAACGAAGGTTTAATAACTAAAGAAGAAGCAATAATGAGAGTTGAACCAAATCAATTAGATCAATTACTACATCCAAAATTTGAAGATAAATCTTTAAAAGAAGCAAAAGTTTTAGCTAAAGGCCTTCCTGCATCTCCAGGAGCTGCTAGTGGTAAAATTTATTTCACTGCTGATGATGTAGTTGAAGCTTCTAAAGACGGTACTGAAACAATACTTGTTAGACAAGAAACTTCTCCAGAAGATATCGAAGGTATGGTAAGTGCACAAGGTATACTTACTGCAAGAGGTGGTATGACTTCACATGCTGCTGTTGTTGCAAGAGGTATGGGTAAATGTTGTGTAGCTGGTTGTGGAGAAATAAAAGTAAGTGAAGTTGCAAAAACTATAGAAGTTGGCGATATGGTACTTAAAGAAGGAGATTATATATCTCTAGATGGTTCTACTGGTGTAGTTTACTTAGGAAATGTAAACAAAGCTACTGCTGATATGGGTGGTAACTTCGAAAAATTAATGAGCTGGGTTGATGAAATTAGACAAATGAAAGTTAGAACTAATGCAGATAACCCAAGAGATGCTAAAGCTGCTGTTGACTTTGGTGCTGAAGGTATAGGGCTTTGTAGAACTGAACACATGTTCTTCGATGAAGAAAGAATACCTGCAGTTAGAAAAATGATATTATCTAACACTGTAGAAGAAAGAGTTAAAGCATTAGATACATTACTTCCAATGCAACAAAAAGACTTCGAAGATATCTACAGAGTTATGGGTGAACGTCCAGTTAATATAAGACTTTTAGACCCACCACTACATGAATTCTTACCACAAGACGATGAGACTATAGCAGAATTAGCTAAAGATATGGGAATAGAACCTATAGTAATTAAGAAGAGATGTGAAGAATTAGCTGAATTCAATCCAATGTTAGGACATAGAGGTTGTAGACTTGCTGTAACATATCCAGAAATAGCTGTAATGCAAACTAAAGCTATAATAAATGCTGCTATAGCTGTAAATAAAGAAGGATTAAATGTTGAACCAGAAATAATGATACCACTTGTTGGAGCATTAAACGAATTTAGAACAGTTAAACAAACTATAGTTGAAACTGCAGATGAAGTTATAAAAGCTGCTGGTGTAGAACTTAAATACACTGTTGGTACAATGATAGAAATACCTAGAGCTTGCTTAATAGCTGACGAAATAGCACAAGAAGCAGATTTCTTCAGCTTCGGTACAAATGACTTAACTCAAATGACATTTGGATACTCAAGAGACGATGCTGGTAAATTCTTAGGTGAATATGTTGATAGAGAAATACTTGAAAAAGATCCATTCCAAGTATTAGACCAACATGGTGTAGGTAAATTAGTTCAAATGGCATCTAAATTAGCAAGAGGAGTAAAAGGTGACAATATCAAATTAGGTATATGTGGAGAACATGGTGGAGAACCATCTTCAGTAGAATTCTGCTACAATACAGGACTTAACTATGTATCTTGCTCACCATATAGAGTTCCAATCGCTAGACTTGCTGCTGCAAGAGCAACTATAAAAAATCCAAGAAAATAATTATTAATAAATAATAGATTATAAAGACTATCTCAATTTTGGGATAGTCTTTTTGATTGATAAGAAAATTATATTTTTAAATAAATAAGAGCTTATTTCTTAAAGTAGTTGAGATTTTATATAAATTTAGGTAAAATAGTTTATAATTTTAAATACATAGTGTAATTTTAGGAGGATTAATATATGAAGTACCTTACAAGAGAATGGTATTATGGAAATAAAGATATTTGTTTAGATTTAGAAGTTGATTCTAATGCAGAACAATTATCAGAAGAGTATTATAAAGAACTTTATAATGCAAAATTAAATGCATTTTTAGAAGAAGAAAAAGAAGTTTCAGAAATGGATTATGAACCCGAAACATGGGAAGATATACAAATTATGGACGAAGAAGGCAATATTATAAGTGCTAGAGAAGTAATGTCTGAAGAAGAGTTTGAAGCATTAAGACAGGAACTTTTAGAAAATGAGCAAAATCAAGAAGATACTGAAAACGAACCTTATGATGAAGAAGCTAGTACAAATAACTTTTTAGAGATTCATCAAAATGAAATAGAAGATTTAAAAACAAATTTACCAAAAGAAATCTTAGACGAAGTAGCAGATATAAGAGTATTAGCACTTGGGATTGCAACAGAAAAAGTTAAAAATTTAGTAGATAAATACAGCCAAGAGTGCGAAATAATGTTTGAAAAACCTTTCAATGAATATAATAAACACTGGTACAGTATAGCTGATAAAGTGCCTGCACATATAAAAGAAAATTATAACTTCCATGACTGTCAAATTTTAAAAATATCAAAAGACGGAAATGATATAGTATTTGAATTAGACAATAGTGGTGGATTTACGAATATAAATAAAATAATATACAAAGACGCAGAAATATTAGAAAATAATTTTACTGAAGGTTGTTATTGGGTTTATGATGAAATGTATTTATGCGATAAAGGATATGAGTTCCATATAGCTGTAGATGGAGAAAATGGATACGATTATATTACACTTCAAGCAAGTGATGTAATATTTGAATAAATAAGTTTAAAATAAAATGCCAGTTTTATATAATGCAAGCATGCTATGTAAAAAATGGCATTTTATTTATTTTGAGTAAATGTGGCGAAATTAGTCGATTATAATTTATAATTGTATTATGAAGGAAAATGTTAAAAATATTAATGTTTAAATAAAATATATGATAAATAAAAAGGAGTTTGAAAATGAAAGATATATATTTTGATAATTCGAGCACATCTTTCCCAAAGGCACCTAATGTCGGACGTGCTATGGGAGAATTTATAGAAAATGGTGCTTTTAATATAAACAGAGGAAGTTATGAAGGAGCTTACGAAGCAGGAAGTGCAGTTTTAGATACAAGAGAAATGCTAAAAGACTTATTTAATTGTCCTAATTCAAAAAATGTAGTTTTTACACCTAGTGTAACATACTCATTAAACTTTTTTATAAAAGGATTCTTAAAACCTGGTGATCATGTTCTTGTAACAAGTGTTGAACATAATGCTGTTATGAGACCGCTTGTTCAAATGGAGAAATTAGGAGTAGAATTTGATGCTGTGCCTTGCGATGAAGAGGGAGGAGTTACTGCTGATGATTTCAGAGCATATATAAAAGAAAATACAAAAGCTATAATAACAACACATGCATCAAATGTATGTGGAACAATAATTCCAATAGAAGAAATAGGGGCTTTATGTAAAGAAAAAGGGTTAGTTTATGCTGTTGATACTGCACAAACTGCTGGAATACTAAATATAGATATGCAAAAAGCCAACATAGATTTTCTTGCATTCACAGGACACAAGGGACTTTTAGGCCCTCAAGGAATTGGCGGATTTATAGCAAGTGATAAATTAGAAGGATTAATTGACCCAGTTATAAGCGGTGGTACAGGTAGTTTATCAGATTCAGAAGAAATACCAGATTTCCTACCAGATAGATTTGAAAGTGGAACATTAAACTTACCAGGAATAATAGGATTACATCAAGCTTTAGTTTACTTAAAAGAAGCTGGAATAGATAATATGAGAAAGGAAAAAATGGAGATAACTAAATATTTCTTAGACCAAGTTAAAGAAATAGACGGTGTGAAAGTAGCTGGTAAAAAGACAGTAGAAGGAAGACTTGGTGTTGTATCTATAGATTTTGAAGGGTTTGACAATAGTATAGTTTCATTCTATTTAAGTAGCAAATACAAAATAATGACTAGAGTTGGAATGCATTGTGCACCAAGAGCACATAAAACATTAAAAACATTCCCGCAAGGAACAGTTAGATTCTCATTCAGTCACTTTAATACAAAAGAAGAAGTAGATGTATGTATTGATGCTATAAAAACAATTTTATCTGATTTAAGACAAGGGGAAGATCTTATCTAGATTATAATTTTTGTTTATACAAAATTTATAAAATATATATACTCAAAAGGGGAGATTAGAAATATGGCAGATTACAGAAAAATGTGGGAAAGTCTAGGGATGGACTTAGAAACTCACGATCAACTATGTGAGGTATTACCTCAAGCTTTTGGAGATGTATTTTTATCACAAGAAAACAGACCAGAAGCTATGGACTATTATAACTTTGTAATAGCAGAAATCCATGGAGTTAGACCACAAGAATTAATCAAAGCACAAGAAGAAGGAAAAAAGGTGTTTGGGACTTTTTGCGTTTATGTGCCAGATGAGTTAATATTTGCAGCAAATGCAATAGCTACAGGTCTTTGTGGCGGTTCACAATTCTGGGTACCAGGCGGTGAAAAAGTCCTTCCAACAAACACTTGCCCACTTATCAAAGATTCAGTAGGGGCTAGACTTGATAGAACATGTCCATTCTTTAGAATAGCAGATATGTACATAGGTGAAACAACTTGCGATGGTAAGAAAAAAGCATGTGAAATATTAGGGGAAGATGTTCCAGTTCATGTTATGGATTTACCTCAAATGAAGCGTGAAAAAGATATAAAAGCATGGGCAGAAGAAATAAAAGAGCTTAAAAAAGTAATTGAAGAATTTACAGGAAACAAAGTTACAGCAGAATCTCTAAGTGAAAGTATAAAATTAATAAATAATAAGAGAAAGGCATTAAGTCGTCTATACGAATGTCGTAAAGCAGATAAAGTGCCTATAAGTGGTAGAGATGCATTAGTAATATCTCAGATAGCATTTTATGATGATCCTGCTCGTTTTACACAAATGACAAATAAACTTTGTGATGAATTAGAACAAAGAATAAAAGATGGTGTAAGCGTAGTTAAAGAAGGAACTAAGAGAATATTATTAACAGGAACTCCACTTGCAGTTCCAAACTGGAAATTACATAATATAATCGAAACTAGTGGAGCAGTAGTTGTATGTGAAGAAATGTGTACAGGAACAAGATATTTTGAAAATTTAGTAGATGAAACAAAAACTACTATAGATGAACAAATAGATGCTCTAGCAAATAGATATATGGTAATAAATTGTGCATGCTTTACTCCAAATACAGGAAGAATCGATGATATCATTCGTTTAGCAAAAGAGTACAAAGTTGACGGTGTAATTGATGTAAACTTAAAATTCTGTAGCTTATATGATGTAGAAGGATACACTGTTGAAAGAGCATTAAAAGAAGCTTGTATACCTGTTATGGGAATTGAAACAGATTATACAGATAACGATGCAGAACAACTTCGTACTAGAATAGGTGCATTTATAGAAATGATAGGAACAAAATAGATGAAACAATATTATATTTTGTTTAAAAATCATGACAACGGAATGCGTCTTTATAACAGCTTAAAATCTAAAAATATCAAATGTACAATAGCACCAACTCCAAGAGTTGCTTCTAAAAGCTGTGGAATATCTCTTTTAATAAATAAAGATGATATTGAAAAGATAAGAGATATAGTTGCTAGTGAAGATATTGATATAATAGATATAGTTGAAATTGACAAAAATATAAATCAAAATAGAGACAAATATTGCTAGAGGAAATTTGTATGAATTATGTAGGAATAGATATAGGTTCAACTGCTTCTAAAGTAGTGGCACTTGGAGATAAAAATATTGAGTTTGTCCTTCCAACAGGATGGAGCAGTAAGGAAACTGTAGATGAAATCAAAAATAGACTTTTAAGTTACGAAATTGATGTATGTGACGATAATACAAAAGTAGTTGCAACAGGATATGGAAGGATTTCTGTAGATTTTGCAGATAAAATAATAACAGAGATAACTTGTCATGGAAAAGGTGGTACAGAAATTGCAAAAGGAGACTGTACTATAATCGATATTGGTGGACAAGATACAAAAGTTATAATTGTAGAAAATAATTTTGTGAGCGACTTTATAATGAATGATAAATGTTCAGCAGGAACAGGAAAATTTATCGAAGTTATGGCAAATAGACTTGGCGTGACAATAGATGAATTGTTTGATATGGCGAAAAAAGGAGAAACTGTAAAGATAAGTTCTTTATGTACAGTTTTTGCAGAATCTGAAGTTATAAGTTTTATTGGAAAAGGTGCAAAACGAGAAGATATTGCAGCTGGAGTAGTTGATTCAGTTGCAAGTAAGGTAGCAACTCTTTGCAATAAGAAAAAATTAAGCGATAAAATTATAATAACAGGTGGTATAAGCCATAATGAGTATTTCGCAAACTTATTATCTAAAAAGTTAAAGAAAAAAGTAGAATGTTCTAAAGAAGGCCGATATGCAGGAGCCTTAGGGGCAGCTTTATTGGCGAAAGAACTTTAATAATAGTTAAATAAATAATTTAAATTATGCTTGCTTTGTAATAAATTTATAAATTATAAGGCAAGCATATTATTTTAACTTTATTATAAAAATTAAAATAATAATAAAAAGCCAGGAGGAATTTAAATGAAAATAGCAGAAGTCAGTGAACTACTAGACATTTCCGCTGATACACTTAGATATTACGAACGTATAGGATTAATACCTAAAATACATCGTGACAAAAGTGGAAACAGAGATTATACAGAATTAAACTGCAAATGGATAAAATTCATAAAATGTATGAGAAATGCGGGGATGCCTATAGAAATACTTATAGAATATGTAACACTTTTACAAGAAGGTGAACACACAGCTGGAATTCGTAAAGAATTGCTTTTAGAACAAAGAGAGCATCTTCAAGATAAAATTGACGAATTACAACAAATGTTATTATATTTAAATGGAAAAATCGATAAATATGATGAAGTTATTATGAAAACAGAAAAAGAATTAAGAAATGAATATTAATATAAAAAAATCTCCAAACATTTAAAATGCTTGGAGATTTTTCTATCTTTTGATAAACCAACTGAAATATCCATTTTGATTTTTTTGATATGTAAGTATAGCATCAAATTTATTTCCATTTTTATCAGTAAGTGATTTTACTTTTGCTTCACCTTTTTTAAGAATTGATTTAACCATTGTTTTATTAGGTTTTTTCTTAAATAAAGCTAAGTATTTATCGTCTTTAAATATACCGTATTTACAAGTTTGATAATTTGTACATAAAAATCCTTTTTCAGTTTCAACTACATCTGAGCCACATACAGGACATTTTCCAAGTGATGTGTTATCAGTTTTGGAACTAGACTTTTTAGATGAAGCTTTAGCGGCTTTGGCAGATTTTGCTTCTAATTGTGATTTTGATGTCGATTTTTTAGTTTTAGGATCGTAAACATAAGCATCTGTATTTATCTTTTTAGGAGCATCATATTTTATTAGATTTACATTTTTAACTATGAAATTCATTATATTAAGAAGATATTCCTTACGAGAGAATTGTCCCTTTTGAATATCACTTAAACTTTTTTCTAACTTACCTGTATAATCGACGTCAAATAAGTCTTTTACAGGGAAGATTTCAACTAAATTAATTCCTAAATCAGTTATATAATATGATTTACCTTTTTTATTAACATATCCAACTTGGGCTATTTTTTTAAGAACATCACCACGAGTTGCTGATGTACCTATAGAGTATCCAGCTAAAACTAAATCTTCATCATCTACATTTTTACCACAATTTTTCATCGCCTTAAGTAAAGTATCTTCAGTATAAGATTTAGGAGGTGTAGTTTGTTTCTTAAGTGGTAAAATTTCTAAAACTTCTACATTTTCACCCTTTTCCATAGAAGGAAGAAGGTCGTTTTTCTGTTCTTTATTATATACTTCTAAATAACCTTTAACTTTTAATACCTTACCTTTAGTTAAAAATACACTATCGTCGACATCTGTTTTAATTTCAGTATTTTCATATTCAGCAGGTGGCATAAAGTTTGCAATAAATCTATCTTTGATAGCTTGATATACTATTTGTTCATCAGGAGTCAATGAGTTAGGTACGATATATGTAGGTATAATCGCACTGTGGCTATCGACTTTTGATGAATCGAAAACTCTCTTAGTTTTTGCAAATTTGATTTTATCTTCATAAGGAAGACCATGTTTTAATCTATTTAATGTTTGGCTAGCTTTATCAGTTAAACTTTCTTCTAAGTATACAGAATCAGTTCTAGGGTATGTTATATATCCACCCTTACCTTTACCTTCATAAAGGGATTGACACACGTTTAAAACCTTATCTGATGTGAAATGAGAGTATTTAGAAGTAATATATCCTTGAAGCGAAGTCAAACTGAATAATTTTGGAGCATATTCTTTAGATTTTGTTACCTTTTTAGATGAGATAACTCCATTTTTAGAAGTAATGCTATCAATAACAGCCATAGCTTCTTCTTCAGTATCAAATTTTGTTTCTTTACCCTTTATTAATTTACCTTTATATGTACCATTTGCGCATTTAAAATTACCTTCAATTTCAAAATATGTCTTAGGAACGAAGTTTCTAATCTCCATATCTCTATCATAGACAAGTTTTACAGTAGGCAAGATAACACGACCGATATTTAAAAGTTTTCCATTTCCATATTTTAATGTTGCAACTGATGTAAAGTTAATACCGATAAGCCAGTCGGTAATAAGACGAGTATATCCAGCTGCTTGAAGATTTCTCATATCTTCTTCGTCTTTTAAATTTTCAAGACCTCTAGTTATATCTTGTGGTGTCCACTCATTTACTAGAATTCTTTTAACAGGTTTTTTATTTTTAGCAAGTAAGAATATTAAAAATGCAATAAGTTCTCCTTCACGGTCGTTATCTGTTGCATTTATCACATATTCTACATCATCTCTATTTAAAAGTTCTTTTATTATATTGAACTGTTTTTGCTTTGAATCATCGACTTTAAATTTAAATTTATCTGCTGGGATAAATGGGAAATTAGCCATCTTCCAAGAGCCAGAATATTTTTCTTTGTCATAGTCTTTCATATCATATAAAGAAACTAGATGACCAAAGGCATAAGTTACAATGTATCCATTGCCTTCAAAATAACCATCCCTCCTAGTATTAGCTTTAAGGAAAGAGGCTATTGTTTTTGCGACAGATGGTTTTTCTGCAAGTATTACTTTCATAAGGAACCTCCTTTTTAAATACTCTTTATGTTATCACAAAAAAGAATTAAATTTCAAGATAAGCAAAACAAATTTATATTGTCAAGTATAGTTTTCGACAGAACATTAATTTATACCTTGAAGTAAAAAAAGAATTTCTTTATAATATAATTTAGTCAAAATAAAAGGAGAGATAATAATGAAAGAAATAAAAATAAAATATCTTAATGACGATATAACAAGATTAGAATACATAGATGGAAAATCAGACTGGATAGATTTAAGAGCTGCTGAAGAAGTTGAATTAAAAGCTGGTGAATTTAAATTAATACACTTAGGTGTAGCAATGCAATTACCAGAAGGATATGAAGCTCATATAGTACCAAGAAGTAGTACTTTCAAAAAATGGGGTATAATTCAAACTAACCACTGTGGTATAGTAGATAATTCTTATTGTGGACCAAATGATTGGTGGCGTATGCCAGTGTTTGCACTTAGAGACACTAAAATAGAAGTTAATGATAGAATATGTCAATTCAGAATACAAAAAAATCAACCAACTCTAGTTTTCAATGAAGTTGAAGAAATGGAAGCTAACAATAGAGGTGGATTTGGAAGTACAGGTACAAAATAATTTTATATATAAATAAAGGGCTGTTATATGGCATTTTCATGTAACAGCCCTTTTAATATTTATCTAAAAAATAATTATAAAAAAATAGGTAACTAAAGAAAAAATATACATGGTAATTAAAGTTATTCGTTTATTTTTATGGACAAAAGGGAAGGGGTATAATAATATTTAAAATGAAAAGTAAAATTAAATTATAAAAACAAAAAAGGAATACAATTTCATAGATTTTAGATAATATGAAATTTATTAAACGTATTATTTAAAGATTAAATAAAAAATCTTTAGATAAATGGGAGGAGTTGAGGATTTGTAATATCTTAAATATTGATATTACATTATAAAAACATGGATTTTACAAGTAAAAATATTATAACAACAGCAGCAGTAACGGCAGCACTTTTACCAGCAGCTAGTTTTTTAATGCAAGATAGCCAGATAGCATATGCAGATAGCGTAGAGTATAGAGTGGTAACTGGAGATTATGTTAATTTTAGAAAAGGACCATCTACTAGTTATGCATCTTTAGGACAGTTAAATAAAGGTGATAAGGTAGAATATATAAGCACATCAGACTCATGGGTCAAAGTGAAATATAACGGCCAAACAGGATATATATATGCTAAATATATAGCAAAAATAAATAATGAAACAAATACACAAGTTAAGTATGTAAATTGTTCGGCATTAAATGTTAGAAGTGGAGCAGGGACAAGTTACTCAATAATAACAACAATAACAAAAGATACAAAGGTAGAAGTGATTTCGAGTAGCAAGGGATGGTCTAAAATAAAAGTAGGGACAACTACAGGATATGTATCATCAAAATACTTAAGTGAAACAAAAGATTCTTCAAATAGTTCTTCTGATAATACTAGTAATTCAACAACATCAGCTAGTAAAGTGGTATCTTATGCAAAATCATTTTTAGGAAAACCATATGTTTGGGGAGCACAAGGCCCAAGTAGTTTTGATTGTTCAGGATTTACATATTATGTATTTAAAAATTCTGCTAATATAACATTACCTAGAACATCTAAAGATCAAAGTACTTATGGAACTACTGTGAGCAAGAAAAATTTAAAAGTAGGAGACTTAGTATTTTTCGATACTAGTGGTTCAAATAGTGGAAATGTATCACATGTAGGTATTTATATAGGTTCAAACCAGTTTATACATGCATCTTCATCTAAAGGGAAGGTTGTAATTTCTGATTTTAATAATTACTATACTAATGCATTTGTTAAAGCAAAAAGAGTATTATAAAAGATTTTATATTAGAGAGACTAAAATTTAGTCTCTTTTTTTTGAAAATAAATATATTTTTTGGATTAAATTCATATAATTTTGAAGATAATAGTAAATAAGAAATTATATGTAAGGAGTGGTTATATGCCAGATGTAGTAGATTTCTATCAATATAAATATAGCCGAAGTAATTATTATATTAATTTAGTTTTTGAAAAAGAGAAAATCAAGAATATTAAAAAATCCATAGAAGATGGTTTTGACGATTTATTTATAAACAAAGAATATGAATATGCATATGAAAGATTACAAATATTATTTGAAGATGCATTGAAGAACGAGGATATGGGTTATGTGAACTTAAGGATAAATAAGTGCTATATAAAATACTTAAAGAACTTATATTTTTCATATTATAATAAGCCAGAAAGTCATGATATAAAAGAATTGATAATATATATACAGTTTTTAAGTGATAGTGAAAGCGAAAATATATCCAAGTTTACAACTTTAAGTGAAAGAACTAAATTAAGCATACTTTCCTATATTTAATACTAAAACTAAAAAGAGACCGAGATTTAGTTTCGGTCTCTAATATATTCAATTATTAATTTAGGCTATGTTAGCTATCTTCGTGATAAATATGACATAAAAACAACCACACCTTAGAATTTTCAATATATTGAATTCTAATATGTGGTTGATTATATAACTTACTATAAATTGTTCGTAATATATTAATATTGTCTATTAAGCTACTTCTATAAATTATAACTTTTACCAAAACCAACCTCCATATCCTATTTCAAGATGTAATATGAAAAACAAAGTTGGTAATAACAACATACTTATAATACTACAAATATAGCACATTTTCGTAAATTTATTTTCTTTATACTTCCTCTTAGTATAATCAAATAGCACTATGAAAGGTATTGTACTTAGCACTATTCTTAACAGAAATCCCAATTGTAAAAGATATTCATCATTAAGTTTTATACCATCTAGTAGTATTAATGGCAATGCCCAGCTAAACCATACTATTATGTTAGAAAATATAATTGCTGAAACATACTTTCGTATATATATCCTTTTTTCTTGTTTCATCGCATCACCTTTCTTCATAATCAACACTATTATAGTGTTTTACTTATAAGTCACAATATATGACAATTGCGATTTAGTTTATATTATATCATTTTCAACACTTATTTAAAACATAGCCTAATTTTATAAAAGGCTATGTTAAACTATTTATATCTATATATACCTATAGTTTTATATCTATCTCCTTCTAATACTTCACTAGCTCCATAATATATGCTATAATCTTCTTCATTTATTTCAACTATAGCATCTCCCTCTTTAAAATATGGAACTTCAAATATGTGATATTGAATATCTCTCATTATTCTTCTTGCATCAATAAGTGCGATTATATCTCTATATTCTAATCCATATGAACACAATTCTTCAATTCTATTTAAATCATTTTTAAACGCTTGATTTTTTACTGAATTAGATATATATCTTATAGTATTTACAATTCCATATAAATCATTATTATCATAAGCATCCCATCGATTATTTGCCTTATCGAATAATTCTTTATATCTATCATCAAAAATAACTTGGTTCAATGCAGTATAACAGTCTCCAAATTTAAGAACTTGCTCTTGATTTAAGTTAAAGAATATATCAGTTCTTAAATCATATCGTTCTTCATCTGACATAGTAGGTTTATTTTTTTCTACTGATTCTATTATATTTATCAATTCTTGTTCTTCGCTTTCTTTTGAATAAATATCATTAGAAATAATTTGATTAATATTATTAGTATCAATTAAATTCTCATTTTTATTAATATCCAAAGTTATATCTTCTTTTGAATTACTGCACCCTGTTAAAAATAATGATATAGCAATTAAAAATAAACTTAACCTAATTACTTTTACCATATAAAATTTCCCCTTTTTATTTATAATTAATTCTCAATATATAATAATTACGAACTTAATTATATTATATAAAGTATTCAATTGTTTTCCAATTATAAAATGGTTTCATTAATTTGAAGTAAAGTTCCTTACTTTATGTTAATTCAATGAATCTATTTCTAATAGTGGCTCTAGTTACATATGTATCCTTAGTAGCTACATTCACTAGCATATCTTTAATTCGGTCATTCTTTTTATTCTTCTTACTTAGTTGTAGAAATTTAAACCAAGCCAAATAATTATTGATATATTTTGTGGATACACCATTAAAAGTCATTAACCATCTCTTAAAGCTACTGTGAAGAGCATTTATATGCTGTAAATGATAAACACTATCTATCATTGATTTTCCTCTAGGAACTTGCTTTAACTCTATGTTCAACTTATCCTTTATTCCCATATATGATTTATGTGAATCTACACAAAAAGTAGCATCTTCACATATTTTATTGTCAAAGAAGTTAACTATTTGATTTGTTGTAATTCTACCATTACAAACAGCACCCATAAGGATATTTCCTTTTCTATCAATTGCTGTCTCTATACAAATCTGCTCTTTTGATATTCCTCTTTTCTTCTTATCATTTTTACCTTTACCTCTTTTTCTAGGATTTCTAGGCATTACAAATGTAGTACTTTTAGAATGATTCCCTTTAAAAGACTCCTTAATAAAGCATTCATCTACTTCAACTATACCTTCAACTTTATCATTTTTTAATGATAAATTGATTACATCAAGTATCCTATGACGCATGTAAAAAGACGTTTTAACACCTACTCCTACTTCTTCAGCACATTTTCTTATAGAAAGTCCTAATATCATTAATTCGCAGTATTTTAGCCATTTATCTAACCCTAATTTTGTATTAGAGAATGGGGACATAGTAAACTCATCAAAACTTGTACGACAACGTTTACATATATATCTTTGTCTTC
Organism: Intestinibacter bartlettii; assembly: GCA_025148965.1. Taxonomy (GTDB): domain Bacteria; phylum Bacillota; class Clostridia; order Peptostreptococcales; family Peptostreptococcaceae; genus Intestinibacter; species Intestinibacter bartlettii. The sequence goes on along the minus strand of CP102273.1, from coordinate 2,167,699 downwards.
CATTAGATTTCCCATTTTTATTTACATCTTTACATTGACATTTTGGGCACTCGTATCCTTTAGAAAATCTACTTTCTTTAACATTATCTCTAATTTCAGAAGAATTAAATAAAGTACTTAATACTTCTTGTGCTACTGAAATTAACTCTGTAAGTTCATTCTTTTTTAAATCTTTTATCATAGCTTTTATATCTATTTTTGACATAATATTAGGTATCCTTTCTGTAAATTAGTTGAAATATAGTCTATACCTATATTATAGCCTATTTTAGATATAATTAATCACAAAGTTAGCTAACATAGCCTTAATTTAAAACTCTTCTAGCGCTAACATAAGCTTTTTTATAATAAGCTGTATTAAGATTTGATGTACCTACTTTCCCTGCTACAGAATTAGCATGGATTATAGTGTCATTTCCTATATATATAGCAGCATGGTCTATAATACCATCATCACCTTTAGTATCTAAATATACTAAATCTCCAGGTTGTAAATCACTCTTAGCTACATAAGTTCCAACAGATTTTTGCTCTGCAGTTCCTCTTGGTAAAGTGATACCTATTTGTTTATATAAATAATAAGTAAGACCTGTACAGTCGAAAGTAGTAGGGCCTTCAGATCCTCTTACATATTTGCAACCTAATTTAGATTTGGCAACACTTACTATTTTCGATATTTTTTCACTTTTACTAGTAGAAGAATCATAATTAGAATCTTTTTCAGCATCTAATCCAGTTTGATTTTGTGATAAATAAGTTGTAGAAACATATCCATATGTATTATTGTGTTTTACTTTTGCCCAACCAGTACTTGTAGTAGATACAACACCTACCTTAGTATTTTTAGGTAGTTGATATAATACAGAAGAACTTGTGCTAGAGCTTTGTCTAAAGTTTATTTTACTACTTGTATATCTGTAGTATTGTACATTTTCATTTGATGAATTATTGTTACTTGAAGTATCTTCAGTAGCTTCACTAGCAGAAGATAAATAAGTAGAAGATACATATCCAATAGTTCCATTTACTGATACTTTAGACCAACCATTGCTACTTGATAAAACGGTTACATTTGTACCTTTATATAATACTTTTATTATTGAATAATTTGTTCCAGCTCCGCTTCTAAGATTTAAAGAGGAACAATTTACGTATTTAAGTGAGTTGTTACTTGCTTCAGTAGTCGATACGGCTGAAGCGTATGTTTTATATATATAACCTGTTCTTCCATTATATTTTATCTTATACCAGTTACCTGATTTTCCTAAATATTCTACTGTTTGTCCTTTTTTTAATTTATCTATTTTAGTAGAGTTTACATTTGGTGCAACTCTAAAGTTTACTGATCCATTTATTGTTAAGTTTTGTATTGTATCCGCATTTGAAATTGATAATCCCATAGTTGCAGGTAATATAACTGCTGTACCTAAAAGGATATTTTTTATATTAAAATCCATATATTCACTCTCCTCCAGATTTGGTAAAAACAACTAATTTGTAACAAGTTGTTTCTTTCTCTATATACATTATTACAAAATTGTAACTCTTTGTAAATATTTTTGGTAAAAAATATAAAAAAAAATCCAAAAATATAGGAGAGATTTATATATATAAGTCAAAATGTCTGAAAATGAAAAAAAAAATAAACACTTGATATAGAGTTTTATATCTAGTGTTAAAGAATTCTATAATTAAAAATATTGAATTATAAAAATTTATTAGATTAAAAAATATTTATTTAAAAGATTTTTTTACATTCAGTGAAATCGTAAACATCCATTAAAGCTTCTCCAAATCTTTGATAATGTGTTATTTCTCTTTGACCTAAAAAGCTTAAGACATCTTTTATATCAGGGTCATCTGTTAAATTGATTAATTGATAGTAAGTAGCCAATGCTTTTTGTTCAGCAGCCATATTTTCATGTAAATCAGTAACAGGGTCACTAAACACATTTATATAAGCAGTTGTAAAAGGAACTCCATTTGAATCTGTTGGTTGAATACCATGACCAAATTGAGCATAGTTAGTGTCCATTCCAGCAGCTTTTAATTCTTCAGGAGTAGCTCCATCAGTTAATTGATAAATCATAGATGAAATTATTTCAACATGAGCTAATTCTTCAGTACCTATATCTGTTAATAATCCTTTTGATTTGCCAGTAGGCATAGTATATCTTTGTTGTAAATATCTAAGTGCGGCAGCTAATTCACCATTTGGTCCTCCAAGTTGAGTCATTATAACTTTAGCCATTCTAAGATCACGGCACTTCAAATTTACTGGATATTGTAATGTTTTTTCATAAACCCACATAATTTAAATCCTCCTATTATTACATATAAAATTCTTTTTCCCAAGGCCAAGGGGCTTCAACCCATTGCCATGGACAATTACTTGGAGCGTGTCCAAAGTTTGTTAAAGGGCCGTATTGTTTTTCATAGTTACATCTTGCTTTTGCATATTGAGAGACAAAAGAATTATAAGTGCTCACAGCAGTTTGGTCATCTGGATTATTATCCAAATATAAATTCATATCTACAGCTGCAAAACCTAATTCCATAACGGCTTTTATAAGGTCATATCTACATGTTGATTGTCTCATTATCTTCTACCTCCCAATCTATTTTTTGGTGATTTATAAAGATAAGCATTGTAATTTTCAGAATCAAATAAGTATAATTCTGGGAATAAACTACCGTATTTTAAAGCAGTACATAAATTATACATTTTTGTCAAAGTCTGATTATTTACATATGGTCTTGCTAATTGTTCACCACAATTAGTTTTTATACCTCTTGTTTTTTCCATTATGTTTAACCTCCTTGTGATATGATAGAAGTTCAATAATATCTATCTTAATATATAATATTAAAAGGCAGTTAAAATGTTACAAAGGACAGAAAAATATAAAGGTTATATAAAAACTTATATATAAAGGTGTGTTATATACTTGAATGTAAGTTATAAAATATGATAAAATTAATTTCATGTTTTAAATTAATGAGGTGATTTAATGAGTAAATTAGCAGGTGAAGGCTGTAAGATAATAATGCCTACAGAGGAAAGAAAGCCTTTAAGAGAGATAGAAAAAAGTATAATAAAAAAATATAGAAAATATACATGGTCTAAATTTATAAAGGCTATAAAAGATTATAAATTAGTTGAAGAAGGGGATAAAATAGCAGTAGCTATTTCTGGTGGAAAAGATAGTTTACTTATGGCTAAAATGTTCCAAGAACTTCAAAAACACGGACAAGTTAAATTTGATTTAGTATTTTTAGCGATGGATCCAGGATATCATAAAAATATAAGACAATTACTAGAAGAAAACTGTGAGTATTTAAATATACCACTTACAATATTCGATACTAATATATTTGATGTTGCAGGTGAGATAGCAGAAGACTATCCATGTTATATGTGTGCTCGTATGAGAAGAGGAGCATTATATAATAAAGCAGAAGAATTAGGATGTAATAAATTAGCGTTAGGACATCATTTTGATGATGTAATAGAAACTACAATGCTTAACTTATTATGTGCAGGAAATTTCAAAACTATGCTTCCTAAATTAAAATCTAGTAACTACGAAAAAATGCAAATAATAAGACCTCTTTATTATATAAGAGAAGAAAGTATAATAAGGTTTATACAAAATAGTGGAATTATGCCGCTTAACTGTGCATGTATGGTTGCTGCTAAAAAGACAGGAAACAAAAGATATGAAATAAAAGAACTTATAAAAAATCTAGGAGAAGAATACCAAGAAGTTGAAAAATCAATATTCAAGGCTGCTAACAACGTATACCTTGATTCTGTTTTAGGATGGGAACAAGATGGAGTTAGACATTCTTTCTTAGAAAAATTTGAAGACTAACATAAAATAAACTCCCTTTATAGGGAGTATTTTTTTTAGAAAAATATAAAATATAAATATAGATATTGAGTTTTTTTATAACATATATAAGATTCTATTCATATAATTTTAAGATAGAAAAATAGATTTTAATATTATATAAACTAGGTTAAAAAAATATGGTAAATCTGTGGTAAAATAGTATAATAAAAGTTTATTTTTAAAATATAAATAGAGATAGAAAGCTTTTATAAAAGTGTTAAAAACACAGAATAAAAATTTATTAGAATATTTTCTTATGATTGGGGGAATTGTATGAAGAAAATATATATGGACTTTGAAATGAATATGAACAATACAAAAAATAAGAGGGAAGGATTTAAAGCTGATTTAATAGCAATCGGGGCTATAAAATATGATACAAAAACTAAAAAAATAGAAAAATTCAAGTCTTTAATAAAGCCCATTTTAACTAAAACGGTTTATCCACATATAGAAGAATTAACTCATATTACAACTGAAGATTTGGAAAATGCACCGACTTATGAATCTGTTATGAGGTCATTTAAACATTGGCTAGGTGATTTTAATGAAATTGATGGTATTTATACTTTTGGCAATTTAGATTTAACTTGCTTTAAAAATACAGATAGAATAAGTTCACAAAAAAATAATCATCCTAGATTTTTAAATAATATCCAAAACTTCTTTGTAGATATTAAAGAAAAATATTTAGAATATGGAGTGAAATGTATGAATTATATATCATTGACACACCTACTAGAGTTATCAAATATGAAATTTAGTGGAGATGCTCATGACCCTTTATATGATGCATACAATCTCCATATTTTAGATGAAATCTTAGAAAAAAATCAAGATGTAAGAAATTATTTGATAATTCAGGATATAAACAAAAGTCCTTATAATCAAATTGATGATGAAATAGAAGCCAAAATAAAAGATTATGAAAAGTATTTGTATCATAAAGAAGGAAATTATAATATAGATGATTTATCTATAGATATACTATCAATAGTGGGGAGGTATGTATATTCAACTAGAAAGATAAAAGTTCGAAATATAGATATTGTAAAGGATATAATAAAAAAATTAGATACAGTAGATAAGTTGAGAAATATAAAAGATGGCTATTTTTATGTTTTAAATAATTTTTATCTAGATTTAATGGATTTATATGAAGATGCTCTTTTATATAATCTAAGTCAAGAGGAGTATGAAGATGAGATGAATAATATTTTAGATTTATTTATTGAAGATATGGAGTATGAAAATATTTTTGTTGATATAAAAGTAGAAATGCAGACACCAGCTGAAAACTTAACCTAAGTTATGCTATAAAAAATCTTCCTAGGGAAGATTTTTTTAATGTTCAAAATTTGTATATATAATAAATTTTGTCAAATTGAATATATTTATATATCTTATGATATAATTTCAATGAAAGAAAATATTAAAAGCTAGAACTTGATAGGTGATAATATGGATATAAATAAGTTAGTCAAAAATCAAAAAAATTTTTTTAAAACGGGTAAAACAAAAGATGTAAACTTTAGGATAGAATCATTAAATAAATTGTATGATGCTATAAAAAAATACGAAAAAGAAATATGTGAAGCTTTAAAAAATGATTTAAATAAATCACAATTTGAATCTTATATGTCTGAAATAGGGATGGTTTTAAGTGATTTAAATTATGCCAAAAAGAAAGTCAGAAGATGGACGAAGGATAAGAGAGTTCTAACTCCAATAAGCCAATTTCATGCAAAGAGTTTTATAAAAAAAGAACCATATGGTGTAGCACTTATAATATCTCCGTGGAATTATCCATTTTTACTTTGTATAGAAGCACTAGTAGGTGCTATTGCGGCAGGAAATTGTGCGATTTTGAAAGTAGCAGAAGATTCACCAAATACATCTTCTGTAATAAGTAAGATGATAGAGGAATTTTTCCCACCTGAGTATATAGCAGTAGTAAATGGAGATAAGGAAGTTGCTACTGAATTATTAGAACAAAAAATGGATTATATATTCTTTACAGGTGGAGTTACTGTAGGTAAAATAGTTATGGAAAAGGCAGCAAAAAATTTAATTCCAGTCACATTAGAATTGGGTGGAAAAAGCCCTTGTATAGTAGAAGAAAGTGCAAATTTAAAATTAGCTGCAAAGAGAATTGTATTTGGCAAATATTTAAATTCTGGACAAACATGTGTTGCACCAGATTATTTACTAATTCAAGAAAATATAAAAGATGAGTTTGAGAAGTATTTAAAAGAATATATAACATTATTTTATACAAATGAACCATTGAAAAATGAAGATTATACGAAGATAGTAAATGAAAGACATTTTAATAGGTTAGTTAATTTAATTAAAGGAGAAAAAATAATCTATGGCGGTGATATTGATAGAGAATTATTAAAAATTGAGCCGACTATTTTAGATAAAATCACCCTAGACTCGCCCATAATGCAAGAGGAGATATTTGGGCCAATACTTCCGATAATGACATTTAATAATATTAAAGAGGCAAAAGAGATAGTTTTAAAAGGCGAAAAACCTCTATCTCTATATCTATTTACAACAAATAAAAAAATAGAAAAAGAAATTCTAAAAGACTTATCTTATGGAAGTGGATGTATAAATGATACAATAATACAACTGGCAACATCGAAAATGCCATTTGGTGGAGTAGGGAATAGTGGCATGGGCTCTTATCATGGAAAATACAGTTTTGATACATTTTCACATGAAAAATCAATCGTAAAGAAATACAATTGGATTGATTTACCTATAAGATATATGCCTTATAATGATTTAAAATTAAAATTACTAAAAATGTTTTTAAAATAAAGGAGATAAATATGAATAAATATAATGATGATAAATATATTGTTGTAGACTTAGAAACAACAGGACTTGACCCATTTAGTGGGTGTGAAATAATAGAAATCGGTATTACTGAAATAGTAAATAATAAAATAGGAAGAAATTATTCAAGGCTTGTAAAACCAAAGGGAATAATACCTTCACATATAACAAATATAACTAGCATAACTAATGATATGGTAGAAGATGCAGAAAGTTTAGAAACTGTACTTCCTAACTTTAGAAAATATGTAGGAGATACAACAATAATAGCTCATAATGCAAAATTTGACCTTAAGTTTTTAAATTACTATTTAGATTTGCTTGGATTAGAAAAAATAAATAATCATATTTGTACATTAGAAATGTTAAAAAGGTGTAAATCTTATAAAGGCAAAAATAAAAAGCTTGAAACAGCATGCAACTACTACAATATAGTAAATGAACATGCACATAGAGCAAACAGTGATACACTTGCAACAGCTAAGTTATTTTTAACAATTAAAGATGAAGTAGAATAAAAATGGACCTAGGTCCATTTTTTTGTGCCATATATCTGTAGATTTAACTAAATTATAATAGGAACAAAGAAATTTTATAGATAATATACTAAATAAAGAAATTTTTTAAAAAAATTTAAAGGGGAGTTTATATATTGAAATGAGGGATATATATGAAGATTAACAAACATAACTTTAAAAAAGATGCTAAAGACTCTAATGAGACAAAAGAACAAAAGGTAAAATTAATTCCTTATACTATGAATAGAGATAATTTAAGGGTGAAAAGCAAAGCATATCCATATGGAATAAACATGATTGATGCTCCAAATATGTGGAAGGCCTCTTATAGAGGGCAAGGAATAAAAGTTGCTATTATTGACACAGGATGTGATGTAAATCATGTAAGTTTAAAAGATAATATTGCAGGAGTTAGAAACTTTACTCCTGAAGATAATAAGGATCCTAATGTAGTAATAGATAGAGTTGGTCATGGAACTCATGTAGCGGGAATTGTTGCAGCTAATGGAAAAGTGGATTCTGTTATTGGGGCAGCACCAGAAGCAGAGTTATATATACTTAAGGCACTAGATAGAACAGGATCAGGAAAATCTAGTTGGGTAATAAATGCAGTAAATTATGCTGTAGATTTAAAAGTTGATGTAATATCAATGTCGCTTGGAATGCCAGAAAAAGATAATAAACTTGAAAGAGCAATAAAAAATGCAATAAAAAACAATATATTAGTAGTATGTGCTGCAGGAAATGAAGGTGATGGAAATTACGATGATTTTGAATACTCATATCCAGCTGCATATGTAGATGTAATAGCAGTCGGGGCAGTAGATAAAAAAGCAGTACCAGCATCATTTTCAAATGCAAATTTAGTTATAGATTGCGTCGCTCCTGGTGTCGATATAATATCTACGTATCCAAATAATCGTTTTGCAAGTTTAAGTGGAACTAGTATGGCGGCACCTTATGTTTCAGGAACAGTAGCACTTCTTAAAAATTGGTCAAGAGATGTATTTCAAAGAGAATTGACAGAATCAGAATTATATGCACAACTTATAAAATACACAAAAACATTGCAATACCCTAGGACTATTCAAGGTAATGGTCTTATATATTTAAAACAAAGATAAATTATAACTAAAAATAGAAAAAGATGAACTAATTTAGATTAAAAGAAAATAGTTCATCTTTTAAAACTTCTTTCATATTATATAATAGTATAAAATGGGGGAGTTGAGAAAATGGTATATATTGATATAAATATACTTTCGGACAAGATAGAATTTAGCATTTTCAGAAACTTTTCAAATAATAAAAAGATATTAAAACGAAATGAAATAATTTTTCCAATTTGTTATTCAAGTCCTCAGAGGTTAAATTATATTAGAAATTTAATGGGAAGTTTTATAGAAGAGTATAATATAGGGCATTACAAGGTTAATATTGGAAATTTAGATAGAGATGAAGATATAAAAGTTCTTATAGATGAGATGAGAGAAGTTGTAAAAATAGAAGGTGTTTTAGAGGAATTATTTATAAGTAAGGGAGTTAAAACATGGAGATAAATTCAAAATTAAATATGAGAATAGTAAAAAAAATACAATCACATGGGGCAAATTCTTCTTTATATATAGTAGAAGATACTCAGCTAAATGAGATTTTCATGTTAAAACAAATAGACAAAAATAAAATAAAGGAAAGTAGTAAATACTTTGACGAGGTAAGAAATGTTAAAGATATAGAAAATAAAAATATAGTAAAAGTAAATTATGCCACATATGATGATGACAATATTTATATATCCATGCCATATTATAAAAATGGATCACTTCAAGATATACTACAAGAAAGAAATTTAACTGTAAGGGAGATTGTAAAGTACTCTTTAGAAATTTTGAGTGGTCTTTATTATATCCATAAAAAAAATATACTTCACTGTGATATAAAACCAAGTAATATATTAATAGATGACTATGGATGTGCTGTTTTGGCTGATTTTGGTTCAGCTATAAATATAAATCATAGCGGTGTTGGAAAACTTAAAAATGTATATTACAAGCATATTGCACCCGAACAATGTTATAGTTCGAGAGTAGATGTGCGCGTTGATATTTACCAATTTGGAAATACATTATATAGAATGTGTAATGGTGAAGAAGAATATAACAAACAAGTTAAAAAGAGCAAAAATATGACAGAATTAAAAAATGCTATAGTAAATGGAAGTTTTCCATCTAGAAAAAAATACTACCCACATATACCTAGAAAGTTAATTGAAATAACTGAAAAATGCATTAACATAGATGCTGACAAAAGATATCAAGATGTATTAGATATTTTAAATGATATGGCTAAAGTAAATAAAAATTTAGATTGGGTATATGAAAAAGAGGATGGAGTTTATAATTGGATAAACGATGATAAAGTTATTACAATGTATAAAAAAGATGGAAAGTGGATACTTAAGTGCAAAATTATAATTGAATTTGAGCAAAGTTTTGATAAATTATCTGATGGATTTAGATATGTTAGAAAAATTATAAAAGAAGATAATTAAAAAAGAGGTTGTTTAAAAAATATTAAACAACCTCTTTTGTCTATCAATACTTAAAAAATATATCTATAATTTAATCTGCCAAAAATATATTTATAAAAAATACTTGACGAAAAGTAAAATTAAAATTATAATCAATTTACATCAATTAAATTTAATAAAATTAATGAGAGGGTGATTATTATGACAGAGAACGATAAGTTAAAACTTGATAATCAACTATGTTTTTCATTATATGCTTTATCAAGAGAAGTTATAAAAATGTATCAACCTGTGTTATCAAAGTATAATTTGACATACACACAATATGTAACAATGTTGGCTATGTGGGAAATGGAGAAGACCCCTTTCAAAGAGTTAGCAAAAAAACTTTATTTAGATTCTGGAACATTGACACCAGTTTTAAAAAAATTAGAGGCTATGGGTCTTGTAAATAAGTACAGAGATAAAAATGATGATAGAATGGTTATTGTTGAACTTGCAGAAAAGGCAATGGATTTGAAAAAGGAAATAGTAGAAGTTCCAGATCAGATGTATTGTAAACTAGATGGATTTGACAAAGATGAAATGCTTCAATTAAAAAAGAGTTTAGATAAAATGCTAAAAAAGTTAGGCAGATAATTGTCTAACTTATATTTAAAATAAATTGATTGAGTTAAATTAAATTTATATAAATTGAAAATGAATTATTGGAGGATAGAAAATGAAATTTTACGATTTTAAAGCAAGAAAAATGAATGGACAAGAAGTAAGTATGGAAGATTACAAAGGAAAAGTAGTATTAGTAGTAAATACTGCAAGTAAGTGTGGACTTACACCTCAATTTGAAGAATTAGAAGCATTATATAAAGAATATAAAGATCAAGGGTTAGAAATATTAGGTTTCCCATGTAATCAATTTGCAAAACAAGATTCAGGTACTAATGAAGAAATACACTCATTCTGCCAATTAAATTATGGAGTATCATTTAATATGTTTGAAAAGATAGAAGTAAACGGAAAAAATGCTCATCCACTTTATAAATTTTTAAAAAATGAAAAAGGTGGAGTTATGGGAAATGAAATAAAATGGAATTTTACTAAATTTATAATAGATAGAGAGGGAAATGTAATTAAGAGATATGCTCCTATTGTGAAACCTAATAAAATAGAAAATGATATTAAAGAGTTATTAAAAATATAAATTTAATTAAAGATAAATTGATTGAATTAAATTAAATTTATATAAATTATACAAACGGCGAATAATTAATAAAAGAGGTTAAATAATATGGATAAAAGATACGATATAGCAATAATCGGAAGTGGAATAGCAGGCATGTCTGCAGCACTTAATGCAAAAATAAGAAAAAAAGACTTTATATTCTTTGGAAGTAAGGATATGAGTAGTAAACTTGTAAAAGCACATAAAATAAATAATTATCCAGGGTTCTTTGATAGAAGTGGGTCTGAAATAAAAGATGAGTTACAAAAACATATGGATTATATGGATATAAAAATAACTGAAGATAATGTATTAAATATTTATTCAATGGGAGATTACTTTATAATAATGTCAAAGCAAGGACTATATGAAGCTACATCTGTGATAATAGCAACAGGAGTTAACTTTGGTAAATCATTAAAAGGAGAAAAAGAATTCTTAGGTAGAGGTGTTGGATATTGTGCTACTTGTGATGCTGCCTTATATAAAGATAAAATAGTAACAATTATATCATATAGTAAAGAAGAAGAGAATGAAGCGAACTTTTTGGCATCTATAGCATCGAAAGTATATTATATTCCAATGTATAAAGAATATGTTGATGTGGATAAATCTATAGAAATAGTAAATGATATACCTGTTGAGATAAAAGGAAATGATTTTGTAAATGAATTAATTCTAAAAAAATCTAAAATAAAAACTGATGGAATTTTTATTTTAAGAGAAAGTTCTGACCCTGAACAGTTAGTGCCTGGCTTAGAAATTGAAAATAATCATATAAAAGTAAATCGTCTTATGGAAACAAATATAAGAGGGTGCTTTGCAGCAGGAGATATAGTAGGAGCACCATATCAATATGTAAAAGCTGCAGGAGAGGGAAACATAGCAGCACTTTCAGCAGTAAGCTATATTGACAATTTAAGAAGAAGTAAAAGTATAAAATAAAACATACATTTTTTAATAATATTTACAAATACTAAAATTTATAAAAATTAATATCAAAAGGAGATAAAAAATGATATACAACTATAAAGTAAAAGACACAAATGGAGAGATGGCATCATTAGATGAGTACAAAGGAAAAGTACTTTTAGTAGTTAATACTGCTACTGGATGCGGATTTACACCACAATATGAAGGACTTCAAAAACTATATGATAAATATAAAGATAGAGGGTTTGAAATATTAGATTTTCCTTGTAATCAATTCTTTAATCAAGCACCTGGTGATGACGAAGAAATAAAAAGTTTCTGTACATTAAACTATGGAACAACTTTTAGACGTTTTTCAAAAATAGATGTTAATGGCGAAGGTGCAGATCCTGTTTATAAATACTTAAGAACAGAAGCTCCAGAAGCTGATGAAGATGATAAATCTAAAGAATTATATGATTTTCTTAGTAGTAAAGGATTTAATACAAGTGGTGATGAAATAAAATGGAATTTCACTAAGTTTTTAATCGATAAAGATGGAAAAATAGTAAAAAGATTTGCCCCTACTGTAGACCCTGAAAAAATAGAAAAAGAAATAGAAAAATTATTATAATTAAGATCTCTTGAATTAGAAAAAATAGAAAAATGTAGAATTGTGGTAAAAAATAGTTGGAATTTTCATGTAAACATAATATAATTTAAACGAAGATAGTATTTAACAAACTATACTTTATCTGATTTATATAAAAATCTTCTAAAAATAACTTGCTTATATACATAAGTAATAAGACGAATGTTATTGTGATTTAGAAAGATTAAAATTAAATATTAATAATTATTTTATATTATTAAAGTTTCTATAAAATACAATATGTTATAATTCAGATAGCTATCTTCTAGAAATAGAAAGGGAGAAGTTAAACATGAAAATTGCAACAACAGTTTTAGAAACAAGAAACACAGTTAAAAATTGGAGAAAAGAAGGGTATACTGTAGGCTTAGTTCCTACAATGGGATTTTTGCATGAAGGACATGCAAGTCTTATTAAAAAATGTAGAGAACAAAATGACAAAGTAGTGGTATCAGTATTCGTAAATCCAACACAATTCGGACCAAATGAAGATTTAGAGGCTTATCCAAGAGATTTAGAAAAAGATAAAGCTTTATGTGAAAGTCTAGGAGCAGATTTAATATTCCATCCAGAACCATCAGAAATGTATCAAAATCCAAAAACATATATGAATATAGAAGGGCTATCAGATAATTTATGTGGAAAATCAAGACCAATACATTTTAAAGGTGTTTGTACAGTAGTATCAAAATTATTTAATATTGTAGCACCAGATAGAGCCTATTTTGGTCAAAAAGATGCACAACAATTAGCGATAATTAAAAAGATGGTACAAGATATGAACTTTGATGTTGAAGTAGTAGGTTGCCCTATAGTCCGTGAAGAAGATGGACTTGCTAAATCATCAAGAAATACTTATTTAAGTGATGAAGAAAGAAAAGCAGCCCTTTGTTTATCAAAATCAGTTAAAAAAGGGATGAAAATAATAAAAGAAGGAATAAGTGCTAAAGAAGTGCTTGATGAAATGAAAAAAGTTATAAATCAAGAACCTTTAGCAAAAATAGATTATGTATCTATGGTTGATAGTCTTACTATGGAAGATGTTGAGACTGTAGATAGAGATGTATTAGTGGCTATGGCTGTTTATATCGGAAAGACAAGACTAATAGATAACTTTAGTTTTGAGGTGAAATAATGAAAAGTATAGCTAAGATAAGTAATTTTGCATCTAAATATATAGGGATAATAATTATAGTATTATCTATTATAGCTTTTTGTTTTCCACCTACATTTTCATGGGCTACGAATTACACAAGTTTGTTACTTGGCATAGCGATGTTTGGAATGGGACTTACTATAAAATTAGATGATTTTAAAATAGTATTTACAAGACCAAAAGAGCTTCTTATAGGATGTTTTGCACAATTTACAATTATGCCACTTGTGGCATTTTGCTTGGCAAAGGCATTTCATTTAAGTCCTGATTTGGCAATTGGTGTAATATTAGTAGGATGCTGTCCTGGAGGAACAGCTAGTAATGTAATAACTTATATTGCAGATGGAGATACAGCTTTATCTGTTGGAATGACTATATTTTCAACCTTGCTAGCGCCATTTATAACACCTATTTTAGTATACTTATTAGGTGGATCATGGGTAGAAGTTTCACTTTTAGCAATGATATTATCAGTTGTAAAGGTAGTATTACTTCCTGTTTTAGGTGGAGTTTTAATATATCAATTGTTCCCTAATTTTGTAGAAAAAATAAGAGATATACTTCCTTTAATTTCAGTAGTAGCAATAGTGCTATTAATATCTGGAATAGTAGGATCAAATGCAGCTAAGATAGTAGCTTGTGGAGCCATAGTATTTGTAGTAGTTGTACTACATAATATATGTGGACTTTTACTTGGATTATCTTTTGCGAAGATATTCAACTTGAATTATAAAAAAGCAACAGCAGTAGCAATAGAAGTAGGGATGCAAAATAGTGGACTTGCAATATCACTTGCAACTAGTAATTTTGCAGCGAATCCACTTGCCACACTTCCAGGAGCTATATTTAGTGTTTGGCATAATATATCAGGCTCAGTTTTCGCAAGTATAAGAAGACGAGGCGCAAAAAATGCTAATGAATATATTGAAGTTAAAGAAAGAGAATTTAATTAATAGATTATTTTAATATAAAAGTGCTCATTTAGAATGAAAGGATGATTCTATATGAGCACTTTTTTACTTATAATTAAATGAAATTGTTTTCATGTAATTCATTGACGAATTCATGCATTTCATGTAATAAAAAAGCTATTTCATTACAATAAAAACTCTCTTTATACATATTTATACTATTATATAAATGCAAAAGGAAATTTTTATATATTATATTTAAACTTTACATTAAAAATATATTAGGAGGTATGTATTGTGATTAGTTTCTTTGCAGCAATTATAGTTTTAATAGTAGGTTATCTAATCTATGGTAAATTTGTTGAGAGAGTATTTGGAATAGATGACTCTCTAAAAACTCCAGCAATAGAAATGCAAGATGGGGTTGACTATGTTCCAATGAATTGGAAAAAAATATTCTTAATTCAATTCTTAAACATAGCAGGTTTAGGACCAATATTTGGTGCAATACAAGGTGCATTATTTGGACCAGCAGCATTCTTATGGATTGTATTTGGTACAATATTTGCAGGTGGTGTACACGATTTCTTATCTGGTTATTTATCACTTAAAAACAAAGGTGTATCAGCATCAGAACTTGTTGGTATATATTTAGGTGAAGGTGCTAGAAAAGTAATGGTAGTATTTAGTGTAGTTTTATTAGTACTTGTAGGGGTAGTATTTGTTACAGGACCTGCTGGACTTTTAAACACTTTAACTAGCATAAATACACAAGTATGGGTAGTAGTAATATTTGCATACTATATATTAGCAACTGTGCTTCCAGTTGATAAAGTTATAGGTAAAATATATCCTATATTCGGTGCAGCTTTAATATTAATGGCAATTGGTATAGCAGGTGGATTAATATTCAAAGGTTATCATATACCTGAATTAACTTTACAAAACTATTATCCAGATGGGGCAAAATCAATATTCCCATACTTATTTATAACAATAGCATGTGGTGCAATATCAGGATTCCATGCTACACAATCACCACTTATGGCTAGATGTGTAGAACATGAAAGAGAAATAAGACCAGTATTCTATGGTTCAATGGTTGCAGAAGGTATAATAGCTTTAATATGGGCAGCAGCTGCAATGGCATTTTATCATGGTGAACCACAATTACAAGCAGTATTTGGTGCAACTCCAGCAGTAGGTGTAAACCAAATGTCTGTTACACTACTTGGACATGTTGGTGCTGCTCTTGCAGTATTAGGAGTTGTAGCTTGTCCAATAACTTCAGGAGATACAGCATTTAGAAGTGCAAGACTTACAATAGCTGACTCATTTAATATAAAACAAGAAAAATTATCTTCAAGATTTATGATAGCAATACCATTATTTGCAGTAGGTATAGCACTTACATTCATAGATTTCCAAATAATTTGGAGATATTTCTCTTGGGCAAACCAAACATTAGCTATGATAATGTTATGGACAGGAAGTATGTTCTTACTTAAAAATAATAAAAACTATATGATAACAGTTGCTCCAGCAATATTTATGACAGCTGTAACATTTAGTTATATAATGCAAGCAGATGAAGGATTTAAATTACCAGGTACAGTTGGTAATATAATCGGTGTAGTAGCAGCTGTATTATTTGCAGTAGCATTCTTTATAAAAGCAAATAAAGTTAAAAAAGCAGGACATAATAAAGTTGCTTAGTTAAAATAAAAACTCATCAATTTCATAATAAATAAGAGGTATTGTAAGTCGGTTTAACTATTTACAATACCTCTTTTGATTAAATAAAATAATTTTTAAAACTTAATATGATTTAATACAAATTCCTTTGAATCTTTAAAAAACTTATCAATACCTTTTTCTGTAATAAGTTCATTTTGTGGAAATTCTGATTTAGGATTTTTATAATGTTCAAAAATCCATTGTTCTGTAAGTTCAATATCTCTAGGTGTAATTGTATAAATTCCATCATCGGTTTTTATATCTATATTTTGTTTTGGAAATGAGAATTTATTTTCTACACCAAGCCATTGGGCTATAAGATTAAAATTTTTATGTTTAAATTTTATGCAAGAGGGTCTATCTCCATAGAATATTCCGTTTAATGTTTTCATTCCAGTTATTATATTATCTTCATTATAGATAAAATAATCTTCTTTTAATAGATTATTTAGATAATAGTCTAAAAGTATATGACAATATACTCCCGTCGATATGATATCATTTTTATCCCAATAAATATTTTTATATTTTTCTAAATCAGGCAAACTAAGCTCATCTTTGTAGATGTAGTAATGGGAGTATTTAGACCAAACAGGCTTATCCATAGGAATTAAAAATCCAGATTTGATATCTGGTATTAAGTTTGATAATATAAAAAGATTTTTTTCTTGTTCATCTAAATTTAAAACAGCTGAAACTTCACTAGCTAGTTTTATATGAAAACTCCAAGCAGGCATAATTAAAAGTCCTTTCTACGTATATTATTAATAAAGATTTCTATTATGTATTATAAAATAAATGGAATAAATTTCAAGTGGAAGTTTATATATGTCTATAAAAGAAATTTGTTGAAATTTATTTTATATTAATGTATATTTAATAAGTGAGTCGTAAAATTTGATAATCAAAATATTTAATCATAAAAATAAACTAATATTATATTTCGAGGAGGGATATTATGAAAAAGAAATTAATTATAGGAATTATATCGGTTTTATTGATACTAACAGGAGTCGGATATGGTGTTGGAAGTTTCTTTGTACATTATGCTTTATCGCCTGTTAGTGATTCAGCAAAAAGAAATATAAATGAGGAAGATAAGATAGATACTGCAAAAGGAACAGAAAAAGTAATACTACAAAATCAAAAGAAAGAACAGAAAAAAGCAACTGAGTTTAAAAAGACTACATCAAATGCAAATATTACAAATAATGATAATCTAAAATTACAAGCAAATTATAAGGTTCAAGAAAAGAAAACACATAAATGGGCTATATTAATCCATGGGTATAAGGTCAATAATAACAATATGATGTCTTATGGAGAAAAATATTACGAAATGGGATATAATGTTTTGCTACCTAATAATAGGGCACATGGAAATAGCGAAGGAAATTACATAGGAATGGGATGGCTTGACAAGGATGATATAGCTTGTTGGGTAAATTGGATAAATAAACAAGATCCAAATGCAAAGATAATACTCCATGGAGTGTCTATGGGTGCTGCAACAACAATGATGGCATCAGGGGAAAACTTAAATAATGTAGTAGGATATATAGAAGACTGTGGATATACTAGTGTATGGGATATTTTTGCAAGTGAATTAGATAAAAGATTCTCACTTCCAACTTTTCCAGTTTTAAATATTTCAAATGGTGTAGCAAAATTAAAAGCAGGGTATGATTTTAAAGAAGCATCTAGTGTAGATCAACTTAAAAAATGTCAAAAACCAATGTTGTTTATACATGGAGGAAAGGACGATTTTGTCCCTACATATATGGTATATGAAGTTTATGATGCGGCAAACTGTGAAAAAGATTTATATATAGTAGATGAAGCAGGGCATGCAGAAGCAAAAGATTGTGATGTAGATGCATACTGGAATAAGGTATTTAGCTTTATAAATGAAAAAATGGATATATAGAAATGAAAAATACTGAAGTTTTTTATGACTTCAGTATTTTTTTAATTTATTCGGCTGAAACAGCCTTATCAGAAAAGTTTATTTCATTTATATTCTCAGGCTCATCCTTTTCACAAAAATAATGAACTTCTGAATTAAATTCATACTCTGTTAAATCTTCAACTTTAAAATATGTATTACATTTTTCACATTTGGCAACTGAATCCCCTTCTGCACATTTAGGACATATCATATCATAGTCGTAATAGTGATAGTATTTATCCGTAGCTTTTATTTCAGAATCGCAAATACTACAATAACCGATTATTTCAGCAGATTCATCTTGAAAGTTATCTTCATGATTATTTGAATAATTATAAGCCATACTTTTACCCCCTTTTTATAGAAAAAAACTCTATATATTTCATAATACTACAGCGAAAACGAGATTCCTTTTAAAAGTAATATAAATTTCTATACTTTTTTAAAGTTCTGAAGTACAATTTGGGCAACTAGTTGCATTTATTGATATTTCACTGCAGCAGTAAGGACATACTTTTGTACTTTGTTCTTCCGTTACTGCCACTTCTGAATGTTTTCCTAAAGTGGCAAGTTTATTCATACTTTTTACAATTAAAAATATTATTTAGAGGAAAAATAAGACATTTTGTTTGCAGATTTAGGTATAAATTGTTGTAAAAAAGAAAATAAACTTATAATATGTATAATTATAAGTTTATTTCTCACTACTTATTATTTATTAAATAATGGTATGCAATTTGATATTTTCTATTTCTCTCTAGATCTTTTTCCTCTAATGTAGGAAGTCTTTTTAAGTCCATATTATGCTCTAAGTCTGATAGTTTTACTTCCTTTGCTAAAGGATTAGAACTTAAATTCTTGATATATTCTTGATAATCCATATCTTCAGAACGAGTTAATGCTACAACAGCATCTACTATACGTTTTGAAAGTCCTATTTTAAATAGATAATCTTCTGTTATATCTGTATCTTCAATTATATCATGTAAAATCGCTACTATTTTACCCTCTTTACTATTTACATTTTCCATTACATGAAGTGGATGAAGAATATAGGGGTTACCGGCTTTATCTGTTTGATTTTTATGTTTTTCTACAGCTAATTCTAGAGCTATTTGAAATTGTTCATTGTAAGACAACATTTTGTCACCTCCTAATAATAGTTTGCTTATTTATGTATATTATATACCATATATTTCATTTTTTGTATAAATTAAGAATCAATAAATTGGAATAATTATCACAAATATGAAAAAAAGTATTATAATATATAATGTATTAATATATTGTAAGGAGAATGAGGGAGTTATGAAATTTTTAAAAAACAAAAGAGTAAAAAGTATATTTTTATTAGTTTTATTATGTTCTTTATTGGTAGGGTGTGACTTTAATAAAAATAAAGACTCAAATCAATCACATAGAGGACAAACTAATTCTAGCGGGGTATATATAAAGAAAGATAATAATAAAAAACAAAATTCTTCAAATAATCATGATAGTGATTCAGAAAAACATAATAGTAGCAATAGTAATAATTCATCAAGACCTAGTCATAGTAATGAAGATTACGAAGATTATGATGATTATTATGATGAAGAATACGACGAAGATTACGATAATGACGAGGACTATGACGATAGTGATGAAGATTACGATTACGATGAAGACTATGATGATGACAATGATCAAGATTATGATGATAGTAATGATTATGATGATGACAACGATTATGACTATGACGACAGCAACGAAGATTATGATAATGACGACAACTATGATGGTGATTATGATGATAGCGATGACTATGATTATGATTACTATAACAGTGCCGAGGAGGAAAATTATTAAGATTAGAAATAACAAATTATTAAGTTAATAAATTTATTTTATAGTACATAGAGATTTATAGTTAGTTTTTAAAATAAAAAAGTAAATACATAGAATATTGAAAGTTATTGTGTGGATAGAAATTGTTCATGCAATAACTTTTTATTTTGCATAAAACATAAATTACAAATAAAAATTTTGAAAATCTATACTTTAAATATAAACTTCAAGTTGGATGATATTAAGAAGGTCGGGTTTATAAAAATATTGTTTAGCTTGTGAAGTTGAAACACAAATTACAACTGCTAGTTTTAGTTTTATAAAATTAAGTTAATAAAAGATGAGGGGAGGGGAAAAAGAAAATATATGAGTAAATTAAAACAATTGAGGGAAGAAAGAGGGCTTCCACAAAAAGCAGTTGCAAAATCAGTTGGTATTACAACAAGTTATTATGGAATGATTGAGCTAGGAACAAGGAGACCGAGTTTAGATTTAGCGATTAGAATTTGTAAGTATTTTGATTTAAGTGTGGAGGAGGTATTTGAGTAGTAAAAAATAAAAAGGAGGAATAATTATGGCGGGATATAGAGAGGATTGGTTTAACAATAATGAATCAAATCATGGCTGGTACACTTGTGTTAGATGTGGAAAAAAATTAAGAAAAGGTGATGTAGATATAGACCACATAATACCACAAAATAAAGGAGGTAGACATGACTTAAACAATTTACAGTGTATGTGTAAACATTGTAATAGATCAAAGCAAGATGATTTAGGTATTGATAATGTTAGAGACTATGGTAGAAATGTTAGAAAAAATACATCTAAAAAAGTAGAATCTTTATTTGGAAGAAAAAAGAGATAAATTTTTAAAGGAGGAGACTTTAAATGGGATTTTTTGATACACTAGGTGGAATTGCAAAAGAAGTAGGAAAAGGTATGGTTGAAAAAGCTGAAAGAATGCAAGAAGAAAAAGATAAAGCTTATGAAAATGGTCAACGTATGTCAGACAGACAATTGGTAAAAAAATTTCAAAGTGCAAGTGGAATGAAAAAAATAGGTTATGCTTTAGTTCTTGAAGAGAGAGGATATTATACAAGAAATTCCGAAGGTAAACTTGTAAGAACATCAAAAAGATTAGATTAATTTAAAGAGAATATAATAAACAAAACACAAGAGATTACAAAATCACTATTAGATAGTGTACAAATTCAGATTGAACAAAATAGTAAACTTTTAGAATCTAATACGAATGATGAACATATATTAAAGATTGAAAATAACGATAATACAAAGTTATTAAAATAATACAAAAAGGCACATAAGTTAATTCTTATGTGTCTTTTTATGTATGATTTGATTATGCAATACAATATGAAAATATATCCTTTACATAATATATATGTTAAAATATGTATTAATAGAAAAAAAGAGGAAGGTAATATATGATTTGTAATAATTGTAATTTCAATAATGATGATAACGCAGTATTTTGCAGTAAATGTGGTAAAAAATTAAATAATCAAAAAAGTTATGGAATAGGCAAAAAGCCATATAAAAATCAAAAAGATGAGTGTAATCCAAGCGAGTATAATTATAATTTTAAAAAGAAACCACAAAATAAAAAAGCTAAGAAGACGATAAATAAATTATTAATAGTGGCAGAGTTGGCTGCATTAGTTATTATAATTTTTTTACTTAAGGATTTATTTAATCACGGTAATAATAAAGTATCGGATATAGATGATAAAAAAGGTGGAGTATATTATGAAACTAAGAAGGATACAGAGTCAGAAACTGAGTTAGAACAAGATGAAAATGTATATGATAATAATGATGAAGATATAAATCAGGAATCAAATAATGATACATATACAGAAAATAATATAGATAATGACACAGAGGATGATGATTATTCAGATTCTAACTCAAGTAGTATATCTATGAATTATGTGGATTATAGTAATACTCAAGACTATTTAAATTATTCTTCACAAAATGATTTTGCTACTTTTTATGCAGATGGATATTCTTTTGGATATCCTAAGAATTTCTTTAATTATGCAGAAGAAACGGATTATGGATATAGATTAACTGCTGATAATGGAGGTTCTTTAACAGTTGCTGTTTATCCAAGAAGTTCAGATGTGTCTGTTAAAGACCATATGGAAAGACTATATAGAGAGAAGTTTTCTGAGCTTTATAAAACAGAAACAGTTTTACATAAGTATGATAGTAGTGAAAATTGCGGAAGATTTATTGTAAGTGGATATAGAGATTCAGATAAATCAGCAGGGGTTTATACATTATATAATGTTTATGAAGATAAAATAGAAACTTATAGTTTAGTAAATATTATACATGGATATGAAAAAGAAGAACTAAATCATGCTAATTATATTTTAGACACAGTTTATAGAACTGTTAGTTTTTCAAAATCATCTTATCTACCTAGAAGTTATAATCAATTTATAAATGAAGATATGGGTCAGAAAAAATAAATCATAACATATAAATAAATAGAAATTAAGATTACTGTATAAATTAAAAGTTTGTACAGTAATTTTTTTGTCCAAAACACTTTTACAAATGTTCTAACTAAATATTATTGAAAAAAATGGAAAATATGATATTATGAAAATATAAGCAAATGATAATAAAAAAATAAAAACTGTCATATTACAGAAATTGAATAATAAATAATATTTGAGGATTGAAAGGGGAAATAAAAATGATAGTCACTTCAAAAGAACTTTATAAAATTGCACAAGAAAAGAATTTTGCAATACCTGCAGCAAATTATATAGATGCTTTATCAGCAGCAGCACATATAGAAGTTGCAGAAAAATTAAACCTACCATTAATACTAGAATTTGCTGAGGCTCATGAAACATTACTTCCATTTGAAGATGGTTTAGAAATCGGAAAATATTATGCAGAAAAATCTAAAGTGCCTGTAGTTTTACATTTAGACCACGGAACAACTAAAGAAAGAATATTCCAAGCTATAGACTTTGGTTTTAGATCAGTTATGATAGATGCTTCTTCTTATAGTTTTGAAGAAAACGTTAAGAGAACTAAAGAAATAGTAGATTACGCTCATCTAAGAGGTGTTGTTGTTGAAGCAGAAATCGGTCATGTTGGTGAAGGGGAAGAATATGATGACCAAGAAAGCAACAACAATATATATACAACAGCAGCAGAAGCAAAAGCATTTGTTGAAGCTACAGGTGTTGATTCACTTGCAATATCTATAGGAACTGCTCATGGTTCATATAAAGCTGCTGCAACTCCAGTTATAGATTTCGACAGATTAAAAGAAATCGCAGCGACAATAGATACTCCATTAGTTTTACATGGTGGTTCTTCTTCAGGAGATGAAAACTTAAATAAATGTGCTACAAATGGAATAAGCAAAGTAAACATATACACTGATTTATGTGTTGCAGCTTATAACAAAGCTCAAGGAACAGATTGTAAAAATTATCATGAAATGAAATCAGCTATGAAAGCTGGAATGCAAGAATGTTTAGAACATTACTATGAAGTATTTGAAACTAAAAAATTTAACGATTAATATTATAAATCAAGGGGGATTATTAAAATGACAAAGGCTCAAACACCATTTTTAGTAGTAAATCCAAAATCATATCTTTATGGGGAAAAAAGTTTAGAATTAGCAAAAGCAGCAGATAAAGTAGCAAAAGAAACAGGAATCCAAATTTACTTTACTTGCCCATTTGCTGATATTCGTTATATCAAAGAAAACACAGAAAATATAATAGTAACTGCTCAACATATGGATCCACTAACTCCAGGTCGTGGAATGGGACATGTTTTAGGTGAATCTTTAAAAGAAGCTGGGGCAGAAGCAGTTTTCCTAAATCACGCAGAACACTCATTAACAATAAGTCAATTATCAGCAACTATAAATAGAGCAAAAGAACTTGGATTAATAGTTATAGCTTGTGCCGACTCTGTTGCTGAAGCAGTTGCAATATCTAAATTAAATCCTGAAATATTACTTGCTGAACCAACTGAATTAATAGGAACAGGAACAGTTGCAGACGATAGCTACATGGTAGAAACTATACAAAAATTACACGAAGCAAACCCAGATGTATTAGTTATGATAGCTTCTGGTGTATCTACTGCTGATGATGTTTATCATATATTAAAATTAGGTGCTGACGGAACTGGAGCAACAAGCGGAATATTAAATGCCCCAAGTCCAGCAGGAAGAATACAAGAATGGGCAGATGCAGTTATAAAATTACAAAATGAACAAAGGGAAGGTAAACAATATGAAATTATATAAAGAACAAATCGAACTTACATCACATGGAAAAACTCCAAGTTATTTTGATATAACACCACAAGTTAAAGAAGCAATTGCAAAAAGTGGGGTAAAAGAAGGTATATGCACAGTTTTAACTGCTCATACTACTTGTTCAGTATTCTTTGAAGAATTTGTACACGATTATACAGAAGATGGAGACGAATTTTTACAAGTAGATTTAAATAATGTCCTTGAAAAAATAATTCCAAACCAAACTGACTATGGTCAATATACTTATCCAGGTGAAAAACACTACGAAGCTGTTGAATCTTGGCCAGATGCTGAAGTTTATCTTCCAGGAGGGGACAGAACTCAATTATTCAACTGTGATGCCCACTTAAAATCAACTATATTAGGTTCTAGTGAAACTTTTGAAGTTGCAGATGGAAAATTAGGTGTTGGAACAACAGGATATATTTATTTTGTTGACTTTGACCGTACTCGTTCAAGAAAAAGAAAATGCAAAATAATAATAATGGGTGAAGAAGCATAAGAATTAACTCAATTATTTAATGTAGAATAAACGAGCTCTCTTTTGAGGGCTCATTTTTTTAACATAAAAACTGTCAAATGACATTGTGTATGTTATAATTTAAAAAAATATAGTAATACATAAGATATAAAAAGGAGTAATTTTGTATGGCACAAAATAATTTAACTAGTAAATCGGAAAACTATGAAGATATGCTTATATATATCGCTGAGTTATACTATTTAAAAGGTTTATCACAACAACAAATAGCCGACCTGACTCATCAATCGAGAACAAATATTTCAAGACTTTTAAAAATATGTGTCGAAAAGGGAATTGTAGAATTTAGAATAAAAAAACCAAGTGGAAAGCGAATTTATACAGCATCACAACTTGAACAAACATTCAATTTAAAAAAAGCAATCGTCGTTCCAAACGGTGGAACGGATGAACAATTAAAAAGAAGAGTAGCCATAGAAGCGGGGGAATATCTAAGAAGTATTTTAAAAGACGATATTTTAATCGGAATAAACTGGGGTTCGACTGTATACGAAATAGTAAAAAACTTCAGCGTAAATCACAAATACAACATAGATGTAATACAGTTATTAGGCGGAGTTAACTCAAAATTACGTGATGCCGATGGTCAACATATACTTCAATCTTTTGCATCTAATTTTAATGGAAGTGGATATATTTTAAATGCACCTTTTATAGTCAAAAATAAAGAAATTAAAGAACTTTTAATGGATGAACCACCTATAAAAGATCATTTTGAAAAAATGACAAAAACAGATATAGCTATATTAGGAATAGGAAACCACACACCACAATCATCTATATATAACTCAGGGTATCTTACTGATGAAGAGATGGAAATGCTAAAAAACGATAACGCAGTAACTGATATTTGTGGATATGGAATAGATATAGACGGAAATCCAGTTGAGACTGTAACGACAAATCGTATAATCGGTATTAATTTAGATACATTAAAAACTATACCAATTCGTATGGGATGTTCTTCTGGAATAAACAAAACGCAGGCAGTACTTGGTGCGTTGCGAGGTGGGTATATAAATGTGTTGGTGATTGATGAGGAAACTGCTAATACTGTTATGATTGAGGCTATTAACGGAAAATAAATATATAAAAAAATGAGAGCCCTAGCAATGTCCGATCTCTAGGGCTCTCTTAATTAAAATATATTATAAAAAGGGGTATTAGGGAATATATTTTATAACGTATAAGAATTATCTTAATACGCAAAGTCTATTTAGACTTTTTTTATTTTGGGGAGTAATTTCAGTTATCGGGGAATAACTGTATATTTATAATAACAAATATCGACAAAGTTTGCAACAAAATAAAATAAAAATATTCATGGTAAATAATGTAAATAACAAAAATGTATAAAAAACTATTGATTGTATAAAATTTAGATAAAGAAAGACAAGTAATATAAAGGAATATGTATTAATATGTAAAATAAGATCTATAAATTAAAATATAAATAAAATAATAATTATATATTTGATTTAAATTTATAATATATATTCAAATTAAAATAAACGAAGGAGAATTTTATGCAAAAAATAATAGCAATGATTTTTTTATGTAGTGTATTATGTTTTAATTCAAATTTATTTACTTATTCAACTTATGCAATAGATAAAGACAATATAAAAGATACGAATTACTTTGATAGATATACAGAACAAATAAATATATGCTTAAAAGATGTAGAAGTAAAACAAGAAGATATTGATATAAGTTATGATTATGACAAATTTGCAATACTTACGTTTACTGTAGTAAATACGAGCTTGAAGCCCCTAGAATTATCCGACATAGATTATAAATTCTATCAAAATAATAAGCTACAAGAGACATTTACAAATAAAGAAGATAATATATATGGATTTTTAGGAAGTTTGGAAAGTGGAGAAAGTAAAACTATAAAAATATGCGTTTCTTTAGAAAATATAAAACAGCCTATTGTGTTTTTAATAAATAATAAATGTGGCAATTATAAATACAATATAAAACAAATTATTAATATAGTATAAGAATTTATGCTCCTAGTAATAGATAAATGTTATACGAAATATAGTTTATAAATTAAAAAAATTATTAAAAAAATATTACAAAACATTTAAAAATTTGTATCTTACAAATTTGTATTTTTATTTGTTCTTATTTCATTGTATAATCTATTTATTAAAAGGAGGTAAAGATGGCTGAGAATAATGAAAACAAAATACGTAGACGCAAAGTAAGCTCAACTAATTTAAAAAATACCAACAATAATAGAAATACAATAAAAAATAGCAATAATACTAAAAACAAAAGTAAAAATTCTAGGAATAATAAAAAGGAAAGCTCTGTCCAAGATATAAAAAGAAAGCAAGAAGAAAAAGAACAGTTTGAATTGGAAAGGGAAATATACTATAGAAAGAAGAAAATAAAAAGAAAAAGAAGATTAAAATTAATCACAAGATTAGCTTCTTTATGTTTAATCTTACTTGTAATTGGTGGGATATGTTTTTCTGCATTTGCAATATCTGCAATACAAGGAGCGCCAAAGGTTACAAAAGAATTAATTAGAGAAAATTATATAAGCAGCGAGGTAGTAAGTGGAGATAAGATTCCAGATGATTTAAAACATGCAGTTGTCGCAATGGAGGATAGAAGGTTTTATAAACATCGTGGAGTTGATTTTAAATCTATAGCAAGGGCTGCATTAAACAACTTAGTAACTTCATCAACTCAAGGCGGAAGTACAATAGATATGCAAGTATCAAAAAACCTACTTACAAGTGAAGACAAAACATATAAAAGAAAAGTACGAGATATGTACAATGCTATTCAGATGAATAAAATAATGACAAAAGATGAAATTCTAACTACTTATTTAAACAATATATACCTTGGAAGGTCTGCATATGGCGTTGCGAAGGGAGCAAAGGTTTACTTTAATAAAGATGTATCTGATTTAAACTTGGCACAATGCGCAATGCTTGCAGGAATAACAAACAATCCTTTTGTATTTAGAGAACATGATCAAGCAAAGGCTAGACAAATACTGGTACTTAATGATATGCTAGAACAAGGATATATAACACAAGATGAGTATCAAGAGGCTGTAGATGATCCAACTTTATTTGCCTCTGAGATAGATTAATTAAGGAGTTTGAAAATGTTAAAATTTGTTTATGACGAAAAGGAATACGTATTAGAAAAAGACAAAAATGTATGTTTTCTAAATGACGAAGAAAAACCTGTAGAAGGTATAAGCTTAGATGATATACTTAATATGATTGATAACTTAGAAGAAATTGATTTTGACACACAATATTACAAAGAAGCATGTGTTGAATGTTTAGATGGAGTTAAAGAAAAACAAAAATTCTTTGCTTTCTTAGAATATCACTTCTATATATACACTAAAGATCAAAAATTTATAATAAGTGATATTCAAAAAGAATATGAAGGTCAATCTTTTAATAAGCTTCTAAGAGCTAATAAAGTAGATGACAGTTATATAGTAAGTCTTATAATTTGTAAAAACTGTGGCGATACATTAATTCAAATAGAAAATTGTGTAGTTTAAATTTAAATATTAAATAAAACAAGGGAATTATAATGTACTTATAGTTTCCTTGTTTTATATGTAAGGGGGATATATTATGAAAAGAATATTGTACTTATTAGCAAGACTATTTGCGGGATTTATTCTATATGGTCTTGCAATTGTAGTAATGCTTAATGCGAAGATTGGTTTATCACCTTGGGATGTTTTTCACCAAGGAATATCTTTAAAAACTGGAATTACTATGGGGCAAGCATCTATTACTGTAGGTCTTGTGATTGTAATTTTAGATGCTATCTTAGGTGAAGGAGTAGGATGGGGGACTGTCCTAAATATGATTTTTATAGGAGTATTTTTAGATATTATAAAAGCTATGAATATAGTGCCAGTTGCAGATAATCTATTTATGGGTATTATTATGATGTTAATTGGAATAATTATTTCAGCAATTGCGACAGTATTATATTTAGGAGCAGGGCTTGGTAGCGGACCTAGAGATGGTCTTATGCTTGCATTGAATAAAAAGACTTCTAAGCCTGTAGGTGTACTTAGAACATGTATAGAACTTACTGCATTAGTATGTGGATGGTTTTTAGGCGGAAATGTAGGAATAGGTACTGTTATAAGTGCATTTGGTTTGGGATATGCAATTCAAATTGGATTTAAAATTTGTAATATAAATTCAAAAGAAATAAAACATAGAATAATAACTGATGATATCAGAGATTTAAAGGAATTTTTACAAAAGAGAAAAGGTATTAATCTTCAAGAAGAATGTGTTACTGAGGAATCTCAAAATAAATAAAAATATAAAGTTCTAATATTATAAATATTAATTTATGAATTTAAACAGAGTAAAGGGATATATCACAAAATAATTTTCTGATATATCCCTTTTAAGTAACTTTAAGTAAAAATATAACTAATTTAAATATTATCTAGCTTTGAATGTATTACAGCTAGCATCTATATCATTTATTTGTACAGATGGAGCGCTACAGACTTTTGAATCGTTATATACACAGTGTACAGCTTCACATTTTATTTCTGAAGTACCAACAGCATGGTCTTCATGACAGCAACATCCAGCATCACTAGTGTAGCAATTATTTTCATTTTCTCTGAAAGTTGCACAATACGTATCAGATGTAGTTACAGCTTGAGAACCATCTACACAAATTTTACCAGCATAACATTCACATTTTTTGTTATAAACACATTTAGTTGCATCGCATTTTAAATTTTTCATAAGCAAATACCTCCATAAATTTTTCTTTAGTTTGTGTAGATTTAGGAAAATTATTCATCTTTTTTCAAGCATTTAGAGCATAGAAGTATAACATCATCTTCTGTTTCACGTCCAAATTTTTTATTTAAATGGTATACTTCAACATTTTCATTTGAATGGCATATAGAGCAGCGATAGTGATTCTTGTACAAAACTTGTTCCCTAAATAATTTCCAATACATACTGTTTAAATAATCTTCATATCTTACTCTTAAACAAGATTCCAAAAAATTTAAATATAAGTTATCCAAATCGGATGTATTTAGGTTATTATGTTCTGGTTCAAAATATTCGCAGTAATCTTTGGGGCTAGGAGTACAGTCTTTTATAACACATTTAATTTCATATTTAAAAAACTCATCAGGCCCATCAAGTGTTAGATGAGTGCATAGACTACAACAATCCTTAGGCAATGTATCTTCAATTTCTTTTATTTTTTTATTCATATAATAGACCTCCATTATCAATAATACACAAAAGTTTATAAATAAAATTTCGTTTAAAAAATAAAATATACCTTCAAAAACAATTAAATAATAATTTGAAAAATATTTATTTAAAATAAATGTTTGTATAAGTTTATTTGTAGTACCTTAAAAATATTACTTTAATAGCTACAACTTAAAAATTGTTGTGAAAAACTTAAATCTATTTTAGATAAAATATTATGTATTAAATCGTCGAAATATTGGTTTTTAAAAATAGAGGGATTTTAATATATTTAAATTAAATAGTATATAAATTAAGTGAAATAAAAAGATAAGGGAGTTAATAATGTATGAATATAATTTTAATGATATAAGAAAAACTATAGAGGAAATACTAGATAAATCTTTGACTAAAAGTAAAGAAGCTTATTATAATCAATTAGAAATATTTAAAAAAGATCAAGATGATAATGAGAGTTTAAAAGATGTTAAAGTAAAAAAGAAAAAAATTATAATGAAAGACCAATCGAATGGACAAGCAAATATCGAGAAGGAAGTAATCGATTTTGAAGATGTTGAAAACTTGAAATTCGAAACATTTTACAATGTAGGATTTGGGTTATTTGAAATGACATCTGAAATTATATATAAAACAGTTTATAATATAAAGTTTGAGTATGTCATATTTAAAAATTGTATATTTAAAAACATACAATTTGAGAACTGCATATTTTTAGGGTGTGAATTCTTAGATTGCACATTTTTAAATACTAAATTTAAAGAAGATGAATTCTTCAATTTTAATCTTGAGAGTATAGCTTATTTTTCAAACTCAAGCTTTCATAATTGCATATTTGATAAAACAAATCTGAGAAAAAGTATATTTCAACAAAATGAAATAAAAAATATACAATTTATATTGTGTAATTTAAAAAAATCTATATTTGATAAAGATGAAATAGAAAGTATATATTTTTCTGATTGTAATTTAAAATCATTTTCTATGATAAACAGCAAAGTATATAAGCTGGAATTTGACGATGAGTTTGTGACAAAGCTAAATGAAAATACTTTTTTCGATAAATTTATATACAGAGATAAAAATAAAGAATACTATGCCAGTATATCTAAGACATATAAAAATATAGCCTCACAATTTGAAAGCAATAGAATTTTAAATATATCAGGAGAATATCACTATTTATACAAATGCAGTCAAAGTAAGACTTTAGAGGGGTTTTCTAAGTTTAAATCGAAAATATTTTGGTTAACTTGTGGATATGGAGAAAGGCCAACATATGCACTTATTACCTCATTAGAAATTGTTCTTATATTTGCAATAATATATATGTTTACAGGAATAAGTATAGGTGATAGACTGATAAATTATAATTTAACATCATTTTCTATATTAGAAAAAAAGCTGATCCTTGTTGATTTTTTAGAGTCGCTTTACTTTAGTTTAGTAACATTTACAACAGTTGGCTATGGAGATATAATTCCAATAGGTACAAGCATAATATTATCGAGCATTGAGATGATTTTGGGAGTTACTTTGGTTGGAATTTGGACTGCTACACTTGCTAGAAAAATTACAAGATAGAGTATACATATTTAATATTTTGTATAAATATGATAAATTTAAATATATAAAAGTTAAAAAACAGAATAATAACATAATTTTGGAGGATGAGATGAAATTTTCACAATATAAATATGAACGTTCTTCTTATGAAGATATAAAAGATAAGTTCATAAAGCTAGTAGACAAAATAAATAAGTCCACTAATTATGAGGACCAAAAAAACTACATATTACAATTAAATGAAATTAGAAACGATATTCAAAGTAATTCTACAATAGCATCGATTAGATATAGTATAGATACGAGCGATGAATATTATGAAGAAGAGAAAAAATATTGGGATGAGTATATGCCGCTATATGAAGATTTAAACTGCGAATTTTATAAGGCTATAGTAAATTCACAATTTAAAAATGAAATAATAAATGATTTTAGCAAGCAGTTTTATAATATCTGTGAAGATTCTATAAAATCTTTTTCAAAAGAAATAATAGAAGACTTACAAGAGGAAAATAAACTTTGCTCTCAATATACAAAGCTTTTAGCAAGTGCAAAGATAGAATATAAAGGAGAGACTCACAACTTATCCTCACTTATGAAATATATGATGGATAAGGATATAGAAACTAGAATAGAGTCTACAAAATTATATTATAGCTATTTTGAAGAAAATGAAGATAAATTCGATTCATTATTTGATAAATTAGTTTCAGTAAGGGATAAGATGGCGAAAAAACTAGGTTATAAATCATTTACTGAACTTGGATATATAAGAATGAATCGAAGTGACTATAATGAGGAAAATATTAAAAAACTTAGAGAAGAAGTTCAAGATTATATAGTACCTTTATGTAATAAATTATATGAAAGACAGGCAAAAAGAATAGGAATAGATGATTTTTGGTTTGCACATGAATCTATAGAATTTAAAAATGGAAATGCAACTATAAAAGGCGGAGAAGAATATGAAAAATATATAATCGAAAATGGAAAAAAGATGTACAGCGAGTTATCTAAAGAAACTGCAGAATTTTTCGAATATATGACACAAAATGAGCTTATGGATTTAGTTACAAGAAAATCAAAAGCTGCAGGAGGATATTGTACACATATACCAAATTACAACAGTCCATTTATATTCTCTAATTTCAACAATACATCAGAAGATATAGATGTGCTTACACACGAAGCTGGTCATGCATTCCAACTTTATATGTCAAAAGATATACCTATGTATGAGATAAACTTCCCAACTTTAGATAGTTGTGAAATACATTCAATGAGTATGGAATTTATAACTTATCCATGGATGGAGTTATTCTTTAAAGAAGATACCTTAAAATATAAATTCTACCATATGAGTTCTGCAATTAAGTTTATACCTTATGGAGTAATTGTAGATGAATTCCAACATAGAATTTATGAAAATCCAACTATGTCAAAAGATGAGAGAAAACAGATATTTAGAGAACTAGAGAAAAAATATCTTCCACATAGAGATTATAGAGATATAGATATTTTAGAAAAAGGATGTTATTGGTTTAAACAAGGACATATTTTCAAAAATCCGTTTTATTATATTGATTATGTTTTAGCACAAGTATGTGCATTCCAATTCTTACAAAAATCTAATGAGAATTTTGAACAAGCTTGGCAAGACTATATAAACATATGCAAAGTTGGAGGAACAAAATCATTTTTAGAAATTGTAAACATAGGAAATTTAAATTCACCATTTGAAGATAAAACTATAAAAAATATTGGGGAAAATATTAACAATTTGCTAGTAAATATAAAAGATAGTGAATTATAATTATATTGAGGCGATTTATATGAATAATATTTACGATTTAATAATAATTGGTTCTGGACCTGGAGGGCTGAGTGCAGGCATATATTCAGGAAGAGCGAAATTAAAGACATTAATAATAGAAAAGAAAACATTTGGTGGCCAAATACTAAATACAGGTGTAATAGCAAATTACCCTGGAGCATTGGAAGAAGATACAGGAGCATCTTTGGCAAATAGAATGTTAGAGCAGTGCAAGAAATTTGGTGCTGAATTAGTAAAAGATGAAGTTTTAGATTTAGATTTGCAAAATGATATAAAAACAATAAAGTGCAAAAATAGTATCTACAAAACAAAAGCTATCATAATCGCTACAGGATCTAAACATAAAAAATTAAATATAGATAGAGAAGATGAATTTTTAGGTAAGGGATTATCTTATTGTGCTATTTGTGATGGTCATCTGTTTGAAGATTTAGATGTATATGTAGCAGGTGGCGGTGAAAGTGCAGTTAAAGAAAGTTTGTATTTATCAAAATTTGCTAAGAAAGTAACGATTTTAAGTAAGTATGATAAACTTAAATGTAGTGAATATATAAAAGAAAAATGCACAAACACAAAAAATATACAAGTAATAAATAATGCAAAAGTTACACAGCTTTTGGGGGAAGATATCTTAAATGGAATTAAGATAACAGATTTAAAAATAAATAAAGAAATAATATTTGAAGCAGGAGAAGATGGTATAATAGGTTTATTTGTATTTGTTGGTTTAACTCCTCAGACAGATTTATTTAAGGGGTTATTAAATCTAGATGAGAAGGGTTATATAAAGACAAATGAAAAAATGGAAACAAATATAAAAGGTGTATATGCAGTCGGTGATTGCAGAGTTAAAGATTTAAGACAAGTAATAACTGCTTCAAATGATGGCGCAATAGCTGCTATAAATGTTGAAAAATATATAGGTTAATTTGGGGGAGATAATAATGATACGTGTAAATAAAGAAAATTTTGAAGAAGAAGTATTAAAATACAAAGGAAAAGTAGTTGTAGAATTTTGGAGTGAAACATGTCAACCATGTAAAGAGCTACTTCCAGACGTTGAAGAATTATCTAAAAAATATGATAAAGATATGAAATTTTGCAATATAGATACTAAAAGTGCACCGAGAATAGCTATAAAACAAAAGGTTTTAAGTTTGCCAGTAATAAGAATTTATGAAGATGGAAAAATATTGGATGAAACTGCTAATGGAGATGTGACAATAGAAAATATTGAAAATATGATAAAGAAATTTGTTTAAAAAATAGTGACAAAATGATAACAATTAGTAGCAAAAAGAGGGTTACGAAGTTGTAATCAGAAGTAACATTTGTGTAACCACAAATTAAAAAAAATGATGATATCATAATAGTATAAATAAAAGAAATAAAGAATCATTCAATAAAATAACTATATATGAATGGGAGGAAACTATTATGAAAAAAGCTATTATAAAAATGTTATCAATATTATGTGTAGGTTTAATGATTGTAAGTTCAGCTGGAGAAAGTATATATGCAGCTAGCTATAGTAATCTAAAACAACAAGTAAGTGTTCAAGCTAAAAGTAGTAAAAAGGTTACAACTAAAAAGGCAACAAATAAGAAATCTTCAACTAAAAAGACTACAGTAAAAAAACAAACTAAAAAACATAATAAAAATCATAAAAAAACAAATAAATCAAATAAAGTATTAACAAAAGCACAAGCATTAAAACTTGTAAAAAAATTAGAACCAGAAGTTAAAGGATTCACTTATATGGGAAATGAAAATACATATAAATGTATAAAACAAAAAGGTATAAAAGGATATGTATTTTTACCAAACTGTGATGGAGATATGGCATATTTAGTAGATAAACAAACATCTCATATATATTATTTCCATCCATCAGGATATTTTGAATTATTAAAATAATATATTTTTAAATAAACAAAAAGCTGAACAATTTGTGTTCAGCTTTTTATCATGTAAGAAAATATTAAGATTTATATCAAGTTATATGTAAAATTTACTCTTTATTATAAAAGTATAATTTGGGTAAGGGGTGATATAAATGTATAATTTTTTTAGATATGCTATTATAATAAAAGAAGATAGCACATAGCAAAAAGGGAAAGGAAATAAATTATGTATAATATATTAGTGGTCGATGACGACAAAGAAATAGTAGAGTCTATAGAAATATATCTAAGAAATGAGGGGTATAAAGTATTTAAAGCATATGATGGACTAGAAGCTTTAGATATACTTACAAATGAGGAAATACATCTTATTTTAATGGATATAATGATGCCTAAATTAGATGGAATTAAGGCAACTATAAAAATAAGACAGGAGAAAAATATACCTATAATTTTAGTGTCTGCAAAAGGAGAAGATACAGACAAAATTTTAGGATTAAATATAGGAGCTGATGACTATATAACAAAGCCGTTTAATTTACTAGAACTTATAGCAAGAGTTAAATCGAATTTAAGACGATATATGAATTTTGGGAATTTTAATAATGAAACAAGAGAAGATGTACTTAGAAGTGGCGGATTAGAGTTGAATACTTCTACTAAAGAAGTAAAAGTAGACGGAAATCAAGTAAAAGTAACTCCTATAGAATATAGAATATTAGAATTGCTGCTTAGAAATAAAGGACGAGTTTTTTCAATTGATGAAATTTATGAAAAAGTATGGAAAGAAGAAAGTTTCAATGTAGAAAATACAGTGGCTGTTCATATTAGAAGAATCAGAGAAAAAATAGAGATAAATCCTAAGGAGCCCAGATATTTAAAAGTTGTATGGGGGATTGGATACAAAATAGAGAAAATATAGAGGTGAATTAATGAAAAAATTAAAAAATATTTTTTTGCTAGGATTTTTGATATGTTTATCAATCTTTTTAGGAATTAATATTTCATTTTTGGCATATACTCACAATGCTGATTTTAGTTATAGTTCAATAACTTCAGATGTGCGAGATAATGGAATGCAAATAGAGAAGAACTATTTTAAAAGTAAATATTTTAACCAAAAGGTTATGAATAGTATTTTAACAAATTTAAAATATTCTGTTATAGATTCAGAAAATAAAGATAAATATAATCCAAATGCTGCAGCAACAGGTTCATATTATTATGACTATAATGAAGGAATATACTATTATGATAGTGAAAAAGATATAAATATGACTGAAAAGGAATTTGCAGAAAATCTAAAGTCTGAATCTAAAAAAATTCTTAAAGGCATGAGAGGTATTGAATATTTTATAAAAAATAATACTACAGGTGAGATAGTAACTAATACTGATTATAAAACATTAAATAACTTTAAGAAAAATGCAAAAGGTTATTATCAAGCCAAGTTTGAAAATAATAACTTGGTAAATAGAAAAATAGGGAATACAGAGTACAAACCTATAAGTGGATATTTTTATTATCCTGAAAATGAAGTAATAACTGTGAATGATGATGTTGATGCTTATGTTTCGATTTCAAAAAAATTAATAGATCTTAATGCATTTGAATATGGATATTCTTACTATCAGCAGATTGTAAATAAATATGAAAAAAGCTTGGAGTGGGGTATACCAATGGGAATATTATCTGTGGTATTCTTTGTGGTATATATGATTATGAATTTTAAATTACCTAAAACAAAACGAGAATTTTGGAATTACTATAACAAAATACCGTTAGAAGTTATAGTTACACTTTTATCTATTGATATAGCATTGATAGTTGCAATAGCAGAGGAACCAAATGCTTTTGTAAATCAATTTTGTATAATACCTATTTTTATAATTTTATTTTACTTTATAGTCATTATAAAGCAGATATCAAACTTTGAAAAGAAAACTGATTTCTTTAAGACAAGTTGGAGTATTAGAATTATAATTTGGTTATTTGAAAAAATAAAAGTTGCTATACAAGAAACTAGAAATCTAATTAAACAAAATAAAGATTTTGATTTAACAAAGAAAATAATTACTGTAGCAATCTTATGTGTATTAGCAGAATTTATAGTTATAGTCATGTCGGGATCATGGATAGAGCTTTCTGCTTTAATTATAATATTTGGAATACAATTAGGATTTTTAATATATTTTGTTAAAAAACTAGGATATTTAAATGAAATAATGAAAGGTGTTCACAAAATAAAAGAAGGTGAATTAAATTATAAAATCGAAGAAAAAAATGATATATACTTTAGTTCACTTGCAAATGATATAAACAACATCAGTGAGGGTCTTGAAAATTCAATTGAACAGAGAATAAAGAGTGAGAGAATGAAAAGTGAGCTTATAACAAATGTATCTCATGATTTAAAAACTCCTCTAACTTCTATAATAAATTATGTTGAATTGATTAAAAAAGAAGAAGATTTACAGCCTGAATATTTAAAAGACTATGTGAAAGTGCTTGATAATAAATCAAAGAGATTAAAAGTATTAATAGAAGATTTATTTGAGGCTAGTAAGGCTAGTACAGGAAATATCGAACTTGAATTGGTAAGACTAGATTTAAAACAATTATTACAGCAAAGTATAGGTGAATTAGAGGACAAATTAGAAGAAGCTAATTTAGGACTTAGGGTCAATTTAACAGAAGAGAGTACCTATGTTTTAGCAGATGGTAGAAGACTGTATAGAGTTTTTGAAAATCTAATTTGCAATATAAGTAAGTATTCACTTCCAAATACACGTGTGTATATAGATGTTGTAAAAGAAGATGGTAAAATTATAACTACAATGAAAAATATATCTTCATATGAACTTAATTTTGATCCTGAGGAAATTATGGAAAGATTTAAACGAGCAGATGAATCTAGAAATACTGAGGGTAGTGGGCTTGGCCTTGCTATAGCGAGAGACTTAGTAAGTCTTCAAGGTGGAAATATGAGCATTGATATAGATGGTGATTTATTTAAAGTAAAAGTAGTTATGGATGAGTATCCACAACAAATATTACTTCAAAAATAAATAAATCTTTATTCTAAACTCCCTTAAAGATGTAAATTTCTTTGAAAGTTATAGCACTTGCTAAGCTAAGTGCTAAAAACACATATACGGAAATTATACTTATTCAGAATTTATAAATGAAAATAATTTTCTATGTGTTATAAAAAATTTTAAAAAGGAGTCGATTTAACTAGATTAAAACGGCTCCTTTTCATTAAATAAAATTTTAGATAACATGTTGATTTTGAGATTTATTTAAGGACTTTAAGTTATCCATATAAAGCTTAGTTTCTGATACAACTACCGGAGATAGTGCAAGTAATGCTATTAAGTTTGGTAGAGCCATAAGTCCATTTACTATATCAGCTATAACCCAAACCATTTCTAGTTTTAAGAAACCACCTAAAAGCACCATTGCCACAAATAAACATCTAAATATATTTATTTTGTTTGCACCGAATAAAAATTCAAAACATCTCTCTCCATAATAACTCCATCCAAGTATAGTTGTGAAGGCAAATAAGCTAAGGCTTACTGTTAAGAATAATGGACCTATATTTGGAAGTACACTTGCAAATGCAGCTTGTGTCATTACAGCTCCATTAAGATCACCTTGCCAAACACCTGTTATTATTAAAGATACACCTGTTAAAGTACATATTATTATACTGTCTATAAAAGTACCAGTCATTGATATTAAACCTTGTTCTGCTGGCCACTGTGTTTTTGCAGCAGCAGCTGCAATAGGGGCACTACCAAGACCAGATTCATTTGAGAAAACGCCACGAGCAATACCATTTCTAATTGCCATTGCAACTGTTGCACCTAGGAAACCACCTGCAGCAGCTTGTCCTGTAAATGCGCCTTTAAATATTAAAGCAAAAGTTTGTGGGATTAAGTTATAAGAACTAACTAGTATAACTAAGCATATTGCTATATATGCTACTGTCATAAAAGGAACTATTTTAGTTGATACGTTTGAAATACTTTGAAGTCCACCGAAAACTACTAATGCAACTAAAACTGCAAGAATGACTGCTACTATTTTAGGGCTTATACCAAATGAACTATTTACAGCATCTGTAATTGAGTTTACTTGTGAAAAAGTACCTATACCTAAAAGTGCGACTAAAATACCACTTATAGCAAAGAATATTGCAAGAGGTTTCCATTTTTGTCCCATACCATTAACTATGTAATACATTGGGCCGCCAGAAACTTGACCTTTAGAATCTTTTGTTCTAAATTTTATAGCTAGTAACCCTTCAGAATATTTAGTTGCCATTCCGAAAAATGCTGCAAGCCACATCCAAAATAATGCTCCAGGTCCACCTGCTTTTATAGCAGTAGCAACACCGACAATATTACCAGTACCAATTGTAGCAGCTAGTGCTGTACATAGTGCACCAAAGCTAGATATATCACCACTACCGTTATTTTCAGCTTTAAAAATTAATTTTAATGCCTTTGGTAGTTTAACAATTTGAATAAGTCCAAGTCTTATAGTAAAGTAGATACCAGTACCTACTAATAAAACTAATAGGGGAGGACCCCATATAAGACTATCGATTGAATTAAGTAATTTTAAGAAATCCATAAAAAACACTCCTTTAATGTAATAATTTTTAAATCAAATAATCTTTTATGAATTCTAGGTTGATAAGTATAAAATTATAATTTCTAGTG
The DNA here is from genome assembly GCA_025148965.1 of Intestinibacter bartlettii. Lineage (GTDB taxonomy): Bacteria > Bacillota > Clostridia > Peptostreptococcales > Peptostreptococcaceae > Intestinibacter > Intestinibacter bartlettii. The sequence continues at coordinate 2,127,365 of CP102273.1, read as the reverse complement.
AAGAATTAAGCCTAAAAAAATACTAAACCTTTTCGATTTAGTATAGGATAATTCTAAATTATAGACGGAAGAAAACTTCCGGTTAAAGCTCTGTCCTTTTGCCTGAGAGATTGAGCTAGCTAATAGCTTTTGCCCCTTCGGCGCCTTATCAAAAAGGTCTCTCCAGAGTATCCTATACATTACAGTCCCACTTTAAAATAAAGTACCTGAGAGCGTTACTCCTTCGGTGTGTCATATTGACAACTCTTCTGTAAAGTTTCATCAGATTATCGATTTGTTGTTTGTAAGATAGATGATATAACTTTAGTTAAATTTTGTCAAATATTATTTTGTAAAAAATAGTATTATTTAAAAAATGATATTATTTTGAAGATTTTTACAAATTTAATAAATAAAAAAATATAAATTATAATTTGAAAAAATAAAATGTAGTCTGAAGAAAATAGCTTTTATATTAAAAAAATATATTTGAAATGATTTGGAATGTAAAGATAAAAAATTTAAAAATTTATTATAGAATGTATGTTTTGGAGAAAATTTCCCTAAAATAAATATAGAGGAAATTGTTACAAAGATTGGAGTATATTTAGATTAAAATCTAAAATAAAGGAGTAGGCTCTATGGTGAGTTTAGATAGAGAATTTAATGTAATAACTGAATTTAAAAATGAATTAAAGCCCGAGGATATAAAAATATTTTTGTATTCTATGCCAATAAAAGATATAAATGAAAGACACAGTGAAAATTATGCCATTGTGCAGGAATTAAAAAAAATAAATGAAAATCCCAATATAGTTTTTAATGAATATATAATAGCATCTTTTAACCCCATAATAAATTGGGGAAAATATAAAGATATAGATGTAAAACCAGATAATAGAAATATCAATTTAGATAATTCTACCGAAAGAAAGATATTAGAGAGGCTTCTTTTGTGTGATATTAAAAATAATATAAATAATAATACAACTTGGGCACAACAAAATAAATATGAAATAAGAGGCAATGCAAATCCAGCTGTATATTTGAGGAAACCAATATATTTAAATGATAATTTGATTATAAGAAGAAAATTGAATTTCGATGTCAATATAGATAAAAAAGATATCATTATAGGATTTTTCTTAAACCATGAATTTGAATATCAAAAAACTTTAGACGAAGAAATAAAGTGTGGAAATATACAAAAGGGTGATAAAGTAAAGGACTTTTACAATAATATAACATATGAATTTTTAGAAATGGCACCGTTTAGCATAAGTCAAGAAAATAAATATATGAGAAGTTCTATAATTGAGTATTATTTAAATAAAGGGCAGAGCTATATTATATCAGGATTAGATAAAAATACAAAAGCTGTACTTGTAAAAAATAAAGAAGGTAGCATTTTTCCATATATACCAAATAGATTAAAAAAGATATGTGTATTTGAGAATCTAGGAAATAGACGAATAATTGAGGGTAATAAATATATTAAAATGAATCCAAGTCAAAATATGAGCGAGAGTATAAAATTAGCAGAAGATATATTGAAAAATTCGAAGTATGTTAAATTTAACAAAGCAAATATGATTGTTGAAAAAATAGGATATAAAAAAGATATAGTTAAAAGGCCAGCATTAAAATTTGGAAAAAATGAATCTAATTTTAGTGCAATGTACGGTTTAAATAAAAGTGGAAGTTATGAACAAAAAAATATAGAAATAGATTATTTTATAGATCCTAAGATTTTAAATAATAAAAGAGATTATCAAATAGTATATTCATTCTTAAACGATATAATAAGTAAATCCAAGGATTTAGGAGTTGAGATTAATACTGATAAAAGCTATATAAATTTGACTCCAATAAATATTAAAAATGAAAATGTATTTGAATTAAATATAATACAGATAATTGAAAATTATAATAACCCAGTTTTAGTTATTTTAGAAAAAGAAAATATAGATAAATATTATGAGACACTTAAAAAAATCTTTGGTGGAAGAAATAATATTCCAACTCAATTTGTGGATTTAGACACTATAAAAAAATGTGATCCAAAGATTGATAATAAAAGAGGAAAAGAATCTATATTTTTAAATATACTGTTGGGAATATACTGTAAAAGTGGGATTCAACCATGGGTTTTGGCAAATGGTTTAAGTGCAGATTGTTATATTGGACTAGATGTATGTAGAGAAAATAATATGAGTACAGCAGGACTTATACAAGTTATAGGCAAAGATGGACGAGTACTAAAAAGTAAAACAATATCATCTCATCAAAGTGGCGAAAAAATACAAATAAATATTCTTAAAGATATAATTTTTGAAGCTAAACAAGCATATAAAAATACATATAATAAAAAATTAGAGCATATAGTATTTCACAGAGATGGAATTAATAGAGAAGATATAGATTTACTTAAAGAGATTACAAACTCACTGGAAATAAAATTTGATTATGTTGAAGTTACTAAAAATATAAATCGCAGGATGGCGATGCTCGAAAAAAGCGATGAAAATTACAATCATAGAGATAAAGAAAATAAAAAATGGATAACAGAAATAGGAATGTGTTTAAAAAAAGAAAATGAGGCATATTTAATAACTACAAATCCGAGTGAAAATATGGGAATGGCAAGACCGCTTAGAATTAAAAAGGTGTATGGAAATCAAAATATGGATGACATTGTAAAAGATATATATAAATTAAGCTTTATGCATATAGGTAGTATAATGAAATCAAGACTTCCAATAACAACTTACTATGCAGATTTAAGTTCAATATATTCACATAGAGAATTAATGCCTAAAAGTGTAGATAATAATATATTGCATTTTATATAATATAACACATATAAAATTATATAATAAATTAAAAATCCTAGCATATTTTCGCTAGGATTTTTAATTAACTTAGGTTAATACCATATTCAGAAGATAAGTCGTGCAGACCTTGTTCAATTTCTTCTCTGCTATAATTATGAGCTTCTAAAACCTTATCTTCAAGTCTGTTTAAATTAGTATAAAAATCTATACCGACTCTAAGATATTCGATATTGCTTTTATCAATTTCATCAAATAATAGATTTTCAGCTTCATTTATTTTTCCTTCTGAAACTAATTTGCCTAATTTACTATATAATATATCAGTATCGCTAAGATTATCTTTTTCTTCTAATTTATATTGAACCATATCTTTATTGAAGAACAGTTTTGATAATGACATAGCTAAGCTTTCTACCTGTCTAAGTAAGTAATCTTGTTTAAGCATATTTATACCTCCAATTGTAGAATTTCATATAGAATTATTGATTAAAAAAATCATATCCTAATATACATATTATACACCAAAAGTTAATTGTTAGTTAAAAAAACTAGTAATGAATAATTAATTGAAAAATTATAATAAAATATATGTTATAATAAATAATAATATTTTAATAATATAAAAGATATACAATAAGGAGAAATGAAATGGGCTTTCGAAAAGAAATAAAAGATGCAAATAGGATTGTAGTTAAGGTGGGAACATCGACACTAACTTATGCAAATGGACAAATTAATTTAGGAAGAATTGAAAAATTAACAAGAGTTTTAGCTGATATAGTAAACTCAGGAAAAGAAGTAACTTTAGTATCATCTGGAGCAGTAGGTGTTGGAATTGGAAAATTAAAATTAAAAGAAAAGCCCACAAATATAAGAGAGAAACAAGCATTGGCAGCAATAGGACAATGTGAATTAATGCATATATACAGTAAATTTTTTGGAGAGTACTCACATACAGTAGGTCAAGTACTTTTAACTAGAGATGTAATAGAAGACGAACATATAAAACAAAACGTATGTAGTACTTTTGAATTATTACTTCAAAAAGGAATTATTCCTATTGTAAACGAAAATGATACAGTTTCAATAGACGAATTAGAGAATATAGCTAAATTTGGAGATAATGATAACTTATCAGCAATAGTTTCTGTTCTTATAGATGCAGATTTATTAATAATATTATCTGATATAGATGGTTTCTACGATAGTAATCCAAAAGAAAATCCAAATGCAAAACTAATAAAACAAATCGATGAGATTACTGAAGAAATAGAAGCATGTGCAGGAGGAGCAGGTTCAAGCTTAGGAACAGGTGGAATGGCAACTAAAATTGCAGCTGCTCGTAAAGCAACAGATGCAGGTGTAAACATGGTACTTGCAAATGGAGAAGAACCATCTATAATTTCTGATATATTATCAGGAGAAGAAGTGGGAACTTTATTCACTGCAAAAAAATAGGAGGGGTAGAATATTATGAGTAGTTTAATTTCGATGGGACAAAAGGCAAAAGAAGCTTCTTATGAATTAGGTGTAGCTTCGCCAGGTCAAAAAAATGAAGCTTTAACTTTTATGGCAGAAGAACTTATAAAAGCAAAAGAAGAAATAATAAAAGCTAATGAAATAGACAGACAAAATGCCATAAAAAAAGGAATAACAGATGCTTTACTTGATAGATTATCACTTGATGATTCTAGAATAGAAGCTATGGCACAAGGCTTACTTGATATAGTAAAGTTACAAGATCCAGTAGGAGAAGTTACAAATATGTGGCAAATGCCTAATGGACTTCAAATAGGTCAAAAAAGAGTTCCTATAGGAGTTTTAGGAATAATATATGAATCAAGACCAAATGTAACTAGTGATGCTGCAGGACTTTGTTTGAAATCAGGAAATGCTGTTATATTAAGAGGTGCAAGCGATGCAATAAATTCTAATAAAGCAGTAGCAAAAGCATTAGTAGCTGGTATAAAAAGAAGTGGGCTACCTCAAGATTGTGTACAATTATTAGAAGATACATCAAGAGAAACTGCTAGAGAAATGATGAGACTTAACAATTATATAGATGTTTTAATCCCAAGAGGTGGAGCAGGTCTTATAAAATCAGTTGTACAAAATGCAACAGTTCCAGTAATTGAAACAGGAACAGGAAATTGCCATATATTTGTTGATGAAACTGCTGATTTAGAAATGGCAAAAGCTATCGTGTTAAATGCTAAAGTTCAAAGACCTGGTGTTTGTAATGCAGCAGAAAAATTATTAGTTCATGAATCTATAGCAAATGAGTTTTTACCAACTATTGTAAAAGCACTTAGAGAAAATGGTGTTGAAGTTAGAGGATGCGACAAAGCTCAAGCTATAGTAGATGATATTAAAGTTATAGAAGAACCTGAATGGCATCAAGAATACTTAGATTTAATAATAGCTGTCAAAGTTGTAAAAGATGTTGATGAAGCTATAAAACATATAAATAAATACAATACAGGTCACTCAGAATCAATAGTAACTGAAAGTTATAAAAACAGTCAAAAATTCTTACAAAGAGTAGACGCAGCTGCAGTATATGTAAATGCATCTACAAGATTTACTGATGGTGGAGAATTTGGATTCGGTGGAGAAATTGGTATCAGTACTCAAAAACTTCACGCAAGAGGACCAATGGGACTTAAAGAACTTACAACTAGTAAATACATCATATTTGGAGATGGGCAAATAAGATAATTATAGATTTTAATAAATGAACAAAAAAAGGTCAGTTTAGAACAGTGTTTTAAATTGGCCTTTTTTCATATAATTTAAATAAATAAGGTATTAAAAAATTAGTTAAGCATATATTGTCTAATACTTGAAATAAATGTTTTCTTTGAGGGGTTTGTAAGTGGATTCAAAATATATTAAATATCGATATACAAAAAATACTAAAATATCAAATAAAAAATAATTGAAAAACAAGATTAAACTATGCTAGAATAATAAGGTTGAAATTATACAAATCAATTTTAGAGGAGACAGAATAATGGATCAAGAAACAGTAAGTATGTTAGCTCACAAAGCTAGACATAAAATCGACTTTTTAAATCAAAGCAAGTTAAGATACTTAGTATCTGCTATGTTCGCAGGAATATTTATAGGATTAGGAGATATACTAATCTTCACAGTAGGTGGATATTTACATGATGTACATTCACCAATGACTAAAATTGCTGTTGGAATGGCATTCTCAGTAGCACTTAGTTTAATAATACTTTTAGGTAGTGAATTATTCACAAGTAATAATATGGTTATGGCCGTTGGAGCTATGAGCAAAGAGACTAGCATAAAAGATGGTGGTAAAGTTTTAGGATACAGTTACTTAGGAAACTTTATAGGGGCTATATTAATAGCACTTTTATTCATAGGAACTGGATTATTCAAAGGAACTACTCTTGAATACTTTGAATATACTGCATTAGGAAAAATTGATGCTACAGCATATCAATTATTTTTCAAAGGAATTTTATGTAACATATTAGTTTGTTCAGGTGTTTTAGCTGCATACAAATTAAAAGATGATACAGCTAAACTAATAATATTATTCTTAACTTTATTTGCATTCGTTACAAGTGGATTTGAACACTGCATCGCAAATATGATAACATTCGCTACATGCATATTATCAGGAGCTACTTCAGTAACTATTTCAGGAATGGTATACAACTTATTCTTCGTAACTTTAGGAAATATGGTAGGTGGAATACTATTCTTAGGAGCAGGAACTTACTTCTTAGGTAAAAGTGGCGATAAAAAAGAAACAAAAATGGATAAAGTAGCTTAGTTTAAGCTTTTAAGTATAAAGACATTGATATAATAATTTAATATCGATGTCTTTTTTTTATAACGCATAGGAAATTATATTTATCTATAGATTGTGGATAAGTATAATTTCCGTATATGTGTTTTTAGCACTTGGCGCAGCAAGTGCGATAACTTTCAAAAAAATCTACATTTTAAAGGTCTTTAAGATAAAGATTTTTTTATTAATAACTGCTCAATAAAGTAATAATATAGTAAAATATTGTAAAAGAGGTGATTACATTGAAAAATATTATAGAAAAGATAGAGATAGTGAAAGGTGATATAACAAAGCTAAAATTAGATGCAATAGTAAATGCAGCAAATAAATCCCTTCTAGGGGGTGGTGGTGTCGATGGTGCGATACACAGAACTGCAGGAAGAGAATTGTTGGAAGAATGTAAAACACTACATGGATGTGAAACAGGTGATGCAAAGATAACTAAGGGGTACAATTTGCCAGCTAAATATGTTATTCACACAGTAGGACCGATATATAAGGGTGGAAATTCAAATGAAGATAGACTACTTTATTCTTGTTATGAAAGATCACTAGAAGTTTTGATTGAAAACAATTTAAGAACAATAGCATTTCCAGCTATAAGTACAGGAATCTATGGATATCCAAAAGAAGAAGCGACAAGTATAGCGTATGATGCAGTAATAGATATGCTTGAAAAGAATTGGGATAAAATTGATCAAGTATGTTTCGTATGCTTTGGAGATAGAGATTATGAAATATACAAAAGAATTTTAAAAATAAAACTTAATAATATAGGCTAGATTAAAATAAATTAAAAAGTGGGAGATTGATATGGAAGAAATATTAGATATATTTAATGATAAATTAGAGATTATTGGTCAAGATACAAGAAAAAATGTCCATAGAAAAGGTTTACTTCATCAAGTTGTAAATTGTTGGGCTATTGAGGATTCAAAAGACGGGAGATTTGTATATATGCAACAAAGGGCAGAGTTTAAAGATTTCCCACTTTTATTTGATATAACTGTTGGAGGGCATATAGACTCTGGCGAAAATATAGAAAATGCAATGATAAGAGAGATTAAAGAAGAAATCGGTCTTGATTTAAAAATTGAAGATTTGAAATATGAAGGAACTCAAGTAAGAGATACAAGTAGTGGTGATTTTTTAGATAAAGAAATTTGTAGAATTTTTACATATACTTCAGATAAACCTATAAAATTCGATATAGGAGTTGAAGTGAAAAAGATGGTTAAAGTAAGAGAACAGGAATTTATAGATGTTTTTTTAAATGGAAAAGAAGGATTAAATATAATAAATTTAGATGATAACAGCGAGGAGTATAAAACAAAAAAAGATTTCTGTAACTTTGGAAGAGAATATGAACAAATAATAAATAATATAAAGTAAATATCTATAGATATGTGGGAAATATTGTATAAAAATCTCATTGTAATAATATATACAAAAATACTCTGAAAGTGTTAATATATACTAATAAAACACAATTTCATAGATTTAAGATGTTTATAACGAAAAGTAAATTATATTCATTAAAAAATATGCGAATTGGAACTTTTTAGAAAGGACACAATATGGGAAAAATATTAGTTTTAGCCGAAAAACCCTCAGTTGGAAGAGATATAGCAAGGGTTTTAGGTTGTAAAAATGAAAAGAATGGATATATTGAAGGTAGTAAATATATAGTTACATGGGCTCTAGGTCATTTAGTTACCTTAGCTGACCCAGAAACTTACGATAAAAAATATAAATCTTGGGAGATGAATGATTTACCAATACTTCCGAAAGAATTAAAAACAGTTGTAATAAAGAAAACTTCAAAACAATTTAATACTGTAAAAGCTCAGTTAAATAGAAATGATGTAGAGGAAGTTGTTATAGCAACTGATGCAGGGCGTGAAGGAGAGCTAGTTGCAAGATGGATAATCGAAAAAGCTCATATTAAAAAGCCTATTAAACGTCTTTGGATATCTTCAAGTACAGATAAGGCTATTAAAGAAGGTTTTACTAAATTAAGAGATGGAAGAGATTATAACAATCTTTACTATTCAGCAATAGCAAGAGCAGAAGCAGACTGGATAGTCGGAATAAATGCAACTAGAGCACTTACAACAAAATATAATGCAAGTTTATCTTGTGGTAGAGTTCAAACTCCAACTTTAGCTATTATATCAAAAAGAGAAGATGAAATAAGAAACTTTAAGCCAAAAGATTACTACACATTAGATGTATTGACAGAAAAAGGTGGAAGTTATTTGAAATTATCTTGGCATGATAGAAATAATTCTACATCGACTTTTAATAAAGATAAAATTGAAAATATAAAGAAAAAAGTAAGTAACAAAGATTTAAAAATAGTTGATGTTAAAAAATCTAATAAGAAAAAGTATTCACCAGCTCTTTATGATTTAACTGAACTACAAAGAGATGCCAATAAGATATTTGGATATTCAGCAAAAGAAACTTTATCTATTATGCAAAAATTGTACGAGCATCACAAAGTACTTACATACCCAAGAACGGATTCAAGATATCTTACAGATGATATAGTAGATACTCTAAAAGATAGAATAAAAGCAGTAAACACTAGTGAATACTCAAAAGTATGTATGAAACTATTAAAAACAAAGATAAAACCTAATAAATCTTTTGTGGATAATTCAAAGGTTTCAGATCACCACGCTATAATTCCAACAGAAGAAAGAGTATTTTTAGGAGATTTATCTGATAAAGAAAGAAAAATTTATGACTTAGTAGTCAAAAGATTTTTAAGCGTATTATGTCCTCCATTTGAATATGAACAAACGACTATAAAAGGAGTTTGTGAAGGAGAGACATTTATAGCTAAGGGAAATAAAATAAATAAATTAGGTTGGAGAGAAAATTATACTGCAGATGACGATGAAACATATGACGGTATAATAGATGTAAATGTAGGTGAAGTTTTAAATGTAGAAAGTGTAAAAATAGAAAGCAAAAAGACTAATCCACCTTCATACTTAAACGAAGCAACTTTACTTACAGAAATGGAAAAAAATAATCTTGGAACTGTTGCAACAAGAGCAGACATAATCGAAAAGTTATTTAATTCATTCTTTGTAGAGATGAAAAATAAAGAAATTCATATAACATCAAAAGGTAGACAACTTTTAGATTTAGCACCGGCTGATTTAAAAAGTCCAGAATTAACAGCTAAGTGGGAAAAAACACTTACAGATATATCAAAAGGAAAGAGTAAAAAGAATGATTTTATAAATCAAATGAAAAATTATTCAAAAACTATTGTAAAAGAAATTAAAAATAGTGAAAATAAATTTAAACATGATAATTTAACTAGAAATAAATGTCCAAACTGTGGTAAATTCATGTTAGAAGTAAACGGCAAAAGAGGAAAGATGCTAGTATGTGAAGATAGAGAATGTAATACTAGAAAATTAATTTCACAAACTACAAATGCAAGATGTCCAAATTGCCATAAGAGACTTGAATTAAAAGGAGAGGGTGAAGGAAAAATATTTACATGTAGTTGTGGATATAGAGAAAAACTTTCTTCATTTAACAAAAGAAAATCTGAGGAAAAAGGGAAGGCATCTAAAAAGGATATAAATAAATACTTAAAAAATCAAAATAAAGACCAAGAAGTATTTAATAATCCTTTCGCAGCACTTGCTAATTTAAAAAAGAAATAATTTAAGTTTTAAAGGGAAGAAATAGGACTTAGTTTATAAGGGGGAGATTTTAATTATTTACAGTGTAAGGGCCTTAAATATAATTGAAATATTAAAAAATTCTCATGATCCTGTTAGTAGTTTAGCTCTTAGTGAAGAGATTGGATGTTCTACAAAGACAATACAAAGCGAAATTAAAGATATAAATAAAAACAGTAAAGATGGGAAGATTGTATCAATTCGAGGAATAGGTTATAAAATAGAAGGCTCATTTGATCATATTACTATTCCAAGTCCATATTTAGGAAATGTAGATAGAATTGATTATATTATAAAAAGTTTAATAAACTTAACAAATAAACAAGATAATACTGTAAAGCTAGAAGAATTAGCAGATTCAATGTATATAAGCGTTTCAACAGTTAAAAATGATTTAAAAGAAGTAAAATCAATTTTAAAAAAATACAATATTTCTGTTGTATCAAAACATAAGCAAGGAATCGGCATAGATGCTGATGAAGATGACATAGTTAATTTTATATTAGATATATGTTCAAAGAAAGACAACGAACTTAGTTTAAAAGACTTTTTAACTGATCAAGTTAAAAATAATATGTTTAACCTAAAAAATATAATACTAAGTATGTTAAGTCGTGAACACTTAGTTCTCAGTGATACAGAGTTTAAAAATTTATGTAGCATAATATTTATAAAATTAAGCAGAAGTGATACTGATGAAAATGACTTTATAAGTAGCTATATAAAAGAGTATATAGTTCAACGAGAACTTATAATGAATGATGACAAAAATAAAGAAAAAATAATAAGAGCAATAAAAAAATTCTGCAAAAACTTAAAAATAGCGACTTCTATAGATATAAGTAATGACGAAGTTTTTGAAAAATGTCTTTATAATCATATAAATAGTATATATAAAAAGATGAAGCTCGGAATAAATCAATATGGTGTTTTGCCTATAGATATAAGAATAAAATATCCGTATGCTTATGAGTTAGGAAAAATAGCGAAAAAAACTATAGAAGAAGAGCTTGATTTAAAGTTAGATGATGAAGAAATCTCAAATATAGCGGTGCATGTTGGAGGGGCTATAGAAAGAGCTGAACATAACCAAAAGAAAAAAGTTTTTAAAGTAATAATAGTATGTGTATCTGGGATAGGAACATCGATGTTGGTTAAAAATAAATTAGAATATTTATTTGAAGATAAAATAAAAATAGTAAAAATAATACCAGCGTATTTAATAGATTACATAAATGCTATGGAAGTAGATTTTATTATTTCTACAGTCGATATAAAATTTGATAGAGTACCAGTTATAACAGTATCTCCTCTTTTAAATGACAATGAGGTAAAAATAATCGAAAAATTTATGAAGACAGGAAAGAAATATAAAGAAGTCGAAGTTAAAGATTTGTTCGATAGGGATTTATTTTTTACTGATTTAAAATTTAAAACAAAAGAAGAAGTAATAGAATTTATGGGAGATGAGCTTTTAAATAAAGGTGTAATCGATAGTGATATGAAAAACTCATTTTTCGATAGAGAAAAAATAGCGACAACTGAAATTGGAAATATGGTAGCACTTCCACATGGGGCTAATGGAAAAATTTTAAAAAATAAAATTGCAGTTGGAATATTAAAAAAGCCAATACATTGGACTTTGGGAGATGTAAGACTGATTTTAATTTTAGCTATCGACAAAGATGAAATATTCGATTATGAAAAATTATTTTCTGCAATATATAAACAAGTAGGTTCAGTATCTAAAGTTATAAGTATTTGCGAAAATAAGAACTATGAAAAATTTACAAAGATGTTTTAATAAATAAATTTGATTTACTGTTATAATAAAGCCAATAAAAATCGATAATAGAGTACATGATTTTTATTGGCTTTATATTTAATAACAAAAAATGATAAATTTCTCTTTTAACTAAGAGAAATTTTTTGGCTTTTTGAAAACGTATTTTTAGTTTATTATTAAAGCATAAGATAAACAAATATAATAAAAAACAAAAAAATGAGCACTAATAATATAAAGGAGGTTTGTAGATGATATATACAGTAACTTTAAATCCATCAATAGATTATGTTATAAAAGTTGATAAATTGACAACTGGAAATATAAATAGAGTTAATGAAGAACATGTATATCCAGGCGGAAAGGGTATTAATGTAACTAGAATATTAAAAAGTTTAGATAATGACAATATAGCATTAGGATTTGTAAGCGGATTTACTGGGGATTACATAATAAATTCACTACAAGAATTAAACTTAAAATCAGACTTTATAAAAGTTAAAGAAGGCTTTACAAGAATTAATGTAAAAGTAAAAAGCGAAGAAGAAACAGAAATAAATGGACAAGGTCCAAAAATCAGCGAAGAAGAATTAAATCAATTTTATAAGGTTATAGATAAATTAGTAGATGGAGATATATTAATATTATCAGGAAGTATACCATCATGTTTAGATGAGAGATTATACGAAAGTATAATGAAAAAAGTAGAAGACAGGGATATAAAAGTTATTGTCGATGCGACTAAAAACTTACTTTTAAATGTTTTAAAATATAAACCATTTTTAATAAAACCAAATAATCATGAATTAGCTGAAATGTTTAATGTAGAATTAAATAGTACAGAAGATGTAGTTTTTTATGCTAGAAAATTAAAAGAAATGGGTGCTCAAAATGTTTTAATATCTATGGGAAAAGATGGAGCTTTATTAGTAACTGAAAATGATGAAGTATTTGCTAGTAGTGTAGCAAAAGGTGAAGTTGTAAATTCAGTTGGAGCAGGAGATTCAATGGTAGCCGGATTTATAGCTGGATACTTAAAATCAAATAGCTATGAAGAAGCACTTAGATTAGGTGCAGCAAGTGGGGGAGCGACAGCATTTTCTTCTGACTTAGCTACAAGAGAATTTATAGATAAATTAGTAGACGAAATAAAAATTGAAAAAATTAAGTAATAAATAGATTAAAAAAAGGAGTAGGAGTTATGAGAATTACAGATTTATTATCAAAAGAATCTATAAAACTAAATCTTTCATCTAAAACTAAACCAGAAGTAATAGATGAAATGGTTGATTTAGTAAATGCAAGTGGAAATTTAAATAATAAAGATGAATATAAAGAAGCTATCCTAGCTCGTGAAGAACTAAGTACCACTGCAGTAGGTGAAGGAATCGCAATTCCACATGCTAAAACAAAAGCAGTTAAAAAAGCTTGTTTGGGGGCAGGGGTAACAAAAGAAGGAATAGATTATGAAGCATTTGATGGAAGTTTGTCTAATTTATTCTTTATGATAGCGGCACCGGATGGAGCGAATAATACACACTTAGAAGTATTATCAAGATTATCAACAATATTAATGGACGAAGAATTTAAAAATAGCTTAATAGATGCAAAAAGTGTTGATGAATTTTTAGAATTAATAGATAAAAAAGAAACTGAAAAATTCCCAGAAGAACAAAAAGAAGAAGTTGTTGAAGACAATAGCAAAGCTCAAGATATTCAAAAAGATAGCAAATATCCAGAAGTTTTAGCAGTTACTGCTTGTCCAACAGGTATAGCTCATACATTTATGGCAGCAGAAAGTTTAAACAACAAAGGTGCAGAAAAAGGAATAACAGTAAAAGTTGAAACTAACGGTTCTGGCGGAGTTAAAAATGCTTTAACAAAAGAAGAAATAGAACATGCAAAATGTATAATAGTTGCGGCAGACAAAAAAGTTGAAATGAATAGATTTGACGGTAAAAAAGTTATAATAACTAAAGTTGCAGATGGAATACATAAAGCAGATGAATTATTAGACAGAGCAGTAAAAGGTGATGCTCCAATATATCATGCAGATAGTACAGCTAATGACTCAGAAGAAAGCGCAAATGAAGAAGAAAGTTTAGGAAGAAAATTCTATAAAGACTTAATGAACGGTGTATCTCACATGTTACCATTTGTTGTAGGTGGAGGTATATTAATAGCAATAGCATTCTTATTAGATGATTACAGCATAAACCCAGCAAACTTCGGTAAAAACACTCCTATGGCAGCATTTTTCAAAACAGTCGGTGAGCAAGCGTTTGGATTTATGCTACCTATATTAGCAGGTTATATAGCAATGAGTATAGCTGATAGACCTGGTTTAGCAGTAGGTTTTGTAGGTGGAGTTATTGCAAAAGATGGATATACATTTAATAATGTAATGGATTTTGCCAATTCTAACCCAGTAAGCTCAGGTTTCTTAGGGGCTTTACTAGCAGGTTTTGTAGCAGGTTATCTAGTATTATTACTTAAAAAGATATTCTCTAAATTGCCAGCATCACTTGAAGGTATAAAACCAGTTTTACTTTATCCAGTGTTTGGAATATTACTAATGGCAATATTTATGATGGCTGTTAACCCAATAATGGGTGCAATAAATACAGGACTTAACAACTTCTTATCATCAATGAGTGGAAGTAGTCAAATATTATTAGGAGCAATTTTAGCGGCAATGATGGCAGTTGATATGGGTGGACCATTCAACAAAGCAGCATATGTATTTGGTACTGCACAACTTACAGTTGCAAATGCAGGTCCAGAACAATTTGCAATAATGGCTGCAGTTATGATAGGAGGTATGGTTCCTCCTCTAGCAATAGCGCTTGCAACTACATTGTTCAAAGATAAATTTACTGAAAGTGAAAGAAAATCAGGAATAGTAAACTATGTAATGGGATTATCATTCATAACAGAAGGTGCAATACCATTTGCAGCAGGAGATCCAGCAAGAGTAATACCATCTTGCGTAGTAGGTTCAGCAATAGCAGGAGCATTATCAATGGCATTTGGATGTGGTTCTAGAGCTCCACACGGTGGAATATTTATATTACCAGTTATAACTAACCCTCTAATGTACTTTGTAGCATTAGTAATAGGTTCAATAGTTGGAGCTGTAATATTAGGATTACTAAAAAGTAAAAAAGCAAATTAATTAGATTTTAGTCAATATAAAAATTGATTAACCCATATATAAGCACAACCCCTTGCTACCACGAGAATATCTCGTGGTAGCTTATTTTGAATAGAAAATTATTTACTTTGTAAATATAAATATAAAAATAGGAAACACTAGTATATTATAAATTTTAATGTAGAAAGGTGTTTACTATGGAAAATTCATTTTGGATATTAAATAACGAAAGTGAAGATTATTCCGCTTTAGATAAAAGTATTGATGTAGAATATTTAATTGTAGGAGCAGGGCTTACAGGGCTTCATACGGCTTACTTATTAAGCGATATAAGTTCAAATATTGTAATTGTAGATGCAAACAAAGTCGGAAGCGGTTCTTCGGGAAGAAATACTGGGAAAGTGACATCTTCACATGGTTTGATTTACGATTATATAAGCCAAAAATATGGAGATAAATCAAGTAAATTATATTATGAAGCAAATGAGGAAGGTCTTAGATTAATAAAAGATATAGTTCAAAAATATAATATTGATTGCAATTTTGAAACAGTACCAAATTACATATTTACCACAGAAGATGAAGGTCTAGAAGAAATTAAAAAAGAATATAAAGCTTGTGAAAGATTAGGAATACCTTATGAATATTTAAATAATATAGAGGGATTTCCTATAAAAATAAAAGGCGCATTAAAGCTAGATAATCAAGCGCAATTTGATTCTAAAAAATATATGAATAAGTTAGCACAAATAATTTGTGAAAAAGGTGTGTCTATATATGAAAATACTCCAGTTTTAGGACTTGATACAGATAAGGATGAATATATAGCAAAGGTAAATGGAGATAATGAAATCAAAGCAAAAACAGTAATAATAGCATCATCAAACCCATGGCATGATTCTTTAGGACTTTATTTTAGCAAAGAACAGGCATATAGATCATATTTAACACTTTCGAAATTAAATAAACCTATTGCAAAAGGTATGTATATAAACGTTGAAAAGCCATCTAAAACAATAAGAGTATACCATGAAAATGATAGAGATTATTTAGTTTGTGGAGGGTTTGACCATAAAACAGGAAAATGTGATGATGAATGTAAGATATTTGGTAGCATTGTAGAATTTGCAAAAAACAACTTTAAAATAGGTATGTTAGAATACAGATGGTCTACACAAGATTATATAACTACCGATAATATACCTTATATTGGTCATATAAACAATAATACAAATAATTTATATATTGCTACAGGATTTTGCAAGTGGGGAATAACTACATCTGCTGTTGCAGCTATTATTTTTAAAGATTTAATTACAAATGGTGAATGTAAATACAAAGAAGTTTTCAACCCATCAAGAACAGGCAGTTACCTAAACATGAAATATTTAAAAGAAAATAGTATTGTTGCATATGACTATATAAAAGGTAAGCTGAAAAAAGGACATACAGACTGCCAGGTTGAAAAAGACGAAGGCAAAGTAGTCATTATAAATGGCGACAAGTACGGAGCATATAGAGACAAAGATGGTAAATTATATGTGGTAGATATAACATGTACACACTTGGGATGTGAACTTAAGTTTAACAGTTTTGAAAAAAGTTGGGATTGTCCATGTCACGGTTCTAGATTCAGTTATGACGGAAGTATATTAAATGGACCAGCGCTTAAACCGTTGAAATTGCTTGGAATGGGGGATAATGATATTGACCCTGATTTAGTATAAAACAGGTAGAAAATAGGTAAATTTATCGATTTGTCACCCATTTGTCACCCAAAAATGTAAAATAAGCCAGAGATTATTGAAATTTCTCTGGCTTATTTTTAAATAAACTACATTTAAAAATAAAATGATATTTGTATTTATGATGAATATACATGCATTTACTACAAACAGGATATTTTGGATAATATAGAGATAAATATTAAAATTACAGAATTTCATAGGTGAGTTTAAATCTTTAAGGATTAAACCTAGAAAAATAGATTAAATATAAAAAAATTGGGGAATTTATAAAATATAAAAGAAATATGAAAGGAGTAGTGTTGTTAATACAACACTAAATAAAAATGTTTAGCATCATAGGATTAATTTTATCACTTGTACTCATTATGTTTTTAGCATATAAAGGGTATTCAACAATAATCACAGCACCAATAGTAGCGCTATTGACACTTATAGTAACTACTGGTTTTGATAGCCACCTAATGGCATCTTATACAGAAGTATATATGTCGGGCTTTGCAAGTTTCGTAAAAAACTACTTCCCGTTATTTATGACGGGAGCCATATTTGCTATATTGATGGAAAAAGCAAATTATGCAAAATCTATTTCTCATTTTATAACAAAAAAATTAGGTAGCGACAAGGCTATATTATCCATAGTTTTATCAGGAGCGCTACTTACATATGGAGGAGTTTCTTTATTTGTAGTTGCATTTATATCATATCCCATAGCGAGGATTTTATTTAAAGAAGCAGATATTCCCAAAAGGCTTATTCCTGGATGTATTGCATTAGGTTCATTTACTTTTACAATGACAGCAGCTCCAGGCTCTCCAGAAATTCAAAATGTTATCCCGATGAAGTACTTTGGAACAGATGCTTTTGCGGCGCCTTTACTTGGTATAATTGCAAGTTTACTAATGTTAGGATTAGGAATGATCTATTTAAGTAGAGAAGCCAAAAAGGCTAGAAATAATAATGAAGGATATGGAGATTATATAGAAAATGAAAAGTTAACTGAAGAAAATCTACCAAATATATTTGTATCAATTTTACCTATTTTAATTATATTTGTATCAAACTTATTTTTCTCAAAAGTATATTATCCTTCAGTTAACGGAGCATATTTAGAAAAATTTAATACAACTTTAGGAAATGTATCTGGAACATGGAGTGTCATAATTTCAATTGTTATAGCAGATTTATTTTTAGTTATTACTAATTTTAAAAAACTCAAAAATATAAAAAGTATTTTAGATGAAGGCGTTACTAATTCTTTTAGACCATTATTAAATTCATCAGCAATTGTTGGATATGGTAGCGTGATTAAATCATTGGCTATTTTTTCAGTAGTTCAAAACTTTGTATTTAATATTTCATCAAATCCTATAATATCAGAAGCTTTATCTGTAAATTTAATTTGTGGGCTTACAGCATCTGCTTCTGGAGGATTAACAATTACTTTAGATGCTTTAGCACCTACTTATCTTCAGATGGCAAGTGCTTTGAATATTTCACCTGAGATTTTACATAGAGTAGCTTCTCTAGCTTGTGGAGGTCTTGACACATTGCCTCATAATGGAGCAGTTATTACAACTCTAGCTATTTGTGGTCTTACTCACAAAGAATCATACAAAGACATATTTGTAACATCTGTGTTAATTCCAATAATTGTAACAGCTATAATTGTAATAGGTGTAAGTATATATATTTAAAATAAAGGATAAATAAGTAAAATAATTATATAATAATTTAAAAGCCTATAAAGTAGACAACAAAGTTTATTTTATAGGCTTTTTATAATGTATTGAGAAGTATATTTATTATTTCAAATTTAAAAATACAAATTATTGTATAAATAAATATATAATTTACAGGATAAAAATAATATGATAGTATACATAATGAAAATTTAGTGAAAGGAGAAAAATTTCTTTTTTGACAAAAGAATTAAACAAAGTATGAAGATTAAGACAATAAAACAAAACCTATCTTTACTACTTTCTTGTGTGCTTATATTAACTAATGTAGCTAACACATATGCCCTATCATCAATTAGAGCAGATAAAAACATAAATATAACTGCTAGAGAGACTTCACAGGCAAATGTTGTATATTTAAAAAATGGAGAGGGAAGCCTAACTATTGGTAATGGAACAGTAAATAATCCATATCAAAATATACGTACAGCTCTAAAAAACATAAAGAATGGACAAACATTAAAATTAGTTGGGACCGTAAGTTATACAAAATATGAGTTAGATAATGAAAAAGCCCCACTGCCATTAATGATTGATAAAAACATAACAATAGAAGGGTCTAGTGGAAAACTACCTACTGATGTAGATGCTGATGGACTTGTTGTAAGAGCACCAATACAGTTAGGAGCAAATGTAACATTTAAAAATATAAAATTACAGCTAGTTACTCAAGTTGTGTTGGGAGCAGGAGGAAGACAGAATATATTGGGCGCACAATCACCTATGGCTGCAACTATATTTGCAGCAGGAAATACTTTGACATTAGATAATGTAAATACAAAAGTAGGTACAAATTCATTACAAGATAAAGATAGACCTTACATAAGCGGTGGAACTTATAAAAATAATGGTACACTTGGGAAAAAATCTGTAATAAATATTATAAATCCAAATTCACAAACAAAATTTGCAGCAATATATGCAGGGGACTATTGGAATGATAGAAACATTGATGTAGAAATTAATTTAAATTCGAGTGTATTAAATAATAAAATATATACAGGCGGATTTTCAAAAAAATTAACTGGAAATGTATCTGTAAGATTAGGAGACAAAAGTAATATATATAGCTTTGATAAGACAAATCACAGTGGAAATTTAAACGTAACAGTTGACAAAGATTCATACATGGATAATCTAGATATAAATGGAATAGATGAATTAACTTTAGATGAAAATGCAAAGGTGATATTAAAAAAAGGCAGTGATTTAAATATAAAAAATATAAACATTAAAAAAGATTCTGTCTTAGATCTTAGAAAAGGAAATAATTTAAATTTAAAAGGAAATTTAACTGGAGCAAATAATGTGAATAATGCGGGATGTGTGTTAATAGCTAGTACCCAAACCTTAAATATAAGTAATGAAGTCATAGGAATTACGAAATTAAATCATCTAAATACGATTTATTCGCAAGTTGTAGCTAATAATCATCAATATGTTAAAGCAAATAAAAGTTCAAATGGTGATTTTGTTCTAGATAATATAGTCCATAGAGGATATATATTAGAAAAAAATATATCTGGAAATAATAAAATTTGGACTGTAGTAAAAGGAAATAATATATTCAAAGATTTTATTTGGGGAAGTGAATATAATGAGATAATAAAACCTTCTAAATATAAAGACTACGATATATCATTAAGTTTTATCAATGATAAAGGAGCTAATTATATTCCTTATAACCAAGATTGGGATGATTTTGAATTTACTTTAAAAAAGGCTGATGGAACTATTTTAGACGAATATAGTGCATTAGATGATATGGATATTTGCTTTATAGTAAATTATTTAAGTGGAGAAATAACTTTAAATATTTTAAATGAGAACTATGAAGGAACAGTAAGATTAAGTGTAAAAAATAAAGTAGCAAATAAATCTGCAATTAAAGATATTATAATTTCAAAAGAAAAAATAGTAGAACCAAAGCCAGAAATACCTAATAAGCCAGAAGAAAAGCCAAATAAAGTTTCAGGTATTAAGGCGACATCAAATAGTTATAATTCTATAAAATTAACATGGAACAAAACAGTAAATGGAGCTAATGGATATGCTGTATATAGATCCACTTCAAAAGATGGGAAATATACTTTGAGAAAAACTATAACAAGTAAAAATACTATTGAATTTACTGATACAGGATTAGATACAAACACAACTTATTATTACAAGGTAAGACCTTATAGAATGATTTCAGACAAAAAAGAGTATGGAAGTTATTCTGAAATAGTATGTGCTAAGCCGGTATTATCTAAAACTACAATAACTGTAAGTTCTACATCTAAAAAAGCCACTATAAAATGGAATAAAGTTTTAGGCGCTAGTGGATATAAAGTATACTCTGCAACGTCTTCTGATGGAACTTATAGCTTAAAGAAGACAATAACAAGTATTAACACTCTTTCATACACAAATACTAATTTAGTAAGTGGAAAGACTTATTACTACAAAGTAAGAGCATATAGAAATGTAAATGGAAAAGTTGTATATGGACCTTATAGCGCTGTAAAAAGTAAAAAAATAAAATAATAAATTTAAGATAGGCTTTAATAGAAAATAACTAAGAATAAATTAAGGTTTCTATTTTAAAATATAAAACAAAATGGACTAATAAATTTAGTCCATTTTGTTTTGTGCCGATTTCTCAATTAAATAATTTGTAATATTTTTTTAAAAAATAAATGTATAAATGATGATATAATAAGAAATGTTAAATTTATGAATTATTGAAGTACATTTATATTGAATTTTGAAATATATAAAATATGCGGGAGGAAATAATGTTTGAAAATAAGAAAAACGAAAAAACAAAAAATATCAACAACGATAAAATAAAAGAGCAAAAAAATGTTTTAATGGATGAAGGCGAAAAGAAAGAGCGAAAAATAATGAAAAGAATAGCGCTTGTATGTGCATTGGTAGCTGTTGTGGGTGGCTCATTCTACGGTGGTATGTCATATGGTAGATTATTACCTGCAAGCCATAGATATTATTCAAATAGTCAAGTATATGCGACAGTTGGCGATACTGATATAACAGGAAAAGATATTAAGTCTGTTATGGAACCTATTTTTTATTCAAATGGGCTACAAAAGTTAACTGATTCACAAATTTCTACATATGAGTCTACTATGCTTGAGTACTTAGTTAATATAGAAGTTTTATATAAAGAGGCAAAAGAGAGTAATGTGGAAGTTACAGATGACCAAGTAAATGAAAATTACGAAACAACTATAAGTAATATAAACTCACAATATAATTTAAGTGAAGAAGAGTATTTTGAAAAATTCAACTTAACAGAAGAGAAATTAAAACAACGTATTAAAAAAGAATTAATGGGAGCTAAATATTTAGAAGAATATTCTAATGTTAGCGAAGATGAAGCAAGAAATTATTTTGAAAAGAATAAAAATGATTACAAACAAATAAGGGCATCACATATATTGATTTCAAACTATGATAGTAACAATAAAGAAGTTAGTGATGATAAAAAAGAAGAAAATAAAAAAACAGCAGAAGAAGTTTTAAAATTAGCTTTAGATGGTGAAGACTTTGCAACATTAGCAAAAGAATACTCTGATGATTCGAGTGCATCTAAAGGTGGAGATTTAGGATATTTTACTCAAGATGAGATGGTAAGTGCATTTTCAAAAGCAGCATTTTCATTAAAAACTGGTGAAATATACAATAAAGTAGTTGAAACAAGTTCTGGATACCATATAATAAAGAAAACTGGTGAAAAGGATCAAGATTTTGATGATGTTAAAGATGATTTAATAAAAACTCTAGAAAGTACAAAACAAAGTACTTTAATGCAGGATTTATATACTAAGTATGATGTTCAAATAAAGAATCAATAGAAAATAGTCGTATAATTGATAGAAAATATAAATAAATAACAACCACAAAGCATTGTCATAAAGTTAAAAATAAGACAATGCTTTTATATTTGTGAGAAATATTGTATTATTGTAATTAATTAGAAAAAATATTAAAGGGGGATATAAATATGATAAAAAGAAAAGATGAACTTACAAAAATTGTTGGACCTATTGAAGGTGGAAAAGGGGAAATATCACGCGAATTGCTAATAGAAGGAGATGAATTACAAAATAAAGCAAAAGTATTTGCTAAATTAACTGTCCCAGTTGGAGCTTCTGTAGGCCTACATGAACATACAGATGACTATGAAGTATATTATATATTAAGTGGAAAAGGAAAAGTTTTAGATAATGGTGAAGTAGTCGAAGTAGGTGCAGGAGATGTTGTATATGCTATAGATACTGAACATTATATTGAAAATAGTGGAGATGAAGATTTAGTATTCTTAGCAGTAATAGTTAACTTATAAAATACAATAAAAATTATTATAATATATAAAAAACTATAGAAAAATATTTTTTATTTCTATAGTTTTTTATATGTAGAAAATTAATTTGAAAGCAAAACTATACAAAATTTTATATGAAAAGTAAATGTTTTTTATAAAAAATGTATAACAGCCTACATATAAAACGAAAGTTTTAGCTTTTTTTTAGGTATTATGTGGAAAAGTGTATTAAAAATTTTACAATAAAATGTTTATATTCACTTGTTTGAAAACTTACTTGTGTATTACAATTAACTTAAGAGATATTAAAAAATAATCAAAAAAATTGGAGGTCAAAATGGAAGTTTATGAGTCTATTATAGTCAAAGTGATTGTTATGTTAGATGAAGTTGAATATGATATTATATATAATCAAAAAGACAAAGACTTAATCTATGAAGACTTAAGTAATATAATAAAAATTGCGATAGATACAAAAGATTTTTTCAAACATATATATTATGATCAAAAACAAAAGATTGTTTTAGAGGAAGTCAAATCCGATGAAGCAAACAGGATTTTTGAGGAGTTAACTGAGTGTATAGCTAGAGGGGCATTTTTAAAATCTATTCTTTTGAAATAAATTATCCCATAGAAAATTAATATCCTTTGCAAGCTTTTTATTTATACTTTGACATACAGATATAATATGTGATAAATTATATAAAGTATGTTAAAAATAAACATAATTTTAAACCTTGGTAAATTGCGTCTAAATATAAATTTATAGAAAAAAACTATATTTAATGAAGACTTTTAAATAAAATGATATAATGATAGAGGTTATAAATTTGATTCGGGAGGATATTGATGAAAGACAGAATAAATGAAATTAAAAGTGCAATAATAGAATATTGCAGAGAAAATCTAAATGAACAATATAAAGATATAAGTTTAGATGTTCTTGCAAAAATAGAACAAAAAGACGGAGAAATATTAAATTCATCTAGATGTGATATATGGGTAGCATCTATATTAAATATAGTATTAGAAGATGCTGAAATGTTTAAAAGAAAACATCCAATGTACATTACTAAAAAAGCTTTCTCAGAGAAAACTGGTGTTAGTTCAAAAACTATAAAAGGAAAATCAGATATATTAAGAGCTCTATTAGATTGTGAACAAGAAGCTTCTGCTGAAGTAGCAGCAACTGCTGAAACTGTAGAAAACAACATAGAAGCTTTAAACGCTGAAGAAGTAAAAGTTGATACTAAAAAAGAATTAACAGAAGAAGAAACTA
Source organism: Intestinibacter bartlettii (assembly GCA_025148965.1). GTDB lineage: Bacteria > Bacillota > Clostridia > Peptostreptococcales > Peptostreptococcaceae > Intestinibacter > Intestinibacter bartlettii. The sequence goes on along the minus strand of CP102273.1, from coordinate 2,102,980 downwards.
AATCTGCAAAATACAAAGCTTTAATGGGACTTGCTCATGAAGATTTACCATTTGAAGATAGATTAGATTACTTCAAACAAGCTATGGCTGTTGCAGAAGAAATGATAGTAGATAGAGAAAATACAACTAACTTCTGGAATAATGAATCAGCTAGACCTTATATGATAGCATCACAAGATTTAGCTACTTTATTAATAAACAATAAAAACTATAAAGAAGCTAGAGAAATATTAGAGTTATTAATAAAAATGGACGAAGATGATACTCAAGGAAATAGATTTAAATTAATAAACTTATTAATTGCAAAAAATGATAGAAAAGCAGTAAATGAATTATTTGCTAAATTTAAAAATGAAGACTCAGCTCAATGGGATTACTTCAAAGCATTATACTACTTCAAAAATGGAAACTTATACTTTGCAAAATCTGCAATAAAAGATGGAGTAAACAAAAATAAATACATAGGATTATTCCTAATGCAATGGACTGCTGCTTTAAGAATGTCTGGTTCAGTAATAGACCCTGTATTATATACAGAAGCTACTTACTACTATAATGAAAACTTCGCATTATGGAAAGACACTAAAGGCGCATTAAAATGGTTAGTTAATGCAGTAATAAAATAAAAGGCTATTTAATAGCCTTTTTTGTTTTGTTAATTTTAATTTTTAATTATATATCTAATTTTAAATCTCCTGGTTTTATTAGATCTTTCTTTCTCATAAATTCTGCAATAATTAAAGTTACGATTGCAGGTAATATAAAGTTTAGTAATAATATACCAACCCACATCATAGCGCCCCCGTTTCCAGCTTCAGTCATAGCAGTTACAGTACCAAATTGACCGACTAAACCACATGTGCCCATACCAGAACCGATAGGAATATTTTGCATCTTAAATACTACAGTAGATAGAGGTCCTAAAATTGCAGATGCTAATGTAGGTGGTATCCATATTTTCCAGTTTTTTATAATATTAGACATTTGTAACATGGAAGTACCTAATCCTTGGGCAAATAAACCGCCAATACCATTTTCTTTGTAACTCATAACTGCAAAGCCGACCATTTGGCAACAACAACCAACAGTAGCTGCTCCACCAGCAAGTCCGCTAAGACCTAGCATCATACAAATTGCAGCACTACTTATTGGAAGAGTCAATGCAATTCCTACTAATACTGAAACTATTATTCCCATTAAAATAGGTTGCATTTCAGTAGCGCTCATTATAACATTACCAAAACCAGTCATAAATGCAGAAACAGCAGGTCCAACACCTTCAGCAACTAAAACACCGACTAAAATTGTTACAGCAGGTGTAACTAATATATCTATTTTAGTCTCTTTAGAAACTAACTTACCAAATTCACAAGCAAAGATTGTTGCTACAAAGGCACCAACAGGTCCGCCCAATTCATTACCACAAGCACCAACTAGTGCACAAGAAAACATAACAAGCGGTGGTGCTTGAAGACCATAGGCAATTGCAACAGCTATTGCAGGTCCTGTAACTTGTTTTGCAAGTGGATTGATAACATCTGTAAACAGTGATATTCCTAAATTTTGGCCTAAAGTATTAAATATTGTACCGATTAATAATGAGGCAAATAGACCAGATGCCATAAAGCTAAGTGCATCTATTAAATATCTCTGTACTGAAATTTCGATATTTTTGTCTTTTGCGAACTGTTTAAAAGTTCTTCTTTGTTTAGTTTTTTCCATTTGAATAATTCCTTTCTTTCCATTTATCATTTGATTATTATTAAAAAATGGCTTTAGGTAAATTATAGTATTTTTTTAATGACATTACAAATGAAATTACATGTAAATTTACATTTAAAAAATTTATAAATTTTATTGCAGACATATTGAAAACATAGTAAAAATATGATTAAAATGAGAAATTTTAGTTAATAATCTAATAGATATAATTTATTATATATAACAAATTATATTTTAGAAATAAAGGTATTGAAAGAATAAATTTTGAATATAAATTACAGTATAATATTTTTATATAAGTTAAATAAGGGAGTGATTAGGTGAAAAATATAAAAGTAAATACAAAAAAAATAATAATCATCATATTAGTTATTCCCGTTATAATTATTTCACAGTATTACCTTTTCAAGCTTGGAATATTAAGTCCACAAATAAAAGGAGTAGAAATAACTGCAGTAAAAGGAAAATACATAAAGGATATAGATAAATATGTAGTTAAATTAAATGAAAGTGTAGTTTTTTCAGCAGGAGATTATGTGAAATTTCCATCTTACAGTAAAGATCCTGTTATAGACTTTAAAAGTTTAGATGAAAATAATAAAGTAAAAATTGAAGATAACTCAGAAAATGCAAAAAATACAGTAAAAATAACGGGCAAAAAAGAAGGACTAGCATCCATAGCAATAGTAAAAAATAATAAAATAATTAAGAAATTTAATATTTTAGTAGTAAATCCAAAAATAACAAATTTAAATACAGAAATAAGTGGCAAATTAAAATATGTAGGAGATAGTGCTACTATAAAAAATTGTGTCGAAGTAGACTTTGATAGATTTGATGAAGAATATAAAGTAAATTATAAAAGTTCAAATGAAGATGTATTAAAGATAAAAGATAATAAAATATATGCTATAGGTGTTGGAAAAGCAACAATAATAGCAAATTTGGATTCTAAAGAGGAGTCTTTTGATTATAATATAGTAGCAAAATTAAAGAGTATAAGTACAAATAAAAATATAGAGTTAGAAATTGGAGAAACAAAAAATGTACAAGCAAATGTGGTAACATCTCCAAAAGGATTAAAAACACCTAAGATAAAATACGCCTTTGCAGAAAGTAAACTTCCAGTACAAAGAAAAATAAGCCTAGATGCTAATGGAAAAATTGTAGGATTGAGAAAAGGTAAGGAAAAATTACTTATATCTTGTGGCACAGGAAAAAACAAAGTACAAAAATATATATATGTTACAGTGAAAGAAAGTACTATTGAAAATAAAATGGTTGACGAATTTTATTTAAACTACTATTTTATTGAGGAAGATTTAATACTAAATTTAAAATGGAAAGAGATGTACGGTGTTGAAGGATATAAAATATACCTAAAAGATAATAATCTTGAAAATAGTGATTATAATTTAATAAAAACTATAGACAAAGATGATATTACAAAAAAAGATGCAAATATAAATGAGATTATAAAATTAGAATCTAAGAAATATGAAAAGTTTAATTATGATATATATGTTGTCGGATATAATAGACAACAAAATTCTCTAAAAAGTAAAGTATACAAAGTCGAAAACGATTTATAAAAATAATTAAATTTAAACTTTTGATAATAATACCGCAGATTGTAAAAAAATATTAACATATTTTGTGAAAAAAGACAAAAATAAGGAAGATTATTATTCTTTATGATATAATCAAAATAAACATATAAAGTAGACAAGAGGGTAAAATAATTATTTTAATATGCATCGTATTTAATGAGTAAAAATTAGAATTAACAGGGGGATTTAAAATTATGTATGACTATAAAAAAGTTTTATTAAAAAGTCCAACACCATTAGTCATAGTCGTAGTAGAAGATAATCATGCAATAATAAGAGAAAGTAATGTAGCATATAAGTTATATATAACAGATAGATATAAGTTATTTGTAGAAGATGTTTTAACAGATTGCATAGTAAATTTTAAGTATAGACAAATAAATATAGATAAGACAATTTACAATTTACAAATAGAAAAAATTGAGGATAATAACTTTATAGTATGGTTTTGTGAAAATTATCAACCTTCTAATGAAATACAAGAGAGGTTGCTGTTAAATATGGGACAGTTTGATGATGTGATTTTATTAGTAAGCCATGACCAGATAATATTTGCAAATAATGCTTATGAAAATTTATTTGGGGAATGTTGTAAAATTCCTTGCAATATAGAAGATGGATTCTATAAATTTATAGAATTAGAAGATGAAAATGAAAGTTTTAATTATGATTTTCATGAAATAGTAGATATAAGAGTCAAAATAAAGACAAAAGATGGATGTAAATGGGTTTGGCTTAGATCAAATCCTATGAAAAATTAAAAAGATGAGTTTGTATCAAGTTATATAATATTAACAGATATAACAAATAGAACGATTGATGTTATTAATAAAAAGGCAACAAGAGAAAAATTTTTTTCATTTATATCACATGAAATAAAAAATCCATTAAATATGATATTAGCTACTATGCAGCTTATAGAAAGAAAAGTTGACCAAAATATATATCCAGAAGATATTTTAAAACATTTAGATTTGATAAAAAGAAATTCTTTTAGAATAATGAAGATAGTAAATGATTTATCTTCACAGACAAAAATAGAACTTGGATATAGAGATTTTAATCCAACTAATCAGGATATCGTTTGTTTTATTGAAGATATATGTGAATCTGTAAGGGATTTTGTAGATATAAATGATACAAGTATTGTATTTGATACAGATGCAGAAGAAATAATTGTAGGATTCGATTGTGAAAAAATCGAAAAAGTAGTGATTAATTTGATTTCCAATTCTCTGAAATTTAGGAAAAAAGAAGGAGCTGTTGTTTTAGTTTCATTAACTCATGATGACAAATTTATTTACATAAAGGTAAAAGATAATGGAATTGGAATATCAAAAGAAAACATGGATAGAATTTTTAAGATATATGAAAGAGTAAATGATGATAGAAGTATTATAAAAGAAGGTACAGGGATAGGACTTTCGTTAGTAAGAGATTTTGCAAAATTACATCATGGTTCTATATCTGTAAAAAGTGAAGTTGGAGTAGGTAGTGAATTTGTAGTTAAAATAGCTAATACTTTAGCAGATGAAAATAAAATAAAAATACATTATAAAATCACAAAAGAAGAAAGACTACAAAATATTGCCGTTGCTTTTTCAGATTTATAACCATATTTTAAATAAATAAAGGACAATAGTATATTTATCATGAAATTACATATTAAAGATATATTAAGAAAAACAGATTATTACTTGTATTAGGTATAATCTGCTTTTTTTTCGAATAATATTAACAAAAAGATTAGATAGGGGTAGTTTTGTGAAAAAGAGAGCAGAGAGAATTAATGAAATAAGTGTAATGCTTGCAGAAGAGGCATATAAAGCATATACTGGCAAAAAAGATTATAAAAGAGCTTTAGAGATATACAGTATGCTAGCTACTTATGAATGCATACCTAAGAATATTTCTAATTATTCTAAGAATATGATGTCTAGATTAGGTAAAAAAATAGAAGATAATAAATAATTCTAGATTGGAGGTGATTGAGATAGAATATGAGATAATTGCAAAATACAATGGAGATATTTTGAGATTAGAAAATGAACTTAATATAAGTGTTGAAATATTAAACGACAATTTTGCCATTATAATATCAACTGATCCAAATTTATTTGATCAACTTTTAGATTATACAGAGATAGAATATATAGAAAGACCATTTATACTTGAAACACAAGATGAACAGAGTTTTTCAACATCTGGAATAACATCTTTTAAAAATAGAACAGGTTTAAGCGGAAGAGGCACTTTGATTGGTCTTATAGATTCTGGAATAGATTATACACTACCAGTATTTAGAGATGTCTTGGGAAATTCCAAAATACTTTTTTATTGGGATCAATCTATTGGAAATAATCCGCCAGAGGGTTTTAAAGAAGGAACTTTATATACAAACTCTGATATAAATGAAGCTATAAATGGAAATAAAGATATTCCTGTATCAATAACTGCAATGCATGGGACACATGTAGGTTCTATATGTGCACAAATTGCTAACAATGCTGAATTTATAATTGTTAGAGTTGGCAATAGACAAACAGATATTTACTCAAGAAGTACTGAATTTATGAGAGCAATTAAATTTATATTGGAAAAAGCTTTAGAACTAGGTAAACCAATAGCTATTAATATGAGTTATGGAACAAATGAAGGTTCCCATACAGGATTATCATTATTTGAACAATACATAGATGATATGTGCTTATATTGGAAAAATAATATGGTAGTTGCGGCCGGCAATAATGGAAATAAGGGTGGACATAAAAGAGTGGATATTAAAAATTCTAATGAGCAGATAGTTGAATTTGTCGTTGGTCAATCAGAAACAGTACTTAATATAAATATTTGGCCTAATTTTGTAGATCAATTTACAATAACTTTAATAGATTCATCAAATAATAGAACTCAAGAACTTTCAGCTAATAATAATGAAATTTCCAATAATATAAGAGGAACAACAATTTTAGGTAGATTTTATGAAATAATGCCTTATTCACTTCAAAGAAGAATAACAATTAGACTTAGTTCTGATAATCAAATCACACCTGGAATCTGGAAGATTCAATTTTCACCAATAAATATCGTAGATGGAATAATAGATTTATATTTGCCTACATCAGAAGGTTTAAATCCAGATACCAGATTTTTATCTCCAAGTAATATTTTAACAGTAACAGTGCCAGGAACGGCAAGTAGAGTTATAACAGTTGGAAGTTATAATTCTAGAACAGATGTAGTATCAGCATTTTCTGGAAGAGGAGATACAATGCAAGGTATTTTTAAGCCAGATTTATTAGCACCTGGTGAAAATATAGTTTCTTATTTAGTTGGTGGAACGACAGGGGCGCTTACAGGAACTAGTATGGCAACTCCTCATGTAACGGGATGTTGTGCGTTATTGATGGAATGGGGAATAACTCAGAAAAATGACTTATATTTGTATTCACAAAAACTAAAGGCATTATTACTTCAAAATGCACGACGAAGTAGAAATGGAACATATCCATCTGATTCAAATGGATATGGTTTTTTAGATATGTCTTCAATTTATTTTAATAGAAGTGATAATGACTTATCTGTAAAAACAAAACAACAATATAAGAGATTAGAGTATATTAATAATTTCATAAAAAAAAATAGATTAAATTTTAAAAGACAAAATAATTCATATGTAAATTCTGCTTTTGTATATTTTAATAATCCAGAAGGATTTTTTAATAGTTTAAAAATATCTGAATTGGAAAGTAATTTTAGACGATTAAGTGAAAATAGTGGTATATTTTCAAAAACAGATACTGAAATAATACTTTCAGGAGAGTTTTTTAAGATTGAAGAAGTTGTAAGTGTTGAAAGCTTATCAGAAATGAGTTTATTATCTCAAGTATCTTCGGGGACATCAGGGGGATTTGCCATAAATGAAGATGAAAATATAAATTATATAAAAAATAATCCAAATTTAAATCTTACTGGTAGAAATGTCATAATAGCTATTGCAGATACAGGGATAGATTATCTACATCCAGATTTTATAAATGCAGATGGAACTAGTAAAATACTTTATTTATGGGATCAAACAAAAGAAGGAAATTCTCCTGAAGGATTTTATTTTGGAACAGAATATACAAGAGATGATATAAATAGAGCTATTAGTGAAAATGATAGTACATTATCTACTGATGAAGTTGGAAGTGGAACTTTATTAAGTGGTATTTGTGCTGGTCTTGGAGTAAGTAATTCCCTTTATGAAGGTGTCGCAAAAGATAGTGAGCTTATAGTAATAAAACTTGGAACAATAGATGGAAAATATAATAATGCATATTACTACGTAGCAAGAGATTATGCTAGAAAAAAAGCTAGAGAATTGGAAAGACCATTAATAATAAACACATCTGTTGGTACTAATAGTGATGTAGGATTTATAAATAGAGCAACACAATCTACAATATGGTATCAATATGGGGAATGTGAAATTGCGGGTATAGGAAATGAGGGAAATACACAGACACATGCAAGTGGAAAAATTTCAGCTAAAGGTGAAACTCAAACTGTTGAAATTGAAATTGAGGAAGAAGAGGAGTTTTTAAAGATAGAATTATGGATTTGTCGTCCAGATAGAGTTAATATAAAAATTATCTCACCTACAGGAGAAGAAAGTAAAGATGTAGGTCTAGGTTATTATAAAAATGAGAGTGGTATTTTTAACTTTGAAAATACTACCTATGAAGTTTTTTATGTATTCCCAACATCATACTCAGGTCAAGAATTTATAACTATAAATTTATATAATGCATCGCCTGGAGTTTGGAAAATAAATTTAACAGGTGTTTATATTAATAGTGGGTGTTACAATGTATATCTTCCAAATAGAAGTTTAATAAATCAAAATACAAGGTTTTTAGAACCAGATCCTTTTTATACAGTAAATTTTCCAACTGTAGATAGAAATATATTTACAGTTGGGGCTTATGATATGATAAATAATTCTATGTGGCCACCATCTTCTAGGGGTCCAAATATACGAAATATCCAAAAGCCAAATATAGTAGCACCTGGTGTAAATATAATTTCAGCTTATCCACATAATAGATATGGAAATATTACAGGAACATCAGCCGCCGCCGCCGTTACATCTGGAGTAGCAGCATTATTTTTACAATATGTAACACAAAATAATCAATATAAACGTCAAGGATTCACACAAAGTATATATTCATTTTTCCAATTAGGGGCAGATAGAGAAGATAATATACAATACCCTAATTTCATTTATGGATATGGTCTTCTAAATGCTAGAAAAATTTTTGAAGAATTTAGATAAATTAAATATAAAAAAATCAAAAATAATTAATAAGGAGAGTAAAAATGCCAATATTAAATAGTGAAATAAGGTCGTATAATATAATTTTTACTGGGAAAAAAGAAAGGTTAATACAATCACTTCAAGAAAATAATTTAACACAGTATATTTTTTTAAATGATTTGTTAATGGTTTTATATGTGGAAGCTAATTTTAACGAAAATATTTTTAATAATATAAATCAGATAGTATGGTGGGAAAGATCATATGCGATGAGTTCTCTAATAAATATAACAAATAATTTATTGCAAGGTGTTCCTGTGCGACAAGCTACAGATATGGCATATATGGGAAATAATTTGTACAATAGTTTGGAAGGAAGAGGAACTGTAATTGCGATTATAGATTCAGGAATAGACTATTTAAATCAAGATTTTTTAAATGAAGATGGAAGTAGCAAAATTTTATATTTATGGGACCAGGAAAGTAATTATAAATCTCCTCCAGAAGGTATGTTATTTGGTAGTGAATTTACTAGAGATGAAATAAATGAAGCTATATCAAATAATAATGGTGATTTAAGTAGAGATGAAATTGGAACGGGAACAGTAACGGCTAGTATAGCTGTTTCACAAGGTAAAAATAATATAAATTATAAAGGAATTGCACCAAAAGCTGAGTTAATTGTAGTGAAATTACGAAGTTATATTTCGCTATTCAAGGAAGGTAGAATAAATTATCAAAATACAGATTTTTTAGTAGCTATATCCTATATAATCAAAAAATTTAAAGAGATAAATCGACCTATAATATTAAATTTTACAGTTGGAACAACATCTGGAAGAGATATATCACAAGCTTTATTAAATACATTTGAAGAACTATATCAATCAGGATTTATATTAGTGAGTGGCGCTGGAAATCAAGGTAATACAGATATACATTATTCGGGAAATATATCAAATGGAGAATCTGTAGATATCGATTTTCAAGTTGGAGACGATAAAAATTTAAATATAATAATAGACGGATACAAAGTAGATAAGTTTGAAATAGCATTAATTTCTCCTTTTGGTGAGATTAGTCCAACTATAAGTTATGCGCCAAATTTTTCCTTATACGCAGGAAAATTTAATCTAGAAAATGTAACATATAGTATTTCCTATAGTTATCCTTGGATTTCAACAGGTTCTATGCAAGTATCTATAAATTTAAAAAATGTATATTCGGGAATATGGACACTTAGAATAACTGGCCAAAATGTTATAAATGGGGAGTTTAATGCATATCTTCCGAATAAAAATTTAATCTCTGACAACACTAGATTTATAGATAGTGATTCTAATTCAACAATAACGAGATATGGATTACTGAGAGAAGTTATAACTATTGGAACATATAATACAAAATCAAATATTATATGGATTGGTTCATCAAAAGGACCTGCTGAAACATTAGATATGGTTGCACCAGGAGTGGATATAATATCCAATTATTTAGATAATACTTTTAATACAGCTACAGGAACGGGAGTAAGTAGCTCAGTAGTATGTGGTGTTATAGCATTGTTAATTGAATTTATAATAAATCAAACTGAATTTTATGGATTATCTATATATAGTGAACCTATAAAAACATATTTGATGCTAGGAGCTACACAAAAACCTATATATACATATCCAAATACATCATATGGATATGGGATTTTAAATTATCAAAATACTTTGCAACGTATATCTGAAAATTTATAAATGAATATAATTTTTACTGTGAAAATATGTTATTTTAAGACACAATTTTACAGCTTTCGATTCTATGAATTGATAATTAATTTTTGGATAAAATAATTGAAAAAGAATTGGGAGGTGTAATTGTGCATAAAAAAGGATATGATGAACATGAAAAACATCACGGTATAAGTAGACAATTAAGTGGAAAAAGGAATGCAAGGTTATATTCAAGTGTACCTGTAGAAAATAACTATACAGCTGCATGGACTGACCCTGGTTATATTTACCCAGAAACAAATGTAACTGCTCCATCTGAAGAAATGACAGAAGAAGCAAAAGATTGGGTAGATAATGGAAGTAAATTATAAAATATAAAGAATTTTTTTAGAGGTTACTTCAAAATTGTTTTGAAGTAACCTCTAAATTTTATAATGTATAGGAAATTATAATCAGCTTTATATTTTGGATAAATATAATTTACGTTAATGCATTTCAAAAAAATCTACAACTTTAAGGGGATTTAGAATAAAGATTTATTATTTATAATAAAATTTTATATAAAAATAAAACTATAAGTTGACAATTTATGGAAATGAATTACAATTAACAGTATAAAATATTTTTAAATGGAGGAAAATAATATGAAAGGAATGAGAAGAGAATTTACAAAATTATATAGCTATTTATATTTCATATTCTGGGGCTTTTATTTTAGCGCTGGCTATTTTTATTGCAAAAATATAAAAAGTAAATCTTTTCTAGGGAGTTCATATTTGACTTGCATTTAAATTTAATAAATTTTAAACTGGCCAAATAATATTAAATTATGATATTTAAGAGAACTCTGAGAGGGGTTCTCTTTTTTTATCTATATTATTTAGAAAAATAGGAATTATTAAAAATTTTAAAGGGTAATAGTGTATTTAGAATTAAATCAGTATAGATATAAATATTTGTTTTAAATTTACTATTTGGTTAAAGACAGTAAGGGGGAGACAAGATGTTAGAATTAAAGTATGGTGACTCAAAGGTTGATATAGACCTTTCGAAAGCTAAGTCAGTAAAAGTATTAAATGAAAATCCAATGGATGAAATTACAGATCTTAAGTCAGAATTTATTAAAGGTGTAACTACTAATATGATAAATTCAAAACCTTTAAGAGAAGTAATTTCAAAAGGGGACAAAGTAACAATAGTTATAAGTGACTTAACTAGATTTTGGCAACGTCAAGATTTAATATGTGAACAACTAGTAGACTATTTAGTGGAAGAAATCGGAATATCTTATGATGATATCGTAATAGTTGTAGCTATAGGCACTCACAGAATGCAAACAGAAGAAGAACTTTGCCAATTAGCTTCTAAAAAAGTTTATGACAAAGTTAAAGTTGTAAACCACGATTGCGATGCAGATGATTTAGTTTGTGTTGGAAAAACTAAAATAGGAACAGAAGTATATGTAAATCCGCTAGTAGTTGGAAGAAAAGTAATAATGGTAACAGGGACAGTTCACCACATTATGGCAGGTTTTGGTGGAGGAAGAAAAAGTGTAATTCCTGGAGTTGCAGGGCGTGAAACAATAAAACAAAACCATATAAGATGTTTATCAGAAACAGAAAAGAAAACAGACCCAAGGGTAGCGAGTAGGCTTTTAGATAATAATCCAGTAAATGAAGATATGAACCAAGCTGGAGAATTAGTAGATGTAGCATTTGGAATAAATATAGTTGTAAATACAAAATCTAAACATAGTAAATTATTCTGTGGTGATTTCCATGATGCATGGATAAAAAGTTGTAAATATGTAGACGATTGCTATGGTGTACCTATAGAAAAAGAGGCTGATATAGTTATAGCAAGTTGCGGTGGGTATCCTAAAGATATAAATCTATATCAATCTACAAAGAGTATATTCAATGCTGCAAGGGCTGTTAAAAAAGGTGGAACAGTTATATTCTTGGCAGAATGTAGAGAAGGTGGAGGTGCACCTGATTTCTTCAGTTGGATAGAACCATTAAAAAGAGGAGTTCTTGATGAAGAATTAAGAGCAAACTTTACAATAGGTGGATATATATTCTATGCATTATGTGAAGCTATTGCAAAATCAAAGATGCTTATGTTAAGCGAAATAGATCCAAACTTTGTAAAAGATTTAAATATAAATTCTTATAAAAATATAGATAAATTATTAGAAAAAGTTGATTTTGAAGGAAAAGATGTATGTGTACTACCATATGGAGGTAGCGTAGTTCCACTTCTTCAAGATTAATAAAATTTTTTGATTTGTAAATTTACATGCAAGGGAAAGGGGATTATATTATGAATATACCATTAATTATAGTTATTTTATACGTAGCATTCTTATTGGGGTTAGGAATATTTATGTCAAAGAAAGAAAAGAAAGATGGAGAAAATTTCTTATTATATAAAGGTAAAAATGGAACATGGATTACAGCTGTTACAATTGCTGGGTTGGCAATAGGTGGAGCATCGACTATAGGTATAGCACAAAATGCATTTGTTGCAGGATTATCTGCTGGTTGGTATAACGTAGCTTGGGCATTTGGTGCTATAATAGCAAGTTTCTTAGTTGTTAAACGCTTCAGACATAGTGGACATAATACAGTAACTGGTCTTGTCCAAGATTTATTCGATAAAAAAACAGGTGTAATGATGACAATAGCTATGATTTTAATTCAATGTACAATAATTGCACTTCAATATATAGCTGGTGGTTCAATTTTAGCAAGTTTATTACCAGATATATTTAATATAAATACAGGGACATTTTTCAGCTTCTTGATATTCATGTTAGTAGCATTTGTTGGAGGTATGGGCTCAGTTAGTTTAAGTAATATTATAAATATATCATTAATTTATTTTGGAATAATAGTAGCTTCAATTATGGTATTTTTTAACCAAGGTGGTTGGGATGCAGCGATGCAAATGGCAAGTACTTCAACAGATGTACCATATTTAAGTTTTACAGATGGTATGGGGATACCAGCAATAATTGCTTGGATGGTAGTTATGTGTGGTAACACAAACTCAATCCAAGGTGTAATTCAAATAGGTCTTACATCAAAAGATGACAAGTCAGCAGTAAATGGATTTAGATTAGGGGCTTTAATGATGATACCAATAGGCTTCTTATGTGCAATGCTTGGTATTTCATCAAAAGCTTTAATACCAGGAGTAGATGCAACTTTAGCACTACCTATGATAATATTATCATTACCACCAGTAATAGCAGGACTTACCTTATCAGCTTTATGGGCAGCGGATATGTCAACTGCATGTAGCATGTTAATAGGCTGTTCAACAACAGTAAGCCAAGATATATTCTTTAAAACAAGTATGGGACAAAGATATAAAGATAAAGCTTTCGCAATAAATAAAGCGATAATACTTATAGTAGGTATATTGACTTATATATTATCTTCACAATTAGGATCAATCTTAAATGCAATGAAAGTTTGCTTGTCTATGGCAATAGGAACATCAATCGTTGTATTGGGTGGATTATGTTTATCTAAATTTGCTGGAAAAAATGCAGGATTCTGGACAATATTAGTATCAGTATTATCAGCTGGAGCATGGCTATTTATGCCAGGAATTCAAAATGTTTTTTCAGATGTAGGTTACTTAATGTTATTAACTACAGGTGTTACTTTTATAGTAGTAAGTCTATTTGATAAAAATAAAGTAAGTAGTAAAAATGATTTAACCCAACAAAAAATAGCTAGTAATTAATTAAAATATAATATCAAAGTACCTTGGATATACTTGTATCTAAGGTACTTTTGCATTTATTCTAAATATATTTATTGACAAAAAGTATTTAATGAGTTAAAGTTATATTATCGAAATAAACAAAAAACAAAGACTATGAAGGGAAGAGTAGTTATAAAACAAAGTAGTAGCGAGCTGGTTATGGTGGAAGTCCAGTACAATGTCTATAATGAAGAACATCCCGGAGTTACTAACCGAAATCATAAAGAGAGTAGACTTAGTCGGAGCCAAACCGTTATAATTGGTAATGTATATTAGTACATTAATGAGGTGAACTTTTAAGTTAAATTAGGTGGTACCGCGGAAGTACAGTCTTTCGTCCTATAGATAGGATGAAGGGCTTTTTTTATTGCTTAAATTTTATTATTTGGCAATTGATATAAAGTAGGGATAATTAGAAATTGTATAAATTAATAAATTTAAGTTATAATTATAATATATTAAAAAGAAAATAAATAATCAGGAGGTATTCTATGCAAAAGGAATTCATAGAAATTAAACAACTTTATAGAAATAAAGAACAATACATAGATAAGACAGTTAAAGTCGCTGGATGGATAAGAACATCTAGAATGTCTAAAAACTTTGGATTTATAGAATTAAACGACGGTAGTTTCTTCAAAAACATGCAAATTGTTATAGATGAAAAACTAGAAAACTTCAAAGAAATTGGTAAATTACCAATAAGTACTTCTTTATTAATAGAAGGTACATTAGTGGCTACTCAAAATGCAAAACAACCAGTTGAAATACAAGCTACAAAAATAGTAGTAGAAGGTGAATCTGATAATTCATACCCACTACAAAAGAAAAGACATACAGTTGAATACTTAAGAACAATAGCTCACTTAAGACCTAGAAGTAACCTGTTCTCAGCAGCTTTCAGAGTTAGAAGTGTTGCTGCATATGCTATACATAAATTCTTCCAAGATAGAAACTTCGTATATGCTCATTCTCCAATAATAACAGGAAGTGACTGCGAAGGTGCTGGAGAAATGTTTAGATTAACAACTCTAGATTTAAATGATGTTCCAAAAACTGAAGATGGAAAAGTAGATTATTCACAAGACTTCTTCGGTAAAGAAGCTAACTTAACAGTTAGTGGACAATTAAACGCTGAAATAATGGCTTTAGCATTCAGAAATGTATATACATTCGGACCAACTTTCAGAGCCGAAAACTCATACACAGGTAGACATGCTTCTGAATTCTGGATGATAGAACCTGAAATAGCATTTGCTGACTTAGAAGACAATATGGAACTTGCTGAAGATATGATAAAATACATAATCAACTATGTACTTGAAAACTGTCCAGAAGAAATGGAATTCTTCAACAGCTTTGTAGATAAAGGATTATTAGAAAGATTACACAAAATAGTAAATTCAGAATTTATAAGAATAACTTATACTAAAGCTATAGAATTATTATTAGAATCAGGACAAAAATTCGAATATCCAGTTGAATGGGGATGCGATTTACAAACTGAGCATGAAAGATACATAACTGAACAAATATTCAACGCTCCAGTATTTGTAACTGATTATCCAAAAGAAATAAAAGCATTCTACATGAGAATGAACGAAGATGGAAAAACTGTTAGAGCTATGGACTTATTAGTTCCAGGAGTTGGAGAAATAATCGGTGGTTCTCAAAGAGAAGAAAGATACGATTTATTAATGGATAGAATAAAAGAATGTGGATTAAATGAAGAAGATTACTGGTGGTATTTAGAACTTAGAAAATACGGTACAGCTACACATTCAGGATTTGGTCTTGGATTTGAAAGAATAATAATGTACTTAACTGGTATATCTAACATAAGAGACGTAATACCATTCCCAAGAACTCCTAAAAACGCTGAATTCTAGGGTTATTGAAAATTAATTATAGAAAAATTATTTAAAATATATTGTTTGCCCCAAACCTTAGATTTTATCTATGGTTTGGGGTTTTGTATTATCTAAAAAAATATAATGACAAACTGTTGTTGTTATGAAATAATTTATATATGGAAATATTATACTTAGGAGGTAGTTGATATGTACAGTTTGAATAAAGTAGGAGAAAAAACATATTATATAGATTGCCCGACTAATATAGGCCTATATAAATTAAACGATACAGATGTCTGTATAATAGATAGCGGTAATGATAAAGAAGCAGGGCGAAAAATAAATAAAATCTTAAAGGAAAATAACTTTAATCTAAAATACATAATAAATACTCATTCAAATGCCGATCATATTGGAGGAAATGAGTTTTTACAAAAAAGAACAGAGTGTAAGATAATTTCAACAGAAATCGAAAATTTATTCACAAAATATCCAATTTTAGAACCGTCATTTCTATATGGTGGATATCCATTTAACAAACTTACAAATAAGTTTTTGATGGCAAAGGCAAGTAATCCAACGGGAAATTTAGATGAACTTCCAGAAGGACTTGAATATATAAAACTAGGCGGACATTTTTTTGATATGATTGGAATAAAAACGTCTGATGATGTTTATTTTTTAGCTGATTGCGTATTTGGAGAAAATATCGTAAAAAAATACCATATATCATTTATATATAATGTTGATGAATTTTTAAAAACATTAGATTATGTAGAAAATTTAGAAGGCAAATTGTTTATTCCTTCTCATGCAGAAGCTTGTGAAGATATAAAACCTCTAGTTAAATTAAACAGAGACAAAGTATATGAAATAATAGATACAATCTTAAGTATATGTAAAGAACCATTGATATTTGAAGATATTTTACAAAAACTATTTATACATTACGATTTAACAATGGATTTAAATCAATATGTTTTAATAGGAAATACATTAAAAGCATATTTATCATACTTATACGATATTGAAAAATTAAATATTGAATTTATAGATTCTAAATTATATTGGAAAACTATATAATATATTTTGTAAGCTATTAGAGAATATCTAGTAGCTTTTTATTTACACTTAGAGAATTTACATCTTCAAGGGGATTTAAAATAAAGATTTCTTTATGTATTTAAAATAAAGACTTATTTGTTAAGATTAATTTAAGATTTCATTGGTATAATTGATTACGTAATAAATAATAGACATAAAATAAATAGTAATGGAGGAGTTAAAATGCAAGTAAGAGGTTCAGATGATACATTAGAGTTTGCAGATAAATTTAGAAATTATTCAAAAGAAGATGGACATCAATACAGAAATCTAGAAAATAAGAAATTTGTACTTAGAAGAAAAAGTAAAGTATATTGCCCAAATTGTAAAAGTGAAACAAATTTAAACGATATCTATTGTAAAGAATGTGGGACTTGTTTAGAATCGATAAGCAAAAGAACTTATGATTTTAGTATTAAAAATATCTTATCTAATATAAATATAAAAGATAGTTTTAAAGTAGCTGGATTTGCCACAGTAATATTATTTTTTATAAGTGTAATAGTAAAACAAATTTTAGGAAGTGTATTAGGAGAATACACATCTTATATAAGTGCTTCAGATATACTTTTATTACTAAATGGAGGAGACTTAAGCGTATTCACAAGTGGTAGTGGTATGATGAGTTATGGAAGTTATTATAATTTTAGTTTCCAACTATGCTCATTGATACTTTTAGTATTACCAGTTATATGTTTGGGTATTTCATATAAAGTATTTATGAAAGAAAAAAATACAAATGAATTAACTTTATTTATACAAGCTATAGGTGTAGGAAGTCTATACGGATTAATATTAGCAGTAATAGCACTTTTATCAAGAAATCAATTATCTATTGGAGGAGGATTTTTATCTTCAGGATATAGCTTAATATATGGAGTTGGCTTTATAAGTGTTTTATTTAGAGGATTTTTATTAGGATTTTTATCAATATTGTACATTGGAACAAAAAAAGAATATGAAGAGAGTAATATATATTTAGGTATATTTAAACAAAGTATAAAAACAGTAGCTTTAGGATATTTAATAGTGTTTGTACTTTTAGTTATAGGACATTTAATCGGGTTAAGCTATGTTTATGAATTTGGAATATCAAATTCTATATCAAATATAAATGTTTTTGTTGTAATTAGCCAATTAGCAGCTTATATTTGGGGATTTGCAAACTTTAATATTGCTACTATAGGAAGCCAAAGTTTATTTTTACCTAGTTTATTTAAAACTTCTTTAAGCATAGATTTTAAATTATGTTTAATAGCATTTGTAGCATTATCAGCTTTAATTTTATTTATTTCAGGTATAAAATTAAACAATAAATATAAAACTTCATCTAAAAAGCCAGTTTTAATATTTAGCGTATTTTATGCAGTAATTATGGCCTCATTATCAATATTTACTTATGTAAATATAAATGGAGGATCTTTGTTAGGATATAATATAGCGATGAATACAAATGTGATTTTAACATTAATAATGAGCTTTATTTATAGCTTTATAGTAACTTTTGTAGGATTTAAATTAAGCAATTGGGATTAGAAAAAGAGAGGGATAAATAATGAAAGTAAATAATAAATTTTTAAATATTGAATCAAAATCAAAAAAGTCACAAATAGAAAAAGAAATTCATGAATTTGAAGATGAAAAAAGCAAAAAAATTATGCAACTTGGGCTTTCTGCCTACGATAAAATAAGAAGAGGAAATATAGACGAAAGTTTATTTGGCGAATTGATTTATGAAATAAAGAAAATTGATTTAGAAATATATAATAGAATGTTAGATATAGCTGATATGGAAGGACACAATGAACATACACCTATATGTGAATGTGGATATATATCAAAAAATAATGAAAAGTTCTGCCCTAATTGTGGTAAGGAAATAAAAAAAGACAAAGAATTTATTTTATGCGATATATGTGCAAGTAAAATAGATGCCGATTCTAAATTCTGTGTTTGTTGTGGCTCAAAAGTAGTTAAAAAAGAAAAATTTGATATAGATAATTATGAAATAGATGAGAGCGAATACGAAATAGACGATGAAGATGAATCATATAGATATGCAGATGATGAGGAATTAGATACTATAGACTCATCAGTAGAAATAGTAAATGAAGAAGTTTTAGACAGTGAAAATGAAGAAAATAGAGAGTTATATGAAGAATATAATTTAGAAAATAAAGAAAGTAATAAAGAAGAAATAGAAGATAATTTAAAATTTGATGATCAAAAAATTGAGCTAACTAAAAAGGGTAATTAAAAAATACAGATATATCTGATAAGATATATATATATAACCTAAATTAAACTAAAATCAAATTAAAATTATCGAAAAGATGTTTCTTATCCAACCCTTAATTAATATCTTTAGATAATTAAATAGGGGGGCTAGTATTATTGGAGAATTAACATTAAACGATATAAAAAGTATAAACGTATTTATAAATATAAAAAAAGATACAATTGAAAAATTATTAAAAACTGGCTGTATATTAAAGTTAAACAAAAAACAAATTCTATTTTATGAAAGAGATATACTTGAAAATGTTTATTTTTTACTAAGTGGGAAAGCATCAATATATAAAATGAATGAATTTGGAGAGAGAAAGGTTATCTTTATACTAAATGAAGGTGAAATAATAAATGAAGTATTTTTATCAGATGTTACAAGCACTGTGACATGTGAAGCATTTGAAAAATCTACAATAATAAAATTCAATAAAAAAGATTTTATAGATATAATGGAGAATGATTTTAACTTAGTTAAAAATATAATAAAGGTTTTAGAACATAGAGATAGACGTCTATGTAGACAATTAAAAAATTCAACATATATAAAAATAGAAAAGAAACTAGCAGCAAAACTATATCGATTAAATAGAGAGTTTGGAGTAAAAAAAGGTCAGTGGTATTTTTTAGATGTTCCCGGTGTAACTGTAACATATTTAGCAGATATGTTAGGATGCAAGAGAGAAACTTTATCTAGAGCTATGAAAATACTTCAAAATGACAATTTAGTAAAAATAGAAGGAAAGAAAATTTATATAAAGCCAGATGAATTATCATTATTTTTTAAAAATTAAATAAGAATTATAAACAACAATTGATTTTGTATATACAAATTGATTGTTGTTTTTTTGTTTAAAAAATGGAAAAAAATCTAAAGTTTGTGATAAAAATCACATACTTGGTTTATAGAACTTGGTACT
This sequence comes from Intestinibacter bartlettii, assembly GCA_025148965.1. GTDB lineage: Bacteria > Bacillota > Clostridia > Peptostreptococcales > Peptostreptococcaceae > Intestinibacter > Intestinibacter bartlettii. The sequence continues at coordinate 2,082,679 of CP102273.1, read as the reverse complement.
ATTAAAACATAAAGAAAAACTTATGTATTTAATTATATAGATAAAAAGAAGAGGTGAACATAATGAAGTTAAAACTTAACTACGAATGTTTTGATAAGGGATTAGAAAAATTAAGTCAGGAGTATAAAATATTTGCACCTGTAGTTTTAGAATATAAAGGAACATATTCAGATACTCCAAGTATTAGATATAAAGAAGTAAAGAAATTTGAAGATATGGAATTTGCTTTAAAATCTCATTTTTCTCCAAAAGAAGTTATGCTACCTATAAACGAAATATTACTTTATTTCACACAAGATGAGTATAGTGAAGCTAAGGTGGAAGAGGAAAAGGTTTTAATATTTATGAGAGCATGTGATATAAATGCAGTAAAAAGAGTAGATGAAATTTACTTAAGAAATGGTGAAGAAGATTATTACTATAAGAGAAGAAGAAATAAAGTTAAATTTGTATTGGTTGGATGCAGAGAAAGTTTTAGAAACTGTTTCTGTGTAAGTATGGACTCTAATAAAACAGAAGACTATGCAATGGCTTTAAATATAAGAGATAATGAACTTTATATAGATATAAAAGATGAAGACTTAAATGTGTTTGACGGTCAAAGTGAAGAGTTTGAAGTAGATTATGTAAAAGAAAATTATATAAAAGTTGAAATACCAGAAAATATAGATCCTATAAAAGTTAGCAAAGCTCCTATTTGGGAAGAATACAATGCCAGATGTATATCGTGTGGAAGATGTAATTTTGTCTGTCCAACTTGTACTTGTTTTACTATGCAAGATATTTTCTATAAAGAAAATAAAAATGTGGGAGAAAGAAGAAGAGTATGGGCTTCATGCCAAGTTGATGGATTTACAGATATTGCGGGGGGACATTCATTTAGAAATTCTAAAGGTGATAGACTTAGATTTAAAGCTATGCACAAGGTTTATGATTTTAATAAACGTTTTGGATATCAAATGTGTGTAGGATGTGGTAGATGTGATGATAACTGTCCACAATATATTTCTTTCTCAACTACAATAGATAAAATAAATGATTTTTTAAAGGAGGATGAATAAGATGAATTCATATATACCTAAGGTTGCCAAAATTATAGATTTAATAAAACATACAGAAAAAGAATGGACATTTAGAGTTGAGTGCGATACTAAAAATGTTCTTCCAGGAAAATTCTTTGAGATATCAATGCCAAAATACGGAGAAAGTCCAATTTCAGTAAGTGGATACGGAGAAGATTATATAGATTTTACTATAAGAAATGTAGGAAAAGTAACTAGTGAAATATTTAAATATGAAGTAGGGGACAGTCTTTTAATAAGAGGACCCTATGGAAATGGATTTAACTTAGAAAAATATATCGGAAGAGAGCTTACAGTTGTGGCAGGTGGTAGTGCACTTGCTCCAGTAAGGGGAATAGTTGAATATGTATATCAAAATCCTAATAAATTTAACAACTTTAATTTAATAGTAGGATTTAGAACAATAAATGATGCTTTATTTAAAGATGATTTAAAAAGATGGACTGAAAAATTAAATGTAATAGTTACAGTTGATAAAGAAACAGAAGGATATGATGGGTTTGTTGGTCTTGTAACAAAATATATACCAGATTTAAAAATAGAAGATGTAGATAACTTTTCATGTGCAGTAGTAGGCCCTCCTATGATGATGAAATTTACTGTTGGAGAATTTTTAAAGAGAAATGTAGCAGAAGAAAATATTTGGGTTTCTTATGAAAGAAAAATGTGCTGTGGATTAGGAAAATGTGGACATTGTAAGATGGATGAATCATATATTTGTCTAGATGGTCCTGTGTATGATTATTCAAAAGCAAAAACATTAATAGATTAGGAGGGGAAAATCATGATAAGAGATATAAATACTAAAAAGGTAATGAAAAATGCATATAGGATTACTAAAAATAGATATCAAACATCCTTAAGAGTTAGGGTTCCAGGGGGAGCTATAGACCCTGAATGTCTAAATATAGTTGCACAAATTTCTCAAAAATTTGGCGATGGAGAGATTCATATAACAACTCGCCAAGGTTTTGAAATATTAGGTCTTAGATATGAAGATATAGATGAAATAAATAAAATGATACAACCAGTAATAGATAAACTTGAAATAAATCAATTTGAAAAAGATACAGGATATCCAGCAGCTGGAACTCGTAATGTATGTGCATGTGTAGGGAATAAAGCCTGCCCAAAGGCTGCATATAATACAACTGAATTTGCTAAAAAAATAGAAGATGCAATATTCCCAAATGATTTACATGTTAAGGTAGCTCTTACAGGATGTCCAAATGATTGTATAAAAGCTAGAACTCACGATTATGGAATAATAGGAATGCACAAACCAATATACGAAATGGACAGATGTGTAAATTGTCAAGCATGTGTTAAAAAATGCAAGAGATTATCTACAGGTGCATTAAGTGTTGAAAATAATAAAATAGTAAGAGATGCACAAAAATGTATAGGATGTGGTGAATGTGTATTAAATTGTCCAACAGGAGCATGGGCTAGGGATGAAAAGAAATACTACAGATTAGCGATAATGGGTAGAAGTGGGAAAAAAAATCCTAGACTTGCAGAAGATTGGATTCTTTGGGTAGATGAAGAGAGCATAATAAAAATAATAGTAAATACTTATAAATTTGCAAAAGAATATATTGCTAAAGATGCACCAGGAGGAAAAGAACATATTGGATATATAGTTGATAGGACTGGATTTATGGAATATAAAAAATATGTTTTAGAAGGTGTAACTCTAAATAAAGAAGCAATAATTAAAAACAATGTATACTGGAGTGGAATACATTATTAAAATAGACCAAAAATAAAAAGTCTATAATATAAAGAAATCTTTATTCTAAAGACACTTAAAGATGTGGATTTCTTTAAAGTTTATCGCACTTGCTACGCCAAGTGCTAAAAATGTATTAACGGAAATTATATTTATCCATAATTTAAAGCTGATTATAATTTCCTATGCATTATAAAAAAACTCCTATATTAAAAGTTAAGTTCAAACTTTTAATATAGGAGTTTTTATGTTTAAAGGAAAAAATTAAAAATATATTAAGAAAAAGATACAAAATTGAAAGATTTGATAAGGTGAAAAATAAATTTAACTGTGTTAAACTATAATAGTATGAATAAACTTGGAGGGATTAAAATGAAAAACAATAAAGTAAGGTCAAAAAAGAGGGAATACGACACTTATAGTATTACTATGGAGTTAGAGAAGCCTTTACTTTACGAAGAAGAACAAGAAGAAATTTATAAAAGACAGAAAAATATAAAAAGAAAATCTAGAAATAAAAAAATAGTAAAATTGATACTAACTTTATTATTATGTTCAGTAATGGGTTTTTTCATTTGGCTAAGTAGTTATTATGCTCCAACATCACAAGCTGAGTCTTATTTAAAAAGCACTAATTCTGTAGAGGTAAGTATAGACAATAATTTTATATGCTTTACTCCGACAAATACAACACCTAAAAAAGGATTTATATTATATCCAGCTGCAAAAGTAGATGCAAAAGCATATTCACAAATTTGTAGTATGATAGCAGCTAAGGGATATAAGGTAGTTGCAGTTGATATGCCTTTTAATTATCCGCTTTTTGGAAAAAATAAAGCAGATGAAGTTATAAAAAAATATAGCGATATAGAAAGCTGGGTTATAGGTGGAGATTCATTAGGTGGATTTGTAGCTACAAGATATGTAAATTCAAATATATCAAAAATTGATGGGGTTGTATTAATATCTTCATATCCACTGGATTCATACTTAAAAGAAATAAATATGAATGTTTTATCAATTTGGGGTAGTAAAGATGGAGTTATAAACTTCCAATCTTTAATAGATGCAAAACAAAAACTGCCAAATAAAACTACTTACACTGAAATTGAGGGAGCAAATCATTCACAATTTGGAGATTATGGAACATATAAAAGTGATGAACAAGCTCTTATAAATGCAGACGCACAAAAACAAAAAACTGCTGATAGCATATTACAATTTTTGGGAAATATAAACTAAAACTAAAAGATTGATATGAGTTTTATTAAAAATAAAATCATACCAATCTTTTTTAGTTTTTATAATTATAAAGTATTTACAATTTAAATTTGCTTATATAAATTTAATTCACTCCAACTACTCTTTTCAGGATCTTTTTTAAATGCATCTATAAACCATGTAATATCTTTTGTTGATATGCATTTTGAAATAAATAATAAAAATACATAGATAATAAATATAACAACGCCATGTAAAGCTAAGTTGCTTATATTTATATAATAAAAGAATTTTTTAATGACGAATGTAGATATAAATATTGATATAGTGGGTTTGAAGACCCAATTAACAATTGAAAAATCTAGTTTTGTGACCTTTAAAAGCCTATTAGCACTTAAAGAGAAGTTTAGTGTTGTGCTTATAAATAGAACCATTATAAAACCATCTATGCCAAAAATAGGGATTAATAAATTTATAATGATTATTCGGACAGTCATATCTATTAGATTGTATCTTAAAGTATAAACTTGTTGATCTAAAGCATTTAAACTTCCATCTACAATTCTATCTAAGTACATAAATGGTATTAATGGGGCTAAGATTTTTAACATAATACCAACTTCATCATTTTTATATAAGATTTGTCCTAATTCACTTGAATAGGTCATAAAAAAACCAGTCGCAAAGAAGGCTATTATAAGTGTGAATTTTATTACTTTAGATATTACAAAATTAACTGATTTTTTTCTGTTTAAAACATTGTACTGTGCAATTTCTGGTATTATAAGCGTTGAAAATGATGCTAAAAATATCGATGGAAAATTTAAAAGGGGTAAAGCCATACCTTTAATTACACCAAATATAGATAAAGATGTAGCAGTTGAAGAACCATGAGATTTTAAAGCCTTTGGAATTAATATATCTTCTATAGATCTTAAAAATGTCTGTATATATGCACTTCCAGCTATAGGAAGGGCAACTGATACAACTTCTTTAAATATAGTTTTATTTGATTTTTCAATACTTCTTTCAATTTTATTTTTCTTTTCAAATATGTACATAAGATAAGCACAGAAACATGCGACAATACTTCCTAAAGTCATACCTAAAGTTATATAAGAACAAGTGTATTCTAAGTTTGATGTTGAAAATGAAGTTATAAAGAAAGCGACAATAACTATCATTGTAATATTTTCTATAAAATCTGCAAAAATACTCTTAATAACTTTTCGGCATCCATAAAAGTATCCATTAAAACAAGCCGATATTCCGATAAAAGGCATACTAAAAGATAAAATTTGTAGAGGTGTTTGTGCCCTAATATCACCTATCAAAACAGTGCTTATAAAATGGGAACCATAATATAAACCTAAGGCTGAAATACAGCTAAAAAATAACGTATATATAAAACCACATTTAAGCAAATGTCTAATTTTATCTTTGCTACTTTTCTTTCCAATTTCTTCAGCGATAAGCCTTGTAAGTGTAAGTCTTATACCCGAAATTGCTATAGTCCATGCAAAGACATTTATGCTCATAATCAATTGGTAAAGACCCATGCCTTCGCTACCGATTTGATTAGATAAATATATTCTAAATACCATGCCCAAAATACCGAGGCTCATCGTAGAAAAGGTCAATAAAAAAGTATTTATAATTAAATTTCTTCTCCTCATAAGTTTTCTCCTTTAAATTAAGTATATTTATTTATATGATTAAAGTAGAAAAAAAATTTATGAAATTTAGATACATATTATTGTATTGATGAAAATATGAAAAAAGTGTAAAATTATTTCTAACAGGAGAAAAGGAGAATTGAGTTGGATACTATCATAAAAGCTAAAAAAGGAAATAAAAAAGCTATAAAACAAATAGTAAAAGAAAACATAATACAAGTTTACAGACTTATTTTTCTTCATACTAAATATGAAGAAGATGCTAAAAATATATTAAGAGATACTATAGACTTTATTTACGAAAACTTTTCAAAGGTGGATAATGAAAAAATTATTTTATGGATGTATAAAATAGCTATTATAAATACGAATAATTTTTTAAAATGTAATGGTATGGTTGAAAAAAATAATAGTTTAAATAGTTACTATTATAATAATAAAATAAAAATGTATGAGTCCATAGATTTACTAGACTTAAAGTATAGAAATGTAGTTATACTTAAGTGTTATTTTGATCTTTCATATGATGAAATTGGGTATATATTAGATTTAAATAGCGATACAGTTAAAATTTATTTTAGGCAATCATTAAAAAATTTGAAGGTAAATGTGGGTGAAGGTTTATAATTATGCATGAAAAAAGTTTGTATAAAAAAAATATGAAAAAAGATTTATATAATATCGAAATAGATATAGATGAAGACATAAAAAGGGATATTGAGGATTTTTATTTTTCCAAAAATGATTTGGATAATATAAAAATTCCACTAGATTTAGAAGATTTAATAGAAGAACCTTTTGAAGAAGAAAAACAAGAAAAAAAGACTTATTATTTTAATTGGTTTATAGATTTATTATTAGTATCTTTGTTATTGCTGCCTATAGTGGGGATTTATAATCCTAATATATTTGTAAAGTTTGAAAATGTATATCCATTTTTTCTTAAAACCCATAATTTTTTAGAAAAGGATAATTTAAGAAAAATATTAGGTGGGGAAAGTGAATCAGTAGATTTAAAAAATGCTAAGCCAGCAGTTGTAGTTAAAGAAAGTGAAGTGAAAAAACCAAAAACAAATGCAGAGGAATTAAAATTAATACACTCCCTTGCAAATTCACTTATAAAAGCAGAATACAAATGGGAATGTACAGAGGTTACGCCTAAAACTATAAAAAAAGTTATTTCAGGAATAGATTGTCTGCGAGATAGAGAAGAAAGAATTTACTTTAGAAGTAATTTAGAAAAATGGAAAAATGGGGATTTCTCTAATGCTGTTGAAGTACATAATAAAGTTTGGTCTATTTTAGAAGGAAACGTAGGCGAGGCTTATGATTTGGACGAAGAAAGTATATCCAAAATAAAAGAAAAGTATTATTAGAAGAACACCTTATATCAAAGCCAAGTAAGTTTAGATATAAGGTGTTTTTTCACAATGATAGGATATTTAATAATTATTTTACTTCATTTAAATATTGACCACTTAAATCATCGAATGCAGTTGTTTCTAATGGATAATAATAACTTTTATTATCTTTTTCAATTAAAATGGCTTTATTTGCTATATCAGAATCAACTGTATGTAAAAATACTAGTGCATCACAATTTTGGATAAATTCTGTTATAAGTTGTTTAGAATTATTATTAAAAGAGTATGATTTTTTTTCTTTATCATAATTACAACTAACTAGATAAATCGGCCCTATTTTTTGATTAGTTTCGATAATTGTTGCACAATTATAACTAGAAGATAATTGGCTATATACAGGTGTTTTATCTTCTAAATTTGTTTTTTTCATAAGCTCTTCTAAATCTACATTGCCATTATTAATTGATATGATATACCCTTTCATCTTAAGTTTCGATAAATCATCATTAGAAGAATTTTCACTATTATCATCAATTTGTGTTCCTGAAGGGACATCTAAGTCATCTAATTGATCTTGTAAGGCTTGATTATCAAAATGTTTTTTTATAAAAAATCCACAAAACAATATAATAACTAAGAAAATGATGATATATAGTATTTTTGATTTTTTCATATAATCACCTCAGATATAATTATATCATTTTTATTGGTAAAATATATTTCAATAATATAAAACTTTTATTAAAGATATTTTTAGAATATAATAATAGAAATAATACTCATATTAAAAAAATAATTTAAAACATAAAAAAGGGTAATAAATAATATTTATTAATGTTTGATTTATTATTTGATATGATTTATCCTTAATATAATAAGATTTATAATACTGCAATATAAGTAGTGATAGGAAAAAAATAAGCTTTACAAGGAGGTAAAAAATGGTTAATGTATTTAATTATATGGACAACTTTATTTTTGTAATTAGCTTAAATAGAAAAATAAAGTTTACCAATAAAGCTGTCATGAATAAAATAAAAATTAATTTAAAAGACATCATAGACACTCCTGTAAAAGACTGCCTATATACTAATGGTAAAAGCATAAATAATTTAATTGATGGTCTGGGTAAGGATGAAGATATAAATTTTGATTTTTATTTACAAATTTATAACAAAAAATTTGAATTTAATGGAGATTTGTTCGAAGGTAATTTTTATGAAGAAAAGAGTTATTTTATAGTAGCAAGGGATTTATGTGAAAAATACTATAGTAGAAGTGATTTAGAAACATTATTAGATAATATAAATCTGTCATGTTTTATAAAAAATAAAAAGGGTGAGTATTTATATGCTAATAAGAGAAAGTGTGATTTTCATAAGAAGACAAAAAAAGAAATCATTGGATGTAGAGCGAACGATTTATATGATAATGCACAGGAGCTTGGATATATTGAAAATGTTGAAAATGAACTTATAAAGAGAAAAGAACCTTTTTCTGCTGAAAACGTATTCACTGTAGGTGGCGAAAAGAAATGGTATGAAGTGACATTAAGTCCTACATTAAATGAAGATAAAAGTGTAAAAAATATAAATATAACTTCTAGGAATATAGATATAAGAAAACACTTAGATAAAACATTAGATTATATTTCAATTAAATTAAGAGAAATTAATGAAAGTATTAATAAAGGTGAAGACATTTATAATAATAATTTGATGAATTTACTAAATTATATATCAGAAAAAATAATAAATAATTTTAAATCTGATGGAGTTGCAATTAGCTTATATAACAAAGATGAAAATGATTTTTCGATACTAATTGGCAAGGGTGTAATAGTAGATGATTTCACAATAACTGAAAGAAAAGAAACAACTACAGCTGTTCATCTGAAATATACTCAAAAATGTAAATTAGAAGGTATTAAATATGTAGATGAAATAGAAAATGAAATGGTTACAAGAAAATTGAAAGAAAAAAATATATATAAAATAGGAATATATAATATTACAGTAAAAGATGAATTACTAGGTCATGTAGTTATAACTTTTTTACAAGATACAAAATCTATAGAATTTGGATACGATTATATAAAAACAATATGTTCACATTTAGCAGTTACAATTTCAAATATTAATGAATCTATTAAAATAAAAAATGAACTTAAAGAATATAAACAAAAAAAAGATTACTTGCAAAAATGTATAGAAATTTCGGTAGATATAATAGGAAAATTTGATAAAAACGGGAATCTTGTATATATAAATGAAGATAGATTAAAAGGTATATTAGGATGGAGTGCAAAAGAATTTGAAGAGTTAGAACAAATAAAAAAACAATTTAGGGATAAAAAAATGGTAAATCAAGATTCAGGAAGTGTTTATGAGAATTTTGATTTTGAAAATGATTTGACGGTTCATTATGAAAGTAAGGTTTTATGTAAAAATGGAGAATATAAATGGCTAGAATGGAATATAAAAAATTATTATGATAAAGAAACACTATTTTTTACAGCTAGAGATATTACTTCAAAAAAAGAGTATCAAAAGAACGGAAAATTACTTGAACAAGCAGTAGAAATGGAAGATTTAAAAAATAGATTTTTTAATAACTTATCTCATGAATTTAAGACACCTATAAATATAATTTTAGGCATAGTACAATTAATTGAACAAAGTAGAAGTAATAATAATTATATATTAGATAATCTAGATTTTCATATAAATATAGTAAAGCGAAATTCATATAGACTGTTAAGACTTGTACAAAATTTATTAGATCTTAGTCAAGTAAAAAGTCAATATTACGATATGAATTTTGGAAATTACGATATAGTTGAAATCGTTGAAGATATAGTTATGTCGGTAGCTACTTATTTAAAAAATAAAAATATAAATTTAATTTTTGATACAAATTGTGAGGAACAAATTATATCTTGTGATCCAGAAAAAATAGAAAGAATAGTACTTAATTTATTGTCTAATGCGATAAAATACAATAAAGATGATAATGATATAGAAGTATATATGAATGTGAGTAAATCATTTGTAAAAATTTATATCAAAGACTATGGTATAGGTATAGAAGCTCATGAATTAGAAAATATATTTGAAGAGTTTATAAAATTGGATGATGGACTTACAAGGCCTTGTGAAGGTAGTGGAATAGGATTATCTATTGTAAATGAATTTACACGTATACACAAAGGAGAAGTTAGAGTATTTAGTGAATTGGGAAGAGGAACTACTTTTGAAGTTATACTTCCAAATAAAATAAATAATACTGCTAATGGAAATATTAAAAACAATAAAAACATTCAAAATAAAATGGAAAGATGTAATATTGAATTTTCAGATATATATAATTAGTTTAATATATAAAATAGTCTGTGAATATTCATTTAATTGTATTATAGACATTTAAAAATAAAATTTCACAGGCTATTTTTATTATTATTATTTAAAAGTTTATATATTTCGCTAACAAAATTATAAAGCAATATAATTTGTAATTTTAGATTTTAATAACTAAAACAAAAATATACCAAATATAAAATTATAGTATAATAAATATATTGATAATAATACTATAGAAAAGGAAAGGGTACAAGATAATGCAAAAAATATTCTATGAAAATTCATATAAAAAAGAATTTGTTGCTGAAATAATAGATATTAAAGAAATAGATAATAAATTTCATATAGTTTTAGATAAAACAGGATTTTATCCTGAGGGAGGGGGACAACTATGTGACTTGGGTAAAATTGACTCACATGATATAGAATACGTATACGAAAAAGACGATGTTATTTATCATGTATTAAATACTAAGCCAATAAAAATACACAAGGTAAAATGTATATTAAATTGGAATAGAAGAGAATATAGCATGACCCACCATCTAGCACAGCATATAATATCGGCGTTATTTTTAAAAGAATTTAATAAGAAAACAACAAGTTTTCATATGGGGATTGAAGATAGTTGTGTAGATATTGAAGGAAGTTTTTCAGATAAAGAAATTAAAAAAATAGAAAAAATGGCTAATGATATAATAGCAGAAAATATTCCTGTGGAAACTTTTGAAATAACTAAAAAGGAAGCTAAAAAGTTAAAATTAAAAGATGATTTTTCAAAGATAAACGGGAATGTTAGAATAGTGAAAGTAGGAGATTTAGATACTAATTGTTGTTGTGGAGTACATCCTCAAAATACACTTGATCTTAGAATAATAAAGTTTAAAAAGCATGAAAAATATAAAACTTCAACTAGAATAGAATACTTAGCAGGGAAGAAAGCTATCAACTATATTATAAATAGAGATGACAACTTAAGTAAAATTTGCAAATATCTAAGTTGTAGTGATGAAGATTCTATAAAAGGAATTGAAAATATAAATAATAAACTTACTGACTCTATAAAAGAAAATAAAAGATTAAAAGAAGAAATAGCTCATTACGAATTAAAAGATTTAGTATCATCTGCTAAATTAGTAAATGATATATCTATAATAGACAAAATATATAATGATAAAGATACAAAATACATATCTAAATTGGCAAATAAAATAACAGAAGAAGATAATAAAATAGTTTTATTTGCTCTTATAAATGGGGATAGAGTTAACTTAGTATTTTCATGTAGTAAAAATTTAAACTCTTTAGATATGAATAGCTTATTAAAAGATGCTATAAAATTAATCGACGGAAATGGTGGCGGAAATAAATTCAATGCACAAGGTGGAGGAAAAAATAACTCTAATTTAGAATCACTTATAAATTATACACTTATGAAGCTTCAAAATGAATTGGATTAAATAGTATTTGATATTATGGCTTATATTGAGTATAATTGTAAAGGTTACAAAATCTAAATAAATGAGATTTTAGCATTTGATAATGAAAGAGAGTAAGATAAAATGAAAAAAGATGTATTCAACGGAAAGAGACTTAAGATTGCTAGAGTATATAGAGGAAAAAGCGTAGATATTTTAGCTAAAGAAACAAATATAAATAAAAAAGATATCTTAGCCTTTGAGGATAATAAATATAAACCAACTTTAGAAAATGCATTAAAACTATCTAATATACTTCATTTCCCGAGAGAATATTTCTACGGTAATGAAAATTTAAAAATTGTAGTAGAGGACTCGCATTTTAATCCAAACTCTAGACTTCCTAGAGTAGAAGAAATATCTTATAAAGAAAAGCTAATAATGCTTAGAAAATTATTTTTATTCTTTGAGGAATATATAGGATTTCCAGAGCTTGATTTACCAAATAACTTGCATAGAGGAGATTCTATGGAAACACTTTGTCAAAAGATTAGAGAACACTGGGATTTATGGGATGATGAAAAACCAACACCTTTAAATCTAGGTGACATTATGACTGCAAAAGGTGTAATAATAAGTTATATGAATGTGAATAAAAGAGGAGCAAGTCCTTTCACACAAAAACAATCAGTAGAAAAAAATACAAGATATGTAATTGCACTAGGAGAAGATAGAAATATAGCTCCAATTAGAAATCATGATTTAGCTTGTGAATTAGGTTATATAATAAGTGATATATTAAATATACCTTTAAAGAAATTTGATTGTGACGAATTTGCTGCACAATTTTTACTTCCAAAACAAGCATTTTTAAATAGCATAGAAGGAACAAATGAGTTAGAAGACTTCTTAAACTTAAAAGCTAAATGGGCAGTTCCTGTAAGTCTTTTAATTTACAGAGCATACAGCTTAGGAGTTATAAGTTATAAAAAATACAATTACCTTCTTAATCAATGGCAGCAAAAAGGCTGGAATAAGTCAGAACCATTAGATGATAAATTCAAATTACATGATTCATCATTATTAAAAATGGCTTATGAAGCATTAATAGAAAATCATATAGTTAGCAATAATACTTTAATAGAAAAATTATACGATAGAGGTATAGTTTTATATCCTGAAGATTTAGAAATATTAATGGATTTAAAAGAAAATACATTAAAAACGAAAAATAATAAAAATAACTTGAAAAAAGTTGATTTTAAAAGAAAAAGAGCTTAAAAAATACCCCCTTTAGAAGGGGGCTTTTAAGTATATAGGAATATTTATTTTTCTTTTAATTCATATAAATCAAGTCTTCTAGCAGATATTAGGGGAAGTTCTTTTCTTATTTTATCCACATATTCTAAATCCAATTCTAGTATTTTATATCCTTCTTTTTCATCCATTTTATATAATATATCTCCCCAAGGAGTAGTTACTATAGAATTTCCATATGATACATATGGCCCATTTATATCCCTGCTAGGAGCACAACCTATGGCATACACTTGATTGTCTATAGCTCTTGATCTAAACATTAAATCCCAATGAGCAGGACCAGTAGTCATATTAAAAGCTGCAGGTACTATTATAGTTTTTGCACCTTTTTGTACCATTAATCTTGCTAGCTCTGGGAATCTAAAATCAAAGCATATGCAAAGTCCGATTTTGCCAAATTCAGTGTCAAATACAGTGATATTATTTCCTGGAGTTAAGGTATCAGATTCTTTAAATGATTGCCCGCCTTCTACATCTATATCAAATAAATGAACTTTTCTATGTTTACCTATATTGTTTCCATTTCTATCAAATACATATGATGTATTATAAACTAAGTTTTTTTCATCTTTTTCAGGTATAGAACCACCTACTAAGTATATACTATTTTCCTTTGCCATATTCGAAATTGAGATAAATGAATCTTCACCTTCAAATTCTGCATAGATTGGAAAGTTATCAGTTTTATAAGGTGTTGTAAACATTTCTGGAAGAATTGCCAAATCGCAGCCTTCTTGAGCTACTTTTTTTATAAAGGTATTTGCTGTTTCTAAATTTTTATATTTGTCTTTCTCAACATGCATTTGAACAAGTGCTATTTTTATTTTACTCATAAATTTCCCCCTTAGATATAAATCTTAAACTTATTAATAAAATCTTATAGAAGATTTTATATGATGTCAAATAGATATTTATCAATAAAATCCTGAAAAATCTAGTACATTTTAGGTTATACATACAAAAAATTATATATAAAAGTTATACAAAATTTGGAAAAAGTATAGTATAATATAATAAAAATATAAAATAACATACAAAAGGGGGGATTCTGTGAGTATAACAGAAAGAATAGAAAAATTTAGACAAAGTTATGTTAATACTAAACCACAAATAAGTTGCGAAAGAGCCAAAATATATACTGACTCATATAGAGAAACAGAAGGGGAACCAATGTGTATAAGAAGCGCAAAGGCTTATTTAGCAGCTTGTGAAAAATTACCTGTAACTATATTTGATGATGAAATAATAGTTGGTACAGCTGGGGAATTTAAAAGAACAGGTATACTTACTCCTGAATTTTCTTGGAAATGGGTAGATAAAGAAATGGATAAATTCTCTACTAGAGGACAAGATCCATATGAAATGACTGATAAACAAAGAGAATTCACAAGAAAAGAAATTTTCCCATATTGGAAAGGAAAATCACTAGAAGAATTATATTTAAAAAGATTACCAGAAGATACAGCAAAAATATTAATAGATACAGGTGTATTAGACAACGATTCTAAATGGAGACAAGCAGTAGGGGAAGTAACTCCAGATTATGAAGATATATTATTACCAAAGGGATATCAAAAAATAAAAGAAGAAGCTTTAGCAAAAATAGAAGAACTAGATATAGCTATACCTGAAAATATAGAAAAAATAGAATTCTATAAATCACAAGTTATAATATGTGATGGTATAATGACTTTTGCTAAAAGATATTCTGACTTGGCTTATGAAATGGCACAAAAAGAAACAAATGAAAAGAGAAAAGCTGAACTTATAAAAATAGGTGATGTTTGTAAAAAAGTGCCAGCTTATCCACCAGAAAGTTTCTATGAAGCAATCCAATTTATATGGTTTGTTCAAGTAGGTGGAATTATATGTGAAAATCCTCTATCTCTTAATCCAGGTAGATTTGATCAATATATGTATCCATATTACGAAAAAGATATAAAAGAAGGAAAGCTAGATAAAGATGGTGCATTAGAATTAATAGAAGCATTATGGATAAAATATTCTGAATGGGTTTGGACTATATCAGAAAATACAGCAGGATATTTTGCGGGATATAATCAATTCCAAAACTTAACTGTAGGAGGGAGAAAGCGTGATGGGTCAGATGCAACTAATGATTTAACTTATTTATGTTTACAAGCTACTAAAGATGTAAAAACTCATCAACCAGGATTAAGTGTTAGAATACATCCAGGCGCACCAGATGATTTTGTTATGGCAGTTTGTGATTTAGTTGCAGCAGGAACAGGATTCCCAGCAATACATAACGATGCATGCGGTACTCAAATGATGCTTCAAAATGGACTTACTCCAGAAGATGCAAGAGATTGGAATAACTGTGGTTGTGTAGTTCCTCACTTTAGAAAAGTTGGAGAATGGACAGCAACTGTTAATATAAACTTTGTAGCAGCACTTGAATATGCTATAAATCAAGGAAAAGCTAGAATGACAGGTGAACAAATGGGTCTAGAAGAGAAACCTATAACACAATTTACTTCTTATGAAGAAGTTGAAGAAGCATTCTACAAACAATTTAAAAACTTAATAAGACATTCAGTAATAGGTTCTACAATAGCTCAACAAGTTCATACAGAAGTAGTTCCAAGACCATATTTATCAGTGTGTGTTGATGGTTGCTTTGAAAAAGGTAAAGATTTAAGTAAAGGTGGAGCAAAATATAATGTTGGTCCAGTTTTAACAGGTATAGGATTAGGTGTTGTAGCTAACTGTTTAGCAGTTATTAAAAAATTAGTATTTGAAGATAAAGTTACTACTTTAGAAGAATTAGATAAAGCATTAAATGCAAACTGGGAAGGATATGAAGAGTTAAGAAAATTAGCACTTAGTGTTCCTAAATACGGAAATGATAATGACTATGTAGACCATATAGCTGTTGAAGTATCTAACTTCTATTATCATGAAGTTAAAAAGTATAAAGATATATTTGGCTCTCCATTTACTACTGCATTTATGGGTATATCAAATTATATACCAACTGGTAGAATAATAGGGGCAACTCCTGATGGAAGATATAAAGGACAACCTATAACAGAAGGTGTATCTCCATATGCAGGAACAGATACAGAAACACCACTTGCTGCTATGAAATCAGCTGCTAAAATACAGCATGATTTCCATTCTGGAGGAACCTTACTTAACTTGAGATTTAGTCATGATTTAGTAAGCACTCCAAGAGGACTTAGAAATTTAGCATCAACAATACAATCATATTTTGCACTTGGAGCATTCCATGTACAATTTAATACAGTTTCAAATGAAATACTTAAAAAGGCACAAGAACATCCAGAACAATATAAAGATTTATTAGTTAGGGTTGCAGGATACTCAACTCAATTTGTAAATTTATCAAAAGAAATGCAAGATGCTATAATGGCTAGAAATGCACATGAAAGCTTTTAATTAGAAATATGTCTGTTAAGGGAAATGTAGTTAGAATTCAACGTTTTTCAGTTAATGATGGAGATGGAATAAGAACGACTGTATTTTTAGAGGGTTGCCCTCTAAAATGCAGATGGTGTTCTAATCCAGATTCTTGGTCAGGAATTGTAAAACTAGCTGTATCAAAAGACAGATGTGTTGGATGTAAAAGATGTGTAAGTGTATGCCCGCAAGGTATAACTTCTTTATTTGATAGAAAACAAGTAAATGAAAAGTGTGATTTATGTGGGGAATGTATAAAAAGATGTATTCAAGATGCGATTAGTCAAATGACAAAGGAAATGACAACTGATGAAGTTATAAAGGAAATTGAAAAAGATTTTATTTTCTTTTTATCTTCGGGAGGGGGAGTAACTTTTTCAGGATGAGAACCGACTAATCAACTTGAATTTTTAAGAGAATTAGTATATTATTTTTATAAAAAGGGTATATATACAGCTATAGAAACCTGTGCTTTATTTGACTTTGAAAAATGTAAAGATATTTTCAAAAAGATAGACCATATATTTGTTGATATAAAAAATATGGATGATGAAAAACATAAAGAATACACAGGAATTAGCAATAAAAAAATCCTAGAAAATGTGAAAAAAATGGCTACACTAAATAAAAGTATGGTGATTAGAATTCCTGTTATACCGGGATTTAATGACAGTACAGAAAATATAAAACAGACAGCAGAATTTGTAAAAGAAAATGTAAAAAATCCAAAGATGGAATTACTACCTTATCATATGTTAGGACTAGACAAGTATAAAGCTTTAGGTCTTTATGATTATATTTATAAATTTGAAGTTCCAAGTAAAGAAAAAATAAATGACTTAGAAGGGGTTATTGAAAATTGTGGAGTCGGGGTAGTTAGATATAAGTAGTCATAAATTTAAGAAACGAGGAGATTTATTTATGATGTCACAACTTCCAAAAGTAGGGCAAAATCTTAGAAGATTAAGAAATAGTTTAGGTTTAAGTTTAGATGAAGCATCAAAATTAACAGGCGTTAGTAAGGCAATGTTAGGGCAAATAGAAAGAGGAGAATCAAGTCCTACTATATCAACATTATGGAAAATATCATCAGGATTAAAAGTTAATTTTACTTCTTTGTTAGATGATGAACAAAATGAATTAGTTTTAGTAAAAAAAGACGACATAAAAGCTATTAAGGAAGAAGAAGGAAAGATGGTACTATATCCAATATTTCAATTTAGTTCTAAAAGTGGTGTAGATGTATTTTTAGTAGAGCTAGATCCAGGATGTAAACATATCTCAGCTGCACATAAAAATGTATTAGAAGAAATGGTTCTTGTAATAGAGGGAACTTTAACTCTTAAAGTAGAAAAAGAAATTTATGAAATAAAGGCCGGAAATAGTTTGAAATTTGATGGCTCATTAAATCATACATATATGAATAAAGGAAATGAGAAAGTTGCATTTCATAATATAGAAATATATAAATAATATATTGAAAGAACTAATTGTATTATTGTACAGTTAGTTTCTTTTATATATAGATTTAATTCCAAAAAATACCTAGAAAATGTTTGCAAGAATATACAAATTTCGACAAATAAAAATGATATAATAAGTTTGTACAAAGGGAGTACATAAAATTTCTAAATACAACAAATTAATTTTACGTTATCGGGATTTTATAGAACGGGTTTAGCCTCAAGTAACTAGTTGGGGCTTATTTTTTTGAAAAAATTATCTTAAAAGAATATATATATTCTATTATATTACTAACTTATGGTATAATTTATTATCATGTGGAATAATAGGGGGAAATTTAATTGAAAAAAAAGCCGATTATATTATTAGTATTAATTTTGATAATTTGTTCTCTATTTATGCCTCTTTCTATTAATTATACAGGGCAAAGTAAGATTTTAAGTTATAATAAACTAAATAGATATATATCATTATCTAGATTAGATGGAATTTCAACTGAAAATTTTATTTATTACAATAAGTCTAAAGTTGGATTTTCTTTAAAAAATGAATTAAATTCATATGATGGTATAAAAAATGGAATAGTTGTTATCGGAAATTATTTTAGAAATATTGTTGTAGGAAGCACACTAGATTATTTAAATGGATTTGATGTTATTAGTTCAAATGCAAAGATGATTTGGTTGTTTTTCGGAATATTTCTGGAGCTTGCAAAAAACATAATATTTTCATCTATAGAATTTATAGTTATGATAATAATACTTTTATTGCAAGCAACAGTATCTTATACTTATATATTGTTTTATTTACTTACAATTTTATTCATATCAGGAATATTATATGTCTTAAAAAAGAAATAATTTAAAAATTATGGAGGATTATGTATTATGGAAAAAAGTACAATAAGTCAAGCTATGTTAAAAGTATCTGAGTTAGAGAGAATTTATAGAGATAAAATGTACAAAATGATGGATCTTGAAAATATAATACAAGAATACATATTAGAATCTGATGGAAGCAGATATGATTGTAATGAAGTAGTTGATTTTAATAGAGAATTTGAGCTTATAATAGAATTAGGAGAAGAAATTTCTCAAATAAAGACAAAAATATCTAAAGCTAATAATGAAAATTACATAGAAACTAAAACTGGTAGATTAAGCCTTCAAGGGGCATTAAATAAAATTAAATATCTAAGAGGTCAAGTAAATAACTTTGAACATATTTTAGAAAATGTTAAATCTTCAAAAGAAAGAAAGGTAGATGCTGCGGCAACATCAGTTTACTATAAGGTAAAAGAACCTAACTTTAATAAAAAAGATTTAAAAAAATATCTAGAAGATAGAAATGAAGAGATTTTAGAACTTGAAATTGCTTTAAATAAAGCTAATAATGAAATTTTAATAGATATCGATTAATAGAATTTTTAATTCTTTTAATAAATGTGTGCAAATTTTAAATTACATATATTCAGTCAATTTATAAATAACAATTAACAATTAAAAAATATGTTATATCGTATATGATTGGCATATCCTTTTTACAGATAAAATAATTAACAATTAACAATTTATATAGGGATAAATTAAAAAATTATAGAAAATTAAATTTGCACTCATAAGGCACAGTATATAACTTGTTATGTATTGTGCCTTTTAACATATAAGAATAATTAACTTAATTGGAAGGGGAAATTTATGAGAGAAATAGAGCTATTAAGAGAATGTAGAGATCTATTAGAAGAAGTAGATAGATTAATATCTCAAATCGGAAGTTTTGAAATGGACAAAACAGAATTTCGTGTAGATGAAAAAGAACAATTATTGGTAATTACAATAAATGATTCTGAAGGAGATGTATTTACGTATAAAAATGCATATGAATTTTTATATGAATATATGTTAAACATGCACAGTGATAATATTCAATATCTTAGAGAACAGTATGAAGATATGTTTGATGATATGGATGTAAATGATTGGATTATGAAAAGGGGATATATTGAATATATAAATTTAAGAATAAGAAAAATATATTTTAGATTACAAGAAATTTCAGAAATGTAGAATAAGATTAAAAAAGCTAGCAAATTTTATATTTTAAATTCGCTAGCTTTTTTAAAATGTGAATTTTGAATATATTATCATTTAAAAGATACAAATTTCTTTATAAATAATGTCTTAAATCTTTTGCAAAATTTTCTTCTAGCTCAGCTAAGTCATAACACAAACTTTTTATTGATTCTAATGCTGCAGGGTATTGATTCATATATTTATTTATTGATTTTATACCCATATTGCATCCATCTGTAATCAAATCGGCAATCTCTTTATCATGTTCACCTTTGACTAATTTAAAGTTTATTTTCATATGGCTCATAGCTTTTGCCATAGCACTTGGCTGTTCTTCAGAACAATCAAATTCATTTAATTTGTCTGTGATTTTATTTTGAAGCTTTTGATGGTCGTTTAAATATTTTACTATTATGTCATATAATTTTTTATTTTCGACTTTATCTATAACTTGTTTTATAGCGTCAATACCCATTTTACAACCAGCATCACATTCTTTAAGTAAATTAATAGTATCTTCTGTAGGCATAATAGACTCCTTTATTTAAATTTATAGAGTTATTATGTGAAATAATAATAAATTTTATAACATATAGGAAATAAATTTCATTTTACAATGAAAAATTATTATTCTATATTGTTATTGCTAGATTCTGTAGTTGTATTATTTTCACCTGAACTACCGCCATTCTCATCAGGATTTCCTGGATCTGGCTCAGGTTCAGGTTCTGGCTCGGGCTCAGGTTTAGGTGTTGGTTCAGGCTCAGGTTTAGGCTCAGGTTCCGGTGTTGGTTCAGGTTCTGGCTCGGGCTCAGGTTTTATAGGTTTCGGTTTATTGTCGTTATTATCTTTATTATTATCTTTATTATTATCTTTATTTTTGTTACTATCTTTATTATTATTGTTGTTATTACTATTTTTATTACTATTGTTTTTAGTATTATCACTACTGCTAGTATCTTGTTTTGTAGTAGTATTTTCTTTCTCGGTATTATCTTTTTGATTTTGTTTATCTTCTTCTTGAGTAAAATATTTAAAATACAAAGGAACTGTACCAATAATTTCATTATTATAAATTATTATTAATTTAGTGCTTCCCTTTGCTAAACCTGTTATAGTACATTTTTTACCACTACTTTGGAAATTACATATAGAACCATTTTCAAGTTTAAATCTTAATTTATTTGTATCGATTGGTTTTGAATTAGTGCTATCCATGACTACTTCTAAAGTAGTTTGTTCGCTTATAGGTAATACGTAAGTATCATTATCCATTTGGTACTCGCTTGTGATAGAAACTCCATTAAAAGTAACGTCTGCATCTTTATTAAGATTTTTAAAAGCAAAGAATCCTATACCACCGATAATAGCTACAGTGATAAGAATTAAGGCTATTTTTTTTAATAAAGAACCAGATTCATCATCATAGTATTCATCATCGTCATCATATTCATAATTATAATTTTCATCGTTATCATCGAAATCATGATTTAAATAATACTTTGAATTTGTTTTTGTTTTGTGTTTATCATTTTTCATATTATCATCTTCTTTTTTTGAAATATTATCATCTTCGATTTCTTTTTTTGAAGATAAACTTTTTTCTTCAAAGTGTAAAGGTTCTACTTTTTCTACTGTTGTGTTTTTATTAGGTTCATTGTCTTTATTATCAGAAATATCTTTTTTATTCAATTTAACTGTAGGCATCTTTTTTACTTTATTACGATCTGATTGAGTTTCAAGTTTTTTTGAAAAATTATCTATAGATTTTTCGGGTATTTTAGCAATTATAAAATCTTCATCAGATAAATCTTCATAGTCTGGAACATCATCTATCCAGTCAAATGCGTATAAAAAACAATCTAATAAGTATGTAGTTGCTTTTTCTGAGACACCGTTTTTAGTAAGAATAGTTTTTGCTCTTAAATAAGCAAAATTTTTATCGATATCTCTCTGATCATAAGCATTTACTATTGCAGAAATTGCATTTTTTTGTATTGCAAATTTAACTAGATTAGTTTCTTCTTGTAAATTAGGTATTAAATTATCAAGAGTTACTATGAATTTTTTTGAATCTAGAAAAATATTTATACCATAATTACCAAACATATACTTGAGTGCATAACTTAAGTTGTTTTGTAGTGTTCTTTTTTTCTTCATAAATCGACCCCCTCCTATTTACTTCTAATTTATGGATATACCATACTAAATTTTATCATAATACTTTTTGGGGATTTTATCAATATTTTTGAATCTAAATTTTCTTTTAAATGTAAAACATAAGATATAAATAAAAAAAATACGATATACGATTAATAAAAAAATAGAATATAAATTTATAGGATTATACAAAAAACACGAAAAATATTAAAAAAATATGGAAATTTGTTTGTGTCTATGGTATATTTTATTAGTAATTGTTTTAAATTCATTAGGAGTATTAGGAAAAGGAGTACATTATGGCAAAAAAAGGATCAATTTACGAACTAAATGGAAGAGTAGAACTTAAAAGAGCAATTCCTTTAGGAATACAACATGTTTTAGCGATGTTTTTAGGGAATATATCACCGCTTATAATAGTATGTGGATTATTAAATATTGACTCGAATCTGAGATCGATGCTTATTCAAAATGCAATGTTTATAGCAGGTTTAATTACACTAGTACAGTTATATCCAATAGGACCAGTGGGAGCAAAACTTCCAATAGTAATGGGTACAAGTTCAGGATTTATAGGTACAGCACAAGCTATTGGTTTGCAATATGGATATGGGGCAATAATAGGAGCTGGTTTAGTTGGCGGAATAATGGAGGCAATTTTAGGATTTTTTATAAAACCACTTAAAAAGTTATTTCCACCAATAGTTACAAGTTTAGTTATAATATCTATTGGTTTATCTTTATTACCAGTTGGGATTAAGTATTTTGGTGGTGGAGCAGGAGCTAAAGATTTTGGCTCATTAAACCATTTATTAGTTGGAACAACAGTTATAATAGTTATACTAGTTCTTAAACAATTTAAAGGATTTTTAAATGACTCATCTATATTAATAGGTATAATAGTTGGATATATATTGGCTATATGCTTAGGTATGGTAGATTTTACACAAGTAAAAGAAAGTGCTTGGTTCTCTCTACCACATCCAATGGTAGTTCCATTTGAATTTAATATACAAGCTATAATAGCAATGGGAATAATGTTTATAGCTACTACTGTAGAAACTATAGGTGATATATCTGGTATAACAAATGGAGGACTTGATAGAGAACCTACAAATAGAGAGCTGTCTGGAGGTGTTATGGCAGATGGTATAGGTAGTATAGTTGCATCTATATTTGGGGTTTTACCAAACACATCGTTTAGCCAAAATGTTGGTCTTGTAACTGTTACTAAAATCGTAAATAGATTTGTAATAATGACAGGTGCGATATTCTTAATTTTATGTGGATTCTGTCCTAAATTAAGTGCAATATTTTCAGTTATGCCACAGTCAGTATTAGGTGGAGCAGCAGTTATAATGTTCTCTATGATACTTGTAAGTGGTCTACAATCTCTATCTAGAGAAACTTTAGATGGAAGAAATGGTCTTATAGTTGCTTTAGCTATAGGTATAGGGGTTGGAATAGGTAATGTTCCAGAAGTATTGGCACAGTGTCCAGAATGGGTATCAAATATATTTGCACAAAATGGTATAATAATGACTTTTGTAGTTGCTACTGTTTTAAATTTAATATTGCCTAGAAATAATGAAGAAGCAAAAAAAGAACAAATGGGGGCATAATATACATATTAAAATATAAAAATGATATAGAAGTAAGTAGATTATTATGATAAAATTAATTTAGTTTAAATATAAATTAAAATTTATTATTAAAAAATAGAGTGAAGGAGATATTTGGCGCCCGAATGTGTCTCCTTTTCTAAAAAGGAGACAGACTTATTAAGTTTGTCTTTTTTTATAACGCATAGGAAATTATATTCATTTAAAAGTTGTGTAGAGGTATAATTTCCGTATATGTGATTTTAGCACTTGGTGTAGCAAGTGCGATACCCTTAAAAGAAATCTACATCTTTAAGGATTTTTATGATAAAGATTTCTTTATGTAAATACAAAGATAAAATAGGAGGATTAGATGTTTACAATTAAAAAATACGTTGTTGCAGATAGCTTAGAAGAAGCTTACAAATTAAATCAAAGTAAAAAAGCAAATATATTAGGTGGACTTTTATGGATGAAGATGGGACATAAAACTATTCAAACAGCAATTGATTTATCTAATTTAGGCCTAGATAAAATTGAAGAAAATGATGAATATTTTGAAATAGGAGCTATGGTTAGACTTAGGGATTTAGAAGTTCATGAAGGTCTTAATAAATATTTTAATAATGCAATAGAAAATTGCGTAAAAAGCATAGTTGGAGTCCAATTTAGAAACTGTGCAACTATAGGTGGAAGCATATTTTCAAGATTTGGATTTTCAGATCCTCTTACATGTCTATTAGCTTTAGATAGTTATGTAAAGCTTTATAAAGGTGGAGTAATATCAATGAGGGAATTTGTAAATATGCCTTATGACAATGATATATTAGAAAAAGTTATAATAAAAAAAGATAATCGAAAAATAAGTTATATGTCTCATAGAAATATATCTACAGATTTTCCTGTACTTACTTGTGCAGTATCAAAAATAGGAGATAAATTTGCAGTCGCAGTTGGCGCTAGACCACAAAAGGCAGTTTTAGTATTAGATGAAGAGAATATATTAAGCTGTGATCCAACAAAAGATGAAATAGAAAAATTTGCAGATTATGTTGAAGGTAAGTTAACATTCGGAAGTAACATGAGGGCAAGTAAGGACTTTAGAAGTCATCTATGCAAGGTTTTAGTAAAAAGATGTATAAATGAAGTTGGAGGTATGTAGATATGGAGATTAAATTTTGGTTAAATGGTAAAATGATAAAAGATGAAATAGAGCCAGATATATTACTTCTTGAATATGTTAGAAGTAAGGGGTGTTATTCAGTTAAAAGAGGGTGTGAGACTGCAAACTGTGGATTATGTACAGTATGGGTAGAAAATAAACCTGTCCTTTCGTGTTCAACGCTTGCAGCTCAAGTAAATAACAAACATGTAGTTACGCTTGAAGGTGTTCAAGAAAGAGCTATAGACTTTGGAACATTTTTAGCTAAAGAAGGTGCAGAACAATGTGGATATTGTTCGCCAGGATTTATAATGAATGTTCTTGCAATGGAAGATGAATTAGAAAACCCAACAGAAAGAGAAATAAAAGAATATTTATCAGGTAATTTATGTAGATGTACAGGATATCAAGGTCAATTAAGAGCTATAAAAAAATATTTAGACAGAAATAAGGAGGTAGCAAATAATGAAGTTTGTAAATAATCGTGTTATGAAAAAAGATGCTATGTCTTTAGTTACAGGACAAGCTGTATATACTGATGATATAGCACCAAAAGATGCACTTATAGTAAAGGTACTTCGTTCACCTCATGCTCATGCAATAGTTAAAAATGTAAAAAAAGATATAGCGCTTAAAGTTCCAGGAATAGAATGTATATTAACTTGGGAAGATGCACCAAAGACTAGATTTACAACTGCTGGGCAAACATATCCAGAACTTAGTCCATATGATAGAAAAATACTAGATGAGAGAGTTAGATATGTCGGAGATGCTGTAGCTATAGTAGCTGGAGAAAATGAAAAATGTGTAGATAGAGCTTTAAAAATGATAAAAGTTGAGTATGAAGTACTAAAACCAGTACTTGATTTTAGAGAAGCTTTAGACAATGAGGTAGTGGTCCACCCAGAAGAAGATTGGGAAGTAAAAGTTCCAATATCTCCAGATGTAAAAAGAAACTTAATATGTCATGATGTATTAGAAGAAGGTGATGTTGAAGCTGAATTTGCAAAATGTAAATATGTAATAGAAGAAACTTATTTAACAAAAGCAAATCAACAAACAATGATGGAGACTTTTAGAGCATATACATATAAAGATGCATACGGAAGACTTGTATGTGTTGCATCTACACAAGTTCCATTCCATGTTAGAAGAATACTTGCAACTGCACTTGATACATCAAAATCAAATATAAGAGTAGTAAAACCTAGAATAGGTGGGGGATTTGGTGCAAAACAAACTGTAATCAATGAAATATTCCCTGCATTAGTAACTTGGAAAACAGGTAAACCTGCAAAAATAATATATAGTCGTAAAGAGAGCCAAATCGTTTCTAGTCCAAGGCACCAAATGCAGATAACTGTAAAATTAGGTGCAGATGAAAATGGAAAACTAAAAGCTGCTTCACTTTACACTTTATCAAATGCAGGAGCATTTGGAGACCATACCCCAACAACAATAGGATTAACTGGTCACAAATCACTACCTCTATATACAAGTCATGTAAATGCATTTAAATTTGCATTTGACGGTGTTTATTCAAATACAATACCAGCAGGTGCTTATAGGGGATATGGTGCAACACAAGGTGTTTATGCGTTAGAAACAACAATGAATAAACTTGCCCTAAAAATGAATATGGACCCAATTGAGTTTAAGAAAAAGAACCTTTTAAAAGAAGGAGACTATATGCCAGCCTACCATGGTGAGACAGCAAACTCATGTACGCTTGAAAAGTGTCTAGATAAAGTAAAAGAGATGATAAATTGGGATGAAAAATATCCATGTAAAGATTTAGGAAATGGGAAAGTAAGGTCAGTTGGTCTTGCTGTAGCAATGCAAGGTTCTGCAATTAGTAATGTCGACGTTGCAAGTGTAACTATAAAAGTAAATGACGATGGATTCTATTCAATGATGATAGGTGCAACTGATATGGGTACAGGATGCGATACAATACTTGCTCAAATGGCAGCTGATTGTTTAGATACTCATGTAGATAATATAGTAGTTTATGGAGTTGATACAGATATATCTCCGTATGATTCAGGTTCTTATGCATCAAGTACAACATATTTAACTGGTAATGCAACTATAAAAACATGTCAAATACTTAGAGAAAAAATAATAGCAGCAGGTGCTGATATGTTAGATATAAAATTAGAAGATGCTGATTTTGACGGAGAAAAAGTATATTCTGTAAAAGAAGAGAGAAGTATAAGCTTAAAAGATATAGCAAATAATGCAATGTGTTACAGCAACCACACATTAACTGCTACAGCTAAGGAAAAAACTCCAGTATCACCACCACCATATATGGCTGGAGCTGTTGAGATTGAATTAGACAAAGAAACAGGACATGTTGAAATAATAGACTATGCTACATGTGTAGACTGTGGAACAGTAATAAATCCAGCTCTTGCAACTGTACAAACAGAGGGTGGTTTAGTACAAGGAATTGGTATGGCTTTATATGAAGATGTTCAATATGACAATAAGGGAAGAATATTAAACGATTCATTTATGCAATATAAAATACCTACAAGACTTGATATGGGCAAAATAAGAGTAGAATTTGAATCTAGTTATGAGCCAACTGGACCATTTGGTGCAAAATCAATAGGGGAATTAGTTATAAATACACCATCACCAGCATTATGCCACGCTATATACAACGCTAGTGGAGTTTGGATTAATGAACTTCCTATGACTAGCGAAAAAATAGCAATGGGTATATTAAAAAATAACATTGAAGCTTAGTATTATAGTTTTGGCATCTGGAAATAGTAGACGATTTAATGGAAATAAATTGTTATATGAAATAGATAACAAACCTATGTATTTACATACAGTAGATAAGCTTATTGATTTAAAAAAAAGCAATGAAAATGTAGATGAAATAATATTTGTCACTAAGTACGACAAAATAATAGATAACTTAAAAAATAAAGATATAAAAGTTGTAAAAAATAACAATAGTGAATTTGGAATTTCCCAGTCTATAAAACTGGGAGTTTCAAATTCATCTAATAATATATATATGTTTATTGTATGTGACCAACCTTATATAAAAAAAGAAACTATAGATAAATTTATAAATCAATTTGTAAAAAGTAAAAAAAATTTAGGGTGTGTAAGTAATAATGATATTTTATTAAATCCCACTATTTTTACAAGTAAATATAAACAAAAATTATTAAATTTAAGTGGTGATAAAGGTGGAAAAAAGATAATTTTAGAAAATTTAAATGACTTATTTACATTTAAAATTTTAAGTGAAAAAGAAGTCATAGATATAGATTTTAAGTATCAACTTTAAGATAAACAAAGGTGATTTTTATGAAAATTTACTCCTATAAAAAAGGAAGTATTAGCTACGAAAAAAATTTAATTCAGGCATTAGATATAGATTTAGAAAAAGATAAAATAATAACATTAGTAGGGGCTGGTGGGAAGACAAGTACAATATTTGAACTTGGAAAAGAATTTTCAAATTTAAATAAAAAAACAATTATAACTACAACTACACATATGGGATTTGACAAAGATTTTATATTGATAGAAAAAGATAGCGATATAAAAAGAATTAAAAATATTCTGAAAAAAAATTTTCTAATTAAAGTAGGAAAGAAGGAAAGTGAATACAAAGTAAAAAGTTTAGATTTTGATTTGTTAAAAAAAATTATTTTACTTGGAGATTTTATATTAATAGAAGGAGATGGATCTAAAAACCTGCCGCTTAAAGCACCTAAAGACAATGAACCTGTAATAATAAAAGAAACAAACTTAGTAATTGGTATTATGGGGTTTGATAGTATAAATAAGAAAATAAAAGATATATGTCATAGACCAGAATTAGTATCAAAATTATTAAGAAAAGATTTAGATGAAATTATAGATTATAAAGATTTAGTTGAAATAGCTCAACATGAAAATGGACTTAAAAAAAATGTGAATTGCAAATATAAAGTAATAATAAATAAAGTAGATAAAGAAGAAAATCTAGAATTATGTAAGAACATAGCAAATTTATGTGAAAAATCTAATATAGATGTTGTTTTTACAAGTTATAGATAAAATAGGAGAGATATAATTATGGATAATATAGTAATAGTGCGCGGTGGAGGCGATTTGGCAAGTGGAGTTATTCATAAATTACATAGATGTAATATAAAAGTACTAGTATTAGAATGTGAACATCCAACAGCGATAAGAAGGACTGTGTCGTTTTGTAATGCTGTATTTGAAAATGAAATGGAAGTTGAAGGAATTAAATGTAGATTGGCAAAAAATATAGATGAAATAAAACGCATTTTTGAAGATGGAGATGTACCTTTAATTATAGATGAAAAGTGTGAAATACTAGATGAAATAAAACCAATAGCTTTAATAGATGCTATAATAGCGAAAAAAAATATTGGAACAAATAAAAATATGGCTCCTATTACAATTGCTTTAGGGCCTGGATTTTATGCAGGAAAAGATGTAGATGCAGTAATTGAAACAAAAAGAGGGCATAATTTAGGTAGAATTATATACGAAGGCTATGCAGCAAAAAACACGGGAATACCAGGAGATATAAAGGGATATTCCAAAGAAAGAGTGATACACTCACCGGCAGAAGGAGTTATAAATAATATAAGTCATATTGCAGATTATGTTGAAAAAGGTCAAATTATAGCAAAGGTAGGAAGTGAAAATGTATATGCATCTTTAAGTGGAATTTTAAGAGGAATAATATATGATAAAACATATGTTAAAAAAGGTCTTAAAATTGCAGATATAGATCCAAGAAAAGAAGAATTACAAAACTGTTATAAAATTTCAGATAAAGCTAGATGTATAGGTGGCGGGGTTTTAGAAGCGCTATTAAATATGTGTTTTATAAAGAATATAAAAATATTTCAGTAAAGGTGATAAAATGGGCACAGAAATATACAAAACATTATTAGAAGATTTAAATAAGGGCGAGGAAGTAGCACTTATAACAAAGTATAATTTAGAAACAAAAAAAGTCGAAAAAAATATATATAATTTAGAAGAATTAGAAGGAAAAAACTTAGAATATGTAAATAAGGCGAAGGAAAAAAATTTAATAGCAAATATTAAAATAAACGACGAAGAAAGTGTACTTGCAGAAGTTTTTAAAAGGGAGCATAGGCTTATTGTATTCGGAGCAGGACATGTTGGATATCATTTATGTCATTTTGCATCAAAAGTAGGGTTTAATACAATTGTAGTCGATGACAGACCGTATTTTGCAAACAAGGAAAAATTTGGAGATGATATACAAGTGATTTGCAATACTTTTGAAAATGCTTTTGAAATTTTAGATATACATGAAGAGGACTATGTTGTAATAGTTACTAGAGGTCATAAACATGATAAGTTTTGTTTAGAGAAAATTTTATCTTTAGATGAATTAAATTATATTGGAATGATTGGTTCAAAAAGAAGAGTTAAAATCATGAAAGAGGAATTAATTGAAGAGGGATATTCAAAAGAAAAAATTGAAAATATATATTCTCCAATTGGACTTAATATAGGGGCAGTAACTCCTGAAGAAATAGCAATATCAATACTTGCAGAAATTATAAGTGTTAAAAGAATTGGAAAATTGGCTGTAAAAAATGAACCTATAAAAGTCAGCAATTCATGTGAATTAAATAAAGATGTATTAGAAGCTTTGGCAAAATCACAAAATGAAAAAATGAGTCTTGTAACAGTTATCTCTACAAAAGGATCTACTCCACGAAAAGCAGGAAGTAAAATGATAGTATACGATAGTGGAAAGATTATAGGGACAATTGGTGGTGGATGTGCAGAGGCAAAAATAATTAAAGATGCAGCTTTGATGGCTGGTAGTAAAAATTTAAAAATAGAAACAATAGATATGACTGGAGAAATTGCTGAAGAAGAAGGTATGGTTTGTGGGGGAAAAATGACCGTGTTAATAGAGGCAATTTAATCAAAAATATGCATCAAAAAAGAAAAAACATGAAAAAAATTAAAAAAAATTTACAAAAAAAAATTACAAAATAATTACAAATTGAGAAAACGATAATCCTATTGAAAATGCTACTGTTGAATGGATTAGTTTCTTTTAAAACTAAAAGCAAAAAAGTAACAACGATGTAACTTTTTTCTAAAAAAGGGTTTTAAAAGTTACTAAAATGTAATATTATATAAGTATCACAAGGTAAATAAAAACAAAATTTTAAGAATATAGAAATTACTTAAATCTATTTCTAGAAGGTCTAAATTCAATATTTAAATATAAAAGAATTTGCTATTTAAATATAGGCTTTCTAAGTAAGTTAAAATCTAGGGGGGAATTTATGTTTAAAAAATTTACAAAAACAGTAGCTATTCTAGGAGCAATTATGATTACGTTAGGAGTAACAACTCCAGCACAAGCAGCAAGTTGCGGAACAGGAAAAACAACTGCAACTGTAAATGTTAGAACAGGAGCTTCTACAAAATATAGAAAAATAGGTAAGTTATCTAAAGGCAAAAAAGTTAATTTATATACAACTAAAAATGGATGGTACAAAATAAAATTCAATGGAAAATACGGTTGGGTTAGTAAAAAATATGTATCTAAATCATCTTATTCTTCAGGAGAAGAAAGCTCAAATAGCATAAAAGGCTACAAAGTTAAAAAATCACTTAAAGTTAGAGCAGTTGCTTATTCAAGTGGTACTCATACAGCTTTAGGAACAAAACTTAGATATGGTGTTATAGCAGTTGATCCAAAAGTAATACCATATAGAACAAAAGTTTATATAAAAGAATTAGACAGAGTATTTGTTGCAGAAGATTGTGGTGGCGGAATAAAAGGAAAAATAATAGATATTTATATGCCAAGTGAAGCTCAATGTAATAGATGGGGTTCTAGAAACATAACTATACAAATACTAAAATAGTATACAATGATTTAATATAAAAGGCGTGCTTTATAGCACGTCTTTTTGGTGTTTTATTAAAAAATAAAATAAATTTATCAAATTGTGATAAAATATAGATATATAGTAAATATACTACTTGTTCCTATGTATACAAAGGGGTGATTTTATGAAAAGGATAATATCAAATAATTTTATTAATGATTTAGAAAATGGAGTTTTAAGAAATATCTTAAAATATGTAAAATCGGATACTACCTTAGCCATGGAGATTAGAAAAGATGGTATAAATATTTATTATAGAGGTGGTAGCCTTTTAAAAATAAAAGAAGTAGGAGAAAATCAATATAATGGTTATTTTGATAAGAATTACATAAAAACAGAAAATAATCAAAGTGTAGTAGTTGAATGTATACCTAGAATTGATAACTTATCAAAAGCAAATAAATTAATAGACTATATACCTAAAATAAAACAACAAATGGATTTATGGATGAAAGTTGAAATGCCTGATGGTGGAGAAAGGGAATATAAACATATTGTTGCCAAAGAAAATAATTATGGACTCATAGGAAAGGAAAGCGATTATTTTATAGGTGATATAGAATACAGAGGATGTCTAAATAATTACTTATTCGATATGATAGGTGTTAAATGGGCAGTAGATAACGATAATTCTGAAAATCTAGACTTAGCACTATTTAAAATGTATTATGGAGATAAGCATTTAAAGACACTAGAAGAAGTTTTAAGCGATTTAAATAATATGATAGAGTTTTTATACGATGAAAAGAGTCTAAGCCTTTTAAAAGACGATTTAAAGGAAATATATAAAGCTAAAACTATATTAGGTCTTTTATATCCATATGAAGAGTTAAAAATAGGATTTTCTGACAAAATAGAAATAGTATATATATTTGGAAACCAAAGTAATGAAAATAACAACTTAAAAAATATATTAATAGGAATAAAAAATTCAAAACAATATGAAGAAATATCAAAAATTGCAGATATAAAAATTGCAAAATCGTCTTTTATGGGTTATGGCCTATATGAAAAGAATATGATGAATTTAGATTATGCAATAAATATGCTATAATTTGTCGTAAATTAAGTAACTAAATTCTACTGATAATCATAATATATATAAAATACTTTTAATCAAATTATATATAAGGGAGTTGACATATATTATGAGTAAGATTACAAAACCTGTGACAGATGTTGGTAAAGAATTAATAAATGGAGTAGGCTCTGTTGGCAAGGAATTAATAAACGGGGTAGGAACTATAGGTAAAGATGTGATTGGAGGAGTAGGATCTGTTGCTAAAGAAACTATACAAACTGGTAAAAATGTAGGAAAAGCAGTAAAAGATAACATAAAAAAATAACTTATACTATTAAAAAAATAATAGACCCAATAAATATTTATTGGGTCTATTATTCTATAATAAATTATTTTACATATTCATTTCCGTTTATTATTAAAGATGTTGGAGAATCATTTTTTAATATTAAATCGTAATGTACATTTCCTTCTTTGGGAACATCAAAATACCCTTGAGCATATACCAAATTGCCATTTTGATGTAAGTTAGAAACATATACTTTATAGCTACTATTCGTATATTTATTTACAACCCTTGTTACAATTGATTTATAAGTTAAAGATTCAGTTGTATTTATCTTAGTATTTTGGGCTATAAATGTATTAGAAGGAACTGAACTATATGATCTTTGTCTCATAACTGTAGTCGCAAATATCAACAAAAATAACGCTAAAATTACAATTAAAAAAACTCTTTTTTTGACTTTATCAATATTTAAATGTTTTTCCCCTTTATTAATAATATGATGTCTTTTAAATTTTAGTCGTTTATAAGTTGATAATGAGATAATTTTAGCATTCTTATCCTTTATTACTATCTTATTATCTTTGGAATTATGATTATCTCTGTTATTTTCAAACTCCTTTTTCTTTTCGATGAAGAGTATTGTATTATTCGCATTAGAGTTTCTCATCTCGCTGCCCCCTTATATCCCCTTTTTTATATAATACTATATTTTTTTGGAAAAATATAGTAAAAAAGGTCAAATATTAAAAATTTATTGATAATTAAGAAAATTAATAGTAAGTAAATTAATTGTTTTATGATGAATATTTTTTAAGATTATCTATTCGACTTCTTTTTTAGAAATGCTTGTTTTAACAAGAACAGAAGGTATTTTCCCAAGTTTCCCAGTTAAACTATTTATCAAATCTAATTCACCTACAACTACAATACTTATAACTGAAATGTTTTCAACTTCACATGGAATACCCATTCTACCTTTAATAATATGTTTGTATTTAGATATTATGTCGTTAAATTGTTTTTGGCATATATCAGGCTCTTCAAGTATTGCACTAATAACAGCAACTCTTTTCATTTGTATTCCCCCTAACTCATTCAAATTAAATATTATATTAGTAAACTATATATAAATTGTAGTATTAAAATTATAAAAAGTCTATAAAAGCACATAAAAGTTTATAATAATAAATTAAATATTAAAAATTAAAAAACAGTTGAAAACGAACAGATGTTTGGTGTATAATGAGTTTATAGAACACGTGTTTGGCTCGAAAATAATAGTAATATTTTTGAACATAAATTAATATCATGTATAAAAGTTTAATTTTAGGGGTGATTAAAGTGACTGTAATTTACGAAAGAAAATTAGAAGAGATAACATTTTTAAATTTGCAAAAAGGTGAAGTTACACTAATGCAATTAAATGAGATATATAATAGATTTGGATTTGTCTTTGTAGGAAGTGCGGGGAAAATTAAAGGCATAAAAAAAGAAAGAAGAAATTAAAAAAAGAAGAAATTAAAAAATATAAAATAAAATATAAAAACCTATTATAATTAAAGATAGGTTTTATTTTTTTGAAGTAAAAAATATAAAATTTTAGTAACAATATAGTTACATTTACAAAATTTTGATTGTTTTAATTTGATAATTAAAATATAATCTAATAGTACATAGAAATGGGGTGAAAAAATGAGCGAAGACACAGCCGTAAAACAAAAGGGTGATTTTAAAAGTAAAAGGAATATTATACTTATAATTTTGATTGTAATAATTATTGTTTTTGTTGGTATTTTAAATTATTTCACATCAAAGAATTTATATAATGGAAAAATTGCTCAAAACATTTATATAGAGGATGTAAATGTATCAAATATGACAAAACAAGAAGCACTTGAAACTATTGATGCAAAATATCCTACTAAGAAAGTTAATTTATCTTATAATAATGAATATTACACTATAGAGCCAAATCAGGTGGACTTATCATACGACACTAAAGATGTAGTAGATAGTGCATATAATTTAACTAGAGAAAATTCATATTTCTCAAATATAGTGACTTATATAAGTACAAAATTTAAAGGGCATGATTTTAGCATAAAGGTATCATATGATGAAGATAAATTAGACAAAAAAATAAGTAGTATATCAAAACAAATAAATAAGTCATCTGTAGATGCATCTATTTCAGTTACATCTGGGATTTATGTAAAAGAATCACAAACAGGTCTTAAATGTGATGATAAAGAAAATAAAAAATTAATTGAAAAAGCTTATAAAGACAAAAATTACGAAACTATAGCTTTAAAAGTTGATGTTACACAACCAAAAATAAAAACAGAAGATTTAAAAAGTATAGATAGTGTACTTGCAGGATACTCAACTACTTTTAATTCATCTATATATGGAAGATCTTATAATATAGCATTAGCATTAAAAAGATGTAGTACAGTAGTAATGCCAGGAGAAACTTTCTCATATAACAAAGCTACAGGTCCAAGAACAATTAGCAATGGGTTCCAAAATGCATCTGTTATAGTATCTGGAACATACCAAGATGCACCAGGTGGTGGTGTTTGCCAAGGCTCAACTACTTTATTTAATGCAGCTTTATTATCAGGGCTTGATATAACGCAAGTTCGTAATCATAGTAAAACATCATCATATGTTCCTAGGGGAAGAGATGCTATGGTAAACGATAGTGATAGTGATTTTAAATTTACAAATAACTTTAATCATCCAGTATATATATCTGCATATGCAGGAGGCGGACAAGCTAGTGTAAAAATATATGGAAGCTCTCAAGATAAAGTTTCAGTTAGTATAAAAACTGACAACTTTATATATAATGGATTGCCAGGTGCAAAAACTTATAGAACAATAACTAAAAATGGAAAATCAGAAACTAAACACATTTATACAGCTGTATATCAAGAATAAGATTATAATAAGGCAAACTCAGTTTGAGTTTGTCTTTTTTAAATTTATTCATTAAAAAAATCTTAAGTTTCATATAAAGATTATTTAGATTCAAATTTTTATGATATAATATGTTGAAGTTATTTGGAAAGAGGGAGATTACGTGTTAATTA
Organism: Intestinibacter bartlettii; assembly: GCA_025148965.1. Classification (GTDB taxonomy): domain Bacteria; phylum Bacillota; class Clostridia; order Peptostreptococcales; family Peptostreptococcaceae; genus Intestinibacter; species Intestinibacter bartlettii. The sequence continues at coordinate 2,046,252 of CP102273.1, read as the reverse complement.
TAGACGATAGATATGAGGTTTATAATGATAATTTAGAAATAGATAAATTTTATAAAGTAAAAGATATAGAAACTAATTCATATGTATTTTTAAAAAAGTTAGAGCAAAATAAAAATATAAAGGATAGTTTTATACCAAATTTGATTGATGAATCTACAATGATTTTAAACTTAGATTCAAAATATATAGCAAATATTTTAGATGTTATTAGCTATGAATCTACATATTATGTAATTAGCGAATATTTTGATGGAATAAGTTTGCTTGATTTAGTTAATAATAAAGATTTAAAAACAAATGATATTATTTCAATAAGTAAACAGATAATAAGTGCTATGAAGCTTTGTGACGAAAGGGGCTTATATCACGGAGCTTTTAGATTAGATAATGTTTTTATAGATAAAGACTACAATATAAAAATATATGACTTAGGAATAACTAAAGCAAATGGTGGCGTTAATATAAGAATGAACAACAATATTGCCTTCTTATGCCCACATCAATTAAATGTAAATTACACTGATAAAGAAAGTGATTTCTTTGCCATAGGAATTATAATGTACTACTGCTTATTTAAGAAAATGCCATTTAAAATAGGAGTAAATGATAGAGAAATGTTAAAAAATATAGATAAAGGCATAGATTTAAATAAAGATAGAACAACAGCTTTAAGCAAGGGTCTAGTAGATATTATAAAAAAATTATTGGCCAGAAAAAATAAATACAGTAGTTACAGTGAAATCTTAATAGATTTGACTAAAATAATGTATGTAAATGCAGATATTGTCGAAACTAAAAATACAGAATATGACGAAGGCATTTATATACAACATAAAAAGAGTAATTCTTTTATGATAAAGCTTATATCAATAATTATGTGTGCTGTAGTATTAGTAATAGTAATTGCACAGTTATAATTATCTGATAAGAAAGGAAGGAAAAATGAAGGTAAATTGGAATAGTAAATATAACACAATAACAGCATATTCTTTAATTGTTATATTTTCTAGTATTTTATTCTACTTTTTTGCATCACAAATAGGGTCATATAGTGCAAAAGTAGGTTATTTAATTTCAATAATGTATCCATTTATAATTGGATTTGTACTTGCATACTTATTGAATTTTATATTAAAATTTTATGAAGAAAGAATTTTAGTAAATATCAAATATTTTAATAAATTAAAACAAAGTAAAAAGAGACTTATAAGTATACTTCTTACATATTTAACATTTGGAATAATGATTTATTTATGTATACACTTTGTATTGCCACAACTTACAGAGAGTATCGTAGGTATAGTAAATCAGATACCACATTATATGGAAATAGCTAGTAAGATGACCCAAGATATAATAAAAGACTTCGATATAAGTGATCAAATGGCAACTTTCTTAAATGACAAACTAAATGAAATTTCAACAAGATTGATTGCATTTATAAGTGAGATAGTACCGCTTATAGCTAATATAATTATGTCACTATTATCTAGTATATGGAATATAGTTTTAGGGCTTATAATATCTGTTTATTTATTGTTAGATAAAGAGCAATTCTATGCTATGTCTAAAAAAATGGTAAGTGCTATATTTAACAAAAAAACAGCAGATAGAATACTTGAATTAACTCACAGAAGTAATAACACTTTTGGTCGTTTTATAAGTGGTAAAATTATAGACTCTGCAATAATAGGAGTAATAAGTTTTATATTATTTGCAATAGCTAAAATGCCTTATGTAGTGCTTATTTCTGTAATAATAGGTGTTACAAATGTAATACCATTTTTCGGGCCATTTATAGGAGCAGTACCGTGTTTTATATTAATATTATTTGAATCACCTACAAAAGCTTTGATATTTTTAATATTAATATTCCTAATACAACAGTTAGATGGAAATGTAATAGGACCTAAAATATTAGGAAACTCTATAGGTATTTCCGCATTCTGGATATTATTTGCTATATTAGTAGCAGGAGAAATATTTGGATTAGTTGGTATGGTAATAGGAGTACCTTTATTTGCAGTAATTTACTCTATAATTAAAGAAAATGTAGAGTATAAATTAAGAGAAAAAAATTTACCTACAGATACGAAAGATTATATGTAGAATGTAGATGTATTGAATAACTCATATAAATAGAAACTTATTTATATGGGTTATTTTTTTGCATTTATATTGTTAAAATTTGTAAATGAGATATAATTAAATAATGAATGTAATTAGGGGTGGTAAGTTTGACAATAGAGGAAAGTATAAGTAAATTAAAAATTAATTTAATAAGAAGAAGACCTTTTTATGGTGTAATCTTGATGAAATTAAATGAACTTAGGGAAAGTGATGCAATAGATATAGCAAGTACTGATGGAAATACTATTTTTTATAATAGAGAGTATATGGAGAGTTTAACTGAAAGTGAGAGAAATTTTTACCTACTTCATCAACTTTATCACTGTATTTTTATGCATCCTACTAGAATGGTAAATAAAGATAGCAAGGTGGCAAACATAGCTGCAGATTATTTAGTAAATTACTATATAGATATGGAGAAAGAGGAATTTAGAAGAAATCAAATAATGATTACACCTCCAAAAGATGCGCTTATGGTAGAAAGTCAAGAGGATAAAGATTTATTAGAGAAACTATCTTTTGAGCAGCTTTATGAAATACTTTATAAAAATATGAAAAAACAGGAGCAAAATAAAAATATAGATGATAATATCGAAAGCAATGGAGAGGGTAAAAGTGGTTTAGGTAAAAATATAAATTATCAAAATGTAAAAGAAGATTTAATAAGACCTAAAAATGTGCAAAAGACATCATCAAATATGAGAAGGATAATCCAAGAGAGCATAATTACTAATAAGATGCAGGGAAATAAATCTATGGGTGATATGCCAGGTAATTTGCTAAGAAAGATTGAAGATTTAATTGGAACTAGACTTCCATGGCATAAATACTTAAGAAGGTATTTGAGTAATATATCTTCTGATGACTTATCTTTTGATACTCCAGATAAAAATCACATATATAGAGAACTTATTTTGCCTGGGCCATATGAGGATGAAAATAGATTAGAGGATATATTATTTGTAATAGATACATCTGGGTCTATTTCAGATGATGATTTAAATAATTTTATGACACAAGCTTATAATATTTGCAATGATTTTAATGCAACTGGGAAGGTAATATTTTTTGATAGTATAGTTCAAGATATTTTTGATATAGACAAAGATAATTTTAAAAAGGCAAGACCAACAGGTGGAGAAGGTACTAATGTCGACAGTGCTTTTTCTTATATAAGAGATAAAAAATTAAAGTATATATGTGCTGTAGTTTTGACTGATGGATATTTTCCAAGACCGAATATATTGATTAGAAATGTTATTTGGTGTTTGACAGAAGATGCAACTACGAGAAATATTGAAGGATATAAGGGATCTAAAATAATTAAAATGTAAGAAAATTTTGATTTTACATATGCTAAAAAATTTAAAATAAAGGGGTTAAAAAATGTCTACTATAAATATAGAACAATTTGAAAAAATAGTTGAGTTTAATATCGATAATAATATAAAAAGAGCAATTTTAGGACTTGGTTCTTCAGGAATTGGTAAATCTGCAGTAATAAAACAAATAACAGAAAGAAAAAATATGGGTCTTATAGATTTAAGGCTTCTATTATACACAGAAACGGATTTAAAAGGGATACCCTTTCCAAATGAAGATAAAACAAGAACAAAATGGCTTCCAAATGATATTCTTCCGAATGTAGAAAGAGACGGGGAGAGAGGGATTCTTTTGGTTGAAGAGCTTACATCAGCGCCCAAAAGAGTTCAGGCAGCAGCATATCAATTAATTCAAGATAGACGCTTAGGCGAATATATACTTCCAGAAGGATGGTTTATCGTTGCACTTGGCAATAGAGAAGACGACAATGGTGTGTTTGTCCAAATGCCATCACCACTAGCAAATAGATTTGAAATTCACGATATAGGATATGATTTAGATATATGGAAGAAAAACTTTGCATATAAAACAGGGGTAAATCCTTTTGTAATAAGCTATTTAAACTTCAAACCAGGAGCTCTTCACAACTTTGTGCCAGATAGTACTTCTATGATATTTGCATCACCGAGAACATGGCATGCAGTAAGTGATATATTAAATACAAATGTATTTGACTTTGATGATGATATACTTAGATACAAAATAGAAGGTAATATCGGAGAAATTGAATGTAATAGCTTTTTACAATTTTGCAAATTGAAAGATGAACTTGTAAGTGTAGACGATATATTATCTGGGGTAGATGTAGAAATTCCAACAGAACACGATAAAATATATTTATTAATAGGAAGTATAATTTCTAGATTAGAAGATTTAAGACAGATAAATGATATAGATGATGTAGATGAAGAGCTTATATCAAAATTTGAAAATGCAATTAATTTCTTATTAAAATTAAAACCAGAATTTACAGTTTTAGGTCTTAAAGATTTAGTTTCACTTAATAAAAAACTTGTAAAAGGATTATTTATAGAAGAATTAGACAACGACGATATAATAGACTTTATAACAGAAAATGACTATATATTTGAATAAATAGAAGGTGGGTTATGAATAAAAAAGAACATATCAACAATACGATTTTAGACTTTGACACTACATTAAATATTTTATTCGATGAATATGAATTAGATATAAGTCTTCCAATTGAAAAATGTCTTTCTAATGAAAGTATAAAAGATATAATACCAACAGAAGAAAATACAATATTTGATAAACTAGATAGCGTATATTATAAAGGTATAAAAGATTTATTTCGTACATTAAAGAAAGTGGATAGACTAGGTGCTCCAAAGTTTCATTATTATAAAGATAACACAATAAAAGTCACATCTTCTTTAATAGAAAATTACAAATTAGATGGTCATGTAGATAATTTATATAATTTTAAAACTACATATTTGTCTAGGTTAAAAGAATTTTTGGAAGGTCTAAGTCCTATTAAATATATACAATACTTAGTAAATATAGAGGGATTAATTTTAGAATTAGGAGAGCCAAAGCTTACTATAGATGGTGCCAATATAATTTTGAGATATCCTTTTGATATAGAAAATATAGATGAAATGGTAGAAAATATAAAAGAAGAATTTAAAAATTTTAAAATAGAAGCTCTTTCATGTGTAGTAGTGTTAAGACAAAGTGGAAATGAAATATATGTTCCAATCAAATATCAAGATTATTTCTTTCCAAAATGTTTTGATAAAGCTTTAGATGACTTAGAGATAAAAAGTTTATTTAAATCTAAAATAGTTGAAACAGTTATAGATGGAGAATTTCAAAATTTATATTATTTTAGTGCTTATGAGTATATGAATAATAAAACTAATAGACCTTATTGTTATATATATATAAAGGATAATAGACTTTGTGATTTAGAAAAATCGAAAGTAATTAATAAATTATTAAAGTTACAAGATAATTTGGAAGTAGGTATTTAATATGATAAGTACAGAAACTATGATAAAGAGAATAAATGAAGAGATTGAAAAATTAAAACAAAAGGATATATTAGTAAAGGTAAAGATGCCTGTAAGCGAAGAAAATAAATTTTCTACATATAGTACTCATGAGTTAAACTCTGTCTCATATCAAGTTATTTATGCACCAAAGAACATAGTTTTATATGAAGATGAGTATTTTATAAACTTTTTCTTGAATTATTTAATAAACTTATATACAAAAAGCGATAAGATACTTTATCTTTTAGAAAATATAAAAGAAGATGCATATGTAAGTCTAGGGCTTGTAGATTATAATAGCTATTTTCATTTTACGAAAGATAAAGTAATAATAAACATAGATACTTTTTCTGAAGATAAAGAAAAATTTAAAGCTCTGATAAATATATACGATAAAGAGCCAAAAGTTTTTATAAGAAATATAATTGAAAATTCTCTTGCAAATGAATTTAATGATCTTTTAAGACGAGGAAAAATGAGATTTTTTAATTCTACAATATTTAATGTAAAGGTAAGGGGTAAGAAATATGCAGTATTTACGACTTCTAATTCTAAGGAAAAAATAATGTATATTTTAGATGAAGATAATAACTATGTAGATATATTTGATGATAGATATTCAAAGATACTTAAAAAGTTATCTTTAGTAAACAGTCTTTAGAATTAAATTGGAGGAATGCTATGTATTATATAAATAAAACTTTTTTATATTCTAAAAAGAATATAGCTGGATTTGAAATATTAGATAAGGATGATAGTGATTTTAGAATTCTTCTACATTATGATGAAGCGATTGAATTTATAAAAAATCAAGGTGGAAAAATCTATAATGCAGAAATTTATGAAAAAGAAATCGATAATTTTGGAAAAGTGATTTACGATATAAAAGCTGATGGCGAGAAGTTAAAGGATTTAAAGGATAGAAAGCTTATTTTTAATCTAGCTATAATATTTAATGAAAGAGAAAGATATTATGAAGAATATGAAGAACTTTTCTTAAAGTATCTATGTGTTATAAATTTCTAGTATTGAATGAAAATAAAATAAATAGGAAAGAATAGTGCTATAAGAAGATTTATATTAAATTTTCCTATAGCAATTTTTTTTAGAAAGGGTGGTTTACAACTTAAAATTATATGAACTGTAAATGGAAATCTAAAAACAATACATCTTGCAATAGACATATAAAAGATGGCCATACATGTGTATTTCATAAAAATAACAAAAATAAAAGAGAAAATATACTATTTAACCACTATATAAAAAAAGAAAAAATAACTTACTTTTTGGGTTTTATGTTTGAAGAGGACTTTGATATAAAAGAAGCTGTCAACTATAAATATAAATATCTTAAATTTGAAGATTGTACCTTTTATAAAAAAGCTAATTTCTCAAATTTTAGTTTTGAGAGGGATATAGAATTCTTAAATTGCAAATTTTTAGATGAGACATCATTTTGTAATAGCGATATAAATTCTAATTTTGTTATGAATGGCAACTACTTCAATAAAAATATAATAAACAATAAAATATTTAAAAATAGCGATATAAAAGGTCAAAGTTTTAAATTAATTGGTAACAGTAACTTGCCGAGATTAGATGGTATTTCGTTTTCAAAAGAAACAAAATTCACTTTGAGGGATTGTCACTATATTAAAAGCTACAATTATATAGGAAAAATTAATTATACTATAGCTGAAATACAGGCAGAAAAAATACATGACGATAAAAATATAGGATACTATATCTATTATGAAAGAAAATACAACACAATAAACAGAGATGACTTTAAAAGTTATGGTGAGTACTTAATATCAAAAGTATTAAACTATGTAGCGAGAGAGCTTATGGGTTATGGAGAACACCTAAGCAAATTTTTTTTCTACATTATATGTATAATAAGTGGTTTTGCATTAATCTATATGTTTATAGGTATTACAACTCTTTCAGGCGAAATGATTAAACTTGATTTAAAAAATATAAATTCATATTCTATATCTCAAATTATAAAAATGTATATTGAATTTTGGTATTTTTCAGTAATAACCTTTTCTACGGTGGGTTTTGGAGATATGATTATAAATGGCATAATAGGTAAAATTCTTGTTTGTTTTGAGGTTTTCATAGGAATAACAATACAAAGCACATGGGCAGCACTTATAATAAAAAGAATGTTTAGATAATGAATTAAATGTTAAAAATATAAATAAATGAATTAAAGTAAATAATTACTAGGTTAAAAAAGCCTTCCATGTGAAAACTAATAAAGTATTTATTATTAATTTGGAAGGTGAAAGACTTGAAAAAATTTGTTTCAAAAGTATTATTGCTATCTATAATCTTAAATATTTTTACAACTAGTATATCTTTAGCATATGATAATATAGATAGATATTCAAAAGGATCTATACTTATAGACCAACTTACAAATAGAACATTATATGAAAAGAACCCAGATAAAAAAATGCCATTAGCTAGTTTAAGTAAAATGATGACTTTTTTAATAGCGATAGAATCTATTAAAGAAGGAAAAGTAAAAGAAAACGACATAATAGAAATAGACCAAGAAATAGCGAAGGTAAAAGGTTCATCATATAAATTGAAAGTTGGAGAAAAAGTACCTTTAATAGAGCTTATGAATGGACTTATGATTGTATCAGGTAATGATGCTGCAATAGCAATAGCAAAACACATAGGTGGAAGTGTAGATGACTTCGTAAAAATTATGAACAAAAAGACAAAAGAATTAGGAATGAAAAATACGTCATTTGTAAATCCAAATGGTCTTCCTATTTATAGTTTAAAAGAACCATCAAAACCACCTAAAGAAAATATATCAACGCCTAGAGATATATCTATTTTAGCTAAATATATGTTTGATAACTATGAAAAAGAAGTAACATCAATAACAGATAAGCAAGTTTACTCATATCCAGAGAGAGGATTTTGTAAAAATAACACAAATGTACTTCTTCAACTAATACCAGATGTAGATGGTGTTAAGACTGGATATACAGGAAATGCAGGATATTGTCTATGTTTTTCTATGAAAACACATAAAGACGATAAAAATGACTGTGATAATAGACTTATAGGTGTTGTACTTGGAACAAATCATAAAAATAAAAGAACACAGGCATCTATGTCATTATTAGAATATGGAAAACAAAACTTTAAAACAAAAAATATAGCTCAAAAAGATGAACTAGTAGGTAAAAAATATATTTGTGGGATTCCTGATATGGAAGTTACTTTAAAAGCAGAGGAAGCTTTATATATAGTATGCAATGAAGATGAAGATATAAAAAGTGAAGTAACATTAAAAGAAATTAATTACCCGATAAAACAAGGTGAACTTTTAGGAGTTATAAAATATTATGATTCAAATGGGAATGAATTGGGAAAATTAAATATAGTAAGTAAAAATAACCTAGATGAAATTTCATTTAAAAATAAGATGAAAATTTTGTTAAAAAAGTATGGTTTTTAAAAATCTAAAATAAAAATAAAATAAAAACTGTTGAAATATTAAGGAAAACAAAGGTTTTAATATAATTTACAATATAAATATAATTAATATAAATATATTGAATTAAAATTATTGAAATTTGTTTTTTCTTATGATATACTACAAAAGGTAAAAAAATAAAAAACAAATTATTACACACGAAAATGGGATCCTTAAAAGGTGCCAGTAATGGTCGATTAGGGAGTTGAACATTTCGGAGGTATAAAACCAGGAGGTAAAAATGGCAGTAATATCAATGAAACAATTATTAGAAGCTGGTGTTCACTTCGGACATCAAACAAGAAGATGGAACCCTAAAATGGCTAAATACATCTTCACTGAAAGAAACGGAATCTATATAATAGATTTACAAAAAACAGTTAAAAAAGTTGAAGAAGCTTACAACTTCATGAAAGAAATAGCTGAAACTGGTAAACCAGTTTTATTCGTAGGAACTAAAAAACAAGCTCAAGAAGCTATAAAAGAAGAAGCTGAAAGATGCGGAATGTTCTACGTAAACGAAAGATGGTTAGGTGGTATGTTAACTAACTACAAAACTATCCAAACTAGAATCAAAAAATTAAGAGAATTAGAAAAAATGGAAGAAGAAGGTGTATTCGAAGTTCTTCCTAAAAAAGAAGTTATAAAATTAAGAGCTTTAAAAGAAAAATTAGAAAAGAACTTAAACGGTATAAAAGAAATGCCTGAATTACCAGGTGCTATATTCGTAGTTGACCCAAGAAAAGAAAACATAGCTATACAAGAAGCTGCTAGATTAGGTATACCAGTTGTTGGTATAGTTGATACTAACTGTGACCCAGATGAATTAGACTATGCTATACCAGGAAATGATGACGCTATAAGAGCTGTAAAATTAATAACTGGTGCTATGGCTACTGCAATAATCGAAGGTAGACAAGGTGCAGAAGAAGAAATAGTTGAAGAAGAAGCTGAAATACAAGAATAATCTTTTATAATAATTTTAATTAACTTTAAAGAGAAATTGTATTTATAAAATACAATTTCTCAACTTTGAAAAGACAAAACTAAATGGTAAGGTTACTCCTTGCCATTTTTAGAATAACAGGAGGAATTTAATTATGGCTAACGTAACTGCTAAAATGGTTAAAGAATTAAGAGACAGCACTGGAGCTGGAATGCTTGACTGTAAAAAAGCATTAGTAGAAGCTGACGGAAATATGGACAAAGCTGTTGATATATTAAGAGAAAAAGGTTTATCTAAAGCTGCTAAGAAAGCAGATAGAGTAGCTGCAGAAGGTTTAGTTGCTATAAAAATAAGCGACGATAATACTAAAGCTACAGTAGTAGAAGTAAACTCAGAAACTGACTTCGTTGCTAAAAACGATGATTTCAAAGCTTTCGTAGCTGATGCTGCTGAAATGGCATTAAACACTACTGCTACAACTATAGAAGCTTTATTAGAAGAAAACCACGCTGAAGGAAAAGCTTTAAAAGACGTATTAAACGATAGAATAGCTACAATAGGAGAAAAATTAGACTTCAGAAGATTCGAAACTATAACTTCAGAAGGTCAAATATCAGGATACATACATGGTGCTGGTAAAATAGGTGTTTTAGTTGAATTATTAACTGACGCTAGAGATGAAAGAGTATTAACATTAGGAAAAGATATCGCAATGCAAGTTGCTGCTATGAATCCTAAATACGTTTCAAGAGACGATGTTGATGCTGAATACTTAGCTCATGAAACAGAAGTTTTAACTGCACAAGCATTAAACGAAGGAAAACCTGCTAACATAGTAGAAAAAATGATAAAAGGTAGATTAGAAAAAGAATTAAAAGAAGTTTGCTTATTAGAACAAACATTCGTTAAAGATTCTGATTTCACAATCAAAAAATTAGTTGCAGAAGTAGCTAAAACTGTTGGTAGTGACATAAAAGTTGGTAGAGTTGTAAGATTCGAAGTTGGCGAAGGGATCGAAAAGAAAGAAGAAAACTTTGCAGAAGAAGTTGCTAAGCAACTTAAATAATCGACGACCAAAAGAGAACACTTACGTGTTCTCTTTTTTGTAAGTAACAAAACTTTAAATTTTATTACAAAAATATACGTTTAGGAGGATTTCTATGGATAAACCAAAATACAAAAGAGTATTATTAAAACTAAGTGGAGAAGCTTTAGCCGGAGATAGAGGAATTGGAATAAACAACGAAGTTGTTAATGAGATTGCAGTAGCTATCAAAAAGGTAAGAGAAATAGGTGTAGAAGTAGCTGTAGTTGTTGGAGGTGGAAACTTCTGGAGAGGTAGAACTTCTGAAGGAATGGACAGAACAACAGCAGATTACATAGGAATGTTAGCTACAGTAATGAATGCTATGGCATTACAAGATGCTCTAGAAAATATGGACGTAGCAACTAGAGTTCAAACAGCGATAGAAATGAGACAAATAGCAGAACCTTATATCAGAAGAAAAGCTGTAAGACATTTAGAAAAGGAAAGAGTTGTAATATTTGGGGCAGGAACTGGAAATCCATACTTCTCAACAGATACAGCAGCTGCATTAAGAGCAGCAGAAATGGAATCTGAAGTTATATTATTAGCTAAAAACGTAGACGGTGTATATGACAAGGATCCAAAAGTACATGAAGATGCTATAAAATTCGATCAGTTAACTTATCTTGATGTTATACAAAGAGAGCTTAAAGTTATGGACTCAACAGCTACATCTTTATGCATGGATAATAAGATTCCAATAAAGGTATTTAAGCTTACAACAGAGAATATATTAAGAGCAGTATATGGAGAAAATATAGGGACAACTGTAGAATAATTAAAAAAAAATTAGGAGGAACAAACATGAAAGAATTAGAAAAAAAATTACAAGCACAAATGGATAAGACAATAGAAGCTCTTAAATATGAATTTTCAACTATAAGAGCAGGTAGAGCAAATGCACAAATGTTAGATAAAATAAGAGTAGATTACTATGGAACACCAACACCAATAAACCAAATAGGTTCTATATCTGTTCCTGAACCAAGAACTCTTGTTATAAATCCTTGGGATAAAAGTGCAATGAAAGAAATAGAAAAAGCTATAATGAACTCAGACTTAGGTCTTAACCCTACTAATGATGGTGATGTTATAAGATTAAATGTACCAGCATTAACTGAAGAAAGAAGAATTGAGTTAACTAAAAAAGCTAAAAAAGCTGCTGAAGAATTCAAAGTTAGAATAAGAAACGAAAGAAGAGACGCTAACGATAAACTTAAAAAAATGCAAAAAGACGGAGAAATAACTGAAGACGAGTTAAAAAGAGGACAAGAAGATGTTCAAAAATTAACTGATAAATATATAAAAGAAATAGATTCATTATTAGCTGTAAAAGAAAAAGATATAATGGCGGTATAATTTTGAAAGAATATAATAGACTTTTAGGTCTTCATTTAGATGATGTAAAGGAATTTTTTGACAATAAGAATATTAAATATACTATTACAGAAATCCGAGGAAGAAAAGATAAAGATAAGCTTATAATTCCTAGAGTTATAAAAATATCTCAAAGAGAAAATAGTATAGAATTAATTGTAACTTATTTTTCTGACTCCTTATTATAGGAGTCAGAAATTGTATTGGAGAGAAAATATGGACAATATGTTTTTTGATATAAATATGGAAAAGTTGCCTAAACATATAGCTATAATAATGGATGGCAATGGAAGATGGGCTAAAAAGAGATTTTTACCTAGAACAGCAGGACATAAAGCTGGTGTAGAAACTGTTAGAACTATTATTACAGAATGTAAAAGATTAGGCATAAAACACGTTACTTTATATACTTTTTCTACAGAAAATTGGAAAAGACCAGCATTAGAAGTAGAAACTCTAATGATGCTACTTCAAACTTATCTAAAAAAAGAAGTGGAAGAATTAAATAGAAATAATGTAAGATTAACAGCTATTGGAGATATAGAAAAATTACCAAAGGCTTGCTTAGAAGAGTTAAAAAGAGCTATGGAGTTGACTAAGGATAACGATGGTCCAAATTTAAATCTAGCTTTAAATTATGGTGGTCGATATGATATCACAAATGCAGTTAAACAAATTTCTAGAGACATTGAAAATCATAAGTTAAATTCTGATGATATAACAGAAGAAACAATAAAAAATTATTTAAGTACTAAGTCAATTCCAGATCCTGATTTAGTTATAAGAACAAGTGGAGAACAAAGATTAAGTAATTTCTTACTTTGGGAACTAGCTTATGCTGAATTATACTTTACAGATGTATATTGGCCGGATTTTGATGAAAAAGAACTTCAAAAAGCTATATATACATATCAAAATAGAGATAGAAGATTTGGTGGACTTAAATAAGGAGTGCCTTTATGAAAACCAGAATTTTAGCAGGATTAGCTTTAGTTCCGCTATTGCTATTAGTTGCTTTAGGAGGTTTGCCTTTATATATAGGTGAATTTGTAATTGTTGCAATAGCGATTCATGAATTTTATAAAGCGTTTGAAACGAAAAAAATCAATCCTATATTTAGTTTGGGGTATGTATTTGCCCTGTTTTTACTTATAAAAAATTACTTTAGCTTAGATATGAACTATACTTATATATTTATGTTCATTTTATTTATATGTTCTATTATACCTATGCTGCAGTGCAAAAAAAATATTATGGATATAATAGTTACATTCTTTGGTATTTTTTACGTTGAAATATTAATAGATTTTATAGTATTAACTATGGATAATTTCCAAGATGGTAATAAATTAGTTTGGCTTGTATTTATAATATCATTTATGACTGATACTTTTGCGTATTTTTCAGGATATTTATTTGGAAAACACAAGCTTATACCAAATGTAAGTCCTAAAAAAACAATAGAAGGAAGTATAGGTGGTATACTTGGAAGTACTATATGCTGTTTAATATTCGGTTACATATTTAAATTAGACATGGCATTGATGATAGTGATGGGAATTATAGGAAGTATAATTGCGCAAATCGGGGATTTATTTGCATCTTCAATAAAAAGATATGTAGGAATAAAAGATTATGGTAATTTAATACCTGGACATGGTGGAGTACTAGATAGATTTGATAGTGTAATACTTGTTGCACCATTTGTTTATAGTGCCGTAATATTTTTTATGAAATAAAAGCTGGCTCAAAATTTTTGAGGCAGCTTTTAATGTATTAAATTATAGTAAGAACATTATAAGAAAAAATTAATATATTTAAAATGAAATAGTGATATAATACATTTGTATAATCAAAATATTTATCCTATAAAGATGAGGAGAATTAACATGAAAAGACTTACAATATTAGGTTCAACAGGGTCTATAGGTACACAGACTTTGGATGTAGTTAGACAAAATAGAGATAAATTTGAAGTAGTTGCAATTTCAGCAAATAGAAGTGTAGATTTACTACTTGAACAAATTATAGAATTTAAACCAAAATATGCAGTGCTTTATGAAAAAGAAAGTGCAGAAAAATTAAAAGGTATGATACCAAAAGAAATAGAAATAGAAATATTAGATTCTATAGATGGTTTAGTAAAAATATCTACAATAGATGAAGTAGATATAGTTTTAACTGCTTTAGTTGGTATGATAGGGCTTATACCGACTATGAAAGCGATTGAACACAAAAAAGATATAGCATTAGCAAATAAAGAAACGCTTGTTACAGCTGGAGAAATAGTTATGAAAGCTGCAGAGGAAAACAACGTAAAAATACTTCCTGTTGATAGTGAACATTCAGCAATATTTCAGTGTTTAAATGGAGAAAATAAAAAAGAAGTAAATAAACTTATATTAACAGCTTCAGGAGGTCCATTTAGGGGTAAAAAGAGAGAAGAATTAATAAATGTAACTAAAAAACAAGCATTAAAACATCCAAATTGGAACATGGGCCAAAAGATAAGCATAGACTCTTCAACTTTAATGAATAAAGGTTTAGAAGTTATAGAGGCGAAATGGTTATTTGATATGGACTATAAAGATATAGATGTAGTAATACATCCACAAAGTATTATACACTCAATGGTAGAGTATATAGATACTTCTGTAATAGCTCAACTATCTATGCCAGATATGAGACTTGCAATTGAATATGCGCTTACATATCCAAATAGAATAAAAAGTGATTTTGAAAGAATTGATTTTAAAAAGATAAGTACACTTACTTTTGAAGAACCAGATATGAATACATTCCCTTGCCTAAAACTAGCTTATGATGCATTAAAAGAAGGAAAAACATATTTAACTGTATTAAATGCATCTAATGAAGTACTTGTTGAGAAATTCTTAAAAGATCAAATTGGATTTTATGACATACCTTACTATATAGAAAAATCGCTAGATGCACATAATAGTATAATAAATCCAAAACTAGACGATATTTTAGAAGTAGATAGATGGGCGAGAAGTTATATAAATGATTTATTAAAGTAGGAAGGTGAATATATGACAATAGTAATTGCATTATTATTATTTGGGATAATTATCCTTATCCATGAATTTGGACATTTTTTATTAGCAAAGAAAAATGGAGTAACTGTACATGAATTTTCAATTGGAATGGGGCCAAAAATTTATAGCAGAGAAAAAAATGGTACTGAATACTCACTTAGAATATTGCCAATAGGTGGCTATGTGAGTATGGAAGGTGAAGAAGACGGATTTGATAGATCAGAAGAAGATGATGATTTGGATAATGCAGAAGATAATGGTTTGATATTTGAAACTAAAGATGATACAGAAGAAAAAAATGAAGTCTATAGTGAAAATGAAGTAGAAGTAAATGAAGGCTCATTTGCTGAAAAAACAGTATTGCAAAGAGCAAGTATAATTTTTGCAGGGCCATTCTTTAACTTCCTAGGATGTATAGGATTTTTAGTTGTATTATTCTTAATAATCGGTGTTCCCACAACAAAAGTAGGAACATTAGTAGATAATGCTCCAGCTCAAGCAGTTGGGATTAAAGTTGGAGATGAAATTAAAGAAGTAAATGGACAAGAAGTTACTTCATCTACAGATATAACAAATATTATAAGTGCATCAAAAGGAAAAGAAATAAACTTAGTTGTAAATAGAGATGGTAAAGATGTAGAATTTGACTTAAGTCCAAAGTTTAGCAAGGATACTCAAACTTATATAATCGGTATAACTTTTGATAGAACGAAAAACATCATAAAATCATTTACAACATCAATTACCACAACTTGGGATATAGCAGTCCAAATGGTGGAATTCTTAGGACAATTAGTTACAGGTAGAGTTGCTGGAGGACTTTCAAACTCTGTTGCAGGTCCTGTTGGTGTAATTGGTATGGTTTCAGATGCAGCAAAAACTGGAATAACTAATTTACTTTATCTAGGAGCAGTTATAAGTTTAAACTTAGGAATTATGAACTTAGTTCCATTCCCAGCACTAGATGGGGGAAGATTACTGCTATTATTAATCGAAGCACTAAGAGGTGGAAAAAAATTAGACCCAAGCAAAGAAGCTATGATAAATATAGTAGGAATGAGTGTTTTAATGGCATTTATGCTATTTATAACATATAAAGACATATTGAGATTATTCTAGCTATAATTTAATAGATAGATAATAAATTTATCTAATAAAAAATAAAATTAGTTTAACTATAAATAGAAGGTGAAATATGAGTTACAAAAGAAAAATGACAAGAGAAGTCAGAGTTGGAGACGTTAAAATTGGTGGCAATAATCCAATTTCAGTACAATCAATGACTAATACTGACACAAGAGATGTTGAAAAGACTGTAGCACAAATAAAAAGACTTGAAGAAGTAGGTTGCGACATAGTCAGAGTTGCTGTTGTCGATATGGATGCAGCAAAGAGCATATCAAAAATAAAAGAACAAGTAAATATACCTATAATTGCGGATATACATTTTGATTATAGACTAGCTCTAGAAGCTATAGAACAAGGTGTAGATGGAATAAGAATAAATCCAGGAAATATAGGTAGCATTGAAAGAGTAAAAGCAGTTGTAGAAAAATGTAAAGAAAGAGATTTAAAAATAAGAATCGGTGTAAACGGTGGTTCGCTTGAAAAAGAACTTCTTAAAAAATACGGTTCACCTACAGCTGAAGCATTAGTTGAAAGTGCTATGGGACATATAAAAATACTTGAAGATTTAGATTTTCATAATATAGTTATATCTCTAAAATCTTCAGATATATATACAGCAGTAGAAGCATATGAACTTATGAGCCAAAAGGTCGATTATCCTCTTCACATAGGTATAACAGAAGCAGGTGGAGTTAGAGCAGGAACTATAAAATCATCAATAGGTATAGGTTCACTACTTTTAAAAGGAATAGGAGATACTATGAGGATTTCTCTTACTGGAGATCCAGTGGAAGAAGTTAAAGTAGGAAAAGACATTCTTAGAAGTTTAAATTTATTAAACGATAAAATAAAAATAGTATCTTGTCCAACTTGTGGTAGATGTAATATAGATTTAATAAATATTGCAAATGAAGTTGAAAATAAAATACAAGACTTAGATAAAAATATGACTGTTGCTATAATGGGATGTGTTGTAAACGGTCCAGGAGAAGCGAGAGAAGCCGATATCGGTATAGCAGGAGGAAAAGGTCAAGGAATTTTATTTAAAAAAGGTGAAATAGTTAGAAAAATTCCAGCAGATAAATTAGTAGAAGAATTATTAGATGAAATAGATAAATTCGAAGAAAAGTAAATTAGATTTTTATAAAGCTTATAATATAGCAGGGGGACATTTATGATAAATTTTGATGTAACTAACGAGCTAATGTGTATAGCAAGAGGAAGAGGAAGATTCTATGCTAAAAAAGGCTCTATGGTCGCTTTTAAAGGTGATTTTAGATTTGAAAAGCTATTATTAGGTCCAAATAATGGAGGTGGACTGGGAGGAGCTCTTTTAGGTCACTTACAAAGAAAAATAACAGGAGAAAATATGCCTATAATGTCTGTTGAAGGAAGTGGAGAAGTTTATTTAGCAGAAAATGCATATCATGTAGATGTAATCCACTTAGAGCCAGGAGATTCAATAAATGTAGAAAGTGAGAACTTATTAGCATTTACTGAAGCTCTTACATATTCAACTACATTTGTAGGTTCAGGTGTAATATCTCAAAGAGGGTTATTTTCAACATATTTAAAAAATAATACAAACTCAGTCCAAGATGTAGCTATTATAACAGATGGAAATCCACTGATGATAGAGGGACCTTGTTGTGTGGACCCAAATGCAATCGTAGCATGGACAGGAAGAAAACCAGAAGTAAAAGTAGCACAATTATCATGGAAGACTTTTATAGGTCAAACATCAGGTGAATCATATCACCTTCAATTTAATGAACCAGGGCAGCTTGTTATAATACAACCATCTGAAAGACTTTCAGGTTTAAATGTTTCTATAGATTAAAAAATTCAAAAATAATAAATAAAAAATAGTGAGATTTTAAATTTCAAAGTCTCACTATTTTTTTGTTTTATCAAAATGCATAAAAAATTGCAGTAATTACACAATTAAAAAATTAGCGAGAGTTATCATAATTTAGCAGAAAAAATAGTATGTTGATTTAATATATTGTATTAGATAAGTAATATATTATTATATTAAATAAGATTTTATACCAAATTTTGCAAAAAAGTTAATATTCATGTAATAATTATGTACTATTATATGTGATATAAAGAAGAATAATATATTGAAGGGGGAAATGTACATAAAAGTTACAAAAATGTAATTGTTAGAAAGCTAATAATATGTTATTATTATATTAATAACAACTTATAGCTTTCTCTAAAGTTTTACAAAGGGGGGCGAAAGATATGATTGAAATTAAGAATATTGTGAAAACTGCAGGAGAAAAAGTTATACTCGATGATATCTCATTGACTATTGAAAGCGGAAGTTTTGTTGTTCTTATAGGTCCAAGTGGATGTGGTAAAACAACCACATTAAAATTATTAAATAAACTTATTGAGCCGACAAGTGGCGAAATATATATAGATGGGAAGCCAATCTCTAAAGAGGATCCAATCAAATTAAGAAGAAATATAGGATATGTAATTCAAAATATCGGTTTATTTCCTCACCTAACAATAAAAGAAAATATTGAATTAATTCCAAAGTTAAAAGGAGATAAAAGTGAAGAAGAAATAAGCGAAACTACAGAAAGATTAGTAAAGATGGTAGGTTTAGATCCTGATGAATTTCTGTATAAATATCCAACAGAGTTAAGTGGTGGTCAACAACAAAGAATAGGTGTTATAAGAGCGATTGCCACAGATGCTGATATAATATTGATGGACGAGCCATTTAGTGCCCTAGACCCAATAACAAGAACTCAATTACAAGAATGGCTTTATGAACTGCAACAAGAACTTAAAAAGACTATTATATTCGTTACACATGATATGGATGAAGCTTTAAAATTAGCAGATAAAATATGTATTATGCAAGGGGGCAAAATACAACAATATGATACAGCAGAAAACTTATTAAAACATCCAGCGAATAGTTTTGTAAAAGATTTTATAGGCAGCGATAGATTATGGAGTGCACCAGAATATATAAAAGCAAAAGATATAATGATAAAAGACCCTGTAAAAGCTATTGAAACTAGAACTGTAATACAAGCTATGGAAATAATGAGAACGAATAAAGTAGACAGTATATTAGTAACTGACAAAAATAATTTACTAGTAGGAATACTAACAGTAAAGGAATTAAGACAAAACGGAATTCAAGATTATTATATATATAAAGTTATGAATCAAGACCCATTGTTTATTTATGAAGATTGTAATTTAATTGAAATACTTAATATCATGAATAATAAAAATGTAGGTCATATACCTGTAGTATCCAGAGATGGACAATTAGTAGGGTTGATAACAAGAAGTAGTTTACTTTCTGTTTTAAGTGAACAATTCTTGGAAATGGAGGTGAGTATCCTTGGCTAATTTTATGAATTATTTAGTTACGGAAAAATCGAAGATATTGAGCTTATTAGCTCAACACGTTGAACTTACAATTATTGCTATAGTATTAGCGATACTTATAGGTATTCCTCTTGGAATATTTATATCACATTATAAATCAATTAGAAAATATATACTAGGTTTTATAAATATTGTGCAAGCGGTACCATCAATGGCATTTCTAGGTTTGCTTGTTCCAGTTTTGGGTATAGGTAGTACACCTGCAATATTTATGGTAGTTTTATATTCACTACTTCCGATAGTAAAAAATACGAGCACTGGTATTACGGGAATCGATTCAGGAATTCTTGAATCTGCAACAGGTATAGGTTTAACACCTAGACAAATACTTTTTAAAATACAACTTCCTCTTGCACTTCCAGTAATTATGGCAGGCGTTAGAATATCAGCAGTATCGGCTGTAGGTCTTATGACTTTATCCGCATTTGTTGGAGCTGGTGGACTTGGATATTTAGTATTTTCAGGTGTACAAACTGTAAATAATACAATGATTTTAGCAGGGGCTATACCTGCTTGTATATTGGCCTTATGTGTAGACTTTATATTCTCTAAAGTTGAAACATTGGCAGTTCCAGATGGAATAAGTACTCATAAATCAAAAAGAGCAAGAAGTGCTAAAAATCCTAAAGAATATAGAGATCCTAAGTATAAAGCTAGAAGAAGAAAAGTTATAGGTGTGGCTACAGCATTAGTACTTGTTTTTATAGGTTGTGGTAGATATTTCTTTTCTAGTTTTGCACAAAAAGATACTATAGTTGTAGGGTCTAAGGATTATACTGAACAATTAATTCTTGGAAATATATATGCTGATTTATTAGAAGAATATACAGATTATAATATAGAAAGAAAAATGAACTTGGGAACAGCTGTACTTTGGAATTCTATGGTTGAAAAAAAGGTTGATATTTGTGCAGATTACACAGGTACAATATTAGTAAATATAATGAAAGAAGAACCTAAAGGAAGCGCTGAGGATGTTTACAATCATGTAAAAGAAAGTGTGGCAAAAAATTATGATTTAAAGTTACTAGATCCATTAGGATTTAATAATACATATACATTAGCTATGGAAGAAGATGTAGCAGAAAAGTATAATATAAAAACTTATTCTGACTTAGTAAAATATTCAGATGAATTTGTATTTTCTCCAACATTGGCCTTTGAAAATAGAGAAGATGGTCTTCCTGGACTTACAAAAGTATATAATATGAACTTTAAAGATGTTAAATCTATGGATGGTTCTTTAAGATATCAAGCTTTGACAAGCGGACAAGCGCAAGTAATAGATGCATTTTCTACAGATGGACTTTTAGAAAAATTTAAATTAAGAGTATTGAAAGATGACAAAAACTACTTCCCACCATATTATGCAGTACCAATAGTAAATCAAGATATATTAGAAAAATATCCTGAGATAGAAGACGTAGTTAATAAATTAGCTGGAAAAATAGACGAAAAAACTATGACAAAACTTAATTACAAAGTAGATGAATTAGGTGAGTCACCAGAAACAGTAGCACATGATTTTTTAGTAGAACAAAAATTAATTAACTAATAACAAAAATATAGTTGTCGATTATAAACTTTAATCGGCAACTTTTTTAGTTAGTTATTTAAAGGTTAATTTTTTATGTGCTACTTATAATTTTTTCTAAGGTATATTTAATAAACAAAAAAATCAAGTAAATCTATACGTATTTTTATAATCACGATTATAAAAAAATTTACAATAAAAAACTTTTCTAAAAGATTTATAAAATCTAAAAGAAAAGCTGCAGTACTTTAAAAATAAAGCAAGATAAAGTCATGATGTAAAATAGCTTCCTTTCAGATTAGAAACATCTTTTCTGGTAGGTATAAATATCTTAATTTTTTTGATTCTAATTAAAGAAGATTAACATCTCTAACTTAGAAAATTATATACTAATATTGTAGTACTATAATTTTCAAAAATCTACATATAAATTAAAAATATAAAATTTTATAGTTGGTATATTCGGAATTTTATATACTTTTAGAAAAAATATATAAAATTATATACCAAAATATTACAAAATAGATATGGATAATATATAATATACTTATAGCAAAAAATGACAAAAAATTAAAGTAGAGAGGGAGATAATGATAAGAAGAGTTCATGAGAGATTAAAAGGGTATTATATTTTCGTACTTGTTTTTATATTATGGATAGTTATATGTAAATTGGAAATTTGGAATCAATATATCATGCCGACACCACAAAAAGTTTATACAACTTTTAAAAAGATGATAATAGATGGTTCTATTTTTGAAAATATATTTATTAGTTTAAAAAGAATATTCATTGGTTATTTTATAAGTTCTATATTGGCAATACCTCTTGGAATGTTATTTGGTTGTAAGTCAAAATTATATAAATTTTTTAAACTATTATTAGAATTTATGAGATGCACACCTCCACTTGCTCTAATTCCTATGCTTATATTATGGTTTGGAATAGGAGAAAAGTCAAAAATTATAATTATTATTCTAGCATCGTTTTTCCCAATTTTTTTAAATACGCTTAGTGGAATAAAAAACTGTGATCCTAAGTTAATAGAAGTCGGCAAAGTATTTAACTTTAGTAATTTTGAGATATTTTCTAAAATAATAATACCAAATGCCTTAGTAGATATATTTGTAGGATTAAATCTAGGGCTTGGATATAGTTTTAGAGCTATAATAGGAGCAGAATTAATTGCTGCATCAAGTGGTCTTGGATACTTAATATCAGATGGTAGAAGTATGTCGAGAACAGACGTTGTATTAGTGGGAATATTAGTTATCGGTTTTTTAGGTATAATAAGTGAATTTATATTTAGAAAAATAATAAATAAGGTAAGCCGAGGGAAGCAGGTAAATTTTAATGATTAAGACAGGATTTATAATTAAAAATTTATGTAAGAAATTTAAAATTGAAGATGATGAACATATTGTTTTTTCAGATATATCTTTAGAAATACCAGGTGACAAAATAACAGTTATTTTAGGGGAAAGTGGTTGTGGAAAAACAACATTGCTTAGAATTTTATCGAATTTAGATACTTCAGATAAAGGAGAGGTAAGTTATATAGACAATAAACATAAAATTAAGCCAAAAGTAGGTGTAGTTTTTCAGGAAAGTAGATTGATGCCTTGGCTTACAGTAAAAGAGAACATATCCTTTCATTCAAAGAAAATGGATGAGAAAGATTTAAATAAATATCTTTCTATGATGAAGCTTGAAAAATTTAAAAATAGTTATCCAAGTGAACTATCAGGTGGAATGGCAAATAGGGTAAGTATAGCAAGAGCACTTTCGTACAATCCAGATATACTATTAATGGATGAGCCATTTGCAGCACTTGATTATTTTACAAGAAGAAAAATGCAAAAGGAAGTTATAAATATACATGAAAAAACAAAAAAAGGAGTTGTATTTGTAACACATAATATAGATGAAGCTCTTGCAATTGCAGATAAAATATTAGTCATAAAAAAAGATAAGAGTATTAAAGAGTTTATTATTAAAGATGATTATAGTAGAGATTTAGGAAACTCTTACTATATAGATTTAAAAAAAATAATATTAAATGAATTGGGGGAAGAATAGTTATGAACAAAAAATTGAAAAAAATAATTGGGATTACTACATCGTTAGTGTTATCCTTATGTATGTTGACAGGATGTTCTTCAAGTAAGAGTGCATCTTCTAGTACATCAAGTGATGCATCAAAAAATCAAAGTGAAAAACTTCCGAAAGAAATAAACGTTACATATGTAAAATCACCATTAAACGTACCAAGTATATTAGAAAAAAATGATTCATTATTCGATAAAGAATTTAAATCTGATAATATATCAGTTAAATGGTCTGAAATAACTGCAGGTCCAGACCAAACAGAAGCTTTAGCATCTGGAGATATAGATTTTGCACATTGTTTAGGTGGAACTTCTGCTTTGATAGCTGCATCAAATGGTGTAGATTTAAAAATAATAGGAACTTATTCTCAAGCTCCAAAAGGATTTATGTTAGTTACAAATGATAAAAGTATAAAAGGGCCAGAAGATTTAAAAGGTAAAAAAATAGGTGGACCTAAAGGAACAATCCTTCATCAAGTATTAGTTGCAGCATTAAAAGAACAAAAAATGACTATAAAGGATGTTGATTTTGTAGATATGCAAATACCTGATGCAGTTACCGCATTGTCTTCTGGAGAAATAGATTGTGCATTAGTTGCTGGACCATCAGCACTTCAATGTTTAAATTCAGGAAGCAAAAAAGTTTGTGATGGAGAAGGGTTAGTAAGTGGAATAACAGTTATTGCAGTTAATTCTAATTTTGCGGAAAAATATCCAGACTTAGTTAAAAGATTTATGAAAGTGCATGATGAAACACTTGATTATATGAAAGATAATTATGACGATATGATAAGCAAAGTAGCAAAAGAATTGGATATAAGTGAAGATGATGTAAAATCATTATATGAATGGTATGATTTTGATGATGATATAGATGATGAAGAAATAAAAGCTTTATATGATACACAAGATTTCTTATTAGAAAATGATATGCAACAAAATAAAATAAAAATAGAAGATTATATACTAGATGTTGATTAGAAAAATAACACTAAAAATAAAGTATAAATAAAAATAAGATGGTTTTTATAAGCCATCTTATTTTTATTTAATGCATAGGAAATTATAATTATTGTTTATACATAAAATAATTAAAAAAAATTTAATTTAAAAAGAATAATAATCTAAATCCGTTAAATAATAAAATAGAAAAATAATTAAATCGGAGGCTTAATATGAAAAATAAATTTTTAGTTTTATTATTCGCGTTAGTAATGATTTTAGGAGTAGTTGGATGTAGTAAAAAAGCAAATGACAATGCAAATACAAATGAACAAACAGCACAAGAAGATACAGCAGACAAAGTAGTTGATGAAAATTATTACAATGTATACACTAAAAACTACGAATCAAGTATAGTACCACTAGAAGAAAGTTACTATATTTATGGCAATGTAGATTCTGCAGAAAAATACTATAAAGACCATGATTATCCAGGTAACAAAGAATACTTAAATGAAGTAAAAGCTGCATTAGTTGATAGTAAAGAAAAAGTTCAAGAATTTATTGACAACATGGAGAAAGATGGTAAAAGTGATAATGAAAAAGTAAACAAATTAAATAAAGAAATGATTGATGATGGTAAAGATTTAATAGAAGATATAGATAAAAGACTTGAAAAATTAGATAAAATAACTGATAAAGATCTTGCTAAATCAGATAAAGAATTTAGACGTATAGTAGGAGATCATATAGTTCTTGAAAAAGAAGGAGACCATGACTTCAAAGAAATACTTAAAAAATTAGATAAAGAATTAAATATAGAAAGAAAAGATAAAAATAGATAAAAATTTAAATAAAAACCTAGCTATAAAAAATAGCTAGGTTTATTCTTCTAAACAACTGTAAAAAATACCTTCCCTAATTCCATATGTATTTATAATGATTTTTTTACTATGTGTATAAAGCATAAAATACTTCATAAAATTAGAACTAGCACAGATTACATCTGCACGTTTTTTAGAAACTCCCTTTATATTTATTCTTTCATTATAATCTAAGCTACAAAGTTTATTATTTATATGAGATAAATCTGAGTAATTCATTTGGAAATTATGCAATGAAGACTCAGTGTAACCTAGATGATTGCAAATATGAATTTGGGCTATATTTTTTATCGAACCACCTATAGTAACTATAGGAAGATTTCTTCCTTGTTTTAACCAATGATACTTATTAAATTCATTATATATATAATTTTTAAATTCATTTTTAGTAAAAGGAGATATTTTGTTAAATAAGTTAAATCTACTAGAAAGAGGTATTGGTCCAAGTGGTAAACTTGCATAGTGTTTAAATTTATTGTTTTTAACTAAAGCGATTTCCACACTAGCACCACCCATATCTACTAGAAAATAATTACTATAATCTAATGTATTTACAGTAGATACATATCCAAGATAAGATTCCTCATATCCAGACAAAATTCTAACTTCAAATCCAGTTTCCTTTTTAATTTCATTTAAAATTACGTCTTTATTAGCACACTTTCTAAGTGTTTCAGTAGCTACAACTATAATTTTATCACATTCAAATAATTTACATTTTTCTTTAAAACTTTGTATACTTAAAATTAATTTATATATTCCTATCGCCGATAAATTCGGTATATCATCAATGTAATAGTCACTTAATCGTATTTGATGTTTTTTTTCAAACAGTACATTTATTTTTTTAGAATGTTTCTGCTCTGCAATTAATAACTTTAATGAGTTTGATCCTAAATCTATAATTCCAATTGACTTCATATTAATTACATCCCCACCTTTGCATATAGATTAATTATATACAAATCTGTTTAAAATAGGAAGAATTTATATATAATTAATTATAAAAATTCAAAAATAATGAAAAAAATATGTATATATTAAATTTTATTATTATAATTGTAATATAAAGTAAAAATATATCTATATTAAAAATTTAGTAAAGGAAGGAATGAAATAATGAAAAAAATAGGATTTATAGGAGCAGGTAATATGGCAGGTGCCATAATTGGAGGGATTGTAAAATCTAATTTGGTAAAATCAGAAAATGTAATCGCTAGTGCAAAGACAATGGCAAATCTTGAAAGATTACAACAAGAATATAATATAAATGTGACTTTAGATTCAAAAGAAGTTGTAAAAAATTCTGATATAGTATTTATGGCTGTAAAACCAAATATATTTGATGGTGTATTAGAAGGAGTAGCAGATTTAATAGATGATAAAAAAATAGTTGTTTCGATAGCAGCAGGAAAGAGTATAGAAGCAATTGAAAATATAATAGGAGCTGATAAAAAAATAGTTAGAACTATGCCAAACACTCCTGCACTTGTAAATGAAGGAATGTCAGCTTTATGCCCAAATAAAAATATAGAAGATGAAGAGTTAAAAATAGTAAAAGATATATTTGATTCTTTTGGAAAAAGTGAAGTAGTTGGAGAATATTTAATAGATGCAGTAATTGGAGTAAGTGGTTCTTCACCAGCATATGTATTTATGTTTATAGAAGCAATGGCAGATGCAGCAGTTATGGCTGGTATGCCTAGAAAACAAGCGTACAACTTTGCAGCACAATCAGTTTTAGGTTCTGCTAAAATGGTGCTTGAAAGTGGTAAACATCCAGGTGAATTAAAAGATATGGTTTGTTCACCAGCAGGAACAACAATAGATGCAGTAAAAGTATTAGAAAATGAAGGGATGCGCTCAGCCGTTATAAATGCAGTTTGTGCTTGTGTTGAAAAATCTAGAGAAATGAGCAAATAAATAATATTGGAGAGTCTTAATGGAGGAGAAAGTAATAGAAATAAAATCCCTTGGGGTTAATTATGGGGAAAAAGAAGTTTTAAAAAATATAGATTTAAATGTTTATAAAGGGACTATAATCGGCTATATCGGTCCAAATGGGGCAGGAAAGAGTACAACTATAAAAATACTTTTAGGACTAAATAGAAATTATAGTGGAGAAGTAAAAATATTTGGACAAGATATAAAAAATCAAAATTATAACTTCAAAAAAAATATCGGATATGTTCCAGAGGTAGCAAAATTGTACGAAAATTTAACAGCAAGAGAGTATTTAACTTTTATAGGTCAACTTTACAATTTATCTTATGATGATTGTGACAAAAAGGCACATGCTCTTATGGAGATTTTGGGAATAGAACATGCATATGAATCGAGATTATCATCTTTTTCAAAAGGTATGAAACAAAAAGTTATTATAATATCGGCGCTTATGCATAATCCAGACATATTATTTTTAGATGAACCTTTAAGTGGATTAGACGCGAACAGTGTACTTGTTATAAAAGAAATAATATCTAAGTTAAGAGATGAGGGAAAAACTATTTTCTATTCTTCTCACATTATGGAGGTAGTTGAAAAAATAAGCGACAGGATACTTTTGTTAAAAGATGGAAGAATAATTGCAGATGGTAATTTTGACGAAATAAAAAAACTAAATAACAAAGAATCATTAGAAGAAGTATTTAACGATTTAACAGGATTTGAAGATCATTCTATGATAGCAGACAAATTTATAAAAGTTATAAAAGAGGTATAGATATGGAAGATTTTTTTAGTTTAAAGATTTTAGATTTATTTAGACCTCTATTTGAAGCTTTTGGTGTAGAATACGAAAAAATGAGACTTATAGTGAGTATGAAGCTTACTTTAGATAAGAGGAAAAATAACTCAAGTGAAAATAAAAATTCATTGATGCAGTCTGTTATTTTATATTTAGTAATAGGACTTGTCGCATCTAGGATAATAGTTATGCCAATTGATATTATGACAAAGATGACAGTTTTATTTGCGCTTATATTTGTAATGCTTTTAACTTGTTTTATAACAGATTTTTCATCTGTAATTTTAGATACATACGATAGACATATTATAGGCATTACAGATGTTAAGGATATAACTTTAAATATGGCAAAAATAGTACATATAATTATATATATTTCGATAATAAGTTTGTCTATAAGTGCTTTTTCAATTCTTATGATTTTAATGGCATATAATATAGGATTTTGCCTGTTATTTATTTTATGTATGATACTTATGGACTTTTTGTTGATTATGATGACGTCTGTTATTTATTATCTACTTATAAAAATATTTAAAGGCGAAAAGTTAAAAGATGTATTAAATTTATTTCAAATATTTATGATTTTTGTTTTTTCAATTATGTATTATTTTATTACAAGTTCATTAAGTGATATACAAATAAATTATACATTTAGCATAAATGCATATGATTTATTTATTCCATTTATGTGGTTTGCATCTTTATTTTGTGTTATTTTTTATGGAAAAATACAAACACTATATATAATTATGGCTATCTTAGGAATAATTGTACCTATTTTATCTATTTTAATATATATAAAATTGACACCAGCTTTTGAAAGAAACTTAGATAAACTTGAACAAGTATCGTATAATGAAAAAGATTCAAAATCTAAAAAGAGTTTTGCCTCAAAATTGGCTAATAAGATATGTAAAAATAATGAAGAAAAATCATTCTTTGAATTTATATATACTAATTTAAGTAGAGACAGGGAATTTAAGACGAGAGTTTATCCAACTTTGGCAAGTGGGATAATAATGCCACTTGTTCTTTTGTTTGTAACTTATGACAGAAGTATTAGTATAATGGAATATTTAAAATCTCTAAGTACGACAAATAATTTTTTAAATATTTATTTAGCAGTAATTCTTTTACAAAACTGTATTTTACTATTGAAATATTCAAAAGAGTATGAAGCATCATTTATATATGATGTTCTTCCAATAAGTAAAAAGAAAAATATATACAGTGCAGAATTTAAAGTTATAATAATTAAATTATTTGTACCTATATTTATAATAATAGGAATTCCATATTTGATTTTATTCAAAGCAAAATTTATTGTGCATTTGCTTATAGCATTTGTATCTACAATTTTTATTTCGATGGGAACTTTTAGAGTAAATGATAAGTCACTTCCATTTTCAGAAGATTATGCAGTTACTGCAAATACATCTAATTTTTTAAATATAATAAAATCAATTGGATTTGTAGGGGCTGCTGTATTATTGCATTATTTAATAATATTAAAAGCGCCATATATTTTCAGTGTGGCTTACTTAATTTTATTAATATTGATTATGAAAATTATATGGAATAAAGTTTTCGATATATAAATAATATTAAAATGAGGTCATATATATGACCTCATTCTTAATTTAACATTATTGAATTTACCTTATGATTTTTAGTTTGTATCAAAATGTTCTGTATCTGTTTGTACTTCTGGGTTTAATGTATTATCTGATGAATTATTGTCATTACTTTGATTTTGATCATCAGAGTTATCATTTGTATTATTGTCTAGATTTTCATTATTGTTATTTGCATCGCTATTACTGTCAGTATTATTATCGCTATTATTTAAATTACTATTGTTATTATCGTTATTGCTATCTGGATTAGTCATTGTAGTTCCGTTATTTTGGTTTGAATTATTATCAGAACCACCATCTGAGCTATCAGATGAGAATAAACTTTTAAACCAGTTTACTATTTTAGTTAAAAATCCTTCAGCTTCTTCTTTAGAAGGTAAATTTTCAGCAGCTTTATCAGTTGCATCTATTATAGAATCTTTACCTAACATAGAGTCGTTAGTATCTCCTAATATACCTAAATCTTTTGAACTTGAGAATAAATTAGAGAACCAATCACCTATACCACTAAAGAATGAGCCTATAGAATCAAGTATTCCAGAATTATTTAAATCTTCACCAGCATCTTTTAAATTATCTTTTACAACATCAGATACATTGTTTAAAGTAGCTTTCATTTCATTGTAATCGTAATGTTGAGCAGCTATTTTTTCCATTAAAGCGATTATTTTGTCAACTTGAGCATCTGTTAATTGAACATTGTAATTGTTTGTTATATTGTTTATTGTGTTTGCAATTTGAGTTTTATCACTTGTATTATTTTTTATAATATCAGCTTTAACATCATTTATTATACCTGTAGCCTTATCTTGGCCAATATCATCACCTAAATCTCCTGTAGTTATTAATTCTTCAGAAGCAAGTTCTTTTTTATCTTCATCAAGGTTTTTGCCAGTAGCATTTTCAAACGCCTTCATTACACCAGTTAATGCACCAGTACTTATCTGTATAATATTATAGAATAAAGGTTATATTATGATTATAATGGATATAAAGTGTTGTAAATACTAACTTATGTATTTCTATATAGTTATTGATAAGTTGTAGAAATATATGATATACTTATGTTAAGTTAAAAAGATAAAAAAGAGAGGTAGGAAGATGGATGATTATATATAAAGTAAAGGAACAAGTGATAAATGATATATCAGGATGGAAACCAAAAGATAGATATGCAGTATTAATAGTAGAATCAGATGAGGCAAATCCATTGGTATGGAAACCTAGTCCTCTAACTGAATTTCTAGAAGTATATATGTCAGAAAAAGCTGTTAATACAAAAATTCACTATGGATATGTAATATGTGATTTTCTCAATTACTTAAAGCTACAAATAGAATTAGGTGAAGATGAATGTTTTGACATATTACAAGAAGAAGGTATATATGGTTTGAATTTTATTCATGCATCTAAATACTTAACATATATAGGAACAAGAAAGACAAAGGTAAATAAGCAAGGAGAAGAAGAACTAGTAGTAAATAATTATTCTACAGTAAAAAGAAAAGAAAATATACTTATATCATTTTACACGTTTTTAAATAAGAAAAAGATACTTACAAATAAAGATGCTATAGTTGAACATAAAGTAGTACCAATAAAAAACAGGGGGAACGTAACATCAAAAGGAAAGAGAGTATCAATATCTCCATTTAAAGATAGTCTTGAGTATAAAGTATTTTATCCACCTACTAATCCAACAAATAGCTATGGAGAAAGTATTAAGGCGATAAAATTAGCAGATATGAAAAGAGTAACATGGGAATTGTTCTTAGAATATGCAAGAGAGAATTATCCTGACATAGCACTAGGTGTAGCTATGCAGTTTATGGGGGGATTAAGATTAGGTGAAGTTGTAAATTTAACTATAGATGCAGTAGAAGTAAATAGAGATAAAGATAAGTTATTTTTAGATATAAATGATAGGCAATTATTTTTATTTAAAAGTTTAAAGAGTAAAAAATCACAAGTTAAATTCGCAAGGGAAAATCAAGTTGTATTTAATTGGAATCAAGAATTATTTAACATATGGGATGAACATATGAAGTACTTATCTAAACTAAAGAAAAGAACTAATATTAAAGCTTTATTTGTTAATAAAAAGGGAAATCCGATGACAGGTGATGTATACGAAGAAAGATTTAAAAAATTAAAATCAGATTTTATAGAATTTCTTGAAAATTCTAAGCCAGTTGAAAGCAAGACTCTTAAGAAATACGCATGGTCTACTCATATAGGTAGACATGTATTTACTAATTTTATAATAAAAACTGGATTAGCTAATAACTCTATGGGAGTTCCTGATGCTAAAATAGTTGCAAGTCTTAGAGGAGATAGGAATTTATCGTCTGCATTAGCTTATATAGATAGAATAGCAATGGTAGAAGCTATTGATGAAAACTTACAAAATTTAAGCAAAGAAGCCTTAAAAGAAGAAAGGGTATAAAGTATATGAGTCATAAACTAAAATATGAGTTTGATAATAATGAAGATAAAGCGAACTATGTAAGTAAAGAAGAATTTTGCAATATGTTAGATATATCAGAAAAATATTTTAACGATGTAAATAAAACTGTAGCTAAAGTTGTAAGAATGTTTAATATAAAGAAATTAAATATAAGTAGGTTTGAGGTTTACTATAATAAGGATGATATACAAAAATCAATAAATGAATTGTGTGAATTTCAAAATACTCATATAAATGGAGCTGAAGCTAAGAAAATGTGTTCTAATTTATCGGAAGAAGGAATCAAAAGTATTTTAATTCCTTCGCATTATAAGTTGATTTGTAGAGACACATTAAATGAAATTTGGAACATAAAAGTTGTATATAAAAAATCAGAAATAGATGATTATATACAATCTAGAGCAGAAATAGATAGAAAAATAGAGTCAGGGGAATATTTATCTACTAGTGATGCTAGTAAGATGCTAAATATGAGCGACAGAATGTTTTTAAAGCTAAAACAGTCTATTGATATGAATGAAATAAGATATTATCAAGGATTTTATTTTGAGAAAAATGTAATAGAAAAACTAGTGAAAGAACAGGAAGAATTCTTTTCTGAATATATACCAAAATCAGTTGTAAAAAATAAATATTTTACACCTAAAACATTTCCTTCACATGAGGAAAAATTAACTAAATATGAAGCACCTAGAATAGCCTATACTTTAGAATATACTTCAACTATGATTAAAGATAGCTCATGGTTTAAGATATCTGAGGTTGAAGAATTAGCTAAAGAATTAAGTGAAAAAAAGAGAACCATAAAAAAAGAAAGAACTAAGGCTAAGAAAAAAGAATCAGAAAAAACAGAAGAAAATGCAGTAATAAATGATAAAGAGTTAGAATTTAACATGGTACTTACAAAAATAGATTACAATTCACCTGGGTATGATATAAATCATGATATATTGGGTTCAACGTATTTTCATACTTTTCAAATTAGACTCAATGAATTAAATGACTGGAATGGATTTAATCCAAACTCAGAGTACACAAATGGAAAGTGGTTTGGGTATATAAAAGATAAATTAGATTCTATGAGAGCTAATGAAAAAGTATCAAATGCTAGAGTGAATCATTATGTTAGATGTACCTTAGCACTAAAATCTATGTTAGATTATTATGGATTAGATGAAGTTTACTCTCTTACAACAAACCAAATAAATACTTATTTTAATATAATAAAAACTAATATTATCAGGATAAATATCTATGAATTTTTAGGTCTAGTCAGTAAGGATGTACAGTTAGTTTCAGGGAATAAAAGATGCGGATTTAGAATGGATAAAATATATAGCCCTCATAGAAGAGAGTCTTCTAAAACAATAGATGATATATATGATTTTGATGTGTACTCAGATTTATTTAAATACTTAGTAGATATAGACTTGCACGTTAAAAATAGTATATATGATATTAAAGTTAAAAATAGCATAAGATACGCATCCACATGGTTATATGTAATGTTGCACATGAACAATGCATGGAGAAATGGCGATGTTACTGAGTTTCCTAAATTAGATATAGATGATTTGTTAGACGAGTTTAAAATTTATGAGTATAGTTGGTTTGAAAATAATAAACTTAGCATAGCAAAAGCTAGAGCTGTAATATCAAGGGTTATACAACATGAATTTAAAATATCAAAAACGCAAGTGAAAGGAACTTTCTTTTGCTCGGATGAATTAGCTCCTTCTATGGCTACTAACATTCTGATTTTAACTTTATACCATAAAAGTAGAAGTATAATTTCAAATAATAGCACACTAATGGATTTTGGAACTAAATATAATAAAGTTGGAGATAGTCATTTTAATAAATTCTTTAAAGAATTCAAACATAAAAACTTTAAATTCTTATCAAGGACTATGAATAAAACAGTTATGACATTTGTATACTATTTAGCTAATTTATCAGGTGATTCTAAAGCATTGATATATGCACAAAAACTGAGAGAACATTTGTCAGAAGATTCAACTCTTCATTATTTAAACTTAGACAAAAGTAAGATAGAAAGTTTAAGTAAGCAATTATTTATGAGAGGTGAATTTGGATATATAACTAATATGCTACTAACTAGAGTATATGATGAAAATGTAACTAATTTTGAAGAAGCAACAGAAGCTATAGTAAGAATTAATGATATATTTGGAGATGTATTTAAAATTCATTCAACGGCAGGATTTTTAAATACTATTAGGGTTGAGAGGCAAGCGGTAATAGATACCCTGGCAGAAAAAAGCTTTAATGAATGTCAAGAAATATTAACAGACTTATTTGCAAGGAAACTGCCTTCGAGAGAAGATAATGTACAGTGCTTAGTATCTAAAGAAGGTTGTAAAAGAATAGACCTTAAATCATGCTTTGAGTGCCAATACCATATACCATCAATATATGCATTAACAACATTATGTGAAAGTATGATAGAAGATATGAAGAATTATCATAATGTAAAAGGTGTAAAAAAATATAAGCTTGCATTATCTATTGATAGAAAAAGTATTCTCTTGAAAGAAGCTATGGATATACTAACTCCTGAGTATGTATATAACTGTTTAGGTTTAACTAGGGATGAATTTAAATCACAATTAAATTTAATTGATATGCCTGAAGATTTTTTAGAAGATAAAGAACTTTTAGAAAGGTAATAAATTGTATATGAGTAGATTAATTGATAAGATAGATATAAATTTAGTAAAAGAAGAAATTGTAGATATTGAAGAAATAAAATCGAATCTTAATAAACGTGTTGTACAAAATGATATATTAAGAAAAGAGAGTAGAACGGAAACATCAGATGCTACATTTGACAGTGATATATGGATAATAGATAAACCTTTAACCCAAGGATATATAAATTTAAATATGACTTTTCTTTCAGAATTAAAAACTTTTAAAAGAATTACAGATAAAGAAATAACAGCATTTAGATGTTTCTTTGCAGAAAAGATTTTAAATAAATATAATACAAGCATAGGTTCTGAGCTGTCAGTTATAAGAGACTGTATAATGGTTACTAATAATTTTGATTTAGAGACTATAGATTCTCCATATGGAAATCCTATAAATCAATTATTAGATACTTATAGCGGTAAAACTAAATCAGACAAAATAAATAGTATTTTAGAATATTTATACTACTTAGATGAATTAGATATTTTAACAGAAGGACAAAATAAAGCAATTGAAACACTAATGACTATGGATACATCAAGGCAAGATAATGCAAGAGAACTACCTAAGGAAAAAGATATAATGGCTTTTGATTATTATTTAAAGCGATTTTATAAAGATGAATTATTTAGTGAAGATATGAAAATGCTTTATATGCCACTATTAATATGGTGGAAAGTTACAACCGTTATACCTATGAGACCATCAGAATTATGTAGTAAATTAACTAGGGCGTGTTTGATAGAAGAAGATGAAAAGTACTATATTTATGTAAATAGAATAAAAACAGGTGATATATCTAATAAAGGTGTTGTTAGAAGAGGAAGAATACCATTACTAAATAAAATTCAGATAACTAAAGAAATATATGATTTGATAAGTGATTATATAGAAAAAACTAATGAGTATGGTCATACAGAAACATTATTTTCATATAAAGCTCTATGTGCTTTTAGAAAAAAGATAGCTATTGAATTTGGAGAAGAATACGGCTATATAACAATACCTGTGGAACAAAAAATAGATGAAGAGTATTTTTCAATAAATGTACTTGGTCCTATGCTGAAAGGGTTTTATAAAAGAATAATATCAAATACTTATAAATATGAAGTAGAAAGACAACTTAATATAGGTGATACAAGGCATATAGCTTTTACATCATTGTTATTACAAGGGGTTTCGCCTATAGAAATAGCTATGTTAGGAGGTCATACTTCCTTATCCTCACAAGACCATTATCAAGGAAATTCTTCATTTTATGCTGATTCAGAGATGATAGATTTTGTGAGTTCTAAAATGCATAGACGTAGTATATCTACAAAGGCTCTTAAAGATATTATATTTAATAAAGAGAAGTCAGAAGAAGCTCCTAGAAATTTAGAGCA
Source organism: Intestinibacter bartlettii (assembly GCA_025148965.1). Classification (GTDB taxonomy): domain Bacteria; phylum Bacillota; class Clostridia; order Peptostreptococcales; family Peptostreptococcaceae; genus Intestinibacter; species Intestinibacter bartlettii. Next base: position 2,009,766 of record CP102273.1, on the reverse strand, counting down.
GTGTATACAAACAGAAGACGGTGTAGGATATTGTACAATAGATATAGATAATGATATATTAGCTTGTGGAGATGAAGAGTTCTGTATAGGATGCAAACATTGGTGGTGTCCTAAAACACAGGAAAGTTTTATAGAAGTACAAGAATACTTAGAAAATAACATCGCTTCATCTTTACATGTAAAAATACAGCGAGAAAAAGTATTTCTACAAAAGTTATTATCAAAGCCTAAGACAAAGCAATTAAATGGAGTATTAGACTTAGATAATGATTATGAATATAAATTAAAGACTTCCATTAATAAATTGAATAGAGAGCTATCTAGACGCTCAGATGTAGAAGGGATATTACAGATTAATAGTGGATTGAATATAAGGTATGCTAATCAAGATGTAAAACTATTTTTGGAGGGAGAAATATAATGGCAAGAGCTAAAAGAACTATAGATAAAGAAGAAGTAGATGAAATAATATATTTAAAGCTAAAAGAGCTAGGTGGTATGAAGAAAAGACTGACGTATAATTCAGTCTTTACCTTCAATAAAGAAATTGCTAATAATCCTAAATATAAAAGAAAAAACGGAGAGTTATTTACTTTGTATGGATATGATTTCTGGGCTAGTAGTTATAATAACGAAGATTATTATGGAAGACAAAGAATAAATGAAATAAAAAATACTTCTAATGTAATTGTAGCTGGGAAAGAGTTTATACCAGAAGTAGAAGATATTCACGCATTAGTAAATGATTACTATAAAAAGCCTGAGGTACTTTATAAGAAGTTAGCTAAAGTGTTTGAAATGGATAAGAATAAGTTGAAAAATTTAGAAGAAGAAAATAAAAAGTTGAAGAAAGAAAAAGACGATTTACAAAAAGCTTTACAATCATTTGAGCGTGAATTTGCAAGTATATTTTGTAATAGTCGCTTAGCTGATAATTCATTAGTAGATGTTATGTCTATGAATAAATCAAAGGATTATCTGGTTTATGACGGTTTAAAGAATATGTTTAATGATGAAAAATTGGTTGAGTTATCTAAAACGAATGGAATAAATAATATAGATACTAATAATGTTTTAAGTTTAAAAAGAGAAGAGCGAAGAAAGAGAAGAAATGACTTATTTTAGAAACGTTGAGGGGGAAAATATTTATTGTATTCGACAAATTACTACAAAAAAATCAAGGGTAAATATGATAAAATTCTGTATAGAAAAAATATTAGTGAAGATTAAAATATGAAGGGAGGAAATATCAATATTTAAATTATTGGTATATAAGAAATGGTATTTAGTAGTTTGATTTTTTTATTTTTATTCTTGCCATTAACATTAATTATTTACTATATATCAAATAGTAAAGCAAGAAATTTAATATTATTAATAGCAAGTTTGTGTTTCTACGCTTGGGGAGAGCCTGTGTATGTATTTTTAATGTTATTTTCGACAGTAATTGATTATATAAATGGATTAAAAGTTGAAAGGTTTATAGAATTAGGTGAAAGAAAAAAAGCACTGATGGTGGTTATATCTTCAGCAATTATAAACTTATTTGTTTTATGTTTCTTTAAATATAGTGACTTCTTAATTGAAAACATAAATAATATATTTAACTTAAATATAGGTTTGTTAAACTTACCATTACCTATTGGTATTTCATTTTATACTTTCCAAACGATGTCATACACTATAGACATCTACAGAGGAGATGCTAAAGCTCAAAAGAGCATACTAGACTTTGGAGCATATGTAGCATTGTTTCCACAATTAGTTGCAGGACCTATTGTTAGGTATCAGACTATAGCAACACAAATAAGTAAAAGAGACCATTCAATAGAAAAATTTGCAGATGGTGTAAATAGGTTTGTTTGTGGACTTGCTAAAAAAGTTATATTATCAAATCAATTAGCTGTAGTAGCAGATGGTGTATTTTCAACTAATTTAGCTAATGTTTCGATATTAGAAGCATGGCTAGGAATAGTTTGCTATACTCTTCAAATATATTTTGATTTTGGTGGATATAGTGATATGGCTATAGGATTAGGTAAAATGTTTGGATTTGAGTTTCTTGAAAACTTTAACTATCCTTATATATCACAAACAGTTTCAGAGTTTTGGAGAAGGTGGCATATTTCATTAGGAAGCTGGTTTAGAGATTATGTATATATTCCATTAGGTGGAAGTAGGGTTTCTAAGTTTAAGTTGTATAGAAATTTATTTGTAGTATGGTTTTTAACTGGTATGTGGCATGGAGCAAGTTGGAATTTTATAATTTGGGGATTATATTTCGGAGTATTTATAGCTTTAGAAAAAGCATTTTTAGAAAAGGCTTTGTATAAAACTCCTAAAGTTTTAAGACATACTTATCTACTTTTGATTGTAGTTGTAGGATGGGTATTCTTTAGGGCTAATGATATAACACAGGCATTTGAGTTTTTAAAGGTCATGTTTGGATTTAATGGAAATGATGTTATTAATAGTTCGGTTAATATTTATTTAATCGATTATTGGTACATATTACTTGCATCTATAATACTATCTACACCGATTGTAAAAGGTTTGAAACAATTAATTTTAAAGATTAATAAAAATGCATTAGATAATGATATAGCATATTTAATGCATGGACTATCACTAGGTATATATATGTTTATCATTATGGTAATGTTAAGCAGTTCTACTTATAATCCATTTTTATATTTTAGATTTTAGACTTAAAGGGGAATTTTTATGAATAAAAAGAAGGCTAGGTATATAATAATACCATTTTTAACTATAATTTTTGGTTTTTTTATTTTAAATATTATAGTTCCAGATAAAAAGTATAGTATTGCAGAAAATAGGAATCTTGAAAAGAAGCCAACGTTAAAAGATATTGAAGATAAGGAGTTTGCTTCTAAGTTTGAAAGTTACTATAATGACCAATTTGTTCTTAGGGATGAAATGATAAGCTTAAATAAAAAATCAGAGGCAAAATTAAATAAAACAAAAGTTGGTAACTACTATCTAGTTGATAATAACTGGATTTTAGGAATGTTTCCAAAACTTTTAAGTGAAGAGCAATTAGATGATTATTCAAATACAATCAATGAATTATCTGAAATAAGTAGTAGCTTAGGAAAAGATGTATATTATACAATGATGCCTCATAAAACCAATGTATTAAAGCATTTATACCCTAAGTATATAGACAATACAGGAAATATAGATATAAATAAAAGTGAATTTAGGAGTAGATTAGAATCGGATATAGTAACATATATTGATATGGATGAGTATTTGTTAAATAATTTTAGCCAATATGAATTAGAAAAGCTATATTTTAAAACAGACCATCACTGGACAGGTATAGGTGCGTTTGAAAACTTTAAAATGATGGCTTCAAGGATGGACTTAGGGATATCACAGGATGAGTTAGATAAACATTTTGCTAGATACAGGGAAACTACTGTGAAAGACAAAAAATTTATAGGTAGTTACAATCAAAACTTAGACATGCTAGTTAAAGAAGAAGAATATGTAAATTATATGTATATAGATAATGCAAAATATACATATGAATTAAATGGTAAAAGTAAAAAAGAAGAAGAGATTATTGCAACTTCAAGAAATAAAAAAAGCTGGGATTACGGTGGAGCATATATTAGAGGAGCACAGACTAATATATTAAATATTAAAAATGACAAAGCCTTAGTAGATAAAAAGATATTAATATTTAGAGACTCATATCAAGCTCCAACTACATGGCTATTTGCAGATTTATTTAGTGAAGTTGAAATAGTTGACCCAAGAAATATAGATAAAATAGATAAGACATATGAAGAAATAATAAAAGATAGTAATTCTGATATAGTAATGTTTATGTATAATAGCTCTGGATTTGATTCAATGGTTAAGGCTATGATAGACAAAGGCATAAAATAAAAAATAAAAGTCGTAAGTTTTACAGCAATCTAAACTTGCGACTTTTATTTTTTTATTATAAGGGAAACATAATTTTATCACGATAGTTGAACATTAAAGGAGGAGTTATAATGAAAAAAAATAAGTTAATATATTTAGTTGTTACATTAATACTTATTACTGTTAGCTTTTTTGGTATTTCTAAAGTAACTGATAATATCTATAAAAGTGAAAAGTTAGTATTTAATGAAAATAATACAACTGAGTTAAGTGAACAGAGCAAGTATACCGTGGGTAATTATTACTTGGTCAAAGATAATTGGATACTTGGTAAATTTTCTAAAATTATACAAGATGATAAAATGCAAATATATGCAGATGCTATAAATACTTTGAGTAATAATGCTAGAACTCAAAATAAGGATGTGTATTTTATATCTATGACTCACAAAACAAATATGCTAAAGCATCTTTATCCTGACTTTGTTATGAATAAGGAAAATATAGACTTAAATAAACAATCTTTTAAATCAAAATTGGATAAAAATAATATTTCATTTATTGATATTGATGGATATTTTTTATCTAACTTTACAGAAAGTCAAAGGGAAAAATTTTATTTTAAGACAGACCACCATTGGAATGGATTAGGAGCATTTGAAGGATTTAAATTTATGATTAATAATGTAAATTTAGGTTTATCAAACGATACCATTAATAGTTATCTTGATGGATACCGAATTAAAGAAGTCAAAGAGAAAGAATTTTTAGGAAGTTATAATAGAAAGCTAAATTTAATAGTAAAAGAAAAAGAATTTGCAAATTATGTGTATAGAAATGGTAGTAAGTTAGAGTATTATATTTGTGATGGATACACAGATAAAAAAATAAGTGAAAAAAATATAATGGCTACATTGAGAAAGAAAGACAGTTGGGATTATGGTGGAGCTTATATGAGGGGAACTAATTGTAATATATTAAAAATAAGAAATAAAAATTCATTAAGTGATAAAAAAGTATTGGTGTTTAGAGACTCATATCAAGCACCTATGACATGGTTATTAGCTGATGTATTTAAAGAGGTTGAAATAATAGACCCTAGATATATCGAAAATATAGATATGACATATGAAGATATGATAGTCAACAGCAAATCGGATATAGTAATGTTTATGTATAATAGTTTTGGATTTGAAGGAATGATTAAAGAAATGATTGAAAAGGGAATTGAATAAATTGATTTTACAAATATGATTATATAAAGTATAAAATAATGCGAAGGATACCTTATTTATAAAAAATCAAGCCTCCTTCGCATTAATAATCAGTAATAATTAGCATCATGCACAAAAGCTTATATTATTAAATGTGATGATTATATTATCAAAATTAATTAAATTAAACTCAAATTTCATTCAACTAATATTAATTAATTGTTTCCTCATTACTACTATTACTATCAAGCGTATTTAGGTTATCAAGATTACTTGAATCATTTGTATTTTCATTATCTTGAGGTTCATTTTCAACCGAAGAATCAGGTTGAACATTTTCATCAACAGTAGAGTTTTGCTCTAATGAGTCTACAGAACTATCTTCTGTAGAACCGCTATTAGATTCTTCTTTTGAAGAAGGCGTTGTATTATTATCTTCTACTTTATTAGAATTATCACTATTAAATAATCCTGTGAACCAGTTCCATATCTTAGCGAAGAATCCTTCAACTTCTTCACTAGAAGGTAAGTTTATAGCATCTTTATCAGTTGCATCTATGATAGCATTCTCTCCTAACACACTATCATCAGTAGAACCTAATATACCTAAATCTTTATCTTCATTTCCACCGAATAAACCAGCGAACCAATCGCCTATACCGCTAAACCAATTTTTAATAGAGTCAAAGAATCCTTGGTTAACACCTTCTCCAAGTTCATCTAATTTTTCGTTAACAGTTTCTTTTATACCATTTAAAGTATCTTTCATTTGATTATAATCATAATCTTGTTTAGCTATTTTAGCCATTAAATCTTCTAATTGTTTTTGTTGTTCAGGTGTTAATGTAACATTATAATTATTAGTTATATTATTTATAGTGTCAGCAATTTGAATTGTATCACTAGTATTGTTTTTGATTATTTCTGTTTTTATATCATTAACTATACCAGTTGCTTTATCAGCACCTATATCTTCACCTAAGCTTCCTGTTATTATTAATTCCTCAGATGCTAATTCTTTCTTTTCCTCTTCAAGAGGTTTTCCAGTAGAATCCTCAAATGCTTTCATTATTCCAGTTAAAGCCTTTATGTTAACCTAATAAGGCTAACAATTTTTATTATAAGTCGCTACACTTACAATGTCATTTCGATTACTCTAATGACCACTTCTTTTCAGAACGTGAGAAGACTATTTCTTCACCCTCGACTCATACGTTAGGGGCAACCTATTTCCACTACCAATAGCTTGTAGTGTACTCCCATTTCAGGGATAGTCGTTGGAGGTTCTCCATATCTGTTGACTTAGGAGCTTCCCTGCATGAACACCCATTGTTTTAGAATACTTAGGATTTAACCTTATATTCATCTCTACGTTTTTTCTACTTTCGTACCATCATATATTCTTTTCAGATATATTGTGGTGTAGAGCTTTAGGGATTACCTGCAATTAAAGTTGTGTCCTATGCAAATTTCTTTACATACGGAGCTTATGTAATATAATGATATATTATAATATTACTCCTGTACCACTAACTGGAAAAACACTGGCAACAACAACATCAGCATCTGTCATACCAGTAGTTGATAATGTACTTGCAACCATTGAAGATGTTAACCATGTAAGGTTAGCAGTTTTAACATTTATACCGCTACCAGCCTTAGTAGGTTCAACATAAGCACATGAGTAAGTCTTTTTACCTAATTGAGCTTCAGTAGCAACACCTTCTAAATATTTTCTTTCCTCTTGGTTATTAACTTCTAGTATTACAACTTCATTTTCGTTAACCCCAAAGTATTTAAGAATAGTAGCTCTTTGTTGTTCATTTAAATTTGCACCTAGAGTAACAACTCTAGCTCCATCAGCAAAAGCAAAGTTTATACTTCCTATGAATAAAGTTCCACATATAGCTAGTGAAGCTATTCTTTTTCTTAAATTCATAATCAATCTCCTTTATAACAACTAAAATTTGTAAATTGAACTATATAATATCATATATACTGTTCACTTCTATAACCTTTATGTATTTTAAAAGTAATAGAAGTCAAAATTATATAAAAATATACTATCCGTAATAAAATAAAATCCTAATAAAATTAGGAGAATTTGATATCTATAAAATTGAGTTAATAGCAAAAATAAACTATAAATTCAGATATTTATAACTCATTTCTATAACTTTATTGATATGAAAGTTATAGAAATCAAACGTACATAAGTAATAAGGATAAAAAAAGCTATTTCTATAAGTTTTATATGCAGATACCAGTACCACTTACAGGGAACACAGCAGCGATAACACAGTTTGCACCAGTTAAGCCTGCAGTTGATAAAGTTGTTGCTACCATAGAAGATGTTACCCAAGTTATATTTGCTGTTTTTACATTGATACCACTACCTTCAGTAGTAGGTTCAACATAAGCACAAGAGTAAGTTTTTCTACCTAATTGTTCTTCAGTAGCTACTTTTCCAAGATAAGCTCTTTCTTCTTGATTATTTACAGTTACAATTTCTACTTCATTTTCTTTTACACCGAAGTAATTTAAAATAGTTTGTCTTTGCTCTGCAGTATTATTTACACCGATAGTTACGACTTTTGAACTATCAGCAAAAGATTTACTAAATCCAAATGAAGAAAATACTAGACATGTAGCCATTAGTACAGAGACTATTTTATTTTTTATTTTCATTTTATTTCCTCCCAATACATATACGTATTAATTTAAAATATAAAGTTTATAAATTATAAATTTATTCATACTTATAATATATAGTTTTTTAAAAATAAATACGATTACAATGTTGTAACATGATTATATAATAAAAAAGTTAAAATATCTTTATTTTAAGGAATTTTTAAGAAAAGTACATAAAAATGAAATTATATAATATATTGAATTAATATATTTTAAATTGGATATAATTATAAAGGTATAAGATTTATACTAAAAAATAAAAAATTATATATTTAACTTTACAAATATAATAAAATATTTAATCTTATATAAAAGAAGTAACAAATAAGATTGAAAAATTTTCAAATCTATTATATTATAAAGAAGAAATATAGTATTTTTGTAACAAAAAGACAAATAATTTTGTGTATTTTATAACACATATGATGAAATTTTACTCAAAAATTGAGTATTAAAACTATATTTATTTAAAATATATAAAAACAATATAGTTTTAAAATATGTGTTTTAAAAGGTAAAAGTATTTACTTAAAAGTATCTACAAACTTACCCTCAAATCAAACTAATACAAATATTTTCTTATATAGAAAGGAGAAAAATATGTCAAAAGAATTTGTTAAAGAAAGAGTATTAAAATATTTAATGGAGGATTTACTAGTACCTCAAGATATGATAGACACAAATGTTCCTCTAAGTGAATTTGAAGAAGGAGCAGAAGGTGTTTTAGACATAATAGTAAATGTTGTTGTAAAAGAACACGGAGAAGATTACTACGTTCCAGTTTTAATAGTAACATGTGTAGATGAAGACTTTGTAATGGAAGGAGAAGCATTACAAAAAGAAATAGATTTCCTTGAAGATGTAGACAATATAACTACTGCTGGTAGAATGATACTTACAAATGGAAATGAAATGATGTATGCAGACTGGACTGGAGAAGAATACAATACAGAAGCATCTCTTCCTACATACGATCAAATGCAAAAAGAATTCTTCGAAATGGAAGCAAAATTAAGAGAAGAAGAAAATATGCATCATGGCGATGGATGCGGATGTGGACATGACCACCATCATGAAGATAATGATGGATGCGGATGTGGTTGTGGACATCAACATTAATTAGTTTTAAGCTTAATTTATTAATGATTTTAAATCAAAAATATTATCTATATAAAGCTATAAAAAAATGTGGGAAAAATTGCTAAAAAATAAAGGTTTTTAATGCAATATGTAGAATTAATTATGGATAAGATAATTGACATTTTGATTAAATGGAATTATATTTTTTTTATTTGTAAACATATAATAGCTATATAAGATAAATAAACTATGTGTAAAAAGAAGGGGTTATATTATGGGGGCTAAAAAAGAAAATACTTATGAAAATTATGTCCATGCAGATGCATCAGGATCATCAAATGCAATGAAAATGTATTTAAAAGAAATTGAAGAATACAAAATGCTATCTGCAGTTGAAGAAGTTGAATTAGCCAAAAAGGTTAATGAAGAAATACCTGAGGCGAAAGAAGATTTTATAAACGCTAATTATAGATTAGTGGTAAGTATAGCCAAAAAATATAGAAAAGAAAATGTCGATATACTTGACTTAATACAGGCGGGGAATATAGGTCTTATCAAGGCAGTAGAAAAGTATGACTACACTAAGGGGTATAAGTTTAGTACATACGCTACTTGGTGGATTAAACAAAGTATTACAAGATATATAGACGATTGTGAAAATACTATTAGAATACCTGTACACCTTCATCAAAGAATAAACTTTGTCAAAAGAAAGAAACAAGAGCTTTCAAACGTATTACAAAGAGAACCATCACTAGAAGAACTAGCTGATATTTGTGATATGGATGTAGACAAAGTTATAGAAATATTAAAACGTGATAAAAACGTAGTATCATTAGATACACCAATAAAAGAAGATGAAGACAGTAGTTTAGTAGAATTTATACCTTCAGATGCTAACTTTTCTGATGTAGTTATGCATGAAGTAGAACAACACAATTTAAAAGAAAAAATCAATGAACTTTTAACTGGTCTTAGCGAACAAGAACAAAAAGTTCTTAGAATGAGATTTGGTCTTGATGATGATGATCCAAAAACTTTAGAAGAAATAGGTAAAGTATTTGGTGTTACAAGAGAAAGAATCAGACAAATCGAAGCTAAAGCCATAAGAAAGTTAAGACATCCAAGCAGATTAAATCAATTAAAGAATTTTTATTAAAACTAATATATATAATAAGTTCAAGAAAAAGTGGGATTATATCCCACTTTTTTGTTTGAATTTATATATTAAAAAATTTTAAACACTTAATAAGATAACGTTTTTCATAGTTTTACAGAAACCTTATATAAAAACATAGCACATCTTCTGATTAGAGAAGAAAGCGGGTCTATAGGCTCGTCCTCGTCACCTTCATATAATTTTGTCACATCCATACCAAGTTGCAAATTAATCCTATTAATGCGAGTAAATTGAATGCTCACCATAAAAAGAAAATAAATAAATCCAATACCAAACAAAACTAATAATATAATGAATAATTTATCCATGATACTCCCTCCATTAAAATATATTATCTATAATATAATTGTACTATATTGACAAAAAATAATCATCAAAAAAAATAAATTTATTAGAAAATTTGAAATTATTAAAAATCTTTAAATGAAAAATAAAATGCTGAGTCTAATTTATATTGAAAACTAGACACAGCAAAAGTTTAGATAAATATATATTTTTTTAAAAAACAAACATAAGAAAATCGTATAAAATTCTAGTACAAAAACAAACAATAAATGCTATACATGTTGGAATTATAAATCCAAGTGCAGTCCATTTAAGACTATCTGTTTCTTTTTTTATTGTTAAAAGCGTAGTAGTACATGGCCAATGAAGTAAACTAAAAATCATTAAATTTAGAGCTGTTAAATACGTCCAACCATGACTTGTTAATAATGCCCCTAACTCACTAAGGCTAGAATAATCAGTCATAGAACCTGTAGCCATATAAGACATTATCAAAATTGGTATTACAATTTCGTTTGCTGGCATTCCTAAAATAAATGCTAGAAGTATAAATCCATCTAGTCCGATAAATTTGCCTATTGGATCTAAAAATAATGCTATATGATTTAAAATAGTCATATCTCCGATAGTGATATTTGCCAAAAGCCAAGTTATTACACCAGCAGGGATAGCAACTACAACAGCTCTGCTTAATACAAATAATGTTCTGTCTATAAGTGAAGTATAGATAATTCGACCTATTTGTGGCACCCTATATGGTGGAAGTTCTAATGTGAAAGTTGAACTTTCACCTTTAAGCAATGTTTTTGATAAAAGATAAGATACAAGTAGAGATATTTCTATTCCAACAAGAATTATTAAAGTTACACATATTGCAGTAGATACATTAGATAAAAACGGATTTTTTATAGCTGCAGTGAAAAATATAGTAGATATAGCTATTAAAGTAGGAAATCTCCCATTACAAGGTACAAATGTATTGGTAAGTATTGCTATTAATCTTTCTCTAGGAGAATCAATAATTCTACATCCAATTACACCACAAGCATTGCATCCAAAGCCCATACACATAGTTAAACATTGTTTACCGTGAGTTTTACATTTTTTAAATAGGTGATCTAAATTAAATGCAACCCTAGGTAAATATCCTAAGTCCTCTAAAAAGGTGAAAAGAGGGAAGAATATCGCCATAGGAGGAAGCATTACAGAAACTACCCATGCGAATGTCTTATATAGACCAAATACTAACATTTCACAAATCCATATAGGAAGATTTAAGCCAACTAGAAAATCATACATCCAAGGTTCTACGCTAAATAAAATATTAGATAGAATTTGGGATGGATAATTGGCACCAGATATAGTTATCCATAAAACTAAAGCTAGCATAATAAGCATAGATGGTATTGCAAAGTATTTTGATGTTATAATTGAATCGATTTTATCGTCTATATCTTCTTTATCATTTTCTTTATATACTACAGCATCGAATAAATTTGCTGCAAAATCGTAATTTATTTTTGAAATTTCATCTCTTATTTTTTTCTTATCCAATTCCTTTGGAACTTTATTTTTTATAGCTTCTAATTGAACATTAAAATCTCCCTCAACATATTTTTCTAAAGACGAAAATAGACTTTCATCACCATCTACAATTCTAAGACCCAACCATCTTGAATTTATTTGAGGAAATAACTCTTCTAATTCGTCTTTAAAGCTATCTACTAAATTTTCTATTTCTTCACTATATGTTACATAATTTTTAGTTTCTATATTTTTTTGTAATACGACTTTTTCTAAAGCTTGTTGTAAATCCTCCATACCTATTTTATTTCTTGCACTAGTCAAAACAACTGGAATACCTAATAATTTTTCCATCTTATCTTTATCTATTTTTATAGATTTTTTTTCTGCCTCATCAATTAAGTTGATACATAACACGACTTTATTAGTTAATTCTAAAACTTGGAACAATAAATTTAAATTTCTTTCAAGGCATGTAGCATCACATACGACAATTGCCGCATCGACATCCCCAAAACATATAAAATCTCTTGCAACTATTTCTTCTTGTGATAGTGCAAATAATGAATAAGTCCCGGGTAAGTCGATTAAATTGTAATTTATATTATTATATGAAAATTCACCTCTAGCAGTAGCTATAGTTTTTCCAGGCCAGTTTCCAGTATGTTGTTTTAATCCTGTAAGATAATTAAATACTGTACTTTTTCCTGTATTGGGATTTCCAGCGAGTGCGACAACATAAGAGTTTTCCTTTTGTTTTATATTAAAGGAATCTTCTAGGGATTTAATTTTGCAACTTTTATACGTAAGCCCCATATATATGTCCTCCTATTATTTTACTAAAATTAAATTACTTTCTTCCTTTCTAAGGGCGATTTTGCTTCCTCTAACCTTATATACAGTTAAATGATTTTTAGGCCCTTTTCTCAAAACATCTATTAAAGCACCCTGAGTAAATCCAAGTGCTAACATTCTTTCTCTTAAATTACCTTCTGATAATAAACCTTCTACTTCAGCAGTAGTTTTTATATTTACATCTGTTAGTCTTTTCAATTTGAACTCCTCCTTAAAAATTTTAGCCGAAGCTAACATTTATAATTTTAAGTTATGAAAGTATTATATAAATTGTGCAAAATAGTAATAAATTTTAGTCAAAAAAAATAATAAATATATAGGAGGTGTTATTTTGAGTGAATATTTTACGTTTAATGAGTATATGAAAAATAATAAGTTAACACCGAGCGAAGAGGATTATGTTGAGATGATTTATAGGATAAACCTTAATCGTGGCAATGTACAGGTAAAAGATGTGGCAAATGAATTAAATATAAAGCCGGCCTCCGTTACAAAAATGGTCAAGAAATTAAACGATAAAGATATACTAGAATATAAAAAATACGATTATATAAAATTGACTGAAATGGGGTATAAAGTAGGAAATACTTTATTAAAAAGACATAATACAATTTATAAATTTTTAGAAATATTAGGTGTAAAAGATAGTATCCACGAGGAAACTGAAAAAATTGAACATACCATAAATTACGATACACTTGAAAAGATGGAGACATTGATAAATTTTTTTTCAAAATACCAGGGTATATATTCTCTATTAAAGGAATTTCAAGAAGATAAACATTTAGATACATAAAAGAAGAGATAATAATTAATTATCAATAGAAACTTATCTTTAAGGAGGAGTTTATGGAACTTTTGAAAATTTTAAAAGACGTTGAGATTTTAAGTGTTAACGGTCAAGTCGATATAGATATTGAAGATATTTCATATGATTCACGAAAGGTAAAACAAAACTCTATGTTTTTATGTATAAGAGGTAATACTGTAGATGGGCATAATTATATAGATGATGCTATACAAAAAGGTGCAATTGCGATTTTAATAGATAAAAAGATAAGCTATAAAAAGGGTATAACCTATATAAGAGTAAACAATGTAAAAGAATCTATGGCTATAATAGGGAAGAATTTTTTTCAAAATCCATGTCAAAAAATCAATCTAATTGGTGTTACAGGAACTAATGGAAAAACAAGTACAGTCAGTTTTATAAAACAAATACTTGGTTATGATTGTAAAGTCGGAAGTATTGGTACTATAGAAATTTACGATGGGAAAAAAACTATAACATCTATAAACACAACTCCTGAAAGTTTAGATATTCAAAAAAATTTAAATGAAATGATTAAAAATAATTGCAAATACTGTGTTATGGAGGTATCTTCCCATGCATTAGTATTAAATAGAATAGATAATATAGATTATGAGGCAGCGGTATTTACAAATTTAACTCAAGATCATTTAGATTTCCATAAAACTCTTGAAAATTATAAAAATGCAAAAGAAAAATTATTTTATAAAACAAAATCTATAAATATATTTAATATAGATGATAAAGTTGGAGAAGAATTTTTTAATAAAAGCTTAAATAGAGATATAAAAACATATACTTATGGGGTGGAAAAAGAAGCTGATTTTAAGGCGGCTAACATAAAATTATATGATGATAGAACTGAATATGATTTAATTATAGATAAACAAAAATACAAAGTTTCAACTCCGATTTTGGGTAATTTCAATGTATATAATACATTGGCAGCAATAACGACATGTATTTTATTGGGTTTAAGCCGAGAAGATGTTATAAAAAGAGTTCAAAATTTAAAAAGTGTTTCTGGAAGACTAGACAAAGTAGAAAATGACAAGAATGTAAATATAATAGTTGACTATGCACACACACCAGATGCATTGTTAAATATATTGAAAAGTGCTAGATTATTTACAAAAAACAGAATAATTTTAGTCTTTGGATGTGGAGGAAACAGAGATAAAGCAAAACGTCCTATAATGGGAAAAATTGCACAACAAAATGCCGATATTTCGATTATAACCTCTGATAACCCACGATTTGAAAAGGAAATGGATATAATAGAAGATATACTTTGTGGTATAGATAAAACTTTAGATAATTATTTTGTTGTGCAAGATAGGGAAGATAGTATAAAAAAAGCTATAGAACTTTACGAAGTAGGAGATTTAATAATTATAGCTGGAAAAGGGCACGAGAACTATCAAATTAAGGGCGATAAAAAATATTTCTTTGATGATAAATTAATAGCTAAGAAGATATTAGATGAGAAAGAATAATATATACTGTTAAATAAGAATTTATAAAAAAGGGGAGTAAATTTTCCCCTTTTTTGCTTATAATATAAAAATTTAAGAAGTCTGCTTATCAAACCATTTAAGCGCAAAGTTCTTAAAAAGAGTTTCATTTTTAGATAGTTTCTTATTTTTTATATTTACTAAATAAATTTTGGCACATAAATTATCAAATAGATTTATGATTTTTATGTGGCTATTTATATTATTTTTATAAGATGTAGCTATAGTATCTGGTAATAATGTAACCCCCATATTTTCAGAAACTAAAGCTAGTAGAGTTTTTGTCTGACTATCTATATAAGATACATAAGGAAAAAAATTTAAGTTACCCCAAACATTTAGAAATATATTGTGTAAAGTTGGGTCGCCGCTTAAAGCAATATATTTTTCCTTAGATGTTTTATCTAAAGCTATAGTTCTATTTTCTAAAAATCTATGATTTTCAGATGTCACCATAACTAAATTATCACTAAAAAGCTCATATGAGTCTAGTATTTTATTATTTGATCCTAAATTGCTTACAAATCCTAAATTAAATTTCGAAACACTTAAGTATTCTAATATAGAATTATTGCCTCTTTCAATTAGCTCTATTTGAATATTAGGGTGTTCTTTATGAAAATCCCCTATAAGAGTAGCAAGTCCATATTCAATCATAGTGTCGATAACCCCAATTGTAATAATTTCACTTTCTTCGCTCTTGTATTTGTACAAATTCCTTTGCATTTTTTCGTATCCATCTACACTTTCTCTTGCGAACTCTAAAAATTCTTTTCCAGCAGGAGTCAAAGTGATAGTTCGATGTTCTCTCTTAAATAATTCAATCCCAATTTCCTTCTCTAATGATTTTATATGCTTGGATATTGATGATTGGGATATAAATAATTCTTGAGATGCCAATGTAAAGTGGTTATGTTTTACAACAGCTAAAAAAGACTTTAATTGTTCAAATGTCATTGTCCCACCTCAAAATAAAAAAATAATAAATAAAAAAATATCCTTAGAATTATTATAACAGATATTAAGTGGAAATAATTAGATTAGGCTCTAAGTTTGTCAAAAACTTAAATACAATAAGATTAGTTAAAAGGTATATAAGTATGTATAAAATTATAAAATGATTGACAAACTATAAGAATACTAATATATTTTAAATATAAAACAAAATATTGATGTCATGAAAAGAAATATTAAATAAAGCTTAGTTTTAAGAGAAATCTTGGTTGGTGCGAAAGAACGAATTAAGGTGGTAACGCGTGAGATGCTCTCGTCCTTTTGGATGAGGGCTTTTTAAATATACGGGGAAGGAAGGTCAAATATGAAATCTTTAGAAGAACAGTTGAAAATAATAAAAAAAGGAACATTAGATATAATTAACGAAGAAGAACTTATAAAAAAATTAGAGAAGTCTATAAAAGAAAATAAACCTTTAAAGATAAAATTAGGATTAGACCCTAGTGCGCCTGATATACATTTGGGTCACACTGTGGTTTTAAGAAAGTTAAAACAGTTACAGGATTTAGGACATGAAATTATTATAATAATCGGTGATTTTACGGGGAAAATAGGAGATCCAACAGGAAAATCTAGAATGAGAAAATTTTTAAGTGATGAAGAAGTGCTTCAAAATGCCAAAACTTATGAAGAACAAGTATTTAAAATTTTAGACAAAGAAAAGACAACTATAAAATTTAATAGCGAATGGCTATCAAAACTTACATTTGGCGATGTATTAAAATTAACTGCTTCTACAACTGTGGCTAGAATGTTGGAAAGAGAAGATTTTAAACTTAGATTTGAAAACCAAAGACCGATATACTTAAATGAGTTTTTCTATCCCTTAATGCAGGCTTTCGATTCTACAGCTATTGAAGCTGATATCGAATTTGGTGGAACTGACCAAAGATTTAATTTATTATCAGGTAGAAATCTTCAAAAAGAAATTGGAGAAGAACCACAAGTTGTGATTATGATGCCTCTTATAGAAGGATTAGATGGCAAAAATAAAATGAGTAAGACTTTAGGTAATTATATAGGAATTTATGAATCAGCAAAATCAAAATACCAAAAAGTCATGGAAATACCAGATGAATTAATAGTAAAATACTACACATTATTAACTGATGTGGATGATGAAATAATAAAAGAAGTAGAAGCTAAGCTAAAAGATGAAAGTGTAAATCCAAGGGATATTAAAATGGATTTAGCAAGGGAAATAGTAAGCTTATATCATACTGAAGAAGAAGTAGAACAAGCTGAAGAGAGATTTAAAATGATCTTCCAAATGGGACAAAAACCTAAGGATATAGATACAGTAAATGTATCAAAAGAAGACTTCGATTTAATATCAACAGTAGTAGATAAGGGCTTAGTATCAAGTAAAAGTGAATTTAGAAGACTTTTACCACAAGGTGGAATAAAAATAAATGACAAAAAAATAACTATGGAAAAAGACTTGCCAAAAGAGGGCGAAATTGTAGTTCAAGTTGGAAAGAAAAAATTTATGAAGATTATAGTGTCTTAAATAATTAGAAAAGATTTTATTTAAGATACATAGTATTAAGTTATTTCATAGATATAAACAAAAAACATTGGTAAATGCCAATGTTTTTTTTGTTTATAATAATTTAAAAACTAAAACTAATCTATGAACTGTGCTTCAACACCATCTGGATATTTTGGATTTAATTCTCTACTAGCTTTTAATATTCTCTGGTAAGTGAGAATCATATAAAAAAAATAATATATAATATTTTTTCAAAAATACTGATTTTTTAGAAAATTATGTTACTATATTTAAATAAGGTCCTTTAATTCATATTGACTTCATAAAAGGACGTAAATTTTATTTTTTTGGTAAATAATTTAATAAAAGGGAGGCATTATTATGAATTTTGTAGATAAGTTAGGTAATTTTGTGAAGAAATACTTATCACTATTAGTTTTAATTGGAGCTGCTATATCTTATATCAATCCAAATATATTTATAGGAGTTGTTCCATATTTCAATTATATTTTAGGGTTTATAATGTTCGGTATGGGTATGACATTAACTAAAGAAGATTTCGTGCTTATACTTAAAAAACCTAAAGACGTTATATTAGGACTTTTAATTCAAATGGTGACTATGTCAATAGGTGCATTTATAGTAGTTAAAATATTAGGTTTACAAGGTGATGTTGCAGTAGGTCTTATATTACTTGGAGCTTGCCCAGGGGGTACAACTTCAAACGTAATGAGCTTTATAGCTAAAGCAGACGTTGCATTATCAGTAACATATACTTCAATATTTACTTTTATAGCACCAGTTGTAACACCAGCATTAATTTATTTATTTGCAGGAACTTATGTACAAGTTGACGGTGTTGGTATGTTTATATCAATATCTCAAGTTGTTTTAATACCAATAATATTAGGTGTAATAGCAAATACTTTATTTGCTAAAGCAGCAGCTAAATGTGTAAGAGTATTACCTTCAGTATCTGGACTTGCTATGGTAGTTTTAGTAGCAGGTATAGTTGCAGCTAATGCATCTAAATTAAATGCATCAGTAGTAATAGTAGCTTTAGGTGTAATTATACATAACATATGGGGATATTTATGTGGTTACTTCGGTGGAAAGGCTGTTGGATTTAAAGAAAGAAAGAGAAGAACTTTATCTATAGAAACTGGTATGAAAAATGCTACATTAGCAACAGTTTTAGCAGCAGCCCACTTTGCGCCAGAGGCGGCAATAGCACCAGCAATAGCAGGTATATGGCATGCATTTTCAGTTTCAGTGCTTGCTAACTATTGGGGCAATAAAGAAATAACTGATGAAGATGAAGACGAAGCAGAAGTACAAGCTTAATATACATATAATTTTAGAAAATTGAATAAATACAAAATTTGTTAAAAAATTGTTGAGAAAATATTAACGATATGCTACACTTATCGTAAGTTAATATTTAATTTGTAAGATATCAATGAATGATATTTAAGCCATGAAGGTCTTATCCTTTATGGCTTTTTTGTGCTTATATAGGATTACAAATAAAATATTATAAAACTATAAACAATTCATAATATATTAAGTTATAATATAGGGGATTGACTAAAAACTAAAGAATTTAGGGGAGGATTTATTGTTATGAAATTTAAAAAGGTTTTAGCAATGGGGTTAGCAGTAGCTCTATGCATTACGAGTTTAGTTGGATGTTCATCAAATAACGCTTCATCAAACTCATCATCAAGTTCTTCACAAGAGAGTGTATCAAAAAGAGAAGAGAGAAAGAAAAATAATGAACTAATAGTAGCAATTGGAGAAGAACCAGAAGCAGGATTTGATGCTACAACTGGTGGTCATGGGTCGATAACGAGAGTATTTTTCTCAACATTATTTAAAAGAGATAAAAAGCTTGGATTTGAAAACGATTTAGCTACAGGATATAAAGTGTCTGACGATAAATTAACATGGACAGTTACAATTAGGGATGATGCCAAATTTACAGATGGCGAAAAAGTTACAGCACAAGATGTAGCATTTACATATCAAACAGCAAAAGAATCAGGTTCAGAAATAGATTTAACTATGATAGATAAAATCACAGCTAAAGATCATACAACTATTGAATTTAAATTAAACAGAACTTATTCAGCATTTATGGAAAGATTAGCTTATTTAGGTATAGTTCCAGAACATGCTTATGATGAAAACTTCAAAGATAATCCAATCGGATCAGGACCTTATGAATTTGTTCAATGGGACAAAGGTCAACAAGTCATAGCAAAAGCAAATGAAAATTATTATGGAGATAAACCACAAATTAAACAATTAACAATGGTATTTTTAGATACAGATGCAGCTTATTCAACAGTACAAAAAGGCGATGTTGATGTCTGCCAAATAAACGGAAACTTAGCTGATAAAAAAGTTGATGGCGCAAAAGTAATAGATATAGATAGTATAGAATGTTACGGTGTTGAATTCCCAATGCAAAAATCTGGGAAAAAAGCTAAAGATGGATACGACATGGGTAACAATGTAACAAGTGATGAAGCTATAAGAAAAGCATTAAATACTGCAGTAGATAGACAAAAAATAGTAGATGGTGTACTTAATGGATATGGAACAGTTTCTACAACAGGTCTTGAACAAATGCCTTGGGAAAATAAAGATGCAGAATTATCTAAAGATGAATATGCAAATGTAGATGAAGCTAAAAAGATATTAGCTGACGGTGGATGGAAAGACAGTGATAACGATGGAATAGTAGAAAAAGACGGTCAAAAAGCAGAATTTAAATTACTTTATACTGAAGGTAATTATAGACAAGAAATGGCTTTAGAATTTGTAAATGTAGCAAAAGAAATCGGTATAAGTGTAAATCTAGAAGTTAGAACTTGGGACACAATACTTGATGATATACATAAAGAAGCAGTATTATTTGGATTTGGTTCAGGAGATCCATCAGAATTATACAATTTATACTACGGTCCTATAGCAGGTGGAACAGTAGCTTGGGATAATGCAGGATGTTATGATAACAAAAACGTAAACAAAGATATAGACAAAGCATTAGATGCAACAGATGAAAAAGAAGCACTACCTTATTGGAAAGACCTTCAAAAATACACATCAGCTAAAGGCGATGCACCATATTGCTGGCTTGTAAATGTAAACCATGTTTATTTAGCAGCAGATGGATTTGATTTTGGAAAACCAGTTGTTCAACCACATGGTGGAAGAATTTTTGATAATGTTACAGAATGGTCATGGAAATAAGATAATTTTTAAATAAGGTAGATATAAATATAACAATTATCAAATACAAAACAATATATAAACTAGTACCTATTTTAGTAGGTACTAGTTTAGTTTTTAAATTTAAGGAGAGAAAAAATGAATAAAGGGCTAGGTAAATTTTTCACAAAGAAAATATTAAAACTGATTACTCTTTTAGTAGCTCTTTGCATAATTACTTTTGCATTAATGGAATTATCTCCAATAGACCCAGTTACAGCTTATGTAGGGGCCTCTACAAAGGTAAGTGCAGAACAAAGAGCGCTAATAGCAGAACATTGGGGCCTAAATCAGCCAGCATTAGTTAGATTTTGGTCATGGTTCAAGTCTATTATAATCGGAGACTGGGGAACTTCAATGATATATAGAAGACCTGTTTTAGAAGTAATAGGACAAAAATTCTTATCATCTATATGGCTTATGGGAATTTCATGGATACTTTCAGGAGTTATAGGTTTTGTTTTAGGAATTATATCAGGTGTAAAAGAAGGCAAATTGATAGATAAAATAATACGTGGTTATTGTTATATACTAATGTCAACACCTACATTTTGGCTTGGAATATTATTTATAATGGTATTTTCAGTATCACTTGGATGGTTCCCTGTTGCGCTTAGTGTGCCAATAGGAGTCGTTAGTTCACAAGTTAGTCTTGTCGAAAGAATTCAACATATAATACTTCCAGCACTTACATTAAGTGTAATAAGTATTTCAAGTATGTGCATGTATACAAGAGAAAAAGTTTTAGAAATAATGAAAAGCGATTATATATTATTTGCAAAAGCTCGTGGAGAAAAAACAAGTAAAATAGTTTTAAATCATGTTCTTAAAAACGTATCACTTCCAGCAATAACACTTCAATTTTTATCTTTTAGTGAATTATTTGGTGGAACAATATTTGTAGAACAAGTATTTTCATATCCAGGATTGGGACAGGCTACAGTTTCAGCCGGACTTAAAGGCGACTTGCCGCTTCTTATGGGAATTGCAATAATAAGTTTAGTTTTTGTTTATTCTGGAAATATAATAGCCGATTTATTATATAGAGTTGTAGATCCAAGAATTAGGGAGGGAAGAGAGTTATAATGGAGAGTATTACAGGTTTAAAGAATAATGAGAAAAAGTCCCTTTTTAATTTAGGAGTAAGAGAAAAAACTATATTATCAATATTAGCATTTGGATTTTTCTTTATTGCTATATTAATATGGGGAAGTTTTATAAAAGCAGATAATTTGTATGTTGATTTACCAAATAAATTTCAAACACCATCGCTTAGTCATCTATTTGGGACTGACTGGGTAGGTAGAGATATGCTCACAAGAACAATAAAAGGTTTAAGTTTAAGTATGAAAATAGGTCTTTTAGCAACTCTTACAAGCACTATAATTGCTATAATTTTAGGGATAATTGGTCCTACTTTTGGAAGAAGAGTTGATGCAGTTGTAACTTGGTTTATAGATTTAGTTTTATCAGTTCCACATACATTAGTTGTAATACTTATATCAATTGCAATGGGTGGAGGTTTAAAGGGAATTGTAGTTGGAGTTACTGCCACTCACTGGACATCGCTTACGAGGGTTATAAGAGCAGAAGTTATGCAGATTATGGAGTCTGACTATACTAAGATATCTAAAAACTTTGGAAAATCTAATTGGTATATTGCAAAAGAACATATACTTCCACATGTTATACCTCAAATAATTGTAAATGCAGTTTTGATATTTCCACATGCAATACTTCATGAAGCATCAGTTACCTTTTTAGGATTCGGTCTTCCACCACATGAACCAGCAATAGGAGTTATACTTTCAGAAAGTATGAAGTATTTAACAAGTGGGTATTGGTGGTTAGCATTTTTCCCAGGTCTTAGCTTAATTTTAGTTTCTATGATGGTAGATAAAATAGGCAAAAATATAGAACAATTAATAAATCCTAAAACTGCATATAAATAGGAGGTAAAAATGAGTAAAGAACCAATTTTAAAAGTTAAAGATTTAGGAATATCATTTTCTCAATATACAAATGGATTAGTGAGAGGAGATTTAAATGTAATTAGGAATTTAGATATAGAATTATATGAGGGTGAAATTTTGGCAGTTGTGGGATCTAGTGGTTCCGGAAAAAGCTTGCTTGCACATGCAATACTTGGAATACTGCCAGATAATGCATGTACACAAGGTGATATAATTTATAAAGGTGAGATTCTTGATGAAAAAAGAAAAGAAAAACTTAGGGGCGATGAAATCGTGCTTATTCCCCAGTCAGTAAATTATTTAGATCCTTTAAAAAAGGTTGGAAAACAGATAAAAATATCTATAAAAGATAAAGATAAAAAAACTCAAGATGAAATAGTAGATAATCTTTTTAAAAAATATAATTTGGACAAAAAAGTTAAAAACTATTATCCATTCCAATTATCAGGTGGAATGGCAAGGAAAGTATTATTATCTACAGCTCTAGCTTCAGATAGTAAAGTTATAATTGCAGATGAGCCAACACCAGGGCTAGATGAGGAATCTTTAAATGAAGTATTAAAAGATTTTAGGGATATAGCTGATAGTGGACGTGCAATACTTATGATAACACATGATATTATGGCAGCATTAAAAATAGCTGATAAAGTAGCAATTTTTTATGCTGGTTCAACCTTAGAAATTGCAAACACATCAGATTTTAAACAAAAAGAAGTAGAGCTGAGACATCCATATACAAAAGCTCTTTATAAAGCTTTACCAAATCATGACTTTGTTCCGATTGATGATAAGACACAGCCTCTACCAAATGAACTACCTAAAGGATGTGTATTCAGTGATAGATGTCCGTTAAAAGACAAAAACTGTGAGAATCAAGTTCCAAAAATTAGAGAAATTAGAAATGGAAAGGTGAGATGTATTCATGCAACTTAAAGCTAGCAAGATAAACTTTAAATATAATGAAGATAGATATGTATTAAAAGATATTGATTTTTATGTAAATAGCGGCGAAGTAGTCGGACTTGTAGCTCCGAGTGGGTTTGGAAAGACTACCCTTGCCAAGATTTTAGCAGGGTACATAACTCCAGAAAGTGGGGAAGTTGTGTTTGAAGGATGCAGAAGAGAAAAAAACGGATACAATCCAGTTCAACTAATATTTCAGCATCCTGAAAAATCTGTTAATCCAAAGTGGAAGATGAAAAAAATAATAAATGAATCATTTACTCCATCAAAAGAATTAATAGAAGCTATGGGAATTAAAGAAGGTTGGATGAATAGATGGCCTAGCGAACTTTCAGGTGGTGAACTTCAACGTTTCTGTGTTATAAGGGCATTATCACCAAAGACTAAATTTTTAATAGCTGATGAAATGACAACTATGTTAGATGCAATAACACAGGCACAAATCTGGAATGTAGTTTTAGATTATGCAAGGAAAAATGATATAGGCGTTGTCGTTATAAGTCATGAAAAAGCTTTAGTAGAGAAGATATGTGATAGAGTTGTGAATTTAGAAGAGTTTAAAGAAGAGCAAAAAGAAGTTGTTTAGTTAAATAGTTTAATTATATAGAAGTTTAGATATAAAAATATGAATTTAAATATATAAATGAAAAATTTAAAATAATTTTATAAAAACAATTGACACAAGTTACATAAAATGGTAATATGAAAGTAGCTTAGAAAGCAGGAAATGGGGCATACCACCGCGGGTATGGTTTATTTTCTGCTTTTTTTGTTTTTTAGGAAGATTTCTAACAAATATAAAAACTAATACAATTCAAGGGGGATAATATGATATTAAACGGAAAAACTATCGACTTAAAAGAAGATATTTCTGTAGAACAACTTCTAAAAGATTACGATTTGAATCCACAAAAAGTCGTTGTAGAAGTAAATATGGAAATACTAGACGATGAAGTTTATAGCACATATTTATTAAAAAACGAAGATACAGTAGAAGTTATAAGCTTTGTTGGGGGTGGTTGATTTGAAGATATTCTTAAATGAAATTCAAACAGAAATTGAGGAAAACTGCACAGCTTATAAATTACGAAACAAAGTAGATAAAAACTGTGATGTAGTTATATTAAATGGATTTCCATTAAAAGAAGATAAAGTTTTAAAAGAATACGACAGACTTACACTTATTGAAAGGGGGAAAATCCCAACAAAAGATGAGTTAGAAAGAGTTATGATTGCTAGACATACTCCAAATGTACATAATAAGCTTAAAGCTGGAAAGGTCGCAGTTTTAGGTCTTGGAGGGCTTGGCTCTAATATAGCAATTTCACTTTCAAGAGTTGGCGTAGGAGAAATTATCTTAGTAGATTATGATGTTGTCGAACCATCAAATTTAAACAGACAGCAGTATTTTGTAAAACACATCGGTATGAAAAAAACTGATGCACTTAAATCTATAATTGATGAGATAAATCCTTTTGTAAAAATAAAAACAAAAGATATATTTGTTACAAAAGAAAATATAGATTTTTTAAAAGAATGTGATATCGTAATCGAGGCGTTTGACGATCCAAAAAACAAAGCGACTCTTTGTAATATGGTTTTAAGAAATTTTAAAGATAAATACCTTATTGCATCATCTGGAATGGCTGGATATTACGATTCAAATATAATACAAACGAAAAAAATAAGAGATAAATTCTATATTTGCGGTGATTTTGAACACGAAGCAAAAGAAGGAGAGGGGCTAATGGCTCCTAGAGTTGCAATATGCGCAAATCATATGGCGAATTTAGCAATGAAAATTTTAATTGAAGATATTAAAAAAGATTAAGCTATAAGACAATAATTTACTTAAAATAGCAATTTAAATATTAGATTATGAAAAGGGGAAATAAAATGGATAAATTAATATTAGGTGGACACGAATTTGATAGCAGGCTTTTAATAGGAACAGGGAAATTTGGTAGCAATGACATACTTCCAGAAGTTATAAAAGCAAGCAATAGCGAAATAATAACAATGGCAATAAGAAGAGTTGATTTAGACAATCCAAATGAAAATATCTTAACTTATATTCCAAAAAATATGACTATACTTCCAAATACATCAGGAGCAACTAATGCAGAAGAGGCTGTTAGAATAGCTAGAATTTCTAGAAAAATGGGATGTGGAGATTTTATAAAAATAGAAGTTATATCAGATACAAGATATTTACTTCCAGACAATGAAGAAACAATAAAAGCAACTCAAATACTAGCAGATGAAGGATTTGTAGTACTTCCATATATGTCACCAGATTTATATGCAGGAAGACGCTTGATAGAAGCAGGGGCAGCTGCTGTAATGCCACTAGGTGCGCCAATCGGTTCAAACAGAGGGTTAAAAATGAAAGAAATGATTCAAATAATGATAGATGAATTAGACACTAATATAATAGTAGACGCTGGAATTGGTAAACCATCACAAGCTATGGAGGCTATGGAAATGGGAGCAGATGCAGTTTTAGTAAACTCAGCAATTTCATCAGCACAAGATCCTGTAAAAATGGCAAATGCATTTAGATTAGCAGTAGAAGGCGGAAGAGATGCATTTTTAGGTAAAACAGGACCAGTTAGCACTTTTGCAAATGCATCATCACCTTTAACAGGATTTTTAGGAAACTTTTAAGGGGGATATGAGATGAGTTTTTATGAAGTAGTAGAAAAATATAAAGATTTTGATTTTGATGGATATTTTGAAAATGTTACAGATAACGATGTGTTGAGAAGTTTAAATAAAGACAAACTAAATCATATGGATGTTTTAAATTTATTATCGCCAAAAGCTATGAAATACTTAGAACAAATGGCTCAAAAAGCGCATAGATTAAGTCTCCAACATTTAGGAAAAACTGTAACTTTATACACTCCTATGTATATTGCAAACTACTGTGTAAACCACTGTGTTTACTGCGGGTACAACTGCAAAAGTGGGATAAACAGAAGAAAATTAAATATGGAACAAATTAAAAACGAAGCAGATTATATAGCTGATATGGGATTTAAACATATTTTAGTATTAACAGGCGAAAGTGAAAGACATTCTCCAGTTGAATATATCGGTGAAGCAGTGAAAATTATATCAGACAGATTTGCGTCTATAGGTATAGAAGTCTACCCAATGGAAGTTGAAGGATATAGACATCTTGTAGAAAATGGTGCAGATTCGCTTACTGTTTATCAAGAAACTTATGATGAAGTAGTTTATAAAAAAGTTCATATAAAAGGGCCAAAAGCAAACTTTAAATTTAGATTAGATGCTCCAGAAAGAGGGGCAAAAGCTGGGATGAGAAGTTTATCAATAGGTGCTCTATTAGGGCTTGCAGACTATAGAAAAGATGCATTTTTCACTATTTTACATGGAGAATATCTAAAAACAAAATACCCACATATAGAACTTTCTTATTCAGCACCTAGAATGAAGCCATTTAAGGGAAGTTTTGAAGATATAAATCCAGTAGACGACCCAACAGAATTTCAAATAATGACAGTTATGAGACTTTTCGACCCTCATGCTGCATTAAACGTTTCAACAAGAGAAAACCTAGACTTTAGAAAACACGTAATGCCACTAGGAGTTACAAAACTAAGCGCCGAAGTAACAACAGATGTAGGTGGACACACTTTAGGAGAAGCTGGAACTAACCAATTTGAAAATAATACAGATGCCAGTTTGGAAGAAGTAGGCAAAATGTTAAACTCAATCGGATACCAATATGTATTTAAAGATTGGGAGAGATTTTAGATGTATTTAATCAGCAACAGACATCTATGTTCAAAAGAAAAATACATAAAAACTATAGTAGAAGCTGCTAAAAATAATGTAGAGTATTTGATTTTAAGGGAAAAAGATTTAGAATATAGTGAATTGGAAAAACTATATAATGAGATAGTCTTATCTTTAAAAGAAAATAACACAGACATAAATATAATTGTAAATAGCTCAGTTGAATTATATGAAAATTACCCAGTGTATGGGATACATCTTCCATATAATTTGTTTAAGGATTTGCTAAGTAAGGGGTATGAATTCGATAGGACTAAGAAAATAGGACTTTCATTACATAGCACGTCTGAAGTCATTGAGTTAAATAAAATTATAGAAAGTAAAAATATAAATATAGACTATATAACTCTTTCACATATATTTGAAACAAAATGTAAAGAAGGGCTAAAACCTAGAGGTGTTGAACTTTTAAAAAATTCTAGAGGTTTAACTGATATAAAAATCGTTGCACTTGGGGGAATATTGCCTCAAAATATAGGCGAGATTTTGGGTTATTGCGATGACTTTGCAGTAATGAGTACTCTGTTTAAAAGCTCGGATGTTAAAGAAACTATAGAAGATTATAATAAAAATTGGAATAAATTATAAATTTGATATTTTAGAGTTGAAATAAAATAGAGATTTTTGATGAGAATCAAAGATCTTTATTTTTTTTGAAAAAAATTATAAAAATTTTAAGAAAAGTGGCGAATTTTTACTGTTATATGTGTTATATATTATATAAAGGCATAGGGTGAAAAGTATAGATATAGGAAAAATTAAAAAGCATTTAAAAATTTGTTTATAATCAAATTTCAAAGAGCTTTTAGGGGTGTATTATTAAGACATAAAAAGTACATGATTTATTGCTATTGCGAAGAATATTAAAAGAAATATCATAATTGTAAACTATTATGTATACTAAAAATAAATTTTTTTGAATTTTAAATCATCTTTGGTTATCGTGAGTATCAGATATTTTGTGTAAGTTGACAATAACCAACCTCTTTGTTTTTAGAATTTGTGTAACTTCGTAAAGGCTAGAACCCTTATCTTGGCTAAGCTACACAAATTCAAAGTTACTTTTTTGAGGTTATTGTCAAAATTGTGCAATTTAATAAATACACAAATTTATTGATACTCCCTTGTTAATCTTTTATTTTAACAAGGATGATTGTTTTTTTACTCTTACTTATTATTTAAATTGTATTTTAAAAATATAAATATTACAAAGTATTTATATTTAAAATAATCTATATAGGATTTCCTATATTTAATATAATCCAATTTGAATCTTTTGTTTCTTTTATTAACTCTATTTCTGTTGAATATGTAGCATTTTTATCCTTAGGTTTATATCCTAATTTAACTAATAAATTATCACTCCAATAAGTTAAATAAATTCTTCTTTCATATATTTTTCTATTAGAATTATTTTCTTTCTCTATTTGCTCAATATTTGTCAGAAAAATTGAATTTGAAGAATATTTTTCATCATTACATGATTTATCTTGTTCAGAAACTTTAAATTCCTCTAATACGCTAGGTGATAATATATTATTAATTTTATTTAAATTTCCTTTATTTGTATAATATGCAAATATTTTAATCGTTTCCTCAGCAGTTAAATTATCATGTTTTTTTAATTGTTCAGATGTTAATCCATACTTAGGATTTAGCCCATAAATAAAGATAACTACAAAAGAAAAAATTATAAAAAAAATTATACTTAATTTAATAAAATTTTTTTTCATTATAAAACCCTCCTTTTTTTATTAATTTACAATAACAAATTTTATTTTTGGGAATCTTTGTTTTAATGTTTCCCAATGATTTTTTTTACCTACTGAAGTCCATTCATTATATCGATTAGAATGTTGAGCTAATTTAAAATCTTTATATGTCAAATTTGTATCTAAATATTTAACTTTTCTACGAGATTCACCTTTTTTCCTAATTGTATGAGTTATAAAACCATTATGATCAAATTCTCCATCATCTGTTCTATCAAAAGAAACAAAAGACCCTTTTTTAACATTATCAGCAAAAGATATAAAACTTTTTGTAGAATATTTTACTCCAAAAAATCTTACAAAAGCATTAGCATTAACCCAAACTGTACTATATTTATCTTCCTTTGGAATACAATGCCAAGAAGTACTCCAGTTTATCCTAATATCATTTCCCCCTGAATATTTTATACATCTAGGTACTCCACCAGCTCGCTTTATTTGAGATACAAAGTTCGTACAATCAGCAAAAAAATTGAAAGCCTTAGTTCTACAAAGAAACAAGCCACAAATAAAGAAAAAACAATAGTAATCAATGAACTAAGGCTAAAATATCCATTGTCTATATTACTTAATATATTAGATATTTCCAAATCTTCTTATTACTATAATGTAAAAGTAATGAATAAAGAAGATAAAGATTCTGAAATAAAAACAAAAATAAAAACTATTTTTGAAAAAAATAAGGGTAGATATGGATATAGAAGGATTACTTTAACACTTAAAAATCAAGGTGAAAATATCAATCACAAAAAAGTTAAAAGATTAATGAGGGTATTGGGCTTATATGGAACTACACCTAAAGCAAAATATAAATCATATAAAGGAGATTTAAATGGAAGTGTAAAGAATTTATTATTAGATAAATAAGTTGATGAAATTATTTCTTATGATATTTCTAGATCTCCTAACTATGCTCAAATTACCAAAATGCTTAATCAAGCATTTTATAAATATGATAATCTAGAGGGTTTGATTATGCATAGTGATCAAGGTTGGCAATATCAAAAGCAATCTTATCATAAAATTTTAAAAGATAAAGGAATTATTCAGTCAATGTCTAGAAAAGGAAATTGTCTTGATAATTCAGTAATGGAGAATTTTTTTGGAAAAATGAAGAATGAAATGTTTTATAGACAAGAATATGAATTTGAAACATTAGATCAACTAAAAAAAGCAATGGAAGAATATATCAAATATTACAATGAGGAAAGAATAAAAGTCAAACTAAAAGGCTTGACGCCTTTACAAGCAAGAAATCAAACCTTATGTTTAACTTAAATTACTTTGTCCAACTTTATGGGTTTACCACATTTACGGGTGGTTATGATTGATAAAGATATATTTTAACAAATCCAACTATTTTGCATTATAAGCATTATTAAGCACATTTAAATAATCTTCTTTACTCATAGGTCTTGGATTGCTTTCAGTAGATATATTTATAGCTGATTTGTCGGCTAATATATCAAAGTCTTTAGGTTCAACATTTAATTCAGAGAATAAAGGAAGTTTTACATCTAATGCAAGCTGTTGAACTGCTTTAACTGCTAAATCAGCTCCTTCATCATCACTTTTAAATTCAAATCCCATTGCTTTTGCAACTCTGGCATATTTTGCTACACAGTAGTCTTTGTTGTATTCCATAACATGAGGAAGTAAGACTGCATTACAAACTCCATGTGAAAGGTCGAACATTCCACCAAGGGCTTCTGATATGCAGTGTACGCTTGCAACGTCTGAGTGGCTAAATCCTATTCCTGCTAACATACTTCCCATAAGCATTGCACTTCTTGCTTGTAGGTTATCCCCTTCAAAAACGGCTGTTTTTAAATTGTTGTATATAAGTTCGATTGCATACAAAGATACTGCATCGGCTATTGGTTCTGAGCATGTTGCTGTGTAGGCTTCGATTGCGTGAGTTAATGCATCCATTCCTGTTGCGGCTGTTACTGCTGGTGGAACTGATAGAGTAAGTACAGGGTCGCAAATTGCTACTTTTGCAGCTGTATATTTACTTTTTACTGTCATTTTATATTTATTTTTAGTATCAGTTATAACTGAAGAGAAAGTTATTTCGCTTCCTGTTCCTGATGTTGTTGGTATTGTTATGAAAAGAGGAAGTGGTTTTGTTGCGGCAGTTTTGCCTTCGTATTTCTTGATTTCTGTATCGTTATGAGCGAGTAAAACACCGACAGATTTTGCACAGTCGATAGGGCTACCACCACCGACTGCTATTATACAGTCACAGTCATTTTCTCTTGCGATTTTTGCGCCTTCTTCAACATTTACATCTTTAGGATTGGCTTCGACACCAGCGTAAATTACATAAGGAAAATCATCTTTGTCTAATAAATCTGTTATCTTTTTCAAAATACCAGCATTTTCAACTCCCTTGTCAGTAATTATTATAGGTTTTTTGCCTTTGTTTTCTTTTAATTCAACACATAAATTATCTAGACAATTTGCCCCATATATTATTTTTGTAGGCAATTCGAATGAAAATAATTTTGTTAAGTTATCCATAAAATTTCCTCCTTAAATTAAAAAAATTATATGTAATTAGAAGTAATACTTAATTTAATTGTAGGGAAAAATGATAAATTTAGCAATTAATATAGAAAAGTTATAATAAATTGCAAAAACACGCAAATAATAAAATAAACAATATTTTAGGAGGAACAATATGTTTGAACATAAGAAAAAATTATTGCGTGAAGTAAAAGTAGAAAAACCAAATCCACAATATGCAGCTTTGATGCAAGAACAGCTAGGAGGAGCAAACGGAGAATTAAAGGCTGCTATGCAATATATGTCACAAAGTTTTAGAATAAAAGACCCAGTAATAAAAGATTTATTTATGGATATAGCGGCAGAAGAATTAAGCCATATGGAAATGGTGGCACAAACTATAAATTTATTAAATGGACATGACCTAGACTATGAAGCAGTAAAAGGTGGAGAAATAGAAACTCATGTACTAACTGGCTTATCACCTGTTCTTATGAATTCATCAGGCGAATCATGGGATGCAAAATATGTAACAGTAACTGGGGATTTAGTTGCAGATTTACTATCTAATATAGCATCAGAACAACGTGCAAAAGTCGTATATGAATATTTATATAGACAAATAGATGATAAATATGTAAAGGAAACAATAGACTTCTTACTAAATAGAGAAGAAGCTCATAATGCTTTATTTAGAGAAGCCTTAAATAAAGTCAAAGATACAGGATCTAACAAAGACTTTGGCGTTACAGAAGATTCTAAACTTTACTTTGATTTATCTACACCTGGACCTTCTCATGGAGATTTTAATCCTACACCACCTTCATTTGAAGACCCAATGAAATAATTTTTATTTTAAAGCCTAGAGAGGAAAATTGACTCTCTAGGTTTTAATTTTTTTGAACTTATTATCACAAGTTGAAAAATGTGGTTATATGGAGAAAAATGTAATACAATAGTATAATATAGTAATAAAACAAACTATAAATAATAAATAAAATTAGATTTTAGAAATAATTATCAAAGTCTAAACTTTCAAATTATATTGTTATGATTAAGGAGGAAAAGTTGTGAGAGTAGAAGATCACCCAATTTTAGGGAAGATGGAAGATAGAAAAGAAGTGACTATTTTCTATAATGAAAAACCTATAAAGGCTTTTGAAGGGGAACCTATTGCCTCAGACTTATGGCAGCAGGGATAAAGTCTTTTAGAACTACGGCAAAAAGAAATGAACCAAGGGGGATATTTTGTGCGATAGGTCGTTGTACAGATTGCATGATGGTTGTCGATGGAATTCCAAACACTAGAACTTGTGTAACTATGGTGAAAGACGGAATGAAAGTAGAAACTCAGAAGGGATTAGCTCGTATAAGCAGACATAAGGACTAATTATATATTAAATTTACACAATATTTAGATTGTTTAAGTGGTTGAAAGGGGATAAAAATGAAGGAGATTTTAACAGAAATAGCTATAATCGGTGCAGGCTCTGCGGGATTAAGTGTTGCTTATCAAGCTGCAAGCGCAGGTGCCGATGTATTAGTTATAGATGAAAATAAATTGCCAGGAGGACAATTATTAGAATTAGGATTATAGAGGCTTAATTTAAAATTTTGCTTTGATATTAAAGTTGAAAATAGTAACGATTTAAATAGATTAAATTTTGAAAAGGGAAAAATTGTGAATAGAGGTATAGTATATGACGGTGTTCCATCAAAAGAAGAATTGGCTTCTTGTCCTGGGGTGCCAAGTGAAGAGAGAATGAGACAAGGTAGAGTTGCTGTTATCGAATGTGTGCAAGAAATACCATGTAATCCATGTTCATTTTCATGTAAATTTAATGCAATAACTATAGGTGATGAGATAACAAACCTACCTCACTTAAACGAAAATAAATGTACAGGATGCGGACAATGTGTGGCAAATTGTCCAGGCCTTGCAATAACTATAATAGATAAATCATATAGTGATAAAGAAGTTGTTATCGATTTTCCATTTGAATACCTTCCACTGCCACAGGAACATCAAGTAGTAGATGCTGTAAATAGATATGGGGAAGTAGTCTATAAGGGGATAATCAAAAAAGTAAAACAAGTTAAGGCTTATGTAGGAACTACAGTTGTGAGTATGATAATTCCAATTGAATTTGCAGACGAAGTTAGAAGTATGAAAAGATTAGCTAGATAAGAACAAAACAGTGAACATATAAATAATAAATAAAAATATAGTCAATTGATTTTAAAAATATAAAAATACGAAAGGGAGATAGATATTATAGTAGAAAACAACAAAGTAAAAGGTGTAAAAACTGATAAAGGAGATTTTTACAGTGATAAAGTTGTAAATGCATGTGGTTCATATAGTGAACAAATAGGAAAAAATGGTAGGACTTAATATTCCAATAAAACCGAGAAAAGGACAACTTATAATATCAGAACCAATAGGTCCTTTTATGGAAGCTACTGTTCAATGCGCTAGATACAACATAATCAAATTTAATCCATAGTCAATAAAAGATAAAAATGTATTAAAACTTGGATCAAGCTTAAGTATAGAACAAACAAAAGAAGGTACCCTAGTTATAGGTGGCACTCGTGAATTTTCTGGATTCGACAAAGAAAATACATTAGAAGGAATTGAAGTAATGCTAAAAAGAGCTGTGGAATTCTTCCCAGCTATAAAAGACTTAAACTTTATTAGAGCCTTTGCAGGACTTAGACCATTTACACCAGATGGACTTCCACTAATAGGTGAGGTAGATAAGATAAAAGGATTCTATATAGCAGCAGGTCACGAAGGCGACGGAATTGCATTAGCGCCAATAAGTGGTAAATTATTAGCAGAACTTATCACAGATGGCAAACCATCTTACAATATAGATCATTTTAGTCCAAATAGATTTGAACTTTAGAGATTTGTATTAATAAGTTATTTAAAATAAATTAATTAGAATAAAACCTATTTGTAAAAAGTAAAATAACAAGGAGGTTTTGTAATATTTTTAGGAGGAATTATGTTTAGTAAATATAAAGGAGAGATTGGCCTAGGTTTGACTGCTCTTATATGGGGAAGTGGATTTATAGGAGTTTCGATTTCATTAAGCGGTGGACTTACACCACTTCAGATAATGACAATTAGATTTTTTATAGGAGCAGTTTTACTTGGAATTATATTTTTTAAAGAAATTAAGAATAATATAACTAAAGAAGCTGTAAAAGCTGGTAGCATGATAGGTGTATTTTTATTTATTGCATTTGCATTTCAGACGATAGGGATGTCTTATACAACAGCATCAAAAAATGCATTTTTAACAGCAATAAATGTAGTAATAGTGCCATTTATCGGTTTTGTTTTATATAAAAGACCACTAGATAAATACGGAATAATAAGCAGTATAATAGCTATTTTGGGAATTGGGATACTATCTTTAGAAGCCGATTTTAGCATTAATTTTGGTGATTTTTTGACAATAATATGTGCATTTGGATTTGCATTTCATATATTTTTTACTGGAGAATTTGTAAAAAAACACAATGCAATAGTGCTTACAGTAGTGCAATTTAGTGTGGCTACAGTTTTATCACTAATTGTCCAAATATTATTCAATGAAATAAAAATAGAAGTACAGATATCATCTATAATAGGAGTACTTTATTTGGGAATATTCTCTACAACTGTGGCATTTTTACTTCAAACAGTTTGCCAAAAAGACGTAAGCGAAACAAAATCAGCTATAATACTATCGCTAGAATCAGTGTTTGGAAGTATTCTATCAGTTATAATTTTACATGAAGTTTTGACTTTTAGAATGGTTGTAGGATGTTTAGTAATATTTTGTGCAATTATAATTTCAGAAACAAAATTATCTTTTTTGAAGAAAGATAAATTGAAGGAAGAAAAGACAAATTCTATGAATTAAATAGAAAGGAAAAGAGTATATGGAAAATTATATGACAGAGGGAAATGCGGCAAAATCAATTGCATATTTTTCAATACCGCTAGTTTTAAGCAGTGTATTTCAACAGCTTTACAATCTAGTAGATTCAATAATCGTCGGAAATTATGTTGGTGAAGATGCATTAGCAGCAGTAGGAGCATCTTATTCGATAACTATGGTTTTTATTTCGATTGCAATCGGAAGTGGGATAGGATGTGCTGTTGTGATATCTCAGTATTATGGGGCAAAAATGATTCATAAAATGAAAACTTCGATATACACTTCGATAATTGCAATAGCAATTTTGAGTGTTTTTCTAGCTTGTATAGGTTGGATAATGTCGGATTTTTTATTACAAATTATGAAAACACCAGATAATATATTTTATGATGCACTTAGCTATTTAAAAATATATTTTTTAGGACTTACTTTTATGTTTTTATACAACATAATAACTTCGATTTTTAATGCACTTGGTGAGTCAAAAATACCTCTGTATTTTCTTATATTCTCGAGCTTTTTAAATATACTTTTAGATTTAATATTTGTAGTAAAATTACAATATGGAGTAGTCGGTGTAGCAATTGCGACATTAATAGCCCAAGGTATATCTGCTTTTTTATCTATAACTTATTTGTTGTTTAATTTGAAAAAGTTTAAAACTGAAGACGAAGTAGCAATTGATTTAGGATTAAACAACAAAAGTGCAAAGGTAAAAACTAATAAAAAAGAAAATATAAACAAAAGAAAAGACAGCAAAGATATAAAACTCTTTGATTTTGCGATACTAAAAAATATGAATAAAATAGCTATTCCATCGATATTTCAACAATCTTTTGTATATATAAGTATATTTTTAGTTCAAATAATAGTAAACACTTTTGGATCTTCAATAATAGCAGGTTATACAATAGCGACAAAAATAGATTCTATAACAATGATTCCACTTGCATCATTTGGAAATGCAGTTGGAACATTTACAGCTCAAAATATAGGTGCTAAAAAAATAGAAAGAGTAAAAGAAGGACTAAAAAGTAGCTTGATTATAATAACTTTGATGAGCTTAGCTATATTTGCAGTATTATTTATTTTTGGACAAAATATAATAGAATTGTTCTTAAATAAATCTCAAAGTGAGGATGCTATAGATTTTGCACTTAAATATCTTCGTATAGTATCAGGATTTTATATTGTAAAAGGATTTATGAATGCATATACAGGAGTATTAAAAGGAGCGGGCGATATAGGTGTATTTGTATTGTCTACAATGCTTAACTTTTTAGTAAGATTAATAATAGTATATGTATTTGCAAACACTATAGGAGTATCTGTAATTTATTATGGAGTGCCTATAGGTTGGTTTGTAGGGCTTTTAATAGGTTATATAAGATATAAAAGTGAAAAATGGAAATTCAAATCTATTGTTAAATAAACATT
The DNA here is from genome assembly GCA_025148965.1 of Intestinibacter bartlettii. Classification (GTDB taxonomy): domain Bacteria; phylum Bacillota; class Clostridia; order Peptostreptococcales; family Peptostreptococcaceae; genus Intestinibacter; species Intestinibacter bartlettii. The sequence goes on along the minus strand of CP102273.1, from coordinate 1,972,514 downwards.
TAAAAATGAAAGTATGATAATAATTATTATATGTATGTCATAATAGATAAAAAGTGACTGCTATATGAATTTAAATATTCTATAGCGGTTATTTTTATGTTTAAATACATTAAATTCCATAATTACCAACAATATCATTGAAAAATATAATATAATTTAATAAATGATACATTCAAATTTAGTAGAATAATACATAATTATCATTTATTGTAAAGGAGAGTTCGAAATGAAAAAAACAGAACTTTATATAAAATCTACTAACGATGTAAACAATCTACATACTATTGTGTGGGAGCCAGAGAGTGAGATAAAAGCGATTGTGCAAATTTCCCACGGAATGATAGAGTATATTGATAGATACGATAGATTTGCGAAGTTTTTAAATTCAAAAGGAATATTAGTAGTTGGAAATGACCACCTTGGTCATGGTCTTACTGCAAGAGACGATGAAGAGTTAGGATATTTTCCTACAGATAAAAAAAGTGCTACAGTAGTAGAAGATTTATACAAAATTACTCAAGAGATAAAATCTAGATACGGTGATGAGGTACCTTATTTTGTATTAGGCCATTCAATGGGTTCTTTTATGATTAGAAGATATATTATGACTTATGGAGATAAGGTCAATGGTTGTGTAATTGTTGGAACAGGCAGCCAACCCAATATAGTATTAAAAAGTGGACAAAGTGTATTAAAGTTTTTAAAAGCTTTTAAAGGAGATAAACACAGAAGTAAATTTGTCGAAAAGATGGCATTTGGAACTTATAATAAAAAGTTTAAACCTATAGATACATCATGTGATTGGATAAGCAGAGATAAATATATAGTAAATAAATATGTAAATGATAAATACTGTACATTCTTATTTACGTTAAATGGATATGAAACATTATTTGATGCATTAGAATTTATACAAAATACAAAAAATGTTGAAAAAATACCAAAAGAATTGCCACTATTATTTGTATCTGGAGATATGGATCCAGTTGGAAATTACGGTAAAGGTGTAAAACAAATATATGAAAATTATAAATTATGCGGAATAAAAGATATAGATATTAAACTATATAAAGATGGAAGACATGAAATACTTAACGAATTAGAATATGAAAATGTCTACAATGATATTTATAATTGGATAGCAGGACGTATTAAAATCACTCAAAAATCATTTTAATATAAATTAAATACTGTTTTGAGTTATACATAAATATATAAAGTAGTATCAGGAGGATAAAATGGGGATTTATTTAGATAATGCAGCAACTTCATTTCCAAAACCAAAAGAAGTTGCAACTGCAGTTTATGATTTTATGGTCAATAATGGGACTTCTTCAGGGAGGGGTTCTTATAAAAAAGCAATGCAATCAGATTACATAGTTTATGAATGTCGAAAACTAATAGGCAAGCTTTTTAACTTCGATAATCCTAAAAAAGTTATATTCACAAGTAATGTAACAGATTCACTGAATATAGCTATGAGAGGAATTTTAAAAGAAAATGACCATGTAATAACTAGTAGCTTGGAACATAATGCAGTTTGGAGATGTTTAAAGACTTTAGAAAGAGATATAAACATAAAAATAGATACAGTTGAGTGTAGCAAAGATGGAATTACAAACCAACAAGATATTAAAAAATACATAAAGAAAGATACTGCATTAATAGTATTTACACAAGCGTCAAACGTACTTGGCACAATTCAACCGATAAGAGAAATAGGAGCTATTGCAAGAGAGCATAATATACCATTTTTAGTAGATAGTGCTCAAAGTGCAGGCGCTATGAAGATTGATGTCAAAGAAGATAATATAGATATACTTGCATTTACAGGACATAAAAGTCTTCTTGGTCCAATGGGGACAGGTGGACTTATAATAAATACCGATATAGATATAAAACCACTAAAAGCTGGGGGAACAGGTGGAGATTCTGCATATGAATATCAACCTGATTATTATCCGAATCACTTAGAAACTGGGACTTCAAATGTAAGTGGAATAGCGGGACTTAGAGAGGCTATAAAATTTTTAAATAAAGAAGGTATAGAAAATATACATAATAAAGAAAAAGAACTTACAAAATATGCATTAGAAAAATTAGAAACCGTAAAAGATATAGAAATTTATGGGCCAAAAGATTGTGAAAAAATGTTGAGCGTAATAAGTTTTAATATAAAAGATAAAAGACCAGAAGATGTAGGTAGTATTCTAGATCAAAAATACGATATTATGCTTAGAGCAGGTCTTCACTGCGCGCCAACTGCACATAGTGTGATTGGAACAAAAGAGAGAGGCACACTTAGAATAGGACTTGGATATTTTAATGAAAAAGAAGATATAGACAAATTAGTAGAAGCTTTAAATAATTTATAAATACAAATCACAGGGGGATAACAATGTTTTTAGAAGAAATAAATTTAAATTTTATACAGCCATGTACAACAGATTCAAAGAGAATAAGGATAATAGCTACTCCATCAAGAGATATATCTGAGCTTTTTCCTTATTTAAATACTTATTTAAAAACTGCTATATATAACAAAAAAGGACAAACTCTAACTTATAACTATGGACCAAAAATAATCGTAATAACAAAAGATGATATAAAAGTATCTAAATTGTTAAATGAAACTGATGCTTTTGAGACATTAGATTATATAAAAGACTTTATAAACGATTGTTATGATAAAAAAGACAGCATAAAACCAAGTGATGAAAAGCGTAACTTGCCAAGCCCATTTGATGTATATGAAATATTACCTAGATTAAATTGTGGTAAATGTGGTGAATCAACTTGTATGGCATTTGCTGCAAAATTAGTGCAAGGAAAGTATAAACCCAATATGTGTTCTCAAGTCAGAGCAGAAGGTCATGAAAGTATGAGAGAAGAGCTTGAAAATATATATCTAACTCTAGGTTATGAACTTTGATAAAGTAAAAAAAACAATATATTGAAAATTTTACTAAATGAGAGTAGAATAATAATTGTAGAAAGAAAAGGTTTATTGCTATTATATGTAAAGTAAATTAAAAATATTTAAAAAAATGTTTGGATATGGAAAAATAAGGTATATATATTAGAAGATAAACTTAATACAAAATATTAGGAGGAATTAATTATGAAAAAATGGGTATGTCAAGTATGTGGTTATATATATGAAGGAGAAAATCCACCAGAAGAATGTCCAGTATGTCATGTTGGAGCTGAAAAATTCGAAGAATTAAAAGGTGAAATGGTTTGGGCTGATGAACACAGAATAGGTGTTGCTAAAGGTGTAGACGAACAAGTTGTAGAAGACTTAAGAGCTAACTTTACTGGAGAATGTACAGAAGTAGGTATGTACTTAGCTATGAGTAGACAAGCTGATAGAGAAGGATACCCAGAAGTAGCAGAAGCTTACAAAAGAATAGCTTTTGAAGAAGCTGAACATGCTGCAAAATTTGCTGAATTATTAGGTGAATGTGTAGTAGCTGATACAAAAGAAAACTTAAAAGTAAGAGTTGATGCTGAATATGGTGCAACTGAAGGAAAATTAAAATTAGCTAAAAGAGCTAAAGAATTAGGACTAGATGCTATACATGATACAGTTCATGAAATGTGTAAAGACGAAGCTAGACACGGTAAAGCATTCTTAGGATTATTAGAAAGATATTTCGGATAAAATAGAATTACTATAGATAAAAGGTGTTGTAAAAATATATTTTGCAACATCTTTTTTTGTGCATATAAAATTAAGATATATAAATTTTATTGCTATATACAATATATGGTATAATTGAAAAGAGAACTATATTTACTTTTTAAAGTTATAAGGAGGAACGATATGAGTTTAACCATAAGAAAAATAGAAAAAGATGATTACAATGAAGTTGAGGTTTTGACAAGAGAAGCATTTTGGAATATATATAGACCAGGGTGTAGCGAACATCTAGTATTACATAATTTACATAAAAATAATAAATCAATAGAAGATTTAGAATTGGTTGTTGAATGTGAAGGAAAAATTGTAGGACATATAATTTATTCAAAGGGAAATATAGATAAGTCAAAAGACGAAACTTTTATAACATTTGGGCCTGTAAGTGTACATCCAAAATTCCAAAGAAAAGAAATAGGAAGCAAACTTATCAGAATATCTATGCAAAAGGCAGTGAGATTAGGATATAGTGCTATTTTTATAACTGGAGATGAAAATTACTATAAAAGATTTGGGTTTGAAAGTGCATCAAAATACGGAATCCATCTTGAGGGAGTGCCAGTAGAAGACGAAGCACCATTTTTTATGGTTAAAACTTTAAAAGAAGATGCGCTTAAAGATATAGAAGGAAATTTTATATTTGATGAATGCTATAATGTAAATGATGAAGATGTCGATGAATTTGATAAAAATTTTGAGTTTAAAAAGAAAGAAGTAAGAGAAGGACAGTTAAAATAGATAAGTAAAAAAGTTTTTTAAAAAAATTTGAAAAATATGTTTAAGGTATCATATACGTGGTATATATAAATTATAAAATTTAACATTTTAAAAAAATTAATAAATTTCTTAAAAAAGATTAAAAAAACTGTTTAGACTTGAAAAATTCGGGTATAAATTAAAGTATAATAAGAAAAATATTAAAAAAATAAAATGTTTGAAAGAAATTCTCTTGGGTATAAACTTAGGAGATAAATAAGAAATGTATAATATTAGGAGGAACTTAATTATGAAAAAATGGGTATGCCAAGTATGTGGATATATATATGAAGGAGAAAACGCACCAGCTGAATGTCCAGTATGTCACGTTGGAGCTGAAAAATTCGAAGAATTAAAAGGTGAAATGGTTTGGGCTGACGAACACAGAATAGGTGTAGCTCAAGGTGTAGACGAGCAAGTTGTTGAAGAATTAAGAGCTAACTTCGTTGGAGAATGTACAGAAGTAGGTATGTACTTAGCAATGAGTAGACAAGCTGATAGAGAAGGGTATCCAGAAGTAGCAGAAGCTTACAAAAGAATAGCTTTCGAAGAAGCTGAACATGCTGCAAAATTCGCTGAATTATTAGGAGAAGTTGTTACTGCTGACACTAAAGAAAACTTAAGATTAAGAGTTGACGCTGAATACGGAGCAACTGATGGAAAATTAAAATTAGCTAAAAGAGCTAAAGAATTAGGATTAGATGCTATACATGATACAGTTCATGAAATGTGTAAAGATGAAGCTAGACACGGTAAAGCATTCTTAGGATTATTAGAAAGATATTTCGGATAAGATAAAAATTTATTAAAATATGAATATATATAGAAAAAGACCTTACATATGTAAGGTCTTTTTCAGTGCATAAAATTAATAAAGATCGTCTTCTTCTAATTCGATTAGGCCTTTAGAATCTAAAAATTCTTGTTGTAATTCTAAAACCATTTCGATTTGCTCTTCAGTTAAATCATCAGCACATCTATCGTATATAAATTCAACCATTTCTTCTATTGAAACTTCTGTCATCATTATCTATCCCTCCTTTATTTTTGTTGCGAATAATATAATACAGGAAAATGAAGGATAAATCTTGTGGAAATATATTGAAATTAAAAAGCACACCGAAATAACAGTGTGCTTTATGTACTTAATATCAAGTATATAATTAAAAATTATTTATTATTTATCTAAATTTTTACCAGTAAAAGCAAGTGGTAAAAGTTCACCTAATGTATGTTCTAAATAATCATCAGTATCTTTTGCTATTATAACTTTGAAAGTATCTAAATCGCAAAACTCAGCCATAACTTGTCTACATACTGCACAAGGTGCACAGTAGTCGCCTTCTCCTTGTTTGATACCTGCTTTATTTCCTACTATTGCTATAGCTACAAACTCTTTATTACCTTCTGATATTGCTTTGAAAATGGCAGTTCTCTCAGCACAGTTTGTTGGTGTATATGCTGCATTTTCTATATTACATCCTTGGTATATTGTCCCATCAGCTGCAAGAAGAGCTGCTCCAACGTTAAAGTTTGAGTATGGTGTGTAACAGAATTTTTGAGCCTCAAATGCTTTTTCTATTAATAATTTTCTATCTATCATTGTTTTCCTCCTAGTTTTGGTTATTAAAATTTGGTTTATTGGGATTCGGAGACATAATTAAATCCATTAACTTATCCATGTTTTTGACTTTTATAAAACCTTTGTTATATTCTATAAGATCTTCATTTACTAATTCTTTAATAATTCGATTTACACTCCTAATATTAGAGCCAACGCCTTCAACTAAAATATCTTTGTGGACAGTATCTAAGTTATGTTCATCTAGAAAATTCCATAAAAAGAATATAAGTCTAGATTTTAATGGGTAAGTCACATTAGCCCTGCTATTGATAGAAGTATAATACATTTTTTCAGAAATCTGAATGCTTATATATAAAGAAAATGCTCTATCTATTTCAATCCATTTTAAGAATAAATCTTTTGGTATTTTGATAGCATTACAAGATTCAATCGCCTCTACATAATTTAAAATCGGTTTATCTATAAAAGCTTCAAGCTCACCAAATATCTCATATTCACAATAGATTCTTTCTAAGTATTTTACACCAGTGGGAGTAAGCGAATATACTTTAACTTTTCCTTTTATTATAATATATACAAAATCAGATTTTTCATTTTGTACTAGTATCTTATCAAAGGTGTTGAATTTTTCAAATGAAAAATTATTTTTTACAAAATCTGGACAAGTATCTAAATAATAAGATAGTTCATTCATTTTAAATCTCCTTGTCAATGTTTTGAATAAAGTATAATGATTATATCACAATAAAAAAAAGAATCAAGAATTTTGATTTAATTTAAGGACAAATGTCCGAAATAATTATGATATTCAGTATGAATAAATAAAAATTTTAAAAATACATGTTTAGAGTGCACTCCAAAGGGTATATATTAAATATAATAAATTTGATAAAAATATATAGACAAAATTTTCTAAAAAAATATGTTTTGAGTTTGAAAGTTTGGGTATATATAAAATGCTAATAACAAAACAATTAAGATAAAAATAATAAAAAGTATAAAAAATATTAGGAGGAATCGTTATGAAAAAGTGGGTATGCCAAGTTTGTGGATATATATATGAAGGAGATACTGCACCAGAAGAATGTCCAGTATGTCATGTTGGGGCTGAAAAATTCGAAGAATTAAAAGGTGAAATGACTTGGGCTGATGAACACAGAATAGGTGTTGCTAAAGGTGTAGATGAAGAAGTTGTAGAAGAATTAAGAGCTAACTTCACTGGTGAATGTACAGAAGTAGGTATGTACTTAGCTATGAGCAGACAAGCTGATAGAGAGGGGTATCCTGAAATAGCTGAAGCTTATAAAAGAATAGCTTTCGAAGAAGCTGAACATGCTGCAAAATTTGCTGAATTATTAGGTGAATGTGTAGTAGCCGATACAAAAGAAAACTTAAGAGTAAGAGTTGACGCTGAATACGGAGCAACTGATGGAAAATTAAAATTAGCTAAAAAAGCTAAAGAATTAGGATTAGATGCTATACATGACACAGTTCATGAAATGTGTAAAGATGAAGCTAGACATGGTAAAGCATTCTTAGGTTTATTACAAAGATATTTTGGATAAAAAGATAATTGATTTAAAGAGAAAAATAGAGATTGATATAGATAAAGACCTTGCGAATTTGCAAGGTCTTTTTTGATGCAAAAATATATTACTAAAAAATATTGACAAATATAACAAAATATATTACTATATGGATATATGGTTAATTACTTGAGTAACTAACTATATAAGGAGGTGACACTTTGAAGTTAGAACTTAATGATCACGAGCCGATATTTATACAAATTTCAAAAGCTATAGAAGACGAGATTTTATGTGACTCAATAAAAGAAGGAATGCAAGTTCCATCTACTACAGAGTTATCAAAATTCTATAAAATCAATCCAGCTACAGTTTTGAAAGGTGTAAATATTTTGGTCGATAAGGAGATTTTGTTTAAAAAGAGAGGAATAGGGATGTTTGTATCTAAAGGTGCGAAAGAGATAATTAAAAATGGAAGAAAAGAGAATTTTAAAGAAGTCTATTTAAAAGATTTGATTGGAGAAGCTAAAAAGATTGGTATTACGAAAGAAGAACTTTTAGATATGATAAGCGATTTTAAGGAGGAGTAATATGGATTTGGCAATAGAGATAAAAGACTTAAACCATAGCTTTGGGAAGAAAATAATCTGTAATAATATGAATATAAATTTTGAATACGGAAAGATTTATGGACTTTTAGGGAGAAATGGGACAGGAAAAAGTACACTAATTAACTTAATCGGTAATCAACTTGTATGTAAAAATGGTGAAATTAAGATATTTGGAAAAAGTGCAAAAGATGATATTTCAATTTTGGAGAATATATGTATTGTAAGAGAGAAGGAGTTTTTCTTAAAAGATTATAAGGTTAAAAACATTTTTGATATGCATTCCAAGTTTTATAAAAATTACGATTACAATCTTCAAAAGAAATTAAGTAGACTGTTTGAAATAAATGAAGAACTTTCATATAAAAGTTTGTCGAGAGGACAAAAGACCTTGCTTTCAAATATAATTGGTATTTGTTCAAACTGTCCTATCACAATATTTGATGAACCAACAGTAGGACTAGATGCTGTAAACAGAAATTATTTTTACGATGCACTTATCGAAAGTTATAGTGAAAACCCAAGAACAATAATAATCGCTACTCACTTAATTGAAGAAGTTGAAAATTTATTAGAAGAAGTTGTAATAATAAAAGACGGTGATGTAAAAATCACTGATAGCTTAGAAGACATACGAAAAAAGGCGTATTATATAAGTGGAAATCAAGAAAAGCTAAATTCTATATTTGAGCTTGAAAATCAAACGCCGATAAAACATTTTGGAGATAATTATACATACTGGTATTATGGTGATTTAAATCAAAATATAAAAGATAAGATGGATGAACTTAATATATCTTATGAAAATATATCGCTTAATGAGTTGTTTTTAAGCATGAATAGAAAGGATGTGGCTTTATATGAATAAAAATCCATTTTATGAATTTTTCAAGGGGTATATTCCGAAACTTATAATGATAATATTTATATTGATTTGTGTTAATAATATAATACCATTTGTTTGTGATATGAGAGATTATTTTTGGAATAATGGAGAAGGTCTAATTTTTATAAATAGAACGTCTGATATATGTTATATGGGAGTATTTCTTTTAACTTTAATCTTTACAAATAATTTCTTACCACAGATGTTAAATATAAGAGGGGATAGAGATGCATGTATAAAATCATTTTTCAAGATGATGATAATTGTAATAATAATAGCTGTAGTATCTGGAGTGGTAGTTGAATTTTCTTTAGATTATATATGTAAATTATATAATGTTAAAGCAGAGTTTTATACTAGAACAAGCACAGTTGAGTGGCTTGGAGAAGGCATGGACAATATATTTATAATTTTAGGAATTAGATTTATAAGTAGTTTATTTGTTATGTCGATAGCTTATATATGTGGTTCTATGTTTTATAGATTAAAAATGAAATACAATATTTTAGTTTTTATATTAATTCCGGGTATATTATTTGGAGTTATATTTAATATTTTATTTAGTAATAGATATATTGGAGATAAACTTGGAACAATAATGTGGAGTATAACTTGCTTTGTTGAAAAGCCAATTATAACTATTATTTTAGAAATTTTACTTACGGGATTATTTATAATAATCGGAAATAAATTCTTAAAAAATGCTCCGATTGCAGAATATGCTCATGATTTGATATAGAGTATTTAAAACTTCCTGAATAAATTTAAGATTTGGATTAATTTTACAACATAAATTCTTACTATAGGTTGAAAACTTGCTAAAAAATCTACTATAGTTTATAATTAAGTTTTTATAATATATATACAAAATTTATACAGTGCCGCTAAGTATAAACTTCGTATATGTGTTTCACTAAAATAGTTTTACTATATAGCAAGACTATTTTAATAAATAAAAACAGGAGTTATGCAAAATGAATTTTTCAAAATATTTTTTTAGAAACACATCAGAATATTTTAATTTTAAGATATTTGGGTGGCAGCATATAACTATATTATTTATAGGTATTTTGGGTATAATATCTATAATAAAGAGAATTGCTGTAAATAGGAAATTCGAGAGAATTGTAGGCATAGTTTTATTATCACAACAAACTATCCTATATACATGGTATTTACTATCTGGATACAACTTATTAATTGAAGGTCTGCCATTATATCATTGCAGGATTGCGATAATATTGATGGGTATTGGATTATTATTTAATAAAAGTATTTGTAGAAAATTAGGCTCTATGTGGGGACTAATAGGTGCAATATTTGCATTGATATATCCATCAGGATTAGATCCATTTGTATTTCCCCATATAACACAATTTTCTTTCTTTATAGGACATTTATTCCTTCTTTGGGGTGCTGTTTATTGCATATTTATAGAATGTATCAAAATCGATAAAAAAGACTTTAAAACGGTTATATATTTCACCAATATATACCATATAGTAGTGTTTATATTGAATCATATGATAGGTTCTAATTATGGATTTATGAGAGTATCTCCTATTGGTATAGGTAATAATTTGCATCCAGTAGTATATGGTATTGTTGTTATGGTGATATTTAATTTATTAATGATTCTTATGAATGCATTTATAAATAGACAAAAAAAGAGTAGTGAAATAGTAGAATGTTTAATTTAATTAAACTTTAGTGAAAATATTTAATTAATAAATAATTTTGGAAAATAAAGAAATATTTATTTTAAAGACCCTTAAAGATCTGAATTTCTTTGGAACAAATATACGGAAATTATATTATCCACAATCTATAAATGAATATAATTTACTATGTGTTATAAAAAACTAGCTAAACTTGTTATAAATTTAGCTAGTTTTATTTTTTAAACATCTATCTCAATATGTTTTATATAAAAATCTATAAATTAATCATTAAGTGCATTTCTAAGGCACTCTGCGTATTTATATAATATCTCTGAACGCTTTGTTCTAGGACTTTTTAAACTTTTATTTGCAAAGAAAAGTGCTCTTTGGGCACGTGTTATCTCAAGTTGACAACCTGCTTTTGTAAGCCCCCTGTTTACGATATTGTTAGTAGTTTTTCCGTCTATTCCAGCTCTAGGAATTCCAACTTTAAAACCTGCTTTTTCTAATTCATTTTTTACTTTTTCATTTAATTTTTCATCAAGCCCACCGATATAAGTTATCGGTTCATCACCTTTAGCACCATGGATAGATATAACTTTTTGAGCATTTTTAACTAATTTGTCGGCCTTTGGTTCATCAAAGTTGCTGCTAGTTATATGAAGAACTGAGTTGTTTTTTTCCTTTAATCCTTCAAATTTGTATAAGTTAAACTCATTTCCAGCTAATTCTTCAGCAAGCTCCGAAGTTCCAGGTTCGATATTTCCACCGTGAATAGCTATGCAAGTTATTTTAGATTTTCTATCTTTTGCAACAATTTTATACGAGTTTTGAAAAAATCTACCTTCGTGCTTTCGTAAATCATCAAAGTTTCTATATGTATCTGCCATTTGTTTTATTTTCCTTTCTTATTCATATTATTAATATTTTAACACTAAAATAAACTTTATAAAAAATAATTACGGGAAAATTAAATATAAATAAAAAAACCTCACACAAAATGCGAGGTTTTCTTGATTTCTAGAATACAGGTACTATAACACCTTTGTAATTTTCCTCTAAGAATTTTTTTGATTTTTCACTAGTTAAAACTTTTTTAAGAACTTGGATTTTTTCGCTATCAACATCATCAGTTCTACTTACTAGTATATTTGTATAAGTGCCGTCTATTTTTGGGCAGTAGATGCTGTCTTTGTTTGCATCTAAGTTTGCTGCTACTGCATAGTTACCGTTTATAAATGCGCAAGTTACGTCGTTTAATAATGATGGAAGTTGTGCTGCATTTGCCTCTATAAACTCTATTTTCTTAGGATTTTCAACTATATCTTTAACTCCTGGATTATCAACTCCATCTTTTAATTTGATTAAATTTAATTCATCTTGTAGATATTTAAGTGCTCTTGAACCATTTGTTGGATCGTCTGGTAATGCAAATTTATCACCGGCTTTTAAATCATCAATAGATTTTATTTTATAAGAATATACATATAATGGTGATTCATATAAACCAACTACTGGTGATAATTTATAACCTTTTTCAGATATTGCTTTATCTAAATAAGGTTTATGTTGGAATAAGTTTGCATCGATTTCGCCATTGTCTAATGCTTCGTTTGGAAGATTGTAGTCATCAAATATTGTTATTTCAAGGTCATAACCTTCTTTTTTTATATCGTCTTTTAAATATTCAAATAAATCTCCGCCTGGAACTTGAGTTGCTCCAACTTTTATTACTTTGTCTTCGGCATTTGTTTTAGAACAACCTACTGTAAATGATAATACTGCTACTAAGCATAATAAAATAGATAAAATTTTTCTTGATTTCTTCATAATAAGAAATACCCCCTTGTGTTGTAATTTTTAAATAAGCCCATCTTTCTTATATAAAGAACTTTAAAACTAAAAAAGGTCTGAGTATAAACTACTCAGACCGAACTATCAGTTTATACTTATCTTTCAGCATAATGCTGCAGGATTTAGCACCATATATAGATATATTGGTTGCTGGGTTTCACAGGGCCAGTCCCTCCACCGCTCTTGATAAGACTTATTTAATTTATGTTATGAAGTATATTACAAATATTTTGAAAAGTCAACAAGTAATTTGAAAAAATTTGAAAAAAAGTAATAAATAGTTAATAATTATAGAGTAAAATAAAATAAGGAGAAAACTTTAAGGAGGAATTTATGAGTATAGTATATAATTACATGTTGTATTTTTTTATATACTCATTTTTAGGCTGGGTTTGTGAGAGTATATACTGTTCTTGCCTACAGAAAAAGGTGATAAATCGAGGATTTCTGAATGGACCAGTATGCCCAGTTTATGGGGTAGGAGCACTTATTATAATTACAGGGTTGTGGTCTTATAGAGACAGCATGATAGCAGTATTTGTAATGGGAGTTATTTTAACATCTTTACTTGAATATGTGACAGCTACTATTTTGGAAAAATTGTTCCATGCAAAATGGTGGGATTATTCAAAACATAAATTTAATATAAACGGAAAAGTTTGCTTATTAAATTCAACAATGTTTGGATTTATGAGCTTATTTGTTATCGAAGTTTTACATCCGTTTGTAATAGATGTATTGTCAAAGATGAATAGCTTGGTTTTATTTGTGTTTTTAATACTTGCGATGATGTCTATGATAGGGGACTTAGTTGTGACTGCAAAGGCGCTAAATTCTTTAACAGTAAGGGTAGATTCCTTGACATCAATTGTAGACGATATGAAAAAAATTCATGCAAAATTCAAGTTATATGAAGATGAAGAATTTACACGCAAGTTAAGAATAAGTCCAGAAGAAGTGGCACAAAAACTGAAATCAATGTCAGAAAAATACGGTGATTTGAGAGTACAAGAAAAAATCGACGAAATACAAGAGAAGTTTAAACATATAAAACGTAAAACATTTGTTCACAGAAGACTTTTAAATGCCTTTCCAAATATGAGATCTGCAGGTTCTCAAAGAAGAGATATGCATTTCCAATATATTAAGAAAATATTAAAAGAAAAAAGATAAAGGGAAGAGAGCACAGGAAATATATAAATATGGGGGGATTTATTATAAAAAAATTAGCTTTTTTACTTGTAATATGTTTAGCATTTTGTAGTGTTGGGTGTCAAAAAAATGAATTCAAACAGAGTGAAAATAATTATGAGCAAAGTGAGGATAAATCTGAATTTGGAAGTATAAAAAATAAAAATAATTCAAATCAAAATACAGTAAAAGAAAAAGTGGATATTTCTTCAGTTGAAGAGATAATATCTTTAGTTCTATATGATATGTATCAAAATGAACAAAATTATGATGTAACTATAGATTATACAAACTTGCCACAACTAGCTTATAGCATATTAAATCATTATTCAACAGATGACTGTTTTATAATGCCATCTTTTGAAGATGGAGAGAGCTATGCAAGAGTATCTAGAGATGATGCAAATGAATATATAAAAGTGGCTACAACTAATTTTGCTGGTGATGTACTAGATAATGCTCGAGTTGATGGAGCATTTGACGATATCATGTATTATTCCAGTGATGATGATATGTATTATTTGATGATAGCAGATGGAGCACCTTGGATTAGCATAGATGTTCTTGATGCATATGACAATAACGATGATACTTATACTGCAAAAGTAAATGCCTATTTTGAATCTAATGGAGGAGATCATGAGTTTATAGGAAAATATAAAGTTTATTTAATAGATAACGATAGTGGATCTAAGTTTAAGTATCGTATTTATGATATTAAAAAGTTATAAATTCAAATGCTGGAGAGTAAATTTCCAGCATTTTTTGAGTTATAATTGAACAAAAAGATATATACAATAGGGAGAAATAAAATAATGAAGCAAGTTAGTATTAGGGCATGTGAAAGTTACGACTACGATGTATTTAGGAAGTCGTTTGAAAAAATGATTGAAGATATTGGGGGACTTGGCAAGTTTGTTAAAGAGGGAAGCAAGGTAGTTATAAAGCCAAACTTAGTTATAAAAAAGCATCCTGAGGAAGGGGCGACGACACATCCTGTACTTGTGAGGATTGTTTGTGAAGAACTTTTAAAATTAAATTGTGAAGTCATCATAGCTGAAAGCCCTGGAGGTCCTTATAATAAAAGTAATTTAAAAGGTTTTTACAAAACTTGTGGGCTGATAGATGAATTATCAGATTTAGATATAAAGTTTAACTATGATACGTCTGAGGTACAGGTACATAATGATGATGCTGTATATTTAAAAACTATGGAAGTTATCAAACCTATAGATGATGCAGATTTTGTGATAAATTTATGCAAATTAAAAACACACAAAATGGCGAAATACACAGGAGGGGTTAAGAATTTATACGGTGTGATTCCTGGACTTAAAAAGGCTGAAATTCACTATAGATTTCAAAAGGAAGAATTGTTTTGTGAAAATGTGCTTTTAGATATATGTGATTATGTGAAACCATCTCTGACTATTATGGATGGAGTTTATGCTATGGAAGGCGAGGGACCGACTGCTGGCGATGTAAGAAAAGTGGGAGTATTAATTGCATCAGAGAGTCCACATGCACTCGATATTGCAGGATGTAAACTTATAAATTTAGACCCGATGAAAGTTGGGACAGTTAGGGGATCGATAAAACGAAATTTAATAAAAGATGATTTTTCTGATATAGAATTTATAGGAGATAATATAGAAAAATTTATAGTAAAAGATTTTAAGATACCAGTTACAAGTTCGGATTTCAGGATTTTATCGTTGAAATTACCAAAAGTTTTAGGCGATATAGCAGATAAAGTAATAACGCCAAAACCAGTTGTCGATTATAAAAAATGTGTAAAATGCGGAAAATGCAAGGTGGCATGTCCGGCAAAGGTAATAGAAATAGATGAAAAAGGTGCAAAAATAAATCTGAAAAAATGTATAAGATGTTACTGTTGCCATGAGTTGTGTCCGAAAAAAGCAATACATATAAAACAAAATATATTTTTTAAGCTTATTAAGTAGACAAATTAAATTTAGAATAATTAATTTTAATCTTGTTAACTAATAAGATAAAATATAAAATAGATATAACAATTAATAAGTTGCAAATTAAAATATAAAAATGGGAAGGAGTTATTAACAAAAATAAATATTTTATAGATGAATTTATAAAAAGTTTTATTTGATAAATTTTTAAATTAGACTAAATTTAATGATGTATAGGATATGAATTTTTTGTTAAAAATTGAGTTATGATTTTAATAAAAAATGGTAGATTAGTAGATCCACTTTCTAAAAGAGATGAAGTAGTTGATATTGTTATCGAAAAGGATAAGATAAAAGAAATAGGCAAAAACTTAAATCAAGACGGGGTTGAATACATTATAGATGCTACTGGATGTGTAGTAGCACCAGGGCTTATAGATATACATGTCCATTTTAGAGACCCAGGTTTTACATATAAAGAAGATATATTTAGCGGTGCAAAAGCTGCTGCAAAGGGTGGATTTACAACTGTTGTATGTATGGCAAATACAAAACCAGTAGTAGATAATAAAGATACTTTAAAATACATATTAGATAAAGGTAAAGAAAGCGACATAAATGTACTTCAAGTTTCTACAGTTACAAAGGGACTTAAAGGAAAAGAGCTTGTAGATTTTGATGAGATGTTTAAAGCTGGGGCTGTTGGATTTAGTGACGATGGTATTCCAATAAAACATACAAAACTTGTTTATGAAGCTATGAAAAAAGCGAAAGAATTAAACGTACCGATAAGTTTACATGAAGAAAACCCAGTATTTATAAAAAAAGCCGGTGTAAATGATGGTAAAGTATCAAAAGAATTAGGCCTAGAAGGCGGGGCGACATCTTTAGCTGAAAATATAATGGTTTCAAGAGATGTTATGATTGCATTAGAAACTGGTGCAAAGGTGAATATACAACATATAAGCTCAAAAGAAGCTGTTAAAACTGTAAAATTTGCAAAATCTTTAGGCGCAAATGTATATGCAGAAGCTAGCCCACATCACTTTACATTAAACGAAGAAGCAGTTTTAAAACATGGTTCGCTTGCAAAAATGAATCCACCGCTTAGAACTGAAGAAGATAGATTGGCTATAATTGAAGGGTTAAAAGACGACACAATCGAGATAATAGCGACAGATCACGCTCCTCACTCAAAAGAAGAAAAAGAAAATGAATTTACTAAATGTCCAAGCGGTATAACAGGACTTGAAACATCTTTAGGACTTGGTATAACAACTTTAGTAAATGGCGGACATTTAGATTTAATGCACTTATTAGAAAAAATGACAATAAATCCAGCTAAACTTTACAATTTAGATAGAGGATATATAAAAGAAGGTGGCTTTGCGGATATAGTAATATTTAATCCAGATGAAAAATGGGAAGTAAAAGACTTTGAATCAAAAGCTACAAACACTCCATTTATAGGTGAAGTATTAGACGGAAAAATAAAATATACTATATGTCAAGGTAAGGTAGTTTATAAGGGATAAAATTTTTGGTACGATTTGACAAAAATAAAATAAAAGTATGCTATAATTTATATGGAATATGAAATATACTTTTAGGGGGATTTAGATATGACTAGAGGGAAAAAATTTAATGTTTTTATGGAACATGTGACAATTGATTACCCAACACTTATGAAATACAGAAAAATCTTAGATGATTACATAAAAAAACATGATTTATGGGATGTAAATACAAGGGAATGTTGGTTATTTGACTTAATAGATTTCAAATTACAAGGGAATGCAGGTCTTTGCTATAGAAGTATACGTATGCTAGAAAGTCATTGGGGATTTGATAGCGATAATGACGATATAGACTTTTATATAATAAGACATATGAGAGAACTTCAAAAGAAAATAATAGAAGAAGAAAAAGCACAAACTGAAGCTGAATAAGATTAAAGAGTTAAATAAAGATTAAGTTAATTTAAAATTAAATGGATATGCTATGAAAACTATTAGATATTGTAATAATATCTAATAGTTTTTTTTATATAGGGAATTATATATATATTGAAATAATGAAATAAAGATCGTTTCTTGTGAGATGAAACTGGAGGACTTAATATGTATAAAAGGATTATAAGTGTAATTTTAATTTTTATAATTATGATTTGTTGCTTGGGAAATAATAAAGCAAATAATAATAAACAAGAAAAAATCTATAAAAATATATATATTGAAGATATAGATATGAGCAATATGACTAAAAAAGAATGTATTGATATTTTGAAAGAGGCGTATCCTCTAGAGGATATAAATTTAAAATATGAAGGTAAAACATGGACGATACATCCAAAAGATATCGACTTTAGATATAAAATAGAAGAAGCTACAGATATAGCGATGAAATATACAAAGACAGACAAAAGATTAGAAAATCTAAAACGTAAATCAAAACTTATATTAAATGAAAGACATCATATACCCCTAGATGAAGAATACGACAAAGAAAAATTAAGTGCAGTAATAGACTGTATATCAAATCAAATAGATAGAGAATATGTAAATGCGACATTAGCTATAGAAAAGGACGGCACATTTAAAAGATTGCCTTCAAAAGAAGGTAAAAAAGTTCAAAAAGATGAGTTACAAAAGGAGATAGACGAGCTTATACAAAACAAAAATATTACGGACTTAAATATACCTGTGAAAACTACATTGCCAACTTTAAATAGTGATGATGTACAAAGTGTAAACTCTATATTAGGTCAGTTTTCAACTGCATTTAACAATCATACATCGCGAGGCAGCAATATACACACAGCTGGCGAAAGTTCAGGAGATATAATTTTAATGCCTCAGGAAATATACTCATATAACAAGGCAACAGGACCGAGGGTACTTAGCAAAGGATATAAATACGCCCCTGTAATAATAGGTGGTAAATATAGAAATGGTGAAGGCGGTGGAGTGTGCCAAGTATCAACTACAATTTACAATGCAGCCTTGCTTGCTGGTCTTGAAATAGTAGAAGTACACAACCACACTTACATCTCACATTACGTTTCAGGTGGAAGAGACGCGACTGTAGCATATGGATATTACGATTTAAAATTTAAAAATCCATATTCACATCCAATTTATATAAAAAATATAGTTGGAGATGGAGCGATTACGACTAAAATATATGGATGTAAAGATGATATAAAAAGAATTTATGTTAGAACAGAATATGAATATAAAAAACAAAAAATAATAGTAAAAACATATAGAGTTTATTTAGATCAAAATAATCAAAAGATAAAAGAAGAATTGATATCCACAAATAAATACGACCAAAAGTAATTTGAAAATTGCTTTATAAAACAAAAATACAAGAGAATGTTAAAAAATTTGCAATAGAAAATTTAAATGAAGAAAAGCAAGGTCAAATGGAACAAAATAAGTCGATTTTATATATTTGACCTTGTTTTTTTATCTTTTTTTTCAAAAAACTATTTTTTTTAAAACTATATATATGCATGAAAACCTTGTCAAATTGTATCAAATGACAAAATATGTTAAAATATAACCATGATAAAGTAGTCATATTATAAAAAGTCAAAATTAAGTTTGGAGTGATTTTATGGAATATATTATGGGGAAAAAATTACTTGATATGCCAGTTAACATGAAAATTGTTAAAATGATATCAACTATAAATGAGTGTAAGGGGAAGCAAATCATTTATAAAAAACAACCAAAAAAAACTTTAGAAAAATTGACAGAAAAATCTACATTAGATTTTACACTTGACTCTTGTGAAAATACTGTTGAAGGTAAAGAACATGCAAAAGATATTTTTTTTAATGTGACAAAACCAAAAACAAGGGAAGAAGTCAGCATAGTGGAATTTAGAGATATTTTAAAAACTGTAAACAATGCATATGAAGATATGAAAATAAGTTCACAAACAATACTTGAACTTCATGGATATTTACATCGTTTTTCTTTAGTTAGAGGGGGGAAATATAGGACTGAAGACAATAACTTTTTACAAACAGACTTTTTTAGAGAAGAGACTTTTAATGATCACGGGGTATTAATTAAGAAAAATTTTGAAGAAAGACTAGATAAATATATAGAGGATTTGTGTAAAAATTATAATAAATTGATTATAGAAGATGAGATAGACAATTTAGTGATTATAGCATCATTTATACTCGATTTTATACTTATATCACCTTTCCCAGAAAATAATATTAAAATGGCAAAACTTTTAACACTACTTTTGCTTAACAAAAATGGATATGAAGTTGGTAGATATATGAATCTAGGAAAGATTTATGATGAAAGATCACAAGTATATTTTAAGGGATTATTCACTAGAAAAAACGATACAGAAAAATTCTATTATGGCGTAAACAAGTGGCTAGAATATTTTATGAAATTTGTATTAGAAGCATATATTGCTTTAGGTGAAGAACTTAATTTAAAAGAAACAAAAAAAGAAACAAAGACAAAGAGAATAGAAAAAATAATTAATTCTACTTTGGGCTATTTTACAAAAGAAGATATAAGAGAATTGTGCCCAGATATACCTGAACCTACAATAAATAGGGTTTTTAATAACCTTAGAAAAGATGGTAAAATTGAAGTTGTGGCAAGGGGCAGAAGTGCTAAGTGGAAGAGAGTATAATTTTGATTTAGGTATATATAATAAAATTAATATTTATAAATAGTAAAAAAATATTGCAAATTCAAAAAATTTGTATTATTATTTAAAGTATCAAAACTGAATGGTAAATAATACCATAAAGGTAAGGGTATAAATTTGATTTAAATTACAAAAATAAGAAGATGGAGGAATGGAAGATGAATTTAATATACACACAATTTAATACAATAACAATAGAACAATTAAATCATCATCACCATCATAGATCTTAGGGATTGTAATTATGAAATTTATTCATAGATGCAAGCCCTATTTGTGTTAGCTAAAGGCTTGAGTCTATGGTGGGATAGAAATTACTAAACCATGTAGGTAAAAGCCTGCATGGTTTTTTTAATACTATTTTAATACTATATAGTTTTAGAGCATATAAAATATTATTTAAAAATTAGATATAAGTTTAATATAAGACAGAAAGGTATGAGTGAGTATAATGAAATTTTTAAGAATTCAAGACGAATTAAATTTTGCAAAAAAAAGATATGAGCTTACAAAGAAAATTGAGACATCTTTTGTGGATGCGGGATTTATTCAAATTAAACCCGAAATATTTGAAGAATACGATGAAATTACAGCAATAGATAAAAATATTTCAACAAAGTCTATGGTGAAAGTAGTCAGCAATAAGGTAATGGTTTTGAGACCAGATATAACAATAAGCCTTATGAAAAGCTTGATTCCTAGATGGGAAGATGATTTAAATTTAAAATTATTTTATCATTCAACAGTTTATAAAAATAAGAAAAATGGAGATGGAATAATACAATGCAGACAATTCGGATGTGAGTATTTAGGCGAACCTTCAATTGATGCTGATAGAGAAGTTGTAAATTTAGCTTTTAATATACTTAGAAAATTTACAGATGAATTTTTACTTGAAATAGGAAGTGGAAATTATATCGATGGATTTGTTGAATCATTAAATATAGATTCTGATACAGAACGTGAATTTAAGAAATTGTTATATAGAAAAAACAAACCTGAATTAGAAGCATTTGCAAATAGTTTAGATATAAAACCAGAACAAAAAGAGCTTATGTTAAATATCTTAAGCATTAGAGGTACATTAAAAGAAGTTACAGAAAAAGCAAATAAATATTTTACAAATGACAGAATGAAAAAAGGAATTGAACAACTTAATACAATAAGTACTTTAATTTCAAAAGAAGATTTAGATAAATATACATTATTCGACTTATCTATGGTTTCAAAACTTGACTATTATGATGGAATAATGCTTAAGGGATATTTTAAAAACTTATATAAAGAAATATTAAGCGGCGGTAGATATGATGGACTTACTGAATCATTTGGCAGAAGAGTTCCTGCAATAGGTTTTACAATTTACTTTGACGCATTAATGGAAGCTATTAACAGATAGGAGTGGGAATTATGGACAATTTAACAATAGCAATAGCAAAAGGGAGAATCGAAAAAGATATTTACAGAAGACTTGAAGCTTTAAATATGGAGAAATGGATAGATAGAGATTCGAGAAAGCTTATTTTTACAGATGAGGAAAATCATATAACTTATATTCATGTTAAGCCGAGCGATGTTGTGACATATGTCGAAAAAGGAGTCGCGGATTTAGGGATTGTCGGCAAAGATACAATACTTGAAAATGAAAACGAAAGCGAAGTATATGAATTATATGATTTGGGATTTGGAAAATGTAAGTTTTCGGTTGCAGGTATGAAGGGCAAAAAGGATAAGTATTTGACTTCTGAAAATTTAAAAGTTGCTACAAAATACCCAGTTATAGCAAAGAATTTCTTTAAAAGCAGAGGTCAAAAGATAGATATAATCAAATTAAATGGTTCAGTAGAATTAGGACCAATAGTCGGGTTATCAGATGTAATTGTAGACTTAGTCGAAACAGGAAATACAATAAAGGCAAATGGGCTTGAAGTTTATGAAGATTTATTCGATATAAGCGCTAGAATAATCGCAAATAGGGTAAGTTATAAATTTAATTACGACAAAATTCAAAAAATAATCGATTTATTCGACTCAACAGTAAAAGCAAGTGATTACAAATAAAAAACGGCTATAAATAAAAAGTTGTTAAATATAAAAGTTTAAGACAAAAAATATTCGAATCAAATGACTACAAGTAAATTCAACTTAAGGCAAAAGCAATATAGAGAATTTAAAAGTGAGGAGTATGTATTATGAATAGAGAAAAAGAAAGTATTAGAAGTTTAGAACCGTATGTTACAAATCCAACTGTATGTTCAGTAAAATTAGATGCAAACGAAGGCGACAAAGATTTATACCGTGATTTATTAAAAAAACTAGGAGAAAGTGATACTACATTAAATTATTATCCAGATGATTCATACAGCGAGCTTAAAAAAGAAATAAACAATTATGTTGGATATGAACCTAAAAATATAACTGTTGGAAATGGTTCAAGTGAGCTATTAGATTTATGTGTGAAAACTTTTGTAGACAAAGATGAGACAATACTTAGTTTGGATCCAACTTTCAGCATGTATTCAATTTACGCCCAAGTTTTTAGTGCAAAATATATAGGCGCAAAGGCAGAGGAAGATTTTAAAGTAAACGTAGACAGCATAATTAAAGATATCAAAGAAAACAATCCAAAATTAATTATACTTTGTAATCCAAACAACCCAACAGGCTCAGTTCTTACAAAAAAAGAAGTTAGAAAAATAGTAAAAAGTACAG
The DNA here is from genome assembly GCA_025148965.1 of Intestinibacter bartlettii. Taxonomy (GTDB): domain Bacteria; phylum Bacillota; class Clostridia; order Peptostreptococcales; family Peptostreptococcaceae; genus Intestinibacter; species Intestinibacter bartlettii. The sequence goes on along the minus strand of CP102273.1, from coordinate 1,949,415 downwards.
ATGCATTAATAGCGCTAGACGAAGCTTATATGGAATTTGGTGATGAATCTTTGATAGATGAAGTTATGGACTACGACAATTTATTAATCGTAAAAACTGTATCAAAGGCATTTTCACTAGCAGGAATAAGAATGGGCTATATAGTTGCAAATGAAGATATAATAACTTCAATCGAAAAAGTTAGAGCTCCTTACAATTTAAATTCTCTATCAACATATATTGCTACAGAAGCTTTAAGACAAAAAGAAAGAATGTTTCACTATGTTAAAAATATAAAAGAAGAAAGAGAAAAAATATATAAAGCTTTAGTAGATTTGGGAGTAAAAGCATATAAATCAAGTGCAAACTTTGTATTTTTCAAAAGTGATATAGATAATTTACAAAAGAAATTAGTAGATAAAGATGTATTAATTAGAAAATTTAGCGGAAAATTAGATGGATATTATAGAGTGTCAGTTGGAACTAAAGAACAAAATGAAAAATTTTTAGAAGCTTTTAAAGAAGTAATGTAGGATTATGATTTAGAAATATAGATTTAAAGATATAAAAGGCAGATTAAGAAATAAAAAATCTATTTAAAAGTAATTAAATCGCGGGGGATAAATATGAGAACTTACAAAATAGAGAGAAATACACTGGAAACTCAAATCGCAGTTGAAATAAATCTAGATGGAAGCGGGAAGGCTGACATCGATACAGGGGTAGGATTTTTCGACCATATGCTTATGCTGATGGCATTTCATGGGAAATTCGATATGAAAGTAAAATGCCACGGCGATACATATGTAGACGATCACCACACAATTGAAGATATAGGAATTGCACTTGGACAATGTGTAAAAGGTGCACTTGGTGACAGATGTGGGATAAAAAGATATTCTACAGTATTTATACCAATGGATGAAGCTTTGGCACAAACAAGTATAGATGTCAGCAACAGACCTTACTTGGTGTTTAATGCAGAATTTACTGACGAAAGAGTTGGAAATATGGCGACACAAATGGTAAAAGAATTTTTCAGAGCATTTGTAAACGAATCACGAGTTACACTACACATAAATTTATTATATGGCGAAAACGACCATCACAAAATAGAAGCAATATTCAAATCTTTTGCAAGAGCATTAAAAGATGCAATAAAAATAATTTCAGATGAAGTAGCTTCATCAAAGGGGGTTTTATAATGAATATTATAGTTGATTATGGTTTAGGAAATTTGGGTTCTGTAATTAGAGGTTTTAATCGTGCAGGAATCGAGACAAAGTTATCAAGAGATTTAGATGAGATAAAAAATGCAGATTCATTGATATTACCTGGAGTTGGGGCTTTTGGCGATGCAATGAACAAATTAAATCAGCTTGAATTAGTAGAACCTATTAGAGACTTTGCTAAGACTGGAAAATATATGATAGGTATATGTCTTGGAATGCAGATAATGTACGAACAAGGTACAGAGTATGGAACTCATAAGGGGCTAGGGATTATAGAAGGTTCTGTAGACTTTTTAGATATAGATTTAAAAGTTCCACATATGGGATGGAATGATTTGAAATTCGAAAAGAAAGATGACCCAATTTTAAAATATATAAAAGAAGGCGACTATGTATATTATGTTCATTCATATTATGCAAATTCAAGCAATAAAGAATTAGTTGCTTATTCAGAATACGGCAAAAAAATACCAGGACTTGTTAGAAAAGATAACGTATATGGACTTCAGTTCCATCCAGAAAAAAGTGGCCAAGTAGGAGCAGATATATTAAAAGCATATAAGGAGTTGATTGTAAAATGATAATTTTCCCAGCAATAGATATAAAAGATAAAAAATGTGTCAGACTTACACAAGGCGATTTCGATAAAGTAAATGTATATGGTGAAGATCCATCGATTATGGCAAAAAAATGGGCGGACTATGGCGCAGAATTTATACATGTTGTAAATTTAAATGGTTCAAGAGATGAAATAGGTATAAACGATGAAACTCTAGCAAAAGTGGCAAAAGCAGTAGATGTTCCAATCCAAGTTGGCGGTGGAATTAGAGATGAAAAAAGAGTAAAAGAACTTTTAGACTTAGGTATAAACAGAGTAATCGTAGGAACTATGGCGATTGAAAATAAAGAATTATTAAAAGAATTAATAGAAAAATACAAAGCTGAAAAAATCGTAGTTTCAATAGATGCCAAAAACGGAAAAGTTGCAACTCATGGTTGGGAAAAAGTAAGCGACATTGATTCTGTAGATTTATGCAAAGAACTTGAGCAAATAGGTGTGAAAACAATCGTCTACACTGATATATCAAAAGATGGGATGCTTGAAGGTCCAAACTTCGATATATATAAAGAATTATCACAAAAAACTTCACTAGATATAATCGCATCGGGAGGAGTTACTTCTATAGACGATGTCAAACGCTTATTAGATATGAATATGTACGGTGCAATAATAGGAAAAGCGCTTTATGATAACAGAATAGATCTTAAGGAGGTACTTGACTTATGTTAACAAAGAGAATTATACCATGCTTGGATGTTAGAAATGGAAGAGTTGTGAAAGGTAAAAAATTTAAAGATATAGTTGATGTAGATGATCCAGCGACTTTGGGGAAATTTTATAGTGATAGTGGCGCTGATGAACTTGTTTTCTACGATATAACAGCATCAAATGAAGAGAGAAAAACTTCACTTGAATTTGTAAAAAGAGTTGCAGAAGAAATAAATATTCCGTTTTGTGTTGGTGGAGGAGTTAGTACTATTGACGACTTTACAAACATACTTTTAAAAGGAGCTGATAAGGTGTCTGTAAACTCATCTGCAGTTAAAAATCCACAGCTTATAAGAGAGGCATCAGAAAAATTTGGGGCACAATGTGTAGTCTTATCAATGGATGCAAAGAAAAATGATGAAGGTTCTTGGAGCGTATATGTAAAAGGTGGTCGTGAAAAAACAGATTTGGATGCAATTGAGTGGGCAAAAAAAGGTGTTGAACTTGGAGCTGGTGAAATTGTTGTAAATAGCATCGACGAAGACGGTATGAAAAACGGATACGATATAGAATTATTATCAAAAATAACTTCTGCTGTAAATGTGCCAGTTATAGCATCTGGCGGTGCTGGAAATATGGATGACTTTGTTAAAGCTGCAAAAGAAGCAGATGCAGATGGAATACTTGCAGCATCAGTTTTCCACTTTGGCGAAATAAAGATAAAAGGTTTGAAAGAATATATGAAAAAACAAGGTGTAGAAGTTAGAATATAAATTTATATAGAAAAAGTAAAAAAAGAAACTTACATAGTAGAAATAAGAATATAATTTTACATAAACAACAAATAATAAATATGGGGAAATGAAAATGGAAAATAACTTAAATAAAAAAATAGATTTTGATGCTATAAAAAAATTAAAATTCGACGAAAGGGGATTAATTCCTGCGATTGCACAAGATGTAAATACAAAAGAAGTATTGATGCTTGCATATATGAATGAAGAATCAATAAGAAAAACTTTAGAAGAAAAAAAGGCTTGCTACTTTAGCAGAAGTAGACAAGAATTATGGACTAAAGGATTAACTTCTGGGAATATTCAAGAAGTAGAAGCATTATATTATGATTGTGATGCCGATTCTTTACTTGTTTTAGTTAAACAAACTGGGGTTGCTTGTCATACTGGAAATTATTCATGTTTTTTTAATCCAATTATGGAAAAATAAAAATTTTGATTACAAAATAATGCCAATAAAAAATTAAATTTAAACAAATAAGTTAATAGTATTTCAAAAAAATTTAAATAACCAAAACAAGAGTAAGAGATAAGAAAAAATATTGTTTTTTATTGTCTCTTACTCTTGTTTTGTCTTGATAAAATTCGATAAATCTTGCAATTTTGTTACATTATTGTTAATGTTTTTACATTGATTATAAAGGATGGATATAGTAAAATAAAAAATGCAGATATACTACGTTTGTATTAAAAATATACATTAAAAAGCGTGAAGGGGGAATTATTTTGAAATTAAAAAATAAATTAATTGCAATATCTATAATTGCAATGTCTTTATTTGCTGTAACAGGATGTTCAAATAACAAAAGTACAAATGAAAATGATTATGAAAGAAATGCAACATTAACATCTACAACGTTATCTGACGTAATTTACGATTCATCAAAAGAAATAAATAAGGGTCCGACAAAAACTTATGGTAAAGTTGCTTATATAACTATAGATGATGGTCCATCTGAGTATAATGACGAGATGGTTAAAATATTAAAAGATAACAATGTCAACGCTACATTCTTCATGGTAGATGGGAATATGAAAGCTTTTCCAGAGCAAGTAAAAAACACATTAAAACAAGGAAACGCAATAGGTTTTCACAGTGTAACTCACGATATACACAAATTATATAAAACTGATATGTCTGCAAAAGAAGAGTTTGATGTTTGTCAAGAAACTTTCAAAAGTATAACTGGCGAAACTTCTGATTTAATAAGACTACCATTTGGAAGTAAACCATATACTTCACAAGCTTCTTACGATAATATCGTAAATGCTGGTTATAAGTTATGGGACTGGACTTTAGATTCTGAAGACTGGAAATCTACTTCAAGCCAATTACTATCAACTATTAAAAAGTACGCAAAAGGTGATGAAATAGTACTTTTAATCCATGAAAGAAAACAAACTGTTGCTGTTTTAGATGATATTATAAAATATCTAAAATCAGAAGGTTATGAAATCCTTCCAATAGGCCAATCACAACAAGAAGAAAACTATTGGAATGGTAAATTAGGAAGTCAAAACTAGAGGTAGGTGGATAGGTTGAAAAAAGTATTATATTTAGGCTTAGTAATGGTATTATGTTTTTCTATGATTGGATGTTCTAACTCAAATGCATTTAAAGTAGGAGAAACAGAATTTTCAAATGAAGAAGTAGATAAGGTTAAATCAATATTAACTGCTACACAAAGTTATACAGATGCTGATTATTTAGCACAATTCAAAGAATCAAAAGACAACGATGATAAAATCAAACAAGAAGTAATATCTTATATGATAGACAACGAAGTTGTATATCAACAAGCGCAAAAAGAAAAAATAAAAGTAACTGATGATGAAGTCAATCAAAAATATTCTCAAATAGAAAAAATGTTAGATACAAATCAAGAATATAAAAAATTATTAGACGATGCTGGTGTTGATGAAGATTATTTAAAAGAAACAATCAAAAAAGACTTGGCAGTTCAAAAATATAGAGAAAACTATGAACAAGACTTAAAAGTTACTGATAAAGAAGTAGAAAAATATTACAAAGAACACAAAGACGATTTTAAAGAAGAATCTGTAGAAGCTTATCATATATTAGTGTCAACTTTAGATGATAACAACAAACCTGTAGATGATTCTAAAAAAGAAGAATTAAAATCTAAAGCAGAATCTTTACTTAAAGAAATAAAAAATGGTGGAGATTTTGAAAAAATAGCAAAAGAAAACTCTGATGATAAAAGTTCAGGTAAAAAAGGCGGATATTTAGGATATTTCACAAAAGATTCTAAAAATGCACAGTTTACAAAAGAAGCATTTAAATTAGAAAAAGGTCAAGTTTCAAACGTATTCGAAACACCATTCGGATATGAAATAGTTAAAGTAACTAATAAGAAAACTGAACAAAAATCATTAGAAGATTCTAGAGAAGAAATAGTAAATAGAATCCTTGCTGACAAATATTTAGATCAAGTAAACTCTTTAAGAGAAAAATCTGACGTGCAAAGATTTTAATTAGCTAAGTGTATTTAAAAGATTGATATATTTGGTTTTAAGTTTAGAAATTGTAATTTAATATAAAAGAAAAAGCATATCACTTAATAGTGGTATGCTTTTTTAGTTGATAAAAATGTTAAAAAAGAATATAATTTATTTAATGAATTTATAGACAAATCTAAATATTTAAAATGAGGGGATTGCTGAGGTATATATTATAATTCTATGAGGTTTGAGTTTTGAAATATAGCATATATATATAATCAAGTTATAAAAATAAAAAACTTTGAAAGGGGAATAAAAATGAAGATAAAAGTATCAAATTACGAAATACAATCTGATGTGGCTAGAGAAGCTTTTTTGACGTTTGACTTTGAAGATATTGTTAAAAAATTAGATTTAAAACAAGATAATGAGTATTTATATGTAAAATTTATAAATAATGAATATAGACTTGGGAAAAAATCTTCAGAAATTCAAAGAATTGAAGAAAATTCGACATATATAGATGCTGGATTTTATGAAATAATGTCTATTTTAGATTTGCTTGATAATTTGAAAAATCTTTCAAAGGAGGAACTAAAGGCAAGTAAAAACTTTGCTGCTCCAACTGGACTTAAGGAAGTTGCAAATGCAGGAAATAAACAGAGAAATAGCTGGATATTTTTAAAAAATGCCAAAGCATTTTCAGGAAAGATTGATAAATTAGAAAAGGCATGTAAAGAGCTAGGTGGAATAAAAATAGACAATGGTGATGTGGGATATATAATAGATATTTTTGACTACATAAAAGTTATGTTTGTATACTATGATGAAGATTCAGATTTTGAATCAGAAATCAAAGTTTTATGGACTGACAATATACTTAAATTTGTACATTATGAAACAACATACTATATGTTAGAGTACTTATTTGAAAAAATGTTGAAAATAATAGAAGAATAAACTGAATATCGCTAAAAAATAAACAATAATAAATAACGGAGGTAATCTAAATGTATCCAACAAGAGAAAAAGCATGGGAAATTTTCACAGAATATAATAAGGATGAACATTTAATAAAACATGGATTGACTGTTGAAGGGGTAATGAGACATTTTGCAAAATTATATAATGGAAATCCTGATGAATGGGGTGTTGTAGGATTATTACATGATGTAGATTATGAATTATATCCAGAAGAGCACTGCAAAAAAACTATAGAAATATTAAATGAAAAGGGAATAGATGAAGAAGTAATTCACGCTATAATAAGCCATGGGTATGGACTTGTAAATGATGTAAAACCAGAAACTGATATGGAAAAAGTTTTATATACTATAGATGAACTTACTGGACTTATAACAGCGGCTGCAATAATGAGACCATCAAAGAGTGTACTTGATATAACTGTTAAATCAGTTAAGAAAAAATATAAATCTAAAGGATTTGCAGCTGGTGTAAATAGAGAAGTAATCGAAAATGGATGTCAAATGTTAGGCAAAGAATTAAATGAAGTTATTGAAGAAACTATTTTGGGAATGCGTGAAGTTGCAGAAGAAATAGGGCTTAAAGGCGATATTTAAAATAAATTAAATTAAATATATTAAGATAAACACAAAAATACTTGTATAGAAAGTTGATTTTGGTCAAACTCTTTATAGAGGTATTTTTTGTTTATGAATAAAATTCTGTATTAACCAAATACTAAATAGATAATAACAATAAGGAGATATTTTACTATGAAAAAGCAAAATATATTTAGTATAATCCATATCACAATATATTTAATCTATGCATCATGTATAGTGTATTTTGTTACAGTAAGAAATTTTCGCTCAATTATTGTATCTATTTTAAGTTTAATAGGAATTATAATACTAATAATATTAAATAAAAAATATAAACATCTATTTGGAAACTTGCTTGTAAATACTCTAATAATTTTTATAGCGATATCTATACTTGGCGGGACATGTTTCGATTTTTACAGATTTAATCATTTCGATGATGTGCTTCATATAACATCTGGATTTATCGGATGTATGGTAGCGAGGATACTATTTTATTTTAGCCAGAATGAAACAGATATACCTAGAAAGAGAATATTTTTCGTAATATATATGTTTATGTTCAGTATGGGTATTGCGAGTATTTGGGAACTTATCGAATTTGGTTTAGACAGATATTTAGGATTTGATTGTCAAGCTGGCGGGCTTACGGATACTATGTTTGATATATTAGATTGTTTAATCGGAAGTATTATTGCGACGATATATTATTATTTTAAAATAAGAAAAGCTGAAAATATAAAAAGATAATAGAATTTATAAAATAGCCATCTCTTATTTAAAATAGAAATGTGCCCCTGATTTAGATTATTAAAATCATAAGGGCACATTTTTTAATAACGCATAGGAAATTATAATCAGCTTTATACAAAATTATTTTATATTAAAACTCTAGAGTCTAATATATATAACTCTATATTAAACCTCTATATATTTATTTCCACAGTATTCAATAAATCGAATTAAATCGCTGTATTTAATAGATAAAGTAGTTGTATTAAATTGTGGGTGTAAAAGAACATTTGTATCTTTGTTGTCTTTATCAAGTAAAACGATAACTTTATTAGACTCATCATTTACAACGCCAAGCGGAGTTACTGAACCTTTAGTTAATTTAAGCATTTCATATAACTTTTCCTCGCTTGCAAAACTAAGTCTTGTACTATTTATTTGATCTCTTAGCAATTTCAAATCAGCTTTTTTAGTATCTGTTATAAAATAAAGATAGTAATTTTTCTTTGTATCTTGTAAAAATAAATTCTTGCAACGAACCCCTTTTATTAAACCAGTCACACATGATTTTGCTTCTTCAGCAGTAAATACAGGTTTATGGTCGACTCTATCGTATTTTATATTTAATTTATCTAAAGTGCTATACACTTTTTCCTCAGTTTCATTTTTTAATATTTCTTGCATGATACCCTCCTATTTTCCAAATAGATGTAACAATATTATAATATAAAAAAGGGCAAATACAAAACTTTATTGTATTCACCCTAATTATTAAGCTATTTGATGATCCATATTATGTTGAAGTTTCATCGTACATAATATTGTATAGATTGAACCAGTTAATATAAATAAAATACCAATTATCATATTTACTGGGATAACTTCTTTTAAAACTATAAACGCTAAGATTGGAGCGATTATAGGTTTAAAGAAGAATATAAGTGAAGTTGTATTTGCATCTGTGTATTCCATTGCTAAGAAGTAAAAACAATATCCCATTCCAGTTACACCGACAGCGATATAGATAAATACTGGTATGCTAGATAATGTGTATCCACTTAGTAGTGGAACGTTTGCAAATGTATCGAGATTATTTGATATTAATAAGTCAGCAACACCGCTTATATGGCTTATAAATACAAGAAGCAAAAGTTCTAAGCTTCCAAATATAAAACTAAAGCAAGTTACAATAGTGCCTCCAAATTTCTGTGTAGATTTTTTTCCACAAACTCCGTAAAATGCAAATGTAAGTGCTGCTAATATTGTAAGTATAATACCTAAAACTGATAATTTAGTTGCAAATGGATTTATTATAAATAGGATTCCTATTATTTGTAGTATAAGTGCTATTATATTATGTTTGTAAATATTTGCTTTTAATAATAAATGTGCAAAGAACAATACGAATATAGGATTGCAACTGAAAATTGAAGCAACGACAGATGCTTTTGTATGCATTACTGCGAGTTGATATAATATCATACTTATTACTATGCATACAAATCCAAGCCAAGCAAATAGAAGTAAGTCCTTTTTTTCTAGTTTGACCTCGATAGCTTTTAAGTGTTTTATAGCAAATGGTAATAAAACTAAACTGCCGACAAAAAAACGAGATACTGTCATTTGAATTGAATTGAAATTCCCCGCGACTAGTTTTAAAGATATTTCCATAGTGCTGAAAAAGAAAGTACTTAAAGCTATATATAAATATCCCTTTTTCAAAGTGAACACCCCCATATTTATAGTAGTACTATAAAATTTTAAATGCAATAAATAAACCTATGAAATATATAAATAGAAATAGGGCATAAATTATATATAAAATATATAGGATAAAATTTATGTATGAATTGTTTTATAACACATAGGAAATTATATTCATTTATAAATTATGATAAGTATAATTTCCGTTTATGTGTTTTTAGCACTTGGCGTAGCAAGTGCGATAACCTTCAAAGAAATCTACATCTTTAAGGTATTTAGAATAAAGATTTCTTTATATAGAGTGTTAGTGATTATTATGATAGAATATGATTATAGTAGAGTATTTTACTTGTATATACTTAAAAAAGGAGGAGGATGTCGATGTCAAATAATGAAAATAATGAAATACGCGACAGTTTTACATCGAAGACGGGATTTATACTTGCTTGTATAGGTTCTGCTGTTGGTATGGGGAATATTTGGCTGTTCCCTTATAGAGTAGGTCAATTTGGAGGAGCTGCATTTTTAATTCCTTATATTATATTTATCGTGCTTTTGGGCTACACTGGTCTTATGGGTGAGTTTGCATTTGGAAGGATGACTCAAACGGGGCCGATTGGTTCGTTTAAAAAAGCACTAGAAACTAGAAACAAAAGTTGGGGAGGATTTTTAGGAATAATACCAGTTATAGGTGCATTTGGAATAGCTGTTGGATATGCAGTTGTAGTTGGATGGTTTTTAAGATTTTTAGGAGGATTTATAACAGGAAGTGCAATGAGTGCAGCAGATAGTGGTGCTTATTTTGGAGAATTGGCAAGTCCTTTTGGAAGCATAATTTGGCATTTATTAGCGCTTATTTTAGTATCAATCGTACTTATTTCAGGAATATCTAAAGGTATCGAAACTATGAATAAAATAATGATGCCTGCATTTTATATACTATTTGTAATCGTTATGGTAAGAGTGTTTATGCTAGATGGAGCATTTGAAGGGATAAAATATTTAGTAGTTCCAAAATGGTCTTCTTTAATGGAGCCAAAAACTTGGATTTATGCCTTAGGTCAGGCATTTTTCTCACTTTCACTTGCTGGGTCTGGGATGATAGTTTATGGAAGTTATCTAAAACGAGATGTCGATATCATGTCTAGTGCAAAAAACACAGTAATATTTGATACATTGGGAGCATTTTTGGCTGGGCTTGTTATAATACCAGCAGTTTTTGCATTTAACCTAGACCCTGCATCAGGACCACCGCTTTTATTTATAACAATACCATCAGTATTTAAATTGATGCCATTTGGTAGATTATTCGGAGTGATATTCTTTATATCTGTTTTATTCGCATCAATAACTTCTCTTATGAATTTATTAGAAGTTCCAATAGAAGCTGTGCAAAGTACATTTAAATTAAAAAGAAAGCTTTCTGTTTTTATAGTCGTGGGAGCTGCCTTTATATTTGGCTTATTTGCAGAAGATGGAAATAATCTTGGAGTGCTTATGGACTTTGTATCAATTTATATAATCCCAATCGGGGCATTTATAGCAGCAGTTATGTTCTTCTGGGTTATTGGAATCGAAAAGGCAAAATGTGAGATAGAATGTGGTACAGATAAAAAACTAGGTAAACTATTCGAAATCAGCGCAAAATATGTTTTTGTATTTTTAACAATATTTGTATTTATCGCGGGAATCCTTTTAGGAGGAATAGGATAGAATATGGATGAGATAAAATTTAATTATGAAAATAAAAAGTTGCCTGTTGATGTTATATATAGAAATAGGAAGAGTGTGACAATAAAGGTTATGCCCAAAGATAAGATACAAATAATTGCCCCAAATAAAGTTTCAAAAGAGGTGATTGAGAAGATTCTTAATAAAAATACAAATTGGATTTTATCTAAGTTAAATGGATTTAAGGATTTTGATGATTCTTTTATGAAGAGAAATTATGTTGATGATGAGGTTTATTATTATATGGGTAAGCCGCGATATCTGAAGATAATAAAAGATAAAAATATCGATAATCAAAATAATAGAAACTATAACTATATAGAATTGAGAGGCGCCAATATTGAAATTAGAACAAATAATTGGGATAAGGATTATCTGAAAGAAAGCTTGAAGAAGTGGTATAAGATTCAAAGTGAAGAAGTCTTAATGGATAGAATAGATTTTTTAAGAAAAAGAAGCGAGGACTTTAGAAAAATTGAGCCGGAGATTGTTAAGGTCAAGGAGCAGAAAAAAATCTGGGGCAGTTGTAATACTAAAAAGACAATATATATAAATTCAAAAATTTCGATGCTTCCAGTTGAGGCGATTGATTATATAATTGTGCACGAGTTTTGTCATATACTTCACATGAACCATTCAAAGGAATTTTATAAAGCGATTGAAAAGATAATTCCAAATTATAAGGAAATAGTAGTGTGGTTAAAAGAAAATAATTATAAGTTTATCTTGTGATTATTAGTGATTATTAATAATAGCTTTTTACTTTAAATCAAAAATTACAAATTTTGATTTAATTTTTAAAATTTTGTCTTCAATTATGAATTTTAAATCAATTAAAATTAAGTTTTTTGTGAATATGATAAATTTTCAAAAAACTTCCAAAAAACTGATTGACTTTGAATGTTATAGTAAATATAATATAACTATAATAAATGAGAAACAAATAAAAGCTTTGACGGAGACAAAAATGTTCGTTAATTAATTACAGAGAGTCGGGATTGCTGAGAACCGATGTTAGTTTGAACATATAATGATCACTCCTAGCTTCCATGTTGAACGGGTGACTTATTAAATATGGACGTGTGCTAACGTTACATAGCTATAGTTAAGATTTGCTCTGACTAGAAAAATGAGGGATAGTCATTTATTAGTATGGCTATAAATAAGGTGGTACCGCGGAATATAACTTTCGTCCTTATGAGTGATAAAGTGTTGCTTATATAGGAGAAAGTTTTTTTTATACTCAAAATTCCTATAAAGCTCACTAATTTGAAAAAAATTTAAAAAGGTTTAGTAAATTTCAAAGAATTTATAGGGGGTAAATATTATGAAAAGAAACGTATATGCAAAATTAAATCAAGGTATGGATTCATTTTTAAGAGTAGCCATGACATTAAGAAGAAAAGAATTATGTGTTGAACAAATAAGTATGAGTCAAGAAGAATCAGGAATGTGGCTTACAATAAATGAAGATCAAACTTCATTAGAAGAAGTAGTAAACCATATGAGAAAATTATATGATGTTACTGATTTACAAGTTCAATAATATAGAGAATAATCAAAATATTACAGCAATATAAGTTAAAAGACACTGGTGATATATGGTTTTTGCTTAAAAAGTCAAAATATTATAATAAAACGAAAATTTCGACAACAAAAGAAAATATATTGAAAAAATGGTAAAATCATATATAATACTTATCAACAGCAATGTATTAAAAAAATAATGTATAAAAGCTAAAATGATATAAAAAATAAAAAAATATGATAATAAACCTTAATATACAAAATATAAAATTGTATAAGGTTTAAATAAATAAAGAGGATAATCTATTTTTATAGTTTTATCAATAAAAATAATTAATATATATAAATAACAAGGGGGATTTTCAGAGATGAGAATGTTTTATGACAAAGATGTAAGTATGGACGCATTAAAAGGGAAAAAAGTTGCAATACTAGGATATGGTAGTCAAGGCCATGCACATGCACAAAATTTAAGAGATAGTGGTGTAGATGTAGTAGTTGGTTTACATGATGGATCAAAATCAGCAGCTAGAGCTAAAGAAGATGGATTCGAAGTATTAAGTGTTGCAGATGCTACTAAAGCAGGGGATGTTGTAATGTGCTTATTACCAGACGAAGTTCAAAGAATAGTATATGCTGAAAGTATAAAAGATAATTTAAAAGAAGGTCAAACACTAGCATTTGCTCATGGATTTAATATACATTTTGGATATATAACTCCACCAGAATATGTAGACGTTATAATGGTTGCTCCGAAAGGACCAGGTCACTTAGTAAGAAGCGTATATAAAGAAGGAAGCGGTGTTCCAGATTTATTTGCAGTATACCAAAACTACACTGGAAAAGCTGAAGAAACAGTTTTAGCTTATGCAAAAGGTATAGGTGGTACTAGAGCTGGTGTTCTTGAAACTACATTCAAAGAAGAAACTGAAACAGATTTATTTGGTGAACAAGCTGTTCTTTGCGGTGGTTGCGAAGAATTAATAAAAGCAGGCTTTGAGACTTTAGTAGATGCTGGATACCAACCAGAAATAGCTTACTTCGAATGTTTACATGAAATGAAATTAATAGTTGACTTAATGTATGAAGGTGGACTTGAAAGAATGAACTATTCAGTAAGTGAAACTGCTGAATATGGTGGATATGTATCAGGTAAAAAAGTTATAGGTGAAGCTTCAAAAACTGCAATGAAAGAAGTATTAGCTGATATACAAAGCGGTAAATTCGCTAAAGACTTCATAGCTGAAAGTGAAAGCGGATGCAAAAAATTCCATGCAATGAGAGAAGAACAATACAGTTCTCAAATATCTGAAACAGGTAGACAATTAAGAAGCATGATGACTTTCTTAAAAAAATAATTGGTAAATAAAATAATTGGTAAATAATTAGAGCTTTTAATATAAAAATTTAAGTATTATCTCATGTAGTTTCGGAATATTGGTAAAATTAAGAGGGATAATACTTAAATACTCTTAAATAGATAATTTTAAAACTTGGTAAAAATAATTAATAATCGATATTATAAAAAAATAAAAAATAGATAACTTTAAATAAAATTTTAACTTGGAAAAATAATTAATGCAATAACTGAAAACTAATAAATAACAGAGGCAAATAAAATGAAAATACGGAATTTCTTATAATGACTAAAGTTTATATGACGAAAATATTTTAAGGGGGACGAGTCAAGATGCAAGGTGCTAATCTAATAATAGAATGTCTAATAAAAGAAGGCGTAACCACTATGTTTGGTTATCCAGGAGGTACTGTAATACCTATATACGACGCATTATACGATTATACAGACAAAATAAAACATATTAGGACATCACACGAACAAGGTGCTGTTCATGCGGCAGATGGATATGCGAGAACTTCTGGAAAAACAGGTGTATGCGTAATAACATCAGGCCCAGGAGCTACAAATGCAGTTACTGGAATAGCCACTGCATATATGGATTCATCACCTCTTGTCATAATATCAGGGCAAGTTGGAACAAGTCTTCTTGGTAAAGACACATTCCAAGAAATAGACATAACAGGGGTGACTTACTCTATAACAAAACATAATTTCTTAGTTAGAAAATTAGAGGACCTTCCTAACATAATAAGAGAAGCGTTTATAATCGCAAATGAAGGAAGAAAAGGTCCAGTTCTTATAGATATACCTAAAAACTTACAAGTTACAGATTTAGATTACAACATGGACGATTATGTGCCATCATGTCAAAATAAAAAAACAAAAGACGAATTCCAAATAAAAGAAGAAAATGAAACTAAAAGCAAATTACAGGGTGCTGCTAATTTAATAAAACAATCTCAAAGACCTATAATATACGCAGGTGGAGGAGTAAAATCAGTAGATCAGTATAAACTACTAAAAGAATTTGCACAAAAAATAAATACGCCAGTACTAAATACGCTTATGGGGCTTGGCGGAATAGATAGAGCAAATCCGCTTTCTTTCGGACTTGTAGGAATGCACGGAAGCAGAGAAGCAAATTTAGCTATATCAAATTCAGATTTAGTTATATCTATAGGTGCTCGCTTTAGTGATAGAGTAATAGGAAACAAAGATGAATTTGCAAAAAATGCAAAAGTAATACAAATAGACATAGATTCATCAGAAATGAGCAAAAATATCCAAGCCGAAATAGAATTAGTGGGAGATTTAAGTGACGTGCTTAGTGGTCTTTTAGAAAAAGTAGAAGAAAAAGACAACACAGCATGGTTAAAAGAAATAGATGGATTTAAAGACACTGGTCATAAAATAGACGAAAAGGCATTCCATCCGAAAAATATATTAGAAGCATTTAATAAAAAATTAGGAAGCAAAAACACAACAGTAGTCACAGACGTCGGCCAACATCAAATGTGGACAGCACAATACTGGCAATTTGAAGAAGGAAGAAGCTATATAACATCAGGTGGACTAGGCACAATGGGATTTGGTCTAGGAGGAGCAATAGGAACAAAATTAGGAACTCCAGAAAAAAACGTGTTATTAGTAACAGGAGACGGTAGCTTTAAAATGAACTGCAATGAACTTGCAACAGTTGCAACACAAAATCTTCCTATAGTAATACTATTATTCAACAACAATGCACTAGGAATGGTTAGACAATGGCAAAACTTATTCTCAGATAAGAGATATTCAGAAACAGATATATACGATAAAACAGATTACATAATGCTTGCAAATGCATATGGAATCGAAGGTCACAAAGCACAAAATCTAGAGGAATTAAACGAAATACTAGGTAGTTTAATATTAGACAAACCAGTATTTGTGGAATGTAAAATAGATCACGATATAAACGTGTTCCCAATCGTTCCACCAAATGATAACCTACTTAATTTAATATGTAACTAATTTGTTATTAATAAAAAAGAAGCATTGAAAAATATAATTTGTAATGCTTCTTTTTTTACAAAAAGGCACACTCTTACAAGGCATTTAAGGTAAATGCTACTTAATAAATTCAATATTTAATGTAAAAATTAATAATTATTATTTTATAAACCTTAATTTATCAATATTAATAACCTTATTAAATAGTAATTGCGAATATAGTATATATCACCCTCCAAAACCACTGTGAGTATATTTAACAACTTTGTGATAAATGATTCAAATTTTTGTACTATAAATTTGTACTATAAAATTGTTTGTTTGATGTAATTATTTAAGTTAATTTATATAAATTCTACTTTTCTATCTTGAATTTGTTTTTTAGTAATAGATAAGTTTTTTGTCGCAAATTCCATAAATAAGTCTACTATTCTCGAAGTTTTACTCAATCTATGTGCAATAAATAAAAAAGAAAACCATGAGAGATAATTATTTAAATATTTAGTAGATACACCATGGAAGTTAGCTAGCCACTTACATAAACCTCTATGGTACATATTTACATGTTTTACTGTATAAAAAGATGAATCCATTCTACTTTTTGCTTTTTTAAATCTTAAGTTTAGTTTTTTAGCAGTATGTATATATGTAGATTGCATAAAAGAACATATAGTTACATTTTTATTGACCCTGTTTTCGAAAAATGATAACATATCTTGATATTTTTCCTTACTAAAAACATTAAAATAAGTATTTTCTACTATTCTTGTAAGTACATGTCCGCTTCTGTCAATTGCTGTATTAATTTCAACCTGCATTGGTTTTATATATTTTTCTGGATCTTTTAAAAAGTAGTTCTTATTCATAAAAAGAGAGCCACCTGTATGAGATATAAATTCATATTCAAAATTCGAAAAATATGTATCTTCTGTTATGTCTTTTTTAGGGCTCATGCCTTTAAATGACTCATTTATAAAACAATGATCTGTGCAGACGATACCTTCAAATACTTGATCTCTCAGGGATAGATTTATTACATCTAAAATTCTATGTCTCATAAAAAATGATGTTGGGATGCTTACACCAACTTTTTGAGCACAGTATTTTATTGTGCCACCTTCTATCATAAATTGACAATATTTTAACCATGTATCTAGACTTAATTTAGTATTGGAAAGTGGAGAAAAACTTCTTTCATCAAACGTAGTTCTACAATTTTTGCAAATATATCGTTGACGTTGATTAGTTTTTCCATTTTTATTTAAGTCAAAACTACCGCATTTTGGACACTTTAAATCATTTTTAAATCTTTTTCTAAAAAGTTCATCTTCTCTTTCATATATGCCATCTAAATAAGCTAGTGATTTTTTTGCCTCTTCTATAGTTTTGCAATTTTTAAACTCTTTGGCATCTTTAACTTCTTTAGAAGTTTTAAATTTTACATTTTTCGATTCATTATTCAAAATTATGTCATTATAATTTAAAATTTTATCACGATAGATATAGGGGGTATATGCAGACTCTATTTTATATTTTATTATTTTTATTAAAGATTCTAGATCTTTTTTATCTAGTCCTTGAATTAAAGATTCTAAATTTTTAGGTTCGAATACAACAGGTTCTTTTTGTTTTAACATATTTTTTCCTACCTTTTTTAATAATATTTTGTTAATTTTGAACTTAAAAACATTTATATTACTGATATTCATAAAATTTTATTGTTTGTTATTTTATGGTGTAATACACGTTTTTTTGAGTATATCCAGATTGAAAAAATATATTCAGTTATCACAAAGTTGTTAAATATACTCATATGGTTGAGAAGATGGGGATAAAGGTTATATGGATTATGGGATTATAATATTTAAATGATTGTGAGAAAAATATCATAAAAGAAATTATTTTTTAACAAAGTGTGTGGTTTAATTTTGTAGAAAATTTTGCATTTTAGAGATACATAGTGTAATATTATCAAGTGAAGATTTAATATCTATAAAATAATTAATAGTTAAATCATAAATTCATTATAAAATAGAATTGGTTTTTAAAAATTTATTCCAAAATGGAATGAGTTTGTCGTATAATGAATTGATTTAATATGTAAGATAATATACTATTATAAGTAAGAAATGTTGTTATATAAATGTAAATTTAGCAATAGCTTAAATAATTTAACCCACCCTTGCACGATAATTTAATTATCGTGTTTTTTTTATTTAATTTTTTAAAGAAAAAATGGAGATATTTTTTATCAATTACAGGTTAAAATTTGTTAAATATATTTAATAATGGAATTTATTGTTTTTGGGTTGGCGAATAATTTTGTTAAAAGGGTATACTTTTTAGTATTAAAATATATATAGATTCATCATAAATCAAAAATTGTTGTAAGATGATAGGATTATTGATGGTGTAGATAGTAAGGAGATTCCAGGGGATTTTTTGAAGAGTTATGGTGGAAAGTCGCTTCATGATGGATCGCATGGGGAGTCTTTTTTTGCTCTTATTATGAATAAGTTTAGGGGAAATGGGCTATATATATTGGATGAACCGGAAGCGCCTTTGTCGCCGATTAGACAGATGAGTTTGATTTCGCGAATGGATGAGCTTGTCAAGGGGAGCAGACAGTTTATAATTGCGACGCATTCGCTGATTTTGATGGAGTATCCGAAGAGTTTTATATATGAAATTAAGAAAAATATCGAACGTGTGAGTTATGAGGAGAGCGAGAATTATAATATTACGAAAGATTTTTTGAATAATTATAAAAAAATGATTCACATATTGACTAAATAATATATAATAGCTATAAAGAAAAAATATGTTATATATTAATTTAATATTGTAGAAATTAAGGAGGCAGAAAATTATGGCTGAACAAAGAGTGACTGGATCTTCTCAAAGAAATGCGAAGGACGTTGCGTATGAACTTACTGAGTTATATTATACTACTGTAGTAGATAAGGAGAAAGTTAAAGAGGCTTCGCCTGAAGAAGTGGCTGAGACTTATATGAAGATATATAATAAGATTACTGGAGTTAAATAGTAAAATTGATTTTTCTATTTACGTACATAATGAAAAGAGGGGCTTTAGGGCTCCTTTTTTTTAGAGGAAAAAGTAGGATGGAGATTTAAAATAAGGTGAGGTAGGGGAAGGATGTGAATGAGATAGATAAGATAGATCAAATAGAAGGAAGAGATGTTTAGATAGAATAGATGAGATAGAGATTTAGATGAGGGGATGATTTTTATAAAGAGATAGAGGTATGGAAATTTCATTCCAAAAAATGTAAAATTTTTCTCTCGAGAAAACGATATCAGAGAATATTTATATTTACTACAGGAGCAAAACAATATACAATATACATAAGGGTAAACATTTTAAATATTAGAAAAAGGTAAATAATACAATAAAAGCAAATAATATAATATTGGAAAAATGATTTATCGAAAAAAATTATAAAGTTTTAAGAATTGAAAGAGGGAAAATAAATGAATTACATGGAGATTTACAATCAATGGCTTGAAAGTGATTATTTCGATGCCGATACTAAAAAAGAACTTGAAAATATTAAGGGAAATGAAAAAGAAATTGAAGACAGATTTTATACAGATTTAGAATTTGGTACTGCGGGGCTTAGAGGAATTATAGCTGCTGGGACTAACAGAATAAATATATATACTGTTAGAAGAGCGACTTTTGGTCTTGCTAATTATATTATAAAAAATACTACAGAGGAAGAAAAAGAAAGAGGAGTTGTTATTGCTCATGACAATAGACATATGTCTAGAGAGTTTTGTCTTGAAGCTGCTAATACTTTAGCTGCTTGTGGAATTAAGGCTTATATATTTGATTCTTTAAGAACTACTCCTGAGTTATCTTTTGCTGTTAGAAAATTACATACTATTGCGGGAATTGTGATTACTGCTAGCCACAACCCACCAGAATACAATGGATACAAAGTTTATTGGGAAGATGGGGCACAAGTTATGCCTGAAATCGCATCTGCAATTACTGCTGAAGTTAATGCAATAACTGATTATTCTACTATACCAACTATAAAAGATGAACAAAAGGATTTAGTTGTTATGTTAGATGACAAGCAAGATACTGCATTTATCGAAGCTGTTAAAACTCAAGTTATTAAAACAGAGTTAGTTAAAAAAGTTGGAAAAGAGTTCAAAATAGTTTACACTCCACTTTGTGGAACTGGAAATGTGCCTGTTACTCGTGCTTTAGCTGAAGTTGGGTTTGAAAATGTGATAGTTGTTCCTGAAGAACAAAATCCAGATCCAAATTTTGCTGGAATTGAATATCCAAACCCAGAAGAACACAAAGCTTTAACAAGAGGTATTGCACTTGCAAAAGCTGAAGGTGCTGACTTAGTTATAGCAACTGACCCAGACTGCGATAGAGTTGGGGTTGCTGTTAAAACTACTACTGGTGATTATGCACTTCTTACTGGTAACCAAATCGGAGCAATGCTTACTAATTATATAATAGAAAGTTCAAAAGAAGAAAATAAATTAGACCCTAAAGCTACTTTAGTTAAGACTATAGTAACTTCAGAATTTGGTGCTGATATAGCTAGAGCTAACAACTTAGACGTTATAAATGTTCTTACTGGATTCAAATTTATAGGTCAAAAAATAAAATCATTTGAAGAAAGTGGCGACAGAACTTACTTATTCGGATATGAAGAAAGTTACGGTTACTTAGTTGGTACTCATGCGAGAGATAAAGACGGTGTTGTTGCATCATTATTAATCTCTGAAATGGCTGCTTACTATTATGATAAAGGTATGAGCTTATATGAAGGATTACAAGAATTATACAAAAAATACGGATATTTCAAAGAAAAAACTATATCATTAACTTTAAAAGGTATAGAAGGTCTTGCTAAAATAAAAGAAATAATAACTTATTTCAGAGAAAACGACATAAAAGAATTTAATAATACAAAAGTTGTAGATTTAAAAGACTATCAAAAAGGTATAGATGATTTACCAAAATCTAACGTATTAAAATACTTCTTAGAAGACGGTTCTTGGATAGCTGTTAGACCATCTGGAACTGAGCCAAAACTTAAATTCTATGTTGCTGTTAAAGGGCAAGATGAATCTGAGTGCGCTGGAAAAATAGCTAATATTGAAAGTGATATAAATAAGATAATAGATCAAGTTAAATAGTTATTTAGGATATTAAATAATCATACTTGTTTAAGATATTAAATAGATGTAATTATTGAAAATGTTAAATAGTTGTTGAGAATGAAATTGGCACTGAGTTTTGTGGCGGTTGAGTTGGATATGGCGAATTTTATGTAAATATGATAACCATTTAAATATAATAATTTTACTTATAGGGCGGGAACTTTTGGGTTCCCGCTTTTTATATAGTTCAAAAAATCTATCTTGTAAAAGGTCTTTAGAATAAAGATTTCTCTATTGATATAAATCTCCTGCTAAGTCTTCCAATTTATCTTTATCTAATATTACCAACTTTTTATTATCCCTTTTTATAATTTTTTCTAATTCAAATTCTTTTACTACTCTCAATAAATGTCTATAACTTGTTCCTAAAAACTCTGCTATTTGTGTTAAATTTTCTGTATTATTGCTATCTTCACTTGTATAACTTGCTAAAATGTAGCTTGCCAATCTATTTTCTAATGGATAAAGAATATTTACTGAGTTTGATACTGATAAACTAGCTAGCTTTAATGCCAAATGTGTTGAGATATAATGTAGAAATTTTGAATCTTTTAAATATTTTTCCTCTATTATTTTTCTAGGAACTGCTATACAGATACAATCTCTAATTGCTTGGATATTGCATTGAAACTCAATTTTGTTTAAGAGTTCTATTTCACCGACTATTTGAACTGGTGAGTAAAACCTAACCAAAAGAGATTTTCCATTTGGTGTAGTAATATATACTTTTGACTTTCCTTCAACAAACAAATATAAATACTTTAGCTCTTCCCCAGATAAACAAATATGTTCATTTTTCTTGAAATGATGTATCTCCATATAAGGATATATATCACTTGAGAATATTTCATTTATATTATATTTATTAATATAGTAATTTAATTTTTTATTATCGTTTATTTTTAACATTATTTTCTCCTTAAAAAATAATATACAAAAATGTGACATATGTCATATTTTGTACAGTTTTCTATTTGATATTATACTAAAGGCAATAAATTGTAAATTATAAAATTTTTGAAAAGGAGATTATCATGACATTATTATTAAATATCTTAGGAATTATTGTTGTTATATCTGGACTATATCTTTTCTCTGAAAATAAAGAGAAAGTTGATAAAAAGCTTATAGCAAAAGCATTATTAGCGCAATTTGTACTTGTATTTTTATTAGTTAAATTCCCATTAGGTCAAAATATAATAAGAGTAGTATCAGATTTTGTGACGAATGTATTAAGTTATGGATTTGAAGGAGTTGCTTTCGTATTTGGAGCATTAACAGATGACAGTGCAGGGTACATATTTGCAATATCGGTACTTGCGAACATAGTTTTCACAGCAGCTTTAGTTGCGGCATTATACTATCTAGGTGTAATAAACTTCATAGTTAAGTTAATAGGTGGTACAATACAAAAGTTATTTGGAACTAGTAAAGTTGAAAGTTTTGTAGCAGTTGCTAACATGTTCTTATCACAAACAGAATCACCAATACTTGTAAGTAGATATTTACCGACAATGACTAGAAGTGAACTTTTAATATTATTAATATCAGGTATGGGAAGTATGTCTGCTTCAGTATTAATGGGATATGTTGGTATGGGAATTCCAATGGAATATTTATTAATAGCAGGTGCTTTAGTTCCATTAAGTAGTATAATCGTTTCTAAATTATTAATACCAGAAACTAATAAAGAGGCTGTAGTAGAAAATGTTGTTATGGAGAGAAAAGGCGGACATACAAATATAATGTCAGCTATCTCTGAAGGTGCTTCAAACGGTGTACAATTAGCAATTGGTATAGGAGGCTCACTTATAGCGATAACTGGGTTAGTTGCTTTAGTTAATGGTGCATTAGGAGTAGTAGGTTTATCATTACAACAAATATTATCTTATGTATTTGCACCTTTAGCATACTTAATGGGAATAAACCCAGATAATATATTAACTGCTGGACAATTATTAGGTTCAAAAATGGTATTAAATGAGTTTGTTGCTTACGGTGACTTAGGTCCTATAATAGGCTCATTTGATTACAGAACAGGACTTGTTATTTCAATAGCATTAGCTGGATTTGCAAATATATCAAGTATAGGTATATGCATATCAGGTATATCAATATTCTGTCCTGAAAGAAGAGGCGAAATATCAGATATAGCATTTAAAGGAATGATCGGTGGATTTTTAGTAAGTTCATTATCAGCAATGATAGTTGGATTATTACTACTATTCTAATTAAGTTTATTAATACAGACTTAAGCTTCGGCTTAGGTCTTTTTTTGCATAATCTATTTATATACAAGTAAAAAATCACCCGGGTGAAAAAGCCCCCAAATCAAGTTATTATAAAGAATTTAAACTATACTATTAATTAAAAAATTGATTTTTTAAAGCTGTGATAGAGTCTTCTTTGCAAGAGTCTATTGAAGAAAAACAAAGGGGGAGATTTAATATGAAGAAGAACAAGGTTTTAAGTTTGTTTATTGCTTTGATCATGGTATTTGCTTGTGCTTTCTGTGGTATTAGTGAAGCTGCTCAAGTTGGAACTAGTAATGGTGTTAGTGTTAAGCAAAGTCAAGGGGACAGCAAAAAAGGCAGTACATACAAGCCAAGTAGTATCAAGTCTGGCAATTACATGTATTATGCTGTTTATGACAAGATATACAAAGTTAACGTTAATACTAGAAAATCAACACTTGTTTATACTAGCAAGAGTGGGTATTGGTTTAGTGATTTGGCTGTTAAAGATGGTTGGATTTATTGTACTATGGACAA
Source organism: Intestinibacter bartlettii (assembly GCA_025148965.1). Lineage (GTDB taxonomy): Bacteria > Bacillota > Clostridia > Peptostreptococcales > Peptostreptococcaceae > Intestinibacter > Intestinibacter bartlettii. The sequence continues at coordinate 1,925,081 of CP102273.1, read as the reverse complement.
ATATAAAGGTAAGGATGGTTTATATCCATATATATTCAAGGTAAAAACTAATGGTAAAAGTGCAAAGGCTTTGAAACAAGGTATGGCTCCTGTAATTTATAATGGAAATATATATTATATAAAATACAATTTTGATATGAAAGATTATAATAAAAATGTGAAAATAGTAGGACTTTATAGAATGTCTTTATCAGGTAAAAATGACAAATGCATATTAAAATCTGATGATATAGTAGATTTAGCTATATATAAATCAAAAATATATTACATAAAATATAGTGATAATGGATGTTATTTATATAATATATCAACATCAGGTGGGAAGTCTAAACGTATGTTTGGTAATAGTAAAGCTTATATAGAAAGCATAAAAATTTATTCTGATTATATCTATTTTAATTATGGCGAAAATATTTATAAAGCTAAGATAAATTCAACTAAAAAGACAAAAGTTATATCAAATGCTATGTTAAAAGATGTATCTGAAGGTTATATTTATTATACTACTCAAGGTGATGACTCTCAAAGTCTTTATAAAATGAGAATAAAAAATAAAGCAAAAACTTTTATTAAAAAGCAAAAATTTGAATTTGGAGATGTAACTGTTGAAGGTGGATATATACTTATGACGTTATATTATCGTTTAGATGCGGATTCAGAATATGATGCTGCTGAGTATTTATGCAATACAAATGGTAAAAATGGTAAGTTATTAAAAACTTATTTTGTATATTAAAATAATATTTATTTAATGAATATTAATGTGATAAGTATTAAAATCTGATTTAGATATAAAAATAAACCACCCGTTTTGTGATTAATACATAAATGGGTGGTTTTAATATTGTGTTAATTTAAAACTACATAAAAGTCTTTAACCCTTGATAAAACTCCATTAATTTTATTTAGTATCAAAATCCCAATTAAAAAGCTCACTCCTGTTATAATCGATCCATTTTAGCAAAAAATCTCGGAAAATCTGTTGTTCTTTTGTCAGTATGGCATAATTGTTTTCGACCCAAAAGGTATTGCGATTTGAAACTCCATTTATGGGTTTTATCACAATATTTATAGCATTTGCATTAAATGCTATAAAGTCTAGAGTGATTCCGATTGCAAGATTTTTGGATGCCATTTGGATTATCAAAGAATCGTTTGTTGTTTCGAGTTTGATTTGAGGATTGATGTTGTTTTGGAAAAGTCTTTTGATGTTTGAGCTATAGCAAGAGTACTCGTAGCCCTTGCCGGCAATTGGTTGATTGTCCAAATCGTATTCGAAAATCTCATCTTTCTTTGATAATGGGTTATCTTTATGAATAACAAGGCAATTTTTATTACTGTATAAATAAACAGAAGTAAAAATGTCGTTATTTGGCGGTGTTGTAACGATTGCTGTATCTATTATTCTTTGATCTAATTTATCTAAGATATCTCTTTCTTTAGTTTCAATTATGTTTAGTAAGATATCAGGAAAAGCAATCTGAAAGTCTTCGATAAACTTAACTGTTACATATTGTAAAAAACCATCGATAGAATAAAGAGTAAGGACTTTTCTTTTCGATGTATTAAATTTTTTTATGCTATTTATTTTTTCGTACTCATCTAATCTTTTAAGCGCGTGATTTTTTAAGTACTCCGCCTCAGCAGTTGGTTCTAGTGATTTTTTGCCCCTTAAAAACAATTTAACACCAAGCTCTTCCTCAATTTCTTTAATCGTTTTGCTGACAGCTTGGGGAGAAATTATTAATTTTTCCGCAGCTTTTTTTATGCTTTTTTGATTATAGATTTCTAAAAAATATTCTAATTGTCTCGGACTCATACAACCTCCTACAAATCATTTAGTTTAGATTATTAAATTATAAATCAACTTTTTAGTTGATACAAGCTACTTTTTTTCTGTTTGTTTATAAAATAAAGTTGTGGCATATTAAGTATATAAGTTTTGAAAAAGCAATTAAAAAATAAATTAAACAAAGTTGATTAAAAACAACATAAAACACAAAAATAATTTAAATAACTAAAAAAGGTAGGTAATAGATATGAATTTAAAACAAATAAGAAATGCTACTATGATAATAGAATATGCAAATAAGAAATTTTTAATAGATCCAATGTTAGGAGACAAAGGAATATATCCTCCATTCCCAGGAACTCACAACCAACACTTAAACAACCCAATTGTAGAGTTACCAGTTTCTATGGAGGAAGTCTTAGACATAGATGCAGTTATCGTAACACATATACATTTAGACCACTTTGACCCAGTTGCGATGGAAATCATCCCAAAAGATATGAAGATGTTTGCACAAAATGAAGATGAAGCAAACCAAATGAAAGAAGCAGGATTTACGAATATAGAAGTATTAAAAGAAGAAGGAACTTTATTTGGAGATATAAAATTAATAAAAACTCCTGCGAAACATTATTCTGATGCTTCTATAGCAGAATTATTCCGTCAATTAAATACTGCTGATGAAGCGTGTGGTGTTGTATTTGAACATGAAGACGAAAAAACATTATATGTTATGGGAGACACTGTTTGGTATGATGAATTAAAAGATGTATTTGCCAAATATGCTCCAGAAGTTGTAACAGTAAACGCTGGTAATGCGCAATTTGTCGATGGAAGATATTTAATAATGAGCAAAGATGACTTCTTTGAAGCAGTAAAAGTAGCTCCTAATGCTCAATTTGTAGCAACTCATATGGAAGGCGTAAATCACTTAATGGTATCTAGAAAAGATTTAAGAGAATATGCTGATGAAAAAGGATTTGGAGATAGACTTGCAATCCCTGTTGATGGAGAAACTGTTGAGTTTTAAGATATTGACTAATCTTATGATACCATTTACTATAAAAAATAGACTATTATGTTAAAAATGGAGGTATTATGGTTTTAGCATATCAACTATTATTTATAGTATTAGTTATAGGATCATCATTTTTCGGGCTGAAGGCATTTATCACAATTGTTATGTTGTCATTATTGTTCACGATAACTAACGTGTATACATTTATTATGAAATATATAGTATAGAAAAAGCAGGGGTAGTTTACTCCTGCTTTTTATGTCTATGAAAACTCTGAATCGACTATTACAACAATAGTATATTCATTAAATCTATCTTGAATTATTTTTTCAAGCCTACTTTTTATTTCACTTCTGTTGCATGAGAAGTCTAAGACAACGTCGCAAAAGATTCTTTTGTCCTTTTCGTCGATTACGACACCATGCCATCCGATGCAATGGGGTTCGCTTTGTTTGAAATCTTTTAGAATTCGCCATACTTCTTTAGTGATTTCAGATGTATTGTCGACGCCATAAATTCCAAATATAAGATAGACATGGGTCTCTTGATAAATTTTCATCTGTAATTTATGAATCTCGGGATAAATTTCACCAATAGTCTTTTTATAATCCATCTCGACATTAATACTACCGATATTTGTATTAGGCCCATAATTATTTAATATTAAATCATGAACTCCTAATATAGATTCAGAGCTTTGGATAATTTCAAAAATTTTATCTTTAACTTCAGAATCTATCTTCTCGCCGAGGATTTTGTTTATAGTATCTTTTAGAACTTCAAATCCAGTTTTTAAAATAAATATAGATATAAAAAGTCCCGCGTATGAGTCTATAGAAAGCTTTGTAAACATATATACAAGGGCAGAAATAATAGTAACCACAGAAATCAAGACATCGTTTTTAGCCTCTTTTCCTGATGCTATCAAGGCACCGGAATTAAGTTTTCGCCCTTGTTTTTCGATATATGCTGCGAGAAAAGTTTTTACTATTACTGTGATAAATAATACAATAAGTATCACCCAGCTATAATCTACTGCGCTGGGATTGAAAATTCCTTTTATAGATGATAATCCCATCTCAAACCCAGTAACCAAAACGATTATTCCAATAATCATACTAGTTAGATATTCGACTCGCCCAAAACCAAATGGATGGTTTTTATCCGGTTTCTTTTGGGCCAATTTTGTTCCGATAATTGTGATTAATGCAGTTGATGAATCGGTCAAGTTGTTTACAGCATCAGACGTAATGGCGATGGAACCAGACATCACACCAATTATAATTTTCACACCTGCTAAAATAAGATTAGCTATAATACCTAAAATAGATATATTTATAATTTGTTTTTCTCTATTTCCTTTCAATTATGATACTCCCTTCGTCGTTTTTACTCTATTTTTATAGTATTTATTGGCATAAGGTTAATTATGCATCTCATTTTTATATCGGTGTAAATATTATTAAGTATTGATGAATAAATCGATATAACTATTGATTATAAACTTGATGTAAATATTAATTAAAAAATATGAAAACCTAATAATATATAAAATTATTTAGGAGATTACAATGAATAAATTAATAGAAGATGCATATAAAATAGCTGATAAAAATGCAGTTATCTTAAAAGGAAATATAAAGATAAGTAGTGATGTAAACTGTTTATTATTTGCCCATTATTGTGACAGCACTTTGTTTTATAAAAGATTTTTCAAAATAAGCAAAGATGTGCTTAAGGTTAATAAAATAGCTAGAAAAAATCTTAAAGAGATTAAAAAATTATTAAAATCATATGGTTATAAAAATATTAGGACGAAAGGCGTTTTTTCAATTTATGGTGATTTGAGACCCTTGGCTGTTGAGGCTGGGTTTGGAAAGTGGGGTGATGATGGAATAATTGAAAATGAAAAATATGGCACGAATTTTTTAATAAGTGCGGTTTTTTATAAATAATATGATTTCTTTAATAAAGAGTATATATAAGAATAAATTTTAATAGCAAAAGGTGTGTCGCAAATTTTATTTTATGACACCCTTTTGTTTTTATACATTATTATAATCTAACTCATTGTATCGTTATATTTTCTAAAAGAATCATCTTCTCCTAAAATCATTCGGTATTCTGAAATGATTACATTACCACAGTTAAGGCAAGTGTTTCTAGGTGAAAATATATTAAAATACACTGTCTCTCCACAATCTTCACATGTCATAGAACAATATTCGATTATGCATCTTCCAAATGGAGTTATAGATAATTTGCCATTTTTTTCTTTTCTTGACTTTCGCTAGTCAAATTATTACAAAATTCACAATGTTATTGATAATTTAAAATAAACATTAAACTTTTTGGAGTTGAAGGGGGATATTTGATGATTTATAGAGAAAATAAAAAATATTCATAAAATTTACAAAATATAGTCTATTTTTGTTGCGGATTGGATATTTGGGTGCTATACTTTAAGTAACACTCAAACAACAAAAATATATGTTACACTTTTTTAGAGTCACTAAAAAAGTCCCAAATCAAAAAAAAACAATGCACTGGCAGAGTTCCCCTAATTAATAGGGGAATATTTTTGTGCGACAAAATATAAAAGATGGTAAAATAAGGGTATAAGGATAAGGGGATTTTATTTAAAATAGATAGTTTAAAGGAGAGATCTTATGGACAATTTTATATTTAATATGTTCGGGATGTTAGTGCTATTTATGTTTTTTGTGATAATTGGGGGTGGGATTTCACAGTGGGTTAAAAATAACAACTCGCCAAGAGAGACTGTGAAAGCTAGAGTTGTCGACAAAAAAAGTGAGGTTACATATATCCAACAAGAACAAAATGGCATGATGACAAATACGCCACAGTGGAGTTATTATATTGTGTTTGAATTTGAGAATAGCGATGGTAAGAAAGTTGTCAAGAAGATGGTGGTTAGTGGCAAGGAGTATAAGAGTATTTGTGAGGGTGATTGTGGGGATTTGACATTTCAAGGGACTAGATATATTGGATTTGAGAAGTGATAATTGATAAAAAATTGAGGGGGAGTTTTAAATGAAAAAGAAATGGGTTAGAAAATTAGTAGTATTAGGACTTACAGGTATTATGGCCTTGGGGGTTGGATGTAGCAAGAAAGAAAAAACAGTAAATATATCTTCAATGTCCAGTGATGAATTGGCAGATTATCTGGAATCACTTCCAAAAGACGAACAAGAAAGAATCAAGAAGTCTTTGGACAATAAGGATAAAGATGATAAGACAGACAAAGAAGATAATAATGAAAAGGACACTAATAAAGCAGACGTTACTTCTAGCAATGAAAAATCTAATAATAATAAATACAAATATACTTGTGATTTGTGCGGAAAATCAATTCCATATAGTTATATAGATGGCGATACAATGATGTGTAAATCATGTGCAGCAAAGCAAGAGTGTTATTTGACTGATAAGGATTGTAATGGAAGAGTTGGCAATAGTTATGAATGTAAGACTTGTGGTAGATATTTTTCTAGTAAAAAGGCTAGAAATATGTGTACTCATGGTAGATGTAAGGGATGTGGTACAGAAAGTGGTACTTGGAAAGGTGATGTAACGTGGGTAGAAGGTGAAGGATTCTACTGTGAACGTTGTGGTGTTCGCATGGCTGAAAAAGAAGAAGCTGAAAATAATAAGGAATGTTACATGTGTGGCAGAACTGACAATTTAACTAAAGTAGCTTCTGGACATTACTGGGCTTATCTTTGTCCAGATTGTTTACAAGAGTTAAGAGAAGAAGAAGGGTTAGAGTAGATAAATCTATAAAAATAATTTCATCTTACAGCATAATTTTGAAGGGGGAAAATCTATGACATATCAAAGTGAGGCACAATTGGAGCAGTTATTAATCCAGAGGTTGAAATCACAAGGTTTCGACGAGGTTAAGATAGATAATGAGCAGGAGCTTATGGAGAATTTTAAGGAGAAGTTCTCTTTGTTTAATCAGGATAAATTGAAAAACAAGCCTTTGACTGAGAAGGAATGGCAGAGGGTGACAAATGATATCTTGGGCAAGGGTGTGTTTGGTTCTGCTAAGAAGCTTAGGGACAAGGTGTTTATCAAGAGGGAGGACGAGTCGGATTTATATCTGAATTTGCTTAATACAACTGATATATCGAAAAATATATTTGAGGTTACGCACCAGACGACTGTTGTTGGAAAATACACAAACAGATATGATGTGACGCTGCTTATCAATGGGCTTCCTATTGTCCAAATCGAGTTAAAGCGTAGGGGTATGGATATCAAGGAGGCGTTTAACCAGATTGAGCGTTATAGAAAACATTCGTATAAGGGGCTTTACAGATATATTCAAATATTTGTGATAACGAATGGGATTGATACTAAGTATTTTTCAAATAGCGACAGAAACATCCTATATTCGCACACTTTCTTCTGGACTAATGAAAAGAATGAAAGGCTGACAAATCTGAATGATTTTACACAGGCGTTTTTAACACCAAATCATTTGATAAAGATGATAAGCAAGTTCACTGTTGTAAACGATACGGATAAAATGCTTATGGTTATGAGACCGTACCAAGTTTATGCGGCAGAAGCTTTGGTTAGAAGGGCGACTGAAACTAATTTAAATGCTTATGTTTGGCATACGACAGGTTCAGGGAAAACTTTGACTTCTTTTAAAGTGGCAGAGATTTTGTCGTCAAATCCTAAGATAAAGAAGGTATTCTTCTTGGTGGACAGAAAGGACCTTGATTCCCAAACTGTGAGCGAGTTTAACAAATTTGCAGAAGGCTCAGTTGACACAACTGACAAGACGAGCGTTCTGGTTAAACAGATAAAAGACAAAAACACACATCTTATTGTCACAACAATTCAAAAGATGGCGAGGGCTATTAGTAGTGAAAAATACGAAGATGTGATGAATTTATATAAAGACGAAAAAGTCATATTTATAATAGATGAATGTCACAGATCACAATTTGGTCAAATGCACAAAGATATCGTTAAACACTTTACCAAAGCACAATTTTTCGGATTTACAGGAACGCCAAGATTTAAAGAAAATGCGAGCCAAGACAAGAGAACAACAGCAGACTTATTCAACAAATGTGTCCATTCGTATTTGATTAAAGAGGCGATAAATGATCAAAATGTGCTTGGGTTCCATGTTGAATATATAAAAACATTCGACGGACAATACGACGAATATGACGACACAATGGTCGAAGGAATAGACACAAAAGAGGTTTATATGGCGGATGAGAGAATTTCATTAGTTTCAAACCACATAATCCAAAACCACAATATGAAGACACAAAACAGAAAATACACAGCGATATTTGCAACAGAATCGATAGAAGCACTTGTGAAATATTATGATGAATTCAAAACAATAGACCACGATTTGAAAATAGCAGCAGTATTTAGCTATGGTGCAAACGAAGAATCAGAAGGCAAGGACGAACATTCACGCGATGCACTCGAAAGAATTATACAAGATTATAACAAGATGTTTAGAACAAATTATTCGACAAACACATTTAATGCATACAACAGCGACATATCTAAAAAAGTCAAGGCAAAACAAATTGATATCCTAATCGTTGTAAATATGTATCTAACTGGGTTTGATTCAAAACCTCTAAACACATTATATGTCGACAAATGGCTAAAATACCACGACTTGTTGCAAGCATTTTCGAGAACAAACAGGGTTGAGGAACAGACAAAAGTCTTTGGGAATATAGTTTGTTATAGAAATCTTAAAAAAAGAACAGACGAGGCGATATGTCTATTTTCAAAAACAGACAGTGTCGACGATGTTCTTATGAAAGACTACGATTATTATCTAGACAAATTCAACGACTGTGTCCAAGCTCTATACACCGTTGCCAAAACTCCAAGCGACGTTGATTTTATTCAATCAGAAGAAGAAAAGAAAAAATTTATACTTATATTTAAAGAAATTTCCAAACTGCTACTTATTTTAAAAACATTTGTAGAGTTTAGCTTTGACAAAGAGAAGCTGTTTATGAGTGAGCAGACATATGAAGATTTCAAAAGCAAATATTATCTGATTTATGATCAAGTTAAAAAACAAGAAAAAAACAACGTCTCAATATTAAACGATATCGACTTTGCGATTGAGCTTATGGAAACAGACAAAATAAACGTCGCATATATAATGAACTTAATCAGAAGCATCGAATTTGGGGATAGAGAACAAAGAGAAAAAGATATAAACCACATATTATCCGAACTTGATAGAGCGGATAACCCAGAACTTAGAAAAAAAGTCGACCTTATAAAATCATTCTTGAAAGAAGTTGTTCCAGATTTATCAGAAGGCAGCCAAGTCGACGAAGCATATGGCGACTTTGAAGATGCAAAAAGAAATCAAGAAATAGAGGAATTTTCTAAAAAAGAAGAAATCGATATAGGCTTTATAAAAGACCAGATAAGTGAATACGAATTTACAGGGATAATAAATAAAGAAGATGTTAGAAATGGGATTAATAAACCATTACCATTTTTGAAAAAGAAGAAATTAACTGAGAGAATAATTGAGTTTATAAAAGATTTAGTAAATAGATTCCAATAGATAAATGGGGGGATAAAAAAATGACAGAATCACAACAACAAAGCCAACATCAAAAAGAACTTCACGCAAGGCTTTGGGAAATGGCAAACGACTTAAGGGGTAATATGGAAGCCTATGAATTTAAAAACTACATATTAGGTATGATATTTTATCGATATCTATCGGACAAAACGACTGCATTTGTTGAAAAACTGTTAGAAGAAGATGAAGTCGATTATAGAGGGGCTTTCAATGATGAAGAATACAAAGAAGATTTAATAGAAGAGATGTTAGAAAGTTTGGGATTTGTAATCGAGCCTGATGATTTATTTAGCGAAATGGTCAAAAAGGTCGAAAACAACTCATTCGATATAGAAGATTTGCACGAGGCGATAAACTCACTAACAGAATCGACACTAGGCAGACCATCACAAGACGCTTTTGAAGGATTGTTTGACGATATGGATTTATCATCGACAAAACTAGGAAAAGATGTATCAACTCGTTCAAAATTAATGGCGAAAATCATAAGTGCAATAGATTCAATTGAATTTGGAATAGACGAAACTTCAATAGATGTGTTAGGCGATGCATATGAATATTTAATCGGTCAATTCGCAGCAAACGCAGGAAAAAAAGCAGGCGAGTTTTATACAGCGACTGGACCTGCTGAACTTTTATGTCGACTTACAACAATAGGCCTTACAGATGTGCTTAGCGCTGCCGACCCAACATGCGGCTCTGGGTCATTACTGCTTAGACTTAATAAATATGCAAACGTCAGAACATTCTTTGGCCAAGAGCTTACAAGTACAACATACAACTTGGCGAGAATGAACATGATACTTCATGGCGTGCCATATCAAAACTTTACGATATATAATGGGGACACATTAGAAGAAGATCACTTTGAGGAAAATAAGTTTAGAATACAAGTTGCAAATCCACCATATAGTGCCAAATGGAGCGCAGACAAAAGGTTTGAACAAGACGAACGATTCAGTGTATACGGAAAATTGGCACCAAAGTCAAAGGCAGACTTCGCATTTTTACAACATATGATTTACCATATGGACGACGATGGAAGAATAGCGATACTTCTGCCACATGGAGTTTTGTTTAGAGGGGCTGCCGAGGAAAAAATAAGACGATATATAATAGAAGAACAAAATTATCTAGATGCAGTAATAGGACTTCCAGCTAACTTATTCTTCGGGACAAGTATCCCAGTTTGCATATTAGTGCTTAAAAAAGATAGAGCAGACAACAAGGACAACATCTTCTTTATAGATGCAAGCAAGGAGTTTGAAAGTGGCAAAAATCAAAACAGACTTAGAAGAGAGGACATAAATAAAATTGTCGATACTTATATAAAAAGGGAAGATGTCGAAAAATATGCCCATAAAGCTACTATGGACGAAATTGCTGAAAATGACTTCAACCTAAATATCCCAAGATATGTCGACACTTTTGAAGAAGAGCCAGAAGTGGATTTGGACAAAGAGTTTGAAGCTTTGGCAGAGTGTATGAGAAAGTCTGATGAGATTGATGAGAGATTAGATGAGTATTTTGAAGAACTTGGACTTGGCGGATTTAAGGCAGGTGAGATGGCTTAGTGGTACCGAAGTTGAGATTTAAGGAGTTTTGTGGGGAATGGGACGAGAAGAGATTAGGTGATGTATACGAATTTAAAAATGGGTTAAATAAAGAAAAAGAATTCTTTGGAAAAGGGATACCGATAGTAAATTATATGGATGTAAATAAAAATACTCATTTATATAAAAATACTATAAAAGGAAGAGTTCAGTTAACTAAAAAAGAAATAGAAAATTATTCTGCTAAGAAAGGTGATTTATTTTTTACAAGAACATCAGAAACAATAGATGAAATTGGATATACAGCAGTATTATTAGATGATATAGAAGATGCTGTATTTAGTGGATTTATTTTAAGGGCTAGACCTAAGAATGAATTAATAGATTTTAAATTTAGTGGATATTGTTTTATGACTAGGGAAGTTAGAAAGGAAATAATCAAAAAAAGTTCTATGACTACGAGAGCTTTAACAAGTGGAACATCATTAAAACAAGTTGTTTTTTATTTACCTTCACTACCTGAACAAACTAAAATAGCACATTTTTTATGTACTGTAGATGATAAGATACAAAATCAAGAAGATAAAATTACTCATTTGGAAAATATTAAAAAGGGATTTATGCAGAAGATATTTTCTAGGAAGATTAGATTTAAGGATGATAGTGGAGAGGATTTTCCTGAGTGGGAAGAGAAGAAGATAAAAGATGTTTTTAAAATTACAAGAGGATATGTTCTTTCAGCAAATAACGTAGAAAAAAATATAAATAAAGAATATATATACCCAGTTTATTCTTCACAAACAAAGGATAAGGGATTACTTGGATATTATAATGAATATCTTTATGAAGATGCTATAACATGGACAACTGATGGAGCTAATGCCGGAACGGTCCATTTTAGAAGAGGAAAATTTTATTGCACAAATGTATGTGGAGTTCTTATCAGTGAAAATGGATATGCAAATAAATGTATAGCAGAAATGATTAATAGAATCAGTAAAAAATATGTATCATACGTTGGTAATCCCAAATTAATGAATAATATAATGGCAGAAATAAAAATAGATTTACCTTGCTTAAAAGAACAACAAAAAATATCAGACATCTTGTCATTACTCGATGAAAAAATAGATACAGATAAAGAAACTTTAGAACATTTAAAACAACTTAAAAAAGGATTGTTACAACAAATGTTTGCATAAATAAATTCTAAAATATATCTGAGAGCGCTAGGCTTATGCTTAGTGCTTTTACTTATCACCTGTATTGATGTATATCGAGCTATTGCATATGATTACTTGGATGTAACAGTGGGATAGTTTGCCAAAATATTATGATAAAAATATAGAGTGCTATATGGTGAAGTTAAGAGAATCGAAATGATATTTTTAACACCAATGTAGTTAAAAGTAGTAAAATAAGTAGTTTTATATATAACTGTATAAGTAGAAACTTATAACAATAGTGGTTACAGTTATGCTTAGCACTGCGGACGAAATATCATCTTCTAGGTGACTATTGTTTAGACTTAATAAATATGCAAATATCAAACAATCTTTATTTAATAGCTTATAATCATAATATATAACTTAGTCACAGGCTTTATAGTATACTATATCAAAAGTTTAGTATATATAAGGGATATATATTAGAAGAGGATTATTTTTAGAAATAATCTACTTATAATTAGAAAGGAGTATTTGAAATGAATTCTTTAAAAATAGAAAAAGGTGCTATTTTGGCATTAAAAGATATGATTTATTTACATAATAATATGGATGATCTAATTAATAATAATGACAAAGAACCTTCCTGGGATGGATTTATATATTTATATACCAATGAAGATTTAAAAGTTGAAAATATAAAATATAGAATTCCCGTTCAAGTGAAAGGTAAAAATAATGAAGAGCTATTGGAGAAAGGATTAACTAAGGGGAAAGTTTATTATCCTGTAGAATATAAACATCTTAAAAAATATTTTGAAGATGGAGGTATTGTTTATTTTGTAATAGTTATATCAGATGATGGGGAAAAAAAAGCTATATTTTATAATGCATTAACAACCATTAAATTAAAACGTATATTAAAGGAATTAGTAAATAAAAGAAAAGTTTTAAAGGAAGATAGCACAAAAAATATTACATTACAATTAATAAAGGATAAAAATGAATTATTTCAGGTGCTAGATAGATTTGGGTATAATAAGGAACAACAAGGAAGTGGTAATGGAGAAATTATAAAAAGGGCTATAACTATAAAGGATATTGATAAATTAAAAAATATAAGATTGAGAATATATTCAAATGAAAGTTTATTTGATATAAATAATAAAATATCAACAGGTGAAATTTGTTTATATGGTGAAATTTCAGATTTAAATATATGGTTACCTTTTGAATTAAAGGAACAAAAGAATTTTAATTTAAAAAGAAATATTAGTCAAAATATTGGGTGTAGTAAAAAAATTTATTACACTAAAACAATAGTAGAAGCTTTAAATAAGAATGAAATAACAGTAAATTTAAGTGAAAATTTAAAACTTATTATAAATAATGAAAAAGATAGTAAAGATTATTTAAAAATAGATTTAAACTTTAATACAGCTGGTTCAATAAAATCTATTTGTTATGATTTAGAGTTTATAGAAAGATTATCAGAAGAAAAGCAGTTATATATAAATAATAAATTGGCTTGTGAATTAAAAGATATTGATATTTCAATTGATGAAATGGAAGTTTTTAAAACTTTTAATAAAGCTCTTTCAAGTTTCAATATAAACTACAATAAAAAAGTACTAGATTTTAAAGAAGAAGATTGGAAATTTATAAATACATTAGCTGATATATATTTGGGAAATATTAATGATTTTAAAGAAGAATATAAAGTATATAATTTGCCAATTGGTGAAAAGATAATACAGTTTTTATTTTTTAATAAAGAAAAAGGAAATATAATTGTTGACAATACAACTCTTCCTAAAAATATAGAATTCACAATAGATGATGAAGAACATAATGAACATAAAATTCCATTTTTTATATATTATAAAAGAGAGGATTGGAATAAGTTATATGATTTTGAAGAAGAATTGTTATTAAATGAAATTGAAAAAAATGACTTTGATAATTTTACCCAAGATATGTTTTATAATTTATTTATAGAATTATTAGCATCATATGATATAAATAAAAATGAAAAGTATTATAATATGGCAAATTTAATTTGTAATAAATTATTAGAGGTAAATCCTAATAATAAATATGGTATTATTAATAAATTTCAACTGTTAAAAAGAAAGGGAGATTTAACTGAAGAACAATTAAAGGAATTAGATAATATGCTTAATAATAATTCTGATAAAATGTTGATTTGTGCCATTAATATATTATTAGAAAATAAATATCAAGCTAAAAAAGTATTTAAGGATTTAACAGAAGAAGAAAAAAATGTTTTTGAAAAATTTTCCTATATATAATTTATTATAAAGTTATTTAAATTTTTATTTTTAAATGTAATTAACCAAAAATAAATAAGGTAAGATTTTGAAATAAAAATATGCTACTATTAACTTAATAAATATATTATATATAAATTATGTGTTTGAAATTTGTAGAAGAATATTAACAAAAAAATTATAATTTATGGATTATATTGAGTGATGGAGTTTGAAGTTATACAAGGTGAAAATTTATCACACTGTAAATAGAAACTAGAGGGAGTGTAGACTGTGTGAAAAAAAGTCTGTAAATATTAAATAGAGAACAGCCTTCTCTGATAATTTGATTTTATTAGAGAAAAACTATTTCTTGCTTGGAATTTGTAGACTTTTTTCAAACAGTCATTTAAAAAAATACCACCATTGTATGAACACGATTATTAATAGATAGGGTGGTATTTTTTAAGCAGTTTCAGTATCTAAATTATCAAAGGAAGAAGTTACAAGTCTATAAACAGTATAAGCATTAAATAATTTTATACAATCTAGTTCAGTATACATTCTATTACTAACACCATGCAAAATCATATTTCTGTTTATATTATATTGATTAGTATTGAAGTTATCAGTTTTTTTATATAATTCTTTTAGATAGTGATAGACACTTATTTGAAGAAAGTAATTTATAACTGGTACAGATTTATTTAAAAGATATTTTTCTATTTTTTGTACACCACCATTGCCTATTTTTTTATTGCAATTATTATCTTTTTTTATTTGTACATTTATAAGTTCAGCATCAAATAAAGGCAATAGTGTAGATACGCAAGCCATATATTTTTCATTTTTAAAACAAAAAATTGCTTCTTCTAAAATAGAAAATGTATAAGATTCTTCTTTTTCATCTAAAAAATTAAACAATTCACTAAGTACCTCATCAATAAAATTGGGCGTTAAACAATCTAAAATAATTTTATCAGCGTCATCTTGATTTTTAGGTTTTTTAGAGAATATATTAAAATTTAGATTACCAAAATCAGATATAACCCAACCATATTTTGACCATAATTCAATACAGGAGAAAGCATCTTCTAAATTATTAAATGGAAAACTTGCACGGATATATTCAACAACGGGTGTTATATTAAATAGTATTGATTTTTTTATACTTTCTATAGTATCGGATATAGTTAATTGATAGTTCAATAAATATGCACTAGTTGCTTCTAAAAATGATGTATTTATGTTTTTAATACAAATTTTAGATAAATTTGTTAAAGGTGAAACTAAATTATTATGAAAATAAGTCTTAGTCATGCAAGTTAAAGAATAATTAAGATTAGTATGTAAGTTATCCATTGCTTCTTTAAGATGGTTTATACTATCTAGTGTTGATGAAGGTAAAGATAAATCAGGTAAATTTATTTCTACGTTATAAACTTGATTTTCTTTTATAGATTCCATTATTTCTAAAAAATTATCTTTTTGTGTATAATTGGACATATATTACCTCCTATAGAGAAAATATTTAACTACTTATTAATATTATATAGTATTTCTAATAAATGTTAAGGGTATAAATTATAAAAAAATAGTCAATCCTTTTACTAAATTATCACAAACCCGTTAAATAAAACAATACCACAAAAAACTCCCTTTACAAACAGGTATGATTAGTTATGCTCTCAAATCCCTCTTACTATCAGTTATATAAACCCAAGATTATCAGTCCCATCTTTTTTGAAAAAATCAACAAAAGCTTTCTTGCTCATACACCTCACCATAACCATAGTCACATTCTAGCTCGAGTTTTGCATCGGTGTAAAATCGCTTGCGGTCTGGGCTGAATTTGAGTTGAAGGTGTTTTTTGATTAGTCCTGTTATTCTGTTTTTCAAAAGTAGTATTGTTGTTTCGTTATCGCGGTCGTTGTCTCTTGTTGCGGTTAGTATATAGTCGGATAAGTTTGCGATTTCGCTGGCTCCTGATATATCAAAAACATGGGGTTCGCTGCGCATGATTGAGTTTTTGTTCGAATGTGCTACTAAAATTATTACAATGTTATAGTTTTTCGCCAGGTTTTTTAACGATTTTATGACATTTATCTGCTTTTCGTATTTATCAGTACCACGACATTCAATCGTCATCAGGTTGTCAAGGACGAAGAGTTTGACATTTTTTTTAACCGCTAAAAATTCAATAACCGTCGATATATTTGTCTCGTCGGCTTGGGCATTTTTTGAGAATAAAAACAATTTTCCTCTAAGCCATTTGTTTATTTGTGAAACACCTTCTTCTGTGACTTTGATTGTTTTTCCAAAGCTGTTTACCCCGAATGAAAGATGGATTGGGTTTGAAACTGTTTTATAAAACCAATCGAGCGCCATTTGGGCAGTTAGTTCGCCGGAGTATAAAAATGAGTTAAATCCAAGGCTTAATGCATTTGCTAATATTTGCTTCAAAAACGTACTCTTACCACTTCCGGGGCTACCTGTTAAAACTGTCAAAGTGCCGAAGTTTAGCCCTCCTGATGTTGCTGCATCTAGTGGTGCGAAACCTGTTTGGATGCTTGGTGAAGGTGTTGTGTCGAGTGTGATGTCGGATGCATCTACAAATAAATCGTCGACGCATGGACTGTCCAAAACTGTTGCTTTGACTTCGTTGGCAAGTTTTATCATGTCTTGGCCGTCCATTTTTTTAATGCAATTGTATATAATTTGATGTTGCGGATGAAAAAAGTCGTTCACACACAAATTAAATTGATTTGCAACTAAAATAGACTCTGGCTCAATCAAAATTGAACCGAGAACACTTTGTTCTGCA
Source organism: Intestinibacter bartlettii (assembly GCA_025148965.1). Taxonomy (GTDB): domain Bacteria; phylum Bacillota; class Clostridia; order Peptostreptococcales; family Peptostreptococcaceae; genus Intestinibacter; species Intestinibacter bartlettii. Next base: position 1,907,833 of record CP102273.1, on the reverse strand, counting down.
TATAAATTGTAAAGTGCCATAATATCCCCTCCTTTTTTTACATAGGCTCAAAGCCTTGAGATTCTAATTCTTCAAAGAATGATTTAGATGCACCTTTCTTGCGGTTTGTTTCATAGTTTTTTCGCGCAAGTACTCTTTCATAGAATTTTCTAAGCGCACTAGGTGTTAGCACATGACAAGTCCAAAATGACTTACTTTCAAAAATCCAGCTAATCAATTCGCTAACTTCCACAAAATCACGATGGTCGTGGTGAAGTATTTTACCAAAATCTCTTGCCCATAAATCAAAATCGGGCTCACCAAAAGACGGATTGGCGCCTTTTACAAAATGCCACAGAAGTTTAGAAAGTAAAAACTCACCGCTTTCTTCTTGAGTGTGGTTGATTGTTTTGATAGAAGAGTGTGATGGATTAATTATTTGTTCGAGACATAAATCATGGGGACTTAGATTTTGCTCATATAGGTTAAGATTTATATCAGATACACTTAGATTTAAATCGTGGACACTTAGATTTTTGTCTTGGGGATTTAGATTAATGTCAAGGGGACCTAGATTTATGTCGTGCAGATTTAGATTATCATAATGCGCACCAAGATTATCGTCGTAGCTTGTATGATCTAAAACTCTAGTAATTGTGTTTTCAAAAATAGCACTTTGAGTTGAATTTTCATTACGTGAACTTTCAAAAGGCGCATTGATATTATAATCGTGGCCAAAATCGTCTAAAGTATTATTTCCTGATGTAGTATTTTCATCAGGGGAAGTGTTATTTTTCTTAGGCGATTTAGTTTTTATGTATTTTTGTGATTTTATAAGTTCTTCATAGTTTTCGCCCAATGCGAAATAAGAGTAGTTTCCGCCACAGCTGACAGTTTTTTTCTTTAATATATCACAGTCGCACATCTTTTTTAGACGTTTGTAGATTGCGCTTTTTTGCAATTTTATTATAAATAGTTCTTCTGAGATTTTTTCGTAAAATACCCAGTAGTAAACATCTCCGTCAATTTCCATAGAACGCATATTGCCGCTTTCTTTAAAATCGACAAACCATCTTAATATAGCTAAATCATTTAAGTCAAGCCCATAATCGGCTGCTATTCGTTGTGAAAAACCAAGCATTGTATATTTCATAATTATTAACCTCCTAATAAATAGTTTTTAAAATATATAAAGATAAATTACTACAAACTTTTGGGGGACACTCCTGGGAGGAGAGTGTCCCCAAAAAGTTTGATGATCTACCTTTACACCTCCTTTTACTTTAATCATATACAAAAAAAAGCGGAACTGTATAATAAAATCGGTTCCGGGAATTGTTCTTCGAAGGAGTTCTTAGAGTTAGTTCATAGGGGATTATTTTTAATTTGGATTTGAGGGGGTTAAAATCTTGAAAATCCAATGTTTGTTTAGGGAAGTTTATATAAAAGTAAGGTGGATTTAGTCTATAAAATTTTATTTTACGGTAAAAAATGAGTGTATTTTTGGTGTAAAAATGATAGAAAAGTCAGAAGTACGAAGAAAATGACGATAATATAAATAGAAACTAAGAATATAAAAATTATGTGAATGAATAGGAAACCAGGGATGGTTTCCTATTTTGTGTGTAATAAGATATTAAAAAAAACTTACATTATATAACAAATTTTAAAGGTTTTTTATTCTAATTGTATAAAAATTTTACAAGTGGTAATATATTATAGGTAGTTTCCAAGATATCAACCAATAATTGGGGAGGGATAATTTATGAATTATAACAAATTTTATACTAATTACATACATTTAAAATATGAATTTATTTTAAAAACTAAGAATTAAAGGTAGGTGGCAGGATGATATTAAAAAGAATGGTTTTACCGCCTGCTTTAATAATCTACATAATACTATTTTTGGGGACGTATAAAAAAACATCAAAACAAAAACTATTTATAGTCTCAATGATATACTTTATATCTGTTTTTATAATAATGATGACATTTTTCCCGATTCCTGTTGATCATGGGTTGCTTGAATATAATAGAAATATGGGCCTTCAATGTATAAATAATTTGGTTCCATTTAGGATGATTTATCATATTATAAAAAGTGAAAGCGTGATTGTGGTGATTTATCAAATAGGTGGAAATCTTATGCTGTTATTCCCTCTGGGGTATTTAATTCCAATTGTAACTGATAAAAAAATAGATTTGAAAAAAATTATACTTATAATGTTTTGTATAACATTTTGTATAGAAAATATGCAGTTTATAATTGGACAAATTTTGAACTTTAATTATAGATGTTTTGATGTGGACGATATGATATTAAATACATCTGGCGGTATATTAGGGTATCTTATGTTGAAAAAAACATATCATATAATTAGGAAGTATATCAAAATACCTTATTTTGAAAACGAAATAAATATTATATAAGATAAAAGGATAACTATAAAATAACTCTCATGATGAAGCGTATTTCACTATGGGGGTTATTTTAATATAAAAATTTTTATATTAAATAATAAATTGTTGGATAAATATTAAAAAATGATTATAATATATATATACGAATTCCGAAAAATACCGACAATTTATGTAGGATTACTGTATTTAATTATGAGAAATAAAATGGGATGGGGGGAGTAAAAAGAAAGCGTTATGAAGGTAGAAAAAAGAATAATAGCAATGATTATGGCAATGTATATAGGAACCAGTAATGCATTAGCCCAGCCGGTATCGGGTGAGAAAATAGGTGAGGCACCTATAAATTATAGTTACACGACAGCTAGGGCAAAAACACAAAACGGTATAGTAATAAAAAATGTAAATTTAAGAACTAAACCGAATAAAACAACTTCAAAGATAATAAGAACTTTAAAAGTAGGAGAAAAGGTTATAATAGTAGGAAAATCGGGAAACTATTATAAAATAGAGTATGCATCAGGCAAATTTGCATATGCTTATGCTAATAATTACATAAAAATAGAAGAAGCTAAGCCAAACGACAAGCCAGATGTTAAATTAGACAATAATGTAGGGATATCTACAGCAAATGTGAATGTAAGAACATCACCAAATGCAAATATAGCGACAAATAAATTAGGCAAATTGTTAAAAGGAACAAAGGTAGAAGTAGTAGGCAAATCTGGAGATTTCTATAAAATAAAATATAAAGGTCAATATGCATATGCATCAAAATACTATATATCTGTTACAAAAGGATTGAAACTAGATAAAATATCAGAAATAAAATTAAAATCAGATATAGTAGTTAGAGAATTGGCATCTACAAGTTCAAAACAAATATCGACATTATCACAAGGAACAGTTGTAAGTGTTGTAGAAAAACTTACAAACAATTGGTATAAAATTGAGTTAAATGATGGTTATGGATATGCAATAATTGAAGATAAATCAGATGATAAACCAAATGACAAACCAGATGTTAAATTAGACAATAATGTAGGGATATCTACAGCAAATGTGAATGTAAGAACATCACCAAATTCAAATATAGCAACAAATAAAATCGGAAAATTATTAAAAGGAACAAAGGTAGAAGTAGTAGGCCAATCAGGAGATTTTTATAAAATAAAATATCAAGGCCAATATGCATATGCATCAAAATACTACATATCAGTGACTAAGGGATTAAAATTAGATAAAATATCAGAAATAAAATTAACACAAGACACAGTAGTGAGAGAGTTGGCTTCTGAAAACTCAAACCAAATAGCAAAATTGCAAGAAGGAACAGTAGTATCAGTTGTGGAAAAACTAACAAATAATTGGTATAAAATCGACTTGAACGATAGCTATGGATATGCAATAATTGAAGATAAATCAGATGAAAAACCAGACGATAAACCAGAAACTAAAATAAGTGTGATAGGTGTAACAACAACAAGTCTAAATGTAAGAACTGAGCCGGATACAAATATCTCGACTAATATAATAGGAGTATTGTCACAAGATACAAAAATAGAAATTGTAGAGGAAGTTAATGATTTTTATAAAATAAAATATAAAGGTCAATATGCATATGTTGCAAAATCATATGTAAGTGTTAAACAAAATATGAAATTAGATAAAGTAGCTGATTTAAAATTAACAACAGATGTAGTAGTTAGAGAATTGGCTTCTGATACTTCAGATTCAATATTTACATTAAAACAAGGTACAAAAGTAACAGTTGTAGAAAACTTCCTAAATGGATGGTATAAAATCTATGTAAATAATATATATGGATATATAAATACAAAAGATAATGTATCAAGTAGTATAGGAATAGCTACAGGTGATGTAAATATAAGAACAGAAGCGAATACAAATTCAAATATAGTAGGAGTGCTTTTAAAAGGATCAAAAATAGAAATTGCGGGTCAATCTGGTAATTTCTATAAAGTAAAATATAAAGGTTTATACAGATATATTTCAAAAAAATATTTATCTGACAATGAAAGTGAAAAATTAAATAATGTAGGCGTATTAAAAATAGCACAGGAAGCAGAAGTTAAGGAATTGGCTTCTGATGATTCAATCACATTATTGACATTGCAAGAAGGAACAACTGTCAATGTTATCGAAAGACTTTTTAATGGATGGTACAAAATAGAAATAAATAATGTATATGGTTATATAAAACCGACAGATGGAAACCTTGTAAGTAGTGACAAAGATATCAACCTTATGAAAGAAGATGGATATTACTACTATATAAATCCAGATGGAACTAAATATAAAGGATATAAAGTAGTAGATGGCATTCAATATTACTTTAGTGATGAAACTGGAGAATCTATAGATCAATTTGCAGTTGTAAGAGAAAAAGAAAATGGCAAAACTGTAACTAATAGATATTTTGTTAAAGAAAATGGTGGCGTTTTAAAAAATACTTTTAGAAGTATACCAGAGCTAAATGACAAACTTTATTACTTTGGAGCAGATGGAAAAGCTGTAAGAGGAATAAACACAATAAATGGAAAGAAATATTATTTCAACACAAGATATAGCTATATTATGACTGGACTATGCTCTGTGAATGAAAATATATACTACTTCAATAAATCTAATTATACAATGGAGACTAATACAACTAAAATTGTAGCAGGTAAATTAAAACTTGATATAGGAAGCGACGGAAGAGTATATAATATGACAAAATTAGATGACTCAGATTTAGCAAATATGCTTTATTCAGGTTTTAGCAAAATGGGAACAGTATATTCACATAATTATGAAGAAGGGCTTGACTGTAGTAATTATGTTTCAGAGATATTAAGAGAAATCGGATTAAATACATTCTCAAAAGATGAAAGAACTTCACAACAACAAGCAATATACTGTGAGCAAAATAATTTAACTGTAAGCAAAAAGAATCTACAACCAGGTGATATATTATTTTACAATAATACTAATTGCAGCAATATCAAAAAATATGGACATTGTTCAAGAGCATTAGAAAATGGAATGCATGTCCATCATGTTGCTATATATATAGGCGATGGAAAAATTATGGAATCAACAAGTGGAGTTAACAAAGATTATGAACATGCAGGAGTTAGAATTTATAATTTAAGTCAAAGTAGTACATATTATGTATATAGTGCAGCTAGGGTTTTAGGAATAAAAAGACCAGTGACACCAGAAAATCCAGATATACCGGAAAACCCGGACACTCCGGAAAATCCTGATAATAAAGGCGACCAAGAAAATAATAATCAAACTAATAAAGACGATAGAATGGATAACGGCAATATAGAGAATAACGATGTTAAAAATGAAGAATAATTTGATTGGTCAGATTACATATTAAATAAAAAAGTACAGAAATTAAAAATGTATAAAAAAGGTATTAAATCAATAAAAGATTTAATACCTTTTTATTTAAAATACAAGAACCTTAAGATTCTATTAATTTTAAATAAAATATAAAATTTATGCCAAAATCTACATATAATTTAATACAAGGTGAAAAATAATTGTAAAATAAAAATATTTTATTATAATTGTATATAAAGCAGTTGAAATGGACAAAATGGAAAGGAGATGAAGAAAATAAATAAAATAGTAAATAAGTTTCTGCAGAAAAAATACAATTTTGAGAGAAAATATGGGCAAATAGAAATTGGAAATATAAATTCGAGGGCGGCAGAGGTTGGTTTTTACTTACTGCTGAGTTTGTTCCCGTTTTTATTATTCACAATAAGTGCAGTCGTTTTTATACCGATAATATATTTAAATAAATATATAAACATATTAGAAAGCCTCATTCCATCTAGTGCTTTCATAATATTAAATGGACTTATAAGGTCAGTAATAGGAAACAGAAGTATAAAACTTTTAATAAGCAGTTTCTTCTTAGCGATATGGTCAATATCAAAAGCAGTAAAATCTTTGATAAGAGGAATAAATAGATCTTATGGAGTAAATGAAAATAGGTCTTTTTTCAAGGTATTATTTATATCATTAATTTTTTCAATCATGTTATTATTACTTATATTAATATCATTGGTTTTACTTATAGGTGGTGAAAAAATAGGGATATTTGTATTTGATTTAATCGGACTAGATAAATACTTCATCTATATATGGAATATACTAAGATACAGCGTTGGTATTTTATTTGTCATAAGTATATTAGTAATACTTTATACATATATGCCAAATACAAAAATGAAAGTTAGGGACTCGGTGCCTGGGGCCGTACTTTCGACATTTTTATGGATTATAGTTACTTATGGATATTCTTTTTATGTAAATAATTTTTCAAACTACGATGTAATATATGGCAGTTTGGGTGGAGTTATCGTACTTATAACTTGGCTTTATCTAAGTAGTTGGACGATTTTGGCTGGTTCAGAATTAAATGCAAGACTTTTATATAAAAAAAGAAACAGAACAAAAATAAGAAAAAAATACGACAAACACAGAGATATACATAAATATGATCTTCATTAGAATATATTTTTGAAAATATTTTTAGAAAAATAAAGTGAAATGATTTGATTAATTAAGGAAATAATAGTATTTAATTAAAAATAAAAGTTTTTACCATAAAATGTAAAAACAATATAAAAGAATGTTGACAATTTTCAGATTTTATCATACTATAATATTAACTAATTTAAATAAAAAAAGGCAATGAATAGGAAGAGTAAATCTAATTCGATTTTCAGAGAGGAAAATTTATAAGCTGAGAGATTTTCTAAATTAGAGGGATAGAAAACTACCTAGGAGCTGTGGTCCGAAGTTTTAAGTCTAATCTTATTTTAGTAAGACCTACCGTAAGTCGCGTTAAGACTTTGAGTGGATTTTTATCAAATTAGGTGGAACCGCGGGAATTATCTCGTCCTTTTTATAAGGGCGAGTTTTTTAATTTTTGATAAAGAAAAGAAATATTTTAAAAGTAATTATAATAAATTACTTTTGAATATGAAAATTAAATACGACAGTATTTCAAAATAATAAATAATAAAAGTTAAAAATAAAAATGGTAAATAAAAAATTTAATGTAATAAAAAGCAATGAATAGGAAGAGTAAATCTAATTCGGTTTTCAGAGAGGAAAATTTATAAGCTGAGAGATTTTCTAAATTAGAGGGATTGAAAACTACCTAGGAGCTGCAGCCTGAAGTTTTAAGAATGAACTTATTTTAGTAAGGTTTGTCGTAAGTCGCGTTAAGACGTTAAGTGAGTTATGAAAATAACTAAGTAGGGTGGAACCGCGAGAGACTCGTCCCTTTTTGGGATAGCCTCTTTTTTATTACAAAAAATTACTAGTAGGAGGTAAAAAAATGAAAATAGGAATATTAGGATATGGAACAGTTGCAAGTGGGTTAGTAGATATTATAGATAATAATAAGGATAAAAGAGATATAAGTATAGAGGGGATACTTGTAAGGGATGTTAAAAAGCACGAACACAGAAAGCATGCTGATGTTTTGACTGATAATATAGAAGATATATTCAAAAAAGATGTCGACGTAATTGTCGAACTTTTAGGTGGATTACATCCTTCTTATGAATATCTAAAAAGAGCTATCGAAAATAAGATAAATGTTGTAACTGCAAATAAAGATATGTTAGCTGAATTCGGCGGTGAGTTAGTTAGTCTTGCTAAAGAAAACGGCGTTTGTATAAAATTTGAAGCTTCTGTTGGTGGTGGAATCCCAGTTTTAAAACCATTAATCGAATCATTAGAAGGAAACGAAATCGATTCAATTTCTGCTATATTAAACGGAACTACAAACTTCATCTTATCAAAAATGTATGATGAAAATTTATCATATGATGAAGCATTAAAACAAGCTCAAGATTTAGGATTTGCCGAAGCTAATCCAGAAGCAGATGTTATGGGATATGATGCAGGTAGAAAATTATCAATTTTATCTACTTTATCATTTAATAAGAGAATCTACTGGAAAGATTTTTATCTTGAAGGAATAAATAAAATAGAGCCAAAAGATATAGAATACGCAAAACAGCTTGGTTGCAAAATAAAATTAGTTGGCCGCAGTAAAATAAATAACGGTAAGGTTAACGGATATGTTAGACCAGTTTTAGTTGGAAACGACGATATAATCTCAAAAATAGACAATGAATTTAATATAATTGTCGTAAATGGAGATTTCTTAGGAGAAGTTTCATTTGTCGGTAAAGGTGCTGGAAAAGACGCAACAGGTAGTGCAGTTTATGCAGATGTTTTAGATATATATGATAACCGTCTAAACAATGTCGATGCATTTATAAAAGAAAAAGTTTCAGTAGACAAAGTTGTATCAAGTGAATGCAAAGCTCTAATTAGATTTAAAAAACCTCAAAAAGATAAAATAATTCAAATTATAAAAGATAAATTCAAAGAAGCTGAAGTAATAGCTCAAGATGATGAATTAGCAGTAGTTGTAGACGCTCCATCTGAATGTGCAATAAACGACAGCATCAAATTTATAGAAGATAATAACTACTGTGAAGATGCAAGTAAGATATTAAAATTATCATAAGATATAAAGTATTGATTGAGTTAGATCAAATTAGATACAAAAATTAAAATTATCATAAAATAATAAATTTATAATATGATATATAAATTAGCCTTTTAAGGATACTTTGTTAAAGTAGATTTAAATAATAAGTTGTTGTTGAAATGGGGAATGTGAAAGCATTCCTTATTTCTTTTAAAGATAAAATAAAACAATTTAATGTAAAATATTGGTATATAAATCGGCGTATATGGATTATAATAAATATAATAAAAACAATAATTAAATCTATAAAGTGTATACAATCGACATAAGGGGGAAAAGAAATGAAAACATTAAAAAGTTCGAGCTTTAAAAATAAAGAAACCGAAAAAATAGTAAAAGAACAAGTATCAGCAATAATAGAAGATATAAAAATAAACAAAGACGAAGCTTTGAAAAAATATAATTTAAAATTCGACAACAACGACAGAAGTGTTATAAAAGTTTCAAAAGAGGAAATAGAAGAAGCTTACAAACAAGTCGATGAAGAATTTATACAAAATCTTAAGGTGGCTGCGAAAAATATAGAAAATTTTGCGATAGCTCAAAAGGAAAGTTTCGACAATAATTTTGAAAAAGAGATATATCCAGGCGTTATTTTAGGACAAAAACACATACCTGTGACTTCTTGTCTTGCATATGTTCCAGGGGGCGGGTATCCTCTATTTTCAACAGCTTTAATGCTTATAATACCAGCAAAAGTTGCAGGTGTAAAAAGGGTTGTCGCTTGTTCGCCAACTATGAAATCAACACCTAAGATAAATCCAAAAACACTTGTAGCTATGGATATTGCGGGCGCTGATGAAATATATGCAACTGGTGGAGTTCAGGCGATTGCGGCGTTTACATATGGAACAGAATCTATAAAACCTGTCGATATAATTGTCGGTCCTGGAAATAAATATGTTACAGAGGCGAAAAGACAATGTTATGGAACTGTTGGAATCGACTTTGTCGCAGGGCCAAGTGAAGTTTTAATAATTGCTGATGAAACTGCAAATCCAACATATATCGCAGCCGATGTACTTGCACAATGCGAACATGATTTAAACGCAAGGGGGATTTTAGTTACAACTAGTGAAAAATTTGGTCTTGAAGTTTCACAAAAAGTGGACGAAATGCTTGAAACACTTCCAACTAAAAACATCGCAAAACCTTCTTGGGATAATAATGGTGAAATTATTTTAGTTGATTCATTAGAAGAGGCTGTCCAAATTTCAAATGAATATGCACCAGAGCATCTTGAAATAAATGTCGAAAATAACGAAGGCATAATAGAAGATCTTGTGAACTATGGTTCATTATTTATCGGTGAATATTCAGCTGAAGTGTTTGGTGATTATGTTTCAGGAACAAATCATACACTTCCGACGCTAAAAGCCTCTCGTTATACAGGTGGCGTTTGGGTTGGAACATTTATAAAAACTTGCACACACCAAGTTTTAAACAAAGATGCAGTAAAATCTCTAGGCCCTGTTGCTATAAATATGGCGACAGAAGAAGGATTACATGCACATGCCAATGCTGCAAGAGTTAGAGTTGAAGATAAATAAGCGAAGTTTAAACATATAAATTTAAAATCGACATAAATAAACACATTTAAATTATAAATAAACATTATAAATTAAATAGTGTAGCATAAATAAAATACAAAAAATATTTCTACTCAATAAATCTAAAATCAAAATAAATATATAATTGTATAATTAATTCAAAAAGTGAGCATATTTCTAAACAAGGGTAAACAAAAGAAATGTACTCACTTTTATTTCGTATAAAACGTCATTAATTAAAAAATTAACATATTAATAGATACTGTTTTTCAAAAAAACATAAAAAAGTATTGCACATATAAATTATATAGTATACAATAATTAATATAAAATATAACTTAAAAATTACGAAATGGGGGATATTAAGTTGATAAAAGTAGGAATAAACGGTTTTGGTAGAATAGGAAGAAACGTGCTTAGAATTGCACAAGAAAGATTAGGAAGTGATATACAAATAGTTGCTATAAACGCTAGAGCAGATGCAAACACTTTAGCTCATTTATTCAAATACGATTCTTGCTATGGAATATTCAATGGTGATGTAGAAGTTAAAGACAATGAAACTATATTAATAAATTCAAATGAAGTAAAAATACTTAGAAATTCAGACCCAGCTGACATACCTTGGGGTGAATTAGGAGTAGATATAGTTGTTGAATCAACTGGTAAATTCAGAGACAGAGAAAGCGCTTCCAAACATTTAGTTGCAGGAGCAAAAAAAGTTATAATAACTGCACCAGCAAAAGGTGAAGATATTACAGTAGTTCTTGGCGTAAACGAAAAAGATTATGACAACGAAAAACACAATATAATATCAAATGCATCTTGTACAACAAACTGTTTAGCACCATTTGCAAAAGTACTTGACGAAAAATTCGGTATAGAAGAAGGTCTAATGACTACTATACATGCTTATACAAATGACCAACAATTATTAGACAAAACTCACAAAGACTTAAGAAGAGCAAGAGCAGCAGCTGAATCTATGATACCAACTACAACAGGGGCAGCAAAAGCCGTTGCAAAAGTTTTACCACAATTAGAAGGTAAATTAAACGGATTCTCAGTAAGGGTTCCTACTCCAACAGTTTCTCTAGTAGATTTAGTTTGCACACTTAAAAAGGGCGCAACAATAGAAGAAGTAAACTCAGCATTAAAAGAAGCTAGTGAAGGCGAATTAAAAGGAATTTTAGGATATTGTGATTTACCTCTAGTATCAATAGACTTCAGAGGTGACTCAAGATCTTCAATAATAGATGCATTATCAACTATGGCAATAGGCGACAAGATGTTCAAAGTTGTATCATGGTATGATAATGAATGGGGATACTCAACAAGAACAGTAGACCTAGTAAAATATGTTGCAGAAAGATTATAAAGCAGCTATCATTAAATTAGTTAACCATATTTAACCAAATAAAAATAAACCTATTTATACATTGCTTCGAAATTTTGGAGCAATGTTTCTTTTTTTTGTAAATTAAAAAGCATTGCTTAAAAATAGGCAATGCTTTTTCTATAATACAAACGATAAAATTGCAGTAATTAATAAAAATAAAACATATACTCCAAGCAAGACATATTGAGTTTTCTTGCTCAATTTTGAGAACAATTTTTTAAAAATATATAACATAAACCGATAATTTTTGCTAAAATATATTATAGTATTATAAACATAAAACATATTATAGTATAAATAAAATTGGAGGGGATAATATGAGCGAAAAGAAATTAGCATCAGATTATTTTATGGAAGGTCTAAACTGTGCAGAATCAGTTATAAAAGCATATAACGAGGAATTTGGAACTGATATACCAATAAGAGTTGCTAGCGGACTTGGCGGAGGATGCGCTGTTGGAAATCTATGTGGAGCAGTAAATGGAGCATGTATATGTGCAAGTTTTGCAAAAGGTAGAGATGATATAGGTCAAGAAAACCCAGCAAAAACTTATACAAAAAAAATAATGCAAAAAACAATAGAACACTATGGAACTACAGAATGTAAATCTCTAAAAAAAGACAGAGTTGGATGTAAAGAAATAGTTGATTTCTCTTATGAAGCATTAAAAGAAGCTTTAAAATAGTATATAAATAAATGTAAAAAGCCTGCCATTAGTAATTTAAATTAATGGCAGTTTTTTTAATAAAAAACCATAACTATAAAAATAAAGTTTTCATCAACCATATCTAAATATGATATAATATAAAACATATGTAAACTTAAAAAATTTAAAAAAGTTTAATAAAAAATGGAAAAGGTGGAAAATATGAAAATAGTTGAAAATGCTATATTTTCGAAATTTCTCCAATTTGATATAGATGAAAATATTCCAATCCACGAAGGCAGATTTTGCATATACTTACGAAATAAAAAGTACAAGTGTAGCGGAAAAGTAATCTACAAGATGGCGACTGAGGGGACAATTACATTTAAGGGAAAGATACTATCAACACAAGATTTAGAAATAGACACAATCCTTGATTACGACTCTGCAGAACTAGAAATTTACAGATATAGACCAGTATCTGTAACAGTAAGTTCTATAAATGATTTTCATATAGAGGGGTATATAAATCACGGTCATATAAGATCTAAAAATGCCGAGGTCGACTATGTAGATTTTGACGTTGTAAATTTCGATAAATATTTTGGAAAGCTTATAAAATACGACGACAAATTATTTGCAGGCAGAATGGGATTTAGTTCAGGAGAGTTTGAAGTTATAGTAGACAAAAGATTTGATTTTACTAAAGGATTAGACGAAAAATTAAAAGACAAAGATGCACATATAATAACACATAGCGGCCGAATAATGAGAAAAGATAAAAAGCCATTTAAAACAAATATAATAAACCACATATTAGACGACTTATCAGTATCGTTTAGTTTTATGTGTGGACGATATGTCGATATATGTTCATCATACGGATATAAAAATGGGGAAAACGTATATAGATTGTGGAGGGAAACTTTTATAAGCTCATATAGATTTATCCCAAATTGGAAGGACACAATCTCAAATTATCACAATATAGAAAAATACTTAACATTAATGAACAATAGATTAAAAGACGATTACTATAGCGAGGCATTAAGACAAGCTGTCGACTGGTATTTACAATCATTTGACGGGCTTACATTAGAAAACAACCTTATATCTATACAAATCTGTCTTGAGACGTTGTCATATATAGTTTTAGTTGAACAAGAAAAGCTTTTAAGTGATGATGAATTCGATGAAAATTTGGCGACAAAGAATATAAGAAAACTTCTAGATATATGTAATATTCCATATGGAAAGGACGATTTGTTTTTGTTTGATGATTATATAAATGAAAGATTTGATGATGGAATAGACTTATTAATATATTACAGAAATAAAATCGTTCATCCAACAAGAAAAAGAAACAGAGCGACTATCACTGTAGAAGACGTATGGAACATTATTCAAATAGGCACAAGATATATAGAGCTTGTAATATTAAATATAATTGGATATAAAGGTGAATATTCAAATAGATTACTAGATAGGGCATATGGAGAAGTTGAGCTCGTTCCTTGGAATGAAAATTAGACATTCAATATATAAAGTTATGTACATGAATATACGGTTTATTAAAAATATTAACAATGGGATGCACAAAGATATAAGTGCATCCCATTTTAAATCATAATTAATCTTCTTTTATATACACGCTCGGAATATACATCGTTACATTTTCAAGCGCTATTATCTCATTATAAATATATTCACTATGTTTATCTACATTATCACATTCTAAGTCTAAAGTTAAAAGCGTTTGGTTGTAGATATTTACATCAAGTGTTGTAGTCCCCTCTCTAAGTTTTAAGTTCATTCCCCTATTTAGTCTAACTAATTTGTCTAATATTTTTGTGTAGTCTGCTGCCATTTGTCAATTCCTCCCAAATATTAAATATAAGATAATAATAACATAATTTGGATAAAATTTAAACGATTTATATAATTAAATTTAAGATAGCATATTCTATATAAATGCGATATGAAATGTAGAAATATACAAAAAAAGTTTTTTAATTAAAAAAAGATTTATATAGAATTATTAAATCTGTTTATATATAATTACTGTAGATTAATGTATAAGATATAGAAGGGTGGATAATTATGAATATAGATGAAAAATACGAATTATTAAAAAGTAAATTAAGAGATATGGGGAAAGTTGTGATAGCATATTCTGGCGGGGTTGACAGCAATTTTTTACTTAAGGTGGCGAGTGATGAATTAGGACAAAATGCAATTGCTGTTACAATTCACGCTATGATGCATTCAGATAGAGAGATGGATGAGGCGAAAGAATATACAAAACAATTCGGGGTAAAACACGAGGTTATAAAAGTAGATAATTTCGACGAAAAAGGTTTTATTGAAAATAGCAAAAAAAGATGTTATTATTGTAAATGCGCAGTTTTCAATATGATTAAAGATTACGCAGCTAAAAATGATGTAAAATATGTCTTAGACGGAACAAATCTTAGCGATTTAGGCGATTATAGACCAGGGCTTAAGGCTTTAGAAGAGCTAAATGTAGTTAGCCCATTAAAAGATAGCGGTCTTACAAAAGAAGAAATAAGAATTTTGTCACACAGACTTAATTTAAAAACATACAACAAACCTTCTTTCGCCTGTCTTGCAAGCAGAATTCCTTATGGAGATAAAATTACGAAAGAAAAACTTAAATTAGTAGAAGAGGCCGAAAATTATCTTCAAGATTTAGGTTTTAGACAATATAGAGTTAGATTACATAACGATATAGCCAGAATAGAAGTGGCTAAAGATGAAATGAATAAGTTTTTCGATGATGAAATGATGAAAAATGTACATAATAAACTTAAAGAAATTGGATTTAAGTATGTGACATTAGATTTAAATGGATATCAGATGGGAAGCTTAAATAATTAGACGAAAGGATTAATTAATAAATGAAAAAAGGATATACTTTAATTTCGCCGTGCTTTTTCGGAATGGAAAAAATGCTAGCAAACGAAATTAAAAACTTAGGATTTGAAATTGTAAAAACAGAAGATGGAAGGGTTACATATAAAACTGATGAATACGGAATAGCAAAAGCAAATATGTGGCTTAGATGTGCAGAAAGAGTTCACCTTAAAATAGCTGAATTCGAAGCGAAAAGTTTCGACGAATTATTCGAAGGAACAAAAAGAATAAATTGGGCAAAATACATACCATATGGTGCACAATTCCCAATAACAAAAGCGTCTTCAATAAAATCAAAATTACACTCAATACCAGATATACAATCTATAGTTAAAAAGGCTGTTGTTGAAAGTCTGAAAAAGAGCTATATGGAAACTGGATTAATAAAAGAAGACAAAGAAAAATATCCTATATATGTATTTATACACAAAGACAAAGTAACTCTTACAATAGATACAACAGGTGTTGCGCTACACAAAAGAGGATATAGAGAAAAAGCAAATAAAGCTCCAATAAGAGAAACGCTAGCAGCTGGGATAATGTACTTAACTCCATGGAGACCAGGTAGAACTTTAGTTGACCCTCTATGCGGATCGGGAACATTATTAATAGAAGCAGCTATGATGGGAATAAATATGGCCCCAGGGCTTAATCGTGAATTTATATCTGAAAAATGGAGAACACTAGACAAAAAAATCTGGTGGGATACTAGAAGAGAAGCTTACGATATGATAAATGAAGATATTGAATTTAAAATATACGGATATGATATAGACGAAGATGTTATAGAAATAGCAAGAGAAAATGCAGAAATAGCAGGTGTTGCTGACTATATAGAATTTAATGTAGGAGATGCGACAGAATTTACAAGCGATGAAGAATACGGATTTATAGTTACAAATCCACCATATGGGGAAAGACTTGAAGACGTTGATTCTGTAAAAATGCTTTACAAACAACTTGGATATGCATTTAGAAAATTAAATAATTGGTCATACTATCTAATAACTTCATATGAAGATTTTGAAAATGAATTTGGCCAAGATGCAATAAGAAAAAGAAAGCTATATAACGGTATGTTAAAAAGTTATTTATACCAATATCCAGGACCAAAACCACCTAGAAAATAATTAATTGCCTCCAAGATGCTTAAAAAAAGAATAAAAATAATATTCTTTAAATATAAATATTATATAGCATTTTGGAGGTGTTATTATATAATGAGAGTAAAACACAATAAAAAGAATTTGAAACATAAAGATATTGAAAACAATACAACTACTCAATACGAAGAAAAATATAACGATGTCATTTTAAATGACCTTGTTCCAGAAGATAGAAAAGAAGAATTCAATATTCAAGAAAATGAACATAGACCACATAAAAAAGCTAAGAAAAGCGGATTTAAATTTAATATGGGTAAAAAGACTAAAAAAAATAAAAAACAACAAGGGCAACAGGAAGATATAGAAAATACAAAAGGTAAAACTAAAAAAACTAAAAAAAACGATGAACTAGTAGAAGATAATCAACAAGAAGTAAAAAAATCTAAAAAAACTAGACCAAAACAACATCATAAACAACATGAATCAAGCGAAGTAGATCAAGATGGAAATCATAGCGGACATCATGGTGGACATAAGCAAACTAAAAAAAGAGTAAGTAAGCGTAGAAAATCTGCTAAAAGTCAAGATGAAACTGTAAAAATCCAAGAAGCACAAGAAAAAGAAATACAACAAGAAAACGAAATACAACAAGAAGAAAATGAAAATATAAATTATAGAGGAGAAGCTTCAGAAGATTTTAGCCAAAATAATGAAAATATTGAAGATACAAACCAAAATAGCAATATAGTTTGGTCTGATGAAAATTTTGATAGATAGATTTTAGTATAAAGAGTTGTTTTTAAATGATTAATTTAAGTCATTTGACATACAACTCTTTATTTTTATATTAATTATTGTATAATTAAAGTACGGTAAAATTTATAAATATAATTAATTATAAAGAACAGGAGGACAAGGATGAGGCTATTAAAATTGGTAGGTGTATTATCTTTAGTAGTTATACTTAGCACTGGTTGTTATAAAAACGATAATAGCGGTGAAAATCCTATAAATTTATTTGATGAATTGCCTATATATAATCAAGAGAAAAAAGATATCTCGGATAAAGCAAAAAGGATTGCAGGAAGTGCTAATTTAATTTTGCCTTATAATTCAATAGAAGTCGGAAAAATAAACGAGGTAGACTTAAATAATGATGGAAAAAATGAAGTAGTATTCTTTGAGAAGAGAGAAAATATAAACAATGAAGTTGGCTTTACAGTTTTAGAGTCAAAGGATGATGAAAGTAAAGATGCTTTATATACAGAGAGTGGCGATAAAATTAAATATGCAAATTTTTACGACTTAGATAATGATGGAAATAAGGAAATAATCTTAGTTGTAGAAGAAAAAAATGAGACAACACTTACCATTTGTAGATATGAAAATGGTGAAATAAAGGAATTGTTTTCAAAGAATAACTATGACTATTTTAATAAAGATAAATTTTTAAAATTAGGTATAGTTGTAGATGATATAGATAATGACGACAATTTGGAATTAATAATTTATAATTATAATTATGCTAAAAAAGAAATGAATTTAAATTTATGTGAATTAAAAGATGATAAAATAAATATTATCGATACATTAAAGTTTGATGATGTAAAAAATTTCGACGATATAAATATATCTGTTGGAAAAATAGGCAAAAAAGATAAGGGATTATTTTTAAGTCTGCCTACTTCAAAAAACAGCAAATTCAATACAGAAGTAGTGTATTTGGAAAATAATAAACTTATAGATGCATTTAAAGACCACAAAGATATACTAAATGACTACTATATTGCTTTTGAGGATGTAAATAACGACGGGATTACTAATATACCTATTATAGACATCGAAAGTATAAACAAAGATTCGCTCTCTACATCTACAATGCCAAAGAGCCTTATAATTAGTTGGAACAAATATAATGGAAAAGAAGGCAAGGATGCAGATTTATTATTTGTAAATAAAATTTACTACAATTACGAATTAAACTTTAAATTCTTAATACCTAATAACTTAGTCGGAAAAATATCGATTAATGAAAATACTGATCAAAATACAAGTAGCAGTTATAAAATATTTAATTTCTATTATAATGAGAGTTCGACTCCTTATTTAGATAAAAAAAATAGACAACAGCTATTTTCTTTGAACTTAGCCGAAAAAGGTGTAGTAGATGATTCAAAAACTATAAATAATAAGGGAGATATAATACTTGAAAGTGATAAATATGTGTATTCAATATCTGATATAAATGAGAAATTATTTAATAAACTTGGTTTGAGTATAGATATATTAAAAGATTATTTTTCGATAATAAAATGATTAAGTAAAGTTTAATGGAGGCTAGAAAATGAAAGAAAAGATATTAGTACTAGAGGATGAGATTGGGATAAGAAGTTTTGTAAGTATAAACTTAAAAAGAGAAGGATATGAAATTATAGAAGCTGGAACAGGTGCTGAGGCTATTGAAAAAATAAATGAAAATAACGATATTTCAATAGCGCTTTTAGACGTGATGTTACCTGATATGAGTGGTATTGAAGTTTGTAAATATATAAGACAAAAATTCGATCAAGTTGGAATAATAATGCTTACTGCAAAGGCTCAAGAAGAAGACAAATTAGAAGGGTTTATATCAGGAGCTGATGACTATATAGTAAAACCATTTAGTATAAAAGAGCTATTAGTTAGAGTTGCAGCACTTCTTAGAAGAGTTAAAAAAGAAGAAAGTTCTATGAAATTAAATAAAATAGTTTCAGATCCATTTGAACTTGATTTAGATAAGAGAAAATTATTCAAAAATGGAAAAGAAATAGAACTTACTCCAACAGAGTTTTCAATTGTAAAATATTTAATGGTAAATGCAAAACAATCGCTTAGTAGAGATCAAATACTAACAGAAGTTTGGGGCAATAATTACTTGTATGATTTTAAAATAGTCGATGTAAATATAAGAAGAATAAGAAATAAAATAGAAGATGACCCATCAAAACCAAAATATATCCAAACTATTTGGGGTTATGGATATTGTTTTAGAAAGGAAGACTAGATTTTGAAATTACATTTAGAAGGTTTGAGAAGGAGAGTAGTAAAATATTATTTCATAATGATAATAATTACAGTCGCTTTGTTCGAAGTGTTATTTATGTTTTATATGAAAGAATATTACTACAGTATGGCAAAATCATACTTAGAGCAGCAAGTTAGATATACTCAAAGTAGTTATGACTCTACAGCTATGGACTCAACAAGCTTTCAAGATAAGATAAATAATATATTAGAAAAAGAGAGTCTCAGTCAAGATTCAAGTTACAAAGAGGTAAATAATGATTTTGCTGTTGCAATAGAAATTATAAATAAAAATAAAGAAATAATACTAGACCAATATGGTATAAAAACTAATGAAGTTGTCAATTATGAAGATGTAAATAAAGCTTTAGCTGGAAACGAAGACTATAGTTTTTCAATAAGTTCTATAATCGAAACAAAAGATCATATTATGAGTGTATCTGTACCTTTAAAGGTTAATAATGTGGTTGAAGGTGTCGTTAGATATAGCGTATCTTTAAATAAGGCAGATAGCGCAATTTTTAGAGTAGTATTTATGATATTTATAGGCGGACTTGTAATACTTTTAATATGTCTTCTTATAAGCCTAAGATTTGCAGATTCACTTATAAGGCCAATACAAGATTTGAAAAAGACTGCAAATCAACTTGCACAAGGAAATTATAATATAAAATTAGAAAATGAAAAACTTCATGACGATGAAATCGGAGATTTAGTCAGAACGTTTGATCATATGGCAAAAGAAATCGATAAAACTCGTAAATTAAAAGAAGAATTTATATCTTCAGTATCTCATGAGCTTAGAACTCCGCTTACATCTATAAAAGGATGGAGTGAGACTCTAGGATATGAAGGTATAAGCAGAGAAGAGCTTGATTTAGGGCTTGGAATTATACAAGATGAAACAGAAAGACTTATAACTTTAGTTGAAGAACTTCTTGATTTCTCTCGTCTTGCATCAGACAGAATAAGACTTCAAATCGACACAGTAAATGTCGTTAAACTTGCAAAAGACGTTGTAAATCAACTTGGAGTTAAGGCAAGCGAAAAGAATATTACACTTTTAACAGAATTTAATACAAAAGAAAGAGAAATAGCCGATATACAAGGTGATAAAAATAGACTAAAACAAGTTTTAATCAACCTTGTGCAAAATGCCCTTAAATTCACTGAAGAAGGAGGATATGTCGTTGTTAGACTGTCACAAGGTGACGAATATACGACTTTCTCTGTAGTCGATAATGGAATAGGTATAAAACAAGAAAACCTAGACAAAGTTTTAGAAAAATTCTTCCAAGAAGACTACCATAAATCTGGAAGTGGTATAGGCCTTGCCATAAGTAATGAAATAGTAAAATTACACAAAGGTAAATTAATATTAGAAAGTCAAAAAGGAGAAGGTACTTGTATTACCTTTACTTTAAAAAATAATTTAATGGATGCTATTGCAGAGGAAAAAATGTGATTTAATCACATTTTTTTCTTGTAATGAAAAGATTAAGATTATATATATTTTAATAATATAAATATAACAATAACTATACATAAATTTAAAATTATATATATGAAAGAGGAAAAGTATGAGAAACATAAAAATGGTAGTAGAATACGATGGAAGCAATTTTAAGGGCTTTCAAAAATTAAAAGATAACGAAAATACAATACAAGGAAAACTTGAATCTGTTTTAAGTCAAATGGCAGATGAAAATATAGAAATAATCGGTTCGGGAAGAACAGATATGGGAGTACACGCCTATGGACAAGTTGTAAACTTTAAAACTAACTCTCCTTTATCATTAAATAAAATGCATAAATATCTATATGAATACCTTCCACAATCAATTGCAATAAGAGAGATTGAGGAAGTTGATGATAGATTCCACAGCAGATATAATGCAAAGAGAAAGGTATATCTATACAAAATAGACAACAACGAATATCCAAATCCATTTAATAGAAAATACACTTGTCATGTGCCTAAAAAAATTGATTTAGATAAAATGAGAGCTGTTGCTGATGTACTCGTTGGTGAACATGATTTTACGAGTTTTTGTTCATCAAGGTCTAAAAAGAAAAGTCATGTAAGAGAAATTTACTCTATTTCTATAAATGAAAATAACGGATTAATAGAAATTTATGTAGAGGGCAATGGATTTTTATACAATATGGTGAGAATAATTGCAGGTACGCTTATTGATGCTGGACATAATAAAATTACACCAGAGGAAGTTAAAAATTTATTAGAATTAAAAGATAGATCAAAATCACCAGAGACAGCGCCATCAAAAGGATTGTTTTTATATAGAGTAAAATATTAAATAATATATACAAAATACGGTTGACATTTTTATCCAGTTGATTTATTATTAACTCATAAATAAGAATAAACTACTTATTAAAAAATTTAAAACAACAAATTCATTGAAAAAGAAAGTAATTTATTTTAAGTTTATAGAGAGCTGAGGATGGTGGAAGCTTGGCAATTTTAAAATATATGAAGAGAGCTTTGGAGAAGATTATCTGAACTTAAGTAGGATAATAGGAATACCTTGCCTTAAAAGGAAGAGTGAATAAGTTTATCTTATTAATTAGAGTGGTAACGCGGAAATATTTCGTCTCTTGATATTCAAGAGGCGTTTTTTAGAATATTTCAATAAGATAGATTTATTAATAAGAGTGGTACCGCGCAATGTCGCCTCTTAGTATTTAATACTAAGAGGCTTTTTTAATTTAGACATACAGGGAATTATATTGTTTAAAAAAATTACAGCGATATTTTAAATGATGTAATTTCTAATTTAAAATAAAATAATAAAAGTAATTTAGGGGGATAATAAAAATGAAAGAAAAAGTTGTATTAGCATATTCAGGAGGATTAGACACTTCAATAACTATTCCATGGTTAAAAGAAAATTATGATTTAGATGTTATAGCAGTTTGTGCAAATGTTGGTCAAGATGACGATATGAGCAAAATAGAAGAAAAAGCAAAAGCAAGTGGTGCTATAAAAGCTTATGTTGAAGATTTAAGAGAAGAATTTATAACTACTACTATATATCAAGCAATAAAAGCTGAGGTTTTATATGAAAATAGATATCCTTTAGGTACTGCACTTGCTAGACCTATAATAGCTAAAAAATTAGTTGAAATAGCTCAAAAAGAAGGAGCTAAATATATCTGCCACGGTTGTACAGGAAAAGGAAATGACCAAGTTAGATTTGAAGGAACTATAGCAGCACTTGATCCATCTATAAAAGTTATAGCTCCATGGAGAATATGGGATATAAAATCAAGAGAAGATGCAATAGATTACGCTAACGAACATAATATTGAGGTAGTTGCAACTAAGAAAAAAATATACTCAGTTGACGACAACTTATGGCATGTATCTACAGAAGGTGGAGATATAGAATATCTTGAAAATGAACACAATAAAGATATATACAAAAAAACTTGTGCTCCAGAAGATGCAGTAGATGAAGCTGAATATATAGAAATAGGATTCGAAAAAGGTATACCAGTATCTTTAAATGGTGAAAAATTATCACCAATAGAACTTGTTGAAGCAGTTGATAAATTAGGTGCTAAACACGGTATAGGTATAGTAGATATATTAGAAAATAGATTAGTTGGTATGAAATCAAGAGGTATATATGAAACTCCAGGAGGAGAAATATTCTATGCAGCACACAACTTTTTAGAAAGTGCTACATTAGATAAGGATACTCTTCACTTAAAACAAAGATTATCACTTGAATTTGCTGACTTAATATACAATGGGAAATGGTACTCTAAAACTTGTAAAGCAATAAATGCTTTCATGGATGAAACTCAAGAAAATGTTACAGGTTCTGTAAAATTAAAATTATACAAAGGTAATATAAAACCAGCTGGAATATTCAGTGACCATAAATTATATGATCAAAGTATATCTTCATTTGGAGATAGTGAATTATACGATCACAAAGATGCTGAAGGTTTCATAAACTTATTTACATTACCACTTAAAATAAATGCAATGACTCAAAATGGTAAAAAAATGACTAAATAATTGAGTTTATGCAATTTGAAGTTTTGATAAAGTGAATAAAAATGATATAAAAATACTGCCTTGGAATTTTAGGCAGTATTTTTTTTGAAAAAAATTATAAAGATGTATAAAAAGGAGGGAAATGGGAGATGATTTAGTTACCATGGAAAATAAAAGAAAGGAGTAGAATATGGGAGAATTATATACAGGATATCACGGAACAACGATATCTAGAGGAGAAAGTATTTTAAAAAATAAATACTACTTTGTTTCATATAAAGAAGACGAATGGCTTGGAAATGGAGTATACTTTTTTGAAAAAGATATAAACCAAGCAGTAGATTTTTGCACAAAAGCAAGACGATATGATGATTATATAATTTTAAAAAGTAAAATTGAAGCAGAAATATGCATAGATTTGGATAGATTGGAAACAATGACAATATTAGATAAAATAGCAAAAAAAATAAATAAAAGATATAAAAATTTAACAAATGGAAGATATACAAAACTTACAAATTGTGAAATACTAGAAGATTTATATAGAATAAAGCCATACGATCTAGTTAAGAAAACATTTGTTATACAGAAAAGAGATAAAATACAAAACACAAATTTTCTTTGGGTACAAGTCCAAATGTGTGTTAGAAACAGAGATTGCATAAAAACAATAGAGGAGGTAATTAGAAATGAAAGGAGTTACGTACTTAACTGAAATTGACAAAATCATAACTGAAATGACTGACGAAGAATTCTTAAAAGTATTCAAAAACACATACGAAGAAGACTCAAAAGTAAAAGAAGTCTATTCATATGATTTAGTCAAAGAAACTGAGGAATAAAGACGAGCGTTTGCCCGTCTTTTTTTCTATTAAATTTAAATATTTTCTAATATTTCATATATATTTTTTTAATCTTTGTCAATATTTATGATATAATAAACTTTGCATTAATTTGAAAGGAGATTGTAATTAAATGTCTAAAAGAAAACAAGTTACTGTTCCTATGGAAAAAATCAAAGAACAGGACAAATATATAAACGAAATAAAAAATGAAAACGAAAGATATTTCCACTTAACAGGAAAGAAAAAATCTTATTTTATACAAACATTTGGATGTCAAATGAATGAGCATGACTCTGAAAAATTAGGAGCTATGCTAAATGCTATGGGTTATGAGCCTTCTTTAATGGCTGATAATGCTGATTTAATAATATATAATACTTGTGCAGTTAGAGAAAATGCTGAACTTAAAGTTTACGGAAACTTAGGTCACTTAAAATTAATAAAAAGAAGAAATCCTAACTTAAAAATAGCTGTTTGCGGATGTATGATGCAACAACCTGCTATAGTTAAAGAAATAAAAGCTAAATACAAACATGTAGATTTAGTATTCGGTACTCACAACTTATACAAATTCCCAGAATTATTATCTGAATCAATGTCAAGTGATTCTATACTTATAGATGTATGGGATGTTGATGGTGAAGTTGTTGAAGGTTTAAGAAGTGATAGAAAATTCGAGCTTAAAGCATTCGTAAATATAATGTACGGTTGCAACAACTTCTGTACTTACTGTATAGTTCCTTATACAAGAGGTCGTGAAAGAAGTAGAAGACCAGAAGATATAATGAATGAAATAAAAGAATTAGTTGCTAATGGAACTAAAGAAGTTACTTTATTAGGCCAAAACGTAGACTCTTATGGTAAAACTTTAGAAGAAGAAGATAGAATGACTTTTGCTGAGCTTTTAAGAGCAGTTAACGAAATAGATGGATTAGAAAGAATAAGATTTATGACTTCTCATCCAAAAGATATATCTGATGAAGTTATATACGCTATGAGAGATTGCGACAAAGTTTGTGAATTCTTACACCTTCCAGTTCAATGCGGAAGTACTAAATTATTAAAGAAAATGAATAGACATTATTCTAAAGAAGATTACCTAAGAATAGTAGAAAAAGCTAAGGCTGAAGTTCCAAACATAGCATTCTCTACTGATATAATGGTAGGATTCCCAGGTGAAACTGAAGAAGATGTTGAAGATACACTTGATGTAATAAGACAAGTTAGATACGATAATGCGTTTACATTCATATACTCTAAGAGAACTGGTACTCCAGCTGCTAAGATGGAAGACCAAATACCAGAAGATGTTAAACACAAAAGATTTAACAGAGTATTAGAATTAGTTAACGAAATTTCAAAAGAAAACAACACTACTCATCAAGATGAAGTAGTAGAAATATTAGTTGAAGGTAAAAGTAAAACTGACGACACTAAATTCACTGGAAGAACTAGACAAAATAAACTAGTTAACTTCAGTGTTAAAAATCCAGATGCTGATTTAATCGGCAAATTAGTAAATGTTAAAATAACAGAAGCTGCTTTATCATTCTCATTAAACGGAGAAATGGTTGAGTAATTTTTAAGAAGACCTCTTTATAGAGATATATTATCTTTATAAAGGGGTTTTTATTTTTTGCCAAATAAGAAATGATATTCATTTATAAATTTTGATAAGTATAATTTATGTATATGTATTTTTAGAACTTCATACAGAAACTATTAATATATACAAAAAAGGGGCATTAAGCCCCTTATAAAATTAATTATTAAATTCAGTATGAGTCCAATTAGTATCTTGTATATATTTAGAAACTAAATCATGGCACATATCTGGGTGTATAGTTTCTTCAGTTGAGATAGTTATAGAAGACATTGATATAGCGTATTTTAATGTGTCTATTAAACTATATCCCTCCATATATCCTTTTGTGATTCCTGAAACGAAAGAATCTCCAGCACCTGTAACATTTACTACATTTACATCATTTGCTTTTAATTTACCTTCTTCAACACCATTGTTGTAGTAGATTCCATCTTCGTCAAGTGTGATAAATACATTTTTTACACCTAAGTCTGTGAAGTATTTACCTGCTTTTCTTAAATCATTTTCATTTTTGATTTTAAATCCACACATTATTTCAGCTTCATATCTGTTTGGTTTTATAGTGTGGAAGTATTTTACTAAATGAGTAACAGTTTTAGCTTTTGCAGCAGAAACTGGATCTAATATAAATTTAGTATCGTTAGTGAAATTTTTTAGTATATGTTCTACTATGTCAGGTCTGTCAGAGTCTAAAACCATGTACTTAGAATTTTTTATTATGTCGGCTTTAGAATCTATAAATTCTGTTGTAAATTTGTCTATTATTTTCATATCTACAACCGCAGACATCATTTCGCCGAAATGATCAAGTACGGCCATGTAAGTAGGAGTGTGTCCACCTTCTACTATAAGAGAATCCTCCATATTGTAATTCATTTCTTTTGAATGTTGAAGGATACTTTTTCCTGTTTCATCATCACCTAAAACAGATATAAATTTTGTATTAACTCCAACTCTAGCCATACATTCAGCTATATTTCTGCAAACTCCCCCGAATGAAGTTCTAACTCTACCTGGGTTTGAGTCATTAGCTCTATAATCGTTATCTGTGAAACCACATATGTCAAAAACTGATACACCGAAAACTAGTGCATATGATCCATTATTGTTCATTTGTATCGTAACCTTTCTAAGAAAATTTAATAATTTTAAAAATAATAAATTCAAAAATCAATCTTAAATAATAAAGTTTCTTCATCTATAAAAATGATATTTGAAGAAATTTCTATTTTAATAATATCTTTATGATAAGCATTTTCTAATTTTTTATAACTTATAAGAAGTTATAGTCATTTAAAAAATATATATTTTATAATAAAGATGCATAGATAATGTAAATTAAGTGCCGAAAGGGGCATTTTTTTATTTTATCATAAATCAACCTTGGATTTCTACATATTTCTACAAAAATTGAGAAAAATAAAAAACAGGTAATATTTATATGAAAAATTAAATATATTTATACCATGATAATAAGGGGGAATTTATATGGATTATAGAAATTTATTTGATGGTATAGATGATAAAATAAAGCTGTCTAATGGGGTTTTATTAACACCAATAAATTTTGACAATGGAGCGACTACTCCACCTTTAAAAAGTGTTACACAAATAATTTACGATAATATAAAAAATTATGGACCAATAGCTAGAGGGGTTGGATTCAAGGGTGAATACTGCACGACCATGTTTAATAAAGCTAGAGATATAATATTGGATTTTTTTTGTGTCTTGGATAATGATGATTATACAGTAATATATACAAAATCGGATACAGAAGGCCTAAATGCACTTGCAAATGTACTTATACAAGATAAAGATGATATAGTTTTGACAACTAGAATGGAACATCACGCAAATGACCTTCCTTTTAGAAGGGTGGCAAAGATGGTTTATGTTGAGGTTGATGTTCTTGGAAGAATAAATATAGATGATATAGAAGAAGAGCTTATAAAGGCTAATGGAAAAATAAAAGTAGTTACAATTACGGGAGCTTCTAATGTAACAGGGTATATTACTCCAATTCACGATATTGCAAGATTAGCTCATAAATACGGTGCGGTTATAATAGTTGATGGGGCTCAATTAATTGCACATAGAGAAGTAAATTTAGCTGGGAATTCAAAAGATGAAGAAATCGACTTTTTGACTTTTTCAGCGCATAAGGCATATGCACCTTTTGGAAGCGGAGCAATAGTCGGTAAGAAGGATTATTTAAATGAAGAAGATCCATTTTTATCAGGAGGAGGATGTGTTGCTGGTGTGTTTGATGAAAGACTTATTTGGACTGCTGTTCCAGAAAAATACGAAGCAGGAACACAAAACTTCTTTGGAGCAATAGCTATGGCTAAGGCACTTTCAGATTTGAAAAATATAGGATTTCAAAATATAGAAATGCATGAAAAATTATTAAAAGATTATATTATAAATTCAATGAAGAGTATAAAAAATGTAATTATGTATGGAGATGTGGATTATACAGATGATAGAATTGGAGTAATACCATTTAATATTAAAAATAGGGATTATAGTGAGGTTTCTATCAAGATGGCAACTGAAAATGCTATTTCTTTAAGATCAGGTAAGTTCTGCGCTCATACTTATGTATATAGACTTCTTGGTGTAAGTGATAGTGATGCATATAGAGATGTTATATCAGGTGAATATTTTTATGGAATGATAAGAGCTAGTTTAGGACTTTATAATACAAAAGATGAGGCGGATATATTTTTAAATGAATTAGATCAAATTTCAAATAGCAGAAACTCAAGAAGAGTTAGAAAACATATTGGACGAATAAGATTTTAATAGAAAAAATATAAATAGCATATAGATTTTAGCAAAGAAATAAATTAAATCTAATTATAAAAGATAGAGGGGAAACCCTCTATTTTTTTGTAGAATATATGAAAAATATAATTGTTTTTAAAACATAGATATAAAAAATATTGTAAAAATAATGAAAATTTTATATAATTCCCAGTATGGAATAAGATTAAAAATTTACATAGAAAGAAAAAAATTCATAATTGAATTTTTAAAATATGAATATATCAAATTAAAATAGGTAATTTTAATCTTAGACAACAATGTAAAAGGAGAGAAAAAATGGACAACAAAAAAAAGAAAAAATCATTTAAGCTACCGACAGCTTATACAGTATTGCTAATAATAACAGCGATTATAGCAATAGTTTCACACTTTATACCTGGTGCTATACCAGCTAGTTTATCGGATTTTATAATGGCACCTATAAATGGTCTTAACAACTCAATCGATATTGCCATATTTGTTTTATTAATCGGAGGATTTTTAGGAATCACGACAAAAACAGGTGCACTTGATGCAGGTATTGCCTCAGTTGTATCAAAATTAAAAGGAAAAGAATTAATATTAATCCCGGTTCTTATGTTTTTATTCTCACTTGGAGGTACAAGTTTTGGGATGTCAGAAGAAACAATAGCTTTCACAGCGCTTGTAACGACTACTATGATAATAGCGGGATTTGATCCACTTGTATCAGTTGCAACAATAATATTAGGTTCAGGATGTGGTGTATTAGGGTCTACTGTAAACCCATTTTTAGTATCAGTTAGTATAGGTTCATTAAACGGTTCCGGAATAGAAGTAAACCAAGGTGTAGTTATAGCAATCAACACAATTTTATGGTTATCATCATTACTTATATCAATATACTTTGTTATGAATTACGCTAAAAAAGTTTATCAAAATAAAAATGAGAGCATACTTACTGATTTAGAGATTGAACATGCTAATGAAGCATTTATAGGTAATAAATCAGGTGAAGAGGGAGTAGTAGAGTTTACACAAAAAAGAAAAATAGTATTAGCTTTATTTGCATTTACATTTATAATTATGGTTATTGGGATAATTCCATGGGAAAAGTTTGGAATAAATATATTTATATCTACTGGATTTTTAACAGGTTCTAGCTTAGGTAACTGGTGGTTTTCTGAGCTTGGAATGTGGTTTGTAATAATGTCAGTAATTATAGGAATTGTATATGGCATGAAAGAGGGCGAAATTGTCGATGCATTTTTAGCAGGGGCAGCAGATATGGTTGGTGTCGCTTTAGTTATAGGTGTATCAAGAGGTATATCTGTAATTATGGCTACAACAGGACTTGATGCATATGTACTTGCAAAAGCATCTGGAGTTTTAGTCGGAATGAGTCCAATAATATTTACGATAGTTGCTTATTTAATATATATGGCGCTTACATTCTTTATACCATCTACATCAGGGCTTGCAGGTTTATCAATGCCGATATTTGGGCCGCTTGCAGTTAGCTTAGGATTTAGTCCAGAGGTAATAATATCAATATTTAGTGCAGGAAGTGGTATCATAAATTTAGTTACACCTACAAGTGGTGTTATAATGGGAACACTTGCAATTGCAAAAGTTGACTACGAATCATGGGTAAAATTCGTAACAAAAATATTAATAGCTATATTTATAGCATCAGCATTAATTCTTTCAATTGCTATGATGGTTATAAAATAAATTATTATAGCTATAAAAAGTTTAGAATAAGTTAAACTACACTAAAATATGACAAATATAATTATAAAATAAATTTTGAGAGGAAAATAAATATGGAATTTAATTTTAAAAATCCAAAACTAGAATTAGTTTTTAAATATTTTGAAGAGATTTCAAAAATTCCTAGAGGTTCAGGAAATGAAAAAGGAATAAGTGATTATTTAGCACAAGAAGGAAGAAGACTTGGTCTTGAAGTTATACAAGATGAAACTCTAAACGTAATAATAAAAAAAGAAGCATCTGAAGGATATGAAAATTCTCCTGCTGTAATACTTCAAGGTCATATGGATATGGTTTGTGAAAAAAACAAAGATGTAGACCACGATTTTTCAAAAGATCCAATCGAGCTAGAAGTAAAAGGAGATTACCTTTATGCAAAAGGGACAACACTAGGAGCAGATAACGGTATTGCAGTAGCGATGGGACTTGCTCTTTTAGCGTCAGGTGATATAGCTACTCCAAAATTAGAAGTATTATTTACAGTAAATGAAGAAGTAAGCATGGAAGGCGCTATGAATTTAGACGGAAGTGTTTTTGATGGAAGATACATAATAAATCTAGATTCTGAAGAAGAAGGTAAAATAACAGTAAGCTGTGCCGGCGGAGTTACAGCTATTGCAAAAATCAAAAAAGAATTAAAAAATATAAGTGATAAAGATATTTTTGCTATAAATATAAAAGGACTAAAAGGTGGACACTCTGGTATCGAGATAGACAAAAAAAGAGCTAATTCAAATATACTTATAGGAAGAATTTTAAATAATCTTAAAAATAGCGATGTAGATTATGATTTAATCTCAATAAGCGGTGGTCTTAAAAATAATGCAATACCTCGTGAAGCTGAGGTGATTATAGCTTTAGATAAAGAATATGTAGAACAGGCAAATGATATTGTAACTTCAATGTTAGGTATATTTAAAAATGAATTTAAAACAAGTGATCCATCAATAGTTATTGAAATGCAAAAGATTGATGAAAAACACGAAAGAGCATTATCTGAGCAAGTTCAAGACAAAATAGTTAAAGTATTAAACTTAATGCCGAGAAACATTCAA
Organism: Intestinibacter bartlettii; assembly: GCA_025148965.1. Classification (GTDB taxonomy): domain Bacteria; phylum Bacillota; class Clostridia; order Peptostreptococcales; family Peptostreptococcaceae; genus Intestinibacter; species Intestinibacter bartlettii. The sequence continues at coordinate 1,876,031 of CP102273.1, read as the reverse complement.
ACTATGAGTGCTGATATAGATGGACTTGTTGAAAGTTCTACAAATCTAGGTGTTGTAGTTACAGAAAATGAATATATAAAATTCGAATTCGCAACAAGAAGTTCAGTAAAAAGTTTAAAAGACGATATAAACGAAAGAATGGAATTATTGTGTGAATCTATTGGTGTAGAACTTGAATTAGAAGACGACTACCCTGAGTGGGAATATGCAAAAGACTCAAAACTTGAGCAAATATGTGTTGAAACATATGAAAAATTATACAATAAAAAGCCTGAAATAGTAGCAATTCATGCAGGGCTTGAATGTGGATTATTATTAGATGCAATAGAAGGAGCACAAGCAATATCAATTGGTCCAAATTTATTTGACGTTCATACTCCAGATGAACATATAGATATTTTATCTACTGAAAGAACATGGGATTACTTAGTTAGTATATTATGTAATATAAAATAAAACACCTTTAAAACATAAATTTTAACTTATCATATGTAAATCTCAAAGGAGGATAGATATGGTTGTAGTTTTCTTAAGAAGTATAGTTTTATATATAGCAGTACTGATTTCTATGAGAATTATGGGAAAAGGTGAAATTGCTGAGATGAATTGTTTTGACTTGGTCATAACACTTTTGATAGCTGAAGTTGCATCACTTCCAATGGAAAATAATGATATACCAATGATAAATGGTATAGCTGCACTTACTGGGCTTGTAGCAATGCAAACAATAATTTCATTTTTATCCTTGAAATTTAGAAAAGTATCTATAGTATTATCAGGGAAGCCATCAATATTAATTAATAAAGGTGAGATAGATTATAAAGAACTCAAAAAAGAGAGAGTAAGTATAAACGAACTTTTAGAACAACTTAGGATACAGGGATATTTTAATATAAAATATATCCAATATGCCATACTAGAAACTGATGGAAGCTTGAGCATTGTACCAACTTCAAATTATAATTCGACACCATCAAGACCTTTTTATCATTTGCCAATTCCTCTTATTTTGGATGGTTGTGTGATAAAAGAAAATTTAAAACAAATAAATAAAGATGAAGCGTGGCTCGATAGTATATTAAAATCACATGAAGTAAAAAAAGCAAAAGAGGTACTACTTTGCATTTTAGATGAATACGATAAAATATTAATTCAAAAGAAAAAGTGAGGATAAAATATGAGAAATACTATAATAGCACTTACATGGGTCATTTTATTTATACTTTTTGGAGTTTATATCGATAGCAAGGTTGAGACATTCTGTATTGATTATACAAAAGATGTTCAAGCGACATATGAGGTAATACATGATGAAAATTGGGATGAAGCAGATAAGAAGTTAGATGATTTAGTTAAAAAATTAGATAGACAAAAAGATTTTTGGTTAAAGGTTCTCGATCATCAATATTACGATGATTTAAATTTGGAGCTTGGTTTAGCTAAAAATGCAGTATATTGCAAAAATAAAATAAGGGGATTAGAATCACTTGAAAAAGTTGAATCTATTCTCCAAAATTTAATGGCTGACGAAAAATGTAATTGGAATTATATTTTTTAGATAAAAAAGGCATATAGAATACGAAATGTATTTTATATGCTTTTTTGCATTGAAATTTATTTGTTTTAGAACTTTAAATTATTATTTTAGGTTATTGTATAGTTATTTTAAATCTATTCTTTTATAAAATTTAAAAAGTTCTCTAGTATTTTAGCAGTTATTCCCCAAATTATGTAGTTTTTATATTCGTAAAATAAAGTTGAGTATTTCCCAACTGCAAATTTATAATTTTCTTTATTTGGAATCTTAGAATATGGGAAGTTTTCATTTACTTTTACCTCGACTTCATTTTCGAATTCTTCTGGTGATGAGTCGAGTAAGTATGTTATTGGAACACTAAAAACATGGTCAACTTCATCTTTATTGATAAGCAGATTTTCTATATCATTTTTTAATGCACTTTCTTTTATTATTCCTAAAAATGGATGTATTATGAGATTTGAGTGGTTTAAATATAAATCAAGTGGCGATATTATTTCTATATCATCTTGTGTTATACCTATTTCTTCACAAGTTTCTCTTATACAAGCAGTTTGTGGGTCTTCTCCTTTTTCAATTTTGCCACCAGGAAAAGCAATTTCATTTGGTTGGCTTCTAAGCGTTTTAGATCTTACTTCGAATAATATCTCGTAAGAATTATTTCTTTTTATTATAGGAATTAAGACAGAAGCCCTTTTCATATTTTGATAGCCATTTATATATGGAGTAAATCCACTGAATTTATCTTTAATGTCTTTAATATTATCAACCATAAGTTAAATTACTCCTTTCAAAAAAATATCATATAGATATTATAGACTAGATTTTAGAAAATATAAATTATAAAGGAATAGAAAATTTATCTACAATATAAAACAAATTTTGTGTTATAAGTATAAATTTCTAAGTATGTAAAAGGAAATTCGATAAATTATTATCAAAATGAAAAAAGTATGTTAAAATTAATGCAAAATTACCAAAATAAGTATAAAATAAAAGGTAAAAAACAAATTACGGACGCATTTTGTTCGTATAAGGGGGGACTTTAAGTTGGACAAATTATATGACGTGATAATAATTGGCTCTGGAGTAGTGGGAAATGCTATTGCCAGGGAAATGTCTAGATATAATTTAAAAATAGGGGTACTAGAAAAAGAATTAGATGTATGTAATGAGACAAGCGCAAGAAATTCAGGGGTACTTCATGCTGGATTTAATAACAAGCCTGGGACACTTATGGCTAAATTCTGTGTTGAAGGGAATCAGGGGTTTGATCAAGTTGCTAAAGAACTAGGAGTACCGTTTAAAAGATGTGGGAAACTAGTTGTTGGATTTAGCGAAGAAGATAAAGAAAAATTAATCGCAATGAAAGAGCAAGGCGAAAAAAATGGTGTTAAGGGGCTTGAGATAATAGGCAAAGACAAAATAAAAGAAATTGAGCCAAATATCGACGGTGAATTTGCGATGTGGTCAAAGACTACAGGTATACTAAATCCATATTTACTTACAATAGCTCTTGCTGAAAATGCAGCGGCAAATGGGGCAGAATATTATTTTGGAAATGAAGTAATTGATATCAAAAGAGTAGATGATATTTACAATATAAAAACTAAAAAAGATACATATAAAACTAGATGGGTAGTAAATGCAGCAGGACTTTACAGCGATAGAGTTTCAAAAATGCTTGGAATTGGCGATTATACAATCCATCCATGCAGGGGGGAATATTTTATATTAGATGAAAAAGTAGGCTCAAAATTAAGCCTTCCAGCATATCCAGTTCCAAATCCAAAAGAAGGTGGGCTTGGAATCCATTTAACTCCAACAATCGACGGAAATGTATTTATCGGTCCAAGTAGTGAATATATAGATGAAAGGGATGATTATTCTGCTACACAAAAGATAATGGACTTACTTATTAAAGACGGAGGAAGAATATTTCCACATATAAGAAGAGATGATTTTATAAGAAACTTCGCTGGAATTAGACCAAAGCTTGCATCAAAAGAAGAAGGTGGATACCACGATTTTGTAATCGAAATGAGAGATAAATCACCAAATACTATAAATTTAGTCGGGATAGAATCTCCAGGGCTTACAAGTTCAACTCCAATTGCAAAATATGTAGTTTCTTTATTAAAACAAAAAGAAGAACTTACAGAAAACGAAAACTTTAATCCAATTAGAAAACCTATAGTCACTTTTAATGATAAGTCAGTAGAAGAAAAAGAAGCTTTAATTAAAGAAAATCCTGACTATGGCGAAGTAATTTGCAGATGTCAAACTATAACAAAGGCAGAAATTTTAGAAGCTATAAACAACCCACTAGGAGTTGAAACTCTAACTGGAATCAAATATAGATGTAGAGCGATGATGGGAAGATGCCAAGGTGGTTATTGTGAAACAAGAATAGCAGGTTTACTAGAAGAAGTTAAACATAAAAATAGAGAAGATGTGCTTTACTGTCGAGAAGGTTCTAATATGTTTGTTGGGAAGGTGAGAGACTAATGGTTGAAAATAAAGATGTAGTAATAGTTGGGGGCGGTCCTGCAGGTCTTGCAGCAGCTTTAGAGCTAAAACACAAGGGAATAGAAGATATACTTATTGTCGAAAGAGAAGACAAATTAGGTGGCATATTAAAACAATGTATTCACGATGGTTTTGGGCTTACTCACTTTAAAGAGACATTAAGCGGTCCTGAATATGCAGATAGATTTATAAAAGAAGTAAAAAAAGAAAAAATAGATTATATTACAGATGCGACAGTTATTGATGTAAATAATGAAAAGATAGTAACTGCTGCAACAAGAGATGGACTAAAACAATATAAGGCAAAGGCTGTAGTTTTGACTATGGGTTGTAGAGAAAGAACAAGGGGAGCGATTTCTACTCCAGGTACAAGACCAGCAGGAATATACAATGCTGGTGTTGCGCAAAGATATATAAATTTAACTAATACAATGGTCGGCAAAAAAGTTGTAATCTTGGGTTCAGGAGATATCGGCCTTATAATGGCGAGAAGACTTACTCTTGAAGGGGCAAAAGTAGAGGCAGTAATCGAGCTTTCACCATATGCAAATGGACTTCCAAGAAATATAGAACAATGTTTAAATGACTACAATATACCTCTATATTTAAGCCACACAATAACTAATATAGAAGGAAAAAGCAGATTAGAAGCTGTTGTTGTTAGCAAAGTCGATGAAGTAACTAAAAAAGTTATTCCAGGAACTCAAAAAAGATACGAATGTGACACTTTAATACTTTCAATTGGTCTTATTCCAGAAAATGAATTATCATTAAAAGCAGGTGTAGTGCTAGATCCTAGAACAAAAGGTGCAGTAGTTGATGAAAATTATCAAACTTCAGTAGAAGGAATATTCGCAGCGGGAAATGTTCTTCAAGTTCACGACTTAGTAGACTTTGTCTCACTAGAAGCTGAAAGACTTGCAGACCACGTTTGTGAATATATAAATGACGGAAAGTTAGCTGAGAGCAGTATAAATATAGAAGCTGGCGAAAATATAAACCATACAATTCCACAAAAAATAAGTGGAACTAAGGATTTTGTGCTTTCATTTAGAGTTAGAAAGCCTTTTAAAGAATGTAAAGTGGATATAATGCAAGATGGCGAAGTTATAAAGACTAAGAAATATAAAAAGGCGATACCAGCTGAAATGGTTCAAATAAAAATTTTAAAAGATGAAATAAAACAAAATGGGGATTTGAAGGTGATTATAAGTGAATAGAAAATTTACATGTATAGTTTGTCCAAATGGATGTGAGATAGAAGTAGATTATGAAGGAAAAGATATAAAAAATATTGAAGGAGAAGGTTGTAAAAAAGGTAAAGAATATGTAGTTCAAGAACTTACTGACCCAAGACGTAATATAGCTTCTTCTGTAGTTTTACTAAACGGTGAGCTTCCACTTGTGAGCGTAAGACTGACAAAACCAGTTCCAAAAGCTAAAATATTTGACGTTATGGATATAATAAAAGGCATAAAATTAGAAGCTCCAGTAGAAGTAGGCGATGTAGTTGTAAAAAATATAATGGGATACGACAGCGACCTTATCGTTACAAAACAAGTAGGTGTAAAATAAAATGTCTCAAATAAATAAAATACTAGATAATATAAAGTTGCCTCAAATTATGAAAGTAAGCCAGATATTTGATGATAGTAAGCTTGAAAATGTTGAAAAATATTTAAATCAAAAGCTAATTGATAAAAATATTAAAGATAAAATAAAACCAGGAATGAAAATAGCTATAACTGGTGGAAGTAGGGGGATTAGCCATTATAAAGAGCTTATGAAAACTGTTGTAAGCTTTGTTAAAGAATGTGGTGGAGTTCCATTTATAGTACCATCTATGGGAAGCCACGGTGGCGGAACATCTAAAGGTCAGGAAAATATGCTTAAAAAACTAGGCATAACTAAATATACTGTGGGCTGTGAAATAATATCTTCTATGGATGTTATGGAAGTTGGGAGAACTTCAAAAGATTTACCTGTTTATATCGATAAAAATGCAGCAAATGCAGATGGAATTATATTGTTAAACAGAGTAAAGTTACATACTTCATTTAGAGGCAAATACGAAAGTGGACTCATTAAAATGATGGCAATCGGTCTTGCAAAACGAAAAGGTGCAGATATGACACATTCGCTTAGATATGAAAATATGGCTAATAATCTGCTTGAAGTAGGGACAATTGCCATTAATAACTTAAATATAATCTGTGGCGTCGCATCTATAGAAAATGGATATAACGAAGTTAACGATGTATTTGTGCTACATAAAGATGAAATTTTAGAAGAAGAACCTAAGATTTTGGAAAAATCAAAACACCTTATGTCTAGAATATATCTAGATGATATAGATGTACTTATCGTAAATGAAATAGGCAAAAATATAAGCGGTACTGGAGTTGATACAAATATTGTGGGAAGATTTCATACAAATGCCGCAAGTGGAGGCCCAAATACTATAAAACTTGGATTTTTAGATATAAGCGAAAAAAGTGGTGGCAATGCAAATGGAATGGGTCTTGCGGACTTTATATCTAAAAAATTTCAAAACAAAATAGATTTTCCTGCAACTTATATAAATGCAATTACATCAACTGAACCAAATAGCGTAAAAATGCCACTTGTTTTGGATAATGATAAATATGTATTTAAAGGGTGCGTAAAGCTTTGTGGAGCTTTAAATTTAGATGATATAAAACTTGTTATAATAAACAATACAAAAGAACTAGACGAGATTTATATGAGCAAGGCTGCATTTGAAAATGTTGTAGATAAATCAAAGGTTAAAAAGGAATCAGATTTATTTGATATACCATTTGATAAAGAAGATAATTTAGATGTATTTAAAAAATAAATACAGAATATTTGTATTTAAGTAAAGTTTTAAATATTAATGTGTATAAAATACCTATTGTATAAAAAGATACGATAGGTATTTTTTAGGTAAAAAATGTGCATGCCATTTATGTTAAATAAAATTAAAAAAACTAGCGATTAATGTTAAAATAACGTAAAAATAATATACATCATGTTAATGAATAGTAAAAATTCCTTTTTAATAACTAATTTTCAGAAAATTTATAATATAATAAAAGTAAATAAGAAAGGAGTGATACTATGACAGGTATAGCTTGGATATTTATGGGAGTTGCATGGACTATAATTATAGGAGCTGCAGTTTTGGCAATGAAGGAAATCGTAAAAAACAGTTAAAAATAACTAGTAGGAGAAAAACAATTAATCTATGAACTATTATGACATATATAAAAATTATCTATATATAGATAAAAAACAGTTTTTAAATTTCAATAAGTATAGTTTAAAGTATAAAAAAGCTCTTTAAGGAAAATATATTTCTTTAAAGAGCTTTTTTCTTGAAAATTTATAATTTAGAAATCAAGACGACTGCAAAAAAGATTATAAAATATGTTATAATGGATATTTAGAAAAAGTTATTAACAAAACTTATTAAGAGAAAAGATAAATTTAATTAGTATATATTGTATTAAAAAGATAACAATAAAATATTACGACTTAAAATAAAAAAGAAAGGAGTAGCCAATATATTTTGGCAATATAAACAAAATGGAAATCGACAGAAGTAAATTAACTCCTATGATGAAGCAGTATTTCGATACGAAAGAAAAATATCCTGATTGTATATTGTTTTTTAGATTAGGAGATTTTTATGAAATGTTCTTTGAAGATGCAATAGTAGCATCAAAAGTACTAGAAATAGCGCTAACAGGAAAAGCTTGTGGGCTTGAAGAAAGGGCTCCTATGTGTGGAGTTCCGTTTCATGCTGCAAATGCATATATATCAAAATTAGTTGAAAACGGATATAAAGTAGCAATAGGCGAACAAATGGAAGATCCAGCTCTTGCAAAAGGAATCGTGAAAAGAGAAGTAATAAGAGTTGTAACTCCAGGTACTGTTCTTGAAGGAAATTTACTTGAAAACAAGAAAAATAACTACCTTATGTCTTTATATAAAGAAAATGATAATATAGGTCTTTCTTATGTAGATATAAGTACAGGTGAGACTAATGCGACTGTCTTAAAAAGAGACAAGTTAATCGAGGAAATCGCAAAAGTTTCTCCATCTGAGATAATAATAAATGATTTAGATTATATAAAAAACCTAGAGGCCATTGCTTCTTTATCAAATATATATTTAAATACAAATTTTGATGAAGCTTATTTAGATGAAAATATATTAAAACAATACTTTAGCGATGAGTATCTAAGCAAAGTTAAATTTGATGAGAATGGACTTATAAATAGAAGTTTATGTGTTTTATTAAACTATATATACAATACTCAAAAACAAGTAACTTCTAATATAAATAATATAAACGTATACAACTCATCAAATTACATGGTGCTTGATATGTTTACTCGTTCAAACTTAGAGCTTACAGAAACTATAAGAACTAAGAAAAAGAAAGGCTCACTACTTCACGTACTAGATAAAACTTCGACTGCTATGGGTGGAAGAATGCTTAGAAAATATGTTGAAGAGCCATTAGTGGATAAAAAGAGAATACAAAATAGATTAGACGTAATTGAGGAGATAAAAGACGATTACTCACTTAGAATCGATTTAATCGAAATCTTAAAAAATGTATATGATATAGAGCGTATATGCGGTAAAATCGCGTTTGAAAAAGTTACACCAAAAGAACTTATAAACTTAAAAAACTCGATTGAAAAATTACCAGAGCTTAAAAGAAGAATAGAAGACTCTGATGCTGAGATACTAAAAAACTATGCAGGTAAGATGGAAACACTTGATGATATTTACGACTTAATAGATAGAGCAATCCTTCCAGAGCCTAGCATAACTATAAAAGATGGAAATATAATTCAGTCAAGCTATAATGAAGAATTAAGAGAGCTTAGAGAAGTTTCAACAAACGGCGCGTTTATGATTAAAGAAATCGAAAACCGTGAGAAAGAAAAAACAGGAGTTAAATCTTTAAAAATAGGATTTAATAAAGTGTTTGGATATTATATAGAAATAACAAAGGCTAACTTAGCTACTGCTAATATAGACGACAGCTATATAAGAAAGCAAACCCTAAGTAATGCAGAAAGATATATAACTGAAGAATTAAAAATAATAGAAGATAAAATACTTCATGCAAAAGAAAAAATAGGTGTGCTTGAATACGAATTATTTGTACAAGTTAGAAAATACATCTACGATAATATAGATAGAATACAAAATGTAGCTAAAATAATAGCAAATATAGATGTATTTACCTCATTTGCAACAGTGGCTGACTTAAATAACTATGTAAAACCTAATATAAACGACAACAATAAACTTGACATTAAAAACGGACGTCACCCAGTTGTTGAAAATATAGTTGGTGAAGAAAACTTTGTGCCAAACGACACTTATTTAAGTGACGATGAAAATATTATAAATATAATCACAGGGCCTAATATGGCAGGTAAATCGACTTATATGAGACAAAGTGCGATAATAGTACTTATGGCACATATGGGAAGTTTTGTCCCAGCGGATTTTGCAGATATTCCAATATGCGATAGAATATTTACAAGAGTTGGGGCGAGTGATGACTTGTCTTCTGGCCAATCTACATTTATGGTAGAGATGAACGAAGTTTCACAAATACTTAAAAATGCTACTTCAAAGAGTTTCGTAATCTTAGACGAAATCGGTAGGGGTACATCGACTTACGACGGTATAAGTTTAGCTTGGGCTATAGTTGAATATATCCAAAGCAATATAAAATGTAAGACTTTATTTGCGACTCACTATCACGAGCTTACAGATTTAGAAAACGAGTTTAGAGAAGTTAAAAACTACTCGATTTCAGTAAAAGACGACGGAGAAAATATAATATTCCTTAGAAAAATAGTTGAACAACCAGCGGATAAAAGTTACGGTATATACGTTGCAAAACTTGCAAAACTACCAGATCAAGTTATAGAACGTTCATCAGAAATTTTAAGCGATTTAGAGAAAAACCATATATTTAATGGTGAAGTCTTAACTGGTAATTTTGATAAAGATAAAATAGCAAAAACTAATTCCGAAGTTGCTATAACTTCTACAATAGATATTTCTAAAGAAGTTGTAAAAGAAAGTGAAAATGCATCTTTATACAAAGCACCACAAGATTTATTTAGTTTTGAAAATGAACTAAATAAAATCGAAAACTCTAATTTAAAAAATGAATATGACTCTTTAAAATTAGAGCATGAGACTTTATTAAAAGAACATAAAAAAATGAAAAAAGATTATAATAAATTAAATGCAAATTATACTAAATTAAAAGAAGAAGATTCGCAAATATCATTTGGAAATATAACTCCAAATAGCGAAGTATTAGACGAGCTTTTAAACTTAGATATATTAAATATGAATTTAATCGACTGTGTAAACACATTATATAATCTACAAAAAAAAGCAAAAGAAAATAAGTAATCGGTTATTTGAACTTAAACCAAAATAACCTCTTGGAGGGATTAGATGGGTAAGTATATAAATATTTTAGATGATTTAACAATAAATAAAATAGCTGCAGGAGAGGTCGTTGAAAGACCTTCTTCTGTAGTAAAAGAACTTTTAGAAAATGCAATAGATTCAGGAGCGACTCAAGTTGTGGTCGATATTACTGATGGCGGGAAAAAATGTATTAAAATAAGCGATAACGGAGAAGGAATATTATCTAGTGAAGTCGAAAAATGCTTTTTAAGACATGCTACAAGTAAGATAAAAAGTATAGACGATTTATTTGACTTATACTCACTTGGTTTTAGAGGAGAGGCATTAGCTTCAATATCTGCTGTTTCAAATATAGAAATGGTCACAAAAACGAAAGAAGAGATGATAGGGACAAAGATAGTTTTAAGCGGTTCAAAGATAATTAAAAAAGAGCCCGTTGGAACAAAAGATGGTACAACAATAACTGTAAAAGACTTGTTTTTCAACACTCCAGTTAGAGCTAAATTTTTAAAATCAACTCACGCCGAAACTATTAATATAAGTGATTTGATAAATAAACTTGCAATAGGGAATCCAAATGTAAGATTAAAATATATAAATAATTCAAAACTTATGTTAAATACGCCTGGAGATAACAAACTTATAAGTGTAATAAGAAGTATTTATGGAAAAGAAATCACAGACAATTTAATTGAAGTAGATTACGAAGATGAAAAAATAAAAATCTCTGGATATATTGGAAATAACAATATATATAGATCTAATAAAAATCTTCAACATATCTATATAAACAAGCGTTTTGTAAAAAGTAAGGTAATATTAGACGCTATAAATGAAAGTTATAAAAGTATAATTCCAATAAATAAATTTGGCGTTTGCTTTTTAAATATAAAAATCAATCCGAGCGAAATCGACGTAAATATACACCCTACAAAGCTTGAAGTGAAATTCCAAGACGAAAAAGAAGTGTATATAAAAATAAGAGATGTAATAAAAAATAAGCTTTTAAATATAAGCCTTATAGGAAAATATAAATCTTATGATAGTAGTGAAAATTACGTCCAAAATAAATTAAATCAAATTGAAGAAAATAAAACAGAAGTCCAAAATATTAATGTAGCGAAGAATATAGAATATAAAGTAAAAGAAAATAATGAATATGAGAACAAAGACCAAGAAGCCATTAAAATAAATGAAAGAGATGATTTATCAACATTTAAATCTTTTAAAGAGGCTTTAGAAGAAAAAAATCATATAGATAAATCAAAAGAAGATTTACATGATAATATAAGCTATGGTGAATCTTTAAATAATAACAATTTCGATAGAATTCATGAGGAAGAACAATCTGACTACTATAGCAATATGGGTTATATAGAAAATAATACTAAAGAAAGTAAATATAACGATATCGATAAGAAATTAGAAGAAATATCGACACAAGCATCATTTTTAGAAGAACAAGATGATATACTAGATAAAATAGTTGATAATTCACAAAATACTCATTTTAGAGCTAGTGATTTTAAGGTGATTGGAACGATTTTAAATACTTATATAGTACTTGAAAAAGGGACTTCTATGTATTTATTAGACCAACATGCCGCTCACGAAAAAGTTCTTTATGAGGAGTATATGACTAAGTTTAAAAATCAAAATATCGATATGCAGATGTTACTTGATCCAATTGTAATTGAACTTTCTAGTGTAGATATGTTAGATGTTGAAAAAAATCTTAATTTATTTATGAAGTTCGGTTTTGAAATCGAGATATTTGGAGATAATCATATTATGGTCAGAGGTGTGCCGAATATTTTTGGAGTTGCACAATCTGAAAAATTTATATTCCAAATAATAGACAATATAGGGGACTTAGAAAGTAGCTACGATTTAAAAATGGATAAAATAGCATCTATGTCTTGTAGAGCAGCTATTAAGGCAAACGACAAAATCCATTTTGATGAGATAAATTCACTGCTTTCAAAAATGGAAAAGTGTGAAAATCCATACACTTGCCCACATGGCAGACCTTCGATGGTTGAAATATCAAAAAAAGAAATAGAAAAAATGTTTAAGAGAATTATGTAAATATATAAATTAGAATTGAGGAAGATATATAATGAAGAAAATACCGCTTATAATACTTACAGGTCCAACAGCAGTTGGAAAAACTGATTTATCGATTAAGCTTTCTAAATCATTAAATGCAGAGATAATATCTGCAGATTCAATGCAAATATATAAATATATGGATATAGGTAGTGCAAAAGTCACAAAAGAAGAGATGGACGGGGTAGTTCATTATATGATAGATGAAGTAACACCTGATGTTCCCTTTTCAGTAAGTGAGTTTCAAATGCGAAGCGAAAAATATATAGAAGAAATAAATAAAAAAGGAAAAAACGTACTTATAACTGGTGGGACAGGGCTATATCTAAACTCCCTTATATACAATATGGACTTTGCAAAATCAAATGCAAATAATGAAATAAGAGAAAAATTAGAACAAGAACTGGCAGAAAACGGCATAGATTATATGCATGAAAAACTAAGAGGTTTAGATGAAGAGGCAGCAAACAGAATCCACAAAAACAACACAAAGAGGGTTATAAGAGCTATAGAAGTTTGTATGAGTGGACAAAAAATGAACGATTTTTCAAAAGATCTTAGATACAACGAAAAATACAAACCTATAATAATAGTTTTAAATAGAGATAGGGAAGTTTTATATCAAAGAATAAATAAAAGAGTGGATATAATGCTAGAAAATGGACTATTAGACGAAGTTAAAGAACTACTTAAAATGGGTTATACAAAAGATATGATTTCTATGCAGGGGATAGGATATAAAGAAATGATAAAATATCTAGATGGTGAGTATACTTATGATGAAGCTATAGAAATTATAAAAAGAGATTCAAGAAGATATGCAAAGCGCCAGTTAACTTGGTTTAAAAGATATCAAGATGCTAAGTGGTTCGATTTAGATAAATACCAAGATATAGAAATTTTAAAAGAAGATATCATTAATCATATTGAAAAATTGCTAGAAATTGTATAAAATAATAGTATAGAGTACTATATAAATTATTGAATACAAGAAATTACTATGTGATTTTTGTAACAATAACACTTAAATGTACAAAGAAAATCTATGAGGATTTTTGGGATAAAGATTTCTTTATAGATTTTCTAAAATTAATAAAAATATAAATAAACTTATCAGGGAGGGCATTAAAATGAAAAATACAGTTTTAAATTTACAAGATTTATTTTTAAATAATGCTAGAAAAGAAAGAATACCAGTTACAATATTCTTAATGAATGGGGTACAAGTAAAAGGAAATGTAAGAGGATTTGATAGTTATATAATCTTACTTGAAGGTGAAAACAGACAACAAAACATGATATATAAACATGCTGTTTCAACAATAGTACCAAGTAAATACATAAACTTACAAAATCAACAAAATAATAGATAGTACTATATAAATTAAAATTATTTTAAATTTAGAATTTTTCTAGAAGAAAAGGTACTTATGTAAATTAATAATTATTTATTAGTTTATATAAGTACCTTTTTTCTGTCTTGAACAAAGAAAAAGTGTATGTTAAAATTTAAAATGTTGGATAATTATAGATAAAATAAAAATATAAAATTAGATAAATTTTATACAATAACTTAAAAAAATATAGTTTATATATAAATAAAAATAAAGTAGGAGAAAGATATGTTAAAAGAAACTAGCGAATTATTAAAACAGTTTTATGATTTAGATGATGAAGTATTTGAATTATCACAAGAAGTAATGGAAGATATAAAAGAAAAATTTGATGAAATAAAAGAAATAAGAGAATTTAACCAATATAAAGTGTTAAAAGCAATGCAAGAAGCTAATTTATCAGACAACCACTTCAACTGGACAACAGGATACGGATACAATGATATCGGTAGAGAAAAAGTTGAAGAAATATATGCAAATGTATTTGGGGCTGAAGATGCACTTGTTAGACCTATAATAGTTAATGGAACACATGCACTTAGCTTATGTGTACAAGGGCTTGTTAGACCAGGAGATGAGATTTTATCAATAACATCAACTCCATATGATACCTTACAAGGAGTTATCGGTATAAGAGAAGAAAAAGGTTCATTAAAAGAATACGGAGTTACTTACGATGAAGTTGATTTCTTAGAAAATGGAGATATAGACTTAGAAGGTGTTAAGAAAAAAATAAACGAGAGAACTAAATTAGTAATGATTCAAAGGTCAAAAGGTTACTCTTGGAGAAAATCACTTAGTATAGCTGATATAAAAGAAGCTATAGATGTTGTTAAATCTGTAAATAAAGACATAATAGTTATGGTAGATAACTGCTACGGTGAATTCTTAGACACTAAAGAACCAACAGAAGTAGGAGCAGATGTAATGGCTGGTTCACTTATCAAAAACCCAGGAGGTGGGCTTGCTTTAACTGGTGGATATATAGCTGGTAGAGCTGACTTAATAGAAATGATATCTTATAGATTAACATCACCAGGAATAGGTAAAGAATGTGGACTTACTTTCGGAACTACAAGAACTGTACTTCAAGGATTCTTTATGGCACCATATGTTACATCACAAGCTGTAATGGGAGCTATATTCTGTGCTAGAGCTTTTGAAAAATTAGGATACGATGTTCTTCCAAAATACGACGATTTAAGAAGTGATATAATACAAGTTGTAAAACTTAACAATGCTGAAGAAGTTATAAGCTTCTGCCAAGGTGTACAAGCAGCAGCTCCAGTTGATGCATTTGTAAAACCAGTTCCATGGGCAATGCCAGGATATGAAGACGAAGTAATAATGGCAGCAGGTGCATTCGTTCAAGGTTCATCAATCGAACTTAGTGCCGATGCCCCAATAAGAGAACCATACAACGTATACTTCCAAGGTGGACTTACATTTGACCATTCAAAAATGGGAACTTTAAAAGCTATACAAGCTATTAAAAAGATGAAAGAAGAAAATAAATAGATATAGAATTTGTAACAAAAATATGAGTATTTTAATAATATATTATTAAAATAGTTGCACACTTCATGTCTTGACTTTTTAAAATGGGTGATATAAATTACTTTATAACACCCATTTTATATGTAAAAAGGAGTGGGGAGTGTAAATTGATTTGTGCTTTAGAGTAATTTCGCTCATCTATAGTAATTTATTTATTAATAATATTTGTAAATATAAAATAAAGTTTCTATAAACTATTTTCCATTTCATATAAAACCCTATCTCGATTTAAAACGTTTATATATCTAATTTTAGTATTTTTATCCTTATTTTCCACAGCCTTATAGTACATAGAATGTGTATTTGAAACTGTATTTACAAATAAATAATCTTTGTTTTTAAGAAGAGCTGTATCGAAGTGTTCGACACCACAGGCTATAAATACCCAATTAGGAAGAACTTCTTTCATGGAGTTTATCCAAGAGTCATTTCCGCCGATACATATTGCATTTAAGTTATTTAATTTATTTATATCGACCTCATTATTAGTAGGCGGAGTATCTTCACAATTAGATAAATTAAACATTAAATTTCTAAGTTCAGCTAATTCATCTTTTATGCTTGGTTCTAAGGTGATTTCTTCTTCTAATTGCTTATTTTTATTTTCAAGGAGTCTGATTTTTTCTTTTAACTCTTCATTTTCTTTTTCCAAATCGCTTTTAGTTTTATTAAATTTTGCTTCTAAATCGTGCTTTTCTTGAATTATTTTATTGACAAAAGCATCTTGTTCTAATAGTTTGTCTTTGTCGGCAATATCTCTAAAATAAATCTTTTTGGCATCTTTGTATGTTTCCAAAAGCCTTCTTAATTTAGTCGCAACTATTATATATGAATATAAAATATCGTAATTTAAAGGATCTACTTGACCATTGCAATTAATCCAAATATTTATCAATTCACAAATTTCATGTGAAGTGCTATTTGGTTTATTATTAAGTAATGGAATAATATTTAATCCTTCAAGTTCATACACAAAATCTAGAGCATATGCTATTCTTTGATAATCGTTTAACTTTTCAAAATCTAATGAACCGTCTTCTTTTTGCATATATAATTCATTTAATCCCTTAGTTATATTAGGGTATTTATCACATAAATCAATTTCAATTTGTTTTAACTTTTTCTTTCTATCTTTATCTATATAAGTATATTTTAATATGCTTTGAACAAGTGGATTTGTTCTAAGTTTGACCATTTCTTGAAACGCTATAAAGAAAAAGTCATCTTCATCTAATTTTTTATTTTCACTTTGGGCTAAAATTATAGTAGCTGCATAATTCCCAAGCAACTCCTCTAGAGAGACTGTATTTGGTTTTATAGATAATTCGCTTAGTCTAACTATATTGTTGCTGTTTTTTACTAATAAATTCGCTTTTTTATAAGTCATTCTAAGTATATAATAAAACTCTTTTTCTTCACCACTAGTTATAATACCGAGAGTTTTTTTATAATACAATTCCTCTTCTAACAATCTAGAATTGGCTAAATTGTAGTAAGCGCATTCTTTTGAATAATTATCGTACTTTTTTTTATTTGAATTATATACTTTATCTATATATTTATAGGATTGTTTTGTAGCACAAAGAGATGTACATACAAAGTAGTTGAGTTTACATTCATAACTATTTTGATTTTTAGTTTGTTTCAAAATATACCTCCATAATATTCCTAAAATTATCTTATATAAAAGATAACATATATTTAATCAAAAATGTTTTTTTATTTTAAAAAATTAGGATTATATTATTTTTTTGTAAAATTATTAACTTATATTATTATTATATTAAAATTATGGATAAATAAAATTTTAATTGTATAATATAGTTACTAGATAAATTATTTTGGAGGGTTTTAAAACTTTATGAATATTACTATTTTTTTAGGAGCAGGTGCATCAGCAGCAGAAAACTTACCAATACAAAATGAACTATTTTCGCAGTATTTTAAATATATATTGCCTAAAAATAAAGATACTAGGATGAATAAAGAATTGACGAAATTTTTTAAAGATTTATTTTTTATAGATGTTACAAGTGATGTCGACAGCATAAATTTTCCGACTTTTGAAGAGGTACTTGGAGTACTAGATTTGGCAGAACAAAAAAGGGAGTCTTTTAAAAATTATAAATCAGAAAGCTATAATGACAATAATACGAGTATATCTTATATAAGACAGTCACTTATTATGCTTACAGCTTATACTTTAAATAATGCAAATAGTAGGAGTAATAGCTATCATAAATTATTACTTGAAAATTTAGGTAAACAAAATATGCTACAAAACACAACATTTATAAGTGCAAATTACGATATACATATAGATAATGCAATAGCGAGTTTATATGATGCAAATAAATTTCCGGTTATGCTAAATTATGGGATTGATTTTACTAATTTCAATATGAGCAAAAATTCATGGCAAAAACCGATAGAACCTATGATAAATCTATATAAAATTCACGGTTCACTAAACTGGCTTTATTGCCCAATTTGCAATAGCATAACAATAACGCCGTATGAAGGCGGTGTGATGAGGATAATTGAAAATATAAAACAAGCTAAATGCTTAAATTGTGGGGAACTTACGATACCTATAATAGTGCCACCGACTTATTTTAAAAATATGTCAAATGTATTTTTAAGCACAGTTTGGAATAAATCTGAAAGAGCGCTTAGAGAAAGTGATATTCTAGTATTTTGTGGATATTCTTTCCCAGAAGCTGATATGCATATAAAATACCTTCTAAAAAGAGTTCAGACAAGTAGGTTAAAAGAAAAATTAAAAGTAATAGTAGTAAATAATCACGCTAAAAAAAGAAACTCCCTTAGAGAAAAAGAAAAAAATAGATATGAAAGATTTTTGGGAAAAGATGTGGTTTATACAGAGTATTCATTTGAAGAGTTTGCAAAAAATCCTAAAAAAATAATAGATTTAGCAAAATAAATAATTAAAACAAAAGAAAATAACAGGGGGAAATTTATATGTATGGATTAGGGGTCATTGTAAATGGATTAGTTATAGTGGGAGCGAGTTTTGCTGCATTAATATTAAAAAAATTTATAATGAAATTCGATAAAAATAATAAAGTAGAAAAAATAAGCGATATAATAATGTCCGGTTTGGCACTTTGCATAATATACATGGGGATAAGCGGTGCTCTTGAATGTCAACATGTGCTTATATGTATAATATCTATGGTAGTGGGAGGTCTTATAGGCGAACTTATAGATATTGATAAAGGCCTAAATAGTCTTGGAGATAAAATAGAAGAAAAATTAAATAAAGGCAAAACAGATGTATCAAAAGAAAAGGTGTCAATATCACAAGGATTTGTATCAGCTAGTTTATTATTCTGTGTGGGTGCTATGGCAGTAGTCGGTGCATTAAACAGTGGTTTATTTGGAAATAATGATACTTTATTCGCAAAATCAGCATTAGATGGAGTTTCTTCATTTTTATTTTCACTTACTATGGGTATAGGAGTTCTTTTATCAGCAGTAGCCGTATTTTTATATGAAGGAATTATAGCATGTGGGGCGTTTTTATTAAAAGGTGTGCTTTCAACTGCTGTAATAACAGAAATGAATGCTGTTGGAAGTTTGCTTATTTTAGCACTTGGAATAAATATGATATTAAAAGCAAATATAAAAGTAGCAAATCTGCTTCCTGCTATGTTCGTACCAATAATATTTGGAATTATAGGAATGATATAATTTTATGCTAGAAAAGCAGAGTTTTTTAGTATTATAATATTGTAATTTGTAATATTTAGTCGCTCAAATACAAAACTTTTAGACAAATTTTGTATTTAAGAGGAAAACAAGTTGTAAAATCAAATATAGTAATAGTAATAAAATTCGTAAAACATTTACAGGGAGGTTACTATTATGATTGCATTTGATATAAATGGAGCTATAATAAAATTTGATGAACAAAGAGATAATTACAACACTATACGAAAAATATTTTTAGAATATGCGAGAAAAGCAAGAAAAGAATTTCAAGAATACTGCGATGAAAACTTAACTACATTTAGACAATTAAACGACAAATACTTAGTTTTTTGTGAAAGACTAATAGATGAAGGAATAAAAAAAGGTGTAGAAATATTAGTTAGTTATAATGTAATAGTTGTTGATTTCAATATATTTAAAGAAAAATACTGCGAAAAATATTTTGACTTCAAACTTATATTTAATAATTTTTTAAAAGAAAAAGATGCTATAAAAAATAAAAAGAATGTATCTAGATTATTTGATATAAAACCATCTATAGATAAATTATCTAGAAGCATATATAGAGATTGCTTTAATATACACATGGCTGTTATTGATGCACTTTTAGAATATAACGTAAAAGATGTTGAAAGCTATATAGATATTGAATCTATAAAACAAGCGAACGCATTATTTAATAATTATAAAGATGGATTTATAAGCAAACCAGATAGCGCAAGAATAGTTCAAAAGATTATAATGGCTAATCCTTATAGAAAAGATGTATATGAATATTTGATAAAAGAAGATGGAGATTTTGGTGGCGAAATCGAACGTCTTACAAAATATTTAGGATACGATATAAGACCATTTAAAGATTATCTTATGGATGTATATATTCAAGAACTTGTGCAAGGTGATATTACTAATTTAGAATTATCAAAAGAAAAAGTATCGAAATATGCAAAATATATAGGTTGCGATAATGCATCACTTTATATTACTAGAATAGATGCTATTCATACATTTGAAAATGTGTAAAAGCTAGCTTAGGCTAGCTTTTATTTTTTGCAAAAATTAAAAAATAATATTGACATTAAAGTAACTGGAAACTTTACACTTATACATAAGAAAATAGATTAATTAAGAAAGGGGAAAAATAATGAAAAGATTAAATCGATGGATATATGCTGTTATAGGGGTAATCGTTTTACTACTTGCAGGACTTATATACGCTTGGAGTGTGCTTGTAATACCAATAGCAAATGAATTTACAAATTGGAGTCATACAAGTCTATCATTGACATTTACAATTTGTATGACATTATTTTGTATAGGTGGATTAATAGGGGGAATTTTACAAAAGAAAATAGATGTAAAGATAAATGTTTGGGCTTCAGGAATATTATTTTTTGTAGGATTTTTTATCGCTTCAAAAGCACAAAATATAATAACTTTATATATAGGATATGGTGTATTAGCAGGTTTTGCATCAGGGCTTGCTTATAATTCAGTAATGAGTACTATGTCAAAATGGTTCCCTGATAAGCAAGGACTTATATCAGGAATACTTTTGATGGGATTTGGACTTGGAAGTTTTATAATAGGGAAAGTTTATCAAGCATATACACCAAGTACTATAGGCGGATGGAGAATATCTTTTATGATATTTGGAGTTATACTTGCAGTTGTCTTAATTATTTTTGGATTTTTCTTTGTAAAACCAGATGAAGATTTTATTTTGACTGTTTCTAAAAATAAAAAAGAAAATAATATCAAAAAAGAAGTTGGAATAGATATAGATGCAAAGCAAATGATAAAAAGATTATCATTTTGGTTTTATTTTGTATGGGCAATTCTTCTTAGTGCATCAGGCTTAGCGCTTATATCACAAGCAAGTGGTATTATAAATGAGATTGCGAAAAATATAGATGCATCTTCAGTAGCTACAATAGTAGGTCTAATATCTATTTGCAATGGTATAGGTCGTGTTATATATGGGGGTATGTTCGATAAATTTGGACGATCAAAAACAATGATTACAGTCGTAGTAGTATTTTTAGTATCATCTATTTTATTAGTACTTGCATTTAATACAAAAAGTTTAATAATTTTGATTGTTGGATTTATATTATGTGGAGCTTCATATGGAGGTGTAACATCTGTAAATTCAGCATTTATAAATTTGTTTTATGGAGCAACTAATTATCCAGTTAACTTTTCAATAGTAAATTTAAACTTGATAATAGCTTCATTTGGAAGTACTATAGCAGGCATGCTTTACGACTATACAGGATCTTATATAAGTACAATATTTTTAATGATAGGTGGTATAATATGTAGTTTTATTTGTACTATATGTATAAAAAGACCTTAGCATTTTGAAAAATATACTTAAATATATAAAAAAAATTATATATTTTAAAATGTATTTATATCATGTAAAAAAATTAACAATGAAAGTAAAAAACATGAAAATAAATTACAAATTGTGATAAAAATAACATAATACAAAACACAGTATTTATTTGGAATTTTCAAAAAAAATCAACAAAATCAACACATTTTATACTATGATATATTTAAGACGTTTAATTAAATAATAAAAAATTAAATCATTACATTTACAATTAATTTAGATATAATAATTTAATTTTTTAGTTTTAGATGTTGATATAA
The DNA here is from genome assembly GCA_025148965.1 of Intestinibacter bartlettii. Taxonomy (GTDB): domain Bacteria; phylum Bacillota; class Clostridia; order Peptostreptococcales; family Peptostreptococcaceae; genus Intestinibacter; species Intestinibacter bartlettii. Next base: position 1,854,026 of record CP102273.1, on the reverse strand, counting down.
TTAAAAATTTGTATAAAATTAAAAGAAAAACGATTTCGTAAGAAATCATAATAATGCCATTTATATATAACAACATATACAAAAAAATAATGGTATAGTTTAATTTTTAAAGGGGGATTTTTATGTGTAATTTTGTTGAACAAAATAGGAAATTATTTGATGAATTAGATAATTTAATCGATTCATTAGAAGTGGCAGATGAAAGTGCTTTAATATTTGTACTTAAAGAAGCTCAAGGAATATTTGGTTATCTACCAAAAGAAGTTCAACTCCATATTGCTGATAAGTTAGGGGTATCGCCATCTAAAGTATACGGTGTTGTAAGTTTTTATTCTTACTTCTCAACTAATCCAATCGGCGAGTACAAAATAAGTGTCTGTCTTGGTACAGTATGCTTCGTTAAAGGCTCAGATAAAGTAATGGCTGAATTCGAAAAACAATTAGGAATTAAAGCTGGGGAAACAACAGAAGATCTTAAATTCACTCTTGAAGGTTTAAGATGTGTTGGTGCTTGTGGTTTAGCTCCTGTTGTAGTTGTAAACGGCAAAGTTTACGGTCAAGCAACTACAGATGATGTAAGTAAAATATTAGATAACTATAGAAATTTAGAATTAAGCTGTTAGGGGGTACTTTAGATGAAAAAATTAAATTCAATAGCTGATTTAAAAGCTGCTGCAAAAGAATATAAACCAATTCTTGATTTAAGAGAAAATCACACAGATGCTATACCAGATAAAAGAGATATATTAGTCTGTGGAGGTACAGGATGTACATCTTCAGAAAGTTTACTTATTATAGAAAAATTAAAAGAAGAAATAAAAAAAGCAGGTCTTGAAGATCATGCAATGGTACATTTAACAGGATGCTTCGGTTTCTGTGCAATGGGACCAATAGTTAAAGTTTATCCAGATAATGTATTTTATGTTCACGTTAAACCAGATGATGCAGAAGAAATTGTAAACAGTCATATAGCTAGAAATGAAGTAGTTGAAAGATTATTATTTGAAGAACCTGCACTTGATTATAAAAAAGTTCAAAAACACGAAGATATGCAATTCTATAAAAAACAACTTCGTGTCGCTTTAAGAAACTGTGGTCATATAAACCCAGAAGACATCTCAGAATATATTGCAAATGACGGTTATTTAGCGCTTGCTAAATGTCTAGAAGAAATGACTCCACAAGGTGTAATAGATGAAATGAAAAAATCAGGACTTAGAGGTCGTGGTGGAGCTGGATTCCCAACAGGATTAAAATGGGCAGCAGCTGCCGAAAACCCAAGATTAAACGGACATAAATATATTGTCTGTAATGCTGATGAAGGTGACCCAGGTGCATTTATGGATAGATCACTTCTTGAAGGTGACCCACATAGTGTACTTGAAGCTATGGCAATAGCAGGATATGCAACAGATTCTGATATGGGCTATATCTATATAAGAGCTGAATATCCACTTGCAATAGAAAGATTGAAAATAGCTATAGCTCAAGCTGAAGAAGCTGGAGTTTTAGGTGAAAATATATTGGGAACAGGATTTAACTTTAAGATAGAATTAAAATACGGTGCAGGTGCGTTTGTTTGTGGTGAAGGTACTGCCCTTATAAAATCTATAGAAGGTAATCGTGGTGAACCAATAGTTAATAAATACTTCCCAACTGAACATGGTTTATGGCAAGCTCCAACAACTGTAAACAATGTCGAAACATTTGGTAATATACCAGCAATAATAAATAAAGGTGCCGATTGGTTTGCTTCATTTGGGACTGAAGATTCAAAAGGTACAAAAGTTTTCGCATTAGGCGGAAAAGTAAATAACGTTGGTTTAGTTGAAGTACCTATGGGAACTACTTTAAGAGAAATAGTATACGAAATAGGTGGAGGAATACCTGGTGGAAAAGAATTTAAAGCTGTTCAAACAGGTGGACCATCTGGTGGATGTATATCTTCAAAAGATTTAGATACTCCAATAGACTTTAAATCATTAGCATCAATAGGATCTATGATGGGTTCTGGTGGTATGCTTGTTCTTGATGAAACTGACTGTATGGTTGATATATCTAAATTCTTCTTAGAATTTACGGTTGATGAATCATGTGGTAAATGTACTCCATGTCGTATAGGAAATAGAAGATTACTTGAAATATTAAACAAAATATGTAGAGGTAATGGTACAGAAGAAGATTTAGTTAATTTAAAATCATTAGCTACAATAATCAAAAATACTTCTTTATGTGGTCTTGGTAAATGTGCTCCAAACCCAGTACTTAGTACATTAAATTGTTTCTATGATGAATATTTAGCTCACGTTAAAGACAAAAAATGTCCGGCTGCTAAATGTACTGCAATGTTGAATTATGTAATAACTGACGATTGTATCGGATGTGGATTATGTAAGAAAAACTGTCCAGCAGAAGCAATCAATGGTGAAAAGAAACAAAAACATGTTATTGATACGACTAAGTGCTTGAAATGTGGAGCTTGTATGGAAAAATGTAAAAAAGGTGCAATAATCAAAGAGTAATTTGAAAATAAAATTGTACGTAGACCAAGTGTTTAAAGGAGGAATCTATTAATGAGTTTAATTAATTTAACTATAAATGGAAAAGCTGTTGCTGTTGAAGAAGGAACTAATATATTAGAAGCGGCAAAAAAAGTAAATATAAAAATACCTAACTTATGTTATCTACATATAGATGATATAGGATTTGATAATAGTTGTGCATCATGTCGTGTCTGTCTAGTAAATGCAGATGGAAGATTAGTACCATCATGTGCAACTTTAGCAAAAGCAGGAATGAAAGTACAAACTAATACACCTGAAATAATAGAATTTAGAAAAGGTGTAGTTGAGCTTTTATTATCTGACCATCCACAAGATTGCTATACTTGTACAAAATGTGGTAGTTGTGGACTTCAAGATATAGCTGTTCAACTTGGAATTAAGAAAATAAGATTCGAAGGTGAAAGATTAGAAAAATCTAAAGATAATAGTTCATTCTCTATAATGAGAGATAACGATAAATGTATCTTATGTAGAAGATGTGAAACTATGTGTAATCAAGTTCAAAAGGTAGGCGTATTATCAGGAGTTAACAGAGGATTTTCTACTGAAATAGGAACATTCTTTGAAACTGATTTAGCAAAAACTGAATGTACATTCTGTGGTCAATGTATAAATGTATGTCCAACAGGAGCTTTACTTGAAAAAGACAACACAGACGAAGCTTGGGGATTACTTGCACAAAAAGAAAAACCAGTTATGGTTCAAATTGCTCCAGCTGTAAGAGTTGGGATAAGCGAAGAATTTGGATTAAAACCAGGAACTATATCTACTGGTAAAGTTGTTGCAGCTTTAAAAGCTTTAGGATTTGATTATGTATTTGATACAAACTTTGCTGCTGACTTAACTATAATGGAAGAAGCAAACGAATTTGTAAACAGACTTACTAAAGGTGGAGATTTACCAATAATGACTTCATGTTGTCCAGCTTGGGTAAACTTCTGTGAAAGCCAATACCCAGACTTAACTAAATACTTATCAACTTGTAGATCACCACAAAGTATGTTCTCTCCAATAGCTAGATATTACTTTGCAGATAAAGTATTAGATAAAAAACCTGATGAAGTAAGCGTCGTATCTATAATGCCTTGTGTTGCTAAAAAATACGAAGTTAAAAGAGAAGAATTAGGTCAAGATGGAATAATAGATACTGATTTATCACTTACAGTAAGAGAACTTGCTAGAATGATAAAATCTGCTGGTATAGATTTAGAAAACTTAGAAGAAGAAAACTTCGATAGCCCACTTGGATATTCAACTGGTGCTGCTGATATATTCGGTGTTACAGGAGGGGTTTTAGAAGCTGCACTTAGAACTGCATACACTGATGTTACAAAAGAGGAATTGCCAGATGACGGTATAGAATTTAAAGCTGTCAGAGGATTTGAAGGAATAAAAGAAGCTACTATTAATATAGCAGGAATTGATGTAAATGTTGTCGCTGCTTCATCTTTAGGATGTGCCAGAAAATTAATGGATGAACTTAGAGCTGATATAGCTGCTGGTAAAACTCCCAAATATCATATTATTGAAATAATGGCTTGTCCTGGTGGATGTGTAAATGGTGGAGGTCAACCATTTACTAACGGTGATTATGAAAAAGTTAAAGCTAGAGGTGCTGGACTATACATTATAGATAAAAATAAACTTCAACGTAAATCTCATGAAAATGAAGATATCAAGAAATTATACGATGAATTCTTGGGAGAAAGAGGTGGACATAACGCACATAAATACTTACATACTCATTACTTTGACAAGAGCAATCCTTATTCAAAAAAAAATGATGTAAGTTTACAAACAAATTAGAGGATTTTAGCGATTAATGTCAAATTATTAATATAGTATAATATTTATTTTAATAAAGAAGATGGTTTTTAAATCATCTTCTTTGTGATTTTAAAGCTTTGGGTTATTGTATACATAAAAAACAACAGTTTTGTTATAACGCATAGGAAATTATAATCAGTTTTAAATTGTGGATAAATATAATTTCTGTTAATGTGTTTCAAAGAAATCTACATTTTTAAGGATCTTTAGAATAAAGATTTCTTTATTAAATCTTCAAAATATGAGTTATATTTTTAGTTAGTATAGAATATGGAATAAATTCATAATATTTAGAAGATTTTAATATGATTTTAATTTTTAGTATTTATCATTTAAAAGTTTTAATAAATACAATGTGTTTTTTAAAACGATTATATTTTCAATTTAGGGGTGGTTAATAATGAAAAAGGTAACTTACTTAACAGAATCTGCAAAAAAATTTAGTAGAGAAGAAGCTATAGCAGAAGCAAAAAGATGTTTATTATGTGAAGAAGCTTACTGCAATAAAAAATGTCCAATAAACAGCAATCCAAAAGAATTCGTTGAATTGGTTGCTACAGAACAATTTGACAAAGCTATAGGGCTAATAAGAGATAACAATCCTTTATTTTACTCAATTTGTACAAGAGTTTGTCCTTATGACAGTTACTGTGTAGGTGGATGTAGAAATAGCAAATTAGCTGATGATCCAATAATGATACCTTTTATACAAAAATACTTAGTTGATTACTGTGATGAAACTGATGAAATAATATCAAGTGGTAATGTAGAGCCTAAAAAAGTTGGCCAAAAGGTTGCAATAATAGGTTCAGGGCCTGCAGGACTTGCAGCAGCTGCTGTTTTAGGTCAAAAAGGTTATGAAGTTACAGTGTTTGAAGCTAAAAAAGAAGTTGGTGGATGGCTTAGCTATGGTATACCACCACACAGATTACCAAAAGAAATAATTCAAAAAGATTTAAAATATATAAGATCTCTAGATGTAGAATTTAGAACTAACTGCATGGTTGGTAGAGATATTACATTAGATGATTTGAAAAAAGAAGGATTTAAAGCATTCTTAATTTCTACTGGATTTACTATAGGTAGAGTTTTAAATATAGAGGGCCACGAATTAGACGGTGTTACAGATGCTGTAAGTTTCTTATCAGAAGCAAAATCTAAAGATGGTAAGATAGAAGTAGGAGAAAGTGCTGTTATAATCGGTGGTGGAGACGTTGCAATGGACTGTGGTACAACTGCTAAATTAACAGGTTATAAAAAAGTTAGAATAATGGTTAGAAACTCAATTGAAGAAATGACAGCTAGTGCAAAAGAATTAAAATATCTTCAACAAGTTGGTGTTCCTATAATCGACTGGATGGATTCAGTAAGAATAGTAGGGGAAAATGGCAAGGTAGTAGGTATGGAATTTAAGGGAACTGACGATAATACTAAATTATATGTAGAATGTGATAAAGTTATATTCGCAGTTGGCCAAATGCCTGGTGCAATCCAAACAATAGCTCCAGTTGATGTTGATGAAAGAGGAATGATAGTTATAGATGATGACTTTAATACATCAGTAGAAGGCGTTTTTGCTGCTGGTGATATAAGTAAGGCAAAAGCAGATAAAACTGCTTGCTATGCAACTGCTTTAGGTAAAAAGGTAGCACAATCTATAGATAAGTATATGCAAAATATAGCTGTAAGTAAAAATGTTTAAAAAAATATATAGAAATACACAAAAGGGGTGTTTATTCATACGCTATAGGGGTATAATAGTAGTGTAAAAAATGTTGACTAATGTGTATAATTAAAAGCTTGGGAGCCTTCGGGCTCCTCTTTTTTTGTATATAAAATTATATTTATTTTTAATTTGTCATTTAAACTGTATCAAATTTGATGAAATTTACATAAATATGTAGAAAGTGATACTTTTTTGTAATCACTTTCACATAAAAAGGAGATGGTTTTATCAATGGGTAAATATTTAGTGGCAATTGATGCTGGACGCGGCATAAATACAGCTGGAAAGCGTTCTGTAAAGTTATCCTCTGATTTATATATTGACGGTGTTCTAATTAGAAAAAAAGGCCAAACAATTAAAGAATATGAATGGAATAAAGCTGTAAGTGAATATCTAGCAGCTGCACTAAAGAGATGTGGTATAAATACTATGTACACAGCAGATATGACTGGAAAAACTGATATACCACTTAATTCTAGAGCAAATACTGCAAATAAAAAAGGTGCAGATATATTAATTTCAAATCACTATAATGCTATAGGAAGTAGTCAAGTTTGGCAAAGTAGAGTTAAGGGACTTCTTGTTTTGAGAACTAAAAATGCATCCTCAAAATCAATAAGACTTGGAAAATTAGCAGTTAAGCATTTAGAAAAAGATATAAATTATGAATATAGTTATGGTTTAATGCGTGATGTAGATATGAGTGGATTTACACTAGCTATTTTACGCCAAACTAATATGCCTGCAATATTAATTGAGTATGGTTTTATGGATTATGAAAAAGAAGCAAAACTTATGCTAGATAAAAAACACCAAGAAAAATGTGCTGAAGCAGTAGCAAAAGCAGTATGTGAATATTTTGGAGTAACTTATGTGGCAAAAAAGAGTGAAGTAAAAAATACAGAGGATAAACCTCAAGTAATAAGTAAGACAGAATATCTTAGAATAATATCAGATAGTGTAAATATACACAGTAGCGCAGATTTTAATTCAAGTAGTGTCGTAGGAAAAGTGAAAAAAGGTGATGTATTTACTATAGCTCAAAAAATTGAAAGAACAGGAACAGATATGTACAAATTAAAATCAGGAGTTTATATAACAGCATCAACAAAATATGTAGAAGTTTTTGAAAGATAAGTATTTAAAATTATAACTTACATTATGATAAATTAGCTAAGACTATAATAAGCCTTAGCTAATGATTTGTTTAAGTATATGCTTAAATTTAAAATGAAGGTTCTATATATCTTTTTATTAGATCTATTTTATCTTTTGCATTTGGCACAAATAAAGAAGTTATTGATATAACTATATTTTTAACTTTATTTACATACAGGGTATTACCACCATCACCTAATGCTGCAAAACTATCTTTATCTAGAATCCACCATAAATAGCCATAGCTTAAGTCATTAAATTTACTATGAACAGAAGTGCTTTTTTTAATCCAATCAGTTGATACTATTTTTTTACAGTTAAGTACTCCCCCATTTAAGTAGAGTTGACCTATTTTTGCCATATCAGTAGGGCTTAAAGTAAGGCCCCATCCAGCAGTATTTAGTTCAGTTTTGTCACATACCCAGCCATTTATATCTATAGATTGATTAAAAGCAAATTGTTCTTCTGCACTATTAAATATAATATTTCTATCTATATTAATTCCTAGTGGTTTAAATAAATTTTCACGAGCAAAATCTAATACAGATTGATTAGTAGAATTTGATATTACTCCAGATAATATATCTGGTCCAATTACTGGAGCATAGCGGAAATGTCCTATATTTTCATTTCCCCCTAATAAATCTAAACAAAATTTTAAGTGATTATCACTTGTGAAATATTCTACATAAGGTTCTTCTTTAAATTTATATGGCACTGTCAGGCTCATAATATCTTTTAATTTTATATTTTGTATAGTTTTTTCATTATCTTGAACTTTATAATCTGGGAAGAAGTTTAGTATATTTTCATCTGCGTTTTTAATATAGCCCTTGTCTATAGCTATACCTATTAATATTGAGATTATGCTTTTGGTGATTGAATAGATGTGGATTTTATTTTCTTTATCACATTTATTGTAATAATTTTCGTATATAAGTTTATTATCTTTCATTACGACAATTCCACATGTATTTGTATAGTCCTTTTCTATTATATTTTCAAATTCTTTAATTTTTGATTCATTCATATTTCTACCTCCTAATTTGATAGGATTAATAGTAGTTTAATTCAAATGCATTTGAGTAGGTTTGTATAGATAAACCTTCTAACTATTTCCTTGAATAAAGAGTAGTTTGATTTAAAATTTTTTTCAAGAATTATTTTAAAATAACTTCTTTTAGAATGTAAAAATAAGTATATATTGTCATATGTATATAAATAAATATATTATTTTATAATATTTAAAAAAATACAATCAAAAACAATAATAAATATAATGCAAAAAAATGTACTAATTTGACTAACGAAAATTAAAGGATTAAAGCTAAAAAAATTGAAATTTATATATAATAAAATATTTATACAAAGGAGTGGTTGAGATGAGAAGTTTTAACAATATACTTTCAGATATTCATGCAGGGAAAGAAGTCGATAATCAAGAATTAAAAATGGCATTGCTTCTAGCTGAAAATCAATTGACTCTTTCTAATATAGATATTGGTAAATGCCTTGATTCACATTATGATAGAAAAAGATTAGAAGATGAAATATGTAAAAATAGAAATCAAAGAAATTTGCATAAACAAATAGAAATTAAAAAGGCATTAGAAGTTAATAAAATTATATAGTTATTTAATAACAAAATTTGTTTGTATATCATATAATAATTAAAATTTAAAATCAAAGATCTCAAAATTTTGGGTCTTAAAAAAGGTAGTCAACTGACTACCTTTTTCTAATTTAATTAAATTATTATCTAAGTTGTTTATTGTATTTTAACTCTAAGTAATAATTTGCAAAACTTATTCCAAAGTACGGGAATATCCATACAAGCCCTATACAAAAAGTAACTACTCCTAATAAAAACCAAGGTATAAATGATAAACTGAAGATAACTACATTCCAGAATCTACCCTCTATTAAATCCATACTTGATTTTATTGCATTTAATATTGGAACATCTGTATCTAATATTATCAATACAGAGAAAGATAGATACACTTCTAATACAGCTACAAATATTGCAAGTAAAAAACCAGCTAAAGGACCTACCCACTCACCTACGTATTGTATAAGTGTAGTTCCTAAAGCCATTATTAATGAATAAACTACGCATTTAATTAATTTTTCTGATGGAATATTCATCCAAGAAAATGTAACTTTTTCTAAATTATCATTTTTGGCTATTCTCAGAAACAACATAGTTGTAAATACTCCTGTAAAAGCAGTAGCTAAAGTGCTAATTACATAATATAGTGAAGCATTTCTAAAAATACCACTTACTATTGCTTCTATTAAAAATACTGCTATAGTTACAACAACAGGAATATTCCAGTAAGCGTTTAATTTTCTTTTGGCATCTTTTTTTACCTCAGACCTACTTCTCATAATATAATACCTCCTTAAAATAATTATATATATTACAATACTATTTAATTATAATAAAAAAAATTAGTTTTGTCAGAAATATAAATTTATTATAATTACAAAATATATTTAATATGTAATTTTATTGCAGCATATATTTATAGTAAATTAAAATATTCAAAATTGTAACCAAACTAAAGCACATGAATATAATGAATTATGTTTTATTTTAGTGGAGGTATATACATGTTCAAAAAAATTATTTCTATCGTAAGTGCGGCAGCTCTAGGAGTTTGCTGCTTAACAGGATGCAGTAACGAAGCTGCTCCAGAAAAAGAAGCAAAAGAGTTGAAAAAAATAACTGTTGCTGAAGTTACACATTCAGTTTTCTATGCACCTCAATATGTAGCTATGAGCCAAGGATTCTTTGAAGAAGAAGGCTTAGAAATCGACTTAGTAAATGCTCAAGGTGCAGATAAAACTATGGCTGCTTTAATATCAGGAGATGCTGATATTGGACTTATGGGACCAGAAGCATCAATTTACATTTACAACCAAGGTGAAGAAGATTATGCAGTTAACTTTGCACAATTAACTCAATGTGATGGTAGTTTCTTAGTTTCTAGAGAAAAGATAGATAACTTCTCTTATGAAGATTTAAAAGGTAAAGAAGTTCTTGGAGGTAGAGCAGGAGGCGTACCTTTAATGACTTTAGAATATGTTTTAAAACAAAATGGTGTTGAAATAGGAGAAGATAAGGACAAAGGTCAATGTAATGTAAGAACAGATGTACAATTTGCTGCTATGGCTGGTGCATTTGCAGCTGGTGAAGCAGATTTTACAACAGCTTTTGAACCAACAGCTACTCAACTTGAAAAAGAAGGAACTGGATATATAGTTACATCAATTGGTAAAGATTCTGGTAAAATACCATATACTGCTTATTCTGCAACAAAATCTTATATGAAAGACAATAAAGAAGTATTAGAAAAATTCACAAGAGCATTATATAAAGCTCAAATGTGGTGTAAAGATGCTACTGATAAAGAAATAGCAGAAGCTATCCAACCTTATTTTGAAGATAATAGTATAGATGAATTAGTAACAGTTGCTAAGCAATATAGAAAAATAGGTGCTTGGTGTGAAAATCCTTACTTTAAAGAAGAAAGCTTAAATAATTTAATGAAAGTTATGGAAACTGCTGGAGAACTTGAAAAAGAAGCTCCATACGATAAAATAGTTGATACTAGTATAGCTCAAGATGTAATAGATGAAAATAAATAATTAATTAAAAATAGTTTGGTTATATAACTTAGAAATTTGACAAATATATTGATTCAAAATAAAGATGGATTATTTCCATCTTTATTTTTTTGAAATAATATTTTCAAAATGATACTATAGATATAAAAAATGGACATGTGTATTTGAAGGTGGGAAAATGATTTCTTGAAAGGAGAAGCAAAATTAATAAAAAAAAAAAAAAAATTTTTTAATATAAATAATGAATTTATATATATATTACTTGCATCACATGAAAGTTAATTTTAAAAAAATTCTTAAATCAGAAATTTTTAAAGTAAAATACATATTTTTGTGAGCTAAAAATGAAATAAAAAAAATACAAAAATCATAAATAAGATAGAAAGAAAAAAATGCAAGCAAAATTTCATGGAATGTTAAAAATATCCAAAAATGACCAAGAAATTGCACTTTACAGATTAAAAAAAGATACTATAATAATAGGTAAAGAAAAGCAAACAAGAAAATTAATAGGAATGAGTGAAAATTTTATGAGGAAGGAGAAGTCAAAATCTATAAAGATAAAGGGGATATGATTTTGACATATGGATATTATGAGTAAGGTCAATAATGTAGTAAGAAGAGAATATTTTTGTTAGATATATTGTTATTTTATCTGGAATGATTATATCAAGCATAGGAATAAATGGATTTATAAGACCGGCACATCTTTTAAGTGGAGGTGTTACAGGGCTAGCGACAATGCTTAACTATATTACAAATATAAATGTGGGCTTGCTTACATTCTTAATAAATATACCTATATTTATACTTGGATTTATGTACTTAGAAAGAGATTTTTGTATCACTAGTTTGATTAATATGGTATTATTTTCAGTTATATTAGGTATAACACAAGATATAGGAAGTTATATACAAGTTGATGATATATTACTTCAAAGTGCATTTGGTGGTGTTTTATGTGGTATAGGTGTAGGGCTTACATTTAGAGCAAAATCATCACAAGGTGGTACAGATATTATAGGTGCAATTTTAAAAATAAAAAGAAATGTAGAAGTTAAAAATACAGCATTAGCTACAAATATAGCAATAGTTTTATGTGGTAGCTTTTTATTCGGTATAAACTTAGCATTATATACATTGATAAGTATGTTCTTAAATGCTCAAACAATGGCAGTAGTAAAAGATGCATTCTTTGAAGAAAAAGCTGTTATGGTATTTACTGAAAAATCTCAAGAAGTTGCAGATGACATAATGAAAGATTTAGTAAGAGGTGTTACATTCCTTAATGCAGAAGGTGGATATACACGTGAAAAGAAAAAAATAGTATACTGTGTAGCTTTATCAAAAGAAATACCTAAAATAAAAGAAATAGCACTTAAATATGATAAAAGAGCATTTATATCAGTAAATGATGTAAATGAAGTAAAGGGTAAAGGATTTAAAGAAAGATATTTATAAGAAAGATTTTTAAAAAATTTTAATACTATAATAAATAAAAAAGTTCTCTATATTTAGGAGGACTTTTTTTCATTGTATAGAAAAATTATCGTAATTAATTTATATTATATTAAAAGTATATATATTGAAGATTTTCAATATATTACAGTTTCAGTATATTATATTTATATATTATAAATTATAGTTTTCTAAATTATTGTTATAAAAGAATTAAAATTATATAATTATATTGTAGATATAATCAATATTTTTTTAGTCTAAAGAAAGGAAGCATTTTATATGAGTGATACAAAAAGCAATGTTGCTATGTATAATAATTTTTTAAAGTCTATAAATGATGTAAAGAGAAAAGTAAGAACTGCACAAAATATAAAAAGAAAAGCACTTAAAAAAGATATAAAAGCAAGTGAAGAAGATGTTAAGGTGATAGAAGATAATGCTCTTACAAATGAAGAAATAGATTTTAAATGTAATGAAGTAAAAATTTACTGTTTTAGTAATGGAGATAAATATATAGGAAAAATAAAAGATGCTAAGATGGACGGAATTGGGATATATTCGTTTTTTACAGAAGATGAAAGAGAATTAGAATACGCTGGTGAATTTAAGGCAAACCTAAAAGAAGGATATGGGCAATATATATTTCCAAATGGAAATACATATATAGGATCATTTAAAAATGATGTTAGAGAAGGTATCGGACAAATACTTTATGCAAATGGAGATGAATATATCGGAAACTTTAAAAATGGAAAGAAAAATGGAAAAGGTATCTTTAAATGGAACGATGGATGTATGTATTATGGAGAATATAAAGATAACAAGATGGATGGATTTGGTTCATGCTACAATTCATCGGGGGTTTTAATTTATGAAGGACAGTGGAAGTCAAATCAAATCCACGGAACGGGGACTTACATATGGAGTGATAGTAAAAAATATGTAGGGGAATTTAGAAATGGTAAAAAACACGGATATGGTAGTTTTTATTTAGATGGGGAATTGGTGTATGAAGGAACTTGGAAATTTGATAAACCTTCAATCTTTGGAAGAAGCTTAGAAGAAATTTTCACAGTAAAATTTTAATTTAAAATTGGAATAAATGTGAATTATAAAACTATATTTAGGGCATGATAGTTATTAGCAATATGAATAACGAAAGGACAATATCATGAACTATAAAAAATACTTTAAAAAAGTAAGTGTGATAGTATTATTATTTTTTTTGACAAGTACTTCTTTAATAATGTCCTACAATAAAGGTGATGAGAACAAAATAATAAAAGAGAATTCAAATGAAAATATGGAAATAGCTATCACATTTGACGATGGGCCACATCCAAAAGAAACAGCAAAGATTTTAGATGTATTAAAAAAATACGATGCAAAGGCAACTTTCTTTGTAGTTGGAAAGCATGTAAAATGGTATCCGGACTCTGTAATTAGAGCTAGTAAAGAAGGTCATGAAATAGGTAACCATACGTATACTCATCCTGATATAAGCACATTATCTGAAGAACAATTAAAAACTGAAATAAAAGACTGTGAAAATATAATAATGGAAAAGACAGGTCAAAAACCTAAAGTATTTAGACCGCCATTTGGAAATTACAATAAAAGATGTTTAGAAGAGTTATCAAAAGATTTAGGTTACACAGTGGTATTATGGAGTGGAGTTGATGTAAGGGATTGGCAAAATCCATCTTCAAATCAAATTTCAAACAAAATAATAAATAATGTAAAACCGGGAGATATAATACTGTTACATGATTATGGAACAGAAAATACTATAAAGGCACTAGATACAATAATACCGAGCCTGCAACAAAAAGGATACAAATTTGTTACAGTGTCAGAGCTCTTAGATAAAAAAAATAGATAAATTGCGAAAAATAGTAATTACTTTGTGAAAAAATTAATATTATATATTAAGAATATTTTTAGAAGGATTTGATTAAATGTATAATAAAATCTATGAAAAGAAAGAATATATAATTTTTCAAGTAAGAGGAGGTTATATAGCTTACAACACTAAAAAGTGTTTTCAAGATGGGCATACACATTTAAGACATTTCGATGCAGCTAAGACAGCTATAGACTTAGTTATTAAAAAAAAGTCCCTAAAAGTACAGATGAGTACTATCTAGTGAGTTTGATAAGATTGAGTGAAGATAGTAACTATATCGACAAAATATATGAATTAATAAATACTAGAAAAAACAAAGGTAAAAAAGATAAATATTACAATGTAACATGTAAATTAATAAAGAGGGGCTTATAGTCCCTTTTCTAGTGTAAGATAAATTACGAAACGAAGTTTTTTTATAATAAGAAAAAAATTTTTACAAAATATACTACAATATACTATATGAATATTTTTTTCTATATGATAAATAAAAAATATTAAAAAAAAAAAGAAATTTATTTTAAATTATATTAAAAATAATATTTAAATATATTTTTTTAAGGATTATTATAAAAAAAAATAAAAAAAACTAATAAAAAATAGATTGAGTTAGAAGGAAATTAACAAAAAAAGTCGAATTATGTACAATAGTATTTGACAAATATGTATTATAAGGTAAAATAGAAATGTTAACAAAAAATAACACCGGTAGGTGATAAGTTTGAATGATTTAAAAGACATTATAGAAGAAATAAAAAGTAGATGTGATATTGTAGATATAATATCAGATTATATGCATCTTGAAAAATCAGGTTCTAATTATACAGGATTATGTCCATTTCATTCTGAAAAGACAGGTTCATTTATGGTGAGCAAGTCTAAACAAATATATAAGTGCTTTGGATGCAATGCAGGTGGAGATGTAATTAGCTTTGTAATGAGATGGGAAAATGTAGACTTTATGGAAGCTGTAAAAATCTTAGCTAGAAAATGTGGTATAACTTTAGACAGGAATATAAGTGAAGAAGAAAAGAAAAAGATTCAAGAAATAAATAAATTCAGAGAAATACACACAGAGGCAGCTAGATTTTACTTTGCTAATTTATTAAGAACAAAAAATCCAGGATATGAATACCTAAGAAAAAGAGGATTGAGCGATAAAATCATTAAAAAATTTGGTCTAGGATATTCACCTAATTCATGGAATAGCTTAATGAATTATTTACTATCAAAAGGCTATGACAAAACTGATTTAGTAAAATGTGGTTTAATTACACACAAAACCGAAAGCAATAAGTATTTTGATAGATTTAGAAATAGAGTTATGTTTCCTATATTTAATTACAATGGAAAAGTTATTGGATTTGGGGGAAGAGTTTTAGATGATTCACTTCCAAAATATTTAAATTCACCAGAGACATTAGTATTCAATAAGAGAATGAATTTATATGGATTAAATATATCTAAAAAGGGTATAAAAGATGATACATTAATTCTAGTTGAAGGATATATGGATTTAATATCATTATATCAAAATAATATAGAAAATGTTGTAGCAACTTTAGGAACTGCCCTTACTATAGAACAAGCGAAATTGATTAGAAGATTTGCAAAAAATGTTATTATATCTTATGACTCAGATCAAGCTGGCCAAAATGCTACTTTAAGAGCAATTGATATTTTACTTAAAGCAGATATAAAAGTAAAAATACTAAATTTGAAGGATTGTAAAGATCCAGATGATTTTATAAAAAAATATGGTTTTGACGGATATAAAAAAGCAATTGAGGAGTCAGATTATTATATAAAGTTTAAGATAGATTTATTAAAAAATAAATATAATTTAAAAAATGATACTCAAAAGATGAACTTTGTAGAAGAATCTACTTTAATGCTAAAAAAATTAAAAAGTCCGATTGAAAAAGATTTATATGCTAAATATTTAAGTGATTTAACAAATATAAGTGTAGATTCAATAAGAGCTAGTATAGGTATTAAAGTAAGCAGAAATTATAATAATAAAAATAATGCAAAACACACAAATGTTCATAGAAAAATAGAGCAAATGTCAAAGATACAAGATGGGTATTTAAAAGTAGAAACTAACTTTATAAAATTATTGATGGAAAATAAGGAACTTAGAAATTCTGTAATTTCAGATATAAAAAGCGATGAATTTTCGATTGATGAAACAAAGGAAATTTTTAATTACATAATTAAAAATAAAGAATTGGACAAAATAACTATTGACAAAATTAAAAGTTTAAACATATCTGAAGAATATATAAAAAATATCAATAATATAGAAATAGAAGAAATTAATACTTATACTATTGATAGTACTAAAGAAATAATTAAAAAAATTAGAAAAAATACAATAGAAAATGAAATAAAGTCAATGTCAATTCAAATAGAAAGATTGTCAAAAGAACTTGATTTACTTAAAAAGAGCAATAGCAATACGAAAGAGGTAGATGATAAAATTATGAAGTTGAGTTTAGAAATTTTAAAAAGAGAAAAAATAAAAAAAGATTTATAAACGACTTATAGAAAGGAGGAGAATTATTTATGGCAAGTAAGAAAGATAATAAAAGGTTAACGGCAAAAACACTTATAGATAAAGGTAAAAAACAAGGATCTTTAACACTATCAGAGATTATGGAAGCATTTTCTGAGACAGAACTTGATAAAGATCAAGTAGAAAACCTTTACGAAACACTTGGAAATTTGGGAATAGAAATAATAGAAGATAAAACACAAAAAGCAGATGTTGATTTTTCTGATAACGATAATGATTTAATCGTAGATAAAGATTTTGATGGAGTATCTGATGATGAACTTAAAAAAGAAGACGATATAGAAATGGATAAAATAGACTTGTCTCTTCCTAAAGGTATAAGCATCGATGACCCAGTTAGAATGTACCTTAAAGAAATAGGAAAAATTCCTCTACTTAAACCACATGAAGAAATAGAATACGCAAAGAGAATGCTTGAGGGAGACGAAATAGCTAAACAAAGATTAGTAGAAGCAAACTTAAGACTTGTTGTAAGTATAGCAAAAAGATACGTTGGTAGAGGAATGTTATTCTTAGACTTAATCCAAGAGGGTAACCTTGGACTTATAAAAGCTGTTGAAAAATTCGACTATGAAAGAGGATTCAAATTCAGTACTTATGCTACTTGGTGGATAAGACAAGCTATAACTCGTGCTATAGCAGACCAAGCTAGAACTATAAGAATACCTGTTCATATGGTAGAAACAATAAACAAACTTATAAGAGTATCAAGACAATTACTTCAAGAATTAGGACGTGACCCAAAACCAGAAGAAATAGCAAAAGAAATGGATATGTCTGAAGAAAAAGTAAGAGAAATAATGAAAATAGCTCAAGATCCTGTTTCTTTAGAAACTCCTATCGGGGAAGAAGAAGATAGTCACTTAGGAGACTTTATACCTGATGAAGACGCATTAGCTCCAGCAGAAGCTGCTGCATATTCATTACTTAAAGACCAAATAGAAGAAGTATTAGGTTCATTAAATGAAAGAGAGCAAAAAGTACTAAAACTAAGATTTGGTTTAGAAGATGGTAGAGCAAGAACTCTAGAAGAAGTTGGTAAAGAATTCGACGTAACTAGAGAAAGAATTAGACAGATAGAAGCTAAGGCTCTTAGAAAACTTAGACATCCAAGTCGTTCTAAGAAGTTAAGAGATTATTTAGATTAAGATAAGAATTCGCCTGAAAAGGCGAATTTTTAAGTTAATAATTATATAAAAGTTCACAAATTGAAAAAGAAAGGATGAAATACGTGAAACTTACAGACAGACTATTAAAAATTGCATCATTAGTAGATAATGGAAAAAGAATAGCCGATATAGGAACTGACCACGGGTATATACCTGTATACCTTTTAAATCAAAATAAAATACAATACGCTATTTTAGGGGATGTTAACAAAGGTCCACTAGAAAATGCAAGAAAAGAAGTAACAAGAAATAAATTACAAGATAAAGTTGATTTAAGACTAGGTTCAGGAATAGAAGTTTTAAAAGAAAATGAAGTAGATGAGATAATAATAGCAGGTATGGGTGGAATGCTTATAAATAACTTATTAAAAGCAAATGAAAAAGTAGCTCATACTACAGAAAAATTAATATTACAACCAATGCAAGCTCCAGAAGAGCTTAGAATGTTCTTATATCAAAATGGATATAAAATACTAGATGAACATTTAGTAAGAGAAGAGCACAGATTATATGAGATAATAGTTTGTAAATATGAGGGATTAGAACCTCAAGAAATAGATCCTATTTACTATGAAATAGGTCTAAAATTAATACAAAATAACGACCCATTACTTAATGATTTTATAGAAAATAAAATTAGAATAAATCAAAACGTATTAAAAAAATTAGAAGGAAAAGAAGGGCAAGGAATAGAAGATAAAAGAGCCGCTTTAAACAAAAAGATAGATGCTTTAAATGATTTATTAAATAAATAGGGAGGTAATATATGAAACTTCGAAATTTAATTGATAAAATAGAAAGTAAATATCCTACTAATTTAGCATACTCATGGGACAATGTTGGATTATTAGTTGGGGAATATGAAAAAGAAGTAAAAAAAATACTAGTTACACTAGAAGCAAATGAAAAAGTAGTAGATGAAGCAATACAAAAAGGTGTAGATTTAATAATAACTCATCACCCATTCATTTTTTCAAAAATAAATAGAGTTAATTCAGGTGATTTAAAGGGAAGACTTATTTTAAAGCTTATAAAAAATGATATAAGTCTTTACTCTATGCACACTAATTTTGATATAGCTAAAGATGGATTAAACGATTATTTTATGGAGATTATGGGATTTGAAAATTGTGAGATATTAGAAGAAACTACAAGCGAAAAACTATATAAACTTGCTGTATACGTGCCTAATACTCATGTACAAATAATAAGAGATGTATTAGGTAAAAATAATGCAGGATTTATAGGGAATTATAGCCACTGTACCTTTAACACAGCTGGTATAGGTACATTTAAACCAGAAGAAGGTACAAACCCATATACAGGAACGATAGGTAAGATAGAAGAGACACATGAGGTCAAAGTCGAGACTGTAGTACCTAAAAGTATATTAAATAAAGTTATAAAAGAAATGATAAAGGCTCATCCATATGAAGAGGTTGCATACGATGTATACGAGCTTCAAAATGAAGGCGAAAAACAAGGTCTAGGTAGAATAGCGACACTAGATAATGAAATTACTTTAGAGGAACTTGCAAATAAAATAAAAGATACTTTAGATATGGATAAAATAAGACTTGTCGGAGATTTAAAATCAAAAATAAAAAAAGTTGCACTTTGTACAGGTGCTGGATCTGACTTAGTTAAATTATCTAAAAGAAAAGGTGCACAAGTTTTAATAACAGGTGATATGAAATACCACGAAGCACAAGATGCACTTGATATGAATATGAATGTAATTGACTGTGGACACTTCGATACAGAAGATATATTTAAAGATGTTATGAAAAGATTTATAGATGGTTTTGAAGAGTTTGAAACAATAAAAAGCGAAGTGTATTTAAACCCATTTAAAATAATTTAGTTAGAAAAAATAAAAAACTTAAAAAAGCTGTTGACAAAACTTAATAAAGTGAATACTATATAAGTATAAGATAACTTAAATCCTTTGAAGAGGGAGAGTAATTAAATTTAGGTTCAATATAGAGAGTTGAGGATGGTGGAATCTCAACAAGAAAAAGTTTAATGAATGGGCCTCTGAGGAGTAAATTGAAATCATATTTTGAGAGTAGATTTTACCGTGATCGCACGTTACAGCGAAGAAGTATGTTGGTACTTTATTGAGAGGTATATATTTATTATATACAAATTAGGTGGCAACGCGGAATATATGCTCCGTCCTATTGATAGATAGGATGGAGCTTTTTTAATTTCAAAAAAAGTTTTTAAAAATATTGTAGAGCTTTTGAGATATGTTTAGAAATTTATACCGAGTACTAAAAATAAATGAAAGGGGAGGTGTGAAGATGTTGTGAACTCCATTAAAAGGATTTATAGATAAAAAATATAAAGAATTTAGAGAAGATTATGAAAATAAAGATTTTAGGAGGATTTTAAAAAATGAGAACAAATACAAATACGAGAAGATTAACATTAAATGCAATATTATTAGCAATGGGGTTAGTGCTACATCAAATAACACCACCAATATTTACAATTAAACCAGATACAACACTTATAATGTTATTTACACTTATGGTTATAAATAGAGATAGTTATAAAACATGTTTAGTAGCAGGAATTGTAGCAGGTATATTTGCAGGAATGACTAGTGCATTCCCTGGTGGTCAAATACCAAATGTTATAGATAAATTCTTAACTACAAATATAATATTTTTAGTTATGACACTTTCATATAGATTACCTTTTGTTAGAAATTTAGGAGATAAAGTAAAAGATTTAATAGTTACAGGAATAATGATGGTAATAGGAACTTTTGTAAGTGGTACAATATTCTTAACTGCAGCTCAAATAATAGTAGGACTTCCAGGAAACTTCACAATGTTATTTATGTCAGTAGTAGTTCCAGCAGTAGCTATAAACTTAGTAGTTGGAGTATTAATTTACAAAATAGTAAATATTACTGTTCAAAAAGCAGTATTAAACGTTTAATAGATTTAAAATAATTAAATATTATACATTAAAAAGAATATTGTAATTTAATTATGATATTCTTTTTAAATTATAAGAAAGATTAAAAAATTCTAACAAAATGTTTCAAAAGTTAAATTATGGGTATTTAATAATTAATAATACAATAACTTTGTACAAAGATTGAGATAAAAACTAAAAAACTATTGCAAATGTTAGTCAAAGAAATATAACATATAAATATGCAGATAAAAAGAAAAACATAATTAACTCTATTGGTAGAGTGCTTATGGGGGGAACTTTTATGAAATTTTTGGATAGAGATAGTTATTTAATTGATTTTATTGGCATTTATTTTTTAATAATATGCGCTTTTTTTACCATTTTACGAGACATGGATATTTATTATATGTATTTAATTCTAGTCATAATTAATGGTGTGGTTGCACTATTCGCATATATTATAAGTGTTGTTACATTAAGTACAGCACAAGAAAAAATCTATAAAGATTTAGCTAGAATTTTTGGAATAGTTGCAGTATTAAAAATACTATTTGCAATATATGTATTTGACAATTTGGGACATAGTACACTTAATCAAGAAGTTCAAAATCAAGAAGTTCAAATGACAGTACTGAACTTAGCAATCCAGACAATACTGTATACATCATTTATATATGTATATGTCAATAAAAAGAAAAACAATATATTTAATAATGTTATACATATGATTATGATACTTATACCGATAATGTATATACTCATAACATGGACCAATATACTACCTAATATGTATGTAGGTGGAAGGTATTCTATTGTAAAAAATATATTATGTATTGTTCTTATAATGGGATATATATATAATTTACTGCATTTAGAAAAGCTAAATGATAAATTCTACAATTATAAAATAGTTAAAGATCTAAGATTAATGTTTTTATGCAGAATTGGAAGAATATTAATAATGGTATTTTTTGGGGGAGTGGATTTTGTAGATGTAGGCCAGAAATTGCTATTTATAAACAAACTTAACTGCATAACTTTAATTATTTTAGAGTTTATACACGTATACATAGTATATACTATTTGTTTTAGGGATATAATAAAAAGACCAAATAGGCATTTATACTATAATTTACTAGATGAAAAAGAAAAATTACAAAAAAATATAGAGACTCTTGAAGTAGTAAATTTTAATATGGAATACTACAAAATAATATACGAACAGCTTTTGAAAAATATGCCAGGTGGTATATTAATATCTTCTAACCGAAAAATAATGTTTGCTAATAACAAAGCATTAGAATTGTTTAATTTAAAATCAGATGAAAAATTAATAAATAAATCGATATTGGATTTAGTGTATGAGCCTGAAAGAGGAAAATATACTGATATATTAAAATCTTTAAATGAGAATGATACTGATAAAAAAATAATTTATACTAAATTTTCATATAATGGAGTTGTTTTTGATGCAGAGGAAATAAGATTTTATGAAAATGTACATGAAAAAATTTTCCAAGTTTCTATAATAAACAATAGAGAAGATAAAATTAAATTAGAAAATGCAGAAAAAGAATTAGAATTAAGAGATGTAATGGAAAAAGCAAGAGATGAAGTCTTATCAAATATTTCTCATGAATTTAAAACACCTGTAAACGTAATATATTCCACAGTACAAATACAAGATTTAAATTTACAAAAAGGAAATTATGGTAGTATCTTAGAGTTTAATAAAATTATAAAGAAAAATTGCAACAGATTAATAAGACTTATAAATAACTTTATAGATTCTACAAAACTAGAAAATAATAAATTAGAGTTTAATTTAAAATGTGTAAATATCGTAGCAATAGTAGAAGATATTACAATTTCTGTTGTGAATTTTGCTAAAAGTAAAAATATAAATATAATTTTTGATACAGAAGAAGAAGAGCTTTATTGTGATATAGATGTAGAGCAATTAGAGAGAATAATATTAAATATACTTTCCAATGCTATAAAATACAATAAAGTAAATGGAAATATAGATGTAGTTGTAAAAGATAAAAATGAAGAAGTACATATCGAAGTAAGCGATACTGGAGTAGGAATTCCAAAGGACAAAGTAGATATTATATTTGACAGATTTGAAAGATTTGACAATAAAAATGCTGCAATAAAAGAAGGCAGTGGTATAGGACTTAGTATAGTAAAAAAACTAGTAGATGCTTTAGGTGGCAAAATAGAAATTAAAAGCGAAGTCGATAAAGGTACGACTGTACGACTAATTTTCAAAAAATCAAATAGTCAAAACAATCTAGAACAAATATATGATATGCAACATCTAGAAGAAAAGGTAAATCTAGAAATGTCTGATATTAGTTGATAGTATTGCTTTATTTTATATAAAATATTATTTTCATAAATACAAATACTACTACTAATCCAAGCAAATGAGGTGATTAGTGATGTTTTGTTGTGATAATAAAAAAAATAAAATGGCTTGCTATGAAGGTATGATAGCAGGTGGAATAATAGTTGCTGCTTCTATTTTCGCTATAAAAATATTTAAAAAAATGAAATGTAGAAAAATAGAAAAACAGATACAAGAATTTGAAATACAAGAAAGAAAATTAAGAGATCAAGAAGAGTACAATAAAACTTCTGAAAATGATGAAGATATAGAGTTAAAAGAAAAAGTAGATGAATTCAACTCAAGAAGACTTACAAAAGAAAATGAATCTAAAGACAATCATATGTATTAATTGGTAAAATGATAATTATATTAAAAAGTATATTCTTTTTTAAGATAATTATCATTATAAAGTATTATTTATTTAATTTTAAGAATTATTAAAAAAATGTGATTGAGTTTGGAAAAATATGCTATAATTTACTTAAAAGTAGGTTATAGCATATTTATTTTAAATAAAACTTACTTTCAAAACAACGGTATTTACAATATCAAGGGGGATCAATATGGAAACTAAAATTTATAATAGCCAAGCGGAAATCGATACTTCTAAACTTAGAGCTTGGGTAGAAATTGATTTATCTAAGTTTAAACATAATATAGAAGTTATAAAAGAACTTTTACATGATGATGTACAAATAGTTGGTGTAGTAAAAGCAAATGCTTACGGACATGGGGATGTAGTAGTAGCTAAATATTTTGAAAGTTTAGGAATAAAATATTTTGCTGTTGCTTGTATAGAAGAAGCTATAAAACTTAGAGAAGGCGGCATAAAAGGCGACATAATAATATTAGGATGGACTCCTTCTTGTCAAAAAGATGATTTAATCAAATATGATTTATGCCAAACATTAGCAAATGAAGCATATGCTGAAGAATTAAGCAAATTACCTGGAACTGTAAGAGGTTATGTAAAATTAAACACAGGTATGAATAGATTAGGTGAACCAAAAGAACATATGGATTTAATTGAAAAAATATACACTTTAGATAATATAAAAGTAGAAGGTATATTCTCACATTTATCTAGATCAGATAGTAAATTAGAAGCTGATATAGTGTTTACAAAACAACAAATAGCAAACTTTGATTATGTAATAAATAAATTAAAAGCTGATGGATTTGAACTTGGTAATGTACATCTTCAAAATAGCTATGGTATAGTAACATATAGAGATTTACATTATGATTTAGCAAGACCAGGTATCATATTATATGGTGTGCCATCAGATCCACTAGATGATACATTAGATAATTTACCAAATGGAATGAAGTTTGAAGCTCCACTTTCATTAAGATGTAAAGTAGCAATGGTTAAAGATGTAACTCCAGGACAATCTGTAGGATATGGTAACAACTTCACTGCTACAGAAACTATAAAAGTTGCAACAGTAACTATAGGATATGCAGATGGTTTATCAAGACTTGTATCTAAAAAAGATATGAAAGTTTTAGTAAATGGAAAATATGCAAGACAAATAGGTAATGTTTGCATGGACCAAATGATGATAGACGTATCTGGAATAGATGTAAAAGAAGGAGATACAGTTACTTTAATAGGACAAGATGGCGATAATTACTTATCTGTAAACCAAATAAGTTTACTTAGCAATACTATAACTAATGAAACATTAAGTGTTATAGGTGAAAGGGTTAAGAGAGTATATCATTTATAAGATAGATAATAAATTAAATATAGAAATAAAAATGCCTAAGTACAAAATATTTGTGTTTAGGCATTTTTATTTATTAAGAGATAGAAAAGTTTTACATAAAATAGCATGTCTTATAATTTAATAAAAGAATTTAGAAATAAAATGAGTATGTTCGTTTAATATACTAATACCTATAAATACTAAAATAACTCCTCCTACAATTTGTGCATAATTTTTAAACACAGAGCCAAGTTTTTTACCGATTAATACACCTAAGAAGCATACTATTAAAGTTATAAGAAAAATACTAAAGCAAACGGGAAAGATTGAAATACTTAAAAATGCAAAACTTACGCCGACTGCAAGAGCATCTATACTTGTAGCTATTGATAATACAAGGATTTCTTTGTTGTCTATAGTTGCTATACTTTGCATATAAGTGTTTTTTTCAGCTTCATTTTTAAAGTCTATTTTGTTGCTTTCTAATGCTTCAAAAATCATTTTAAGGCCTATAAAACCTAATAAGAAAAAAGCAATCCAATGATCTATAGATTTTATGTAAGATTCAAATCTAATTCCTAAAAACCATCCGATAAGAGGCATTACACCTTGAAAAAAACCGAAGGAAAAAGCAATTTTAAAGGCAATTTTAGAATTTATGTTTTTTAGGGTTATGCCTTTAGTTACAGAAACTGCAAATGCATCCATAGAAAGAGCGAATCCAGTTAAAAAAATATTGAGAAAGTTCATAGAAACCTCCTTAGATAAATTATATATTCGTGTATATTTTTTGAGAAATTAGTCCAAAATATACCTAGAATTAGATGTAAATAATTTATGTAATATGTAAAGATACATAAAAGAATATATAAATAAATATGATAATTTTTTTATATCTATTCTTAAGAAAAAATAAAGGAGAGATTTAATATGAAAAAATGGGTATGTACAGTTTGTGGATACATATATGAAGGTGAAGAACCACCAGAAAAATGTCCAGTGTGTGGTGTAAATAGTGACAAATTCGTAGAAAAGAAAGATAAATTAGATTGGGCAGATGAACATCATGTGGGATGTGCAAAAGGAATTGATGAAGATTTATTAGAAGATTTAAGAGCACACTTTATAGGCGAATGCACAGAAGTAGGGATGTATTTAGCTATGGGTAGAGTTGCAGATAGAGAAGGCTATCCTGAAGTAGGGGTTACTTACGACAAAATAGCAGCTGAAGAAGCATTACATGCTGCAAAAATAGCAGAGCTTTTAGGTGAGGTAGTAGAGCCATGTACAAAAGCTAATTTAAGTGCTAGAGTTGAAGCTGAATATGGAGCTGCAGAAGGAAAATTAAAAATAGCTAAAAAAGCAAAAGAATTAGGTCTTGATGCTATACATGATACAATTCATGAAATGTGTAAAGATGAAGCAAGACATGGTAAAGCATTTTTAGGACTTTTAGAAAGATATTTTGGAGAATATAAAAAATAATATATACAAAGTATAGGATATGTAAAATCATATCCTATACTTAATAAAAAGGTCATTTAAATATAATATAATAAATTTTATTAAGTAAAATTATTTAAAAATACTTAAATCCCTCCAAACTAATTTCTGTGAATTTGATTTAGTGCCACCAAAATCATCTACAAAGTACTTATAGTGAGTAGCACCGAGTTTTTTATAGAGATTTCCGGCATTGTCATTTCCACATACAATACAAATACTCATACTTTTATAATTATTAGTTAATGCATATTTACCAACTTCATAAATTAACTTTGTGCCAACTCCATGACCTCTAGCATTTTTATTTACATGAAGTGAATCTAAATACCACCAATGTGCATCTTCATCATCGACTTTAGATGCAACAAATCCTAAGAAGGTATTCTCATCATAAGCTACAAATAATTTATTATTTTCACTATTTAAATAGTTACTCCATTTATATATAGCCGAATTTACCGTCAGACTATCTAAAAAATCTTGAGGAAGTAATTCACTATATGTATTTTTCCAATTTGTAATATATAAATTTGCAATATTTTCTATATCTATAATGTTTGCATTTCTAATTATCATGAAAATATTCCTCCCAAAAATTTGAATTTTGCTAACTATTATATCATATCTAATTAAAATATGGATAGTATTAAATCAACTTAGAATAAGAATATATAGTTTTTATATTTTATTGATAATTATTATTACAATTTTAATATAAAATCATATATAAAATGTATAAAATACTAAAAAACAGATATAATATATATATAAATTTAGAGAAAATTAAAAAAATATGAAAAAAATACAAAATCTGGTTGCAAATAATATTTTTTTAGTCTACAATGTATACATAATAAAAGTTAATAAAAAAATGCAATGAAAAAGAAAGTAAATTTAAGTTTGATTTACAGAGAGTAGGAAGTGGTGGAAGCCTATATGATACTTAAGTTGAAACAACGCTTTGGAGTGGTTAGAAGAAATTACATTTTGTAAGAGTAAAGCTAAACGGAGTCTCACCGTTAAAGGAGAAAAAGTATAATAGTACTTTACAGAGTTGGGCTTTTTGCCAACTAGGGTGGTACCGCGGAAGTTATCCCGTCCCTATACGATAGTATAGAGACGGGTTTTTTAATTCAAAAAATTAAGGGGAATAAATAATATTAGTATTATAGAAAGGGTGAAAGTTATGCAGATAGTAGATAAAACATTAGAAAGAACTTTTATAAGCGAAGTAAAAGACTCGCAAGATGAAACTATATTACTTAGAGGATGGGTTTATAAAATAATTGACTTGAGCAATATAGTGTTTGTAAAATTAAGAGATAAAAGTGGAATAATACAACTTGTTACAAATAAAGAACAAATTGAAGGATTAAAACTTGAAAATGCGATAGAAGTAATAGGTAAAAAAAGCAAAAATGAAAAGGCTCCAGGTGGAATAGAAATAATTGTAGATGAAATTAAAATACTAGGAAGAACATATTATGATAAACTTCCATTTGAAATAAACAGCTATAAAAATAAAGCGGCTTTAGAAACACAATTAGATCACAGAACAATAGCACTTAGAAGACCAGAAATACGTGCAATATTTAAAGTTCAAAATGAAATAGAACAAGCTTTTAGAGATTATCTAAGATCTAAAAACTTTGAACAAATACATACTGCAAAAATTATAGATTCATCTACTGAAGGTGGCTCTGAAATGTTTACAGTAAATTACTTTGATAGAAGATCTTTCTTAGCTCAATCACCACAATTTTATAAACAAATGATGGTAGGGGCAGGTTTTGAAAGAGTATATGAAATAGGTCATGCATATAGAGCTGAGCTTCATAATACTTGGAGACATTTAAATGAATATGTAAGTTTAGATGTTGAAATGGGATTTATAAAAGATGAATTCGAACTTATGGACTTAGAAGAAGGTTTCTTAGATTACTTATTTAAACATCTAAATAAAGTTTGTAAAAAAGAATTAGAAATGTATAAAGTAGAACTTCCAAATGAAGTTAAAATACCAAGAATAACTTTAGAAGAAGCTCACAAAATACTTCTTGAAAAATACAATAAAAAATCACCAATTGGAAATATAGATGCAAAAGGTGAAGAATTAATTTGTGATTACGTTAAAAAAGAATATGGTACAGAATTTGTATTTTTAACTAAATATCCAGTGGCAAAAAGACCGATGTATACTATGCCTGATGATGAGGATAAAACATTAACAAAGAGTTTTGACTTAATATATGATGGACTTGAAATAACTACAGGTGGTCAAAGAATAAACGACTATGAAATGTTAAAAGAAAATATAATCAAATTTGGATTAAATCCAGAAGACTTTGATTTCTATCTTGATACATTTAAATATGGAATGCCACCACATGGAGGATTTGCTATAGGACTTGAAAGACTTACTATGAAAATATTAAAACTTTCAAATATAAGAGAAGCGACACTAGTACCAAGAGATATGAAGAGATTAACTCCATAAAATAAATTATGGTAAAATATAAAACTTACTCAAAATCCAAATAAAAAGGAGAAGATATTATGGCAATTAGTAAAGATGAAGTTAAATACATCGCACAATTAGCTAAGCTACATTTTGAAGAAGATGAAGCTGAAAAATTTGCAAAAGAATTTGAAAATATATTAGAACAATTTAAAACACTAGATGCTCTAGACCTAGACGATGTTGTAGAAAAAAGACCAACAGTTTTAGTAACTAGAAAAGACATTCCTAAAAAATGTGAAATAGAAGACTTATTTAGAAATGTAAAGACAATGAGAGACACTGCAATAGAAGTGCCAAAAATCATTGAATAGGAGGACGTTTTAATGAGTATAAAAGAATTAGTAGCTAAGATAAAATCTGGTGAAGTAAAAAGCTATGATGTAGTTAAATCATATGTAGATACAATAAATAAAAAAGAAGATAAAATAGATGCTTTCTTATTACTTAGAACTGATGAAGCACTACAAAAAGCAAAAGAGATAGATGAAAAAGTAGCTAAAGGTGAAAAATTAGGACGCCTTGCTGGTATACCAATAGCTATAAAAGATAATATATGTACACATGGTGTAAGAACAACTTGTGCATCAAAAATGTTAGAAGATTTTGTTCCACCATACGATGCAACAGTAATTAAAAAATTACAAGCTGAGGATGCAATCCTTATAGGGAAAACAAATTTAGATGAGTTTGCTATGGGTTCTTCAACAGAAAATTCAGCTATGAAAGTTACTAAAAACCCAATAGATATAACTAGAGTACCAGGGGGGTCTTCTGGTGGTTCAGCAGCTGCTGTTGGGTCTGAAATGGTTCCACTAGCACTAGGTTCTGACACTGGTGGTTCAATAAGACAACCAGCATCATTTTGCGGTATTGTAGGTATGAAACCAACTTATGGCTTAGTATCTAGATTTGGACTTGTAGCATTTGGTTCTTCACTTGACCAAATAGGACCATTTTCTATGAATGTAGAAGATAATGCTTATTTATTAAATATAATAGCAGGCGAAGATGACTTAGACTGTACTACAAAAAAAGGACTTGAAAAAGTAGATTATACAAAAGAATTAGGTCAAGATATATCTGGTATGAAAATAGGTATACCAAAAGAATTTATAGAAGAAAAAGGACTAGATTCTGAAATAAAAGATATAGTACTTAAAGACTTAGAAGCTTTAAAAGAATTAGGTTGTGAAGTTGAAGAATTTTCACTACCATCAACTAAAGATGGACTTGCTCCATATTACATAATATCTTCTGCTGAAGCTAGTTCAAACTTAGCGAGATTCAACTCAGTAAGCTACGGATATAGAGCAAAAGACTACACATCAGTAGATGATATGATAGAAAAAAGTAGAAGTGAAGGATTTGGAAAAGAGGTAAAAAGAAGAATAATGCTTGGTACTTATGCATTATCATCAGGTTACTATGATGCTTATTACAACAAAGCTCAAAAATTCAGAACAAAATTAAAAGATGAATTTAAAGAAGCTTTCAAAAAATACGATATAATACTTGGACCAGTATCTCCAATACTTCCATTTAAAATAGGTGAAAGATGTGAAGATCCAACTGCAATGTATTTAGCTGATATTTATACAATAAATATAAACTTAGCTACAGTTCCAGCATTATCAATGCCAGGAGGAAAGAGCAAAGAAGGACTTCCAGTAGGTATCCAATTAATAGGAGATACATTTAGTGAAGATAAGATATATAAAGTAGCTTATCAACTTGAAAAGAAATTAGCACTACAATTTGATAGAGAGGTGTAGATTATGGTATATGAAACAGTCATAGGGCTTGAAATACATGCTGAATTAAAAACAAAAACAAAGATATTCTGTAGCTGTTCTACAGAATTTGGTAAAAAACCTAATGAAAATACTTGTCCAATATGTCTAGGTATTCCAGGGACTTTACCAGTATTAAATGAAGATGTTATAAAACTTGCAGTAAAAGCTGGAACTGCTCTTGGTTGTAAGATAAATAATTACAATAAAATGGACAGAAAAAACTACTTCTATCCTGACTTAACAAAAAACTTCCAAACATCACAATACGATATACCAATGTGTGGTGAAGGACTTGTTAAATTTGATTTTGAAGGAAAAGAAGTTAAAGTAAGAATAAATAGAATACATATAGAAGAAGATGCAGGGAAACTTGTGCATTTAGAAGATGAACCATATTCATTAATAGACTACAACAGATGTGGTGTGCCACTAATAGAAATAGTTACAGAACCAGATTTACGTTCTCCTGCAGAAGCTGCAGAATTTATGAGACAATTAAAAGGTATTCTTGAATATGCTGAAGTATCTGACTGTCGTATGGAACAAGGTTCAATAAGATGTGATGCCAATATATCTATAAGACCTGTTGGACAAGAAGAATACGGAACAAAAGTCGAAATAAAAAATATAAACTCATTTAGAGAAGTTCAAAAAGCTCTAGAAAGAGAAGAAAAAAGACAAAGAGAATTATATCAATACGGTGAAGAATATAAAATAAAACAAGAAACAAGAAGATGGGATGCTGCAAAAGCTAAAACTTTACCAATGCGTTCAAAAGAAGAAGCTCATGACTACAGATATTTCCCAGAACCAGATTTAACACCTATTATAATACAACAAGAATTTATAGATGAAACAAGAGCTAATCTTCCAGAAATGCCAGCAGAGAAAAGACAAAGATTTGTTAGAGATTATAAAATACCTCAAAAAGATGCATCTATAATAATTGCAAACAAAACTCTAGCACATTTCTATGAAGATACAGTTGCACTTGGTGTAGATCCTAAAGTTGTAGACAACTACATATTAGGAGATATGCTTAGATTATTAAATAAAAAAGGATTAGAACCAGAAGATATAACTATGGATCCTAAAAATTTAGCTCATTTAATACAAGTTATAGATGAAGGTAAAATAAGTAAAACTGCTGGTAAAGAAGTATTTGCAGAAATGTTCGATACTAATAAGTCACCAGACGTTATAATAGAAGAAAAAGGACTTGCTCAAATAAGTTCAAGTGATGAACTTGAAAAATTAGTAGATGAAGTGCTTAAAAATAATCCACAATCAATAGAAGACTTTAAAGCTGGTAAAAAACAAGCTGCAGGTTATCTAATGGGACAAGTTATGAAAGCTTCAAAAGGTCAAGCAAATCCACAAATCGCTAAAAAGATGATAGATGATAAATTAGCAATTTTAGTATAGAAAATTGATTTTAGAGAACCACTATGTATATAATCGATATGTAGTGGTTCTTTTAAAATTTAAAAATAATTTATTAGTATTAAATAAAAAGTATAAATTTCATAATATAATATATGTAGAACTTGTTAAAATTAGGGAGTATA
Organism: Intestinibacter bartlettii; assembly: GCA_025148965.1. GTDB lineage: Bacteria > Bacillota > Clostridia > Peptostreptococcales > Peptostreptococcaceae > Intestinibacter > Intestinibacter bartlettii. The sequence continues at coordinate 1,821,575 of CP102273.1, read as the reverse complement.
GGGTTAATATATTTAAAGGAGTTAAATCATGAATGTTTTATTAAAAAGGGTTGTACAAAGGGTAATACTTTTAGTAAGCTCATTTATATTGCAGATAGGGGTTATATCATTCTTCTTATTAAAATACAGTGAAAGTTTCTTTGATTTTTATTTAGCTTCTCTAACGCTTAGTATTATTATAGTTTTTATAATTATAAATAACAAAAGCAATCCAAGTTATAAGATAGCATGGATTGTACCAGTTATGATTTTTCCGATATTTGGAGGTCTTTTTTACCTTTTGTATGGAGGAAATAAGCTTAGTACAAGGGAAAAACTAAAGATGGTTATACAAAATATAGAGATGACAAACTCTCTAAAGCAAGACGATGAGATAATAAAAAAAATTGGAGATAAAAGTATATACGCTAAAAATCAAAGTGAATATATTTTAAATTATGCAAAATGTCCAGTTTACAATAATACAGAAACAACTTATTTTAAAATTGGTGAAGAAAAATTTGAAGCACTTTTGAGAGAATTAAAAAAAGCAGAGAAATTTATATTTTTAGAGTATTTTATTATACAAGAAGGAAAAATGTTTAATTCTATATTAGAAATTTTAGAAGAAAAAGCAAAACAAGGTGTAGATGTAAGACTTATTTACGATGATGTGGGATGCATAGTAACACTTCCGCATAATTATAAGAATACTTTAGAAGCAAAAGGAATAAAATGTAGAGTTTTTAATCCTATAAAGCCGTTTTTTACAAGAAGACTTAACAATAGAGATCATAGAAAAATAGTAGTTATAGATGGAGATGTAGGTTTTACTGGTGGCATAAACTTAGCTGATGAATATATAAATGAATATGAAAAACACGGATATTGGAAAGATGCAGGAATTATGCTAAAAGGCGATGCTGTATGGAATTTGACTGTGATGTTTTTATCTATGTGGGATTATATAGATAATAAAGAAGAAGATTATATTAAGTTTAAACCATCTAAAAATAAGTATTATAATTCAAAAGGATATGTCCAACCTTTTGATGATAGCCCTCTTATCAACGAACCAATTGGTGAAACAGTATATCTTAATTTGATAAATAAAGCAAAAGACTATATTTATATAAACACTCCATATCTTATAATCGATAACGAAATGGCTACAGCATTAAAAATCGCTGCAAAATCTGGTGTGGATATAAAAATCGTAACGCCTTATATTCCAGATAAAAAGTTTGTCCACGCTGTCACAAAATCATATTATGAATCTTTTATTAAAGATGGAATAGAAATCTATGAATTTACACCAGGATTTATGCATGCTAAGACATTCGTAGTTGATGATGAATATGGAGTAGTGGGAAGTATAAATCTTGATTTTAGAAGCCTTTATCTTCACTATGAATGTGGTGTATGGCTTTATAAAACAGAGAGCATAAAATCCATGAAAGACGATTATTTAGAAACTCTAAAAAGATGCCATAAAGTCACAATGGAGGAATGTAAAAATACAAGTAGTATAAGAAAAGTTTTGAGATTGATAATAAGAATGTTTGCACCACTTTTATAAAATTGAAGAAAGGATAAACTAAAAAAATTACAATATGTTAAAAAGAAATATAGATTTAATAGTAGGTTCTCTTTTTATTTTTTATTTTATAATAATAAATTTTATGTCCCTTTTAATGTTTAAGTATTTGTTTTTAATTTTGGGATTACTATGTTTTATATATCACTTTATAAAAAAATATTTAAATAAAAAATGTACACTATACAAAATTGTAAAGGGGGTGATTTGTTGTGTCTTGATAATATTTATCTTAGTAGAATCTATAATGGTTTTATATCCAAAACACGACTTAGATACAAAATGTGATTATATAATAGTTTTAGGCGCATTAGTAAATAAAAATAAAATAAGCCAGAGTCTTAAAGAAAGATTAGATAGCTGTGTAGAATATTTGTATTTAACACATGACAATCCAAAGATAATAGTATCGGGAGGACAAGGTAGAGGTGAAAATATAAGTGAAGCTTCTGCAATGAAAAGTTATTTACTATCTAAGGGAATAGACGAAAAAAATATTATTATGGAAGATAAGTCAAGAACAACAAAAGAAAATTTTTGTTTTTCTAAAAAAATAATAGAAGGCGATTCACATAAGAAAATAGAAAATTTAAATATAAAAGTTATAACAACTGACTTTCACACGCTTAGAAGTAAGATAATATCTAAGAGAGTAGGATATGCAAATACTACATTTTATACATCAAGCTCAAATGGGGCCTTGTTTATACTAAATTATACTAGAGAATTTTTTGCATTAATATGTAATATAATTTTTAATTGCTAAAGATAAAAATATGTTAAATAGATTAAATAAAAATACAGCAATTATAAATTACAATAGATTAGAATCAATTTATACATAGAAAATGAATAAAAGGGTTATCACAAGAAAAATTGAGATAGCCCTTTTACTGATAATTGATTTAATTGATAAATTCGATATGTAATTCTATTTCTGAACTACTAATATGTAAGTCATCTTCTATTAAATAATCCACTGTATTTTTGAAAAAATATTCATCCTTTTTTGAAAGTGTAAAAGGACAAGGTTTTTTCTTTAATATATTCCCGTTTATTTCTTCTACTAAAAATCCATCTTTAAATTTTACAATTACTTTTAAATCGTATATTGATTTCACTTTAGTATGTTTGAAATATGTATCCATAGATTTTAAAATTGAGTCAAATATATCTTGTTTTAATGCAATTTGTTTCATATTTCCACAATCTTCACAATAAACATAACTAGATGAAGTTTCTGATATTATATATTCATTTTCTCCCTTGCAATTAGTACATAATCTTTTCATCTATATTCCCCCTTGATGTGCATAATATATAAAATATGACTTTGATTAAATAATAGCTCAAATATTTCCAAAAATCAAAGGTAAGTAATGGTAAATATTTCTGAGTGTCTAAAAAGAGGGATTAAACTAGAATTTTGTAATCTACGGGTCGAATATAATTTAAAAGTATGTTATTATATATGAGAATATACAAAATATTGAGGAGGAAATACTGTGGAAGAAATTTCAAACATGAACTTTGATCACCTGTCTTTTTCTACTTTTATGAAGAGACTTTCAAATTGGGTATTAAATGACGGTATAGATATAGGTGTTAAACTTATAATAGGCGTTCTTGTAATAGCTATTGGGTTTAAAATAATAAATAATATATCAAAGAAGTTTTTAAAATTTGCAGAACTAAAAGCTGTAGATGTTACAATAGTAAAATTTTTAAAATCATGTATTAATATATCATTAAAATGTATTTTATTATTAATTATAATAGGTGGATATTGGGATGTTAAACTTACAGGGCTTGCTGCTATATTAGCTTCAGCTGGGGTTGCTGTAGGTCTAGCACTTCAAGGAAGCTTATCAAACTTTGCAGGAGGATTTATAATACTATTCTTAAGACCGTTTAAAGTGGGGGATTATATCCAAGCTGCAGGTTTTGAAGGAACGGTAGAACAAATAGGTGTATTTTACACAAACTTAGCGACAATAGACAATAAATTAGTAATGATACCAAATGGTACGTTATCTAATGGAAGTTTGATAAATTATTCAGCCAAAGAAACTAGAAGAGTAGACTTAGTTTTTTCGGTTTCATATGACTCGGATTTATTAAAAGTTAGAAGAGTTTTAAAAGAAATAGTAGATAAACACAAGCTTATTTTACAAAAACCAGAGCCATTTATAGGTCTTATTCACCAAAATGCTAGTTCACTAGATTTTACAGTTAGAGTTTGGGTTAAAAACTCAGATTACTGGACTGTTTACTTTGACTTATTAGAATCAGTTAAAAATAGGTTTGATGAAGAACATATCGATATACCATATCCTCAAATGGATTTACATTTAAAAAACATAAAAGAGTAGAATTTTGTAAGAGCTTAAAGATTTATAGATTTTTAAGCTCTTTTTTTAAATAAAATTACAAATTTGTCAGTAAAATGTAAGAATAATTAAATAAATAATTTCATCAAATAATGTATAATTATCTTAATAAGAAACATAATGATAAGAGATTATAAAAACAAAAAGAATTAAATCTCTTTAAGAAAAGTTTTAATTTTTAAAACTGAGGAGAGTGGAAAGATGCAATACTTACAAGCTTTACAAAATTTAGTTCAAGATTACTTATTACTTTCGATATGTGTAGGGTTTTTCAGTTCATTTATAGAAAGTTTTATACCTATGTTACCTTTAGTTGCAATAGTAACAGCTAATGCAGCACTATTTGGTATGGTAAAAGGGTTTTTGATATCATGGCTAGGCTCAGTAACTGGAACAATATGTTTATTTTTATTAGTTTCAAAAATAGGAGAAAACAGCAAATTATTAGAAAAAATTAAAAATGAAAAGATAAAAAAAGCAATATTATGGGTGGATAAAAAAGGGTTTAAACTTTTATTTATAGCATATGCCTGTCCATTTTTACCTGCTTGTGTAATAACTATTGCATCTGCAATAACTAAAAGAGATAAGACTACATTTATGTCAGCAGTTTTATCGGGGAAATTTATAATGTTTTTAGTAGTAAGTTATATTGGTCAAGATATATATGGATTTATTACGAGTCCGATAAAAATAATTGGATTCTGTGTAGTAGTATTTTTAGCATGGGTATTAGGCAATAAATTAAATAAAGACTTAGAATATATAGAAGAAAGAGTACACAATAAAGAAAATAAAGATGAAGAAAATCAAAATGATGATTATATTGATATAAAAAAAGAAGTAAGATAAAGAAATTAGAGGTTAAAATTTAACCTCTAATTTTATTTAGAATTATAATTTTTATTAGCTATATTCCAGTCTACATAATTTAAAAAATTATGTATTATTTGTTCTCTATTAGAATAGATTTCTTTATCTAGATTTAGACAAAGAATGATTTTATCTTTATAGATTACAGGAGATGAAACTTCTTTAGATGTAGTTAAGTATAATTTGTTTTGAGAATTTAACGCTAAAAATATCCAATCAGAATTTGAATTTAACGCTATCTTTTCAAATTCTTTTTTAAAGTTGTCAAATGATGAGAAGGAATTATTTATTTCTTTTAATATTTTTCCCTTTGCGAATGTTTTTTCAGATGATAAATTATTGAAAAAATACTCGTAATTTAAAGCATTTGAAGCATTTATCTTAACTTTTAAAGCTATTTCATCTGGCATAGAATCTAAATTAGTAAGTAAATCTTTGAGAGAAGCATCTTTAAATTCTTTATAATCTTTTAATATATGGTTTAAATTATCTAAATAAGCTCCATATTGGCAATAGGAATATTTTAATTCATTGGAGTTTATAAAATCATTTAAATCATAAAAATTATAATTTAATTTAATAGGTTTTAATTCTGAAAAGTTTAGAGCATATGAGTAGCTAGGACATATATTTATGCTTAAAATTAATAGAAATAAGATTAAATTTTTCAAATTGATCACCTCAATTTTATTATGTTACAAAACTAAAAAACTATTATATAATTATAAAAATTTTAACATTACAAAAATGAATATAAAGCTCAATATTGTTTCCTATACGATGTAAAAATGATATAATAGTATTTAATAGGGTATTATATTTAATAAAAATTAAAAAAGGAGAGATACAAATGGCAATCACATTATCAAAAGGTCAAAAGGTAAGCTTAACTAAAGGAAACCCAGGTCTTAAACATATTGTTGTAGGATTAGGATGGGACACTAATAAATACGATGGAGGATTTGATTTTGACCTAGACTCAGCAGCTTTTTTATTAGATGAAAATGGCAAAGTGAATGCTGATACAGATTTCGTTTTCTACAATAACTTAAAACATTCATCAGGAGCAGTTGAACATCTAGGAGATAATTTAACTGGGGAAGGCGATGGCGATGATGAACAAGTAAAAGTAGATTTAAGTCTAGTACCACAAAACATAAGTAAAATTGCATTTACTGTAACAATACATGAAGCATTAGAAAGAAGACAAAATTTTGGACAAGTTAGTAATTCTTATGTAAGAGTAATAGATGAAGATACAAATCAAGAACTTTTAAACTATGAATTAGGCGAAGATTTTTCAATAGAAACTGCAATAGTTGTTTGCGAAATATATAGACATAATGGAGAATGGAAATTTAACGCATTAGGCTCAGGATTTGAAGGTGGACTTGAAGCACTTTGTAAAAACTTTGGAGTAAATATATAAATTTTGTGAGGGGGTAATATATATGGCAATTCAATTAAAAAAAGGACAAAAAATCGATTTAACTAAAGGAAATCCAGGTCTTAAACATATAAGATTAGGATTAGGATGGGATACTAATATGTTTGATGGAGGAGATGACTTTGACCTTGATGTAAGTTTATTTATGGTAGGAAAAAGTGGTAAAGTAGAACAAGATGAAGATTTTATATTCTACAATAACTTAAAACATCCATCAGAAGCAGTAGAACATTTAGGAGACAACAGAACTGGTGACGGTGATGGTGATGATGAAGAAATATTAGTTGATTTTTCAAAAATGCCAGATAGAATAGAAAAAATAGCAGTAACAGTTACTATATATGAAGCTAAAGAAAGAAGACAAAATTTTGGACAAGTAAATAATTCTTACGTAAGAGTTGTAAATAGTGATAATGAAGAAGAATTATTAAGATACGATTTAGGTGAAGAGTTTTCAATAGAAACTGCAATAGTTGTTTGTGAAATATATAGACACAATGGTGAATGGAAATTCTCTGCAGTAGGTTCAGGATTTGAAGGTGGGCTTGAAGCACTTTGTAGAAGCTACGGACTAAACGTATAAAACGTATAAAAAGCAAATTTTATGGAGGATTATTATGTCAATTAATCTTAAAAAAGGACAAAAAATAGATTTAAGAAAATCTAATCCAGGACTTAGCACGATAAGAGTTGGATTAGGATGGGATCCAATTGAACAAGGCGGAGGATTTTTAAAATCCTTATTTGGTTCAGGTAATACAGATATAGACTGTGATGCATCTGTATTTTTACTAAATGAAGATAGTAAGCCAATAGACTTAGTTTATTTCGGAAACTTAAGAACAAAAAATGATTCTATAATACATACAGGAGACAATTTGACTGGAGAAGGTGCAGGGGATGACGAAGTAATATTAGTCGATTTAGATAAAATACCTTCTCAAGTTAATAAATTATTATTCGTTGTAAACATATACGATTGTGTAAGAAGAAACCAACATTTTGGCATGATTAAAAATGCATATATAAGAATGACTGATGCTAAAAATAACTCTGAAATAGCAAGATATAACTTATCAGATGATTACAGAGGAAGGACAGCTTTATTAGTCGGTCTTATATATCGTTATGAAGGAACTTGGAAATTCTCTGCAATAGGAGAAGGAACAAATGACACTGGATTAAACGATATGAAAAAAAATCTTGAAAGAAGAGCATATGGAGTATAAAAATGAAATTTTATAGTGAAAGTAAAGAAGATGTACTAAAGGAGCTCAGTGTAAATAGAGATAGAGGTCTTTCTTCTGATGATGTTAAATCAAGGAGAGATAAGTACGGTCTAAATGAATTTACACCGATGGAAGAGGGCAGCTTTTGGGATGATCTAAAAGATGCATTATCTGAGCCTATGATAGTTATACTTATAATAGCGGCTATAATAAGTGCTGTTATAGGAGAGTTCCACGATGCCATAGGTATAGTTTGTGCTATAGCTATAGGTATAGCAATAGGAATGATTACGGAAGGTCGTTCTAAAAAGGCCGCAGAAGCACTATCAAAATTAACTGAAAATATAGAAGTTAAAGTGCTTAGAGATGGCGAAGTAGAATTAGTTTCAAAATCAGAATTAGTTCCTGGAGATATAGTATTTATCGAAACAGGAGATATGATACCAGCTGATGGTAGACTTATAAAAAGTATAAACTTAAAAGTTAGAGAAGATATGTTAACAGGTGAATCTGATGATGTATCTAAAAAATGCGACGCTATTATCGGAATGGAAAAAGTCGAAACAAAAGACGGTGTAAAAGAACTTGAACCAATACCAGCAAAACAAATAAATATGGTATTTGGTGGAACACTTGTAGCTTATGGTACAGGTATGATGGTTGTAACTTCTATAGGAGATAACACTCAAATGGGGGATATAGCAAAACATCTATCAGGTGATGAAGAAGATACACCACTTCAAATAAAACTTGGAAACTTAGGTGGAATGATTGCCAAAATTTCAAGTGCAATAGCAGGTCTACTATTTATATTTATGGTAGTAAAAATGGTGTTAAATGGACTTAAAGTAGATACATCAAATGTATTTGCATTTTTAGATTCTATAGACGAAGTTAAAACTGCATTTACAGTTTGTGTAGCCTTAATAGTTGCAGCAGTACCAGAAGGTCTTCCAACTATGATAAATATGACTCTTGCAATAACAATGCAAAAGATGGCAAAAATAAATGCCTTAGTTACTAAAAAAGAAGCTTGTGAAACAATAGGTTCTGTTTCAGTTATATGTTCAGATAAAACTGGTACATTAACTCAAAATAGAATGACTGTTGAAGTAGCTTATATAGACGGAAGATATGTAGAAGACAAAATAGAGTCAAATAGTTATTTCTTAGAAAACTGTACAATAAACTCTACAGCAGATATAGAAATAAATGAAGACGAAACTAAATATTTAGGTAGTGCTACAGAATGTGCCCTACTTCTTAGAAATAAAGATGTGGACTATAGAAAAATGAGAAATGAAGCTATAATAATAGCTCAAAATCAATTTTCATCAAACTTAAAAAGAATGTCTACTATAATAACAGAAAACAATAAATACGTATTACTTACAAAAGGTGCTCCAGAGATAGTACTTGAACTTTGTAAATACGTACAAGAGCCAGATGGTATAAAAGAACTCACTAAAGAAAGAAAAGAAAAAATACTTTCTGAAATAGCAAAATTACAAGAAAAATCAATGAGAGCTTTAGGGTTTGCATATAAAGAAATGTCTCTTTATGATGAATCACAAGAAGCAGCAGTAGCTCTTGAAGAAGAAGAAATAAGCATAGAAAAATGTGAAGAAAGCTTAGTATTTGGAGGATTTGTTGGAATAAGAGATCCACTTAGACCAGATGTTAAACATGCAGTTGACACTGCACATCATGCAGGTGTATCTGTAAAAATGCTTACAGGAGATAATATAAACACAGCTAGAGCAATAGGTGAAGATTTAGGCCTTCTTAAAAACAATATGAGAGCAGTAGAAGCATCATATATAGATACTTTAACTGATGAAGAATTAAGAGAAGAAATTAAAACTATATCAATAGTTGCAAGAAGTAAACCAGATAGCAAGATGAGAATAGTACAAGCACTACAAGCAGATGGAGAAGTAGTAGCAGTAACTGGTGATGGTATAAACGATGCACCAGCATTATCAAAAGCTGATGTAGGTATAGCAATGGGTATATCAGGAACAGAAGTTTCTAAAAATGCAGCAGACATTATACTTACTGATGACTCATTCTCAACAATAGTAAGCGGTATTAAATGGGGTAGAGGAATATACGATAACTTCCAAAGATTCGTTCAATTCCAGCTTACAGTTAATATAATAGCATTCTTAGTCGCTATAATTTCACAAGTAGTAGGTCAAGAAATGCCTTTTACAACTATACAATTACTATGGGTTAATATAATAATGGATGGACCACCAGCACTTGCTTTAGGTCTTGAACCAGTTAGAAAGCATGTACTTGATAGAAAACCAGTAAATAGAAATGCAAGTATAATTACTAAATCTATGATTTTTACAATTATAGGTAATGCTTTATATATAACATTAATACTTATGTTGCAATCTTCAACAAACATATTAAATGTTCCAGAAGCAAAAGGCGAAACAGTGATGTTTGGTATATTTGCATTTAGTGCATTATTCAATGCATTTAACTGTAGAGAATTTAATTTCGACAGTATAATACCTAATTTAACTAAAAATAAATTAGCTTTACAAATAATAGGAATAACAGCAGTTGCACAAATATTCTTTACACAAATATTTAGGGATTTCTTTAATGCAGTTCCACTAAGTGTTATGGAATGGATAAAAATAATAGCTTTATCATTTACAGTTATAATAGTAGATGAAGTAGTTAAATTTGTATTTAGATTATTTAAAAAAGAAAATAAAAATGATGAAAATATGCCAAAAGTAGAGGCATAACAAGTTTTAGCTACTTTGTTTTTACTTAAAATGAAGTAGCTAAAATAATAAATGGCAGATTATAAGGAGGATAATATGGAGTTAGGTAATAAATCAAATATATTTGGTAAAATATTCTCCAGCCAATCAGATAGGGGTAATTACACATCGGCTAATGGTTATCAAAATTACTTTATATCTTATATAGGTGTTAATGATGAAGATATTTATAATTCAGAAATCTATAACTTAAATAGAGAGATAAACAATAGAAAAAATATTTGTCTTTTTAAGCAAAATATATTAAATCCAGATGATTTTGATATAATATCTTATTTAAAAAACAAGGTATCTAAATATAACGGCAGTATTTTTGATTTAGATATAGACTTAGTCAAATATGAAGATATAAATAATAGAATAAAAAGAGGATTTGATATACTATTAAGACAAGAAGAAAAAAGCTTCAATAATGATAGAGTTAAGTTTAACTTTATAATAAAAGTAATGAGCTGGATAAGAATTTATATAAATCCTTTAGTTATAGATTATAAAGATGCTCCAAAAGTTGTAGTTTATGGAGATATTAAAAAACACGAGCTTTATTTTTTACTTATACTTTATTTTGCTGGATTTGATATACTTTATATAAATCCAAATGGACTTAGTGAAATTGCAAATATAGATACTAAGAAATTTAATATAGAAATAAATCAAAATAAAATAATAGATGAAACTATCTCATTCGATGAAAGAGTTGAACGTGGCGAAATAGTTGAAAGATCATCTATAAAAAAAGCTTATACAGTAGGAGCACAAGCATCTAGAAAAATAAGTGATGAATTATTAAATGATTCAGGATTTATAAAACCATGGCAACTTCAAAATAGAAATATAAAGACTCTACTTTTAAGTTCTACAGTTGATGAAGTGGATATATATTGGAAGGAACCTCTAAAATTAAGACCTGGATTTAATTTTGATAATGAAATAGTAACTCTACCTGTATTTTTTACGAAAATAGACGGAGTTTACAGAGATTTAGATGAGTATTATTGTCTATTAGATAAATTGCAAATAAAAGATTTTTCATACTTTATAGATTATGATGAAAATATAAGACCATTATCAAGACCTTTTACAAGAGAGGGATACAATTTATCTTTTTATATTTCAAATACATTTAAGATAAATCAAAAGGCAATCATAAAAGATGGTGGATTTTCTATTTCAAATTTAAGTTTAAAATGGCAAGAAACTATATTATCAAAGGTAGAAGAAACTATTTTAAGCGATATGTTTATTGAAGGTCTTTCTAAAGATGATATAGTAAGAGGGCTTTACACTGTTTTAAATATGAATGAAAAACTTATATATATGATAAATAGTTTTGATTATGCGAATGTAAATCCAAAATTAATAATATATATAGAACAGATGAAGATGTTTACAAAAGAGATTGTATTTTTATTACTAGTTTTAAGTAAGGTTGGTTTTGATATAGTTATTTTCACTCCAGGAGGAGTAAACTGCGTTGAAAATATTATAAATAGTCAAATTGTGGATATACACAGATTAGATGTAATAAATTACAATTTAAAATATAAATCTAATAATTATAATACGAATACATCTTCGAATAGAAATGGTGGTTCGTGGATTGAAAGAATATTTGGGAAATGGAGTGATTAATTATGGGTATAGATATTAGTAAATTTTCAAATAATAATGATACTGCAGCTACAAATAATAATGATCAAGCAGTAAATGTACCAGAAGTACAACAAAATAATTTTGATATAGTAGAGTATACTGATAATAAAAAAAATGAGCTTAGACAATCAAAAGAGGTAGAACAACTTACTTCATTAATAGAAGTAGATAATCCAAATACAATACTTCAATTTGGTAAGGGAGCTTCTGAAGGGATTTCAAGAGTTTCAGATAGTTTACTTTCAAATATAAAAATGAATCAAAATGAAAAAAATTCAGAAATGCTAGTTAGACTTACTAAAATAATGGATAAGTTCGATTTAGATGATTTTGCTCAAACTAAAGAACCTGGATTTTTCCAAAAACTATTTAAAAAGGCAAATAGCGCATTAGAAGTTATGTTCCAAAAATACGAAACTTTAGGTGGTGAAGTTGAAAAAATTCAAATAGAACTTCAGACTTATGAAAGAGAGATACAAGATTCTAATAAACAATTAGGTGCTATGTTAAACGAAAACTTTAACTATTATAATGAACTTGAAAAATACATAGTAGCTGGTGAAATGGCTATAGAAGAATTAGATAACGATTTACTTCCACAATTTAAAGCAAAAGCTGAAAGTGGAGATCAAATGGACATGGCAAACTATCAAGAGCTACTTAATATAAAAGATATGTTAGTTCAAAGAGTTTATGATCTTAGAGTTTCTGAAAATATATCTTTACAAACTATACCAATGCTTAGAAGTATGCAACACAACAATTACGGCTTAATTAGAAAGATAAACAGTGCATTTATAGTAACACTTCCAGTATTTAAACAATGCTTATCACAAGCAATACTTATTAAAAAACAAGAGCTTCAGACAAAATCGCTACAAGCGCTTGATGATAAGACTAATGAGTTACTTCTTAGAAATGCACAAAATGTATCACAAGCTAGTACTCAAATAGCGAAAATGGCAAATTCAAGTTCTATACAAATAGAAACTTTAGAAAAAATGCATAATACAATAAAAACTGGAATAGAAGAAACTATGAGAATAGAACAAGCAAATAGAGATGAAATAGCTAATAATACAAGAAGGTTAGAAGAATTAAATACATCTGTTATAAATACGTATAAAAGAAAATAAATTATTATAATATTTAGAGAAGGGAAAGTCACAGACTTTCCTTTTTTGATGTATAAATCATGTAGTATCTAAAATTTAAATTAATAATGTCTTATATAATAAAATTATTATTGTTGTAAATTGAAAATAGAATTATAATTATAATCATTAAGGGAAAAATTAGGAGGAAAATGTGAAGTATTTTAATTATATAGAAAAAGAGAAATTAGAGCGTATATTTTATAAAAAGCCTCAAGAGTTTGATAAAAATAGCAATAAAGATATATTGAAGTATGCTTTGGGAGCTTTTTTATATGTTCCAGCAAATAAATACAATCAAATTTATAAAAATGTGGTAAATCAAGAAAAAGAGGCAAAACCACTTGCAATTTGCTTAGAAGATGCAATAGGAGAGTTTGGGGAAAAAGAAGCTATAGAAAGTTTAGAACTTGTTTTGGATGATTTATCAAAACAAGTTTTTTGTAAATTAGACAAGTTACCACTTATATTTATAAGAGTAAAAAATATAGATCAACTTAAAAAAATAAAAAATATACTTATAAAAAATAAAGAATTTATAACTGGAATAATAATACCAAAGGCAAATGGAGTTTTATTAAAGGCATTTGTGGGAATACTAAATAGTTTTGGACTAGATAATTTGTACATTATACCTATAATAGAATCAAGTTATTTTATATATAAAGAAATAAAAGAAGAGTATTTTAGAGAGATGTACAGCAGCATATTAAATCATAAAGAGCGCGTTTTGGGAATAAGGATAGGACTTACTGATGTATTGGGAATGTATGGTATTAGACGTAAGAGAGAGTTTTGTATATATGATAACTTAATAGCAACTTCATTTATTGAAGATGTAATAAATTATCTAAATCGAGATGAATTAGATATACCTATAAGTGCTGGTGTAAGCGAGTTATTCAATATGGATGATGAAAAAATAAGGGAGCTTTATATAAAAGAGATAAAACTAGATAGATATCATGGATTTGTCGGCAAAACAGTTATACATCCAAAACAAATAGAAATAGTACAAGCATTATCTACTATTAGTTATGAAGATTATATAGATGCAAAAGATATAATAGAAAATTATTATTCAGAAATTGGAGTTAAAAAAAGTTCGAATGGGGACAAGATGAATGAATACAAACCGCATTATAAATGGGCTAAAAAAATTATGAAACTAGCTTATATATACGGTGTTTTAAACGAGGGGGTAGATTATAATGAGCTTATTGAAGTTTAAAGATAAAGACATTCAAAATATATTAGAGGAAGAATTGGTTCAAAGGGAAAATATAAATTCTAAAAATAATCTGCCTTTTAAATATAGCATAAATATAAAAGAAAACATATTAAATTTAGATATATATAATTATCTAGATTTAGCTATTAGAAATAATAAAAAAAGAAGATTTTTATTTGTATCGAAAGTTTTAGGCAAACACTTACCATGCAGGGTATGTGATATGGACAATCTAGGTAAAGATATAGTAAAAGTATATGAAAAAAAGCAAGACTACTTAAACTCTGGGGTTGTAATATCATTTGCTGAGACGGGAACAGCCTTAGGTCATAGTGTTTTTAATTATATAAATGCAGATTATGAATTTATACATACGACTAGAGAAAAGGTTAAAAATAAAGAATCACTGCATTTTTTAGAAGAACATTCACATGCGACAAATCACAATCTTTATTATGAGGATTTAAAATATCTAAAAGATAAAGAAGAGATAATATTAGTCGATGATGAGATAACGACAGGAAATACTTGTATCAATTTAATAAAAAAGATAAATGAATTATTTCCTAAGAAAAGATATACAATATGCTCTATATTAAACTGGATGAACGACGAAGCTTTTGATAGATTTAAAAAATTAGAACAAGAAGTAAATTGTAAAATAAACTTTGTATATCTTTTCTCTGGCGATTTTGAATTTAAATGTGATGAAGAAAAAGTAGAAAATATAATAAAATGCAGTGAAAATAAAGATAATATTAGATTTAAAAATAAAGATTTAAAAGTATCTTATACTTATATAGATATGAAAAAATACGAACATAATAAAAAATACCTAAAATATACAGGACGATTTGGAATAAATAAAGAAGATCAAAAGAACTTATTAGATACAGTAAAAAAAGAAAGTCTTAAATTTAGTATTGATTATGATGAGAAGATTTTATTCTTGGGGACTGAGGAATTTATGTACATACCTATGCTTTTTGCAAAACAATTTGAAGATAAGGATGTATACTACCACTCAACAACACGCAGTCCAATAGTAGAGTTTGATAAAGAGGGCTATCCAATAAAGAGCAAATTTACACATAATAGTCTTTATAATAAAGATATATTTAATTATATATACAATATTGATAAATACGATTATGATAAATGCTTTTTATTTTGCGAATTAGATAAAGAAAAGAAAGAATTTAAAGAAATCATAAATGTATTTTCGAATACTTCTATAAAAGAGCTAAATATAGTTATGTTTAAATAAAATCATATACTAGATGATTTGTTTATACAAAAATAAAGTAGGGATATTAAAAATAATTCAAAGGGAGAATAATATGAAGGAATTTTCAACATATAAAAAAGACGATGTGATTTTTTTATTAAAAGATATATCGGATATGATAGTAGAAGAAGATAATATGACTAGGGAAAAAAAGATACAAAGTGGCACACATTACTCAGAGATGATACCCATAGAATATCAGGTAAGCGATGAATACTTAAATTTATATAGAACAAAATTAAAAGAAAACAAAGAAAAACTTGCATTTGCAATTGGTGTAATGAGTGAGAAAATTTTAAAAAGACATGATAAAAATGTAGTGTTAGTTTCGCTGGCTAGAGCTGGTACTCCGATTGGTATATTAGCTAAACGATATATAAAACAAAGATATAATTTAGACTTGCCACATTATACAATTTCTATAATAAGAGACAGAGGTATAGATATAAATGCAATTAAATACATAATAAATAAACATAAAGATAGCTCAAAAATACAATTTATAGATGGATGGACGGGAAAAGGCACAATAGCAAATGAACTTAAAAAAGCATGTGATGAACTTGAAGGGATTTTTAATATGAAATTTGATTCATCACTTGCAGTTTTAGCAGATCCTTGTGGTTATTCAAATGTATATGGGATTAGAGAGGATTTTTTGATTCCAAGTGCTTGCTTAAATTCGACAGTAAGTGGCCTTGTAAGCCGAACAGTTTTGAGAGATGACTTAATAGGAAAAGACGATTTTCATGGGGCAAAATTTTATAAAGAGTTAAAATATGTCGATGAATCAAACAACTACTTAGATACTATTTCAGCTTGTTTTAAAAATGAATACCAAAATATAGATGAGAGTATGAAAGATTGGACTGAAGATATAATAACTAAAGTCGGTAATTGTGATGTTAAAAATATAAAACAAAAATACGATATAGAAGATGTAAATTTTATAAAACCAGGAGTTGGGGAAACTACAAGAGTTCTTTTACGAAGAATACCATATAAAATACTTGTAGATGATTTAAACAATCAAAAACTAAAGCATATACTTATTCTAGCTAAAGAAAAAAATGTAGAAGTAGAAGAATTCGATTTTAAGGCGTATAGTTGCTGTGGAATAATCAAAAATATGAAGGATGTTTAAAATGGTAGTATTTTCAGATTTAGATAGAAGCATAATATATTCAAAAAGATTTTTGGGAAAAGATAAAAGCGAGTTAGAAATTGAAATATATAAAAATGAAAATATATCTTATATATCTAAAAAAACAGTAAAATTGATTAAACAACTCCAAAAAAATATAGAATTTATACCGACTACTACAAGAAATATAGAACAATTTAAGAGAATAGAATTTTCAAAATAC
Organism: Intestinibacter bartlettii; assembly: GCA_025148965.1. Classification (GTDB taxonomy): domain Bacteria; phylum Bacillota; class Clostridia; order Peptostreptococcales; family Peptostreptococcaceae; genus Intestinibacter; species Intestinibacter bartlettii. Next base: position 1,804,557 of record CP102273.1, on the reverse strand, counting down.
GATATAGACTTTAAATATGCAATAACTTCAAATGGCGGAAATATCTTAGTTAATGGCCAAATAGACAGTGAATATAAAGATTATATAAATCAAAAACTAAAAAATAGCATACATATTGATGAAATAATGAAACTATTAGAAGAATATAAAAATATAAAGGGAATAAAAAAAATAAGGAAGGCAGATAATATCTTTGCATATATAGTAGTAGATAATAAAATTTTTGATTTGAAATATATAGAGCTATTTATAAACAAAATAAAAGACTTAAATTGGGAAACGTATATAAATGGAACAAAAATATATTTTTTACCACAAGAACTAAAAAAATCTATGGCTATAAAATATATATGTGATAAGTTCGGTTATAAAAATACATTTGGTATTGGCGATTCAATTATGGACAAAGATATGCTTGACTTTTGTAGAAGTTCTTATTTGCTTAGACATGGAGATTTAGTAAATTCACTAAGTAAAGAAAATAAATATATTATAAGCCGAGAATGTGGATTTAGGGGAAGTGAAGAAGTATTAAAATATATTATATCTTATAAGTAAAATATAATATAAAATAATTTTAGAGGTTATCACGATATTTGTGACAACCTCTTTTAATATAAGGAAATATAATTTAGTTTTAAATCAATATAGGTTTATCGATATTAAATTTGCTTTTTTGAAAAGTTAATTTATTAAAATTGTTTAAAAAGTATTTATATATATCGCTAGATAATGGTTCAAAGTCGAAAGATAATTTGCAAACTTCGATTTCGTTTCCAGTTTTTCTAAAATATTCACAAATCCATTTTGGTTCTTCAAAATATATATTCATATTCGCAGTCACATTGTTCATATCAAAACCTCCTAGACTAAATAATAAAGATTTAGTGTAATTCTTAATTAATAAGTATTCTGATAACTTACAAAGTATTCCAAAAATAATAAATATATATAGAAAAAACTTGTACCAATCTAAAATTGATACAAGTTTTGTTGATTTTGAAAAAGTAAAACAATTTATAATTATAATTTTATCTTAACATTTTGTCTTCCCTGTCTAATATAACATCGACATCTACTTTTTCGTCGATTGCCTTTTTAATTGCTTCTTCTATAGTTTTACCAAGAGGCATTAAGTTTGTAGTATGATAAGATACTTTGTCTAGTGTTCCAAAACAAAATCTATATCCAGTTGAAAAACCAAATAATGTATAGTGACCATCATATTGTTCTTTTGCAATGTAGTCGGCAACTACTAAAGCTTGAGCAAGATCCATATTATCCATATTTTTGATAAATGTAAGATTATCAGTAGGTAATACTACTTTAACTGGATTATCATCTAATTTTACCAATGCTTCATGAGAACTTATTTCTTTTAAATATACCCCTAAAGTATTTGAACTTCCATTATCATATAAAACTCTATCGCCGAATTGCATATTTATTCCCCCTTCAAAAACGTTTCTTAAAGTATATAAGTAACTTATATTTTAATTATAGTCTAATTAATTTAGATTTTCAATAAAATAGTAGGTGAAATATATGTTAAAAAACATCAAAAAAAATTAGAAAAAAGATGAAATGTAATGGAAAAATAAATTTTATTGAAAAATGTAGTTATTTTTAATTGACATTGATTATCATAATATGTTACTCTTATATTACAAAAAAAGAAAGTGAGGAGTAACATGATATTTAAAAACAAAAAATTCAAGACTGCTATGGCAACATTAGCTATTTTAACGATATTTGGGGGAACAGTAAGCAGTGCATATGCGGCAGAATTAACAAACAGCCAAAGTATATCTGTAAATGCAAGTGTTCAAAGAGTAGAATTAAAAACAACTTTAAAACATGATACAGAAGACAAAGATTCATCTGCTAACTCATACCTAAAAGAAAGTTATTTAAAAATAGAAAACGGGAAAAGATATATGGTTTTAGTTTTAAGTTCAGGTAAGATGATGAAATCAGTAGTTCCGAGTATAAATGGAGAAAGTGTAGAATATACTAATGACTTAGATGGAGACACTAGAACAATATCTTTCGAAATAAAATCTTTACAAGATGATATAAGAATTAACTTCCAAATAAATCCTTTTGGAAATTTTGTGGTTAATGCAAACTGTAGAGTTAAATCTGAAATAGTAACTGGTTCAACTGATAAAGAAGACAAAGATGATACAGTGACTGGACCAACACAAAAACCAGAGACTCCAGATAATAGTGACAAAGAAGATAAAGAAGATAAAGATGACAATACTTCTGACAAGGAAGATAAAGAAGACAAAGAAGATAAAGATGATACAGTAACTGGACCAACACAAAAACCGGAAACTCCAGATAATGACAACAAAGAAGATAATAAAGAAGAAGACAATAAAGAAGAAGACAAAGAAGACTCTTCAAACTCTACATATAAAAATGGATACTACCAAGTAAAAAATATAGTAATATTAGATAACGAAGTAGGATACTCAATGGTTAGAGGTCTTTTAAATGAAACAAGTAACTTAGAAATAAGAGATGGAAAATACTACTTAACATTTGAAATGGGTCAAAGTAGTTTAATGAAAGACATAGTTATAAAAGCTAACTCTAAAGAGTTAAAATATACTAAGAAAAATGTAGGTAATGATACTATAAGAATAACAGTTGAAATACCAAGTTTATCTTCAAAACTTAATATAAGTACATATGTAACTATGATGGGTAAAAATGTTGATTTCGATTTAAAATTAAATCAATCTACATTAAAATTTGTCAGCTCTAATGAGGAAGGTCAATTACCAGGAAATAACAACAATGCCGGAAATAACAATGGATCAAATGATTCAAACAATGATTCTAACACTGGAAATGATAACAATGCTGGTGGCAATATAACTGAAACTGTAAAAGGTAAACTTTACACTATAAAAAATGAAGTTATTCATGAAAATCAAACTGGTAAAGAAATGGCTAGAAAATATTTAAATTCAACTTCAAAAATAGAAGAAATAAACGGAGAGCTTTATTTAACTCTTACATTTACAGGTACAGATTTAATGAACAATCATAAATTCTATGTAAATGGAAAATCTGTTAGTTATACTTCATCAACTTCAGGAAATAGCAAAAGCTACAGATTCAAAATAAACTCATTAAACGACGATATAAAAGTAAGTGCTTTTATAGTTCCAATGAGTAGAAATGTTGAGTTCGGAGTTAAATTATTAAAAGATACTTATACATTTGTAAAAGATTTCGATGCATCAAATGATTCAAATAATGCTGGAAATGATTCAGATAACGGAAATGGTGGAAGCAACTTTGATGATATGATGAACGGCGGAGGAAACTTCGAAGGCTTTGAAGATGAAAAATTACCACAAACAGGTAGCGTAATAAATGCAGAAAGCATGTTAATGGGCGGAAGTTTAATAACAGCATTAGGTGCATTTGTAGGTAGAAGAAAAAGAAAGTAGGACATAAAATGAAGAAGTTAAAGCATTTATTTACTATATTACTAACTATATTTTGTATAACTAACGTAAGTTATGCAGCAAGTTTAGATTATGGACTATACAACGTTAAAAATGATGTATACCATGAACAAGAACTCGGGATGAATATGGCTAGAACATATTTAAATCAAACTATGAGAGTTGATGCAAAAACTGATGGGACTTACTACTATACTGTAGAATTTAGTGGTACTGAATATATGAATAAACACAGAATATTAGTAAATGGTAGTCAGGTTAGTACTACTAAAAAATCAAATAGTTCTAATGGAACTATAAAATTAACTTTTAAAGTTAAATCTTTAAGCTCAAAAATAAAAGCTAGAATTTATGTTGATGCTATGGGAAGAGATGTTGAATTCCAAATAATACCTGATTTTAGCACTGCAAAATGTGTACAAAAATACAGTAAAAAAGAAACTACTAAAACAGACAAAACTGATAAAACAAACAAAAGTGATAAAAAAGAAAATACAAAATCAGATTCTAAAAAAGAAGAATCTAAAAAAGAATCAACAAAATCTGATTCAGATAAAACTAAAGAAACTGAAAAAGTAGATACAGCTAAAGACTCTAAAAAAGATTCAGATAAAGAAAACGAAGAAAAGACTGAATCTAAAACAGAAGAAAAAGCAGAAGAGTCAAAAGAAGATACTAAAGAAGAAAAAGAAGATAAAACAGAAGAAAAAACTGAGACTGAAAAAGTAAGTGCAGAAAATACTGATGAAAAAAAATCTTCAAAAATGCCATTAATAATAGGTGGTGTTGCAGTTTTAGCAGTAGTTGGTGCGGTAGTAGTGTTTACTAAAAAGAGAAAATAGATGCGAAAAAAGATAAGTACAATTTTGATTCTTGTGGGGATACTTATGATAGTAATCCCCCAAGGATTAAAATACTATTCAAGACAGGTAGAAAATAAAAGCATGCAAAAGTTTAAAAGTGAGCTTCAAGACAAAAGTGAAAGTCAAGATGAGGTAGAAGATAATTATAAACCGGGAGATGAAATCGCGATAATGAGAGTAAAATCTGTAGGTTTAGAAACGGTGATTGTAGAGGGCACAGACACCAAGTATTTGAAATATTATGCATGTCACTTTGAAGGAACTGCTATGCCAGGGGAAAATGGCAATTTTTCTGTAGCTGGACATAGTAGCTATTTGTATAACCAAGTATTTAACGAACTACATAAAGTAAAAATAAACGACAAAATAGAGATTGAAAACACAAAGGGCATATTTAAATATAATATAACAGAAATATTTGATACAGAGGCTGAAAATACTTTTGTTTTAGATCAGGATACAAGTAAAAAAGAGATAACTTTAGTTACATGTACTGATGGAGGAAAAAAACGACTTATTATAAAAGGAGAAATTAAAGAATAAATATTTCTTCATTATATTTCTCTTAAATTTTGAATCTTATTCAAAATATAAATTTGAAAATAATGACAATTAATATAAATAAACATTTATAAGACAGGAAAGAGGAACAAAATTGAAAAAGATTTTATGTTTAATATCGATTTTGATGGTTACTTTTTCAGTAATTGGATGCTCATCTAGCGAGGTAGATAGTTCTAAAGAACAAGCTACATCAAAAGATGAAAAACAAGTAGTAGTAGCTACATCAGTTGCAATTACTGAAATATTAGATAGGTTAGGTGTAGAAGTTAGTGGTGTACCACAAACTAGCTATGAACTTCCAGAAAGTGCAAAAGGTGCTACGGAAATTGGAAGTCCAATGAATCCAGATATGGAAATAATAAAATCACTAAATCCAACAGACGTAATATGTGTTGATACTTTAGGAAGTGATTTTGAAAAACAATTTGAAGAAAACAATATAAATGCTGATTTTTATAATCTAAGCAATGTAGACGGATTAAAAGAAACAATAGCTGCTTTAGGAGAAAAATTCAATAAACAAGATAAAGCAAATGAAATATTAGATGAAATAAAAGAAGTAGAAAATAAAGTTAATTCTAATAAAAAATCTGATGATAAGATCTTAGTATTATTTGGAGCACCAGGAAGTGTAATGGTAGCTACGGACAAAAGTTATATAGGAAACTTAGTCGAGTTAGCTGGAGGAAATAATATATTCTCAAATGCAACTAGCTCATTTACTCAAATAAACTTAGAAGAAATAATAAAGTTAAATCCAGATAAAATATTAGTTATGACTCATGCCGTTCCAGAGGCTGCAAAAAAATCTGTAGAAGAAGAATTAAGTAAAGACCTTTGGAAAAATGTAAATGCAGTTAAAAATAACGATATAACTTATTTAGAAAATGGTTATTTCGGAATGAGTGCAAACTTACAAATAGTTGAGGCAGTAGAAAAATTAGGAGATATATTATATGAGTAAAATAAAAACACCGACGTTAAGTAGTTCTAAAAAAATATGTATGATACTTACTACAGTTTTTGTTTTATGTTTTACGATATTAATCTCTTTAAGAATAGGTAGTATAGATATTTCTTTCAAAGAATTAATTGATGGTATGTTTTTAAGTAAACAAAGCAACAATTTCTTAATAATAAGAGATCTTAGAATGCCTAGAGTCTTATCTGCTGTATTAATAGGTGGTAACCTTGCAGTAGCAGGTGCACTTTTACAAACTACAATGAAAAATCCACTAGCTGACCCTGGTATAATCGGGATTTCATCAGGAGCAAGCTTAGGGGCTATAGCTGTAATGGTTATATTTACAGATCTTATAAAATATAAAATCATAATAGCTTTTATAGGTGGTATAATAGCTGCATGCCTTGTTTACTTAATTGGAGAAGATAAAGGATTTTCACCAGTTAGAATAATACTTGCAGGTGTATGTGTAAACTCAATATTAAATGCATTATCTTCAATGGTGACGGTATTTAATAGTGCAGGAGTTTCAAGTATACAGACTTGGCTTTTAGGAAGTTTAGTAAATATAACATGGAATGATTTCAAAATACTAGCTTTATATACAATAGTAGGAATAGCACTATGTTTACTAGTTATAAAAAGCTGTGACCTTATGGGTCTTGGTGACAAAACAGCTCAAAGTTTAGGTCTAAACGTAAACAGAGTTAGAGTTATGATAACTTTTGTTGCAGTATTTTTAACTAGTATATCTACAGGAGTAGGTGGGGTTATATCATTTGTCGGACTTGTAATACCACATATATGTAGATTCTTAATAGGCTCTAGCCATAAATTCCTAATACCATTTAGTTATTTTATGGGAGGATTTTTACTACTTGTTGCAGATACAGTATCAAGAAATATATTTAGACCTTATGAAATACCAGTAGGACTTACAATGTGTTTAGTAGGCGGTCCATTCTTTATATACATACTTAGAAGGAGCAAAAGATAATGATTAAGTTAGAAAATATAAGTTTTTCTTATAACAAGAAAAAAGAATTTATACAGGATTTATCATTAGAATTTAAAAGTGGGGAAATCACTACTATCCTTGGACCAAATGGAAGTGGAAAAAGTACACTTTTACATATGATGTCTACTTATTTAAAACCTAAAAGCGGAAAAATCTATTTAGGAGATAAAGATTTAGGTAAATTAAAACAAAAAGAAATAGCAAAATATATATCATGTGTGTATCAAGAAAATGAAGCACCAGATGATATAACTGTAAGGGATTTAGTATCATTTGGTAGAAATATATATTCAAATGTCAAAAAAGAAGACAAAGAAGAAAATAAGAGAATGATAGATTTTGCATTAAAAGCTACAGGAATAGAAGAAATTCAAGATAAAAAAGTTGTAAATTTATCAGGTGGGCAAAAACAAAGAGCATTTATAGCAATGTCACTTGCACAAAATACAGAAGTTCTACTTCTTGATGAACCGACAACTTATCTAGATATATATCATCAAATAGAGATACTTGAAGTTGTAAAATCTTTAAATGAAAAATACAATATCACAATAGTTATGGTTTTACATGATTTAAACCAAGCTATAAACTACAGTCATAATATTGTTATAATGAAAAACGGAAATTTAATAAAACAAGGAAAAGCGACTGAAGTTTTAAATGAGCAAACTATAAAAGATGTTTATAATGTGTCTGGATATATACATAAAGAAGATAATGAGGAAATCTATTTTATACCTAAGAAAATATGTTAATCATAATAATTAGATAGAAATTAGACAATAAAAACATATTTATGTTTCTAATAATATAGATGAAATTAAAGCAAGAATGCTCGTTTTAGGCATTCTTGTTTTATTAAACGGCTAATTACCAAAATATTACATAAGGAGGGTGTTTTAATGATAAAAAAAATAGGACTTATAGCTTTAGGGACATTATCATTAATAGTGGGTATAATCGGTATATTCTTACCAATACTTCCAACAACGCCACTGTTACTTTTAACTTCATACTGCTATATAAAAAGTAGTGAGAGGTTAAGTAAGAAATTTATGAATACAAAAATATACGATAAATATGTTAGAAACTTCCACGAACAAGGTGGAATGACCTTAAAAGGTAAATTAATGCTTACTATACCAGTATCATTACTTTTACTATTCATGTTTATAATAATTGAAAGTCCAATAATGAGATGTGTAATAGTTATTATGTGGGTTACAAAAGTTATATTCTTTACAAAAATGAAGACAATCAAAATAGAAGAGGTGTAAAATGTTTAAAAAGAGATTATTAGAGCTATGCAATAGTTCTAAAAAATGGATTGCAATGACAGTTTTAATGAACTGGATTTCAATAATATGCAATATACTAGTTATCCTATTTATAGGAAACACAATAGATAAATTAATAAATTCAAACTTAGAAATAAACTACTTAAGAGATGGACTTTATATAGGATCTCTTTTAGTAATAAGATTTTTAGCAAACTACTATTCAACAAGATTCTCACTTAATTCATCAAGTGAAGTTAAAAAAGTTTTAAGAGAGAAAATATATGAAAAATTATTAGATATAGGTGTAAATTACAACAAATTTATATCTACATCATCAGTAGTTCAAATAGGTGTTGATGGTGTTGAAGCATTAGAAATTTATTTTGGTAGATTCTTACCACAATTATTCTACAGTGCATTAGCTCCACTTACATTATTTGTAGTAGTATCATTTATAAGTTTTAAAGTAGCATTAGTATTATTAATATGTGTACCTTTAATACCGCTTACAATAATGGCAGTTATGAAAATAGCTAAAAAATTATTAAGCAAATACTGGGGTGTATATACTAACTTAGGTGATTCATTCTTAGAAAACCTTCAAGGTCTTACTACTTTAAAAATATTCGACTTAGATGAAGAAAAAAATAAAGAGATGAACGAAGATGCAGAAAACTTCAGAAAAATAACAATGAGAGTTTTATTAATGCAATTAAACTCAATAACAATAATGGACTTAGTTGCTTATGGTGGTTCAGCTGTAGGTATATTAATAGCAATAAGCCAATTTAGAAGTGGAATAATAACTCCTGGTGGATTATTAATAATAATACTTTTAAGTGCGGAATTCTTCTTACCAATGAGACTTTTAGGTTCACTATTCCACGTTGCTATGAATGGTATATCAGCAAGTGATAGAATATTTGACTTACTTGATATAGAAGTAGAAGAAAAACCATCTTTAAGTGACGAACAAATGAAATCTCTTGATAATATAGACATAAAATTAGAAAATGTGTCTTATAGTTACGACAAGAAAAGAACAATATTAGAAAATATAAACATAGACATAAAAGAAAAACAAACAGTTGCATTTGTCGGAGAAAGTGGTTCAGGAAAAAGTACAATAACTAGCTTACTTCTTAAAATAGATGAAGTAGATAAAGGCGCTATAACATTTAACGGGATTAATCTAAACGACATACCATTTGATGTATTAAATAAAAAAGTTGGATTTATAAACCATAATGCTTATATATTCAATACAACAATAAGAGAAAATATTAAAATGGGTAAAAAAGATGCTACTGATGAAGAAATCTATGCAGTATTAAAAGAAGCAAACTTAGATAGCTTCGTTAAAAAACTTCCAAACAAACTTGATACAAAAGTTGGAGAAGGCGGAAACTTACTTTCAGGTGGACAAAAACAAAGACTTTGTCTTGCTAGAACAATAATCAAAAATCCAGATATCTACATATTCGACGAGGCTACTTCAAACATAGATGTAGAAAGTGAAGAAAAGATTTGGGAAAGTATAGAAAAATTATCTAAAGATAAGACAGTTATAATAATTTCACACAGATTATTAAACGTTAAAAATGCAGATACAATCTACATGTTAGAAAACGGCGTAATAGCTGAAAGTGGAAATCACAACGAACTTATGTTAAAAGGTGGAGTATATAAAAACCTTGTAGATCACCAAAATGATTTAGAAAATATATACAACGAATTAGAAAGCAAAAACTTAGAAAAAGTTTCAGAAGAAATCGAGGTGATATAGTATGGAACAAAAAAGACAATCAGGATTTAAAATAATGTTAAGGCTTATAAAAGTCTTAAAACCACTAGCACCAATAATGATGATAACTATATCATTCGGTATATTAGGATTTTTAGCTGCAACTGCAATAACATCATTTGGTATGGTTGCGGGAGCAGATATATTAGGATTTAATGTAGGAATTAGTGCATCTACTGCTATAAAAATAGTTATAGCTTGTGCAATACTTAGAGGTATACTTAGATTTATAGAGCAATATTCAGGACACTTTATTGCCTTTACAATACTTGCAATATTAAGAGATCAAGTTTTCAAAGCGTTAAGAAAATTAGCTCCAGCAAAACTTGAGTCAAAAGAAAAAGGTAGTTTAATATCTATAATAACAAGTGATATAGAATTATTAGAAGTATTCTATGCTCATACAGTAGCTCCAATAGCAATAGGTGTAGTTACATCAATTATAATAGCATGCGTATTATTTGCTATAAACCCAATATTCGGTGCATTATCAGTAGTATTTTATTTAATAGTTGGATACTTTATACCAGTATTCTCATCAAAATTCGCTAAACAAGGTGGAGTTGAATATAGAGCAGCATTTGCTGATTCAAACTCATACTTCTTAGAAAGTTTAAATGGGATAAAAGAAATACTTTTATTTGATAAAGGTGAAGACAGAAAAAATGCTATAAATGAAAATAGTGAAAAATTACACGAAAAAATGGGTGTAATAAAAGGTCACGAAGGAATAATAAGAGCCTTCACAGATATAGTAATAATGATAGCAATACTTACATTCTTATTCGTAAGTATTAAGTTAAATGAACAAGGTCAAATAACTATAGGTCAAGGTTTAGTTGCAATAGTGACTCTTGCAAGTTCATTTGGACCAGTTGTTGCACTAAGTAACTTATCAAATAACTTAATTCAAACATTTGCATGTGCACAAAGATTATTCGATATATTAGATGAAGTGCCAGCAGTTGAAGATGTAGAAGGTGAAACTGAACTTTCTTCAAAAGATATAAAAGTAGATAATATAAGCTTTGATTATGATAATAGAGAAAATATATTAAAAGACTTATCACTAGATATCAAAAAAGGTGAGAAAGTCGCTATAATCGGTGAGAGTGGATCTGGAAAGAGTACACTTCTTAAATTAATGATGAGATTCTGGAATGTAGATAAAGGTGAAATCTCAATAGGTGGGGAAAACTTAAAAACTATACCTACAAAAACTTTAAGAAAATCTCAGACTTTAGTAAGTCAAGATACATTCTTATTTAACGATACAATATTAAACAATATTAAAATGGGTGACAGAGATGCAAGCTTTGAAGATGTGATTAAGGCTGCTAAAAAAGCATCTATCCACGAATTTATAATGAAACTTCCACAAGGATACGAAACAAATGTTGGAGAATTAGGTGGAAACTTATCATCAGGTGAAAAACAAAGAATGTCTATGGCTAGAGCATTCTTAAGAAATAGTGACATACTTATATTAGACGAGCCTACAAGTAACTTAGATACATTAAATGAGGCAAGTATATTAAAAACTATCGACGATGAATGTAAAGATAAGACAATAGTAATGGTATCTCACAGAAAATCAAGTAGTGCAATATGCAATAAGAGATACGGATTAGAAAATAAAAAACTTGTGCGTATACAATAGTTTAATTTAGACCGTATGAATTTTCATACGGTCTTTAAAAAGAGTGTATTAAATTAGCACATAACAAATTTATGAGGAAATAAAAATATATATGAGTAGAATAGAAAGAGAAAAAAAGATAATAGGCGTTATGGTAGATATCTACTGTAAGAAAAAACATAAACACAAAGACGGTTTATGTGAAGAATGCCAAGAATTATTAGATTACAGTAGACAAAGATTAGACAAATGTAAATTCGGCGAGGAAAAAACTTACTGCCAAAAATGTCCTATACATTGCTACAAAAAAAGCATGAAAGAAAAAGTAAAAGACGTGATGAAATTTAGTGGTCCTAGATTATTAATATATAGACCAGTTGATTTCTTCAGACATCTTATAGGAAAATAAGAAAATATTTAGCTTAAAGATTTTTGCAATTTATTATAAAAAGGAGATAAAATTTTTGTGATTTATCTCCTTTTTTTGCTTATTTCTCTTGCAATTTGTGCCATTTTTATGGATAATAGATATAGCTAAAAATAATATAATAATAGTAAAAATATGTATTGTATATTGTTTATAATTATATAGTATACGATTAAAATTCGGAGGAATAAAATGGAAATAAACTTTAAAACTTCAGGAATATGCTGTAGAGAAATGAACTTCTCAGTTGATGAAAATAACACAATAACTGATGTTGAATTCGTAGGAGGATGTAACGGAAATCTTTCAGGAATGGCTAAATTACTAATAGGACAAAATGCATTAGAAGTTGCAGAAAAGTTAGAGGGAACTACTTGTGGAAACAAAATGACTTCATGTCCAGACCAATTATCAAAAGCTATAAAAGAAAATATAAAATAATTACATATATTAAAAAGTATATTTATATTTTATATTAATACATAATCATTGACAAAAATTTTGACTTTGAATATAATATAATGTATATGTATATAAAATCAAAATTTGTCAATAATAATATAAAAAGCTAAGATAAGGAATAGTAATAATAATAACTTAAACAGAAAGTTGCCGGTTGATGAGAGGCGCACTAGGGATATTATGAATACACCTTTGAGCTTCACTTTTGAAATATAGTAGGAAGTGACGTGTGCACACGTTATAGTGCAGAGTTTTTAACTCACTGAGGTAGATAATGTGAATTATCTATAAACAAAGGTGGTAACGCGAGATATACCCTCGTCCTTTAGATAGGACGGGGGTTTTTTAATACAAAAAATAATTACATTTATATAATAAAGGAGTGAATAAAATGACAGTATACGAAGAATTAGTCGAAAGAGGACTTATCGCACAAGTAACTGACGAAGATGAATTAAAAGAATTAATAAATGCAGGTAAAGCTACATTCTATATAGGATTCGATGCTACTGCTGATTCTCTACACGTAGGTCACTTTATGGCATTATGCTTAATGAAGAGATTACAAATGTCTGGTAACAGACCAATAGCACTAGTAGGTGGAGGAACTACAATGATAGGAGACCCATCTGGTAGAAGTGATATGAGACAAATGATGACTCCAGAAATGATAAACCACAACTGTGAGTGCTTCAAAAAACAAATGAGCAAATTTATAGATTTCTCAGATGATAAAGCAGTATTAGTAAACAATGCTGACTGGTTATTAGACTTAAACTATGTAGACGTATTAAGAGAAGTTGGTTCTTGCTTCAGTGTTAACAGAATGCTTTCTGCTGAATGTTACAAACAAAGAATGGACAGAGAAGGTGGGCTTACTTTCTTAGAATTCAACTACATGATAATGCAAGCTTACGATTTCTACCAATTATACCAAAAATACGGATGCCAAATGCAATTAGGTGGAAACGACCAATGGTCAAACATGCTTGCAGGTACTGATTTAATAAGACGTAAATTAGGTGAAAATGCATACGCTATGACTATAACTTTACTTCTTAACTCTGAAGGAAAGAAAATGGGTAAAACTCAATCAGGAGCTGTATGGCTAGACCCTAACAAAACTTCTCCATTCGAATTCTACCAATACTGGAGAAACGTATCAGATGCTGACGTTATAAAATGTTTAAAAATGCTTACTTTCTTACCATTAGAAGAAATAAAAGAAATGGAAAAATGGGAAGGTAGCGAACTTAACAAAGCTAAAGAAATACTTGCATATGAATTAACTACATTAGTTCACAGCGAAGAAGATGCAAAAGCTGCACAAGAAAGTGCAAGAGCTTTATTCAGCCAAGGTAATGCTGCAAACATGCCAACAGTTGAATTAGCAGATAGCGATTTAGAAGATGGTAAAATAGACATAATAAGCTTACTTGTTAAAGCTGACCTTGCACCATCAAGATCAGAAGCTAGACGTAATATACAACAAGGTGGAGTTTCTGTAAATGGTGAAAAAGTTACAGATATCCAAGCTACAGTTGCTAAAGAAGAATTAGTAGAAGGTGCTGTTGTTAAACGTGGTAAAAAGAAATTCAAAAAAGTTGTAGTAAAATAATAAATATTAAATTATATCTTATAAGATACATTATAAAAAGGAGTGAACGAATTATTTCGTCACTCCTTTTAAATATTATTTTAAGATATTTATTGTTTATATAGTGTAATTAAAACTATTTAACTCCCATTATACCATCGACTAAAACATCTACAGTTGCATTTAGGAAGTAATCGTTTATATTTACATCTTTTAAGGCTTCTTTTATGCCTTCTTCGCTGTGTTTAACTCCAGTTAATTTTTCTTCTATAAAAGATACATCTTCTTTTCCAAAGAAGTCTCCGAAGAATTTGATATCTTTTATTATTCCTTTTTCTACGTTTAAGTTAAACTCAACATTTCCACCTGGATATTTTAATTCATTGCTTAAAGCGAATTTTGGTGAGTTTCCGTAGTTCCATTCCCAAGTGCTGTATTTTTCTTCTACTAATTTTTCTATATTAGCTATATCTTCATCAGTCATAGTGTACATTTTACTGTCTTTATCAGTTTTAGCTATAAAATCCATTAAATAATCTTTGAATTCTAAAACTGTCATAGGTTCTTTTAAATGTTCGCTTATATTAGTGACTCTTGATTTAACAGATTTAACAGACTTCCCTTCAAATTTTATAGGTTTTACTTTAAGAGCTGCTGATACATCGTTTATTTCTGATGAGAATAATAAAGTACCATGGTGCATTACTCTGTCTTTGTAATTGTATTGTGCATTTCCTGAGAATTTTTGTCCATCTATTAATAAGTCGTTACGTCCTGAAAATTCAGCATTTACACCAAGTCCTTTTAATGCATCGACAATAGGCATTGTAAAGCGTTTGAAGTCACTAAAGTGGTTATTGTTACAAGCTATAAAAGTAAAGCATAGATTTCCTAAGTCGTGGAAAACTGCTCCTCCACCTGACTGTCTTCTAACTACTTTTATATCGTGTTCTTTAACATATTCATAATTTATTTCAGATAAAGTATTTTGGTTTTTTCCAACTATTATAGCCGATTCATTTCTCCAAAGTAAGAATAAATCTTCCTTTGTGTTTTTTAAAAAATATTCTTCCATTGCTAAATTAAAATATGGATTTGTTTTTTCGTTGTAAATTAATAACATTAAATTGTTGTCCCCCTGTGGATTTTAAAAATTTTTTTCAATATAAATACAATATAGATTTACATTTCATTATGTTAATTTCGACAGAAATATAAAATATCCTCTAATTTATCTGAAATTTTTTTCTTATAAAATGAACAATAGGAACGATATATAGATAAAATGCAAATGGGATATAACTATAACTATTTATTCCAAGTACTGAACAAGGGACAAGTGCTGCTATACACCATGGGATTAGTGCAGGCGTTAAAATTGCTGAGTTTGAAAAATCTAGTGCAAGTTCATCATTTGGTTCATCTTCATAGAGATCTTTTAAAATATCTAAAGTTAAAATAATAGCGATAGTTTGGCTACAACCAACAGCAGCATTTATTATTCCAAGTATTACTGTAACTAAAAAAATAGAAGACTTTGATAAGTTTTTTTCTTTTAATTTAACTTTTAAATTTTCAAATACATTTAACCCGCTGAAAAATCCAGAAATAGAACATGAAATTACAATTATATAACATGTTTTTAACATCGAAATTATACCGCCACCATGGATTATATTTTTCAAAATATCAGAGTTATTGCTATATCCGAAAACTAAATAATTCAAAAAATCATAAACATTCGTATGTTGGATAAAAATATCTAAAATAAATGCACATAATACACTTATCGGAATAGAATGAGTTATTTGAACTTTTAATATTGAAAGAAGAAACAATATAATAGCAGGTAACAATAATAAAAGTGATACATTGTAATAATTATATAATTCATTGCTCAAGCCATTACTCATAGATGTAAGTGGGTATTTAAGTGAAAGTACAAGATAAAAAGCTATACATAATGCAAAAGGAATTATATTATCTATTATTATTTTTTTTACATAATCAAATAGTTTTAAATTTGTTAAATTGCAAAGTAAAAGTAAGCTTGATGAAAGTGGAGAAGTTCTATCTCCAAAGTATGCACCTGAAAAAATTGCCCCACCTAATATTCCTAAATTAATTCCGGCAGCTTTTCCTATTATAATAAGAGGAATACCAACAGCGCTGACTGTACCAAAAGAAGTCCCAATAAGCATAGATATCAAACTTGTAATTAAAAATGCACACAATATAAATAAGTTAGGATTTACGTATTTTAAAGAGTAATAAATAATGCTAGAAATTACACCCGAACTTAACCATGAACTTATAAGCATACCTATTAAGACTAGTATTAATATTATATTTAATGACTTTTTAGTCTCAATCCAATAAAGCATACCTATTTTTTTTAGTGAATAGCCTCTTTTTAAACCTATAAAAGTAAAAAATAAAAGCGATATGGTGAGTCCATAGCCCAAGAAAATATTGTTTAATACGCTAAATACGAGTATAAATAGAGTAAATAATATACATATAAAAATCAACATAAAATATACCCCTCTTTCTAATTATTTAATTTTATTAAATTGTAACACAATAGAGTTATTTTGAAACGAGACTTAGTAATAAGTCTAATAAAACGTATATTTTTTTATAAAATATGTTTATAACATAATAATTTAAAATATAAATACTTGATAGATAGCAAATATATATAAATAAAATTTAAGTATAAATTTTATTTCAAAATGTAAAAAATATGGTTGAATTTAGAAAATAATTAATATATAATATAAAAGAAATACAAACAAATGAATATATATAGTAAGGTAGAGGTGCAATATACAATAGTACAAATGACGAGGGAAGCTGATGACTTATTTCGAAAGGGTATGTTGCCGAAGTATATAGGCGATACTTTAAACCTATATAACTGGGGGTATATAAAATATATATATCACTGTCACTAAATGTGGAGAGCTATCAAAACTTATCTTTTTAACATATAAAGTAGCAAATCTTGTTGATTATAAAATCAACATCTTTAGTGTACCTTTCTGATATTCATAAATATTAGGAGGATAAAATGAAAAATCAAAAAACAAAAATAGTATTAATATCGATTATGATATTTATGATGTCTACTGTAATGGCATTTGCCGAAGAAGTAGATATTGTCCAAGTTAATGCAGATAAATACGGTGTATTAACATTAATACCACCAATAGTTGCGATAGTGCTTGCATTTATTACAAAAAATGTAGTGATATCTTTAGCTATCGGAATCATGTCTGGAGGATTTATTCTTAATTTCGCAGGAATCAATATTTTTTATACAATAATTCAAGCATTTTTAGATTTAGTAAGTAGAGCAGTAGAATCTCTTGCAGATCCTTGGCATGCAGGTATAATTTTACAAGTTTTAGCAATAGGTGGAGTTATAAACCTAGTAAGTAAAATGGGTGGAGCAAAGGCAATAGCTGAAGCATTATCTAAAAAAGCAAAAACTGCAAAGTCAGCACAGCTTATAACTTGGTTTGCAGGTCTTTTAGTATTCTTTGATGATTATGCAAATTCACTAATAATAGGGCCTATGATGAGACCTGTAACTGATAAAATGAAAATCTCAAGAGAGAGATTAGCATTTATAATAGATGCAACTGCTGCTCCAGTGGCAGGACTTGCAATAATTTCAACTTGGATAGGACTAGAAGTTGGACTTATAGGAGACGCTTTTAATTCAATCGGTGTAAATGAAAATGCATTTGGCGTATTTTTAAATACAATACCATTTAGATTTTATAATATATTAATATTAGCATTTATTGTTATAACATCATGCTTATTAAAAGAGTTTGGTCCAATGAGAAAATGTGAATTAGAAGCGAGACGTGGTGGAAAAAGTCTTGCTGATGGAAATGAATTAAACAAAAAAATATCGCAAGAACACGATGATTTAGAACCTTTAGAAGGTGTTGTACCAAATATATGGAGTGCTATAATACCAATAGGAACATTAATAGTAGGAGCATTAATTGCTTTCTATTATAGTGGTTATACTACTATAATGGCTGGAGATAATAATGTATCAATCGAAATAATGAAAAATGCACCATTTTCATTTGAAGCTATAAGAGAAGCATTTAGTAATTCAGATGCATCAGTGGCATTATTCCAATCAGCATTATTTGCGGGAATAGTTGCTATGATTATGGGAGCAAGTAAAAAAATGTTTACAATAAGTCAAGGTATAGAAATATGGGTAGATGGAATGAAAACTTTACTTATAACTTGTGTAATATTAATATGCGCATGGTCATTAAGTTCAGTTATAAAAGAATTAGGAACTGCTAAATTCTTAATAAACTACTTATCAGATTCAATACCAGCATTTACACTGCCAAGTATAATATTTGTTTTAGGAGCAATAATATCATTTGCAACAGGAACATCTTATGGAACAATGGGTATACTTATGCCACTTGCTATACCACTAGCATACTCAATAAATCCTGATATGAGCTATGTAATAGTATCTACAAGTGCAGTTTTAACTGGTGCAATATTTGGAGATCACTGTTCACCAATATCAGATACAACAATATTATCTTCAATGGGAGCAGGATGTAATCATATAGACCATGTTAGAACACAAATACCATATTCTCTATTTGTAGGTGCTATAACTATATTATTTGGTTATATACCAGCAGGATTTGGATTACCAGTTTATATAGTACTTCCTGTAGCATTAGTTGCAGTATTTGTAGGAGTACAAATATTTGGTAAGAGTGTCGATGTTGATACAAATGAAAATATAGATATAGAAGAAGCATAATGTCATAAATAATCAAAATAAGTCAAATATAAATTAGTAATCAAGAGATAATAAATATAAATCAAAAATCAATCAAAAAACTGCTAGCTAAATATAGTTAGCAGTTTTTTGATTTTGCTAAATAAAAGCATTAAAAATAAACTTCTTGGTAATAATATTTAAAAATGAGAAATTTTTAGAATAAAGATTTTTATATATAAAAAAGGAGTATTTTTATGCCTTATGTAAACTTCAAAGAAGAAAATTATAAATTAGATAAACAAATAAAAAACCGAAAAGAAAACAATAAAAAAATAATAAGCCAAATAAAAAAATATAAAACTCTACTAAGTGGATATAGTCTTAATGGAGAATATAGTTTTAAAAACACAAAAAAACAAATGATAGGTACTCAAGGTGTTTTAAAAGATGAAGATTTTCAAGTGATTAGTGACGAGGATTTTATCTTTGCGAATTTTTTTAATTGTAAATTTCAAAATATAAAATTTATAAATTGTACATTTATAGGATGTAACTTTAAAAAATGTAGTTTTGGAGGCGGTGGAATTATCTTTGAAAATTGTACATTTGTAAAATCAGATTCAATTAAAACTCCATCTTTAAATGTAAAAGATAATTTGGGATGTTATTTTGAAGACTGCTACATATATGCTCAATTTAAAGGAAGTAATATATCATATTCATTATTTGAAAGATGCACATTTGAAAACACAAATTTTGAATTGTCAGACTTGCAAGCTGTTATTATAATACAAAGCGATCTTTTTAAAATAGTAGTAAGTGATTGTGATTTCCAAAATTTCAAAACACAAAAATGTTATATGAGTGATTTTGAATTTGACGATAAATATATGACTACTTTTGATGACAAGACATTTTTTGATAAATTAGTAGAAAGAAAAAAAGATAGAGATGAGTACGAAGGTTTTTATATGATATATCAAAATATAGCTTTTCAATATGAACAAAATAATTTGAAAAGCAATTTTGGTGAATACTATTTTTTAGGTAAAAAGGCTGAACACAAAACATTGGATTTTCTTCCAAAAATAAAATCATATCTATACTGGTTTTCATGTGGGTATGGAGAAAGACCTCTCTACAGCATTTATTTTAGTTGTTTTATAATTTTTTTATTTACAGCATTATTTTTATTAGTAGGTATAGATATAGAAGGTGATGTTATTCAGTATAGTAATTTAAAAATGATAGAAGGTCTCTCTTTTGGTGAATTTTTGAAACATCTATTAAGAGCATTCTCACTAAGTACAAGTTTATTTAGTGGTGTTGGGGATGAATTATGTGAACCTACAATACAATCTGTAATACTTGCAGATATAGAGATGATATTTGGCGTAATTGTTATGGGGCTTGGAATAGGTACACTTACTAGAAAAATAGTACGATAATATAAAATCTCTAGGTAAAAGATTTGATTTTACTTAGAGATTTTTTAAAACTTAAAAATATTTTTTAAAATAGTCTAGTTAAGGTTAATTAAAGGTAATGATAGTAGTATATAAATGAAAATAATACATAATTTAATTGTATATATATTGTTTTATATAAAGAAAAGTGTAAATATACTGGTTTTATGGTACAATTAAAAAAAGAATATCAAATGGAGGAGAACAATGACTTCTAATCAAAGAATAGACGAATTTTTAAAACTTCAAGACAAGGGCATTTCTTTAGATGAAATTGCTTCTACATTGGGCATAAAACCGCAAACACTGAAAAGAGATTTAAATAAAAATGGATATAAAAGTGTGAAAGGAAAATATATAAAAAGGGATGAAAAATCTCAAAATGTATCAATACAGGTATCTTTTGTAGATAACGAATTAAATCAAAAAAATAATGAAAAGAAAGCTAAAAAAACAACTCCTAAAAAAACTAAAGTTGCAGAACAAAGTAATAAAAATGAAAAAGTAAAAGTTAAAAATACAAAAACTAGTAAAACTAAAAAAGATAAAAAAATAAATTTGACACAAGAAGATTTAGACAAATTGTGTGAAGTTTATGATTGGTATTTAGAAATTAAAGATTGTAAATCTTTAAAACCGAAAAAAACTAAAAAAGAAATAGTTGTTGATTTTGAAAAAACAGAAGATAAAACTGTAAGTATGAAAGTGGATAAAGGAGTATGGGAAGATTTTTTACGTCTTTGTAGCAATACTTCTCACGATAGAAAGACTTTAGTAACTCAAGCTTTGAGTGATTTTATGAAGGTACATAAAGATCTACTTTAAATTTATTTAGATAGGGGATTTTATTATGAAAAAAAGTAAATTAAAAATTATGCTAATATTATCTGTATTTTTGGCATTAGCAATGATATTGTGTATTTTTATATTTAAAAATCCTAAAGATAAACAAGAATATAATATCGATAAAAAAGAAGCAAAGATTTTAGAGATAGAAAATAAAAAAATATATGATATTTCGAGTTCTATTTCCAAAAAAGGCGTTACAACAAAAATAAAAAATATATCAGCTAATCCAGTTAGAGATATTACTATAGACTATGTTGAATTAGATAAAGATAATAAGAAATTGTCTAATAAACAGATTCCTGTAGATATAACTCTTAAAAAAAATGAAAAAGCACTTGTATCTATAATACCAGCAGAATATACAGAGACTATAGATATAACCGGATATAGATATAAAAAAGAAGATTACGATATAAAAGTTGACCTAGATAATGACGAAGTAGCTGCAACAAAAGAAGACAAAAAAGAAAATGAAAAAATAGATAGCAGTGAAAAATATGAAATCTTGAATGTTGATAATCTGATACAAATGGATAAAACAAATTATAAATTAGAGATAAAAAATAAGTCTGACAAAAATATAGGAAATATAATTTTAAAAACTGCTGAGAAAAATCAATATGGAGAATATGTAAGTGTAACTGATATATCAGCGAATACAACATTAGAAGCCAAGGGCAATATAAAAATGATTTTAAGTAGTTCAAATGAAAATAATAAACTTGAAATAGTTGGCTATACTTATGACGATATAGGCAGTAAAATTAATATAGATGTAGATTTAAAAGCAAATAGTGCTGATGTTGTCAAAAATTGATATTTATATATAGCTTCTATATAATATAGAAGCTATATTATTTTAAAGAAAAAATTCATTAAGGGGAGGTACAAATGAAGGTTTTAGTAGTTGAAGATAATATAAAATTATTAAAAAGCATATCAGATGAATTAAATAATCATTTTGAAACAGAATCATGTAGTGATGGAGAAGAAGCGCTTTATATGATAGAGCAAAATATTTACGATTTAATTGTTTTAGATTTGATGTTGCCTAATTTATCTGGAATAGAAATTTTAAAATGCATGAGAGATAAATTTATAGATACGCCAGTTTTAATATTAACAGCAAAAGAATCTTTAAATGATAAAGTATCTGCTTTTGAAATAGGAGCTAATGACTATCTTACAAAACCATTTTATATGGAAGAATTAGTAGCTAGAATTTATGCCATTTTAAGAACTAATGGAAAGATGCAAGCTAAAAATACAATAGACTTTAAAGATTTACATCTTGATTTAAATAAAAGAAGAGTTTTTATAAAAGATGAAGAAATAGAGCTTCAAAATAAGCAGTTTAACTTACTTGAATACCTTCTTTTAAATAAAGGTTCAATCTTATTAAAAGAGCAAATTTATGATCGTGTTTGGGGAATTGACTCAGATGTAACTATTGAAATTGTTGAAGTGTATATAAGTCATTTAAGAAAAAAATTAAGTAAATATGGATATGATAAGTGTATAAAAACTAAGAGAAAAGTAGGTTATATGTTCGATGATAAGTAAAGAGGTTATTTCAAAAACACAAAAGAAGCTAATTAAAATAAATATGCTCGTCGTTTTTGGATTTTTGATTTTACTTTGTATTTTTACATATATTTATTTTGGATATACAAATGACAATAATATAAATAAAGAGATGCATGGTGAATTAAATTCTGTAGTCAATCAATTAGAAAAATTGGATTCTAGATATGGACTTTTATATGGATTAGATAGAGAAGGTATAAAGTTACAAAACCCTAAAGATATGGTTTATATTTATATGGATGATAATCTTTTAAATAGAAATGAAAATCCTTATTTTGGAGAAGATGAGCCAAATTTTAAAAACGATGAAAATGGAATTTATACGTACTCAACAAAAGAAGGATATGAAATAAGAGCATGTATTTATACATATAAAAATTGTAAAATAAAAATTCTTAGAGAAATAAGTAGTGAAATAAGTTCAAGAAGACAACTTTTATTTACTATGATAAAAGCTGTAATTATATTTTGTGTATTGACTTACTTTATAGCAATTTACTTAACTAGAAATGCTCTAAAACCAATAGAAATAACTTGGAATAACCAAGCAAAATTTATCCAAGATGCATCTCACGAACTTAGAACACCTATAACGATAGTATCATCTAAATTAGAAGGGCTTTTAAAACATCCAAATAATACGATAAACGATGAGGTAGAATCTATTGCAGATGCAATGAATGAGACGAGAAGGCTAAAAAAAATGATAAATGATTTGCTTACTTTGACTAAAGAAGATTATGTAGATGTAATACAAAAAGAAGAAGTCGATTTAGAATTTTTAGTAAAAGATTTGTGTGATGACTTTTTCGATATAGCTATGATTCAAAATAAAACACTTAAAGTTTCATCAAATTTAAAACATAAAAATATATTGAGTGATAAAAATAAATTAAGACAGTTATTTGTTATTTTTCTAGATAATGCATTTAAATATACTGAAGAAGAAGACTATATAAAAGTATCTTTAAATGAAAAGGGCGAAAAAATAATTGTAAAAATTGAAGATAATGGTCTTGGAATTAAAAAAGAAGAAATTCCGCATTTATTTGACAGATTTTTCAGAAGTGAAAATGTAAGAAATAAAGATATAGATGGTTCTGGAATAGGGCTTTCAATTGCAAAGGTAATATGTGATAGTTTAAAATACAAATTGGAAGTCGATTCAGAATACGGAAAATGGACAGAATTTAAGATAAGTATACCTATTGATGTAGATTAATATTTTTAGATTTTAATACAAATTTTAATAGAGATTCTCAATTTATCTTTATTGACAGAAATTGCTAAAAATAAAATTGGTATTCTGCTAAAAATTTGGGTATAATTGTTATTAAAGAATAGTAAATAATTCAGGAGGATATAAAAATGGCTAAAATAATTAATTCACAAGAATTTGATAATACAATAGAAAGTGGAGTTGTAGTAGTAGACTTTTTCGCTACTTGGTGTGGTCCTTGCAAAATGCTTTCACCAGTAATAGATGAATTAAGTGGAGAATTAGAAAACGTAAATTTCGTAAAAGTTGATATAGATCAAAGTATGGATTTAGCTCAAAAATTCAAAATAGTATCTGTACCAACATTAAAAGTATTTAAAAATGGAGAAGAAGTTGATACTTTAATGGGATTCATGCCTAAAGAAGTATTAAAATCTAAAGTTGAAGCGCATATATAAGGTGATATTATGAGATATGATATAGCAATAATAGGTAGCGGACCTGCTGGTCTTAGTGCTGCCGTTAATGCCAAAATAAGAAACAAAAACTTTATAATCTTTGGAAATAAAAATCTTAGTACTAAGATTGAAAAAGCACCATCAATAGATAACTATCTTGGACTATATGGTATATCTGGTATGGATCTTAAACAACATTTTGTGGACCATATAAATTCTATGGACATCGAAATTGATGAACGTAAAATAACAAACGTATATGCTATGGGTGATTATTTTGCACTTGCAAATGGAAGCGAAATGATTGAGGCCACTACAGTAATAATTGCAATAGGAACAGATAGTGCAAAATCAATAGAAGGTGAAGATAAATTCTTAGGAAGAGGAGTTAGTTACTGTGCTACATGTGATGCTCCATTATATAATGGAAAAGAAGTGTGCGTGCTTGGTTACAATAAAGAATCTATACATGAAGCTAATTTCTTAAATGAAATAGCAGCAAAAACATACTTTATACCTATGAGAAATACTCTAAAAAATGATATGTGCGATATCGATGATAAAGTAGAAATTATAGAAAATAAACCAACAGAAATACAAGGTGAAATGCTTGTAAACAAACTAAACTTCAAAGATGATTCACTTCCAATAGATGGAGTATTTATAATAAAAGATAGTATGTCTCCTAAAAACTTAGTTCCAGGATTAGAATTAGATGGGGAGCATATAAAAGTAGATGCAAATATGAAAACTAATATAGCTGGATTATTTGCTTGTGGTGACTGTGTAGGTAGACCATACTCTTATCTTAAATCAGCAGGCCAAGGGCTTACAGCTGCACTAAATGCAGTTGACTATTTAGCTAAAAAAGATAGAGAAAAATAGATATTAAAATTAAATAATATAGATAAAAAGACAGCATAAGCTGTCTTTTTTGTGGAAAAAATAGTAAAAATAATTGACTTTTTTAGTTTAGAGGACTATTATTTAATTAAGTAATTACTTAATCAAATAAGGAGTTAGTTATGGAAGATTTAGTTAAAGTTTTTAAAGCATTGAGCGATGAAACAAGGCTAAAGATATTATTAATTATCTCTAAAAGGACAATTTGCCAAAAGGGGATATCTAGGCATCTTGGAATTTCAGAATCAGCTGTATCTCAGCATATTAAAGTATTAAAAGAATCTGGGATTGTCACAGGTATAAAGCAAGGCTATTCAGTTATATATGTTATAAATGACGATTGTTTTAAAGAGGTAAAGTTCTTTTTAAAGATGATAAATGATATTGAAGACGATACATTTATTGACAAGGAAAAACTCGATGCTATAAGACTGAATAGTTGTGCAAATTGTAAGTCAAATAAAAAATGTTGTAAAAATAGGGGGATGTAAAGATGAAAGTATGTGTACCAGTATCAGAAAACAAAGGAATGGAAAGTGTGCCATTTGGACATTTTGGTTCTGCACCAGAATTTGTAATATGTGATTTAGAGTCAAATGAAGTTAAAAGTATAAACAATGGTGACTTAGGTCATGAACATGGAAAATGTCAACCACTTAAAGCACTAGAAGGAAATAAAGTAGATGCTATAATAGTTGGTGGAATAGGCGCTGGAGCTATAATGAAATTAAATGCAATGGGAACTAAAGTTTATAGAGGTGTAAATGACACTATAGAAGCTAATTTAAAATTATTACAAGAAAATAAATTACAAGAATTATCAAAAGATGATGCATGTTCTCACAATCACAGTGACGGTGGATGTGCTCATGGTCATGGACATAATATAAATTTATAGAATATAATTTTTAAATTGATATAAACTAAAATAAATTACAAAAAGCTGCTGATTTTATTTCAGTAGCTTTTTTAATGCAAAATTTTAACTAAGGCTAAAATAAAATCACAAAAAAATCATACAATAATATAATATTATTATATAAAATAATAACTATGTGAATTTTTCTTATGTAAATTAGGAGGAAATATTATGGATAAATACAAGAAGGTCAAAAATATTTTATTATTTATCCTTGTGGCAAACTTAGTTGTTGCTTTTTTAAAACTTATTGTAGGAGGCTATATAAACAGTTCTAGTGTATTAGCTGATGGTTTCCATTCGCTTTCTGATTCAGCATCAAATATAGTAGGTATTGTTGGGATTTCAATAGCTGCAAGACCAAGGGATAAAAAGCATCCTTATGGCCATACAAAATTTGAAATGCTTTCTAGTTTATTTATTGGAATAATGATGGTATTTATAGCATTAAAAATTATGGGTGAAGCTGTTTTAAATATTAAAAATCCGGAAAGCTTGAATATGACTAATGTAAGTATTGTGATTTTAGTAATTACATTGATAATAAATATAATTGTGTCTAAATATGAATATAGCGTAGGAAAGAAAACAAATAGCTATATTTTAATTTCGGATTCACTTCATACTAAAAGTGATGTATATGTTTCAATAGGAGTCTTAGTAACTTTGATATGTATAAAATTAGGATTTCCAGTAATAATAGACAAAGTTGTATCATTTGTAGTTGGAATTTTTATTTTACATGGTGCTTATGAGATTTTTAAATCAACTATTAAAATTCTTGTTGATGGGGCTATCATTGAGGAAAATGTGATTAGAGAGATTGTAGTTGAGTTTAAAGAAATTAAAGATATTAAAAATATTAGAAGTAGGGGTAGCGAAAATGACATCCACATCGATATGGATATAATGGTTGAGCCTGATATGACAGTTGAAAAATCGCATGAACTAAGTCATAGCATTGAGAATACAATGAGGGCAAAGATAAATCAAAATATACAAGTTGCGACTCATATAGAGCCATTTAAAAAATAAAAGGCGTGGGAAAATAAATTCCCGTGCCTTTTGTTTTTTAATATAACCAATTTAGATAAATGCTAGTCTATTTTTTTTGAGTGATTTATTATACTTTCAAGACGTTTATTTAAATTTTCAATAGCTGTATTTATTTGTCCTAATGAATCACTTACCAAACTATCTTCTTCAACATGATAATTTAAATAGAAATCATCTAATAATCTTACAAATTTATTTGCTTGTTCAGTTGCTTCTAAGAAGTCATTAAAGTGTTTGCTTTTTATTCCTTGTTTGAATTTAGCTATATCCTTTTTTATAAAATCTACTATTTTTACCTCATTTGAGAATGTACCATGAGGTATTGGATAAGGTTCTATTCTTTGTAAGAAATATTTATTTTTGGCATTTATATTATATGTATACATAACTTCAAAGCCATCATCAAGGATAAATTTTATAAAATAAAGATTACCATGAACCTTTTGGATTTTAGCAGCACCTAATTGTCTAAGTAGTATTTCGATTGAATCTCCTTTTACAGAATCGATTCTATTGAATGACATAAAAATCCCTCCCTATTAAAAAATACTTCTATAAAAACTTGTATATTAAATTATATGTCAAATTTTTATAGAAAGTATTTTAAAATTTATGTATAAAGTATAAAAAATTTTAAAACTTACATAGCAAATTTTATTGTTAAGTAAATTGTTGAAATTATTACTGTGAAAATCATTATTGGAAAACCTACTTTTAAGTAATCTTTAAATGTTATAGGATATCCATATTTTTGTCCGACACTAGCTAAAACAACGTTAGCAGAAGCACCGATTAATGTTCCATTTCCTCCAAGACAAGCACCTAGAGAAGTTGCCCACCATAAAGGTATTACATCCATACCTTGAGTTTGCATTGTAAGTATTAATGGTATAAGTGTAGCAACAAAAGGTATATTATCTAAGAAAGATGAAACTATTGCTGAAATCCAAAGAAGTAAGAACATAGTAAGAATTACATTTCCATGAGTTTCTTCAACTAATAATTTAGCAAGCATTGAAATTACACCAGTATTTGAAAGTCCACCAACTACTATAAATAATCCAGCAAAGAATGCTATTGTTGGCCATTCAACACTATAGATTATTTCATGTGGATCTTGTTTTCCGATTAATAATAATATACATGCACCAGTTATAGCAACTACAGAAGATTCAATTCCAACTTTACTATGTGTCATAAATCCTACTAATATTAAAGCAAGTACAGCTAAACTTTTTATTAATAATGTTTTATCTTGAATAGCTTTTTTTTCATCTAATTTTGCAATTGATTGTTCAGATTCAGGACTTTTAACTAATTCTTTTCTATATATAAATTTAAAAATAAAAATTAATAGAATAAGAATTATTACAATTACAGGTCCTAAGTTTACGACAAAATCTCCAAAGCTAAGACCAGCAGCACTACCTATCATTATATTAGGTGGGTCACCTATTAATGTCGAAGTCCCACCAACGTTTGATGCAATAATTTGTGTCATCAAAAACGGAATAGGATTAATCGAAAGAATATCGCTAATTACAAGTGTCATAGGTCCTATTAATAATACAGTTGTTACATTATCAAGTATTGCAGATAAAACAGCTGTTATTATCATAAAGTAAACCATAATTTTAGATGGATCCCCTTTTGAGATTTTTGCGGTTAATATTGCGACGTATTCAAATAACCCTGATTTTTTTACGATTGCAACTACAATCATCATGCCAATTAGTACAAATAATGTGTTAAAGTCGATGTGGCTAATACCCTCTTCAAATGTAACTATTTTGAATAGAAACATTAAGGCAGCACCAGATAATGCTACAACAGTTCTATCTATTTTTTCACTTATTATAAGTATCATTACAACAGCGAAAATACAGATAGCAATTATTTGTTGTGTATTCATATTGTTTTCCTCCAATTCCATAATATTAAACTACTTTATGATAGTACTTTTTTCCGAAAATTACCATAATTAAAAAATAAAAAATATATAAAAATTTTTTGATATATGTCATATTTTAAATAAAAAAGTAAAAAGAAAACATTTATTCCAAAGTATATTGCAATAAAAACTATATAATATGTAGATTTTAAAAAAATAATAAAAAATTATAAATAATACTTGTAAATTGTATAAATATAGAGGATTTTATGTTTTATTAGCGAATATATAATATATACAGCAAGGGAGGGCTTATTATGCAAAGATGGCAGAGAATGAATGTATATTTTAGTTTGATAGGACTTTTTGTATTTATAATTTGTATAGTATTTGTAAAAAAAGTGCCAGTATTATTATTACCAGCAGCATTTGCGCTTGGTATAGCTTTTAACTGTTTTAAAACTATATACAAAAAAACTCCACCTCCAGGATTTAAGCAAGAGGAAGAGTTTAAAAATGTTCAACCAAATAAGAAAAATAAGAAGAAAAAAAGCAAAAAAAGATAAGAAATCGAAAATCCATTTATTTACAAGTAAGTAAGTGGATTTTTGGTGTTTGATGTATGATAAATGTATAATTTTCATACAAAAGTTGAGAAATAAATATAATTTAATTAGAATTATGCTATAATGTGATATATAAAAATAATTTAATACAGTATAATATATAAAAATGCAATATAGTATTAATAAAAAATATAATAATATATATATAATGATATTGAGGTTGAGTAAATGAAAGATGAGTTTAACAGGGATATAGAATATTTGAAGATATCTTTGAATAATACATGTAATTTGAGATGTGCTTACTGTATGCCGTATAGATGCGAAAATGATATAGAACAAACAAGAAATAGATTTATGAGCACAGAAGATTACAAATTTATAATAAAATCAATGGCAGATTTCGGGATAAAAAAGATTGAATTTACAGGGGGAGAACCACTTTTAAATTCTGATTTAGTTGAACTAGTTCACTATGCAAAAAATACTTGTAACATTGAAGAAGTTATAGTTTCAACTAATGGAATTAAATTTTTTGAAGAAGCTTTGAAGTTAAAAAATGCGGGGCTTGATAAGGTTAATATAGGTATTAACTCTTTAAAAGAATATAAATATGATTCTGTAACAAGAGGTGGAAATTTAGGTAATGTTTTAAAATCTTTTAGCACTGCTCTTAAATTAAATATAGATACAACTGTAGAAATGCTTGTTATGAATAATTTTAACTATGATGAATTAAATGATTTTATACAATTAGTAAAAAATTTCCCTATAACTTTAAGATTATTTGAACTTATGTATGTTGGGGAATTAAGAAAAATTTTTGATGAGGGATATTTAAATATAGTAGACGTTATAGAGAATATGGATGGACTTGAAAAAATACCATCAGATGACAATATATGTAGATACTATTTTAAACCAGGTAATTCTAGAGGTAAAATAGGGGTTATTTCTAGATTTAATAATTCGAACTGCTGGAATTGTAATAAAATAATTCTTTCTTATGATGGAAAGATAAGACTTTGCACATATGAAAACAAAGAGTACGATATTTTAAATTACTTACATAAACCACTTACTTTTTCGGAAGTTATGAAAGAAATAATAACTAGAAAACCAAAAGATTTTAATGAAATAAAAGATAATATAACAAACAGAGAGTTATATGAATTATAAAAATAGATATTGTTTGAAAAGAGCTTTAAGAGCTCTTTTTTCTTTTTAAAAGAAGTGATAAAATATTTAATTTATGGGTAAAATATAATTTTGAACTTATAAAATATTAAATTATAATAATTAAATTTAAAGAATAATAAAAAAGAGGTGAGGATATGGAAATCTCTAGTATAGGTGAGATATTAAGAAGAAATGCAAATAGACAAAAATATAATAGCGGGTTTTTATTTTATAAAAATAATTATGTAAGTAACCATTATAGCAGCTTAAATGGATCTAATGCAAATTTCTATGGAAATGTATACGATGAATATCATAGAAGAAACTATACAGCTATGATTAGTATTGATTATAAAACGAGGGTAATATCTAATATTAGCTGTGATTGTCAAGATTCTGTATTTACGACAGGTGATATGAATATTTGTTCTCATATGGTGGCTGTAGTTTTAAAAGGAGTGGAGCATTTAAAAAATAAAAATAAAGAAACTCTAAGTAATGAAGATGTGGTTATTAATCCAAGGGTTATTTTTAATATTAGTCAATCGAGAAATTCCAATTTAGGAGCTAATTTAGAAATTGAGGGGATTGATAAAAGTGAGTATGAGAAAATCTTTAAATCTTATAAAGACAATTATAAATATCACTTAATGCCTGATGGTAGTTATCTTGACTTGAGAGATAATGATTTAGAAAAAATATTTAAGATGATAGATACCTTAGGTATATTCGACGATTTTGATAAGATAAAGATACCAAATAATAAATCGATGTTTTTAGAAAATATGTTAAAGCACGAAGAGATGAGTTTTGTAAGTGGGAAAAAATATGTTGATAATGTAATTAAAAAATACGATAAATTAAATAAAAATATAGAACTTCCCCAAAATTTAAATGCAAGCCTTAGAGAATATCAAGTTGAAGGATTTGAGTTTTTAAAAACATTAGCTAATTACGGATTTGGTGGTATACTTGCAGATGAAATGGGTCTTGGTAAAACAATACAAACAATAGCATTTTTATTATCAGAAAGTAATAAGAAAAGTATTGTTATAACTCCAACAGCACTTATATATAACTGGAAAAGTGAATTTGAGAGATTTGCCCCAGATTTAAAGGTTGGGCTTATATATGGAAGTAAAGAAAAAAGAGAAAAATTATTAAAAATTTATAAAGATTATGATGTTATCTTAACTACTTATGGTACATATAAAAACGATATGGATAATTACAAAAATTTAAAGTTTGACTATCTAATAATAGATGAAGCTCAAAATATAAAAAATCCAGATTCCGCTACTACAAAGGCGATTAAAAAAATAAATGCAAAATCTAAATTTGGCCTTACAGGAACACCTATGGAAAATAATCTTGTGGAATTATGGTCTATTTTTGATTTTGTAATGCCTGGATATTTATACAGTAAACATAGATTTGAAAAGATATTTGTAAATAACGATAAAAACTTAGAACTTTTAAAACAAATGATAAAACCATTTATTTTAAGAAGAAGAAAAAAAGATGTTATAGATGAATTGCCAGATAAAATAGAGCAAAAATTCTATGTTGAATTAGATAAAGAGCATAAAAAAGTTTATAATACATTTTTAAGCATATTAAAAAAACAAATAATAGAAAATAACAGCGATAATGTAACATTGTTTTCTTATTTAACGAAACTAAGAATGTTGAGTATATCGCCAGAACTAGTTGTAAAAAACTATAAAGGAAAAAATTCAAAATTAGAGATGTTAATAAAGATAATAAAGTCTAGTAAAGATAGAAAAATACTTGTATTTTCACAGTTTACTCAAGTATTAGGATTAATAGCTAAGAGATTTGAAAAGGAAAATATAGAGTTTAATTATTTAGATGGAAAAATTGATGCTAAAAAGAGATTAGAATTAGTAGAAGACTTTAATCAAAATAAATCTAAGAAGGTATTTTTAATATCTTTAAAAGCAGGTGGAACTGGACTTAATTTAACTAGTGCATCTATGGTAGTACATTTTGACCCATGGTTTAACCCAGCAGTAGAAGATCAAGCAAGTGATAGAGCGCATAGAATAGGACAAAAAAACATAGTAGATGTTATTAAATTGATATCAAAAGATACAGTAGAAGAAAAGGTAGAAGCTATAAAAGAATATAAAAAAGAGCTTGCTGATGATATAATTAATTTAAATTTAAAAGAAAATGAATCTATAAAGAAATTATCTAGAGATGAAATAATTGATTTATTTGAAACTATGGATTAAGAATTCAGCATAAATTATAAATTTAAATACTAAATTTATAATAAAGAAGCTCTTTATATTTACAAATGATATGGTATAATTTTCTTGTCGGGTAAAATGTATTAAATAAAAAGGAGATTGAAATGAGCAAGAAAAAAAGTACAGACTTAGAAAATGGGAGTATTGGGAAACTCTTAGTAACTTTAGCAGTACCGTCTATAATAGCCCAAATAGTAAACTTACTATACAATATTGTAGATAGAATATTTATAGGGAGAATGCCAAATGGGGATTTAGCAATGGCTGGAATAGGAATAATTACTCCTATTGTGCTTCTTGTAACAGCGTTTAGTGCGCTTGTTGGATTTGGAGGAAGCCCTAGAGTTGCAATAAAAATGGGACAAAAGGACAATGATGGAGCCGAAGAAATTTTAGGTAACAGTTTTTCACTAGTAATAATAATCGGTTTAATATTAACCGTAATATTCTATATCTTCAAAGAGCCTATTGTAATGGCTTTTGGAGCAAGTGAAAATACAGCACAATATGCAATTGATTATTTATCCATATATCTTATAGGTACAGTATTTGTTCAAGTAGCAGTTGGGATGAATCCATATATCAATACACAAGGATTTACAACAATAGGTATGATTACTGTAGCAATAGGTGCAGGACTAAATATAATACTAGATCCAATTTTAATATTTGGATTTAATATGGGGGTTAAAGGTGCAGCACTTGCAACAGTAACTTCACAATTGGTATCGGCAATATTTGTACTTAAATTCTTATTTGGGAATAAAACAATATTAAAAATAAGAAAGAAATATTTAAAATTAAAAAAAGAAGTAGTATTAGGAACTCTAGCTTTAGGAATTGCACCATTTATAATGCAATCTACGGAGAGTATAGTTTTAATAAGTTTAAACAATCAACTTCTTAAATATGGTTCAGATATAGCGGTAAGTGCTATGACAATTATGAGTAGTATGATGCAGATGATAATGCTTCCTATGAGTGGGCTTACACAAGGGGCACAACCTATATTAAGTTATAACTTTGGGGCGAAGAGATATGACAGAGTTAAAAAGGCATTTAAATTACTATTTATAAGTTGTTTTACTTTTACCATGGTTGCAGTTGGATTAATAGAGCTTTTCCCAGCATTCTTTGTAAAAATATTCAACAATTCACCAGCATTAGTAGATATTACTTCATGGTCTATGAGAATTTATTTTGCGGGTATGTGTTTATTCGGGATGCAAATTTCATGCCAACAAACTTTTTTATCATTAGGCGAAGCAAAAATATCACTATTCTTAGCTTTACTTAGAAAAATGATACTTTTAGTTCCACTTATATTTATACTACCAGCATTTATGCAAGATGGCTTAACTGCAGTTTTACTAGCAGAGCCAGTTGCTGATGTAATAGCTTGTTTAACTACAACTACTTTATTCTATCGATTCTTTAAAAAGAAATTTTCTGGGGATAATATCGTTGAAATTAATGAAAATATAGCTAAGTAATAAAATATTTTAATATAACAGCAAAGCAACAATAATGTTATAATAAATAGTAATAAATAATATCAACTGGGGGAATTTATATGAATAATAAAGTAAATGATGTATTTTTAGATAATGATAAAGAATTATTAGTTGGTGACAAGATAGTACTAGAGTCTGATCAGGGAATAACAAATGATGAAAAAGATATATTGGAAAGTATATTTGATAAGATTAAAGAAAATAATCTTGAAAATAAGCCTATAAAATTTTCATTAGATAAGTATTCAAAAGATGCGATAATTAGTCTTCAAAACAAGAAGGTTATAATAATTAATATAAAGAAAAAAGAATATATTTTAACACAGTGGTATAGTAGCATTTGTAATGAGGGGGATAACGAGGTTACTATATTTATTGATGATATTGTATTTGAATATTTAAAGCTATATGTTTTAAATAAATAAAGTATAGAAAAAGAAGTATTGCGAAATAGAATAAACAACTATTTTGCAATACTTTTTTAATTTTAATATTTTGCGACTTTATTTATATGTGTTTTGATTGTAATAAGTTAAAACAACTATTAAGACAAGAGCATATTATATAGTAGGCTTTGAAGATAAAAAGAAATCTAGAAGCTTAAATTTGAATAAGGAGGAATAAAACATGAAATTAGAAGATGAATTATCATCAATTGAGATATTTACAAGTAATATAGAAAACCCAGTTATCAAACAAAGAGTATATCAAGTATTGAGTTGGAACATAATAAAATCCACAAGATATAAAAGAATGTTTTATATTCTGAGTATCCTTGTATTAATTTTAAATGCATCAATTCCAGTTATAAATCAAATAGAAAAATTCCCGATAGTTGTAACTATAGTAGCTAGTATAAGTACTGTAATAACAGGGATAATAACACTTATAAATTTCAAAGATGTTTGGTATAGATATAGGGTGACAGCTGAAAAAATAAAAACAGAATGTATGCTTTTAAACTGTAGATTAGGTCAATATTCATGTGTAAATAGAGAAAAGAAATTTTTGATTAGAATTGAGGAAATATTAGCAGAAGATCAAGAATCATGGATTAAGAGTAGATTTACGGATAATGAAGAGGATGAGGAAGATAAGTGAAGTAATGTATTTATATAGATAAAAAAATTTGGGGGAAATAAAATGCAGGTAATACAAATAAAGGTTGAAATTTTAATAAAAGATATACAGCTAGGTAAAATCCAGGCAAGAGTATATTGAGTTATTTATTAAAAAAGGAAAATATAGATACTTACAATAAGGACTCTTGACTCTTACTTAGCTGAATTATTTTCAAATTTATTGATATATATACATACTTTATTAAAATATGATTTAGCTAAATATATTTATAAAAAATCTGTGTATTTTTTATAAATAGTATGATACTCTATAATTAGATATAAAAATTTTCAAAAGTTTTTTTGATTAATAATTTTGTTTGTTATTGTAAAATTATTTAAAAAATATAATCCTAATCTATATATCCATTGATATAACTTGATTTGGAGTTGGTGTTGATAACAAAAAATTGACTTATTTTGTTTAAAAACAAGATGGTTTTTAATAAGTTTAAAAATTATATAATCGCTACAAACTAGTTATTTCAATGTGTTTAGGTGTTACGAGTAAAAGAATAAGTTCCAATAAAACAAGGATTAAAACTATACTATTTTTCCTATATGTTCCCACGTTGAACCTGTAAAAGAATAAGTTCCAATAAAACAAGGATTAAAACGGATGTAAAAAATAAAATTGACTGTATAAATCCCATAGTAAAAGAATAAGTTCCAATAAAACAAGGATTAAAACGCTAATACAACCTTTTGACCTTCACCAAAGCCACCTTGTAAAAGAATAAGTTCCAATAAAACAAGGATTAAAACTATACATCTAATAGAAAATTAGCAGAAAAATGTGGGGTGTAAAAGAATAAGTTCCAATAAAACAAGGATTAAAACTTAACACATTTCTCCATTAATATAATCAATATCTATAGTAAAAGAATAAGTTCCAATAAAACAAGGATTAAAACAATACGCTTGTTTTTGCAATTCTCTATTATTTTCATAGTAAAAGAATAAGTTCCAATAAAACAAGGATTAAAACGAAGCTACAGTAAAAGCATTAAGAGAAGGCACAGAAAATGTAAAAGAATAAGTTCCAATAAAACAAGGATTAAAACGAAGACTATACTGCGATAAAAATAAATACGCTAGACGTAAAAGAATAAGTTCCAATAAAACAAGGATTAAAACACACTATAGAATTTGCTAAATACGATGCTGTTACAGAGTAAAAGAATAAGTTCCAATAAAACAAGGATTAAAACTAATAATAAATGTTATAGCAATGGTAATGGATTTCAAGGTAAAAGAATAAGTTCCAATAAAACAAGGATTAAAACTCATATTTCTTATAATGGTCCAAAATATAATTCCAGTAAAAGAATAAGTTCCAATAAAACAAGGATTAAAACACTGTTTCGTCCATGCTTGTAGCTTTTTGTAACTCGAGTAAAAGAATAAGTTCCAATAAAACAAGGATTAAAACAGGAAAATGATAAGATAGCAGTTGACAAAATTGACAAGTAAAAGAATAAGTTCCAATAAAACAAATATTAAAACTTAAATCATATATCATATATTGATTTTTGTTATTACAAGTGTTACACTTTTTTAAAATAAAAGAATAAATTCCAGTAAAACAAGGATTAAAACTTAATCGATGTAATTATAAAATTCCAATAAAACAAGGATTAAAATTTAAAAACATTTATTGACATATAATAACAATAGGACTATTATCTAAATATAAGGTTTTATTAATATATGTAATTATTAATATCCTTTGCAGGAGGTGATTATTTGATAGAGCAAATAAAAAATATAGGTCATGAAGTGAGAATTATAGATGGTGAGAAGGATTTAGTTGAATTATGGACTAAAGACACGAAACCGATGGATAATGTGATCTTCATAAATATAGATGAAGGAGAAAGAAAAGTCACCAAGGAGTTAAGAAGTTTTTACAGAGATGTTTATAAAGATGCATTAATTTATCAACAAGGAAATGGACATGTTGGGGCAGGAATAAAAATAGAAAAATATAAAGATAAAGATGCAGCAAAGATAAAAGAAAAAAAATTAGCAAGTTCTTTAGAGTTTATGGAAATAGACAAAAGTTATCTAGATGAAGTTTGGGTAAATATAATCGAGGAAGTTCAAAAAGATGCAAATCAATCGTATTTTATTATAATCACAAAAAATAACAAAAAACCTAGAGAATTATTCACACAAAAATATGAACAAAAAATAAAAGAGACATATCTAATATCAGACACTAAATTAAATAAATCCCTAAAACAAAGTAAGTGCCACTTATGTGGTCAAAGAAAAAAAACTTATGACACAGCGATATATAAATGTTTTACAAATGATAAAGAAATTTATAAAAATACAGATAAATATAACTTCTCTATATGTGAAGATTGCTTATTAGATGTATTAAACGGAAGAAACTATATCAATGATATTCTAAAAATAAGCTGGATTGGTTCTGAAGTGATGTTTTTGCCACATGAATTTAATGTATATATAAAAGAAATATATGAAGAAATAGATAATGATAAACATATAACATCTTTACTCGCTCAAATAAAAGAAGCTGAGGAAGAAGTACTTGATGAAATTTCAAAGACAAATTGTATGACAGATATAATATTTTTCTCAGATCCTAAAAGTAGTTCTGAGTGGAAGATTACTTATGCAATAAGAGATGTAATGCCTTCTAGAATGAGTATAATTTCAAGAAATATAAGCAAATATAAAAAAATAGATGCATATTTTTGTTTAGCTAAAATTATGAATTATCTATGTTATAGCGATGGAAAGTTTGATTCTAAGAATAAAGATAGAATGAGATTGTTAGATATTATTTTTCATGGAAGTAAATATAGTAGAGAACTATTTTTCAACAAAGTTATGTCGAAATACAAAACAAAATACTTTGAAAGCTTAAACAATAAAAAGGCTACAAACAGAAAATACATAATAAAAGATATACACGAAATATATAACTTTATGTGTAATTGTGGGTGTTTAGAAAATTCATGGATGATGATAAATGAGGAGGGTGAAATTATGAAATACAATAATATAAATGAGTTTTTTGAAACAAACAAAAACTTCTTTGATGATGATATAAAAAAAGCATGGTTTATAATGGGACAAATATATAGAGATACTATAAATGCATCAAAATCATATTACAAAGATAAAAGTGGAGATAATATAGAATCAGATAATAAAGGTCAAAGTTATGAAAGTTCACATCTAGAAAAGAACTTTTTCTTTTCAAGAAAATTTGATAATAAAACATTTATATTATTTGCAAACACTTGTAGTGAAAAACTTCAAAAATATGGAACTTATTATAGTAATATAAAAGATAAAATGAATCAAGCAAAAGAATATATGGCATCAAGTTTTAAAAAAATAAACAATGATGAAGCTAAATATATATTCTTCTGGGGATTAGACACACTGTTTGAAGATGATAAAAAAAGAATTGAAGAAGCTAAAAGTAAAAAAGAAGCTGTTAAATAAATAAGTATAAAGGGGAGAAAATAAATGTCAAACACAAAATCAAGAGAATTTTTATTAATATGGGATTCAACAATGTCAAATCCAAATGGAGATATGTTAAATGAAAACAGACCACGTCAAGATGAGATCACAGGTCAATTAGAAGTATCTGATGTCAGAGTAAAACGTTTTGCAAGAGAAGAATGGATAAATAAAGGTGAAAATGTATTAGTTCAAACAGTTGAAGAAAAAGGTAAAATACAAACTTGTCAAAAAAGAGTTGAAACTATTCAAAAATCTGCAAAAATAAAAGATGACGACATTGAAAAATATTTAACTGATAATTATATAGATGTTAAATTATTTGGGGCAGTTATAACAAAGCCAAAAAGAGATATATTAGGTCCTCTTCAAGTTGCATGGAGCAAATCTGTACATGAAGCTCAAATAAAGTTTATGCAAGGTAATGCAGCATATGCGAGTTCAGAAGGAAAATCACAAGCATCTATTTGGACAAAGTATATATCTCCATATGCACTATTTAAAACATATGCTGTTTATAATAACTTAGTAGCAAAAAAACAAAATATAAATGTAGAAGATAAAGATATAGAATCATTTATAGAAGCACTTATAGATGGTATGAAACATTATAGAAGTACATCTAAAAATCAAATGCCTAGATTATTAGTAGAAGTAATTTATAATAATAGCAAATTAGATGGAGAACTAGATTATATTGATATAATAAAAGATGTTGAAGATGAAGAACTTAGAAATATAGACCAAGTTCAAATAGATTTATCAAAATTATCAAGATATTATGATTTGAAGAAAGATGATATAGAAAAAATAGTTATCTATACACATCCAAGTGTAAAACTATTAAATATAGACG
Organism: Intestinibacter bartlettii; assembly: GCA_025148965.1. Taxonomy (GTDB): domain Bacteria; phylum Bacillota; class Clostridia; order Peptostreptococcales; family Peptostreptococcaceae; genus Intestinibacter; species Intestinibacter bartlettii. The sequence continues at coordinate 1,764,298 of CP102273.1, read as the reverse complement.
ATAGATTTGAACTTAAAACTATATAGCGATGGAGTTGATAAATATGAAATGTTTAGTTTTTAAAGTTAGAGGTGATTATGCAAGATTTAGAAAATCATATACAACAACCTCAGCTCTAACTTATTTATTAATTCATCCAGTAGCTGTTAGAGGGTTAATAGGTGCTATGCTTGGGATTGATAGAGAAAAACTCTATGAAAAAACAAAAGATATTGAAGTCGCTATTCAAGTTGTAAATCAAGTTAGAAAAGATATGCAATCTTTTAATTTAGTAAATATGAAAGCTAATGATAAAATTTTCAGATTTCCATCAAATGTAGAGTTTTTGAGAAATGTAGAATATAGAATATTTATAAAAGCAGAGGATAAAACTTTATATGAAATTGATAATTGCATAAAACAAGGGGAATATATATTTACTCCATACTTAGGTTCATCTGAACATATAGCCAAAATAGAGTATGAAGGTATTTATAACTGTGAAAAATTAAATGCAGGAAATTATAAAGTAATTAGTGCAGTATCCTTAGAAGAAAATAAAATATATTTTGGAGATAGTGATATAATACTTATGACTGATAATATTCCAACAAGAAGGGATATAGATAGAGAATATATAGAATATAAAAAAGTGATATTTGCTACAAATGAAAATACTATAAATGTAGGTACAGAAAATTGCTATAAAGTAGGTGGATATAATGTCATATTCATATAAATTAAAATCACATCCTACCCAAAGCTTATATGATCATCTTACAGGGGTTAGAGATATAGCATTAAAAACACATAAACACCATACTATAAAACCTGAAATAGATGATTTTATAGAAATTGTATGTATGTGCCATGACTTTGGAAAGGGAACTACATATTTTCAGAGATATATTGAAAATGATTTTAGAGGAATAGAAAAGGATCATGGACCTATTTCAGCTATGTTTACATATTGGATGCTTCCAGATAAGTGGAAGCATCTAGGGTTTCTTATAGTGAAAAAACACCACGGAGATATAAATAATGCAAGTGATGAGTGCAGAATTGATGAGGTATCTTGGGATTTTAAAAAACAGATAAAAGATATATTGGATAATACTATAGATGAATTAAATCAAATATATGATAAATACTTAGAAGATAAAAATATAGAAGCATTTTTAAATTGGTTGGATGATGAGTCTAATTTAAAAAGTATAAAAAAAGAATTTAGAAAGAAAAAATATAATATAGAAGATTTACTTTTATGTGAATATGTATATTCTCTTCTTTTAACAGGAGATAAAAGTCAACTTATACGAAATGATGCCTATATACCAGATAAACAATATCCACTTTCTTTTATTGAAAATTATAAGGCAGATTTAGTTAAAGATGCGCTTATTAAAAATCCAAAGTTAAAAGAATCAGATGTGTTCAATTTAAGAAATGAAATATATGATGATATGATAAATAAATTAGATACTATAGACTTTGATAAAGAAAATATTTTTTCTATAAATGTTCCAACAGGAACAGGCAAAACTATTTTGGCTTATTCTGCAGCTTTTTATATTTGTAATAAGATAATAAAAAATAATTTAAATATTAGACCTCATATTATATATTCATTACCATTTACATCTGTAATAGATCAAAATTATGAGGTGTTAAAAGAGATAGTTGAAAACAATATAAATAAAGAAATATCATCTGAAGACTTGATGAAGTTTCATAGTGTTGTGCCTATAGAGTATGAAAACTTTGAAGGATATGATGCACGTTTTTGTTTTGAAAATTGGCAAAGTAAAATAATATCAACGACATTTGTACAGCTTTTAAATACTATATTTAAAATTGGAAAAAACTCAATAGTAAATAGATTTCATAGACTTGCAAATTCAGTTATAATTTTGGACGAGGTTCAAGCAATTGACGAAAAATATTATAAAATAATTTCAGAGTTTATAAGTATAATGGTCAGACAGTACAATTGTTATATTATATTAGTTACTGCTACAATGCCGATGCTTTTAGATACTATAGATCTTATTGAAGATAAGGAAAAATACTTTAGAAAACTAAATAGAATTGAGATAATTAATAATTCAGAAAGTGAAATAACTTTAGATGAATTTGAAGATATTGTTTTAGAGGATATTTGTGAAAATAAAGATAAAAGCTTTCTTATTGTTTTAAATACTGTAAAAAGTTCTAAAAATATTTATAAGTACTTAAAAGAAAATACAGATAGAGATATTATGTATCTTTCTACAGAGATTTATCCAAAGTTAAGACTAGAAAAAATAAATAAAATAAAAAATAGCGATAAAAAATACGTAGTTGTATCAACTCAACTTATAGAAGCTGGCGTAGATATAGACATGGATATAGTATATAGAGATTTTTCAACATTAGATTCAATAAACCAAACAGCAGGAAGGGCAAATAGAAATGGTGTTGGAGGAAAAGGAATAGTAAAACTTTATAAAATAGTAGATAATGATAGAAGAATATGCAATTATATTTATCCAAGATATCTACTAAATGCAACAGAAGAAGTTTTAGATGGAAAAGATATTATCGAAGAAAAAGATATTTATGACTGTAATAAAGAGTATTTTTTAAAAGTAAAAAATAGACTATCAAATGATACATCAGATGAACTTTTAGACTTGATTCCAAAATTACAATTTAAAAAGTTTAGAGACAAGTTTGAACTTATAGAAAATGATGAATTTAGACGAGTGGACATAATAGTAAATGCTGATAATATTACGAGTTCTATAATACAACAATTAGAAAATGATAATGAAATAGATAATATTGATTTAAAAAATAAGTTTAGGATATTAAGACAATATATAGTATCTGTTCCTAGAAAAGATATGTCTGAAATTAATGATATAGGGTTGAAAAAATATAATATAACATATATAAATAAAGAAGATTATTCAGAAGAAGAAGGTATTATTAGACAAAAACAAGTAATCTGGTAGGGGAGAATATATATGAAAGAAGTTCAAATATGTCAGGTAATATATAAAGATATAAAAGTAAATAGATCTACAGCACCTATGATAAGAGGATATTTTGCAAATAAATACAATGAAATAGAACAAATGCATAATCATAAAGATGATAAATTTATATATAGATACCCTCATATTCAATATAAAGTACTAAATAATAATCCCGTATTGTTGGGAATAGAAGATGGTGCAAAAATAATTCAAGAAAATGACATTTTTTTAGATGATGTAATAAAAATCGGTCAAAAAGAATTTGAATCTAACCAACGAGAAATATCTTTTAAAAAAGTTAAATTAGGAGTTAGTGATGAAATCATAAAATATAAATTTATAACTCCATGGTTAGCTTTAAATCAAAATAATATTAAAAAATATACAGCAGCAGATTTAATAGAAAAAGAAGAAATACTAAAAAGAGTACTTATAGGAAATATTTTGTCTTTTTCAAAAGGAATGGATTATACAGTTGACGAAACTATAAAAGTAAAGTTAGACTTAAATCAAATAGATGTTAAATTTAAACAAAAAGAAATGTTAGCTTTTATAGGAGAGTTTTTTATAAACTTTGAAATACCAGATAATTTTGCGATAGGTAAAGGAATATCGAGAGGATTTGGAACTGTAAAAAAGATATAAAATAGATTTTTAATAGTTTTGTTCCTACAAAATTATTGGAAACTTTGAACTTTGACAATTGAATGTATTGGAATTACTTGGTTTGAGATAGATGTTAATAAGCTAAAAAATACATTTTTTTAATGGGAAATCATTGTTTTGAGGTTAGATGAAAATAAAGCAATACATTGAAAATCAGTAATTCCAATGGTTTTAGGTTCTACGAGTTAAAGAGTAAGTTCCATTAAAACAAGGATTAAAACTGCTTTGCCGAGTAACATTTCTTTTACAAATCGCTGTTGTTAAAGAGTAAGTTCCATTAAAACAAGGATTAAAACTAATATCTGCTAATTTTGTTGTTGCCATATATCAATGTTAAAGAGTAAGTTCCATTAAAACAAGGATTAAAACGCAAAAGTATTAGGAGTAACTAAAACAAGTTACGCAAGTTAAAGAGTAAGTTCCATTAAAACAAGGATTAAAACAAATTAACAAATATAGAAAGTGGAAATATTAATAATGGTTAAAGAGTAAGTTCCATTAAAACAAGGATTAAAACTTTATATCTGAAATTAAATTCTTTTTAGTAGAACAAGGTTAAAGAGTAAGTTCCATTAAAACAAGGATTAAAACTATGGAGAAAGTATGAGTTGGTTAGCTACTAAGATGCGTTAAAGAGTAAGTTCCATTAAAACAAGGATTAAAACACTGCACTTGGCATGCAAGCAAATCAAGCTGGTGACTTGTTAAAGAGTAAGTTCCATTAAAACAAGGATTAAAACATAAAAGTTTGTGAAAATAAAGAAAAACTTGACACGTGTTAAAGAGTAAGTTCCATTAAAACAAGGATTAAAACGAGGTTCTACTTCATGATAATCATATTCTTCTAACCAGTTAAAGAGTAAGTTCCATTAAAACAAGGATTAAAACTTGCCATATCAATAGCTTCTCTCATATTCATCTTGCCGTTAAAGAGTAAGTTCCATTAAAACAAGGATTAAAACGGCCAAGTATAAGTTTTTGTACTTTCTAATAATATATGTTAAAGAGTAAGTTCCATTAAAACAAGGATTTAGATAGTAAAAAATAAAAATATATTGAAATTTAAGAAGGAATTTGTCATATACTAGCAGAAATAATAAAATTAAGTAATATAAAAACTAAAGAAGGTGATATTAAGCTATGAAGCTAGTTGTTAATTCGGAAGGAGTATATTTGACTAAAGTAGGCGAATGTTTTTGTTTGAAAAAAGAGGGGCAGAAACAAGAAATTGCTGCTAAGAAGGTTGAACAAATAATTATAACGACATCTACAGCTTTGTCTACTGATGCTATTGAGTTAGCTGTTGAGAATAATATTGATATAGTGTTTTTAAAAAAGTATGGAAAACCTTTTGGAAGAGTATGGCATTCTAAAGTTGGTAGCATAAGTACTATTAGAAAAAGACAGTTAAATTTAGATTCTAATAAAATGGGTACAATTTTAGTAAAAGAGTTTTTGACTCAAAAGATGACTAATCAGGTTGAATTTTTAAATGAATTATCTATGAATAGAAGAGATAATAGAAAAATTGAAATAAAAGAAGATGTAGAAAAAATAAAGGGGTTAATAGAAAAAATTAAATCTATATCAGAAGAATCAAAAATAAATGATATAAGAGGAAGTTTACAAGGATATGAAGGGACTGCAAGCAGAATATATTTCTCTAGATTATCAGATTTAATGCCAGAAAAATATAAGTTTAATGGACGTAGCAAAAATCCAGCTAAAGATGAATTCAACTGTATGTTAAATTACGGATATGGGATAATGTATTCTAATGTAGAGAGAGCATGTATATTAGCGGGGTTAGATCCTTATATAGGAATAATGCATGTTGATAATTATAATAGACAAGCTTTTGTATTTGACTTAATTGAAATGTATAGGATTTATATTGATAAAATTGTATTTAAACTTTTTACAACTAAGAAAGTTAAAAAAGAACATTTTGATAAGGTTGAAGGAGGATTATATCTAAATAAAGCTGGAAAAGAAATATTAATTTCCAAGTATAACGAAGAAATAGAAAAGAAAATTCAATATAAAGGTAGAAAGATAGAATTACAAAATATAATTCAATATGACTGTCATAATATAGCCAATAAAATTTTAAAGGAGGGAGATTGATTTGTTAGTCTGGGTAGTATACGATATTTCGAGTAATAAGGTTAGACGAAATGCTATTAAAGCGTGTAAAAATGTTGGACTATACAGAGTACAAAAAAGCGTGTTTTTAGGTGAAATAGAAGAAAATGATTTCGATGAATTGAAGCTAAAAATGGAAGATATAATAGATTTGACTAGTGATTCAGTATATATATTCCCAATGACTAAAAAAGGACTGAATCAAGCAGGATTAATTGGACAAGTTTTTGATAAGGAGTTGGTTACTGATGAAATCATCTCAAAGTTTTTTTGATGAATTCGATTACTATATAACACCTTCTGAGCTTATAGAATTTAATTATTGTAAAAGATTTACTTATTATATGAAATGCTTGAACGTACCACAATTTGAAGAAAATAGATTTAAAGTACAAAAAGGAAAAGAAATACATTCTAAAAAAGAAAATGAAAATAAACAGTATCTTCGTAAAAAATTAGGTGTTATAGATAAAAAAATAAATGTTGATTTATATTCTGAAAAATATAAAATTAAGGGTATAGTAGATGAAGTTTTAACATTAAGTGATAATACTATGGCACCTTTGGATTATAAATTTGCTAAATTTGATGATGTACTATATAAAACATATAAAAATCAAATGTTGATGTACTCTATTATGATTGAAGAAATGTATAACTGCAAAGTAAATAAATGCTTTTTAGTTTATACAAGAAGCTCAAATTTAATAAAAGAATTTAATGTAGAAGAAAAAGAATTAAAAAAGCTAAAAAAAGATATAAGAGATTATTTTAAAGTGATGGAAGGATATTTTCCAAAAGCGACATCATCAAAAGCTAGATGTATAGATTGTTGCTATAGAAATATATGCATAAAATAATCTTTATCATTAAAAAGAGTTAAATATATAAAAAATATTTAATGAATATCCCTATTGTATTATTTCGGAATTTTCTGTATATTAAAAATAGGAATAATTAGGGAGGTGTTAGCTTTCAAAAATTCATATTTATTGGTAATTTTATTTATTGTTCCATCTTTTTTGATTGTGCTACATATGATTGTTAAAGACTCTATTTATATAAATAAAAGGTTTGGGATATTTAGGTGTGCATATATCATATTATTTATGATTATATATATATATGAAAATTATAAACTACATATTTGTGAGCTAGAGATTATAGCATGTATATCGATTATAATATTAACCATACTTGGAACATTTTTAACTATTACGAAAAAAGAAGAACAAGGTATCGGAGAATTTTTTGTGCTAATTTCTATATTTATAAATGGGTTACTGTTTATTCTTTAAAATAATTTTATGTAAAAAATCCTATTGATAATAAGTAGTGTATTTATGTAAAAATCAATAGGATTTAATAATTTTACGAAATCAGGTTTTTTATACGATAAAAATATATGCATTACATTGTATTGAAAATCTACCATACAAAAAATAAAAAAATATTTATAGACATAGAAATCAATACGAGTAATTCTCCTGTATTTGTATCATATACAATCTTATTTTTAATATAAAACTGTAGATAACTATAATTAATTATCTACAGTCTTTTAAGTTTAGTTGATACTTATACTGTAGATAAATTTGTTTTACCAAATCTATCTACAGCTTTATAATCTAGTTTATATAAGTCATAACTATATTTCCATTTACAGAGAATGTACTTGTGCCGATATATAATGGATCATATCCATATAATAATTTTTGTATATTATAAACTATATTAGGACAAGCATTATTAACTCTTACACTATAAGTTATTATTCTAACGTCACCTGGTTGCAAAATACCTAAATTTATTTGACTAGGATTTACACAATTAACAGGTACATTATTTATTGAAAGACTTCCTGGTATAAATGATACAGAAGGTGACAATTCAGTAAATACAGTTACAGGTACATCATAAGTTCCTAGAGGAACATTGCCAACATTGCTAACTGTAGTAGCATAAGATATTGCATCTCCAACATAAGATATATTTTTACTAGCAATACTATTTATTGAAGCTAAGTTTAATAAATTAGGTGTAGGTGTTGGAATTATTGGTGTAGGGTTATTTGGTATAGTTATTGCATTGTTATCTGACCCTGATATAGATATTTCTGCAGGTTCTGTACGACCTTCTATATTTACTTGACTAGAAGCTATTGCAGTATTTTGGAAGTTATTAAGACCTCCACTTGCAGCCTTTACTGATATAACGACTGTCTTAGTTTCATTTGCATTCATATCACCTAAAGGGATATTATTTGTCAAAAGAGTATCAATAGGGGCGCCATCTACTGAAATTTGCGTTACCTCAAGTTGTGAAGGAAGATTATCTGTAACAGTTACATTATTTAATGGGACTTCACCAGTATTACTTACAGATATTGTATAGTTAAAAGTATCGCCAATTGCAAGTGTAGATGCAGCGTTATCAGTTTTAGTAACATTTAATGATGCATTAACTACATTTGATGTAATTGCCTCACTAGTTGCATCAATATTTTGTTGTCTAATTTCTCCACCAACAGTAGCATCATAATTTATACTAGCTGTATTTGATATAGTTTTGTTTTGTGGTATAGAGTTAACTACTGCTCTAAATGTTACAGTAGTAGGTACATTCGGTGCTAGGTCATTTTCTAAAGTAATACCATTTTTAAGTTCTTGAGTAGAAGTTTGACCGTTTATTGTAACGCTACCTCTTTCATATGTTAAGTTATCTGGTAGAGTATCAGTAATTGTAGCATTTGTATAAGTTGCATTATTAGTGCTAGTATTTTCAACTGTAACAGTATAAGTTACAACGTCTCCAACTACTAAGTTATTTGCTGGATTTGCTGTTTTAGTTATTGTAATTGGATAATCTGATGCATTTTCTATATTTACATTGGCAGAAGAAGTACCAGTTTGTGTTACTGTAGTTGGGTCATTAGGATTTCTTTGATATTGATATGATAAGTTTGCTGTATTTGTAAGTGTGTTACCAACTGGTGCAGTATTTACAAGGGCTTTATATGAAACATCGACTTCATTAGCGGTTCCAGGTTGTAATGCATTTGTTAAATTTAATCCTGATGCTAAGTCTCCTGTATAATCAACATTAGCGCCTGTTTGTTTATTTGTAACAGTTAATGAATCAGCAACTAAAGTTGTTCCAGTTGGTAGAGCATCTGTAAGAGTTACATTAGTTGCATTGACATTACCTCCGTTTGAAATAGCTATAGTATAAGGTATTTCGTCCCCAACTTTTGCACTTTGAGTTCCTGCAGTTTTTGTAAAATTAGTTGAACCTATTACTGCATCTCCTATATAAAGAGGATTTGCTTCTGTTGAAGAAAGATTTAGAGTTTGTGCCTGCCCACCACTTATTGGAGTATAACTAAAACCAAACTGTGCTGTATTGTCTGTTCTTGGTGTATCAGGAAGTGATACTACTTTAGCATCAAATGTTACTGTAACATTACCGTTTCCAGGAATATCATCTATAGTAAATTGAGTATTAGGGTCTGCACCAGCATTTGCTTGGCCATTAATACTTAAAGTGTTAGGTACATATTCAAGACCTGCTGGTAATTTGTCTACGAAAGTAGCATTACTTAAAGTATTAGCAGAGGTATTATTTAATACAACTGTGTAAGTAACAGTATCATTAAGACCTGCACTAGTTGGATTTACTGATTTTGTAACAGTAAATGGTAATATTGCTTCTCTCAACTCAATATCATCTGCTGCAAATGCATTGTCTGTATTAGTATTTCCTACATTTACAAGGTTTAATGTTACAGATGAATTGTCTCCAGAGTTAAATGGTATACCAATTTGTGTCCACTGAGGTAAATCAGCACTTGTAGATAGAGGATTAGCTAAGTTTTGTGCTAAAGTTGATCCATCTGCACCGTTTACAATAATTCCAGCATTAGGTGTTTCTGTAGTAGTTTTATCTAAATTAGATACCCATGCAGTTAAAATATAGTTAGTGTTTGGTTTAACATTTACAGTATTAGTAAAGAAATTTTTATTATCAGTAGTTCCGTTACCAACTTCCATCATACCAGTTTCAATAGCTGTTGTATGATCTGATAGGCGCCACCAGTTAGCACCACCTGTTGGATTAAGTGTATTACCAATAGTAAAATTACCATCGCCAATAGTATTATTTTCTTGTACAAATGTAAAATCATTAGTTAAGTTTTGTGCTGCATAAGGATTTGTTGCAGGGCCTGAATTTGGTTGACTTCCCTGAGCAATTTCTCCAAATGTTCCATTGTCGGCATTTGTAATTAAATTAGTATTGTCTAATGTTATCGTAGGGTCTAGTGTTAAAGATTTATTATCAACTGGTCCTATAAAAAATGTTGGAGCAGTTACATTTTGATTAGAAGTTACAGTTACAGTTTCTGTTGTTGGTGTTACAGCATTTAAAGCATTCATTCCTGCAACACGGTTACCTTCTGGCACGACAGTGTAAGCAGGAAGACTAGATTGTTGTGCTCCTTGGCCAGCTGTAGCATTAGCAAAATTTGCAGGACTTGTTTCAGTATTACCTGCATAGTCACCAACTACAACAAGTCTGTAAGTTCCATCATTAACATTTTGGAATTCAAATTCACCATTGGCAGTTGTGTTAACTGCTAATAAAGAATTTGTAGTTGTATCTTGTAAGACTACTGGAACGTTCGCAAGCCCAACATCAGTGCCAACGTCTTCTTGACCGTTTCTATTTTGATCAAAAACGAGTTTTCCTGTAATATTAGCCATAAACTCACTCTCCTTATGAATAATTTAATTTAAGTTAAATTAAGCTAAAAATTAAACCTTAATAAATTAAGGGCTACTATATAATATTTCGAAATTTGTAATATGTTACTTGATTTTGTAAAATATAAGGGAATTTTAAGATATGGCGAAAAATGTAGTAATTTGTATATAAAAAAAAGAAGGCTATTCAAATATATTTATCTAATAAATAAATAATCGAATTTCATGTTTAAAAGATTACAAATAATAGTTTTTTTTAATTCAAAGGGGCGATAATTATGTTGGATAGAATAGATGAATTAGTAGAAATAGCTAAAAAATATGTTAAAATGGGATACGATCCAATTGAAGCTATTAAATTAGCAGAAAAGAAAATTTACGAAAAATATTTAAATAGCTGAAGGAAGTGAGATATACATATTGAGATGCAATCAAAAAATTAGAATACGGAAAATATGCTATTAAAAATAGCAAAAACAATCTGGCACTATATAGTGCCAGATTGTTTTTGGATTTAATTATTTAAGATTATATCTAAAAGTCTATTTTCATTTATTTTAGTCATATGTTTTTTATATAGCCAGTGATTTGAACAGCCACAATAATCTAAAACAACACATTGTGGAATAAATCCTAGCCTTAAAGCTTTAAAACCACCAGAAATTAAGTTTGGTATACAAGCAATTCCTATAATTCCAATATTTTTATTAATATCTAATGATGAAAGTGTTGTTTCATGTTCTATTATATAAACTTTAAAATTATATTTTTTCCCTAGTTTTGAAATTTTATTTACATTACAATTTGCTGAACAAAAATTACATTTACCGCCGTAAGATGTATTTGAACGTTTACAAGGTGTTTTATCTTGTGTCATGCATGCTGGTAAAAAGACTATTTTTTTATCTGTATTTAAAAAGTCATCTCTAAATATATCATTCATAAGTTCAGAAAAAATCATATTAAAATAATATTGGACAAATCCCTTGCCACAATATATAATATCTTCTTTATTATAGTGATGTTTTCTGTACGTATTTAAGTAATTTTCTAAATTAGGAAGATAGTTTATTAAATTATCTTCACCTAGTTTTTTCATATACTTAACATGATTTAATGCAAAGTCAAAAAAGAAGCTTATATAATTGGGGGATTTTGTTTTTAAAAATTTATACCAAATTTTAAGTCTAATAACTTCATCTTTAAAATCATAAGTAGCATCAAGCCATTTTATTAACTTACAAAAATCATCTATATTATAAGACGTAGCTTTGCTATTTGATTTAGAAATTTTTATAGTGTAAAGCGAAGTATTTACCTTACCTCTTATAATATCGATTTGGGATTTGAATTTTGAGTTTCTGTTTTTATTTAAAAAATTATAAACAAAAGAAAAGTATGGTTTGAAGTTTAAAGTATAATCTATATACTCATAAAATAAAACTCCAATAAGTATTATCTCAATAAAATAGTATTTATCATCTTTTAGTTCTTCAAAATTCTTTATATAAATCTTAAAGTCATCTATATACTTTTTAGATTTATTGCAATCTTTATCTATAATCATTTTTTTCAGTCTTTTTAAAGTAGAGTAGTAGTCTTCATAATTTTGACCATCAATATTTAAGTTGTAGGTTATCAAAATATCGCCTCCCAGAATGAAGTTTTAAGATACCTTCTTGATTATTTAGTAATATTATACAATTAATTTATATTTATTTCATTAAAAAGACTTGACATTTTGAAAAAATGTATCACAAAACAGCAGAGAAGTGTGAAAAAATAATATAAATCCGAGTAGGAAATTATAATAAAAACAATTATATAAGAACCAAGGGATTTTCTGGTGTTATTTTTGAGGTTTTATTTTAAAAACAATGTGTAAATATACTTTTTGTTAAAACCAGGACAGAAATTATATTTCCCCACTGTTTTTAAAATATTTAACCATTTAGAATTGAAAATTTTTGCTTAAATATACATTATATATATACAAAAAAATACTCCAAGTAAAAATTACCTAGAGTTATTGTTTTAAAATTATTTATGACTTTTGATTTGTATATTTATCATTCATAAGATAAGACAAAGTAAATAAACTGTTAGAGAAATTTACACTTTCGACTTTAACATCATCTGGAACATCTATATCTATAGCTGAGAAGTTCCAAATACCCTTAATTCCAGCATCAACTAAAATATCTGTCATTTGCTGAACACAATGTTTACGAACGCATAATATTCCGATATCTATATTATTATCTTTTATAAAACTATTCAGTTGGTCTAAATCGATGATCTCAATTCCGTTTATTTTCATACCAATAAGTTTTGGATTTATATCAAATAGTCCCTTTATAGGAAAACCAACTTTTGCAAAACCATCATAATTTGCGAGCGTTTGACCAAGATTTCCTGCACCTATTACAATCATATTATGTGTTTTATTGATTCCTAAAAATTCCCCGATTTCTTTTTTTAAAGTATCAAGATTATATCCATGACCTTGGCGTCCAAATTCTCCGATTGCGTTAAAATCTTGTCTAATTAATGAAGGGCTTATCCCCATCATTTTACCCAATGTATAAGAGGAAATGATGCTTGTTTCTTTTAAATCCAATTCCTCTATATATCTATAATACTTGGTTAGTCTTCTAATAGTGGTATTTGATATTGTTTTGTCTTTTTCCATTCCCATTACCTCGCTATAATCAAAAAATAGTAATCTTACTTATATTGTATATCAACTTTGTTAAAAAAAACAATAACAATATGGAAAATATAGTATAAAATCATTATAACGAAATATATTAATTTGCAAGTCATATTTTATATATAGTTAATAATATATTATAGTAATATCATAATTGTTAATACAAAAAATTGAGATTTAAGGAGGGAATATGTATGAACTTAAGTTTTGAAAAATTATCTTTGGAGCATAAATATCCTGTAATGGAGATATACAATTATTATATTGAACATACATTTGCAGCATTTCCAGGAACTAAATTACCAAGTAATTTTTATGAAAAAATTCTAGAGGATATAAAAGATTATCCAGCATATGCAGTTAAACTGGATGATAAAATAGTAGGATTTTGTTATTTATGTTCTTATAAAAACTATAAGACACTTAGAGAAACAGCTGAGGTTATTTGTTATCTTTCATATGATGCTAAAGGAAAGGGTATAGGATATAATTGTCTAAAAAAATTAGAAGATGATGCAAGAGAAATGGGACTTAAAAATTTAATAGCACTTCTTTCAACTAAAAATAAGATAAGCACAAAGTTTTATTATAAATATGGATTTAAATCTTGTGGTATAATTCAAAATATAGTTAAAAAGTTTGATACAGAATTTGGTATAATTATTTTGAAGAAAACTTTATAAAATATTTTATAAATGGTGTTACTTATGAAAAATGTTTTGATCAGTTTTTTAAAATATAAAAAAAATAGGTTATAGTAATTATTACTATAACCTATTTTTTTATGCTGCTATTTCTTCATTTCCTGTTCCACGAACAACATCAGCAGTTATTATTTTGTAATTTTTGAATATTGCATGTCCTATAAATCCAGCTAATATACTTACTAAAGCACATCCAGCAGCAGTTATAAGAACTTTAGTTGCTGGGTTATAAGCAAACATTACAGCGAATCCAGCTATTGGAGTAGCAGTCCCTGGTGAGTTATTTATAAGTCCCATTAAAGCAACTATAACACCTGACATAGCTCCACCTATAAAGTTTGTAACATATACTGGTATTGGATTAGCTGATATTAAGTCAGCTTGAGTTAGAGGCTCTATTGCAACAGCTATATTATCTTTTTTAGAACCGAATTTCATTTTGCTAAAGAATACGAAGTTCATAAATGAAGAACCGAATACTGCTAATGCACCGATTGCCATTGGAGCACCAGTAAGTCCTATCATAGCAGTTAAAGCCATTGAACTAAGTGGAGCAGTAGCAACCACTGTTATTAAACCACCAAGAATTATCCCCATTAATACTGGTGAAGAATTTGAAGCCTCTGTTAAAACAGATCCTACTGTGTTTAATACACCGTTTACAACTGGGCTAGTAACATCTCCTATGAAGTAAGTTAAAGGAGCAGCAATTAATATTATAACTATTAAATCAAGACCAGCTGGTACTTTTTCTTCTAAGAATTTAATAACAAAAGATGCTATGTAACCAGCTATAAAACCTGGTAATATTTTAAAGTTTAAACAAGTTAAACCAACTAATACAGCGTAAACTGGAGAAACTCCAAGTGCTAAAGGAACTAAAGTTGCAGCAGCAACACCACCTAAAGAACCGTTTGCATTACCGACATTTTGTAAAAATTCTATACCTAAAACATCTCCAAAGAAAGATAAGTGGAACGCCTCAACTAAGAACGATGCACAAGCAGCGCTTGCAAGTCCTCCCATAGCCTTCATACCTTGCGGCGCTTTGTAACTAAATAAAGTAAATAGTGCTAGTACTACTAATAATAATGCAGTACCTAATAAAATATTCATCATAATAATATACCTCCAAATTATATTTTACTTATTTTTACTTTTAATTTTTTTATTACACAACTTATGAAACTGGTTTCTTGTTTCGTAAGTTGTGCCCGATGTAGTTATGATTATATGGTAAAAAAAACATTTTGTAAATATTTTTTCGACATAAAATGATAACTTTTTCCTGGTAAATTATTACAAAACATCTCTATTTAAGTATTTTCAACATTTTGAAGTATTGTTCGTAAGAGTGCGATTTATATAAAAAAATATAATTTTAAAACACGTTATAATTCGATAGGTATCGAAATTAAACCTCGAAATATAATAAATATCGTTCAATTTATTTTTGGGTATTAAAAAAGTGGACTTTATTAGATATTAAACAATTTTTTTGTATAACTTTAAATTATAAAAGGAATTTTGATATGTGATTTTATTATAAAAATAAAAAATATATAGTCATACAAATTTAAAATTTTAATATATTTGGTACAAATTTGCTCACACATTAATAATATAAACTATGCAAGTGAATTACTGGGAGGTGACATCATGGGGAAAATAGTAGAAGTAAACGATTTGACAAAAACATTTTATACTAAGGATGGTGAAATTCGTGTGCTTGATCATATTAATTTTCACGTTGAAGAAGGAGAAATTTTTTCACTTCTTGGACCATCTGGAAGTGGTAAATCTACTATTTTAAACATATTGACAAAATTATTAGAGCCAACTGAAGGTACTGTTACAATGGGTGGAACAATCGGATATATGTTTCAACGTGATAATTTGTTGGACTGGAGAACTATAATGGATAATATAACTATCGGGCTTGAAATTTTAAAAATGAAGGATAAAGCTTCTTTGGATAGAATTGAAAGACTTCTAAAAACGTACGGACTTTGGGATTTTAGAAATATGTATCCAAAAGAGTTATCAGGTGGAATGAGACAAAGAGTTGCGCTTATAAGAACTTTATCTGTAAATCCAGATATCCTTTTATTAGATGAACCTTTTTCAGCTCTTGATTATCAAACTAGGCTTATGGTAAACGATGATGTTTACAAAATTATAAAAAATGAAAACAAAACAGCTATACTTGTTACTCATGATATAAGTGAGGCAATTGCTATGTCTGATAGAATTGCAGTATTATCAAAGAGACCATCGACTATAAAAAGCGAACATAAGATAAATTTTGAAGATATGGAAGTAGAAAAAACACCATTTGAATGTAGAAAAATTCCAGAATTTCAAAAATATTTTGATATTTTATGGAAGGAGATAGATAATAATGATATTAGATAAATTTAAAAATAAAAAGAAAGATAAATCTCTAACTCCTTCTGAAGGTTATAAAAATTACTTAAAAAATATAAAAATAGAGAAAATAAAAATCTTTATAATGCAAATTGCGCTTTTAATCTTTATTTTAGGTATTTGGGAAATACTAGCTAATAAAGAAGTTATAAGTACATTTTTATTTAGCAAACCATCTGCTATTTACGATTTATTTATGAGATATATGGAGAATGGCCAACTATGGGTACACGTTAAAACATCTGTATATGAAACTGTACTAGGATTGATTATAGGTACTGTTGGAGGGGTTATTGTTGCAATATTACTTTGGGCATTTCCACGACTATCTAAAGTGTTAGATCCGTTTTTAGTAGTGTTAAATGCACTTCCAAAAACTGCTTTAGCACCTATTGTAATAGTTTGGGTTGGAGCAAATGTAAAAGGTATAGTAGTAACAGCTATTTTGATTTCTATAGTAGTTACAATTTTATCTGCTTATAATTACTTTATAAATGTTGATGAAGAAAAAATTAAAATGTTAAAAAGTTTTAAAGCTACTAAGCTTCAGATATTATTTAAATTAATACTTCCTGCAAATATAGGAAACTTAATAAATATAATAAAAATAAATATTGGTATGGCTTGGGTAGGTGTAATAGTAGGAGAATTTTTAGTTTCTAGAAATGGTATTGGATATTTAATAGTATATGGAAGCCAAGTATTCAAACTAGATATAGTTATGATGGGAGTGTTCGTACTTGCAGTATGCGCTTGGATAATGTATGAAATTGTAAATATAATTGAAAAATTATATAAAAATTATAGATAAAGCTACGCTTATTTTAGAATAAAAATTTTAATAAGTATAAATTTATTAATTTAATTTAAATAAAAGTTATATAAAATATAATTCTCATCTATGAAGGGGCCTTTCGGCTCCTTTTTAAATATTAAATACCAAATTTGTTTAATATGTACTACTATTAAAGTAAGAAATATTTAGGGGAAATATTGGGGGATAATATGATAAAAGATACAGATTATGTAAAAAATACATTAGAAGAATTATGTAGTCAACTAGATGACAAAATAGCTCCTATAACAGGATTTAATTCTGATTTTAGTTATTATAAAAAGCAAGACGAAGATTTCTATACAATTCATAATAAAGTTAAATCTTTGGAAGATAAAAGGTTCGACTTAAATATGAGACTATATAAAAGTAATGATGAAGATAGATTTTTATATGTTTATATTATGTGGTTTTCTGTGAATCCTAAAAAAGTAGGGGTTGGAAGTGCAGTAATAACTGAAATAATTGAGCTTCTAAAAGCTGTTACTAAAATAGAATTTATAGTACTTCATCCAGATGATAATGAAGTTAAATATTTTTGGATAAAAAATAATTTTCTACCTAGTGATGGTACTTTTGATAATAAAATAAACGTAAATACTAGAAGAATATTGGTATATGCAGTTTAAAGAAATCAACATTAAGGATATTTACAATAAAGTATAGTTTTTTCGAGTTGTATAAAAGTAAGTTATTTTTGGCATTATAAATATATAACTTATATTTTTATAAGTTAACAAATTTAATATAGATTATACTTACACATAATTTATAAATGAATATAATTTCCTATGCATTATAAAAAAATTATACATTTTGTAACATATGTTACTGACAATATTTCAATAAAAGTGTATTATATAAAAAAATATTTAATAAAGCTAGAGTTTAAACTTAATTTACATAGATAATTAAAGGAGGAGAATAATGGCTTATCACGGAAATTTACAAAAAATAAGAAATGGAAAAAGGACTTTTGCGATAACTCCTCATATTCCAGGTGGTTTTATAAAACCAGAGGGTCTTATAAAAATAGGAGAAGTAGCTAAAAAATACGGTGGAGTACTTAAAATAACATCTGGGCAAAGAATATTAATTACTAATTTACAAGAAGAAGATCTTCCTGCGATTTGGGAAGAACTTGGTATGAAGCCAGCTGTTGTAACTCAAAATTCACTTAAAAATGTAGAACTTTGTCCTGCAAACTTCTGCAAAAGATCAAAATATCCAACTATTGGTATCGGGATGAGGCTTAGTAGAAAATTTCAAGGAATGGAGCTTCCTTGCAGAACTAAAATAGGCGTAGCAGGATGTAGGAATGCTTGCGGAAGTGTGTATGCTAAGGATATTGGAGTCTTAGTCGACTTTGATAAGATGTTTTTTGTTACAGCTGGAGGTAGCGCAGGGTTCCACCCTAGACCATCAGATATTATAACTAGAGGTTTAACTGAAGATGAAGCTTTCGCTTTAGTTGAGACAATATTAGAGTATTATAATGAATATGCTATGGCTGGAGAAAAACTTGGAGACTTTATCGATAGAATAAGTATAGATAAATTTAGAGATGATGTTTTAGAAATAGCTAAATTAGAAAAAAATTTAGAAAGTAAATTTTAATATTATAAAATTCAAAGTGTTATATATTAGATAAAAAACTTTATTGCAAGTAAAAATAAAACTTAAACTTAGTAAACATGACAAAATAAATTAACAAACAAGGAGAATAAAATGAGTTTATTTTTAGGAAAAATACATTATTGGTTATTTAACAAAATATTATGGTTTGAAAACTTAGAAGAAGAAATAATAAAATTTGCACAAGAAAATGGTCTTGATGTAGATAGTATTAGAGGAGAGATAGAATCTAAATACGGTAAAAAATTAGAAAATAAAAACTTAGAAGAAATAATAGATACAGATAATATACATGGGTGGCTTCAAAATAGAATACATTGTGCTGAAGGAAGAATGGCAGCTTGGACTAGCTTCTTAATTGAAAATGGTAAAATAGGTGATTTAGAAAAAATCTATGTTAAACAAGCAAAAGAAGCAGCAGATGAAGTTAAATCAGAAAGAAATGTTGAAACAGCTACAGAAATTTATGATTGCATGAATGACTACATACTTGATGGTATGCCATGTGATAGAGTAAATGAAATTACATATTCAGGTGAAGATGCAGTTCAATGGATAAGAAGAATATGTGTTCATAAAGATATATGGGAAAAAGAGGATGTAGATGTAAATATATTCTACAGACTTAGAAGTATGTGGATTAAAGAATTTGTTCACGAATTAAATAGCAATTTTAGATATATTGAATTTGATGATAAAGAATTTTGTATAAGTAAAAACAAATAAATTTACTAGTAGGAAGTAAGAAATTAAACTTTTTTTATAAAATATAACTTAAATATTATAATAAAATTTATAAATACGTTCCAAAATAAAAACTTACACTTAAAAAGACGATATAAAATAGTGATTTACTATCTTATATCGTCTTTTTAAGTATTTATATTTTTAAAAATGAATACTTAAAACTAATAAATAGTATTTTAATTTAAAACTATACATAAAATCTAATAAATAAATCTTTATTTTGGAGGTGGTATAGTGCAAGGAGTTAAAGATTTTGTTGTAAAAGAGATTTTAATAGTTATAATAATGGGATGTGTTTATACAAATATAGAAATGATTTTTAGAGGTTATACTCATCCATCGATGATAATTGTTGGAGGCCTTTGTGGTATGCTTGCAGGCCTTATAAATGATATTACACCTGAGATGAAAATGTACAAACAATGTATTTTAAGCGCTATTATTATAACTTTTATTGAATATGTCTCAGGTTATATATTAAATATTAAATTAGGACTAAATATATGGGACTATACAAATTTAAAATTTAATTTAAATGGACAAATATCATTGATATTTAGCTTCGCATGGGTATTTTTAAGTTACTTTGCTATAAAATTTGATGATATGCTTAAAAATGATCTTTGTAGAAAAACTATGTTTAATAATAAAATAAATTAAACTAGATAAACCCTTCTTAATAAATATTAGATATTTTGGATTTGTATATGTAATTTATAAAAAAATCTAGTATTATTAAGGTATATAGTAATTTTAATAAATAAGGAGGGGGTATAATATGACTATAAAATGTAAACGTTGTAAAAGTGATGCTAAAATAATAAGTTCTTCGCAAAATTTTTGGAAAATGTGTTTATATTCTATAATTTGTGCAGTTATATTTTTATTTATACCTGTTATATCGGCAATTGCTCCAGTATTTATAGTATTTGCTGTTTTAATGGCTGTCGCCGCTTTATATATGAAGTTTAGAGGTGGTGCTATTGTCCAGTGTGACAAATGCAATGCTAGATATAAGATAAGTAAATACGATTATGATGAATATAAAAAGAATATAGAAAAAAATTAAATTTTACATATAAGATATATTCAAAAAAATAACTTAACTGGTAGATAAAGTACCAATTAAGTTATTTTTTTATCCGTGTAAAATTATAATCAGCTTTATATTATAGATAAAAATATTTTATAATAAAGAATTCTTAATTTTAAAATATTTTTTGTTAAAAAAAATACAAAATATATTTTATGGAATAAGACATAAAAAACAGCGTCAAAATGGTAATCCCTACCGAAAACAAGGTAGGGACGGGAGAATACACGGAAAGTACATATCTAATAGAAGATATATCCATTCATAAATATTTAAACTATATATATATAGTAGCACAAAACTCATAAAAATAAATAAAAAATTAACAAATTTTCGCGAACATTTCATAGTTTGTCCAATTCTAAAAAAAATACAAAAAATCTTAAAATTAACAAAAAATAATTAAATGAAAGAAAAAACAAGACGTAAAAAAATTTTTATTATTAAAATAATAAAAATAAAAAAATTTTTTTTGTTAAAAGACAAAAAACTTTTTCTTTGAAAATATTGAAATTAAGCCAATTTATAAATATGATCACTTTAAAAAAATTGGAATTTAAGAAATTTTCTAAAAATAACATAATTATTACAATAATTATAAGATGGATTTTTCTATAATTATAGTATAAAAACATACAAATCTAAAATGTTGAGGTTTATAAATTCAATATTGAAAAGATTAATATGAATACCACAAATCGTATATTTTAATTTGATCTATTTAATGGGTCGTACAATACGCCTCTTGTCAAAATTTTTACGACCCAAAAGAATTTTTAATTCTTTACAAGAGGTGATATAAAAAATTTTACAATAAAGTAGATAAAATAATAAAAAATGGTTATGAAAAAAATTAATTAGGGGGAATATCTTATGATTATAGTTGGTGAATTAATAAACTCAAGTAGAAAAGCAATAAAAGAAGCAATAGACAAAGGTGATATCGAATATATCAAAAAAATAGCAGTTGATCAAGAAGAAGCTGGAGCTACATATATCGACGTAAATGCCGGAACTTTTGTAGGAACTGAAATAGAACATTTAAAATGGATGATAGAAAATATCCAACAAGTAGTAGATATACCATGTTGTATAGATTCTCCAGATCCAAAAGCTTTAGAAGCTGCTTTAAAAGTACATAAAGGAACTGCAATGATAAACTCAATATCTTTAGAAGAAGATAGATATGATGCAGTGCTTCCAGTAGTAGCTGGAACTGATTTAAAAATAGTTGCTTTATGTATGAGTTCAGATGGAATGCCTGAAACTTGCGATCAAAGACTTAAAATAGCTGATAAATTAATAAATGGATTAGTTAAAAATAATGTAGATATAGACAATATATATGTAGATCCACTTGTTCAACCTATAGGAACTGACGACACTTATGGATTTGAATTTTTAGATTCAGTAGCAGCAATAACTACTCAATTTAAAGGTGTTCATACTATGTGTGGATTAAGTAATATATCATTTGGACTTCCAGAAAGAAAATATATAAATAGAAACTTTGCAGTAATGGCTATCGCCAGAGGTCTTGATGGACTTATTATAAATCCACTTGATAGAGATATGATGGGTAGTATAGTTACAGCAGAAATGTTAGCAGGTAGAGATGAGTTCTGTGCTGAATATCTTCAAGCATTTAGAGCTGGAATAATTGGAAATCCTAAATAATAAATGAATTTTTAAAATGTAAAAATAAGTAAATTGATAAGAATTATAAATATGTAAGTATTATTAATATAATTGTTGAAAGTGTTGTTCTAGTTTTTTAAATGAGGGCAGCACTTTTGTTTTTAACTAGAGAAAAAAATTGCCTTAATAACTTTTTATTAAGGCAAGTATAGGAAAAAATCATTTATTTAAAATGATTTTTAACCAAAAATATTACAATTTTATATGGTTTTAACTATTATGTTTTTGAAGTAGTATTTTTTCAGCAAGACGTGCAGCTGAGGCAGCATCTGCAGTATAATAATCAGCATTTACTCTCTTAGCAAAGTTGCTTGTTACTGGGGCTCCGCCAATCATGAAGATGTATTTTTCTTTAATACCCGCTTTTTTAAACTCTTTTATAACTTCACCGATTTCTGGCATAGTTGTAGTAAGTAAAGCAGAAAGACAGACTAAATCAGCATTTACTTCTTCAGCTTTATTTATAAAGTCTTGAGCTGAAACATCTACTCCCAAATCATAAACTTCAATACCAATACCACGAAGTCTGATTTTAACTAAGTTTTTACCAATATCATGAATATCGCCTCTTACAGTACCTATAACTGCTGTTCCTATTGGTTTTGCACCAGTTAAAGATAAGAGAGGTTCTAAGACTTTTATGCCAGCGCTCATTGCTTTGCCGGCAAGTAGCATTTCAGGGACATAAATTTCATTGTTCTTGAATTTAATACCTACTTCATTTAAAGCAGGTATAAGGCCTTTTTCTAATATAACAGAAGCTTCAACCCCATTTTCTAGAGCTTCTTGAACTAATTTATTAGTCATTCTGGCATTACCTTTTTGAACATTTTGTGAAAGCTTACTAAAATCCATATGATGACCCCCTATTAGAAAATTTGTACTAAATGTTACAAAGAAAAGTTTTCTTATATATAATTAAATTATATATAAGAAGGGGGGTATAATCTATCAATTATTAGTATATAAAATTGTAAAATTTTTGGAAGTAAATAAAGTTTGGAGGGAATAATCATGAAGGAAAATAAAGTTAATGTAAAATTGATACTTAATGATAGTGAAAAGATATGTGAAGCAAACATAGGGGATAATCTTTTAGATATTATAAGAAAAAACAATATAGACTTTGATACACCATGTAATGGTAATGGAAGTTGTGGTAAATGTAGATGCAAAATAAAAGAAAATACAGAAATAGGAGCTTCTAGTAAAAAACATTTAAATAAATCAGAACTTATATCTGGTATAAGACTTGCTTGTGATACTGAAATTAAAAGTGATTTAACAGTAGAACTTTCAAATAAAATAAAAGATATGACTGTTTTAATAAGCGGTGTAGAAAAAGAATTTAAAATAAACCCTTCTGTACAAAAACATTATATAGTTTTAGAAAAACCAACTTTAGATGATCAAAGAGATGATTTGATGAGAATAAAAGATTTCTTAAAAGAATACTTAAAAATAGAAAATATAGATATAGATTTAAATGTCCTTAGAAAAATTCCAAAAGCTCTTAGAGAAGATAATTATAATATAACTGTTACTATGTTTGATAATAAAATTATAGATATAGAACCTAAAGATACTACAAATAATAATTATGGTTTGGCAATCGATATAGGAACTACAACTATAGCTGTGTACTTACTTAGTCTTTATGATGGAAGTCAAATCGATGTAATCTCCGAAGTTAATAATCAAAGAAATTATGGGGCAGATGTAATATCAAGAATAAACTACACATTAGAAAACCCTGACGGGCTTAAAAAGCTTAACGCTTCTATTGTGAGTCAACTTAATAATATAGTAAAAAATATTGCAAAGAGAAATAACATAAATATAGATAATATTTACGATACGGTAATAGTAGGAAATACAACAATGATTCACCTACTTTTAGGAATAGATCCTGAAAATATCGCAAAAGCACCTTATATATCAGGATTTACAGAAGCTATGGAATTTAATCCAAAAGATATTGGATTTAGCTTCAAGTCAAATATAAGTATAATGCCTGGTGTATCAAGTTATGTTGGTAGTGATATAACTGCTGGTATATTATCTTCAGGAATGTTGGAATCAGAAAAATATTCATTATTATTAGATTTAGGTACTAATGGCGAAATGGCAATAGGTAATAAAGATGAAGTTATAACTTGCTCTACTGCTGCTGGTCCTGCTTTTGAAGGTGCTAATATAAAACATGGTGTCGGCGGAATATTAGGAGCAATTAGTAAAATAGATTTATCTAAAGAAGAAAAAATCGAGACAATCGGGAACCAACCACCTTGCGGTATATGTGGTTCAGGGGTATTAGATGCAGTTTCTGAAATGATTAAATATTCATTAATAGATGAAACAGGTAGAATGTTTGATGAAGAAGATGATGACTTCGAATTTGAAGAATATGAATATTTGACTAAAAACTTAGTCGAAATAGATGGCATGAAACAATATGTGCTTGCAAAAGATTCAAAAGGCGATATTATATCATTTACTCAAAAAGATGTTAGAGAAGTTCAACTTGCAAAAGCAGCAATTAATGCAGGTATTCAAATATTGGTTAAAGAAAAGAATTTAGATTTTAATGATCTAGAGTATTTATACTTAGGTGGAGGATTTGGTAACTATATGAATGTACAAAGTTCACTACAAATAGGTATGATACCTTTAGAATTAGATGGAAAAATTAAATCTATAGGAAATTGTGCTGGTAGTGGAGCAAAAATGTATTTATTATCTAAAGAATATAGAAATCTAATAATAGATAAAGTAAATACATCAAAATATATAGAATTATCTAATAGAAAAGAGTTCCAAGATTATTTTGTAAACGGGATGATGATGGAAAGAATTTATGAACCTGCTCAAAAATATACACAAAACCAAGGGATTACAGTTGATACATTTTAAAAAAAGTATACGTCTTGGATACAAATATGGTAAAGATTTTCGCAGTAATCTAAAAAAAATCCAAAATAATTACTAAAATGAGAAAATATTTTCGAAAAATTCATTTTTTTCTAAAATGAATACAAATCAAAATAAAAGTTTTAAAAAATAATCAGCCCTAAATATTGAAATACCAATACTTAAGGCTGATTTATAAAAAATCCTAAAAGGTTTAATAAAAAACGATATAAATTACAATAATTATATCTAAAAAAATATTATTATTTAAGTATAAAAGATAAACAAAACATAAAAGAAAATCAAAGCATAAAAAAGATTTTCTTAAAAATGGACAACAGGGAAATGACATTAAAGTATTTTCAGTATAAATAATATTTTAATAATTTGGTTAGGGGGAAAGATTTATGGAATTAAGAGAACTTTCATTAGCAGTACAAAAAGGTAGTGGAAAACAATCAAAACAATTAGTTAAAGAAGCTTTAGAACAAGGTTTAAAACCAGCTGATATATTAAACAATGGTTTAATCGCAGCAATGGGCGAAATAGGTGACAAATTCAAAGAAGGACAAATATATGTTCCTGAAATGTTAATAGCAGCTAAAGCAATGCAAGCTGGACTTAAAGTTTTAGCTCCATCTTTAAAAGCTGAAGGTGTTGAACCAATAGGTAAAGCAGTTATAGGTACTGTAAAAGGTGACTTACATGATATAGGTAAAAACTTAGTTAAAATGATGATGGATGGTGCTGGTATAGAAATGGTCGACTTAGGTGTTGACGTTCCAGAAGAAAAATTTGTTGAAAAAGCTGAAGAAATAGGAGCAGATATAGTTTGCTTATCAGCTTTACTTACAACTACAATGCCTGCAATCGAAACTACTATAAAAGCATTCGAAGATAAAGGAATAAAAGATAAATATATATTCATGATAGGTGGTGCTCCAGTTTCAGAAGAATACGCTAAACAAGTACATGCAGACTACTATACTACAGATGCAGCTGCTGCAGCAGACGTAGCTAAAAAAGTCTTACAAGAAAAAAAATAGTACAGTAAAAATTCAATCTGAAACAAGTTAAAATTTAGTAACGAGTGTAAATACGCAAATATATAAGGAGGAACGTATTATGAGTATAAAATTTAATAAATTAGCATACAACTCAGTTGATGATTTTGTTTATGGTTCTTGTAAAAAACCAGTAACAACTAAAAGTGGATTAGTAATAGGTGGTGGAGATGTTTATCCAGAATTAAACTTCACATTACCATCAATGATAGTTAATGAAGATAGTATAAAAGATGCATATCAAATATATAAAGATATGACTAATGGTATATTAAATAGAGCTAGAGAATTATATGCTCCAGGAGTAGTTATCGAATATGAAACTCTTCCTGAATTTACTGAAAACCCTAAATGGGGTATTGAAGTAAGTAAGATCATAGTTGATACTATGAAAGAATATGAAGCTAAATATGGTTTAAAATCTGCTTATAGAGCTACTCCAAATGATTTAAGAGAAATGAATAGACCTCCAATCATGAGAAGTGGTAAGTATTGGGAAGCTATGATAGAAAGCTTCGCTGGTTGCTCACAAGCTGGCGCTGATTTTATCTCAGTTGAATCTACTGGTGGTAAAGAATTAAACGACGAAGCTTTAGTAAATGCTGATATTAAACAAGTTATATTTGCACTTGGTGTTTGTGGATGCAGAGATATGAAATTCTTATGGAAAAACATTTCTGATATCTGTAAAGCTAATGGATCACTTCCAGCAGGTGACTCTGCTTGTGGATTTGGTAATACTGCAATGGTACTTGCTGAAAGAGGTATGATACCTAAAGTATTTGCAGCAGTAGTAAGAGTTGCTACAGTAGCTAGAGCATTAGCTGCTTTCGAAGAAGGAGCTGTAGGACCATCTAAAGACTGTGCTTATGAAGGTGTTTATCTTAAAGCAATTACAGGTTCTCCAATATCTTGTGAAGGTAAATCAGCTGCTTGTGCTCACTTATCTCCAATAGGTAATATAGCTGCTGCTGTAACAGACTTATGGTCTAATGAATCTGTTCAACAAGTTAAACTATTAGCAGAAATGGCACCAGTTGTATCTATAGAACAATTAGTATATGATACAAGACTTATGAATACGGCTACTAAGAAAGGATTTAGAAAAGAATTCAGAGATTTATTAGCTGAATCTGATGCTCCACTTGATCCTCAAGCTTACGTATTAAAACCACAAGTTGTATATGATATAGCTAGTGAATTAGTTAAAGCTGAAAATTCATTCCAAATGACTAAGATGGGTGCACAGCTTGCTCTTGATAAGATAACTGAAGCTGTTAATAGTGGTGAAGTTTATGTAGAAGAAAGAGAAAAGAAATGGTTAGATATCATAGGAAATCAAATTGATGATATAGCTGACGATGAATTAGAATTCTACGATGATATGCAAGACGAATTAGATATGGATAAATTTATACCATCTGAATATGGTTTATAAAATTTGAAAGTCTAATTAAAATAAATTTAAAAAGTAAAACTGATAATCTTGAAAGTATATAGAATTAAATTATAAATTTAAATTGCAAAAAGGAACTGTCTCAAAGAAATTTGAGACAGTTTCACTATATATGTATTTTATAACAAAAAAGATTTATTTATAGGCACTAAATATATTGTGCTATTATTAGGGTGGTTAAATTTTTAGTAAGGGTGGTATGGCTATGAAAATAAAATTAGATATAGTATCAGGATTTTTGGGAGCGGGCAAAACTACTCTTATAAAAAAACTTGTAACTGAAGGATATAAAGACGAAAAGATAGTTGTTTTAGAAAATGAATTTGGAAAAGTAGGAATTGATACTGATATATTAAAAAATACTGGTGTTGAAGTTGAGGAAATAACAGCAGGATGTATCTGCTGTAGTTCGTCTGGGGATTTCCTATATTCAATGGAGGATATAATAAATAAATTTTCTCCAGATAGAATAATTGTGGAGCCTACCGGCGTTGCAAAACTAAGCGAAATATTAAGAGCGTGTAATGACTTTAAATTTAAAGGTTTATTTGAAGTTAATAATATTATTTCTGTTTTAGATGTTAAACGTTTTGACTTCGTATCTTCTTATTCTAAAGTGTTTGTGGATGATCAAATAGCAGTATCAAAGACTATTGTTTTGAGTAAAAATATAGGAGCTTCTATAAAACATATAGAGGATATTTATTCTTATATTAAAAATATAAATATAAACGTAAATATTATAAATGAAGATATATATAATATAAGTGGGCAAGAATTAGTTAACGCTATTGAAAATGAAATACAAGAATATGATATGCTTAAGTTGCTTAACAAACTAGACGAAATTGTAGAAACTAGAAATCCATATCATTTTGCTACATTAGAATTCAAAACACATAAGTTAATTGATTATGAGAATATAGAACTTATATTTAAGTGTTTTGAAGATGAAGATACTTACGGAAAAGTTGTTAGGGGAAAAGGTATCTTACAAAATAGTGAACAGAATTGGTATAAATTTGATTATGTTGAAAATGAAATACAAGAAGAAAATTATTATAAAGAAGATATCGGAGCAATTTGTATTATAGGCTATAAATTGAATAAAAAGAATATATTAAATCTTTTTAATTGATAAAAAGAATATTTTTAAAAAAGTTAAAATTTATTATATATCAGATTACTTAATTTAACTGAAAGATGTAATCTTCTTAAAAATATGAAAAATTTAAAAAAATATTACTTTTTGTTGAAAAATAGTAATAAATCTAATATTATATAAGTATATAGATTTTAATATCTATATAAAGTTTATATATTTAGAAGTATCCATATGTAGTTAGGTAGAGCTTGGTAACCTCACTTAACATAAAAATATATATGGATGAGTAGGTCAAATCTGATAAACAGATGGGAATATTATAAACTTACATATGCCAAAAAAGTTGATAGTTAAAGGTTTATTTATAAATATAATTTGGATAAGGAGCCTGGTAAACTTTTTATCTAAGGAGATTGGATTTATAAATAATCCCTAGAAAGATTTTAATCTTTCTAAAAAATGCAAAAGGATTAATTTTTTTAATTGTGTTAAATATGCAAACTGTGGTGAGGATAACACTATGGTTTGCATATTTTATGTTTAAAAAAGAGTGTGATAATTTATCACACTCTTTATCCATTTTGTCTGTATTGTTTTGGAGTCATCTTCGTTAAGTTTTTAAATACTTTTGAGAAGTAGCTTTGGTCTTCAAAACCAACTTCTAGGGCTATTTCAACTATTGAGGAATCAGTATTTTTAAGCAGAAGCTTACTTTGTTCTATACGGATTTTATTTAAATAGTTTGAAAAACTAACTCCAACTTCCTTCTTAAATATACTAGAGAAATAAGAAGGATTTAAATGGACAATATTTGCTATTGTTTCTAAGTTAATGTCTTCATTATAATGTTCATTTATATAAGATATACATTTTTGAATAAGTACAGGATTTTTTGATTCATTAAAATTAAATACATTTTGAGTAAAACTATCTAGCATATGTATAACCCAATAAGATAAATCTTCGATATTTTTTATATTTGATATTTTATATAAAAATTTACTGTTTAAATCTATAATTGTGTTAGAGTCGGCTCCGCCATCAATTGATGCTCTAGATAATAATGTACACAATTCTAATGTCTTTGATTTAATTATGTTTATATTGCCACCTGATGCAAATAAAATACGCCCTATCATATCATTTAATATATTTTTTGCTCCGATTATATCTCCATTTCTTACTTTAAGCAATAATTCTTTTTCTGTCTCATATGAGTAAAATTCTACATTATCATTATCCTTTATGTCTTGTATTTTCTCATTTAAATCAGATTGATGAGCTGCTATTAACTTTCTATTTTCTAATTCTTTTTTTTCATCGTCTAAAAGGCTGAAAACAACGATAAATAATAAATTTCCTAAATATCTAACTCTAGTAGGATCTATAACTTGAATACTTCTAATTTTTGATTCTACCATTCCTAAATATTTTAAATCGATATTGAATTTCTGCATTATTTCAGAAATCATAAGTTTGTCAGAAAACTCCATAAGTATAGGGCCTGCCAAGACAGAACCTCTAAATATACATTTCTTTATAACTGGTACTGTGTAGTGTATAAGACCAGCAGGACAGAAGAATGTATAAGCTTCTCCTAATTTTTCTGACTGTTTAGCTGCATATAGATGAGTTTGAGAACAAGGATTCATTTCACCTGTAAAATCTTTAAAAAATTTACAAAAAGGCTCCTCATTTCCAACTGAATATACAGTTTCTCCATTTTCATCCAATAAAACAAGGGGAATTTTAGTAGAAAAAGAATATGTAATTAGTGCTTCTTTTAATTTTTCTAAAAACTTTTCTTTCATTGTCTTTCATCACCACAATTTCGTATTTTATAAAAAAACATATTATTATACAATTCGATTTAAATAATAGAAATCCTTCTTTATTTAAAAATAAATATAAAATTAAATTTTTTATAAATCTAAATCAAAATATATTAAATTTGTTTTATTTTCGTGATATAATTTAATATAAATTATTTATGTAAACTAAAATAATTATTTAATAATGATGGGGGGATGGTTATGATATTGAGGAAAAAATGTTTATCATTATTTTTATCTTTATCGTTAGTTTTACCAAATTTGGCGCCAATTTATTCTTATGCCGAAGAAGCAACTTCTATAAATAGAGAAGAACAAAAAATCAAATCAGAAAACAGTCAAAAGGAAAAAGTATCTAAACAATTAGATGAAAAATTCGATTTAAATGACGTTGCTGGTGATTATGCTGCTGAGCAAATTAATAAATATAAGCTCCAAGACAATTTCGAATATGCAGTAAAAGAAGTTTTAAACTACTATTATGATGAAGATAAAAAAGATGAAATATCAAGTTTTGAAAATACTATCGATTCAAGAGCTAATAATCTAATAAAAGATTATAAAGAAGCTTCTGAAGAAAGAAGTGAAGACGATAGTGATTTAGGTTATAAATCAGGTCAAGTTATAGTTGAATTTAAAAGCAATATAGATAAAAATTTAAAAGAAGATGTGGCTAATAACTTAGATGGAGAAATAAAAGAATTACAAAATGGAGATATAGGTGTAATAGATATATCTAATAGCGATACTATAGATAAGGCATTAGAAAATTATGAAGATAATTACTTTATAGAATCTGTACAACCTAACTTTGTTTATAAATCACAATCATCAAAGACAAGTAATACAACAAGTACTAATGATAAATATTCAAGCAGACAGTATTACTTAGAAAAACTAAAAATATACGATGCATGGGATTATTTAAAAGATTTTAAAACTTCAAAAGTAAAAGTTGCTGTAATAGACACTGGACTTGATGTAAACCATAAAGATATAAAGGACAACCTATATTTAGGTGTAGATGCTGAAAATAACTACGCTGAACTTACAAGAGATCATTGGCACCATGGTACACATGTATCTGGAATAATAGCTGCATCTACTAATAACTCTATAGGAGTTGCAGGTATAGGAAATAATATGGTAGATTTAATGGCTATAAATGTGTTCTTTGGAGAAGGTTCTGATACAGAAGCTTATACAACAGATATAATCAAAGGATATAACTATGCTGTTAAAAAAGGTGCTAAAGTAATAAATATGAGTCTTGGAAGACTTGTAGATGATAATGATTATGATGATATTGACAAACAATATGACTCTATATTAGAAAAAGCAATTAATGAAGCTTATGATAAAGGTATAGTAACCATTTGTGCCGCTGGTAATGAAAGTAGTTCTATGAAATCTTATCCATCAGATTTTGAAGCTTGCATATCTGTAATAAATATAGATAAAAGCAATCAAAAAGCTTATGATTCAAATTATGGAACTAAAAAAGATATTTCTGCTTATGGTGTAGATATATACAGTACAGTTCCAGGAAATAAATA
Source organism: Intestinibacter bartlettii (assembly GCA_025148965.1). Lineage (GTDB taxonomy): Bacteria > Bacillota > Clostridia > Peptostreptococcales > Peptostreptococcaceae > Intestinibacter > Intestinibacter bartlettii. The sequence goes on along the minus strand of CP102273.1, from coordinate 1,731,953 downwards.
TAGATATGAAAGTGGAACATCTATGGCTGCACCTATAGTAAGTGGTATTGTAGCATTAATGAAATCTAAATGTCCAAATGCATCTGTAGATGATATAAAATCTGCTTTATATTCTAGTGCAGATGATATAGGCAAAAAAGGAAAAGATGTATATACAGGTTATGGTAGGGTAAATGCGCTAAAAGCTGTTAAAGCTGTAAATAATTTAAAAACAAGTATGCTGAGACCTACAATAGATACTTTAAAATCATCGGATACTTATATAACTGGAACTGCATCAAAAGGTGCAGATATAAGAGTTTATAACTCAAAAGGAACTGTAATAGCAAGAGGTATTGCTTCTACATCAACTGGAAAATACAAAATAAAAATAGCTAAACAAACTTCAGGAACTACTGTTAAAGTAGTAGCATTAAAACCAGGATATTATTCAAAACAAGCTACAAAAATTGTATCGAAAGCTGCGCTTAAGAAATTCTCAAGCAGTTTAACAGCAAAATCAAATATTTATTCGACTACAACTAAGATAACTGGTACAGGGGCTAAAGGAGCTACTATCAGAGCTTATGTAAAAGGAAAACAAATAGGTAAATCAACTACAGTAAATTCATCTGGAAAGTATACACTTACTATTCCAAAACAAAAGAAAAAAACAGTTATAACTATAAAGATGTCTAAATCAGGATATTCAACTAAGAGTATTACAAGAACTGTTAAATAGAAAATTTTAGTTTGGAAATACAATAAGGCTAGAAGTTTTAAATATTAACTTCTAGCCTTTATTTTTTAACCTATAATTCTTTAGGAACTATAACTCCTAGTCTTTTTGATTTTTTTATGGCTTCTTCTGTATTTATTTTTATATTAAATAAAGTTTGATTATAATCTAAAGATATTTCTTCAATTGATGTAGCTTTTGGTATTTCTTTATTTAAACAGATATACTTATATATTTCTCCCTCTAAAGCTTCCTGAATGGCAGAGTAACAATCATCTAAATTATCATCATATACTGTTACTTCTTTAAAATCATAGATTCTTATTTCATAATCATCGCTACTATGATTTATAATTATTGCTGGAAAATCATAATTTTCTTTGTACATACTTTTACCCCCTAAGATTATGTTCTTTTACCTTAATTATGACAGTTTAAAATTAATTTTGTCAAACTTTAACAAAAATATTGTCAAATAGTAGTGAAAAATAGAGTCAATATCACATAAGTATGAATATAATATATTAAATGGGGTGATATTTATGGATTTGAGTCAATTAGGTGAAAGTGCTCAATACATGGTTCCATTGATTATACTTTTTTGTATGTGTATAGGATATGTTATAAAGACTAGTTTAGATTTTATTGAAAATAAATATATTCCTTTGATTATGGTAAGCATAGGAATAGGTTTAAATATATGGATAAATAAATAAGTGACAGCAGAAATTGTAGTAGCAGGAGCCTTGAGTGGGCTGGCCAGTATAGGCACACACCAGACATATAAAAATTTAAATCATAGCAAAAAAGATCAAGAAAATAACAAAGACGATAATAAAGATGAATAACGAAATGAAGAAAATAGTAAAAATTAATAACTAGAATCAACCTTCTTTTAAGCATACCAAGTTGAATTAAAAACTATTTGATGAAAAATCTACATTATCTGTATGAAAAATAATATAGGTAATGTAGGTTTAGTAATTAACTATATATAGATTCATAATATCCTCCATTCTTAAAAATAATTCTAAAGATCTATGATGTATATCAGAAATCTTTAGAATTATTTTTTTGTTACAGTTGTAAAATATCAATAATATGGATAAAATTTAAATATATTTAATTATAAGTAAATTATTATTGAAAGGAAAAGGAATACTAAAATGACATTAAAAATTTGTTTGGTAATCATTATAACATTGTCAATTGTAGCTATTATAGCATGTATATTTACTGGAAAGTTCTTTTATAATTTAGCTATAAATCCAAACTCATCAAAAAAGATGATATTTAGCAACGATGGTCTTTCTCACCACGAGCTTTCAAAAGAAGAAGAATGGCTAGAAAAATACTCAAAATTTGAAGAGGTATTTACAACTTCATTTGATGGATTAAAACTACATGGGTATCAAGTTTTAAATAAAGATACAAATAAATGGGCTATAACAGTTCATGGATATATGACAGATGCATTTAGCCTTAGTACAAAAGCATTACACTACTATGAAATAGGATATAACGTTTTAGCAATCGATTTAAGAGGTCATGGAAAGAGCAAGGGTAATTATATAGGTATGGGGTATCATGATGCTAAGGACCTTATTGAATGGATAAAATACATAAACTCAAAATATAGTGATGCAGAAATTTTAATTCATGGAGTATCTATGGGAGCAGCAACTGTAATGATAGCTTCTTCATTAGAGGAACTTCCATCAAATGTAAAAGTAATAATAGAAGACTGTGGTTACACATCTGCATTAGAACAATTTAAATTCCAATTAAAAAAATTATTTAACTTGCCATCATTTCCTATACTAAATATAGCTAATATAGCAGTAAAAATAAAGGCAGGATACTTTTTAAATGAAGCCTCACCAATAGATTCTGTAAAAAAAGCAAAAGTACCAATAATGTTTATCCATGGCGATAAAGATACATTTGTACCTTTTTATATGTTAGATGAACTTTATAACGCTTGTAATACTGAAAAGTCTAAATTAGTTGTAAAAGAAGCTAGTCATGCACATGCAGAGGACGAAAATCCAGATTTATACTGGAGTCAAATAGACAAATTTGTAAATAAGTATATGTAGCGCAGAGTAGAATTATTATTTTATAAGAAAGGGGTTAAAAAATGAAAGTTTATACTAAAAACGGTGATAAAGGTATGACATCTTTAATAGGTGGTAAAAAAATCGAAAAAGACGATATAAGAGTAGAAGCATATGGTACAGTTGATGAATTAAACTCATATATAGGTCTTTGTTATCATTATTTAAAAGAAGACTCTGATAAAGAAGCTTTAAGAAAAATCCAAGTAAAATTATTTGATATAGGAGCTGAACTATCATCACCTAATTACAAACGAATTAAAAATATAACAAAAGAAGACGATGTAGAAGAACTTGAAAGATTAGTAGATTATTATACAGATAAAATAGAAAAAATAAATGAGTTTATAGTTCCAGGAACATCTATAGCATCAGCAAACTTACATATTGCTAGAACTATATGTAGAAGATGCGAAAGAAGGATACTTTCTTTATCAAAACAAGATGAGATAAATTTAGTTATTTTAAAATATATAAATAGATTATCGGATTTTCTATACATATTAGCTCGTTATAGCGAAGATGAAATAATACCGGTTAAGTTTTAGGTATATAATATAAGCTTCACATACAGCTTACTATAACATAAAAACCTCCCTTTAGAGATTTTAAGGGAGGTTTTTTATATCTAACTATACTTAGAATAAAGATTTATTTCGAGACTTTATTTGCATTTAAAATACTCATTTTTACTTCTGATGAGAGTACATTGTAATTTAGTATATCTTCCTTAGTCATTTTAAAATTATCTTCTCTACAAGCTTTCATAAATGATTTTATAGACATAGTATTTTGTAAAAATAATTTAAATGATGGATATTCTTTAAATAACATAATATTTACTGCTAGCATAACTATATAAGCTTTAAGTGAGAAATAGAAATAATATCTTTTTAATCTAGAGTATTCTCCAGTATCTTTTAAAAATAATCTAATAAGTGCGTATGCCTTCATATAGTCATTTTGTGTTTGAAGACATATATTTCTAACTATGCTAGTTTTTCTAATTCTGTAGTAATAAAGAGCATCGTTTATAACAGCTATTTTGTCTGCTTTATATATAAGCTGTGACATAATAGCCAAATCTTCAAATTTCATATCTGGAAATGAATTAAAATCTTCAAATATCTCTCTTTTCCATAGCTTGTTCCACAAATAAGAGTGGATTAAGTTATCTGGAATTAACCCCTTTAATATGTCGTATTTATTGAATACTCCTCTTCTGAATTTATAAAATACAGGTTTAGCTAAGTTTATTTGTTCGTAATATCTATAGAAATTACAGATAACAATGTCGCTTCTAGTATCTATTGCCGCATCGTATAGTCTGCTTAAATAATTTTCTCTTACAAAGTCATCACTGTCTAAAAAAGCAAGATAATCTCCCTTTGCATGTTTAAGTGCTGTGTTGCGAGTTTTTGCAACGCCGCTATTTACTTGATTTATAACTTTGATTTTTTCTGATTTTTTTTCATATTCCCTTAAAATTTCAAGAGAGTTGTCCGTAGAACCGTCGTTTACACATATAACTTCATAAGATGTAAAATCTTGTTCTAATATAGAATCAAGGCATCTTCTTAAATAAGTTGATGTATTGTAAACAGGAACTATGACACTTATTTTTGGATTTATAGTATTCATAATTCACCACCTTAATCTTTGTTCGAGTTTTTAATAGTTAAAGTATACCATAGATATCCTATAGCTAATCTTACAGTTTTATTACAAATTAGTAATAAAAACCATATTTTTTATTACAAATAAATTAGTTTATATATAATATTATTTTAAAAATATATTTTTGAATTTAATACTTAAATTTATGGCATTTAAAATCCATATCAGTTAATATTAATAATATATCCTTAAATTTAAAATTTTAAAAGGGGTGTTTTTATGATTATAAAAGGTGATTTTAACGAGGCAGAAGTATTTACGGAAAATATAGATAAAGAAACTATATCTCAAGTAAAAGTTTTGCTTAATCAAGAGTTTGTAAAAAACTCTAGTGTGAAAATAATGCCAGATTGCCACAAAGGGGCAGGATGTGTTATAGGGACTACTATGACTATAAAGGATAAGATAGTTCCAAATTTAGTAGGTGTAGATATAGGTTGTGGAGTTTTATGTGTTGAACTTTCTGATATTAAGCTCGATTTAGAAAAGATAGATGATTTTATAAAAAATAAAATACCTCATGGATTTAAAATAAACAACAAAGCTGTAGTCGATTATTTAGACGAAATATCAAAAGTAAGATGTATAGATAAAATGCCTAAAAAGATTGAGGAATTTAATAGGGCTTTAGGTTCGCTTGGAGGAGGAAATCATTTTATTGAGATAGATAAGGATGAAAATGATAATAAATATTTAGTTATTCACTCTGGTAGCAGAAATTTAGGACTTCAAGTGGCAAATTACTATCAAAATGTAGGATATGAGTCTTTAAATTATATAAGTGATGAATATGAGATAAAAGCTAAAGAACTTATAGAGTCTTATAAAAGCTCTGGCAAGAAAAAGAGAATTGAAAAAGATCTTAAGAAGCTTAAAGAATCTTTTAGAGTGAAAAGTAAGGTTCCAAAAGATTTATGTTATGTTGAAGGCAAAGATTTAGAGGACTATCTTCACGATATGGATATTGTACAAAAATATGCAACTAAAAACAGAGAGATTATGGCGAGAAGAATAGTAGAGTTTATGGGACTAGATTACGATAAATTAAATAAATTTGAGAGTATACATAATTATATAGAGGTAGAAAAAGGCTTTTTAAGAAAAGGGGCTATATCGGCATATGAGGGGGAAGATTTATTAATCCCTATAAATATGAGAGATGGCGTCATAATAGGAAAAGGTAAAGGAAATCCAAATTGGAACTTTTCAGCGCCACATGGGGCAGGTAGAATACTATCAAGAGCAGAGGCGAAAAATAAAATACACATGAATGACTATAAAGAAACTATGAAAGATATTTTTACAACTTGTGTAAATGTCAAAACGCTAGACGAGGCCCCACAGGCTTATAAACCTATTGAAGAGATTATAAATAATATTTATGATACTGTAGAAATAACAAAAATAATAAAACCTATATACAATTTTAAGAGCAATTAGGGTAAAAATACTTATTTAGGGGTAAATATCTATATAAGAAGCTTAATGCTTAACAAATCTTAAGCTTCTTATATAATTATAAATATAAAGATAAATATTAGGGGGAGATAAGATGGATCCATTAGTAGTAATAATTCAGGGACAACAATTTAAACTTAAAAATTTAAACAACTTAGTAGCTTCAATATTTGGAAAAAGCTACTTTGATTTATCGCAAGAAGAAAGACTGAAAGTTAGATATGAAAAAGCACATGCTATAAGTCAATTTCATAAATATTTGCCAATAGTCAATACAGAACAAGGTACATATGGTGATAACTTCGATATAGTAAAAAAAGATTATGATTTTGAAAATGCTTTTATAATAGACGATGATTATTCATATATACTATCTTTATGTAAGATAAACAGTTTTATGCTTCTTGAAGTTAGAAATTCAAATATATTTACAGGACTTATAGATAAAAGTGAGATAAAAGATGATTTAGTAGTTATAAATCATTTTGCAAAAGAAATATTAGGCGAATTATACAATTAATTTAAATTTTATATAATTTGTATAATTTAAAATATAGTATAAAGTGATTGATTTTGGAAATGAGTTTACATAATGGTGTTACGGTAAACTTATTTCTTTTTTTATTGATATGACAAAAATGTAATTTAATATTTCGTAAAAATAATTTATAATTATGTAAGGATATAGTATATATTTTTATATTATTTTTCTTTAATATATAGATTAATATATGTTAAGGAGGAATTGAAAGGATGGTTTGACTTGAATAATAAAATATTAGTTGCAGATGATGAAAAAGAAATAAGAGATTTACTTGAAATATACCTTCTAAACGAAGGCTATAAAGTTGTAAAAGCGAAAGATGGCCAAGAAGCTTTAGATATAATAGAAAATGAGGATGTTGATTTATTAGTTTTAGATATAATGATGCCTAAAGTTAACGGTATAGAGGTATGTAAAAAAGTAAGACAAAATAAAAATATGCCTATTTTAATGTTGAGCGCAAAATCTGAGGATATGGATAAGATACAAGGCCTTATGACAGGTGCAGATGACTATATGACAAAGCCTTTTAATCCATTAGAGTTTACAGTAAGGGTTAAAGCACTTCTTAGAAGAAGCTACTATTTAAACAACAATAATTCCTCTGAAGAAAGTGATTTAATAAATGTTGGTTCGCTTACTATAGACAAAACTAGACATAGAGTAGTTGCAGATGGAGAAGAAATATCTCTTACAGCGAGAGAGTTTGACATACTTTATTTAATGGCAAGCAATAAAGGTAGAGTATTTTCATCTGAGGAGATATTTGAAAAAGTATGGAAAGAGAAATACTTCCAATCAAACAACACTGTAATGGTTCATATTAGTAGACTTAGAGATAAGCTAGATAAACATTTAAATGGCGAAAAAATAATTCACACAGTGTGGGGAGTTGGTTATAAAATTGAAAAATAAAAAGGCATTTTATTATGCTATATTACCTATAGCTTATTTTATTTTCAGCCTTATATTAGTCTCAGTTGTATTTGGAGTATTGAAAATAGTATTAGATATATATTATAGATACAATAGCCAATACGGAGGTACTGTTGTAGATGCAATAAAATTCTTTATGCTTTTTAGAGCTCAAACAGGACTTGATCGTAATTTAAATTATTTAATTATTGCTATATGTACATTTGTTACATATTTCTTATTTATGAGAAAAACTTTTGTCAGCCTTGCAAAAATTGTAGAAGCTACAAATCAAATGGCAGCAGGAGACTTGGATAAAGTTATAGACATAGATTGTAAGGGAGATACAAAGATTTTAGGAGACAATATAAATATTATATCTAGACTTCTAAAAGATGTTACTGTACAAGAGAGAAAGGCACAGCAAACAAAGGCTGACCTTATAACAAATGTATCACATGATTTAAGAACGCCTTTAACTTCAATAAAAGGATATTTAGGTCTTATAAATGAAGATAAATATAGAGATGAAGTTCAGCTTAGATATTATGTAGATATAGCTTATCAAAAGTCAAAAGAACTAGAAGTACTTATAAACGATTTATTTGAGCTTACAAAGGTCCAAAATAACTCTATAACGCTTGATAAAATAGAAATAGATTTAGTTGAACTTCTAAATCAAATTATATTCCAATTTGGATACCAATTTCAAAGCGAGAAAATTAAAGAGAGAAGCTTCTTTTCTGAGGATAAACTCATAATATGCGCTGATCCGAATAAATTAGTTAGAGTGTTTCAAAACCTAATAAATAATGGTATTAAATACGGAACGGGAGAGTTTTTAGATATATATGCATATAAAAAAGGAAGTTATGCTGTAGTAGATGTAGTAAGCTATGGAAATCCTATACCATCTGTTGAGCTTCCCTATATATTTGATAAATTTTATAGAGTAGAGAAGTCTAGAAATAAAAATGATGGTGGTTCAGGTCTTGGACTTGCTATTACTAAAAGCATAGTAACACTTCATGGTGGAATAATAAATGCGCAAAGTGATGGAGAAAAGACAATATTTAAAGTTATGTTGCCACTTTTAGATAAAAAAATTAAAAACGAAAACAAAAATAGTTAAAAATTCTACTTATGAAAACTAATTTTCGTAAGTTATTTCATTATTTTGACTTTAAAAAATCATCAAAGACCAGTTTTTTGATGATTTTTTTGTATTTTTGAAAATATTTCCAAAATGTAACTTTTTTTTTGTACAAAAGTAGACTATACTTTAAGTAAGAAGTGTTTCATAAGAGGGGGGAATGAATCATGACAATGGACAACTTAATAAAAATTTTAGCCACTATCGCAGTAATAGGAATTATTATATACTATGCGCTAGAAAGTAAACATCAAAGAGAACAAAAATCAAAAAATAAAGTAAAGAAAATCCTTTCTGAAAACGTTAAATTTATGATTTTTGGGAATGAAGGAAGTCCTAATATCGCTTTAGGAAAAGATAATTGTGTATATCTATTAGATTCTAATAATGTAACATTACATAAATTTACATTAGATGAAGTTTTAGATTTAAATATACATTATCATATAAGAGCAGATAAAAATAGTAGTGTTATTTCTCCGTCATTAACGCTAGATAATCAAACTTATATAGATAAGGTTGACTTAAACTTACGTGTAGTTGATGGTAATGAATATGCAGTAGGCTATGTTCCATATATGAAGCATGTTGAATCTAATGAAGTAAGAAGTAAAATTATTCAAATGAAGAGATTCATATTAATGGTTGAAAGAGAAAAAGAAGGAAATAGCGTTGTAAATAATTAACTCATGAATTTAAAATTGAATACAAAAAATCCAGGGGACTATAATCTCATATAGTTCCCTTTTAATTTATCTTTATTCTGAAACTCTTTAAAATGTAAAAAATTAACATAGAAAATTTGTATTTATATATATATCTAATTGAGTATATAATATATAATATAATATTGTACTGAGTATAGAGCAATCTATACTACATAAATATAAAAATTACTAATTCATATATAGGAGGAAATCAATATGAGTAAATCACCAGTACCAACTCCGCATTTAGAAGCAAAAGTTGGAGATATAGCAGAAACAGTATTATTACCAGGAGATCCACTAAGAGCTAAATTTATAGCTGAAACTTTCTTAGAAGATGTTGTTCAATACAACACTGTAAGAGGTATGTACGGATATACAGGATACTATAATGGAAAAAGAATATCTGTTCAAGGTTCAGGAATGGGTATGCCATCAATGGGAATATACTCTTATGAGTTAATACATTTCTACGGTGTTAAAAATCTTATAAGAATAGGTTCTGCAGGAGCTATAAGCGATAAATTAAACTTACATGATGTTGTAATAGGTATGGCAGCTTCTACTGATTCAAACTATTCAACTCAATACAACTTACCAGGTACATATGCACCTACAGCAAGCTTCGAATTATTAGAAAAAGCTGTAAATGCAGGTCGCGAATTAAATATAGAAACAACTGTAGGAAACATAGTATCAAGTGATGTATTCTACGGAGATAATGGGCTTGAAGGATTAAAATCATGGCAAAAAATGGGCGCTCTTTGTGTAGAAATGGAAGCAGCAGCTCTTTACATGAATGCAGCTAGAGCAGGAGTTAACGCTCTTTGTATAGTAACTATATCTGACTGTCCATTAAGAGGACTTGAAACTACATCAGCTGAAAGACAAACTGCTTTCACTAATATGATGAAAATAGCTTTAAGTTTAGCTTAATAATAAGATATTAAAAAGGCATGTAACTATATAGGTATATGCCTTTTTGTTTTAGAATTTTGTATATATATTTGGTATATAATGATTTATAGTTTTAAAAAATATATATAAGTTAAAATGGATAATGTTCGTATGGGTATGTATATTTTTAAGATGGTCAAAATTATTACTGCGAGGATTTTTGAGACTTTCACGAATATTGAAAAGTAAAAAGTTAAATAAAATACGTTTTTAAAGGGTGTGATTTTTATATATACAATAAATTAATATAAAAACACAATATAGAATCACATAAAAATAAAGCCTACTAAATACGTTAAGTAAGCTTTATTTTATTTCGCATTATAATACTCTAAATACACCTGTAACAGTTCCAACAATTTCAACATCTCTTTCATTCAAAATGATAGGTTCCATAAATTCGTTTTCTGGTTGAAGTCTAACTGTGCTTCCTTCTTTGAAAAATCTCTTTACAGTAGCAGATTCTTTATTTACTAGGGCTACTACTATTTGTGAGTTAGAAGCTGTAGAACCTTTATCGACTACAACATAGTCGTTATTTAAAATACCAGCATTTATCATACTTTCCCCTTTTACTTTTAGAAGGAATGTATCATTACCTTTTATAAGTTGAGCAGGTAGTGGTATATATTCTTGGATATTTTGTTGTGCTAAAATCGGTTCACCAGCAGTTACTTGACCTACTAGAGGAAGATTTATCATTTCTTGCATTGTATTATTGTTATTTACAAAAACATTTCCACCATCTAATATTTCTATCGCTCTCGGTTTTGTAGGGTCACGTCTTATGTATCCTAATTTTTCGAGTTTGTTTAGATGAGAGTGAACAGTTGATGTAGATTTAAGACCTACAGCTTGACAAATCTCTCTGACTGAAGGTGGATATCCTTTAGATAAAAGTTGTTCCTTAATAAATTCTAAAATCATGAGTTGTTTATTTGTTAATGTATTTGAATTCATAAAAATCACTCATTTCTTTTTTTATTTGTAAAGTAATTTTCATTTTGACTTTACTATTTATTATATTGTACCATAATGCTTTTTTATATACAAACATTTGTTCTTGTTTTTAGAAAATTTCAAGGATTAGCTATACTAATTAATTTATAAGTCTATTCTTGATTTTCGTTTTTTATATCAGCTTCTGTATCTATATTGACATCATCAGCTTCTAAATTATTATTAGATTCATTATCTGAAGCTTTTATATCATCTAAGCTAACTTCTTCCTTTTCGTCTAACCATTCAAAGTTATTTACTATATCTCGTTTTATATTTTTCTTATGAGCTGCATATAATTGTGTTGTAGTTACGTTGTCGTGGTCTAATAATGCCTTTACATCGTATATTGAAAATCCAGATTGGATTAGAGAAGTCGCAGCCGTTGCTCTAAGCTTGTGTGGAGAGTATCCTTTATCGCGAGAAGTATGCATACAAATAGAGGTATACTTTTTAACAAGCTGTCTTATAGCTCTTGGTGTAAGGCGTTTTCTCTGTAGTGATAAAAATAGGGCATCTTGTACATCTTCTGGCAAATCTTCCGACTTTGGTCTTTCGTAATTTATATAATCTATTACTACATTTTCACAAGTTTTATTTATAGGCATTAAAACTTCTTTACCGCGTTTTCTATATATTTTAAATTCGCCCCTTGAAAAATTAAATGATGATATATTAAGTTCACGAAGCTCGTTTAATCTAAGTCCGTATGTAACAAATAAGGCAAGTATTGCTTTGTCACGAAGTTTTGTCTTTTCCCAATATACTTTTTCCTTTTCAGTTAGTCCCTCGCCACTTTCAACAGCATCTAACATAACCATAACTTCATCAATATCAAGCCTCTTTATAGCGTCTGGTTGCGGTTTTGGGAGCTTTATAGGATTAAAGCCATCAGTTATGTTGGTTGGAAGCTGTTCGTTTCTATAAAGGAATTTAAAAAGGGTAGAGATAGATGATTTTTTTCTGGCTAAGGCTCTATTATTATTTTCATAGACAAATGTGTGATCTTCTCTTTCTTTATAATATCTAGGGCAGTAGTCCCCTAAAAATAAATTAACATCTCTTGATTTTATATTTTTAAAGTCTTCTACAGTCAAGTTTTTCATATCATCTTTATCAGTAAGTCCGCTTTCGTTTACGATATATTCACAAAAGAATATAATATCCTCTAAATAAGCTGCCCTTGTCGAAACTGCGACGGAGCTTTTTAAATATACAAAGTAGTCTTTCATAAAAGAAGGCAGCCTCTTTTCGTATTCCATAGCCTTTTCAATTAGCAAATGGTCTCTAAGCACGATGTTGTCTGGCCTGTCTGATTTATTGCTTATCTTTAATTCTTTTTTATTACTCAATTTACTACCTCCAATAAGTAATTTAAATTTGGATTAAATATATGTATTTGTATTTTCTATTATTCTATCATTCATGATTATTTACTTCAAATATAAATATTATTTAAATACAATTGTAAAATGTGACAAAGTCATAGACCACAGCAAATTATATATGTATAATATATCTTGCAAAAAATATTTATTAAAAAGGAGATAGACATGACAGAACCATCAATGTATCATAGCCAAGGATATAATTGTGCAGAAGCATTAATAAAATCATATAACGAGGAACACAATACAGATATACCGATATCACTGGGGAGTGGAATGGGAACTGGTATTGCTGTAGGAAGCTTATGTGGAGCAGTAAATGCTGCAGCAATGATAATTGGATATATTAAAGGGAGAGAAAGTAACCAAGATATCAATGTAGCTAGAGCTTATTCAAGGGAATTAATGAAGAATATAAGAGAGAACTTTAATTCTGAAATTTGTTTAGAACTTAAACAAAATGGAGTAAGCTGTGCAGAGATAATCGATCATTCATATGATGCTTTAAAAGAATTGCTAAGTAGATAAAGAATTGATTATAAACAAAAAAGTAGTAAAGCATTATTTTTGCCTTACTACTTTTTCATTTAATATAAATAGCACTTACTATAAGTTTTATCGCCTAAGTTATAATCTCTAGTAACCCTTCTAGAAACACTACATAAGACTTCATAATTAATAGTACCACGTCTAGAAGCTAAATCCTCAGCAGTAACTCCTACTTCAGCACCCATTATTAAAACTTCATCTTCAATATTTACATTTAAACCTTCTGGGATTTTAACCATACATTGATCCATGCATATTCTTCCAACAACATCACATAAAATACCGTTTATCATTACTTTAGGGTTGTTTTGTGTTCTATCAAAACCATCTGCATATCCTATTGCTAGTGTAGCTAATGTAGAAGCTTCTTTAAATTCATAAGTATATCCGTAGCTTACCTTTGTACCTGGGGCTACTGTTTTAATATTTGTTATTATTGTTTTAAGCTTCATAGCAGGTTTTAACTCAACTTCTTTTGAAACTTCATCTGATGGATAGTGGCCATATAAACCTATACCAAGTCTAACCATATTAAATCCTAATTCTTTTAAGTCTATAATAGCAGCCGTATTAGATACGTGTTTAAATTGTATATCTATATTAGCTTTTTCTAAAACATCTATTACTTTTTTATATCTTTCTAATTGTAAATAAGTTTCTTTTTTATCAGTTTCATCAGCAGTAGCAAAATGAGTGTATATACCGTCTATATTTAAGTTTATTAACTCTTTTAGTTTTAGTATATCGTTTATACTGTTATCATCTGTTAAAAATCCAAGTCTGCTCATACCAGTATCGATTTTTATATGTATACTAGCCTTTTTGCCTAATTTTCCAGCCTTTTGGTTTATTATCTTGGCCATTTCATAAGAATATACAGTTATACCTATATATCTGTTTATAGCTTCTTCTATATCACATTCAGATATATAACCCATACAAAGGATAGGTGTGTGAATATTGTTGTTTCTAAGTTCAACAGCTTCTTCAAATCTAGCTACTGAAAAATAATCGGCCTTTTCTTGTTGTAACATTTTAGCTACTTCAACAGCTCCATGACCATAAGCATCGGCCTTTACAACACAACAAACCTTTGTATCAGATTTTAATGTGTTTTTAAGTGAGTGGAAGTTGTGTTTTATATTATTTAAATTAATTTCTGCCCAAGTTCCTCTTTTCATATTTAAAATACCTTCTTTCATCTTTATTAACTATATTTGATATTGATTTTTAAATATTTAAATAAAATTTATTTAAATTTACATTATAGATATTTTTTTATTTTATCATTCATATGTAATAACTTCAAATAAAATTTAATGAAAGAAGTAGTATATTTGTTAGTCTATAATTTTAAGAAGAATAAACAATAATAAGAAGCTTTCTAGAGTTAAAAGGGGTATCACATTTTTAAACTTTTTACCTTTATGGTGAATTATTTTCATAGATATTAACATACTAATTGAACCACCTATAAAAGCCAGTGTTAAAAGTGTTTTTTCTGAAATTCTAAATTCATTTTTGATAGCTTTTCTCTTATCTATGTACATAAGACAGAAAAGAGCTATGTTTATAAATATTAAGTAAAGTATAAATAACATAATAATCTCCTTCATTTTATTGTAGATATTTATTATAGTAAATTTTTATTTAAAATAATAGTAAATAGATTAAAGTTAATGATTGATTAAAATTAATTCAAAGGTGTTTCTTATGATGAAATATCAATAGGAAGGGTAGCAGTTAAGAAAAACTATAGAGGTAATGGTATTTCAAGAGAAATGATGTCAAAGGCTATTGAATTTAGAGGATGATATTCCTCATATAGATATGTTGTATAAGAAATAATTTATTATAAATGTAGATAGATCTTTTTAACATTTTTGTTCCTTGATAATTATTATTTTATAAGATATCCTTTATGTGAGGCATAAGATAATACATGATTTTACATAATTAGGAGGGAATATGAAAAAATACGTTGTTCCAATAGCAAGCAGGGATATAGATTTAAGCAGAATAAAATTTTCAGAGCCTTTATCTTGTGAAATTGATAATAACAAAATCAATATTACATATAAAAAGCATTTAGATTCAAATACATATAAGACAGTGAAAAATAAAACAGGTGTTAATTTCAAAGGGGAAATAGTAAAAAATAAAGATACTATAGATTTAGTGGGTGATTTTCATTGTTCAACCCAATTTAAGATTTTATATATTACAGCTGCTATTTTGATAACTTTATGTGCTTGTTATGGCAGAAATTTTGATATCTTTGTTTGTATACATCAACTTAGTAAATGATGATAATAAAAAGTTTATTATAATAAATTTACTCACGAAAGAAATAAACAAAATATCATCTAAAAAATTCGATTACTCATATTTATATAATGAAGCTGAAGGCTATTATGACTTAGATAAACTTTATAAAGAAGTTGATACATCTTTAAAGGTACAAAAGAAAAATAAAATTAAAAAGAGTCTATGCTATATATTATCTATTACTATGTTTTTATCTGGGGTTATTGGAGTTATAATTTTTGGCATAGGATCACAAACAAAACAATTTGAGATAGTCAACGAATACAGTCCTTTATATGAAAAGCATCATATAGCAGTAGATGAAGATGATAGACTTTATGTAGTTTGTGAGAATTACACAGAGATTTTTGATAAAGAAGGCAATTTCTTAATGAAAGTAAATCATGGTAGGGGCGTCACATCAGTTTATTTAAACTTTAGAGATGGATTAACATCATTTTTACTTCATGGCAAAGGTAAAGAGTACGAAGAGCCTAATTACTACCACGAATTTGTAGTTGATATATCGAATAAGAAGATTTTAAATAAGAATACATATAAAGAAGCTCAAAATGATAGAAGTCGATACTATATGAAAGAAGATACATTATATACCATACGAGACGATAAAGTCTATATAGAAGGCGATGGAGTCGACAAAGTCTTAGATTTAAATAGTCCAAAGAGTCCAATTTTCTTTGGTTACTTTTTTATATTAGCTGCTATGGGGGTATCATTATTGTTTTTTACTAGATTAAGATATAGATAAAATAAAGGGTAGAGAAGTATTATAAAAAAATCTAGAATACTTAGATGAAGCTGGAATTTATTCTATAAAACTATCAGAGGATAAAGTTTAAAAAGATGGTAGGTAATTTACAGTATTCTGAAGGTCTAAGTATAATGGGCAAAAAAAAATGGCGAATCAAAGGATCAAGTTTTTAGTAGCTTGAATTCTATAGAATTTGAGTAAAGTAAATTGATTTAGTTTTATTATTTTTAATACTGAGATATAAAGTCTCAGTATTTTTTTTGTTTATTTTTTTGATAGTTTTAGAATTGTCTGAAAATATCAAAAAAACTAAGATTTAAGCATAAAAACACTATTATTTGTAATCCTTGTTTAACTATTCCCTAAATCCACATTTGAGGAATAGTTAAATATTGGTCTCTATTTATCCCCTAGAACCTAAATTTCATAAAAATCGCGATTTATCGAGTTATCGATAATTTATCGATTTGCGGTATTTTTTTAATAACACCAATAGTATTATCATACATTGCAATTGGCTCGCCTATATCATGTGTAGCAAGTCAAGTTTATATTAATCATGAGTATATAGATCACATAACATTTTGTAACTTATAAATAATTACTTCATTTTATAATAACTTTTTTAATCTACCTAAGTTAAACTAAATTATCATAACTAAATCAAAAAGCTCTAATTTCTAAGTGTAAATTTACATTAATTTAGATTTCTTAATATACTACACATAAAAATTGATTTATTTTACTAAGCTTCAGTCTAAAACATCCTGAATCATCTCAATTAAACAAAATTCTAAAAAACTGTTTTTGATATTAAAAGATTAAACAATATAAAAAGCGATATACTGCAAATCAAACAGAGATATCGCTTTACTCCTCTACTCTACTATATTTCAAGTTTCTACATTTTTTTATTTTTTTCTCTCTCAAAACAATGTTTACACATAGATTTATATCTTTCATTTCCGCCTATTTCAATTTGTTCGCCGTCTAGAAGTATTTCGCCATTTTCATTTATGCGGGCGTTGATTGTAGCTTTTTTGCCACATGCGCAAACTGTTTTTAATTCTCTAATATCATCTGCTAATTCAAACAATGCCTTACTTCCTTCAAAGAAGCATTGTCTAAAATCTGTTTTTAATCCAAAACAAACTACTGTATATTTAAGAGAAATTTGATATAATTCCTTTACTTGTTTTTCAGTAAGAAATTGAGCTTCATCAAGCATTATTATAGTTTTAGGATCATTTATTTCATCTAAGTATTTTGAGAAATTCTCATCTTCATAAACAAGAGTACAAGAAGCTTCTAGACCTGCTCTTGAAGCTATTACGCCTTTATTTTCGCCATCTTTAAAACTTCCCCTTGTATCCATAGCTGGTTTATATAAAAAGACTTTATATCCAGCTTCTTCGTAATTATATTTCCATGTAAGAAGCTGCATACTTTTACCTGAATTCATCGCTCCGTAACAAAATATCAATTTACTCATAAATCCTCCTTGTATTGTATCACATTTTTATTTAAATCTTATTTATTAAAATATTGGCCTTAAAGTAATTATTATAACATTAATCACATCAAAATAAAACTTATTTGCTTAAGGTCTTACATATAGTAATAAATTCTTCTAAGGATTGTGTTATCTAATTATAAAGTTATTTAAAAAATATCTTATTGGGTGAAAGAAAAAATAAAAAATTAATTTAAAAATATAGAAATTTGGGTAACATAAATATTATTGAAATATATATAAGACTTTTAAGAATTTCAGGAGGTTTATATGAAATCTTTAAATAATAAAATTGCCCTAGTAACATCAGCTACTAGAGGGATTGGATTAGCTTGTGCCCTAAAATTAGCACAAAATGGCGCAAAAGTTTATATGGGTGCTAGAAGATTAGATGCTGCACAAGAGATATGCGACAACCACGCTGATGAAGGCCTGATTATGGCTCCAGTGTTTTTTGACGCATTTAATAAAGACAGTTATAAAACTATGGTAGATGAAGTTATAGAAAAAGAAGGTAAAATAGACATACTTGTAAATAACTACGGAACTGGCAATCCAGAAAAAGACTTAGATTTAATAAATACAGATGAAGATGCTTTCTTTAGATTACTAGACTTAAACTTAGGAAGTGTGTTTAGAATAACTAAATTAGTAGTTCCACATATGATAAAAAATAACCGCGGCGGAAGTATAGTAAATATATCATCTATAAGTGGTACTGTTCCCGATATATCTAGAATTGGATACGGTGTATCAAAAGCTTCTGTAAACAATATAACTCAACAAATAGCGATGCAATACGCCAAATACAATATAAGATGCAATGCGGTACTTCCTGGTATGACTGCTACGGATTCTGTGAAAGAATCTTTAAACGATGAATTTAAAAAATCATTTTTATCACATATACCACTAAATAGAATGGGGACTCCAGAAGATATAGCAAATGCAGTATATTTCTTTGCTAGCGATAAATCAGCTTATATAACTGGTTCAGTTTTAGAAGTTTCTGGAGGATATCATCTTGGTACTCCTCAATATTCGGATTTTGTAGGAAAATCAAGACAAAGTTAAAAAGCAGAGGTTTTTAGACCTCTGCTTTTTCTATTTAAGTTCCCACAATCTCTATTATAAAACCTTATCTAGGTTCTACAATTAATTTTATAGCAGTTTTTTGATCGCCTTCTATATTAATGTCAGTAAATGCTGGTACACATACAAGATCCATACCACTAGGTGCTACAAAACCTCTTGCAATTGCAATGGCTTTTACTGCTTGGTTTAAAGCTCCTGCACCTATTGCTTGTATTTCAGCGCTACCTTTTTCTCTTAGTACTCCTGCTAAAGCTCCAGCTACAGAATTAGGATTAGATTTTGATGAAACTTTTAATACTTCCATTTTAATGTCCTCCTCAGATTTTTTTATTATTTTTTAAGTACTAAATTTAACTTGTTAAACTTGTATTTATATATTTCTATAAAATTTCTTTAAATTCCTTTAAAATAAAATCAACAAATATATTTAATTTATGATTGTATTTTACAATGAATTTAAGTTTTAATTTTAAAAATAAACTAAATAAGATATTTAATTTAAAAATTAAAATTCATTAGCGATTTAATGTCAATAAGATATAATAAATTGATTTATATAAATATATTATTTATCTTTTTTTATCCAAAATAAAATTTAAAATTTTTATAAATGTTTCTTAAATTAAAGATTTTATTATAAATATAATCTATAATTAAGATATACGAATATTAAGGGGGATGAATTATGGATTTTGCAATGTCTGTTCTTAAAGAAGATGAGAATATATTAGCTTCTTTAAAATGCAATTTAAAAAGTTTTATCGATTTTACAATAGTAGATGAAAATGGTGTTTTATTAGTTACAGATACTAGAGTTTTATTTTGTAAGTATATAGGACGCAATTTATCTGTTGTACATAATTTTGATTACAAATTAATAACTTCTTTTAATCTTAAAGAAAACGATGATAAAAATAAATATATAATATTTAAATACAATGGTGATAGAGTTAAGATCACCAATATACAATCTGGAGATATATTAAAAGTATGTGAAGTGATTTCTAACAAACAACGAGTATTGTAATATAAAAAAGCCTGTATTTTAAAATACAGGCTTTTTTATAGGAAATCATCTTCTCTTGCTGCAATATTCAAGTTCTAATATCTCTACTTCTTCATAAGATACGTTTAAAAGTTTTACAATTGTATGTTTTCCAATATTATTTTTTAAAAGTTCTACTATAGCACTTTGTCTATTAGCTTCTCTCTCTTCTCTTTTCAAGTCATGTTCAAATAAAACAGGTATGTAATATTGATAAAGTATTAAAAGAGCCGGTATTATAAAATAGAATTTACAACCTAAAATTCCGATTATAACTGTTATATGGGCTAATATTTTATTTAAAAGTGCTACATTTTTAAGTTGATTTGTTTTTTTGTTTAATATCAAATTAAATAAGCTTATAAAGAAAACTATTATACATAATGGGTATAAAGCATATCCACAAATAAAATTAATATAATCCATTCCAGGAACAAATCTATTTCCAATTACAATGAGATTGCCATATACATATTCATATAAACAAGCTATAAGTCCTAAAATTGCTCCAAAAGCTTGTGCATACATATAAATCCCCCTTCAAATAAATTTAACTTGTATAATTTAATATATGCTAGATATAATCTATATATATGTATTAAATTTATTTGAAGATATTTATATTTTTTTAAAAAAGTTATATAATTTAATAGAAATTAAAAATAAAAATTATATTATAATAGATATATTAAGACAAAATTTGAAAGGGTGAATATATGTTTAGTAGTTTCGAATTTATTTTTAAAATAGTATTCTTCTGTCTTTCTATCGCATGGATAGGCAATATATTGTTACTTAATTCAGAGAGGCAAATTTTAATAAATCCTCTACTAATGTTACTAGCTGCATTAATAATAGTAATACCTAGTGATGCAAAAGAGGTATTTGGATTTGAAGTTGATAGCGTTAAAACATTTTTATATGGTTTTTACTGCGTTGTAATTATGGTAGGATTGCCTCTTACAAAAGGTAAAAAAGGTAAACTTAGAAAAAGATTATAATAGAAAAGACTAATTACAGATTTTATACTGGAATTAGTCTTTTTTTCTATTTTACTTTTACATTTATTGTTGTAGTTGAATCATCGTAGAAATTATCATCTATAGATATTTTTACTTTGCATTCTCCAGGAGAGACTGCTTTTATTTTATTGCCTTCTTCTAAATTTAATACTTTATTATCGTATATTGATACTACATATTTTATATTTGTAGGTATTTCATCTGAAACTTCCCAATATTTTTCATACTTTTTATTTTTTATGTCTTTGCATAAAAGTTTGTCCAAAGATACTTTTTCACCTTTCTTTAAGTTTAGGTTTTTATAAACTGATTCAAATTTATATTGGTTATCTTTGTTTTTTATAAAGTTTAAATTGTAATTTATGTCTATTCCTTTTTTAATTAATTTATTTAGTACTGAATTATCTGTTATGTAGTTATTTAGTAAGTTTATATTTTTTACGTTCTTTAAGTTTAGTATTTCACTAGGAAGTTCTTTTATATTATTGTTAACAAAAACAAAGTTTTGTATATTTTTTAAATAAGAAATTCCTTCTAAGCTTTCTATACCTTCGCCTGTCGCATAAAACTCTCCTGATAGAGCTGCTATCTTGTCTAATGTAATTTCTTGATGTTTGAAGTTTCTAGTTATTACATTTCTAAAATTAGCATCTGGAAATAGCATTTTTAAATCTTCGTCGCTTAAAGCTTTATTTGATGCTATATCAGGTTTTTTACTAACTACAAGTTTTTCGCTGTCAGTTTCTTTAGCTTCTGTTTTGGACTCTTGTTTTACTAGAGCTTTATTAGTTTTTAAAGCGTATACTCCATTTTGAGTATTATGTGTATCTAGGCAATTACTAGCAGTTGTTAATAATGTTATTGTAAAAAGAATGGAACAAAGTTTAATATATTTCATATTCATAAATGCTTGCGTTTTATTGCAAGCTGTCACCTCCTTTTTATTTAATAGAAAATATTAGATATTATATAAGTATTTTCTATTAACATTATTAAAACTCCTTGTAAGTTTTATACACTTTCGTAACAATAATTTCTACTAATTTATATATAATTCAATATATATAGAGGTTTATAGAGGTTTTACAGCTTCTAAACGATGTATTTTTATATTTTGTGACATAAACTTATCTTCATATTCTGTTGTCACATTTTCAAAATCTGTGTTATTTGCTAAGTCTAATGATATATTTTTTAATTTCCAGTTACAATCTGCCACTTCATTTAGAGAGAACTCGAATAAACCGACATTATCAGTTTTAAAGTGGATTTCTCCTTTATCTTCTAATATTGTAGCGTATTTATCTAAGAATCCTCTGTGAAGTAATCTTCTTTTTGCCCATCTTTTCTTTGGCCATGGATCACAGAAGTTTATGTATACTCTAGATATTTCGCCTTTATCGAAGTAATCTAGTATATTTGAAACGTCTGCCCATAAGAATACTATATTATCTAAATTAGCTTCATCTGCTTTTTCAACACCTTTTACTAATACTTCTTCTTTTATTTCCATAGCTATGTAGTTTATATCTGGGTTTTGTTTTGCTAGAGTTGTTATAAACTTACCACGACCAGTTCCTACCTCGATGTGTATTGGATTGTCATTTTTAAATTTTTCACTCCATTTTCCTTTTAAATCTTCTATATTTTCTCTTATAACGTAATTTGTATAACTTAATAGTTTGATATCTGCGCCTTTTTTTCTTCTTCTTCTCAAATTAATTACTGCCGCATAATTTAAGCGACATTTCCTCCTTAATAATATTATTTAATTAAGAGTATATTTATATCTCTTATTGTGCTTATTAATTTTATCATAATTTGCTTAGATAGCAAAATACTTATTTTGGTTTATACAATAAAACACCTCATAAATGATATTATTACCACTTATGAGGTGTTTTATATTTATTTTATTAGCAACCGCTGCATCCATCACAACAGCTTCCGCCGCATTCTGAGTATCCAGTGTCTCTTTGTGGTGGATTGTCTACTGATACGACAAATCCTTGTGGTGGTACTTCAGATATTGTAACATTTCCGTATGTTAAATATTCATTATCATCCATTATGAAATGTATTCCACCTAAGTCGTAAGATGTATCTGTTTCAAGTTCGTTATCTAAAGCAAGTGAGAATACTGCTCCTGAACAAGCGAAACCTGCAAAGTAAACTCTTACATTTTGTGGTTTATCTTGATTGTTTTCTAATATTTCTTTTAGTACGTCTAGTGCACTTTGTGGTGCTTGAACCTTCATATGATCATCCCTTTCGTATATTATTGCATATATTAAGTATACAATAAAATGGAGAATTTAGGTATATATTTTGAAAATTCACCATTTCTTTAATTTATTTTGTGTAATCATTTCTATATAATACGAATTTATTGCATTTTACAGTTTTGTTATTTAAATTTTTAAATCGTTTTACAAAATCGTTATTATGTGTGAAGTTTAACTTTTCTAAATAACGTTTTGAATATATATTGTCATTATAAGTTATAGCATATATATAGTTTAGATTTAATTTGTTAAAACCATATTGTAGTAAAACTTCTGTTAGTTCGTATGCTAAATTATTACCCCAAAAATCTGGGTTTAAACATATACCTATTTCGCCATTTGTGGCATTTTGAGATATATTGTTAAATCCGACATTGCCTATGACTTTGTTTTGGTTTTTTAATAAAACAGCATAGTGACCTACCCTTCCTCTTTCGTAGTTATTTATAAAGAAGCTTTTTATAAATCGCGCTGTATCAGAAGGTGTTTTATGGACCTTTATAGGTAAAAATTTTACTACATCAGGTTTGCTGTAGTATTCATATAAATCATCTACATCATCTAGAGTAATTGGTCTTAATATACAGTTTTGTGTCTCCAAAATTTCCATTTGAGGATACATTATAACTCCCCCTATATAAATCAAGATTGTTTATATTATAGTCTATGAAAAAATACAAGGCGGAGTTAAAGTTTTATATATTAGAAAGTGAATAAATCTATCTTTTTGATTTCACTTTCTAATATATCTATATCCATAGTATCCATTATAGTAATAGATATTGTATTTTCATGTACAGGGCTTTTAGCAGCTTCTGTTACTTTTGAACATACCCCAGAAATCGCTTTTCCCTCATCTAATTCTACTCTTACAGTTTTCCCTAAATATTGATTGAAATCCATGGTGTTTTTCCTCCTTAATACAAAGTTCCCCATTTTTATATATTTTTGCTCTCAACATATTATAGCAGTATTTACTTTTTATGGATAGCGTTTTGAAATATGTTTAATGTCGTATTTTTAAATTTGAAAGGATATATTTAATAGTTGTAGAATATGTATAAATAAGACTGATGTATATAAGGGAGAGAATTGTTTTTATGATGAACAAGATAAAAATATTTTTTGCTACTTTAGGGGTGATGCTTTTAGTTTTTGTTTTGACTCTTGGGAGGAACAACGAAAGCCTTCGACCTATGTTTACAATGTTGATACAAATCTATTTATTTTTTACTATGTTTGTGATTTTGATTGGTGGTTTTTTCGAGTATATTTATAGAAAGAGATAGATGAAATTTATACAAAAATTGATGGATTTTTAGGTGTGAAAATTTAAAACTCTGGGACTAATTTTTATTAGTTTTGGAGTTTTTATTTTTGTGATTTATAAGAAATTATAATTTTCTTTAATATGATTTTTAGATGATTATTTCTTTGGAATTTTATCAAAAATAGTTTTGGTTTTTAATATATAAAAGTTGTATTTTATATCTACAAACGATGAGAAAATTTATGTTTTTTGAAGAGATTAATAAGAGATTTGGAGTTGAGTTTTATTATAGAACTCTATAAATTGAATTCGGTATTGTTGTTAATGGCATAAAATATATACTTTTATGCCATTTTTATTAAAATAGCTATATTCTAATGTTTTTAATGTGTAAAAAATAGCTTATGTCAGTAAAATGTCAGTTTTTTTGCTGCTTTTTTTATGGTTTTATGGTAAAATATTTATAGAATAATTTTATTTTTTTACACTTTGTGCGAGCTTATAAAACACAAAATTTTACTATGGAGGGGATAATATGAGTTATGCTTTTATACGAAAAAGAAGTAAAAATTATATCGTATATTTAGAATATACAGACGAGACAACCGGCAAAAAGAAACAAAAAAATATGGGATCTTATCCCCTAAAAAGAGATGCATCTAAGAGATTAAATGAGTTAAAAGAAGAAATTTATAACGACGATTTAGTAGCTCCAAATGACATGAAATTAGAAAAATATCTGATGGATTTCTTAGAAAAATATAAACCAAATTTGTCGATTACTACATATAATTGTTACATTAGAATATGTAAAAAATACATAAATCCGATGCTTGGAAACATAAAATTAAATGATTTAAAACCGATTCATATACAAAATTACGTCGATGATTTAGTCGGAATTTTAAGTCCACAGACGATAAAAATACATATAAATATACTTAATTTAGCTTTAAAAAGAGCTTATAAATTAAAACTTGTTAAATACGATATAGTAGATTGTATCGAAGTTCCTAAAAACAAAAAGTTCAAAAGCGAAGTTTATGACCAAAAAGATATAGCAAAATTGTTAGAAACAATAAAAAATACAGACCTAGAATTACCTATAAATTTAGCAATTGGACTTGGTCTTCGTATATCAGAAGTCTTAGGACTTAGCTGGAGCGATATAGATTTTACGGAAAATACTATAACAATAGAGAAAATTACAGCTAGAGATAGTGGCAAAGTTATACTGAAAGAACCTAAAACAGATACTTCTAAAAGGACTATTTCAGCTCCAAAAGAAGTTATGGCTATGCTTAAAGATTATAAAAGAAAGTATCTACAAGATAAGCTTCAGGGTAAAATAAAGGATTGTAATCTATTGTTTCTTGATAAAAATGAAAATCCTATAGCTGAAGATGTTTTAAGTAAAAAGTTCAGTCGTTTTTTAAAGAAACATAATTTAAAACATATACGTTTCCATGATTTAAGACATTCACATGTAACTTTACTTATAAATGCAAAAGTACCTATAAAAGTTATTTCAGAGAGAGTTGGTCACTCAAATGTAAATACAACTTTAAACATATACTCTCACACTCTTAAAGAAATGGATCAAGAAGCTTCAGAAAAAATTTCAGAAAGTATATTTAAATTAGGTTAGTTAAAATTCAAATTAAAACTCCTTAAAAAGCCACCTTGCATACGCCTTTTTAAGGAGTTTTAAGAGTGGTTTTTATATTTATTTATTACAAGTGTTTTTCAACTTCTCAAAATCTAATTTAGAGCTTTTATAGAAAAAACGACTTAAAATATGAAAAATAATTACCTGTAATAAAATTATGTAAACTATTTTCAGGGATTAATATTTTTGTTAGAATTTATAA
Source organism: Intestinibacter bartlettii (assembly GCA_025148965.1). Taxonomy (GTDB): domain Bacteria; phylum Bacillota; class Clostridia; order Peptostreptococcales; family Peptostreptococcaceae; genus Intestinibacter; species Intestinibacter bartlettii. Next base: position 1,705,591 of record CP102273.1, on the reverse strand, counting down.
TATAATAAATTTATTTAAAAACAATATTAGATAAACTTCAAAGTGATTTACCTAAGGATGAATTTGTATTTTTAGATCAGCTATACCCTACTTTTGAAATAAATAAAAAGCTACAATGTTAAATTTAAAAGATAAAAGTTATACATTGCAGCTTTTTGTTTTTAATAAGCAAAATAAGATTCTAAAATTAAAAACACAAAAAATCGAACCTTTTTAAATCGATTTTAAGATAGTTTTAAATATATATTAATCTATTTACTTAGCTAAGATTTTAAAACCCATTACAATGGCTATTATAAAGTTTTATATAAAAATAGCACCAAAATCACTTTTTAGTTTACATAATTTCATTATGGTGCATTAATTGTTTTTTATTTATTGTACAACTATATATATTGCATAATAAATAAAAAAGCACCCAGATCTATCAAAAAATAAATCCAGATACTTTTAAAAAACTATATACTCTCTTGTCTTATATTATCTATAATATTTTCTTTGCTTATTTTCTTAAGTGGTATATATGAAGCTATAAAAGTTATAATAAATATAGCCACTACACATATAAGTATCGCTTTATATGGTATTAGTGTTTGAACAGTAATTACACCTTCTAATATTTTATTCATAAGCACATTCATACAGATTCCTATTGGAATACCATAAAGCAGTGAAAGTATTCCATATAATATACTTTCCATATAAATCATCTTTTTAAATCCTTGAGGCGTTACACCTATAGATTTAATTACTGCGAATTCTCTTTTTCTAAGATTTATATTAGTACTTATTGTATTTACTATATTAGTTACACTAACTAGAGATATAACTACTATAAATCCATATACGAATATTTTCATAACATTCATAGTTTGTTCAAATTTTTGAGCTTCATCTATTGAATCTATTACACTCAAGCTATTTTCTTCTGCTACTTTTTTAACCTCATCCCTAGTAGATTTTTCTTGATTTGTAGCTACATAGTATGAATTTGAGCTTGATTCATCATCTTTTATACCAAGCGAATGTATTAAGTCATCATATGCAACTACTCCAAATGATGTTTCTGGGTATTGCTTATTTCCTGTTAAGATTTCATCTGTTATAGCTAGTATTTTTAATTTCACTTCTTTTTGCTTTTCATTTCCATCAGAGTCATATGAATATACTGTACAGTTTAAAGTATCTCCCACTTTGTAATTTGTAAGAACTACTTTACCTTTTTTAGCTAGTGATTCTTGATAACTATACCTTACTAAAATCACACCATTTTCAGCTTTAGCAGTTTCTTTATTAAACTTCCCTTCTGATAATTTTATATTTGATATACTAAAATCTCCAGGAGTAGATAATCTACTATTTATAAAATTATAAGTAGAATTATCCATATCTACATAATCGCTTTGTTTTAAACTTTCTCTTAAATCTTTATTTATATTTTTTTCATCAACATGAACATTTAAATTATATCCTTTGTCTATGGCTATATCTTTTATACCGTTTATTTTCTTAAGTTCATTTATAGTATTTTGAACTTCTTCCTTAGTAAATAATTTGTTTTCATATAATGTTAAATCATTTGTAATTGTTCCATAGTTAATTTGATTAGCTTCTATAAACATATCTACAAACCCATTAAATGATATAAAGATTACTATACTTATAATTAATGAGAATAAAGTAATTCTAAATTTACCTTTATTTCTTCTTAAGTTTTTATATGCAAGTTCGCCTTCTGTTTTAAATATTTTTTTGACAAGTTTAGAACTTTTGATTTTTCCAACTTTTAAATTAGAACTATTTTTTATCGCTTCAAGTGGTGATATCTTAGCTGCATTTATAGCTGGTATTAAAGCTGATATAAATATTGTAAGTAGTATTACAAGAGTACTTATAATTAATACGATTGGGCTAAATACTACTCTTAATTCTAATTCACCAAACGCAGAAGTTTTAAAGAAAGTTTTTATAACTTTAAATACTATATCGATAGCTATCGTACCACTTAAAAGCCCTATAGGAATTCCAACTATACTTACTAAAAAACCTTCTAAAAATACTAGCTTCATAACTTGGGATTTTGTAGCTCCGATAGAATTTAATATACCGAACTGTTTTTTACGTTCACTTATAGCTATACTAAATGAATTGTATATAGTAGCTATAGTAGCTATTATAACAAGTGAAGCTACTAGACCTACTATAAGTATTAATGTTGTATTTATATTATCGTATGAACTTGCACCCAATAATCTAAGTAATCCTTCATTAAATTTTATATCTTTATAGTACATAGAAGTTTGATCATTATAACTATAATCTTCATCATTTGTTTCATCAGCTTGTGCTAATCCTATATTTTCTCCTATTGATATAGCTGTCTTATATATATCTTTAGGATTTTTTGTACATATAGAAACATCAAATTTTTCATTTTTATCTACAGAGTTTATATCAAATCCTGCTATTGCAAATAATTTTGAATTATATGGGGCTTTATCTAGTGTCCCTACAATTTTAAAAGTAGTTTTTTGAGGATTTTTTAATTTACTTATTATCCCCATATCATCATAAATTAATTCACCTAAGTTTAAAGTTATTTTATCTCCTATTTTTTTATTCCATTTGTTTAATAAATCTTCTGTAACAATTATTTCGCTTTGATTTTTAGGATAACTTCCATTTTTTAAGGTTATTTGGAAGCTGTTTATTGTATTTTTATCAAAAACATTTATATCTATTGAAGTTGAATTTTTTTTATCTAAGATAATACTTCCTAAATCCTTTTTATAACCATATTCACTAACTCCTGATGATTTTGTTATAATATCTGCTTTTTCTTTGTCTATATTATTAAATGTTACATAAAAACTTCCGTTACTTTGTATTTCATTTCTCATTTGATAATCCATAAAGCTTGTACATATATTGCCTATACCGCATATAAGTGCAGTTGCAAGGATTATTCCGATTATTGTTACTAATGTTCTTCTTTTATTTTGTTTTAAATATCTAAGTGTAAGTGAAGTGTATAAATTCATCTATATCACCTCGTCGCTTTTTATTATTCCATCTTCAATAGTTATAACTCTGTCAGCTTGTAATGCTATATTTGTATCGTGAGTTATCATTATTAAAGTTTGGTTGTATTTTTTAACAGATACTTTCAGAAGCTCAACTATTTCTTTTGAGTTTTTGCTATCTAAGTTACCTGTTGGTTCATCAGCAAGTACTATAGATGGTCTGTTTATTAATGCCCTTCCTATTGATGTTCTTTGTTGTTGCCCACCTGAAAGCTCGCTTGGAAGGTGGTTTTCTCTTTCTTTTAAATCTAGTGTTTTTAATAAATCTTCTAGATATTCTTTATCTATTTTTCTGTTGTCTAATTCAGCTGGAAGAAGTATATTTTCTTTTACTGTAAGTACTGGTATTAAGTTGTAAAATTGGTATATAAGTCCTACATTTCTTCTTCTAAATATAGCTAAGTCTTTTTCTTTTAAGTCGTATATATTTATATCGTTTATAAATACATTTCCGATAGTCGGTTTGTCTACCCCACCTAGTAAGTGAAGTAGTGTACTTTTACCACTTCCACTTGGGCCGACTATGGCGATAAATTCTCCTTTTTTAATACTTAAATTTATATTTTTAAGCGCATCTACTTTAGCCTCGCCTTTTCCATAACTTTTTGATAGATTTTCTACTCTTAGTAATTCCATTTTATCCTCCCTGAAGTATAATCATAAAGAAATAACATAAAAACTGTTAAGTAATGATTTCTTTATGTATTAATTATTATACTTATATTCTATATTTATTATCTTACAGTCAAGTGAATTAGAAAATTACAATTTAGTCACTAAAGTATATAACTTTGAAATTTTAAAATACATAATATATAAACGCAAAAAATCCAGTAGAATCAATATATCTACTGGATTAGTATTTTTAATTAATTGTACCTTTTGTGAAATGTGATATGAAACTCAGTTCCCATATTCTTTTCGCTTTTTACATATATATCACCATTTTGGCTTTCTATAATCGATTTTGCCATAGCGAGACCTATTCCAACACTGTCACTTTTGCTGTTTTTACCTTTATAAAAGCGTTTAAATATATTTGGAATATCGTCTTTATCTATACCCTCGCCGTTGTCTTTTATTACTATTTCTGAATATATAGGGTTTTCTTCATAACTTATATTTAAATTTCCGCCTTCTTTTGTATGTTCTATGCAGTTTTTGATTATATTGCCCAAAGCTTCTGATGACCATTCTATATCACCTATATAAGAAGCTTCTTTATCTCCATTTATATTTAAACTTATATTTTTAAGCTCCATGGGTACAGACAAAGGACTTATAGATCTTCTTATAAGTTCATTTATATTTACTTTTTCTGTTTTAAAATCTATAACTTTAGCTTCTAGTTTTGAAAGCTTTAACATACTTTTGATTAGCCAGTCCATACGAGATAGTTGTGCATTTATTCTATCTAAAAACTCGATTTTCTTTTCTTTATCTAAATCATTATACATAAGGTCAGTCAGTAACATAAGTGATGTCATCGGTGTTTTTAGCTGGTGCGATATATCTGATATAGTATCATTTAAAAATATTTTTTCGCTGTGTAAAAGGGCCACCTTTTCTTTTAATACAGTTGTCATTTTCATAAGCTCTGTTTTTAAAAGCCCCATTTGACCTTCTTGATTTTTGTTTTTCATTTGGTATTCTCGGCCTTCAGAACTATGATATACATAATCAGTCATATCTTTTATATCTTTGTATAAATCTATAAAAAAGCTAAATGACAACATAGCAAATGATATAAATACAAATATTATAAATGCAAAGTTTAATTTGAGTATTTTCGAAAAATTATTTTTTATTATAGGTTCTTCTTTTAATGTTATTGAACTTTTATAATTATATTTTTCTAATACTTCTTTTCCAAGTTCCACATTTTGATTAGTATTAGACTGAGTTATTATATCTACTATTTCATTTTCTAATTCTGGATGTTTTGATAATATATTTCCGACTATTGCTTGATTATTTATAACTATATTATCTTTAATTATATTTAAGCTCATTATATTTACAAATAACATAATTATTATTGATGCAATAAACATAAGAAAAAGATTTAAGTTGTATTTTTTTACTTCTGGATTAGATAGTATTCTCATTGTCGTCACTTCCATTCCACTTATAACCAAGTCCTCTTACAGTAAGTATATACTGTGGTTTTGATGAGTCGTCTTCTATTTTTTCACGAAGCCTCTTTATATATACGCTAAGTGTATTGTCATTTATAAAATCATACGTAACATCCCAAAGTTTTTCTAATATCTGAGCTCTCGATAGTACCATATTTTTATTTTGGATTAATATTAAAAGAAGCTTGTATTCGGCTGAAGTTAAAAATATCTCTTCGTTATTTTTAAATACCCTAGCTTCCAATGTATGTATTGATATATTTTTGAATTTAAGGATTTTTTTATTGCTATCTTGAGATTTACCTTTTCTTCTAAGTATTGCATTAATTCTCGATATAAGTTCTCTAACTCTAAACGGTTTTGTTATATAGTCGTCTCCTCCTATATCTAACCCCATTACTATATTAACTTCTTCATCACATGCAGTTAAAAATATCACTGGTGTATCTTCATCGTGTTCACGTAATTGTTTTAAAAATTCATATCCATTTCCATCTGGAAGCATAACATCAAGTAGTATTAAGTCGTATTCCTTGCTATTTACTATTTTTCTTGCATTTTCTAGATTTTCTGCTATATCTAAATTAAAGCCCTCTTGTTCGACTGCATATTTTACAGCAAATGCAATCGTACTGTCGTCTTCTACCATAAGTATATTTTTCATATTTTTCCCTTCTTTTTATAATTTATTTTAATTATAGTTTTATAAATTGCTATTTATATAGTATAAGATTTTTTAAAATTAGTAAATATATAATTTACTTAAGAAAAAAGGATGACATATTTGCCATCCCATATATTACTCTATATCTCCCAACCTAGAATATCTATTTCTAGCTTTTAATAAAAGATCTTTTACATATTCATTTTTATGTTCGTCTTTTTCTAATAAACTTATTATTAAAGCTTCACATTCTTTAGCTGTTTTCTTCCCTTTAAGATATAGTGATTTATTTATATTTTCTATTTCAGATTTTATATTTTCAAATAAAGTATGTTCTAAATTTATTATATCTATGCTTCTTTCATATATATCTAGAACCTTATTATTTCCTATATAAGCATCGCATAATTTTGTTTCGATAAATGCAGAGCCTGTTTCTTCATTAATTTCTAGACAAATATTTATAAACTCAGTTTTAGCTTTAGCATCTTTTATAGATTTTGAAGAAACATGGTTGTGTGTAATCTTTCCACTATATTCTTCTAATATAGAAAACTGTATTACATTTATAGTGTTTGTTTTTCTATATATATCTACACATCCTTTATATTTTGCACTTGGGAATATACTCATTATGCTGTTTTGTATATCTCTGTAATTTGGATGTTTTAAGTTTTGTGTATCAAGAAGTAGTTTTCCTAGAGCTTTTGCTTTTAATTTTAATTCAACTTCATCTATAGTTTGTGTTGAATAATCTTTATATTGCTCTATATAATCTTCGTTTTCTTGTCTTTGTGCAGTTACTGCATCTATATAGTAATTTAAAATTCTATTTCCTTCATTTACAGCATATATTGTTTCTATATTTGAGTTAAAATATTTAAGTTCATTTTCATTATCTAAATAGTCTATACTTACATATGCTTTTAATATAGCTTTATTTTTATCATTTTTTTGAATATCTATATAAAGATCGTACACTCTTAGATATTCCTCTACTATTTTAACTTCATTCCATATTTCAGTTTTTCCAAACTCACCAGTATAAGGTTCATTTATTTTAAAAGTTATATGTCCTAAGTTGTTTTTATAATTCACAAAGTCTGACATTACTTCTGCACTTGGAAAAATCTCTTTTATTATATCTTCAAGCTCTGAAGCTGTTTTATCTTCAAATAATCTAAGGCCTAACTTTTTTATATTTTCGCTTAATGTCGTCTTGTTCATTTCTTACCCCCTATTTTAGTCAGCTATACCTATTGTACCAGTATTTATATACAAAGAATAGTATTTGTTTTGAAAAATAGCCTTTTTTATTATTTTTTATAAATAAATATAATTTCCTATGTGTTATAAGTTAAAAGTAAAAGGGTGAACACTTATTTTATGTTCACCCCATTTAAAAGATTAGTATATTTTTGTTTTTATATAGCCTTTTGATTGCTATTTACATTCTTTTTAGTTTTTATAAAGTTTCCAATAACTCCACCTAAGATTGCTGGTAAAACCCAGTTAAACCCATATTGAGCTAGTGGCAATTTTGAAAGTAAGTCAGAAACTTGAGTTATATTAAATAAGCTACTTCCTACTGATAATATACTTACTAATAATGTAACGTATGCAACACCTTTAAATACATTATCATTTTTTATATATTTATCTAAGAAAGTTGTAGCTATAAGAGCTACTAGTACAGGACAAACAATTTCTAGAACTGGTGCTGAAAATTGTATGATTGTACTTACACCGAAATTAGCTAATATTAAACTAAATACACAAATACCTATTACTAGTGTTTGGTATTTTACCTTTCCATTACTTATATTTGAAAAATAGCTTGCTGCTGATGAAGTAAGCCCTATAGATGTTGTTAAACAAGCTAGTGAAACTATTATTCCTAATATTATTTTTCCTGGCTTACCTAATATAGCATTTGTTATAACTACCATCAAAGAAGCTTGTGGTGTATCTACTCCATAAGTAGTAGATAACATTGAACCTAAATATGTAAGACCTGCGTATACTAAAGCTAAAAATACACCTGAAATTAGCCCAGATTGTAATGTAAGTTTAACTTTTTCTTTTGAGTCACTATATCCTCTTTGTATTATTGCAGTTATAGCTACTGTTGAAAATGCAACAGCTGCTAGTGTATCTAATGTTTGATAACCTTGTGCTACCCCTTCTGCAAATAAATTGTTTTCTATAAGTTGAGTACTGCTCACATCTCCTATTGGATTTATTATACCCATTACTATTAGTATAGCTAAGCATATTAAAAGTGCTGGTGTTAAAAACTTACCTATTATATCTACAACTTTTGATGGTCTTATTGTTAGTAATAATGTAAGTACAAAGAAAATTATTGAAACCATTAGTTTAGCTATTGGTGTATCAAATCCAAGTATAGGTGCTATACCCATTTCATAAGTTGTAGCTCCATTTCTTGGTATTGCAAGTAATGGTCCAATACATAATATAGATGCTATTATGATTGCTCTTGCAAATTTTTTACCAGCTCTGCTTAAAGTTAAATCTAGATCCCCATCAAATTTAACTGCTGCCATTACTACTACAAGCGCTAGGATTATATCTGTTAGTATAAATCCTGATAGTGAAACTATCCAGTTAGTTCCAGATACAAGTCCTAAATACGGTGGAAATAATAAATTCCCTGCGCCGAAAAACATTGAAAACAATGCGAATCCAACTACTACTACATCTAGTGCCTTTTTATTATTCATTTGTGCCCCCTATAATTTATAATTTTATATAAATTATATTGTAATACAAATTATGGAAAATATAAACCTTTTTCCGTAAAATATTTCGAAAATTTCAAACAAATGTTAAAAGAAGCTCACAAAATAGATGACTATCTCGCAAGCTTCCTTTATATAAACAACAATATATTTAAATTTTATGTTAAACGCTTATTAATATTGTATACCCATAACTTCTTTAACATGTTCTATTGGCATATCTTGATTAGTCCAAAGTTTAAATGCTGCAGCACCTTGGAATAACATCATTGGGAAACCATTTAATGTTTTGCAACCAACTTCTTTAGCCATTTTTAAAAGTGCAGTTTCAGCTGGAGCGTAAACAACATCAGTTACTATTAAATCTTCTCTTAAGAATGATTTATCTGGTATATAAGTTTGTCCTTCAAGTGGTTTCATACCCATTCCTGTAGCATTTGTGAATATGTAGCTTGAAGCTATTTCTTCTTTTAATTTATCTAAATCTTCTAAGTCATATAAAGTAGCTTTACAGTTAGTTTTTTCATTTATATCTTTAACTGTTTTTTGAGCTCTTTCATAAAATTCATCTTTTCTATTGAATATAGATATTTCTTTAACTCCATCAAGAGCAGCTTGTACTTGTATAGCTGTAGCAGCTCCACCAGCACCTACTATAGTCATTTTTTTGCCTATTATATCTATGCCAGCATCTTTTAATCCACTCATATATCCTATACCATCTGTTATATGACCAGTTAATACACCGTCATCATTAACTATAGTGTTTACAGCACCACACATTTCTGCAGCATCTGATAATTTGTCTAAGTATTTGTGAACTACTGTTTTATTAGGCATTGATACATTAGAACCTCTAACTTTCATTGCTCTAAATCCTTTTATAGTATCTTCTAATTCTTCATTTCCTACTTCAAATGCTAAGTAAGCATAATCAAGTCCTAATTTTGCAAATGCTTCATTATGCATTCTTGGTGATGATGAATGTCTTATTGGTGTAGCTATTAATCCTATTAATTCTGTATGTCCTGTTATTCTTTCTGCCATTTTATATTCCTCCGATTTATATATCCTAATTATTTATTTTTATAAGTTAATTATAATCTTATTTATTTTAAGTTTTAATTATCTGCTTTCATGCATTACTTCAAGTATTGTAGCAAGTTTGTCTACTGATATTTGTCCTGGTGCTGAAGCAGCTTTTGCAGCTCCAAAAGTAAGCGCTGAACCGAAAGTTTCTCCTGCTAAACGACTTACAAGACCAAGTCCTCCCATAGACATTGTTATTATTGGTCTATTTGCATGTTTTGTAGACATTTCTTCAGTTGCAGCTAATAATGTAACTACATCTTCTGATGTATTTGGCATAACTGCTATTTTAGGTAAATCTGCTCCTAAATCTTGCATTTTGCAAAGTCTTGATATTATTTCTTCTTTTGCTGGTGTTTTAAAGAAGTCGTGGTTTGACATTACAACTTTAACTCCATTATTGTGTGCAGTTTCAACTATATCCTTTACTATTTCATCTCCAGTAAATAATTCTACATCTACTAAATCAACTAATTTAGTTTCTGATACTGTTTTATTAAGCTGTGCATAATACTCATCACTTACTTCTAGCTCTCCACCTTCTTTTTTACTTCTGAAAGTGAATAGTATAACAGTTTCTCCAACTTCTTCTCTAAGAGCTTTTACTATTTCTTTTACTTTTTCAAGATTTTCTACGTTTTCGTAGTGGTCAACTCTCCATTCGATTAAGTCGAATTTCACATTTTTTAAGAATTTAGCTTCTTCTAGAATTTCTTCATTTGTTTTTCCTACTAAAGGTACACATATTTTTGGGATACCTTCACCTAATTTTAAATTTCTTACTTCAACTATGTTTGCCATTTTATTTCCCCTTATCTATTTAAACTTCGTTAATTTTTTGTCGTTTGTTATACTTCTATTATAATACGCCAATCATGATAATTCTAATATTATTTTTCATCAATATTGATAGGTTTTAACTATCAATTATGTTATACTAAAGTCAAATAAGATATAGGACGTGAGAAAATGAATTTAAATCAACTTTATTATTTTAAAACAGTCGCAAAACTTCAACATTTTAGACAAGCAGCAAATGAATTGAATGTATCGCAGCCTAGTTTAAGCCTTGCAATTTCAAATTTGGAAAAAGATTTGGGGACCTATTTATTTGAAAGACAGGGACGAAATGTAACACTTACAAAATACGGGAAGCTTTATTTAGAATATGTTGAAGAAGCTTTATCGATACTCGAAGTCGGGGAAAAGAAATTAAGACAAATAACAAGTGAGACAGAAGGCCATATCGATATCGCTTATATATACCCACTTGCACCTTATTTTATACCTAAAAAAGTAAGATCATTTTTAGAATTAGAAAAAAATAAAGATATAACCTTCTCATTTAGACAGGGGATAACATCTGATTTGATAAAAGGGCTTAAAGATTCAAAATACGATGTAGTCTTTTGCTCTTATGTAGAAAATGAAGAAGATATAGTATTTGATTTGCTATTTAAAGATGAACTTATATTAATAGTTCCAATAGGTCATCCACTTAGCAAAGTTGAAAGTATAGATTTAAAGGATATAGCTTCTTATCCAGTCGTAGTATATGATAAAAATACAGCTCTTGGCAAAATAACTAAAGATATTTTCAAAAAAGTTGGTATAAATCCAAAAGTAATTTGTGAAGGTGAAGATGAAAATGGAATATATGGGCTTGTATCAGAAGGATTTGGGGTAGCTGTTGTCGCCGATATTGTAAATTATGATAATTTTAATATAAAGAAGATTAAAATAAATAATTCTGGCTGTGATAGATGTATATATATGGCGTATAAGAAAAATACATATCAAGTACCTGCTGTGAAGAAGTTTATTAAATATATAAATGATACTTCTAAGGATATTTTTATAAATGATAAATAAAATAAAAAGGTAAGCAAGTACTATAATTCCTTGCTTACCTTTTACTATATAGATTCTAAAAACTCTATAACCTCAGATATAATCCAATCTGGAGTTGAAGCTCCTGCTGTTATACCTATAGATTTATAGTTTTTAAGTTCTTCTTTATTAAGTTCGTCTTTTGTCTCTATTGCAAATGTATTTGTTAAATCTTTGCATATATTAACTAGCTTTTGTGTGTTAGAGCTGTGTTTGCCCCCTATTACTATCATGCAGTCAACTTCTTTTGCTAGATTTTTAGCTGAAAGTTGTCTTTCTTTTGTTGCAGAGCATATTGTGTTTTTCATTACTGTATCTTTTAAAATAGAATTTAGTTTTTCTACTATTTTTTCGTAATTATCTATATCTACAGTAGTTTGGCTTACTACACAGTATTTTGCATCTTTATCAAATTCTATATTGTCTATATCGTCTACATTTTTTATTACTATAGCAGAGTTTTCGCACCATCCGTTTATTCCAACAACTTCTGGGTGTATTTTATTTCCTATTATTATGATTTTATATCCTTTTTTATAAAAATCATTTACTATTTTATGAATTTTTTTCACATAAGGACATGTTGTATCTACTATTTTTACACTTTTGTTTTCAGCTTCGTTGTATACAATTTCTCCAACTCCGTGTGATCTTATAATAACTCTTTCGTTAGATGGTATATTTTCTATTTCTTCTACTACTTTAAGTCCTTTTTCTTCGTATTTGCTTACGGCTTGTTTATTGTGTATTAATGGACCAAGTGAGTAAACTTCTGTGCTTTTATCGTCAAGTTCATCACTTGCCATTTGCATAGCTCTTTTTACACCGAAACAAAATCCAGCATTTTTAGCAATTTTAATTTCCATATAAGTCCTCCTATTATATTTTATATCTATTTTTATTTTATTAAATTCATTATATCAAAAAAGCCTCCATCATCAATGATGAAGACTTATTTTCTAGATTTCGCCTTTTTCAAGCTTATAGTAATTTTGTTTTATGATATCCATAACCTCGCCTGATATACGTTCGTGATCTTCACTAGTTAATTTTTGTTTATAGTATTCTTCAAGTGATATAGGTTTACCAAAGTATATTTTAGCAGGTTTAAATAATTTATAGCTAGAGTATATTGTACATGGTACAATTTCTGCTTTTGCTTTTGTTGCAAATAATGAAAGCCCAGCTTTTGCATTGTTAAAATCATCAGTTTTACTTCTTGTTCCTTCTGGGAACATTACAAGGGCATAATCATTTTTTATGTATTTAAGAATTCTCTTTATAGTCCCAAGACCTGGGTTTTGTCTATTAATAGGTATAATTTCTACTTTATTTAATATTTTTGCTAAAATCTTATTCTTAAATAATTCCTCTTTTGCTATTGCCGTCATCTTTCTTTTTTTATCTACGGCACTTGCTACAAATATAGGATCTAAGTTTGATTTGTGATTTGCAGCTATAATCAAATTACCCTCGCTTGGGATATTTTCTGTACCGATTACTTCAAATTTAAAGAAAGTCTTGCTAAATATACTAAAAAGCTTTAGCATAAAATTATAAAAACTCAAATTTATCTCCCCTTTAATCTATTTAATTTTTTGTAGTACTAAATCTACAACTTGGTCAATGTCTTTTCCTGTTGTGTCTATTTCTATAGCACCTTCTGCTTTTACAAGTGGAGCGAATTCTCTGTTTGAATCGATTTCGTCTCTTCTTATTATATCGTTTATTATATCTTCTAAAGTTCCGTCATATCCTTTTTCTTTTAACTCGATATAACGTCTTTTGCCTCTTTCTTCTGGAGTTGCTACTAAGAAGAATTTATAATCTGCATTTGGGAATACATAAGAACCGATATCTCTACCGTCTAGTATTACTGCATTGTTTTTCCCAATTTCTCTTTGTAAATCTACCATTAAGTATCTAACTTCTTTTATTTTTGCAACATCTGATACGTTTTTGCTCACTTCTAAAGTTCTTATTTCATCGTTTACTATTTTTGAATCTAGATATATATTGTTATCTCTAAAATCTATTGATGTTTTTTTAGCCATTTCGATTACTGCATTTTCATCTTTAACATCTACGTTATTTTGAAGGCATTTTAAAGTTACAGCTCTATACATTGCTCCTGTGTCTATGTAATTTATATTTAATCTTTTAGCTATTATTTTAGCTATTGTACTTTTACCTGCTCCTGCAGGTCCATCTACTGCTATTATTATATTTTCCATTGTGTTTCTCCTATTTTTAAATAAATATTAGTTTAAACTAAGTCCTGCTAAATATCCTGTTGAAAATGCTATTTGAAGATTATATCCTCCTGTTTCAGCATCTAAATCAAGTAATTCACCAGTTATAAATAAGTTTTCTATTTTTTTAGATTCTAAAGTAGATGCATCTACTTCTTTTGTGCTTACACCGCCACATGTCACCATTGCACCTTTAAATCCTAGTGATGATGTTATTGTAAGCTTCATATTTTTAATATATTCTACTATAGAGTTTTCATCTTCTTTTGTAAGTGAGTTTCCTTTGACATCGCTTAAATTTAAGATGTTTAGAAGCTCTTTTACAAATCCATCAGGAAGAATTGTCTTTAAGTTAGTAGATATATTTTTATTTGGGTTATTTCTAATTAAGCTTACTATTTCTTCTTTTGATGTATCTTGCATAAAGTCGATAAATATTTCTACATGTTCTCCTGCTAATACTTTATTTATGTATGAGTCTATTATAAGTACTACAGGACCGCTTATTCCAAAATGAGTAAATATCATATCGCCACATTTGCTTATTTTTTTCTTTTTAAGCTTTGTAGAGATTTTTACATTTCTCATAGATATACCTTGAAGATTTTTAACCCAAGTTTCTGCTGTTTTTAGCGGGCATAAAGCCGGCAGTGTTTTAGTTATAGTATGTCCATGTTTTTCTAAAACTTGATACATACTTCCATCAGAACCTGTATGTGCGTAACTTTTTCCACCAGTAGATAAGATTACTTTATCAGTGTATAATACTTCGCTTTTTTCATTTTCTTCAGAAGTCACTACAACACCTTTTATTTTTTCATCTTCTACTATTAAATCTGTTACTTTTGTATTGTATATTATCTTTACGTTTTTGTCTCTTAAGTCATTTTCTAATGAATTTATTAGATCTAATGCCTTGTCGTTTTTAGTATATACTTTTGAATCATTTTCTTCTTCGATTTTATATTCTACACCTATACTGCTTAAATAATCTAATAAATCGTAATTACTAAATGAATAAAAGCTACTGTATAAGAATTTATTGTTATTTACGACTTTATCGAAAAAGTCTTCTATATATCTATTGTTTGTTATATTACATCTTCCACCACCAGTAAGTTTAAGCTTCTTTCCTAAAAATTCGTTTCTTTCGATTAAAGTTACACTGTGGTTTTGTTTTGCAGCACTTATAGCTGCCATTATTCCAGAAGGTCCGCCTCCTACAACTATTACTTTAGCCATTATATCCTACTCCAATGCACTGTTTTCTAATTTTGTATCATTTATAATATGTGTAGTATCGTTCATTTTCATAACTACAGGACCATAATCTCTAAGTTCGATTATGTTTAGAGCAGTATTTGCTTGATTTATTCTATATATGTTTTTAACATCTGAATCTAAGAATGATAAAAGCATAATTCTTGCACATAGAGAGTGAGTTACTAAAACTATGTGTTTTCCATCGTATTTTTCATTTATTTCTTTTATAAAAGCATCTGTTCTTTCTTTTATTTGAGAAAGTGTTTCTCCTTGAGGAATTTTTGCTAGATGTGGTTCATTTCTCCACATTTTATATAACTCAGGATCTTCTTCAATTATATCTTTTATAATTCTTCCTTCCCAAGTCCCAAAATTCATTTCTCTTAAAGCTTCAGTTTTTTCAACTTCTATATTTAATTTGTTTCCGATAATTTCGGCAGTTTGATAAGCTCTTCCTAAATCACTACTGTAGATATAATCTATTGGATATTTAGTCATACTATCTGCTAAAAGTTCAGCTTGTTCTATACCTTTTGGTGTTAAATCTGAATTTCCATGTCCTTGTGTTTTGCCAAGTAAGTTCCATTCAGTCTGTCCATGTCTAACTATATATATTGTATTTGTCAACTATTTCCACTCCTTTGTTTGTTTCTCTCAAATTTTAATTATATCATAAATAAATATAATTTCATATGTATTATAAAGCATAAAAACTATCTCACTTATATAAATGAGATAGTTTTTGAATTTAAAGCCATTTATCATTTGGTATTTTTCTATTTTGAATTCTCTTATACACTGATTTTCTAAGAAGTGTGTAAATTACAGAGCTTAGAGGAATAAATAATATCATACCGACAATACCCATAAGTTTTGAACCTAAAGTTATTACAAATATAACCCATATAGGTGGAAGTCCTATTGATTTACCCACAACTCGAGGGTATATTAAGTTTCCTTCTATTTGTTGTAATACTGCAAATAAGATTGCAAATACGATTACTTTTATAGGGTTTACCATAACAATAAGTATTGAGGCTATAATAAATGCTATACAAAGACCGAAAATAGGTATTAAAGCCATTATTGTAATCATAACACTTATTAAAAGTGCATATGGAATTTTTAGTATTACCATAGTTACAAAGAACATACTTCCAAGTATAAGACATTCAATACATTGATATGTAAAGAAGTTTGTAAATGTTTTATGTGTTAATTTGCCCACTTCAACCATTTTATCTACTATTTTTTCAGGTAAAAATGCATATAGTAATTTTTTTAATTGAACGCTTAATTTTTCTTTTGAAATAAGTATGTAAGCTGCAAATATAAAGCTTATTATTGTACTTATAATTGTTGAAACTACGCCTGTAACTACTCCAAACGTAGAAGTAAATAAACTACTAAAAGAGTCTTTGAAGAAGCTTAACACTTTGTTGCTAATGCTTTGCCAGTCTATTTCAATACTTGCAAGATAATCTTGAACCCAGTCCCAGTTTATATTTGTATCTTGTAGCAGTTTGCGTAAGCTTTCTACTGACTCTGGAACAGTATTTACTATATTTGTAATAGTATCTATTAGTTTTGGCCCAATTAAAAATACTAAAACTAATATTACTAATATAAATATTAAAAATGTAAGCAACAGGCTAAGCGGTCTTTTTAGCCTTGGAAATTTTCTTTCTAAAAAGTTCATAGGTATGCTCAGAATAAATGCAATTGTAGCACCTACTAAAAATGGTTCTACTATAGAAAGTATATTTGTAAAAATGCCAAATATATCTCCAATTCGATATAAAATAAAAACGAGGAATATTAAAAATATAATTCCTTCAAATATTTTTCTTATTTGTTTTTCGTGCACAATAGTACCTCCCAATATGTGAAAATTTATTAAACAAATATCTGTATCTATAATCATATACCAGATTTATGAAATATATACTAAGTTTATGAATTATATGTTACATATTTATTTCGAGTCCAACATCTACTTCTTCTACATCTAGCATTTTTATCATCTAATTTAAATCTTAAGTCATAATATAATAAAAAACAATAAGTTTGTACATATTTATAGTCAATTTATGATAAAATAAAAAAATAAAGACAATACTAAGGAGAATGACAAAATGGAAGAGATGAGTATTTTAATAACAAATGAAGCAAAAAGAGAATTAGATAAGCTTCTAGAAAATAGTGATAAAACTTGTATAAGAATTCTTACAAGACATATAACTATGACAACTGAGGCTAAAATAGACTTAGAGTTAGACGAACCAAATGCAAATGACAACTGTTATGATGTAGATGGATATAAAGTAATAATAAACAAAGTATTAGATTCTCAAATGAACTACATAACTATATCATATGGAGGATTATTAAGCAGAAACGCATTTTGCGTAGAAGCTGATTTTAACTTCTATTATTAAAATATCTTAATAAGGTGATAATATTGATAAAATTAGATACTTTTGAATCAGTACAAAATAATATAAATCAAAATAAAATGACAGTAGTTTACTTTACAGGCAACTCATGTGGTGCATGTGAAGTTATAAAAGAAAAAATAGAAAAGTTTTTAGAAAACTATCCTAATATAAAAGCATATGAAATAAATGGCGAGGAAAATACAAAAATAGCTTATAAATATAGTGTTTTTTCTATGCCTGTGTTTCTTTTATTTATAGAAGGAAAAGAAAGTATTAGGACTGGAAGACATGTTGATTTATTGAGTTTGGAAAGAAGTATTGATAGGTATTATAATATGATTTATTAAATGGCATAGGCTAGCTAATTAGCTTATGCTTTTTTAATTTCAAAACAAAAAGGTATATCGCAATTATCTGCAATATACCTTAAAAGGATTACATATATTATTTAACAACTATATCTATATTATCTCCATCTCCATCGACAACTATAGTATCGCCATTTCTAATTTGTCCTGCTATTAATTTTCTAGCTATTATAGTTTCAAGAGTGTTTCCTATATATCTCTTAAGTGGTCTTGCACCATAAACTGGGTCATAACCTTCTCTTACCATAATATCTTTTGCAGCATCTGTAACTTCCATATTTATGTCTTTATCTTTTAATCTGTTTGCTAAGCTATTCATAAATATATCTATTATTTTCTTGATTTCTTCTTTGTCTAGAGATTTGAACATTATAATGTCATCAACTCTGTTTAAGAATTCTGGTTTAAATCTTCTCTTCATTTCGCCCATTACAAGGCCTTTAGTTTCTTCTGTTATCTTACCTTGATCTTGTAATAAGTAGCTACTACCTATATTTGATGTCATTATGATTATAGTATTTTTAAAATCTACTGTATTACCTTTGTTATCTGTAAGTCTACCATCATCTAGTATTTGTAAGAACATGTTAAATACATCTTCGTGAGCTTTTTCGATTTCGTCGAATAATATTACTGAATATGGAGCACGTCTAACTGCTTCTGTTAATTGTCCGCCTTCTTCATATCCTACATATCCTGGAGGTGGTCCTACAAGTCTAGATACTGAGTGTTTTTCCATGTATTCAGACATATCGATTCTTATTATGTTTTCTTCGCTGTCAAATAATGAACGCGCTAAAGTTTTTGCAAGTTCAGTTTTACCTACACCAGTTGGTCCAAGGAATATAAATGAACCGATTGGTTTGTTTTCATCTTTAAGTCCTGCTCTTGCACGAATTACTGCATTTGATACTGCTGTAACAGCTTCGTTTTGTCCTATAACTCTTTCATGAAGCTCATCTTCAAGTTTAAGAAGTTTTTCTC
This sequence comes from Intestinibacter bartlettii, assembly GCA_025148965.1. Taxonomy (GTDB): domain Bacteria; phylum Bacillota; class Clostridia; order Peptostreptococcales; family Peptostreptococcaceae; genus Intestinibacter; species Intestinibacter bartlettii. The sequence continues at coordinate 1,686,660 of CP102273.1, read as the reverse complement.
TTTCGCCTTCAACTAATTTAGTTACAGGTATACCAGTCCATTTAGATACTATTTCAGAAATTTCATTTTCAGTAACTTCTTCTTTAAGTAAAGCTGTATCGTATCCACTGCTTATTTTTTCTTCGTATTCTTTTATTTGAGCCTCAAGTTTTGGAATTTCACCGTATTTTATTTCAGCAACTTTGTTAAAGTCGTATTCTCTTTCATATTTTTCAACTTGTCCTTTTAAATCATCAAGTTGTGCTTTTAAGTTTCTAACTTGTAGTATTTGATTTTTTTCTTTTTCATATTTAGCTGTCATTTCGTCATCTTTAGATTTTAATTCAGCTAATTCTTTTTCAAGTACTTCAAGACGTTTTTTACTTTTTTCATCTTCTTCTGTAAGTAGTGCTTCTCTTTCAGTTTCTAGAGTGAATAATTTTCTTCTTACTATGTCAAGTTCTGTTGGTAAAGAATCTATTTCACTACGTATCATAGCACCAGCTTCATCTATTAAGTCGATAGCTTTATCTGGTAAGAATCTATCAGTTATATATCTATCAGATAATTTAGCGGCAGCTACTATAGCATTGTCGTGAATTCTTATTCCGTGATGTATTTCAAAACGTTCTTTTAAACCTCTAAGTATTGATATTGTATCTTCTACAGTAGGTTCTTCAGCTATTACTGGTTGGAAACGTCTTTCAAGTGCTTTATCTTTTTCGATGTATTTTCTATATTCATCAAATGTAGTCGCACCTATACAGTTTAATTCACCACGAGCAAGCATAGGTTTAATTAAGTTACCAGCATCCATAGAACCTTCAGTTTTACCAGCACCAACTATTGTATGAATTTCGTCTATAAATAGTATTATCTTACCTTCAGCATTTTGAACTTCTTTTAATACTGCTTTTAGACGTTCTTCGAATTCACCACGGTATTTAGCACCAGCGATTAATGCACCCATATCAAGTGAGAAGATTATTTTATCTTTTAATCCTTCTGGAACATCTCCTCTAACTATTCTTTCTGCCAAACCTTCAACTATAGCAGTTTTACCAACACCAGGTTCACCAATTAAAACTGGATTGTTTTTAGTTCTTCTTGATAATATTCTTATGATTCTTCTTATTTCTTCGTCCCTACCTATAACAGGGTCTAGTTTATGTTTTTTAGCTAAATCTACTAAGTTTGTACCGAATTTAGCTAGTGCATCATAAGTTCCTTCTGGATCATTAGAATCTACTCTTTGGCTACCCCTTACACTTGATAAAACTTGTAAGAAGTCGTTTTTATTAATTCCGTACATTTTAAGTATTTTTCCTACAACAGATTTAGATTCAGTTTCCATCATAGCAAGCATTACGTGTTCAACGCTTATATATGAGTCTTTGAAATCTTTAGATATTTCTTCGGCCTTAATTAGTACTTCTTCAATTCTTCTAGAAGCAGTAACGCCTTGTGATGATATACCTTCTCCGTATATTTGAGGTATTTTACCTAATTCTTCGTCTATAGTGCTTTTTAATGCTGCTACAGATACATTCATTTTTTCAAAAATATTTGGAATTAAACCATCTTCTTGGTTTACTAAAGCAGAAAATAGATGAATAACATCTACTTGTTGATTGTGATGTTTAACTGCCTCATTATAGGCATCGTTTAAACTTTTTTGAACTCTTACTGTCATTCTTTCTATATCCATATTGATCCCTCCATTTATATATTATGTCCTAAATAAAGAGAAATAGATATGCCTTATCGCAAATTTGATAAGTTATTTTGATTTTGCAATTACCCTAAAATTATAAAAAAATGTAAATTTCTTTGCATAAAATAAAATTAAAAAGTCTAATTTGATTTTCTTAGACTGTATATATAAAAACAAGATTTATTTAATCTTTAAATACTATTATAGAACTTTTTTTCAAAAAATCCAGTGTTTTTTGATTACAATTTTGTTTCTTTTCAAATTATTTCAAAAACAACACTTTTTTCATAATTTCTGTGATATTTTAATTATAAATATAAATATTTCTTTATATATTAAGAAATTTTTTGATAAATAAAAAAATATCAATGTGTTTAATATTATCTACTTTAAAATCCTTTTTTCGATTTTATTTTCAAATCCAAACTTAAAAAAGATAAAATAAGCAATATTATTCATACAATAGATACTACTTTTTTAAATCAAAAATAAAATTTAATTTGTTTATTATGTGTTAAAAATTTAACTTTTGTTTTTTTATATTACATATATTTACAAAAATCTCTAAAAAAATAAAGGAAAAACGCCTTTTCTTAGTGAATTTATAATATAATTAAGTAAGTACTATTTTTTACAGGGGTGATGAAATGAAAAAAATCAAATTCGAAAAGAATGGAAAGATTTTCACTTTAAAAGCTATTGTTTGCGAAAACAAGGATTTAATTAAATTTATGAATAGAGACTATTTCCTTAAACTATGTAAGAATGGTTGCTCTAATTACAATAAAAATTGGTCTTGTCCTCCAAATAGCCCAAAGTTTGATGAATTCTCAGCAGATTATACAAATTCCCTTCTTGTCGAAGTTACAAGCGAAGTAAGAGATAAAGAAGATTATATGGAAGCTTATATTGAAAATAGAAGTACTTTGGAAGCTTTATTATCTAAAATGCAAATAGATTTTGAATGCTTAAAAACTTCTTGTGGTACATGTAATATATGTAAGAGATGTGCCCTTTTGGACAATAAAAATTGTTATCATCCAGAAGAAATGAGATATTCAATGGAAGCTATGGGGATGGACTTAGCAAAACTATCTGAAGAAATATTTGATCACAAACTTACTTGGAATAGTGAAAATAAAAAATCAAATATATGTACTTCAATAGGTTCTATACTTTTTAACGGTACTTTTTTAGAAGATGATTTCTGTGACTTAGCGCGAAATTACAGATTCTAGATTGAAAATTTTAATTTTAAAAAGCTACTTTTAGCTATATTAATTATTACATATAACAACGAAAAAGGAGTGTTTCAAAACAACTTTCTACAGTATTTTGAAACACTCTTTTTAATTAATTTAAATATAAGTTCACTATAGATTTACTATATATTATGGTATAATTCTAGATTTATATAAATATATAATAAATACTTTTATACTAAAGATTTTTTATTTATATCAGCTTTAATATGTTTTAAAATTTCATCTTTACTAAGTCCTGATAGATGAAGTTTATGACCCAGTTTTATATATTCTGAAAATAAAACTCCAGGCTTTAATCCAAGTTCAATTAAGTCTTTACCTACAACTTCAGGTTCTAACATAAGCTCTTTATATTCATTTAACGATTTATTAAGAATACTTTCTATTTCACTATAATCTTTTTTTACACCTCGTCCAAGGGCGTCAGCCTTTGCAAGCAATATTAAATCACTAGGATGTATAGCATCATCCCAAAGCTTCATCATAGATTTCTTTTTAGCACTATTATACATTTGATTTGGTTTCATATGTAATTTTATTAAGTTTAATGTTTCCTTTTTTAAACTTATTTTATTAGTAAGTCTATCTAAAAGTCCTTTAGCCAAAGTAACACTTTCTACTTCATGGCCGTAGGCCGTTAATTTACCTTTTTTAATCTCTGTAGTTACAGTTTTTCCAAAATCATGGCATAGTGCTGCCAACATAAATGCAAGTTTATTTTTAGCTTTATCTCTTAATTTTGCAGCTTCATCTAAAACCATCATAGTATGTGTAAATACATCTCCTTCTGGATGATGAATTTCAGATTGATTAATTCCAATTAAATCTTCTACTTCCTTAAACCAATAAGATAATTGATTCATATCTTTTAAAGATTTAAAGAATATAGATGGTTTATTTGCTTTTAATAATGCTTTTTTAAGCTCATCAAAAACTCTTTCAAATGCAAGGGATGATACATCCATAGTAGAAGATAATAATTTTGTTTTTTCGTATATTTCAAAATCAAATCTAGATGCAAATTGTGAACCTCTGAATACTCTAAGTGGATCTTCACAAAATGACTCATCGTTTACATGTCTTATAATTTTATTATTTAAATCTTCTATTCCATTAAAAGAATCTATTATTTCTCCACTTAATACATCTTTCATAAGAGAATTTATAGTAAAATCCCTTCTAAGAGCAGCTTCCTTATAGCCTATAAATGGATCTACAAATATTTCAAAGTCCTTATGTCCCCTTCCATTTGATTTTTCTTTTCTAGGCATAGCGATATCTATATCATACCCTTTTAAATTGAAAACTCCAAAAAATGAACCTATCTTTTGAACATCTCCTATAGATTCAAGTATTTTTACTAAATCTTCAACCTCTATATTGTGAACCTCGATATCTACATCTTTTATATCTATACCTAGGATTTCATCTCTTACACAACCGCCAACAAAGAAGGTTCTTCCTCCTTTTTTTAATACTTCTTGAGCTATAACCTTTGCTATATGTATATCTTTATTTTCCAAAGTATCATCTCCTTTCTTCTTTATTTTAATAACATATACTTATTATAATAAATTCCTTTAAATAATATATAATATTTTTGCAAAAAATAAGACGTCACAAAGATAAATTTGTAACGCCTTACTTTTAATGATTGATTTAAATGTATATTAGCTTAAGAACGCTTCAACTATAACAGCTTCAGCTTGTTCTTCATCAAGTCCAAATGTCTCTAATTTTAATAATTGTTCATTGTTTATTCTACCTATAGCAGCTTCGTGGATTATTGCAGCATCTGTATGATTAGCTTGTATTTCTGGTATAGAAGCTACTTTTGCATTATCCATTATTATAGAGTCACATTGTATATGAGCTCTACATTTTTCATTACCAACAGCTATTGGGTGGAATGATTGAGTTGAATCATTTTTTGCAACTGAACGAGAAACTATTTGTAATATTGAATTTTTACCGTTTAAGTTTGCAGTTATATTTGAAGTTGCATGTTGTTTATCATGAGTCATTAATTTTTCTGTAACAACAAGTTTAGCATCTTTTCCTAAATTAGCTTCAGTTTCTCTAACTGTAGAAGTGACTCCTTCTATTTGAGTCATTTCCATCTCGCAATATGAGCCTTCTTCCATATGTACTATAGTAGTTGGATTTAATATTCTATCTCCAGTCCCTTCGCCTTCGCCATAGTGTTTTTCAACATATGTAACTTTTGCACCCTTACTTATATAGAAAGTATGGATACCGTCGTGTTCTGAAGCGGAGCTTCCACAGTTATGGATTCCACATCCTGCTACTATGTCTACTTCTGCACCTTCTCCTATGAAGAAGTCGTTGTATACTAAATCATTTACACCAGTTTCAGTTATTACAACAGGTATATGAACTTTTTCACCTTTTGTATGAGGTTTTACAATTATATCTATTCCTGGTTTATCTTCTTTTGATTTTATTTCTATATTTTCTGTAGAGTGTCTTATAACTCCGACACCGTCTTTTCTAAGATTAAAAGCTCCATCAGTTTCTCCTGTAATGTCGGCTATTGTTTTTAATAAATTTTCTAACATGCTATCTTTCATTTGTAAGTACAACCTCCTTTATAGGACAACCACAACTAGTTGATCCCCCTTGAATCATAGGCATAATTTCTTCCTTAGTTCCTTTATTTTGAACTTTACCATCTGCAATTATCATAAGTTCATCAGCTAAATCTATTATTTTTTCTTGATGTGATATGATAACTACTGTTTGATCTTTATTTTCTTTGAATTTTTGGAAGCTGTCTACAAGCATTGAAAAACTCCATAAGTCAATTCCTGCTTCTGGTTCATCATATATAGCAAGTTTAGGATTTCTAGCCATTAATGAAGCTATCTCTATTCTTTTTAATTCCCCACCTGATAAAGATGCATCTACATCTCTTTTTAAGTATTCTTTTGAACAAAGCCCTACATTTGTAAGATATTCACAACAAGCAGTATCATTTAATTTATTACCTGATGCTAGATTAAGAAGCTTTTTAACTGTAACTCCTTTAAATCTTGGTGGTTGTTGGAATGCATAACCTATTCCAAGTCTAGCACGTTCTGTTATACTAAGATTAGTAACGTCTTTCCCATCAAATAATATTTGACCTGATGTTGGTTTTTCTATACCCATTATTATTTTAGCTAATGTAGATTTACCACCGCCATTAGGTCCTGTTATAATTAATATTTTCCCTTGTTCAATTTTAAAGCTTACATTATCTAAAATAGTAATTTCACCTTTACCATCTAAGTTGTCAACTTTAAATGTAATATTTTTTAATTCAAGCATAACAAATCCCTTTCTATTTCTATATTTCACTTTTTAATTTTTTAGCATTTTAAAGTAAAAATTTTTAATAAGTAATTAATATATCCCTATATTTAATAATATACAAATTTTTACATATTTTCCATATATATTTATGTTTTAAATTAAAATTTATTTCATTTATAAAAAAATCTTTATCTTAAAGACCTTTAATAATGTAGATTTTTTTGAAGCACATATACGGAAATTATACTTATCCACAATGTTTAAATGAATATAATTTCCTATGTGCTATAAAAAATACTATTATTTATTTCCCTGCCACAGAAAGACCAGTAGCTATTACAGTTGGACTTCCTATAGAACTAAGTGGGAAAGTTAAGTCATCCCCGACTACTGTTATTTGTTTTAATAAGTCAAAGAAATTTCCAGCTACAGTTATTTGATCTACTGGATACGCCTTTTTACCATCTTTTATATAGAAACCTTTTGATGCAAGAGAAAAATCTCCACTTATGGCGTTAGCCCCAGAGTGAAGCCCTGCAAACTCTGTAATAAGAACTCCTTCGCCTAAAGTATTTAAAACTTCATCAAATGACTTATCTCCTTTTTCTATATAGAAGTTGCTTGGAGAAACAGACACACTAGAAGCGTATGAGCTTTTGAATCCATTTCCTGTGCTCTTTGTATTTGCTTTATGAGCAGTTTTTAAGTTGTGAAGTAATGTAGTTAGTTTTCCTTTAGAGACAATTTCTTTTCTAAATGTTGCAACGCCTTCATCATCAAAAGGAGCTGATGAAAGTCCATTTTCTAAAAGAGGATTGTCTACTATTGTGACATTTTCAGAAGCTATAATAGTATTTTCTTTGTCTTTTAATAAAGATAGACCTTTTTGTGTTGCATCTGCACTAAATACACCACAAAATGCGCTAAGTAATGATACCATAGCCTCATTATATAAAGCTATTTTGTAGTTTCCTGTTTCTATAGATTTTGAATTTATCTTAGATAATGCTTCGTCTACTCCCATTTTAGCTATTTCTCTAGGATTTATCTCATCTATATTTGTAGCTATTTTATAGCCTGTTCCATCTTGTTTTTGGCCATCTATTTCTAGCACAGGTACTACATATGTATAAAGTATATTTTCTTTATTTTTTAAATCAAGCCCCTTAGTATTTGAAATTTGTATATCTCCTTTAGAGTAAATAACTTTACAACCTCTTATATTGACTACATTTTCGTTGTAATTTTTGCACTCTTTTTCTATTTCAAGACCTATATTTATAAGATCTTTTGGATCAATATTGTCTATTGCTTCATAATAGCAAACTACATCTTCGTAATTTTTATCTCCTTCATATATAAACTGAGTATCTTCATTTTCTATAAGTAAGGCTGCATTTTTTGCAGTGTTTACTAACATATCTATAGAATTTTCATCTAATATTCTAGTATGAGAATACCCGATTTTGCCGTTTATTATACCTCTAAAAGATAAACCAAAGCTTTTATCTAAATTATAACTTTCAACTTCTTGTTTATAAATTGATATACTTAGAGATTCTGAATTAGTAACATATATCTCACTATCTTCAAATCCAGATTCTTTCGCTTTATCAAATAATTTTTCTTTAAATTCATTTAAATTCATAATAGTTACTCCCTTCCGCCAACAGTTATACTTTTAACTCTAATCATAGGCTGACCAACATTAACTGGTATACTTCCTGATTTAGAACCACACATTCCTTCAGCTTGAGCAACATTATCAGATACCATATCTATATCCATTAATATTTCACTACCCTTACCTATAAGAGAAGCTCCTCTAACAGGTTCAGTTATTTCACCATTTTTTACTAAGTAGCCTTCGCTTACAGCAAAGTTAAATTCACCTGTTACTGGATTTACAGAACCACCGCCCATTTTTTTAGCATATAGTCCATCGTCTATTGATTTTATAATATCTTCAACTTTATCTTCTCCAGGTGCTATATATGTATTAGTCATTCTTGAAGTAGGCTCGTATTTATAACTTTGACGTCTAGAACTGCCTGTAACTTCTGTATTCATTCTTCTGGCATTTAATTTATCTACCATATATGATTTTAATATTCCATTTTCTATTAGCACATTTCTTCTAGTTGGTGTTCCTTCATCATCTATATTTGATGAACCCCAGTGATTTTTCATAGTTCCATCATCAATAGCAGTTATTTTGCTAGAAGCTATTTGCTGACCTAATTTATCACAAAATACTGAATTACCTTTTGCTACTGCTGTAGCTTCTAATGAATGGCCGCAGGCCTCATGGAATATTACACCACCAAAACCGTTATCTATTGCAACAGGCATTTTACCCGCAGGACAATTTTTAGCATGTAACATTATATGAGCAGTTTTAGCAGCTTCTCTTGCATGATATTCAGGATCTACTTCATCTTTAAACATTTCAAATCCCATAAGTCTTCCTGGATTTTGGCTGCCTGTTTGGTTTTCATTTTCATTAGATGCAATTGCATTTATCATAAGTCTAGTTCTAATTCTAGTATCTTCAGTATATAAACCTTCACTATTTGCTATTAATATATTTTGTTCTTTGTCTAAGTAACCTACACTTACTTTTGATATATCACTATGAAAATCTTTTGCACTTTTATAAGCAGTTTTCATAACTTTTATTTTATCTTTACAATCTACAGTATTTGGATAAATTTTTATTGGATGCATATTTTTAAAAGTCTTTTGATTATTTAATACAATTGACTTTCCGTCTTCTATTTTTCCTAGAGCAATAGCTGCTTTATAAGCAGTATCTAAAAGAGATGATAAACTGTTGTCGTTTGTATATGCATAAACGCTTTTTAAATTTTTAAAAATTCTAATTCCTATACCATAATCTCTTCCACCTAATATATTTTCTACTTTATCGTCTAAAACAGAAATACTGTTAGTTATACTATCTTCTTCAAATATTTCTGCAAAATCGCCTCCTGTAATCAAACATTTTTCTAATACTTGTGTCGCTATTTCTTTTGAAATCATTTTTTCCCTCCTACTATTTAATTTAAGTTTTTAGATAATTTTTACAAAGTTTTGTATAAACTCTCTAATCTTAGTAGTTAATTAATAATTGTATTTCTTTAATAAAGAATCAACTGAAACTGTAGATAAGATGTCTTTTATAGAATTCATAATTTCACCGAAAGCTGGTGATAGTAATTCAGGTAAATCTGAAACAATAGGACTTGCAATTTGTAAATCATCGCTGCAGAATATATTATTTATATCTACTTCATCTGTTATTTTGTAAATATCCCATAAAGTTATATCCTTTATATTTCTTTTTAATCTTATATTTGAAATAGATGAGCCCTTTGTAAGAAAATTATTTTTATATAATATATTTAATATATTTTTTATAACCACTGGATTACATTTCATTTCCTTTGAAATATTTTCGCAAGTCATCTCTTTTTTATCACTATAGACAGCAATAAATAAAACAGTTTGGACTGTTAATTGAAAACGTCTACTAACTTTCATTTTTATCACCTCATGCTAATTTTAGCATAGTTAATATACATATTCAAACAACAAAAATATTATCTAAATTTGTAGTTAATATTGGCCACTAATATCTTTTAAATTTCAAAAAAAAATAAATATAATTTTATATTTGCATATAAATAAAAAATTCTAATATATGATAATAATATTTCTATGTAAATAAAATTCATAATTGCTTTTTGTAAGAAATTTGACTGCTATATACCTATAGGGGTATACCCTTAATATTTTTATTTATATACCCCCATGGGTATATAAATAAAAAGGAGGGTTCATTATGAAGTTATTTAAATCAGAAACACAAAAAACAGTTACATTTATTATTATCTCATCTATTTGCTTATTTATGAGTCTTATCCAAAGCGTAGATGAACTTTTACATTTTAATTTGTCATGGGTTGCAATAATACTTTGCGGTTTGCCAATTATAAAAGAAGCTGCAACTTGTTTATATGAAGAATTTGATATTAAAGCCGATGTTTTGGTATCTTTAGCATTAATAGCGTCTGTTATTATTGGGGAAATATTCGCCGCAGGTGAAATTTCAGTTATAATGACTATTGGTGCTCTACTTGAAGATTTAACAGTTCAAAAGGCGCAATCAGGAATAGAAAATCTTGTGAAGCTAACTCCAAAACAAGCTAGAATTATAAGAGACAATAAAGAAATTATGATAAATGCAGATGATATTGAAATTGGAGATATCGTAAGAGTTATAGCTGGTGAAACTATTCCTGTTGACGGAGTTATAATAAAAGGTCAAAGTTCTATAGACGAATCTATAATGAATGGGGAATCACTTCCAGTAGATAAATATGTCGGAGACGATGTATTAAGTGGAACAATAAATCAATACTCTACTTTCGATATAAAAGCGACAAAAACATCACAAGATAGTTCATTAAAAAGAATGATTAAACTTGTAAAAGAAGCTGATTCTAAAAAAGCTCCAATAGTAAGTTTAACCGATAGATGGGCTACATGGATAGTTGTTATTGCACTAGTTTCTTCAATCGGAACATATCTAGTTACACATCAAATATTAAGATCAGTCACTATATTAGTTGTATTTTGCCCATGTGCTTTAGTACTTGCAACACCAACTGCTATTATGGCAGGTATCGGTAATGCATCTAAATACGGTATGCTTATAAAAGGTGGGGATGTAGTTGAAAGATTATCAAAAATAAAAAATATCGCATTTGACAAAACAGGTACTTTAACTTATGGAAAATTATCAGTAGTTGAATATAAGAGCTTTTGCCCTAAGTATGATGATGAAGCTTTCTTAAAAATATTAGCATCTGTAGAAGCTTATTCAGAACATCCACTTGGCAAAGCTATAACATCTTATTATAAAGAAAATAATGAAGAATTATTAGACATTCAAAATTTTACAGTTAACCCTGGTAAAGGCATAACTGCAAATTTAGGTGAAAAATCTATATTAGTTGGCAATTTAAAACTAATAAAAGATGTCGATATAAATTTAAATAAAGACATAATAAATATTTCAGAAGAATTCACTAAAAAAGGCTGCACAGTTATATACCTATCAATCGACAATAAGTTAATAGGATATGTTGCATTATCTGATATTTTAAGAGAAGAAGCTAAAGAAGTAATAAGTTATATAAAATCTCAAAAAATAAATCCTGTAATGTTAACTGGCGACAATAAAAATAGTGCCCAAAATATAGCTAATATAGTCGGTATAGATGATATTCATCCAAGTTTACTTCCAGAAGATAAAATGAATATAATTAAAAACTTAGAAGATAGCAAGTCACCAACTTGTATGATTGGCGATGGTGTAAATGATGCACTAGCATTAAAATACTCAAGTGTAGGAATTTCTATGGGGTCTATAGGTAGTGATATAGCAATAGAAGCTTCTGATATAGCACTTGCAAGTGATGATATAAAAAATATCCCTTATCTTCTATATTTATCTAAAAAAACTATGAAAACTATAAAATTAAATATAACATTTTCGCTTGCTTTAAACTTTTTAGCAATAATTTTAGCTATTACTGGTATATTAAATCCAGTAGTTGGTGCCTTAGTTCATAATTTAGGATCAGTATTTGTTATACTTAATTCGGCTAAACTTTTAAAAACAAGAAATAATTTAGATTTGCATATTAAAATAGAATATGAAGTTACAAATGAAAGCAAAGTTGCTCTAATTGTATAATATTGTATATTTTTGGTGTATTATTTTGGAATCGTTGTTAAGTTGATTTTTCAATAGAATAGTATTATCATATAATAATAACTAATAATTATTGATAATGGGAGGAATTAGTATGCGTCAATGCATGGATGTACCAAATATTCAACTTAGAATAAAAAAAATCCAAGGTCAACTTAATGCAATTTCTAAAATGGTAGAAGAAGATGTTCCTTGTGAAGATATTTTAATTCAAATAAATGCAGCAAAAAGCGCAATGCATAAAGTCGGGAAAGTAGTATTAGAAGGACATTTACATCACTGTGTTAAAGATGGAATTGAACATGGCGATGCTGAAAAAACAATAGAAGATTTTTCAAAAGCTATAGATTATTTTACTCGTATGGGGTAATTATATATACATAAAAAGCGATAAACTATAAAGGTTTATCGCTTTTTATGTATTCCATTTTGTTATACCTCTTTGTTTTAACTATTTATATTACAAAACCGCCATTAGAGCTTATAACTTGTCCTGTAATAAAATCACCTTGTTCTGCCAAGAATAATGCACATTTTGCGATATCTTCAGGCTTTCCAATTCTCATAAGAGGAGTTTCCTCTTTTAACATATCCATAGTATCTTGGCTTAAGTCATTTAACATATCTGTTTGTATTACCCCAGGAGCTATAGCATTTACATTGATATTAGATGGTCCTAATTCTTTAGCTAAAGCCTTTGTCATTCCGATTATACCTGCTTTTGTAGCTGAGTAATCTACTTCAAAAGAACTTCCTACAAGTCCCCACATAGAAGAAATATTTATTATATGGCCACTTTGATTTGGCAGCATATATTGTAGTGCTTTTTTTGTAACATAAAACACTGAGCTTAAATTTGTAGATATCATCTCATCCCATTGTTCATAAGATATATCTGTAAATAAACAAGGTTTGCTTATCCCAGCATTATTTACTAATACATCTATATTTTCAAATTGGCCTATCGTATAGTTTACAAGTGCATTTGCTTCTTGTACATTAGATACATCAGCCTTGAATATTTTTACACTTAAATTTTCCTTACTTAACATATCGTAAAGTTCTTGTGCTTCTTTTTCCGATTTATTGTAATTTATAACTACATTGTAATTGTTTCTAGCAAATAAAATTGCAATCGCTCTTCCAATTCCTCTAGAAGAACCTGTTATCAAAGCTGTTTTCTTGTTCATTATTATACCTCGTTATATTTTTACTTGTTTGTTTTATTTTTTTCTTATTAAATCTACATTCATTTTGACAATTATAACAATTTAAATTAAGATTTGAAATACTTGAAAATCTCTCTGGATGTTTTTTTAATAAATACTCCCACTGTATTAAACTTATTACAGAAAGTGCTATTAAAGAGTATGTCCAAAAATTTGGGATTAATATAAAAGGTGTAACATACATTATATGATCCCAGTTATAAATCCTGCATGTATTGCAACATTTATTTTTCATAAATAATTTTTGGAATGGACACCAAACGTTGACACATACCATATCACTCCAGAAATAAAATAAAAATAACATTATAATCCATGACTTGTCTAAATGAAGTCTAAAATATATGTAAAACAAGATTGAATTTAAACCAATCCACGCTAAAGCTATGTTAAATGCTCTTTTATTTTTTTCAAATGTTTCAAATATTACCTTATCTTTATTGTAATTATCTCTTTTTTTATAATGTTTTAAAAATAATTTACCGTTATAAGTATTTTTACTTTTAGACGGTATAATTACTTTTAATATATCATTTACTAGATAAGCCCAAAATACATGGTAAACTTTTATATTAAATATTATATTATAATCTAAAATTTTATATATATTGTTGGAGTCATCAATAAATATTATTATACAGGAAAAAAATAATATGGTTCTAATAATAAAATTTATTCTAGATTTTTTATCCAAAGTTTTACCTCCATATATCTATTTAAATATAGATTTATATTATATCACACTGATAGTTATCTTATAACATAATATTAAAATAAAAAAATAAAGGGTTCAACAACTCCCCTTTATTTTTTAACATAAAATTAGCATTTATATTATAATATTTTAAATTTACACACTTTGATGATATTTTCCTAAAAATTCTCGAGTACGTTCATTTTTAGAATTAAATAATTCTTCTGGTGTACAGTTTTCTACTATTACACCTTTATCCATAAATATCATTCTATCAGATATATCTCTTGCAAAAGACATCTCATGAGTTACTATTACCATAGTCATATTCATCTCAGCAAGTGAACGTATAACTTTTAATACTTCGCCTGTAAGCTCTGGGTCAAGTGCACTTGTCGGTTCATCAAAGAAAAGAATTACAGGTTTTAAAGCGAGTGCTCTAGCTATTGCAACCCTTTGTGCTTGCCCTCCTGATAATTGGTGAGGATATGCATCTTTTCTATTTTCAAGCCCTAATTTTTTTAAAAGGTCCATTGCTTCTCTTTCTGCAACATCTTTAGGTACTTTTTTAACTCTTATTGGCGCCTGAGTTATATTTTTTAATACATTAAAATGTGGAAATAGGTTGAAATTTTGGAAAACAAGACCTGTTTTTAATCTTATTTCATTTAATATATCGTTATTTGCATATTGAACTTTCCCATTTTCTGTAGATACCATAATTTGACCATCTACAGTTATTTTTCCTGAATCGATAGTTTCTAATCTATTTATACATCTAAGTAATGTAGATTTACCTGAACCAGAAGATCCTATAATAGATACTATCTCACCGTGATTTACTTCCATTGAAATATCTTTTAATACTTGTAAATCACCAAAACTTTTTTCTAAGTTTTCAACTGATAAAATTTTCATTTTTTTACCTCCTATTCATAGTAATCTAATTTCTTTTCTAAATAGAAACAGAATCTTTCAACTACAGCATTCATAATTAAATAAAAAACACCTGCAACGATTAATGGTACTGTAGAAAATTGAGAAGACATTGTAGCACCTGCAAGTTTGAATATTTCAGCAACACCTATTACTTGAGCTAAAGCTGTATCTTTTACTAAAGTCATAAGTTCATTACTCATCGGTGGTATTATTCTTTTTACAACTTGAGGTAATATAATTTTGAAAAATGTCTCAGCTTTTCCAAAACCTAAAACTGTCGCTGCTTCATATTGTCCAACAGGTATAGATTCTATACCACTTCTATATATCTCTGCTATATATGCACTATAGTTTAATGTAAATGCAAGTATTGCTGCCCAAAAACGTGGCAATGTAGCTGCGAATATATAATAAGGAGCAAAATAGAAAAACATCAATTGAAGTATAAGAGGTGTCCCTCTCATAATAAGTAAAAATACTTGAATAGGTATTCTTATAATAGCATATTTTGACATTCTACCAAAAGCTACAAACATGCCAAGTATTGATGAAAATATTATAGTTAAGAAAAATATTTCTAAAGTAACTATTGAACTTGGCAACATATTTTTTACTAAATCCATTACGCCTGCAAAATCCAAGCTAATCCCCCCTGTCTAGTTTTATAAAGTCTTATATCTTAAAAAAGGCGCCAAGCTCTAAGTCTTTAGACTTATAAATTTGACACCTTTTAAAATATACTAAGTTTGAAATATATAACTATTTATCTTCTCCGATTATAGTTAAATCTTCACCAAACCATTCTTTACTTATTTTTGCTAATGTACCATCTTTTTTCATTTCTTTTAAAGTATCTTCAACTTTTTTACATAAAGCGTTGTCGCCTTTTCTAAAGCCAACACCCATTTTTTCATCTAATATAGTAGTGTCTTTTATGATGCTATATTTACCTGGGTCTTTTGCCATATAATAACGAGCAACTACTGTATCCATTGCAACTGCATCAGAACCTCCAACTCCTAAGTCCATTAATGCTTTTACATTATCTTCAACACCCACAAATTCTTTGAAAGAATCTTTAAGTTCAGTATCTTTATCTATAGTAGCATATGCAGTTGATCCATTTTGAGCTGCTATAACTTTTCCTTTTAAATCATCTTGAGTTTTTATTCCTGAATCAGCTAAAACTACAAATATTTGTGGATTTGCCATATATGGTTCTGAGATAGTTAGAACTTTTTCTCTTTCAGGAGTTATACCAAAACCATTCCATATACAGTCTATATTTTTAGATGATAATTCTTGTTCTTTAGCTTGCCAGTTTACTGGTTGGAATTTAACCTTGATATCCATTCTTTTTGCAACTTCTTTTGCTAAATCGATATCAAACCCTACAATATTATTGTCATCATCTCTAAAACCCATTGGAGGGAATGCATCGTCAAGTCCTACTATTAATTCCCCTTTGTCCATTACATATTTTAATGAATCATCGTTAGCAGAACTGCTTGATGAAGATGATGATGAACATCCACCTAAAAATGTACTAAGTCCCAGCATAAGTACTAATGCTATTACTGATAATTTTTTCATAATTCTACCCCCTATGAACATTTCATTTTTCCAAATATTTACTATTTAAAGGAATAATAACACATTTCTTGTCATAAATCAACAATTTATAGTTATGTTTCGAACTATATTTAAGTTTTTTATTTAAAGATTCGTTTTTAAACTATATATTACAAATTTTTCTTTATCATCATTTTTATAAAGTTCTTCAAGTATTATTTCATTTTCAAGCATAAAAGGAGTTCTGTACTCTAAAAATTGAATATACTCATCGCTTGGATAATATATTATTAAATCCATGTCCCTTGGATTTTTTTCAAAAGATTTCAGTATATTTTCAATAACTTTCATAAAGATTTGTACTGAAAATGGATTGAAGAAATAAAATTTGTTGTCTTTTTCTTCTACATTATAATTTTGTGATAAGTTGCAATAAAAGTTTACTTTGTCTTCCATTTTCTTATGCTTTTGAATATATTTTGATTTATTTAATAGAGATTCATTATAATATATTTCATTCATCTCAACTCCATTTGCATAACATCTGAAAAAGTGGTTTATATAAAATACTATTCTCCCTTTTCCAGAGCCAAAATCAACAATATGATCATCTTCATCTAAATCGTATTTTTCAAATAAAGTATCTAATGCCTCATATAGAGTCGGTTGATATGGATGGTTGTGTGGCGATGTTTTATTCCAATTCTCATTTCCTGCTGTATTTATATTTAATAGTTTTTCGTAGTAATTTTCTTTCATTTTTTCTCTTCCTTTTTTAAAATTTCTATATTTATAGTAACATATTTAATTTTTTAAGGGGATTTTTCTTGCGAATTAGTTTTTGTTTTTTATTTTGTTAATAATATTATTTCCTACTCGGATTATATAGTTGTTTTATTTTGCTCCATATAATAAATGTTTTAATCTATATTTTTTCATAAAATAAAAGACGTTATTTTTTACTAACGTCTTCTTTTCAAAATCATTGATTTTTTATTCCTACCATTTTATCTCAAGCCCAACATGTGCATCTTTTATATCTAGATTTTTAAACATTTCAGCCTTAACATAAAATTTTGTACAATGACATGGATATAACTCTTTTATATTATTTTCTTTAAAATACTCTATTGTTTTATATAATTGTTCATTAATTTCTTGAAGATGTGTACCACCTATTATTCCAAGTACTTTATCTTTTCCAGAAACTCTTTTAGCATATTCGATGATATTGCATATCCCACTGTGTGAGCATCCAGTAATTATATATATTCCATCACTTGTGTCGTATAATAAAGCCGAATCGTCCATAATATAGTCATCTTTATACTCACCATCTATTTCAATTTCGCCCATTAGCTTCCTATTTTCAAAATCCATAATATATGGAATTTGTCCTAAGTAAGTTATATTTTTGCTTACTTTAACAGGTTTATCACTAAAATTTACATTTGCAAGTTTGATTATTTCATCTTTTCTATATGGTGCTCCCATATTTGTATTTCCCTTTTTCTTTTTATTAAATGATAGTGGATGGCAAATTATATTTATTTTATCATCTCTGCTTTCTATAAAATCCTTAAGGCCGCCAGCGTGATCATAATGACCATGTGACAATACAACTGTATCTATATCATCTAAATTTATATCTAGATTTTTTGCATTTTCCATAAATAATCCTGATGCACCAGTATCAAGTAAAAATTTCTTATCCTCATCTTCTATATAATAAGATGCTCCACCTTCACCTTTTAAATTTCTCCCGTTTATTGTGCAATTGTCTATTAATACAACCAATCTCATAACTAATCCCCCCTTTAGCTTTCTTGTAAAGCTATCATTTCTTCTATTAAATAATCGTTTATATAGTGAATCAAAGGTAAGAATACTCGATTTAAATAAAATTGTATTCTCTCATTCACCTTGCATCTTCCTAAGTGGAAATTAAATGCCTCACCGTTTAAACTTTTATTTCTATCTGTCATAACTACTAAATAGTCGTACATCGCCTTTATATGGTCATTTTTATTTTTTGGTATTATGACACTTTTATAGCCACAATCTTCTTCTATAAATGATTTTTGCCAGTCTATACTTGAATATTTGACCTTTGAATCTATGTAATCTTTTATTATTTTATTATCATCTATAAATTCCCTAAATTTTATTAAATAGACATTGTTGTCGTCTGTAATCGAGTTTAACATATCGCTGCTAACTCTTCTAAATTCAAAACTTATCTTTCTTAAATCTTCCATATTCACTTCAAATCCACCCCACAATAAGCACAGTAGAATATTGTCTCTTCATCAGATAATAATCTCTCTTTTGAAGAGCATATATGACATATATATTCAACTTCTTTTAAGTTCTTATTTTTTAATCTGTCTACATTCACATTTTTAAGTTTTTTATTGTTCATTTTTATCTTATAAATAGGCTTGTCCTTTTCTATTTGTTTTTCCATACTTGAAAAACTCATATCTAAAGATTTGCTGCTAGACAATCTTGGAGTATGGTTTATATTATAGCTAGACATACCCAAAATATCCCCTTGTTTCGATTTTAAAGGCTTTTTACTTGTTTTATCGCATAATTTATCATTATTTTTTATTTTATTGTATTTTTCGTCATTTGAACTCGATTCATTTTTGTCATTTTGGATATTATAATTTTCTTTTCCTACTTTTGTAGCTGTTGATTTAATTTCCCTTGTATAAAAAGTTTTTATCTCCTTCGTTAACCCGCAGTATGGGCAAAAAAGTTCATTATATATTCCTCTTTCTTGAAGATCATATGATGATACTTTAAATTCACTTTTGCAATATGGACATATAAGTATTATATATCCTTCGTCATCCCCTAATATCTTTATATTTTTGTTAAATATTTTCATAAGACCCCTCCAATAATCTATATCTTTATTATAGCATTTTATGTGAATGGTAATGATTTTTGCATTACTTATGAGTATTGTATTTTTTTGAACTATATTAATTAAGGATGTAACTTAAACAAAATTAAGCTACATCCTCAAACATAAATCTTATAACCCTGCTATACATTGAAGTGTAACCTGTTCCATAACTCCTTCAACTGCTTTTTCACTTTTATTTGGTGGATAATCATATTTTTTAAGTAATTTTTTAATTTTCATCCTCATCTTAGCCTGAGCTTGTTTTCTTTCATGCCAAGCAGGGCATAAATTTTCTTTAACTGTTTTACTTAAATCTTTGGCTATTTTTATAAGTATATCATCTTCCATAGTCGCTATAACCTCTGGATCAGATGTAAGTACATCGAAAAATGCCTTTTCTTCATATGTTAAGTCCATTGCATCTCCACTTTCTATAGCTTTTAATAATTCTTCTTTAAATTCAACCAAAGCTTCTAATACTTCATATACATCTTTTTCATCGTGACGATTATTATATTTTTCTATTATACGTTCTAGCTTTTCACTAAAAGTTCTGCTTACGACTATATTTTTCTTTTTAATTTGCTCAACTTTATCTCTCATAGCCCTCATCAAAATATTAGCTGCTATATTTTTTTGAGGCATCATTTTAAGCTTCATCATATTTTCATCGTCCAATAAGTCAAAAGTCTCACCACTTCCGGCCTTAGTTAAGACTATTACCTCATCTCCTATAATAGCTTCTTCTAACATTTTTGCTATTCTTTCATTTATTTCTTTTAAATCAGGCACGCCTTTTTTAGTAGTTTTCATAATAAATGATCTAATAGCTATAAAGAAAGATATCTCATCTTTTATTCTTTTAGTTAAAAGTGAAGAGCATATTTTATAAACATCTTTTAACTTTTTAGTTTGCTCCATAAATAGATTTTTTCTATTTTCATCAAATTGAACAAACTCAGCTCCATTTCTTATTAAATCATATCTTAATTTATCACTATCTCCAAAGAATCCTTCATAATCAAAGTTATGGAACTCATTCCTAAGTATTTCTAATATATCTAAAGTTATATCCTTAGCTTCACTATTTTCTTGTATTTTATCTTGGTCTCTATTTGAATAAGTTTTAAGCGCTTCGAATAACTCTTTTTTAATACCTATATAATCCACAACTAGACCGCCACTTTTGCCTGGAAATACACGATTTACACGAGCAATAGCCTGCATCAAGTTATGTTCTTTCATAGGCTTGTCTATATACATAGTATCAAGTGCTGGAACATCAAACCCAGTAAGCCACATATCTACTACTATAACAATCTTAAACTCACTGTCTAAATCTCTAAATTCTTCTTCCCTTTTCTTTTGTTCCTTTTTTGTACCAACAAGCTTAGCTAGCTCTTGTGAGTCACTGTTATTAGTAGACATGACCATTTTTACTTTATTTTTATAATCAGGTCTTTGTTTTAAAATTTCTTTATACATCATATATGCAGAAATTCTCGAATAAGCAACTATCATAGCCTTTCCTGCAACTTGATTTTTTCTCTCTTCATAATGAGCTATTATATCACTCACAACCTCTTTAATTCTATCCTCATTACAAATTATCTGCTCCATCTTTGACATTTGCTTTTGACTTTGATCTATAATATAACTTTCAACATCTTCTTTAACCTGCATATCGTAGTATTCTTGGTCTATTAAATTCATATAATATTTATCTAATTTAACTTTCGCAATTCTTGATTCATAATAAATCTTTACTGTTGCTCCATCTTCCACAGCTTGAGTCATATCATATACATCTATTAAATCACCAAATACAGAATATGTAGATTTATCTGTATTATCTATAGGAGTTCCTGTAAAAGCTATATAAGTAGCATTTGGTAAGGATTCTCTAAGATATTTTGCATAGCCGTATTTTATCTCACCAGTATTTATATCAAGCTTTCCATCTAAATTGTATTGAGTACGGTGAGCTTCATCTACCATTACAATAATATTTTTTCTATCACTTAAAAGTCCTGTTTCTTCTTCAAATTTTTGTATAGTAGAAAAAACAACTCCTCCTGTTTTTCTTCCTTCTAAAAAAGTTTTCACATCTAACCTAGAATCACACTTTATAGGTTCTTGTCTTAAAAATTCACTTGCAGAGCAGAATGTAGAATAAAGCTGATCATCCAAATCATTTCTATCCGTAATAACTAAAATCGTTGGATTGTTAAGGTCTTTATTTTTAATAAGATTTCCTGCTAAAAATGTCATAGAAAAACTTTTCCCACTTCCCTGAGTATGCCAAACAACACCAGCTCTACCATCACTATGTACAGCCTTAATAACAGAATTTATAGCCTTTTTCATTCCATAGTACTGATGATATTGGGCTAGTATTTTTCCCTTTGGAACAAATAATATGAAGTTTTTTATAATATCTAAAAATCTCTCTTTGTCAAACATACCATAAAGTAGAGTATCTAAGTTTTTATAATCAACAGTAGGTTCACTTATAACATCATCATCTATATTGATTTTCCTCCAATCCATAAATCTATTAAATGGAGCTGTAATAGTGCCAGCTTTAGTATGTACGCCATCACTTATTATTAAAAAAGCATTATAGTAAAACAAAGATGGTATATGAACTTCTTTATAATTCATAAGCTGATTATATGCATCCTCAATAGTAACCTCCTCACGAGATGTACTCTTAAGCTCCATACAAACAAGCGGCATTCCATTTACATAAACTATAACATCAGGTATTTTTTTAATATCATCCTCAATAATTTCTAGCTGATTTACTACTAGAAATGTGTTGTTTTGTATATTATCATAATCTATAAGTTTAACTGTGTGGTATACAGTTTTACCATCTATAAAATCAGATATTTCGATACCTTCTGTTAAGTATTTATGAAATAACTTGTTGTTTGTAAATACATCTTTTGTTTCAAAATTTTGTATTCTCTTTATCGCATATTCTATCGTAGTTTGTGGTATTTCTTTGTTTATTTTAATAAGATTTTCTTTTAAGTTTTTAAGTAGAAGTACTTCTTTATTGTCCCTCGTTAGGTTACTTCCATGTATATAGTCGTAGTTTAGTTCTTTTAGGTACTGTATAACTACGGTTTCAAATGATTGTTCTGTAAACATAATCTTCTCCCCTATTGTAGTTTATACTTTGATTATACATAGGTTTTGGGTAAAATAAAAGCTAGTCATTCAATGACTAGCTTTTATTATGTATTAATATACTCTAATATTCAATGTTTTTGTCCAAATTGAAAAGAAAATAAGTTTGTAATATTAATCATTCAATAATATTTTTTAATTTAAAATAATAATTTAAGTTTCATATCTTATTGTTTTCCGCATATAGGATTTAATTCGTTTCTTAATTTTGATTCAATATTTATAACACACCAATAATATTTATCATCTATTAAATCAGATAATCCCATAAATTTAATTCTATAACTACAATTTCCAAAAAAATTCATTTTCTATACAATTTAACTTTAAACCATAAGTTTCACAATCACTCGGTCCATTAAAATGTTCTTCCAGTCTATCTCCAAATTTCATAGATTTTCCCAAATAAAAAGATATTCATTTATTTTTTAAATCATTTTTATTATATTTAGGTTGTTTATTTTTTTCAATCTTAGGTATTTTTATTCTCTTCTGGTCATCCCATTCTTTAACTAATTTTTCAAATATAGCTTTTTTACTTGTTAAATTATCTAATTGACCATTAAATCTAATTTGTAAATAATATATACCGCCCTTATTTTCATAAGATTTAAAATTATTTACATTTAAGTTTTGTAAATTAAATTCAATTATTATCTTCATTTTTTAAATATTTTTTATATTTTTCTACTCTTTTATTTAAAATATCATCTAATTTATCTAATTGTCCTATTAGATTATCATCTTCTAGAATTCTCATTTTTATTAACCCCATTGTATATTATTTTCTTCAGCCACTAGCTCTATTATTTCTTTAGACTTTGGAACTCTATTAAGAAATTCATTAAATTATTTCTTCATTAACGTAGGCTGATTATATATATATCCATTTTTACATATATTTTAATGCTATTTAATTAAATCTACTTATATATCTTGTAAATACCCATCCTATAATGACTACTGTTTCATCTTCATTTTTATATTCTACTTTTGTCCAATTTTTCTG
The DNA here is from genome assembly GCA_025148965.1 of Intestinibacter bartlettii. GTDB lineage: Bacteria > Bacillota > Clostridia > Peptostreptococcales > Peptostreptococcaceae > Intestinibacter > Intestinibacter bartlettii. The sequence goes on along the minus strand of CP102273.1, from coordinate 1,663,047 downwards.
CTTCTTAATAATTTTAACAATTGAACCTCTATTTAGGTTATATATAGATCTTGACTTAATTGAATTACTAACTCTTATATTCAAGTTATCACAGTCTACAAATCTATAGGTATTTAGTAAATATTTTTTATCAGCTTCTTTATTATTATTTAACTCCTTTGATATATCCCTTTTGATATTTTTATTAAGTGACTGATTATCCATAGAATAGTTTTCGATTATTGATTGTGATATACTTATAAATGATTTATGGGCATTTTCACTGAATTCTTCTACTGGATTAATCATTGTTGGTAATATAATAGTCGTTATAATAAGAAACATCATAGGATGTCCACTAAAATACTTTTCTATCTTTTCATATATACCATATAATTTTACCAATACATTATAAAACCTTTCCATAACAGATAGTGAATCATCCTGAAGTATGTTATCAACATCATTTACATATTGCACTACTGTATCACTATTAACTGGTTGTATGTAGTCATCATCTAAGTCGTTATAACTATCTATTGATTCATTGTATAAATTTATAAATTCAGGTATTCTATTTAATGTTTCTTGTATTGATAATGAATATGTATTTCTTATTATTTGCATATTATTTACTAATTCTTGCATTGATGCTAAATTTACTTTTCTCATAGCTTCAAGATTCTTTGCTAGTTCTTGCATTGGTGCTAAATTCACTCTTCTCATAACTTCAAGATTCTTTGCTAATTCCTGCATTGGTGCTAAATTTACTTTTTTCATAGCTTCAAGATTCTTTGCTAATTCCTGCATTGGTGCTAAATTTACTTTTTTCATAGCTTCAAGATTCTTTGCTAATTCCTGCATTGGTGCTAAATTCACTTTTCTCATAGCTTCAAGGCTCTTTGCTAATTCCTGCATTGGTGCTAAATTTACCTGTCTATTAATCTCTATATTCTTAATTAGTTCTTTTGTTTCACTACTTATTTGCACTAATTCCAAAATCAGAACCCCCTCTCGATATCTTATAAAGTATAAACTTTTGATTAAATTTACTATACTTAAATCAACATATTATCTTATCTATACATATTAAGTTTTGGATATAAATTGTCAAAAATATCTCCCACCTAATGATTCCACGGCTACTCATCTACTTTACTTTGCCTTTTATTTCTTTAATTTTATTTGTGATTGATGTTTTATAATTATTTTCTAATATGCATAAAAGCATTACTTGATATGTTTCATCATACCAATCTTCTAATTCCTCATTAGCTATATTAAGTAGATATTCTTTTTTATTCTTTCCTTCTAAATTATTGTGCCTTATATTTATATTATTAGCTAGGTAACCAAAATCCGAAAATAAACTCTTATTAAGGTTATCTCTAAATCCTTCAACTTTATCAGCTAAAGCTTTTAATATATTTCTTTTTTTATCTAAATCACCTTTTAGTAAATAATGATTATATTCTATAACTTTAAATGCTAATTCTTCTTCAACAATATCTGCTACAGCAAATGCCGCTGAATCTCTTTCTACTAATATAACTTTTTCTTCTTTATCAAAATATATATATTCATAATTTAGATTACTCAATAGTATTTCTATATTTTTTATTAATCTAGGATATGGTTTTGTAAAAAATGCTTCATTATGAACTATACAAATAGATCTCTGGCATATATTTATAATATTTAGTACATATTCCAAAAATACTAATGTATCTTCAATTGAAATACCATATCCTCTAGTACAAAACTTTATAGTCTCATTGATTCCTAAACTTTCTTTTAAGTCTTCACAATTAATATAATGATAGCTATTTTTCCAATTATCAAACTCATATTCATCAACAAATTCCTCTAGAGTCAAACTTTTAGTACCAAGTAAAATCATATCTTCCTCTAATAAATCACTTAATTTCTCAACTTCTTTAATATGATCATATTTTTCTTGCATAAGTTCAAATATATTCCTTCTTGTCATAATAGTTATCCCCCCATTTTATTTCTAGTTTGTTATTCTTATTTCCCCACTCACAAGCTTTGGTAATAATATATCTCGTTGTTGCTTTAATAGCTCACTTTCCATATCATTTTCAACTATCTTATCTATTAATACTCTAGATATATTATTAAACTTTTTAACTATTTCATCTGAATAACACACTTTCAAATCTGTTATGTCAGCTTTTTTCAGATTTAAAAATACACTTCCACTTGCATTATTTATTAGATTTTCCATCGAGTTATCAAGGCTATAATAAATAAATTCTCTAAATACTTTATCATTTGGTTCTACAGATGCTACACCTCTTCCAAGTGCATACTCTTTATCTGCAAATACTATATTTCCAATAGTTGCTCTAACACCAAATACCATATCGCCTTTTTTACATATTTTCTTAGGTTCAGATGTGAATTTACTTGGTTTAATTAACTTGCCTTCAAAGTCAGCTGCACCATTTAATAATGGTAAACCTATATTATCTTCATTATAAGTTTTACTACTTGGAGAAACTCCCATAGTAACTTGAGAAATATCATCTATTTGGGCAATTTCCCATTCTTTAGGAATCATACCAAGTTCACTTTCAACCATCTCTCCACCACTAGATTTATAAGGTTGACCATCTTCATTAGGAAACTCAAAATCAATAAACCATCTTTTAAAAATACTCTGAGCCATCTCTTCTAAAGTCTTATTCATCTCATTATTTAACTCAATCTTATCATCTAAAGAGGATAAAATATTAGCTATTTTTTCTTGTTCTTCTATATTTGGTAATGGAAATTTAAATTTCCTCATCTGCTTTAGCCCTAAATTTTTAATTGTTGTACCAGTAGAATAATTGTGTATATAGTGCTTAAATATGTCACTTAATAGTATATATTTTATATATTTTTTATTAACATCTTTCTTTACATTAAAGTAGCATGCACTTTTTCCTAATATTATATCCTCTCCACCATATTCTGCAACTTTACCTAAAGTTCCATTTATTGATACCAATAGTGTTCTGTCATTCAAATCTTTTTTATACTTTAAGTATTGTTCAAGCCCAACTCTTTTAGTTTTTTCATTTACTATTATTTTTCCATCAAGATTATTTCCATTAATAAAATAATATTCTCCATCATCACTATACTTAGGAGTACCATGTAACCCATCACCTAGTATGTCTACTACTTCTTCAAGCTTTACAGTCTTCCAATCACTACAACTCATATCCAATTCCTCCAAGTTGCTTTCTTATCTCATCTTCCAACTCTCTACTTCTAGCAAACTGCTCAGATAAAGTCTTAGTAAGTCTTTCCATCTTCTCCTCAAAAGGCTCACCATCATCTTCAACATCCTCAATACCCACATATCTACCAGGAGTTAAAATATAATCATTCTCCTTAATCTCATCCATATTAGCCACTTTACAGAATCCTTTTACATCCTCATAGCCTTCTTCCTTTTGCCAGCTAATATAAGTATCAGCAATCTTTTTAATATCCTCATCACTAAGCTCTCTAAGTCTTCTATTTACCATATCACCCATTTTACGAGCATCTATAAATAAAGTCTGACCTTTGTGCTTTTTATCCCTATTAAAGAACCATATACAAACAGGAATACCAGTAGTATAGAATAACTTATCAGGAAGAGCCACTATACAATCAACTAAATCATTATTTAAAATAGTCTTTCTAATCTTACCCTCATTAGAAGTATTAGAAGACAGAGAACCATTAGCAAGAACTACTCCAGCTTTCCCCTTTTGACTAAGTTTATCTAACATATGTTCTATCCAACCATAGTTAGCATTACCAGCAGGTGGCGTTCCCCATTTCCATCTTGGATCATCTAATAATAACGGTTGTCCCCAATCGCTTTGATTAAATGGTGGATTAGCCAATATAAAATCAGCTTTTAAGTTTTTATGTAAATCTTCATGGAAAGTATCAGCATTTTTACTTCCTAAATTATTTTCTATCCCTCTGATAGCCATGTTCATTTTAGCCAGTTTCCAAGTAGTTGGATTTGACTCTTGACCATATACACTTATATCAAAGGCATTTCCACTATGTTCTTCAACGAATTTTAATGATTGCACAAACATACCACCACTTCCACAAGCAGGGTCATATACATATCCTTTGAATGGCTCTATCATTTCTACCATCAGCTTAACTATTGATTTAGGTGTATAGAACTCTCCTCCACCTTTACCTTCATTGGCTGCAAATTTTCCTAAGAAGTACTCATAAACTCTTCCCAGTACATCTTTTTCTTTTCCTATACTTCCACCTACATTTATATTAGTGAATAAATCGATTATTTCACCTAATATTCTTTTATCTAGCTCTGGTCTAGAATAATTTTTAGGAAGTACTCCTCTTAGAGAATCATTGTCTTTTTCTATTAAATCTAGGGCATTGTCTACTATTTGTCCTATTTCTGCTTGTTTTGAGTGTTTTGCTATATAATCCCAACGTGCATTTTCAGGCACCCAGAATACTCCTTCTGCCATATATGCATCTATATCTTCTGCAAACTCTTCATCTTCTTCCATTAACTCTTTGTGTTTTTCCATAAATGTATCTGAAACGTATTTTAAAAATATTAGTCCAAGTACTATATGCTTATATTCGGCTGCATCCATATTGTTTCTAAGTTTGTCAGCACTTGCCCATAACTTTTCTTCAAATCCTATTGTTGCCATATTTATATTTCCTTTCTTTGTTTACTATAATTTATTATATCATTTTACCATAAAAATAAATATTTATCCAAAATATAATGACACAAATAAATGTATAATATTTTTAAAAGGAGCTGTTAAAATGAAAATAATAAATAATCAGAAAACTTTATTATATAAATTAGAAGAAGAAAAAAATATAAAAGAAATCCACAAAATATTAAAAACTAATACTTCTGATAGTAGATTATCATGGTTTAATGTTGGTGAATATAAATCAAAACCAAATATGGTTGGAGATTTACAAACAACTTCTCCCAATCAAGTTTCGGCTGAAATAAAAAAACTTTTAACTTAGTATAACAAAAAAACAAATATTAATGTTAATGATATCATTGAATTTCATTATAAATTTGAACAAATCCATCCATTCCAAGATGGTAATGGACGTGTTGGTAGGCTTATTATTTTTAAGGAATGTTTAAAACATAATATAGTTCCATTTATTATAGATGAAACTCATAAATTTTACTATTATAGAGGATTAAGGGAATTTGAAAATGAGCTTGGATATTTAACAGATACATGTCTATCTGCACAAGATAATTATAAGGCATTGTTAAAATATTTTGGATATGAGTATAATTAATAATACAAAAAAAGTGTTGCTAAATAGTACTAGCCTATTTTGCAACACTTTCTACTTATAATCTAAATTTCTTAACCTCGTCTCTTTCTTCCTGATTTAAATGTTCTAAATAAGCTTCTATAGTCTTACCCTCTATAGTAAGTTCTTTATTTAAATCCATAAGCGGAACAAGAACGAATGCTCTTTCTTTTATTCTTGGATGTGGTATTAGAAGTTTTTCGTCAGTAGACACTATATCGTCGTAGAAAAGTACATCTACGTCGATTGTTCTAGGACCCCATCTTATAACTCTTACACGATTTAATTTATTTTCTATATCTTGACAAATGCTTAAAAGGTCGTATGGAGCTAAACTTGTTTCTATTTCGACACACATATTTAAAAAGTCAGCTTGTTCTGTATATCCCCATGCTTTAGTTTCATAAAGATTTGATTTTTTAAGGGATAATACATTTTCGTTTTGCTCTAATAAATCGCATGCTTTATTAAGATAGTCAAGTCTATCTCCCATATTTGTTCCAAGTCCTAAGTAAGCTCTACTCATCTTTTGTTCTTTTTATTTCTACACCGAAGTAGTCGTATATTCCAGGCACTGGGGCTTCTGGTTTTTTAACTCTGACCATTATTCCTTTTATAAGGTCAAATTTTTCTAATACTTCACTAGCTATATTTTCTGCTAATGCTTCTAATAAATTAAATCGTTTGTTTTCTACTATTTCCTTTACTACTTCATACACATCTGCATAACTTACTGATTTGTACATATCGTCAGTTTCGCCTGCTTCTTTTGTATCTAAGTAAAGCTCTATATCTATAAAGAACTTTTGGCCTAATACAGCTTCTTCTTTTAAAAGACCGTGGTAACCGTAAAAACCTAAGTTGCTCATTAATATTTTATCCATGTTTCACCTCTTATTTTGCAATATATACTGACTTTAATATTGTCGTTTATTTATGTCTATTGTTTAAACTTTAATATTTATAACTTGATTTAATATAGACTAATTATCTTCTGTATATTGCATCTGCCACCATTGCAGCTTCTTTGTTTTCTTTCACGTCGTGAACTCTTACTATATCAACGCCGTCTTTAACTCCAAGTACTGTAGTTGCTACAGTTGCGTTTACTCTTTCTTTTGGAGTTGAATTTTCTAGTATTTTACCTAAAACAGATTTTCTAGATGTTCCAAGTAATACTGGATATCCTAAATCTCTAAGTTCGCCTAATCTTTCTAAAACTTCTATATTTTGTTCATAAGTTTTACCAAATCCTATACCTGGATCTAGAACTATTTTTTCTTTTTTAACACCTGCTTTAAGTGCCATATCTATGCTATTTTGTAAGAATTCTTTTATAGCTTCCATTATGTCTTTGTCGTAGTCTGTTCCTTCTTGGTTGTGCATTATACAAACTTCACCGTCGTATTTTGCAACTACATCAGCCATTTTTCCATCGTAAGTTAGACCCCAAACGTCGTTTACCATATCAACACCTAATTTTAAAGCTTCTTCTGCAACTTCACTTTTGTAAGTGTCTATTGATATGGGAACATTTATTTCTTCTTTTAATCTTTTTATAACTGGAACTATTCTAGATATTTCTTCTTCTGCTGATACAAATTTGTGACCCGGTCTTGTTGATTCTCCACCTAAGTCTATCATATCTGCACCTAGTTCTATCATTTCTTTTGCATGATTTACAGCTATATCTATATTTGTATAATCTCCACCATCAGAAAAACTATCTGGTGTTACATTTAGTATTCCCATTATGTAAGTTTTTTTTCCGTAATCTAACATGTTTTTCTCCTCAAAAATTATATTTCATTTAATATCTTATTTTGTCTAAACTATATTAAAAGTTATACCCGCTAAAAATAGCGAATATAACTTTTAAATTCAATCTTATAAGTTTATTAGAGCCATAGCTTCACTTCTAGCTAATGCATCACTTTCAAATACACCTCTAACTGCAGAAGTTACAGTTTTTGAACCTGGTTTTTTAACTCCACGCATAGTCATACACATATGCTCAGCTTCTACAACTACCATAACTCCATAAGGTCTTAATTCTTCCATTATTATGTTTGCAGTATCTTTAGTTATTCTTTCTTGTAATTGTGGTCTTTTTGCTATTGTTTCTATAACTCTAGCTAATTTAGATAAACCTGTTAATCTTCCGTCTTTTGGAATATAAACTACATGAGCTTTCCCGAAGAATGGAACTAAGTGATGTTCACAACTTGAGTAGAATGGTATATCTTTTACAACAACCATTTCTTCATGTTTTTCATCTGCAAATAATACTTTTAAATGTTCTCTTGGATCTTGGTGTAATCCACAGAATATTTCTTCGTACATTCTAGCAACTCTATCAGGAGTTCCAACTAACCCTTCTCTGTCTGGATCTTCTCCGATTGCTTCTAATATATCTCTAACTGCTTTTCTTATTTTTGCTTGATCTACTGCCATACTTCTACCTCCAAATTTCTAAGGGCATTATTTTATATATTTATATATTTTTAATAGCATTTCATATTTGTTAAAAGATTCATTTTTTAATATATCGTATATATTTTTATCATCTTTTTTTATGCTTTTTAATAATTTTTTGTCCTTAGGTACCCATTTATCATTTTTAATATAATACATTCTTATTAAATCTCTAAGAGCTATATTTATAAAAAAGTCGTATTCAAATTCTTCAAATTCGTCTTTTGATTCTAGTTTTTTAATTTCCGATTTAATTTCTAGCATCTTATCTCTTTTTTCTTCTTCACAAATCTTATCAGGACCGTTATCATAAATAGTTTTGCATTTTTGTAGTGTTTCTTTTGCAAAACCACAAGTATCATAAATTATCTTTCCATCATTTATTTTTAAAAAGAAGTATTCTTTAGTTTCTATAAAATGTTTGCACCCTTTTATAGATATGTAATTTAAATCAAACTCTATAGAAGAGATTTCTTTATTTATACGAATTTGGTTTTCATCTTGCTCTTTTGTAAATATAAAAAGATCTATATCATTTATTTTTATATCTTTTTCAAAATCTAAATCTTTACTAGAACCTACAAGAACTATACCTAACGTATTTTCGTCTTTTTTTATCAAATCTATTTCTCTATTGAATATCTCGCTTAGTTTTGACATAGACTCACTTCCTTTTATAGATTCTTTTGTAATTTTTTTATTAAGTCGTAATTTTTATCGTAATTTACATCACATATATTTGTAACTGGCATAATTCCCATTAAGCTATTTGTCACAAATACGGCATCGTATTCATCTATACATGAAATATTTATATCGCACTCTACTAAGTTTATATCTAAGTTTTTACAAATACTCTTAACATTAGACTTCATTATCCCATTTAAAATTGGAGATGAACTCTTTGGTGTATATATAGTATTTGATTTTATAAAGAATATATTACTCATTGAACATTCAAGAATATTGCTTAAGCTATCTAGAAAAATAGCATCATCGAAATTTCTATCAGTTGCATAATGTTTAGAGTACATACTTTCAAAGTAATTAGTCGTCTTATGTCTGTATATTATGCTGTCTCCTCTTTTAATTGGAGATATACATAGACTAAACCCTTTTTTATAAGTATCTTCGTTATAAGTTATATCTCTCAAACTTATATTATATCCTTCGTCAAATACTGTAAGTCTCAGTGCTTTATTTTTCACGTTGTTTTCTTTTATATATTTTAAAATTGTTTCTTTATAAAACTCTTTATCATTTTCAATACTTAAATTTAATTCTTTTATCGAATTAAATAATCTATTCATATGTAAATCTAAATCTAGAGGATAATCTGTAACTTTTATAGTTTCAAATAAACCCATACCAAATTTTGTAAGGGTCGAATTAAAAGAAACATTATTCTTCATAGTAACCTCTAAGTGCTTTCATTATAGAAGCAGCTTTGTCTAGTGTTTCTTGATATTCATCACTAGGATTAGAACCCCATGTCATACCTCCACCAACTTGGAAGTAAACATCTTCATTTTCTTTTACTATAGTCCTTATAGCTATATTTAAGTCCATATTTCCATCAAATCCTATATACCCAATAGAACCTGTGTAAACATTTCTCTTAGTTGGCTCTAACTCTTCTATAATTTCCATAGATCTAATTTTTGGCGCACCTGTTATTGACCCCCCAGGAAAAGTGGCCTTTATTACATCTACTGCATTATATTCGTCTTTTAAAGTTCCTACTACTGTTGAAACTAAGTGATTTACATTTGCATAAGGTTCAATTACAAATAGCTCAGGAACTTTTACAGTACCTACTTTTGATACTCTAGATAAGTCATTTCTTTCCAAGTCTACTATCATAAGTAATTCTGCTCTGTCTTTTTCACTATTTACTAATTCTTCTCTTAATCTTAAATCATCAGCTTCATCCTTACCTCTAGGTCTAGTACCTTTTATCGGTCTAGTTTCTAGTTTTCTATCTACACACTTTATAAATCTTTCTGGTGAATTAGATAGTATGTGGAATTTATCGAAGTTTAAGAATGCTCCAAATGGTGCTGGAGAGAATCTTCTTAAATCTCTATATAATTCGTAACTAGATAAAGTTGTTTTTCCACTAAAACGTTGAGTTAAATTTGCTTGATATATATCCCCGCTTCTTATGTAGTCTCTTACTTTTTGAACGGCATCTTCAAATCCTTTTTTTGTGAAATTCGATTTAAGTTTTATAGGTTTAATGTTTTTAGTTTCATAACAAATTGGGTCTATCCCATTTTGTTCTGCATTTTTTATTTTTCTCTCAATTTCATCAATTAAAGATTCCTCTTTTTGTCTGTCTAAATTCGGTGTTGCTATGTAAGTTTTGTTTTCTAGATGGTCAACTACAACTACCCAATTGTAAAACCCAAAATATAAGTCATATACATTCATATCATCCTCTGCAATTTTAGGTAGTTTTTCCATATAGTTTCCTAAGTCATAAGATAAATAACCTACCGCGCCACCTACAAATGGCAAATGTGTATCATTTTCGCCCTGATAATTTTTAAGTTCTTCCTCTAAATCATCAAGAGGATTTGTTTTAGAATCTTTTGCTTTTATTTTTTTAAATGGATTACTGCTTATAAAAGAGTATCTCCCCAGTTTTTCAGGATCCATCGCGCTGTCTAGTATAAAGCTGTCATTTTCATCTTTAAATATTGTATAGATTTCAAAAGCATTTAATTTAGTATTAATTTCTCTAAGCATTTTGTTCTTCCCTTTCTGAGCTTTTTGCTTTTTCTCTAGCTAAAGTAATAAAGTTTTGTAAAAGTTCATGTCCACATTCAGTAAGCACTGCTTCTGGGTGGAATTGCACACCTTCTATCATGTACTTTTTATGTCTAAGTCCCATGATTTCTCCTTCTTTAGTCTCTGCAGTTATTTCTAACTCGTCTGATAAAGTATCTCTATCTACTACTAAAGAGTGGTATCTTGTGACATTTAAAGGATTTTTTAAATTTGTGAAAACTCCTTTATTGTCGTGAGTTATACTGTGTACTTTTCCATGAACAGGCTCTATAGCTTTAACTATTTTAGAGTCAAATACCTGCCCTATAGTTTGATGTCCTAAACATATACCAAGTATAGGTATTACGCCTTTAAAATATTTTACAACATCCATACAAATTCCAGCTTCATTTGGACTGCAAGGTCCTGGTGATAAGACGATAATTTCAGGGTTTAATGTTTTTATATCGTCTATCGTAATTTCGTCATTTCTTTTCACTACCATGTCTTCGTTTAGTTCACCAAAATATTGAACTAAGTTATATACGAAAGAATCATAGTTATCTATCATTAGAATCATGTTTTTTCTCCCTTTTTTTAATTTTTCCTATAAAACTCTAAATTTCTACATAAAAGGGGATATTTAATTTAACTACGTAGTTAGATTATAGCACACTTTAGTGTTATTGCATTAATATATACAAAATAAAAAATCTTTTTTTAATTTACTGTATAATAAACATAAAATTCTATTATACACAATTTTGTCTAGATTTAAAATATTTTTAAATATATTTTAAATTTTAATTTAAAAATATTTTAGTGTATTTTCTATATCATCAAAGTTTATTTCTAAAATTAAATAATCTGGATTTACATTTTCTATCTTTTCAAATATACTAGAATCTAAAATCCCCTTTGTATATCCGATATGTAAATCTTCTTTTCCATTATTATCGCTAAAATGTATTATTTTTATTTTATCAAAAATCTGTTCATAATCACTATTATCTATTAAATCATGTCCTGTATCATAGCAAAAATACACATTATCGTTTTCAATTTTGTCAAATATATATTTAAAATCATAGACAGAGTTTCCTACATTCGAAAAATCACCTTTTTTAGAATATGTATTTTCTATAGATATAATTTTATTTTGTAAATTATTTTTTAATTTCTCATCATTTAAAAACTCTACTGTATTTTGTAAATACCTTTGTCTATTTTTGTCTAATCGAGTGCTCATAATATAACCCAAATGAGCATTATAGTATTTTATATCAAAGTCTAAACTCAAAATTTTATCCATTTCGCATATAAAATCTACCCATGAATTTCTTATAAATTTTATATCTTCACAAGTATTTAATTCCATCGGAAGGTGAATTGATATACTTAAATTCAATTTATTTATCTCGTCTTTGTATTTTTTTAAAGCTTCTACATCTTCTAAGTTGTCAATTCCCATCTCTATATGGCTTATTTTTTTATTTTTTTTACATATATTTAACGCATCTTCTAAATTAAATTTTAATGCTGAAATTCCTATTTTCATAAACTCACCCTTTCCATAAATTAAAACTTTTTTAATCTTTTATTCTATTTTATCTATTATATCAAAATAATAATATAACCTAAAAAAGAAAATATCCAAAACCACATTAAGTTGATTTCAGATATTTTCTTTTTAACAAATAAATCTATATTTTCTAATTATATATTTTTAATCTTGAAAGTACTCTTCTTTCTTTTTATTCCAATATATCTTATCCTTCTCTGTTATTTTCCTTAAAATCTTGCAAGGATTACCTACAGCTATTACATTGTCTTCTATATCCTTTGTAACTACTGATGCAGCACCTATAATTACATTGTCCCCTATTTTGACTCCTTGGGTTATAACAGTATTTCCACCTATCCATACATTATTTCCAATTTTTATTTCTTTTCCAAATTCAAGACCTGTAATTCTTACATCTGCATCTATTGGATGACCTGCTGTAAATACAGATACTCTTGGTCCAAACATGACATTATTTCCTATTTCAACTTTACAAACGTCTAATATAATACAATCGTAATTTGCAGCAAAATTGTCTCCAATATAGATATTCTTTCCATAATCACATCTAAATGTAGGCTCTATAAATATATTTTCACCAACTTTTCCAAATAAATCTTTTAATAGTTTACTTCTATACTCAATATCTTCTTCAGTGGAATTATTAAACAATCTAGTTAATTTCCTACATCTTTTCAGTTCTTTTTGAAGCTCTGCATCACTTGCATTGTATAATTTACCCAGTAACATTTTTTCTTTTTCTGTCACAATTCCCTCCATTTCCCATTACAAACAATTATATAAATTATTCATATTTTTTTCTCAATTTTTCTACTTCTTCAATTTCTGGCATAGAACAAATTGCACCTTTTTTTGTAGTTACTATAGATGCTGCTGCACTAGCAAAAGAAATCATATCTTTTATTTTTTCTTCATTTAAATTATCTATATCATTTTCTATTATATAACCTAAACAACTTCCACAAAAAGTATCCCCTGCTCCAGTTGTATCTATAGTATTTGATTGTAAATAAGCTTCTTGTTTTACAACTAAATCCTTATAATATGCTGTACTTCCTTTACTTCCGGCAGTTAATAAAATAATCTTTATGTTGTATTTATTTTTTAATATTTCCACAGCTTCTTCTATATTATCACAATTAGTTAAAAACTTAGCTTCTTCATCTTCTATTTTTAAAATATCGCATACAGAACATCCAAAGTCGATTTGTTCTCTTGCTAAATTTAAATCTCCCCATAATAATGGTCTTAAATTAGGATCAAAAGATATTAATATATTTCGTTTTTTTGCTTCATCTATTGCCCTTTTTGTAGCTATTCTGACTTTTTCATGTGTCATTGATAATGTTCCAAAATGGAATATTTTTGCGTTTTTTATAATTTCAAAATCTACTTCTTCTTCTGTTAGCATCATATCTGCTCCAGGATTTCTATAAAATGAAAAGCTTCTTTCTCCATTTTCATCAATATTTACAAAAGCTAATGTAGTATTAACATGTTCATCAAACATTAAACCCTTAGAATCTATACCTACATCATCGATTGTCTTTTTTAATATTTGGCCAAAAGCATCGTTTCCTACTTTTCCTATAAAAGCAGTTTTTTTATTCATCTTATTTAGCATAGCTAATACATTACAAGGAGCACCTCCTGGATTAGCTTCATAAGTATTATTGCCCTGATTACTTTTACCATCAATGGTAAAATCAATTAATAATTCCCCGAGAGCTACTACATCGTATTTCATATTTATAAGTTCCTTTCCTTACTAGTTAATAGTATATACTTTAAAATCACTTAAATTACTTGTTTCTAATTTACTTTCTAATGGGTTTACAATATGGCTCATTACATATTGTCCATTATTTATATAAACTTCTACTACTCCATAGTCAATATATACTTCTATATAGCAATTATCTTCTAACACTTTAGTTGATGATTTTAAAGCTACATTTTCTTGATTACAAACTTTAGCTCTATCACCAGTTATAGTCTTATTTTCAAATGATATTTCATATCCTCCGATATTTATTTTTGAATTATTTTTTAAAGTAGCTTTTATACATATACTGTTTTTTAAATCTACATGGTCTATATCTACTTCTTTTGTAAATAAAGATGATATATTTGGATGAACATTAGTAATAATTTGTCCATCTTTAACTTCTACAACTCTTGGTAAACTCATCATACCTAACCATGTATGATTTTCAAAAGGTTTATTCATTCTTATCCAACCAATTTGAACTCGTCTACCTTCTTTATCTATAAATGACTGTGGAGCATAGTAATCTAATCCTAAATCTACTACTCTAAAGTCATCCTTTTTAAATTTTGTATTACAAGTTTCTTCTTCAAAATCTACAATTCCAAATACTGCATTATTAGTTGGATTTATTCCATCAGTATAATAATTTTCTGGCGAAAGTGTTAATACATATTTTCCATCTACAGAAAATATATCAGGGCACTCCCACATATCTCCTAATCCATGTAATTCAAATGAATTTATATATTCCCATTTCTTCGCATCTTTACTTTTATAATATAATAACTTTCCTGTATATTTTTCATTATCGTCTTTTTTTACCTTAGTTCCAAGAATTATATAGTAATTATCTTTATATTCCCATACTTTAGGATCCCTAGTATGTGTGTAATGACCTAAATCTTTATCTTCAATAGCAGGTATTATCAAAGATTTATCATTGAAATTATCAAAATTAAATCCATCTTTAGATATAATCATAGCTTGTGATGCTTCAAATAAATCATCTTTTGGTAATGTTATATTATCTTCAGGTGTATCTAGATATTTAACAGAAGTATAATATAAATATAAATCTCCATTTACCTCTATTGCACTACCTGAAAAGCACCCATTTCTATCATATAATTTTGTTGGAAATAGTGCTATTGGTTCATAAGTCCAATTTACCATATCATCACTTATAGCATGTCCCCAGTGCATAGTTCCCCATTGAGGTGCATAAGGAAAATGTTGATAAAACATATGATACTTTCCTTTATAGTATATCAATCCATTCGGATCATTAATCCAATTTCTTTTTCCTGTTAGATGTAACTTTGGTTTATTTATTGCTTTATTTTTCATTATATTGCTGTCTCACTTTCATTTAAATAGTTAAGTATACTTTCTTCAGTTTCTATATCGAAAAAGTGTAATCTATTTGAGTCTATTACAAATTCAATTTCTTCTCCTATACTTTTTAAATCATATTTAGATGCTCTTGCTATTATTGTTTCCCCTCCTAATGTGAAGTATATATTATTTTCATTTCCCATAACTTCAACATTGCTTACTGTAGCTTTTAATATATCATCTTTTCTAAGTTCCATATTTAAAGAATCAAATTTAATATCTTCTCCTCTAATACCTAAAATCATTTTTCCTGATTTTTGTAATCTATCTCTAATTCCTTTAGTTATATGTATTTTATTTCCATCATTAAATTCTACTACATCATCTTTTACATTTACTTCTATAAAATTCATCTGTGGAGATCCAATAAATCCAGCAACAAATTTATTTACAGGTTCATCATAAAGCTTAATTGGTGAACCTATTTGTTGAATAACTCCATCTTTCATTACTACTATCCTATCTGCCATAGTCATAGCTTCTACTTGATCATGAGTTACATAAATAGTAGTTGCTCCTAATTCTCTATGTAATTTTGTTATTTCATTTCTCATACTTACACGTAATTTTGCATCTAAATTTGATAATGGTTCATCCATTAAAAATACTTTTTGATTACGGACTATAGCTCTTCCAAGTGCAACTCTTTGGCGTTGTCCTCCTGATAGATTTTTAGGTTTTCTCTTTCTATATTCCTCAAGCCCTAAAACATCTATTGCCCAATCTACTTTTTTATTGATTTCTTCTTGTGGAGTTTTTATATTTTTAAGTCCAAAAGCTATATTTTTTTCTACTGTCATATGAGGATATAAAGCATAATTTTGAAAAACCATAGCTATTCCTCTATCTCTTGGTAATAAGTCATTTACAACTTTGTTGTCTATTTCTATTTTTCCTTCTGTAACTTCTTCAAATCCCGCTATCATTCTAAGTGTAGTAGATTTACCGCATCCAGATGGACCTACAAATGCTATAAATTCTCCTTTTTCTATATCTAAATTAAAATCTGTAACTGATTTTTTATTATTTCCTTTATATTGTTTATTTACATTTTTTAAAGATACAAATCTCATATCTTAGCCCTCCTTAGTTCCTGTTGTAGTAACTCCCTCAACAATTTGTTTAGAGAATAATGAATAAATAATTATTACTGGTATTGTTATTAATGAAATTGTAGCTAATACTTGTCCTGTAGTTGTATTATCGTTAGCTGTTATAGAATTTAACCCTATTTGCACTGTTAATAAATCATTAGATGTAAATATTAAAGATGGCCATATAAAGTCGTTCCATACATTTAAAAAAGTAAATACACTAACTGTAGCCACAACTGATTTTGACATTGGAAGTACTATTTTTAAAAAATATTTTAAAGTTCCACAGTGATCCATTTCAGCAGCTTCTCTAAGCTCATCAGGTAGTTGTACAAATACTTGTCTAAATAAGAATATATTAAATGGGTTGACTATCAGTGGTAAAATATATCCTATTATATTATTTAATAAGCCAGCTTTTGCAATCATCATGTAGTTAATTGTTATTATAGTTTCAGTTGGTACTATCATAAGTAAAGTTATTACTAATACCCAACCTTCTCTAAATGGGAATTTAATTTTAGCAAGTGCATATCCCGCTAAACCATTTACTAAAACACTTAGCACTATAAGTATAGCTGCATAAAAAACTGTATTTACCATATACTTCATTAAATCTGAATTCTGAATTATAGTTATATAGTTACTAAAGAAGTTTCTATCTAAAGTAGGTGGTATAAATGCACCAAATGTATTCATATCTTGTATAATTTGAGCATCTCCTTTAAATGAATTCGCTATCATCCATATTATAGGGAATAAGAATAATAATGAAACTCCTATCATAATTACACATACAATTATCTCAATAGTTTTACGTTTGTTACTCTTCATATTCTATTCCTCCTTGTCCTTCGTTATTTTATTTTGTATTATTGTAAGAATTATTACAAATATTGCAAACACTATAGACATAGCAGATGCAGTTCCTATTTCCCAGTTTACTGTACCAGTTTGATATATGTCATATACCAATGTGTATGTAGAATATGAAGGTCCACCACCTGTCATAACCATAGGTTGGACAACCATTTTAAATGCACCAATTGTTATTGTTATAAATACAAAGATTAAAATCGGTTTTAACGCTGGTAAGGTTATATATCTAAATTTAGCCCATGCAGATGCATTGTCTATTTCTGCTGCTTCATACAAACTAGGTGATATTGCTTGTAATCCTCCTAAGAAAATTAGCATTTGATATCCTGCCCCTTGCCATATACTCATAAATGCAATTGAAGGCAATGCTTGTTTTGCACTATATATAAATGGTTGTGGATCTATTCCTATCCATCCTAAAAGAGTATTTAAAATACCTTCTGCATTGTATATTTGCATCCATAAAGTAGAAACTACAGCTAATGACATTACTACTGGGATAAAAAATGATATTTTAAAATAAGTTTTACAATATGATATTTTATCTATAAACAATGCAAGTCCAAAAGCAAGTCCCATTTGAAGAGGAACTATTATAATTACAAATAAAATTGTATTTCCAAAAGCTTGAACAAATAATCTATCTTTAAATAATGCTACATAATTATCTAATCCAACAAAACTTGTCAAACTTGGATTTAATGCAAAGTAATCCGTAAAACTAAACACAAGTGTTAAAATCATTGGTATGAATAGAAATATTGCCATCAGTACTAATGCTGGTCCAAAAAATGACATACCAAGTATAGAGTTTCTTTTTTCTACTGTATTATTTTTAGCCATTTCATCTATCTATAACGCTTTAATTTTGCGTCTATCCTTTCTACAGAGTATTCAATTGTATCTTTTTTGTCTTTATTATTTAAAACTATATCTTCTAGTGATCTTTGATATTGCTCGCTCACTTGAGGATAAACTGGTGTTTTAGGTCTTGGGTGACCATAAGTTATTAATTGTTCTTTTAAAAATGCATATAACCCATCTTTAAATTGAGGTAATCTATCATATGCTTCATATGTAGAAGGCATATTTCCAGTTAATTCGCTTAATATAACACCACTTTCAACGCCACTTAACCATTTAACAGCTTCTGTAGCTGCACTTACATTAGTACAATTAGTACTTACTGCATATGTCCATGAACCCGTTGGTGTATATTTTTCTTGGTTCCAATCATTTCCTACAGGATAAGGTGCAATACCTAGATTAAAATCTGGATAACTAGTTTTCATATTATTTACCAGCCATGCACCGTCAAATTTAAATGCTGCTCTTTCAAGTTCAAATAAATTCTCTATCTTAGTTTTTGAAAACATTTTATTGTCTAGTAGTTTTTTGAAATAATCAACTGTTTCATAAGTCTTTTCTGAATTAAAATATCCATCAACTGTTAAACCATCTTTACTTACGAAATCTCCTCCATTAGACCATATAAAAGGTGCATAATAGTAAATTGTTGACTCTCCTGAAGGAAATGTCATATCAATAGGATAATCGTTTTCCGGAATGACATTTTTTATTTTTTCACATACTTCATAAAATTCATCCCAAGTCCATGGATCATTCATACTAGGAATTTCAACCCCAGCTTTTTCTATTATATCTTTGTTGTAATATAATCCAACGCTTGATTCCATAGCACCTAGTGTATAAAGCTTGTTATTAACTGTTCCTTGTTCTATTATAGAATCTAAATATGCAGATTTGTCTTTTTCTGATACACCTTCTAGAGGTTGTATTATATTATTTGCTACATATGCTGAAACGTTTGGTCCATCTACTGTTATAATATCAGGTAAATCTCCTGACATAACACCAGCATTAATTTTATCTGAGTAGCCCCCTCCATTTTCATTACGTGGAATAAACTCTATGTCTAAAAAATATTTTCCGTTATATTTTTTATTAAAAAGATCTACACTTTTTTTATATGCTTCTCCTTCTGGGGTATTTTCTATTGTATGTATCCACATAGAAATGTACTCCTCATTCTCATCAAAGCCACTAATACTTCCAGTTTCTATTTTCTTTTCACATCCAACCAAACTTATTATAAATGTGAAAATTAATAGAATACTCCCAATTTTTTTTGTCATTTAAATTAATTCCCCCTTAATTTTGTTATGTAATCGATTACATTTTTGATTACATTTTCATAATATCATATTTTTTCCAATTAGGTCAACTATAATTTTTTCTATTTCCAATTGTTTTTTCTTTATTTCCTATAATGTTGATAAACACTTATTTATTTGATAAACTTAATATTAATTATTTATTATAAAGAGGTGTTATTTTGAAAAAAAATATTACATATAGCGATATAGCTAAGTATACAAACTTATCTACTGCTACAATTTCTAGATATTTTAATTCTCCAGAAAACCTTACTAAAGAGACAAGTCTATTAATAGAAAATGCCCTAAAAGAATTGAATTATAAAAAAAATAAGGTTGCTAAAATATTCTCTAATGGGAAAACAGAATTTATAGGAATAATTGCACCAAAACTAGAATTACACTTTTATTCATATTTACTAAATTCTATATTAAACACTTATTCTAGATATGGTTATAAATTTTTAGTTTTTACTAGTAATGGAAATATCGATGAAGAAAAAGAGTATATAGATGAGTTATTAGCATATCAAATTGAAGGCTTAATTATGATTAGTTCCTGTATTCCTTCTATACAATTAAAAGATTATAATATACCTATTGTGGGAATCGAAAGGGAATCTAAGTATATTTCAAGCGTCGATACAAATAACTACTTGGGTGCATCTTTAGCTACAAACACCCTTATTGAAAATAATTGTGATGTGTTAATACATATAAATAGTCCTATATCAGAGGAAATTCCATCAATCGATAGAATTAAGGCTTTTGAAAATATCTGCTTAGATAAAAATATTGAACATATGGTGTTTTATGAAGTTTTCAATAACGATATAAGCGATACTACAAGTAAATTATTTAATATTTTTAAAAAAATAGAAGCTAAATATAACGGCAAAAAAATCGGGGTATTTTTAAGTAATGATACTTTAGCCAATTATTTTATCAAAATACTTGTAAAAAACAATAAATCTATTCCTGATAATTATGAGGTAATTGGCTTTGATGATTCTCCAGCTGCAATAGAGTCATTTATCCCATTAACTTCAATTAAACAAGATGTTAATAAAATTACCCAAAATACTTTATCTATATTAACAGAGGGAATAAAAATAAATCGTAAAAATAAAAAAGGCTGTCTAAGAGTTAATAAACACGTAGTCATAGACCCTACTATTGTAAAAAGAGAATCAACATTATAATTTTTTATAGTTTATACTTTGAAAATATAAGTTGTTTTTAGCATATAAATATCATTTTCTATTTAATATAAAAGGGATATAATGCAAATCTTACTTGCTTTATATCCCTTTTGTATCTTTAAATTAAGCTAATTGTTCTTCTTTTTCTCCATAGAACATATCTTTATCAAAGTCATTTTCACTATTTGCAATTATAAGTGTACAGATATTGTCACCCATTACATTTACAGTAGTTCTAAACATGTCTATTATTCTTTCAACACCCATTATAAGCCCTATTCCTTCAAGTGGAAGATTTACAGATGTTAAAACCATAGATAACATTATCATTCCGACACCTGGAACACCTGCTGTTCCGATTGATGCTAAAGTCGCTGTTAAAATTATTGTAATCATTTGATTTATACTTAAGTCAATTCCGTATATTTGAGCTATAAATAATGCTGCAACACCTTGCATTATAGCAGTTCCGTCCATATTTATAGTTGCTCCCATTGGTATAGTAAATGATCTAGTAGTTTTTCCTACCCCTAATTCTTCAAGTATTTCCATACTTGCTGGTACTGATGCATTACTTGATGCTGTTGAGAATGTTATAGCTGCTACTGATGTAAATTTCTTTAAAAATGGCATTATTTTTTCTTTTGTAAATAATTTAAACATTCCTCCATATACACAAGTTATATGTATTCCCATACCTAATAAAACTACTGCTACATATTTAATAAGTACAAGGATTGCATCTTGTCCTACTGATGAGAATGTATCACAAACTAAAGCAAATACACCGTATGGAGCAAATAACATTATTATTCCTACCATTTTCATGCATATTTCGTTTAAACTTTCAAATATCACTCTAACAGGTTCAGCTTTTTTTCCAACAATACTCATTGCTATCCCTGTAATCATTGCAAAGAATATTATCTGTAACATTTCTCCATCTGCAAATGCTTTTATTGGATTCGATGGAACTATCCCTAATATTATATCTACTAGTGATTTAGATTCACCAATTGATACTTCGCCACTTACCATATGGCTCATATCAAGCCCTGCGCCTGGTTTTAATACACTCCCTAAAAATAAAGCTATTATTATTGCTACTGCTGTTGTAGATAAGTAAAATGCCATTGTCTTTGTACCTATTCTACCTAATTTTTTTATATCTCCCATAGATGATGTCCCACATACTAATGATACAAATACAAGTGGCACAACCATCATTTTAATGGCTGTTGTAAATCCTGTTCCGAATATTTTTAATATTCCACCTATAATTATAGTATCTTTTATATAACTATCTGGTATAGATTTTAATATAAGTCCACATATAAATCCTAAAAATAAACCTATTAAAATTTTTGTTGTCAAACTAATTTTTTTCTTCATCTAATACTGTCTCCCTTTGCATATAAATATTTTTTGTTATTTTTTATCACTTCTTAATTATACAATATAAAAAATATTTTTGCATTATTTTTTTAAGCGCAGACATATTTCTTAATGCTTTTTCTTTGTTTTTTAAAGTTTTAATGGTTTTTTATTTATTTTATTAACATTAATTTATTTTTAGTTATATTTTATAAAGATAAACTGCTTAAATTTGTTAATTCGATATATTTTCCAGAATATTTAAATAAATACAATTTGCTATGTGATATAAAAAAATACATTCTCAACTATAAAGTATTTTCCATAGTATTAGAGAATGTATTTCAAAATCAATTTAAATATTTTTATAATTCAAATTGCTATATATATTTTAATATTTCATTTGTAAATTCATCAGTTGTAGCATTTCCACCTAAATCTCCAGTTAAATTTTCTCCTTTTTCGAAAACTTTTACTAAAGCATTTTCTATTTTAGCCGCTGCTTCTTGTTCTCCTAAATATCTAAGCATCATTACAGATGATTGAATTATTGCTGTTGGATTAGCTATATTTTTTCCAGCTATATCTGGTGCACTACCATGGACTGCTTCAAATACTGCATAATCCTTTCCTATATTAGCTCCTGGTATCATTCCAAGACCACCAACAAGACCTGAGCATAAATCAGATACTATATCGCCGTATAAGTTAGGCATAACCATAACATCGTATTTTTCTGGATTTATAACTAAATTCATACAAGCAGCATCTACTATTAAATCATCACTTTTTATATCTGGATATTTAGATGCTATATCTCTAAATGTATTTAAGAATAGTCCATCGCTAAGTTTCATTATATTAGCTTTATGCACTCCTGTTACTTTTTTTCTATTATTATCTTTTGCATAGTTAAATGCAAATTCACATATTCTTTCGCAAGCTGGTTTAGTTATTATTTTTATTGTCTCTGCACCGTAATCGCCTATTTTGTGTTCTATTCCTGAATATAATCCTTCTGTATTTTCTCTCACTATAACTAAGTCGATATCTTCATATCTAGATTTAATACCTTTAAAACTCTTTACTGGTCTTAAATTTACATATAAATCTAAAGTTTGTCTCAGTGTTACATTTACACTTTTAAATCCTTTCCCTACTGGTGTAGTTACAGGTCCTTTTATAGCTATTTTATTTCTTTTTATTGCATCTATTACATGTTCTGGAAGTGGTGTACCATATTCGTCTATGACGCCTGCTCCTGCATCTACTTTTTCCCATTCTATATCTACGCCTGTTGATTCTACAACTTTCACCATAGCAGCTGCAACTTCTGGTCCTATTCCATCTCCTGGTATTAGTGTTACTTTATACATTTTTTGTCCCCCTATTAAATTACAGTATCTAATTTCAACCAAAAACTATCGCCTTTAGTTATATTTATTTTCATAAAACTTCTCATAAATTTAAGATTTTAATTTTAACAAACCTAAAATTAGAATATTTTATAATCATTTTTTATATCGTGATATATTTGAACTAATTCTTTATCAAATAATTCTCTCTTTAATCCTACAGATACTTTACGTACTTCTTCTAATATTTGATTAGCTTCTTCATTTGTAAGTTCTATAGAGTATTCTTTAAATTTATTTACTATTGCAGCCTTACCAGAGTGTTTACCTATTACTATTTGTCTTTGAAGTCCAACTTCTGCTGGGTCAAATGCTTCATAGTTTTTAGGATCTTTTAGTGCTCCATCTGCATGTATTCCTGATTCATGTCTAAACATATTAGTACCAACTATTGCTTTCCATGGTGGTAGACGTCTACCTGATGCTTGTGATACATATTTACATATTTCAACAAATTTAGTAGTATCTACATCTGTATCATATCCGTATACAAATTTAAGTGCCATTAAAACTTCTTCAAGTGCTGCATTTCCTGCTCTTTCACCTAATCCATTTACTGTGCATCCTATATAATTTGCTCCACCTATAACACCTGCTATAGCATTTGCAGTAGCCATACCAAAGTCATTATGAGTATGCATTTCTATATCAAAGTTAGTAGCTTTGTGTATTTTTTCTATTTTTTCTCTAGTAGCAAATGGTTCCATAACACCTACTGTATCACAGAATCTAAATCTATTTGCACCAGCTTGTTTTGCAACGTTTATAAATTCGATTAAAAAGTCTGTATCTGCTCTTGAAGCATCTTCACCATTAACTGAAATATACAATCCATTTTTATTGGCAAAAGAAACTGCATTAAACATATTTTCTAAAACCCATTCTCTAGATTTTTTCAATTTATGTTGAATATGAATATCTGATACTGATAAAGAAATTGCAACAGCATCAACACCACAGTCTATAGATTGTTCTATATCAGAAACAACTGCTCTATTCCATGCCATTATACTTGCTTTTAGATTTCTTTTGCATATTGCTTTTATTGTAGCTTTTTCATCCCCACCCATTGTAGGTATACCAACTTCTAGTTGGTCTATTCCTATATCACTTAGAGCTTGAGCTATTGCTATTTTTTCATGGTTTGCAAAAGCGACGCCCGCTGTTTGTTCACCATCTCTTAAAGTTGTATCAACTATTTTTATTTCTTTATTTTTAATCTTATCTTTTACGCACATTTTTTCGTCCCCCTAAATAAATATTCTTTGTTTAAAAATTAAAGGTGTATACACAATGTTTAACTTTTTTAAAATGAATGAATTTTTTTTTAAGTTTCATTCATTTTTCATATTATATACTTTTTTTAGTATCTAATTTCATTTCTAACTCTTTATATATCTTATTATATAACCATTTATAGGAAATTGCACTATAATTTTAAGTATTTTTAAAACTTATTAATTTTGAAAGTTTTTTTATTTAAATTGCAATTTTCACCATATAAATTTTATTATATTTGATTTTTTCTATATTTTTTTAGTAAGGAATGGTACTTTTAAACTTAAATTTTTTCAAAAATATTCTATATTTTTTTAATTTAATAATTTATTTATCTAAAAAGAACCTATATCAATATTAAAAATTAATATAGGCCCTTTAATTTACTTATTATTTATAAGTTTTAATAATAAATAATAAATGCACCTTTTTCTTTTATTATTCATTAAAAACTTTATTATTTATGATTTACACTTATGTCTACATCTGCTAAAGTTGCAACCATAACTGCTTTTATTGTGTGCATTCTGTTTTCAGCTTCATCAAATACTTTTGAATATTTAGATCTAAATACTTCGTCAGTTACTTCTAATTCATCTAGATTGTATTTTTCATATATTTCTTTTCCAACTTCAGTTTCTAAATCATGGAATGCTGGTAAACAGTGTAAGAATATTACATTTTCATTTTTAGTTTTCTTTATCATATCCATATTTACTTGATAATCTTTTAATAGATTTATTCTTTGTTCGTATTGATCTTCTTCACCCATTGAAACCCAAACATCAGTGTATATAACGTCTGCATCTTCTACATCATTTATATCTTCTGTTAGATGAATGCTTCCTTTAGTCACTTTTGCTACTTCTTCCATTTCTTTAACTAATTCTTCATTAGGCCATAATTCTTTTGGCGCAAGTGATACAAATTTCATACCCATTTTTACACATCCTATCATAAGCGAATTTCCCATATTATTTCTTGCATCACCTACATATACAAATTTTATTTTATCAAATGGTTTATCTACATGTTCTGAAACAGTTAATAAATCAGCTAATATTTGAGTTGGATGGTATTCATCTGTAAGACCATTCCAAACAGGTACTCCTGAATATTTAGATAAGCACTCAACTGTTTCTTGTTTGTAACCTCTAAATTCTATCCCATCGAAGAATCTTCCTAATACTTTCGCTGTATCTTCCATAGATTCTTTTTTCCCCATATGACAATCCTTTGGTCCTAAATAAGTAACTTGAGCCCCTTCATCATGTGCTGCAACTTCAAATGAGCATCTAGTTCTTGTAGAAGCTTTTTCAAACAATAAAGCTATATTTTTTCCTTCTAATAAATCCCCTTTTATACCTATTTTCTTTTTAGTTTTTAAATAGCTTGCAAGTGATAAGAAATATTTTATTTCTTCTTTTGTAAAATCTTTTAATGTTAAAAAACTTTTCCCTTTTAATTCTATTTTTTGTGCCATAGTATTATCTCCTTTATATTATTTACTCTTAAAAAATCTCATTTTAAAGATACCTTATATAAAAAAAGTCTCTTAGTTATAAAACTAAGAGACGACATTGCGCGTTACCACTCTAATTGATAAGATACCTTATCCACTCTGACCTTTAAGGCAGGTTTACCGACTATCGTACTAAAATTCAGATAGCCTTCTCAAAAACTCTTTTCACAATGGATGTAATTATTAGGCTTCCACCAACCCCAACTCTCTATAAATAAAATCCATGCTACTCCTCTTTATCAATGAATTTAAAATGATTTTTCTTTTGTTAATAAAATAATAGATAATTTTACATATATTGTCAATTATAATTTTGTTAATTTTTTATATTTTTCAAAAAAATGTCGTAATTAGATTTTTTATAAATCAATTACGACTTTTTTAATTTATTCATATACTACATATTCTTCCCATATTTGCTCTAAATCATGGAAATATTTTTTAATATCATCAGCTTCTTTCATTGCAACTGATATAATAAGTGCATTTGCAACACTCATAGGCGCTACTAAAGAATCTACAAATGATGCCATATTACTTTTTACTAATAATATATTATCTGATAGTGGCGCTACTGGTGCAAATGAACTATCTGTTATAGATACTATATAAGCACCTTTGCTTTTAGCGTATTTTGCAACTTGATGTGATTGTTTTGAGTATCTTGGGAAACTAAACACTATAAGGATATCATCTTCATTCATTCTTACTATTTGTTGATAAGGATCCCCCATATCTATTCTAATTAATTGGACATTATCTAATATAACATTTAAATAAAATGCCAAGTATTGAGCTACTGTGAATGAACTTCTCATACCTAATATATATATTTTTCTAGATTTTAAAATTCTATTTGAAGCCTCTTCAAATGCTTTTTCATCTAAGTCTTCAGATGTTGTTTTTATATTATCTATATCACTTTTTAAAACTTTACTAAGTATTGTAGAATCATCTGAATAATCTTCATTTGCCATTTCTACTCTTTGAACTGTAGTCAATTTATTTTTTATTAATTCTTGTAGACCTTCTTGTAATTTAGGGTATCCTGCATATCCTAGAGCATTTGCAAATCTGACTACTGTCGATTCACTTACGCCTACAGCTTCTCCTAATTTACTTGCAGTCATAAAAGCAACTTTATCGTAATTATTTATTATATATTGCGCTATTAATTTTTGACCTTTACTTAGCCTCGAATATTGTGCTTGTATTATATTTATTAATTGTTTATTGTCATTTTTCGACTTTTTATCATCCATACATTTCCCTCTTTCCTATTAATGCTTCAAACTCTCAAAAATATTATATCACTATTCTTTCTTTTATTATCTGTATTCTAAAATTTATATATATTTATCCTTTTTTCTCTATTAACAATAATTCTGGCGGATTATTTATTTGGTTTATAAATTTAGTGCATAATACATTAAAGTAATTTTGATCTAAAGTTTCTGTATATTTATATACTTCATTTTTTTCTTCCATTCCACCTTCATGCCCGCTATAAATAGCTATACTCATAACACCATTTGGTTTTAATAATTCAAGTCCTTTTTTAATAGCCTCTAGCGTTGTATCTGCCTTTGTTATTATTTGATGTTTAGCTCTTGGAAGATACCCTAAATTAAACACTATGCAAGATACTTCTTCTTTTACGTATTTATCCATATTTTGATGTCCATCTAGTATAAGCTCTACGTTATTTAATTCTTCTTTATTTACTTTTTTTGTAGTAGATTTTAATGCCTCTTCTTGTACATCAAATGCATATACCTTGCCATTTTCTCCTACTTTTTTTGCAAGGTATACAGTGTCATATCCGTTTCCCATAGTAGCATCTACTACTACATCACCTTCTTGTATTATATTTTCTAAGTAAATTTTATTTACTTCTGTTACTTTATTTATAAATTTAGCTCTTAACATATACTTCCTCTTTTTTATTATTTTAAAGATTTTTTAAATATTTTATCTCATCTTCTGTTAAATATCTGTATTTTCCGATTTCACAATCTCCAATTTTTATTTTACCCATAGCGCTTCTTCTAAGTCTAAGAACAGGATGGTTTATAGCTTTACACATTTTTCTAACTTGACGGTTTTTACCTTCATGTATTTTTATCTCTAAAAGCGATGAATCTCTTTGTTCATCGTATTTTATAACTTTTAATTTAGCTGGTGCAGTTGTGTAATCTTCTATTTTAAGACCAGTTTTAAATCTTTCTATTTCTTCTTTTGTAAGTTTTCCTTTTACTCTTGCAACATAAGTTTTGTCTACTTCGTGTTTTGGATGAGTTAATTTATAAGTTAAATCTCCATCATTTGTTAAAAGTAAAAGACCGCTTGTCTCATAATCTAGTCTTCCTATTGGATATACTCTTTCTTTTATATCACTTACTAAATCAAGTACACTTGGTCTGTCAAATTGATCTTTTACAGTTGTTATATATCCTTCTGGTTTGTTTAAAAGTATATATACAAGTTTGTTCTCTTCTTTTATTAATTTATCGTCAACTTTTACTATATCATTTTCTTCATCTACTTTATAAGAAAGTTCAGTCATAACTTCATCGTTTACTGTCACTCTTCCTGCAAGTATTAATTCTTCTGCTTTTCTTCTAGATGCAACTCCGCAAAGTGCAATATATTTATTAATCCTCATTGTTTCTCCTTTAAATCTATCTAAACATAGTTCATTTTTTCTATGGCTTTAGCAAACTTATTGTAATATAAGTTTAGCTAATTAACAAGGTGTAATCAAAAAAAAGTTGCCGTAAGCGGCAACTTTTCATTTGTTTATTTAATTTCTAACTTTTTAGAAATTAAATAAACCACCTAATGCATTTTTTATATTATCTATTATACTTGTATCAGAAGAATCTCCATCTTGATTGTTGTCATCATCTTCTGTATTAGAGTTGTTTTCTTGGTTCTTTTGCCAAATATAAAGTTCTTCTTCTGATTTTTCTACAGCTTTTTTTGCTACTTCTTTTGCATTTGCTTTTCTTATATTTGAAGCTTCTTCTTCTTCACTTTTAAGTTTTTCTACTTCCTTTTTTAATTCTTGAGATTCAACTTTTATCTTTTGTGAGCCATTTTCTAAATTTACTAACCCATCTAAATTATCTAGTGATTTATTGTAAAGTCCTTTATTTTTATAATACTCTGCTTTAGACATTTTGGTAGCTTGTATGTACATACATCTTGCACTTTCATTTTTTGAATCTTGTTCTAAAACATCAGATAAGTATTTTTTAGCCTTATCATATTCATGATTTTCAAGTGCCGTTTGCCCTTCTTTAAAAGCAGTTGATTCTTTGTTGTTGCATCCAACAGCAAATATCATCAATACAATTACTATAATTAGATATTTTTTCTTCATAATTATACCTCCATAAGCGCTAGAAAACTTAATTAAACTTTCTAAGTGTTAAATTAATTATATAACTACATAATACAAAATATCAATCGTCATAATTGTAACTTAAAATATCATAATTGTAACTTTTATACTTCTAATGCCAGTAAATCTTCATAACTTTGTCTTTTACAAGCCAATTTATCTTCACCATTTTGTACAAATACTACAGGATTTTTTGGTATTTTATTATAGTTTGAAGCCATAGAATATCCATAAGCTCCAGTTGTTGTAGTTATAAGAATATCTCCACTGTTTATATCGCCTATTTCTGTGTCTGATATCAAGATATCTCCACTTTCACAGCATTTTCCAGCTATTGTTACTTTATGATTATGTCCAGTTTTATTAATTTTATTCACTATACCACATTCATAATCAGCTTGATATAGAGATGGTCTTATATTATCAGTCATACCTCCATCTACACTTACATAAGTTCTTACATTTTTGATTTCTTTTATAGAACCCACTGTATAGATTGTGCTTCCTGCATTTGCTACAAGCGATCTACCTGGTTCAATAAGCAGTGTAGGTCGTTTTATATTTAATTCTTCACAAACTTCATCTGCTTTATTTATTATAGCTTCACAGAATTCACTTATAGTTTTAGGTTTGTCTTCTTCTGTATAATAAACACCTATTCCTCCACCTAAATCTACTTCTGTAAGATTTATATCGTCGTTATTTTCGTTTACTTCTTTTAATAATTTAAGCATTATTTCTACTTCATCTAAGAATGGTTTTATTTCGAAAATTTGTGAACCTATATGAGCATGTATTCCTACAAGTTCTATATTTTTATATTGTTTTACTTTTTCTACTGCTTTATAAAAATCTCCATTTATAAGTGCAAAGCCGAACTTAGAATCAATTTGACCTGTTCTTATATATTTATGAGTATGGGCATCTATTCCTGGAGTTACTCTAAAATAGATTTTTTGAGTTTTATTGTTTTCTAAACAAAATTTTTCTATTAAATCAAGTTCATAGAAATTGTCTACTACAAATCTTCCTACTCCTAATTCTATTCCAAGTTTTACTTCATCTACAGTTTTGTTATTTCCATGGAATAATATATTTTCCATTGGCATTCCAGCTTTATATGCAGTATATAGTTCCCCTCCTGAGACAACGTCTAAGCAAAGTCCCTCTTCACAAACTAATTTACACATATATTTAGTTAAAAACGCCTTACCTGCATAAGCTACTTTATTTCCATTTTCTTTTACTTTAAAGGATTTTATATATTCTCTACATTTACTTCTTATTAATTCTTCATCAAATACATATAGAGGAGTTTTATATTTTTTAACAAGATCTAGAGTATTTACCCCACCTATATGAAGTACATTGTCTTTTATTTCCATAGTTCCTTGAAGTTTCATAATTGTCCTCCTAAATTTCAAAAACTTTTCTATATATTAAATTCTCTTGCTATTCCTTGTACAGCTGCATGTGTATCTTTAGAACTTATAGCACAAGTTATTCTTATTTCTGATGTAGTTATTAATTTTACTTTTATTCCGTTTTTTCTAAGGATATTGAATATTTTTGATGCTACACCGCTAGTGTGTTTCATTCCTAATCCTACTAAAGATAATTTTGTTATATTTTCATCGATTATAATTTTATTTTTTAAAACATATTTTGAAACTATTTCTTTTGCTTTAACTAAGTCTTCTTTTGGTATTGTAAATGAAACAGTTATATTTGAACTATTAATTGGAGCAGTTTGACTTATCATATCCATGCTTATATTTTCATTTGCTATACTTTCAAATAAATCAACTATTTTTTCTTCATCTATATCTATAGTTATAGCAACATCGTCATCACTTGTTGCAAGTCCTGTTATTACTTTATCTTCTAATTTCATATTTTTCATCCCCCTTATATATGTTCCTTTTATATCACTACATGATAAACCTACATATAATTCTATTTGATATTTTTGAGCAAGCTCTATGCTTCTTGAATGCATTACTTGTGCACCTAAACTAGCAAGTTCTAGCATTTCTTCATATTCTATCTCTTCTAATTTTTTAGCATCTTTAAATTTTCTAGGATCTGTGAAATAAATTCCATCTACATCTGTATATATTTCGCATTTACCATTTAATTTTACTGCAAGAGCTACTGCTGATGTATCAGAGCCACCTCTACCCAAAGTAGTTATATCACCTATATCGTCTAACCCTTGGAATCCTGTTACTACTACTATTTTGCCTTCATCTAAACTTTTTTCAATTTTACTAACATCTATATCATCTATTAAAGATTTTCCATGAGTACCACTTGTTTGAATGTCTAATTGATAAGCATTGTAGCTTATTGCATCACAGCCCATAGATTTTAAACTCATTGCTAAAAGTGATGCAGAAATCATTTCTCCTGTAGACATAAGTACATCTAGTTCTCTTTTATCTGGAGTATCTGTTATTTCTTTAGCAAGACTTATATAATCATCTGTCGTATCTCCCATAGCTGAAACTACAACTACTATTTTAGGATTTGTCTTTTTTCTTTCTATCAATCTTTTTGCAATTGTTATTATTTTTTCAGTTGTTGCAACTGAGCTTCCACCATATTTTTGTACAATTATATCACCCATTATTTTGTCCCCCTTAATCCTTTTGGGTATTAAAAAACGTCCAAAGGTATACTTTGGACGTTTAAGTATCAAAGTAAACCTTGTAGCTCATCACAAAAGTGACAGCCTTATACATCTTATGCATAAGTCCAGCAGTAAACTTCGCCAAGTTTACAACTTCGGCTCTAAAATCCTTTCTTTATAAATCTCAACTTGCCAGCTCCTTATAAATACTCTTATTTTAAAGCACCTCTACCCTAGGTTTGTAATCTTTTATTTAAATTATCAATATAATTTAATCATATTATTATATATTTTGCAACCATTATTTTCCATAACATGGTTATTTTTAAATAACAAGTCTAATTTTTCTATATATTATAAATATTTAAATAAGTTTTGTAAAGACGTGTCTGTGAAAAAAACATTCTTTGGCACGTATTCCAAATTTGAATATTCCTTTAAATTATTTGTAACTACAATTACATTTGGCATCATAAAAAAAGGAATTGTGGTCTTTTGAATATCAAATTTTAAAGTTTCATATTTAGAAAGGTCGATTTTATCATTAAAAGCTATATCAAATAAGACTTGCTTTCTCCTATAAAAAGTATCTATATATTCAATATATAAATTATAGTTATGTTCTCCAATATTTATATTTCTATAGAACCTAACCATTTCAAAATTTGCTAATTTCAACCTGACTGCTACATCTGAGCCAATTAAAGTTTTTATCAAATCATCTCCTTCATAATATTCACAACTCCCATTAATATAATACAAATAAGAATTTTCTTTATACCCCCTGTAATTTATATTGCATGGAAATTTAACTAATATATAATCATTACACATTCTTCTTAATGTTTTTCTAAGAGTCTTTCTTTTTGATTCTCTTTTATAATTGTATATCTTGTTAAATTGACTTTCTGTCAAACATCGTAGTCTACTAACCATAAAAAGTATCTCTTTTTCAAGTAAATTCATGTTAATCTCTCCATAAGATGTTATTTTTTCTTAATATATTATATTAATTACATAAAAAAAGAGGACTATTTATTAGCCCTCTTTTTTATTTAATGTATTATTAACTTGTTAACTATTTTTATTTTCTTTATCTTGTGTGCTATTTGAATCATTTTGTTTTGTGTCTTCTGATTTAGAAGAATTATTATCATTTGAAGTTTTATCATTATTTTCATCTGATGATTTTTTATCTTTTTTAGACTCAGTTTTTGTAGATAACTTACCTAAAATACTGTTATTTTCAAATTTAGTTATATTTATTGTAGTAGCATCAGTTTTTGTATAAGTGACAACTACATTATCGCCTACATTTGTTAAAGGAAGTTCATTAGATACTTTTGAAGTCCCTTTAAATATAAATTTGCTGTTGTCTTGTAAAGTGAAGTAATAAGTTGTAGCTCCGCCTTGAACATCTGCACTTATTCTTTGTATTTTATCATTAAGCACAACATCATCTTTATCTGTTTCAAATTTTAAGTCCTCACCATCAGACTCTAATGCATCTTTATAAGCCGCTAGAGCCTCTTTTTTATTATCTCCAACACCTAACACACTATAGTCTTCTACTGATATAAATGCAACACTCTTAACAAGCCCCGCTTTATCTTTTAGTGCACATACATATGTAGGTGTTCCATAGATATTATACATTACTGGGAATGTAGCTTCGTAATTCTTTTCTTGTACCTTACCTTCTGCAGATGTCATAGCTGCAGTTTCTGTTGCACCTGTTTGCATATAAAGTTTTGCTTCTTTTGTTCTAGAATCTACTAACATAAATCCTACTGTAGATTCATCTCCACCTGAAGATGTTATACCTGTATACCAATATGATTTTCCGTCATTACCATATACTAATGATGCTCCTTCTGTTGGAACTAATACACCTTCTTCTGAAAATACTGAGTTTATAAATCCTTTTACATATAATCCCCAGTCTTTTATTTGGTTTATTACTAGAGATTCTGGTTGAATTCTATCTACCCATTTTGGAGTATTTTCTATATCATATACGTTTAAGTCACCAGTTTGTGCATCTAGTATTGCAACTCCTACTGCATCAGAACCTGAAAAACCGACTTTGTGATCGTATAAAGTTACAACCCAATATGGTCTGCCATTGTCGTCTATTTCAAGTGTAAATTCTGTCATACCGTAATTTACAATACCTTTTAAATAAAGATATCTATGTAAATCTTGTAAGAAATATGCTTCTGGCTGATATTTTATTTTTATTGGTTTGCCGTCTAGTGATTGAACTAGTCTTACATCTTGAGGGTCTGTAGCTGATACCATTACATATCCGTCAGTACCGTCTAAGTTAGTAATCCATTTTATTATGTCTCTATGTACTAGTGGTGCAACCCAGTAAAGCTCTCCATTTACACTTTGTATGTGGAAAGTTCCAAGTTGTGAAACACTACCTATTGCTGGTATTTCTCCGATTTTCTTTTCACCAAGTTTCATCGCCATACCTTCATCTACAATACGTATATCATTTACATTTACTGGACTCACATCTTCTGTAAATTCACTTTCAGTTACTTCTCCAATTAAGTTTTTATATGCGCTTGCATGTAATATAGGTGTAGTTATAAAAAATGGAACAACTATAACTAAAACTAATAATATTAATGCGATTATAAAGTTGTTTTTTGCAAGTTTTGATGCTTTTGCGCCTCTATCAAGCATCATATCGATTATTCCAGCTAATACGAAAAATAGTATTAAAGTTGTAAAACCTGATGTGAAATCTAGTCTAAGTACTGGTAATTTTACAAATGAGTATATTGCAACTATTATAAAAGCAATTCCATACGATTTTAAATATTTTTTCATTTTTTCTCCTTCCAAATAAATTTTATTTTTTTTTAATTTGTGATATACTAGACAAGCATATATATCAGAATAATTTTCTAATATTAGACAATTATATTATATAATCATATATTTTTAAATACAATTTGTACTTATATATATAATTTTACTTAAAAAGTTAATGAACCTTTAACTTCATTAATTATTTTTTCCAAATATATAATTTTAAAACTATTTTTTCCAAAATAGTTTATATTTTTATATAAAATCTAGATATCTTATATTTAGTAGACTTTGTTAGAATTTATAAAAAAAAATTTATTTAATTCGTTATTTTACTTAATTTAATTAAATATACTTTATTTTTTTTCAATATTGAATTAAAATTAATAATATGAATTATAATAAATTTATACATATTAAAATTAAAAATTGAAAATGAGAGGTAATTATTATGTCAAGCGAAAATAATCGTACTAACTTTATAAAAAACATAATTAAAGACGACTTAGCTTCTGGTAAACACGATTCTATAATAACTCGTTTCCCACCAGAGCCAAACGGATATTTACATATAGGGCATGCTAAGTCAATTTGCTTAAACTTTGGATTAGCTAACGAATTTAACGGAAAAGTAAATATGAGATTTGATGATACTAATCCTTTAAAAGAAGATGAAGAGTATGTAAACTCAATTAAAGAAGATGTTAAGTGGTTAGGATTTAACTGGGATAACTTATTCTTTGCATCTGACTATTTCGATGAAATGTACAAAAGAGCTATCGTATTAATCAAAAAAGGTAAAGCATATGTGTGTGATTTATCTCAAGAAGAAATAAGAGAAACTCGTGGTACTTTAACTGAACCAGGTAAAGAAAGTCCATACAGAAATAGATCTGTAGAAGAAAACTTAGATTTATTCGAAAGAATGAAAAATGGTGAATTTAAAGATGGAGAAAAAGTTTTAAGAGCTAAAATAGATATGTCTTCTCCAAACTTAAACTTCAGAGACCCTGTTATATACAGAATCTCTCATAGCACTCACCACAATACTGGTGATAAATGGTGCATATACCCAATGTATTCATTTGCTCATCCTCTAGAAGATGCTATAGAAGGAATAACTCACTCTATCTGTACTCTAGAATTTGAAGATCAAAGACCACTTTATGATTGGGTTGTTAGAGAATGCGAAATGGAAAGTGTTCCAAGACAAATTGAGTTTGCTAGACTTAACTTAACAAACACAGTTATGAGTAAAAGAAAATTAAAATTATTAGTTGACGAAGGTGTAACTGATGGATGGGATGACCCTCGTATGCCTACTATATCAGGTGTTAGACGTAGAGGTTTCACTCCAGAAGCTATAAGAGCATTCTGTAATGAAATAGGTGTTGCTAAAGCTGACTCTACAGTTGACTCTAGACTTTTAGACCACTTCTTAAGAGAAGACTTACAACAAAAAGCTCCTCTTGCCATGGCAGTTTTAAAACCTTTAAAATTAGTTATAACTAACTATCCAGAAGGTCAAACTGAAATGTTAGAAGTTGAAAACATGGCTAAAAATGAAGAAGCTGGTACAAGAATGGTTCCATTCAGTAGAGAACTTTACATCGAAAGAGATGACTTCATGGAAGAACCAGTTAAAAAATACAGACGTTTCTTCGTTGGAAATGAAGTTAGATTAAAAGGTGCTTACTTCGTTAAATGTACAGACTTTGTAAAAGATGAAAATGGAGAAATAGTTGAAATCCACGGTACTTATGACCCTGAAACTAAGAGTGGTTCTGGATTTACTGGAAGAAAAGTAAAAGGAACTGTTCACTGGGTAGATGCAAACAACTGTGTACCTTGCGAATTTAGATTATTCGAGCCATTAATATTAGATAATGATCCAGAAAATGAAGGTAAACACTTCTTAGATCAAATAAACCCTAATTCACTTGAAGTTTTACAAGGTTATGTTGAACCAACTCAAATAAAAGACGCTAAACCACTTGACAAATTCCAATTTGTTAGAAATGGATTCTACAGTGTTGATACTAAATACACTACTGATGATAAATTAGTATTCAATAGAATAGTTCCATTAAAAAGCTCTTTTAAATTAGAAAGTAAATAAGCTTAAATAAATATAAAAAATGGAATCAGCCGTATATGCTGATTCCATTTTATTATATATAACTATAACTTGTTTTTTAATTCTTAGGACTAGCTTTTAACCCTTTAACTAATTCCTTAAAATAATCTAAGAAAGATCTCATCTTATCTTTATCTTTTAATTTATCTATATATATACTTGGTCTTGTAAGCAAATCACTATCATTTAAACTTATTTCAAAAATCTCATTAAGTTTTTCTTTTATTTCTTGCTTTTTATCTTGATTAAAATATGGTTCTTTATAAAATTTAAAATAGATTTCCATTTTAACAGATGATGGATAAGCATATACTGCAAACAATCTATTTTCTTGTTTTTTAGTATATGAAGGTACAAAACTTGGAGTTTTCTTTCCTTTTCCCCAATTTATTTCACATCCAAAACTTCTAAATCCAGCTAATATAACATTGCAAACATCCACTAATTCTTCATCTACATCTTTTACTGCCATCAAAAACCCTTCTTCAGTCCATGAAGTTTTATTTTTTAAAGCTATAGACCTGCTTGTCTTGCCTATTATTGTAGGTACAAATGTCTTTATTTTACGATCTGATTCAAACTGTTTAATTTCTACACCAAGTACTTCAGTATTTACCATTTGATTGTTTAAAAATTGTATTATATTTTTTAAAGAATCTGGTATTTCATCTGCTACAAATAGTAACCTTATTTTACCTTCTTTTAAATTACTCTCTACGTTGTTCCAAAATAAATTTTCACTTTTTTCATCTATATCTAATTCATCACAAATACTTTTGTTTTGTTGTTCATATAAATCTCTAATAGTGTCTATTGACCAATATTTAATTGCATTCGCTGCATAGTCTAACATTTGCCCAACAACTTCACGTCTTATTCTCGTATCACTACTTCTTTTTACTTCTACAAAAGTTGGTATTGCATCTTGATCTATGAATAAGTGGTCCAAAAACCATCTATCATTTCCACCATCTTCTCCTGGAACCCCCATTTCTCTTGCAATAAAAATCCATTTTCTTGGATTATCTGGTGAAATTTGATCTCCCGCTAATATATTTGGATATTTTTCTATTAACTCTTGAAATATAGCTTCATTTTCATACTTACTTTCTTTAAGCTCTAAAATTTTGTTATCTTCACTTACTACAAATATACTCCCGCTCATACATATCCTCCTTATGATAAGTATTTTTCAAAGTAATCTCTATATATTAATTATCTTATTTCAATAAATTCTATATTTCGATAA
The DNA here is from genome assembly GCA_025148965.1 of Intestinibacter bartlettii. GTDB lineage: Bacteria > Bacillota > Clostridia > Peptostreptococcales > Peptostreptococcaceae > Intestinibacter > Intestinibacter bartlettii. Next base: position 1,624,518 of record CP102273.1, on the reverse strand, counting down.
ATAATCCTTTTTATATATATATAATTCTACTTTATGCAAAAAATACCCAATTTTAAACAGTATATATTTTCTATACTTTTGTTTAAAATCAGGTATCTCTATATTACCATAACCATAACGTATTGAATCTATTTTGTTTTCTCTATCTTAAATCTAGGTTTATATTGTGAAAGCTCTTTATTCTTATATGTAAAAGCATTTTTAGGACAAATATTTATACATCTTTGACAAAATAAACAATCCTTAGTATAGCTCGCAACTTTATCTATTTTTATACATCCAAGTGGACATGATTTTTCGCATAGTTTACAATTTATACATTTATCATTATCTATATTGATTTTTTTGTTTATTGATTTTATAAACATAGGATAAACCATTTTATAAACTAAATTAATCATAAATACCATAAATTTATTTCTAGGGTATAATTTCGTTTCACCGTCTAAAAACGATTTTAAACTAGCTTCTATAATATCATTGACATTAGTTATCATTTCATCTTGTTTTTCGTCTTCTGTTCTTTTAAAGAAGAAATTATACACGTTATTTGGCATAGGAACGTATATACAGTAAGTTACGTTTAAGTTTGGCATATTATTAATAAAATGTTGATATGCAGTTGAATCTTTTTCAGATGCCTGTGTTGCAAATAACATACATTTATTTTTATAATTTTTTAAATTATCTTTTGCATATTTAATTAAAATTTCAGGATATCTATCTATATAAATAGGTCCGCCTATTATAAGATATTTATAGTGAGTCGGTATTATTTTGTCTTTTTCGATATTTATTAAATCTAATTCTTCACCCCATTGTTGTAGTTTTTTTGCTATATTTTGAGCTACAAATTTTGTATTCCCAGTTCCAGAAAAATATATAATTCCAATTTTATTCCCCATAATACCACCCCTATTTTATATTTTTATTCATATCCTAAAAGTTGTATTCCATCTTTAATACATTCTATTGTAAGAGGGAAATCAGGCCCTTTTTCACCATCTATATCGGTTCCAAGTTTATCTTCACATTCAATAGTTACTTTCTTAGTTTTGAAAAATAGTATTTCATTTTCGTTATACCCTTCAAGATGTTCACCTTTTAATATATTTATTAAAAGCGGCAATGTCTTTGGTATTGGCATCCCCTTTACGATAATTACATCTAAGTATCCATCATCTATCTCTGCTTTGTAAGCTAGATTTATATTTCCAGCACTCTTTCCATTAAACACAAGCATAAGATACATATCGCCATCATAATTCATCTCGTCTGAAGTTACTTTAATTTTAAATTGTCTCATATTTAAAGCTTCTTCAATTCCCTTTATATAATAAGAGACTTTGCCGATAGTATTTTTAAAATCTGGATTAATTTTTTGCGAAACATCAGTAAACATACCGGCACTAGCGACATTTATAAAATATCTATCGTTTATTTTTCCTATATCGACGTATTTAGGTTTTGATGAAATTATTTTTTCAATACACTTTTTAACATCGTGTGGGTAATTTATAGCATTTGCAAAGTCATTTGCAGTTCCAGAGGGCAATATTCCTATAGGAATGTCTATTTCTAGCTTTTTTATTATATTTATAAGTAAATCTATAGTCCCATCGCCACCAGATAATAATACATGGTCGTAATTATCATCTATATCCCAAAAAGCATCCTCATTTGGACGAGTTTTTGTAAGTCTATACGGCACTACACAATAATCATATGCTTGATATATTTGAATTATAGTGTCTATTTCATTTTTTATTCTTTTATCTCCTGAGTTTGGATTATAGATAAATTTTACTTTTTTCATAATTCCTTGCAATATCTCCTTTTCTTATTTTATTTACACATTATAATCAATTTATTAAATTTATATGAATAGCAATAATATATTAAAATTCAAAAACTATTTTTTTACTCTAAGAAGTCTATCAAGGTATATTGATTTTACTTGGTCCCTTGCTAAAAGTTGTTTTACTGGAGACATTTTTAAAATTGCAGAAAGTATAGAAGCCATGACTCTGTGATTTTTAAAAGCCTCAGTTTCTGAAATAAGATCTAGCAAAGTCCCTTTTTCAATCGCTTGAAGTACTACTCTATGTACTGAACTCGATGGAGTTATTATTTTTTCTTGCCTTCTTTTTAAAATTATACTTCCTTTATGGCAATTTCTAGCGCAAACCCCACATCCTAAACATACGTCATAATCTATATCTACCTTTTTATTTCCATTTTCGTCTTTAATTAGACTTATAGCATCTATTGGACATGCTTTTTCACATTTGCCACATTTTACACAAGATTCATCATTTACACTTGGGTAAAAAGCTGTAGTTTGAACTGGATGCATATTACCGAATTTTTTAGCTGCTAAAAGTGCCTCACAACAACATCCACAGCAGTTACAAATGAATGTAACTCCCTCTCTTACATTTTCACCACATTGAACAAGATTATGCTCATAAGCTTGATGTAAAAGCTCCTTGCATTCAACAGCATCAACTCGTCTTGCGTAATTATTTTGTATTAGTGAGTTTGCAGTATTTCCAAAAGTCATACATATATCCATAGGTGCATCACACGCCATGCCCATATGTTGCATCTTATGTCTGCAATAACACATACCAACTGCTATATGTTTTGAACTTTCTATTATATGAGTTGCCCTTTCAAAATCAAGTATATCGACTTGATTTTCATTAGTTAATACTTCTTCTTGAACATAAACTCTACCTAATTTAGTTTCTGATGAATAAAATAAATCTTTTATAAAATCCTCTTCAACATTTAAATATTGATAGTAAAGTTCTGATAGTAATTTTTGATCTATATCTCCCCTAGTTCTCATAAGAGCAAATTCTATAAATCCTGCCATTGGTGGAGGTAATATGTATTTTTTCCCCTTTTCATCTTCAACATCTAAAAGTATCGCCCTTGATGCCAAAGTATCTAGTACTTTTAGAGCTTCGTCATATGTCATTGTCCAAATTCTAGCTGCTGTTTTAACCCTAAAAGCCCCTATTGGAAGTTGTGATACTAAATCAGCTTCTCTTTCTGTAAATAAGACACTAAGTATTTGATAAAGCGTTTTTGATTCAGGCGCACCTTGTGGAAATTTATTTAATCTATCTACTAAGTTTTTGTATTCTTTTTTTGCACTTATATGCGACATTTTATCATCTCCTATTTCGTTATATTAAGTAAATCTCTAAGTATTGCAGCTGCTGCGTTTAGAGGTGATGATGCACCACCTATTACTGTTATATCCCCTAAGATATCTGTTTTATAATGTACCCCTTTGTTTTTTCCATCTACAAAATAAAGAGGGTGATATTTATCTATTGATATTGGCTTTACTTCAAATTCAAAATTCCCGTTTAAGTAAAAGGCTCTCCCAATTAATTTTGTCTTTTTACCAGAAAAATTATCTAATAACAAATCATTTAATTTAATATCTGTTATTCCTTTAATATCTAATTTATCAAATTCAAAGTCAACATCCCATATAACCTTGCTCAAAATAGCCATTTTAATCCCCGTATCAATCCCCAAAACGTCTAGCGAAGGATCTTTTTCTGCAATATTTAAATCTTGAGCTTTTTTCAAGGCATCTTTGTATTCAACTTTGTTTTTTAACATTTCTTCTAATATAAAGTTTGTTGTCCCATTTAAAACACCTATAATTTCTGTAACTTGTGCTCCTAATACATCTTTAGTCCCAACATTTACAGATGGAAGCGCACCCCCTGTTGTACATCCTATTTTTAACTCTACATTGTTTTTTAGAGCTAAATTTTTAAGCTCGTTATAGTAAAGCAAAATAGGTCCTTTGTTTCCTGTTACAACATTTATTTTATTTTCCAGTGCACCTTTTATATGAGTGTATCCTGGTTCACCATTTATTATATTTGTGCTTGTAAGCTCTATTAAAATATCTACGTCTTTATTTTTTAATATATCTTCAAATGATATATCTGACCATAAAGGATGGTTTTGTATTTTGTTATTTGAACTTGTGTATTTGATTATCTCATCTATATCAAGTCCATCTTTATTGTAAATGCCGCCATCTCTTTTTATAACGTATTTTAACTTTGTATTTTTAGGTAACAAATCTTTTTTTATTTGTAATAATTTTATAAAAGATTTCCCAACTTCCCCAAAACCGATTAAAGCAATATTACTCATAAATCCTCCTTTTTAAATTTACATAAGTATTATTTTATACATATTTTCCAAAAATTTCTACAGTTTTGCAGTATATATTGAAAATTTTATAGATATATCTATATTTTGCAATAAAGAAATCTTTATTCTAAGCAAAAAATACCCCCAGCTATTATAACTGGGGATATTTCTCATTCTGTATATGTGTCATCTATTTTAACTTCTTCAACTTCAACTTCAAAATCATTTTCGTTATATGTATCTATAATGCTATTATCTTCATATGTGTCGTGTATTTCTATATATTCATTCTCACTAAATTCATAGTTCGTAAAATCTCTCATAGCATACCTCCATATTCTTATTTAATATAATTATACTATTTTTGCCATGCAAATATTGTAGTTTTTTTGTATAAAAATTATTTTTTTCATAACATATTATTATATATATTTTTATTATATTTTTTACAATCTTTATTTTAAACATTTTAAAAAGGAGTATAAATCTTGCAGCTAGATTTATACTCCTCTTGACACTTTATCGTGTTTGGATGGTGAATTATCCTTTTTAAAATTTTAATTTATTAATTTAAATAAATCCTAAATAAAGTTATTTTTTAAATTGTGAACTATTGATTTCCGACAATTTTTTTCAATGCTAAACCTGCAGTTCCTAAAATAACAACAAACGCCACTGACATAAAAATCCAAGCTACACCAGTCATAATCATTACCCCCTATACTAATTTTGGTTTTAGATTGCTTTTATTTTGTTAAGTTATTATTATATTGTTAATTAAATTATATAATAATTTTCAGTAAATTCAATATATTCTGATTAATTTTTACGTAGTCTTAACACTTGGAGTTTTATTTTACAATTTCTTAACAAAACGCTTGTCTTTTCTTTACACAGTTTTAACATATTTATATTTTGCTATCTGTACAATTACTTCTGTCTTTAGTTTCTATATATTTATATATTTTTTCATATCTAAGTTCCATTGCACCTCATTATAAATTATAAAACTTTACTTATTTTTGAAAGACTACTTTTTGAACATATTCACTATCTCATCTATATAATAAAGTAATGAAAACTTGAAGGTTGGTGATAATATGGAATTTACTCCAGATAAACTTGAAATTACGCTTATAGATCCTGTAACAGAAAATGGACCTGTGGAAGGTAGAAAATATACTCTTACACATTCTGATGAGACTGGGATGCTTTTTTTAGATATAGGCAATGTATATAATTACTCTGCAATAGACCAAGATTTGCGTGATGAGGTTTTAGGTAGATGGCTTCTACCTGATAATGCACCTCCTATGCTAATTTTTTATGCATATGTAGGTTGCGAGGACTTTGAAAGTGCTGCTAAACGTTATAAAATATTTAAATCTCATATGGAAATGGCTTTAGCTGCAATAATCTATGGTGATAGCGTATTATTTGATAATTTTCCTGAATTAGTCAATGCACCTATTTACGTTAAATTCGATTCGACAGTTCCGAATTTTAATAATTATGAATACTACGGTAATGTAGAATATTTTATATCATAAACATCAAAAAGGGCTATCGCATATTAATGCAATAGCCTTTTTTCAAAACTTTAAATTAAGCGTACATCTCTTTTAATTTCTTTTGTATATCTTTATTTTCAAGATAATCTTCTAAAGTAGTTTTTCTATCCATTATTCCGTTTGGAGTGAACTCTATTATTCTGTTTGCTAGAGTTTGTATCATCTCGTGGTCGTGAGAAGAGAATAATAATACTCCAGGGAATTTTTCTAGCCCTTTATTTACTGATGTTATAGACTCTAAGTCTAAGTGGTTAGTTGGGTCGTCTAAAACTAATACGTTAGCGTTTGAAAGCATTAGTTTAGAGAACATACATCTAACTTTTTCTCCTCCTGATAAAACGTGAGCTTCTTTTAATGCTTCTTCACCACTGAATAACATTCTTCCTAAGAATCCTCTTATGAAGCTTTCACTTTTTTCTTCAGAGTATTGTCTTAACCAGTCAACTAGTGAGTATTCGATACCATCGAAGAACTCGTTGTGGTTTTTAGGAAGATAACTTTGAGAAGTTGTAACTCCCCATTTGAAAGTACCGCTATCTGGAGTGTCAAGTCCCATTATTATGTTGAATAATGCAGTTATAGCCATTTCATCTCCCATGAAAGCAACTTTGTCATCTCTATCTAATCTGAATGTTACGTTATCTAAAACTTTAACACCGTCTATAGTTTTTGTTAATCCTTCAACTTCTAATACTTCGTTTCCTATTTCACGCTCTGGAGTGAATCCAACGTATGGGTATCTTCTTCTTGAAGGTTGTATCTCTGATACTTCTAATTTTTCAAGTTGTTTCTTTCTTGAAGTCGCTTGTTTTGCTTTAGAAGCATTTGAGCTGAATCTTGCGATGAACTCTTTTAATTGAGCTATTTTTTCTTCAGCTTTTTTGTTTTGATCTTTCATAAGTTGTAGAGCTAATTGACTTGATTCATACCAGAAATCGTAGTTACCTACGTATATTTTGATTTGACCAAAGTCAACGTCAACTATATGAGTACATATTTGGTTTAAGAAGTGTCTATCATGTGATACAACGATTACGATAGAATCTTCAAGTTCCATTATGAAGTTGTTTAACCATTCGATTGATTTGAAATCTAAGTGGTTAGTAGGTTCGTCAAGAAGTAGTATTTCTGGTTTACCGAATAAAGCTTGAGCAAGTAATACTTTAACTTTTTCTCCACCTTCTAATTCTTTCATTTGTTTGTAGTGTAATTCTTTGTCTATTCCAAGACCCATTAATATTTTTTCTGCATTAGTTTCTGCATCCCATCCATCAAGTTCAGCGAATTCTCCTTCAAGTTCTGCAGCTTTTATACCATCTTCTTCTGAGAAGTCTTCTTTCATGTATAATGCATCTTTTTCTTTCATTATTTCGTATAATCTAGCATGACCCATTATAACAACGTCTAAAACAGTATCTTCATCGTATTTGAAGTGGTCCTGTCTAAGAACTGACATTCTTTCTTTTTCAGTTATGCTTACACTTCCTGTGTTTGGTTCTATATCTCCAGCTAATATTTTAAGGAAAGTAGTTTTTCCTGCACCATTAGCACCTATTATTCCATAACAATTTCCTTTAGTAAACTTTAAATTTACGTCTTTATATAATTCCTTATCTCCAAATCTAAGTCCTACATTAGTTACTTGTAACATTTAGTTTAGTTCCTTTCTTTCAATATATTTAAATTTTACACAATAAGATTAATATTATAATAAATTCATTTATAAGTCAATAATATCTTAATGGAAAAATCCCACGCCATAATATTTTTTATGTGTGGGATTTGTATTATCGTATATATTTCTTAATTTATTAAAATTATATATCTTTTTAATATAATTTGATATAGTAGATTTTTGTTAATTTCTTAAATAAGCTATTTTCATAGTTTTTTGATCTTTTGCTTTTTCGTTGTATGAAAATACCATATCTATATTAGATTCTGTTATATCTTTTAGAGCATTTATTACTTCGTTTAAGTAAATTAAAGTGTTGTCTCCAGCAGCCTCACTGCATTCTGCAAGTAAAAGACCTTTTTTAAGCGTTAACTCACCTTCACTTTTGTAGAAGTCTTCTTCTAACATTTTTGCAAGCTCAGCATGATTTTTATCAAGCTCGAATTCTTTAACTGAGTAAGACACTGCCCCTTTGCTTTGGAATATTTCTTTTAAGTCACTTAAATCTACGTATATTAAAGTTTCTTCGTCCATAGCTTCACTTATAAGATTTATCATATCCATTGTAGTTTCTAAGTTGTATTTGTTTAGTTTGAACTCTTTATCTACACCTATATCTTCTTTATTTTCTTTTAAACATATATCAAGTCCTATACATAAAACTCTTCTTTCTTGTGCCATAAAAGATATTGCTTTAAGTATATTCACAACATCTTTGTCTGAGCTATCGTATAACATATATAAAACTTCTATTCCGTCTAATAAGCCTCTTACGAACTCTTTGTCTACGTCTTTAGTTACTTTTATATTTTCAAAGCTAGCATTTTTTTGTAAATTATGTTTTATATCTTCTAAATAATTTATTGCTTCGTCACCTACTGCAATTACTTTTGTGTATTTTTCTTCCATATCATTAAGCCTCCTTTATATTAAAAATAGATGGGTATTTAGAACTTATAATTTTAAATAAAGGAACACCAATAATAGTTACAACTCCAAATTCACCTATTCCAACTTGTAGCATACTAAGTATAAGTGGGTATTTAAAGAATACATTTAACATAAGTCCTATTATAAGTGCATTAATAAGTACTGGCCATAAAGATGCTACCCAAATAGCATATTTGCTTTTTATAAACTTAGGCGTAACGTAGATTAAATAAGCACTTACAAATGTTGCAAAAGTACCACATATTATATCAGCAAGACCATAAGGTCCTAATAAGTTTGCTATTAAACATCCTATTGTTAAACCGACGATATAATCAGCATTTACAAATGCTAAAAGAACAAGCACTTCTGATAATCTAAATTGAACTGCTCCATAACTAATTGGATTTAATCCAACTGTTAAAGCTGCATAGATAGATGCAACTATCGCTGTCTTTACTATTCTATTAGTTGTCAAAAAATCTCCTCCTTCATATATAGTCTTAAATGAATACATTTCATTAATAATCTTATATTATTTAAATATTACGTATATGAATTATATTACAAAAAAGATAATAACTCAATATTTAAATACTTAGTTATTTATTTCCAATTGTATATTTTTTATTCATAATTTTATTGTCATATAATCCTAAATGATATCATAAATTTGAATAGATATCTTATAAGAAGGTGTTATTATGAAAAATTTAGAACGTTATAGAAGAAGTATAAAGTCAGAAGCCTTAAGCAGCGTGTTGCTTTTAATTTGTACAATAAGCGCACTTTGTATTGCAAACAGTTCTTATGAAGGGATTTACAATAAAATCATTTTTGATAATTTATTTTTCAGGTTTCCACTAAATGAATTTATAAATGATTTTTTAATGTTTTTCTTCTTTTTAAATGTAGGTCTCGAAATTAAAGAAAATATCTTATATGGAAATTTATCTTCTATAAAGAAGGCATCTTTTCCAGTTATCGGTTCAATCGGTGGGGTCATCGTCCCCGCGATAATATTTTTGATTTTCAATTTTAGAACTGATTACATAAACGGATTTTGTATTCCAATTTCCACAGACATCGCATTTGCAGTCGGCATATTTTACATATTTAAAAACCATATAAATCCTCAAGCTAGGTTGTTTTTACTTACACTTGCCGTTGTCGATGATTTGATTTCGATACTTGTGATTGCAATATTTTTTACACAAGATATAAATACGACTTATTTAATTGTAGCAATTTGTGTAATGCTTATTTTAATTGTAGCAAATAAGGTGTTTCATATAGAAAATATCCCTTATTATATTTTCAGCGGACTTATTTTGTGGTATTTGATAAATTGTAGCAATGTCCACCCTACAATAAGCGGTATTTTGTTAGCTATATGTATACCTGCCAAAGCTTATAACGGCAAAAAAAGTGTATTAGAGATTTTGCAAGAAAAATTATCTCCTTTTACAAACTTTATCGTTATACCTTTATTCGCATTTGTAAATAGCGGAGTTTCTTTAGATATTACTACTAATTTGGGGGCTAGCGAAAGACTTTACTTTGGAATATTATTTGGGCTTGCATTCGGAAAACCACTAGGTATAACTTTATTTACATATGTTTTTGCAAAATTAAAACTTGTAAGTAGACCTAATGGTCTCGATTTTTACTCTGTATTTTTAGTTTCATTAATAGCTGGAATCGGATTTACGATGTCGATATTTATGTGTGAACTTACTTTTTCATATGATTTTGAACTTATAAATCTGTGTAAATTCGCAATACTAAGCGCTTGTATTTTATCGGTTGCCTTGACTTCTGTTTTTATATTTGTAAATGAATTTTTAAAAAGTAGAAGACATAATTTTAGATTTGCTCAAAAATAAAAAGAGCCTGTATATACTTAAGTATATACAGGCTCTTTTACTTTAATTTATAATCTAATTATCTCTCTATCTTATCTATTGATATAGATGGAATAGTAATACTAGCTCCCATTGTTGATTCATATGTTAAAAGTCCTCCACTTGTACCCATTATAGTTATATAATCATCTTCTAAAATTCTAGAAGATACTATTGTTTTATCATATGTTCCATATACAACTTTGTCATAATCACCATTCACAGCTAATCTTATTTGAACGTCACTACTTCCCTCCATAACTTGTAGGACCTTTCCACTAAATTTTACTTTTTCGCCCTCATAATCATCTGGTGTTCTGGCTAATTGATTATAAGTTATTCCAGTATCATACCCTCTCTTTTCTTTTTCCTCTTGTTCCCTTCTTGCCTGTTCTTCCTTAGCCTTTTGTGCCTCTTCCTCAGCTTTTTTCTTAGCAGCTAATTCTTCTTCTTTCTCTTTTTGTTCTTGTTCCTGCATTTCAAACCAAGGTTGTGCCTCTTTTACCTTTGAACGTAATTCTTCAATTTCTTTTGACTGTTTTGTGTCATTTGATTTATAGTCAGATAATTGACTTTCATAATCACTTATTTTCCCATTACTACTAATTGAAAATATAATTGCTCCTAATATAAATCCCACTATTAATCCTATAACCAAATTCTTATCGATTTTGAATTGTGACTTAAAATTATTTTTTTCTTCTGATTCTTTCATATAACTCTATTCCTCCCCATAAAATAATAATATTAATTATATAATAGCATATTATTTCATGAGAAAATATAGAATTTTTTCCATATTTTGTGTACAATATATCTATTACAATAAAAAGGGGAGGGACGATTATGCCACTTAAAATACCAAAAACATTACCAGCATATTCGGTTTTATCAAATGAAAACATTTTCGTCATGGACACAGAAAGATCTATGCGACAAGATATAAGACCATTAAAAATAGCTATACTAAATTTAATGCCTCTTAAAATACAAACTGAAAACCAACTACTTAGATATTTATCTAATTCACCTATACAAGTAGAAATAACTTTACTTAATGTAAAAAGCCACGAATGTAAAAACACATCAAGCGAACATTTAGATAAATTCTACACTCATTTTGACAATATTAAAGATCAAAAATTCGACGGATTAATAATAACAGGGGCTCCAGTTGAACTTTTAGAATTTGAAGAAGTTGAATATTGGGATGAATTAGTCGAAATTATGGAATGGAGCAAGAAAAATGTCTTCTCAACTATACATATATGTTGGGCCGCACAAGCTGCACTATACCATTATTATGGAATACAAAAACACGTTTTAAAAGATAAATTATCAGGAATATTTGCGCACAAAGTAAATAATCCATCGGCAACTTTAACAAGAGGGCTAAACGATATGTTCTACGCTCCACATTCTAGACATACAGAAGTTAGAAAAGAAGACATCTTAAAAGTAGACGAATTAGAAATTTTATCTGAATCTGAAAAAGCAGGACCATTTATAATATCTACTGAAGATGGAAGAAAAATCTTTGTAACAGGCCATCTAGAATACGATACTGACACATTACAACAAGAATATGTCAGAGACTTTAACAAAGGTATGAATCCACTTATACCTGAAAATTACTATCCTAATGGAGATACACAAAGCGAACCTGTAAACACTTGGAGATCAAACGCCAACTTATTCTATGGCAACTGGTTAAATTACCAAGTTTATCAAAATACACCATATGAGATTAATAAGATTGGCGAAAAGATGAGTTTACGTAGTGACTCGTATGAAGCTGATGAAGATTAGGATTTTTTTGAACGCTGAAAGTTTTTCGGCGTTCTTTTTTTGTGACATTGGGATTTTTTTTAACGACTTTGTGATGGTTTTTGTTATTAATTTTTTAGTATTATTTCCTACTGGGAATTTATTATTTTATTGTTTTTAGAGTATAAAAAATAGAACAGTACTGTGTACTGCCCTATATAAATTCAATAAATATTAATCAACTCCCAATGCTTTAAATACAGCCTATTTCAGTAAAATATTTTTATATATTAATTATCTTGAATTAATTCATTCTTTCTTTTTTCCATTCTATGAATTATTTTATTATATATAAACTTCAATTTTTCACTATCAATATCAGACAATGAATAATATTCAACTTCAATATTCCATGACACTTTTGAATACAAACTTATATTTTCATTATAGTTGATGTCACAATACTTTTTAATATCAAACCTATCATTAATATCTAGTATTGAAGTGTAGTCCAATTCCTTTAATATTTTTTTACTTAACAATCCATTTTCAAATCTTTCTCTAAATACACTTTCATCTACTATAGAACTTTCTGAAAAATACCATACCAATTTATCTATAAACTCTGTATTTTGCAAGCTGTGAGATAAGTCAGTTTTCTCAAATACACTTTCATCTGTAAATTCTTCTTTTAATGTATCATCTAATGTTAAACATATTTCTAAATCAGCTATATTATGTGCTCTTAATTCTTTAATATCTCTTTTATTAGATGTTGTCATAGTCTTTTTTGTATATACAATCCTTTTAACACCTAATGCTTTAAAAACTACTATTGCTTCATTAAAAATACTGTCTGAAATATATTTATCAAAATTATTTACTGGAATTAAACATGTATTTATATAGTTATTTAGTAAGTAAACCTCATTGCCATTAATAATTTTTCCACTAATTAAATTTGCATATAAGTTATTCTTTTTACTTACTGGTATATCCCAAATTAGTAGATTCTTTTTATATTTTCCAGTTGTTTGATTTTCATTTGAGTTTTGTTTCAATTGATATACTACTGTTGTATTATTTCTTTTAACTTTCAATTTTTCTTTTATTTGTTCTTTATATTGATTAAGTGCATCTCCTATGCTTTTTACTGCAAACATCACTATACCAGCATCATCAACAAGACCAAAAATCGGTAAAGCATCTGGTATTATGTCTATTGGATTTGCTACATATAATAATGCTACTACTGCAATTGCTTTTGCTTTTAAACCTGCTCTTGGATCTTTTATTAATTCATACATTGCTTTTATGTCTTCCATTACTCTTTCTAGCGGCGTACCCTCAGCCTTTTCATATACTCTAGATTCTTCATCTAAAACCATATTAAAATCTTCTTCAGAATAATTAGCCTCATCAAAACTCTGTTTCATTTTATCATATTTATTTTTCTCTATTGTTTCACAATTGCAATATGGACACATAGTTAATTGTGATCTATTTATTTCAAATTCTTCATTACAATTAATACAAATATACTTCAATTTTTTCACCCCCATTAAATTCTATCTCTAACTATATAATTGTTGGTATACTACAAATACCAAGTGATCTCTTAGTACCCTTACTTAATTTATCTAAGTTATCTATTATCAATTGAACAAGCTCCTCTCCATCCATTACATCAATATTATTTTCTGATGCAATTTTACGAGTTTCATCGCTTACAAATCCACTAGTTATAAAATATCCTTCATACTCTTCATATTCTTTTTGTTTCAAAACATCTATAACTTGTTGTATCCCATAACTTCCACTTTCACCATTATGATGTTTTACTTGAACAAATATCTTTTTTGACATAAATGAATCCTCTTTTATTGCTAATATATCGGCATCAGCTTTTCCTTGAAATTTATTTTTCGCCAAAATTTTCGATTCATAGCCTTCACATTGCATAATTTCACAAACTAAATTTTCTAAACCTATTCCACCAGTTTGTAAGTTACTCTTTCCTTTTTGTATGTTTTCAAGCAATCCTTTTTTTAATTTTTCTAGTTCTATTTGCTCTATCTCCTGTATTTTTTTAGAATATGAATAAGATGGTCTATTAAAAATTTCTTCTATTTCATCTTTAAATTCATATAAATTAGATACTGTATTTCCACGAACACGAAGTCTTCTTTGAAGTCCTTCTGATAAATCATTTCTAGGAATTATCAATGGTTCATTATCTTTATATCTATATGTAACAGCTCTTTGGTTTGCTAAATCTATATCAGGATTAGTTCCTTTTTCAAAATAAATTTCTTTATCCTCTACTTCAGCAATTGCAATATATGAATAATAAGGTACTACTATAAAATCACCTTTTTTAAGATTTTTAAATCTCTCTACTTCATTTAACTTTTTAGAAATTAAACTTTGCTTTTGATCTTTTTGATAATATTCATCTAAAACCTTTTTTCTTAATTTTTTAGAATCTAGCTCTTTACTAAAATCAACTCTACTCCATCCAACTGCTACTACATTATTCTTAAAAAATATATCAAATGCCTCTGTATTAGAATTTTTTGCCCTTACCATGTAATAGTTACGCATAATTCTTCCCCCTCATTTTGTTTTATAATCTAATTGTAATATTTTATATCTATTTTTTGTATAATTTATCGAAATATTTTTAAATATACTTCGCTTACACAATTTCCATATATTGACTATATACAGAATTAACTATACAATTTGTTATTAGAGGATATTTTTTAGAAAGAGTGATGTAAAATGGAAAACAGTAAAAATAATTGTTGGTTTTATCGCATTTTGATTTATTCAATAGGGCTTGCCGTCCTTTCAATCGGCATTACATTAAACACAAAATCGGGACTTGGAGTATCTCCAATCATATCTATCCCATTTTCGATATCAAGTATTTTTAATTTAAACTTTGCAACTATGACATTTGTTGTATATACAATGTTTGTAATAATCCAATTTATAATAAAAGGCAAAAACAGACAATGGATAGACATCTTGCAAATACCTTTTAGTTTATTATTCAGTGTTCTTATAAACTTTTTCAACGGGATTTTTCAATTCAATTACACTACATTGTGGCAAAATCTATTGCTTCTTTTAGTTGCAATAATCGTGACATCTATAGGAGCTGCTATGACAGTAAATATGAAACTTGTTCCAAATCCTGCAGATGGGCTCGCACAGGCTATTGGTGATTTATTAAATAAGGGGCTTGGCTTTGGTAAAAATACAATTGACTTATTTTCAGTTGCTACAACATGTGGTATTGGGTTATTGTTTACTGGCAATATAGTTGCAATTGGGCTGGGGACTTTGATTGCTATGATTGGCGTTGGACGATGTATAGCGCTTTTTAATTTTGTTTTTAAGAAGAAGATGGATGAGGTTTCTGGACTTGTAAATTATGAAGTTGAGGTTGAAGTTGCTCAGACAAATTAGGTTATTTAATGCAAAATAAGGGGACTAATAATAGCCCCCTTACTTTATATTTAAACTTATATATATAAATCTTCCACATAAAATTCTATATCTTCAAACCCTGGTAATCTATAAAATCCTTCACTTTGTTTATACTTAGAAATTGTACTTATAAAATAATTTAAATCGTCTTTGTTTTTCTTCATAGAATTAGACATATGTCCTAATGCAGATATAAAAGTTATAACAGCTAAAACTCCCTTTTTAGCCCCTACTTTTTCAGCCTCAAGTAATGTTCCAACTGTTGCTGTTAATAACTGATATTTTAAATATGTATTATCTATTTCAGAATCATATATACATTTATATAAATATTTTAAACGTTTATATTTTCCTTTAGCATCTTCTGGTTTTTTCATAATCAAGTCTTCTATTATTTTATATACAGGTTCGTCCAATGGTTCTTCTACTTTAGCTTCAATCCCTACTACCACTTCATTTTCTTTAACTAATAATAAATCATGGGTTCTCCCTTGACCTCTAGACTTTAATCCTGTAATAGCTTCTGGTTCTCCTTGTAATTCTCCACTTGGTTGGCATCCTATTTTTATTAATAAAACTTCTAATTCTTGAGGTAAATATTTATTTCCTTCTATTATATATTTAGCTAATTCTTTTGCACTTTTTCCATCTTTCCAATGTATATCCTTTTTCATAGGTGGTGCATAATTATACCAATCATCTACTGAATTAATTTGATTTCCTTTTTTGCTTAAAGTTACTTTATATTTATTCATAAATTCCCCTCCAAATAATATTATGACCTAAAATAATTATCTTTTAATTTCTTCCAAAGACAATCCCAAATCCAATAAACTATTTTCTATACAAGCAATATCCACAAAAAATACACCAACTCTAACTCCATCATCACTTCTAAAAAAAATACTATTACACTCTCTCATTTCATCATTTACAGGATACAAAAGCCATATATCTGATGTTCTATACTTTTTAGCATAAGCATACATCTGATACATATCAGTTTGAGATATTCCATAATTAGCCCTTTCATTATTGCATAAATGCTTCCACTTAGTATCCATTATGATTTTTCTGCCATTACCACAATCTACTACAATATCCGGTCTTAATGCAAATTGTTTTCTAGGTTCGTCAAATAAATAGTACCCTCTGTCTTGTATAGATACTTCCCAACCAATTTTTCCAAGCACTTTTTTTAAATTTTTAGCAACATAAGCTTCAAATACTTTTTCCATAGGAAATAACAAAGCCTTAACAGTAGATTTACCTGAGAAAGTAGTAAAACTCTTATTCATAAGAAATACTTTAGACCATGGTATTATTGTTTTATAATCTCTATTACTTCTATCTATAACTATCTTTGAAAAATCCTTTTTATAATTTATCGATTCTTTAATCTGTCCAAATGAAACTAAAAGCTTTCTTATCTCTTTTAAATTTTCTGAACTATTTGATATTTTTTGAAGTTTTAATAGCGTACTTTTTATAATTCTATTTTCAGCCCTATTTACATCGTACTCATCAAATTCTATATAAAATCTCTCCTTGTGAATTAGATTTTGATTTATATTTTTATTTACAAGCAATTTTCCTTTGTAAAATTTTGAATTTTGTTCTTTTCTAATATAAGATGATTTTATTCCATGTTTGACTAATTTACGAACTTCCTGTAAGTACATATTTATAAAAATCTCATATAAATTCATACCTCCTACTTTTAAATTTGCATCGTCGAATACCTTACTTGGGAAATCATTCATACTTCTAATCATTTTTATAAATACTCGCTTGGTTTGTTCATTATTATAATCCTCTCTTCCAAACGATATTTTGGGAAGTATCTGTATTTGATAACCGTTGTCCATCTGAATTACACCTACATAATTTCTTATATTTATAATCTCTCCAACATTACGTTTGTAGCTTATTTTCATAAAATCTAATAAATCAGTATTATCCTCACTTGAATAAGTACGAATAAAATTTATCAACTCATCAAATATAGATTTATTTAAAAATTTATATCTCAAATCATCCTTATAATCTTCATTGCAAATGATTGAATCAAATTCTTTTACTTCTAAAAAGTTCTTCATATGCCTTCACCAATTTCTCTGTAACTGTTAATATCCCAAAAAGCTTCTTCTTGTATCATGTATTTTTTGTCTGGCAAATCAATATCATCTACATTTCCATTAAATATATCCTTGGCAATTAATTTTTCATCCAATATAAATTTGTAATCGTCACTAGATTTACAATTATCTCCAAGCACGAGCTGTATCTTGCTATAATCTTCATAAAAATACTCCTGTAAAAGGGGGATAATCGACTCTTCAAATATATTACCTAATTTCTCTATACTATTGTCATCTTTAAGTTCAGTAAAAAATGCATGTCCTATAGTATGTTCTCTATCGTACAGATACTCAATTCTTTCGTTGATTATTTCTAACATTAAAGCAACATCAATTTCCTCGCCATATTCATCTTCAACTATATCTGCTCCAACTTCTCTAAGTATATCAGCATCTGGCATTTTCTCTATGAATTTAAAACGTCTGCGAAGTGCGGTATCCATAAGTGCTATCGAACGATCTGCTGTATTCATAGTCCCAACTATATACACATTATCTGGTACCCCGAAAGTTTCTCCCGAATATGGTAGTACTACCTCCATACCTTCTTCTCTGCCCAAACGTTTGCTCTCTTCAATTAGTGTAATTAGTTCCCCAAATATTTTAGATATATTACCTCTATTAATTTCATCTATTATAAATACATACGGCTGTTTGTTGTCTATTTTTATTGCCCTTTTACAAAATGCTTTAAAAATACCGTCCTTAAGTTTATAAGTTAGATTTCCATCTGTTGTTGTCTCAGGGCTTATACCTTCTATAAATTCTTCATATCCATAAGATTGGTGAAAAGTAGTAAATTCAATACGACCTTGTTTTTTTAATTCATTATATCTACTTAAAACCTCATCATAATCTTCCAAGTCATAAATATCTCTCTTATCGCAAATTGCCACAGCATAATTGATTGTATTGTATGTTTTTCCGGTCCCTGGAGGTCCATAAAGAATTAAGTTGTTATCGTAATAATATTCATAATCCTCATCATATTTTGGATTACTAGCAACAATATCAAAAACCCTATAATTTTTAAAATCAAAATTTTCGTCCCTAAATGATTTTACAGCTCTACAATTTTTTACATACGTATAAATTTCTGTCTTTTTATCTAAATCAACTCCTAATATTTCAAATATATTGCCATTTCCCATATTAGAATTAAATATCGGAAATGTATAAGGCTTCAAACAGTGCAGTATCATAGAGGCAGAAGCAGCTTTCATACCTCGGATGTCCTTATCTAAAACTTCATCTGCCTTATTAAATATTTCATCGTCATCCTCCATATCAATAATTTCTGTACATAAATTAATAAATCTTATAACTGTATTTTTATCTGTTTTATCTTTGAAAGAAAAAAATCCCGTTCCAAACATACCAAAACATGGTTTAGTGCTACCTATATTTTTATACTTTTCATCGATAGCATTTTGCCATATTCTATCCATAACTCCTATAAGCCTTTTCTTTTCACTCTTTGGTAAATTACTTTCATTTATAGTTTCCTTTCTTTTATAGATACCTTTTTTCCATGTCCCCACTGACATCAAATAAACTAGATTTAAATCTTTGTAATTTAACACCGAAGTATTTTTAATGTTCATATATGAACGTATAGTTTCCCTCATTAGCTCATAAGAGCCATCATGTTCATCAGGTATAATTTCTTTCTCTTTTTTCAAATCATTTATTATAATTTCTCTCATTTCTGAAGTCACCATAATTTCACCTAGCCTTTTTTATTACTATAATATCTATTAATTAGATTTTATCACTTTATTGCATTTATTGTATATATATAGCAACATATTGTTTTTAATCTTACCAATCCCAAAAACATAAAAATAAAAAAAGACACAGCGATTAGTACATATTATACATTCCATCCTGTGTCTTTCTAATTATATTTAAATAAATTCCAAAGCACTCTTTATCCTAAAAGCGCCTTATCACTAGCAAATTCTTCCCCACTAGCCTCTTCAAATTTATGAAGCAAATCCTCCACAGTAAGTTTCTTTTTATCTTCGCCTTTAATATCTAAAATAATATTTCCATCCATCATCATTATAAGGTGGTTTCCGTGAGCGATTGCGTCTTTCATATTGTGTGTAATCATTAGTGTTGTTAGATTGTTTCGTTTTATAATTTCATCTGTTGTTTCTAAAACTTTTGTGGCAGTTTTCGGGTCAAGTGCTGCTGTGTGTTCGTCTAGAAGAAGAAGTTTTGGCTTTTTAAGTGTTGCCATTAATAATGTAAGTGCTTGGCGTTGGCCCCCAGAAAGTAATCCGACTTTTGAAGTCATACGATTTTCTAGTCCTAGACCAAGTGTTTTTAGTAATTCTTTGTAAACTGCTCTTTCTGATGATTTCTAATAAAAGACTCCTTATATGGAATTAACCAAAATAAGGAGTCTTTTCATAATTTATAGGATATTATAATCCTTTTATATCAATTAAAATTTTATAACCTTAGGTTCTTCAGTAAATGAAGATATTGTAGCAGTCGCATTTTTTAAATAAAGAACTTCTGTATTATCGTCATCAGCACGATAAAGAGCTTGTAAGTTTGGATAACTGTCTAACATATGTTTTTTAGGTTCAACTCTATCATCTCTTACCACTTCCCCTGCAACACGTATCCATTTTTGACCATCAAAGGCACATATCTCTACCTTAGGATTTGCTTGCATTTCTTTTGATACGTCTTTCACTTTACCAGTTTGAATATATAATTTGTCTTCAAATATGTCTATAGTTCCAAAAGGACGAACTCTCGGTTGATCTCCTTCAACAGTCGCTAGGTAGTATGTACCACAAGCTTTTAAAAATTCATATACTTCTTGCATTTGAGCACCCCCTGATATTATTGTATAGTTTTATTATAGTACTTTTTGGGGGATTTTGTATTTATTTTATTTATTATGTTTTAATCTTCATCATCATCTGATGAGTTAAATATATCTTGACTAAAGCTTGTAATTTCAGCATCATTTTGGTTTAATATTAAATCTTCATCTACATATATTTCATTTTCGTTATTATTGTCAAATATTTTTTTTATAAAATCATACTCATCAATATGATTATATTCTTCTTTGTATGCTTCAAATATTTCTTTTATTATTATATCTAAATATTTTTTAACTTGTATCTCTTCTTCATCTAAATTTTTATCTTTTATTTTTTGATATCCTTCAAAATATTTAACAATATTATTTTCTATATAATCTCTTTTCACTTCTATTTCAATATTACTTCTTTCTAAATAAGAAAAATATTCATCTAAAAGCCATAATCTTCTTTCTTGTGTATCTCTCCAAAATAAATCTATAACATTTTTATAAACTAAAGCTTCTTCTTTACTACCTTCAGGATAAATTGATTTTACTCCACCCATAAAATCTGTAACGTTTTCCTCTTCAAAACTTTTATCTTCTATACCTAAAATATATTTTGGTACAATATTATTTTTTTCAAAAGCTTTTTGTATATATAAATTTGCATTAACTTCATCATTACAAATATGATAATATAGAGCTTTGTTATATAACATAAATGTACTTTCATCATTTTTAAATTCAGAAACAAATTGTTTAGCTTCTTCAAGTCTGTTAAGTTTTATCAAACAAGGTAATATTCTATGTCTAGCGCCAAACATATCTTTTTTATCTAATTCTAAAACTTCTTTAAATGGTTGTAATGCATCCTTAAAGTTGTATCCAACATAATTAAGTATGCCTATATCAAACTTTAATCTTAAATAAGTCATTGTTTCATTGTTATCAAGAAATCTTCCATGTAAATTTTCAAAAACATCATCTGGAATTTTATTTCTAGCTTCTTCAAGTAAATATTTTCTATTTTGAATTGTAACTTTTCTAAATTGTTGATTAATATAATCTTCTATTGCTTCAAGAACTTGTAGCGGAAAATCATAAAATATTCACATATATCATCTATATTTGTTATGTCTTTAGCACTCTTTACATTAGTACTGAAGTTAGACATTATTTCATAAGCTGCATTATTTTTAAGTTTAACATAACATTTAAAGTTTTTTGGCAATGCTTTTCTTATTTTATCAGCATTATATTTCATAATATCGTATTTTACTCTTATTATAAGTTTTGCCATTTTTTCTTCAGATATACACATTTCATCATTTTTTCTAACTTCTGACATCTTAAATAGTCCACTTTCTTTTGCAATTAAATATAAAATTGCCCCTGACCATTCTTTAGCCTTTCCATTATCCATTGAAAAATCTGAAACGTAAGATAGTTTATCTACGATTAATCTTCCCATTATTTCAAATTCTTCAGGAAATCCACAAATACAAAGAAAATCTATTAAATCTACAATTTCTTCTACTCTTATTTTGCTAGTCATATTAATACCTCCTTTTTTGTTTTCTTAATATTATTGTAGTATATTTTTACATATTTTTCGTATTTTTCCGAATTTTCTTAAAAGTAATTTCTTACAAAATTTTGTCGATGTTTACTTGATTATACATAATTTCATCTATTTTTACAGCAAAAAAACTGTTTAAATCTTTTTAATAATTATATTAATATTTAATTTATTGATTTTACATATTTTTCATATTAAAAACCCCGACTATCAGATTCATCTAACAGCCGGGGCTCTATCTTTTTATATAAATATTATTAATAATTTTCTACTTCATTTTTAGCATTCTCAACAGCTTCTAATATATCTTGTTGATCTTGATTTGCTCTTTGGATTTCTTGATTCGCTCTATCAATCACACTGCTGATTTCATTTCTAGAGTCTTCTAATTGATTATTTAAATCTGCTATAGTTGACTCAAGCTCACTTTTTTCGTTATTTAATTTAGTTATTTCAGACTTTAAGTTTGCTATTTCAGATTTTAATTCTACATTTTCGCTATACTGATTTTTATTTGCATTTTTTAATTCTTCTAGTTCCTGTTCTAACCTTGAAATTGTAGCTTCTTTAACTTTTAAAGCTTCTTTTAGCTCTTCGATTTTATCTTCATATTCCATAGCTTTCATGTAAGTTTGAGTATAAAGTTTATCTTTAAGAGCTATTAAATCATTTAATCTATTTATTTCAGATTGAGATGTTTGTAAAGTTTTTTCCAACTCGGTCATTTTATTGCATAAATTAGATAATTCCGTCTCTAAATCTCTTATTGTTTGATTTAGCCTTTTTATCTCATTTTTTAACTCATCTGAATCTTCTTTAGATACTGTATTTTTTAATTGTTCTTCTAACTCTGAAACTCTATTTTTATAAGAATCCCTTTCATCAGTTAATTCTTCTACTTTTTCTTTTTTCTCTTCTAGCTGTGATTTTACCTTTTCTAAATCTTCTTTTAACTTATCTCTTTGTGCAGTTACTTGAGATACTTCATTCTTAGCTTCTATCGCAGTATTTTTAAGATAATCTATCCCATTTATTATTTTTGTTTTTTCAGAATTATAAGATAATAATCCACCTATTAAAATACCCGATGCGACTAACGCTCCTGTTTTAGCAAGTTTTCCTAATATCATATTCGCCTTCTTCATCAACCTATATTTTACGTTTTAATTCATAACTTTCCCTAATTTCATTCATTTTAATATGTTTTTAAATCTATTTCAATAGTTTTAATTATTTGTAATAATTTTACAAAAATACATATATTTAGAACAATTAGACCATGTTTTAATGGGTATTTATATAGATTTGATAATTTTAAGTATTATATTTAAGATAATGCTTTATTTTTGTAATAAAACCTTATACTTATATTAATTTTCACGTACATTAATTCATGATAAGCTTTAAAACATTCGCCAAAGTCTCGAATTTCCGCGCAGGTATAATTTTAGTATACCGAAAATAATTCACACTTATACGAATATTACACAAAACACAAAAGCACCATAACATAGTAATCTGTCTCTATGTTATGGTGTTATTTTAATACCTATTAGAATTAATTTTCTTAATTTAAATCAAAAAACTAATCTTGTGTTTTAAAAGATATTTCAATCTTCTCAGCTCTAGGTTTTAATCTAATACACTCAACTTTTGCCTTCTCAAACATAAACTTAGAAGCCTTTGTTGAATCTGTATCTTTATATTTATCTTCTAAATAATAAACCTTTTTAATCCCAGACTGAATTATATTTCTTGCGCAGTCATGACATGGGAATAAATTTACATAAATGCTGCATCCCTCTAAATTCTTGCCACGTGCATTTAAAATCGCATTTTGTTCCGCATGAACAACATATGGATATTTCGTATTTAAAAAATCACCTTCTCTTTCCCAAGGGAAATCCTCATCACTGCATCCATTTAAAAATCCATTGTACCCGATTGATACTATTCTATTATCGCTGTCTACTATACATGCACCAACTTGTGTAGATGGATCCTTACTTCTCATACCTGATAATAGAGAAATTCCCATAAAATATTCGTCCCATGATATGTAATCTGTTCTTTTCATATTGCCTCCGATGTAATTTTTATGTATTTTATTATTTATATATTAGTATAACCTCATTTTGTTTGTTTATCTATACCTAAGATTTGAATAATAAAAATATTTGTTTTAATATTTTTAAAAACTTAGATTTTTATCTGTAGCTAGCTTTCTACCTAATTTAAATTCTATTTTATTGTCATCAGGATTTTTAGTTTCTAAATATGATATCAATTTATGTTTTATTAGATATAAGATTGAATTTTTATTCTCCATAATATATTTTATCCATGACTCACAAAATTCTATCATATCGCCATTTTTATTTATTTTATAAAGTACATCTATATCATCTTTTTCCTCATTTAACTCTTGAATATATTTGTTAATATAAGCATCAGGCATCTTTTTACATATTTTATATTCTTTATCTTTTATAAAATCATCATAAAAAGGTCTTATTAATCTATATGGTACATATTTGCCTAATTTAATTACCATCTCATTTAATTTTTCATCATTACTTCCCATTATATACCAACAAATATAATCCTCATTTTCTAGTGTGTCTATCTTTAAATTATTTTTTAAGTAAAATGTAATATAACTTAACTTGTCTAGTTTTCCAAAATCTAAATTTTCATGTTCTATTGGGTAATATGCAGCTGATACCATATTTGCTGAAAGTTTCTTTATAGAGGCTTTTTTATGACCACTAAGCATTTCTTTGTATATTGCATAAAACCACATTATTTTATAACTTGTAGTAAACTTGCTTGGATCTAACATTTTATTTAACAGTATTTTTTTGTTTGTATTAATATTATCGTATTCTTTCATATAAAATTTCCCCTTAATAAATTTATCATCTATTTTTATTATATCATTATTTGCAAATATACATAAAAAGGCCATACAGAGAAAAATTTTCTCCATACAGCCTTAAATCCTAAACCGCGTCAATAGATTTAAATCCTTTACCAAGTACTTCATAAACATCAGTAACAATAATAAACGATTTCTCGTCTAGTTCTTTAACCATTTTTTTAAGCGCGACTTCTTGTTTTTTCTGATTTACAACAACAAGCATTACATTTTTATCTTCATTAGTATATCCACCTTTTGCATCTAAAATAGTAATACCTCTGTTTAATTCTATAATAGCTTCTTGTAAAACATCCTTTTTCTCAGTTATTATAAAGAATGCCTTTGCATAGTCAAATCCTGCTGTGATTGTATCTATGATTTTGACCATTATGTAAAGTGCAATTGCTGAGTAAAGTCCTGTTTCAAAATTCATATTTACTACCCCGGCTAAAACTACAACAGTTCCATCTATCATACTTAAGCATTTAGATACTGGTATACTTGGTATTATTCTATTTAGCATAAGTGCAATTAAATCTGTACCACCAGTTGATGCATCAATTCTGAAAAGTATTCCTAGAGATAATCCGACTAGTATAGATCCTGAAATAGCAGCTAAAAGCGTATTGTCAGTAAGTGATATAGTCGATAATGGCTCTGTTACTTTAAGTGAAAGTGTAAGAATTGCCATTCCTATAAATGTTTTTATTGCATCTTTTTTACCTAATATTTTCACTGAGAAAAGTAAAAGCGGTGTACTTATCGTGAATAATATGTTAGATACTGGAAATCCAGTAAGTTTTGATATTACAACAGATAGACCACTAAGACCCCCTGGTGCGATTGTCTTTGGAACTAAGAACATATTTAATCCAACAGCCATTATCATACAAGCTATTATTAATCCTATGTATTGTATTAAAATATCCTTATTTTTTTTCATGATATAACCTCCTTTTGTTTCAATCACAATTAGATATTATACCATATTATTCTTATTTGTATACAAGTTATTTCAATATGTTTGTATTATTTTTCAGTTAAATATTTTAAGCAAATTTTCTAATATTTAAGAATATTTTTTGTCTAAATTTTTGGATTAATATCCCTTTGAAATAAACTCTACTGTAAACGCATATTTTATAAAGTCTTCTAAAAATTTATGTAATACATCTTTAAACTTTTCTTCATTATTTAAGTCTTCTTTTTTAATACTATTTACAATAATCCAAGCTGCATCGTCATATTCGACAACTTGGCTTCCTAACTTTTGTATTAAATCTTCTTGTCTTTTTATTATTCCCTCGTGATTTTTTACATTTCTATATAATTTGCAAATAGCTCCAAACTGTTTTGCATTAGATATATTTTTTAATATGTATATATTTTCATCTTGTTCTATAGCATCTGATAAATCTAAAAAATCAATAACACTTCCCCAATGTTGTAAATAAACAGTAGTACCTTTTATCCTGCTTTCTTCGTCAAAATCAAATACTCCTAAACTTAATTCATATTCATCATTTTCATCAAAATCGCTATTTTGTTTGTCTTTAAAAAGTGCACAACTATATCCATTTTCGCCAACATCTATTGGTTTTGAGATATGTTGTATTATTATTTTATTAGATAAAATATCTAGATTTATCTCTCTTTCCAATTGGCATACCTTTAATATTTCCTTTATTTTATATGCATATTCTTCTTCAATGGGCTTATATTTCAAATTTTGAGTTTCTTTATTTATATAGGCTTCATTATCAAAGTTTTCTTTTATTTTTCTTTCTATATTATAATTTACCGTTGTTAAATTCCCCATTTTCGCACCCCCAAATTTACAATATTGATTTTATTAAATTCTACATAAGCATTGTGTTTCCCTTTTATTTTTACATTTAATATTAATTTTATATATTTTAAGTAAATTTTTCTAAACTTTTATATATAGTTTTTGTTATTTTACCCAATTTTATGTTTTTTATACAACAAAAAACTAGCAAATAATATATCTACTAGTTAATACTTTTTAATATAAATATCTATATAACATCTTTAAGCTCGCTTATGGACATCTTCTCAACAAGGTCATGCATCTTCATCTTATCTCTTAAAAAACTATTGTAGATTTTATAAGAAACTTCTTTATCTCCATAAATTCTCCAGCTACAAACTTCTACAAATTCTTGTTTTCCGTATCCCATAAATCCAAGAACGTCTTTTAATGGATAACCAAGGAAAATCCCTATTTCGTGGGGAAATTCTTCAGATTCTAATCTAAGCATTAATTCTCTCATATATGCTTCGAAATTATATTCTCTTGGATAGCCTAAAAATCTCAAAAAGTTTCTGCATTTTTTATCTAAAAGTCGTCTATTCATAGATTTTTCATTTATAAATAAAACCCTTTTGCTGCCATCGTGTACATTTATAATTTTATATTTTACTTTTTTGCAATTTCCAAAAAAGGATTCTATTTCGTTTAGTTTAATAATTTTTTCTTCAGGACATCCTGGAATATTTACAATCTCGGACGGCTTTGATCCTAAAATCACAGGCCCGATTAATTTTATTATTCTCTTTATATATGATGAATTTGTTTTATTTTCACAATTTTTATTTTCGCACTTATTTTTACAATCTGTATTCATGATTATACCCTCCGTAATTGATAATTATTATCACCTTAATTTAATTATATTGATAATGATAATAATTGTCAACTAAATATCACAATCATTTATTTCCTCATTTTGGAAGGTTGGTTGTTTTTAATATTTTCTATTATTATATATATAATTCCTTAGATTAATTTTTAAATCACACAATTAAAAAAGCCCAATTGGTTTAATATCAATTGGGCTTAGTTTAGACTATTGTAAATCTAATTTCGCAATATTTTCTTTCATAATAGCTACAGATTTATCGAATTTTTCTTTGTCTTCTTTGTCTAAGTTAAGGTCGACAACTTCTCTAACTCCATCAGCATTTATTACACTTGGTACAGATATATAAACATCATCATGTCCATATTCTCCATCTAAGTATGAAGATACACTTAGTATACTGTTTTCGTTGTCTAATACTGCTTTAGTAATTCTTGCAAGAGACATACCTATTCCATAGTAAGTCGCTCTTTTTGCTTTTATTATTTTATATGCGATATTTCTAACTTCATCTTCTATTTCGCTTAATTCTTCAAAACTTATTCCTTTGTTTTTCGCTGCAAAGTGATATATTGGTTTTGGTCCACAAAGAGCATAACTCCAAGGAACGAATTGTGAATCTCCGTGCTCACCAATTACATATGCATGTATATTTTTTTCATTTATATTTAATTTTTCTCCTAATGCAGATCTAAGTCTTGCTGTATCTAGAGTAGTTCCAGAACCTATTACTTTAGTCTTGTCAAAACCAGATAATTTCCAAGCTGCATAAGTCATGATATCAACTGGGTTTGTAGCTACTAATATTATGCCGTCAAATCCAGAAGTTTTTATATTAGATATTATGTTTTTCATAACAGCTATACTTTTATGTATTGTATCTAGTCTTGTTTCGCCTTCTTGTGGTGGTGGTCCTGCTGTTATACAAACAAGAGCTGCATCACTTAAATCACTATAATCCCCTGAGTATATTTTCATTTTACGTGGTGCGAAGCTAAGACCGTGATTTAAGTCGATTGCTTCACCTTCTGTTTTTTCTTTATTGATATCGATTAAAACAAGTTCTTCGCATGTTCCTTGGTTTACCATTGAATATGCATAACTCATTCCAACCATCCCTGTTCCGATAATTCCTACTTTTGATTTCATATACCCTCCGATGTTTTTATTTTAGTTTGTCAATTTTTTGTGTTTTTATTCATATTAAGTACCATTGCGTACATCGATGTTATTTTTTTAACATGACTAATGAATATCTCTCCATTAGTATATTATCAATTTTTTTCTATTTTTGCTATATATTTTTAAGAATTATTTAATTTTATTATAAATCAAATTATATATTTCTGTATTTTTTATTATTCTATCTATATTTTATCAACTTTACTCCATAGATTTTATTAAATGAACATTTGCACGTTCCACATTATTTAATATACTTTCATCATCTGGAACAGTTGGGTCTGGATAATACCAAGATTTAGCTCCAAAATAATTTCTGTATTTTGCTTTTGAAAATACATATCCATATCTCGCAAATATTTCATTTCTTATATACCCAAGGTCTGTTTTTGTATATCTGCTAAGTTCGCTTCTTGTAAGATATCTAGAATCACTGTCTGGAATTATATATTCATTACTGTTGTAGTTGTAGTATGAATTACTGTTATTTCTCACTACTTTATTTGTATTATTATTTGAACTGCTATTTGTTTTATTATATGATTCTAATTCATCTATATATTTAAAGTCATTTTTGTAGTATCCATAAAATACAGCTTTATCTAATTCCTTTTCACAAAGTTTATAATCACCCTCTTTATATGCATTTGTAGCTTCTTTTACATATACATCTACATATAGTTGGTTTAAATCACTACTTTTTAAAACTCCATCTAAGTCTTCTAATAATGATGTTGCGTATTCATCGCTTTGTAAGACGTTTAATTTTATTTTATCAACTAGAAGGTCATCGTATTTTATTTTCAATGCATCTGTATAATCTTGTACTGCTTTCCAAGATTCTACTTCTTTATCTCCTTTATTGACATAATATCCATACATTATACTATCTTTGCTGAAAAAAATTACTAACCCCACTAAAATAACTGCTCCCACTATTATTTTTATAGTTTTATTGTTTGTATTTTCTTGATTCATATTGTTTTAATCTCCCCTCATTTGTATAAATATATTTCTTTCTCTCTATTTATAGTATATCAAAATATAAATTAGATTGAACACTAATTACATTAAATATAAAATTCATTATTGTTATTTTTAAATATATTAAAATCAAAAAAATATGGATACCTCATATAAGATATCCATACTTTTATGTTAATTTTATAAATTCTAATTAATAAGTTAATATTTCGCAACCGTCTTCAGTTACTAATATCATATTTTCCCATTGTGCTGATAATTTTCCGTCATCTGTGTAAGATGTCCATTCATTATCTTGGTCTATATATAATTCATATCCACCTTCGTTTATCATTGGTTCTATTGTGAATGTCATTCCTGGAACCATAAGAACACCGTCGTTTTCGTTTCCATAGTGGAATACGAATGGATCTTCGTGGAAATCAACACCTATTCCGTGTCCACCGAAGTCTCTAACTACTGTGTATCCGTTTTTGTGTGCATGTTCTTGTATAGTAGCACCTATTATACCCATTGGAATCCATGGTTTAACATTTGCTATTGCCATTTCCATACATTCTTTTGTAACTCTTACAAGTCTGTCAGCTTCTTCGCTAACTTCCCCTATTTTGAACATTCTTGATGCATCTGAATAGTATCCGTTGTATATTGTTGATACGTCTACGTTTACTATATCTCCTTCTTTAAGAACATCGTCTTCTGATGGTATACCATGACATATTTGGTCATTTATTGATGTACAAACACTTTTGGGGAAGCCACCGTATCCAAGTGGAGCAGGTATTGCACCGTGTTCAACTGTGAAGTTGTGAACTATTGTATTTATTTCTTCTGTAGTCATACCAGGTTTTATATGTTTTGCAACCTCGTCAAGTACAGCTGTATTTATTTTAGCACTTTCTTTTATTTTTTCTATTTGCTCAGCGTTTTTTATCATATCTCTAGTTGGAACTTGATAACCAGCTTTTGCGTATTCTTTTAATTTCTCATCGAATTCCATGTGGCATTTTTTATATTTTTCTCCACTGCCACACCAGCATTTACTATTTCTTCCTAATAACATTATTTTCCTCCCTAACCCTTAATTATAGGTTTTCTAAGTATATAATTTTTATCAACTTCAATTCCTAATTTCATCTTAACTATTTGTCTTGCATGTGGAGCAGATTCAATCGGCTCACCATCTTCATTGTACATTTCTAAAATAGTTGTGAACATAGTTTCTTTATAAGGCCCTATTACTTCTATATCGTCATTTACAGACATTTTATTTCTTTGTTCTACTATTATATATCCATCATCTAAAACATCTCTTACTATTCCTATAAAGTCGTAATTTCTTATATATGAAGCTGATTCGTAGTTGTTTGAATTTTTCCCTGGTCTATCAAGGAAGAATCCTGTTGAGAAATCTCTGTGACTTCCCTTTTTAAGTTCGTCTAACCACATAGGATTAAACTCCCAGTTTTCTGGGTCTTTATAATAAGCATCAATTGCCATTCTGTAAGCTCTTACTGTTGTTGCAACGTAATAAGCTGTTTTCATACGACCTTCTATTTTTAAACTTGTTATACCGCTATCAAATATTTGTGGTATATATTTAATCATACATAAATCTTTTGTGTTGAAGAAGAATTGGTAATCTTCGTTGTCTAATACATTTTCATATTCTCCGTCTTTTTCTTCAACTAAGTTGTATTTCCATCTACAAGATTGCGCACAAGATCCTTTATTAGCATCTCTTCCTGTAGTATAGTTACTTATTACACATTTTCCAGAATAACTCATACACATAGCTCCGTGTATGAAAGCTTCTATATCCATATCTTCTGGAGTGTTTTCTCTAAGTTGTTTTGTCTCTTCAAAAGACATCTCTCTAGCTGTTACTATTCTTTTTGCACCTTGGTTATACCAGAAGTTTGCAGCAATATAGTTTGATGTACTTGCTTGAGTACTTATATGTATCTCCATATTTGGATCTACTTTTTTAACTATATTAAATACTCCAGCGTCACTTACTATAACCGCATCTACACCTATTTCGCTTAATTCTTTTATATAATCAGTTAAAGCGTCTATATCCTCACTTCTTGGAATTATATTAACTGTTACAAATACTCTTTTTCCCATGCTGTGTGCAAACTCAACACCCTCTATCATATCTTCTTTTGAGAAGTTTTTAGCTGCAGAACGCATTCCGAAAACTTCTCCACCAATATAAACGGCGTCGGCTCCATATATAAAAGCTATTTTTAACTTTTCTAAATCACCAGCAGGAGCTAATAATTCTACTTCTCTCATTGTTTCTCCTTTACTACTTTATAAATATATAAAGTTTTATATATTTAATTGTTTTTTATATTAATTACCTCATATATTGTATTTTTAATCATTATTATTACAAATCTTATACTAGATTATAACACAAAAATGGTGCTTTAATACAGTAATTATCTACTGGTATAAAAGCACCATCTATTTTTATACTATTATACTAGAAGCTCTAGTACTATTATACTACATAAACCATAATTTTAATATAAATAAAATAGCTAAAACAATCATAACACCTGAAACGTGTTTTTTATCTTCTTTTTTAGCAATTAAATTATATAATAAATTTATGAATACATAAGATAAAACTCCTAATGTTAAACCGTCACCTATTGAATAAGTTAAAGCCATTCCACCTATTGTTATAAACGCTGGAACACCTTCAGTTATATTTTCAAATTCTATTTCTTTAACTGAAGTTAACATTAAGTATCCAACATAGATTAATGCTGGAGCTGTTGCACAAGAAGGTATTGCTATAAATATTGGTGAGAAGAACATAGCTATTAAGAATAATACACCTGCTGTTATTGCAGTATATCCAGTTCTTCCGCCTTCAAGAACACCTGTTGAACTTTCAACAAAAGTAGTTACTGTTGAAACACCTAACCAAGCACCTATAGTAGTTGCTATTGCATCTGAAAGTAAAGCTCTACCAACATTTTCAACTTTTCCATCTTCATCAACCATATTAGCTTTTGAAGCAACACCAACAACAGTACCTACAGTATCGAAGAAGTCTACGAATAAGAATGTGCATAATACTGTTATAAAGTTAAATGCTGTTTCTGGATTAGTAATATAAGTAAAGTCTAATTTATTTACTATTGGAAGTGGTGATTCAAATTTGAATACGCCATTTGGTAGGTATATTCCAAGATTAGCTGCAGCTTCTGGGCTTATTAATGCAAATCCCCATGCAAGTAATGAAGAAATAACTATACCTATTAATATAGAGCCTTTTACATTTTTCTTACTTAAAACTGCTGTAACAACTAAACCTATACAAGTTATTATAATAGCTGGGTTGAAGTCTCCCATTTCGATTAATGTAGATTCATTTGCTACTACTAAACCGCAGTTTTTTAAACCTATAAATGCTATGAATAATCCTATACCACCTGAAACTGCTAATTTTAAGTTCTTTGGAATTGCATTAACTACAGCTTCACGAACTTTAAAAAGTGATAAAATTATAAATATTATACCTTCAACAAATACTGCTGTTAATGCTATATGCCAACTTACTCCCATACCGATTACTACAGTGTAAGCAAAATATGCATTAAGTCCCATACCTGATGCTAATGCAAATGGCATATTTGCTAGTAATCCCATTAAGAAACAACCTATTGCAGCACCTAAACAAGTAGATGTTACAAGTGCCCCTGCTGGCATTCCTGCTTCTGATAATATATTAGGGTTGACAGCTATTATGTACGCCATTGTTAAAAATGTTGTTAAACCAGCCATCATTTCTGTTCTTTTGTTAACGTCTTTATTTGTCAAGATTGGAAACAATTTCTGCATGAATGTTGCATCCTGATTCATAAATGATACCTCCCATTTGTTTATTTCGCGAATATTATTTTAAATTATTCGACAAAAAAAGTCAATAGTACAAATAAATTTTATATAATCAAAATTATTATTCGTATTTCTTGCATATTTTAATAAATCGAGTTTATTCGCTATAATTTTTTATTTAGTACTGTTATATCTCTATTTTTGACACTTTTAATTTAATTTCATCGTATTATATATAAATTTTTTAAATGGATTTAATGCAAAAAATAAAGGTGCATTGAGAAATAATTTATTTTATTTTCTCCTCACACCTTTATTTTATGTATAATTAAGTTTTACTTTTTATATAAATTCAGTCTAACCATTTTTAACTCTAACTCTAAGCGGTATACCAAGTGAATCAGCTAACTCTTGTGACTTACGTATTTCTTCTTCTGATATTTCATCTACTACTGAAAAACATACTTCTTTTAGACAAGTTTTACAGTCTTTTGCAAAACTAAGCATAGCATCAAATGATTTTATCCCAAATGCAGGTCTTGCAACTTCTAAATACACTTCTTTATTTGGTGCATTTAAACTTATTGATACAGCATCTATTACATCTTTAAGCATAACTGCTGTTTTTTTCTTGTGAATTAAATCAGCAAGCCCATTTGTATTTATTCTTATTTTTATATCTTTCTTACTTTTTATATATGTAGCAAATTCCACAACTTCATTTATTCTCATTAGAGGTTCGCCATATCCACAAAATACAACTTCTTCATAATCATCTAAATCGAATTTTTCAAGTTCTGCTTTTAACTCATCTATTGTAGGCTCGTGATCTAGCCAAAGACTATCACTTCCACCCACGCTATCTGTAATATCTCTTACGCAAAATACACATTTACAACAACATAAATTTGTTATATTTACGTATAAACTTTTTCCTATTGGATATAATAATGTCATTTTTCTCTCCTTAATATTATAAATTTTTATGCGTTATAAAACTTTTTGAAATTTATTTTATCTAAAACTAAGCCTAATATTATAAATGCTATAAAACTACCAATTGGTTGAATCATACCAACTGCAGTAATTGTAAATGCAGCCATTATATTTCCGAAATATAATCCTTCTACAAACATATAAAGTACGCAACAAATTATCCCAGCAAAAAATGCTCCCACAACATTTCTCACAGTTATTATTTTATCGCTTTTATTTGAAAAACACAAAACTAAAATTGGTTTTATTATTAATGTTGGTAAAACCCATATAATTGCCCCTGTTGTCAAATCTGCAAGCCCAGCCCCTATCGCACTACAAGCTATTGCATAAGGCAGTGGAAGTATTGATGCACTCAAATATATAACTGCATCTCCTATATGAGCATATCCACCGTTTGGAGTTGGAATATGAAGTATATACCCTGTAACTAGACATATTATAGCAGCCAATAATGCTGATGTAACTAAATTTCTTGTTCTTACTGATACATTTTTATTTACCTTTACATTCTCCATAGAATTACCTCCTAAAAAATTATATTTAGATTGTAATACAATTTTGTATGTAATTGTTGTTTTTTTCTATTTTTCGCTTTTTGTATTGATACAATTTTTACAACAAAATAAGGGCTGGCACCCTATTTCTAGCATACCAGCCCTTATTAAAAAATATGAATTTTATTTGAAAGAATTGTCTCTAAAATCGTCATTTTTGACTTCTTTATCTACATGTTCTCTTAATTTTCGATGATATTCTTCTTCTTTATATTCTTCAACTAATTCGTCTTTTTTATCCTCTAAATTTTGCATAACACCTTTTGCTTCACCTTTTAAATCAAAAGCCGTATTTTTTATAGTATGACCTACCTTTTGTATACCTTCTTTAACATCATCTTTCATATTCTTCATATGTGTTTTTAAACTAGTCATATTATTACCTCCTTATAGATATTATTATTTTTCCAAAAATAATATAAAATATTTATAAAGAGAACAAAATTTAAATATCTTTTTGAAGCGTATAACCTATTCCTTTTACAGTTTTTATGTACGGTAAAATTATTTTTTTTCTTATATTTTTAATATGTGCATCAACTATTCTAGTGTCTCCAAAATAATCATATCCCCAAATGCTATCTAATAATTTTTCCCTTGTTACTACCTGTGGATAATTTTCGATTAAAGATTTTAAAATATTAAACTCTTTAAGCGTTAAATCAATTATCTTTCCATCAATTTCAGCAGAATATGTCTTCAGATTTAATTTAATTTTTTCAAAAGTTAGATAAACCCCTGCTTTATCTTCTTTTGACCTTCTTAAAACAGCCTCTATTCTTTTTATTAATAAATTATACGAAAATGGTTTTACAATATAATCATCGCATAATAAATCAAAACCTTTTATCTGATCGCTTTCACTACTTAATGCTGTCACAAATATAATAGGGACATCTGACTCTTTTCTTATCATCTTGCACATGGAAAACCCATCTAAATTTGGCATTACTATATCTAGAAGTATCAAATTGTAATTTCTGTCTTTATACATCTGTATTCCTTCCAAACCATCATTTGCACAATCTACTTTATAACCATTTGAGGTTAAGAATTGCTGTAATAATTGTTGGCTTTTGTAATCATCTTCTACTACTAGTATATACTTCTCCATCAGTAACCTCCCTACTCAAAAAAAACTTTATTCTAAATACCAATATATTTTATTTTTTGATTAATACCACCCATTATTTATATTTACGTTTTATACGTTAAAACATATCTTTAGGTTTATTATAACATATAATTATTTATAATAATTTATGAATTCGTTTTACTTTATTAAATACCAATTCTATTTTATTGTATTTTTGCTACTATATAATTTTTTTTATATATATTAAAAGATTGTTAGACTTTGCAATCCAACAATCTTTTGATATTTTGATTCTTATTTAATTTAAATTTTTTAAAGATATTTTTTATATAATTGTTAAAAATTTCTAACTCGTGTCATAGTGAATATTACACTTTATTTTCAAACTTATTGTTTTGGATGTATAAAATATTTTATATCATTAAGCATTATAAGGTTTAAACTTTCTTAATCTCAAAGCATTAGATACAACAGACACTGAACTTAAACTCATAGCAGCTGCTGCTATCATTGGATTTAGAAGCGGACCGCCGAATATATATAAAACTCCAGCAGCAACCGGGATTCCTATTGTATTATAACCAAATGCCCAGAATAAGTTTTGTTTTATATTTCTTATAGTGTCTTTGCTAAGTTTTATAGCAGTTGGAACATCCATTAAATCATTTTTCATTAAAACAATATCAGCTGATTCAATTGCAACATCAGTACCATTACCTATAGCTATACCAATATCTGCTGCAGCAAGAGCAGGAGCGTCATTTATACCGTCACCAACCATAGCGACAAAGTTACCCTCAGCTTGTAATTTCTTAACTTCATTTGATTTATCTTGTGGAAGAACTTCTGCTAAAACTATATCTATTCCAACTTGCTTAGCAATTGCATCTGCAGTGTTTTTGTTGTCACCTGTAACCATAGCAACTTTTATACCTAAGTTATGTAAAAGCTCAACAGCTCTTTTGCTGCTTTCTTTTACAACATCATTAACTGCAATAATTCCAGCAAGTTCATTTTCTATTGATATAAACATAGGAGTTTTACCTTGTTTAGCCAATTCTTCATATTTATTTTCAACTATATCTAAAGATATATTTAAATCCTCCATCATTTTTACATTACCAAGGTTTATCTTTTTATTGTCGATTACTGCATTTATACCTTTTCCTGTAACTGAGTTGAATTTCTCTACATTAATTAAATTCATATTTTTTTCTTCTGCATATCTAACAATAGCCTCACCAAGTGGATGTTCAGATCCTTTTTCAGCTGATGCAGCTAATTTTAATATATAATCTTCGTCATAATCTCCATAAGTTATTATTTCAGTAACTTTTGGTTTACCTTCAGTGATTGTACCAGTTTTATCGAATATTACTGTATTTACTTTATGTGCAAGTTCTAAAGCAACACTACTTTTTATTAATATTCCATTTTCAGCACCCTTACCAGTACCAACCATAATCGCAGTTGGTGTTGCAAGACCAAGTGCACAAGGACAAGCAATTACTAAAACTGATATAAATATTGTAAGCACGAAAGTCGTATTTTCTTTACCTATAATAGCCCAAAGTAAAGCAGAAATTACAGCAATTGTTATAACAGCTGGCACAAAATACCCTGCCACAGTATCTGCAAGTTTTGCAATAGGAGCCTTTGTCCCTTGAGCATCCTCAACAAGTTTTATAATTTGAGCAAGAGCAGTATCTTTTCCTACTTTAGTAGCCTCAAATCTTATAAGACCATTTTTATTTATACTAGCACCAGTAACACTGTCACCAACAGTCTTTTCAACAGGCATACTTTCGCCAGTAAGCATAGATTCATCTATTGAAGTATGTCCAAATACGATTTTACCATCTACAGGTATTTTTTCACCAGGTTTTACAACGACTATATCGCCTTCTAAAACCTCATCAATTGAAACCTCAACTTCTTTATCATCAACCATAATTATCGCAGTCTTAGGTTGTAGACCCATAAGTTTTTTAATAGCTTCAGAAGTTTTACCCTTTGAACGAGATTCTAAAAACTTACCAAGAAGTATTAAAGCGATTATTATCCCAGCACTTTCAAAATAAAGTTGGTGGTGATGAGACATATGCATTTCCATTGAAGCGCCAGCATTTCTTATTAAATTTATAGTAGTGTATAAACTATATATAAACGCTGATGATGTACCGATTGCAACTAATGTGTCCATATTTGGACTTCCATGGAATAATGATTTAAATCCATTTATATAGAATTTGTAACCTACAAGCATAATAGGAACAACTAATACAATTTGTATAAGTGCATAATTTATAATATTTGTCTCTGGACTTATGATATTTGGCACTGGCCAAGGTCCAAAAGGTTTCGGAACCATAGGTCCCATCGCAATGTAGAATAGAGGAATTGCAAAACAAATCGCAACTATAAACTTTCTAAATAAAGTATTTCTCTCTTTATCTTTTCTCTTTTGATCCTCATCTACAGTTTCTTTATTTTCCTCAGTTATCGGCTCATATCCAGCCTTTTCAATTGCCTTTGTAATTTGAGATAATCTTACTTTGGTTGGGTCATAAGTAATTATCGCCTTTTCAGTTGCTATATTTACGCTAGAATCCTCAACACCATCAAGCTTCTTAGTCACCCTTTCGACAGCCTTTGAACAAGCAGCACATGTCATACCGTGAACAGTAAGCTCTATTTTTTTATTGTTAGACTCCATAATAGGCTCATACCCAGCCTTTATAATAGCGTTATTAATTTCATCAAGAGAAACTTTATTTTCATCATATGAAATAACAGCCTTTTCTGTCGCAATATTTACATTAGATTCCTTAACACCATCTAACTTTTTAGTAACTCTTTCGACAGCCTTCGCACAAGCCGCACAACTCATGCCTCCAACTTTCATCTCGATTTTCTCTATTTTTTCTTCCTCTTTAACTAATTTATAACCAGCCTTACTAATCGCCTTTTCCAGCGTATCATAGTCGACCTTATCATCTTCAAACTCTACAGTTAGTTTTTCTGTAGCTAAATTTACATTTTGGTTTATAACACCATCAAGCTTTCTAACAGCTCTCTCAGCCGCATTAGCACAAGATGCGCATGTCATGCCTTCCACTTTATATGTCTCTTTCACTATATTGCTCATAAGATTTCCTCCTTACCTTTTATTGTGTACAAAATTTGCACGCTTTAAACATCCTTTTTTATATTTTTTTGATATTTTGTTAATATATGTTTTATGGATGTCAGGGGATTTAAAAATACCCCCTATAGGTATAATAATAAGACATATTGGTGGAAATTTCAATATCAATTTGATATTTTTTTGCTTTTTGGGTAAAAGTAAATTTAAAAATATTTATCATTAATAATATATTTATCACAAAGTTGTTAAATAGAATAACAGTATGCAAAACAATACTACAAATACATCTCTCGCAACTGGTCAAAACTGATATAAATTCCTACCTTATTTAAATGATTAACTCTCTCATAATACAACTGCTCAAGCACCCTCTCAAACTCCTTACCATAATGCAATAAATTATGACAATGACTGCAAAGTGACACTATATTTTCTTCGACATCTAATGACACATCAAATATATCTGAATAAGCCATTGGAACAAGGTGATGTGATTCTGTATATCCAACCTCTACATTTCTTCGTAAAAATACTTCATGCTCAGAATCCACTTCACATTTATGGTTTGCCTTTTTCAATGCATTCATTGCTACTTTTCTATCACGTATATATGTTTTAATTCCATTTTGAATTGTATATTTTTGTTTTTTCTTTTTATCATATTTATAAGTAAAGTTTTCATCGACATTTATTTTATCGATATAATTTTTTAAATCATATTCTATATTATTCTCTTCTTGCAAAGTTTCTTTTATCATATCTATCTCATTTGATTTAATATAATTAGCCAGTTCTTCTGACACTTTGCTTGGACCTTGAACTGATTTTAGACCATTTTGTTTTAGATTTTCCAATGTAAACTTATTTTCTTTATATTTTGTTATAAGCTCTAACTCCATATATCTTCCACAGTTTTCGTAATTATCGCCTTTTAATATAAATTCTCGATCTTTTTCTGTATCTGCATAATCTAAATCAACTTTTCTCGCAACACATTTATATCGAATCTCTTTAATTGGACTTGTTACATATATGTAAACTATATCACCCACATTTACATTTGTACTTTGCTTCCATTCAACCTTGTCTAATTTATTAAACACGCCACAAACATCGTAATATGCTGGATTGCAAGGTATTACCCATTGTGTTTTTTCAGCCTTAAATAATTTACTCTTCACATTTGTTGTCATTATATCTTCCTCATTCTCCCCATTTTATATTTTTAATTTTTATAAATATTATATACAATCTATTTTAACATCAATCTCCACAAAAACAACCACTGAACCCAAATACACCTACCAAGCTGACCAAAATCAACACCCCTAAACTTAACCGAACCTACTTAATCTCCCAAAGTCATCACACTTGACTCAAAAATACCCACGAGTTCTCCAAAAGCACCTCCACTTGATTCAAATGAACCCACTATATATCTAAAAACATTCCCACCTAACTCCAAAGTTCTCACCAGGTCTCCAAAAATCACACCATCCTGATTAAAATCCACGCATTCGACAAAAAACACCCCATCACTTGACTCAAAAGTCTACCCTTACCGTATTTTCTTCCCCTTTATCCAAACCAAAATACGAATAAAACTGATGAAAACATGGACCAAATAACTCCTCTATTATATAACTACTATAAATAAAGAAATCTTTATTCTAAAGACCCTTAAAGATGTAGATTTCTTTGAAACACATATACGGAAATTATACTTATCCACAATCTATGAAATGAATATAATTTACTATGTGTTATAAAAAAAGTAGATAATCTTAAGTTTGTACTTACCGATTCATCTACTCTTTTTATTAAGCTCTATTTTCTTATCTTAGTTATTCTATAGCATTTTTATATAGTAATATTTTCTTATAATAGATTACCAACTTTATATCGACTCTGCCTTGTCAGCTATATTTTTATTTATCCTGCAATCTAAGTACTCTATGATTTCCTTTTTAGAAAGACTTTTATATGTTTCTCTCAGTCCTTTTTGGATGATTTCAACATATCTTTCACTAGGTAGATTTTCTTCATTTATTTCATAATCAGTAAATGTAACAATCTCTTTTCCATCATAAGCACCTAATCTTATTTTATTTTTATACTTACTTCCTTCTAGTTCTTTAATTTGATTGAATTGATCTTTGGTTATAAGGTACATTCGTCCCAAAGTAACTTCATTTTTATCTTCTTTAGGTTCTATAAAAGCTACCCCTTTATTATCCCAAAGGCATGATTTGTTTGCAAAATATAAGCGATGATTTATTAATATTGGTTTTGATGCTATAGGTGGAGTTGTATTATGACAAGAATTTATATAGCCCATGAATCTATTATAATTTAAATTTGAACCATAGCTTGCATACCAAAGATAATCATCTTCAGTTTTTTCTTTCCAGCTTTGAATTTTATTTTCTTCATGTACCTCTTTATTATAAACATATATTATAGCCAAATGAGATTTTCCTGTTCTATCTTTTACTATAGTAAATTCTCTAGTATATAGATTGCCATTTGATTCTAAAATATCTATGTTTTTAAGCAAATCATAATCTATAGTGTATAATTCGCCTTCAATAGAGTCTTTTTCAGAATGTTTTGCAGCTGGATATCCAAATCCTGTATCATACAATTCAAACCCTTCTGCTACAGCATCTCCTAAAACATTCGCTTGGCTAAGTAACTCATGATTAGATTGGTCGAACATAAGAGTTCCATAAACAAATAATTTTAATTTAGAATTTTCTTTTAATTTAAGTGTATTTTTGAATTCTTCTTCGTAATCTATGCCTAAATCACAAATTGTATTTCCTTGGTCCAGTCTTTCTTGCATCTCTGTAAATATACGTTTTATACACACATTAAATCTCGGGCATAAGTTTTTATTTTCTCTTAAAAATACAAATAGACCAGATTCTATAAACATACTTAAAACTTTTATTCTTCCGTCTTGTGCCTCGTAAGTATAACCTCTAAAGCTTCTTTTAGTGCATGCTTCTAGACCTAACTTAAAACAATCATCAAAACCTTCTATCTCGTCGTTTAGCTTCATCATATACCCAACCATCATTGCCATAGTTATACAATAAGTAGGCCAATATAAAAAATCTATTCTTGCATCAGATGGCATATAGTCATCTAATATTATTGCCCAGAACCCTTCAAATTTATCTTTATTTTGAGTTCTTACAAATTCAACACATAATTCTTTTAATTGTGCTCGTTCTATTTTTCCTTCATTTATGTCATTAACCATCATCTCTAAGTCATTTTTGATTTTTAATCCATCTTTAACATTTATATCTTTACCTGTCATAGTTTCGAATTTTTTCATTCTATCATCCTCCCATTTTATACAATAAAAATTTATTTAAATTATCTTTCTTATATAATTCATATCTTAATTGTATCAAATGGAAGTTACGTTATTGAGGTACCGGGTACCTATTTTTATAACACATAGGAAATTATATTCATTTATAAATTGTGGATAAGTATAATTTCCGTATATGTGTTTTTAGCACTTGGCGCAGCAAGTGCGATAACTTTCAAAAAAATCTACATTTTTAAGGGTCTTTAGGATAAAGATTTTTTTATTTTCGTGGATTTTTAAAGTTTTTTAAAATTTTTAGATAAGAATATTCATCTCCTTCTCCAATATTTGAAATAAATTCTTCTGTTTTAAAAGAATCTATTATATAATCTTCTTCCTCTTCTAACTTTCTTTTTCTTTCCTCTGCCTCATCAGCAATCATTTTATACCAATTAATATCTATTTTTAATTCTTCTTTTGGAAGTTCGTTCAAAATCCTGTTAGTTGCATAATCTGATAACTGCATCCAAATGCTGACTGCAGTTTCTCTCGCATATTCTTTATATCCATAAATCTCATATGAATACTTCAATCCATTAAGCAATGCTATTATTTGCTCTAAATTCTGTACCAAAAACAAAGGATGAGCAGTTGACAATATATACTCTTCACCATTTTCATCATTCTGTTTACGATATTCAACCTTTACCCTTTGCCCCATTACGCTCATTTCTCCATCGCTTATAATTCTTAAATCTCTATGTATATTGCTTTCGTCTAACATAAGTTCATAGGCCATATCACTTATATCGCTCGCATTACATCCCTTGTGAATTCTTTTTATAATTTCTAATCTTCTTTCTAATTCAGTATAGTATCTCGGTAATTTTTCTATAGACATTCCTTTATCTTTATTCAAAAATTTTATGTATTTGCTATATATATAGTGATCTATCTTTTTTTCTTTTTTTGACTTAAGTCTCTCTATTAAATCTTCTCTTATTTGCACAGAATCAACCACTTTATCAATATATTTATTATTTATTCCAGAATTATATTTATTTGGTTTGCTTTGTTTTAAAAACTTTTTTTCTTCTTTTTCATATTTGGTAATACACTCAAATGCATCCTTAATTCTTGATTTGTTGATAGGTTTACCATCTAATCTGAATCCTCTTTTATTTTTTTCTAAAAATTCATTAGCCATATCAAGCATATTTACTCTTTTAACTTTTTCCATTAAAATCCCCCCAAATGATTTGTAAACTACCTAAATCCTAATTTTTCAACATAATTACCTCGTAATCCTTTATTTTTCTATAAATATAAAAAATCACTTCGTGCATATGCCACTATAAGCATCTACATAAAGTGATTTTCATACAAACTATATCATAAATATATTTATCACAAAGTTGTTAAATAGAATAACAGTGTGCAAAATAATACTATAAACACACCATCGAACCCAAATGCACCTACTGAATCACAAAAAAATCATAACACCTGACCCAAAAGTCCACCCTTACCGTGCTTTCTTCCCCTTTATCCAAACCAAAATACGAATAAAACTGATGAAAACATGGACCAAATAACTCCTCTACTATATAACTCTTATTAAATAAAAATAAGAGTCTTTTTTACACATCTATTTTTCATTTGATCTCTTACGGGAATCATCATATATCTATTAAAACAATGCTTTGAGTATCTTCTGTTTTTATTAGATTTATCTGAGATGGTTCTGGAATTTCTTCTTCATCTTGTTCTAATCCATACATATATAATTCTAGTACTTCTTTAGCATTTCTAAATGCTTCTTCCTGA
Organism: Intestinibacter bartlettii; assembly: GCA_025148965.1. GTDB lineage: Bacteria > Bacillota > Clostridia > Peptostreptococcales > Peptostreptococcaceae > Intestinibacter > Intestinibacter bartlettii. The sequence goes on along the minus strand of CP102273.1, from coordinate 1,579,867 downwards.
CAATCCCCACAAGTTATACATCCCGGTAAATCTGGAAAAGTAACTGTTATGCCGTCATTATCAAAATCAAAAATAGCAGGATATATATATCTGTCTTTTACGTTCATAAAAATCCCTCCTAAATAATTATTCTTTTACTAATTCAGCTACTTCTTTTGATTTCCTAAATAACGTTCGATTATCTTTATCATGTTATCTACTTCTTCTAACATAATCTCTTCTGGAGTACACTTGCCTTCTCTTAAAAATTCAAATCTTTTTTCTGCAACCTCTTGTGATGCACAAGGATGTTCAGCTAGCCATGAATGATTTTTTTCAAAGTATATGTATGATTCATTCCATTCATCAATTGTAATACTACTATATTTTTCTACTACCTCATCCATAAATTCACTAAAATCAAAAGGTCCCCAGTCCCTAGTAAACACATTTTCTATACCTTGTTCTATGTAAGGTTTTAGTTGTTTTTCGAATAAAGCCAATTCAATTGCTCCTAAAAATTCTTTACATCCATTGTAACCAAAACTAGCATCTTTTAAATTTAATTGTCTTAATTTAGAGTAATAAACTTCATCTAAATCATTTTTTAATTGAGCTGCTGTTTTACTAGTATAAAATTCTCTAAAAGTTTTACTACTGTTTACTTCTAAATTATTCTTATTTTCAAATAAATCTTTAATGCATTTTAAAAATCTACTAGTTTTTATTTGACAACACTTTTCAAACCTTTTAATAATCGCATCAGGAAATTCTTTGAAAAGAGGTCTTACAAAATCATTATTTTTTGATACTTCCATAATACTCTGTGCTAAAAGCAATGAATTTATATAAAAATAAATATAATCGAATTCTAATTCAGGAATTAATTTATCAATATCATCAAAAGATTTATATACATCTAATCTATCTTTATTTCTAGCTTTATCTACATTAGTAAATTGATTTTTATTTTTTAATTGTTCAAATTCAGATTTCCATTCTGAACTTGATGCTGGAAATTTCTTAGTTTTAATATAATTAGCAATATCTATATTCATATCTTCAATTAAATTAAAACAATATAAAATATCTCGTTCTAAAGAATTTGCATATAATTGTTTATTTCCCCTAACTCGACTTAATTTTTTATCAAATATATTTACTCTTATCGAATAATAAAATTCATTTTTATTCATTTTATCAAAATCTTCATATGCTACCTCAACAATTCTATTTATTATATTTATACCTTGAGCACTTAAAAATTCTATTTTATTTTCTTCCTCATAATTCTTATTTGTTAATTTTTTGCTATTAGTTTCTTTTAAAGAATATTTATTTGTATTATTTATATATTTATAATTAGTATCTTCTATATATTTATAATAAATTTTATTTCGTTTAGCATATTTCTCAGCATAAGACCCTTTATTACAATATACACAAATATCATTACAATTTTTAAATAAAAATTCTCCAATAGAAATAACAGATTTCGGTATTTCTATTTCTCTTAAACTACTACATCCTGCAAATGCATATTCCCCTATGGTTCTAATTGAATTTGGTATTTTTATTTCTTTCAAATTACTACATCCTGCAAATGCACTATTTCCAATAGAAGTAACTAAACTTCGTATTTCTACTTTTTTTAAGTTTCTACATGTTGCAAATGCAAATGGTCTTATAGAAGTAACTGACCCTGATACTATTACTTCTTTTATATCCAAGTTTCCTTCAAAAGATACTGTCCCATTATAAATAGCTTTTCCAGAATCAATATAATACGTACTAGTTATTTGTGAATCACTTTTTTTATTGTTTACTTTGGGATTGTATTTATTACTAGTTACCCCAGAATCGTATTTATTACTAGTATTTGTTTTATAGTCGGAGTTATTATTACTTCCAATATAATTAATTATTATAAAAATCAATATTATCACTATTAAAAGTCCCATATTTTTCCTCCTTTATTTTAATAAAATTATAATCCTGTTTAGATACTAAATCAAATTCAAAGTATAAATTATTCCCACTAATACCTTTATCACAAAGTCGTTAAATAGAATAACAGTGTGCAAAACAATATATTTCTTAACTGCTAGAAACTAACCTAACACACCATCGAACCCAAATTCACCTACCAAGCTGACCAAAATCAACACCCCCTCAACCCAAATGCACCCACTGAATCACAAAAAATCATAACACTAGACTCAAAAACACCCACGGGGTCTCCAAAAATCACACCATCCTGATCAAAATCCACGCATTCGACAAAAAACACCCTATCACTTGACCCAAAAGTCCACCCTTATCGTATTTTCTTCTCCTTTATCCAAACCAAAATACGAATAAAACTGATGAAAACATGGATCAAATAACTCCTCTACTATATAACTCTTTTAAAAAAATATAAATTTTTTCAAAAAGTGAAGCTTTAGAACAAGACTTTTTCCATACTTTTTAAGTATAATTAACTTAAGAGAATATATATAAAATTTTTCACTACCAACCCTCACTAAACAACCACAACAAAATGCAGCAATATGTAAAACACGTTCTCAAATTTTCAAATAAAAGAGGTGTTCAATTATGAAGTATACTATTTCTGGTTTTTCTCAACTAGCTGCTGTAAATTTCAACCTAGATTCTGTTGATTTACATATGCTTAGATGGATTGTTGATTTTATCGATTCAAATCGAATGCGTTCTATGACGCTTGATGGTGAGAAGTATTATTGGGTTTCTTACCAAGGGTTAATCGATGATTTGCCGATTTTATATTTGAAAAAGGATGCGATTTATAAGAGACTTAAGCGTATGTGTGAGTTAGGAATTTTGAAGAAAAAGACTGTTTTTTCAGGTGGAAAGTTTTCTTATTTTACATATGGTGAAAATTTTAATGAGCTTTTTAAAAGTTATGAAGAGTTAGAATATGAAGCTAAGATGAAAGAGGAAATGGAAGTTCAGCAAATGCATAGAGATTTAAAACAAAATTTATTACAACAAGGTCCAGAAGAAAGAGAGATTACTCATATTGCAATAGAATTCTATATGGATATTTTTGAAATTCCACCTCAGTCTAAGCATGAATTCTCAATTTTTTATAATTGGTTAGAAGATATTAAATTATTAGTACCAAAACTATCCAATTTTAAACCCCACCAAATTCGTATCATTGTTCGATGGATTTTTAATAGAGAAAATAGATGGGCTAGTATAATTAAATCACCATCTTTATTATATAAATATTTTCCTTATATAGCGCATGAAGCTTCACTAGATAAGGAATTTATATCTAGATACGACGAGAAATATATTAAGTGGTGGTAATATAAATACCTATATTTATGACATAGATTTTTCGGTTTTAAGTTAGATTTTATACTTATTAATACAAATACAATACCCCGTGTATGAACGGCATTTAAAAGCCCATACACGGGGTATTTTTACATATATTCCCACAAATTTATCTTTGTATTAACAACCTTTTTCTACATAATTCTTATTTAAAGTAATCCAACCATCGCGATATGGAACGTAACCCCATTCGCCATTTTCGGAAAGCTTTGTTATCTTGTATCTTATGCCTTCTTTTGGAACTGTGTAGATTATTTGAGAATGGATATTTGGTGATTTTCTTATGTTCACCTTTCCCAGTGTCTTTATATAAAATGGGAGTTCAACTCTTAAATAGTTTTTTTCAAATCCATTTAATCCAGAGCTTTTTATTATTGTCGGATAGTCCTTATAACAGTAATTTTGGTCGGCCACATTGCTTCCGATTCCCGGAATTTTTTTGCTTGTTAGGAAGTTTACTTCTCCACCAAATTGCCACATTGATATTTTATATGTTGTGTAAGTTGAGCGTGTTGCATATTGTGCTATCCAGTGATCGTATTGTTTCAAATCTTCATCATCTAACTTGTCTCTCAATATATATTTTCCTGAATATATTCCAACATAATATCCAGCTTTTTTTATCTCTTCCAAACAAGTTACAACAGCTCTTGTAAGTGCTGATCTACTTGTTGAGTTTAAAGTTGTTATATCTTCAACATCAAGCCAAATTGGATATTCAAATTGTTTACCTTTTATAGCATTTAATATAAATTCAGCTTCTCTTCTTGCTGTTTGTATACTATTGCATCTTGAATAAAAATAAACTCCAACAGGCATTCCAACTTCCTTAGCTCCTCTATAAAACTCTTCAAAATAAGGATCTAAATAAAGATTATGTCTGTTTGATGTGCTTGCAAACCCCACTCTAAGAATCGCAAATTTAACACCAGCATTTTTGACCTTTTTCCAATCGATTGGGTGATTGTACTTGCTCACATCAATCCCCCATACTTTTATTGCCATTTTATCACCTTCCTGATGTCCATTATTAACTTTTTACTTTATAAAATATAAAACCATTGTAGTTCTTGTAAATATTAATAAAAGACAAATTATTTCTTACTAATATTTTATAAAATTTCTAGCCAAAAAGTGACATTATATGCACATTTTATTTGTTAAAAAACAGTAATCTATATGTATATTTTAAAAATTTTTATACAAAATACTATTGAGGTGATAAAATGCTAAATTTAAATACTAAAGAAAAAAGTCTTTTAGAAGACGCTAAAGAACATGAAACTTTATGTGTCGCAAAATATAAAGACCACGCAGAAAAAACAAATTGCCAAGAGTTAAAAAATCTATTTAATTCCTTAGCTTCAAAAGAACAACAACACTTAGACACTATAAATCAAATTCTAAACGGAACAGTGCCAAATATAAACCAAAACGCGAGCCAAGGTCAAGGAAATGAGCAAAATACACAATCTGAATTTAATTTAGGAAATTTACAAGGCCAAATTCAAATGAACTACAACGAAGGCGACAAACTTTTATGCCAAGATGCTCTATCAACTGAAAAATATGTTTCATCTACATATAATACTTCGATTTTTGAATTTAGAGATAAAAATATAAGACAAGTTTTAAACCATATTCAAAAGGAAGAACAAGAACACGGCGAACAGATTTATAACTATATGAATAAACATGGAATGTATAATTAAAAAATAATGCTTTTAAATATATCTACATTATAAAGATATCTTTAAATTATTTATATACTTTGTTAAAAAAGGCTGTTACATATATCCTGTAACAGCCCCATTATAATAAGCCTATTAAATCATATTATTCATTACTATACGGTACTCCATCCTCATATAATGTCTCTGGATCAACATCTATACCATTTGCCCATTCTATTGAATCAAAACTTACTTTAACTGTTTTGAATAATTTTTCATCCTTTAACTCTTTAAATACACCTTTTCCTAAAAGTGGTTTCATATCAAATATTCTTACACTATCATCTTCAAATGTTAATATAAGTTTATAATCATCAATTGTCTTTACATCTTTTACAGCTAAATACATACAATCCCCCCTATTTTAGTGGTTCTATTTTAAATGGTAACTCACTATTCATAGCAATATCCCAATTAGCTAGTAATTCCTCTCTTACATTCATTTTTATTTTACTTTAAATATAACCAAAAAGTAAATATTAATTCAAAAAAACAAAATCCAAGGTGATTTAATTATCTCATACCTTGATTTCACACATTTTTTAATATATACTACAGATAATTTAAAGAATTGGAGATGATATTTTGAGATATGTAATAGTAAGCGTTGTTAAAGGTCCTGCTGGCAATTTTAACAACAATTTAAGAAAAGAAGTTTTTGAAAAGCTTGGGGCAAAGTCGTCTAAACTGCCTGCACACTTTACGATAAAAGCTCCATTTGAGGCTGATGATATTTCTGATTTGGACAAAGTTTTACAAGATTTTGCACAAAATCACAAAGCCCAAGATTACAAAATAAAGGGTTATAATCACTTCGACAACAGGGTAATATACATGGATGTACATATGGGCAAGGAGTGCAAGATCTTGCATGATGAACTTATAGAAAAATTAGAAAAGCTTCCTTATATACACTTCAAAGCCCACGATTATAAAGATAAAGTTTTCCATGTTACAATTTCATCGAAAAAAATTCAAAAAATATATCACGAGCTTTGGGAATATGTAAATAATATCCCTTGTGATTTTGATTGTAAGTTCGACAATGTTAGCGTATTTAAATGGGAAGATAATACATGGAAGTTGTATAAAGAATATTTATTTAAATAAAAAAGGATACTAATCATAGTATCCTTTTTTATTATGATGCTTTATTTTCTTCTTCTAATTCTGGTTTTTTCTTAGTCATAATTGCATATACAGGTAATCCTATTAATGTTACTATAACTCCACCTAAAGAAATCATCGAACTTTTCATACCAGCTAAGAATAGTTGATCTATTACAACGAATAAACCACTACAAATAGATATTATTGGTATTACTGGATAGAATGGAACCTTATAAGGTCTTTTTAAATCAGGTTGAGTTTTTCTAAGTTTTATAACACCTATAAATGTTAATGTATAGAATGCCCATATAGCAAACATAGATAAATCACTTAATAAGTTAAATTGTCCTGATAATGCATATATAACAGAAAGCACTACCATAAATAGAGTTGCATTTGCAGGAACTCCATTTTTATTTAATTTACCAAACGTAGCTGGTAAAAGTTTTTGATTAGCTAATGTGTAAGGTATTCTTGGTCCAGTTAAAAGATATCCGTTTAGACATCCAAATACTGATACTAATATACCTACATTTATTAATTTACCACCAACAGGCCCAAATATTTTTTCAGCTACTATAGATGCTGGTGAAGCGTATTGAGCTAATTCACTTGCAGGTAATACCCATAAGTATGCTAAGTTTATAACTACATTAATAGCCATTACTATAGATAACCCACCTATGATAGCTTTTGGTAAATCTTTGCCTGGATTTTTCATTTCTCCAGCAAGAGCACCTACGTTTATCCATCCATCGTAAGCAAATAGTATTGCAACAAGTAACTGACCTATAATACCCATTGGTCTTATTCCTTCAGCTACTAAAGGATTCATTATTGGGTTATCTCCGCTCCCTTTTATAAATCCAAATACTATTATTAATCCAAGAGGAATTAACTTACATACAGTAGATACTGTTTGTATAGCTCCACTTGTTTTAGAACCGAATGTATTTAATATTCCTATTAATAGTATTACTCCAATAGACATCGGCATTACTAAAGAAGAATTATTTAAAAGTAATGCAGCTTGTTGCCCAAACATAACTGCTATAGCAGCTGCTGTAGCTGGGAAAAATAGTACTGTTTGCATCCAACCTGTTAAGAACCCTAGCTTTTTACCGTATATCTCTTCAATATATACCATCATTCCGCCTGTTTTAGGGATAGCAGCTGATACTTCTGCAGCAGTAAGACCTGCAGTTATTGTCATTATACCTGCTATAATCCATGCTAATATTCCAAGACCAGGAGCACCTCCTGTTAATGTGTATACCGCTTGAGGTTTAAAGAACACCCCACCACCTATAACCATACCTACAACAGTAGATAAAGCTGCGGCTATACCTAAGTTTTTTTGCAGTTGTTTATTTTCCATAAACTATGTTCCTTTCGCATATTATTTTCTTTTGTTTTATTTTAGTCACTCTACTTAGTATATAGGTTTCTCTTGTTTATTCAAGCTGTATTTTAATCCCTAAAATGGTAATTTTATGTATATAGATAGATTTCTTATAATAGTCATCTCTTTTTATATCAAATCAAAAAAGTTTTTCTAAAAAATTATATTCAGGTAAATAATTAAAACATGTAAATGAATATTGTCCATTCATCGAATTTGGTTTTACTCTAGACATGCTTATAAATATTGCATTGCCTACATTTTTTCTAATATCCACGATATTTTCGCTTCTACAAGAGTCTAAAACTAAAATGATATTAGGTGTTTGCCATCCCTTATAGCTGTGATATGAGCATATTTTAAGTCTTCCTGTTCCGCCTCTAAATTTCCATTTTTCATTTCTTCTATTTTTTTCGTTTTTCCCTTTATTCATATCATATACATGAGATACTTTTATTCCTTTATTCATAAAAAATTTTACAATATCCACACCTGTGTTTTCATTCGTAGTTAAGATCGTTATGTCTTCTAATTTATTATTTTCTCTCAGTTCTTTTATTTTTGAATTAATTTTATTTAATTTATCATCTTCAGAGTTTATATCACAATTTGTCCACTCCATCTTACTAAGTAAACTTATTTGAGTGGAATTATTTTTAGGAATTAATATATCTTCTCCAGCTATGCCTAGTTCTTTTCGTATAAGTCCTATTTTTTCAATTATCTCTTCTGGCATTCTATATGAATATTTTAAACTTCCAGGTTGCCCCCTAAATCCTATATTTTTTGTCTCTTGACTATCTTCAATCCATATTCCATGCTCATATAAATCTTGTGCTTTGTCATATACAATAAATAATTCGCCTTTTTTAGTATAAAATTTTTTGAGAAATCTAATCCAATCTCCTCTGAAATCTTGTCCTTCATCTATTAATATGTAATCATATTTAAGTTCATATGGTAGTGGATTTAACTCCATAAAATTTTCAAGACATTTAATCCAATCTTTTGTAAAATCATAATCTTTATTATTATGAATATCCAATTCATTATATGGAAGCTTTATACAATATGATGCAGCTACAACTTTTAGGAATTCATGAAAATATAGTACACTTAAATTTTGTTTTAATTTCCATCTGTCATCTAGCCCAAATTGTTGGCTGCATAAATCTTTTAGATAGTGTCTTAGTGTTATGTTATAAGTCAAAATAAGTACACGATAATCTTTTTTCAATGCTCTAGCCGCCTTTTCAGCTAAAACTAGCGATTTGCCAGCTCCAGCTACTCCACCCCATCTACGTATAGAGTTTTGTTTTAATTTTGCTAACTCTAATTGTTCCCCGACTAGTTTAAATGGGGCTTTTCTTTCATAATTATAATCTGCATATTGTAAATTCTTAATTAATTGGGATACCATATTTTCTAATAGGCCATCTTTATTATACTTTGATTGTATAACTTCAAGTGCCCATGTATATTGTCTATGATCTAATTTTTTATTAATATCATTTATATTATCTATATCACAATCTGTCCAAATTTTAGTGTATGTATTATTCGAGCAAAAACTTAAAGCTTGTTCTTTAGAAGCTCCGTGAAAATATACAACTGTTTCTATACATCCATAATAATCATTATTTTTAGAAACAAAATCTTCACTATTATTTAAATCTGATTTAAGAATACAATTTTTATAAGTTTCAACTTGTTCTACCGGATCTTTTTTATGTAATCTTCTATCTGTACCTCTGATATATCCTCCCGATTCATAAATATCTAAACCCAGATTCCAATCCTTTACTTCAATAATTATAACGCCTTTTTTAGGATTAAGTAATATAAAATCTGGTTTTATAGAGTCTATGTGAGGTTGTTCAAATACTGTCCATCCATCAAATCTAGGGCTATTTTTTAAAACATTTAATAATTTTTCCTCCCCCTCAGTTCTTTTATCTCTTGGATTAATATTTTCAAATATATCTGCTGACATATAATCTACTCCCCTCAATAATAACTTTTTTATTTAAACAACAATGTTTTTAAATACTTGTTACTTTTTTAATAAAAATTCTTACTAATATAATATATCTATAAAATATACTTGTAATGACTAAATCTTATCTTTTAATTAATTTTTCCTACCTTGAATATTTTATAAATAATTGGAAATAATACTTTGAGATGCACTAATGCGAACAAAAAATAACGACTTATTAAACTGTAATACAACACAAACTACTAATTGTTGCTAAAAAATAGTTAAAAAATCTATATCAAAAAAATTAGTTATAATAAAGATTTTTTTATAATATTACTATTTTATATATCTTGTATACTAAATTCCATTGTGATATAATAATTTAGTTATAATAAGAAAAGGAGATTTTTATATGTCAATTAAACATAAAATAATAAATATTGCAGTAATTGCCCACGTTGACGCCGGAAAATCAACTCTAGTTGACGCTTTCTTATCTCAAAGTGGTGTATTTAGAGCAAACGAAGTAGTAAAAGAATGTGTAATGGATAGTAATGACCTTGAAGCAGAAAGAGGTATAACAATATATTCTAAAAACTGTTCTATAAATTATAAGGATTACAAAATAAACATAGTAGATACTCCAGGACATAGTGACTTCTCATCAGAAGTAGAACGTGTTATAAAAACAGTTGATACAGTTATATTACTTGTAGACGCTTCTGAAGGGCCAATGCCTCAAACAAGATTCGTTTTACAAAAATCATTAGAATTAGGTCTTAGACCAATATTATTCATAAACAAAATAGATAAAAAAGACCAAAGAGCTGAAGAAGTTGTTGATGAAGTATTCGACTTATTCGTAGACTTAAATGCAACTGATGAACAATGTGAGTTCCCAATAATCTACGGTATAGCTAAACAAGGTATAGCAAAAAGAGAAATGGATGACGATAGCACAGACTTATCTCCATTATTCGAAACTATAGTTGACCATGTTGAAGCATATCCAGATTATGACGATAAACACCTTCAACTTCAAATATCTGCACTTGCATACGATGACTATGTAGGTAGACTTGGTATAGGTAGAGTTTACAAAGGTACTGTTAAAAGTGGTGAACAAATATCTGTATGTAAATCAGGTTCTGTAGTTTCTAGAGGTAAAATATCTAAATTATCAGTTTACGAAGGATTAAAACAAGTTGAAGTTAATGAAGCTGGTAGTGGTGAAATAGTTGTTATAGCAGGTATACCTGATATATCAATAGGTGAAACTATATGTGAAGTTGGAAACGAACTTCCAATGGAAATGATACACATAGAAGAACCTACTCTATCAATGAACTTCTTAGTTAATGATTCTCCATTCGCTGGTAAGAGTGGTAAATTCGTAACTACAAGACACTTAAAAGATAGATTAGAAAAAGAACTTGAAGTTAACGTTGGTCTTAAAGTTGAACCAATGGACACTACTGACGGATACAAAGTAAGTGGTCGTGGTGAGCTTCACTTATCAATATTACTTGAAAACATGAGACGTGAAGGATACGAAATAGGTGTATCTAAACCAGAAGTTTTAATGCACAAAACTGAAGATGGTAGAGTTCAAGAACCAATCGAAAAAGTTATAATAAACTGTCCAGAAGTTTACTCTGGTACTGTAATAAACAAAATGAACTTAAGAAAAGGTATGATGGAAGCAATGTCTATAGAAGGAGATTACGTAAAAATCGAATTCTCTGCTCCAACTCGTGGACTTTTAGGATACAGAAGTGAGTTCATAAATGATACTCGTGGTGAAGGAAACATGGTAAGATCTTTCGCTAGATACGAAGATTATAAAGGTGAAATACCAACAAGAAACAACGGAGTTTTAATAGCTCAAGGTGCTGGTACAACTATGGCTTACGGTCTTAACGCACTAAGCGAAAGAGCTCAAATGTTCGTTGAACCAGGTGTTGATGTTTACGAAGGTATGATAATCGGAATGAACTCAAGACGTGAAGATATGGTAGTTAACCCATGTAAAAACAAAAAACTTACAAACGTTCGTGCTTCAGGAAGTGACGACGCTATAAAATTAAACCCAGCTAGAACATTCACTCTTGAAGAAGCTCTAGAATTTATAGATGATGATGAATTAGTAGAAATCACTCCAGATTCTATAAGACTTAGAAAGAAATACTTAAAAGAACACGAGAGACTACAATACAACAAACAAAGACAAAGAGCAGCAATAAAATAATTGCTTAAATAAGGCTTAGACAAAACATTTTGTCTAAGCCTTATTATTTTGATTTCTTCTCTAAAAATATACCAAATAAATAAGATATTATAGAAAATATAAATGCAGTTAACATTGAGCACGAGACACCTTTGATAAGTGTTTCTGATATGCCAATTATAATCATATTTAAAGGTATATCTAAAGTCAAATATAATAAATTATATTGGGTATCTGTAAGTCCTCTTAGCTCTTTCAAAACCTTTAAAAAACATACAACTATAAAGTCTAGAATCATACTCAAAATTAAAACTATCCCAAGGAACTTTGCTAGGGATAATAAATTATTGTACTTCAATCCAAGTAAATATAGTATGGTTCCTCCAAAAAATAAAAAAAGTGCATAAACTATTATAGCCAGTATAATACCTGGAATTAGTATTTGTAGTAATTTTTTTATATTAGTCATAAAATCCTCCTTATATATAGTAATGATATTATAATATGTTATTACTGAGTACATCTATTTTAACATATTGTTCATTTTATAAAAATAAAATTGTGTTTTTATATAGAATTATTTCCTTACAATGAAAAAAGGCTAATACAAAATAGATTTTTTATTCTGTATTAGCCCCTTTTTATATGAGTTTTACTTAAATAGCTAATAAATACTTTACATAGTTAAAAATTCCATTAATTTATATAAGAATTTTGCTTTATAAAAGTATTTATTTAATGCTAAGCTTCCTTATTTTAGAATCCTTCTGCTGCGTCTGATGTTGGTGCGAATATTGATTCTACTTGTTTGTCACTTAAGTCAACGCCGAATACTTCTTTATAGTAATCTTTAACTTCTTTAGTTAAGTCGATGTCTTTGAATTTGTCTGGGTATGTAGTTTTAGCTAACCATAATAATGTCATTGGTGTATCTGCTCCTGGAGTGTAACTTCTGTACATACCTAAAGGCATTTTGTAGACTTTTTTGTCTTCTACTGCTTTTACTTTGCTCCAGTCGTTGCTTCCTATTGTGTTGTTGTATAAGTCTTTTGGTTGAGCTTGTGTAAAGTTAGTCATAAATATTATGTCTGGGTTATATTTATAAATTTGTTCCATGTTAACTGGTACTGCGTTATCTTTTTCTATATCGTCAGCTACGTTTTTAGCTCCTATAGCTTTTGCCCACCAGCTACCGAAGAATGAGTTACCTGATGTTGCTATTGAAGTTTCATCGTATTTGAATAAGAAAAATACGTTAGCTCTTTCGTCATCTGGTATATCTTTTACTCTATCTTGAACCATTTTATAAACTTCTTCACTGTGTTTTTTAACTACGTCTGCTTTAGCATCTTCTGGGAAGATTTGGCTTAGTAAGTCAATCCAGTTGTTTAATGTTTCTATTGTGTTGTATTCCCATTTGTTAACTGATATTGCTACTGCGTTAAATCCAGCTTCTCTTAGTTTGTCACCCATTTCTGGATTTGATGCACCGTAGAACACTACATCTGGTTTAAGTTTTAATAATTCTTCTGTATTTACTTCACTATCTTTTATAAATCCTGTATCTGCTTTTAATATTTCTGGGTATAATTCACCTAAAAGACCGTTTTTAGCAGCTGTCATACTTGGTTCTGACATACCTACTATTTTGTCACCAGAATTAAAGAATACTGTTAAAACTGATGGAAGTGGTAATATGTCACAAACTGCTATACGTTTTATATCTTTTGGAAGTGTTACTTCATTTCCTGCTTGGTCAGTTATAGTTATAGTATCGCTTGATGATGAAGCTTGACTTGATGATGCATTTGCTTTTGAGCTGCTTGAAGAGCTTGAAGATGATGAGCAACCTCCAAACACTGGTACCATAGCTGCTATTAGTATGGCACATATAATTTTTTTGAATTTTTTCATTTCTAAATTCCCCTTTCCTATAAAGATTTATTTATTATATTTGGTATTTCATCTCTATAAATTCGCCCAGAAAAAGCTTCGTGTGGCAAAGATATAAAGTTAGAATCAAGTGGACAAATAGGTCTAAATAGAGGATCTGCTATTATAGTTTTTGAATTTTTTAGACATTTTTCTATATCATCCTCAAACATAGCTATTTTATCTCCTTCTAAAAGAAGTTTTTCATCAGTTTCTAGTGATGAAATTACATTTACAGTTTTGTTTTTTTCTTTTGAAATAGCATAAGCCAATGACTCTGACATTATGCTTTCCCCTACTATTGTAATTTCTGCATCTTTGTCTATTTTTCTATTATCATAAGAAACTTTATTTTCTTTTGTAGATTTCACTTCTTTTAAATCTTCTATCACTTTATTTGCAAATTCTTTTCCAAATGGTGTTCCAACTACATATGGAATGTTTAAATTTTCATACATATATTTTGCAGCACCCATTCCAGAATAAGACACAACTAAGTTTACATCTGCATCTCCTGCATTTTTTATATATTCTAAACTACTTCCCATAGCCCATGTACTTATTACTTCAAAGTTGTTTTCTTTTAGTAAGTCTACCATTGCTTCTACGCTTTTATTTATTGAAAAATCAAGAGGTGTAGCACCTAGTATATTTACTTTTATGATAGTATTTTTTACTTCCCTGCTCTCTTTATCTATACTCTCCTTCTTCTCTCCCCTACTCTCTTTATCGTTTCTCTTTAGAAACCTTTTAGCTAGAGCTTCAAATGCCTTATATGCACCAGATACATATGAATGCATACCTGTTGTATCAAAACCAAAGGTTGGGATATTTGTTTCTTTTTCAATTATATTTGCAATCGCCTTAAAGTCTGTCCCTATCATTGTAGGTATTGGCGTACCCGCCATGGCGATAAAATTTGGGCTTAGTTCTTTTGCAGTGTAGACTATATCATCTATAAATTTTTGATCATCCCCCATTATCGCCTCCATTTCAGATAATCCTGAAATATAGACCATGCTATCAAAATCATACCATCTAGGTTCATCGTGTGTGTTATATGTTGAATTGCATCCAGATGCGTCGTGCATTACGCAAAGGCCACCTAACTCGTATAATGCTGAACATACGCCAAATGCGTCTGCTGAATAAATCGATATTCTACTTGCAATTTGTTTCATAATTTTCACACCCCAATCCCTTAAATTGTATTAATTTCTTCATGTCTTTTTCATTTAAAAATGCATCTATCATAAGATCGCATAATTTTATGATTCCACTAAATCCATACATTCCGCCACCTTCGATGATATTTACAAAGTTATTTGAACCTGTGAAATACGCCGCTTTTTGGCCTAATGCTAATAGCTTTTCATCTCTTTTGCGATTTACAAAACGCATTTTTACATGTACTGTTGCGTATATCTTTAAATTTGGATAATTTTCTTGAATCCATTTAAAATCTTCCTCTTCCTCACCTGCAAAACAATCTTCGTAAATAGCAACAACATTAAATCCATTTTCCAAAAGAAGTCTTGCAAGACTCGCAGGTCTTAATGTAAGCGTATAATCGATTTCTATAGGAGTATCTCCTATAACCTGTTTTGCTTTTTTTAGAGCATCTAAAGCTTGTTGTTTATTTGAACTAAAATCTATTTTTTCTATTCCTAAGTTTTCACAAAGTGTATCTAGAGTTTTTTCGATTTCATCAAATCCATAACTTAGTGGCAAGTAAAGATGTTTTTGTCCTAATTTTTTTTCTAAATATCTTCCAGCCTCTATTGCTGCTGGATTGTAAGTTATATTTAAAAATGCTTTGCCCATTTCTTTATACTCGTCATAAGTTTTTGTTCTTGGAACTTCTCTAAGAGTAAATCCATTTTCTTTTATTATCTTTACAAGTTCAGAATCATCATCTGTTTTTAAGTTGTTTCCAATTATATTAACACTTTTTAAATCTAAATCTTGTTTATCCAGTAAGCTATATAATTGTCTTCTCATAAGCTGATCTGGTGTAAGTCCGCTTTTTCTCATAATCGGATTCATATAGCAATCTGTAAATTCGACATTTGGGTATTTTTCTCTAAGTCTTTTATATACTAAATTTAAGTCACATCCTATAAAATGATGGATACAGCTTGTATATACAAGAATTGCTCTTGGAGTATATGGAAGTTTTTCTAAAATATCTCCTATACCTTCGACTATTAAATCCTCTGTATCACCTTCTAATATATTGTTTTCTCTTACTATGATATTTGAAAATCTATCTATCGCATTCATTTCAGCAGCTGTTAAAACTACACCGCGAAGGCAACTTTGTGCACATACATATACTTCATGTGCCTGTGGAATTAACATACCTGTATGTACTATATTCCAAGGCCCCCTTGCAGAACATGAAAACTCAAGTTTTGAATCAAAAGGAGATGGAAATTTTGCATCTTTTGCTAAAACACAAGCATCTTTTAAGTCTTTTAAATTTTGCTTTTCAACTCTTTTTAGCATTTAGCTTCCTCCTTTTTAGTATCATTTGATTCATCCTTATTGTCTGATTTTACTTTTTTATTATTTAATTTTTCTAAATTTCCTTCTGATACCTTATAACCACATGCTTTTAATAAATTATCTGCAAGAACTTCATATTCTTTTGCCATAAGACTTTCAGGAAATGCTTCTAATACTGTTTTTTTATCTTCTTCTGCTACAACTACAATTTCATCTCTATCTAACATTCCAACTAATTTTGAGTCTATATTTTCTATAAATTCATTTACTTTTTCTTCTTCATTTTTAACATTTCTCTTATTTAAAATAACGCCACCTAAGCTTGCATATCCTCTATCTTTAAAATTATCGATTGCTGTCGCAATATTTGCCGCAGCATGTATAGCCATATATTCGCCTGATGTTATTATAAATATTTTGTCAGCATATCCTGCTCTCATAGGCATTGAAAATCCGCCACATACCACATCACCAAGGACATCATAGAAAACTACATCTGGTTTGTATGTTTCATAGGCTCCCTTTTGTTCAAGTTTTTCAAGGGCTGCTATTATTCCCCTTCCTGCACATCCCATTCCAGGTGTTGGGCCTCCGGCCTCAACACATAATATCCCTTTATAACCTTCAACAACCATCTCATCTAACTTAAAATCATCTTTTCTCTCCCTGACCAAATCCAAAACTGTATTTATCTCACTCCCATCATGCAAGTTAGTTGTCGAATCCGCCTTTGGGTCACACCCAATTTGCATAACTTTAAGTCCTTTATTTGCAAGTGCTACTGACAAGTTTGAAATTGTAGTAGATTTTCCAATTCCACCCTTGCCATAAACTGCTATCTTTATCATAATTAACTCCCCCTTAAGCTAAAATTTAACTTGAGAATATATAGCCTTGACGCTCACTCCAGATAAAAATCCAAGCTGTGATACTAATGTCTGTATCACATATTCCGGAGCATCCAAGGTAACATTTATAATCGATATTCCCCTGTCTTCATAAGGCATTCCCATTCTGCCTATTATGTATTTTTTATTTTTTCCAAGCAATTTGTTTATCTTCTCCGACACATCTGAGTGATCAGTTATGATAGATACTACTGCAACCTTTCTCTCTGTAGAAAGTTCATCTTTTGATAAAAGTGCATTTATATCGCTAGTTTGAGTTATTTCAAGCGGTATAACGTCTTTTAAAATATTGCTTGGTGTTTCTATCTCTCCTATTACAGCCTTTACACCAAAGGCTTTTTCTATATTTTTTTCTGTTATTACTTCTCTTGTTTCGCCGAATAAATACTCCCCACTTTTGCTAAGCAAAAATGCCTTATTCGCTCTTTGAAGTGCATGTGTTGGATAATGCGTATTGAAAATACAGCTTATATCCTTATTTGTAAGTTTTGTCATTGTATCTAATATAAGAAGTTGATTTTTAAAATCTAGGTTTGATTCTGGTTCATCAAGTATCAAAATCTTCGGTTCTGATACTAACGCCTTTGCAATTAACACCATTTGAAGTTCCCCACCACTTATTTGCGAGCATTTTTTATGCGCATATCTAGTTAAATTCATCTCTTCCATAACTTTATGTACGATTTCTAAATCCTCTTCTTTTGGAAGTGACAACATGCTAAAATGACTGCTTCTTCCAAGCAACACCATTTCCTCAACTGTATAAGCTGCCACTGTAGATTTTGCTTGTGGAACATATGCAATATTGTTCCAAAGTTTTTTATTAGGTATATTTCTTATATTTTCGCCATCTAATGTGCTTTTGCCACTACTCCATTTTAAAAACCCCATTATACACCTAAGTAGAGTCGTCTTTCCTGCACCATTTGGTCCAAGTATCGCCAACAAATCCCCAGGCTCAACAGAAAAATTAATATCTTCTAATAACAATTTATCTTTAGAATTTTTATATGAAAAACATCCATTTTCAACTGAAAGTATCATAGTTGCCAACCTCCACTTCTTCTCATAAGTGTTATAAAAAACGGTGCCCCGACTATTGCTGTAAGTATTGAAATTGGAATTTCAGTTGCGACAAGACTTCTCGCAATTGTGTCAACTATAACCATAAACACAGCCCCAATACTTATCGATGCTGGTATTAGTGATAAATGGTTGTTGCCAAATTTCATCCTACACATATGAGGTATAATTAAACCTACCCATCCGACTTGTCCACACATAGAAACGCATGAACCTGTCATCATAGTTGCTGCGATTATTGTTATTGTTCTAAGAAGTTTTATATTAGTCCCCGATGATTTTGCTTCATCTTCTGATAACATAAGGATATTTAATCTCCAACGAAGTAAATATAAAATGAATATTCCGACTATTATAAATGGTGCACCTAGCATTAAAGTTTTGTAACTTGCTGATGATAAACTTCCCATAAGCCAATAAGTTATAGCTGGAAGTTGTGATTCAGAATCTGCAACAAATTTTGTAAATGATACAAGAGCTGAAAATAAAGATCCAATCATAATACCTGCTAGCACTATGGTATTTATACTGTGTCCCTTTCCAGTTCCAGATAAATACGTAAGGCTGACTGCTATTATTCCAAATAAAAGTGCGCTAAATTGTATTCCAATTAAGCTAAATCCCATTAAAATTCCAAGCGCTGCCCCAAAACTAGTTCCACTAGCTACTCCTAGTGTATCTGGTGTTGCAAGCGGGTTTGAAAAAAGACTTTGAAATGCGCATCCAGCAACAGATAATCCAGCCCCAACTAAAAGTGCAAGTATTATTCTTGGAAATCTAATTGTCCAAAGCACGATTTCATTTTGGGGATTTACACTGTAGTCATATCCAAACTTCTCAAAAGTCGATTTTAAAACTTCTACAGGTGAGATTACCATTCTACCTATCCCCATTGCCAAGATTACTACTAAAATAGGAAGTATTATTAAGACAATTCTTTGAAACCATGTCAAACTCCCAACTACTTTAAATTTTTTCTTCATATTATAAAATCCCCCTAAAACAAAAAATAGCCATGCCAGTGGCACAGCTAAGTAATTTGCATCTACAAAATATCGCCTTCCACCTTAATATAAATTTTGGTGTCAGAAATTCCCCATATATTATAAAATATTTTAAACTATAATTATTCTTTTTTATAAGTCGATTTTCTATTATATAAACATTAAAACTTAAATATTAAATTGACTTTTAAATTAGATATAATTATTAAGTATTTTATTATCATTGTTATTCAATTTATTTTTTTAATTTTAAATTAGATCATCGTATATTGTATTTTATACAAGAAGTATAGCACAGCACTTTTAAAATGTAAACTTTTGGAATAAATAAAAATAAGCCATAACAAATTTCACTTTATTATGACCTATTTCCCCAATATATATTATGTATTAAAAAATACGATTATTTAGTTTTCGATATCATCTAATAAATTATTTTCAGATAGATAAGACAAGAATGAAAGTCCTAACATTATCACTACTAATAAAGCTGTTATTAAGATAATTGCCATAGTTTCCGCCTCCTTTATATATAATAATGATATAATAAGTTTTTGAATCATTTATGAATTGCATAGCTTTGTATAAGTTTATACAATTTATAGTCCTTAATACCTTCTTTGATGTTTCTGAAATCCTTTTCTATATTCATATTATAATACTTTTTGCATCTTTACAAGTAAAAATTTTGTTAATATTTTCTTTCATTTTTCTTAAAAACTTTCAAAAAGTTTTTTGAAATAAAGTTTTTTTATTATTTTTCTCTTTACATCGTATTTTATCCACTATTTTACATGTAAAGTTTTCACATATTCAAATATTTTGTAAAGTCAAGAAAAAAACATTTATAATTTCCATTTTTTTCTTGACTTTACAGAATTAATATCTTAAAATTTAATACATAATAAATTTTAGTAAAAATTCAAAAGCTATGATTAGGCGAGTAAATTTAGTTCGGTTACTAGAGATGGAAATTCGTGGGCTGAAAGATTTCCTTAACTTGAGAAATTGAAAACTACCTAGGAGCTTCTATCTGAAGTTATCTTTATAGATTTTAGTAAGATTTGACGTTTTGCTTACGTTACAAGTTCAAGTGGATTTATTTTAAATCAATTTGGGTGGAACCGCGGGAATTATGCTCTCGTCCCTATTTTAGGGACGGGAGTTTTTTAATTATACGAAATAATATTTAATTAAAATAAGTTTAAATAAGCACAGGGGGTAAAAGATGTATTTTTTAAGTACAAGAGGTAATAACGAAAAAATAACAGCATCACAAGCTATAATAAAGGGGTTATCATCTGATAGGGGACTTTTTGTTCCTTCAGAATTTAAAAATTTAAAAAGTGAATTAAAAAATTTAGTAGATTTAGATTATAAAGAATTAGCATATGTAATTTTAAAAGAATTTTTGACTGATTATTCTGAAAAGGAATTGAAATACTGTATAAATAGCGCTTATGACGAAAAATTCGACACAGAAAAAATAGCGCCAATAAGCAAAGTTGGGGACGATTATGTATTAGAACTATACCATGGTCCAACATGTGCATTTAAAGATATGGCCTTAACTATAATGCCTTATCTTCTAAAAACTGCAATCGAAAAAAACAATTTAAAAGAAGAAGTCGTAATCCTTACTGCAACTTCTGGTGACACTGGGAAAGCAGCACTTGAAGGATTTAAAGATGTAGATAAAATAAAAATCGTAGTATTCTTCCCAGAAAACGGAGTAAGTAATATTCAAAAACTACAAATGAAAACTACAGGTGGAAATAACACTTGTGTTGTCGGAATAAACGGCAACTTCGACGATGCACAAACTGGTGTAAAAAATATATTTGCAGATACTAATTTTAACAAAGACTTAAAAGAAAAAGGATATATCTTATCATCTGCAAACTCAATAAATATCGGAAGACTTACTCCACAAGTTGTATATTACTTCTATTCATATTTACAACTTGTAAAACAAAATCAAATAGCTTTAGGAGATAAAATTAACTTTGTCGTTCCAACAGGAAACTTCGGTAATATACTTGCAGGATATTATGCAAAACAAATGGGTCTTCCAGTAAATAAATTTATATGTGCCTCAAATGACAACAACGTACTTTACGACTTCTTTGAAACTGGAGTTTATAACAAAAACAGAGAGCTTAAATTAACAACGTCTCCATCTATGGATATACTTATATCTAGCAACTTAGAAAGACTTTTATTTGAAATATCAAATAGAGATTCTAAAAAAGTAAACTCTTTATTAAATAATCTAAATGAAAAAGGAGTTTACGAAATAGATTATGATATGAGAAAAAATTTATCTTCTTTCTATGCTGGCTATTCAAAAGAAGATGTTGTAAGCAAAACTATAAAAGAAGTATTTGATAAATTTGGCTACTTATTAGATACTCACACTGCTGTTGCTTATTCTTGCTACGAAAAATACGTAGAAGATACAAAAGATATTACAAAAACTGTAATAGTAAGTACAGCAAGCCCATACAAATTTAGTAAAGATGTCATAAGTTCAATCCAAAGTATTGATTGTAACTTAGATGACTTTGAAATAATAAATAAATTATCAGATTTGAGCAAGACTAAAATACCTGGGCCAATAGAAAAGTTAAAAGAATTAGAAATAAGACACAATATTACTTGTGAAAAAGATGAACTTAAATCTGAAATATTAAAATTTTTAGGAAAATAGGTGATTATATGTTAGAAGTTTATGTACCAGCTACAAGCGCAAACATAGGTCCAGGATACGACTGCCTTGGATTATGTTTAGATTTATTTAACAAATTTACTTTTGAAGAATTAGAAAGCGGACTTCAATTTGAAGGATGTGACGAAGCTTTTGCAAGCGAAGACAATTTAGTTTACAAAACTATGCTTTTCTTTTATGACAGAGTTAAGCCGAAGAAAGTTCCAAAAGGTATAAAAATATCTTTTGAAAACAATATTCCAATATGCAGAGGGCTTGGAAGTAGTTCAACTTGTATAGTCGCAGGTCTTATGGCTGCAAATGTATTAAGTGAAGCTAATTTAGACAAAGATGAAATATTAAAATTAGCTATAGAACTTGAAGGCCATCCAGACAACGTCGCTCCTGCTATATACGGAAATATGATAATAGCATTTATGGAAGATGGAAATTTATATCACGAATCAATAAAAGTTCCAGAAGAAATTAGATTTTTAGCAATGGTTCCTGATTTTGAGCTTTCAACAGAAAAAGCGAGAGCCGTACTTCCAAAAGAAATTCCACACAAACACGGTGTATTTAATGTATCTAGATGTGCTCTTTTAATCGCAGCATTTACAAAGAATAACTTAGACTTAGTAAAAGCTGCTTGTAAAGATAAATTCCATCAAGATTACAGAAGCCATTTAATAAACAACTACGACGATATAGTAGCTTATGCAAATAGCTTAGATTCACTTGGAACTTTCTTAAGTGGTGCTGGACCAACTATTATGACTTTGGCAAAAGACGGCGATGATGAAATACTTGATAAGATGAAATCATATCTAGCTGCATTACCAGATAATTGGCAAATACTAGACTTACACTGCGATCCTAATGGAGCATATTATAAAGAAGTCTAATTAAGTTTTATAATATATAAATGTAGAATTTTAAACTATATTGTTTTAAAATTCCAAACTTACTATATATGTATTTGTCTATATGAAATATAATATATATGTAGTATGATATATGATATGTATTTAGTAAAAGCTTTCCTATTTTGGAAGGCTTTTATTTAGGAAATTTTGAGGAGGATTTATGGAAGAAAAATTAAGCACTGAACAAAACAAAAACTTTTTTCAAAAGAATATAAACATAGTAATATGCTCTATCTTTTGCACAGCTTTATGGGGAAGCGCCTTTCCTTGTGTAAAGCTCGGATATGAATTATTTAATATCGGTGTAGACGATACTTTTTCAAAAATATTGTTTGCCGGATGGAGATTTTTCTTAGCAGGAATACTAGTTTTATTAATCGCAACATGCATGCAAAAAAAATTCCCTAAATTAAAAAAGGAATCTGTAAAAGGAATAGCTCTACTTGGGTTTGTAGAAACTACACTAGAATATGTCTTCTTTTATATAGGACTTTCATATGCATCTGGATTTAAAGGCGCAATACTAAACCCAACATCTACTTTTATGATGGTTATTTTAGCTCACTTTTTCTATAAAGACGACAGACTTAATTTTAGAAAAAGTCTTGGATGTATTGTAGGATTTTTAGGAATCATAATTGTAAACTTAACTGGAGACATAGACAGCAGCTTTAGCTTTTTAGGTGAAGGATGCTTACTTATATCAGCCCTTGCATTTGCACTAGGCTCTATAATAAGTAAAGAAGTCACAAAAGTTGAAGATAACCCTATGACAGTTACTGGATACCAACTTTCAATAGGAGGAATTATTTTAATAGCCTTAGGATTTATAGGTGGGGCAAGACTTCACGTAACTTCTACATCTGCAATGCTTTTATTTTTATATCTTGCACTTTTATCATCGATTGCATTTAGCCTTTGGACTACATTATTTAAATACAACCCAGTCAGCAAGGTATCTATATTTAACTTTTTAACTCCGATTTTCGGAACGATACTATCTGCACTTATTTTATCTGAAGATGTATTTAATCTTAGAAATCTAGTCGCACTTATTTTAGTATGTCTTGGAATTTATATTGTAAATAAACCAAAGGAAAAAGAAACCTCTATAAATTAAATTGCGTATTTTTCTTAATTATATTTATTTTGGAAAGTTATTTTAGATTTTTTTATACATTATAAGGAAATCTTTATAGTAAAATTAACTTGATTTATTTTCATAAACAGGTTATCCTATTTTAAGGTAGAAAAACAAAAAGGAGAGTGATGAAAATGGACGCTAGTCCCTTGAATCTATCGTCAATTAAATTTTCACTTGTCTACCTATAAATGACTACTTATTTTGTTATAGATTTTAGTCATTTATAGATATATAAGTGCACTAAATATATAACTGAATAAGGAAGTGTTATCGTGATAAGATATTATAAAACTATTGAAGATAAATTAGAAAAGCTAAATTCATATGAACACGGATGTTGGGTGAATTTAGTCGAACCTACTAATGAAGAAATATTCGAATTATCTAATATTTTAGATTTAGATATAGACAGTATAAACGCGGCACTTGATGAAGAAGAACGCTCAAGAATCGAAGTTGAAGATAATCACACATTAGTTCTTATAGATATTCCTATAGATGAAAGTAGTTCATCTTCAGCCCATTACTCTACTATTCCCTTAGGGATTATTCTAATGGATGAATGTATAGTAACTGTTTGTACTGCACAAAGTAGACTTTTAAACGACTTTATAGTAGGTCATATTAAAGAATTTTTCACATATAAAAAGACTCGTTTTATTCTTCAAATATTGTATAAAAATGCGACATATTATTTATTATATCTAAGAAGAATAAACAAATTAACTATAGAAATAGAACGTGAAATCCACAATTCTATGAAAAACAAAGAGCTTTTACAACTTCTAGAATTAGAAAAATCGCTAATATATTTTTCAACATCACTAAAGTCAATCGAGCTAGTTCTTCAAAAATTGCTTAGAACTTCTGCTATTAAAAAATATCCAGAAGATGAGGATTTACTTGAAGACGTAATAATCGAAAACAAACAGGCTGTTGAGATGGCGACAATTTACGGAGATATCTTAAGCAGAATCATGGATGCATTTAGCGCAATTATAAATAATAATCAAAATAATGTAATGCAATTTTTAACAGTTGTTACATTTATTTTCTCAATCCCAACCATCGTATCGGGCTTCTTTGGAATGAACGTTATAAATCTTCCATTTGAAAACGACCCCTATGGTTTTTGGATTATACTTTTAATTACAACTGTTATATGTTTAATTCTTACAGTATTATTATCGAAAAATAAATTATTATAAAGAATATAGAAAAAAGGAGCAAAATTGCTCCTTTTTAATTTATGTTCAATTCACTTATAAAATATCTTTTCATTAAATTCTATTTATATCCAAATTTAGTTTCGACAAGCATCTTTTGTAATCTAGCTTCATACATATCTTCTAAATTCTCGTCAATTTGTAATATATAATTAGGTATGTACTCTTCCTCTTCCTCATCTTTAACTGCTTCAAATTCTTTAAATTCTGGTATTAAGA
Organism: Intestinibacter bartlettii; assembly: GCA_025148965.1. Lineage (GTDB taxonomy): Bacteria > Bacillota > Clostridia > Peptostreptococcales > Peptostreptococcaceae > Intestinibacter > Intestinibacter bartlettii. The sequence continues at coordinate 1,554,409 of CP102273.1, read as the reverse complement.
AGCTCTCTGTATTTAACTTAAATTCAGGAATGCTGTCGTAAATATCTTTACTGTTAAATAGATCTTCTTCGCCTAATTTTTTATACATATTTCTTCCCTTTTTAAGATAAATTCCAGCTAACATATATTCTGAATCTTTATTTTTTGCTTCTACACCTTGTTTAAAATATTTTTTAGCTAATTCGTCTTCTTCTAATTTTAAACTTATTTGACCTAAGTTAAATATAGACTCAACTAAACCTTGGTTTTTAGATTTTTCATACCAATATTTCGCATTTGTATGATCGCTATAATAATTTTCATATATTAAACCTACCATATGTTGAGCATATGCGTTATTTTCATTTGCACAAACATCTAACATCTTCTTGCTTTCTTCGTAATTTCCTTCGTTGTAATATATTCTACCAAGATGTAATTTTGAATTTAGATGATTTTTTTTTGCAGCCAATAAGTAGTATTTTTTAGCATCTTCTAAATTATTTAAATCTTCGTATATAAGACCTAATTTGTAGCTAGATTCTATATCTTCGTTATTTGATGCTTTTTTATACCATATTATTGCTTCATCAGTGTTTTCGGCTTCCATATAAATATCAGCCAATTTCTTTTGACAACTTACAGAAGTCGAATTTCTAAGGTAGTAAGATATCGCCTTTTGATAATCTTTAGTTTGATAATATAAATCTCCTAAATTTTCAAGCGCCACCTTACATCCATCTACTATAGCTTCTTCATAGTATTTTATAGCTTTTTCGTAATTTTTCTCTTCAAAATAAAGACCTGCAAAATTGTTTTTAGCTTCGACCATAGAATCATTACAAGCTAAATCGTAATAAAGTTTTGCACTTTCTATTGTGTTTTGTCTATTATATAAATTTCCAAGTCTAAACTTCGCCATAGTATAATTTGAATCTATAGCCTTTAAGTAATATTCTATCGCATCTTCATTGAAGTTTTTCTCATCATATAAATACGCAAGTCTGTATTGTGATTTTACATGGCCTTTGTCAGCGCTTTTTTTGTAATATCTCTCAGCTTCGTCGTAATTTTCGTTTATTTCCATGTATAATCCTAAATTATAACATCCTTTTTCATATCCACTTTTATAAAGCTGTTTATATAAACTTACGGCTTCTTTTTCCATATTATTTTTCATATATAAAATAGCCAAATTAAATTTACACTCGTTATTTCCTAAAATATGGCCTTTTTTATAGTATTCTATCGCATCTTCTTCCCTATTTAAAGACACGTATATATTACCTAAGTTAAAACACGCCACACCGTTATTTGCGTTTGCAGCTATTTTTAACCATTTTTCAGAATTGTGAAAATCCCTTAATTTAAAGTGAACAACCCCCAAGTTGTTTTGGCATCTCAAGTCTCCATTTAATGCTTGTTTTTCATACCAATAAAGAGCATACTCATATCCCTCGATGTTATAGTACATATTTCCTAAATCAAAAGCAGCTTCTTCTTTTCCACTTTTATATGCAAAAGAAAACCACTTTTCAGCTTCGACATATTGTTTTTTCTCTAAATAAAGTTCCCCCAATCTATACTGTGCTTTTACATGATTTTGATTTCCTGCAACTATGTAAGATTGTATAGCTTGATCTTTTTTACCTATCTTTTCAAGCATGTTACCTTTGCTATAAGCTATCACTGCTTCTGTAGGTATTTCCTTACTCTTTTTCTTTATTGAAAATTTACTCATTTTCATCCCATTCTCCTATTTTTTACTTCTATTATATTATGTTATCTAACCGTCAACAAATTTATACTATACACATTATATACTAAAACATATTACATTTATTTTAAAAATATGAAATTTAATAAAAATGTAATTATTTTTCATATAAATAATAATATAAAAGCAATAAGTCGACTACTTTTCCATAACTTCTTGTACCTTCTTTTACCTTATTTGATTTTAAATAGACATTATTCATATTATCTGACACTTGTGATGTTTTACCCTCGTATTTTTCCCAGAATTTAAAGTAATCTCTAAGGTCTTTTAATACATCATCATCTATATTTTCTGTTAAATACTTAAAACTTTCGTAATCTACTTTTGAAAGTGCAGAAGCCGTGTATTTTAACGCCATAAAATAGCCTGAGTATTTTACAGATATATCTTTATTGTTTATACACGCTAAATACGCTAAGAAGTTCGCCTCGCTCTCATTTGCATATCCCCTTTGATGTGCCATCTCGTGTAATATTGTAAATGGAATACTCGTATTTGGCTGATTTGTATTTATGTTAGCTTCTCCTGTAAACGGCGAATATATCCCTGTTATATTTGTATATGAAAGTAGCTTTGAGTTTAGTATAATCTTTGCTTTTGAATAATTTCCGAGATTGTTTAAATTTAAAAGTTCCACATTATCGTATCCATTTTCCAATTTAGATATCATATCTTTTATGCTTTTTATATCATTTTTCATATCACTATTTGAAGTATTTACCTCTTTTTTAGTTTTATTACATTCTTTTATCAAATACTCGTATAAATTTTTAAGATCTACTTTTTCAAATTCTTTGTTATCTATATCTTTTATGTATGTTTGCTTATAATCTTTAGACTCTACGTCGTCTTCTTTTTTTCTTATATTTTGTGTTATATTAGCCTTGTACTCGTCTTTTATACTTTCTATAAGGCTTTCTCTGTTGTAATTTATGCCCCATAAAATTATAAATAAAAAATATATAAAACATAAAACCCCTATATAGTTTAATATTATATTTTTTAAACTGCTGAAAAATGCTTTTTTCCCTTTAAAACCTTTCCTTATAAGATAGATTATAGATATTATTATTGAAAGTACAAAAATATATATAAGTATTTCAAAATATGAAAAACTAAATGTAGAATTTAGCTTGCTTAAAAATTTCACAATATAGATATCTATATTTTTTGAATAATAATTTTCTACTATGTAACTGTATTTTGATGATATATACTTTATAAAAAGCGAAATAATAAAAAGTATATAAGCGCTTATCCTAAATTTTCTCATTTTTTCCTCCAATCTTTATTCACTTGATAATGATACCACGAAAGTTTTAACTTATTCTATAGATAAGTTTAAAACTTCATGTTATTATAAATAAGAAGTAAGTCTTTATTTTAAAGAGTTTTAGCTAAAAATAGATTTAATTTTACATAAACAATTTATAAATTAATTGTAATATAAGACAGTAGGTGAATATATGGAAAATATAAAAATAAAATTAACTAGAGACAAGTATAACTTCAGATTTAAACAATACGAGGGAACTTATTTCCACGGTGAAGTTAAAGACAAAAATATGGTAAAATACAAAATTACTAAAGACGAAGCTGGGCTTGAGTTAAAGGAATTTGGAAATACTCATATAAAAGATAATATGATATTTATTCCACAAATTGATGCTTATATCGATTTAAAAAAATAGTTTTAAATTAAAAAAGGTGTACCAAAGTAAAGTTATTAAAACTTCTACAATGATACACCTTTTTCTATATTATTTTCTATTGATATCTTCACTTTTAACAGCTCTTTAACGTATTAATTGAACAAATAGAAGTACAACTACCATAACTAAGGCAACTTTAAAAACTACTCCTGATAGGAATTTAAGTAATTTTATTCCTATTCCGCATACGACGATTAAAAGTGCTATTTTAAATAGCATATCTATAGTCATTTATATCCCTCCATACAAATAAGTCTCAATATATTATATTAATATACCTCTTAAAAGTATAATACAATAAAATTATATACTTATGTTTAAATAAAGATAACAATTTTATAAAAATTTATTACAAAAATGTGTTTTTTGTATTTTTTAGTGTTTATTTACATAATTATACATCTATTCCATATTAGTTTATATATTTCAATATATAAACTAATATGGTAATTGAAAGCATCCACAATTTTCAAGATATAACTTTATTGCACCTGTGCTATAATGGTATCTACGCTCTGAAATAGCTCTAATATTTTTATTAAAAAATCTATATTACAAGGATCCATAATATAAGTTTCAACTATTAAATTTAGTAAATTATTAATAATTTATATATAAATATTAGTTTACTGCTTAGAGTTAAATCTACGTCAATAAAATACTTTAAATATTTAATTTTAAAGTAATATTATTTTATAAATTTGGCAAAATAAAAAAAAGAAATTTAAAGGAGAAAATTATGTCAAACACTCAAAACAACTTAAAAAGCTATCTACTATCAAAATGTATAGTTGGATATGGAATTATAAATGGTTTAATCAATGCCACAATATTTTACTTTATGGAGAAAGGTCATCCAGATGCATTATTCTATGCTGGTGATATAATAAAAGACCTTACATTCACTACATTCTTACTAGGTTTCCTTCTAGCTCTTATAGTTATGCCATTGACTGTAAAAGACTTAGAAAAAGGTAAATTTAGCTCACAAGATAGTGTACACAAATTAGAAAAATATCTTCCAAATCACCTATTTGTGTTCTCTATAGTATTAGGACTTGTTACAGCTATATTAACAATTATATTATCATCAATAATAGTATTCTTATTTAATATAGCTCCACTTACAGTTATGCAAATGATGATCTTCAAAGGGATAACTTGTGCAGTATGTGGTGGTATAGCAGGATACCTATGCATAATAAAAGTTGCATATAGAAAATAATTATAACCCCAAAAAGAGCCAATCCTATTATAAGGATGGCTCTTTTTAACAAAACAAACAAAACGTTTTCACAAAATTTAGACAAGCTTTTCAAATATTTCTTTTTCTTTAACTTGTAATTTTTTTATTCTTGTATTTATCTCCTTGTTGTATGATTCTATCCATTCAACACTTGAAAGATTGTTTTCTAGATAATAGGGATATCTTCTTTTCATACATATTATCTCATTTTGCAGTAAAAATATATCATTCTTTAAGTCAGTTATATTTAAGTCTTTTCTCTTATTGATTTTTAAATTTCTAAGCAACATAAGGGTTGCATCATCGTAATTTAGATAAGCATTTTTAGCTCTCTCCCATAAACTATCTCTTTTTAGACTGTATATCGATGGATGCATAACAGATATCACATCGAAAAACAACGAATCTAGTAAATCTTTTTTATCTTTATATTTTTCCCTAAGACTAAGCACTTCTTTTGATGTTTCGCATTTTACTTCTAATTCACAGATTTGTTTAGATAAAATTCCAGTTTGTTTTTTTATTTCGTGTTGTATATTTTTTATTTCTTTTTCCCTTTTTAAACCAAAGTAATTTTCATAAATATTTTGTTTTATTCTAAGTTCTTTTATATATTTATTATGTTTTAATTCTTCTACCATTAAGTCCCCAAAATGAAATAAATATCTTGATTCTATATAAGGAGCATCCCTCATTATCAATTTATTTTTTTCAAATAATAATTTAATGTATTTATTTAAAAGGTTATTATATTCATTTACGTTCATACAACTCCCTCCTTTTAAAAGTTTTTTCTATATTTTATGAAATACAAACTTTTAATGTCATCTAAATACTTTTCTATATGTATTATAAATTCTACATTTCATATAAAAATTCCTTTTTAATTTACGAATTTTTACAATTTTTTCAATATTATTTAATCGTAGATATTAATACAAATTAAACTTTTATCACAAAGTCCTTAAATAGAATTACAGCATTAAAAATAATATATATTCTACTTAAAAAAATACCGTTAAACCAAATTATAAATTAGTCTAACGGTATTTACAAAATTTCAATATTAAATTACATCAAGCCATTTTTTAACCTCTGCATATATATCTTCTTCTTTTAATATTGCAGATATTATCGCATATCCATCTGGATTAAATTGTTTTAACTGACCTACATTGTCTAAATTAATTCCACCGATTAATACAAATGGAATATCTACATTGTCTTTTATTTCTTTTAATGTTTCAAATGAAACGCTCTTTGCATCTAATTTTGTACTTGTAGAAAACATTGCTCCAATTCCAAGGTAATCTGCTCCGTCTTCTTTTGCACGTTTAGCTTCCTGTAGAGTTCTTGCTGATACCCCTAGGATTTTATCTTCCCCTATTAGTTTTCTAGCACTTTTAGCATCTATATCGCTTTGACCGACGTGTACTCCATCCGCATCACATAATAGAGCTATATCTATTCTATCGTCTATTATAAATTTTGCATTGTATTTTTTAGTAAGCTCTCTTAATTTAAGTGCCTTTTCTAAAAATTCGCCACCATCAGCATTTTTTTCACGAAGTTGAAGCATTGTCACCCCAGCTTTTAGTCCATCTTCTATACATTTATAAAAATCGCGACCTTTTAATATATCTGAATCACTTATCAAATACATTTTTAAGTCTTCTCTTAAATTTTCCTTCATATTCCCTCCGATTAAACTTACATTAATTTATATATTATTGTATAAAGTTATATTTTTTACTTTTGATATTATAATTTTTTAATTAATATTTTATTATGCGCTCGCTTTGTAACCTTTATTAGCTTCTCTTTTAATTTTTTCAAGCGGTAATATAGTCGCTACTATTAAGCTTAAAAAGCCTTCTACACCTGCACAAGAGAAGTTATATACTATTGAATATAACCATGGTCCCATATTAAATTGTTCTGCATATGATGCAAAGAACACAACTCCTGATACTACGTGTACACAGCATTTTAAAAATACAACGATTAAGCACCCAAAGAATACTTTTGCTCTTGAATCAGATCCAAACATTCCGCTAAGTCCTAAAATCATAGGTGGTATTATAAAGTCTAAGAATAATTGTACTGGGTGAATTATATATCCTCCAAATAATCCTAAAACACCTGTTATAAGACCTGTTGTCATACCTTCAACTGGTCCATATATAAGACCTATTAAAAGTATTGGTAGTGATGATAATAAGTTAATACTTCCGCCTTGTGGGTATTGTATAAATACTATTTTGCTAAGTATAAATGATAATCCTGAAAACATCGCAATAACTACCATTTTCTTAACATTTAATTTAAAGTTTCTAAGTTTTATTAAATATAAAACTAGTGGTATAAAACAAAGCGCTACATATATATAATTTGCGTTCATAATGTCTCCTTTACTCTCCTTTGTAAGCCATATTCCAAAATTCTAATTCGTATTTACTTGCTCTTAAAAATATGTCTTTTAATTTTTCCTTTGTATCTTGTGGTAGATTTTCACAAAGCTCGTTTGTAAAATCTAACCATTCATTTTTAAAAGCAACATATTCGTCGCTTGCATAAGTTTCTATCCAACTTTCAAAAAAGTTTCCTTCTAGTTTGTCTTTGTATTTTTCTTTCAATTTTAAGCCTATATAATTATAGCTCCATGTACATGGAAGCACAGCTGCTACTATTTCTTCTATAGTTCCTGTTACTGATATAGATTTCATATAGCTTGTATAACTTTCATTTGTCATATTTAATTTATACTTAAATTCCATATTTTCTATATTTTCACCAAAGTCTTTTAAATACATTATGTGGTTTGCAGTTTCTGTCTCGATACTTCCAGCAACACCGTTATGGAATTTTTTAAGTTCTTTCATATTTCTACTTTTTACACAAGCCATTGCATATACTTTTGCGTATTCTATTAAATATAGATAATCTTGAATTAGGTATTTTCTAAACTTTTCTTTGTCTAAAGTCCCCTCTCCAAGTTCTATTAAAAAAGGATGTTCAAGATACTTGTCCCATACTTCCTTGCTGTTTTCATATAAGTAATCTGTAAATAACATATTTTTCTCCTTATATCCTTATAACTTATATTTTTATCTGCTACAGATATAAATTTCTAATGTTTAATTGTATTTCATATCTTATAATTCTACTTTTGCATATTTTTCGAAAGTCTCAACATCTAAAGTGTCGATATTGTCGAATAAATAAGTTTTAAAAGTTCCAACAGCAGGTTTTGTAATATCTGCAAGTTCTCCACTTAAACTCATTGATAAAGTTCCCATAAATGCAGCTTCAATTGGTTTATCTGTGCAAGGTAAGAAACTTGCAATCAAACTTGAAGACATGCATCCAGTTCCTGTTATCTTTTTAAGTTTAGCAGTCCCATTAAATATTTTATATACTTTTTCTCCATCACTTACTAAATCTGTTATACCTGAAGCTACTACTGTACAATTTAATTTTTTAGCTACAGCTTTTACTATTTCAGATGCATCAGAACCATCGTCAAATGAGTCTACACCTTTTCCAGCTACGTCTAGTCCTCCTATAAATTTAATTTCTGATATGTTTCCACGAACTACAGTAAAGTTTACTTCATTTAATAATTTATTAGTAAGCTCTCCTCTCGCTTTGCTTGCGAAAACTCCAACTGGATCTAGTACTACTGGTTTATTGTATTTATTTGCAGCTTTTCCTGCTTTTACAAATAAATCTAAATATGATGAATTCATAGTCCCTATATTTATAACGACAGCACTTGCCACTGAAACCATATCTTCAACTTCTTCGTATGAGAAACTCATTAAAGGACTTGCCCCTATTGCTAAAGTCATATTTGCACAATCTGTTATAGTTACGTTATTTGTATAGTGTAGTACTAATGGATTTAATTCCTTTACTTTATTTATTAATTCGTACATTTTTATACCTCCCTTATTTTCTTTATAAGTTTTCTTATTTATCTGCAATTTAAAGATTTGCTTTTATGTATATTTTTTAAATTTTTATTTTATAAATTTAATTCTTATTCTATACCTTCAAATTTATAAAAATGATTTACAGGTCCAACTCCGTGACCTATATCAAAACTATGTCTTATAGCTTCTGTTATATATTCTTTACTACGTCTAACAGCTTCAACTACATCATATCCAAGTGCTATATGCGAAGTTATTGCAGAAGACAATGTACAACCTGTTCCATGTGTATTTTTTCTGTCTAATCTTTCTGATGTAAATACTTCAAATATATCTTCTCCCATAAGCACATCAACAGCATCGCCATCTAGGTGCCCACCTTTTACAAGAACATACTTAGGTCCTAAATCTAATATCTTTTTACCCGCTTTTTTCATATCTTCAACAGTTTCTATTTTCATTCCAGTAATTTCTTCTGCTTCTGGAACGTTTGGTGTGATTAGATAAGCTATTGGTATTAAATATTTTATTAAATTTTCCTTTGCCTCTGGTCTAAGTAGTGAATATCCACTTTTAGATATCATAACCGGGTCTACTACTATAGTTTCAGGTTTATATTTTTTTAGATTATCTACTATTTCCAGTATTATTTCAGGGCTTGACACCATACCTATCTTAACAGCTTTAGGCATTATATCTTCAAATACAGCTTTCATTTGCTCCTTAATTATATTTCTACTCAATTCTTCAACATCAAATACACCCATAGTATTTTGAGCTGTTATTGCAGTTATAACACTCATTCCATATGTCCCAATTGCACTAAATGTCTTTAAATCTGCTTGAACTCCAGCTCCCCCAGAAGAGTCAGAACCTGCTATTGTTAATGTTGGAATTTTATAATTTCTCATGTTTGCCTCCTAAATAAATTCTATCAAAGTTTGCATAAAAAAATCTTTATCCTAAAGACCTTTAAAAATGTAGATTTTTTTGAAACACATGTACGGAAATTATACTTATCCACAATCTATAAATGAATATAATTTCCTATGTGTTATAAAAAAAGCTGTACCCATAGGTACAGCATACATTTACTTTTACTTTATAATAAATCATTTAATTTGTATGCTTTCCTACGCTGGTATTAACCAGATCAGGTGTGAGGGTCAGTAAAACTTCTCAGCGCGTGGCTCCCCTAGCACTTTAATTTTTAATTGTATCTAATATTAAGATTAGTATTTATTGCATTATTTGTCAATAAAATTTTTTTAATCAGCTTTTTTGTCAAATTCTAAGACGATAAAATCTTCCTCTTGTTTTAATTTTTGAATAAAGTCTTCAGGATTTTCAATTATATTGAGCTTTTGATACCTGCTTTTTTGCTTTATCTTATATTCCAACTTCATAGCATCACTTTTGCTTTCGCATACAAAATATATTTCTAATTTCGAAAACCCTCTAGATCTTGTATATTTACTATTTATACCCTTTGTATGCTCTCTTAAACGCCTTTTTATGTCTATTGTATATCCAGTGTATAAAGAATTATCCCTACATCTAATTATATATGTATAGTACATATTCCCTCCATATTTTTTAATACTATAAGTAAATTTTATGTCTACTTATTTTATATTAATTTTATATATTTTACAATCAAAAAATAATGCCAGTAGAATATCTACTGGCATCATTTATATTATTTAATTTTTATTATTCTACTTCAATTGCATCAACTGGACAGCTTTCAGCAGCTTCTTTTGCCTCATCATGACAATCTTCTGGAACTTCTGATTTTATTGCATGAGCATATCCTTCATCAGTAAGTTCAAAAACTTCTGGGCATATTGATGGACATAATCCACATCCTATACAAGTATCTTTATCAACTCTAGCTTTCATAAGTTAAACCTCCATAAATCTTTTATAAATTTCTTTTTTATTATTTACAATATTTAAATAAAAATTCATGAAGTTAAGATTTTTTAATTTAACATACTACATATAATTTATATAACTTATAATTTTACAGCTTTTAATTTTTTTAAATTACATAATCAGCTACATATTCTTTATTATTTTCTACTACTTCTAATTTGCGTCTTGTTTTTATTTGTGCTGGTATTCCAACTGCTGTTGAATTACTTGGAACGTCTTGTAAAACTACACTATTTGCCCCAACTTTAACATTATCTCCAATTGTTACTGGACCTAAAACTTTTGCTCCAGAACCTATTATTACATCTGAGCCAATAGTAGGATGTCTTTTAAAAGTTTTTTCATTTCCTGTTGCCCCAATTGTTGCACCTTGGTAAATTGTAACTCTATCTCCTATTATTGCAGTTTCACCTATAACAACTCCACTACCATGGTCTATTAATATTCCATCTCCTATTTGAGCACCTGGATGTATTTCGATTTGTGTTAAAAATCTTGATACTTGGGATATAAGTCTTGCTATGAAAAATCTCTTTTTAGTGTAGAAAAAATGAGACATTCTATACATAATCATCGCATGAATCGATGGGTAAAGCAAAAATAATTCTATTTTATTTCTAGCTGCTGGATCTGAATCCACTATAAATTGTAAATCTTTTTTAACATGATAAAACATACTGTATACGACCTTCTTTCAATTAATTTTTAAAATATTCCCATAGACATGTATTTGTCTACACCATCGGGAGCTACTGTCACTATTATTTTATCTGGATTTTCATCACTTAACTTCATTGCGCCGAAGATATTAGCACCAGATGATATTCCTATTAATATTCCAAGTTTATTTGCAATAAGTCTAACTGTTTCATAACTATCTTCATCTGATACAGTTATAACTTTATCTACTATATCTTTATCGTAAATCTTTGGTATAAAGTTTGCGCCTATTCCTTGGATTTTGTGTGGACCTGATTTATTTTCTGTTATTAGTGGTGACGATTTTGGTTCTATTCCAATCACTTTAATTTCTTTATTTTTTTCTTTTAAAAACTTACCTGCCCCAACTATAGTTCCGCCAGAACCAATCCCTGCTACTATAAAAGATACATCTTTGACTTCTTTTAAAATTTCAGGGCCAGTAGTTTCATAATGAGCTCTTGGATTATCTTCGTTATCGAATTGACCTAGACATATATAATTTGGATTTTTATCTAATAGTTCATTTGCCTTTTCTATTGAGCCTGCCATACCTTTAGCTCCTTCTGTAAGCATTAATTCTGCTCCAAAGGCTTTTACTAATTGTCTTCTTTCTATACTCATAGTATCTGGCATTATAATTATTACTTTGTATCCTTTTAGTTTTCCAGCCATCGCAAGGGCTATTCCTGTGTTGCCGCTTGTCGCCTCAACTAAAACACTATCTTTGTTTAGTATTCCTTTTTCTTCTGCTCCATTAATCATATATAATGCAGCTCTGTCTTTTATACTCCCTCCTGGATTTGCTTTTTCTAATTTAACAAATACATTTGGATATCCTGCTTCTTTTAAATTTAAAATTGGTGTATTCCCAATTAAATCTAAAGCGTTGTTATATATCATAAGTCTTCCTCCCACTTTTTACCATTTATCAATTTGATAATTATATTATATTATTATCATTTTGATATGTCAACCAAATTTTATCATTTTGATAGTAAAAATTATCATTTTGATAATAAGCATTATTGGATAAAAATGATAATCCATTTCAATATTTGCATTAATAATCTATACTCTTTCTAACAATTAATACAAAACCTCATCTCAAAAATTCTAAAATAGGCTCTAAATTACTCTTATCTGTATTTTTAATCTCCTCTTTATAATTCGCTATATTAGAAGGTATTTTCCCAGAACCATAAGATACTCTTAGCTTATCTATAAAACTAAGTTTACTGTAATTAAAATCTCCCTTAAGTTCAAAAAACTTTATATTTTTATATAAATATGTAGGCAAGAAATTGAACATCATAATCTCATCTAGTGAATAAAGTCCAAGTCCTACATAAAAAACTATAACTTTTTTATTCTTTAACTTTTCTAAATTATCTTTTATAAATTCAACTCCCCTTATATATCCATTTTCAATAGATGCTCCAAATATTATAGTGTCGTAATTTTTTAAATCTGAGCTTTTTATATCGGAAATTTCATATAAATCAGCATTTATTTTTATTGCAAGCCAGCCTGCGTATTTTTTTGTGTTATTATATTTTGTTTTGTAGATTATAACTGTTTTAGACATAATAAAACCTCCAATTATTTACTATATTTAATAATTAGAGGTCTCTTTTTACTTTCCTTTATTATTTTATTTTTTTAACTTTTGCAAAACCTTTAGTAAATAGTTTATATCATTTATATAAATTTAAAATTATATAAACTTATACAAACATTTTTTCTCCTAATAAAACAAAATTTTGTAACATTAAAAATGCCTTTACATCCATTTTTTCTTTTGATTTTAATATTTTCCTAGCTTCTTCTTGTGAAACTAAAATCGCTTCGATATCTTCGTCATCTTCAAGTCCGTCTTTATTTAGCTCACCATCACATGTGCAAAAAACAAGTGCAATAGACTCATCAGTCATCCCTGGCGAAAGATAAGTTTTTTCTATTGTATAATCATTATTTACATCTAATAAATCTAGTCCTGTTTCTTCTTTTAATTCTCTTTTTACAGATTCTAAGATGTCTTTGTCACCTTTATCTACAAGCCCTGCTGGAACTTCGTATATATAGTCGTTTATAGGAACTCTAAATTGTTTTATAATTACAAGTTTTTTATATCTAACATGGTATGCACAAATTCCAACAGCATCTACTTTATCTTCATTTTGATTTAAATAAAAATCTTCTACAGCTTCTTTATCTTTTCTAGTCGCAACAGTCCAGTGTTTATTTTCATTTAATTTATTTTTATATTCTAAATCGTATAGACTTATAAATTTTCCATAACAAAGTTCATTTACCTTTTGTATTTTGTTATTCAAATTACTCACCCTTTCTAATTTCAATATATCCCCTGTCTTTTGTGTCTTTTAGATATTCATTTATTATATTTATATAATCGATTTCGTCTTTTCTAAGCGCATCTTTTTCTTCTTTGTTTTGAACAATTAGATCTTGTATAGAAGTTTTTAGATTTTCTATCTGACTTGGATATCTTGCATCGATTACCTTTTCATATTTAATTTTAGCACATCTTATATAATATACTTTGTATTTATAGTTTTTCATATTTATCCAAAATACTATATCTCTATTTAAATTTTGAAGGTATTTCTGTTTTCTAACAATAGATGAAAATAAGTCTATTTCTCCCTTTATTTTGGCCGCCTCTTCAAATTTCAAGTCTTTAGCTTTTGCATTCATCTCTTTATTCAAGCTTTCTATTACAAAATTACTTTTTCCATTTAAGTTATCTTTTATATTTTTTACTATATCATGTTTAATATTATCATCAATTTGCTTTCTGCATGGTCCTATACATTTATCTAAATCATATCGTATACATTTATTTTGCCTTTTACATATTGGAAGGCGATATACTTTTATGATTATTTCTTTTATAATATCTAGCTTTCTTTTAAATGAATAAGGACCAAAATAAATCCCGTCTTCTTCTATTTCATTTGATATTTTTATAATATTGTGATCTTTTTCATCTAGACAAATATATTTGTATTTTTCATAACTTTTAAGAAGAGTGTTATACATCGGCTTTAATCTATGTATATTTTGACACTCTAAAAAAAGCGCATCAAATTCTGTATCTGTTTTTATAATATCTATATGAGATATATTTTTTATCATCCTCTCTATTTTTCTAGAGCGATTTGTGCTGTTTAAAAAATAGCTTTTCACTCGCTTTTTTAGACATTTTGATTTACCGACATACAACAACCTATCTTCTTTATCTTTCATAAAATAAATGCCTGGTTCTTCTGGCAAATTATTCAACCCTTCTAATTTATAAGTAATTTTTTTATAATCGACTTCATTTTCTGTAGTTTCTTTATAAATAGTTTTTTTATAATTAGTTTCCATCTATAAATTTATTTCTCCATTTTCTATAGTTTTAGGTTTTGGATTTCTCTCAGCTATTACTGCAGATAATAAGATTATAACTCCTCCTATTAATTGATATATTGAAAAAGGCTCTCTAAGCAAGAATATGCTAAATACTACAGATGAAACTGGATCTATATAACCTAAAATCGCTATACTTTGAGCTTTTAAATCTTTCATCGCTGAAAAATATAGACAATAAGCAATTCCTGTATGAGCTATACCTAAAATTAATATTAATATTATAGATTTTGTTGAATCAAATATAATATTATTTCTAAATATCACCCAAGGTAATAGCACCATAGACGCCATAAAAAGTTGTATAAAAGTTTTTGTGTAGTCGTCTACATTTTTTATAAACTTATTTAATATTATTACACTTGCATATAGACAAGCTGCTAAAAATGCATTTATTATCCCCTGAGTTAAGTTTATATTAGTACTTGATTGGCCAGTTCTTACGATTAATACAAGACCAATCATAGCACACATTACGGCTAATACCTTTTTTAAAGTCAATTTTTCTTTTAAAAATATAGGTGATACAAATATTACTATAACTGGAGCTAGATAATAAACAATTGTCGCATTTGCAACAGTAATATAGTTGTATGAGTTAAATAAAAATACCCAGTTAAGGCCAATCGCCATACCTGAAATTATAAATATTATAATGCTTTTTTTGCTAGGTTTTTTATCTTCATCTTCAAAGTCATTATTTAGTTTATCATTTTCTTGTTCTAATTTTTTATTATTTTGCATCCTAATAAATAAAACTATACCAAGAAATACACTTCCTATTATTCCTCTAAAAAATGCTATTTCAACTGAATCTAGAGAAATATTTTTTACAAATACTCCTAAGCTCCCCCAAAGAAGCATAGCAATTAATACTTTTATTGTTGCTTTGTTCATACTAATCCCCCTTACATATAGCGCTTTATTTTTTTAAATATTTATCCATTAATTCTTCTACATCAATGTGCATATATTCTTTTATCTCGCTACCCTTAACAGAATATGAAGTTCCCTTTGAGCAGAATATCGAATTTGATGTAAATTCTTCGTCTGCATCTTTGTTGTAGTTGTATTTTTCTATTACTTCTTCTAAATTATGGCACTCATCGTATCCATCGAAGTTAAGCGAGATTTTGCCAGTACCTTTTGTAAAAGAAATTAATTCTAATTGATAATCCATAAATGTTGCTACTGGGCCCCTACCAGTTATTATAGATTTATTATTTATACTCTGTGGCATTTCAAAGCTTCCATTTAGCCTTTGAATATCAGACATAACTCTTCCAAGGTAATTGTCTTCTACTTCGATTTCAAAAGCGTAAAACGGTTCTAGTATTATATTTTCACTTTGCTCAATTCCCTGTCTTATAGCCCTATAAGTCGCTTGTCTAAAATCACCCCCACTTGTATGTTTTTTGTGGTCTCTTCCTGTAAGTAGAGTTATTTTTAAATCGTCTAAATCAAATCCACAAAGTATTCCGTGGTGTTTTCTTTCAAACACATGTGTTTTTACTAAATTTTGTGTGCCAATATCTAAATCATCTACATGTGCTATACTCTCAAATACTATGCCTCCTCCTCTTACATTTGGCTCTATTTTTAAATGAACTTCAGCATAGTGTTTTAACGGCTCGTAATGGCCACTTCCGATACAAGGAGTTTTTATAGTTTCTTTATATAAAATTTCACATTTTCCAAAGTCAACTTCAACATCAAATCTATTTTTTATAAGCTCTTTTAAAATTTCGAGTTGGACTTTTCCCATTATGCTTATACTTATTTCTTTTAATTTTTCGCTATAAGATACATTTAAGCTCGGCTCTTCAGCTTCTAAAATCTTAAACATACTAAGAACATCTTTTATATTTAAACTTTCATCAAATATTACCTTTGTTCTAAGTGTTGGAATTATAGTCTCTTTATTCTTAGTTTTTAGTATTTCTATATCTTCATTTGATTTTGAGGTTATATATTGACCTATATTTATATTACTTAAACCTGATATAGCTCCAATCTGCCCTGCTGCTATACTCTTACTTATAGATGTCTTCTCGCCGTTTTTTAAATATATTGAGTTTATTTTTTCTTCTATTATCTCGTCGTTATAGAAATATTTTACCTCGTCTTTTACATTTAATTTTCCGCTTAAAACTTTTATGTATACTTCTTTGTTTTTATCTTCATATTTTATATTACAAACTTTAGCTAAAAACTCGTTATTTTCATCATAAGACGTTGTTGTAAGTTTATCAAAAGATTCTATAAAGCTTTCGATATTTATATCATTTAATGCAGAACCTCTAAATACTGGATATATTTTATTTTCTTTAATTTGTTTTTTTAAATTATCTTCCCAAAGCTTTTTATTATATCCACTTTCAAAATAAACTTCCATTAAATCTTCGTCTCTTTCTGCTATAAAATCGATAATATCTTCACTAAAATCTTCATTTTTAAATTCATCTGTCATATCGATTATATTTGAATCTAAATTTTCTTTAATATCAGAAATTACTTCATCTATAAAAAAGTTTTCACTATCTATTTTATTTATAAAAATAAAAGTAGGTATATTTTTCTTTTTTAAAAGTTTAAAAACTGTAGATGTATGTGATTGAACCTTTTGTGTTCCGCTTACTACAAGTATAGCATAATCTAATATATCTAAACTTCTCTCCATCTGACCGCTAAAATCGACATGTCCTGGAGTATCGACTAAAAAATATTCATTTTCATTATAGAAAAATCTCGCTATCTTTGAAAATACTGTTATACCTCTTTTTCTTTCAACTTCATAATTATCTAAAAAAGTATTCTTATGATCTACTCTTCCCCTACTTCTTATAGATTTTGTATGATATAAAATTTGCTCCGATAAAGATGTCTTTCCAGCATCGACGTGTGCTAATATCCCAATTGTTTTAATCATTTTATACCTCTTTCCTTAATAAACTTATAATAATACTTTTTTTAGTAAATAATACTTAAAACTATATTATCACACAAAGGAGGGATTTTGATGATTAATTTAGACTTAAATATAGTATCAACGTTAATTTTGGCGATTGTACTTTGTTTATTCGGAAATTTTATCAAAAACAAATTCAGTATTTTTAATAAAGTATGCATACCGACACCTGTTATAGGTGGTCTATTTTTTTCTTTATTAATTTTTATTCTCAGAAAGTTTGGCGTTTTAGAAATAACTATGGATACATCTTTAATGCCTTATTTTCTATCGATATTCTTTATAAGCGTTGGATTTTGCATAAATATTTTTAGTGCAAAAGGTGGCGGAAAATTATTATTTTTATATTGGCTTTTATGCGCGTTTTTAGGTCTTTTTCAAAACTTAATAGCCGTATTTTCGTCAAAACTTCTACATATCAAACCACTTCTCGGATTTATGTGCGGGTCTGTATCTATGGAAGGTGGACATGGTTATGCGCTCGCATTTGGAAAAACAATCGAATCAATTGGGATTGAAAATGCATGTGCAATAGGTATTGCAGCCGCGACACTCGGGCTTATAACAGGAGGTCTTCTTGGCGGTCCTGTTGGAAGATTTTTAATATATAAATACGATTTAAAACCATTAAAAGGAGGAAGTCGACTTTTTAAAAACAATAAAAATCAAAATACTATAAAAACAAATAAACCTAAATTTCAATTTACACCTATAGTTTTTTTAGAAAATATTTTAATCTTGCTTTTAATTATGAATATCTCGTTTTTTGTATCAAATATAATTTATATAAAAACAAATATACTAATTCCAAATATAGTAATTGGAATGCTTTTATCTGTAATAATTAACAATTTCAATATCAAAAAACAAGTATTTGATTTTTCTTGGGATTTATTTGACTTTATACAAAATATATCACTAGATATATTTTTGACTATGGCGCTTATGAGCATTGATTTATACGCATTATCTAGCCTTCTTGGACCTATACTTATTATTGTATTTTTCCAAGTTTTATTTGTATTAATCTACGGAGTATTTATATGCTTTAGAGTTTTAGGCAAAGACTACGATGCTGCAATCATGATAAGCGGTCTTATCGGCCACACACTAGGTGCTACACCTAATGCCCTTGCAAATATGTCTACACTTACAAGTAAATACGGCAAAAGTGAAACAGCCTTTTTAATAGTGCCTATGGTCGGTGCATTCTTGCTCGATGCCTTTTCAATGCCTTGTATTTTATTTTTTATAAATTTTTTAAAATAGATACATAAAAAAGTATTAAAAAACATAAATTTTACCATACTAAAAACATGAAATATTTTTAGTATAATAAACAAAATAAAGCAAAGGTAATAATTAAAATAAAATCTATTAGAAAGTTGTGATACTATGATAAAAAGCAATCTAAATTGCATCGTATCAAGTTGTGCTTATAACAACGACGGTTATTGCTATGCCTCTCATATTAAAATAAATGGTTACGATGCTATAAATTCAAAAGATACAAATTGCGAAACTTACGTAAAAGGCTCATTTGAATCTCTTTCATCTAAAAGCGATGAAGTTATAACAAATAGTCAAAATATTAGCTGCTCTGCAAAAAACTGTACATATAACTTCTACGGAGGTTGTAATGCTGATCATGTTTTAATCAGTACAAGAGACAGTAAATGTGATACTTTTAGAATTAAAAATTAAAAACACTAAAAAACGGGCTTTATAAATGCAAGGCCCGTTTTTATATACAAATAATTAAATAATTTCTTCTTTTAATCCTGGATTTTTAAGTTGATATTTTTTCATTTCTTCTATCATATTTTCTTTTATTGTTTTTGCAAGTTCAACTGTTTTTAATTTTGGATTTTTTAAGTGGTCATATATTGGTTCTAAAAATTCAACTTCTACATCTTTTGAATTTATTTTACCTACTGGTTGGTATCCTTCATAAGTGTGTAGTGAGTTTTTAATTACCATTGGCACTATTGGGCATTTAGCTTTATATGCTATTTTTAAAGCACCTGGCTTAAAATCTGAGACTAAAGACTTTGGATCTTTTACCCAAGTTAAATCACCTTCTGGGAATATCGCCATACTTTGGCCTTCTTTTATATTTTCTGCGCATTTATTAATGCTTTTTACCCCTTCACGATTATTTTCCCTATTAATATACACAGATTTTGTAAGTTCTATCCAGTGTCTTAAAATAGGAATATTTCTCCATGTTGGAACATCTGCAATAACAACTCCAATTGGCTTTGGTGTACTAGATATTAATATAAAACTATCTAACATACTAGAGTGATTTATGACAAACAATACTGGTTCTTTTGGCACTCTTTCTTTTCCCAAAATATTTAATTTAATATTTACCAAATCTAAAGATTTACTAGCTTGATCTTTTAAAAACTTAAATTTCTCTTCACTAGAATATTTATGAGGATTTTTCGTAAATTTTCTAATTAGAGGTAAAGAAGAAATAAAACCTATAATCTGATATATTGCAAATTTTAAATAATTAAACATTGTCACAACTCCTACTCATGTATTTTTTCCCAATAAATCATTTTATCATATACTTTTATATTAGTAAATATTTTTACTAATTATAAAAAGTTTATTCTAAAATTTTTATAATTATATAAACTTTATAAAGGAGGTTTTTTAATGCTAAATAGAACTCTTGTAATAAATATTCACACTTTCACAGGAGAATACATAAATTTGAATTTACCTGTGGAATTTGTAAAAAGGCTAATTGACAATAATTGTTTTGATTTTTTCTATTATAAAGAAGATGCTATCGACTGCGACAAATTATTAAAACTTGTAAATAATGCCTTTAACTACGATTTAACTGGTTATATAGGCGAAATTACAACTGCAGATAATAATCATATAGAACTCAGTATAAATTAGTTTGTAATATTTTCCATTTTTAGTTTTATTATATTTTATATGGGTATGTATTAAATATAATAAAAACGGGAGGAATCTTTATAATGGATAGATTATTAGAACTTATAAATAGAAAATTTTTAAAAGATAGCGAGTTTTTAGAATTAGAAGATAATGATAATGTAATTTCATGTGAATACTACAGACCGCACAACGCTCATTACAAAGAATTTTTAGTTACTATAAATAATAATGGAAAAATCGAAGAACATATAGTTTGTTATAAAGCTATGTAATAAAAAGTACTGTTTAGATATTATAATCTATACAGTACTTTTTATTAGTCTTTATATTTATTTTCTTAAGATTTCTTTTACTTTTTCACTATTGTTATAAGGACTGTTTGGGTCACTTCCTCTTAAATCATAAAAAGCATTTTTTGCATCTTGTAATCTATCATTTTTATAATATAGCATTCCAAGATGATAATAAGAGTCATCATAAAAATTACTAGACGCCTTATATGTATTTACAAACTTTTTATAGTATTTTATAGCATTATCATCATCACCTAGTTTTTGATATGAAAGAGCCATATTATAAATTGCATCTTCTCTAAATTTATATGTATCATTAGCTTTTAAAGAATACTCGTAATATTTTATAGCTGTTTTATAATCTCCTGCTTGTTTGTATTTATTAGCACTAAAGTAAAGATTTTCTGCTCCTTTTGCTATTTCAGTAGCTTCTTTTTCTTGTTCTTTTAATTTTTCGTCATTTTCTTTAGCATCTTCTTCTGTTTTTTGTGCTTCATTTAATTTTTCATCTTTTTTAGAAAGTTCCTTATCTTTTTCATTTAATTCACTTTCTTTTGAACTTATTTGCTCGTTTAAATCATTAATTTTCTTTTGGTTATTTATATAAAAAGCACCCATACAAACTATAAGTATTGCAATTACAGAATATAAAATTATATGCTTTTTATCTTTTTTATTACTTTTCTTATTTGTTTTAGATATTTCTTCTTTTGTAGTACTTTCTTCAGTTTTCACTTCTACATTTTTATTTATACTATTTTCGATATTTTCTCCATCTTCATTAAATTTCTCAAAAATCGGATTATCCTTATCTATACATCTAAGCTCTTCTAACAAAGCTTTCTTTTTAGCATTATCTCCAACTCTATCATAAAGAAGTATAGATATTACATATGGCTCTATAAGCTCTGGTTCTTCTAATTTTAAACTATCGAATATCTCTATTGATTCTTCGTTTAATTCTTCATTTATAAATCTTATTGAGTGGTTGTATCTTTCTAAGAAAACTTTAAAATCCTTAGATGATAATAAGTTTACATATTTTCTAGACAACTCATTATTGCCATAGCATTGACTTGTATAGAAGCTTTCAAATGCTTTTGAGAAATCACATTTTAATAAATATAAAAGACCTTTTAGGTTTAGTATATCTGGATCTTTTGGATTTAATTTAAATGCTTCTTCTATAAACTCAACTGCTTTAGTAATATAATGTCTAGTCGCTAAATCAAGTGCATTATTGTACTTGTTATAAGAGTCTAATTTAATTTCTTTTGAAATCTCACTCGAATTAGTTTTAAGTTCTTTTTGTAAATTTAAAATCGTCTCATTTTTATAATTCGAAGTAACGTATGTTTGCTTTAATGCCTTTAATGTTTTATTATCTTCATTTTCATCTTCATCTATTTTAAAAAATGTATAGTCACTTTTATTTTCTTCTACTAAAGAAATGTCCATTATTTTTCTAGGCATATTTTCAATATCTAAAACTATATGTTCTGCTAAAATAATAATCGCCTCCTAATATTTCATATACTCTAAGATAACATATTTATAAATTATAGTCAAAAAAAATCCTCCATTTGGTATTAAATGAAGGATTTTTAAATATTATTTTATATTATATTTTTTTACTTTTCTGTACAATGTAGCAATACCTATATTTAATGCTTCTGCAACTTGTTTCATTTCCTGAGTATTGCTTCCGTATTTTTTTATCGCTTTTTCTATTTCTTCTTTTTCCAATTGTTCAACTGTTTTTATCTCTTCTTTATACATCTCATCTAGTTTGAAAGAAATTAAGTCAGACATGCTTCCTACAAAATCTCTTAATTCTTTATCTTTAGACAATAACTTTTGTTTTTGTTCTTGTGTAAAAGCCGCTATCCCTAAAACTCCTAGGTTTTCATCTCCTAATTTTATAGGAGTGCATATATCTGCTAGTTCCTTACAATGTTCTCTGCTAGAACATATTTTGCAGCTTTGCTCTATATCTTTGTTTATAACATGCGCATTTCCTGTTTTTAAAACATTTGAATAAACAGCTTCTTCTGAGATTTTATCTCCTATTTTATCTTTAAAAATACCAGTACCTGCAATTCTATATAAATCTTTTGATACCACGGTAACATCGACATCTAGTACATTAGAAATATTTTGACAAATATCTTGAATATACTGGGTTATATCATTAAGCTTCATATCTGCACCCCCTATAATTTATATTTTCTTTTGTTTCTCATTTTTTATTCTAACTACAATTAATGACTTCTACTTAAGTAAGCAGATGTACATACAGCTTCTTTTTTGATTTCTTTTTTATTATTATCGTAGTATGTTCTATAAGTTGTTATATTGTAACCGTATTTTGTGCTTATTTCTATATTTTTTTTATCGCTTTTATGTCCGAATATTTGGCATTTTATTACTCCGTCTTTATAATTATTTTTTATAAAAACAGGATGTTTATAGTTGTTTTTAAATACAAAATCTATACCTGAGTCTGAAACTGTGGCATCTCTTCCCAAATCAACATATGTTGATGGTATTGAGTGGTTTGTTCTAGATACTATATCTAGCCCTGAGTATAATACAGCATTGAATAAAGTAGATGAAACTTGACATACACCGCCTCCAATTCCATATGCAACTTTACCACTGCTTATTACATGTGCAAGTTTGTATCCATTTTCTGCACTTCTAACACCTGTATGTTTATTATAAGAAAATGTTTCTCCAGGCATAAGTATTACATCACTTGTTTTTTTAGTAGCTAGCTTTATATTTTGAACTCTTCCATACCCTGAATCATAAAGTGTTGTAGAGTAACTGCCTAGCAATGTATCTATACCTTTTAAATCTGAACTTTTTATTTTAGGTTTAATCTGTGATACTACTAATTTTTGAGTAGATTTTCCTTTATTTATATCTTCAATAAAATTCTCCTTTGTTTTTTCTATGTCTAATTTTAGACCAGTTTCTTCTTTTACAACTTTTACTTTTTTCTTTTCTATTTTTATAGTTGCATCTTTAGAATCTTTATTTACTTCTTTTGATATTTTTTCAAGTTCAGATTTTAATTTATCTTCATCACAGTTCATGACTAGGTTTACTTTTGTTTTAATACCAGCTAAATTTTGTAATGATTTAAATATGTTTTGTATTATATTGCCCTTTCTATTTACATCATATGCCTTATTTATTGTTTTATCTAGATCATAATTTATGTCTAGAGTTTTTGGGTCTATATCCCAAGTTTTTTCTTTGTAGTTAAATTTAAAAGATTGTATTTTATATTCGCTACTTAGTTTATCTTTAGCTTCATCTTTTGTTAAATCACCGATATTAATATTTTGTACATATACATTTTTAGATATTTTATCTCCATTTATACAATAAACACCTAATCCTGTCAATATTAATATCAACAAAAAAATGGATAAAATAATCTTTTTTTTCATTAACAAACTCCTAATAAAACATTATATTTTGCTTATTTTATCATCAATACATTTATATATTGTTTTATCGTACATATTTACTAAATAAACTTCTTTAGTTAAAGAAAACCATCCTTTTTTAACTAAAGCGTAATAGTAAATATTGTTGTTTTTCTTTAATAATTTATTTAATTCATCTTCGTTTACGTATTTTGTAATCTCTGATTTATATTTCATTTCTAAATCATTGTATTTTTCATGTTTATCGCTTAATTTATCTTTTACTAAAGTTGCAGCATCTTTAGAGCTTATTGCAAATACGTAATTACCTTGTTCATCAACTTTATAATATCCATCACTGTATTCACAGCCATAATCTACTTTTTCTGATTTGTATGAATATATTTTTTTATCTTTAGCTTCTACTAAAACTTCATTAAATATTTTGTTGTCACGCACAACTTCTGCATAATAATAAAGCTTGTCATCTATCGTCTGTTGATATGATATAACTGATAATTCTTCTCTATTTACACCACTTTTTTTACTTATCAAGTTTAAGATATCATCAGATGTTAGAGTGAATACAGATATTTTTTCTTTATATTCATCTTCTAGTTTTTCTATTTTTTCATCATTTGGATAATATGGTTTTAAGTAAGTTAAATAAACTAATGCCTCCTCGTATTCTCCTTTTTTAGAAGAGTTACCAGCTTGGCTTATGTAGTGATCATACATTAGTTTTATACATTCTTTTTTTCTACTTTCTGCTAAATTGTAGTATTTTTTATCTTCTTCAACTACCTTGTCATACTTATCTATAGCTTCTTTATATTTTTTTATCTGTTGGAATTTACTTGCTTGCTTATATACTTCTCGCGATTGGTATATTGTTTCTATATTATTTTTATATTCATCTAAATCCTGATAAATTCCTTTTAATGAAGTAGTAACTTCCATATAAGAAGAAGCTTTTTCATAAGTGATATTTTCATCTATGTACATCTGCTCTACTCTAGAAGATATATCAAGCAGTTGGTTTACATCTATTTGTATGTCTTCTAATGCATTTATGGTATTTATAAGCCCTGAGTATTGCTCTTTCGACATCTCACCAGTTACATACTTATCTCCACTAGTCGCAACTAATGCAGATAATTTATTTGATGCAACATTATTAAATTTATTCATTTTAGATGCTGAGAATTCTTTTTCTAGATCTTTATAGTAATCATATGCTTGTGCATATTTTCTGCTAGATATATCATCTACTAATATATTAGCTTCTTTTTTTACACTAAAGTCTGAGTTACTAATAAAAAGAACTATTAAAAGTATTAAAAAAGCCACCAATGACAAAGATAGACTGACCAAATATTTTTTACTTGCCCTAATATTGTCAATTCCATACTCAATTTGATCTCTTAATGTTTCAAAAATTTTTTTTAAATTCATCCATCTTTACCTTCCTGTTAGTTTAGTTTTATAATTTATTATACCATATTATTTGATTAGCATATTATGTATTTATATACTTTTTTATAACAGAAAGGAAATTATTTTCAATCAAATCTTTATTTCTAAAGTTTTGTATATATTAAATTTTTATTTAGGTATTTTTATATTAAAGAAAAAAATAAGTTAGAAGATATTATTTATACATCTAACTTTAATTATATATATATATATATATTATACTTATATCGTCTTTTGAACCGTATTTGCTTATATTACTCAAGTGTTTTTTGTATATATTTCTTAGATATCTATTTGAAAATATATCTTTCTCTAAAATCTGAAATGTTCTATCTAATTCTGATTTTAATTTGTGATAAGTTTCAAAACTATTTATAAATCCATCTGTAGATATTACTAATTTAAAATCCTTATTCATTTTTAAAATACTATACTGCATCTTTTCTTCACAATTATATAAAGCAAGTGAATTTACAAATTTAAAATTATTATTTTTAAATACATTTACATAGTCTTTATCTTCTTTTATTAAAATACTCGAATCTCCTAAATTAAAAAATACTATATATTCTTTTAAAAAAATTACAAAACTCAAAGTCGTTCCAAAAAGCATATAATCTAATTTATATACTTTGTAGTTTCTTTTATAAAACTCTCTATATACTAAGTCTCGCCACTTGTTTTTTATATCGTTTTGCACTTTTTTATTTTTTAAATCGCATATAAAGTTTTGCTCGCCTTTTTCTATATCTTCATTTAATTTATAAGTTTTCAATATCTCAAATACACTTTGACATGCAAGGTATGATCCTATATGGCTATATTTAAATACATCCATACTATGTCCATCTGCGACTGTACAAACTGCATAGTTTTTATACTTCTTATAAAGAAAAAAATCTTGTGATGAAGAAGATTTTACTATATTTTTATATCCAACAGCACCTTCACCAAATATATTAACTTCCATAAAACCTCCTAATAATCCTATTATTATTTAGTTTATTTAAGGTTTAATTTATTTATTCTAATTTTAACATAAAAATAAGCACCACTTTGTGATGCTTACTTTTATATTAAACTCGTATATTAACTTTTTTAAATTGTCACTAAGATATTTCTCTTCTTTTGTTGTTTCTTTGTATGTTGTTTTGGGGTGTTTTCGTCCTTTGTACTTCTTTCTTAACTGGTCTTCTACTAGTTCTTTTTGGTGTTTTATTAAAAATATAATCTTGTCTAGCAAAAATAAGACCTACAAATAACATTGAAAAGCATAATCCACCTAAAAGTAGATATACTATTCCGACACGCTCTACTCCCATTATTTTATTACCAATCATTAGTACTAGCATTGCAAAAAAAGTTACTAATAAAGATGTAAGTAAAGTTTTAAAAATTCTTTTGAAAACATTCTTCATAACCATCCACTCCCAAAAATTATAATTTCCTTCAACTTATATAATAGCAAAATTTTACACAAATATCAATTGTTATCGCAATATTAATATGTTTTTGTTATATTTTGTTATTATTTCTTAATTTCTTCATATGCATATTTTACAATTTATAAATTGTAACAATACTTTTGTTTTTTAATAATATAAATATAAAGATTAAATTTAAAGAGGTGATATTATGCCATGTTTGCCTAACTTAGGTTCAAAGGCTCCTGATTTCACAGTAAACACTACATTCGGTCCTATCAATCTATCTGATTACTGTGGAAAATGGGTAGTATTATTCTCCCATCCTGGAGACTTTACACCAGTATGCACTACTGAATTTATATGCTTTGCGAAGTATTATAATGAATTTAAAAAGAGAAATACTCAACTTATAGGCCTTAGCGTCGACAGCAATGCCTCACATTTAGCATGGGTTTATAATATATGTCAACTAACAGGTATTGAAATTCCGTTTCCAATTATAGATGATTCAAACAAAACAATAGCTAAACTCTATGGAATGATTTCAAAAGATATGAGTGAAACATCAACTGTCAGAGCTGTATATATAATTGATGATAAACAAATACTAAGAACTATCTTGTATTATCCTATGACAACTGGAAGAAATATATTTGAGATTCTTAGAATTATAGATGCTCTACAAAAATCTGATTGTGATAATGTTGTTACACCGGCTAACTGGTTACCAGGTAACTCAGTAATCGCTAAACCACCGAAAACTTACAAAGAACTTAAAAATACTATGAAAAACTGCGATAAGAAATACTCATGTTTAGATTGGTACTTATGCTTTATAAATCAAGAAAACAGACAAAATATGCCTGAATATATAGATAAAAGCAATGATTCTAAATATGTTTATCCTAAACAAAAAAGCATCAATAAACCAAACTCTAAACGTAATGAAATACAAAAATATAAAACTGTAAATCCTAATTGTCCTAATTTAAACCCAATTGTATTCCAATATGTTTTAGGAAATCCAGAAAATCTAGATCCAACTTATCTAGATGCTGCTATATATGCATTTGTCGAAATAGATGATGATGGTAATTTAAGTGTTCCATCTCCAAGATATTTAAATCAGATGCTTGCATTAAAAGATGTTAAACCTTCTTTAAAAATAATAGCTGCTATAGGTGGATGGGGTGCTGATGGATTTTCCGATGCAGCTTTAACTCCAACATCTCGTTATAATTTTGCTAGAAATGTAAATCAACTTGTAAATGACTACGGACTTGATGGTATCGATATAGATTGGGAATATCCTGGAAGTGGCGCTTCTGGTATTAAAGCAAGACCTGAGGACAAAGAAAACTTCACATTACTTTTAACTGCACTAAGAGATGTTTTAGGTGAAGATAAATGGATAAGTGTGGCTGGTACGGGGGATACTGGCTATATCAATAGAAGTGCAGAAATAGATAAAATAGCACCTATAATAACATATTTCAATCTTATGAGTTATGATTTTACTGCTGGAGAAACTGGCGATAGAGGAAAAAAACATCAAGCTAACTTATTTGATTCAAACTTATCTCTTTCTGGATACAGCGTAGATTCTATGGTAACTAACCTTATAAATGCTGGTATGCCTTCTAGAAAAATAAATCTAGGCGTGCCATTTTACGGTAGATTAGGAGCTACAAATACTAAATCTTATGATGAACTTAGAGCAAATTATATAAATAAAAATGGATACACTTATAACTTCGATAATCAAGCGCTAGTTCCTTATTTAGTTAAAGATGGAGATTTTGCTATGTCTTTTGACAATGACTTATCGATATTCTTAAAAGCTAAATATGTACTTCAAAATTGTCTTGGTGGTATATTCTCTTGGACTTCAACTTATGATCAAGCAAATATATTGGGAAGAGCGATGTATCTAGCTATAAATGACACTAATAATTTTGAAGATGAACTTGCTGATATTTACGGAAGTGTTCCGGATTTGCCAGAAGGAAATGTTCAAAAAAATATATAATGCTTATTTTATAAATTATTTCAAATTGAAAGGTATTGTAAGATATTATTCATATTTTTTAATACCTTTTTTTAATTATTTTTGCTATTATAAACTTATATCTAGCTTTCTAACTTTAAATTACTATAATTATTAAATATATTGTACATAATAAAAGTATAAAGTTGTATAAATAGAAATTTGAAAGGAGTACGCCCTTGCGGCAAATAAATATGAATATAACTATATTTGGTGCCAATAGTTCTATTGGCAAATATTTAATAGATTTGTTTGTAAATGATAATCACAATGTCACTGCTTTTATAGACAAGCCCGGGTCTATAAAGCTTCCACCAAAAAACATAAATTTAATAGTCGGACATGCATATGACCACCTTTTAGTAGGAGATGCGATAAAAAATGCTGATGTCGTTATAAATGCTTTTAGACCGGATTTTAAAGTATTTAAAAATAATGATAACTATGCAAATAATATATCTAATAAGACTATAATTGAAGAGATGATTAAATTAAATAAAAAAAGATTTATAACAATATCAAGGGCTATTGACAATAACGCTGTAGGAAAATCAAATCATCTAGCATCAATTTCACTTAATAAAATTTTATATAAAAGCTATAAAAAAGATTTTAAATGTACATTAGACATTTTATATAATTCTAATTTAGATTGGACAGTTTTAAGGGTAATAAGAACTCTTCCCTCTAGAAAAAAAGGTGAATATCTCGTTTCAACACAAAACAAAGTAAGTTCTTTTGTATCAAATTACAATATAGCTTGCTTTTTATATAACACATCTATAAACAAAGCTTTTATCAGGGAATGTGTCGTTATATCAAATAAATAAAAGCACATTATTAAGTGCTTTTATTTTTTTTGATTTTTCTTTCTTTTTACGTATTTAAGTACTTCTTCTAATCTCTCATATTCAAGTACTGATAATACGTCGTTTATCTTTTGTATTATCTCATCTTTTTCATTTTGATTTTCATCAATTTTTACTTTATTTTCTTTTTTAGATTGCTCTGTTTTTTCTTCTTTTACTGCTTTAGTTTCTTTGCTTTTTATAGGTTTTTCTACGCTTTTATTTATATTATTTTCATCTATTACTATGTTTTCCTGACCTTTTACTACTAATTTATCTAGCTTTTCTTTTATCTCTTCATCTTTTACTTCTATAAGATTTTTAGATAGGTATTTTTCTAGTATTCTATCATTTGGTATTCCTAATTCATTTTTGCATATAGTATCTGCCATTTCGTTAAATAAATCTTCTTCGTGACTTTTTACTTGGACAAATTGAATTTCTATTCCTTTTTTCATAAGAGCATTCATGTTTTCATAATAATCTTGTGATGATTTATCTTTTCTTTTCCAAAATCCTGTCGCATGGTGGCATATACCTTCGTAATCGTGGAATATTACTACTTTCTTGTGATTATTATTTAACGCATAAGTAGCACCTTCTAAAGCTGCTTTTAGCTCCCCTGCAATCTGTCTTATATTGTTGTCTTTTTCATTTGTTCCAGAGCCACCGTGAATATATTCAACTACATTATCTTTAACTGCAACAACTCCATAAGAATATTTTCTGCTACCTGAGTTATAACTTCCATCTACATATACATGAAGACAATTTTCATCGTATTTATCTTTTCCTTTTCTAAGAAGCTCGCTTCCTTTTTGTAAAAATGACTTTGCTTCTTCAATATCTTCAAAACTCTTATAAATAGCTCCTTTAACACCTTTTATGTACTTTTGGCATTCGCTCCAAGAATCTACAAGTTTATTTTGGACTCTTTCATTTTTAGAAAAGTCGAATCCTTCTTTTATAGCATATACTTTTTTCTTTGCCATATATCTCTCCTTTTATATAAATAATAAATACACCAATATCGGTATTGTAAACACACTCGCAAGCGTAGTTATAAATATCGATTTCGATGCCAAAGTTGTATTTCCTTCAAATTGGTTGCAAAACATAATAGCAATTGAGCCAACGGGCATGGCTATTAAAATTACTAATACGCCTAAAATAACAGGGTCTTGAATTATAAATTTAAGCACCCACCAAAATAAAATAGGCATTAGAATTTGTTTTATTATTGTATAAGGATAAATCCTTATATCGTTTAATACTTCTTTTATCGGTATTTCAGCTAATGATGAACCTATTATCATCATAGCAAGAGGTGTTGTTATAGAACCTATCAAATCCGACGTCTCTCCTATTATCTGTGGCATTTGGTATTTTGTCAAGTATATGATTACTGCTATTATCGAGAATATAATTCCTGGATTTATAAGTTGTTTAAAGTCAAAGGAAAGTTTTCCACTTCCAGAAATCAAATATACTCCATAGCTATAACATACTAAGTTAAAAACTAGGTTACATATTGATGCAAAAAATAGAGCTTCGTCTCCAAATATAGATTGTATTACTGGATATCCCATAAATCCTATATTTGAAAATATAGTCATAAACTGATATAAATTTCTATCTTCTTTCGGCACTTTTAAAATCCTCGAAAGTAAAATTCCCATGATAGGAAGTACCATATAAATCGCTATTGAAATTAAAAATATCTGGATAACTGAACTTAGACTTCCATTTGTAGGCGCTCTAACAGAAGATAAAATAAGCCCTGGCGATGTAATATTTAAGACAAGCGATGACATCTTTTGGTTTTGAGTTTGATCTAATATTCCTGATTTATTTGCTATATACCCTATTATCATTACTAAAAATAATATTATCATTTGATTTACTATAACTTGTATATCCATATTATTCCCCCTAAATTCTCATACTAATACTTATTTTAACACATTTTAGATAAAAAAAGACTTGAAGCAATTTGCTCCAAGTTTTTTTATCTATCTCATTATAATATAAACTAAATATGCTATATAAATAACAAATAATACTGCTCCTTCGCCTCTATTAATACTTTTCTTTGTAATTGCGAAGAAATATGTCAGTATTGTTGCAAATATCATAACAATCATATCGTAAAATACTTCTGTGTGAATAGCTATACTGTGTATTGCAGATGATAAACCTAGTACAAGAAGTAAGTTAAATATATTTGATCCAACTGCATTTCCTATAGCTATATCACTTTCTCCTTTTCTAGCTGCCACTATACTTGTTACAAGTTCTGGTAGTGATGTACCAATTGATACTATAGTTAAACCTACTAAGTTTTCACTCATTCCCCATGAAAGAGCTATATTACTAGCAGAATTTACGACTAGTTGACCGCCTATAATTATACCAATAATTCCTAAAATACTGTATATTATACTTTTTGAAGTCGATATTTCTTCTATTTCGTCTTCTACACTTTCATCTTTTGATGTAATCGCCATTTCGATTAAGTAGTACATAAATATAGCAAATAATGATAGTAATATATATCCATCAGCTCTAGATAACATATTTTCTGCTGCTGATTGGAATTTTATATCATGACTTATTACCCAAAATACAAAACTTGCAAGAATTACAAAAGGAAATTCCTTTATAATTGTGCTCTTTTGCACTTTTATAGGTTTTACCATCGCTGTTATACCTATTACAACTAAAAAGTTAAATATATTTGACCCGACAACATTTGCTATTGCCATGTCGTTTTGGCCTTTTAATGCTGCTGTAACACTAACTGCAGCTTCTGGTGCACTTGTACCAAATGCGACTATTGTAAGCCCTATTAATAATGATGGTATTCTGAATTTCTTAGCTATCGATGATGCTCCTGATACGAATCCATCTGCTCCTTTAATTAATAATAAAAATCCTATTAATAATAAAATGTAGTTCATAACTTTAAACCCAAATTATTTTGAGTTGTCTCCCTTCTCTAAAGTCTTTATTATTTAATTTTTGCATACTTTATCAATTTCTACAAGATATTTTATATTGTAGTACTCCACTAATAATTTGTCTTTTGTATCTTTATAATATCTTACATTTGCTTTTATAGAGCGATTTTTAATTTCTTTGTTTATATATTCTACAAAATCTAAATTATTGTTTTGAGCCTTTTTATTTTTTATTATGTCTATTAAAAGTCCTGTTATAACTTCTCTTCTGCTTTTTTGAAGATGTTTAGATATATTTTCTTCTACGTTTTTTTGATTAACGTCTTTTATAATGCATCCATGGAGGTTGTTCTCTAGTTTTTTATTGCTGTAAGTATTATTTCCTATATTAAAAAGTACAAATACTCCATAATCGTATTTACTTCTTAGAAGCCTTCCAAGTGCTTGTTTTACTTTTATGACCATCTGTGGATAATTTACATCGAAGTAAGTCTTTTTAAATTTAGTCATTATACTGTAATAAAGCGGATCTTTTGGCTGTAAGTTTGGCAATTTGTCAAGTGTTACACATATAAGTCCATCTCCAGGAACATCCACACCTTCAAAGCATCCTTTTGAACCTAAAACTATATTTTTATTGTCTACATTTTTTAAGGATTTAATTCCTTTTTTATTCATATATACATTTATATCTTCATCTATTAAATTATTTTTAAGCATATCATATGTATCTTCTAATCTTTTTCTACTTGTAAATAAAGATAATACATTAGAATCGCTTATTTCTGAATATTTTTGTATATTATAACTCATATTTAAAACAAAGTCATCACTTTTATATCCACCTATATCTGTTGGTCTTATAACTTGCACTCTGTTTTTATAATTGTAAATCGGCTCTATTATTTTTTTAGTATTTTCTACTGTATTTATTCCAAGAGTATCTGTAAAATACTCCATTTTATTGTCTACACTCAATGTTGCAGATACAAATATTCCACAATTTAAAGCTGATAGAATATTTTCTCTAAATAAATCTGCTAAATTTAGAGGAACTACTTTTAAAATAAAGTTGTCGAATTTGCTAGAAATAGAAGCTATCTTTGAAACTAAATCTCCTTTTTCATCTTCTAAAAACATTCCAAGCATTGTCGCTATATCTTCTAAGTCTTTTATTTTAGACTTACCGTATTTATAAATTTCGCTTTCTTTATCTACTATATCTTCGTCTATATTTCTATCAAATATGACTAAGATTTGTTTTATATTAGATAGTATACTTTCAAAATTTGATTTTATAATTTGACTATAAGGTTTGTATGTTATATCTACATACTCTTTATCTCTATATAAAGTCCCAACCTTATCGTCTTTTTGAAGGTTAATTTCCCAATTCAAATCGTAATTTGTAATAAGTGAGTAACCTTCATTTATTCCAAAGTCCAAAATATCATACATTTTTTCAAATATAAAGTTTATATTATGACTTATCTTTTCTTTTACTTCTCTATCTAATTTTATCTCACTATAAAACCTGTCTATTGGTTTAATTTTTCGCTTTTGTTTGTCTTTTATATCTCTATAGTATTTAGATGAGCTTGAAAATTCACTTGGATATATCTCTTTTAAGAAGTATCTAAAATTTTTGTATTCTATCTCTTGTGAAAAGAAGTCATATCCCTTTTCAACTAAATTATGGGCCTCATCTACTATTATATTTTCCATTGGTTTTTCATCTGTATACGGCCATTTTGCAAGTAATGAATGATTTACTACTGTAATATCTTCATCTTTAAGCTCTTCTACTCTTTTTTTATAAAGACAATTTTCACCACATTTTTTCGGTTTACATAAATCAACATCACAGGCTACTTTCATTATATGTTCTCTAAGTTCTTTAAAATGTTCTAAAAGCAAGTAACTTATTTCTTCTATATCGCCGTATTTTCCTTCTTTTATTAGATTTTCAATAATTATTATCGATAATATATCATTAGTTGTTGGATTTTCTTTATCGTAGTCCTTTTTATATTCATAAAACTTAGACTTACATATATAGTTGTTTTTTCCCTTTATATATCCATAGCTTACCTTACCTGAAAGACCTAGTGAGTTTATTACATTAGGCAAATCTTTATCTATTAATTGGACCTGTAGCTCTTTTGTCGCTGTCGATACTATTATTCTCTTTTTAGAATATCTCGCTTCTAAAACTGCTGGAAGTAAATATCCGACGCTTTTTCCGATACCTGTTGGAGCTTCTATACATGCTATATTGGCAGAATTTGTATCAAACGTCTCTCTTATTAATTTTGTCAAATCATATTGACCTTGTCTAAATTCATATATAAAACCTTTTTTGCTATCCCATATATCTTTTTCTTTTAAAAGCTCTTCGTAATGATTTTTGTTGTCTCCAAGCAATTTATAAATCTCTTCTTCTTTTAAATTGCTCTTTTTAGTTTGATTTTTTTCTTCTTCAAATACTGTCTTTGTCTTTTCTTTTAGAGAAAAATCTGCATTATTTATAATATCCGACCATTCCCAATTTTCTAGTTTAAATTTATTTAAATAAGAATCTATTTCAAAAGTAAGCGGATAAAGTGTCAGCTTATCTTCTTTTTCTAATCTATCTTTAAATCTCAAAATAAGGGCATTTACTACATCTATTGTGTCTATAGTATCGCTAAGGGCTCTGTGTATTTCGTCATTTTTATCTTTTGTAATTTGTTTTTTTAAATAATCTAGATTAAATTCCCTTTGGAAAGGCTCTAAAACACATGCTAGTTCCATAGAATCTAAAAATTTATTTTTTAACTCTCCAATATGAAATTCTAGAAATTTCTCTTCAAATTGTTTATTGTGGCAAATTATAATCTTATCTTCTATAAATTCTAAAAAATCATCTTTGATTTCTTCTAATTTCGGCGCCTTATCCAACTCTTTTTGACTTAGATTTTTACAAAGTGTAAAAATTTCAGATGGAACCTTATGTTTATTTTTTATAAGTGTTTCAAAAGTAGATATATTATTGTCTTTATCTATTTTTACCGCTCCAATTTCTAGTATTTCGCTATTTGCAGGGTTTAACCCGCTCGTTTCTATATCTAAAAATACTACATTATTTATAATACTTATAATTTCTATAGTGAGCCCTCCTTTCTAAATTTCGATTTTATTATTATAGATTATACTTTACTACATTATTATAGATATTTAAATAAATTTTTAAAAAGCTTTAACATATATTAAGAAAATTTAAATATAAGGCACAAATGTTAATTCTTTATGTTTTTGTAACGTGATAATGTTAATTTTGATATAATTTTTATTAAATAGAGTAGTTAATATCTTACATGAATATTTTTTACTAATTTTAAGAAAATATTAATAGTTTAAATTAAATTGTAAGGAGGTTTTAAAGTGAAAAAGAATAATCTCGGGAATTATCTCATCATAGGATTTTTTGCACTTCTTCTCGGAGTAATAGCTATAACAAATTCTAATCTTTTTAACAAATCTAAAACACAAATTTTAGATAGTGATTTAAGTACTACAGAATACAACTGGTACTTTAATCCCAGAGAGGACCACAAACAACCAGATCCAATAAAAGAAGCCGATTTTTTCAAAAGTTATAATACTTATTATGTAGGAGATCCAAATGAAAAAGTAATTTACTTAACATTTGATGCCGGATACGAAAACGGTTACACAAACCTACTTTTAGACACATTAAAAAAACATAATGCTCCGGCAAACTTCTTTGTAGTAAAAAGCTACATAGAAAATAATAAAGATTTAGTAAATAGAATGGTAAAAGAAGGTCATCTAGTCTGTAACCACTCTAAAAGTCACGTTTCCATGGCTAGTATAGATAATATAGATAAATTTAACGAAGAAATACTTTCCACTGCAAAGGCCTATAAAGAAGTAACTGGAAAAGAAATGCCTAAATATTTCCGCCCTCCTATGGGTAAGTTTAGCGAAAGATCTCTTAAGTACACACAAGACTTAGGTTACTCAACTATATTTTGGA
This sequence comes from Intestinibacter bartlettii, assembly GCA_025148965.1. GTDB lineage: Bacteria > Bacillota > Clostridia > Peptostreptococcales > Peptostreptococcaceae > Intestinibacter > Intestinibacter bartlettii. Next base: position 1,517,262 of record CP102273.1, on the reverse strand, counting down.
GCTTTGCATATGTAGACTGGTATGACTCTAATCAACCTAGTCATGAAGAAGCGAAGAAGAAAATCTACTCTAGAACACATCCTGGGGCAATTGTACTTCTTCACTCTAATTCCCAAACTAATGCAGAAATACTAGATGAAGTTTTAACTCATTGGGAAGAAGAAGGTTACACTATAAAAAGTTTAGATTACTTAACAGATAAAAAAACTAGTTAAAAATTGCCTATCTTTAGTAGATAAAAACCCTTGAGGGAAATTCCCCCAAGGGTTTTATGCATCTAAAAATATCTTTTTCCCGTTATATTTACAAATCCAATAAGGTTTATAAATACTTACAATTTCATCTAAAACTAACCTTTCATTTTCATATTTTCTACAGTATTTTTCGAGCTGTCCTTTTAATTTATTTCTCAAAATATACTCATTTATTTTAGATTTTTGAACACAATCTCTAGCTATATATTTTTTTACCGTAGTAGGCATCTCATCTACAAATTTTATAGCTCCTGTATAAGTATTTAGAAGAACTATCCTGTAATTTTTTCTCAAAAATTCATTTTCATAATTGCCTATTTTATATTTTAAAATCTTATACTCTATATATTTTAAATCTATATCATTTATACCCTTATTAAACTGTGTAACCTTACTTAAAAGTGGAATTTTACTTAGTATCTTTTTTAACGCCTCTTTTTCTGTTGTTTTAATTTCGATTAAATTTACTAACATAAATCATTCCCCCCATCACGACCCAAATGGATATAATTGCCTATATATTATAAAATTGATATGAGCATAATACATTTATAACAATTTCTATTTTTAAAAATAATTAGTGGTCATAAATATTTTATTATTGAAAGGGCGAAATTATGAAATTTTATAAATTTTTAATATTATTTTTTATATTAATTACATTTTTTATGTCTATCAATTTAATAGAATTACAAAGTATATCAAAAGACAATACGCCTTTAGTAATTAAAATTATTACGCCGACAAAATCACAAGATTATATAATCTCAAAGCCGACTATAAAAGCAAGTTTTTATTCTAAGAATGGTATAAACTTGAATTCTATAAAATTATATGTAAACAATAAAGATGTTACAAATAAAGCAAAAATAAGAAAAGATAATCTCGAATATACACCAGATAAAAAATTTAAAAGAGGAACTCAAATTGTAAAAATAATAGTACGCGATAAATGTAATAACAAAGAAATAATCGAGTGGTATTTTACAGTCGGTACCCCTATATATAAAACTTTTAAAGGTAACTTTATAGATAGTGAAAATATAAATAATATATGTAGTAAGCTGTATAGAAGTCCTGAGCTTTTTAAATTAAATGATTACTGTATAATAAATAACACACTCAATTCTCCTAAAAAAAAGAACGATGAGTTTAAAAATACTTTTAAAAAATATGCCAAAGACAATTTTGTTTTATTTGATTCGTTAAAACTAAAAGCAGATTCATCAAAATCCGAAATAGTAATCTATAATACAAAAGAAAATGAAAACTATAAAGGTTTATCTAGTTTGACTAATGCGAAGTTATATAAAAATTTATTTTATAAAGACGAACTTATATGTTCGTTTAACCCAACTTCTAATGATTTAAATCTTTTCGATTATATGAAATATTCAACTTATGGCGATAGTGTATTTTCCTTAATTAATATAACAGATAACGTTGGGAGTATATCGTCCCCATTTTATCTAAAAATATATAATGAAGCCTTAGACAATGGATGGCATATTTCGCCTATTAGCAACAAATACACTACTAATATTTTATGCACAGATTTAAATAAAGACGGGATACTAAATGCCTTAAAAAATAGAAGAACTTATGTATCAAATAATAAAAACTTGGATTTAGAGTTTAATATAAATAGCTCTAATATGGGCTCTACAATAAAAAATCCATCTAAATTGAATTTTAATATAAGCGCTATCGACACAAGTTATAAAAATAAGATAAATAATATATATATTATGAGCAATAACAATAAAGTAATAAAAAATATAAAATTTAACTCGTATTTGGCTAAATCTGAATTTAGTCTAAAAGAATTTGAAAAGTATTCATATTATTATTTAATAATCAAACAAGATAATAATAAAACAACAATAAGCGCACCAATTTGGGTCGAAATCAGATAGATTCTTATATAAATATTTATTCAATATATAATTTAAAGCTAAAAAGGGCTGTTGCAATATTTTACAACAGCTCTTTTTTACAATATATAAATATATTTATTTTACATCTAATATTCCATATCCATTAGATATAGTTTTACCTAATACATCTAATTCAATAGGGGTGCTAAAAAGCGGTCCATCTACAACAAATGTATGATATTCGCCATTTTCTCCGCATGCATCAGATCCAGTCTTTTTGATTTCTTCTATAAGAGGTTTATCAAGTGTTTTTCCTAAAAAATCTTCACTCATATTTTCTAAGTTGACTTTTTTAATTACGGCTTTAAACCCAGCATCTATAAACTCATGCACAACTTTTTCTCTGTCACCTTGCCAAAGTGGAAGTTCATAATCAAGACCTGCATTAGTAGCTCTGTCTATATCCCACTGTCTGTGGAGTTCTATATCTATATCTCCATATATTACAGTAGTTGCTCCCATTTTTTTAGCTTCTAATAATTTTTCTTCAAACTTTGCTTCATAATCTTTCATTTCACATTCAACATATATTATAGGAATATTCAAGCTTTCACTAGCTTTTTCTAATAATTTTTTACTTATTGAATGTGTCCAAGAATCTACTGAATCCTTCTTAACTGTTGTTATTAATGCCACTGGTGTCCATCCTTCTTTTATCTTTCTGTACATTGCAAGCATGCAATCCTTTCCACCACTGTATGACATTACAAATTTTTTGCTGTCCATATTCTCACCCCACCTTAATTTTATTTACTATATATATTTTATAACATATTTACTGCTGCATTTATAAATCCTTTAAATATTGGATTCGCCCTATTTGGTCTACTCTTGAATTCTGGATGATATTGAACTCCAACATGGAATTTATTTTTTTCTACTTCTACAGCTTCAACTAATTTTCCATCTGGTGATGTACCTGCAATAGTAAGACCATTTTCTATCATTTGTTCTCTAAAATCGTTGTTAAATTCATATCTATGGCGATGTCTTTCTGATATATTTAAATCACCATAGCATTTGTGTAACATAGTTTTTTCTTTTACTTTGCATGGATATGCTCCAAGTCTCATTGTTCCACCCATTATGTTTCCAAATTGGTCTGGCATTAATGCTATTACTGGATATTTTGTTTCTAAGTCAAATTCAGTTGAATTTGCATTTTCCATATTAAGCACATTTCTAGCGTATTCAATTACTGCAATTTGCATACCTAAGCATACTCCAAGGTATGGTATATTATTTACTCTTGCATAATTTGCGGCACAAACCATTCCTTCTATACCTCTATCTCCAAATCCCCCCGGTACTAATATACCTTGGCAATCTTTTAATAAAGAATCCACAGTATCTTTGTTTACAGTTTCTGCATCGACCCATTTTATATCTATAATTGCACTGTTTTCATATCCTGCATGTGATAGGGCTTCAACTACTGATAAGTATGCATCATGTAGTTTAGTGTATTTTCCAACTAAAGCTATTTTAACTGTCTTATCTCTATTTTTAACTCTTTCAAGCATATTAGTCCAATCACTTAAATCGCATTTATCGTATTTTAAATCAAGTTCTCTACAAACTATATCGCATAAGTTTTGTTCTTCTAACATCATTGGAACTTCATATAATACGTCTATTGTTTTATTTTCAATTACGCAATCTGGTTTTACATTACAGAATAATGATATTTTCTTTTTAATAACTTCATCAATAGGTGCTTCTGAACGAGTTACTATAATATTTGGCATAATTCCTAAACCTTGTAATTGTTTAACTGAATGTTGTGTTGGTTTTGATTTATGTTCACCAGAGCTTTTTATATATGGAACTAATGTAACATGTATAAATAAGCAGTTATGTCTCCCAACTTCTAATGATACTTGTCTTATCGCTTCTAAGAAAGGTTGACTTTCTATATCCCCTGTTGTACCACCGATTTCAGTTATAACTACATCAGCATCACTTTTTTGTCCTACATTGTATATAAAGCTTTTTATTTCATTAGTTACATGAGGTATTACTTGAACAGTTTCGCCTAAGTATTCACCTTTTCTTTCTTTATTTAATACATTCCAATATACTTTTCCTGTTGTTAAATTTGAATATTTATTTAAATCTTCATCTATAAATCTTTCATAATGACCTAAGTCTAAATCTGTTTCAGCTCCATCTTCTGTTACATATACTTCACCATGTTGATATGGACTCATTGTTCCTGGGTCAACATTTATATATGGATCAAGTTTTTGAGCTGCTACTTTAAATCCTCTTGCTTTTAATAATCTTCCTAGAGATGCTGCTGTTATCCCCTTTCCTAATCCTGAAACAACACCACCTGTTACAAATACATATTTAGTCATACTAATACCTCCTACACGAATATAAATATTTAAAAAATCAAATCAACTTACATTTCGTAAGTTTTCAAAATATTTTCTGCAATTTCTTTTTTAGTTACTCTCAAATCCATAGCTTGCTTTTCGATGTATCTGTGTGCTTGTGGTTCACTCATATTTAAATACTCTATTAAGATACATTTTGCCCTGTCTATAAGTCTAATTTCACTAATCTTAACTTTAAGCCTTTCATTTTCACTTTGAAGACCTAAGTATTTCTTCCTCGAAATACAAATATACTTTATACTTTTATACACAAATTGTCTGTTTAATGGTTTTTCTATAACAAATACTCCATAATCTTCTACCTTAGACGAAATGGCATCTGCAATGTCGTTTTTTACTACTAATAAAACCCCTGCATTGTAATTTTTACTTATCGAAATTGAAAGTTCATGCCCAAATTCATCAGATAACGGAGCATTTATAACAACTAAATCAAATTCTGTTCTATTTAATATACGCCTAGCTTCACTACCATTGCCGACAGTGACTATATTCGAAATCCCAACTGTTTTTATCAAATCAGCAAAAAAACTTTTCCCCTTTTCCGAGGTTGACACTATCAGCGCACAACTCATATGGTTACCCCCTTTGTTTATCTAAAACTTTTCAAAATACAACTCTTTTTCAGCTTTAAATTTATCAGTTATTGAATTGTAAATATCCCACTCTTGTTTTTTATCGTCTATATAATTATTTATAGTTTTTTGCGGTAATACTGTTTTGATAAATTCACTATTTAATGCATTATTAATTGCTTCATTTAAATTATTTGGCAATGTTTTTAAATTTTTAACTTTATTATCATTAGCATTAAATAAATTAATATTATGAGGATTGCAAAGTTGTAAGTTTTTTTCTATTCCTTCTATACCTGCCTTTATTAAAAGTGCAAATGCTATATATGGATTGCAGCTAGAATCAGGTGATCTAAGCTCCATTCTACATCTGTCACCTTTTGAGGCTGGTATTCTTATAAGTTGAGATCTATTTTCTTTTGACCATGTAATATATTTAGGGGCCTTATCTTTTCCAAGTCTTTTGTATGAATTTGTAGATGAATTTAAAAATAAAGTAATTTCTTCTATACGATTTAAAATTCCACTTATAAAGCTTTCTGCGTATTTATATTGTTTATCATTTTTATCTTCAAATATATTTTTATTGTCTTTATAAAGTGAAATATTTATATGAAGTCCACTTCCACATTCAGTTTCAAGTGGTCGTGGCATAAATGATGCAAATAGTCCATTTTCACTAGCCTTAGTTTTTACAAGTGATTTAAAGCTGATTAAATTATCTGCTGCACTAAGTGAATTTGAGTATTCATAATCTATTTCATTTTGTCCTGGACCTTGTTCATGATGTGAACTTGTCGGTTTTATTCCCATTTCTTCAAGTGATAAACAAATATCTCTTCTTATATTTTCACATCTATCGTTTGGATATATATCACAATAAGTCCCTTTATCATAAGGAATCATAGTTGGATTTCCAAATTCATCTTGTTCAAATAGATAAAATTCGCTTTCACATCCTATTTTGCATGTAAACCCCTTTTGTTTGCTATCTTTTATAACTTCTTTTAAAATATTTCTACAATCACCTTCAAAATCTCGCCCATCTGGGTGTTTTATATTGCAAAAGAATCTTACAACACGCCCGTGTTGTGGTCTCCATGGAAGTAGATACATTGTATTTGCTTCTGGAAATAATAATAAGTCTGATTCTTCTACTTTCATAAAACCAGTTACTGCTGATGCATCAAAAGAAACACCTTCATAAAATGCTCTTTTTAATTCAGTTGGCATTATCGTTATATTTTTTTGATTTCCAAAAATATCACAAAATGCTAGTTTTATAAATTTCACATCATTCTCCTCTATAAATTCTAAAACTTCACTAGTTTTATAATCCATGAAATTCCTCCCCAAGTCTCTATATTTTCTTAAAATATCTAAAAAAAGGGGCACTCATTAAAAGGTATCAAATATCTATTCACCCCCTCTAATGAACGCCCTTGTTCGATGTGATAATTATAATTTATTTACTTATTCCTGTCAATATTTACTAATACATATATTATATCATTTTTTGAACTGATTTTTATTACAAAAAATATATTTATGACATATTTTGATACATATAATGTAGGGTTTCATTTTTGTTAAATCAGAAAATTTAATTTATATATAAAATTTAAAAAACTTTTATTTTTTAGTTGACAGTTTATTCCAATCTGAATACAATATGTTTATAAAGTTAATTGAAACAGCAAAGGCGCTGTAGGTTGTAAGTATCCTACAGCGCTTTTCTTTTTTTACAAAATTAAATTTAGTAAATTTTTAATTTATACGAAGATGTATAAATATTTTGATTTTAAATTTTGGAGGTAATTATTATGACAAAAGTCCCAGAAATATTTGGAAGCTTAGTATTTAACGAGGCTGTGATGAAAGACAGACTACCAAAAGATGTTTATAAAGCATTACAAAATACTATAAAAAACGGTGAACCAATCGATTTAAAAGTTGCAAACGTAGTTGCAAATGCTATGAAAGATTGGGCTATAGAACATGGTGCTACTCACTTTACTCACTGGTTCCAACCAATGACTGGTATCACTGCAGAAAAACACGATAGCTTTATAAGTCCAACTGATGATGGAAAAGTAATAATGGAGTTTTCTGGTAAAGAATTAGTTAAAGGTGAACCAGATGGTTCTTCATTCCCATCAGGAGGTTTAAGATCAACTTTCGAAGCTAGAGGTTATACTGTATGGGATCCAACTAGTTTTGCATACTTAAGAAATGGTACTTTATGTATACCAACTGCTTTCTGTTCATATGGAGGTCAAGTTCTTGATAAGAAAACTCCATTATTAAAATCAATGGAAGCTATAAACAAATCAGCTGTAAGACTTCTACATTTATTAGGTGAAACTGATGTTAAGAGAATTTCTACTACAGTTGGTCCTGAACAAGAGTATTTCTTAATCGATAAAGGATTATATAACAAAAGAATAGATTTAAAATTCACTGGTAGAACTTTATTTGGTGCAAAACCACCAAAAGGCCAAGAATTAGATGACCACTACTTCGGCGCTATAAAACCAAGAGTAGTTGAATATATGAAAGATTTAGATGAAGAATTATGGAAATTAGGAGTTTTAGCAAAAACTAAGCATAATGAAGTTGCTCCAGCTCAACATGAGTTAGCTCCTATATTTACAACTACAAATGTCGCTACTGACCACAACCAATTAACTATGGATGTTATGAAAAAAGTAGCATGTAAACATGGTTTAATGTGCTTATTACATGAAAAACCATTCGCTGGTGTAAATGGTTCTGGTAAACATAACAACTGGTCTATATCAACTGATACAGGTAAAAATATATTAAATCCTGGTAAAGACCCAATACACAATAAAGTATTTTTAACTTTCTTAATAGCTATAATAAAAGCTGTTCATGAAAATCAAGACTTACTTAGAATATCTGTTGCAGATGCAGGAAATGACCATCGTCTAGGTGGAAATGAAGCACCTCCAGCAATATTATCAATGTTTATAGGAACTGATTTAGAAAAAGTATTAAAATGTGTTGAAGAAGATCTTCCATACAATGAAGAAACTTTAAAATCTTTAGAAATAGATGTTAATGTATTACCATCATTCAAAAAAGATACTACAGATAGAAACAGAACTTCTCCATTCGCATTTACTGGAAATAAATTTGAATTCCGTATGTTAGGTTCAACAGCTAATATAGCTTGCCCTAACACAATACTTAACACTATAGTTGCTGAATCTCTTGATTATATATCTGATTATATAGAAGGAAAAGATGATTTAGATAAAGCATTAAACGAAGTGTTAAAGAAAATATTAAAAGAACATAAAGCTATAATATTTAATGGAAATAACTACGCACCTGAATGGGTTGAAGAAGCAGAAAGTAGAGGTTTATTAAACTTAAAATCTTCTGCAGAAGCTCTACCTCATTATACAGATGAAAAGAATATAAAATTATTTGAAAAACACGGCGTATATACTAAATTAGAATTAGAATCAAGAAAAGAAATATTACTTGAAAAATACTGCCAAACTATAAATATAGAAGCATTAACAATGCTTGAAATGGTTAAAAAAGATATTATCCCAGCTATATGCAACTATTCAAAAGATTTAACTCAAGGAGCTTTAGCTAAGAAAAACTTATCTTCTGATATAGATGTTTCTCTTGAAACTTCATTAGTTTCTAAAATATCTTCATTAAGTGCTTGCTTATCTAAGAAAACTGCTGAATTAGACAAAGTCCTTTTAGATGCAAAAGATATAGAAGACAGTGAAGAATTAGCTAAATTCTATCACGATACAGTATTATCTCAAATGAATGAAGTTCGTGCTATAGCTGACGAATTAGAAACAATAGTTGGTAAAGGTTACTGGCCATTCCCAACTTACACAGATTTATTATTTAGCGTATAATTCATATTTTAATATAATTAAATACTATCTACACAAAGGCGTGTACTTTATCTAATCTCAGATAAGTGCACGCCCTATCTTTTTTAAGGAGGATTTATTATGTATTCATCAGTCGATACAATTTGGGTATTATTAGGAGCTGCTTTGGTATTCTTTATGCAAGCAGGATTTGCAATGGTTGAAACTGGATTTACTAGAGCAAAAAACGCAGGTAACATTATTATGAAAAACCTAATGGACTTCGCTTGTGGTTCATTAGTCTTTTGGATATTTGGATTTGGTTTAATGTTTGCTGGTAGTGGTAAACTAATCGGAGGACTAGATTTCTTTATCCAAGGAAATTACGGCGTCGAAGGTGGTTATCCTTCTTGGGCATATGTAATATTCCAAACAGTTTTCTGTGCAACTGCTGCGACAATAGTTTCAGGAGCTATGGCAGAGAGAACTAAGTTCAAATCTTATTTAGCTTATTCAATAGCAATAAGTGCATTTATCTATCCTATATCAGGTCACTGGATTTGGGGTGGCGGTTGGCTTTCTCAACTTGGATTTATAGATTTCGCAGGATCAACTGCAGTTCATATGGTGGGTGGAGTTGCCGCATTAGTAGGAGCTAAGATATTAGGACCTCGTATTGGTAAATATAACAAAGACGGCAGCGCAAATGCAATCCCTGGCCACAACATAACAGTAGGTGCTCTTGGAGTATTTATATTATGGTTTTGTTGGTTTGGATTTAATGGATGTTCAACAACTTCAATGACAGGTGACGACAATATAATGCTTGCAGGTAGTGTATTTGTAACAACAAATATAGCAGCCGCAGCAGCAACTGTAACAACAATGATATTTACTTGGGTAAAATATAAAAAACCAGACGTTTCAATGACACTAAACGGTTCTCTTGCAGGTCTTGTTGCAATAACAGCAGGATGTGCAGTAGTAAATCCAGTCGGTGCTTGTATAATAGGTATAGTCGCTGGTATAGCAGTAGTAGTTGCTATAGAATTTATAGATCAAAAATTAAAAATAGATGACCCAGTCGGTGCAATAGGTGTACATGGTGTATGTGGTGCAATAGGTACAATACTTACAGGTGTATTTGCAGTAGACGGTGGTTTAGCATATGGCGGAGGTGCTCACCTTCTAGGTGTTCAAACTTTAGGTGTTGTAAGTGTTATAGCTTGGGTAGTTGTAACTACTACTGTATTATTTAAAGCAATAGATGCTACATTAGGACTTAGAGTTACTGAAGAAGAAGAAGTTGTCGGACTTGACAAATTAGAACACGGTCTAACAAGTGCATATGCAGATTTTGCTAAAGCTAGCACAGTTAGAAAATTAAAAACAGAAGCAGAAAAAGTATCTGTAGACAAAGCCGTTCCAGTTCAATTAGTAAGTAAAAGTGCATCTTCAGATGTAGTAGCTTCTGATATCAAATTAACTAAGATTGAAATAATAACAGATCAAGATAAATTCAAAGACTTAAAAGACGCATTAAATGAAATAGGTATAATGGGTATGACTGTTTCAAACGTTTTAGGATGCGGTACTCAAAAAGGAGCCCCTAAATATTACAGAGGTATCGCCGTAGAAATGGAATTACATCCTAAGATATTAATAGAAATAGTAGTCGCAAAAGTCCCAGTACAAGCTGTTATAGACACAGCTAAAGAAGTTTTATACACAGGTAATATCGGCGATGGCAAGATATTTGTATCATCTGTCGAAAACGCAGTTAAGATACGTACTGGCGAAGAAGGAGTCGACGCACTTCAATATCCAGAAGCTAAAGCTAATTAATATGCTAGTTAACTATAATCTATTTATAATTAATTAGGTCATAGTAATTACATTTAATCCTAGGATTATGATAGAGGTATCATATCCTAGGATTTTTTAGGTATTAATTTCATATATTTAATAAATTAATATATCAATTATAATATTGGAATGCGTTTAATTTTATAGATATATTTTTCTTCCATATGCATATGAACCCTCTAATTATAATATTTTTTAACTATAGTTTATTAATCTATATTCTACAGAACTCATATATCCTAATACAGAATGTATACGTTTTCCATTATAAAATAACCCTATATATTCAAACACATTACGAGCTATTTCTTCAATTGTAGCATAATTTTTTCTGTAAATATATTCTTTTTTTTATATTGAAAAAACTCTTCACAGTCCAAATTTCCTTGTAATTAAAAAAGAGGAAAAATCAAAATTAGATTTTCCCTCTTTTTTTATAACACATAGGAAATTATATTCCTTTGCAAATTGTCTATAAATATAATTTCCGTATATGTGTTTCAAAAAAATCTACCTTTTTAAAGCTCTTTAATAAGATAAAGATTTTTTTATATTTAATTTAAATTATTTTCCTACAACTTTTAATGCAGTTTCAACTACATTTTCAACTGTAAATCCAAATTCTTTGAATAATGTTCCTGCTGGTGCAGATGCTCCAAAGTGATCAAGTCCGATTACTTCTCCATCTAAACCAACGTATTTGTGCCATCCGAAAGTAGATGCAGCTTCTACAGCAACTCTATTTCTAACAGCTTTTGGAAGTACGCTTTCTTTATATTCGTCGCTTTGTGCTTCGAATAATTCGAATGATGGCATACTTACTACTCTAGCGTCAACACCTTTTTTAGCAAGTTCATCAGCAGCACCCATTATTAATTCAACTTCTGAACCTGATGCCATAAGTATTACATCTGGAGTTTCATTTTTAGAGTCTTTTAATATATAAGCTCCTTTTAATGCAACTTTTCCATCTATATCGTATAGTGGTAAGTTTTGTCTTGTTAATACTAATGAAGTTGGTGTAGTTTTGTTTGTTACTGCATAGAACCAAGCAGCAGCTGTTTCATTTGGATCAGCTGGTCTGAATACTGTCATGTTTGGTAAACTTCTAAGTGCAGCTAATTGTTCTATTGGTTGATGAGTTGGTCCATCTTCTCCAACACCTATACTATCGTGAGTTAATATATAAGTCACAGGTAGGTTCATTAAAGCAGATAATCTCATTGCACCTTTCATGTAGTCACTGAATACGAAGAATGTAGCACAGTATGCTTTAAGGCCACCGTGAGCAGCTATTGCATTAGTTATAGCAGCCATTGCGTGTTCTCTTACACCAAAGTGTATATTTTGTCCACTTCTGTCTTCTTTTGAGAAGAATCCAGTGTTTTTCATATCACTCTTATTTGATGGTGCTAAGTCAGCAGAACCACCCATTAAGTTTGGTATGAATGATGTTAATTTGTTTAAAACATCTCCTGATGCTTGTCTTGTAGCGCAACCTTTTTCGAATTTCCAGAAATCTTTATCATTTAATAATTCGTCAGTTACGTCAAGTTCATGCCATTTTTTATATTCAGATGCAAGTTCTGGATAAGCTTCTTCGTATTTTGCGAATAATTCATTCCATTCTTGCTCAGCTTTTTCACCGTTAGCTATATATGTTTCCATGTTAGTGTAAACATCTTGTGGAACGAAGAAATCTTCATTTTCCCATTTCATTAATTCTTTCATTTCTTTTATGTTGTCAGCACCTAGTGGTTCACCATGAGCTTTAGCAGAACCTTGTTTTGCTGGACAACCATATCCGATTTGAGTTTTTACTATTATTATAGAAGGTTTAGAAGTTTCTGCTTTTGCGTCATCTATTGCTTTTGCTATAGCTTCTACATCGTTTCCGTCTTCTACATTTAATACTTGCCATCCATATGCTTCATAACGTTTGGCAACATCTTCTGTAAATGCTACGTCTGTGTTTCCTTCGATTGTTATGTTATTTGAATCGTAAAGTAATATTAATTTTCCAAGACCTAATGTACCTGCAAGTGAAGAAGCTTCAGCTGAAACACCTTCCATTAAACAACCATCACCTGTTATTGCGTATGTATAATGGTCTACTACATTAAATCCATCTTTGTTAAATTTGTCAGCAAGTTTTGCTTCAGCTATTGCAAAACCTACAGCATTACATATACCTTGTCCTAAAGGTCCAGTAGTTATTTCTACACCTTTAGTGTGACCGTATTCTGGATGACCTGGAGTTTTACTTCCCCATTGTCTAAATTCTTTTATGTCGTCTACAGTTATTCCATAACCGAATAAATGTAATAATGAGTATTCAAGCATTGAACCATGTCCTGCAGATAATACAAATCTATCTCTGTTTTTCCAATCAGGATTTTTTCCATTGTGGCTCATTTTTGTCCATAAAGTATATGCCATACTAGCAGCTCCAAGTGGTAGACCTGGATGTCCTGAGTTTGATTTTTGTATAGCGTCAGCTGATAATACTCTAATTGCATTTATACATTGTAAATCTAAATTGTTCATATTTTCCTCCATTATTTTAAATGTTGTGATAAAACTTGGATGACTTATTTCATTTATATATATTTAATTACAGCAATTTTAAATCACCATAATTTTCAACTTAAATTATATCTTTTTATTTCCCGAAAGTTGCTTCCCAATCTTTTTTGAATTTTTCTATCCCTTGATCAGTTAAAGGATGTTTTAACATTTGGTTTACTACTTTTGTTGGTACAGTAGCTATATCAGCACCAGCAAGTGCAGCATCTATAACATGTATTGGATTTCTAACGCTAGCTGCTATTATTTCAGTTTCTATACCGTGAACTGCGAATATTTCAGCTATAGTTCTTATTAAATCCATACCTGGTGTAGATATATCGTCTAATCTTCCTAAGAATGGAGAAACATATGTAGCTCCAGCTCTTGCAGCAAGTAATGCTTGAGTTGCTGAGAATACTAATGTAACATTAGTTTTTATTCCTTCTTTAGTTAAAACTTTTACAGCTTTTAAACCTTCAGCTGTCATTGGTATTTTAACTACAATATTTGGATGTATCGCTGCAATTTCACGACCTTCTTTTATCATTCCTTCTGCATCGTCACTTTTAACTTCTCCACTTATTGCTCCATCAACAATTGATGCAATTTCTTTTATAGTTTCTTTAAAATCTTTTCCTTCTTTAGCAATTAAAGATGGGTTAGTTGTTACTCCACTTATAACGCCCATATCATTTACTGCTTTTATTTCATCAATATTAGCCGTATCTAAGAAAAATTTCATTTTTATTCCTCCTTAACGTTTTCATCTTCATCATCACTATTATAGCATGTATTGTTCGAATTTCTACAAAAATATAATAATTTTTTATATAAAATATGATATAAATTTTATTTTTACGTCTGAATATTTGCAAAAAGTCGAATTATGCACTCCAGGAAAACGTTTTGTAAAAATTCAGGTTTTATTAATATTTAATACTTATTTTACTTTTACATTTGTAAAAATATTGAACTTTTGTAATTATAAACATTTTCCCTTTTAAAAAATTATCTACCTTCTATTTATATTTTCACAAACTTCAAAACTTATGAAGAAAAATAATAAATTTGTGATATAATACTAAAATGATGTACTTAAAAAGACTCAAAATCTATAATATTTATGAAAAAGGTGAGTTAAGATGACAAAATTCAAATACGCATTTGATGATAATAAAAGATACCATACATGGAATTACTATCTTAGAAATACATTTGGTGAAAAAGTATTTAAAGTTTCTTTAAATGGCGGATTTACCTGCCCAAATTTAGATGGAAAAGTATCAAGAGGTGGATGTACTTATTGCAGCAATAGTGGCTCTGGAGACTTTGCAGGAAATCCTGCTAGCCCACTTAGCGAACAATTCAATGAGATAAAAGCTATGATGCATAAAAAATGGCCTAATGCCAAATATATAGCTTATTTCCAAGCTTATACTAATACTTATGCACCTTTAAATGTATTAAAAGATAAATTTGAAGAAGCACTATCTTTTGAAAATGTAATTGGTCTTTCAATATCTACAAGACCTGATTGTTTAGAAGATGATGTAGTTGACTATTTAGCAGAATTAAATGAAAGAACTAATTTATGGGTTGAACTAGGACTTCAAACTATACATGATGTTACTTCTAAAAAAATAAATAGAGGACACGACTACGATACATTCTTAGAAGGGCTTAAAAAACTTCAAGATAGAAATATTAAGGTAGTAGTTCATATTATAAATGGACTTCCTGGTGAAGACTACAACATGATGATGGAGACTGCAAAAGCAGTTGCAGATATGAATGTTCATGGAATAAAAATCCATCTTTTACATGTTATAAAAGATACTGCTCTAGCAAGATCATTAGAGAAAAAACAATTTGAGCTTATGGATAGAGATGACTATATAAATCTAGTATGTGACCAACTTGAAATACTCCCTCCTGAGATGATAATTCATAGACTTACAGGAGACGGTAAAAGAGACGAGCTTGTTGGACCTATGTGGAGTCTAAAAAAATGGGAAGTTTTAAACGATATAGATAAAACTCTAAAAGAAAGAGATACTTATCAAGGTATTTATTATAATAAAAAATAAGATTAAAATAATTAATATTTATAGAAAAATATAATTTTCTATAAAATAAAAGGGCTGCTGTGCTGCAAATAGTACAAAGCCCTTTTTATATTACTTAATTTATTTTTGACAATCTGTCGCAACTTCTGCAACATAATTTGGATCTAATTCTTTATTTTCCTTAACTTCTTCGATTGCCTTAACTGCTATAAAAGTAGATGCTACCATAAATAAAACACCAAATATTTTTACAACAGAAAAATCTTCACCAAGAAGTGTCCATCCTATTATAACTGATAAAACAAGTTCTATCGATGCAACTACTCCTGCTATAGATAACTCTACGCCTTTTAATATCCCCTTTGAATAAACAATATAAGACATTGCTGTAGGTATTATGCCAATAAATAATATATACATAAGTACTCTCATATTATCTATTTTAGAAATTGTATGGATTGGATTAACTCTAAAGCACATTATAATTGCTGCAATTAAAAATGCATATGCACTCATTGTTATATTATCCATTTCTTTTAATGCATTTTTATTGAATATAGGAAGCATAGCATATGTTATAGCTGCCATTATCCCTGCTATAATACCACCGATATTTAATTCTTTTATTTCGATTTTTCCTCCTGTTACTGCTAAAAATGCACCGATTACACAGAATATCAATGATAGTATTTTTATTTTATTGATTTTTTCTTTGTATACTATCTTAGAAAAGATTGCTACAAATACTGGCGATACATAAAGCAATACAGCGGCCATAGACGCCCCTACCATCGATATAGAGCCCATATAAGCTATATTAAATATAAACTGACATACTATACCGATTGCAAATACGTATAGTATCCCTTTTTTCGTTATTTTAAACATTGTAGGCATAGTTATTTTTCCATATATACTAATAACTATAAATCCACCTACCATTCTGAAAAATGCAACTTCTTCAGGTGAAAAATTATAATCGCTAATTTTACTTACTAAAAATCCAAGTGTTGACCAAAAAATTCCTGCAAGTAAAATATAAAAATATCCTATTTTACTCTTCATAACTTCCTCCTTATCATTTACAAATTTTCAATATTTTTCAAAAAAATAAAATTAGAGTGTAAAATATCCACACCCTAATTTTATCAATTTCTTATAAAACAATTTTCCGGTACTATCTTTTTTGTTTGGATTTTTATTTAGAATGATCTAAATAAAAATCTACTAACATATCTTTCTTTATTTCTTCAGCCTTATCTTTATATCCTAATTCTTCTAATATTTTAAAAGCAAATTCTAATGCTGTAGCAGGACCTCTACTAGTTATTATATTCTTATCTACAACTACTATTTGGTTTTCTAAATAATTAACTTTTTCTCTGCCTTTTATAAAACCTGGATATGATGTACATTTTTTGTCATCTAATATACCGAATTGTTCTAGAGTTTGTGGAGCAGCGCATATAGCTGCAACTATTTTACCTTCATCATTAAATTTAATTGCTATATCTTTTACTCTTTTATCAAGTAAATTATCAGCTCCCGGCAGTCCCCCTGGTAAAACTATAGCATCATATTCATCTTGGTCTATGTTATCTATTATACAATCAGATTGTATTATTATATTGTGTGTTCCTCTTACAAATTCATCTTTTATAGAGCATAAATCACATTTTAAACTAGCTCTTCTAAGCACGTCTACTACTGATAGAGCTTCTATTTCCTCAAATCCATCTGCTAAAAATACTAATACTTTCTTCATTCCTAATTCTCCTTTGCTTTACAATATATAAAGTTTTTTTATTGTAAATTTTTAATTTTCTTGATATTATTATAATAGTTAGGTAAATATATAACTATAACTTAATTATATAATTATTATATGGAAGGTGCAATTAATGATTTTAAATACACATTTAACAATTTCAAATGCGCTTATCGAAAACTTAGATTCAAGCAAATCTTTCTTTATAAGCGAAAAGAATTTTATTTACGGTAATATCAAACCGGATATGACTTCTAAATACGTCTTACATAAGCATTATTTAAAAGAATCTTTTGATATGATAATAGGAAAAATAAAATCTTTATGCAAATTATCATTAGACTTTATCGAAAAGTATTTTTCCATTAGTAAATTTAGTCAAGAATTAGGAGTTATATGCCATTTTTTATGCGATTTTTTCTGTGTACCACATAGTCAGCGTTGGGAATTTTCACATAGCTTTAAAAAACATGTAATTTATGAGAAAGATCTTCAGTCTATTGCCAAAGATACAAATTTTAAAACTTTAGAAAAAACTTCTATACATCATATTGGTGTCGAAGAATTTTTTAATAAACTGTATAAAGAATATGTCAAAAAAGAAGATTTTGAAAATGACTTATTTTTCTCAACATATATGTGCAATAGTGTTGTAGACTATATATTAAATTGCATATTAGATAACACTGTTAGATCTTATACTCTACAAATTTGTGGTTAGTATTAAATTAATATGAATATATAACTGGATGTCAACAACATCCAGTTTTTTTCATTTTACTTTTTCTTTTTATATAAGATTAAAACTGCAAGAAAAAAGAATATTATAGTCGAAGCAATAAGTATAAATACACTCGTTGTGTTTGACACTAATTTATCGTTTATATAATATACAACTCCCATACTTTCCTTAAATTCATTTATATAATTTGTAGGTACATCTGCAAATGATATATCCATTTGTTTTTTCATAAATATCTGTCTAAGTATGCTAATTCCATGTGATGTTGGGAATAATTTCACTATAATTTGAACTGAATCTGGAAGCATTGAAATAGGAAGATATATCCCTGTTATAAACCCAATTAAAGTCCCGACAATTGTACTTGCTGTTGAAAACGCCTTTTCACTACTAAATAAAGATACTATAAATAAAATCATTGCACTATTTGAAAGTGATGTCATAAGTATGATTAAAAAGACTTCTGTTAATTCTTTAAAGTTTAAAACATCGACCCCACTATATACTAAATAAATTTGTGATATTATCAGCGTCACTACTGACATCATACTTCCAACTATAAAAGAGCTTATAATATATCCTCCTACTATTTTCGATTTTTTTATCGGCGATACATAAAAATCTTTTATTTTATTTTTACTTTTGTCTTCAATCATTGTTCCAAAAGCACCCATATTTGCTGTTACAGATGTCACACCAATAAGTCCAGCTATAATCCAGCAATTCATAAGATTTTTAACTCCTTTTATATTTGGAAAAGAGTCAACCCATACATCTCCTAAAAAAAATATATATAATCCTAAAACAATCAACACTGCTAACAACGAGAAAAATACAGCCGTTTTATCTCTAAAAAATACTTTTAAATTTCGACTTACAAAACTTATCATCTATTTATTCCCCTTTCTTGTTATATTTATAAATACATCGTCCATACTACCTTTAATAACTTCAAAAGACTCTATATACTCTCTGCAATTTTCTAGTATTTTTATACTTTCCAATGTATTTTCAATATCTATAATTACATTATTATTTCCTACTGAGAAATTATAATTGTTTAATGATAAATAGTGCATAAAAAAACTATTATTTTTTGTATATACTATCATCTTATCTTTTGTATATTTTTCTTTTAACTCATAAGTCGTTCCTTTAGCTTCTATTTTTCCTTTATTCATAATTATTATATAATCAGCTTTTGCAGCTTCTTCCATATAATGAGTTGTTAGAAATACCGTCATATTATTCTCTTCCTGCAACCTTCTTATCATATCCCAAACGCTTTTTCTGCTATTTGGATCTAAACCTGTTGTCGGCTCATCTAAAAACAATATTTTAGGCTTATTTATAAGTGCTCTTGCGATATCAGCCCTTCTTCTTTGACCTCCAGATAACTTACCATATTGCCTATTTAAAAAATCATTTATACTTGTAACATGTGCTATTTCTTCTAAGTTTTTATCAAATTCAGACTTGCTCATATTATAAAGCTTACTTCTTACTTTTAAATTTTCCTTTACCGTTAATAAATCATCTAATACGCTATCTTGAAACACAACTCCGATTAATGATTTTATCTTATCATCATCCTTATTTACTTCGTAATTATCTATTTTTATTTTTCCACTATCAGCCTTTAAAAAAGTACACATCATATCGATAGTTGTCGACTTTCCTGCTCCATTTAATCCTAAAAAAGCAAACAGTGAACCTTCATCTACATAAAAATCAATTCCTTTAACAGCTTCTATATCTCCATAGGATTTCTTCAAATTACTTACTTCTATTATCTTTTTATCAAGTTTCAATCAAAATTCCCCCTTAAAATTTAAACTTTGCCCCTTATTTTATATAAGCATCTATTTTGTTATATTTAAATAAGTTATATCTTAATTTTCTTTATTGTTATGCTCTGCTATTTTTTGATTTATTTTTTCTGTTGTTATGCTATTTATTAAAAATACAACGCCATAAGTTATAAAATACACAACCACAAATACTCCTGTAGTTATAGATACATATTCTAATGTCCATCTAAACCACTTCATAATGCCTCCACCTATACCTAGTACTGATATAGCTACACTTATTATTTGTAAAAACATATATACAGGTTGACTTTCTATATTTAATTTATCTATTATATACATAAATAAGCTTATTAATGTAGTAACCACAAAAAGTTCTAAATTAAATATCCAATTTAAATCACTTATCCCCATTCCATTTAAAATTGATATTATAATCATAACTGCAGTATATGATACACAACTTATAACTATCGATTCCCTTAGCTTCATATCTACCACCTCCTAAATTCCAAATTTCTTTTTAAACTCTGGCACATAATGTCTATTTATAAGTATTTTTTCATTATTTTTAAGATTAGCTTCTAATTTCCCATTGATAAGCGGTTTTACACTTTGTAATTTTTCGATATTTAATATTATCGACTTGCTAACCCTTATATAAGATGTATTTTTTAATTGTTCTTCCAACTCATATAATTTTAAATTGCTTTCATACACTTCTTTTTCTAAATAAACAAATGTCTTTTCTTCAACACTTTCTATATAATAAGCATCTTTTAATGATATCTGATATATTTCCTTGCCTTTTTTACACACTATTGAAAATGAATAAAGCCTTATTTGATCTATTAATTTCTGAAGTTTTTCATCTATTATTTGACCACACTTAATATTTATTTCTACTTCATTATTATCAGATGATTGCTCTATTGTGAATTTCAAAGTTATTCCCCCTTTCTATTTTCCATATTTTAATTTGTTTTCTTAATAAAATTATATTCACAAAAAAAAGAAAAACAAGCGACTTTAGGGTCACTTGCATAAATTTAGTGGTAAGATGCAATTTTAAAATTGTGATTTAAATAAATTTGCGTAAAATCCGTCTTCTTCTAATAATTCTTCATGTTTTCCTTGTTCGACTATTTTTCCGTTATTTAATACTAATATCTGATCTGCGTTTTTTATTGTAGATAATCTATGTGCTATTATAAAACATGTTTTTCCCTTCATAATTTCTAAAAGAGCATTTTGAATTTGGATTTCAGTTTTTGAATCTATATTAGATGTTGCTTCGTCTAATATCAACATCTTGGCATCTATAAGCATCGCTCTAGCAATATTTATAAGTTGCTTTTGTCCTTTTGATATATTGTCGCCATTTCCACTTATTATCGTGTTATAACCATTTGGAAGTTTTTCTATAAAGTCATCTATCTGAGCTAATTTTGCAACTCTTTTTACATCTTCCAATGTTGCATTTTCATTTCCATAAGCTATATTTTCATAAATACTTCCTTCAAATAACCATGTATCTTGCAAAACCATAGCATATGCTTGTCTCATGCTTTTTTTCGTAATATCATCTATATTTTTATCGTCGACTAATATTTGACCATTATCTCTATTATAGAATTTCATAATCAAGTTTATTATTGTTGTTTTGCCACAACCTGTAGGCCCTACTATTGCCACTACTGTATTTGGTTTTGCATTTATATTTAAATTTTCTAAAACTTTTTCATTTAAATCATAACTAAAAGTTACATTTTGCATATCTATTTTTCCATGAACTTTTTCTAATTTTACTGCATCAACTTTGTCATCTTCTTCTCTTTTTTCATCTATAAATCTAAAGACTCTCTCACTTGCAGCAAATGATGACTGCATATCTGATATTAAATTTGATATTTCTCTGATTGGACCAGAAAACTTTCTAGAATAAAGTACAAAAGAAGATATTTGACCTAGCGACATCTCATTTTTTAAATACAATATAGAACCTATCGTACTTATAAATGCAAGTGATATATTGTTTATAAAACTAATCAGAGCAACTGTCATGCTTCCGTAGTATTCTGCGTTATAATAAGCATCTACTGCATTTTTATTTATATTTCTAAATTCATCTATAGATTTTGATTCTTTATTGTACGCCTTTATTATTTTAAGTCCACTTATATTTTCCTCTACAAAACCATTTAAATCTCCTATTTTTTTAGCCCTTTTTCTAAATAAAGGTCTAGTTTTATTTGTTATGTATTTTGTTGATATAGCAGACATCGGAATAGTTATAAAGAATATAAGCAGTAATTTCTTAGATATTGTAAACATCATAAAAAATGAACCTACTAATGTTACTATACTTGTAAGTATATTTATTAAATCTGTTGAAAGTGTTGAACCCATTGTGTCTATATCGTATGTAATTTTGCTAAGCACATCACCTATTGAATTTTTATCAAAATAGCTAAGCGGCAAATTTAGCAGTGTATCAAATGCGTCTTTTCTCAAAGAATAGACTACATTTCGAGCTGTTTTTACCATTATGATAGAAATTATATAAGATAAAATAGATGAACAAAAATAAAATACTATCATTAAAAATGCATAGTAAAATATCTTTGAAAAATCTATATTTCCATTTCCTTTTTCTATAACTTCTATTGCATATCCTGAAAGCATAGGCCCTACTAGTGCAAAAATATTTGATACAATAGTAAGTATTATAGATATTATTATTGTGAATTTATATTTGTATAGATATTTTGACATTCTTTTTAAAATATATTTCGTACTTTGTTCTTTATTTTCTTTAGACATGTTACAAATCCCCATTTTGAATTTTATTTATTTCAGAATAAATATCACAGCTTTTTATCAAATCTTCATGCTTACCATATCCTACAACATTCCCCTTATCTAGCACCATTATTTTTGTGCAGTTTTTTATAGAATTAATTCTTGATTCTATAATTATTTTAGTAGTATTTTTATAATATTTTTCTAAGCTTTCTCTTAAAAGTCTATCAGTTTTAAAATCTAGTGCACTACATGCATAATCTAAAATCAAAATCTCAGGCTTTCCGGCAAATGCCCTAGATAAAAATATCCTTTGCTTTTGGCCTCCACTTAAATTATTACCACTTTGTGAAATATTTTCGTCAAATTTAGCTTCTTTTTGATTTATAAAATCCATTTCCTGTGCAGCTTTTGCAGCCCTTACTATATCTTCACCATCTAAATTTCTTCCAAAGTCAATATTTTCGTATATAGTTTTTGAAAATAGATAATCATTTTGAAAAACTGATCCAAACATATTTCTAAGTTCAGATTTCTTCATATCATTTATATCGACATTATTTATAAGTATTTGTCCTTTATCTGATTTATAAAATCCCATCAAAAGCATCATAATAGTTGTTTTTCCAGAGCCTATTGCTCCAATTATTCCAAGCGATTCACCTTTTTTTAATTCAAAATTTATATTTTTTACTACAGGTATATTTTTATTATAACAAAAAGTTACATTTTTAAATTGTATATGATATGTACTTTCTTTATGTATATTTTTAATCTTTTGATTTTCCTTTATCGAATCTATATCTAAATCATTTTTATTACATTCTTTATATGTATTTTTTAGATTTAAATCTTCTTCGTTTATATCTAAACTATCTTCTATATTTAAAATTTCACTTATTCTAATCGCCGATGCATTTGCTTTAAAATAAAGTATAAATAGCTTTGTGACTGATTTCATGGCTGTAAGTATTATTGTAAAATAACTTAAAAATGCTACAATTACACCTACTTGTATCGCTTTACTTTGTACTCTATAAGCTCCTACTACTATGACTAAAACTAAACCACAATTAAAAAGTATATTTACTATTGGTTGGTTTAGACTCATAACAATATTAGCAGTTGTATCGTTATTTATGACATTTTTATTTACCTTATCAAATCTCTTTCTTTCGTAATCCGTTTTTGATAACGATTTAATTACTTTTACACCAGTTATATTTTCCCTAATAACTCTAACTAAATTATCTATACTTTTTTGCAAATTCATATAGAGAGTTACCCCTCTTTTTGAAATAAAATATATGAAAAAAGCTATAAAAGGCATTATTAAAATCAATATAAAAGTTAAGATAGGATCAAGTGTCAAAGTTATTATAACGCCACCAATTAATAAAATCGGTGCTCTAACACCCAACCTTTGCATTACACAAATAGTTCTATGTATATTGTTAGTATCTGTCGTCAATCTAGATATAAGAGAATTTACACCAAAATAATCTATTTGAGAACTAGATAACATACTGACCTTTTTATATAAGTCATTTCTTATATTATTTGTAACATCTCTTCCAACAGCAGATGCATTTCTATTTGCGTATATATTCGCAAATACGCCTATAAATGAACAAATAATCATCAAAACTCCCCAAAGATAGATTTCTTTTATATTCTTTTTAGAAATTATATTATCTATCATATAAGCCAGTATCCAAGGTATACATAAATCCATACTTGTGCCAATGAACTTAATTGAAAGACCCCAAAATAGTTTCTTAAATTGGGGCTTTATATATTCAAATATAGTTTTCATAATTTATTTTTCCATATTTAAAAGTTCTAATCTCAGGTCATTTAGTATAGTTCTTGTCGCTCTTTCTCTAATGCCCTGTCTATCTCCATTAAATACGTATTTTTTTGTTATAACTTTTCCATTTATATAAATTCCAAAATAAACAAGTCCCACAGGCTTTTCATCTGTTCCTCCACCTGGTCCTGCTATTCCTGTTGTCGCAATACCCACATTTGTATTGTATCTAGCTGCAACTCCACTTGCCATCTCTTTTGCACAATTGTCACTTACTGCTCCATAAACATCTAATGTTTCTTTTTTAACTCCTAATGATTTCATCTTAGCTTCGTTTGAGTAAGTTACGCACCCTTCCATAAATACAGAAGATATGCCAGGATAATTTATAAGTGATGCTGAAACCATACCACCTGTACAAGATTCTGCAACAGCTATTTTTAAATTATTTTCAACTAACATTTTCGCCACAACTTCTTCTATGCTAGTTTCTCCTGTAGCATATAGACTTTGTCCAAATCTTCTTTTCATTTCATCTGACATAGGTTTTATAAGCTCTTTAGCTTCTTCTACACTCTTTGCTTTTGCAGTAATTCTAAGCGTACATTCATATCCCTTTGCATAAGTGGCTATAGTCGGATTAGTTTGTGAATCAATTATATCTAGTATGTCGTTTTCGACTTTTGACTCACCAACGCCTATTATTCTAAGAACTTCTGATTCTATGACATCATCTGTCAATTTTGATAAATAAGGCTTTACGTAGTTTTCAAACATAGACTCCATTTCTTTTGGTGGCCCAGGAAGAACTACAATCATTTTGCCCTCTTTTTCCATTATGCAACCTGGTGCTGTTCCATTATCATTTTTAAGTATGTATGCTTCTTTTGGAAAATAAGCTTGTTTTTCATTATTTTTAGTTGGAACTCTATTCATATGTTTAAATCTCTCTATCATGGCATCTAGAGATGGTTTGTGAAGTTCTAATTCATATCCAAAATATTTTGCACATACCTCTTTTGTTATATCATCTTCAGTTGGTCCAAGACCTCCTGTACAAATTACTATATCACTTCTATTTAAACTTTCTTCTAGTGTTTTTAATAATCTCTCTTCGTTGTCACCGACAGTTATTTGATAGTACATTTCTATACCCATAGCTGCAAGTTCTCTCGATAAATATCTACAATTTGTATTTAATATATCCCCTAATAAAATCTCTGTTCCTACTGTTATAATCTCTGCTTTCATAATTACTCTCCTATTTTTTCAATCTTTCTTACTATTTTTATTATAATTCCCACAAATAAAATTTACATTAATTTTAATATAAAAATATATATTTTTATATTATTAATTCATTTAGTTAATTTTCTATAACACATATGAAATTTTATTCATTTTATTATTAACAACCACTACTTCCATTTTTTCTATCAATCGTGGTACTTTATATTTCTTTAATCTATACATATAATTATTATATAAAATAGATATTACTAATACACAGTAATAGATATTTCTTTTGTAACTGTAAATAATATATTTAAAATTATACTTATTATTCATACCTAATAAACCTACAATAAGTATAATTTTATAGTAAATTCAATATTTTATATTTTAATATTATATATTTAGGAGAGATAAAAATGAAAAAGAAAGTTGTTGTAATAATGGGTGGTATTTCATCTGAACGTGAAGTATCTTTAAATTCAGGTAAATCTGTACTTAGTGCTATAAATAGAGATAAATATGATGTACACGAATTAATAATCGACGAACCAATGGATGTTGTAAATAAAATGCCAGAAGGTGTAGACTTTGCTTTATTAATTCTTCATGGTAAATACGGAGAAGATGGTACAATACAAGCTATGTTAGAATCTATGGGAATTAAATATTCAGGATGTGATCCTCTAACTAGCGGAATATGTATGGATAAAAATATGAGCAAAAAAGTATTAAAAGCATCAAATATACCTACTGCTCCATGGACAATTGCAAAATCACTTGATTCAATAGACTACGATGCAATTGAAAAAATGGGATATCCAGTATTTATAAAACCAAATAGCGGTGGTTCTAGTGTAGCTACTTTTAAAGTAGATAGAAAAGAAGATGTTTATGAAGCTGTAAGACAAGGTTTAGAAGTCGATGATATAGTTATGATAGAAGGTTATCTTCCAGGAGATGAATATACATCATTCATATTAAATGGAGAAGTTTTCCCAACTATAAAAATAAGTTCTCCAAATGAATTTTTCGATTATGAATCAAAATATGCAACTGGTGCTAAAGCTGCTACTGAAGAAGTTGTTTATTTAGAAGAAAATCTTCAAAATGAAATAAACTTAAGAAGTGAAGAATGTTGGGATGCATTTAACTGTAGAGCATTTGTAAGAGTTGACTTTATATTATCAAATGGTAAATTCTATGTGCTTGAATTAAATACACTTCCAGGAATGACTAAAACTAGTTTAATCCCTAGAAGTGCAAACGCTAAGGGTATATCTTATAGCGAGTTAATAGACAAAATAATAGAATACTCATTATAATATATGTTATAATAATTAATAGACAATTATATTTTAAAAATTTAAAATATAATTGTCTTTATTTTTATGTAAATTATTTACTTTATAATATATGATTAATAAAAATTAGACTATATTTTAATAATTATCAAGGAGGTATATTTTGTTATTTTTTAACTTTGAATTAAACAAAAATGAACCAGTATATATACAAATAAAAAACTACATAGAAGACTTAATAACAAAAGGACTACTTCCTATAAATAGTAAGCTTCCTTCAACAAGGGAACTATGCTCTATTTTAAATGTAAGCAGAAATAGTGTTTTAAGTGCTTATGAAGAGTTAAAAACTGAAGGCCTTGTATACTCAATTAAGGGACAAGGTACTTTTGTAAAAGAACAATCTTCTGTTAGAACATCTAGTTGGAATGTAGATTGGTCTTTATATGAAAATGAATATACTAAAAATGTTAATAAAATGGACTCTTCAAAAAATGAAATAACTTGGAAGTCTAACTTAATTTCATTCAAAAGTATTTCACCTGCTGGTGATCAATTTGATATGGAAGAATTAAAACGAGCTTTTTTAAACAGGTTTAATTTAGAGGGTCATAAATTATTAAATTACGGATATGCTCAAGGTTATAAACCTCTAATTGAGTTTTTAATACAATATATGAATAAAAAAAATGTAGATTCCACAAATAAAGATATATTAGTTACTAATGGATTTACAGAAGCTTTAAATATAATAATATCATCACTCACTAAACCTGGAGATTATATTTTATGTGAAAACCCAACTCATAATGTATCTTTAAAAATATTTAAATCATATAATTTAAATATTTTGCCTATGAACTTAGATAAAAACAATCTAGATTTTGAAAGCATAAATGATACTCTAAAAAAATATAAAGGTAAGATTAAATTTGTATATATTACACCATCATATAATAATCCTACCGGTATAGTTTTGTCTCCAGAAGATAGGTTTAAATTCTATAATATAATGAAAGAAAATAATATCGCTATAATAGAAGATGGATTTAATGAGGAGCTTCTCTACTCTAGTTCACATATATTCCCAATATGTTCTTTAGATAATAAAAATAATGGAGTAATATATATAGGAAGTTTTTCAAAAATCTTATTCCCTGGAATGAGGATAGGTTGGATATTTGGCGATAAAAATTTAATTGATAGATTAGTCAGTGTAAAAAGAAGTATAAATATGCATGTATCTTTTTTAGATCAAGGAATATTATATGATTATCTAAAAAATAGTAATTTTGATAAATATTTAAAGAAAATACGAAAATACTATGGAGATAAGTTTAACTTTGCACTACAATGTGCTAATAAATACATCGATTATGAATATGTATTAGGAGATGGTGGGCTTCATTTATTCTTTAAATTAAAAGACATAGATACGAGATATCTGCTTCAAAAATGCTACGAAAAGGGCGTTATATTTATGCCCGGAGATGTATTTTTTATAAATGAAAATCAAAATAACTTTATGAGACTAGGATTTTCTAGATTAGAAAAAGATGAAATTGAAAAAGGAATAAAAATAATTGGTGAGACTATAGATGAAATCAAGAAATCTGTATTATAAATACATTTAAAATATAGACTTTCTTTGAAACACATATAAAAAAACTATAATATTTCAAAAGCCCCTTTTAGTGTTAACTCTATAAGGGGCTTTATTTCAACTTTATGTTAAAATAAACTTGGTTAAGTTAATTTTTATTATTTATTTAAAAATTCTACAACTTCCTCTAAATGCATTCCTCTAGATGCTTTTACTAAAATTGTATCTCCTTTTTGTAGTATATTTTTGAAGTTTTCCATAGCTTCTTCTTTAGTTGCAAAATGATGTACATTATCTTTGTTCATATTATTTTCTAAAGCTTCTTTTGATATAAACTCAGCATCTTTACCGATTGCAATAATTACATCTGCATTTTCACTTGCATCTTTACCAACTTGCTTGTGTCCTTCTTCTGCAAATGAACCCATTTCAAATATATCTCCTAATATTGCTACTCTTCTTGTTTTATATCTGTTTAAAACTTTTAAAGCTGCTCTCATAGAATCTACACTTGCATTGTAAACTGAATCTATTACTGTATAGTTATCATTTTTTATAACATCCATTCTAGATTTAGTTATTTCTAAAGTTTCAAGGCCATTTCTTATTTCGTCTAAAGTTAAATTTAAAGTTTTGCCTACAAGTATTGCAGCCATAGCATTGTATATATTATGTTCTCCAACTGTCGGTATATAGAATTTTTCTATTTTATTATCTATCATAACGTTAAATATAGTATCGTTATCATTCATTTCAAAATCTACACAGTATATTGTGTTATCTTTTTCAAAACCAAAAGTTTTTAAGTTATATTTTAAATCTTTTCCTTTTAATGTAGCTAACATATCGTCATCACCATTTACGATTAATGTTGAATTTTCATCAAAGTTTGTAGTAATCTCCATTTTAGCTTTAAATATACCTTCTCTTGAGCCAAGTCTCTCAACATGCGAAAGTCCTATATTTGATATAACTCCTATTTGAGGATTAACTATATTTACTAAATATTCAATTTCGTTAAATCCACTCATACCCATTTCGATTACTGCACACTCATAACTTTTATCTAAATTTGCAAGTGTTAGTGGTACACCAAATTGGTTATTTAAGTTGCCTGTGTTTTTAAGAGTTTTGAACTTGCTACTTACTGCAGAGAAAACCATATCTCTTGTAGATGTTTTTCCAACACTACCTGTTATTCCTATATATGGTATATCAAATTTACTTTTATAGTATCTAGCTATATCTCCAAGTGCAAATTCTGTATTTTCAACTTCGATTATGTTTAAATCTTCTCCTATTATTTCAAAGTTATTACTTTTGTTTTTTATTATCGTTTTGCATCCGTTTTCTATTGCTGAATTTATAAATTTATGTCCGTCTAAAGATTCTCCTATTATAGCGAAAAATACGCTGTTTTTATTTGCAATTCTACTATCTATAACTAATTCATTTATAGATGTTACTTCTTCACTTTTACTTGTTAAATCGCCACTAGTGGCATTTACTAATTCCTCTATAGATAAATAATCCATATTTGCTCCTCTCTAATACTTTAAATTCTCTAAAAAATTATATCATATATAATAATATTTTCATAATTTTATATTTGTGATTTAAATACTTCTAATTAAACATTATTTTTAACTGCTTCTCTTAATTTTATAAAACCATTTTTATAAAGTATATCTAATGATTCTCTAAGTTCGTCTACATGGGTTATTTCAAGTGTTACAGTTATGTCTTTATCTTTTACTATATTTAAAATCTCAATTATGTCTAATTCACCTTTGTTTATTCCTAAATGTGAGTCTCTATCCCCAAAGTTATTATGTATATGCATATGTTTTATATATTTTTTAAGTATTTTCATCCATTCCATCACATCTGCTTTTGAATAAGCATTTACATGACCTACATCTAGACATACTGATGTTTTTTCATCATGAATTTCTTCCATAAGTTCATTTAGTAAAAAGTAGTCCTCTTCATGAACATTTTCAATATGTATTTTTATATCGTCATCTTCTTTGCCTTCTTTAAAATCATTCCAATAGATAGGAGTTCTTTGCATCCATTCAATATAACTATATGTCTTTGGATAATATCCATTGTGATATACTACAAAATTTGCATCCATTTTTTTAGCAACATTGTAAGCTTGCTGCATTCTGTAATTTGTAGCTTTAGTTATTAATTCATCACGGGCTCCTGGAATTAAATCAGCATATGGACCATGTATTCCAAGATTAATCTTCCCATATAAATCACCTAGTTCTCTTTTATAATTTTCTATAAACTCATCTTGTCTATCTAAACAGTAAGGACTAGCAAATAAAACAATTTCTAATCCTATTTCATACTTTTCTAATAAATCTATAATATTTTCTGTTTCTGTTAATTGTGATATATATACCTTCATATTATATGCCCCTTTCTTTCATTAATCTAGAGCGCTTTTTTATATTCAAACAAATCTAAAATAAACTTTCTACATAATATTTTAATTCACTATAAATATTTTTTTATTTTATTATCAATATTATTGTTTATGAGTTATAATATAATGTAGATTTTAATCAAAGTAAATATTTATTAATTAAATTTTATACCTTGAAGGTAATCTTGACAATAATTATCATCAAGTATTTACTAATTATTAAATTTAAATTTTATATAAAGGTGAGATAGATGAACTTAATAACATTAGAAAACATTAGCAAAAGTTATTCTGAAAAAAAATTACTTGAAGATATTTCTTTAGGAATAAATGATAAAGAAAAAATAGGCTTAATCGGTGTAAATGGTACTGGTAAGTCTACTTTACTTAAAATAATTGCTGGTGCTGAAATACCAGATGATGGTACTATTACAAAAGCTAATAAAGTGAGAATAGAATACCTACCTCAAAATCCTTATTACGACGAAAATGCTACTGTTTTGGAACAAGTATTTAAGGGAACTTGTGAGGAGATGAAAATTATAGGAAATTATCAAGATGTTTTAGATAAGATAAATAAATCTTATGATGAAAAACTAAATGATAGACTTCTAAAGTTACAAGAAAAAATGGATGCACTAAATCTTTGGGATTTAGAAAGTAGCGCAAAAACTGTATTAACTAAACTTGGAATAAAAGACTTCAATCAAAAGGTAAAAGAGCTTTCTGGTGGTCAAAGAAAAAGAGTTTCGCTTGCATCTGCACTTATTACACCTTGTGAGTTGCTTATTTTAGACGAGCCTACAAACCACTTAGACAATGATACTATCGATTGGTTAGAAACTTACTTAAACTCATTTAAAGGTTCTATTTTAATGATTACACATGACAGATACTTCTTAGATCGTGTGACTAATAGAATATTAGAACTTGATAAGGGTATTTTATACAGCTATGAAGGAAATTACTCTGTATTTTTAGAGAAAAAAATGAACAGACTTCAACTTGCTGAATCAATGGAAGCAAAACGCCAAAACTTACTTAGAAAAGAACTTGCCTGGGTAAGACGTGGGGCTAAGGCTAGAACAACAAAACAAAAAGCTAGACTTCAAAGATTTGATGAATTATCAAATAAAAATGACTACACTCCAGAAGATAAATTAGAAATCTCTGTTGGTAGCAGTAGACTTGGTAAAAAAATAATTGAAATCGAAAATCTAAGCAAATCATTTGATGGAAGAACTTTTATAGATAATTTAGATTATACTCTAGCTCGTACAGATAGAATCGGTATAGTTGGTAGAAATGGTCTTGGCAAATCTACCTTAATAAGACTTTTAAATGGTGAATTAAAACCAGATAGCGGTACGATTTCTATTGGTGAAACTGTAAAGATAGGTTGCTTTAACCAAGATACTTCAAAAATGCATCCTGATATGAGAGCAATAGATTATATAAAAGAAGAAAGTGACTATATAACTACTGCTGATGGACATAAAATTACGGCATCACAAATGTGTGAAAAATTCTTATTTAATGGAACTCTACAATACACTCATATTAAAAACTTATCAGGTGGAGAAAAAAGAAGACTTCAATTACTTAGAGTCCTTATGATGGCTCCTAATGTACTTTTACTAGATGAGCCTACAAATGATTTAGATATCGATACTCTAAGCCGTCTAGAGGATTATTTAGACGACTTTAACGGCGTACTTATCTGCGTTTCACATGATAGATACTTCTTAGATAGAGTTTGCAACAAAATATTTGCATACGAAGGTCGTGGAAAAATAAATATATACACTGGAAATTACAGTGATTACTTAGATTATAGAGAACAAGAAAATATCGAATTTGAAGAATTCGAAGATAAAGTTAAAGAAGAAAAACCTAAAACTCCTAAAAAAGAAAAACCTAAGGCTAAAAATAAACCTAAATTTTCTTATAATGAGCAAAGGGAATTTGATACTATAGATGAAGATATCGAAAAATTAGAAGACAAAATAGCTTCTTTAGAAGAAGATACTTCTAAATATGCGACTGATTTTACAAAATTACAAGAAATAATGGATGAAAAAACAAAATTAGAAAATGAATTACAGGTAAAATACGAACGTTGGGAATACTTAAACAACTTAGCTGAAGAAATAGCTAATTGGAGTAATAATTAATATTTTATTCAACAAATTGTATTAACTAGTGTGATTTATGAGGAGGAATAATATGAATATATACGCACACAGAGGCAACAGTGGTTTCTTCCCAGAAAACACTATGTATGCTTTTAAAAAGTCTCTTGACTTAGGTATTTACGGCATCGAAATTGATGTTCAAAAAACTAAAGATGGAATTTTAGTCGTTCATCATGATGAAACTTTAGGAAGAATGTTCGACGGCAAAGGTTCTATAAAAAAATCTACTTTTGAACAACTAAGAGAATTAAATCTAAAAGATGAAGAATTGAAAAATAAAGCTGATTGTAAAATTCCTACATTAGAAGAAGTTTTAGAATTTATAAAAGATACAGATTTAACTTTAAATATAGAAATTAAAAACAACAAAGTTAGATATAAAAATATAGAAAAAGATATTTTAGATATTGTTAAACAATACGAGATGGAAGATAAAGTTGTTATATCTTCTTTCAATTATAAAAGTTTAAAAAGAATTTCAAAATTGAACAGCAAGGTAAAAACTGCTTATTTAGTTGGTCCTCTTACTTTTAAACGTAGAAACTTAAAAAAGATATTAAAAATATGTAAAGACTGCAAATGTACTTATATACATCCATCTTGTGATGTCGTAAATAAAGAATTTGTAGCAGAAGCACATAAAAGAGGTCTTTTAGTACAAGTTTATACTGTAAACTCTGTAACTATCATGAAAAAACTTATAAAATTAAAAGTTGACGGAGTATTTACTAACTATCCTAAAATAATCAATACGCTAGTAAATGGTTAGTATTTAGATTAAAAAACAAGATATAAAACAATTAATCTATCAAATTATCAATACCTATTGACATATTTAACATAAAATTATACAATTTTATTAAATTATTGTGGAGGTTACAAATGGAAAATATACTTAAAGAATTTGAAGTTTTGCAAAAAAACTTAAACGATCTACCTATTGAGAATTTAAGTGACTACGATTTAAGTAAAACTGCTTTATTTATTGTAGATATTAATAATGGATTTGCAAAAGAAGGCGCTCTATATTCTGATAGGATAAAATCCCTTATAAATCCTATTCATGAATTTGTAAAACCGTTAGAAAACAAGTTAAATAAAATTATAGCCTTTACAGATACTCACGAAGAAGATTCAGTGGAATTATTAAGTTATGTACCTCACTGTCTATCAGGTAGTGATGAATGTAAGGTAGTCGATGAATTATTAGACATTAAAAACCTTGAAATTATTCCTAAAAATTCTACTAATGGCTTCTTTGCTATAGATATTAATATATTGAACGATATAGATAATGTAGTGGTTGTTGGTGACTGTACAGATATATGCATATATCAATTTGTAGTTACTCTAAAGGCTTATTTTAATGAAAAAAATATAAACAAAAACATTGTAGTTCCTATGAATTTGGTAGATACTTATGATATCCCATTTGTTCATCCAGGAGATCTTTTGAACGTGGTATTTTTCAATAGTATGATTCAAAATGGAGTTAAGCTAATTAAGAAATTTTCATTATAAATAACTAAAAACACACACTTCAAAAAAGATGCAAAATTTATACTATTTTGCATCTTTTTTTGTATTTAAAATGAATATAATTTCCTATTTGTTATAAAAAAAGACGACATATGTCGTCTTTTTTAATAATCGTATTCTTTGCAGTTTTCACAAATTGAAACTTTCATTTTTTTGCCTATCATATTTTTATAATCTAGTAAGAATTCATTTAATTGTGAATCGACTAAATTAATACTTTTTGAACTTATAAGTGTTACATTTTCTTTATCTATTATAATTTTAATATCATTTACATCATTTTTTAAATAACTTATTATAAAACTATCATATTCAAGCTTTGTAGCAAATTTATTATAGAAATCAGAATTTTTAACTATATTCTCTTGAGCTTTGTCAATTTTTATTTCCACTTTCGGCTCTTCTTTTGTCTCAGTGTTATTATTCATATTTTTATTTCTGATATCATTTATATTCATAGAAGATATAGAGCTTAAGTCATTTGGATTTATACCCATACCTCTAAGTTGTCTTTCTATTTCAGACTCATCTACCCCATATCTTTCTAGTAATTTTTTCTGCATATTCATAAATTTTTCATTTGATATGTTGTTTTCTCTCATATATTCATATATTTTAGATGTAAATTGTGACATTGTCATACTACCATCTGCAACAGAAAAATAAAGTTCATACATATAATTTTCAAATTTGTCTATGTCAGTTTCTTTTACTTTATTTTTTAATTCATTAAAATCTATTATTCTATCGTCTGACATCCTAATCCCTCCTGTCTTTATGATATCTCTTTTATTTTTTAGAAATCTTTATTGAAATAAAATTCATAATCAATATAATTTTTTATATACTATAATAAAATCTTCATTTTTAAAATTATACCATAGTTTTTTGAATTGATTATTGATTAATTTCTATATTTTTCTTTTTAGACAATATTATTTATATTAATAGATAGGAGGTGCCTCTTGTCATTTAGACTTTTATTAGTTCTTATTATATTGTTATTTTTAATAACACCCTGATATTTAAATATAATATTATCCAAAAAGAGGTATGAGACATAAAATAATCTATTATATACTATTTTACTCATACCTCCTAATTTTTATAATTTATTATTTCTAAAACATCATTTTTTCTATTTGTTTTGTCATTTCTACAGCGTCATTGAAAAATGATTCTACATCAACTACAGTTTCACTCACATTTGCAAATTCTGAAGCAAAAGTAGCAACATGGCTATCTATGACTTCACCTACATATGATACACATGAATCGTAATTTTTAGTTTCTATTCTATTTATAAAATCTAAGAACATCTTTTCATCAGGATCTTCTTCATTTATTTTTATAATTTCTTCTTTATCTTTTAGGAAAATTTTTATTTTTATTTCCTTATCTTTATATGAAGCCTCTACTTCTCCATTTTTAAAGAATAATCTTATTTTTTTATCGCTTTCTTTTGTAAATGCATTTATATTGAAGTTTGCAGTTACATTATTGTCAAATTTAAATATACTAGTTAAATTATCAGCTACGTCGTTGTCACAGTAAAATACACATTTTCCATAAGGTCCTTCTTTTAAGATAGCTTCTAAGTTTTCTTTTGTCGGTCTTATATGGATTGAATTATTTATAAAGTTATTTTCTTTTAGATATAGTTTTTTTGCTGAAAATGGACATGACTTCTCTTCTCCACATCTAAAACAATTTTGACTCATTTTTGTATTGAAGTTATCCCAATTAAATGCCCTTAAATCAGAAAAACATGATACCTTTTTACATTTGCCACCACTTAAATTTATCATAATATCTATATCTTGGCAGCTATTTGTAAGCATAATTGCTCCAGTATCGCTAGTTATTCTCCAATTTCCTCTTACATAGTTGTGAACGAAAGTCTTATATCCAACATCGACATTGTATGATATATTTATTAGACTTCCTAAGTCTTTGTTTTGTGTAATTTCTTTTAATTTGTTATAGAAGTTAGAGTATCTATTGTTATAAGCTACCATAAATAGTCTGTCTTTATTTTCAACACAAAATTCTTTTAAATGAACAAGCCCATCTAAGCTGTTTGATGCAGGAGTTTCTACTAAAACATCATATCCTTTTACTAGTAATACTTGAGCAGTGTCATAATGTAGTAAATCGTAATGTGATATTATAACTGCATCTGCTAATTTGTCGTGAGCTATAAAGTCATTTAAGTTGTCAAATACCATATTTTCATCTATAGGATATTTTTCTAAGAATAAATCTCTTCTACCCTTTTTATTTTCCACAAAAGCAACTATTTCGCATTTATCTTTGTATTTTTCTATTAAAGGTGCATATGTATATGCCCCTCTAAGTCCTGTCCCTATAATAGCTAATTTTATTTTTCCCATACTAAATTCCCCTTTTCTAAAGTGCAAAATATTCCGTATGGTTTAATTATAGTATATTTATATAATTATAGGTAAATTTATTTTCCTTGTATATCTTTTAATTGATTGTCTTTTTTGTCTAATTTGTCTAACTTTTTATTGTATAGGAACATATCAAATGCAGCAGCAAATACTATAAGATATCCTATTATACTCATTGTATCAGGATGTTCTCCAAAGAATACTATACCTAATATTGCAGAGCATATTATTCCACTGTAGTCGTATATAGATATTTCTTTAGCTGGTGCAAATTTATATGCAAGTGTAATACCAAATTGACCGATACTTGCAGAAATACCGGCAAGAAGCAGATATACTACTTGTATAGTAGTCATAGGTTTATATACAGCTATAAATCCTGGTAAAATCGCTATAAGTGAAAATGTTGAGAAGAAAAATACTATTGTATAATAATCTTCTTTTTTTCCTAAAACCCTTACACAAGTATATGCAAGAGCAGCTCCTACAGCACCTAATACCCCTACTAGATAAGGTATAACTTCTACATTAAAGCTCGGCTTTATTATAAATAAAGCACCTATAAATGCCACACTTACCATTGTAATTTGTTTTAGGTTTATCTTTTCTTTTAAGAATAATGCACAGAAAATAACTACTAAAAATGGGCTTAGTTTATTTAACATATTTGCATCTGATAAAACTAGTCTGTCTACAGCATA
This sequence comes from Intestinibacter bartlettii, assembly GCA_025148965.1. Classification (GTDB taxonomy): domain Bacteria; phylum Bacillota; class Clostridia; order Peptostreptococcales; family Peptostreptococcaceae; genus Intestinibacter; species Intestinibacter bartlettii. Next base: position 1,479,360 of record CP102273.1, on the reverse strand, counting down.
ATAATTACATACGATACCTATTGTTCCAAATATTGATCTTAAAACTAGTATTTTTCTATTTTCTTTTTTACCTACTAAACTTCCTTTGTGTTTAATTATTAAATATAGAGCTATTGCAGCAGCAACTAAATTTCTAAAAAATGTCTTTTGGAAACTTGGTAAATCACCTGATAGTTTTATAAATGCAGACATAACTGCAAATCCACATGCAGATGTGATTATACAAAGTATACCTTTTATTCTGTTTGATTTGATTAGTTTTTCCATATTTTAAGCGAGAATTAAGTATATAATTTCGCGACAAACACCTCCTCATAATTCACCTTATTTTTCTTTTATTTACAAGGTTTATCAATCCCATTTATTAATATACCCTATAAACACAGTTCTAATACTATCACAAATTATTATTTTATATTTTATTTTTTATTTAGTCAAATAGTAATCATTATTAAGTATATGCTCATTTTGATAAGTTTTTCAGACATTTGAAAAAATAATTTAAGTTTTTTAATTTTTTGTATTGCATCTCGTACGAATAGTTATAAAATAGTAATAAAGGTATTTTATTATTATTATTTTTATTTATTTTACTATTGTAGGGAGGTGATTTTATGCAAGACAATTATACTATGCCAATTTATCAAAAAATAGCTTTAGATTTAGCTAACAAAATATATACAGGAAATATTGCAGAAGGCAGTACTTTATATGGACGTTCTGTATTAGCGGGGAAATACAACGTTTCTCCTGAAACAATAAGACGTGCTATAAAACTTTTAGAAGATATTAAGATTGTTGAAAGTGTTAAGGGTAAGGGAGTTATAGTTTTATCTTCTAAAAAAGCGCTATCATTCATAAAAAAATATCAAGATATTACTAATATTTCATCTTACAAAAGCAATCTTTATAAATTACTTGGTGAAAAGTCTAAATTAGAAAATGAAATCGTTGAAACTTTAAATAAGATAATCGATTATTCAAACAGACTAGAAATTATAAACCCACTTGTTCCTGTCCAATTCACTATTGAGGAAAATTGTAAATACATAGGGAAAACATCTGGTGAAACTAAGTTTTGGCAAAATACAGGTGCAACAATTGTTGCTGTAAAAAGAGGCGAAGAACTTATAATTTCTCCAGGACCATACATAGAATTTTTAGCTGGCGACTTACTTTTAGTAGTAGGTGACAAACATATTTATAATTCTGTTCCAGCATTTTTATATGATATAAAATAGATATTTATTAAAAAAACTGTTACATAAGTTTAAATACTTTTGTAACAGTTTTTTTGTTCTTTTAATTTTATATTTTTAGTTTGATTTTTACTAATTTCCCAGGTAATTTGATTTCTTATTTATAAAAGTTTTTCTTTATCCTCAGATTTTTTAACAAAAGCCTCTATTACTCCACTTTTTGAAGTATATTCATTTTTTTGCTCTTTACTATTATTTTAATTTTAAAATTTCTATATATACTTAATTGTAATAATTCTATAATCAAATGCCATCTCCTTTATAAATATCTTTTCAACTAATTTATAATTTTACTATTTAACTTATTTTCAAGTCACTAATATATGTAAAATTATGCTAATATAAATACATAAAGAAAGGCGGAGGGATAAAATAACCATGGAAGTTGGACAAAAAATAATGATTAGCAAAGGATACGTATTTAAAAACTATTTAAAAGGTACAGTAATCGAACACAAAACAAAAGAAAAAAAGATGACTGATGTACTACAAAGCCATGATATATACGTTGTAAAGCTTGAAAATGGGGAAATTATAGAGATTTCAGACGATGTCCTTTGTAATTATACTGTAATAAAAGATAGCGAGCTTAAAACTCATATTTTATATGATAAATATACAGATGGCATAACTAATTCTATTTATTATGTTGTTGATATGATAAAGAAGTTTTTTAGAAATTTGAAAAAGAAAAGACAGTAGTTATTTTATAAGCAGCAAAGTAATATTAAAATCTATTGAAAATGCACTTTTAAAGGGGGAAAACTAAATGCAAAAAACTTTAATAATTTATAAATCAGAAACAGGATTTACACAAAAATACGCTAAGTGCTATCAAATGAGATTCAAATATAAGATGATGATGAAGAGGCTTATTCTTATGCTAAAAAATAAACAACCTGAGTTTTGTGAGATGATTTCTAAGTCTTTCGATGCTAGTGATTTTAGTTATTTAGATGGGCTTGTGGAATGTGTTAGGGGTATTTAGATTTTTATATATAAATAATATTAATGGACCATTAATATTATTTAGTATCTTTACCTTTTACTTTAAAATAGATTTCTGGTCTTTTATTTTAGTTATTTTCTAAGTTACATAGACTAACAGTTTTATATTAATTATTCTCTTGGCTTTTTATAATTGGTTAAATCAACTACTTTTAACTCAGCAAAAAACACCCCAATAAAAATTGAGGTGCATACATCTACTCTAACATATATCATAATAATAATCCAAAAGCTTATTAGATCTACTTGGATGGGCCAGTTTTCTCAACGCCTTTTTCTCGATTTGTCTCGCTCTTTCTCTTGTAACATTAAATGCTCTGCCGACTTCTTCTAGTGTTTTTTTCTCACCATCGCCAAGTCCAAATCTTAGTTTTATTACTCCTTTTTCTCTTTCGCTCAATGTGTCTAATACGTATTCTATTTGGTCTTTTAGAAGTGATCTTGTGACTATTTCTTCTGGTGAGTGTGCTTCTTTGTCTGGTATTACTTGTTCTAATTCTGTGTCATCTTCTTGTCCAATTGTCGATTCTATTGATTGTGGTCTTTGTGATATTCTTATGACTTGGACTACTTTTTCTACTGGTACATGCATTCTTTTTGCGATTTCTTCTGGTTTAGGTTCACGTCCTAACTCTTTTGCTAGTTGTGATGATATTGTAGATACTTTATTTATTTTTTCTACCATGTGAACGGGTACTCTTATTGTTCTCGATTGATCTGCTATGGCACGAGTTATTCCCTGTTTAATCCACCATGTTGCATATGTGCTAAATTTAAATCCTTTTGTATAGTCAAATTTTTCTGCTGCCCTTATAAGACCTAGTGTTCCTTCTTGAATCAAATCTAACATAGCCATCTCTTTTCTTGCATATTTCCTAGCTATGCTTACAACTAACCTAAGATTTGATTCTACTAGTATTTTTTTTGCTACTTCATCTCCTTCACAAATCCTCTTTGCAATATCTAATTCTTCTTGTCTACTCAAGAGTGGTATTTTTCCTATTTCTTTTAAATAAATTTTCATCGAATCATCTAAGTTGACGAGGTTATTAGAGTTGCCTTCTAGCGAAATATCAGATTCCTTCACCTTATTTATTCCTATCGAATTGTTATTTAGCATCATATATTGCCCCCCTTGTTAATAATTTACTTATTTATATACGTTTTGTATATAATCTAATAAAATACTAATATTTTAGTAAAAAATTAATAATGTGTGCCTTGAAATATTTTGATGTGCATTAATCGAAATTTATTAGTATTCTTATAATATTCTACATATTTTTTAAAAATCCTTCTAAATAATTTATTTTTTGCACCTATAATATTTCCATAACGCCCATACCCATTGTACATTTCAATCCTACACCGCTGTATTCTCCAAATTGCAACAATTTAGATATATTATTTTTAAATTCTGCACTTCCTTTTACTTTAATATTTACTTTTCCCATAAATCCTGGAATGTAATTCCCCTTTATCCCAAATTTCTCAGTTTTTAAGTTATATCCAACAATGTCTACATTTTTTATTATATCTTCTAAAAAGTCTTCTTTTTTATTTATTTTACTAAAAAGACTGTCATCTAAATTATTCATTTCAAACATTTCGTATTTATTTATTAAGCTGTTGAATATATGTCTGACATTTGGAAAAATCTCATATCCTCCTGAAGTTCTTTTAAAACTTGTCGGCGTTTTAAAATTTAAAACTATATCTTTTTCACCTCTATCTTTAAAAAGATTAACTTCTTCAAATATCAATCTTTCTATGTTTAATTTACTTTTTCTATAAGTTAAATCCAAACTTCTTTTATCTGAGTCTAATATTTTACATATTATATTTTCTTTTGCCTCTTCTGTAAGTGCATTAATTATCCAATAGTATTTTCCATCTTTGGTTTCAAAATGTTGGCTATAAGGCATAAGTGATTGTCGGTGTAATACTTCTCCATAATCTCTATCCAAAAACGTCATCATTATCCCTTGCAAAACTGAGCCTATATTGTAATCTATCTTTTGCTTTTTATCTACAGTAAATTCCATACTTAATCTATATATCATGTTTTCCTCCCAATTGTAAATTAATTCCTATTTTATAACAAATCCCTCCATATGTAAAATGAGATTTTATATATTTGACTTTACAAATCTTTTGGTACTATAATCATCTTAATCCCGTAGAATATAAAGGGGGTGTATGCTTTGAAAAATTTTGATTTTGATGAGGAAACAATCTATAAAAACAGATGGATTATACAGTTTGTATTGATTGTCGTTCCTTTTATGGGAAGTTTGGATGCGAGTATTGTTAATGTAGTTTTGCCATCTATAAAAAAGGACCTCGGCATAAACTTATCGCTTTCTAGTTTAATTGTGTCATCATATATTATAACTGTTGCAACTACGATTATAATATTCGGAAAGTTGGGCGATTTAAAAGGAAAAGGCAGAGTTTTTTTATATGGAATAATCGTATTTATATTTGGCTCTTTTTTATGCAGCATTTCGCCGAATATAACTATATTAATTATTTCTAGAGTTATACAAGGTATCGGTGCTTCGATTGTTATGGCGAATAATCAAGGGCTTACTGCAATCGTATTCCCACCTAATGAAAGGGGACGCGCGCTTGGTCTTTCTGGGTCTGCTGTTGCATTAGGTTCTATACTCGGCCCTGCTCTTGGAGGATTTATTATGACTTATCTAAGTTGGCATTTTATATTTTTAATAAATATTCCGATTGGACTTATTTCATTTATAGTTGGATATAAAACTCTTCCCGCTAGAAATTCTACTTCGGATGTAAAATTAGATAAATACGGTGCTTTTGTATTTTTTATATCTATATTTATATTGTTTTCATCGCTTTTAGTAAGTCAAGATATGGGATTTAGCAATTTATATGTAATTTTAGGTTTCTTCATTGGTTTTGTATTTTTATTTTTCTTTATAAGACTTGAAAAAAAATTGAAAGAACCTATGTTAAATCTAAATTTATTTAAGATTAAATCGCTTTCATTCAATTTAGTTTGCGCATTTATTTATTATTTTATCTCAAGTTCTATAAATTTAATTATACCTTTTTATCTTAGTGACACTTTTAACTATTCACAATCACAAATTTCAACTATTATTTTAGTCAACCCACTTATAATGTTTTTTATCGCACCTGTTAGTGGTTATTTGTCAGACAAAATTGGACCGAAAAAAGTCACACTTGCTGGATTATTTATAATTATTTGTTCTATGATTTTAATGATAAGACTTGACGAAAACTCACTTAAAGTATATATACTAGCATCTTTATGTGTATTTGGTTTTGCAAGTGGTACATTTAACTCTCCTAATACTACATTAGTTATGAGCACAGTTAAAAGCGAATACTTAGGTATAACTGGAAGTATAAATTCACTTATAAGAAATTTGGGAATGGCTTCTGGTACATCAATTTCTACATCAATTTTATATCATCAAATGAGCTCTCTTGCAGGACATAAGGTCGAAGATATAGTATCTTCTTATTTTGTATATGGTATGAAAAGTGTATTTGTAGTCTTGCTTACTTTATCTATAACTGCATTTATATTATCTAATATAGATAAAAAGTTGGATTTTGATAAAAATTAATTACCTAAAAAATCGGAGCTATTTGTAGCTCCGCCTTTAGGCTTCTAAATTATCTATAATATCTAGTAATTCATATATTTCTTCATACTCACACATAATTCCTTCTTTTAACATATTTCTAAATTCATTTGTATTTACAAATTTAGCTCTTGCAACTTCTTCCTCTTGTAAAACTAACTCATCTAGATTTACATCTTTTCTTATGAAATATATATCCCAAATCATGCCTAATCTATTTTTCATAAATGATTTTACTAATTTACATTCATCTTTATCTATATGAATTCCTAATTCTTCTCTAAATTCTCTTACACAGCCTTCTCTCGTGTTTTCTCCAGATATAATTCTTCCTGTTGTAAGGGCCCACATTCCCGGCAAAAGTTGACACTTGTTTGACCTTTGTTGGACAAGTATTTGTTTGTTTGAATTTATAATCCAACCTTCTGTAGCTAGATGATATTCATCTTCTCCCCATTTTTCATATTTACCTTTTTTTCTTCCTGTAAAGTGACCATCTTTATCATAAATATCCCAATACTCCATAATTTTACTCCTTTAAATAAACTAAAAACTTTACTTTATATTATAATAAAGGACTATTCAAATGAACAGTCCTAAAAATCTATGCTTCTTCTACAAATTCAATAACACCTTTATCAAGTCTTGATATTCTTGCAAGAGAATATACATCAAATCCTCTATCATCAAGTTTTTTACGACCAGGTTGGAATGATTTTTCGATTACTATACCTATTCCTGAAACAGTAGCTCCTGCTTCTTCGATTAATCTTATACCACCTTGTGCTGCTTCTCCATTTGCTAAGAAATCGTCTATTAATAATATTTTATCATCTTTATCTATGTATTTTTTAGATAAAGTAAGTTCATAACTAGTTCCTTTAGTAAATGATGTTACTTTTGTTTGATAAACCTCTCCGTTTAATATTTTTGATTGTTGCTTTTTAAGTATAACCATTGGTACATCTAATTTTATAGCTGCCATAACTGCTGGAGCTATTCCAGAACTTTCTATAGTAAAGACTTTTGTTATGCCTCTATCCTCAAAATAATTTGCAAATTCTTCTCCTATTTTTTGCATAAGTAAAGGATCTACCTGATGATTTAAAAAACCATCCACTTTAAGGACAGTCTCATTTAAAGCAGTCCCTTCTTTAAGTATTTTTTCCTGTAATTCTTTCAAGTTTGTCACCTCATCTATTTTTTTAAAAGTTTAAAAGTATTAGATAATTATACCATAATATATTTTCAATGTACATAATACAAATTTAATACACAAAAATTCAAGTTATTAAACATAGAAAATTATTAATAAACAATATTTTTTTATTGATAAACGATAAGCAATTATTGACGTATTGTATCTTTTTTGTTATTATTAATTCATACATAATCATTAAATTAGTAAATAAATATATTATTTTCAATTTAAAACACTGGAGGTTGTTATGAAACAAAGTGAATTAGCAAAATCATTAAAATTATTTATAGGATTGACCTGTATAATACTAGCAATTTGTGCATTTGTCATTATCCCAAAGGCAGGAAAAGATATGGCACTAGAAAGTCCAGAGTATTCTTATCTTTACTATCCATTTTTAGTATTTATATGGATTACAATAATACCTTTTTATGCAGCATTATTTGAAGGTTGGAAAATTTCAAATGAAATAAATAAAGACAATTCTTTTTCTAAGAAAAATATGAATTCTTTAAATAGAATAAGAAGATATGCACTATCTGAATGTTTTTTATATTTTGTAGGAGCTTTAATTTTATTATATTTTAATTTGCTACATTTAAGCATTTTAATTATAATATTATTTGTAATCTTTATAGCTATGTGTATTTCAGTATTTGCAGCTGTACTTGCACACCTTGTACAAAAGGCTTATGATTTAAAAAATGAAAATGATCTTACAATATAAATTGTATAAAATATAGAGGTGATCTTATGAGTATAAGAATTAATTTAGATGTTGTTCTTGCTAAAAAGAAAATGAGTGTAACGGAGCTTTCTGAAAAAGTTGGAATAACTATGGCCAATATTTCAATCTTGAAAAATGGCAAGGCAAAAGCAATACGCTTTACAACACTAGATAAAATATGTGAAGTTTTAGAATGTCAACCTGGCGATATTTTAGAATACACGAAAGATGATAAATGATAAAGTGATAGAATTAATCTATCACTTTATTTTTTATATTCTCTCTATTCTATTTCATCAACTATACCAGCCATCTTTAAAAGCATCTTTGCATTAGTTGTGACACATCTACCGTCTTGTATATTGTAATCGAATTTTATTTCACCATTTTCGTAGTATTCAGCGAAATGGTAGTTTACAGCATTTATATTATCGTCGTTTTCTAAATTACAAAGCTCGAAATCATGTGTTGAAACCAAAGTTATACTCCATGGTTGTGATAGCTTTTTAATAGCTTCTGTAGCACAAATTATTCTATCTGCTGAGTTTGTACCTTTAAATATTTCGTCTATTAGACATATCATCGGCATCTTATTTTTATTATATTCTGTCATATCTTTTATTCTTAAAAGTTCAGCATAGAAAGTTGAAATACCTTTATTTACATTATCTTCAACTCTTATTGATGTAAGTACCTTCATAACAGATGTTTTAAATTCTGATGCAAGCGCTGGCCCTCCAGCATATGATAAGACTAAGTTTATACCTATACTTCTTAAAAATGTTGTCTTTCCAGACATATTAGAACCTGTTATAACACAAGTTTGACCTTTTAAAGTTATACCATTTCCAACTGCATCTTCTATTTTTATAAGAGGATGTTTTAGATTTTTAAAATCTATTTCAGGTTTTAAATCATCACATTCACTTACTTTTGCAAAAGTATAGTCATCTCTTACATATGTAATAGATGCTAAACTTATAAGGGCTTCTATCTCTCCTACTATTTCTAAATATGTTCTTATATTTCTACCGTAAGATTTTTTCCATTTATCAAACATATCTATACAGTAGAAATCCCATAAAACTATAGCATTAAGTATTATATTTGCAACGAAATTTTGTCTTAAATCTATATATGAACCTATTTTTTTAAGCTCTTTTATAGCTTTTAAACTTCCTCCGTCTTTATTTAAACCTTCTTTTAATTCTTTTAAATAAGAACTTTCAAAGTCTTGTTTGTCTATTTCTTTAAATATATTTTCATATACTTTTATATTTTTATAGAAATCTCCAATTGGCAATAATATAGAAGTACTTTTTTGCATATTTAAAAATGCAAGCAATAAGTTTATTATTATCACTAATTTTAAGACATTAAAATAGAATGCTCTATTTATTCCTATAAGACAAAGTGCTAATACTGCTATAAGAATAGCTGGCAATACTATCATAAGTATTTTGTTTAATTTAACTTGATTAGGTGTTTTGTCTTCACATACTTCTATAAACTTTTTAATTTCTTTATTTATATTTTTCTTTTTATTTTCTTTTGTTAAATACGATAAAGTTTCTATTTCATTTGCAAAATCTTGCATATTAGATAGTTCTTTTACAGCTTCTTGATGTTTAATTATATAATCTAAGTTATAATCATTTTGTTTTAAATGTTTTACCAAAGATTTTTTACCGTATATAGTGTTTGCACTACATATATATTGATATAAAGAGCCTTCTCCAAATATATCTAAGTCCTTTAAGTAAGGCATATTTTCGTCTAGATATTCAGTTCCTTTATCTTTAAAGTCGTACCAAGTACCATTTAATCTTTTTATATATTTTTGATATACTTGAATCTTACTTTTCTTATATTTTATCTTTAATTCAATATCGCTATGTAATTTTACAATTACAAAAAAGATAATTGTTAAAACTGCTACAAAAGCATAAAAAATATTAATTTTTTTGAAATATCCGTAAGATAATAATCCCATTATTAAAATGAATAAAGCTACTCTTATCCAACTTATCAAGTCGCTCTTTTTAGTCATTTCATTTAAGTCTTTTTCGACTTTTAACTTTTCAGTTTTATAACTTTCAATTTTCATTTAAAAATCTCCCTACAAAATTATTTTTCCTATACAAAAGAGTATAACAGATTTTGCCTTCTGTTATACTCTTTTATTTGTTAAGATTTATTAAATTTGATTTTCTATATATTTATCATTGTTTTGTCTTGACCACAAACACCTTCAAAATCTCTAATAAATGCATCTACAGCACATTCAACTGCATCTAGTTTAATTAATCCATCTATTACATCTGGTGATACTGTAGCTGCTCCTATTCCGTATTTAGCTAACTCTAATACTTGTTGTGAATTTTTAAAGCTGGCTGCTAAAACTTGTGTATCTATATTATTTTTTACATATATATCGTGTATGTCTTTTGCAACTTTCACTCCATTTGAACCTAGGTTGTCTATTCTATTTACATATGGAGCTGCATATTTTGCCCCGGCTTTTCCAGCTAAATAAGCCTGCATCTGTGTATATATAGCAGTAGCAGTTATATTTACACCATCATGTGCTAATATTTTTATAGCTTTTAGACCTTCTTTTGTAACTGGTATTTTTATATATGTATTGTCTCCTAATTCTTCTCTTATTTTATAAGCTTCTTTTATCATATTTTCTGCATCTTTTGATATAACTTGTACATGAAGTTCTCCATCTTTACTTATAAACTCCCTTATCTCTTTTAATACTTCATATGGATTTCTTTTCTCCTTTGCTAAAATAGATGGATTTGTAGTAACCCCATCTACTGGATAATACATATACATTTCTTTTATTTTTTCTAAATTCGCATAATCTACTATTAATTTCATAATGTCACCTTTCTTTATATTAAATTATCTATCTATATTTTAGCCTTATATATTTATATAATTAATACGCTTATTTTCCAATTATAAGAAATTTTTAGCTTTATTAAAAAAATAGCTACCATATAAATTTGTATATTATATGATAACTATTTTTAAGTTTATTTGCTATATATTTAAGACAAATACGCCATTTTATTGTTTAAATAATTCATAAATGTATGTGCCATTAATTTATGAGCCTTTTCATTTGGATGTATCCCATCTTCACATATAAAATCATCTGTATTTTCTTCTAATATAATCGGAGTTCTTATATCTATTAAGTCGCATTTTTGTTTATTTGCAATATCCATAAGGGCTAGTGAATATGTCTCTTGATGTCTATAAATCCTATCTATATTTCCCATCCATTTCTTTATATTATCTGTATTTAGCCCGTTTTTGCCAAACCAATCGAAGTATTTTTGAGAAGAAAGTGGAGGTAAATTTGTAAGTATCGGTTCTATTCCATTTGCTCTAAATTTTTCTATAATAGTATTTATACTTTCTATAAATTTAGGTAATGGTGTATTTGGATAATACTCTTTATCTGGATTTTCAGAAATCTCTTTCCAATTGTAATCACAATCATTTCCACCTAATTCAACCAATACATAATTAGGATGATCACCTTTTGACAAACTCTTGTCCATAAGTCTCATAGCCTTAGTAACAGTAAGTCCAAATTTAGAATTATTTTTTATCATAAGGTTGTATTCTCTTTTAATAAGTTCTATACTGCTGTCTTTAAGTAGAGAATATCTATCTTTTCCCTCTTCTAAAACTACTCCTTTTAATACTGAATCGCCCCAAATAGCTATTTTCTTCATATCTACCATACCTTTCTTTTATAAATTTATTTTAATCTCTAGTTTTTAAATTTTTATTTTTACACTATGTAGTATTTAATACTATATTATATCTTTTGAATAACCAAGTCAAGCATTTTATTATTTATACTATTTTATGTAGTATTTAATATTACATGAGCTACTTTTTATTATTATTGAATAATTTAATGCTACATGGTAAAATTTTTAAATAAGCACTTAAATATATATCAAAAGGAGCTGATAAATTTGGACTTTAAAGATTCACACTATATAAAAGAAATTCTAGACTTTCATCTTCCTAGGTTTGATGAGCTTCCAAATATAGATTTATATATGGATCAAGTTTTAAGCATTATAGAAAACTCTTTAAGTATATTCTCGTCTGAAAATGAAGAAAATATAATTACTAAATCTATGATAAATAATTATGTAAAACAAAATGTTATCGAAAAACCTTTTAAAAAACGCTATAAAAGATTTCATGTTTCATACTTAATTATTATCTCAACTTTAAAAAGAGTTCTTAGTATTTCTGAAATATCAAAAATTATAAATAATCAGGACTATGAAGTAGAAGAATTTTACAATATGTTTTGTTACGAATTAGAACGTTCTCTAAAATATACATTCGTAGGAGAGGTTGATTGTGATAATACTGAAAATAAATTAATTGAAGATAATATACATAATAAAATATTAGTCGCATCAATTCGTGCATTTTCTAATAAAGTATATGTTCAAAAGCTGATTGAATTTAATGAGGAAGAACAAAAAGAAACGCTTTGTGAAGAGTAATCTGTTCATAAATACAAAAAGCCAGTAAAATTTTTTTAAAACTTTGCTGGCTCAAATTTTATTTTAATTTATGTATTTTAAATTTGTCAGAGTCTAAACTTAAATATTCAACTTCTTTATTTTTAGTTATTATAAAGTATTTATTATATAAATCTTTTCTTGTTTCATTTTCTAGGATCTCAACTATTAAAATCTCCTCTTCATAGATTGGCACCTTGCCTAAAAATTCCATAAACTGAATCACATCGTGATCACAATATCCTTTAATTAAGATATTGTCTAATACTTCTCTAACTTCGTATTTATCATCTATATCTATATCTTCTAGAGATTTATCTATATTTACAAATACTCCATTTTCGTGTATCTCAACTTTTATAGGGTAATTTTTTAGTTTATCTTTGTCTATTTGTGAAAATAAATCTTTTGATATATAGTTAATTCCTTCTATTCCACATAAAAGCCCATATCTGTGGTGATTTATATAGTCATAGTAAATTTCTTTATCTTCAATATCTTTATTTTCGATAAGCTCCATCTCAAATAAATTAAAATACTCTGTTTTAAAATTTTTTTCAGATATAAATATATTTGCACATAGTGACTTTAATATTTGTCCGCATTTTTTAACAAAGTCTTTTAGATAATCTATAAAGTAATCAAAATCGTAGTCTAGTATATATCCACTTATATTAAAACTTAAGAAACCGTAGAAACCAAAATCATCATTTTCTGTATTTTCGTCTCTTTCTATATATTCACAATTAAAGTTAAGGCCTATATCTTGTGGTGTTGGCTCACTTAAGTAGTCTACTTCTGTATTTTTCATATTTTCAATTATGTAATCTTTTATACTATCTATGTCGTTTAAGTCAAACCCAAACTCTGGCTCGCTAATATCCCAATCTTCCATAAATATTCTTTTTGATATAAGCTCTTTATACTCAAATTTAGTAGATATACTTTCAGATTTTAGTATTGCATCGTAAAGTAAATTTATTTTTTTATTTAAATTATCACCTATATTATTAAATTTATTGTGAAGATATTTATTTGTAATAGGTTCTTCATTAAATTCCATATCAAATATGAAATCATCTTCAAACTTTTCTATTAAGTCTTTTTCTATTAATTTTAATAAATTAAGTATATTTTCGTTTTTTTCATTTTTAAAATTTAAATAAAGACACAAGTTTCTGTTATCTATCTTTTGTTTATCGCTAAATATACTTGATTTTTTATATTCCATATTATTCTCCCCTTTAGACATTTATTTATTATAATTTTTAACGTATTTTTCAAATGCCTCTATATAACTTTTATTATTTCTTCTTTTTACAGCGTATTGATGAAGCTCTATTATTATTTTATCTTTTTCCCTTACAAAATGATATAAAATCCTAAGTTGAGTATTGTCAGCATATCTAAATTTATACGTGTAGAAGTTATTGTCAAATACATCGTACTTTATAGCTTCATTGTTGAATATCCTTTCAAAAGGCTGTCCATTTTCTTCAAATTGAAGAATCAACTCACATAATTTATTTAAAGCTTTGTATATAGCTTCCTTTGTCTTCTCATTTTCTTTATTGAATTTTTTATTGTTTATACTTATACAAATTTTATCTTCCATACATATACCACCTGTTATATTAAAATTTCACTAATTTATATTATACTACTTTTTGCATATCATTACTTATTATACTACTTATAATTATATTTATATTTTTTTATTTTAAAATATAGTTTTTTAATAACAAAATTTAATATATAGATTTATTTTCTTTTTATGGATTTTATGATAAAATAAGTAATATGTTTTATTATGCCTTAAAACTAAATATGATTTAAGCGATTAAAATATATTACATAGGCTAAAATAATTAAAACTAAATATCTTTTGAAATTAGGAGGATCGATATGGGTTTAAAAGACAGATTTGCCGAATCATATGCTAAGTCAAAAACTATGAGTGGACCTGAAAAAAGAGCAAATGAAATCATGGGTAAATTATTAATGAAAAAAGCAATCATACCTATAGTAGCTATGATTATATTAATTATAGTTGGTGCTATGATGCATATCAATGGTTGGATAATTCTTGCAATCAACTTAGGTATATGTGTTGCTACTTTCTTCTATATAAGAAAACAAGCTCAAGAGTTCCAAAACTTTACACCTTATGTAGGTAATCTAATTAGTTTAGAACAAAAAGGTAAAAAAGAGTACGTTGCAATATTAAAACAAGGTAAAAAACCTATAAAATTAAAAATAACTCACGGTGCTGAAGATTTACAAAATATAAAGAAAAATCAATTAGTACAAATAAGTTACAATCAAAAATACCAAATTGCAATATTAGTTACTAGATAATAATTGTAATTAAAAAAAATAAGCAGCCAAATGACTGCTTATTTTTTTATCTAATATCCATCATCTCCTTCATATATATTTTTATTGTATACAAACTCCTTATATATTTTAAGTGCATTAGCCAGTTGGTCTGGACATGAAGTTCCTCTCATTTTACAAGGTACTTGTTCAAGTGTATCTATAATATAATCTATATTTTGCCCCCTGACTAAATTTTTTATAGCTATTAATGCTCCTTCACATCCACCTTCAAATGCTACATCAAGCACCACATCATCCTCTATATCGAGTAATATCGATTTTGCACATACTCCATTTGTATAATATCTATACATTTTATTCCCTCCAATGCTCTTTAAATTAATATAAAAGTATTAATATTTTTGAAAGACTTTCATAATAAATATTTCTTTACTATGATTTAAATATAATATTTAGATTAAATTAGTATAATATCTTATACGCTATAAATTTATGATACAATACTATTATTAATGTTAATTTTTTTACATTAATAAATATAATTTCAAAACGTCATTTTTAATCCATAGTTTTTTAGTAAAATTTATTTTCAAACGACTAATATGAAAGTTTTTCCTTTCAATTTAAATGGCGTATATATTAACTATTATTGGTTAATATTTATCTATAGAAATAGATTAGGAGAGAGTTATGATATTAGAATTTTATTTTAGAATTTTAACAGTTTTGTTTTGGAGTACATTGCTGCTTAACTGGATTTTTATCCCTAATACAACTATCAATCACTACATATTTAATACTTACTTTGTATTATCAATTATATATATAGTTTTATCTATCTTAGATAAAATTAAGCGTAATTCTGATAAAAAAGAAAAAGTAAACTTTTTTTACAGATTTATTTCAATAATAACTTTTGTAATTTCAATGATGTACTTTTTACTATATTCAAATAGTATAAATCTACTACTAATCAAAACAATTATAAATTTTATGTATTTTTATATTTCTTGTAAAAAAGTCAATATGAAAGACGAAGAAGGTGTAGTTGGAATTATAGGTTCAATATTAATCTTTGCATTCGCTACATATTACTAATTAATCAACATATATTATTATGTTATTATGGAAAATGTTAGACATATTAATAATTTTTTGTTATCATGTATAATGTAGTTAATTTAACAAAAAATAAAATTAAATTAAATAAATAAAAAGGAGCAAACGACTTATGGAAAAGAAAATATTAGCTAAAGTTGGAGACAAAGAAATCTCTAACATCGATATCGACAATGCTATACAAGGTTTAGACCCTTATCAAGCACAACAATTCCAAACTGAAGAAGGAAGAAAATACGTTTTAGAAGACTTAGTAAATCAAGAACTTCTTTACATGTATGCTAAAGACAACAAAATAGATGAAGATGAAGCTTTCAAAAAAGAAATGGCTGAAATAGAAAAAAACGTATTAAAACAATATGTAATAAACCAAATATTAACTAGCGTAAAATTAACTGATGAAGAAAAACAAGCTTTCTATGAAGCTAACAAAACTAACTTCTCTAACCCAGAAACTGCTAATGCAAAACATATATTAGTAGATTCAGAAGAAAAAGCTAATGAAATATTAGCTCAAATAAAAGCTGGAGACGTTACTTTCGAAGATGCTGCTAGAGCTAATTCTACTTGCCCATCTAAAGATCAAGGTGGAGATTTAGGTACTTTTGGTAGAGGACAAATGGTTCCAGAATTCGAAGAAGCTACTTTCGCTATGAACGTAGGAGATGTAAGTGAACCTGTTAAAACTCAATTTGGTTACCACTTAATAAAATTAGAAGCTAAAAACGAACCTTCTATACCAGCTTATGAAGAAATAGCTGACAAAGTTGAAAAAACTTTAATGTTCCAAAAACAAGGTGAAGTTTACAAAAATAAATTAGATGAAGTAAAAGCTAAATTCGGTGATATAGTATCTTACATGTAATCTAAAAATTTACAAACTAAAAAGCTTGTCGTATATTTTTAGCGACAAGCTTTTTTTGTTCTTATTTACATTAAATTATTATCAACTATAATTTTGAATATTTAAATAACTAACTATTTTAAATACTAAAGCACTAAAATTTAATTTTATGTAAATAATCTTCTACTTTTATATTTTTTAGTAATTATATTATATTCTACTTTAACTACACCATCAATTTTATATATTTCCTCAAAAACAAATTGTTGTAAGCTTTCAACATCTTTAACAAATGCATTAGCATATAATTCGTTTTTACCAGTCATTGCACAAACACTTTCTATTTTTGGGTGTTTTGCAAGCTCATTGGCAACATCATCTAATTTACTTGGTGCGGCTTCTACTTGTAGAAATACAGGAGTATTTAAACCAACTTTTTTAGAATCTAGTTGAACAGTAAATCTTTCAACTACACCTTCTTCAACCATTTTCATTACTCTTTCTCTTACTGCCATACGTGATAAGTGCACTTCTCTCGCAATTTCTGCATATGATATTCTGCTATCATTAGCCAGTAATTTTAGTATTTTTATATCTGTTTTGTCTAAATGAATACCTAATTTGTCAAAGTCTAAAGAATCTTCTCTCATAAATATACCTCCTTTTGGAATTTTTTAACACTCCTATAATTAGATTATAACAGTTAGTATATCTATCGGTATATAAAAACTTATTTTATATAAATTTTTTTTATTTTTTCATCTTTTCGTAACAATATTCCACAATAGTTCTTCTTTTAACCATTCCTATAAAAGTTTCTGTATCATCTATTACTGGAACAAAGTTTTGAGTAATAGCTTTTGATACTAATAACTCCATATTTGCACTTATAGGCACTGGAGTATTGTTCTTTCTTCTAGGCACATCTATAACAGGCATAACATCTATATCTTTTAAACTTATTTCTTTTTTTTCTATTAAATCTTTTAATGTCCAAAGTAAATCCCCTTCTGTTATTGTCCCCACATATTTCCCATCTTTTGTTAATATAGGAATAGATGAATATCTATGATGTTCCATTTTTTCTAGTGTCTGTCTAATCGTAAAGTCCTCTGTTATATATGCTACTTCACTTTTTGGTGTTAGAAAAAATAATATATTCATGTCTATATTACACCTCCATAATAATTTACAAAAAATCTATCTCATCTTATTTTAACATAGATATGTATGTATTTGCATATAAATTTATGCACAAAAAAAGCCACATAAGTGGCCTTTTTCTCACATATCACTAGCGTTACTAATATATATGAATTTTCATTATAATCCTAATTATAATCTTACTACGTTAGCAGCTTGAGGACCTTTAGCTCCTTCAACTACGTCGAATTCTACATTTTGTCCTTCTTCTAATGATTTGTATCCATCACATTGTATAGCTGAGAAATGTACGAAAACATCTCCTTCACCTTCTACAGATATGAATCCAAATCCTTTTTCGTTGTTAAACCATTTTACTACACCTGTTTTCATTAATAAATCCTCCTAAAAACACACTTAATTGGCTATCAAAATAGCCTTATACTTAATTTATCATATATAATTATATTTGTCAATTAAATTTAATTTTATACATTTTATAAATAAATTCTTATTTATTGTAAAATATTTATTCAAATCACATGCAAAATTCGAGTTTATAATTATCAAAATCTAATATTATTTTAATAATTAACTTTAATTAAATGAAATCCTATTTTTTTATCACTCCAACCTAAATCCCAAGGTACGAGCAATCTATCTGTATTATGACAAGTTACTAATGGGTATCCTCTAGAATCTAGTCCTGTTACTGTAGATACATGTGTTATTCTTCCGTTTTTTTCATATCCAACAATATCCCCAGGTCTCAATTTATAAGCTTCTTTGTATACTTCTTCATAACTACCTTTTGCTAAGTAATATCCTCTTCCGCTATATACTAGATAGTTTTTAAATCCTTGAGCATTTACCCACGCTTTTGTCGCTGCTCCATTTTCATAATTCCAAGTTGGATTTTTTGAAAAAGTTCCACTTTCATACATTATTTGTGATGCAAAGTTTGCACAATCTCCTCCATCAGAGTTAAAATCTTTGTAGTTTGGATTTATAAGATAGATTTTGTCATCTACATTTGTAGCTGCTCCACAGTATTTATGAGCATAGTCAACAGCCTTTTTTTGTCTATCGCTTAAGTCAAATTGAACTTGTCCTTGAGATAATATATAACTTTTTATTTCTTTTGAATTTATATGTTCTAAATTCAAAGAATCAGCAAATGGATCTGTATACCATTCTTTTGTTATTACATATCTGTCGTCTTCAACCCTAACATGTAAGTAATGTTGAGTCCCTATTTGAAACTCATTTTTTATATCTGGTTGATTTTCATAGTAGTATTTGTATTTTGTACAAACTGTACATATTATTCCGTATAGGTTTTTCTCTCTTTCTCTCATTTTATTTATTTTTACTTTTGCATCAATTTCATCAAATACTACTCCTTGTTTATCTGACCAGTTTTTTAGATACTGCATTTTTTTCATTTCATGTTCATATGCCCATAATCCAAATTTTATGTCTGTATCATATATTTTTTTTAGTATTTCTTCATTATGATCCATAATCGCTTTATTTCTATAATCAAATAAATTTTTCAAATAAACTTCATATTGTTTACTGATATCTTGTTCTTCATTCATACTTTTATTTTTCTTATACCCATCTTCTGCATCTATATTTTGATTATTTATTTTGTCTTGTCTTGTATTTGAATTCTTTTCATCTTGTTTTGTTTTTTCGTTATTTGTTTTGTCATTTGCCTTATTTTTCGTACCTGTATTTTTTTGTTTATTTTGATTATCAGCTTCTAATTCATTTTGATATATATTCTTATTTTGTGCATATATATAATTATTATCTATAGAATTCATTCCTAATGTAAATAAAGTTATTACAAGAAAAATCCTATAGATTTTCTTATATTCTATCAAAATACTTCACCTCCATTTTATTTTGTTATTTATTATAATTTTTATTAGTATATCCAAAATATTAAACAAATAATTATTTCAAATAATTTACATATTTTTCAATTGTAATTTCTGTTTTTGAACAAAGTTTATAATTGTATTACTACAAATTTAATTTTATAAATTTAAAAAATAAGTATTTTCATAAAATACAATTTAATAGTAAAATATACTTATGCAATTTTTAACTAACGGAGGAAAACATATGCTAAAAAAAGTAGCTGCAATAAATGATATGTCTGGGATTGGGAAGTGTTCTCTTACTGTTGCTATTCCAATATTATCAGCATTAAAAACACAATGCTGTCCTTATCCAACAGCAATACTATCTAGTCAAACTGGATATCCTAAATTTACATATTTAGATTTTACATCTCATATGCAAGAATACAACAGAGCTTGGAAAGAATTAGATGTAAGTTTTGATACTATATACAGTGGTTTTTTAGGTTCTATAGATCAAATAGACATCGTTCGTGATTTTATAAAGAGCAATAATAATGCCTATGTAATTGTCGACCCTGTTATGGGCGATGGTGGGGATTATTATCAAACTTTTAATGATGAAATTTGCAATAAAATAAAAGATTTAGTTAAAATTTCTGATTTAGTAACTCCTAACTTAACAGAAGCTTGTCTTTTGACAAATAATAAATACCATACTAATTACACATTAGAAGAGACTTTAGATTTGGCAAAGGAAATATCTGCTTTAGGACCTAAAAAGGTTATAATAACTGGAATTTTAATAGATGGTAATATAATAAATTTAGGTTATGATAAAGAAAACGATGAGTATTTATCTTATTCCTTAAAGTACAACAATAAATCATATAGCGGTACAGGCGATATTTTTACGTCTATAATTTCAGGTCTTATAACTAATGGGCACGATTTTAAAGATTCAATAAAAATAGCTTCTGATTTTATATTTAAATGTATAGAATACACTAGCAAGTATGATATCGATCCTAATGATGGTGTATTTTTCGAAGTCTTTTTAAATGATTTAACTTCTCTAAACAATTAAATATTAAGTTCTACATCCTCTTTTGTTTTTATATAAATATATTATAGATTTTTAGTTTGATAAAGATATAAGTCTATAATATATTATTACAATTTGCCTTTTTTTAATCATAATATATATACAAGGGAGGATTTTTTTATGAATATAAATCAAAAAGCCCAAGAATTGGCTAAACTTATAAAAACAACTGATGAATTCCAAACTATGAATAAATATAAAAGAGAAATCGAAAAAAATAAAAATATAAAAAGACAGCTAGATAATTACTTAAGTAAAAAAGACAAAATATACACTAGATATAAAATAGATGAAGCAAATAAAAGAGTGTCTCAATTAGACAAAGAATATTCAAAAGTATTTCAAAATCCATTAGTTGAAAATTACTTTAAAAGTACACAAAACTTCAACTTGCTTATGCAAAGTGTATATAAATCAATCGAACAAGAACTATTGAGATAACACTTATTATACATTTCAAATGATTATTTTTTTCTAATATAGCGCATATTTGTTTTAATATAGCAAAATTTTTTGTTAAAAAAAGTAAATATTTTTGTCTATTTACATTGATTTTCTTTAATTTAAGTCTTATTATTAATAATATATATAAATTTTCTGAAAAAACTTTTTAAATTAGTTTTTTCAGAAAATTTCAAAATAAAAAAATCTTTGCATTATATAAAATTTTATAATGTAAATAAATTATATATTGAAATTATATATCATTTTTAAATTAGGGGGGATTAACATGAGTTCATTATCAACAAATAAAGAAAGATTATCTACAAGTAAAGAAATATGTGCTAGAGAGTCAGAAGTTTTAGCAAAAACTCAAAAACTGCCATACTGCCCAATAGCATTTAAATCTGGTAAAGGAGCTCTTCTTTACGATTATGAAGGAAAGGAATATATAGACTTATTAGCAAGTGCATCTTCAGCTAATATAGGACATGGTAATGAAGAAGTTGCAGATGCTGTTAGAGAACAAATGGCTAAATTAGCTCAATTTTCAATAGTTTACTTCTCTTGTAAAGAACCTGTTGAATATGCTGAGAAATTAATAGAACTATATCCAGGGGATAACAATAAAAAAGTTCTATTCTCAACTACTGGTTCTGAATCTATAGATGCTGCTATCAAATTGGTTAAAGGTTATACTGGAAGAAATAAAATAATATCTTTCAATGGAGCTTATCATGGTAGTACTTTCGGTGCTATATCTATATCTGCAATAAGCTTAAATATGAGAAGAAAAATGGGGGCTATGATCCCAGATGTTCATCACTTTAATTATCCAGTTTGTATTAAATGTCCGTATGGAAAATGTGAAGAATCATGTAACTTAGAATGTTTAAAAGAAATAGAAACTGCATTTAGTTTATATTTACCACCAGAAGAAGTTGCTGCTATATTTTTTGAACCTATAGCAGGCGATGCTGGTATAATAGTGCCTCCAAAAAAATATGTACAAGCTTTGCATGAACTATGTAAGAAGCATGGTATATTATTCGTAGTTGATGAAATACAACAAGCTTGGGGAAGAAGTGGTAAATTCTTTGCTATAGAAAACTTCGATGTTGAACCTGATTTAATAGTAATGGGTAAATCTTCAGGTGGAGGACTTCCAATGGGTATTGTAATGGGTAAATCTGAAATAATGGACAGCTTAGATGCTCCAGCCCACTTATTTACAATGTCTGGTAACTCAACAGTTTGTGCTGCAGCTTTAAAAATGTTAGAAATATTTGAAAGAGAAGATTTAGTAGAACAATCAAGAGTAAAGGGTGAATACTTTAAAAATAAATTCTTAGAACTTCAAAAGAAATATCCTGAAATAATAAAAGACGTTCGTGGACTTGGGTTATCAATAGGTGTAGATTTATGTGATAAAAATACTACTACTAAAATAATCTATGAATGTCAACTAAATGGTTTAGTTTTAATATCTCTTGGAGAATCTACTTTAAGAGTACAACCACCACTTGTTATAACTTATGAACAAATGGATAAATCAATAGAAATAATAGAACAAGCTATAAAAGATTTAATAGATGGTAAAATATCAGATGAAGCTTTATCTGTAATAAATGGATGGTAAAAATTCTAGCAAACAATTTAATAAGTAATATAGCTTAGGCCTAATAATTTTATTAGGCCTAATTTAAAATAAGGGGTGAAATTTATGGAATATAAAATAAAAAAATCAATTGCATCAAATATAAAAGAATCTTATTCAATTGAAGGTGAAGATGCCTTTGAAAATATAGATATCGACTGTGCTGAAGGTATAAATACAGTTTCTTTTTCTGATTATGCAATAGAAGCATTTAATTCAATCGATTATACTATAATGAAAGACTACCCTCATTCACTTACTGTAAAGAAATCTATAATTGATTTTTGGAAGAAATACACAGATACTGAAATAAACTATGATAATATCGTTTTATGTGATGGCTCTATAGGTGCATTATTTTTAATAAACAAATTATTTATCGAAAATAACGATAAAGTTTTAGGTTTAGCGCCTCAATTTCCAGAGTACAAAATGGATGTTACTATGTCTGGTGGTATTTTCGAATCTTATAAATTAAAACCTGAAAATAACTATAAATTTATAGCTTCTGAATTTATAGATTTAATAAATGATGATTTAAAACTTATATATTTAGATAATCCCAATAATCCTACTGGACAAATAATCCCTCTAGAAGCAATTGAAAAAGTTTTAAAATCAGCCTTAGATAAAAACATTGTTGTCATAGTAGATGAGGCTTATGGTGACTATATGAATGAAAATAACTCTGCCGTAAACTTGGTTCCAAAATATGAAAATTTAATAGTTACAAAAACATTTTCTAAAGCTTATGGTCTTGCTGGTCTTCGTGGCGGATATATAATCCAAAACGAAGATTTAACTAAAGCAATGAAAAATATAAATACACCTTATGAAATGTCTTCTATAACGAGAGTCATCGCCTCTAAAGTTGTAAGTGATCATGATTTTTTAGAAAAAATGAGAAAAACGAATTCAGAAATGAAATCTCAACTTATAAAGGAGTATAAAAACTTAAATATATGTGAGAACGGCACCACTGTATCTATAATGATGGTAACTCATAAAAATAAAGATATTGACTTAGAGAAAGAATTTGCAAAATTAAAAATAGGTGTTATCTCTTGTGCTTCTTTCGAATCAGTAGATAAAAACTCTGTAAGATTTAGATTGCCATCACCAAAGTATTTATCTAGAATAATAGAAGCATTTAATATTATAGATAATTTAAAATAAATATTATTTTGGGGTGTAAATTTAAAAAGACGACTTTTAATTTCAAAGTCGCCTTTCTTATCTAATTTTGATTTTTTAAAAACTCTACAGGGTCTTTTCTTGCTGCTACCTTAGCAGGTATAAATCCTCCTATAAATGTTAGTATTACACTTATTGCGATTACAACAATTGCATTTTCTACTTTTAAAATAGCGACATTAGATAAATCCGTTATTTTTTCTAATCCATAATTCATAGGAACTATAAATGTATATGCCAAAAATACGCCTAAAATTCCTGCTAAAAATCCGATTATTACATTTTCCGTATTAAATAATCTAACTATATCTCTTTTCTTTCCACCTAAAACTCTAAGTATGCAAACTTCAGTTTTTCTTTCTAATACTGATGCATAAGTCAATATAAATATCGTTATTAAAGATATAAAAAATATCAACGTTGCAAATACTACTAAAACTATAGTTATTCCCTTCATAATATTAGTCGATAATTTATTAATTGTAGTAGATGTATCTTTATATAATATTTTTTCATCTTCATTTTTATCTTTGTTATAGTTATCTAAATACTCTATTATATCGCTTTTACTTTCAAAATCTTTAGGATAAATAGTTATAGACGATGGCAATAAAGATGCACCAAGCGAACTTAACATTTGATTTTTTGTTGTTGATTGATTTACATTGTTTAATATATTTATTCCTGAAATCTCAAATATTTCGTCTTCTTTATTTTTACTATTTTTTAAAGTTTGTCCTGTTATGACATTATAATTTGAGTCTTGTTGTGATTTTACTATATCTGATTTTCTGCAATCATCAATATAATAATTACATAATTCATTGCTATATGATATCCCTTCTGGCAAATTAGATAAATTACTATCTTCTTTTGCTCTAAGTATTGCTGTTATACTTATTGTTATAGTATTTTTTGAGTTATAAAGTTTTTTTAAATTCTTCTCACTGCTATCTACATAAAAATGTCCATTTTGCTTTTTATAAAATTCATCATTTAAAATAATCTTGTACTCTTTTCCGATTAAATCATCAAATTTTATTTCTTTATTCTTTTTAACATCAATTCCAAGTGCATTTAAAATATTTGTATCTAATCTATTTTTTTCATCAACAATTAAAACAACCTCATTTTTATTTGTAGGATAATATCCATATAATAATTCATAATTTTTTTCTAAATAAGTTTCTTGTCCATAGTCTTTAGGATATGATGATAAATTAATAGTTGATGTATCTAATATTGAAACTTTCCCATCTTCATCTTCTCTAAGTATATTCATATTAATTTGGCTCTCATAAGATATCTCTGATACCAAATCTTTATCCATTTGCTTTATATAATCTATATAATCTTTATTTACTTGGTTTATATGTTCCGTACTATTTTGACTTGAATTATATGAATAAATAATATCATTTTTAGTATTTAATTTTGAGTTTTTCAGATCATTTTGATTTTGTTTTGAATTTTGTGATGTATTGTGAATGCTGTAATTAGTATATACTTTATTTATAACTATGGGATAGTTTGCCAAAGTATCATTTTCATAACCACTTATTTGCTTATTAAAACCTTGAAGTAAAGCTACTATAAGTGCTATTCCCATAATTCCAATGCTAGATATTAATACATAAAAAAACATTCGAAGTTTTTTATTAGATATATCCCTTATAGCTAATTTAATAGCCATAGAAATTTTCATATGTGTTCTTTTTAGATCTATTTCCTTTTGGTGTAAATCTTCTTTTAATGGATTTGTATCCTCTATTACTTCTCCATCTCTAAAAGTAATCATTCTAGTAGCATATCTTTTTGCAATACCTGGATTTTGAGTTATTAAAATCACTAGTTTATCTTTAAATATTTCTTTTATCAAATTCATTATTTCTATAGTAGATTTACTATCTAAATTCCCTGTAGGCTCATCTGCAAGTATAATCTTTGGATTGTTTACAAGAGCTCTGGCAATTGCTACTCTTTGCATTTCATCTTTAGTCAAATATTGAGATGTCTTTCTCATATAGTCTTTTATACCTACTCTATTTAACGCTTCTATTGCTTTTTCTTGTTTTTCTTTTTTAGACAATCCATTGAATGATACAGCAATTGTAACATTTTCTAATATACTTAAATGAGGTATTAAATTGTAATTTTTGAAAATAAAACCGATATTATTATTTCTATAAAAATCCCAATTAGAATCAGTAAATTCTTTTGTGGATTTTCCATTTATAATTAAATCTCCTTTATCACAACGCTCTAATCCCCCTATTATATTTAAAAACGTTGTTTTTCCTGAGCCACTGGGACCTAATACTGTTACAAACTCGCTTTCTCTAAACTTTAAGTTTATTCCATCTAAAGCAATTTGCCTGCTTCCACCTGTTATGTAACTTTTATAAATATTTTTTAGTTGTAACATAATGCCTCCTAAATTCTATACCTCAACAATTTTAGACATAATAATATTATTTTAATATATTTTATAGTTATTATAAAGTACATATATTAATAAAATGTGAATTCCTAATATTTACTCTAAATTTTACATTAAGTTCATATTTTTTATTTATAATTTTATAGTATAATTTACTTGATATTAATTTATACTTAAGATAAAAAAATTTGAGGTGCTTTAAATGTTTAATATATTAGTAATAGAAGACAATAAAAATATGAGAAAACTTATTTGTGCTACTCTAAAACAAAATGGATATTCTACCTTTGAAGCCGAAGATGGCGAAGTCGGTCTTGATGTTTTAGATACTACACATATAGATTTAATAATCTGCGATATAATGATGCCTAATATGGATGGCTATGAATTTACAGAGACATTAAGAGATGGTCACTGTGAAACTCCTATAATAATAGTAACTGCAAAAGAACAACTTGAAGATAAGAAAAAAGGATTTTCAATAGGTGCAGATGATTATATGGTAAAACCTATCGATTTTGAAGAATTAATTCTAAGGATAGGAGCAATTCTTAGACGTTCAAAAATAGTAAATGATCATAAAATAACTATAGGAAATACAGTTTTAGATTATAATTCACTATCTGTAACTTCTAATGGTGAATGTAATACTCTACCAAAAAAAGAATTTTACCTTTTATTTAAATTAGTATCATCACCTGATACTATATTTACACGTAGACAATTATTAGATGAAATTTGGGGAATGGAAAGCATGGCAGATGAAAGAACTGTCGATGTACATATAAAAAGAATTAGAGAACGATATAGAGCTTCTAATGATTTTGAAATTGTAACAGTAAGAGGTCTTGGATATAAAGCGGTGATTAAATCATGATAAGGAATTTACAGACCAGATTTATCCTATTTATCATTTTAATTGCAACATTTTCTGGCTGTTTTTCACTTGTATTGTCTTATTTGTTTTATGGCAATAGTATAGAAAATACAATGAAGCAAAATCAAACTAAAATAGCTCAAAATATTTTATTATTACATAATGAAACTGATTTTCCTCTAGAGAAAATCATCTCTATTGATTTTACTAACGAGTACGAGTTAACTGTACTAGATGATATATCTAATTACAAAACTTCAGATAAAACTCAAAATAGCAATATTATTTACTGTGAAAACTCATTGTTTCATGAGGTTACTACTATTGTAAAAGTCGAAAACAAATACGTAGTAATTTCAAATAAACCAAAGAATAATTTATTTTTTTACATTATGATAAACAGCTTGACGGCTATTTCTTCTACATTACTTTTCATATCAATTATTATAACTATGTTTAGTAAGAAGTTTTTAATGCCTATTAGAAGTTTAAATTATGCTACGGGAGAAGTTTCAAAAGGTAACTTTAAAATACAGCTTCCTATACCAAATGACTTTGAACTAGGCTCACTGACAGCTAAATTTAACGTTATGGTAAGGGAACTAAATAGTATAGAAACACTTAGAAATGATTTTATAAGCAATGTATCCCATGAAATAAAAACACCTATTGCAACTATACAAGGTTTTTCTAATTTATTAAAAGACGATACTCTTTCAAAAGAGGAAAAAGATGAATATTTAGATATTATAATAAGTGAAACATCTAGAATATCTAATTTAACTAGTAATATTCTAAAACTTACAAAGCTTGAAACACAAGGTATTATAACAGATAAAACATCATTTTATTTAGATGAACAGCTTAGACATTCTGTTTTAATCTTGCAAAGAGATTTAGCACAGAAAAACTTGGATATAGATATTGATTTAGACGAAGTGCAAATTTATAGTAATGAAGAATTACTTCAACAAGTTTGGATTAACCTTCTTTCAAATGCTATAAAATTTACAAACGATGGCGGCAAAATTTCCATACAACTTATGGATACAGAAGATACCGCTACTGTAAAAATCACTGATAATGGTATTGGAATGAAAGCTGAAAGTTTAAATCATATTTTTGATAAATTCTATCAAGAAGACAAATCACATTCAAGCAATGGAAATGGTTTGGGTCTTCCTCTTGTAAAACGTATCGTAGACTTATGTGATGGTACAATACGAGTAAAAAGTTTATTAGGTGAGGGTTCTTCCTTCACTGTTGAATTGCCTAAGAATAATATAAAAATAGAAGGTTGATAAAACCTTTAAGTAAATTTTTAAATAATTTAAGGGGGATATTATCCCCCTTTTTTCTTATGATATAAATATTTATTTTAAATATCCTTTAAAAACATATATTTCTAAAAGGCTATCTAATTTTATTTATCAAATCTTAAAATTTTTTTCTTTAATTAGTCGTTCATTGATTGTATCATTTTTTGAATATACATATAGTAGTTATTCCACATATCATTCATACTATCTCCATCATCAAATGGCATTATATAAGGAGTTTCCATAGTCATATATTGATTTGACATATTACCCATATATTGCATAGGAGTCATATCATACATTGGATTTACATAGCTATATTCATATTCTGTTTCACACATACAACCACAATTATTACTTTGTGTTGTGTTTTGTTGTTGTTCTGGAGCCACTTGAATAATTTCTTCTTCACAACTTTGGCATCCGTAAGTTTCTACTTTAGAAGTACATCCACAGTTGTTTACTGGTTTTTTATCATATATATTGCATCCACATGATTTTTTAGTTTGTTCTGGTTGAACACAACTAGTCATACAGTTGTTTAATTTAGAGTTACATTTATTTATAAGATCTTCACATTTTTTAGATTTAGATCCCATTTCTTTTATTTTTTCTTCAGCATCTTTATAACACTCTAAAGTTTTTTGCTCATATTTTAGAGTTTGGTTATATAAATATTTTGCTTGTGCATTATAATTTTCAGCTTTTTCATAAGCACATTTTGCATTTTGGCAATTTTCTGCGGCTTCTTGTTCTAATTCTTTAGCTTCTTTATATAAACATTTAGCTTTGCAACATAATTCTTCTGCTTTATTCATTAATTCTTGAGCTGAACAAGTTGCATTTTTAGAACCTTTATCTGCTTCTTTTGCATTTTGCATTAAATTACATGATTTTTGTGATAAACATTTTGCATTTTGTTCTAATTCTTTAGCTTCTTTAAGTGCACATTTAGCTTTTTCTTCGTATTTCATAGCTTTATTGAATAATTCTTCTGCTCTTTGAGCTAAATCAGCACATTTATCTTCACATGTTATTTCACAGTCTTCACATGGGCAAGTATATTCTTTTATTTTTGGTTTACATTTAGTTGGTTTACAGCTATCTATTGAATTTATATTAGTATTTGGAATACAACTTTTTGGGTTATATTCAGTTACTGGTTTAGTGCAACTGCATTTGTCTGTTGGCTTAGTATAGTTATATTTATCCATTGGTTTAGTACAACCACATTTGTCTGATGGTTTAACACAGCTACATTTATCTTGGTATACATCTTCTTTTTTTGTGCAATAATTCATATTTTTAGTATTGCATGAATTGTTTTGAGTATTGCAGCCACAAGATTTTTTCTTCTTTCTCATGATAAGTCATTCCCCTTTTTGATAAAAAATTTACCAAAGTCCTAATTTAATTACTTTTAAATTATAAAGACTTTAAAAACATATATATATTTGTTTATTATAATTATATGTAAACTTGAAAAACTGGTTACAATGGAGAATAAAAGTATTTTTTAAAAACTCTATGCTGAAAATCCCAGATAAAAATAATAAATTAAAAATATAATTAAACTCATAATTAATATTTTTTCTATATATACTACTAAAATATCTTTATACGTTATAAATCGCATATTTAGTCTTATAAAAACTATATTTGTTGTAAAAGATATACCTTGACAAATAATTATTATTGCAATTATCAATCTAGACACAAAAGTAATTGCATTATTTAATGCTTCTATTGAATAAATTTGATTGAAAAATCCTAACGTAATTGACTTTGAAATATAATCATAATATGGCATTTTTAACTTTTCAAAAAACATACTATATAAATTCGATAAGGTATTTATAATATTATCGTTTCTTATCAATATATCTGTAAATAAAAATGAAATAAGTAAAATAGGAATTATATTAGAAGCTATATTTATGACCTCGTTAAAATAATTTAAAATATTTTTAAAAATATTTTTTCCCTCTTTATTTTGTAAATACAATGAAATAGCCATTTTAAATTTATTTTTTCTACAACTTTTTTCTTTATATTTGTTTTTTACAAAGAAAGTTTTTTGTTTATTTTTTATAGGATAAATTCTGCATATAATTATATTTGTAATTGCGAATATAAATGAATAACATATTACTAAAGTTATAAAATTTATTTTTAATTGAGTTGATATATATATGACTAGTGAAAAATTTAAAACTGGGTAGTTTAATACTGCATTTATACATTCATTCTTTCTAAGTTTGCCTTCTTTGTACAATTTATAAACTACATAAAAACCTAAAAAGCTATCTACAAAGAAAAATATTAAAAATATAAGGATGTTTTTTCCACTTACTCTAAAAAATCTTTTTGTAAATCTGCTAAAAAAACAATCAAATAAATATAAAAGTCCATAATCGAGTAAAAAAGGTAAAAATAAAGAACTTATTGGAAGTAATATAGTAATCTTAAATATACTCTCTTTCATTATTTGAACTAAATCCTCATCTTTAAAAAATATAAATTCATGTTTTGTTATTAAAATAATTAAAATTAAGAGAGATACTAATTTCAGTGTGATTTCAATCTTATCAATTAAATTTTTTTCATTCTTCCCTATTTGTTTTATAGATAAAAGTGAAATAAATACTACTACACATATATATACAAATTGTTCATATTTTAAATAAACTAAATCTGTTATAAAAAATATAGGAAATATTAATTGCTTATTTATAATTACAGGGAAAAAAAATATACATATTCCTAGAGCGGAAAAACTTATTATTTTTATAAAATCCTTGAAATCTATTTCACTTATTTTTGTACTTTTGCTAGGCTTTATATCATCCATAAAATCACCTCTATATTTAATTGGCGTTTTTTCTATTTATTCCTTTTATTAAAATTTATAAATTATTTTTTTTGTAAACCAATTTTAAATTTAAGTAGATATTTTTTATAGAATTTGATTTAAATTTAATATAACTGTATAATACTATAAATAGTATTATTTTTAATTGGAGGTGATATTTTGAGTAATATTAATAAGACTATATTAATATTAACTGCTCAATTTGGTGCTGGCCATGTAAGTGCA
Source organism: Intestinibacter bartlettii (assembly GCA_025148965.1). GTDB lineage: Bacteria > Bacillota > Clostridia > Peptostreptococcales > Peptostreptococcaceae > Intestinibacter > Intestinibacter bartlettii. The sequence goes on along the minus strand of CP102273.1, from coordinate 1,447,494 downwards.
GCAAACGCTATAAAAGAATATATTCTAGAAAAAAATCCAAACTATAATGTAGTAATTCAAAATTTTATAGACGCCAGTATACCACGCATAAATAACCCAATGGTTAAAATGTATGAAAGAAATACTAAATATGTGCCAGAACTTTATAATTATTATTATTACGCTAAGAAAAATTTTAACTCTAAGTTTGATATAACTTATAAAATATATACTCCTAAATTAACTGAATATATTTTAGAAATCAAACCTGATTTAATAATCTCTACATTTCCATCAGCTGCTGGATGTGTTCATGATTTTAATTCAAAAAAAGAAAATACACCTATTCCATGTATAACTGTTATAACAGATGTTGTAGACAGTTTAGAGTGGATATTCCCAAATACAGATATGTATTTTGTTCCTACATATGAAATTAAGCATAGATATGTTCAAAAAGGGCTAAATCCAGATATATTTAGAGTTACTGGTGTCCCAACAGATAAAAGATTTAATATTAAAGATAAGGTTTATTTCAAAGATGAAAAATATAATGTGCTTCTTATGGGTGGTGGAAGAGGCCTATTTGACTTTAGCGAAGACTTTGTAAGATGGTTAGATGATTTTAATGAAGATTTTAAAGATAAGCTTCATATAACTATTGTAACTGGTAAAAATGAAAAACTTTTTAATAATTTAACAGTAAAAAAACCGCTAAAAAATATAGAAGTCTTAGGATTTGTTACTAATATGCCTGACTTACTTAGGGATAATGACTTATTAGTTACCAAACCGGGTGGTGCAACTTTATTTGAAGCTATAAATGCACAAATACCTATTATAATAAAAACACCGAAAGTCGGTCAAGAAATTGAAAATTCAAAATTTATAATAGATAAAGGAATTGGAATCGTATACAATAATGAATCCGAATTACAAGAAATTTTTGATCTTATGGTAAACGGAGACTTAGAACATAGAATTAACTTTATGTTAGAAAATTTAGTCCATGTCAAAAAAAATATAAATCCAGAAAAAATAGGAGATTATGTGATGGAACTCCTTTAAAAATTAAGACATAAAATAAAGAGATTGGAGCTCAATCTCTTTATTTTATACTATCTATATTGCTCTAAGTTAATAACCTTTCCTAAATCAACCTTCTCTTTTATAAGTTTTTTATTTTTATATTTTATATACTTAACCTTACTTCTTATTAAACTTAATTGATACATTTCTACTAATGTAAATATTATTATTACTAGAATTTCATAACTTATCATATAGCTTAAATTTGTGATATTCTTAATATTTATATAGTAAATACCTATTAAATCACAACATAAAAGTTCTAGTATTATTATTGTAGATAATTTTTTCAAATTTAAATCAACTTTACTCTTTTTACTTACTTTATAAACTCCCATTTTGCTTTCTCCCAACATCATAAGTATATCTTGGAAAGCAATCTTGCATATACTAAAATCCATAGCTTCCAATAATAAAATCGCTATAGATATAAATATAACAAAACCTAAGTTAAATTGAATTAATATATCACCTTTTATATTATTTGTCATTATATAGTATGTATTAAACAATATAAGAAATGTTAAAAAAGTATAATTAATCCTGTCTTCCCTTCTCTTTGTATAAAAAGTATATAAAAATCCAACTCCTAAAATCATCCAAGGGATACCTCGATATTGATTATAAAAACCACCGATAGCTATCACCGGTAAAATACAATAAATTAAACCTTCTTGAACTAATCTGCGTTTCATAAAATCGACTCCCCTCTTTACTCTTAAAATTATCAAATATCAACTAAAAATATCTCTATATTCTATAAATATGATAAAAAATATATTTTATTAATGATAAAAAAATCTTTATTAGCATATTAACTTATGTTTATTATTCTATATTTAAAATATAAATCCCTTCAAATTTTATTTAATTTTTGTATTTATTTAAAATTTCATATAATTCAAAATTTTTATCTACTCTTATTTTCAAATTTTAAATATACTTTTTTGAATACTTTTTAAATATATAATTAATAGGAAAGTTTTAAGGAGGTTTATCATGATTAAAACCTTAGGTATTATAAGTGGGGGCATATGTATTATAATATTATTTTTAAATTTTTTATTATACTTTCTACAAGATATTTACTTTAAAACAAACAATAAGAATATTAAAAAGTCGATAAATTCGGCTTTACCTATTTTATCAAAATATAATAAATGCTCTATTTTTATTTGTTTTATATTCTTTTTAATCCACATATCTTGTTTTTTCAATAGCATAAAGCATTTTAATTTAAATGCCTTAATATTATTTTTTTTAATTCTTATAATCACATTTGATTTTGATATATTTTTTAAATCTGAAAAATATCTACTCAAAAAAATTGCATCCTATTTAATAATATTTTTTCTAATTTTTCATATTATTTTATAAACAATTAAGTAAACTCTTTTTATTTATAATATATAATTTCCCATAAAAAAACCGTTACATAGGCTTAATATTAGCTTATGTAACAGTTTTTAATTAATATAGATTTACTTTAAAATTATTTTTAATAAATATTCTTTTTATAATCAGAATATAATTGTCTTATTTCTTTCATATATTTACTAAGTTCTAATTGTAAACTAGAAACTTTTTCATAGTCTTTTGCATCTATGGCTTCGTTTATTCTTGTGAATAATGATTTTCTAGTTAAAGTATCTTTCATTATATTGAATTTTATATCTGAAATTTTATTCCAGTTAACTTCATCTAATGCATCCATATTTTCTTTGTTATGTAGTTTTACATATCCTCTTAATACTTCTATATCGTCATGGATTATTCTATGTCTTAATTCTTTTTTCCATTTATCTAGTGAACCATATTTAAATGACTCGATTATACTATCAGTAAATACGTTTCCATCTTTTAAGCATTCTAACTTTTCTTTATATTTTTCAAGATTTAACATATTTTCGTATACTGTAGCTGGGGGCATTCCAAATCTTTCATTTCTTTCTTCATCATTGTAATATTCAAATACATTATTTTCATCTCTATAACGTCTGTCTTTTTCTAGATATAATCCTTCTTCCCCAATATCTTTAGATAATTCCTTTTCTAGAGCTTTAGTATCTAATCCACTTTTTGCTGCAAATTTTATACCATCTAACATAGCTTGGTAACAAGCTGCCATAACTAAATATGTATTTGAAAGTGGATTTGGAGATCTAAGTTCAAATCTAAGTGATTTAGGTTTTTTAGCATCTCTTATAAGCCCTACAAGTACAGATCTATTTCTTGATGGAGTTTCATAAGTATGTCCTAATGAAGTAACTATACAAACTGGAGCTTCAAATCCTGGTACAAGTCTTTCAAATCCATCTATACTATTAGTTGTTATTGGATTTATAACTTCATAATTATGTAAAAGCCCCATTAAAGCTCCATAACCAGCTTCACTTAAGTAATCCTTTGTCATATCTTTTGGTGCAAATAAGTTTTTGAATGTACCATCTTTAAGTACTAAACTTACACCAAAGTGAGTATGTCCTCCACTACCTGCGACACCTTGTATTGGTTTTGCTTTAAAAGTAACTTCAAGCCCATTTATTGTGAATATATCCTCAACTACTTCTCTTACTGCCATTTCGTTGTCAGCTGCTTGAATTGGATTATCAAATTTCCAAGATATTTCAAGTTGCTCCATAGCATGTTTAGTTTTTCCATCTCTAGTTATAGAACTAGCTATTCCTCCGACTTCTTTATGTGCCATTTCTGGACATATTCCCATTTTTTCTAATTTTTCTAATGATTGCTCTAAACAAGTTCTTATTATTCCATGAGTTCTTTTCCAATATTGTTCTTTTAAACTTTGTGATACAGATAATTGTTCTAAATCTGCTTTATCTTCTGGAGTATTTACCCAAAATTCTAATTCAGTAGCAGAAGTTAAAACTATATCTTCTATATCATTTACACTATCAACACCTATGCTATTTATTATTTTAGGATATTCTTCAAATATCCCTATTAATGATTTTTTAAAGTTTGATTGAGCTTTTCTAAGTATTCCTCTAGATCCTACTCTTTTGTTGTCATGTATCAAAAGAGCTGGTATTTTAAGTGTTCCTACAGCAAGACCTGTTTCTGGATCTATATTTTCTAGATTATAATCTATATACCATTTACAATCTTGATCTGGCATTAAATCTACTTTTGCATTATTTAAAGTAGCTATATTATGAAGTTCAACACTTGAACCATCAGTTTGTATAGCTGATTTTAAAAAGTCATCTACATCATCTAATAATAAGCTTACTGGTATTTTTTCATCTGTTGCATTTCCACCAAGGTCTACACCCATAAGAGATACAAATTTTATGTTTTTGTTTTCTAATAGTATTTGTTTTAATTCTTTATTACTCACTTTTCTTTTGTCTATTACATGAATTTGTTCTTTCATAAAAAAATAATCCCCCTAAAATTTTAAATAAATCCGTATTTTCTTTATTTTTTTTTATATTTTATTCGTATTTATTGTTTTACTTATTATATAAAATTTCTCGAAATTGTGCAACAATTTTTATTTATTTTATAATGACTACAAAAATTAATTTTTCCATATATTAATAGTGATAGCATCTTTTTTATTAATTTAATGCTATAATTAAATTATATATAATATCGAATATGATAATATTTAATTTAATCAGAATCAATATTTTGAAATACAGACAGAAATATATTATACAACTATACACAAATTAGGAGAGAAATTACTATGAATTATATAATTTTTGATTTAGAATTCAACCAGGGATTTGATAGGCTTAATAATAAAACAGTTTCAAATGCAAAATGTCCCTTTGAAATCATACAAATTGGAGCTATAAAATTAGACTCTGAATTAAATATATTAGATACATTTTCAAGTTATATCAAATCTGAAATATATAAAGATATACATCCATTTGTAAAAAAAATGACTGGTATTACAAATAGTAATCTTAAAAATGCACCTTCTTTTAAAGAAGTTTATGAGGATTTCTTAAAATTTATAGGTATAAAAAATTCTATATTTGGAACTTGGGGAACAAATGACTTAAAAGAACTTCACAGAAATATACTCTTTTATAATTTATCCCTAGAAAACGTTCCTACTATGTATATAAATATCCAGCAACATGCTTCAAAATTTTTTAATAATCCTGTAGGTAAATGTATCGGTTTACAAAATGCTATTTCAATATTACAACTAGAACAAGATAAACAATATCACAATGCTTTAAATGATGCATATTATACAGCTTTGGTTTTTCAAAAGATAAACAATAAAAATATTAAAGCTGAAACATATACTTATAATCTTTCTAAAAAAGAAAAGCAAAAACAAAGACTAAAAATAGATTATGATAATTTGTTTGCTGAATTTAAAACAATATTAAAAAGAGAACTTTCTAAAGAAGATAAAAAAATAATCAATATTGCTTATAATATGGGTAGAAAAAATAAATTCCTATCAAATAACAATAAAAAATAAAGAAGCTTAAGCTTCTTTATTTTTTATCTATAAATCTTTTACTACTAGTTCTATTGGACAATGATCTGAACCTAAAATTTGTGTATGTATGTCTGCACTTACTAAATTATTTTCTAAATCTTTTGATGCACAGAAATAATCTATTCTCCATCCAGCATTTTTCTCTCTAGCTTTAAATCTATATGACCACCATGAATATATTCCTTCTTTATCTGGATTAAAATGTCTATAAGTATCTATAAATCCACTTTCCAATAACTCTGTAAACTTCTCTCTCTCTTGATCTGTAAATCCTGCATTTTTTCTATTTGTCTTTGGATTTTTTAAATCTATTTCTTTATGAGCTACATTTAAATCTCCACAAACTATAACACCTTTTTTTGAATTTAACTTTAGTAGATATTTTCTAAAATCATCTTCCCACTTCATTCTATAATCTAATCTTTTTAATTCACTTTGAGAATTAGGTGTATATACTGTTACAAAATAAAAGTTATCAAATTCTAGAGTTATAACCCTGCCTTCTTTGTCATGTTCTTCTATTTGAATTCCATAATTTACAGAAATAGGTTCTTGTTTTGTAAAAATAGCTGTTCCTGAATATCCTTTCTTTTCTGCATAGTTCCAATATTGATGATATCCTGGTAAATCTAGTTCTATTTGCCCTTCTTGTAGCTTAGTTTCTTGTAAACAAAATATATCTGCATCAACCTCATTAAAGAAGTCTAAAAAGCCTTTTGTAACACATGCTCTTATTCCATTAACATTCCATGATATAAATTTCATTATATTCTCCTTTTCTGTTTAATTAATACATTTATTATTAAATATTTACTCTTTTTTATTATACCTATAATTAAGAGTTTTTAACTATATATTTTTATAATTAAAAATATATCTTACATTTATAAAAATTTTATTTGTGGATATATTTAAATTTTTATAGATATATTTATATAATATATAATATCAAAAAGTAAAAATAAATATAATTTATATATATTTTCAATTTTTTACACAAAATCCAAGTAATTAGTACACTTTCCTATTTACATCTCTATTTAACAATTTATTAAAATTTCTTTTTATTTTTGTACTTGGTTAATTATTTATGTCGTATAATGCGATTTTTACTTTGTCTAAAATAATGATTTTTCTTCCAATTTATGCTAATATATTAATAGATTAAAATATATAAATCTAATTATATTTTTAAAATACAAGGGGGTATTCTTCAATGAAATTTTCTAAAAGATTAAAATCTATGCAAGCTTCTCCAATAAGAAAACTTGCACCATTTGCTGCTCAAGCAAAAGCTGACGGTGTTAAAGTTTATCATTTAAATATAGGGCAACCTGATATAAAAACTCCAGAATGTTTCTTTAATGCAGTTAAAAACTTTAATGAACCAGTTCTTGAATATGCTGGATCTCAAGGTATTCCTGAATTAATAGAAGCTTTACAAAAATACTATGAAACTTATGATATGCACTTTAGTAAAGATGATTTTATAGTAACTAATGGTGGTAGTGAAGGTTTATTATTCACATTTATGGCTATGTGTGACCCAGGGGATAATATATTAATACCAGAACCTTTCTATACTAACTATAATGGTTTTGGACAATCTATAAATATGGAAGTTAAACCTATAACTACTAAAGCAGAAAACGGTTTCCACCTTCCTCCAAAAGAAGAAATCGTAGCTCAAATAGATGATAAAACTAAAGCTATATTAGTATCTAACCCAGGTAACCCAACTGGTTGTGTTTACACTAAAGAAGAAGTTTATATGCTAGCTGAAATAGTTAAAGAACATGACTTATGGTTAGTTGCTGATGAAGTTTATAGAGAATTTATATATGAAGGACTTCAATACACTAGCTTCGGTAATGTAAAAGAAATCGAAGATAGATGTGTAATAATAGACTCAGTATCTAAGAGATATAGTGCTTGCGGTGCTAGAATAGGTTCTATAGCTTGTAAAAATGCTGAATTAATGGGTGAAATAATGAAATTGTGCCAAGGTAGACTTTGCATAGCTACATTAGAACAATTAGGTGCTGCTGCATTATTTAATGAAACACCTGCTTCTTACTTAAAAGCTGTAAATGAAGAATACTGTAAGAGAAGAGATACATTATATAATGAATTGATGAAAGTTGATGGCGTTATATGTGAAAAACCAATGGGTGCTTTCTATATAGTTGCTAAACTACCTGTTGATAATGCTGAAGATTTTGTAAAATGGATGTTACAAGAATTCCGTATGGATGGTGCTACAGTTATGGCTACTCCAGCTGAAGGATTCTATGCTACTCCAGGTCTTGGACGCGATGAAATAAGACTTGCTTACATATTAAAAGAAGAAGACTTAAAAGTTGCTGGTAAATTATTAGCAGAAGGATTAAAAGCATATAAAACTGCTATGGCTAATGCTTAATTAATTTAAAAATTGATTTTGAAAAGCTTTTTATAAAAAGGGGATACTCTTATATCCCCTTTTTTAATTAGCTTAATTCACTTTTATTTACTAAAGTTGCTAAAGTCTCTATAGCTTCTAAATATTTTTCTCTTTCATCAGTGTCTAGCTTGAAGAATTTTGCTTCTAAATCGTTGCTTAATTTTTCCGTAAAATCAGCAGCTATTTTTTTACCTTCTTCAGTTATAACTATCATATATTTTCTTCTGTCTTTAAGATTTTTTTCCCTGTAAACATATCCCTTTTTACTTAAATCATCGATCATGCTAGTTAAACTCCCTTTTTCTATATTTAACTTTGCACACAATTCTGTCATACTTATCTCACCATAATTTTTCATAAATACTAAAGCTCTTAATTGAGTTTTGTTAACATCATATAATCCAGAATACTGTTTTAAATAGTTTAAATATAAACTAGAATAAATTTTAGGAAATGTGTTTGATAAAAAGCTTATCGTATCTGTCACTATACATTTCATTTGATCACCTCAGATTGTTGTTATTTTATTACACACTAAAAATTACATTAATTTAAATCTATAAAACATATGTAATGTAAATTTATGTGCTAAAAAATCTCCCTTTTTAATTCAATTAAAGATTTTCTACTGTCTTTGTATATTTTACACTAAACTTATTTTTAGTACAATATTTTTAGTCTATTTTTATTAATATTTTTAATTTTATTATATTTTTAAATTGAACATACATAAAACTCCTAGAAATATCAATTTTCTAGGAGTCTAAGTACAATATTTATCATTCAAATAAATTAAACTTTTAAATCTACATCTACATTGCCAAGATATTCTTTAAATGGTTCTATAGCTGGATCTAAATATTCTTCTACAAATTCTACTACTTGCTCTGGAGCTCTACCAACAAATTTCATAGGGTCTAATATATCTGATATTTCTTCTCTTTTTAACATATTGAATTTATCAGATTCTAATATTAAATCTATTAAGTTGTTGTTTAAACCTTCATGTTTAACTCTATAAGCTGCCTTCATAGATAATTCTCTTATTTCTTCATGTAATTCTTGTCTATCTCCACCTCTTTTTACAGCTTCCATTAATATATTTTCAGTTGCCATAAATGGTAGTTCTTCATTTATATGTTTATTTATCATACTTTCATAAACTACAAGGCCATCAGTTACATTTATGCCTATTTCAAGTATAGCATCAGCTGCCATAAATGCTTGTGGTATTGAAAGTCTCTTGTTTGCAGAGTCATCTAAACTTCTTTCTAACCATTGAGTAGCTTCTACCATCGCTGGTGAAATAGATTCTGCTATTATAAATTTAGAAAGTGATGATATTCTTTCACTTCTCATAGGATTTCTCTTATATGCCATTGCAGATGAACCTATTTGTTTCTTTTCAAATGGTTCTTCTAATTCTTTAAGATGTTGAAGTAATCTTATATCATTAGTCATTTTATGCATACTTTGAGCTATTCCTGCTAATACGTTTAAAACTTGAGAATCTAATTTTCTAGTGTATGTTTGTCCACTTACAGCATAAGAAGATTCAAATCCCATTTTATTACATACTATTTTATCTAATTGTTTTATTTTAGCATTGTCACCTTCAAATAGAGCCACGAAACTAGCCTGAGTACCAGTTGTACCTTTAACCCCTCTAAGTTTCATATTTTCTAATCTGTAGTTTAAGTCTTCTAAATCTATTATTAAGTCTTGAGCCCATAAAGTTGCTCTTTTTCCAACTGTTGTAAGCTGAGCAGCTTGGAAATGAGTAAATCCTAAAGTAGCTATATCTTTGTTTTTTAGGGCGAATTGTTTTAAATTATTTATTAAGTTTACTAATTTAATTCTTATTAATTTTAAAGCTTCGTTCATTTGTATTACATCTGTATTATCTCCAACGTAAGCTGAAGTAGCACCTAAATGTATTATTCCTTTTGCTTTTGGACATTGAAGACCATAAGCTTGAACGTGACTCATAACGTCGTGTCTTACTTCTCTTTCTATTCTTTTAGCATCATCGAAGTTTATATCATTTACGTGAGCTTTTAATTCTTCTATTTGTTCATCTGTTATATTTATTCCAAGTTCTTTTTCACCCTCTGCTAGAGCTATCCATAATTTTCTCCAAGTAGAGAATTTAAATTGTGGAGAGAATATATAACTCATATCTTTACTGCAGTATCTTTCAGTAAGAGGGTTTGAGTATGTACTATATTTATTATCCATATTTGCACACCGTCCTTAATCTATTTCTTTTCAACATCATAATTATATATAATTTAACGAACTATAACAATAGTTTTTTTTAATTTGTTCTAATTTATTGTAATATATCCTTTATACATAACTCATTTCTTAATTTATTATTAGCTTTTTTTTATTTATTATTATTTTTTATTTATATTCATATTATCTTTTTGCATCATATAATCTATACTTTCACTATCAACAAAATCTATTACATTTTTATATCTTATTGCGTAATATTTATCACTCCAGCCAAGTTGTTTTTGTATTTCTTCTTTATCTGCTCCAAGCAATAAACTTATAGCAGCATAAGAATGTCTTAAATCTTTTGCAGAATAATTTTCAAGCCCTGCTAAACTAAATGCTTTATGAACTATTACTCTGACATTTCTATCTGTTATAGAGTTGCTTTTTTGTGTTGTAAATATAAAATCATCAGTAGGTAATATTATTTCGCTTAATCCTGAATGATATCTATAGTCTTCAATAAGTTTAAAGCAGTATGGATGTAATTTTACTACTCTTTCTTTTTTACCTTTACCTAATCTAACATAATAATTATCGTCTTCATCTACTATTAAATCCTTCCATTTAACATCTACAAGTTCATTTAACATACATCCTGTAGTTGTTAAAAATACCATTATAAGTCTATCTCTTGCATTTAATTTATAAAGAGAATCTATAAGCTTATTTATTTCTTGAATACTTAAAACATCATCTTTGCCCTTATCTCTACTTACGATAGGTTTTTCCACAAAGCTAAAAGGATTTATCTCTATATGTTTATTTCTTTGTAAAAATGAATAAAAACTATGTATATAGCTATATATTTTTTCGCTAGTAGATTTTGCATAAGTTTCTCTTATAGAACACATAAATTTTTGACAATCTTCTTTATTTACGTCTAATAAATCTTTTCCTTCTAAAAACTTTTTAAATTGTATTATCTTTAGTAAATAGTCTTTTTTAGTTTTCGGATTAAAACTAAGTGAAAACTCATCATATAGCCCTAACTCTTCATTTGTTAATATTTTTATTTCGTCCATATTCTTATCCTTCCCAGTATATAAATACTTTTAACAAGTATATATTTCTAAATTAATTTTTTGATTTCTTGTAAATTAAAAAATCACTTCATCATTTAAGATTAAAGCGATTTTTTATAATTGTTCTTGTTCTAGCTAGACTTTATTAAAATTTTTATTATTTCGCTTGAATCTTCATTAAATGTAGTTATTATTTTTAAATAACTTGTAGATGCATTTATAGCCAAATATATCTTGTTTAAATCTCCTACAAAATCATTTATTTGATAATCTTGTTTTGTATCCCCTATTGTTTGATTATATAGCATTTCTAATTCACAAAAAATTACTGCTTTATATTCTAAGTTTTTTATTCCATATATATTTGAAATCGTTATTCCAACCTTTTTAGTTATATTAGTTATTTCATCTTCTGCCACCATATAAGGTATTTTTGCCTCTTCTAGGGCCTTTCTTAAAATATATTGGAAATAAATTGTCTTTCCATTTTTTAATTTTTTCTTATTATAAGGATATACTATCGCTATATCTGAATAATCTAAACCCTTTTTGTTTCTTAAAAAATCAATTTCCCATAATATTGACTCTATTTGTTCTTCTAAATCTATAACTTTTATTATTTCAGGATCTTGTCCTTGATTATATATAGATTTAGTCGGCACATATATATCATTTTTTATCATAGGTCTTAAAGTTTTAATATAGTCATTTGAGTTTTGACAAAATCTATTTATAAATTCTATTAAATTCTTATCTTGTCTATAATTTATATCTAAATCAATTTTTTGATTTACTTTTATATCATCTCGACTTTTGAATATATTTAAATCATTCGTTATATTTAGAGCATTACAATAATATATATCCAATATATTTTTTGTCTTATACAAGAATTCTGAGATAAACTCAATTTCTTCTACTTTAAAAGATTCTGCCTCATCTATAAATATACCTTTAAACATATTCTTGTTTTTTATAACATTTCGGGCTTGTTTAATTAGATTATTTAAATATTTTTCATAATCTTGTTTAAACATTCTATAATCTGCTATTAAGTCAAACTTTTTAGCGAGTTTAAATAAAAATGAAGATAATGTATGAATTTCTAAATTATTATTATCTTTATATAAAATTTCCAATTCTTCTTTTAATTGATTACACAATTTCTTTGAAGATACAAATACTATAAATCTATGTTGAGGGTATACTCTCGCTAATTTAATAGCTCTAGATAGCATTATAGTTGTTTTCCCTGTTCCAGATCCACCTTCAAATAAATTGTTGCCGTAATTTATTGATAAAGAATACTTAAGCTCATTTTTATCTAGCATTGTTGCGCTATATTCATAATCATCATTTACAAAAGTAATCTTTTTAAATTCTCTATTTATATGCTTTTGATTATTTAGTACATAGTATTCTGGACATATATCTAGAAGATACATATTTAATTCTATTTCATTATTTTCTTCTTTTAGATAAATATCTAAATCCTTTTCTTTTTCGATAATTTGTTTTAATTTATTTTTATCGATTATATTATTATTTACAAATTCTTGAGATTCGTATTCATCATAAATTTCTACATAAGGCATTATATATACAAAATTATAATTAATATTACTGTGCTGCTGTGCCATTTTTAATCTAAGCATATTATATTCTTCATTCATAACTTCAATTAATTCTTCATCTAGTATTGAAAACAATTCTTCTGAAGTGTCCATAAATTTCACAAATAATATCTTATTATCTTTAATATACAATAAATCTGTATTAATTCCTTTAAAAGGTGTTACCTTGGGTACTATTTTCACATTATCGGATATTTTTTCATAAAACTTTTCCTCAAATTCTTTTATCCTTAATGCATCTAATTGAGAGTTAATATTTATAAACTGACTCATAGTAAGCCCCCTCTCTTTCTTCTTGTAAAATTAACTCCAGAATTTAATATTCTATGTTAGAGTTCATATACTTAAATTATATCATTTAAATATATAATTTACCATAAATAGATTTCTATGCAAAAAACCCCTCTTGAATTACTTCAAGAGAGGTTATTTAATTAATTATTATTTTGCATATTCTACAGCTCTTGTTTCTCTTATTATACTAACTTTTATTTGACCTGGATATTCAAGTTCATCCTCTATCTTTTTAGTTATATCCCTAGCTAATAAATGAATTTCTTCATCATTGATTTTTTCTGGTTTAACCATTATTCTAATCTCTCTACCAGCTTGGATTGCATAAGATTTATCTACGCCATCATATGAATTTGCAATTTCTTCAAGTTTTTCTAATCGTTTAATATATGCTTCTAATGTTTCTCTTCTAGCACCTGGTCTAGCTGCAGATATAGCATCTGCTGCTGTAACTAATACTGCTTCTACAGTTTGAGGTTCATAATCACCATGGTGGGTACTCATAGCATGTATTACATCTTTAGATTCTTTGTATCTTCTAAGTAAGTCCATACCTATTTCAACATGTGTACCTTCCATTTCATGGTCAACTGCCTTACCTATGTCATGAAGCAACCCAGCTCTTTTTGCTAGTTTTATATCTGCACCTATTTCTGCTGCCATAATACCAGCTATATGTGCAACTTCTATAGAATGTTTTAAGACATTTTGTCCATAACTTGTTCTATAGTTAAGTCTACCTAATAGTTTTACTAATTCAGGATGTAGACTATGAACACCTGTTTCAAATATAGCTTGTTCACCATATTCTTTTATAATATTCTCTACTTCCTTCTTAGCTTTTTCAACCATCTCTTCTATTCTTGCTGGGTGTATTCTACCATCTGATATAAGTTTTTCTAAAGCTATTCTTGCAATTTCCCTTCTAATAGGGTCGAAACCAGATAATATTACAGCTTCTGGAGTATCATCTATTATTAAATCGATACCTGTTAATGTTTCTAAAGTTCTAATATTTCTACCTTCTCTACCTATTATTCTACCCTTCATTTCATCATTTGGTAGGTTAACTACTGTTACTGTAGTTTCTGCAACATGGTCTGCTGCACATTTTTGAATCGCATATCCAATTATTTCTCTTGATTTCTTTTCAGCATCTTCTTTTGCTTGAGTTTCGATTTCTTTAATCATTATAGACATTTCATGTCTTACTTCTTTTTCAGCATTACTTAGTATTATGTCTTTTGCTTTTTCACTAGTAATTCCTGATATATCCTCTAATTTTTCGAGTTGTTTTACTTTTATAGCTTCGACTTCTTTTTGTTTTTCATCTACTGCTCTTAGTTTTTGATTTAAATTAGATTCTTTGCTTTCTATGCTTTGTTGTTTTCTATCTAGAGATTCTTCTTTCTGAATTACTCTTCTTTCATATTTTTGTAATTCACTTCTTCTTTCTCTATTTTCTTTTTCGGCATCACTTCTAAATTTGTGAATTTCTTCTTTTGCTTCTAGAAGTTTTTCTTTTTTCATTGTCTCTGCATCTTTGTTTGCTTGATCTATTATATTCTTAGCTAAGCTATCTGCTTCGCCAATCTTTGCTTCTGATATATTTTTTCTTACAAAATATCCAGCTCCAATACCTATAGCCAAACCAACTACTGCTGCTATAATTGCTGCTACTATGACATCCACCTCCTTTGTTATTTAATCCCAAAATTCAATATTACTCCTTATTTTCACATTCATCTAGGTTAACTTGTTTAATTTTTAAGTTAACATTTTTTAATATGATAAGTATTACATTTATAATCTTGGAATACTGCTATTTGAGTTATCTACTATAATATAGATAACTCATGTATCAATTTTAAAATTAAATATTTTATAATTGATAACAAAAATTATATTAAATTAGAATACTTTACCTCATTTAATTTTATAATTTTTTCTAGCTTGTGTCAAGTTTATAGGTGGTTTATAGCAATTATTATTCACCTGCAATATCATTTGCATTTTGATTATCTTCATTTAATTCATCTTCTTCTAAATCTCTATATTCTGGTCCTAATTTATAATATTTTCTTACTTTTTCTTCTATCTCATTAGTTAAGTCCATATTATCAGCTAAAAACTTTTTAACATTTTCTCTACCTTGTCCTAGTTTTATATCTTGATAGTTGTACCAAGAACCAGATTTTTTAACTATATCTACATTTGCAGCTATATCTAATAAATCTCCTATTTTTGATATACCTTCTCCATACATTATATCGAATTCAGCTTGTTTAAATGGTGGTGCAACTTTATTTTTTACAACTTTAACTCTTGTTCTACTTCCTAAAATTTTGTCACCTTGTTTTATTGTATCTATTTTTCTTACGTCTAATCTTACAGAAGAGTAGAATTTAAGCGCACGCCCACCAGTTGTAGTTTCTGGATTTCCGAACATTATACCTACTTTTTCTCTAAGTTGGTTTATGAATATTGCAACACAATTTGATTTTTTAATTGAACCTGTTAATTTTCTAAGGGCTTGAGACATAAGTCTGGCTTGTAAACCTACGTGAGAATCTCCCATATCTCCTTCTATCTCTGCTTTTGGAACTAACGCTGCAACTGAGTCTATTACAATTATGTCTATTGCACCACTTCTTATTAATGCTTCAGTTATTTCTAGAGCTTGTTCTCCTGTATCTGGTTGAGATATTATTAGGTTGTCTACATCTACACCTAATGCTCTTGCATAAACTGGATCTAGGGCATGCTCAGCATCTATGAAAGCTGCTATTCCGCCGTTTTTTTGTGCTTCTGCAACTGAGTGAAGTGCTACAGTTGTTTTACCTGAAGACTCTGGTCCGTATATTTCAACTATTCTACCTCTTGGAAGTCCGCCTATACCTACTGCTATATCAAGACCTATTGAACCTGTTGATATAGAGTCTACCACCATAGATGAAGCTTCACCTAATCTCATTATTGAGCCTTTACCAAAATCTTTTTCTATTTTTCCTAAGACGTGATTTAACGCATCTAATTTTTCTTTTTCTATAGTCATAATTATTTATTCCTCCACATACTAAATTTATATTAATTTTTTATAATCAAACATTTGTTCGCTTGTATATTTATTATATCTTATAAAACTTTTATAGTCAATTGATAAGTAAATTATTTTTGCCCACTTTAATCTATTTATTTTATAAACAAATATTTTAAGTTTTATACATCAATATAACAAAATTTTATAATTTTATGTATTAAAAAAGAGTTGCTATGTTAACTTTTATAACATAACAACCCTTTAGTTTTATTTGCTATTCATAAATAACTCTCTATTTTTATATAAGTAATCTATTCCTGAATAAAGTGTAAATATTGTAGCTATATACATAGCGATTGTCCCAACAAATACTATTTGACTATTTGAATAATTAGCTCCTATTAAAAGTAATATTATCGCTATCATTTGGCTTGTAGTTTTTATTTTTCCTCCACCACTTGCAGCTATTACTTTTCCATTATCTGCAGCTATTGCTCTTAAAATACTTACTGTAAGCTCTCTTGCTACTATTATTATTACCATCCAACCAGCAACTAAATCGTATTCTATCATGCATATTAAAGCTGATAATACTAGTAGTTTATCTGCTAGAGGGTCCATAAACTTACCAAAATCAGTAACTAAATTATATTTTCTAGCTATTTTCCCATCTAAAAAATCTGTTATCGATGCAATTATAAATATAATACATGATATTAAAAAGAAATTGCTAACTTGTGATAACATAAGTATTACGAAAACTGGTATTAAACATATTCTAAGCAAAGTAAGCTTATTCGGTAAATTCATCTTCTATTACCCCCATTAAATCATACTCTAAAGCATCAGTTATTACTACATTTACAAATTCCCCTACTTGAAGATTTCTTATAGATTTAACATATACTATTGCATCTATTTCTTCTGCATCGTATATTGTTCTACCTACATACACGTTGTCTTCTATTTGTTCTTCAACTAATACCTCATATTTATTCCCTATTTTATTATTGTTTTTTTCTTCTGATATTCCTTGTTGAATCATCATTAAAGCTTCTTGTCTTTCAACTTTTACTTCTTCTTCAAGGTGATTTGGAAGTTTGTCTGCTGGTGTATCTTCTTCTCTAGAATAAGTAAATACTCCTAATTTATCAAATTGAGCTTCTTTTATAAACTCAGCAAGTTCATTGAAGTCTTCTTCTGTTTCACCTGGGAACCCTACTATTATACTAGTTCTTAAAGTAGCATCAGATATATGACTTCTTATCATGTTTATTTTAGATAGTATATCTTCTTTAGTTGTTTTTCTATTCATTAATTTTAACACTCTATTGCTAGCATGTTGAATAGGCATATCGAAGTAGTTACATATATTATCGTATTTTTTAATTACTTTTACTAACTCTTCAGTTATTGATTCTGGATAAGAGTACATTACCCTAATCCATTTAAATCCTTCTATTTGAGCTAATTCTTCTAAAAGATTTGCTAATTTTTCTTCTCCGTATAAATCTAAACCGTATTTAGTAGTATCTTGTGCTATTACTACTAATTCTTTAACTCCTCTTTCTGCAAGTTTTTTAGCTTCTGCTATTATATCTTCCATTTTTCTACTTCTGTATTTACCTCTTAATTTAGGTATTATACAGTAAGTACATTTATTGTCGCATCCTTCACCTATTTTTAAGTAAGCCATGTGACTTGGAGTTGATACGTATCTTGGTAGATTTTCATCGTATGCAAATTCTATATTGTTTAAGCTTACTATTTGGTGCTTTTCGCTAAGCTCTGCTAATATTTCATCTATATTTTGATAACTACCAGTACCTACTATCGCATCTATTTCTGGTATTTCTTCTTTTAATTCATCTGCATATCTTTGAGCTAGACATCCTGTAACTATTAATAATTTTAAGTTTGCAGTTTCTTTAAGTTCTGCAAATTCAAGTATTGTTTGTATTGATTCTTGTTTTGCTGATTCTATAAATCCACAAGTATTTACAAGTATTACATCTGCTTCTTCAAAATTACCTGTTAGTTTGTATCCTTTCTCGTTTAATATACCCATCATTATTTCTGCATCAACTAAGTTTTTCGAACACCCTAGTGATTCTAATGCTATTTTTAACATAAATTAATTGCTCCTTACTTAACTTTCTCTTTTTAAATTTTCTAATTCTTCTTTTGTTATTAAAACTTTACGAGGTTTACTTCCTTCGCTCGGTCCAACTATCCCTCTTTCTTCCATAGAATCTATAAGTCTTGCCGCTCTATTAAATCCTATTTTGAATTTTCTTTGAAGCATTGATGCTGAACCTTGATTATTTGAAACTACAAAATCTATAGCTTCTTCTAAAAACTCATCTACGTCGTTGTCTTTTACAGCGACTGGTCTAGATATTGTTTCCATTATTTCTTCTTCGTATTTTACTTCTTCTTGTTTTTGTGCTTTAATTTCGTCTATTACTTTTTCTGACTCTTCTTCAGATATAAATGCACCTTGTATTCTGACTGGTTTAGCCGCACCTAGAGGATAGTAAAGCATATCACCTTTTCCAAGTAATTTTTCAGCTCCACCCATATCTAGTATTGTTCTAGAGTCAGTTTGTGAAGAAACAGCAAATGCTATTCTTGAAGGTATATTTGCTTTTATTATACCTGTAATTACATCAACAGAAGGTCTTTGTGTAGCTATGATTAGATGCATACCAGCAGCTCTTGCCATTTGAGCAAGTCTACAGATATAGTCTTCAACTTCATTACCACAAGCCATCATTAAGTCAGCTAACTCATCTATTATTATAACTATTTTGTGCATTTTATTTTCACATTTTCTGTTATAACCCGCGATGTCTTTAACTCCATTTTCGGCGAATAATTGATATCTTTTGTTCATTTCGTTAACTGCCCAGTTTAAAGCATTAGATGCTTTTTTAGGGTCAGTTACTACTGGTGATAATAAATGTGGTATTCCATTATAATGCGCAAGCTCTACTACTTTAGGATCGATTAAAAGAAGTTTTACTTCTTCTGGTGATGATTTATATAGTAAAGATGTTATTATTGTATTTACGCAAACACTCTTACCTGAACCTGTAGCCCCTGCAATTAATAAGTGTGGCATTTTTGCTAAATCAGCTATAAGTGGTTTTCCACTTATTTCTTTACCTAATCCTACTGCTAAACTAGATGGATCATTTATGAATTCATTACTAGTTATAACTTCTCTAAGTCCTACAACTTGAGGTTTGTCATTTGGAACTTCAATTCCTATTACAGATTTTCCTGGAACAGGAGCTTCTATTCTTATACTTCTAGCCGCTAAACTAAGCGCTAAGTCATCTGATAAGTTTACGATTTTACTAACTTTTGTTCCTGGTTTTGGTGAAACCTCATATCTTGTTATAGTTGGTCCAAAAGTAGCATTACAATCTTGTATCTCAATATTGAAGTTTTTAAGAGTATCTATTACTTCTTTACTCTTATTTTGTTCTTTGTAGCTATTTTTAGAACCATTATAATTTTTAAGACAATTTATAGAAGGTTTTTTATAGCTTGAACTTCCATTTGATATATTTTCTTGCTTTTTATCGCTTGGTAAATTAAATTGAAGTTGCTCTAAATCACTATTATTTTTTGTATTTACATTAGTATTAAATAATGTATCACTGTAGTCATTAGTTTCTTCTAATGTACTTTGAGTATTGGTTTTACCTCTCATAAGATCATTTAATTCTTTTAAATCATCTTGAGTATAATCTACAGTTTGTGTTCCTTCTAATATTTCTAATACATCATCATCGGCTTGATTAAATCCTACTATTTTTACTGTTTTTTCATCATCGTATTCATTGTAGTCTTCATTATCTTCATTTGGTACAAATTCTTGTTGATTTTGTTTTTTATCTTTGTCTTTCATTAATTTTTTAAAGAAACCTGTTTTTTCTTCTACCATAGTAGTATCATCTACTTCATCAGTTATTATATCTAAAGCAGACTCTTTTAAGTTTTTTAACATATCTTTGAAATTTGCATTGCTATTTTTAGGATTTGTTGATTTATTTTTTATAGCAAAAATTAAATCTTGTATTGATATATTAAATACAAATAAAATACTTAAAAATAGTGCAAATAAACTTATCAACCAACCACCAGTTATTCCAAATATTTCTTTTATAAAGTAAACTATTATAGATGTTATAAGTCCGATACCTTGATTTTCAACTGCTACTTTCATAATTGAACTTATCATCTCTGGTCTTAATGGGTTGTCAACCGGTATAAGATTTGAATTTAAAAGACCATAAAAAATAAATATAAATATTATTGCTATGTAATATACTTTACTCTTTTTTAATCTAAATACATATTCATTATTGTCAAAAAATCCCAAAACTCCAACTAAAATGATAAGTATCGGTATTAATATCGCCAAAGACCCAAATAATCCTTTAAATACTTCTTGAGTCATACTTCCTATAAGTCCCATGGAAGTTGAATTCAATCCATATAGTAAGAAAACTCCTATAAATATTGTTATTAAATTACTAAATTCTGTTGAAATTCCTGTATTTTTTGTTTTCTTTTTTGAAACTTTACTTTGCTTTTTCTTATTTGCCACCAATCTCACCTCTTATTTTTAAGGATATTAAATTCTGTGAAAAATTAATACTCACAGCAAAAAGTGTTAATGTATAAACACTAACACTTTATTGTATTTTAATATTATATCATAAATTATAGTATTTAAACACAGGAGATTTAAGTTGTTTCATTATTGTTATCTTCTTTTATTAATTCTTTAAGTTTTGTAAGAGATTCTTTAAGTCCTCCTACTTCATTTATAAGTCCACAATCAACAGCTTCTTTTCCTATTAGTACACTTCCGACATCGCTTACAAGTTCATCTTTTGCATGCATAAGTCTAGTAAGCTCTTCTTCTGATATATTTGATGTTCTAGTTATAAACTCGTTTATTCTCTCCTGCATCTTTTTAAAATATTCAAAAGTTTCATTTACTCCTATTACAAGTCCATTAGTTCTTATTGGATGGACTATCATAGTTGCACTTGGCGCTATAAATGAATAATCTCCTGCTGTTGCAAGTGGCACACCTATAGAATGACTTCCTCCTAAAACTAAAGTGACTACCTTTTTAGAAATGCTGTTTATTAATTCAGCCATGGCAAGCCCTGCTTCAACATCTCCACCAACTGTATTTAATATTATTAATATTCCTTTTATCTCTGGGTCTTCTTCTATAGAATAAAGCATAGGTATAACGTGTTCGTATTTAGTGGCCTTTTTTTGAGGATTTCCTACAAAGTGTCCTTCTATCTCACCTATTATAGTTATACATTGAATCGTCTTGTCATCTTTAGTAGGTACTTTATTTGTTCCAAGTTCTTTTATATTTTGTACCGTTTGTTTTTCTTTGTTATTTTCGTTTTCATTTTCTACACTGGGAGATTGATTACTCGATTTCATATTTCCTGTCAAATTTCCATGACCTTGTTCTGTCTTTTTATCAGAATCTTTATTTGGTTCTTTTTTGGGATCTTTAGCTGGATCAAGTTCTATATAATTTTGTCTACTTTGTAAATTTTCTAACCCGTCATTTTGTGTATTATTGTCTCCTAGGTTACATAAATTTATAGTATTTGCATCAGAAAAATTCCAATCACATAAATTCATGAATTTATCGTTATAATCTTCGTTTCTTGGCATATTTCCACTCCTTATATTACATAACAGTAATTTATAAATTCTGCTATATTATATTTAATTTTATAGAAAAATTTAAACATTTCTTATACAGAAATATTTTATCCAAAATAGAAAATTTTATTATAAAGTAAATACATATATATGGGAAATATTTTTACACATTAAAAATAGGCTATCATAAAAGATAAGCCTATTTGTTATTTATGTAACTTTTATTTATGCAGAGAATGCATTATGTATAACATGAACTGTTGTTACCATATCTTTTTCATCTACAAGGCAAGATAGTGAATTGTAAGAATCTGAAGATTGAAGTAACGTTATATTTTCAGCATTTAAAGCTCTCATTATTTTTGCTATAACCCCTGGTGTTTCTGTAACTTTATTTCCTATCAATGTTACTTTAGCACAATCAGGTTTTATTTCATATTCTACATCATGTTGTTTTAAAATATTTTCAACTTCATCTAGATTGCTTACATCAAGCGCAAATGCCTTTTTTTCAGTAAGGAAGTTTATCATATCCATATTTATATGTCTGTCTTCCATTTCATTTAATATGTCAGAAAAATCTTCTTCACTTCCTATAACTTTTACTTGAGCTATTTTATCTCTATGTGCTACAGCACTCATAAATTTAGTTTTTGAGCTATCTTCATATGCATCTTTTAACATACTAGCTGGACCTATTTTTGTTCCTTCAAAAGTTGGGTTGTAAGTATTTTTTATTTGAAGTATTATATCTGCATTTTTAGCAAGTTCTACAGCTCTTGGATGTATAACTTTCGCTCCATTTTCCGCCATTTGGAATACTTCATCATAATCTGCATATTTTAATACTTTAGCATCAGGTTCTATTCTTGGGTCAGCAGTCATTATACCATCGACATCTGTATAGATTTGAACTAAATCACTTCCTAAAGCTTTACCTATAGCAACTGCAGATGTATCGGAACCCCCTCTACCTAATGTAGTTATTTCTCCATCTTCTGTTCCACCTTGGAATCCTGCTATTATTACAACTTTTCCATCAGCTAATTCCCTTTGGATTTTCTTTGGATTTATTTTTTTTATTTTAGCATTTGAAAATGCCTTTGTAGTTATTATACCAGCTTGAGTTCCAGTTAAAAATGTAGCTGGTATACCCATTGAATCTAACATAGTTGCTAGTATTGTTCCTGATATAATTTCTCCACATGACATTATCATATCAAGTTCTCTTTTTGTCGGTCTATCATTTATATTTGTACACATTCCTATAAGTGTATCAGTAGCATAAGGAGCCCCTTTTCTCCCCATAGCTGATACTACTACTGCTATATCTTTATATTTTTCTTTATGTGCCTCTATTATTTTACAAACTTCTTTCATCTTTTCATATGAGGCTACTGATGTGCCACCAAACTTTTGTACTAAAACTTCCATTGAATCCTCCTAATATATTCCTTCATATTCTATTATTATCATATCATTTCCAATCTTTCTGACATTTCTCCAAGGAACTTCTAACACTTCTTTATCTTTTCTAAGCCCTAAAAAACCTCTTTCTCTCGGTATTGATAAAGCTAATATGTCTCCTGTTACCTCATCTACTATAATATCACATTCTCCAACTACTCCTAACCTTTCCCCTGTGGTTAGGTTTACAATTTCCTTACCTGCTATTTCAGATAAATACATAAATATCCCTCCAATACAAGAAAATCATTATTTATTAAATTTTATAGTTTTTAATACTTTAAAATTTAATACTAAACTTTAAGTAGTTAATAAACTTTTATTTTGACTTTCTTAAATGCATATACTTAATATATTAAGCTTCTTATTATATTAAGTAATTAAATGTATTATGGGATTATATTTTATAAACTTATATTTTCTACGTCTTTACCTACTATACAAACACCTATGTTTTCTTTATTAAATACTTTTTCAATTATTTCAACTACGTCTTGATATTCCACGTTATTAATATAATCTATAATATCTTGTTCATCATCTACTTTATTTCTCATAAGTAAATTCTTACCGTTTGACATCATCCTGCTGCTAGTGCTTTCACGATCTAGCATGTAACTTCCTTTTAGTTGTTCTTTGCTCTCATGTATTTCTTGTAATGAAATATATTCATTTCTTATTAAATCAATTTCATCTAATATAAGTTTATATACTTCTTCTACATTCTCATTACTAGTACTAGCAAATATTCCCAATTCTCCACATTCTTGATATAGAGTTTGTGAAGAATATATAGAATAAACTAAACCTTTTTCCTCACGTATCTTTTGAAATAATCTAGAGCTTATACTTCCTCCAAAAACATTGTTTACAACTGATAGTGCGTAAACTTCTCTATCATTTATCATAGGTATAGCTTTCAAATTAATTGCCAAGTTAACTTGTTCTATATCCTTGTTCTTTTTAATAATACAAGGATTGAATTTAGGTTCTGTTGTATTTATACTTGCTTCTTTTGCTTCCCAAGTTTTAAATTTATCTTTTATTTTTTCTACAATTTCTTCAAAGTTAAAATTACCACAAATAGATATTACAGAATTGTTTGGCACATAATATTTATTGTAGTAATCTAAAATATTTTCTCTTTTGAAGTTTTTTAAAGTATTTCTATCTCCTAAAATATTCATTCCTAAACTATGGTCTTTATAAATATTTTCAAGAAGTAAGTCGTATGATAAATCATCTGGAGAATCTTCATACATTTTTAATTCTTCTAAAATTACAGATTTTTCTTTTTCTATGTCTTTTTTATCAAAACATGAATTTAGTATCATATCGCTAAGTACCTCTATTCCTATATCGATATGCTCATCTAATAATTTAACATAAAAACATGTACATTCTTTACTTGTAAAAGCATTTAATATACCACCTAAATTATCTATCTCTCTTGCCAATTCTTTTGATGATCTATTTTTTGTTCCTTTAAATAGCATATGTTCTATAAAATGTGATACTCCACTATTTTCTTTTGTTTCTATAATTGAGCCGGCTTTAACCCAAATTCCTAAAGATATTGACTTTAAATATGGAATTTCTTCACCAATTATAGTAAGTCCATTTTCCAAGGTCTGACATTTGTACATACTGTCCTCCAATTGTTTAAATATTGAAAATTATATATGTATTTATTATAGTGTACACATTTAATTTATACAAGTTAAAATTATTCATTGGAAAATACATCACTTAATTTGCCTGGAACATATCCTCTTGTTCTTATTATGGATATTATTTCATCTAGACATATACTTGTAGCCTTAGTAGGATGCATCAAAACTATGCTTCCATCTTTTATATCTTTCTTTTGTATTCTTTGTATTATCTTATCTGGATTATCCTTGTCCATCCAATCGATAGTATCTACATCCCACTTATAACAGATATATCCTAAATCATTTGCTGCTTTTACTGTATCATCACCAAATGCTCCTGATGGCGCTTGAAAAAATTTACTTTTTGTTTTAGTTACATCTTCTATTGCTTGTTTTGATTTCTTTATTTGATTGAAATTTTCATCATAAGAAAGCGTATCGTAATTTAAATGTTGATATCCATGGTTTGCAATTTCATGCCCCTTGGCTTTCATTTTCAAAAGTAAATCTTGTTTATTTTCTGCCCACTTACCAGTAACTGCGAAAGTTATTTTTACATTCTCATTATCTAAAATCTCTAAAATTTTTTCTATGTATTCATCTTCCCAACCCAAATCCACGTTGCAAGTAATTGCAACGTGGCCACTATTTCTTAATGTTCCCATTGTATATGGTTGGGTATTGCCAGCCATATCGAGTAAATTCATTGTATCTTGTGTTCTATTTTTTAATATGTATGCTATACCTCCAATTATAAATGCAACTATCAGTATAAAAATAACTATCTTTTTTAATTTACTTTTGCTAAGTACCATCATTACCATATTGAGCTCCCCCTTATAAGTTCAATTCTATATTACATATTATTTTAATAGGAGGTATTTTATTCTCATTTTAAAGTAATTTATTGTACATGTTATTTATATTTAAAAACAAAAAAATCTTTCCGTATATCGGAAAGATTTTTTATCTATCTATAAATTTTTATTAATTTAAAATTTATTTATGATCTTTTTTTGGTTTAGGAAGTAATGCTTTTCTAGATACATTAACTCTTCCTTTTTCATCTATTTCAGTAACTTTAACTTCTACTTCATCACCAATGTTTAATACATCTTCAACTTTATTTACTCTTTCATGAGCTATATGAGATATATGAAGTAGACCTTCTTTACCTGGAAGTAATTCTACAAAAGCACCGAAGTTAAGTATTCTAGTTACTTTACCTTTATATACTTGTCCTACTTCTACTTCTGCAACTATATCTGATATTTTCTTTTGTGCTAAATCTATCATTTCTTGATCTATACCTGATATAAATACTTCACCAGTTTGTTCTATGTCTATTTTAACACCAGTTTCATCTATTATTTTAGTTATAACTTTTCCACCTGGTCCTATAACGTCTCTTATTTTATCTGGATTTATATTCATAGTTATTATTTTAGGTGCATATTTAGATAAATGTGGTCTTGGAGCGTCTATAGTTTTTCTCATTTCATTTAATATGTGTAGTCTACCTACTCTAGCTTGTGCAAGAGCTGTTCTTAGTATTTCTTCATCTATACCAGCTATTTTTATATCCATTTGTATAGCTGTTATACCATGTTCTGTACCAGCAACTTTAAAGTCCATATCTCCTAAGTGATCTTCCATACCTTGTATATCTGAAAGTATAGCTATTTTTCCATCTTGTTCTATAAGACCCATTGCTATACCTGCAACCATATCTTTTATAGGTACACCTGCATCTAAAAGCGATAAAGTTGAACCACAAACACTACCTTGAGAAGTAGAACCATTTGAACTTAATACTTCTGATACAAGTCTTATTGCATATGGGAACTCTTCTTTAGATGGTATTACTGGAAGTAATGCTCTTTCTGCTAATGCACCGTGACCGATTTCTCTTCTTCCTGGACCTCTAGATGGTCTAACTTCACCTACAGAGTATGCTGGGAAGTTGTAGTGGTGCATATATCTTTTAGATTCTTCTTCGTCTAATCCATCAAGTATTTGAACATCTCCAAGTGCTCCTAGAGTTGTTATTGTCATTACTTGAGTTTGACCTCTTGTGAATAATCCTGAACCGTGAGTTCTAGGTATAAATCCACAGTCACACCATATTGGTCTTATTTCATCAGTTTTTCTAGCATCAGGTCTTCTACCTTCATGCACTATCATTTTTCTAACTTCTTCTTTTATTATTTTATCTAAAACAGCTACTATATCGCCACCAAATTCTTCTAGTGCTTCTTCATCAAAACTATCTAGAACTTCATTTTTAACAGCGTCCATAGCTTCTTGTCTTTCTAATTTTTCTATTACTCTTACAGCTTCTTTCATTTTGTCAGTAGCTAATTCACGAACTTTTGCTTCTATATCTTCATCAGCTTTTGGCTCTATGAATTCCATTTTTTCTTTACCAACTTCTGCTACTATTTCTTCTATAAATGCAACTATTTTTTTGATTTCTTCATGAGCTGTAAGTATCGCTTCAAGCATTAATGATTCTGGTACTTCGTCTGCCCCTGCTTCAACCATCATTACTGCATCTTTTGTTCCTGAAACAGTAAGGTGTAGTGAACTTTTTTCTCTTTGTTCTGCAGTAGGATTTATTACTAATGCTCCATCAACAAGACCTACATTTACAGAACCAGTTGGTCCGTTAAATGGTATTTCTGATATTGATAAAGCTACTGATGAACCTATCATAGCTACTACATCTGGTGTGCAGTCGTGATCTACTGATAATACAGTTGCAACAACTTGTACATCATTTCTAAATCCTTTTGGGAATAATGGTCTTATTGGTCTATCAATAAGTCTTGATGTAAGTGTCGCTTTTTCAGATGCTTTACCTTCTCTTTTTAAGAATCCACCTGGTATTTTACCAACTGAATATAATTTTTCTTCATAATCGACACTTAGAGGGAAGAAATCTACTCCTTCTCTTGGTTCAGCTGACTTAGATACATTGACCATTACCATAGTCTCCCCGTATTTAAGTATAGCACTTCCGCTTGCTAATTGCGCTATTTTACCTATCTCCACAGACAGTTCTCTGCCTGCTAATTCCATTGTAAAAATTTTATGTTCAAACATTAATGCTTGTACCTCCTCTTATACTAAAACCCTTTTTCATTCTCTTTAATATATTATCAAAAATATTACAAATAAAAAAGTATTTATTTGAAAAATCTATAAGGCTTAGTGTTATTATGTATTTATTTTTTAATAAGAAGAACTTATAGCTAAAATTTCTGGTCCTGTATGTGAACATATACAAGATCCACCTCGTGTTATATAAATTTTTTTAGCATTTATTTTTTTAGATACTTCTTCTTGTAATCTCTTAAAATCATCTTCATTTGATCCATAACCTATAGTTATAATTTTATCTTCTACATTTCCATCATTTAATTCTAAAATCATATCTACTAGTTTAGATGCTATTTGTTTAGTTCCCCTTACTTTAGATACTATTTTGTTTTTTCCATCTTCCATAGTACATATAGGTTTTATGCTTAACATATTACCTACAAAAGAAACTACACTTGGAAGTCTTCCACTTTGTTTTAAATACTCAAGTGTAAAAGGAACAAATAATAGATTTACATCTTTTCTCATGTTTTCTAATTCTTGTATTATTTCACTTGCATTTAAATTTCCTTCTTCGATTAAATGACTCGCTTTTATAACGTATTGTCCACTTCCTAATGATAAAAATAGACTGTCAAAAATATATATATTTCCTTCCACATCAGCTTTTGCTAAGTTAGCACTTTGGAATGTTCCTGAAGCTTTTGAAGAACCTGTTATACATATAACATCGTATCCTTCTTTTGTGTATTTTTCAAATATATTTTTAAAATCAACATACGTTACTTGTGATGTTTTTGGTAGATTGTCACATTTTTTTAATATATCGTAAAATTGTTCTTTTGTAAAATCTACTCCGTCTTTATACTCTTTACCATCAATATTTATTGTCAAGGGTATCATTTCTACAAACTCTTTATTTACTATTTCTTCTGGAATATCACACATACTGTCACAAATTAGTTTTATTTTCATGACCTAAGCCCCCTTGCTTAAAATTATTATTTTATTCCTATTTATAGTTATATAATTATAATATCCATTCCTAGTATCTTAAATACAAAAAAAGCAAGTATTTACGTATACCTGCTTTTTAGTCAAAAGTAATAAAACTATTTTCTTAATCCTAATTTTGCTATTAAAGCTCTGTAACCTTCTAGGTCTTTTTCTTTTAGGTAAGCTAATAAGTTTCTTCTTCTACCAACCATTTTTAAAAGTCCTCTTCTTGAATGGTGGTCTTTTTTATGAACTCTTAAGTGATCGTTTAGTTCATTTATTCTAGCTGTTAATAAAGCTATTTGTACTTCTGGAGAACCAGTATCTCCTTCTTTTCTTCCAAATTCTTTGATTATTTCTTGTTTGTTCATCTTGTGATGTACCTCCGTTAATTTTTTTATAAGCGCCATTTACTAAGCAGTGATTGGAGTATTCAGATGCCGAGTAATGGTTAACTTCCTTGTCTATTTTAACATAAGTTAATTACTTTTGCAAATATACTTTTCATATATTTTTTTTGTATCATTTTTAAGTTGTTGTTTTAATTCATCTAAAGAGTTGAATTTTTTCTCATCTCTTATTCTTTCTAAAAATTCTATTTTTATATTTTTTCCATAAATATCTTCATTAAACTGTAGTATATGAGTTTCAATTGATAATTTTTCAACTCTTACAGTCGGATTAAAACCTATATTTGTAGCACCTATATATACTTTATCTCCAATATACACTTTTGTAGCATATATTCCTATTCTCGGAAGTATTAAGTTCTCTTTGAATTTTAGATTTGCAGTCGGAAATCCCATAGTTCTACCTATTTGTTTACCTTCTATAACTATACCTTCAACGATATAGTTACTTCCTAAATACTCTTTTACACTTTCTACCTTACCTTGAGCCAATAAATTTCTTATATATGTGCTACTTACCCTTATATTATTTATCTTTATTGGTTTTACTATATCCACATCAAAATCGTATTCTCCGCCTAATGCCTTCAATAAAATCGCATCTCCTTCTTTATTTCTTGCAAAGGTAAAATCATGACCCACATATATTTTTTTTGCATTTAATTTTTTTACTAAAATTTTTTCCACGAAATCTATAGCTGATATTTTTGTCATAAATTCATCAAATGGGAGATTTATAACAATATCAACCCCTAAATCTTTCATAGTGTTAATCTTATCTTTATTAGTAATAATTTTTCTTACCTTTTCACTTTCAAAGAAATTGGCTGGATGATTCGAAAAGGTAAATACTACACTTTTCATGTTATTTTTTTTTGCATAATCTACAGTCTTCTCTATAAGGGCTTTATGACCCTTATGAAGACCATCAAACTTGCCTATTGTGACAGCACTTTTATTTATTTGTTCCAATTCTTCTAAAGATGTTATAACTATCATTATTTTTTCCCCACCGAAATATTATTTACTATATAAAGAGTTTATCACTTTTTAGGGTCATCGTGTTATTATCTTTTAATATTTTTCCCACACCTATAAAAATGTTTTCACAATAAACTCTCACGAGATAGTTTTCTGCATCACTATTTTTAGATTCTTTTATATTAAATCTTCTTGAGTCAATGACACCACCATTAGTATAATATTTTTGTGCACTAGGTTTTAAATCTACTGCATCTAAATTGTCTAAAACATAGTCTACATCATATAGATGGTCCTCTAAATGCCCATTATTCTTTAAATCTTCTAATTCTTCTAGTGTTATTGCATTATCTAGATTGAATTTGCCCGATGAAGTTCTAAGTAAAAAAGACATGTGTCCACCACAATTTAGATATTCTCCTATATCATGACATATACTTCTTACATATGTTCCTTTTGAACATTTTACATAAAATGTTATTTTGTTATTAGATATATTTAAAATCTCTATCTTTTTTATATTTACTTTTCTAGGCTTTATATCTATTGAATCTGCCTTACCTTTCCTAGCCAAATCGCACATCTTTTGTCCATTTACTTTTAAAGCAGAATAAACTGGTGGCATTTGGTTTATCTCACCTTCTTGTGATTTAAAAGCTTCTCTTATTTTAGATTCTTCTATATTTAAATCATCATTTCTATATAAAATAGTCCCTGATGAATCATATGTGTCTGTCTCTATTCCTAGTGTCAATTCACAAATATAAGACTTATCTTTATTTAAAATAAGCTCACTTACTTTAGTAGCTCTTCCTAAACATATAGGAAGTACTCCTGCAGCATCTGGATCTAGTGTTCCTGTGTGACCAACCTTTTTCATATTTAACGTTCTTCTGACGCAGCTAACTACATCATGAGATGTCATCCCGGTTGGCTTTAAAATATTAATAATTTTATTCATTATATCATCCTTAAATATATTTTAAAGTCTCAGCTACTACCATTTTAATCGCATTTTCTATAGTTTCATTAAATATAGTTAATCCAGCAGCTCTTACGTGACCTCCACCATTAAATACTTTTGCAACTTTGCTTACGTCAACGTAATTTTTTGATCTAAGACTTATCTTTATTTCATTTGAAGATTTTTCTTTTACTAAAATACCTACTTCTACATTTTCAATATCCCTGCAATATGGTGTTATACCGTCAGTATCTTTAAAGCTAACATTGTTTCTATTTAACATATCTTGAGTTAATGTTATAACAGCTATTTTATTATTTATTATATCTAGTGTATTTAGTGCTTCACCTAATAACTTATAATAATTATACGGATTATTTCCATAAACTTCACAGATAACTTTATTTGTCTCAGCTCCTAATATCAAAAGCTCTTTTGCCATTTCAAAAGTAGATGGGTGAGTGTTTGAATAAGAAAATTTACCTGTATCTGTTACTACACCTGTATATAATGCAGTTGCAATTTTTTGATCTATAACTTGAGTATTTTTATCTTCATTTATTTTTTTTAATAAATTGTATACAAGTTCACAAGTTGAAGACTCTTCTGGCATTACATAATTTAAATCACCATAATTATCATTACTTGCATGATGATCTATGCATATTAACTTTTTAGAGTTTTCTATTATGCTCTTATCAATACATATCCTGTTTAAATCACCACAGTCTAAGGCTATTAAATTGTATTGTTCTATATTTAAATTTATAAACTCCTCAGAACTTAAAATTTCTATATCTTTTAATAAAAACTTTAAGTTAATAGGAGTGTCATCATCTAAAACATAATATACGTCTTTATCTAAAGATTTTAGATAATAATACATAGCCAAAGTAGAGCCTATATTATCTCCATCTGGATTTACATGAGAGGTAACTATAAAATAGTTACCCTCATTAATATAATTTATTATTTTATCCATCTTATTCACCGTCTTTTTCGTTTTCTTCTGATGAATCCTTATATCCGTTGTTTACTTTTTTAATTAATTCATCCATGTACATTCCTTTTAGTAATGAATCATCTATCTTGAATATAATCTCTGGAGTATGTCTTATTTTTATATTTTTTCCAACTTCTCTTCTTATATATCCGCATGCACTTTTTAATCCATCAAGTGTAGATTCTTCATCTCCACCTAATATACTTACATATATATATGCATAGCTTAAGTCACTTGTAACCTCAACATCAGTTACACTAACTAAAGAATTTATTCTTGGATCTTTTATTCCATTAATAAGCATTGTGCTTACTATTTTTCTTATTTCTTCTGCAATTCTACGTGTTCTATTATTTGATGCCATTATATCAACCTCTTTTGTTAATTATAGTTCTCTTTTTACTTCCTTTTGAACGTAAGCTTCTACTATATCGCCTACTTTTATGTCATTGTAATTAACAAAGCTCATACCGCATTCATAACCGTTATTTACTTCTTTTACATCGTCTTTGAATCTCTTAAGAGCTAATAATTCACATTCTTGGATTATTATACCATCTCTAACTATTCTAACTTTGCAGTTTCTATATATCTTACCACTTGTTACGTAGCATCCTGCAACAGCCCCAACACCAGAAATTTTGTATACTTCTCTTATTTCAGCTTTACCTGTATCTTCATCTCTTAGTTCTGGATCTAGTAAACCGCTCATAGCAGCTTGAATATCTTCTATAGCTTTGTATATTATTGTGTATGTTCTTATATCAACACTTTCTTTATCAGCTAAAGATTCAGCACCAGATACTGGTCTTACGTTGAATCCTATTATTATAGCATTTGATGCAGCAGCTAATAATACGTCTGATTCGTTTATAGCACCAACACCACCGTGGATTACTCTTACACTAACTTCTTCAGTTGATAATTTTTCAAGTGATTGTTTTACAGCTTGAACAGAACCTTGAACGTCAGCTTTTATTACTACGTTTAAGTCTTTTACTTGACCTTCATTCATTTGGTTGAATAAATCGTCAAGTGACATTCTTTGAGAAGATTTAAGCATTTCTTCTCTTTGTATTAATTGTCTCTTTTCAGAAACGCTTCTTGCTATTTTATCAGTTGGAACAGCAACGAATTGGTCTCCACCTAGTGGTACTTCTGATAAACCAAGTATTTCTACTGCAGTTGATGGTCCAGCTTGTTTAACTCTTTTTCCTTTAGCGTTTATCATAGCTCTTACTTTACCAGAAGCTACACCTGCAACTATTGGATCTCCAACTTTTAAAGTTCCGCCTTGAACTAATACAGTTGCAACTGGTCCTCTTGCTTTGTCAAGTTGAGCTTCTATTACTGTACCTACAGCTCTCTTATTAGGGTTAGCTCTTAATTCTTCCATTTCTGCAACTAATAGAACCATTTCTAATAATGTGTCTATATTTTGGTTTTTCTTAGCAGAAACTTCTACAGATATTACTGATCCACCCCAGTCTTCTACTAATAAACCTTCGTCAGCTAATTCTTTTTTAACTTTATCTGGATTAGCACCTGGTTTATCTATTTTGTTTATTGCTACTATTAGTGGTACACCTGCTGCATTAGCATGGTTTATTGCTTCTATTGTTTGAGGCATTATACCGTCATCTGCCGCAACTACAAGTATAGCTATATCTGTTACTTGTGCACCTCTAGCTCTCATAGATGTGAAAGCTTCGTGTCCTGGAGTATCTAAGAATACTATTTTTTGTCCGTTTATAGATACTTCAGATGCACCTATATGTTGAGTTATTCCACCTGCTTCGCTTGATGTTACACGAGTATTTCTTATTGCATCAAGTAAAGATGTTTTACCGTGGTCAACGTGTCCCATTACAGTTACAACTGGTGGTCTTGGTTTTAAATCTTCTTCTTTATCTTCTTGTATTTGCATTAATTTTTCTAGTTCTTCTTCGACATCTTCATCGCTTCCTGCAACTTCTAAATTAAATCCGTATTTTTGAGCTAATAATGATGCTACTTCGAAAGTAACTTCTTGATTTATTGTAGCCATAGTTCCCATTTTCATAAGTTCCATTATAACTTCTGAAACTGATTTTCCTACAGCATCAGCCAAGTTTTGAACTGTTAAAGGTCCATCTATGCTGATTGTTTCTCCATTTTCTTCTTTTAATAAATCTAATACTAATTGAGCATCTTCTTCATCTATTTCTGCTTTTTCGTCTTCTACTTCAATGCCTAATTCTGCTAATTTAGCTATTACTTCTTTGTTTGAGACTTTAGCCTCTTTTGCTATTTGGTTTATTCTTGTATTTGCCACAAGATCACCCCCTATGAATTTTTTGATTGCACAAGCTCAATTATCTTTTGGGATAAAGCTTTATCTTTTATTCCTATAACTGCTCTCGGTGCTTTTCCTATAGCTAAACCAAGCTCTACTTTTGTCGCAAAGTAGATTTGGTTTATTTTTCTATAAGATGATTTATCTTTAAATAATTTTTTAGTATTATCAGAGGCATCATCTGCCACTATTACTAAACTTAATTTTCCTTTTTTTAATTCTTTTAGGGTAGTATCATCACCTGATACTACTTTTCCAGCTCTCATAGCTAGCCCTATATAAGAATATATCTTTTGTTCATTATTTATCATAAGATTCTAACTCCGCTAATAATTTTTCATATACTTCATCAGAAACTTCAACTTTAAAAGCTCTATTTAAAGCCTTTGTTTTTATAGCTTTCTTAAGACATTCAGAGTCTTTACATATATATGCACCTCTACCGTTTGCCCTACCAGATGGATCTAAAAATATTTCGCCTTCTTTGTTTTTAACAATTCTCATAAGCTCTTTTTTAGAATCTCTATCTTGACATACTATGCACTTTCTTTGAGGTATTTTTTTTACTTTTTTCAAAGTCATCCCTCCTTTAACTATATTAGATTCTTATTCTGCATCTAAATCTATGTTTTCAGAATCCATATCTACATCTTGTGCTTGTAATTCTATGTCTTCTTCAACAAAATCTACATCTTGTACGTTTTTTATAGCTTCCATTTCTGCTTGCATTTGAGACACGCTTTTTATGTCTATTTTCCAGTTAGTAAGTTTTGCTGCAAGTCTAGCATTTTGACCTGATTTACCTATTGCTAAAGATAATTGATAATCAGGAACAACTACTAAAGCAGTTTTTTCTTCTTCGTTTATTTCAACTTTTTCAACTTTTGATGGGCTAAGAGCTGCTGATATGAATTCTGCTGGGTCTTCGCTATAATTTATTATATCTATTTTTTCTCCGCCTAATTCATCAACTACAGCTTTTACTCTAGAACCTTTTGGTCCAACACATGCACCGATTGGATCTATTTTTTCATCTATTGATTGTACTGCTATTTTAGTTCTTGAACCAGCTTCTCTTGATACTGATTTTATTTGAACTATACCTTCAAATATTTCAACTACTTGCATTTCAAATAGTCTCTTAACAAGACCTGGATGGCTTCTTGATACTACTATTTGAGGCCCTTTATTAGTCTTTTTAACTTCTAATATATATACTTTTATTTTTTGTCCAGCTTTGTATACTTCACCAGGTATTTGTTCATTTTCTGGCATAGAAGCTTCTATTTTTCCTACGTTAACGTAAACAGTTTTTGAAGTAGCTCTAGCTATTTCTCCAGTAACTATTTCGCTTTCCTTTTCTATAAATTCGTTGTATACTATTTCTCTTTCAGCTTCTCTAATTCTTTGAACAACTACTTGTTTAGCTGTTTGAGCTGCTATTCTTCCGAATTCTTTAGGAGTTACTTCATTTTCTATTATATCTCCTAATTCATAACTTGGGTCGATTTTTATAGCATCTGCTAATTCTATTTCTAAGAAAGTATCATATAAGTCAGATTCATCAACTACTCTTCTTTGAGAGTAAACTCTAACTTCTCCGCCTTCTCTATCTACAGATACTCTGACATTTTGAGCTGAACCGAAGTTCTTTTTATAAGCAGTTAAAAGTGCTTGCTCGATTGTATCTATTATAATCTCTTTGTCAATCCCTCTGTCTTTTTCTAATTCGTCTAATGCTTCCATAAATTCGTGATTCATTGTTTATTCCTCCCTAATTAATGTTATCACTAAAATTTCACCGCTAGTTTGATTAATGCGATATCTTTTTTATCAAACTCAACTTCATTATTATCTATTACTACTTTGATTTTTTTATCTTCAGTTAAACCGATAAGTTCTCCTTCAAGTTGTTTTGTTCCATTTAAAGGTTTGTATAATTTGATTTCTACGTCATATCCCGCATATCTTATGAAATCTTTTTCCTTTTTAAGTGGTCTATCAAGTCCTGGTGAACAGACTTCTAAGAAGTAATTATCTTTTATTGGATCTTTTTCGTCTAATATTGGATTTAATTCTCTTGAAACTTCTGCACAATCATCTAAAGTAATTCCACCTTCTTTTTCAAGATAGATTCTTAAGTAGAATTGTCCAGCTTCTTTTACGTACTCAATATCTACTATTTCTATATTTCTAGCATCAACAATTGGTTGTACTAATTCTTCTATTGTAGATTCTATATTCTTTTTCATACGTACCTCCTATTCAGTTGTATTATAACATATTTAAAATAAAAGAGTGAGAACTATTGCCTCACTCTTATCTTCTGCATATGTCATTTTTCTATTACTATAACATAAAATTTTTTTATTTACAAGTCTTTTGATTAAATACCTTTATAACTCTTTTATTCTACAACATTTTTCTTAATTTGTATATACAATATATTATAAATTTTCAAAATATGTTGTCAATCCCTAAAAAATATCTAAAATAATGATAATTGATTCTTTTCACTCATGTCATTTAAAGAACCATGGTTAGAAAGTGTCTCTACTACTGTTTTAGAAATTTTAGTTCTTTTTCTTAAATCCTCTTTTGAAATGAATTCTCCACTTTCTCTTTCCTTTTGAATATTTATAGCGGCATTTTCACCAACTCCTTGTAAAGCTATCATTGGAGGTAGTATTGTGCTATCGTCTACAACTATAAATTTAGTCGCATCTGATTTATAAATATCAACAGGAATTATCTTAATTTTCCTTGCGT
The DNA here is from genome assembly GCA_025148965.1 of Intestinibacter bartlettii. Lineage (GTDB taxonomy): Bacteria > Bacillota > Clostridia > Peptostreptococcales > Peptostreptococcaceae > Intestinibacter > Intestinibacter bartlettii. Next base: position 1,409,812 of record CP102273.1, on the reverse strand, counting down.
ACATTTCAAGTGCAACTTCAAGTACTGTAAGCATAGTTTTATCTTTTGCTGTTGCATCATTTCCAAGTTCGTGGATTTCATTTATTTTTTGTTTAATACTATCAAGACCACCTACAATTAAATCTGCATCAAAATCTTGTGCTTTAGTTGTAAAGTAAGTCGCATAAAATGCTGCTGGATAGTGGACTTTATAATATGCAAGTCTAAACGACATCATTACGTAAGCTACAGCATGTGCCTTAGGGAACATGTATTTTATCTTTTGGCAAGAATCAACATACCACTGTGGCACATCGTGTTTGTTCATTTCTTCAATAAACTCAGGCTTTAATCCTTTACCTTTTCTTACATTTTCCATTATTGTAAATGCCATCTTTGGTGGAAGACCTTTAAACAATAAGTAGTTCATTATATCGTCACGAGTTGATATAACGTCTTTAAATTCAACGACTTTATCAACAACTAAGTCTTGTGCATTATTAAGCCAAACGTCTGTACCATGTGAAAGCCCAGATATACGAACAAGTTCTGCAAATGTCGTTGGCTTTGTATCAAGAAGCATCTGTCTAACGAAAGATGTCCCGAATTCCGGTATTGCTAAAGAACCAATTGGACAATTTATTTCCTCTGGCGTTACCCCTAGTGCCTCTGTTGATGTAAATATCGACATAGTTTCTTTATCGTCTAGCGGTATAGTAGTCGCATCAAGTCCTGTTATATCTTCTATCATTCTTATTATGGTCGGAACGTCGTGGCCTAGTATGTCTAGTTTTAATATCCTACCACTTATAGAGTGATAATCGAAGTGTGTTGTTATAACTCCACAGTTTACGTCATTTGCTGGGTATTGTATCGGTGTAATATCATACACTTCTTTGTAGTTTGGTATAACCATAACTCCACCTGGATGTTGTCCTGATGTTCTTTTTACACCAGTACATCCTTTAGCCAATCTTAATACCTCTGCACTTGGTACATCTAAATCATTTTCTTCTACATATTTTTTAGCATATCCATATGCAGTTTTATCGGCTACTGTACCTATAGTTCCTGCTCTATATACATGTCCCTCACCGAATAGTTCTTCTGTATACTTGTGTATTACAGGCTGATAACTACCAGAGAAGTTAAGGTCTATATCGGGCTCTTTATCTCCTTCGAATCCAAGGAAAACCTCAAATGGTATATCATGACCATCTTTTTTTAGTTTGCGTCCACATTTTGGACAATCTTTATCGGGTAAATCTACTCCTGAACCCCACTCACCAACTGCATAGAAATAAGAATATTTACAGTCTTCATTTTCACAAATATAATGTGCTGGAAGAGGATTAACTTCTGTTATATCACTCATTGTCGCAGCGAGAGATGAACCAACAGATCCCCTTGAACCAACTAGATATCCATCAGCTAGTGACTTTGTAACTAACTTTTGGGCGATAATATACATTACGGCATATCCATTGCTTATTATAGAGTTTAGCTCTCTATCTAATCTTTTCTTTACAACTTCAGGCATAGGGTCTCCATAAATCCTCTTAGCCTTGTTATAACACATTTCCCTAAGCTCTGTGTCAGAACCTTCTATTACTGGTGGGAAAGTCTCATTTGGTATTGGTAAAAAGTCCTCAACCATATCTGCTACTTTATTTGTATTTTCAACTACAACTTCATAAGCTAATTCTTCGCCTAAGTACTTAAATTCTTCTAACATTTCATCAGTTGTTCTAAAATGTAGATAAGTCTCTTCATCATCTAAACTAAATCCTTGTGAATATTTAAGCACACGTCTAAATACAGCTTCATGTTTATCTATAAAGTGTACATCTCCTGTAGCTACTGGAATTTTGCCGAATTTTTTCGCTATTTCTATCATTCTTCTATTTAAATCTCGAAGCTCATCTTCGTCTTTTACTTCGCCATTTCGAATCATAAATCTATTGTTATCAATAGGCATTACTTCTATATAGTCGTATAAATCTATTATCTCTTTTATTTCGTCGTCATTTTTATTTTGTTTAACAGCTTGGAACACTTCTCCAGCTTCACAAGCTGAACCTACTATAATACCTTCTTTGTGTTCTAAAAGCACACTTTTTAATATTCTAGGTGCTCTATAAAAATGATTTACATGGGCATCAGATACGATTTTATATAAGTTTTTTACTCCTACTAAATTTTGAGCTATTAATGTAATATGTTTTGTTTTTAATTTAGTATAATCTATGCCGCCTAATACTTCATTTACATCACTTAACTTTTTAGCTCCTTTTTTCTGTAGCATATCTAAAAACTTTATAAATATTTGTGCAGTAGCAGCCGCATCATCTACAGCTCTATGGTGGTTATGAAGTGGTACTCCAAGTTCTTTTGTAAGGTTATTTAATTTAAAACGCTTTAAATGTGGAAGTAATATTCTAGCTAACATAAGAGTATCGACACTCTTATTTTTAAATTCAATATTCATTTCCTTACATTTTTGATTTATAAATCCAATATCGAACTCTGCATTATGAGCAACTAACACACTATCTCCTACAAACTCCATAAATTTAGGTAAAATTTCTTCAATTGTAGGTTTATCTTTTATTAAATCATTAGTTATACCTGTTAATTCTTGAACTTTATAAGATATATCTTTTTCTGGATTTATAAGTTCATTAAATCTATCTACTATTTCAAAGTTTTTAACTTTTACTGCACCAATTTCAGTTATTTTATCGTTTTTATTTGAAAAACCAGTTGTCTCTAAGTCAAATACTACAAATGTTTGAGATAAGTCTTTGTCATTTGCCTCTCTTATAATCGGGGCGTTATCTTCAACTAAATACCCTTCAACACCGTATAGTATTTTTATACCGTTAGCTTTTCCTGCATCCATCGCTTCAGGAAAAGCCTGAACTACACCATGATCTGTTATAGCTATTGCCTTATGCCCCCATTGTGATGCTTGTTTTACAAGCTTTTTAGTTTGGCATAATGCATCCATAGATGACATTTGTGTATGTGCGTGAAGTTCCACACGTTTTTTATCTGCTTTGTCGACTCTAGGTTTCTTATCTTCTAGTCTTATACCACTTATAGTCATTGTAAGCTCTCTTTTAAAAGTATCGTATATTACGTCTCCTTTTATTCTTACATTAGTTCCTTCACTTATTTTGCTAAGAACTTTGTCTTGGTTTAAGTCATTTAAGAATAATTTACAGCTTATTGAGCTTGTATTGTCAGTTACATCTGCAATAAGAAGTATTTTCCCATTTTTAAGCTCTTTTGTCTCTATATTAAATATCTCTCCTACTATACAAACAGTCTTTGCATTTTTATCTATATCACATATATGTTCAAATAGAGCATTTACATTTTCACCATAGATTATATTTTCATCCTCATGTTCTTCTTTAATAATGTATTTTTCTTCTTCCTCTTCAACAGGAGTTGGACTAGAGATTTGCATTTCTCTAACTTTTTCTTCCATCTCTCTCTCCATTTTCTCCATTAGCTTTTTGCGGTCCACCTTTTCATCTACTGCTTTTTCTAAAATAACATTTAAATCTATCGAAAACTCTTCTAAAAATGCATGTCTTATGATTTCTTCACAATGTTTTGATTTTAAGCTGTCATATAACATTGTTTTTGGTATTTTTATTTTTAAAGTGTCGTCTATACACATATATTCTACGTTTTTTTTCCAACCTTCAATTGCAGGTGAAATACTTTTTAATATATGAAGTACATTATCCCAATTTTTCTTTACTATATCTTTATTAGATTTACGAGATAGACCATTGTATCTTATTTTTATCTTTATATCTGAAAAATAATCTAACTCTTCTAATAAGGCTTCTCTAAGTGATGATAAAATGTCATAAGAAATAATTTCCTTAGATGATAGATATATATAAAAAGTCTTATTTTCTTTGTAATACACGACTTTTGTTACAAATACATCGCTTAATTTTTTATATAAAAAATCATTTTTAATTTCTAATTTACTTAGATAATCTTTTATACTATCCATTTATGACACCCCTTTCACCTCAGTATTTATAGAAGAAAATTATATCATATTTTTTATTATCTTTTAAGGTCTTGAATTTTAAAATAATTTAATAAAATTTTTTTATGGATTAGCTATTTTTTGATTTTTTTTAATATTATATATATAAGGACTTATATTTGGAGGTATACTATGACTTGTTCAAATATATACGATTTAAAGAAAATACCTATTTATTATGAAGAGTTAAGGGGCAAAAAGTTATTTACAAAAGCATTGTCAGAAATTGATGTAAATAAAAAATCTGTTCATTTATTTTATTATAAAAACGCTAATATCCCAATTTGCGCCCTTCCTAAACTAGGTGTTGTGATTATATCTAAAAGGGGATTTTTATCATTTTGTTATAATTTTTATTTCTTTATAAATTCATTTAATACTAAAAATATCGAAATTTCAAAACAAAATATATTTTCAATAGCTAAAAGTGCTTTATCTCATGAAATAGGCCATTTACTAGATCCCAATTTAAGCAATATAAAATCCGCTTCTAATGAAATTATTTTATCAATCGCAAATGGAATAATAAAATACAATATCGATTTAAAAGATGATTATTATTATAAAAAAAATCTTCCCCTAGAGATTGAAGATTCTATTATACAATTTAAGAAAAATAATGTTACAAGAGAAATAAATGCATGGAATATTGGAAAAACTATTGCAAATTTTCAAAGTGATACTGAAAGATATATTTTTGAAAAAATAAAAGAATATGCTCTAGCAACTTATAATTACGGTAATTTAAAAGATATAGTTGCTGAAAATAATGTTGAAAAATATATAAAATCACTTTTATAATCAAAAAGGGAAACCTATATTTAGATTTCCCTTTCTTTAATTATTTATAATTTGGTATTAAAAATTCTAAACTAACAGAGTTATCATAATAAGGTATTATGTTGTTCATTACTTTTGCTATAATATGTGCCCAACTTACATCAGTTGCATATTGATGACCTGTATTATAACTCCATCTCATTTTATATAAAGTATTTTGTTTGTATTTAGTGCTATGTATATAATTAGTTGATAACCATTTTGCAGAACCTTCTATAGTTTTATCAACTGTAGTCCATCCTTTTTTATAAGCATATTGAGAAGCTGATGATACAGCTGTTCCATCAAATGCAGATATTCCAAAGAAGTTATAAACTTTTACTTTTTCTCCGTTTTCTCCATCTACATAAACTCCTTGAGAAAGAACTGAACTTCCATATCCTGTTTCAACCATAGATGCTGCAACTAAGTAACTTACATCTAAATTATGTTTTTTAGCTGCATCTACAAATGCTTGTCCTTTGTTAATAAATACACTATTTGATTTACAGTATTTATTAAAGAATGCATTTAATTCGCTTGCTGTTATTCCTTCACGATATTTATCTATTTTTAAGAATTGTAGCCTTCCATTAGCATTTGTACTAAATGTCTGTGGATTTAAATACTTACTTAAATCTTCTCTTGTAGCTTGTAAATACTTTGTAGAGTTTTGATTATTTGTAGATAAATTAGCTTTAATTCTATTGTATCCTTGTTGTGATAATTTATATTCATAATCTACCATAGCATCAAATGAATAATTTAAATTTTCATTTATTATAACATCTCCAACAACATTGTTGTCTTTGTTATCGTTTTCTGAGTCTGTTGGCATTTTATCAACTAAATATTTATTTGAGATATATGCATATCCATCTTCATATTGGATTTTTGCCCAGTCTCCATCTATCGATACTACTTTTACCTCTTGGCCTTTTTTATATGTTCCTAATATTTTATAACTTGTTCCTGCACCTTCTCTTATGTTTAAAGTGTCTGCTTTTACGTATTTTATTGTTACTTTTACTGGTTTTTCATCTGATAGATATTTATTTGAAATATAAGCATATCCGTCCTTATATTGTATTTTTGCCCAATTTCCATCTATTGATACTACTTTTACTTCATCTCCGTGGTTATATGTACCTAATATTTTATAACTTGTTCCTGCACCTTCTCTTATATTTAAAGAGTCCACATTTACATATTTTATTGTTATTTTTACTGGCTTTTCGTCTGATAAATATTTGCTTGATACATATCCTATTTTAGAATTGTGATTTATTTTAGCCCATCCATTTTCTTCTGATATAACTTCAACTTCCTCGCCTTTTGTTAAAGTAGTTATTACACTATAACTTGTTGATGGACCTTTTCTCATATTAAGAGATGATGCTGATACATATTTAATAGTCGTAGTATTTTGAACTTCTACATATTTAGAACTTACCCAACCTGTTTTGTTGTTGTCTGTAGTTATTTTATACCATCCATTAGAAAAAGTTATTATATTTACCTTATCCCCCTTATGAAGTACAAATTTTATACTGTAAGATGTAGATGCCCCCGATCTAGCATTCAATGATGATGCTGTGATTATACCTTGACTTGATTGAGCATGTATGCTTGTCATAGTCATCGGTAATACAATTGCACTAGTTAATAATACTTTTTTATACAATTTTCTTTATCTCCCTTCTTTTTTCTACAATTTAACTCTATATTATTATAAATCTATATTCCTGTATTTACAATTTATTTTTAATTTTTCATAAGATGGTAAATAATAGAACAGTATTTTTTAAATATATACAAATTGTTTAATTATTTATAAATTTGGCATAATTTGATATCATATATATATAATAATAATTTAGGAGGTAAAAAGATGAACAATAAAATAAATCAATTAAAAGAACTTATACAAAAAAGCAATAATATAGTTTTCTTTGGTGGAGCCGGGGTGTCTACCGAATCAAATATTCCTGATTTTCGTAGTTCCTCTGGATTATTTAGTGAAAGACTAAATAAAAATTTCACTCCTGAACAATTAGTTTCACATACTTTTTTTGTGAGATATCCTGATGAATTTTTTAAATTTTATAAAGATAAATTAATATATCAAGATGCTAAACCTAATAATGCACACAAAGCATTAGCAAAATTAGAAGAAATCGGCAAATTAAAAGCTGTTGTAACTCAAAATATAGATGGACTTCATCAAATGGCTGGGAGCAAAACTGTCTATGAGCTTCACGGTTCTGTACATAGAAATTACTGCACAAAATGTCATAAATTCTTTGACTTAGATTCTATGCTTGCTCTTGATGGAAATATTCCTCATTGTGATAAATGTGGCGGTGTTGTAAAACCTGATGTCGTTTTATATGAAGAAGGATTAGATAATTCCACTATTGAAGGCGCTATAAGAGCTATAAGTTCTGCTGATTTGCTTATTATAGGTGGGACTTCTCTTGTTGTTTATCCTGCTGCTAGCTTTATAAATTATTATAGAGGAAAAGATATGGTTTTAATTAATAAAAGTTCTACTGGATATGATAATGAGGCTTCTTTAGTTATAAATGATGCTATAGGGGAGGTTTTAAAAGAAGCTGTTTTAGATGTTTATAAATAGTAAATTTAATCAATATGATTTATGATATAAAAAGGAATACCAAAATGAATTACTTTGGTATTCCTTTTAAATTTAAGGAGATCGTCGTGAGTTTATTTTACTCCGTGCTTTTAACATAAAGTTTAATTTATAAATCATAGCTTATTCAAAATAATTTTCGTATTTTAATTTATAAATTGAAATAGCTTCAGGCCATGCTTCTAAATTGCTTATTCCTTTAGTTTTAGCTATTGATAAAGCTATTTCTTTTAATTTTGTCGCTTCTCTTATAATGTCCATTTTACACCTCTTTGCAACTTTCTTCTTAATCATTATTACTATTCCCTTTTTTCATATAAAATACTAATTTATTTTAAATTTTACAGTATATTTTTTAATATATTATTTTTAAATATATTTTAAAGATAATATGTGCTACAATCACCTTATAAATAAATTTTATTTAAATTTCTAATAATGACTATAGGAGGGCAAAATGGATATATCTATAATGGCAGATGAATTAATCAACTACTATCTTATAATTGCACACAAGGATATTTCAGATTCTTTACAAGAGAAATCTGAAGAAGAAATAAAAGCGCTTTATTACGATACATTTGGCGAAGATGAGGAATAGTGATAAATAAAGAAATCTTTATTCTAAAGAACCTTAAAGATGTAGATTTCTTTGAAACACATATACGAAAATTATACTTATCCACAATCTATAAATGAATATAATTTCCTATGTGTTATAAAAAAATCTTTATCCTAAAGACCTTTAAAAATGTAGATTTTTTTGAAATGCATTAACGGAAATTATATTTATCCCAATTTAAAGCTGATTATAATTTCCTATGCATTATAAAAAATGTTGCATTTTCATGCAACATTTTTTAATTTCTTTAAAGTAAATATTCTTTATAATATAGATATAAATTTTAAAATTAATATAAATATCTTATTTATTATTTTGTCTATTATTTTGGTTGTTATTTTTTCTAAATACATTTCTTACAAAAGATGCCCAGCATAAGGCTGCAACCATCCATAATATACCTTTTACAGTACCCCCAGAATTTATTGTATTAACTCCAAATAATATACTTGCCACACACATTACTGCCCCTATTATTAATGGTAAACTTATATTTTTCATATTGCTTCCCCCTGTAAAAATTAATCTATATTTTCTTCAAATTCTTCAATAGGCGGTAAATCTTCTAATTTTTCTATATTTAGAAGTTTTAAAAACTCATCTGTAGTTTTATATATTATAGGTTTTCCTATTTTATTTAATCTACCAGCTTCTCTAATTAAAGAATTTTCAAGAAGAGTTTGTAAGACCTTATCACATTTAACTCCCCTTATATTTTCTATTTCGACTTTTGTTATAGGTTGTTTATATGCAATTATAGTCAGCGTCTCTAAAGTAGCTTGACTTAAAGTCTTTTTTCTTTTAGGTTCTAGTACCTTTTTTATATATGGAGTATAATCTTTATTTGTACACATTTGATATCTATCTTCTAATTTTATAATTTGTATACCTCGATTTTGCTCCTCATATTCATCTTTCAATAAATTTAACATATATTCTATTTCTTTTGGAGAAAGTTCTTCATTAATGGCATAATTTAATTCTTTTACACTTATTGGTTCTCCATATGCAAACATTATTGATTCTATAATAGATTTTATTTCACTTCTGCTCATATTAATTCTCCAAATTCTTTTTAATAATAATATCTTCAAAGAAGTTTTCTTGTACTACCACAATTTCCTTAGATTTTATAAGCTCAAGTAGTGATAAAAATGTAGCTATCACTTCATCTTTTGTATTATCTTTTATTATATTGTTAAAGCTTATTTTATCTGCTGTAGTTAATATATTTTGTATATATTCTATCTTTTCTTCAACAGATATTATTTTTCCTCTTACTATTTTGTTTAATCTCTCGTCTTTTTTTGTTTCGTTTTCTTCTTCAATATTTTTCACCTTAAATATGTATGGCAGTATAGATTTTATAGATTCAATAGATATTTCGTTTAAATCTACTTTATCATCTATAATAATTTCTTCTCTATTTCTATAATAAGGCTGATTTAAATAATCTACACTGTCTTTTAATACTTCACTAGCTTTTTTATATTTCTTATATTCTTTTAATTGCTCCATAAGTTCAAGTCTTGGATCTTCTTCTTCATCTAATTCTCTTTGTGAGAATAATAGATATTTTGATTTTATTTCTAATAGCTTTGTTGCCATTGTTATAAAATCACTTGTAACTTCTAAATCCATAGCCTCTAACATATTTATATATGCTAGATATTGCTTTGTAATTTCGATTATTGAAATATCTTTTATATCTATCTTTTGTTTAGATATCATATCACAAAGCAAATCTAAAGGCCCATCATATACGTTTAAATGTATGCTGTATTTCATCTAATATATACCTGTTACTTTAACTACTATTGACCAGAATAATTTAACTAATGGAGATGTTATATAAGAACCTAAATTTGTAACTAATAATACGATTAATACTAAATATCCTATATTTTCGTATTTAATTTCAAAATCTCTAAATTTATAAGGTAAAAAGCTAGATATAACACCCCATCCATCAAGTGGTGGGACTGGAAGTAAGTTAAATGCTGCAAACCATAAATTATAATTTAAAGCTGTAGCTGCTATTATGCTTATAGAATACATTGGACTGAATTTTAATATAAGAGCACAAATTATTGCGCCTACTAAATTCCCAGCTGCTCCAGCTAATGAAACTATAAAGTTTCCTACTCTATAGTTTTTAAAATTGTTTGGATTTACAGGTACTGGTTTTGCCCATCCAAAATGGAATATCATAAGCATAACTAGACCCACTATATCTATATGGTTAGCAGGGTTAATCGTCATTCTTCCTGCTCTTTTGGCTGTATCGTCTCCTAGTAAATAAGCTGCAAACGCATGACCAAATTCATGTATTGTCATCGCAAATGCTATTCCTACTAGTGATACTAATAAGTCACTTAAATAATTCATTTAATTTCTCTCCTATTATTTTTTAGATAATACTATTATTATATCAATTATAGTATTTTTAATCAAAATAATTTAAATATAAATAGTAATTTAATTATTATTCTATTATAAGAATATATAAAAATACCCCTTTATAAGTTTTATATTTTATAAAGGGGTATCTCTTTAAATTATATATGATTATATTATATCTTGTGCCAATCTCTTTAACATTTGTATATAACTTGCTTTTTCTATATCTTTATTATTTACAAGTTCAACTTCATCTATTAATTTACCGTCTTGATAAATCATAGCTTTACCTAATACACTTCCCTTTTTAACAGGTAGTTTTATATCTTCATTTACTTTTATCTTTTTAGTAAAGTTCTTTGATTCGCCTTTTTTAATAAGTATTCCTAAATCGTCTTTTGCAACTAAGTCAATTTGTTCACTATCTGCTTTTCTCATTTTTAAAGTATATAGTTTTTGATCTTTTGAACATATTTTTACACTTTCATAGTTTGCAAATCCATAATCTAAAAGAGTAGATGCATCTTTGAATCTTTCTTGAGATGTTTCACCTCTAAGTACTACTGATACTAAATGGGTTTTTCCTCTTTTTGCTGATGCTGATACACAGTATTTTGCCTCTCCTGTAAATCCAGTTTTAACTCCTGTTGCACCGTTATAGTATTTTATCATTTTATTTGTATTTGCAAGCCCTATTGTAGCTTGTTTTTTACCTACTACTACTTTATCCATCCATGTAGTCAAGTATTTTTCTATCATTTCATGTTTTAGTAATTCTCTAGACATAAGAGCTATGTCATATGCTGATGTATAGTGATTGTCTACTGGAAGGCCATTTGTATTTACAAAGTTAGTGTCTTTCATTCCAAGTTCTTTAGCTTTATTATTCATCATATCTACAAAGCCTTCTATACTGCCGCCTATATATTCTGCCATAGCAACACAGGCATCATTAGCAGAAGCCACAGCTATTCCTTTTAATAATGTGTCTACTGTTTGAGTTTCATTAGGCTCTAAGAATATTTGGCTTCCTCCCATTGATGATGCAGTTTCACTTACTGTTACCTCATCAGTTAATTTTATTTTATTGCTTTCAACTGCTTCACATATTAAAAGCATAGTCATTACTTTCGTTACACTTGCTGGCGGTAATTTTTCATGACAATTTTTTTCGTATAATACCTTACCGCTTGTAACATCCATAAGCACAGCTGATTTACATTTTAGATTTAAATTTGCTCCATTTTTATCTGCAAATACTAGAGTACTTTGGCTAATAATAAGTATTATTGCTAAAAATACACCTATAAATTTCTTCATAATGTCACCTCTTCAAACGATTATTCTATATATAGTATATTTTCCAAAATCAGAAATTTATAATTAGTGTATTATTGGCAAGTCTATAAAAAAACAGTATATATTGTTATTTTATCTGCTCAATTTTAATCAATATATTTTTTTAGAATCAAAAAAGGATGCCGATTGGCATCCTTTTAATTTATCTTATACTTCCATTATGATAGGTAATATCATTGGATTTCTCTTAGTTTTTGTGTACAGATATTCTTTAAGATTTTCTTTTATATTATTTTTTAAATAAGCCCATTCTTTTATATTTTTTTCTTCACATTCGTTTAGAACTTCTTTTATTACAGTTTTTGCACCGTCCATTAAGTCTTCTGACTCTCTTACATATACAAATCCTCTTGATATAATATCAGGGCCTGCTAAAACTTTTCCGTCTTCTTTTGAAATAGTTACAACTACTATCATTAGACCATCTTCTGATAAGTGTTTTCTATCTCTTAAAACTATATTTCCTACATCTCCAACACCTAATCCATCAACTAATACATTTCCTATTGGAACTGTAGTAGTAACTTTTGCAGAATTTTTATCTAATTCTAATACTTGCCCTGTTTGCATAACAAATATATTTTCTGCTGGCATTCCTAATTCTTGAGCAAGTTCTGAATGTCTTTTTAACATTCTGTACTCACCGTGTACTGGCATAAAGAATTTTGGGTTTGCCATTCTATTTATTAATTTCAACTCTTCTTGAGATGCATGGCCTGAAACGTGTATATCAGCTAAGTCGTTGTATACAACTCTTGCACCTTTTTCAAATAATAAGTTTATTACTTTTGAAATTAATTTTTCATTTCCTGGTATTGGATGAGCTGATATTATAACTAAATCTCCAGGTCTAATCTCAACTTTTTTATGTTCGCTACTAGCCATTCTAGCAAGTGCTGACATTGGTTCACCTTGAGTTCCTGTAGTTATAATTACAAGTTCACTATCATCGTATTTAGATATGTCATTTAAGTCAACTAACATATCATCTTCTATATCTAAATATCCAAGTTCTCTTGCAACACCTATTACATTTACCATAGATCTACCTGATATAGCTACTTTTCTATTGCATTTTTTAGCCATATCTATTATTTGTTGTAGCCTATGTATATTTGAAGAGAATGTTGCCACTATAATTCTACTATTTCCAGCTGTTCTAAATAAATCGTCTAAACCAGCACCTACTGTCTTTTCTGACATTGTGTATCCAGGCTTTTCAACGTTAGTACTATCTGCTAATAATAGAAGTACTCCTTCTTGACCTAATTCACATATTCTGTGTAAATCCATAACATCGCCATCTATTGGAGTTAAGTCTATTTTAAAATCCCCTGTGTGGTATATAATACCTTGGTCTGTGTGAACCGCTATAGAACATGCACCTGGAATACTATGATTATTTTTAATAAACTCTACGCTCATATTTGAAAGTTTTACAATTTGTTTAGGAGTAATTACATTTAATTTCGCAGTACTTAATTTATGCTCTTTTAATTTAACTTGTATTAATCCTATACTAAGCATAGTCCCATATACGGGTACATCTAATTTTTTAAGGATGTAAGGAAGAGCTCCTATATGATCCTCATGTCCGTGTGTTATAAAAATTCCTTTTACTTTGTCGCGGTTCTGAAGTAAATAAGTGATGTCAGGTATAACGATATCTACCCCTAACATTTCATCTTCAGGGAAACTAAGACCTGCATCTATTACAATTATCTCGTCTTTGTATTCGATTAAAGTCATGTTTTTTCCTATCTCGTTAAGACCACCTAAAGCCATCACCTTTATCTTGTTGGTGTTTTTCTTAAACAATTGCATCCTCTCCTCTGTCTATTCAATTTTAAATTTACAAAAAAATAATATTAAATCACGTACACTTTTACCAGCTGATTTTATTGTACCATAATTTCTGATATATTTTAAGTCATAATCGTAATACATTTCTCTAATTATTATGACAAATTTTATAAATAACTAAATTAAAGACAAAATTCCTCTAATTTATTTAATTTGATTGTCAGTTTTAACTTTTATTTTTGTGCAAACTAAAATATAAGCCCTAAAAAGGACTTATATTTTTTGACAGTCTTCACATATTCCGAAAAACTTAATATCATGGTCTGAAACATTAAATTTATATTGCTCGCGAATTAATTCTTCTATTCCGTCTAATAAATCTTCTTTTGTTTCTATAATCTTACCACATTTTTCACATATTAGATGATGATGATTATGTTTTTCATCTTTATTAAGTCTAATTTCATATCTTATACAACCATCATCTAAATTTAATTTAGAAAGTAATCCAACCTCGCTTAGAAGTTGTATTGTTCTGTAAACGGTTGCAAGCCCTATTTCTGGACAAGAAACCCTTACCATATCATATATTTCTTCACTACTTAGATGTTTATCGTCATTTTCTAATAAAATTTCTAGTATTGCCCTTCTCTGTGGTGTTATTTTAAAACCAGTTTCTTTAAGTTTATCCTTTATGCTTTCTATTGATTCTTTCATAAACTCACCTATTTTCAACTGATAATCTTTTGTAATTATTCTAAAACATTTTCATTATTTTGTCAACTCATGATTTAATCATAATTTTCTACAAATTTAGTAAAATGAACCATTACAATATTTTTATTTTTTTATAAAAAAATAAAAATAGGAGACATATGTCCCCTATCTCAAAATATTTTTCAATTAGAATTCGTTATCATTTAATCCTTCTTCATCCATTAATGTATTATATACATCTACAACTATTTGATACTCTTCTTCGTCTTCTAATGGAACTAATATGTCTCCATTTTCATCAGAATCAATTCTGAATACTAAAGCTACGTCTTCATCATCACCGTAAGATTCTTCATCTAAAGGTAATAATATTGCATATTCTTTCCCTTCTGCTTCTAAAGTTAAACATACTTCGAATTCAACTTCTTTTCCATCTTCATCTATTAGAGTTATTATATTTTCTTCCATTTGTTTTCTCCTTTGTATCTATAAATATTCGACATTTTTTATCATTATAATGTCATGATATATTATATATCATAAATATAAATTATAACATACTTAATTTAAAATTTCGACTTACTATCTAAATAACCTTGTAATATTATTACTGCTGCTAGCATATCGATTACTTTTTTTCTTTTTTTACGGCTAACATCACCTTCTATAAGAGATCTTTCTGCTGCAACTGTAGTTAATCTTTCATCCCAAAAATCTATTTCTAATCCAGTTTCTTCTTTTATTAATTCACAAAGTTTTAGTACTTTTTCACCTTGTGGCCCTAAAGTCCCATTCATATTTTTAGGAAGTCCTGATACGATTTTATTTACTTGTCTTTCTTTTATTATGTTTTTTAATTCTTCTATGTCTTTTTTCTTAGACTCTCTTCTTATAGTTTTTACTCCTTGTGCTGTTATACCCATAATATCACTTACAGCAACGCCTATAGTCTTGTCACCTATATCTAGGCCCATTATTCTGCCATCTAACATATTTTGCTCCTTTGCTACTTATTTATTCACCTTTAGTTTTAGTATTTTAAATTTAGATACTTATTTAAAAAAATTAGTCAGGTTATTCCTGACTAATTTTTATTATAATTTTCCGGAAACTTTATCTTATTTTAAAATTTTTAAATTTAATAAAATTTAATCTATCTCTTTATCAAATATAATCATATTTATACCTATTATTATTATAGGTATTAGTATATAAATAGCTGCTGTAGAAGCTGCTACTATACCTGAATCGTTTACTAGTAATGTAACTATACACCCTACGAAAGATGCCATAAATCCTTTAAATATCATTGGATATTTATCATGTATTTTTTTGAAATATCCAGATGGTTTAAATATAAGGGCTCCAATTATAATTATACTTACAATTAAAATATTTACCCATACACTTGATTTAGCTAATTTTAAATTCATTTGAATTTTTCTTCCAAATGTATAAAATATAGCTGCTGGCCCTTCTTGGATTATTTGATTAGTAAATACTGCTAAATGAGATTCTGTTCCCATTAAAAAGTCTAATCCTGCAAATGCTACAACAATTAATACTGTAGCTACTCCAATCATAATTATTTTCTTTAAATCTAATTTAACATCAAATATTAGAAGTATAAATAATAAATAAGCCACACATTCTGATATAGCACCACCTACATTAGCCCCCATAGAAGGCATTGCACTAGTTATTAATATAACTAAGGATAATACAACTGCTAGCCATTTTGATATCTTTTTATAATTTAATAATACAGCTAATGCAAATACTGCACTCGCAATTGTAACACCTTCATATTCATTTCCGACACCGTAATATCTAGCCCCATTTATAGCATCATAACTCATTATGCCACTTTTCATAAGAGGTGTACCTATTACACAGTCTATTATTATAAGACCTATTGTTAAAAATGCATAGAATCCCATTTGTTTTATATCATCTTTTCTAAATAATAAATATCCTATTAGATAATATATAATTGTTACAATTAATACTCCTGATACTAAACCTGCTGGAGTTTTAAATTGGAATACAGGAGCTGTTAAAAATGCTAAAGGCATTATAAGCCCTAATTTTATAAGTTCTTTTAGAACTTTAAATATTTGGTCTCTACCTAAACCTTTTTCTTTTTTAGGTATTTTATTTTTAAATAATATCGCTATCATAGCTATAACCCATGATGCTGATACTATTCCTACATAGCTATTTACAACAGATGCTCTTATAGTATTTATAGATACTATTCTTTCGTAATCCTTTAGAACTTTTTTTATTCCATTTTCATCTTGTACATTTTTAAATACTTTACCTATCATCAATTCATTTTTTAATCCGAATTTGTTTATTATATCCACACCTATATCGATATTACTTACTATACCGCTATTTCTTGTTGTAGATGATTCTAGCAAACCATATCCGTCTTTTTCAAATTTTATAACTGGTGATAATCTTCTTTTAGTTTTATAATCTAAATTACTTTCAAACTCACTTACTATATATATAGTATCGTTTTTTCCAGCCATTTCAAAAACTTCTTTTAGATAATCATTTATATTTTGATAGATTTTCTTTTTCATAGATTTATAAGTATTTTCATTTAAATTATTTTTATACTCATCTAATCTATATGTATCTCCAAGTTCAACAAAAATCGCATCATTATTTTCGTAATATTTTTTTGTTTCACTTTTTAATTTATCATAATCAGTTGAAATTCCAAATGGCATAGTATCATCTTTTTTATTTATATTATCTACATTTCCAGATTGTACTCTACCATTTTCATCCATACATACTAATGCTAAATTTCTTATCTTTTTAAGATCGTCATTTTTCTTTATATCACTATTTCCTAGTAAGGCAACTTTCAAATTATTTTTATTTAATGTTGTCCCTAACATGCCAAGTGTTGCACCATAGCCACCATTGTCAGTATTTTGATTTATATTTCTATTAATCTTAATATTACCTATAGCCCACGATTTAACACCTGTTGCAGCTTCAAATTGAGTTTTTTCATTTTCATTTAATGTTTCGAATTTAACGTAGTCTTCATCTAAAACATTTGCTCTAACTCCCGAACCTATGCTTGCAAAAGATTTTTGGTCTGTATTTGATCCATCACCTTTTGTCGTCATAAGTGCAACATAACCGCTATTTGAAGTCTTTTCTTTTATTATCGGTATCTCAAGTAAATTTTCTAAGCTTGTTCTATTTAAACTTAAATATATAACTTTTCCTTTGTTGTTTGTATCTGCATATATGCTTGATATAGAAAAACTTAAAATTACTATTAGTGATAGTAAAAGTGATATTAATTTTTTCTTCATTAAGTCTACCTCTTTCTATTTTACCATTTTAGGTAAGTTGTTATTATGTGATTTAGATAGATAGCTTTTTATATTTTTTCAGTGACTCATTTTTTAATTTTTTATTATTTAGATAGATAACTCTTTAGTAGCTCTTTAAGCAATTCATCTCTTTCGTATTTCTTGATTATACTTCTAGCATTTCTATTGCTTGTTATATAACTTGAGTCTCCAGAAAGTATGTATCCTATTATTTGATCTATAGGATCATAACGTTTCTTTTCTTCTAATGCTTCATAAACGTATTCTAGGGTTTCTTTTATACTTAATTTTTCCTCTGATATTCCTTCAAATTTCATTGTGTAATCTAAATTTTTATCCATAACTAAAGCCCTCCATTAGTTAAAATCCCCAAAAGCTCATAATATATGAGAGCTTTTGGTGATTTTTCCTTATTATTTTACTTGGCTTTTGATAACCTCACAAGCATAGCTTAGAGCTTCATCTATTTTTGTAGCGTCAGTTGCTCCAGCTTGAGCCATGTTTGGTCTTCCGCCACCTTTTCCACCTGCAATTTTTGCTATTTCTTTTACTATGTTTCCACTGTGGATTCCTCTGTCTATAACATCTTTAGTTGCTGTAACTACGAAGTTTACTTTAGAATCACTAACATTAGAGATAGCTACTACTCCGCTTTGTAATTTATCTCTTAGATTATCTGCCATTTCTTTTAATGAATTCATATCCATATCTTCAAATTTTGCAGTTACTAAGTTTACACCATTTACTTCTACTTTTGAATCCATAAGTTTATCAGCTGATTGTAAACTCATTTTAGCTTTTACATCGTGAAGCTCTTTTGTTAGAGATTTATTTTCTTCAACTAAAGCATTTACTCTGTGTACTAAATTATCTTCTTTAGTTTTTAAAGCATTGCAAGTTTCCTCGATTAATTCATCTCTATTATTTAAGTATTCATATACACTTCTTCCTGTAATAGCTTCTATTCTTCTTACTCCAGCTGCTACTCCACCTTCAGATAATATTTTGAATAATCCGACTTGTGAAGTATTATTTAAGTGAGTACCTCCACAAAGTTCTATAGAATAATCTCCCATAGATACAACTCTTACTTCATTTCCGTATTTTTCACCAAATAGAGCCATTGCTCCTTTTTCTTTGGCTTCATTTATCCCCATAACTTCGCAGTCTATATCAAGAGATTGTAAGATAACGTCGTTTACTTTTCTTTCAACTATATCTAATTCTTCTTTTGATATTGGTTCAAAGTGAGTTATATCGAATCTTAATCTTTCTGGAGTTACTAATGAACCTGCTTGGTTAACATGTTCTCCTAAAGTTTCTTTTAATGCTTTGTGTAGTAAGTGAGTAGCTGAATGGTTTCTAGCTGATGCCATTCTTATTTCTCTATTTACTAATGATTTTAATTCATCTTTAGTATTTATGCTACCTTTTTTCACAATACCTATGTGTTTTATTGTATTATTTGCACCTTTTTTAGTAGTTATTACTTCAAATACTGCATTTTCGTTTTCTAATATACCAGAGTCACCTACTTGTCCCCCACCTTCTGCATAGAAAGTAGTTCTATCAAGTACGATTATTGCTTTATCTCCTTCAGTTATAGAATCAACTATTTCATCATCTTTAACTATAGCATTTACAACTCCTGTAGTAGATAAATGTTTATATCCACAGAAAGTAGATGCTACTGAAGAATCTAATGTTGAAAGTGGATCTTCTTTCCAACTTTCACCTTCCATATTTCCTCTAGCACTTCTAGCTCTTTCTCTTTGTTTGTCCATTTCAGTGTTGAATCCTTCTTCATCTAAATCAAATCCAACTTCTTCTAATATTTCTTGAGTTAAGTCCATTGGGAATCCGTATGTATCATATAATTTGAATACTTTTTCTCCAGCTAATGTACTTTCGTTGTTTGCTTTTAATTCTTCTATATATCCGTTTAGTATTTCACTACCTTGGTCTATAGTTTCATTGAATTTTTCTTCTTCTATTTTTATAACTTTTTTGATGTAACCTTCTTTTTCAACTAGTTCTGGATATGCTTCTCCACTAACTTCTTTAACTACGTCAAATAAGTTGTATAAGTAATCTTCTTTTATACCTAATAATTTACCATGTCTAGCAGCTCTTCTTAATAATCTTCTAAGAACATATCCACGACCTTCGTTTGATGGAAGTATTCCGTCAGCTATCATAAAGCTCATTGCTCTTATATGGTCAGTTATTATTCTTATTGATACATCACTTTTAGCATCTACTCCATATTTAACACCTGATACTCTTTCTATTTCATCTATTATAGCTCTTATAGTATCTACTTCGAATATATTGTCAACATCTTGCATTATACAACCTATTCTTTCAAGCCCCATACCAGTATCTATATTTTTATGTGCAAGTTCAGGATAACTTCCATCTTCTTGTCTATCAAATTGTGTGAAAACTAAGTTCCAGAATTCTAAGTATCTATCGCAGTCGCATCCTGGTTTACAGTCTGGATTATCACATCCGTATTGTTCCCCTCTGTCATAGTATAATTCTGAACAAGGTCCACATGGTCCTAATCCTATTTCCCAGAAGTTATCGTCTTTTCCTAATCTAACTATTCTTTCTTCTGGTATACTTGAGTATTTTAACCATAAATCATGTGCTTCATCGTCATTTAAGTAAACTGTAGCCCATATTTTATCTTCTGGTATTTCTAAATGTTTCGTTACGAATTCCCAAGCCCATTTTATTGCATCTTCTTTGAAGTAGTCTCCAAATGAGAAGTTACCCATCATTTCAAAGAATGTACCGTGTCTCGCAGTTTTACCTACGTTTTCTATATCACCAGTTCTTATACATTTTTGAACTGTACTCATTCTATTTTTTGGTGGAACTTCAACTCCAGAGAAATAATTTTTAAGTGGAGCCATTCCTGAGTTTATTAATAATAAACTTTTATCATTTTTTGGTATTAAAGAAGAACTTTTTCCTATATAATGTCCTTTTGATTCAAAGAAATCAGTAAATGATTTTCTTATTTCATTACATCCCATTTTTTTCATGAAATCTTACCTCCTAAATTTTCAAATATCTTTTTTCAATAAAAAACCTCGCGCCTATAATAAATTATAGGGGCGAGGTATATTCGCGGTACCACCCTAATTACCACTATAAAAGTGGTATCTTCGGAAAACCTTAGCTATAACGTAACTACCGGCAATTCATACTAAACTCCGAATTGCTACTCCAAGACTGCTTCAAATATTTTGTACTTAAAGGTTCTCACCACTACCTTTTCTCTGTAAAGCCATATAAATATCTTACTACTTCTCTTCATTGTATTTAAATATTATTTACTAATATTAATTTAAATTATAAATTACTATTTGTCAATAAATAATTTAATTTTTATTTTTATTAAGAAATTTGTCATAAAAAGTTACTAAATTAAATTAGAAACTACTTTCTATAATTCCTCCGCCGACAACTTTATCTCCATCGTACATAACTACAGATTGTCCTTTTGTTATAGCTCTTTGTGCTTCATCAAATACGATTTTTATTTTGTCTTGTCCTACTTTGTAAACTGTAGCATCAGCAGGTTTTGCTGCATATCTTACTTTTGCTTTTACTCTTATAGGTTCTTTTATATCTTCTATTGATATAAAGTTTACGTCTTTTGCAATTAAGTTGTGTTGGAATAAGTCTTTGTTATCACCTAATATAACAGTGTTATTTTTTGCATTTATGTCTATTACGAACATCGGTTTTCCAAAGGCTATTCCTAGACCTTTACGCTGTCCTATTGTGTAGTTTACTATTCCTTTATGTCTTCCTAGTACATTACCTTTAGTATCTACAAAGTTACCTTCTTTTATACTAGCATTTGAATGTCTTTTTACATAGTTTGCATAGTCATTATCTTTTACGAAACATATTTCTTGACTATCTGGTTTATTATGAACTACTAGCCCAAGTTCTTTTGCCATCTCTCTTACTTTTTCTTTTTCGAAATCTCCTATTGGAAGTAGAGTATGTTCTAATTGGTCTTGAGTCATATTGTATAGTGCATAAGTTTGGTCTTTTTTATCTGTAACTGATTTTGTTAAAAGATATCTTCCAGTCTCTTCGTCTTTTTCAATTCTAGCATAATGACCTGTAGCGACATAATCACATCCTATTTGTCTAGCTCTTCTATATAAATCTTCAAATTTTATATATTTATTACATGCTATACATGGGTTTGGCGTTCTCCCATTTATATATTCATCTATAAAATAATCGATTACTTTCTCTTTAAATACTTCTTTAAAGTTTAATACATAAAATGGTATATCTAGCTTTTGCGCTACGCTTCTAGCATCTTCTACAGCCTCTAAAGAGCAACATCCTCCATCATTTTCTATTAATTCATATTCTTCATCATCTTGCCATAACTTCATAGTCACGCCGATTACATCATATCCTTGTTCTTTTAATAAATAGGCAGCAACAGAACTATCTACTCCACCACTCATACCTATCATTACTTTCTTTTTCATATTTGTTTATCACCTCGTTTTTATATTATATCTATTTTACAATAATTTTAAAAGCATTAATTATTAAAAATTTATCGTTAAACATGAAAAAATCTTTGAGAGTATCCCAAAGATTTTTTCTTTTATTTTTAAAATTTTCTTAGTCTTCGTCTTCTACACCGTGGTCATGATCGTGATCTGGTTCAAATCCTTCTAATTCTGGTATTTCTATATTATTCTTTTGAGCATAATCTACTAGTGCAGCTTTTATAGCTTGTTCTGCTAAAACTGAACAGTGCATTTTTACTGGTGGAAGTCCATCTAAAGCTTCTGCTACTGCTTTGTTAGTTAAAGCTAAAGCTTCATGTATACTTTTACCTTTTATAAGTTCAGTAGCCATTGATGAACTTGCTATTGCAGAACCGCATCCAAATGTTTGGAATTTAACGTCTTTTATTATATCATCTTCTACGTCTAAGAATATTTTCATTATATCTCCACATTTAGCGTTTCCTACTTCACCAACACCACTTGCATCTTCTATTTCACCTACATTTCTTGGATGTAAGAAATGGTCCATTACTTTATCACTATATTGCATAATCTTGTTCCTCCTAAATATTCACTATTTTTTTTGTAGTTAATATAAGTTATTTTCAATTTAAGCCCGATTGCTTATCTATTTTAATTTGTTTTATTTTTCTTTATTTAATACTTACCCATTATATTTATGTTGTAACATATTATTTATTTTCTTCTGGATGTTCTTTTATATATGTTTGATATAATGGAGATAACTCTCTAAGTCTTGCTATAATTGGTGGTAATGTTTCTAATACATAATCTATATCCTCTTCAGTTGTAAAGTCACCAACTACAAGTCTTAAAGAACCATGAGCTAATTCGTGTGGTAATCCTAAAGCCATAAGTACATGTGATGGGTCTAAAGAACCTGATGTACAAGCAGAACCTGAAGAACCTGCTATTCCAGCTTGGTCAAGAAGTAATAATATACCCTCACCCTCTATAAATTGGAATGATACATTTGCAGTCCCTGGTAATCTATCTGTTTTATGACCGTTTATTCTTGTGTGTGGTATTCTTTCTTGTAAACCATACATTAATTTATCTCTAAGTCTAGTAAGTTCTCTAACATGGTTTTCCATATTATTTTTAGCCATTTCTGCAGCTTTTCCGTATCCTACTATCGCAGGTACGTTTTCAGTACCAGCTCTTTTCTTTCTTTCTTGAGCTCCACCATGCATGAAGTTATGAATTTTTACACCTTTTTTGATGTATAAAGCACCTATACCTTTAGGTCCATATATTTTGTGTCCAGACATACTCATTAAGTCTACACCTAATTCTTTAACATCTACTGGTATGTTACCACAAGCTTGAACACCGTCTGTATGCATTAAAGCACCATGTGCATGTGCTATTTCTGTTATTTCTTTTATAGGTTGTATAGTTCCTATTTCGTTATTAGCAAACATTACACTTACAAGTATTGTATTATCACTTATAACTCTTTTTAATTGTTCTAAGTCGACTTTACCATCAGCATCAACATCTAAGTAAGTCACTTCGAATCCGTGTACTTTTTCTAAGTATTCACAAGTATGAAGTATAGCATGATGTTCTATTTTACTTGTTATTATATGATTCCCTTTATTTCTTCTTGCAAAAGCAGTTCCTTCTAATGCCCAGTTATCACTTTCAGATCCACCATTAGTAAAGTATACTTCTCTTGGGTCTGCATTTATTAACGATGCAACTTGAGCTCTCCCTTTATCTAGACCTTCTTTTGCTTCTCTCCCAAATTGATGGAAACTTGAAGCATTTCCAAAGTAAGTTGTATAATAAGGCATCATAGCCTCTAATACTTCTGGTTTAACTGGAGTAGTTGCTGCATAGTCCATATATAATCTTCTTTTTTCCATGATAGTCATCTCCCTATTTTTTTATTTCATTATTCATTAAACAATAAATATCATTTTCTAACCTATTTATATTATGAGTTTCATTATAATTGTTTACCATATCGCAAAGTGTAATAGACTTCATAACGTTGTCCATTGCGTCTCTCATTTTTTCCCAAACAAGTTTTGTTACACAACTGTCTGAGTTTTCACATGAGTCCTTATCTAGTAAGCAATCTGATATTGACACAGGCCCTTCAAGTACAGTCAATACATCATACACTGTTATTTCACTTGCTTTTCTAGATAATAGGTATCCTCCTTGAGCACCCCTTACACTTTTTATTAAATTTGCTTTTTTTAATTTTGAAAAAATCTGTTCTAAGTACTGCTCAGGTATATTTTGCTTAGCAGCAATAGTTTTTATTGATACCGGCCCCTTACTATGAGTGAGTGATAATTCAAACATAGCTTTGAGACCATATCTTCCTTTTGTTGATAGTTTCATTTTATCACCCTTCTTATTCCTACTTTTTTAGTAGGATTTCTGTTTACGATATAATTGTATTATACTTGAGTGTTTTTGTCAACATTAATTTTGACTATTTTAGTCAGAATTAAATTATTTTTTATAAACCATTGCGAATACTACACCACAGCTTTGTCTTTTTTTGATTTTTTATGATATTTTATATTTAATTTTTATAATATATACTCCAATTATCTATAGTTTTAAATCCTAATTTCCTGTATAATTTCCCAGCTTCTTCATTATCATAAAATAAACAAGGTTTTATATTTTCTGCTAAAAGCTCTTTACACAATCTTATAAGACATTTACTTGCTAAACCTTGATTTCTATACTCAGGATGCGTCCCAACGCCTATAATCATAGCTGTATTATCATTTTCTGCTGTTGATTTAGCCATCGATATTACTTTTTTTCTTTCTTCAATACAATATCCTCTTCCACTTTTTAAATTAGATCTTAAACTCTCTATAGTAGTATTTTGAAATTCCCCTATCTCTTCATATAATTTTACTACTTTTTTTATATTGAATATATTTATCTTTTTTAATTTCAAATTAGGATTTATATTTTTTTCTATATCATCTATATAATCTAATCTACATAGGTGTACTTTTCTATATTTTAATAAACCCAATTTTCTTGCTATAGCTTCTACACATTCTGTCTTTCCACTTATTTCATTAAATTCTATATCTGAAATAATAAATTCACAAAATTTATCTACATCAAATTCACCATAAGAATAAAATGTAAGATACTCAAAACATTTAAAAAGAATTCCTTTTATATTTCCATCTTCATCTATATCTGAATATACCTTATAAAAAACATTATCAAATCCATAGTTTTTTAATTCTTGTAAATTAAAAGTGTTGATTTCTTTTTCAATATTTAAATAGTCAATGACTTTTTTTTCATATTTACTATCTAGTCTTTTTATCATCTAAATCCCCCAAATCCAAATAACTATTCTGCCCTATTATTGTCGTTTTCTATTTAAAATAATAAAGTTTTTATATCAATAATTATAGATATTACCAATTTTTTAAGCAACAAAAAAAGACAAACTAAAAGTTTGCCCTTTATATTATTTATTTTTTAAACTGTTCCAATAATGCTCATAAGCCATTTCATTTTTATTATTTCCGGCTTTATAATATTTTTTATTCTTTATAGCATCAGGAAGATATTGTTGTTTTACATAGTTATTTTGATAATTATGAGGGTATTTATATTCAACTCCTCTACCTAATTTTTTTGCTCCTGCATAATGAGCATCTTTTAGGTGGTCAGGAATCTCTCCTGTTTCTATATTGTCTAAATCATATAATGCAATATCAATTGCTTCTGCAACTGAATTTGATTTTGGACATCTTGCTAAATACACTGTCGCCTGTGCTAATGGCAGTCTTGCTTCTGGAAATCCAAGTTTTAGTGCAGAGTCAACACATGCATTAGTTATTGTAATTGCTTGTGGAACTGCAAGACCGACATCTTCACTCGCGACACATAAAAGCCTTCTTATTATCGATTGCATATCTTGTGATTTTATAAGTCTAGCCAAATAATGTAGAGCTGCATTTTCATCTGAACCTCTAAGTGATTTATGAAATGCAGATAAAACCGAATAGCTATCATCACCTTTATTATCGTAATTTAAAATCTTCATACTAGAAGAATTAACAACATCATCTAATGTTATATTTACACTATTACTTCCGATATCTATACCTAAGTTAAAAGCTAGTTCTAACTTATTTAGTGCACTTCTCATATCACCATTACAAGTCTCAGATATATATCTTAATGCACTATCTTCAGCAGTTATACTTTCATAAGTATAAAGAGGTTTTAATCTGTTTATTGCCCTTTTAAGCCCTATATATATATCTTCCTTTTGTATAGGTTTAAATTCAAATATAGTACTTCTGCTAAGTATCGCCTTATAAACTACAAAATAAGGATTATCTGCTGTACTTGCTATCAAAGTTACAGAACCTTCTTCAATTACTTCTAATAGCGACTGTTGCTGCTTTTTATTTAGTGCTTGAATTTCATCTAACATAAGTATTATTCCATTGTAGGAAAACAAATCTCTTTTACTGTTGTCTATAGCATCTTTAATCTCTTTAACTCCACAATTAACAGCATTTAGTTTTATATACTTTTTACCTGTTACATTAGCTATTATATTAGCTAATGTTGTCTTTCCTGTCCCTGGTGGACCATATAAAATCATATTTGGTATTGTTTTATTTTCAATTAATCTATTTATTATTTTACCTTTTCCAATTATATGAGATTGCCCCACCATATCTTCTATTGCTTCTGGTCTTAATCTATCTGCTAAGGGTTGCATATTGCCTCCTTATCTAATAATCTATTTATGTATTTGTATATCAAAAAATCCTCCTTTATAATAAAGAAGGATTTTTTGATAAATCTATAGATTAATAATTATTTCTTACTTTTTTTAGTTCAGGTATTAATTTATCATTAAGTATTTTAATATGAGTACCTTTCATACCTAAAGATCTTGATTCAATAACGCCTGCACTTTCAAATTTTCTTAGAGCGTTTACTATTACTGATCTTGTTATTCCAACTCTATCTGCTATTTTACTAGCTACTAATAGACCTTCATTCCCATTTAGTTCATTGAATATATGCTCAACTGCTTCAAGTTCAGAATAAGAAAGTGTTCCTATTGCCATTTGAACTACTGCTTTTTTACGCATTTCAACTTCCATTTCTTCACTTAAAGATTTTAATATTTCCATACCTATTACAGTAGCACTGTATTCTGATATAACTAAATCATCGTCATTGAAAGCTTTTTTATATCTAGCTAACACTAATGAACCTAATCTTTGTCCACTTCCTAGTATTGGAACAGTAGTAAGATATTTTTCACTTCTTACATGTTCTTCTGGGAATAACCTAACAAGTTCATCTCCAGTTAAATTTTCTAGTGTCTCTGATATCTTAAGTAAACTTTCATTGTATTCAATTGAAAATCTTTTTTGCTTTGTATCTTCATCTATTATAACTGAACTGTCTTGTATATCAGTTAAATATAAACCTAAAACTTTTCCTTTTGTATTTAAAACGTAAACATTAGCATCTAAAACTTCGCCTAATGTTTCAGCTAATTTGTCGAAAGATACTTTGCTTCCGCTACTAGTTTGTAGAGTTTTATTTATTCTTCTAGTTTTTTGTAGTACTTCGCTTGCCATATAATCCTCTCCTTAATTTCAGTCAATCTAAATATAAATCAAAATATAATTCTGTTTGTAATTAAACATTTGTACAATGTAATCTTAACATATTTTTATAACCAATTCAATAAATATAATTAAATATTAAAAATTTTCACTCATTTCAATAATATAATTTTTCGACAATAACTTTAGTCTTGTTCAATAATTTTTTCATGTTTACATTCTTTATTTGAACAGACTATTTTAGTTCCTGATTTAGAATATTTTTCATACATATAAGAACCGCAAACCTCACAAGGCTCTTCAACTGGTTTATTCCATGCTACAAAATCACAATCTGGATAGTTAGAACAACCGTAGAATACCTTTTTCTTTTTACTTTTTCTCATTATAATATCGCCCTCTTTGCATTTTGGGCATTTTACACCAATTTTGCTTACGATAGGCTTTGTATTTTTACATTCAGGATAATTTTTACATGCCATAAATTTACCGAATCTGCCGTATTTTATCACCATATTAGAACCACATAGTTCACAAATTTCGTCAGTTTCTTCATCCATATTTACTTTCTCAATCTTTTCAATTGCAACCCTAATTGCTTCAGCTAATGGTGAATAGAATTCTTCGACTACCTTTTTCCACTCTACATTTCCTTCTTCAATTTGATCTAATTGAGACTCCATATCAGCAGTAAAATCTACCTCCATAAATTTCTGGAAGTTTTCATCTAGTATTTTTGTTACTATTATACCTAGCTCTGTTGGAACTAAACTAGCACCATCCTTTTCAACATACTCTCTATTTAATATAGTAGTAATAGTTGGTGCATAAGTACTTGGTCTTCCTATTCCAAGTTCTTCTAAAGTTTTTACTAAACTAGCTTCAGTATATCTTGGTGGTGGAGAAGTAAAATGTTGTTGAGGATTATATTCTTGTATTTTTAAAATTTCCCCCTCATCTAAACTTGGAAGTATTTTATCTTCTCTCTCTGTAAAGTTATATATTTTTGTATATCCGTCAAATTTTAATTTAGAACCTGTCGCTTTAAATATTAAATCTTCAATTTTACACTCAACATTTAATACATCAAATACTGAATCTTCCATTTGGCTTGCTACAAATCTTCTCCAAATCAAGTTGTATAATTTATACTGCTCTTTACTTAAAGAATCTTTTATACTATCTGGTGTTCTATCTACAGAAGTAGGTCTAATCGCTTCATGAGCATCTTGAACCTTTTTTTCTTTTTTACCTTTACTATCTTTTGCATGATCTTTGTAGTAATTTTCTCCTATAGATTCTATTATATAACCTTTGGCTTTTTCTCTAGCTTCTTCAGATATTCTCTTAGAGTCTGTTCTTATGTAAGATATTAGACCTACTGTTCCTTCACCTTTTACATCTATACCTTCATAAAGTTCTTGAGCTACCATCATAGTCTTTTTAGTCGTAAAATACAATTTATTAGCAGCATCTTGTTGAAGCACACTTGTTGTATATGGTTTTGGAGCAGATTTTCTACGACTTCTAGATTCTATTTTAGTTACAACTAAGCTTCCATTTTCTATCGTTTTTAATATCTCTTTTACTTGTTCTTCATTTTCTAGCTCTATTTTTTCATTGTCTTTTCCATAGAATTTTAGTGTCAAGTTATTTTCTTCTTTATTTGATGCAATAAGTTCTATACTCCAATATTCTTTAGGTTCAAAAGCTTTTATTTCTTCTTCTCTTTCACATATTAACTTAGTAGTTACAGATTGAACTCTACCTGCACTTAGACCTTTTCTAACTTTTTGCCATAATATCGGACTTATTTGGTATCCTAATAATCTATCTAAAACCCTTCTAGCTTGTTGTGCATCCACTAAATTTAAATTTATATTTCTTGGACTTTTTATAGCTTTTTTTATAGCATCTTTTGTAATTTCATTAAATTCTATTCTGCATTTTTCTTCTTCATCTATATTTAAAATATAAGATAAGTGCCATGAGATAGCTTCTCCTTCTCTATCGGGGTCGGTAGCTAGATAAACTTTTTTAGCTTTTTTAGCTTCCTTTTTTAGCTCCTTGATTACATCACCTTTACCTCTTATATTTATATATTTTGGTTCAAAGTTATTTTCTATATCTACACCTAACTGACTCTTAGGCAAATCCCTTACATGTCCTACAGATGCCTTTACTGTATAATGACTTTTCCCCAAAAATTTTTCTATTGTTTTAGCCTTTGCTGGCGACTCAACAATTACTAATGATTTCGCCATATATTACACCCCCACTCTTTATGTTAAACATTAAATCCATAAGTCTTATTTTCCATTTCAATAATATAATCGTCTATTAATAATTCATTAACATTTGAGTTTATTGTTTTTATATCCATTCCAGTATAATTGCAAATATCGTCTATTTTGATATTTCCTTGTCGTTTTATTAATTCTAAAATTTCTTTTTTTTCATAATTTAAACTCTTAATATCATATTCTATACTATCTTTACAATTATTTAAAGTACAAAATTCTTTAGCATTTAAAAAAACACTTTTATCCCTAAAAATATTTTCTACACTGGTAAATGGTATTGCCCCCTCAATAATCATATCTATACAACCTCTGCTCTTAGGATCATTTATTCTTCCTGTCATTGCAAATACAGTCTTTCCTTGATCTCCAGCATAATCAAATGTTCTCTTTGTCCCACTTTTTTGTGCTGCCTCGATTACCAAAACAGCAACACTTAGTCCGCTTATAATTCTATTTCTAAAAGAAAAATTTAATGGATGTACTTTACTACCTAAAAAGAACTCAGATACTATTATTCCTCCATTTTCTAAAATCTTATCCGCTATTTTTCTATTTCTAGATGGCAATATATTATCAATAGGACTTCCAAGTACAGCAACTGTTTTCCCAAACCTTCCATTCATGCATGCCAAATGAGCTTCTGAGTCTATTCCTAATGCAAGTCCACTTACAATATCCATTCCAATATCCGATAACTCTTTTGCATACTTTCTTACACAATATAATCCATAATTTGTAGGTGCTCTAGATCCTATTACTGCTATATTATTTCTATGATCTAAAATAGAAATATCACCTTTATAAAATAATATAGGTGGAGGCATTTGTATATGCTTTAAACTTTCTGGATAATCATCATCACTAAAACATACATATTGTATATCCTTTTCTTCCAAAACCCCTTTTATGTTTTCAATTCGTGAATGACTTCTATATTTTACTATATTTTTCAATAATTTTGAATTTAAATTTTTATTTTTTAAAATTTCTTTTTCGTCTAAGTACATCAAAACCTCTAATTTCCCAAATTGTGCTTTTAAAATATCTATCTCTTCTTGGCTTATTCTATAAATTGAACATAAAAATAAATACATTTCTCTCTCTTGCATAGTATCACCTCATTTAAAATATTTATAATACCCTTTTCTATATGAAAAAGCTTCTAATAAATGATTTTTACTTATATCTTTGCATAAATCTAAATCTGCTATTGTTCTAGCTGTTTTAAGTAGTTTTGTATAACTTCTATTGCTTAGATTGTATTTAGTAAATATTTTTTTTGCTATTTTACTTGCATCTTCATCTAACTTACAGTATTTATTAATTTGATATGATTTTATTTCATTATTATTTTTTATATCACTATTTTCAAATCTTTTTCGTTGTATATTTTTCGCTTCTTGAACCCTATTTTTTATAGTCTTTGAAGTTTCAGTAAAATTATTGTCTTTGAATTCTCCAAACTCAATTGGAACTACATCTAAAAAAATATCAAATCTATCTAATAATGGTCCTGATACTTTATTTCTATATCTAGCCATTTCATATTCTGTACATTTACATTCTATATTTGACATAAAATATCCACATGGGCAAGGGTTCATAGCTGCTATAATCAAAATATTACACGGGTATTTTACATAAAACTTTAAACGAGATAGATTTATTTCTCCATCTTCTATGGGCTGTCTCAACATTTCAAGCGTTTTTTTGTTAAATTCTGCAATCTCATCTAAAAATAATACCCCTCTATGAGCTAATACTATTTCACCTGGAATAGCTTTTGCACCACCTCCAATTAGTGATACATTTGTAGCACTATGATGAGGTGCTCTAAATGGCCTTTTATTTATTATTCCTATATTATTGTTTATAAGTCCTGCTATGCTATAAATTTTGCTTATCTCCATCATTTCATCTTTATCTAAATCAGGCATTATCGTTTTAATTCTTCTCGCCATCATAGTTTTTCCAGAGCCTGGAGGTCCTATTAACATAACATTGTGATTTCCTGCTGCTGCAATTTCTAGACCTCTTTTTACAAAATAATTTCCTTTTACATCCCCAAAATCTTCTTCATATTTTTCTTCTTGTATACTTGTATTTTTATATAACACAGAACTTAAATCTAAGTCAATTTTTCCGTTTATATAATTTATACATTCTCTCAAATTTTTAACTGGAATTATCTCTATTCCATCTACATAAGAACTCTCTTTTAAATTTTCATGAGGTATAAAAATTCGTTTATACCCTTTTTGTTTTGCACTTAAAACTATAGGTAAAATTCCTCTAACCTTTTTTAAACTTCCATCTAAAGATAATTCTCCGACAAATATTGTTTCATCAAAGTAAGATTTTTCTTTTTGTATGTAATTTATAAGTAATCCTATCGATATTGGTAAATCTAATAGGGAACCTTCTTTTTTAATATCTGCTGGCGATAAGTTTACAACTATTCTCTTTGCTGGAAATTCAAATCCACTATTTATAATCGCAGACTTTACTCTCTCTTTTGCCTCTTTTATTTCTATGCTAGCTAGACCTACTATATTAAAACACGGCATACCTCTAGTTATATCAACCTCTACATTTACTATAAATCCATCTATTCCTATTAAATTACATGAGTTTACTATACTTAACATATCTATCCTTTCCTAAAATGCATTTTCTATATGGTTTATTTTTTCTTCATTAAAATAAACTTCTATAACATCAAACCTTATTTCACAATTTTTTATATTATTGGTTAAAAGATAATGATTTGCAACAGAAGTGATTTTACCTATTTTTTTATAGTCTACTGCTTCACATGCAAGTCCATAATCTTTTGAAGTTCTTGATTTTACTTCTATAAATACAATTTTATTTTCTAGCTTTGCTATTATATCGATTTCACCAAATTTAGTTTTATAATTGCTACATATTATTTTCATTCCTATTAAAACTAAATATCTTCTTGCTATTTCTTCACCTATTTTTCCTTTTTTAACGTTATCCAAATTTTTAAGTATTTTATAATTATTCATAACTTCCACCTAAAATCTTTTTTGTATTTTAGTCATAAAGGTTACAATATATACACTTTTTTAATTTTTTAATTGAAAATTTTTACAAATAAATATATTATAAATTATGAAAACATTTCAAATGGAGGGTTAAAATGGGAATTAAAAAAGATCAAAATAAGGGGAAGTTAAGTAAACAATGGAAAATCTTAATAATCCTTGTAGCAATTGTTCTAGTTATTTTTGGTTATTTCAAAATGTTTAACAGGAGTGAAAATATTGTAGAATCAAATAAAACTAGTGAAGTAACTAAGGTTACAGATAATAAAACTTATAGTGCATCTTTACTTGCATGTGGTGATGTAATGGCTCATATGCCTCAACTTAAGGCTCAGTATAATACATCTACTAAAAAATATTCTTTCGACAACAATTATAAATATGTAAAAAAATACATAAAAAATGCAGACTTAGCTATGGCAAATTTAGAAACAACACTTTGTGGGGACGATGTGTATGCTTATAGCTCTTATCCAACTTTTAATACACCTGATGCACTTGCAGATTCTTTAAAAAATGTAGGATTTGATTTATTATCAACTATAAATAACCATAGTTTTGATATGTCTAGTCTTGGGGTAGAACGTACTTTATCTACATTAAAGAAAAAAGGCTTTGATACAGTAGGGACTAGAGAAAAAAAATCTGATGATGAATATGTTATAGAAAATGTAAATGGTATTAAATTAGGTATTACAGCTTATTCTTATGGAGAAATTAAAAACGGCACTAAATATCTAAATGGTATAAAAGTATCTGATGAAAAAAACGATTTAATGAATGTATTTGATATTTCAGATGTAGACACAGCATTCAATACAATTTATTCAACTGTTAAAAAATATCAAAAAGATACGGATATGCAAATTGTTATAATTCACTGGGGAGATGAATATAGCAGAACACCTAGCAAATTCCAAACTGAACTTGCTCAAAAATTATGTGATGCTGGAATAGATATTATAATAGGGTCTCATCCTCATGTTGTTCAACCTGTAGAAACAATAAAATCAACTGATGGAAAAAAAGAAACTTTAGTTGTTTATTCTCTTGGAAATTATATATCTAATCAAAGAAGAGAAGTCTTAAGTATGTACACAGAAGATGGTCTTATGGTAGATATAGATATTGAAAAGAAAGGCAATAATGAAGCTACAGTAAAAAAAGTTAAATGCATTCCAACTTGGGTAGATAAATACCAAAATGGTTCTAAAACTGTGTACGAAATAATTCCCATATCTGGAAATATTTTAGAAAAAGCAAGTTATGTAAATTCAAGTTACTTAAAACAATCTTATAAAAATACATCTGAACTTATAAAAACAGATGATAAAATAAGTGTTATAAAAAGTCCTTTTAAAAAATAAATAAATCAAAAAAGCTAGGTAGATATAAATTTCTACTTAGCTTTTTTAGTGTATATTTCAAAATCCAAATTATGAGTTTACTCAAAATAAACAAATCCGCCTTCATTTTTAGCAGTAGTTAGCCATAGACCTAGGTTTATTTTCTTTAGCATTCCTTCATCAGCAATTGTAGCTTCTAGTTTATCACTTAAATCATCATATGCAATTCCTACTATAGCGACCCAATGCCATCTATGAAGCTTATTTTCTTTTCCATTATCTAAATTTAAAAATGCTATTGGGTGGTCTTTTTCTAATGCCTTATATAAAAAGTTAAATACTTCTTTCTTATTAGGTCTATCTTCAAAATTTATTGGTATCTTCATAAATATAGACTCTTTATATTTATTGTATCTTGCTTTTGTATATTTTTTAAATCCTTCAAAAAATAAATCTACTGTATTTACGCCTTTTCCTTTTATAGGCGTTATAAAATCCCATATATCATTCATCAAGTCTAAAAACTTTGATTTAGAATATTTTTTCACACCTTCGATATCATTTTTTCTATTTTCATACATAATAATCGCTGAAGCTGTTGTCGGACCACACCCTGATATTCTTCTCCAAGCAGTTTTAAACCACTCTTGATCTCCTCCATAATAAATGTAGTTTTCATTATTTCCCTCTATTTTTAAATAATCTAAATTTAATATACTCTCTCTTCTCACCATTTTCACCTGCTCTTTATAAAATTGTCAAAATAAGATTTATCTTCATATATTATTTATATTACCATATTATATAAATTGATATCGTTTTATTTTTAATTTTACACATAAAAAAGATATGGAATTTTCCTATATAAATACGATTTATCCCATATCTTTTGATATATTTATTTAACTTTATATTTACCCATTAAATATAACTCTTTCATCTATATCTGCTATAGTAGCACATCCTGTAAGTCTCATAGTAGCTTCAAGTTCAGATATTATTTTATTTACATAAAGTTCTACACCTTCACTGCCTCCACCAAATGATGCTGTTACAAATGGTCTACCAATTAATACTCCATCAGCTCCTAAAGCTATTAATTTTAATACATCTACACCTGTTCTAACTCCACCGTCAGCAAGTATTTTAGTTTTTCCTTTTACAGCTTTAGCTATTTGTGGAAGTACATCTGCAGCTCCTGGAGTGCAATCTAAAACTCTACCACCGTGATTAGATACTACTATTGCATCTACACCAGCTTCTGCAGCTAGTATAGCTTCATCTACAGTCATAAGTCCTTTTAATATAAATGGTAATTTTGTAGATTGTTTTAATTCTTTTATTTTATCTAAAGTTTTAGGTTCTACATTTTTACCGTGAAGTGATAAAGTAACTAAACCACATGCATCTACGTCTACTCCTAGGGCAAATACACCTGCATCTTCAGCTAACTTCATTTTTGAAATTATAGCATCATTTTCCCATGGTTTTATAAATGCTATACCATCTGCATTTTTTTCTTTTAATACTTCTAAATTATCCGTTAAGAAAGTTTCTATTGCTGTATCTCCTACCATTGGATAAATACCAGCTTTTAGACATCCTTCTATTACCCATGATATATATTCTTTTTCTGTATATTTTCCACCCATATTTAAAGTTGTTCCTGATACTGGAGCAGCAAATATAGGAGCTTTCATTTTTTTACCAAACATTTCTACTGATGTATTTGGATTTTTAACATCATGCAACACTCTCATATTTATTTTAACTTTTTCTAGACTTTTCATATTTTCAGTAAATGCAGAACCTGTTCCTTTACCACCCATTCCTGGAACTTCACCAGAGCATGCAATCCCATTACATACTTTACATACTTTGCAACTACCATTTAAATTTTCTCTTGCGCTTTTTAAAACGTCTTTGTAATCCATATTTCATCCTCCTAAATCTCTAATAAAGTTTCATTTTCTGTGTTTTTGTAAGAATTTGTCTTATATTAATTATAGCACATTCTTTAAAAAACTTTTTCTATGAATCGGAGTTATTCCATATTTTTCAATAGCTTCATAATGTTCTTTAGTACCATATCCTTTGTGATGTTTAAAGCCATATTGTGGATATATCTCATCATATTTATACATAAGTCTATCTCTTGTTACTTTTGCAAGTATACTAGCTCCTGCTATAGATATAGACTTCGCATCTCCTTTTATTATAGGGAATTGTTTTATATCTAAATCAGGTATAGTAACTGCATCTAAAAGAAGATAATCTGGCTTTTTCTTTAACGCATTTAATGCTTTATTCATAGCCATATATGTAGCATTTAATATATTATATTCATCAATTTCTTCATTATCAACTATACCTATTCCGTAATCTAGGGCTTGTTCTTTTATAATATCAAATAATTCCTCTCTTTTAGCTTCTGAAAGCTTTTTAGAGTCATTTATATATGGAATTTTTGTG
This sequence comes from Intestinibacter bartlettii, assembly GCA_025148965.1. Lineage (GTDB taxonomy): Bacteria > Bacillota > Clostridia > Peptostreptococcales > Peptostreptococcaceae > Intestinibacter > Intestinibacter bartlettii. Next base: position 1,372,630 of record CP102273.1, on the reverse strand, counting down.
CCTTTTTCAAACACTACTACACTAGCCACAACTGGTCCCGCTAAAGGTCCTCTTCCTGCTTCATCAACTCCACCTATGTATAGATAACCATTTGCATACCCTTCATTTTCAAATGTATTTATAAACTCTAATCTTTCTTCTTCTTTTTTTATCTTATCTAATTTCTTACTTAAACTTTTTGCTATATTTTGAACAGATTTTCTACTATCTTCATTTAATATATCTATATACTCCCCATATTGATCTTCATTTAAATTCTCTACTATTTCTTTTATTTCTTTTACACTTTTATCTTTCATAACGCACCTCTATTTTACATTTCTATTTTTCTATTTATTATGTAATTTTATATCAAATATTATTTCATTATATAGTATAATACAAAAAATCGCCAGGGAACTCAATATACATTAAATTCCTTGACGATTTATATTATAAGTTTATATGTTAAACTGCAATTTCTTTTGATTCTTCATCTGAATTTGTTTTAGATGTTTTAATAAATGCGCCGATTCCTCCACCTATTATTGTTGGAACTAACCAACAGAATCCTAAACTAGCAAATGGTAAAGAGTCTATAAATGATATATTTACACCTAAATCTTTAGCAGCCATAAATATACCCATTAGTAATGCCACATAAGTTGCACCTTTAACTATATTGTCATTGTTAACATATTTGTTGAATATAGTCATAACAATTAATACGATTGTCGCCGGATATATTAAGCTAAGTATTGGTGCTGATATTTTTATTATAGCTCCCACTCCTAAAGTTGATATTACTAAACTTAATAAGCATACAGCTATTACTATATGTTCATATTTTAATTTATTTTTAGTTAAGCCTGAAAAATACTCTGCTGTAGCAGATGTTAAACCAATAGCTGTAGTTAAACATGCTAACGTTACTATTAAGGATAAAACTACTTTTCCTGGAGTACCAAGTAAAGCAACTGTTATAGCAACTATTAATGCTGATTGCGATACATCTACTCCATATTGAGTTGATACTGTCGCTCCAAGATAAGTAAGACCTCCGTATACAAGCGCTAGTCCTAATGCAGCTATAAATCCTGCTTTTAATAAAATATTAACTCTATCTTTTTCTCGTTTATACCCTTTTTGTACTAAACTTTTTATTAATACAGCCGATAAACATATCGCTCCTAATGCATCTAACGTTTGGTACCCTTGTAATATTCCTTCACTAAATACATTTTCTATGGCAGCATCATTTAAATTTCCTATTGGATTTATTATACCTATTACTATTAAAGCTAATAAACAAACTAATAATGCTGGTGTTAAGTACGAACCAATTATATCTACCACTTTAGATGGCTTTATTGTTAAAGCCAATGTTATAGCAAAGAATATTGTCGAAAATAATACTGCATTGAATCCTGGTATAAGTGGTATTATCCCCATTTCAAAAGTTGTAGCAGCTGTTCTTGGTATTGCAAGAAGTGGCCCTAAGCATATCATTATAGCAGAACCTAAAATTATCGCAAATAATTTACCCGCTCTACCAAATACTCTTCCCGTATCTCCATCAGATTTAGCTGATGCTAATATAGCAAGTAGTGATAAACCTACGTCAGCTATTATAAACCCTAAAAATCCTATTAAGAATTTGTCCCCTGTTATTACTCCTAAGTAAGGTGGGAATATTAAGTTTCCAGCTCCGAAGAACATAGCAAACAGGGCAAAACCAGTTATGATTATGTCTTTATTTTTTGTATTCATAATTATTCCTCCTAAATTGTTGTCTGACTGATTAGTCTATTATACATAGATTTGATGTAATAGTCAATATAATAAAAATATATTTAATATTTTAATTTTACAGATAATTTAAAATAATTAAAAAGCCAGTTAAATCTACTTTAAATCAGTAGTTAAAACCAGCTTTATAAATTATCTATTTAATTTTAAGAGTAAATTATGCTTCTTCTATATCTTCAGGAACTTCTAAAGTTATTTGACCTAATTTACCCTCTCTAAACTCATTTAATACAGTTTTTGCTATTCTTGTATAGTCAAGTTCATTTCTTCCTAAGATGAATCCTCTTTTTCTTCCTATCATCTCCATAGTTTCTAATGGTTCTTCACCTAAAGAATCTAATTTATATCTAGCTTTTAGCTTCTCTGGCTCGATGTCAGACATTTTTTCTATGAATTTTAACCCTAGAGTATCTATATCTAGTATTTCGTCTTTTATGGCTCTTGTAAATGCTAAGTTTAAAGCTATTTTTTGATCTTCAAATTTAGGCCAAAGTATACCTGGCGTATCTAATAACTCTAAGTTTCCTTTAAGCCTTACCCATTGTTTACCTTTTGTTACACCTGGTCTGTCTCCAGTTTGAGTACTTTTTCTTCCTGTTAATTTATTTATAAGAGAAGATTTCCCAACGTTTGGAACACCAACTATCATAACTCTTATAGCTCTTTCTTTTCTACCTTTTTCTTTTAGAGCATCCATTTTTTCTTTTGTTACGTTTTTACATTCTTCTACTATTTTATTAACTCCGCTACCTTTTAGAGTATCTACTGGTATAGCTTTTATACCTTTACTTTGATAATAGCTAATCCATTTATTTAATTTTGCTCTATCTGATAAGTCACTTTTATTTAAAACAACTACTCTAGGTTTATTATGAGCTAATTTATCTATCTCAGGGTTTTTACTACTAAGTGGTATTCTAGCGTCTAAAAGCTCTATAACAACGTCTACAAGCTTTAAGTTGTTTTGCACCATTTCCTTAGTTTTTTTCATATGTCCTGGATACCAGTTTATATGTAGATTATCGTCTTTTAAATATTCTTCGTAATCTCTTGTCATGTTCTCACTTCCTTTTTAATTATTTTTATTTTATTAAAACTCTTTATTTCATTACCTTCTAAAGATGTATATTTTCTATTTATATTATCTCTAATAATTTATGTATTTATTAGTTTATTTCTCTATATAAGACAAAAAGGAAAGCTCTTTCGAGATTTCCTTTTATATTAATAAAGATTTATTATCTTTTAGTTCTTGCTTCTTTAACTTTAGCAGCTTTACCAGTTCTAGTTCTTAAGTAATTGATTTTAGCTCTTCTTACTTTACCTTTTCTAGTAACTTCTATTTTTTCTATTTTTGGTGAATGAACTGGGAATGTTCTTTCTACACCTACGTTGAAAGATATTTTTCTAACAGTGAAAGTTTCTCTGTTTCCTCCACCTTGTCTTTTTATTACAACACCTTCAAATACTTGTATTCTTTCTCTTTTTCCTTCTACTATTCTAACGTGTACTTTTACAGTGTCCCCAGGTCCAAAGTTAGGAACTTCGTTTTTTAATTGTTCTTGTTCTAATGATTTTATTAATTCGTTCATTTTTTCCTCCTAGTATTCATAGACATTCTTAATTACTGACCAGTGTAACAGAGGAATGCCCGTAGTCTCGACTTTTCATATTATACTATAAAAAATTATTTCTTACAATACTTTTTATATAAATCTTTTCTTCTTTTTTTCGTAATTTCGATTGCTTGTTCTTTTCTCCACGCTTCTATTTTTTGGTGGTTTCCAGATAACAATACATCAGGGACATTTAGACCCATAAATTCTCTTGGTCTTGTATAGTGTGGGTATTCTAATAAATCATTCTCAAATGACTCATCTTCAAATGATTCATTTTGATTTAATACACCTGGAATAAGTCTTGCTATAGCATCAACAAGAATTAATGCTGGCAATTCGCCTCCAGTAAGTACATAATCACCGATTGATATCTCATCTGTTACGATTAAATCTATTATTCTTTGGTCGATTCCTTCATAATGTCCACAAAGTAGTATTATGTCTTCTTCTTTTGAGAACCCTTTTACTATCCCTTGTTTTAAAGTTTTTCCTTTTGGAGTTAAATATATAACTCTAGGGTTTTCTATATTATGAGTATCAACTATGTGCTTATATGTATCGTAAATTGGCTGTGGAGTCATAAGCATACCTGCACCACCACCAAAAGGATAATCATCTACTTTTTTGTGTTTGTTAGCCGAAAAATCTCTTATATTATATACAAACACTTCGATTATTCCTTTTTCTATAGCTCTTTTCATTATACTTTCACCAAAGTATGAGTTAAATATCTCTGGGAAAAGTGTCATTATATGAAATCTCATTTTACCACCTAATCAAGCATTCCTTTTATAGGATTTATTATCATTTTATTTTCTTCTAAATCTATAGTTGGTACGAACTTTTCAATAGAAGGTATTAAATACTCTTTTTCGCCATTATTAACTACGTATACATCGTTTATAGCATGTTGTAATACGTCCTTTACAACACCTACTTTTTCACCATCTACAGTGAAGACATCTAGTCCAATTAAATCTGCTACGAAAAATTCATCTTCTTCTAATTCTTTACCTTGATCTCTTCCGATATACATATTTTTTGTTTTTAATTTTTGTGCTAGTTCTATAGAGTCGATACCTTTTATCTTCATTATAACCATGTTTCCTTTGTATCTAACTCTTTCAACTTCATATTTATTATTTAAACCTTTATCTAAATAAAAATATTCTAAATCATCGAAACGATTTATATCATCAGTATATGGGTAAACACGCACTTCACCCTTTAAACCTTGTGTATTTACTATCTGTCCTATTCTAAAAACAGTCAATTTATTATCCATTTCGTCACCTCTTTTATCATTTTTAGTATATACAAAAAGGATTAGGCATATACCTAATCCTTTTTATACTATCTCAAGAGAAACCTTAAGGTGCTCTTTATTTCCAGCAGATTTTAATACAGTTCTAATAGCTTTAGCTATTCTCCCTTGTTTTCCTATAACCTTGCCCATATCATCTTGAGAAACTGAAAGTTTTAGGATTATTTCACCTTTTTTTCTTGTTTCCTCAACTGTCACCTCATCAGGATTATCAACTAGAGCCTTAACTATATCGATAACTAGCTCTTTCATATTTTCCATCTCCTAAAATGTTACTATAAGATAATTTAAATTATTAAAATTTCTTATTTTTCTATTATTCCTTGGCTTTGGAATAATTTTTTAACAGTTTCAGTAGGTTGTGCACCAACACCTAACCATTTGTTAGCTTTTTCATCGTTTATTTTTATTTGTTTTGGTTCAGAAACTGGATTGTAGTATCCTATTTCTTCTATAAATCTACCATCTCTTGGTGCTCTAGAGTCTGCAACTACTATTCTGTAGAAAGGTTTTTTGTTAGCACCCATTCTTTTTAATCTTATTTTAACTGCCATTTGGCCACCTCCGAAAATTTTTCTATTTTAATTTTAATTTATTTATCTAAAGAAAGGAAGTCCGGGAAAACCGCCTCTTTTCTTCATACCTTTGCTATTAGAAGTAAACATCTTCATCATTTTTTTCATTTCATTTAATTGTTTTATTAATTTATTTACTTCTTGTACACTTGTTCCACTACCTTTTGCTATTCTTCTTTTTCTAGATGCATTAAGTATTTGTGGATTTCTTCTTTCTTCAACTGTCATAGATTGTATTATGGCTTTTATTCTGTTCATTTCTTTGCCATTCATATCTACGTCGCCTAATTGATTTTTTATATCTCCCATTCCAGGAATCATTCCAAGGATTTTGTCCATAGAACCCATCTTTTGAATTTGCTCCATTTGATCTAGGAAATCTTCAAAATCAAATTCTTGTTTTTTAAGCTTAGCACCTAATGCTTTTGCTTTTTCCATGTCCATAGTTTCTTGGGCTTTTTCAATTAAACTTAAAACATCTCCCATTCCTAGGATTCTAGATGCCATTCTATCTGGATGGAAAGGCTCTAAATCGTCTAATTTTTCACCCATACCTATGAATTTTATAGGTTTTTGTGTTACAGCTCTTATTGAAAGTGCTGCCCCACCTCTTGTATCACCATCTAATTTAGTAAGTACAACTCCGTCTATACCTAAAGCATTGTCAAAACTTTCAGCTACATTAACTGCATCTTGACCTGTCATTGAATCGACTACTAAAAGTATTTCATGTGGTCTAACTTCAGATTTTATAGATTTTAATTCATCCATTAATTCTTCATCTATATGAAGTCTACCTGCTGTATCTATTATAACTAAATCATTGTTATTTTTTATAGCATGACTAAGTCCTGCTTTTGCTATATTAACTGGGTTTTCTTTATCACCCATGTTAAATACTTCTATATCTAAGCTTTTTCCTACAACTTCTAATTGTTTTATCGCTGCTGGTCTATAAACGTCACAAGCTACAAGTAGTGGTTTCTTTCCTTGTTTCTTGAAATATCCGCCAAGCTTTCCTGATGTTGTTGTCTTACCTGCCCCTTGTAAACCTACCATCATTATTATTGTTGGTGGTTTAGAAGATATTGTAATTTTACTTTGGACATCTCCCATTAAAGCAGTAAGTTCTTCATTAACTATTTTTATAACATGTTGCGCTGGAGTTAAACTTTCCATAACTTCTTGTCCAACACATCTCTCTTGTACTTTTTTAACAAAATCTTTTACGACTTTAAAGTTTACATCGGCTTCAAGTAAAGCAAGCTTTACTTCTCTCATAGCTGCCTTTACATCTTTTTCTGTAAGTTTTCCTTTTGATTTTAACTTACTAAAGGCACCTTGCAATTTATCAGATAAACCTTCAAATATCATTTTAACAACTCCCTACATATTTCTTCTATATTTTCTAGCTTAGGGATTAAATTCGCACAATCTCTATTGTGCAATAAATCTTCTTTAATGTCAACAACTTTCTCCCTAATAGATTTAAGGAATTTTTCTTGTTCTTTTAACTTAGCCACTAAATGTAATTTATTTTCGTATTCTCTAAGTATCTTTTCTGAACGCTTTAATGTGTCGTAAACTCCTTGTCGTGATACTCCTAAGTTCTCACTTATCTCTCCTAAAGAATAATCTTCTTCGTAATAAAGAGATACCATTTCTCGCTGTTTTTCAGTCAATAATTCTTTGTATTGCTCAAACAACAATCCAATTTCAACCATTTTTTCTATGTTCATAACAATCACTTCCAAGACTTTACTGTAAAGGTTCTTTACTTTACACATTGTATTTTATATCAAATAAATATACTTGTCAACATTTATTTTATACAAGTTTAACTGAATAAAGCATCAACAAATGATTTCGAGTCAAAATCTTGTAAATCTTCCATTTTCTCCCCTACACCTATTAATTTTACTGGCACATCTACCTCTGATTTAACAGCTAAAATAACCCCACCTTTAGCTGTTCCATCTAATTTAGTAAGCGCTAAACCAGTTATATCACACACTTCTTTAAAGCTTTTAGCTTGCGATACTGCATTTTGTCCTGTTGTCGCATCAACTACTAATAAAACTTCTTTTTTAGCTTCTGGATATTCTCTATCTACTATTTTAAATACTTTACCTAATTCATTCATTAGGTTTGATTTATTGTGAAGACGTCCTGCTGTATCACATATTAATACGTCTACTCCTCTAGCTTTAGATGCTTTTATCGCATCAAATATTACTGCTCCTGGGTCAGCACCTTCTTGATGTTTTATTATATCAACATTACATCTATTTGCCCATACTTCTAATTGATCGATTGCAGCCGCTCTAAATGTATCTCCTGCTGCAAGAAGTACTTTTTTACCTTCAGATTTATATCTGTGAGCAAGTTTTCCGATTGTTGTAGTTTTACCTACGCCATTTACACCTACCATTAAGATTATAGTTGGGCTATGTGATACATCTAATTTAGTATCGTCTTTAGATAAAATATCTTCTATTATTAATTTTAGTTCTTCTCTTACATCTTGTGGATCTGTTATCTTTTTAGTTCTTATAACATCTTCTAATTTTTCAATTATATCCATAGTAGTATTTACTCCTACGTCAGCTGTTATTAAAACTTCTTCTAAATCTTCTAAAAGCTCTTCATCTACCTTTGTATAAGCTTTTAAAACTTCATCAATTCTATCAGTTATACCTTGTTTTGCTTTAGTTAGACCTTGTTTTAATCTATCGAATAAACTTACTTTTTTAGGTTTTTCTTCCTCTTCTTCCAATTCGTCGTCTATTTGATTTTCAACAGTATCTTCTGATTCTTCTATTTCATCTTGTTTTTCTTGAGTTTCTATATCTTCAGCTTTTATTTCCTCAATCTCAGCTATTTCTTCTTTAGCTTCTTCTTGTGCTTCTATTTGCTCTTCTAATATTTCTTGAGACACAGCTTCTTCATTTTTTGTTTCTTCAATTTTATTAGATTCAATTTCGTCTTCTTCTAAAATTTCCACTTCTTCTTGCTCTTTTTGTGAATCATATTCAGAATTATCTTCATCATTTTCTAAATCAGATTTTACTTCTTCTTTACTATCTTCTACATTTTGTGAGTCTTCTTCAGTTTCTTTCACTTCTAATTCTTCAACTGGTTCTTCTTGTATTTCTTCTTTTTTCTTTTTCCCAAAACCAAAAAGTTTTTTAAACATAATTTTTCCTCCATTTTATATTATATCTGTCATTTTATGTGCTTCATGAAGATCTAGACCTATTACTTTTGAAATAGCTTTTTTCTCCATTGTTACTCCATAAATATAGTCAGCAGCTTCCATTGTACCCCTTCTATGTGTTACGGCTATAAACTGAGTATCTTCTGATAATTCTTTTAGATACTCACCAAATCTGAATATGTTGGCATCGTCTAATGGCGCCTCAATTTCATCTAGAATACAAAACGGTGTTGGTTTAGCTAATATTATTGCAAATAATATACTTATAGCTGTAAGAGCTTTTTCTCCACCTGATAGTAAATTTAAGTTTTTCATTTTCTTACCTGGTGGTTTCGCTGTTATTTGGATATCACTCTCAAGTATATTATCTTCGTCTAATATAGTAAGCTCTCCCTCTCCACCTCCAAACAGTCTTTTATATACATATTTGAAGTTTTCATTAACTTGAGTAAATTGTTCTTTAAATTGAACTTTCATATTTACTTCTAGTTCTTCTATTATTTTCTCTATAGCACTTATTGATTCTTCTAAATCATTTTTTTGTTCACTATAGAAATCATATCTCTCTTTAGTCTCTTTATATTCTTTTATAGAATCTATATTTATATTTCCAAGACTTGCAATCTCTCTTTTTATAGATTCAAGTATTTTTTTATTTATTTCAATTGAATCGTCTTTAAGCTCTAGAGCTTTTACATAGCTCAAATCATAATCTTCAAATAATCTAGTAGTATAACTTTCTTTATTTGATGATAAACGCTCTAATTTTGATTCAATTTTAAATTCACTTTGTCTAAGCTCCATACTTTGTCTTTCAAATGCTTTTAATTGTTTATTTAAGTCATTTATATTTTCTTTGAATTTATTCTTAGCTTGTTGAGCATTATCCATTTCTTTATTTTTCTTAGAAAGCTCTTTGTTTAAGTTTTCACTTTCACTCATTTGAATTTGAGATTGATTTTTTAAATTTTCGATTTCTTTTTCTAATCTTTCTATATTATTTTTATTATCGATAATTTTTTTATTTGTATCATCTATCTCAGTTTTAATTCTGTTTATTTCTGCTTCTGTAGACTTAAATATCTCGCTTTTTTGAACAAAATCTAATTTTAAACTCTCGATTTGTTTCTTTTCTTTATCAAAGTCGTCATTGTGAGTTTCTTGAATTTTGCTAAGCTCTTCTATTTTCTTTTTATTTTGAGCTTCTTTTAATTCTATTTCTTTTATATTTTGTTCAATACTTTCTATTTTATTAGACGTATAGTCTAAGTTTGAACTTAAACCATTTTTCTCTTTTTGTAACTTTTCAATATTTTGTTTTAAAGAATCTATTTCATAATTTATAGATGTAAGTTTAGTATTTTGTTTTACTATGTCTTTTTCTAATGCATTTATATCATTTTCATATGTATCTATGCTTTGTCTTGTTTTTGAAATAGATTCAATAATTATTTGTTTATTTTTTAAATTTTCTTCGTTTTCTACTTTTATATTTTGTATTTTTTCTTCAAAATCGCTTATAAGTCTTTTTCTAGATAATATATTAGTGCTTGTTTTTAAACTACCACCAGTTAAAGATCCTCCTGGATTTAAAATATCTCCATCTAAAGTTACAACTTTAAATTTGTGATTAGTTTCATTTGCAAATTTAATACCATTATCTATATTGTCAATTACTATAGTTCTACCTAGTATATTTTCAATTATATCTCTATATTGTTCATCAAATTCTACTAAGTCACTCGCTATTTTTATATATGGAGTTTTAGAATTTATAGTATTTTCATTTATTTTTTTAGATTTTATAACATTCATAGGAAGGAAAGTAACCCTACCCATATTGTTTTTTTTAAGATAAGCAATAGCATTTTTAGCTGCAAATTGGTCTGTAGTTATAATATTTTGCATATAAGCTCCAAGAGCCGCTTCTATCGCTTTTTCATACTCTGCTTTAGTAGTTATAACTTGTCCTAATGCTCCACATATTCCAGATAAATTTTTATTTTTTAATACTTCTTTTACACCTCTGTTAAAGCCTTCATTATGCTTTTCCATATCTTTATATATTTGAAGTTTAGAAGAATATTCTTTTTGAGAATAATTGTTGTTTTGTATTTTTATATCTATATTTCTATTTTCATTTTTATAGTTTTGTAACTCTTCTCTTAAATTATTTAAAGTTGTATTTTGCTTATTAAGCTCAACTTTAATTTCATTTACTTTTTCTTCTTTTTCTTTATATATAGATTTTTTTTGTTCTAATGAAGTATTTATATCTGCTATATTATTATCTATTACTTCACTTCTAGAATTTATATTTTCAATATTTGCACCTAACATAGATAAGCTATTACTTAAATCTTTCTTTTCATTTAAGTAAGTTATTATATTGTCTTTTAAATCTTCTAGATTTTTAGTTAAGTTATTTAAATTTTGTTCTTTTTGGCTATTTTTTTGTTCTATATCACTTATTTCCTTTTTTAATACAGAAATAGCTTCTTCGTCTACTTTTCTTTTATTTTGTAATTCTACTAACTTTTCATTATCTTCTTTTAATTTAAGTTCAAAATCATCTAAAGTCTTTTTATTGTTTTCTATATTAGACTTTGAGTTGTTTATCCTCTCATTTATAAGAGAAATTTGTGAATCATTTTGATTTATTACATCTTTTATAGAGTCTATATATTCATTAAGCTTAGATATATTTTCTTCTAGCTTTTCGATTTCTTCATTAGCTAACTCTACATTTTTGTCCATTTTTTCTCTCAATACTTCTTTTTCATTTAACTCTTTTGCTAGTATTGTCTTTTGCTTTGTTATTTCAGATAATTCATTGTCTATCTTTTTAATTTCTCTAATATAATTATTTACTTCTAATTTCTTTAAGTTTTCTCTAAGCTCTAAATATCTAAGAGCCTTTTTTTGTTGAGAAAAAAGAGGCTTTATTCTATTTTCAATTTCTATATAAACATCTTCTATTCTCTCTAAGTTTTCTTTAGTATTTTTTAGGTTTTTTTCCGCTTCTTGTTTTTTATATCTATATTTAGATATCCCACACGCTTCATCAAAAACTTTTCTTCTGTTCGCTGGGTTATTACTTAAAATTTCATCTACTTTTCCTTGTTCTATAATAGAATAACCATCTTTACCTATACCTGTATCTAGAAGTAATTCTTTTATATCTTTTAATCTACAAGCTTTGTCATTTAAAAAGAATCCACTCTCTCCGTTTCTATAGGCTCTTCTTTTTATAGTAACTTCACTAAAATCTATATTTAGTTTTTCATCACTATTGTCTATAGTAAGAGCTACTTCGCAGTAATTCATAGGTTTTTTATCTATTGTACCGGCAAATATAACATCTTCTAGTTTATCTCCTCTAAGACTTTTTATACTTTGCTCGCCTAAAACCCATCTAACTGCATCGGATATATTACTCTTTCCACTTCCATTTGGTCCTACGATTGCTGTTATTCCTTCATTAAAATTTATCTCTGTCTTTGTTGGAAAAGATTTAAATCCCTTTAATTCTAGTCTCTTTAAATGCACTATCTCATCTCCCTTCAAAACTAAAGGTTGTATATATCTAATAGTTTATTGTAAATTTCATTCATATTTACAGTAAACTCGCCTTTAGATGATACTATTGAAAGCTCATCTATTGGTAAATCTTTCGGCATTGTTTTAAGATTTATATTGTATTTTTGTTTCATATATATTTTATTTGATCTTTTATTTCCTACTATTTTAGAAATATTTTTATTATTTGAATTTACTATAAGCTCTCCACTTATTTCATTTTCTTTTACTATATAGTCTAGATAGTCTTTTATCATTTCACTTTCTACTAATTCTCTAAAAGCTGGATGATAAGGCCCTGCTACTACACCTTTTCCAAGTTGAATATCATCTGTAGCTTGAAGACCTACTCTTATTACATTAATATTGTTTATATAGAATAAAACTAATAACTTTTTAACTATATTTATACATTGTTCTAAAGAAAACGGCGTATATTCTCCTCTTTCTAAAAGCATTTCAAGTCCTGTATCTTTAACTACTAGAGTTGGATATATTCTAACACAATCTGGGTTTAGACTTATAAACTTTCTAGCTGTTTCTATACATTTTTCTTCTGTATCAGATGGAAGACCTACCATCATTTGTAAACCTAATTTTATATCGTGTTCTTTTATTAATTTTGCACTTTTTATTACTGATTCTATATCATGTCCTCTTACACTATCTATAAGCACTTTAGCATCCATAGATTGAACGCCTAGCTCTATAATACTAGCATCGTATTTTTTAAGTCTTTCTAAAATTGAATCACTTATACAGTCTGGTCTTGTAGACATTCTTATTTCGTGTACTAATCCCTTGTCTACATATTCTTTTGCAACTGCTAATAATTCATTTTGGCATTCTTCTTCTATTGCAGTAAAGCTTCCTCCAAAAAATGCTATTTCAACATTTGTATCTTTATCTATAGTTTCTAAGCATTCTTCGATTATATTTCTAGCATCTTGTGCTGTAACTTCTGTACTTACTCCAGTTATTTTCTTTTGATTGCAAAAAATACAATCATGAGGACACCCTCTGTGAGGAACAAATATAGGTATTATTCTTTTTTTCATTTAAATATACCACCTTACATTTTTTTGTCTAATGCACATTTTGCAGCAACTTGCTCTGCATCTTTTTTACTTTTACCTTCACCTACACCTAATACAGTGTCGTTTATTCCGACTTCCATAACAAAGCGTTTGTTGTGGTCTGGTCCTTTTTCTTCGATTAATTTATACCAGATGTTATTTTCTCCATTACTTTGTAATACTTCTTGTAAACAAGTTTTATAATCTCTAAATATTTTTCCTTTTATAGAGTCATTTATTATTTTTTCCATATTAGTTAATATAAACTCTCTTGCACATTTTATTCCGCCATCTAGATAAATAGCCGCTATAACAGCCTCAAGAGCATCTGCAAGTATAGATATTCTTTCTCTACCACCTGTAGCTTCTTCACCTTTTCCTAATAGCATATATTTTCCTAAATGTATATTTTTAGAAACTTCACTTAAAGATTCTTCACAAACTATGTTTGCTCTTATTTTTGTAAGTTCACCTTCAGGTAATTTTGTTTCTTTTTTGAATAAGTAATCACTTATTACTATACTTAATACAGAGTCTCCTAAAAACTCTAGTCTTTCATTAAAAGGATAGTTTTTATTTTCATTTGAATAAGAACTATGTGTTAAAGCTTCTAATATATATTCTTTATTTTTAAATTCATAATTTATTTTTTGTTCAAATAATTCTATATTACTTGATATTCTTCTATTTATTTTCATTAAACATCCTCCAAACTAATTATTTTGTTAGATCAATCTCAATATTATTTATGTTATATTTATATAATTCCCATGAATCAAAAAAACATATTTACTTTAAAAAACCTATGAAGATTTAAACTTCATAGGCGCTTTTTAAACCAAACATTCACTATACAAATTACAACTATTTTTCTTCATCTTCAGATTCGACTTCGCAACCACAACCACAACCGCAGCTATCATCACAATCGTCACAATCATCTTCAGAAGATAATATAACAGCATGACAATTTGGACAAATTACATCTACTGAGTCATCAAATAATAATTCTTCATCGATTTCTACTACTTCTGAGCAATTTGGGCATTCCATTTCTATAAAACTTAACCCATCTTCATCATCGTCATAATCTTCGTCTTCATCATACTCATCATCGTAGTCTTCATCATCGTAATCGTCATCGTCTTCGTCGTATAACCATTCTTCTAAATCTTCTACTTCTTGTTGTAATTCCTCAACTTCGTATTCTAACTCTTCTACTTGATCTTCTAAGTCTCCTACTGAATATTCTAATTCTTCTACTTTATCAGCAAAACATCCTAATATTTCTACTATTTTGCCGATCATTTTGCCTTCTTTACTTTTATCATCGATATCTAATCCTTCAGCTAAACCTCTTAAATATGCAACTTCTTCACCTAGTTTTTTCATGATAAACCTCTCCTTTTGCATTTTTTATATCTTATTAAGAAAGCTATTACTTTAAAAATCCTTACTTTAAAGATTCTTTAAACCAAAACTTTCTCAAGATAGATTTGATTTAAACAACTTTCTAGAAATCTTATGTATTATAATTTCTAAGGCATATAATTTAATTCCTTTAAAAAATATGAAACTTTATAAAATACCTTTAAATTTTTAGTATTTGTTTTAAAAAAGCTCATATATCATTAATATTTGATATATAAGCTTTTTTTATGCTAAAATATTAAACTCTTGATAAATATTCACCAGTTCTAGTATCTATTTTTATTTTGTCTCCTTCATTTATGAATAAAGGTACTTGAACTACTGCTCCTGTTTCTACAGTAGCTGATTTAGTAACGTTACTTGCTGTATCACCTTTTATACCTGGTTCAGTTTCAGTTACTTCTAATTCTGCAAAGTTTGGAGCTTCTACTTGGAATGGTTGTCCTTGATAGAATCTTATTGTTGCTACTTCGTTTTCTTTTAAGAATTTTATAGCATCTTCTACTTGTTCGTAGTTTAGTGGTATTTGGTCGAAAGTTTCTTCGTCCATGAAGTAGTATAATTCACCATCATTGTATAAATATTGCATTTGTTTTGTTTCTATTATAGCTTTTGGGAATTTATCACTTGGATTAAAAGCTTCTTCTCTTATAGCTCCAGTTCTTAAGTTTTTGTATTTAGTTCTTACGAAAGCTGCACCTTTACCTGGTTTAACGTGTTGGAAATCAACTACTAAACATGGTTGACCATCCTTTTCAAAAGTTACACCTTTTCTAAAATCTCCTGCTGTTACCATTATTATTCCTCCATGTAAATAAATTTCTAATGTTTTATCATTTTTATTATATATATGTTACTAAGATTGTCAAGTTTTATATATATTAACAATCATATATACTATAATATCATAATTTATCTTTAGTAAACAAGGTTTTAAGTATTTTAGTTTATTATATTTTATTTCTATATTATAATTTTTACTTTATATTAAATATTTATTCCAAAATTATAAAAAAATCTTTAGTTCTAAAGACCCTTAAAAATGTAGATTTTTTTGAAATGCATTAACGTAAATTATATTTATCCACTATTTAAATCTGATTATAATTTCCTATGTACTAAAAAAATCCTTTCTAAATATATAATCAAAGAAAGGATTTTTATTTTTATATTAATCTAAATTTGCTAATTTACTTACTACTTCTTCTGCTATTGCATGTATTGGTTTTTGGTCTGTATTTACTACGATATCTGCTACTGATTCATATCTACTTCTACGCTTTTCCATTAAATCGCTTATATATTCAACATTCATATTTCCATTTAATAATGGTCTTTGATTACTATATTTTACCCTATCATATACTGTTTCTGGAGATGCTGTAAGCAATACTATTTTTCCATTTTTCTTCATTAATTCTACATTTTCATCTCTCATTGGCATTCCACCACCACAAGAGATTATTATTCCTTGTCTAGTTTCTAATTCTTTTAAAGCATTACTTTCACATTTTCTAAAATATTCTTCACCTTTTCTTTGGAATATTTCATTTATTGTCATATCTTCTCTTTTTACTATAAAGTCATCAGTTTCTAAATCTTCCATTTCAAGTATATGGCTTAAATATTTAGCTATTGTAGATTTACCACATCCCATAAATCCTATTAACATTATATTGTATGGAAATAGGTTTTTAGCTTGATATTTTTTAGCATTTTTAACAACGTATCTAAATACGTTCATTATTTCATCTTCATATTTATTATCTTTTAATTTTTTACATAGTGCTACTTCTTTTTTACCTTCATATTCTGGTTGTAGTATAGGCAGACCTTTTTCTTTTTTATATTGCATTATTTCGTCTATACAATCCATTCTTTTTGACAAAATTTTTATAATTTCATCATCATACATACTAATTTTAGCTCTTACTTTTTCTATATTATCCATATGCAATACCCACCTTATCTAATTGTATTTTTACTAAATTATAGCAATATATTAATGAAATTTCAACAATCCCAAAGATTAAAAAGCCCATTTTGATAATATTCTTTATTTTTTAATTTTTCGATTTTTATAAGTCGAATTTTGTTTGATTTTTAAATAAAATACTATATTTCACTTTTATTTTTTAATCTAAAAAATACTAGACCACAAATTTTTTCTTATATTTCCATGCTCTTTCCCATTTAAATTAGTTTTTTATTAATAGTAAACTATAATACTAATTTCGTCTAATTAATTTATTACTTTATTTATATATATTTCTAAGCTTCTATATTTTTATGTATTAATTTTAATAAATTACTTAAATCTTCTATATTAGGTTGTCCAGGAGCACTTTTCTTTCTATTGACCCCATAAGTCATACATGAGCCAAAAAATTCTCCACAAATTCGGCTAAGCCCACCTTTCTCACCTATTGAAATTGTACAAATAGGAACGTTTGCAATATGCTCAGCTATAATAATTGTTGTCTCTAGTAATTCTACCACATCTAATTTACTACTTGGTTTTGTTATTATTTTTATAATATCAGCCCCCATATCTTCTAATTCTTTTGCTGTAGCAATACATTCAGCTTTCGAAGGTGTATGATCTAGATTGTGATTAGTAGTTATTACATATGTCCCCATATCTTTAGCAAATTCAATTATATCTTCCATATTATCTTTCCCTATACTATCTTCAATATCTATTAAATCTACTAATTTTGTAGCACATACTTCTTTATATATTTTTACATAATCTTCTTTAGATATCTCCGCTTCACCATGACTTGCATTTCTTTTAATAGTAAATATAATTGGTATATTTTTTAATATTTTTCTAAGCTTTTCTAAGACACCCTCTATTTTTTTATAATCATTATAATAATCATACAAATCTACTCTCCATTCAACTATATCTATATCAAGTATGTCAAAATCTACTGGTATGATAGAAAACTTTCTTGCTGTATGTAATATTTCTTCTTCTGTTTTATCACAAATTGGAGCAATTATTTTTGGTATTCCCTTCCCTATTTCTACATTTCTAACTTTTAAAGAACTCATACTTCACAAAATCTCCCTTCTAATATTTATTTAAATCCCTAAATAGTATTATATCAAAAAAATTATACATTAATATATAACATAAATTTATATATTGTTCAGTATAAATCTATATTTATTTTAAATTTTATAACTTTATTTTACATTACAATTTTTTATAACAAATTTGCTAAATTTCTCTACCGCAGGAGGTAAGTATTTGTTTTTCAATTTCGCCATGTAAATATTCCTTGTATATGCAGGGCTTTTTAATTTTATAATATCTACATCAAAATATTTTAAAAATGGTATCTTAGGCATTATAGCTATACCAAACCCTTGTGCAACTAGTCCTGCCATAGAGCTATCATTTTCAACTTCATAAGATATGTTTTGTTTTTTATCTATTTGTTTAAATAAATTATCTATAACTTGTCTTAATCCACTTGACTTTGTAAATACGATATGATTATAAGATATTGTTTCTATTAAATCGATTTCATTATATTTAGATAGTTCATGATTTTTAGGCACTACTATTACTAATTCTTCTTGTTTTACTTTTATAAAATCTATGCTAGTTTCATTTTCAACTTTAGAACAGAATCCTAAATCATATTTTTCATTTTTTAATCCTTCTATAATAGACTTTGTATTATTTGATGAAAATGTAAAACCAAAGTTTTTGTCTTTATTTTCATCTAAAAATTTTCTAACCATATTGGGCATAAAATCTGCCTCTAATGTATATATATATCCTAAATCTATAAGTCCACTTGTCGCACAAGTTAAAGCTTTTGTTTTATCTACACCCTCTTGTAAATATTCTAATGATTTTTCTACATATTTTAAAAATATCTTTCCATATTTAGTCAGGCTTACATTTCTCCCCTGTTTTTCAAATAATTTAGTTCCTAATTCTTCTTCTAATGAAGAAATAGCATGACTTAAACTCGGTTGAGTTATAGATAAATCTTTTGCTGCTTTAGTATAATGCTCTAAATAAGCTAACTTAACAAAATATTGTAAGTGATTTAAGTTCATTTTGTCCCCCTTCTATATAAAGATTAATCTTAATTATTTATTAATATATACTTCATTTTTTAGAATATTGATTTACTTCTATTATATCTTATTTATAAATAAAATCTATATAAATCTGTTATTTTTAAAATTTTATTTATAAATTATTTGACTATAAAAATCTAAATACTTTTTTAGCTAATTTATAATTATTCTTTGTTAAAAATTTAATTTCTATTAGTTTTATCTATAAATTTTAATAAAAAGTCTATTAGTTATTTCTAAAAAATGCTGATAGAATTGAATTAACAAAAAAATAACAAACAAATTAGAAAACAATATTAACGCTAAAAATAAAAGAAAAAATTATGGAGGTTTTAAAATGTCACATAAATATAAAAATATTTTCTCACCTTTAACAGTGAAAAATATGACTTTAAACAACCGCATTGTAATGATGCCAATGGGTACAAATTATGGTGAACAAAATGGAGAAATGAGTTTCTTACATATTAATTATTATGAACAAAGAGCAAAAGGTGGAACTGGACTTATAATAGTAGAAAATGCTAGTGTATTTTCACCACAAGGTTCAAATGGTACTTCTCAACTTCGTATAGACCACGATAGTTATTTACCAAGATTATATAAACTTTGCGAAAGAGTTCACAAATATGGAACAAAAATAGCTATACAAATAAATCATGCTGGAGCTTCTGCAATGTCTTCAAGAACAGGAATGCAACCAGTTTCTTCTTCAAATATACCATCAAAAGCTGGCGGAGAAATCCCTAGACCACTTGAAAAAGAAGAAATATATGAAATAGCTAAAAAATACGGTGAAGCTGCTAAAAGAGCACAAACTGCTGGTTTTGATGCTGTAGAAATACATGCAGGTCACTCTTACTTAATAAGTCAATTCTTATCACCTTTATACAATAATAGAACTGATGAGTTTGGTGGTTCTATTGAAAATAGAACTCGTTTTGCAAGACTTGTAATAGATGAAGTTAGAAAAAATGTTGGACCTAATTTCCCAATATTATTACGTTTAAGTGCTGATGAATTTATGGAAGGTGGTAATACAATAGATGATTGCCTAGAGTACTTAGAATACTTAAATGATGAAGTTGATATATACGACGTATCTGCAGCTCTTAATGGTTCAATCCAATACCAAATAGATGCTAACTACTTAAAAGATGGTTGGAGAGCTTATTTATCAAAAGCTGTAAAAGAAAAGTTTGGTAAACCATGTATAACAATGGGTAATATAAGAAACCCTCAAGTTGCTGAAGATATACTTGAAAGAGGAGATGCTGATTTAATCGGTATGGGTCGTGGACTTATAGCTGATCCTGAATGGGTAAACAAAGTTGAATTAGGAAAAGAAGATGAACTTAGAAAATGTATATCTTGTAATATAGGATGTGCTGGCAACAGAATCGGTATAAATAGACCTATAAGATGTACTGTAAACCCTTCTGTAAATGAAGATGAAAATTACAAAAAAGAAAAAGTTAAAAAACACTGTTCTGTAGTAGTTATAGGTGCTGGTACTGCTGGACTTGAAGCTGCATGTACAGCTGCAGAAGTTGGATGTACTACATTCTTACTTGAGAAAAAAGATGTTTTAGGTGGTCTTGCTACTGAAATTTCTAAAATACCAGATAAAAAGAGATTATATGACTTCCCAAAATACTTAATAAACAGAGCAGAAAAACTAGAAAATTTATATATATTCAAAAACACTGAAGCTACTGTAGATTTAGTAAAAAGTTTAAAACCAAGTCTAATTGTAAATGCTACTGGTTCTTCTCCATTATTACCTCCAATAAAAGGTCTTCATGATGTAATGGCTAAAGAAGATTCAAAAGTATTCTCTATATTAGATATGATAAACAACATTGATAATTATCCAGAAGATTTAAATGGTAAAAAAGTTGTTATAATCGGTGGTGGAGCTGTTGGTCTTGATGTTGCAGAATTCTTTGCTCCAAGAAATGCTGAATGCTCTATAGTTGAAATGGCACCGGTTATAGGAAATGGAATAGATCCAGTATCAAAAGTTGGTACTTTCGATTTATTAAACAAACATGGAGTAAAACAGCTTACTAGCACTAAATTATTAGAAGTAAAAGATAATTCATTCTTAGTTGAATATGCAGATGGTAAATTAGACGAATTAGAATTTGACTATGGATTTGTATGTTTAGGAATGAGATCTAACAACCCTGTATTAGAAGCTCTTAAGGAAGAATATTCTGATACAAATATAGAAGTTATTTCTATTGGAGATAGCGTTAGAGCTAGACGTATAATAGAAGGTGTTGAAGAAGGAAGAAATATTATAAATACTCTTACTAAACACGACTTCCTTGATATTTATGTATAGAATTTAATATCCTAAAAAAGTTATTTTCCTCAAACTTAATTATAAATAGGATATTAATATAAATCATAGACTGCTTTAAATACCTACCTTAGCAAAGCAGCCTATAAAAATAACATTTGTATAAATCTTTAAAAACACTTCATTTTATATGAAGTGTTTTTATTTTGGTTTAAAATTTATCTTGTATAAATTTTAAAACCTATCTTTACATATACAAATTTTATGCATTTTTTTGTTGTTCTAAAAATATTTTAAGTATATTTTCTGTATCTTCTAATGTTGGATTAATACCTGTCCATATACTAAAAGAATGTATTCCTTGATTTATAAGCATTTGTATTCCATAAGCTATTTTTAGATTATATTTAAGCCCCCATTTAATAAGTGCTGTTTCGTGTGGTTTATAAACTGCATCTGCTACTATCATATTTTTAGGAGGTACTAATGATGTATCAATTGGAGATTCATCAGTTCCCATTCCAATTGGCGTAGTATTTATAAGTATATCTACATTATCTATATCATCTTGAGTTATAGTTTTAGACGATGCAATAGCCTTTGTTTCAAAATGACTATTTATTGTATCTGCTATTATTTGAGCTTTTTCTATACTTCTATTTACAATTTCAATTGATGCTGCTTCTTCTATAGCAAGTTGTATAGCAATACTTCTACATGCCCCTCCTGCACCTATTATAAGAACTTTTTTGCCTTTTATATCTTCACCACTAGAGTCTCTTATTGATTTAGTAAGACCTGTCCCATCAGTATTATATCCATATAGTTTTCCATCTACATTTTTAATAGTATTTACTGCTCCAAATAACTTAGCTTTTTTATCTATCTCGTCTAGATATTTCATAACTTCTATTTTATGAGGTATTGTAACATTAGTTCCCATTATACCTAAATGTCTTATTCCTTCTATGCCCTCTTTAACGCGATCTGGATTTACATCATAACTTACGTAAACCGCATCGATATCATATTTTTCAAATAAATAATTATGTATCTTTGGTGAAAAACTTTGGCTAACTGGATGCCCTATAACACTATATACTTTTGTTTTTGAACTTATACTACTCATATTAATTATCCTCCTGTAATTTTATATATAATTAAAAAAAGAACTCCTATGAGTTCCCTTTTTATAAAAAATATTATTTACCTATTTTAAAATTTTAATATTAAATGTAGGTTAATTTAGAACTCATAATAAAAAGTTTATTTTTAGTTTTGCAGTAAAAATAGCCAGCGCTAAAATAAAAGCCCCAGAAGCTAAAGTAGAAATAACTATTTAATTTGTCTAAACTTTTTATTAGTTTTTTCATTTTTTTCCTCCATTTATTTATTTTATTTATAACAAAACTAGGTTTTGTATACTTAAATTCTAGCGAATAAAAAAAAATTGTCAATCATATCAAAAAAGTATGCTCGTATTTTTTGACTTATAAACCTACAAATTTACTACATTTCACTTTAATTTACACAATTTATTATATGCTTTTTCCAATAAATAATATTTTTTATTTATATATAAAGTTCAATTTCATAATTTATTAAAGAATTTTAATTTTCTTAACTTTTATATATAAAGTTCAAAAAAAATAAGTCTCAAAACTTAATTTAATAAATTTTAAGACTCATTTTTATAATTATATGTTTTTAGGAATCTATGCTACTTTATTGGCTTTTTCCATTTTATCATTTTCTATATTTACATATACTGCAAGTAATACACCTATTACTGTTACTACAATATTAAGTAAAACAACG
This sequence comes from Intestinibacter bartlettii, assembly GCA_025148965.1. Taxonomy (GTDB): domain Bacteria; phylum Bacillota; class Clostridia; order Peptostreptococcales; family Peptostreptococcaceae; genus Intestinibacter; species Intestinibacter bartlettii. The sequence continues at coordinate 1,349,788 of CP102273.1, read as the reverse complement.
TTTATTGGCCCGTTTACTGCTCCACCAACTTTGATTAAATAAGATGCAAAACTTATTATAGTGTAGTTTGCGACACTTGATGCAATCATTACTATTGAAGTTATTTTACCTTTATCTTTAGGGAACATTTCATTTGCTGTTGATACACAAAGTTGAAGTACTCCACCCGCTGCTGCATAGCCTAATACAAATCCACCAACTAAACATATAGAAGGTATTCTTATAAAGTATATTGCTATAAGCATAGCTGCTGATATTGCTGGATATATTATAAGTATTCTAGCTGCTTTTAAACCTTTATTTATTAATACTGATGAAACTAATATTGCACAGAAAGTTCCTATTGCATAGAATGATTGTATTTTACTTGGATCAGCAAGACCATATAATTTACCTAATTCTTGATTACAGTTTAACCATATCATGAAAGTTGAAGAAGAAGTAAATCCTATACATATTAATGCTATACTTGCTGGAGTAAATTTCATTTTTTCTTTTTTAACTTCTTTTTTAGTCCCTTTAGCTTCTGTAGTATCTACTTTAGGGAATGGTAAGAATGCTATTAATAAACCATCTATTGCTATTGCTACTGCTGCTACTATAAATATTGTTCTAAACGGTAATGCACTTGAAGCAACAAATCCTATACCAAATGGTAATGCAAATTGTGCTATAGACATTGAAAATTTAGTAAACATGTTTGCTACCGAACCATTTTCAGGGAATATTTCCATACAAGATGGTGTTACACAAGTATCTAAGAATGAGTTAGCAACCCCACCTATTATAGCAAATGCATAACCTACTGCCATATTTGGAGAAAATACTATTCCACCTAAGTATAATGCATAACATATAACACCTATAATACCACTAATTCTTCTTCCAAATTTATCAGATATTGGACCTGAGAAAGGAAGAGATATTAAACGTCCAAGTCCAAGTGCAGCGATTACTGAAACTACCATACTTACATCAAAAGTTCCATCTTCTAATACTTTTGCACCCCACATTGATGCAAAATCTTGTTTATATTGTCCTAATATAGAAGCCCCTATACCATGTATAAAATACGTAAAGTATAAAGCTACTGCAGTAGGATAAAATTTCTTATAATTAATTTTTTCCATTTGAGTGTCCTCCGTTTTTTATATAATTTTAATTTGTTATGTCTAATTTAAAGTAAATTTATATTTTTTTAATTTGTTAAATTCTTAACGTCTCGAAGTATAAATAACTAGTGTTAATAGTGGAAAACCACTATCAACACTTATACATATTATTCATAAATATTATTATCTAAATTTTATAAATCAGAATAATATTTAGCTTTTACTTCTTCAACTGGCATTTCACATTCCATAAATAATTTGAATGCTTCAACTCCTTGGTATAATAACATTCCTTTTCCACCGATTACTTTACAACCAGCTTCTTCAGCATCTAATATCATTTTTGTTTTTATTGGATTGTATACAACATCAGTTACTACTAAATCTTTTCTAAATACACTAGTATCTTTTATATTAGTTTCATTATCATAAGGTTTCATACCTATTAATGTAGCATTAGTTAATATATCACTTGTTGCTATTTCAGCATATAATGTTTCAGTGTCATCTATATCAAATAAGTTTACTATACAATCCGGTACCTCTTTTTTAATAGATTCAACAGTTTTTTGTGCTTTTTCAAAGAAAGCGTCTTTTTTATTGAATATAGATATTTCTCTTGCTCCATCAAGTGCAGCTTGAACTTGTATAGCAGTTGCAGCTCCACCTGCACCCATTATAGTCATTTTTTTACCTTTTATATCTACACCATTTTCTTTTAAGTTTCTTACATAACCTTTTCCGTCTGTTATATCTCCGATTAATTTTCCATCTTTGTTTATTATTGTGTTACAAGCTCCGATTATACGAGAAGCTGGAGATAATTCGTCCATGTATTTTGCAACTTCTCCTTTACAAGGCATTGTAACATTTCCACCTTTCATATTGAAAGTTCTAAAAGCATTTACCGCATCTTCAGTTTTTTCTACTGGTATATCAAATGCTAAATATTTGTAATCTAAATCTAGTATTTCAAAACTATAATTATACATTGCAGGTGAGCCTGAATGTCCTACTGGTGATCCTATTAATCCTAATAAACCTGTTCTACCTGAAATTTCCATTTTACATTCCTCCGATTCTTTATATCCCCCAAATTACAAATGCCATCTTACCCCTAAAATGACATTTGTTAAGTGTTTAGAATCTAACTCTAAACACTTAACTAAGTTTGCAATTATTAAACTATATCAGAATTTTTTATTCTTTTAATTATATACTTAAAGCTACATCTAAAGCTTCTGCTGTTGCATTTAAAGCTCTTCTTGCTCTAACGGCATCCCCTATAACATAAGTTTCTTTTACTATATCTTTTAATGATTCACTTATTGGATCGTAGTTTCTAGATCCCATTGCAAGTACAACTGAGTCAAATCCTCTAACTTCATGTACAGAACCGTCAGCTAATTCATATTTAACACCGTCAGTGTAGAATTCTGCAACTTTTGCTCCTGTTATACTTTCTACATTATGTCTATCAAATGCTTCCATGATGTATTTTCTATGTTCTTTAGCTACATCACCAGCTATCTTATCTTTAAATTCTATTATTGATACTTCATGTTCTTGTTCAGCTAGGAATTCTGCAGTTTCTGCACCAACCATTCCTCCACCTACTACTAATACTTTTGTACCACAAGCTTTTTGACCATCTAATAAGTCTATAGCATTTATTACACCAACATCATTTATACCTGGTATTGGTAATACTAATGGCGTAGCTCCTGTTGCAACTATACAAACATCTGGATTCATTTCTTTTACTAATTCTTCAGTTGCTTCAGTATTTAATAATACTTTTACTCCATATTCATCACATCTAGCTATAAAATTACGAACTAAATTAGTTATATCGCCTTTTCCTGGTGGATATGCAGCAAGTCTCATTTGTCCACCTAATGTATATGATTTTTCTACTAATGTTACTTTATGTCCTCTTAAAGCACTTACCCAAGCAGCTTGCATACCGCCAAGTCCACCACCTATAACTAATACACTTTTAGATTCTTTAGCCATAGTTAATTCACCTTCACGTCCTAAAAATGGATTTGCTAAACAAGTTATTGGCTTACCTTGGAACATGTTTGGAACACAACCTTGTAAACATGCTATACATGGAGTCATAAGTTCTAATTTTCCATCTCTTGCTTTGTTTGGAGTTTCTGGATCTGCTAAACTTTGACGACCAAATGATACTAAGTCAGCTCTTCCTTGTTTAACCATTATGTCAGCATATTGTGGTTCAGTAAAACGACCAACAGTTATTACTGGTATGTTTATAACTTCTTTTATACTTGATACTAAATCTGAAGAGAATCCTCCATGTATTGCTGTTGGAGCCCACATACATTCGTCATTTAAGTGAGTTGCACGAGATACATGTAGAGCATCTATTTTACATACTTCTTCTAAATAAACTGCTACAGCTGTACTATCTTGAAGTGTAAGTCCACCTAAAACATCATCTTGTGCATTGATTCTAGCTAATATAGCTATTTTTCCTTCTGTTTTCTTTTTTATATTTTCTATTATTAAACGAGGGAATCTCATTCTATTTTCAAAACATCCACCAAATTCATCTACCCTCTTATTAGTTCTTGGTGATATAAATGTACTTACTAAATATCCATGAGCACAGTGAAGTTCAACAGCATCTATTCCAGCTTTCATAGCACGAACAGCTGCATCTCCGTAAGCTTCTATTATGTCATATATTTCTTCAGTAGTTAATATTACTGGCGTTGGATGTCCATCTTTTGATGGAATTGGTGAAGCTGCTACTAATGGGTATCCAGCTATTTTTTGATTTACATCTGGACCTGCATGTTGAAGTTGAACAGAAACTTTTGCACCTTCAGCATGACATGCGTCTATTACATTTTTAAAGCTATCTATTACACTGTCGTCAAAAAGACAAGGTTTTCTTGGACCACCTTTTGATTTATAATAAACAACACTTGATTCTATAGTTATAAGACCAAATCCACCTTTTGCTCTTGCAGCATAGTAATTTTTAGATTTTTCACTTAGACTTCCATCTGTATTTGCAAAGTTATTTCCCATTGGTGGAACAACAAATCTATTTGGTACATTCATAGGGCCTATTTGTATTGGCTTAAACATATTTTCAAAACTCATAATTATACCTCTTCTCCATTCAAGTTAATTTTAATTTGTAAGATATTAAATTCCTAGTATTTTAATTTTTGTGTTAAAATTTCTATTATTAACGCGTTAATAAGTTATTATTTTATTTATCTATATTGTAATTGTAAGCTCATTTTATTTATTGTTATTTTTTTATTAAGCTAAAACTTCTGGCCAAGCTTCTTTTAATACTTTAACTGCATTGTCATATGTATATTTAGCTGCGAAATCTACACCTTTTTCTACATATTCGTCACATATAACTTCAACACCTACAGCGTTTGGTTTAACACCTTTCTTTTGTAGCATTTTACAGAACCCTGCAGTATCTCCATATCCACAACCTGGTGCAACTCTATCATGCATTGATTCATCTCTTAATACTTCTTTTGCATATGGTCTAGCTTGAACATCGTTTATTTGAACAGATACTATTTTATCTGCTGGTATCATATCTATTACTTTTTCAAATGGTTGATTAGCTCTTACCCAGTGCCATGTATCTAATATTATTTTTGCATTATCACATCCTGATGCTTCTACAACTTTCCATCCTTTTTCTAAGTCTGGTATACCACTATATGGCATTGGTTCAACACCTATTATTATATCCCCAGCTCTTAAGCATAACTCTTTTAATTTTTGAGCTGTATGTTCGATTGAGTAGTTTTCCATTAAACCACAGTTTATTTGTTTTACATTGAATAACTCACACATTTTGAAGCAGATTTGCTCTTTCATTTGTTGTTCTAAAGTTCTTTCGTCATCTGCCCATAAAGTTATATATTCAACTTCTGTTACTTTCATATTGTGTTTTTTTAATATATTTAAGATATCTTCATCATGTAATCCTTCTTGTAATGCTGCTATATAGTTTTCAGCTCTTAGCCCGATTCCTTCATATCCAGCATTTTTAGCTGCGATTACTCTTTCTTCAAAAGTTACTTTTGTACCTAATGTATAAGAACTAATTGTTAATGGATGTTGTTTAGACATATTCCTAATCCCCCTTGTTACTTTTTTATTGTTAATTGTTTGTCTTTTTCTTTCATATTTATCTTATGTTTAAATATTAGCATAATCTTTTTTACATGACTAATTGATAATATTCTATCAATCCATTGATTTTATATATAATTTTTAGTATATTATTTTTATAATATCTATAAATTTAAAAAATAAACTTTATATAATATTTATTTTTTTTATTAAAGTTTAAAATATATATGTACATAAAAAGGGGGAATAATCTTGAATTTATACCATTTAAGATATTTTGTTACTCTTGCCAAGTTAGAACATTATACTAAGGCAGCCGAAGAACTATGTATTACTCAGCCTAGTTTAAGTCATGCTATATCATTACTTGAAAAAGAACTCGGAGTTACATTATTTCAAAAAGAAGGTCGTAATATTGTTTTAACAAAATGTGGGAAGATATTTCTAGAAAAAGTCAAAGAATCATTAAAAATTTTAGATAATAGTATTTTAGAATTAAAATCTATTAGCAATGGTGAAGGTTATATAGATTTAGGGTTTTTGCGTACTTTAGGTACTAATTTTGTTCCTAGACTTGCAAAAAGCTATATTGAAAATAATAAAGATAAAAAAATAAACTTTAACTTTCATACAGAAGCTACTACTGCTGATCTTGTAAAATCCCTAAAAGAAAAGAAATACGATATGATATTTTGTTCAAAATCTGAAAAAGAAAAAAATATAGAATTTATTCCAGTATCTGCACAAAAGTTAGTACTTATTGTTCCATCTAACCATCCTTTAGCAGAATATGATTCTATAACTTTAGAACATACACTTGAATACCCTCAAATTGTATTTAGTGAAAAAAGTGGTTTAAGACATATTGTAGATAGTTTATTCGATTCTATTGGCAAAAAACCAACAATAGCATATGAAATAGAAGAAGACCAAGTTATTGCAGGACTTGTATCTAATAATTTTGGTATTGCAATAGTACCTTATATGCCTATACTTAAATTCATGGATGTCAAAACTATAGAAATAATATCCCCTACGTGGGAAAGAAACTTCTATTTAGGTATATTAAAAGATAAAGCATTAACACCTATAGCTGAAAACTTTAAATCTTTCGTAACAGAAAATTATATATTAGAGTAATCTATACATAAAAGAAAAGGGTGACTTTTTAAATTGTCATCCTTTTCTTTTATGTATAGTTATTAACTATAGTTTTTTTCTATTGAAAAACTATAGTACAGTATTTCCATTTATATATTTATATATATTCCACCAAAATACTGTCTTATTGTATCTTTAAACAGTTTATTTAGTCAAAATATATAATTCATAAATTTTATCTATGAATTATATAGATATTTGTAATTTGTTTTATAGATAATTTTACTGTAAAATAAAATCATAAAATAAATGGTAAATATTAAATAAATATAAATCCCATACAAAACGAAATATTTTTAAACCAAGAGGTTTAAAAATATTCCCCAATAAGCTTAGTACAAATCTCCCCAAGGTTTGTACTTTTTTTTACTCATTAGACTTTATAAATAATTTCATTTCTTTTTCTAAAGTGACTTTATCTTTTTCTAAATTAATAATAATGCATATTAATTTAGATGATTCAATTTTAATTTTAATACTTTCTACATAATCCCCTATTTCATACCCACCTGCTTTATTCGAATTGTCATCATAAAGAGTATTTATAAATATCTTTTTTAGATCTCTTTTAAAACTGATTTCTTGATTATCTTTTTTATTTTTAGAATTAATATTTTCATCATCACTTTTAAAATTTAATTTTATAGATAAAACATTGTATGTTTTATTTTCTTGTAACGTTTCTATTACTTCATTATCTGTTGTAGTTATATTTATTATATTTATAGAATTTTCAACTATATTTTTAATATGATATTCCATTTCCTCCGCCTGTTGATTGAGTTCAATTTTATCTTCTATATTATCTTTTGTATTAATAGCACTAATGGTAACACTATAAAGTACCATAATTAGCATGCTCATTATAAATGTGCATACTATTACCTCTAACAAAATATATCCTTGCCTTGCTTTCATTTATATATACCTTCTTTAATTAAAACTCTTCCACTAGTTGGCACTATTGTAATCTCAGTATAATTATTTTTTTGTATAATACTTATAGTTGTGCCTCCTATATAAAAGCAACCATTTGTTTTAAAAAATATTTTACTTACAGGACATCTTAAATCTACACCTTCTGGTAAAAATACACTTTTTATATCTTCACCATTTTCTCTTAATATGTATCCTTTTATATTGTTCTGCTTAGTAAAATACATATATACCTTGCTATTACCTAACCTATTTATTTTTCTAACATATCTTATATCACTAGCCATTTGTTTTGCAAAGGCATTTACTTTATAATTTGATAAATTAATCTTTGTAAATGACATTGTTGCTATTAACGATAATATAGTTATCCCTATAATAACTTCTACTAAAGTCACATTCCTTCTCTTTTCATACTTATTCCTCCTTATATCCAAACATTATTACTAAATCACTACAGTTTATATCTTCTATGTTTTTAATCTTCTCCTTTTCTTTTTGAGATACTTCGATATTCTCATCTGAAGATTTGAATTTATTTAAATCCATCTCCTCTGAATCTTCAACATCTTGGCTATTATCTTTATTCTCACTTGATGAATCTTCTTGAAATGGATTTTTAATTTTTACATATGCTACTATTTGTTTTGAAAATTTATTATATGTAGTTTTACTTATGATTTCATAATAAATATTATTTTTATCATTTAAATCAGTTCTATTTATTTGATAGGTTGTATTATTTAGGTCATCATCTTGTATATTTTTTATTGTATTTAAAAAATTATCCGATACAATATACTCTTTAAAGCTATCATAATCATTAGTATTTGTTAAAGTTTTATCTACTTCTTTTAAAATATTTGAATAAATTAATTCTATTTTACCTAAACATTGCTCTTTCATATAAACTTCTTCATAATCGTACCTTGTATATCTCGTATTACTAAGTATAAGTGCTGAACAATTAATCGCAATTATATTCACAAATAAAAATACAAATACTGTTATGATTAAAATCGATCCATTATTTTTTCGTGACATATGATTCTAAGTTTACACTCCTATCTTGAGATTTTACTTCTAACCTTACTTTGTAACAATTATAATAATTTTCTTTTTTCGTTATAATCTTATTTATTTGAAATTTATTTAGGTAAATAGTTTCTGTATTTATCTTATCATTTTTATATTTGATATCATTTTTAGTTTCATTCATATAATTTTGTGCTAAATTTAACATTGTACTATACTCCTTATTTTTATTTAGCAAATTAAAGCTATTATTTATAGAAAATGTTATCATATAAACTATTATTGATAAAACAAACATGCTTATAATACATTCTAGTGTTATAAATCCTCTTTTTTTCAAGGCCCACCTCCATATATAGTAATTATTTCCATTTAAATAGCTACTATACATAAATTCAAAAAAAAGAGAGAACTTATTTTTGAATTTATTCTCTCTTTTAAGTCAATTATAAATTATAAATTTTTTGAAATTCTTCTTCTATAAAATCCTCTTTTATTAATTCTAATCCATTTCTAAGAGTGTAATCTATATTATTTACACTTTGTAACTCAATATTTACATCATTAAATCTTTGTTTTATCTCTAGTTTTCCGCAATACAAATTTAGAACTAGCTTACACAGTATAGCAGCTGTTTCCATTACATTAGCTTCATTCTCTGTTATGTTTTCTTTTGTCTTATTTTTATTATATATATGTATATTTATTTTATCTTTATTTTGTTTGATATCAAAACTTATCAATGCCTTATTATTTGAATACTTACATACAATAGATATCAATCTAGCTATAACTTTGATTAAATTATAAGGATCAATAAGCACAAAAATTTCTTCTGAATCTGTATCAAAAATTATATTTATATCTTCATATTTATTCAATTTTATAGCTATATTCTCTAATATTTCTACTATATTATGATAATCTCTATTATCTTCATAAAAATTCAAATTTAATTTTTCTAAGGAAATTATACTTTCTACTAAATTCATCAACACTTTTATATTTTTTAATTCTTTATTTAATAAATTAACTTGTCCAATATCAACAATACTATTTTTTTCACAAAGAGATCTTGTCAGCTGATTTTTTAAATATATTAAATTTACAGGAGTTTTTAATTCATGAGATAAATTTATTAAAAAGTCATTCTTTGTTTTATGTATGTATGTTTCTTCTTCTATTTTCTTTTTAATTATATTATTATTTATATTTTGTGTAATATCTCTAAAAACACCTATAATTATATTTTTATTATTTATATTTAAAACCATATTGGCAAATTCAAAATGAATCTCTTCATTTAAATAATTAGTTATTTTTTTATGCTCAAATCTCATATTAAATAATAAATCACAGTAATTCAATGTTGAATTTTCAATTAAACTATATATATTTACACAATTTAAATTATATTTTTCTAATATATAATTTAAGCTTTTATTTGTATATTTTATTTTTTTAGAATTGTTATCTATTATAATTACCCCTTCTGGTATTATATCAACAAACGATTCATATTTTTGCTTTGATAACTTCATTTTTGTAACTAAAGAATTATGCTCAGATAAATCTTTTAAAATAATTAAATTTTCATTTTGATTATCAAGATTTATTCTTTTTATAAAGAAATCATTTTCCTTATCTTCACTTTGATTATAGATTATATCTCCATTGATATTTTTATCTAATAACAAGTTTATCATATTACCTTCATATTTTATTTTTTTATTTTGATAAATTATTTTTTTGTCTTTTTCTAAAATTAAGTCATATGGAATATTATCTATAATACTTTTAAATTCATTGTATTTTTGTTCATGTATTGCTTTTATATTATATTGTTCACTTACATTTTCCTTTATAAGTAATACGCCCAAAGTACCTTGAATTAATGTATTTGGAATTAATCTACAATTATAATATCTACCTTTCTCATCTTTTATTTCAAATCCATGTTCTTCACAATCATAAAGTACATTATATATCATCTCTAATATTTTTAAATTCGAAAATATTTCTGTATTAAAAAAGTTATTAAATTCACTTATTTTATATAAACTATTACTTTCAACAGTGTATTCATATATATTGGTTAAACTTTGATCAATAAAATATATATCCATATTTAAATCTGACAATAATGATTTAAAATTTGAATTATTAAAGTATAATCTATCTTCTATCTTCTTATTTTTCAGATTTTAATGTATCTAATTTTGTTAAACGCAACTTTGTTATTATTTTCAATCTATTAAGCTCACTATTAGCTCTTTTACATTTTTTATATATCTTTTTATTGTAAAAATATATTTCTCTATGGAATGCGAAAAAAATTACAATAAAATTACATATATCATCTAATGATAAATTTATTTTAAAATCTATTAAAAATAAATTTAATCCAATCATGCTAGTATATAAACTTAATATTAAACTTCTTCTTATTATATTCTTTCTATTATATATAATAATCATACAGAATATAGATAAAACACTTAAAATATCAATTAATTTATAGTGATAGTAAAAACTTTCTAAAAATATACTACTTACTTGAAGTATCCAAAATGTACCTAATATCATAAATCTATGTTTTACAATACTTCTATTGTCATTATTAAAAATAAATCTAACTAAGCATAAACAGCAGGTACATATAGCAATAGAAATTAATTTAATATAAATTGACATTTCTTTTCCCCCTAACCTACAATATACTTATTTTTATATTTAGTTTTAATTTAAATATATATCTGAAAATTGTATATCTACAAATTCTTTACTAATATGTATGTCCTTCTTATATTTAACATCTAAGAAAGAATTTTTAGTATTTTTTATTAAAATTTTAAACTGGCTACCTTTATTCTCTTCACTCTCTACGTTTAAATACAAACCTTGTATATCTGCTAATTTTTTAGCAATACAAAGTCCCATACCCATACCTTCTGCCAATCTAGTTAGACTTTTATCTATTTGATTAAAGCTTCCAAATATAAAATCTACTTTATCTTTTGGAATTCCTATCCCATTATCTTTTATATTAATCACTATAAAATCTAATTTTTTTTCTACTGATACTTTTATGGTTCCATTTTTTTTACTAAATTTTATTGCATTGGATAATAAATTCAATATTATTTTTTGCAGTTTTACACTATCTAAATATACTAGTATCTCATCATCGCTAAACTCTAAATTAATACTTAAATTTTTTCTATCTATATAATATTTAGATAGATTTACAATTTGTTTTAATAGTTGTACTAAATCAAATACTGTATAATCTAAATCATATGAATAGTTTTCTATATCCATAATATTATTGATATTATCTAGTACTTTTTTTAGTCTGTATAAATTTTGTCTTACTAAACATATATGGCTATCTATTATAGATGAATTTGTTTGGCTATCCATAAATTTATTTTCACGTATCATTTCATTAACTGGTTCTTGTATTTTATCGACTACATCCTTATAAAACTGTGTCTTAAATGCTTCATTTTGTTGAATTTTTTCTAGACTAGATCTTTGATTATTTGCTTTATTATTTTCTCTTATCATTTTAAAAATAACAATATATATATTTTGTTCTGCAATATTACTTACAACAATAGATGATGATTCTTTTTCATTTAAATTTATAATGTTAACAGTATCAAAATCTTCAGATTCAATGCAATCATTTACCATATTGTTGAATTTCTCTGTTTTTATCTTTTTAAAAACTTCTATTATATATTTATTTTTATAAATATGCTTATTGCTCTTTTTGTCTATTATAACTATTCCATCAGGCAAACTTTCTAATAAGACTCTGTATATTTTTTCACTTTCAACTATATCATCAAGTAGATTTTGATTTTCTGTTATATCAGAAAACATTATCATTTTTATATTTTTTACCTTGTCTATTGTTAATTTATTTTCTATAACTTTTAGTTTTTTATTTTGAATTGTCTTTGTAACCCATATTTTAGATTCTTCATTAAAGTGAGCTGTTATAATATTTTTTACAAATTCGTTTTTATATGAGCTTTTAATATAATTTGCTAAATCTTCAATTTTAAAAATATCTTTATTTTTATCATTTATATTTAAAAATTCTTTTATCTTTTTATTCATATAATATATATCGTTTTTATCTGCAATAACTATTCCATCATCTAACGCTTCTACTAATTTTTTATAATTCTCTTTATTATGCTTTATCTCTAATTTCTTATTATGTATATTAGTAACATTATTAAAAATAAACATCTTTCTATTTTTATGCTTATATTTAAAGTTAACTACTAATAATTCATAGATATTATCTCTAAAGGAAGTTATATTTAATTTTAATAAATTATTATTTGCTTTTATTTTTTCAATAATATAATTACTATTGAAAAAATAATTTTTAAAAAAATATTCTAAATCAGTTAATTTTAAATTTTTGTTACAAAATATTGTATCCAATTTATTGTTAGTATATATTATTTTTTCTCCATCTAATAAAAATATTGGTCTATTCATTGTCGAAAATGATACATCTAATATATTATATAGATAATGTTCTTTTTTATTTACACTTTCTTCTTTGTTCAACTCAATAGCTATATCATTATTCAGGTCATTGATATAATTTTTTACATTATTATTTTTACCTTCTATATATACTAATTTTTTGCTGATTTTATATAGCATCTTATATACAATATTGTAAAATACACTGAAATTAACTACTAAGTTTATACAAAAAGCAAGTAAAATACTCTCATTTATTACTAATAAGCCTAATATATTAATTGATATTAGTTCTATTTTCTTTAACCTATTCGCTCTAATACTATTTAAATTTAAGATGACCCAAAGTATTTTCACTATAAAAATTACAGCTATGTTTATACTGTAACTATTAAAAAAATTCTGTTTAAAACTAAGAAATAATATTAACTCTATACTATAAATAATTAAAAAGGATATATAGCGGGATCGCCTTTCTAAAGAGTATATAAAAATTATCATAAACATTATAGTTGTAGTAAATATAAAATTAATATTATTTAACAAAAAAACTTGATTTAAAGTATTCATAATGTATCCTCCACATATTATTTTATTAACATACATAATTTCAATTATATTTACTTAAAACATGGTTATAAAACATTTTATTCAGTTTTATACCAAAAAGCGGTATCACTTTATTTGTTTATTTTATGTTAGCATATAATTTATAAATAATTTGTCATTTTATGAATTCCAGCCAAAAATAATATACGACAAAAAACCTTGCAATTTTATAAAAAGCAAGGTTTTTCATATTCTAGTTATTTTTATATGTTTTATCAGTCTTATCTTTATCGTTTTTATTTTTCTTATTTATATTGTTTTTATCTATATTTAATTCCCTCTTTAGTTTTTTGAGTGCTTTCTTTTCAATTCTAGATACATAAGATCTAGATATATCTAATTGTTGAGCTATCTCTCTTTGTGTCTTGTAACCACTTGGTGTCAACCCATATCTTAATTTGATTATTTCCTTTTCTCTTTCTGTTAATACTTTTTCTATTTTTTCATACAATTTACTTATTTTCATTTTCAGCTCAACTTTATCTACAATATAATCTTCATCTGTTCCTAGTATATCTATCAAACTAATTGCATTGCCTTCTTTGTCTACTCCTATTGGATCTTGTAATGACACTTGCATTTTATTTTTTTTATTACTTCTTATATTCATTAAAATCTCATTTTCTATACATTTTGAAGCATAAGTCGCAAGTCTTATTCCTTTGTCTACATTAAATGTGTCTATTGCTTTTATAAGACCTATAGTTCCTATTGAGATTAAGTCATCTAACTCTTCTCCAGAATTATTATATTTTTTTGAAATATGAGCTACTAATCTCATATTTCTCTGAACTAAAACTTCTTTAGCTTCTTTATTATTTTCATTTTTTAATAAATTTAGATAATAAACTTCTTCTTCAGGGGTTAATGGTTTTTCAAATGATTTAATAGCAGTCATAATCTGCCACCCCCTTATTTAGCTGTCACTCTAAATTATATGATTCTAAGCTAAATAAGTTTCCCTTTATAATTTAAAATTTTTATTTTATAAAGTAAAATTTTTATAATATTAAATACTATATTAAGTTGTTATAAAATTATCATGGTTTTATGTTCTCACATATTTCTTTAAACATAGGGATTGCTGATTTACTATTTTCTTCAGTACCTTCAATTAATACAGTAATAGCGTATTTGGGATTTTCAACAGGATAAAATCCAGTTATCCAACCATGTGTAACTTCTTTATTATTGACACTACTTTGAGCTGTTCCTGTCTTAACTCCACATCCCCCATCTATGTCATTTAATAATTTTGCTGTACCTGTTTTAGCTACTCCTATCATAAATTGTTTAATTTGTGTAGATGTATAAGGTGATATTAATTCTTCTTCTTTAGATGTAGTTAATTCTTTTATTTGTTTCATATCACTATTTATTATACTGTCATATATATAAAGAGGTTTATAAAGACCATTATTTGCTATAATTTGTGTCATTTGATTTATCTGTATTGGGGTAATACCTAGTGAGCCTTGCCCTATAGATAAATTACTTAACGATATTTCATTTGGTATATTTGAGTTTACCTCTTCATCTAAACCTAAATCTACCTTTTGATCTAAATGCAATGTCTTTATTGCCTTATAGATTTCATCTTTTCCTACTTTTTTTGCTATATCATAAAAAGCTGTATTGCATGAATTAGCAAATACCTCACCTAAAGTTTGAATCCCATGTCCTGCTAAATTATTGCAATTTAACTTTTCTTTATCATTTATTTGCTCACTTCCTGTGCAATTATAATAATATGTACTGTTTGTAATTACTTTATTTTCTAATGCAGCAAATAATACAGCTATTTTAAATACAGAGCCAGGTGGATAAGTTGCAGATATTACTCTGTTTTGAAGTTGACCATCATTTTTATTTAATGACTCTTTAATATTATTTTGTTTGAAATTAGGTCTAGATGTCATAGCAAGTATTTCTCCAGTTTGAATATTTGATATAACTACAGCTGAAGGATTTTCTTCTTTATCAACTATCTTTTCTAATTTTTTTTGAATATTTGAGTCTATAGTTAATTTTAAATTTTTATCATTGTTAGATACCTTAGATATACTTCCTTCAACTAATTTTAGGCCATTTTTTACGCCTAAATCACCAGCTTTAAAAACAGATATATATTTTTCATTGGAATTTTTTAATTCACTATTCATACTTTTTTCTATTCCACTTACTCCATTTTTATCTGTTTGATTTATATATCCAATCGTATGTGATAATAAATTATTACTTGAATATCGATTAATTTTTTGTTCTACTATTACATTTATTTTATTTAATTTTTCTATATCTTTTTTTTCTAAATTAGATACTTCTATTTCTATTAGTTCAGAATTTATTTGTTTTTGAACTGCTTTAAATATATCATTTTCATCTAAATGTGACGCTTCTTTTATTAGATTTATGTTTTTATAGTTTCCAGTTATAGTACTTTTAGGAATGCATATAACTTGCGTTTTTTGGGTATCAGTCAAAGGCTTATTATTTCTATCATAAATAATAC
The DNA here is from genome assembly GCA_025148965.1 of Intestinibacter bartlettii. Classification (GTDB taxonomy): domain Bacteria; phylum Bacillota; class Clostridia; order Peptostreptococcales; family Peptostreptococcaceae; genus Intestinibacter; species Intestinibacter bartlettii. The sequence continues at coordinate 1,333,762 of CP102273.1, read as the reverse complement.
CTCTTCCAGAATTTAAATTTAATTTTTGTATACTCTGATTTTCTATTTTACTTGTATATGCCTCGTATTTGCAAATACTTAAATATGACAACCTTATAATCAATGCTAGTATTAATATAAAAAAAATAAAAAAACTCTTTTTAATTCTTTTTAATATATTTTGCCCAGCATTATTTAATTTGTTAGACATAAAATCACCCCTTAACTACTATCAGTTTTGACAATAATTAAGGGGTCTATACTTTAAAACCTATATTTTAATATTTTGTAAGATATTGTTATGATTATTTTATAATATGCTAATCATAATCAACTGTTTCATCTAAATAGAATCCAGTTGTATGTTTTCTAGTAGTAGCATTTTTTAATGTTTCTAACATATCTTCACTACAATTATATTCGAAGTTATTATTATAGAAATCATCTATAGCCTTTCTATAAATTGGAACAACTGTATTTATATAATTTTCATCTTGAAGTCTAGCTTCTATAGTTAAAGTACTTACTCCAGCTCTTATAAATTTATCTACATATTCTATCATACATAAATCTCTACTTGCGAAGAATATAGTTCCTGCTTCATCTTCATAAACAGGGCAATATTGACCTTGTCTTTTTTCTTCTGTTAAATTATATCTCTTTTTAGAAGAATAATCGTCTTTTCCTTTACTTTCTAAATAACTTGTTATAAGTTTTCTACCTGAATAAGACATTACTATTGGACCATGTACATATGCTTCTAATTCTAAAGATTCTGGAGTTTTTAATCTCATCATTTCAATTTCTTTTATTGATAATTCTCTAGATATTACAACTCTGTCTGCACCTTGATTGTGCCAGAAATTAGCTGTTTCATAATTATAAACATTAGATACATTTCCTAAGTGTATTTTCATCTCAGGTAAAAGTTGTTTTACTGTTATTAAAGTTCCTGGTTCTGATACTATAACAGCATCTACTTTCATTTCATTTAAGTCGTTTAAGAACTCTTTAAATTTATCAAAATCTTTATTATGAGGAAGTAAGTTTATAGTAACATATATTTTTTTATTATTTTCATGAGCAAACTTAATACCTTCTATTAAATCTTCTCTTGAAAATTCTTGTGATAAAGTATCTCTTCCGAAAGATTCTCCACCTACATATACACTATCCGCTCCACTATTTAATGCAGCTTTTAAACATGCTAAACTTCCTGCATAACAAATTAGCTCTATCTTATGCATTTTCACTCTCTCCTCTTTTACTGTCTTTATAACTTATTGCAACTCCGTCTCCCATAGGTAAAAGTGATGTTGTTAAATAATCACAATTACATATATAATCTAGGTAATTTCTCATACGCTTTACTATAGTTTTCTTTCTTCTAACTACTAAATCGTCACTAGCTATCATACCTTTATATAATATGTTATCAGATATTAATACTCCTCCTACTTTTAGTTTATCTATAACTAAATCATAGAATAATTTATATTGTCCTTTTGCAGCATCTAGGAAAATCATATCAAATTCTCCTTCTACATTTTTAAGTTGCTCTACTGCATCACCTTCAAGTATTCTTATATTATTTTCAAATCCTGCTCTTTTTATGTTTTCTTTTGCCCTTTCAATCATAACAGGGTTTCTTTCACAAGTTGTAATATCAACATTGTCTTCACAGGTTGTTGCAAATAATATAGAGGAATATCCTATTGCACATCCTACTTCTAAAATTCTTTGTGGTTTTTGCATTTTTAAAAGAACTTTTAATAAGTCAGATACTTCTTTGTGAACTATAGGAACACTATTTTCTTCTGCAAATACTTCTAGTTCTTTTAAAAGACCGTCTGCATCTTTTAAAGTATGTCTTATATAATCTTCAACAACATCATTAACTATATTACTCAATTTTTTCACTCCTTAGTTTCTATTAAACACTAATATGGATTATACCCAAATTAAGATATAATCCATACAAAATTTTATTATTTATCTTTTTTTGATTTTTCTTCTAATTCTTTGTTTCTCTTATCTCTATCTTTTCTGTATTGCTCAACATTTTTCTTATGTTCTTCATATGTCTTACTATATACGTTTCCACCGTCTATACTTGCTACAAAATATAAATAGTCAGTATCAGATGGTTCTAATACAGCTTTTATTGACTTTATACTTGGATTTGCAATAGGTGTTGGTGGCAATCCTTTTTGTATATAAGTATTATATGGTGAGTCAATTTTTAGATCATTATATGTCATGCTTTTTTTTCTTTCTTCAAAAATATACTGAAGAGTAGCATCTGATTGAAGAGGCATATCTTTATCTAGTCTATTGTAAAATACACTAGCGATAATCGGTCTATCTTCATCTATTACAGCTTCTTTTTCTACTATTGATGCTAAATTTACGACTTCTTGAAGAGTCATATTTCTTTCTTTTTGTTTTTTCTGTAATTCTTCAGTGTAATTTCGTTTAAATAATTTAAGCATTTCTTTTATTATATCTTTAGGTTTAGCATCTTCTTCAAAATAATACGTACTTGGATATAAAAAACCTTCTAAAGTTTTTATATCTTTTTGGTTTAAAAATTCAAAATCATCATAAAAATCGCTAGGACTTGATATTAATTTTTGATAATCAGACTTTTCACCTAGCTCATTTTTAACTAATAACGATATTATCTCATTTGATGTAGAACCTTCAGGTATAGTAATTTTTATACCATCTTGATACATTTCTCCTGAAGCCAATTTATTTATAATATCAGAATTAGAAAGACTTTGATTTAATAAATATTTTCCAGATTTAAGGTTAGAATAATTATTTCTTAATTTAAAATTTATCTCAAATATAAATTTATTTTTTATTAAGTTATTTTCTTTAAGAATATCTGCTATATTGCTTATAGTAGATCCCATCGGAATATCAACTACTATATCTTGCCCGTTATTTTTATCATAAGGTCCAGTTTCATATATTACAAAGAAAACTCCTATTAAGATTAATGAAATAACGGAAGATGCCAATATGATCCCCTTTTTTTTATTTAATTTCATATTTTTTCTCCTCGATATATTTGTATCTTCTTTATTATAAAACTTAGCCAACAATATTTCAACAATAAAATACTTATTACAAATTAGTTAGACAAATATTTTCTATAGTATATCCAATTTTATTATATTTAAAACAAAAAAACAAATTAAAACCTCTATAATTTATAGAGGTTTTAATTTATTTCATGTTCTCGTGGGTGTTTTTCTTTTATTTCTTTTCTTAAATTTTTATCTATATGTTTTAAATATAATTGTAAACTTGATAAATTTGAGTTTCCTAATATTTTATTTACAACAGCTACGTTAGCTCCTCCATTTAATAAATGTATTGCAAAAGAATTTCTAAGAACTGTTGGATTTATATTTTTATTTATATCCGCCTCTTTAGCGTATTTCTTTATTAGTTTCCAAAGACCTTGTCTTGTAAATCTTTGACCTTGTGCATTTACAAATAATGCCTTTTCTTCTGGATATGTCAATTCATTTCTAGACTCATTTATATATTTTAATAAATAAAACTCTGTTGTTTCACAAAGCGGTATAACTCTTTGATTTTTTCCGCTACCACAGTATATATAATCTATTTCTAAATCTACATCTTCTAAATTCATATCTATTAGCTCTGTTACTTTAATACCTGTCCCATATAAAATTTCAAATATTGCCTTATCTCTTATTCTTTTAGGTGTCGATAGATCTTCAAATTTAAGTAGTTTATCTACTTCGTCTTCTGTTAGTATTTCTACATCTACTCTTTTTACTTTTGGCTTTTTTATGTTTTTTGATGGGTCTGTATCTAAAATCTTATTAAAGAACAAATAATCATGGTATGATTTAATAGAAGATATCATTCTAGAAATTGATGCTACTGATATATCTTCCTTTTCAAGTTCAATCAAATAGCTTATTATATCATTTTCAACTACATCTGAAAGATTTATATTTCTTTCATTTAAGTACTCTACATATTTTTTTAAATCTCTATTATATGAGGCTACTGTATTTTTTGATAACTTTTTATTTTTTTCTATATAATTCAAATATTCTTCTAAAACCTTCATTTTTAACTCCTTTATCTTGCTAGGAATTGTATTATACTTATGCTTATTATATTAAGTACAGTTTGTAATATAATAGATGCACACATAATAATTACTAAATTCAATACAAACTCTTTTCCTAAAGCTACTATACTATCTTGTCTTTTCTTTTTCAACTGTTTATAAACATTTTTTATGTAACTTATCGCTAGTTCTATCAAAATTATCGACATAGGAATAATGACAATATTTTTTAATAAAACGATTATACACATTTTAAAACTACTTAGTCCTAATAATAAAACACTTGTATTTATAGTATATCCTATTGAAATTGCTTTTACTATAAATACTATTATAGATATTGGAAAAGTAAAAAACAACAAAGTAAATATTCCAATTGAGCCTAAATACCTTATATATTCTTTTATATTAGTAATAGTAAAATCTTTTATGCTTATATTTCCATTATAATATGATTTTATTTCACCTATTTGGCTAGACATGTCCTCTAAATTACTGCTATCAATTTTATTTATACATGAACCAACTACTATAAATAAAATAAAAATTACACTTATTAGTATTAAACTTTTGTTTCTCTTATAAAAATCTTTTTTTCTCAATTAAAAAACCTCCTCTATCTTTACATATAAATATTATGTTAACTAAGAGGAGGTTATTCCTTTTATATTTAATTAATTATATCTTTGCATAAAAGCACACCTAGAGATGTTTTTCCATCTACTATTTCGTTATTTAGAACCATTTTATAGACTTTATCAAAATCTATTTCTTGTATTTCTATCTGATAATCTTCTTTTTTGTCTTCACATTTTTCAAGTTTTTTAGCTAAATATATAAACATCATTTGGTTTGATATACCTACAGTTGGATAAAATTTATGTATTAACTTGAAATTTTCTGCATCATATCCAGTTTTTTGTCTGAACTCTCTTATTGCACATTCTCTTGGATTTTCATTTAACTCTAATTTTCCACCTGGGAGTTCTAAAACTGTATCTTCAATTGATTTTCTATACTGTTTTATCAAAATAATCTTATTGTCTTCTGTTATACCTATTATAACTACAACTCCATTATGTTCAACTATTTCTCTTTTTTGATATCCTTTGTTTGGAACTTCTACAGTATCAACTCTTAAACTAATAGTCTTTCCAGTATATACCAAGTCACTACTTACAGTATTTTCTTTCTCAATCATGGCATACCTCCATCAAATAATATGCTGCACTACTTGCTGAGTCAAAAAATTCGCTATCCTCATCATAATTTCTTCCCATACTCTTTACTTTTAATCCAAAGTACTCTAAATCTTCTTTACACTTATTATTTTCTATGAATATAATATTGTGCTTTTCATCTAATTTATTTTCTTTTATCTGTTCTTTTATTTTGTTTAGCTTTTGAGATTCATATATTGTTATAGGTATATTTACATCTACATTTACTATTTTATCGAACACAGTTATACTGTGATGTGATATTCCTTGATGTCTATCTCTTTTATCCGCAAAACTTATTCTAGGAATTGCTATAGGATTTCCACCTAGTTTTTTTACAGCATCTAGTATTTGTCCTTGTTCTATTCCTGTAAATCCGTATTTTGTTCCTGTTCCTGCAATCCCAGGCCCCATACTTACAAAGACTACATCGGCTTTTGCAATTTCTTTTGCAGTTATAAGCCCTGTATATATATTTATACACTCATAATCTCCACCAAAAGCATTTCCAATTGTTATAGTAGAATCTATTAATCCATTTTGTTTTAGATTTTTAACGTTCATACTTAGATAAAGTGGTAAGGCCGCTCCATCGGTCATTATATATGCTATTTTTTTGTCTGGATTATTTCTTTTATAAGATGCAACAAAAGGTGTCAACATACTGTGTAAAGTACCAACGACTACCGGTAAATTATCTAAACTTTCAAAGTTGTTTATTACATCGTGATATTTACTTTCATGGTCTTCTACACTATCTACAACTATTTGATACGGTGTATATCTAAGTTTCATAATATGCCCAGCAGAATCTAAATCAGATTCCATATTGTTAAGGTTGCTTATTACGAAATGATATCCTCCTGTACCAAGACTAAGCTCAACAGCAGTAGTGTTTAGTATAACTTCATCACCTACAGCTACCTTTCCAGTCATTTTAGGATAATTATATGCTCTTTGAATTTGTCCACTGACATTTACTCTTATATCTTCTAAATTATCATCACTGCTTTTTATAGATTCAACAATCCCCACTTTTTTACTAATCATATCATTACCTTCCCAAATTATCTATAAATTTTAATACTCTATTTTTTTCTATAATTTTTGTAAGAGAGAATTTCTCAGTAATTAAATGCATAAGTATTAAAAATACTAACCATGCTAGTCTAACTTTTATTCCATATCCAAGTGCCATTAAAACACCTATTGATATTCCTAAAACATTTGACCCTGTATCTCCCATCATGCCTCTAGCTTTTAAATCTGTATTAAAATATGCTAATACATTTGGAAGTATAAGAAGTGGAAATACCTTTGTATATCCTGTTAATGTTATATATATAGGTATCATTATTACTAAATAAGCTTTTATTGCCCTTCCTGGTCTTAAATCAAATAAATTCATTAAGTTTGTTGAAAGTGCTATTATTAATGTATTTACAATTATATCAACAATACTACTTGAAATACACACAGAAACAACTAATCCTACAAAACCTCCAAATAAAGCTTTGAAACCTCCTGTAGTCAGTTCTCCTTTAAATAGACTTTTAAAATGTCCTTTTAATCCACTTACATTTCTATTTCCTATTAAGTCGTCTAATGCACCTGCAAAAAACATTGCCATAATAGAAAATATATATAAAGCTAGACATAAAAGCCATACTATATTCAGATTATAGTTACTTGAACTTACAAACCATATATTGTTTAATGTTACAAAACCTAATATTATACTGTTTATTATAATCATTGGTAAGAATACAATTCCCATTCCAACTGGTATCATTTCATTTTTATAATTAGGTCTAATTACATTTCCGTTTACTAACATACTTTTAAATAGAGGTATCATAAAATATGTTCCTAAAAATCCTAATGCGAACAATATTGCATGAAAAATATATTGTGACATACAACTACCTCCATTCTTTTTTCTTTTGTCTTACTACTTTTTTGATATGATAAAACTGTTTACCTCTGTGTATAAACCCTTTTAAATCTCTTCCTGTTTCAGAATGAGTCATATTTACTAATACTTCTTCTATTTTGAAGTTATTTTTTAGTATGTCTATTGTCATACCAACTTCAACACCATATCCAAATGGTATTTCATCAAATATTTCAAGAACTTCTTTTTTAAATATTCTTTGTCCTGATAAAGTAGATGTAAGCTCTACTCCTGTCATTTCTTTAACAGACTCTTTAGCTAGATTTTTTACAAAACCTAGACCACCTTTTTTCTTTGCTGGAGGGAATTTTGCAATAGTTACATCACATTCATTATTTATAATAGGTGTTATTAATTTTTCAACTTCACTTGCAGTATTTCCTAAATCTCCATCTAAAAATCCTATTATGTCTGCTTTTTTCATAGCTTCTTTTAAACCATTATTTAAGGCATATCCTTTACCTCTATTTTGGCTTTGTGTTATTACGTTTATTTTGTCGCTTTTTACACTTTTAGCAACTTCAGATGTCTTATCACTAGATCCGTCATCTACTACTATGATTTCGTCTATTTCTTTTATATCTTTGATACTTTCTAATGTATCTTTGATTTTATTTTCTTCGTTATAAGCTGGTATTATTATACTTATATAGCTCATATTATATCTCCTTATTCAAATTTTGTAAGTTTATTTTGAAAATGGCATTAAATCAGTAGTATTTTCACCTACACCATAATTTCCAACTTTACTTTCATCTTTTACTAACATAGTTAAAGATATTTTTCCTACTTCAGAATCTATATTATCTATAGTTGATATATTTAAATCTGAACATAATTTTATAAATTCTGATGTACTTTCTTCTCTTTGAACTGCTACTAAATATTTCTTTTCTGATTTTAATTTAGAGATAATATTTTTTTCTTTTAGTTCAAAAGAGTTTTTCATATTTTCATCTTCATTTTCGCCTACTAAAACTACAGAATCATATGAAGCATAATCTTTATTTAAAGATTTAATTTCTATTAAGTCTAATTTTGCTAATTTTTCTAAATCACTTTTAGCAGTTTCTCCATTTAAAGAATCTATTATATAGTTTATGCAATCTTGAGATGATTTTATTTCTATACCTGTAGCCTCTGCTGCTTCTTTTAATTTCTCAGAGTCTTCTATAGTGTCTTTTATTACTATATTGAAAGCTAAATTTCCATTAGCTTCTTTTATTGTATTTTCTAATTCTTCACTATAATCATTCTTCTCATTAGTAAGTATTATTCCAGTATTTTTATTAGTTAATGCATCTGCAATTAAAAGATTATAATTTTGTGATACATAAGTCTTTAATTTATCGTATTTTTCATTTAAGCTATCTATTTGTTTATTTAAATCTGATTTTTCTTCATTTAATGAGTCAAATTTCTCTTCAAATTGTGATAAAACTTCGCTTTGTTGTTTGCTAAGCTCTTGATCGTAATTTAAATTAAATCCTACTATAATACCTATACCTAAAGCTAAAAATATAGAACCTATAGTAACAATATAGTATTTCATATTTATATTCATTATTTAGTCCTCCTAGTTTACATATTCAGTTTCATTTTTAATTGCAATAATTTAATAAGTTGTTGTACAGTTGGAGATAAATAAGCGATTATTAAAACCGGGAAAATCGCTGTTACTACTAAGGCCCATATATATTTCATTTTTAACTTACTTTTATAAAGTAAATTAACTCCCTTTGCATCTATTAATTTAGCTCCTATTTTTAATCTTACTAAGAATGTAGAAGCCATACCTTTTCTTCCCTTTTCAAGGAAGTCTATCATATTAGAATGTGAACCTAATGCAACTATAAGTTCTGCTCCATATTCATATGCAGTAAGCATAGCAATATCCTCACTAGTACCTGGTGCAGGGAAAACTACAGCATCTAACCCTAAATCTTGTACTCTTTTAAGTCCAGGTGCTCTACCATCTACATATGCATGTACTACTATTTCTTTTGCTTTTTTAAGGGCTTCATCTGTAACACTGTCCATATCACCAACTATTACATCTGGGTCGTATCCACATTCAATAAGAGCATCTGCTCCACCGTCAACACCTACTAATATTGGTTTCATTTCCTCAATATAAGATCTTATTGTTGCTAAATCTTCTTTGTAGTCTTGACCTCTAACTACAACTAATACATGTCTATCTTTATAATCCGTAGCCATTTTAGGGATTTCAGTTTCACCTAATATAAAACCTTTTTCGCGTTTTGCATACTCTATAGTATTGTCTATAAATCTGTCTAATTCTACAGACATATTTTCATATGCAATTTTTGTTTTTTGTTCAACAACAGACTTGTCCATTACCTCACCTTGGCCTATAAGTTGGCCATCTCTATAGATTAATCCATTGTTTACTTCTATAATTTGTCCTTCTTTTAAGTCTTCAAATACTTTTTCTCCTACATTATCTATAATTAGAATATTATTATCTATAAGTATTTTAGGTCCCTTATTAGGATATCTTCCACTTATTGAAGGGGCTGCATTGATAACTAGTTTTATCTTACATTCAACTAAAGAGTTTGCCGCTACTTCATCTATATCTGTATGATTTATAACTGCTATATCTCCAGTAGAAAGTCTTTTTGCAAGCTTTTTCGTTTTTCTGTCTACCTTAATTGGGGCTTCGACTCTCATTTTTTTAACCTCCGTAATTTTTTAAATCTTAAAACATTATACCATTATTTTCACATAAAATAAATATTTTGGCAAAATGGCTCTTTACAATGCTTTTGACACCTATCCTAATATAAATTTTACCACATTAATTCATTTTGGATTATTTTTATCTATTATTTTAAGAATATGTAAGTTTTATATATTAATTTCCCTTATTAATTTTATCAAATAATATCAAATATTCAATATTTATTTATCTTTTAAGTAACAAATACATTATTATTTTGTATAATATTGATTATTTTAATACTTAAAAAAAGCCTTCTAATATAGCTAGAAGGCTTTTTTTATAGCACCTAGGAAATGATATTCATTTAAAAATTATAGATAATCATAATTTCCATATATGTGCTTATAGCACTTGGCATAACAAGTGCTATAACTTTTAAAGAAATCTATATCTTTAAGATTCTTTATAATAAAGATTTCTTTATTATCTTAGTTATAACTATGTTCTAATCTTAATTTATCTGCTATCATAGCTATAAATTCTGAGTTTGTAGGTTTTCCTTTAGTTGTATGTACTGTATATCCAAATAATTGATTTATAGTATCAACTTTTCCCCTACTCCAAGCTACTTCTATAGCATGTCTTATAGCTCTCTCAACTCTACTTGGAGTTGTATTAAACTCTTTTGCTATATTTGGGTATAATTCTTTTGTAACAGCACCTAATAGTTCAACATTATTTATAACCATTTTTATAGCTTCCCTTAAATATAAATATCCTTTTATATGAGCAGGTACTCCAATTTCATGAATAATATTAGTTATTTCTGCATCTAAATTCCCAGCACTAGATTTTTGATTTTCATTACTTCTAGTCATTTGTATTTCTGAAGCTTGTTTATTAGATGTTTTAGATTGAGATGCAGCAGCTTTGTTTAAAACTAGTTCTCTTATTCTATTTATAAATATTACAAAATCAAATGGTTTTACTATATAGTAATCTGCCCCTAAATTTATAGCAGTTTGTGTTATTTTATCTTGACCCACTGCTGATAATACTATTATTTTTGGCATTTTCTCTAATTCCATTTCATTTAATTTTTCTATAACACCTAAACCATCTAAATGTGGCATTATAACATCTAATACCAATAAATCTGGTTGTTTAGATTTTACTAGCTCAAGAGCTTCTATTCCATCTTTTGCTATACCAAGTATTTCTATATCATCTTCATTAGATAGGTATTCTTTTAATACTTGACAAAAATCCTTATTATCATCGGCTAAAACTATTTTTATTTTCTCTTTCATTTCATTTCCCCCCATCATTATATAGTTAAAAGATTAATAACAGTTATAATTCTTAACCTTTAAATTTCAATTTTTTAACTAATTTTTTACCTTGTACCTCTTTATTTTTATCTTATATAAATGATATTAAATATGAATACAATTTACTGAATTTTAAAATATATACCAATCTTTCATACAATATAGATAATTAATCTATTTTTAGCTATGGTATTTATACTAACTAAAATTTTAAGATAATAATTTAATAGAAAAAAACTATATTGAACTTGATTTGAGTTGTATATTAATCTGATTTTATAAGTATTCATTTTTAAAGTTTAAATTTTGAGGTGTTATTATACTGATTTAAATATAAATAATTTAATTAATTATATTTAAATTTTCGATGTATAGCTTTAAGAATAATTCTTCATGATAAATAACGATATTAAGCTATTCGACATTATAAAATTATTTTCCTTCATTAAAATTTAAATTTATTTTATTTTCCCTATTTTATCATCTCTCCTATAAAAATTCCAAATCCTTTTTTTGGATTTTTCTTCAAAACATAGGTAATACTTCCAATTAATTTGTCATTTTGAATAATTGGAGCTCCACTCATACCTTGAATTATTCCTCCAGTATAGTTAATTAATTCTTTATCTACTATTTCCACTTCTAAAATCTTACTTTTTTTATCTATATTTTTAATTAAAATATTGTAAGATTTTACTTCATTATCTTTTGAAGCAAATAAAATTGTAGCTTTTCCTAATTTTATATCTTTAAAACTCGCAACTTGAAATCTTTTCTTATTGTCTGTATTTATTGAATTTTGATTTAAGTTTCCTTCTATTCCATAATTAGAATTGTTTTTAAAATTTCCAATTATATTTTTTATATCAAAATTTCCTTTTATTTGTCCTATTTTATTATCCTGTCCCTTTATTATTTCTAAATTAGATATATTATAAATATTTCCTTCTTTTATTTTTAATACTTGCTGTGTATCTACGTCGTAAATTGGGTGTCCTATCGCATAAAATTGATTTTTTTCAGGATCGTAACATGTCATTGTCCCAATCCCTGTAATTTTATCTCTTACCCAAAAACCTAATTTATATATTCCATCTTCATTTTTAGTTTTGACAGATTTAGTTAGTATTTTGCCAGAGCGTTCAAATTTTATATTAACAATATTTTTTTTTAATTTATTCAAAATATCATATACATCTTGACTACTATTTACTTTTTCATCATTTATATATAGTATGTTATCGCCTTCTTTTAGCTTATCTATATATTGTATATTGTCTTCATATCCTAAAACTAAAACGCCTTCTGTATTTGCTCTTATTCCAACAACATTTCCAAGAACATACACATATTTTTTATTTCCTAAAAAATTATCTGATAATTTAAAATAATTCATTCCTAAAAATACAACTACAAATGCCAAAATAAATATTATTAACTGTTTTCTTTTAATAAAAATCACTCCTAATCTATTTTGCATTTACTTATTTTTTGTATTTTTTTACTATTTATACATAATTTAATAAAAATCTAATTTCATATGTGTTAAAAAAGGCTTCTATTAAAAATTAATAGAAGCCTTTTAGATTAATCACATTGAGCCAACTCAATTATTTCATGAGCATGTTCAATTGTCTTTTCAGTTATATTATTTCCAGCTATTAATCTAGCAATTTCATCTATTCTCTCATCAAACGTTAATTCTTTTATATTAGTATATGTCCTATTATTAGATGTATTTTTTTCTATTCTGTAGTGAGTATGTCCATTAGCAGCTATTTGTGGTAAATGTGTTATACACATAACCTGTTTCTTTTTACCTATTTTTGATAACTTTTCTCCTACAATTTGAGCTGCTATACCACTTATACCTGTATCTATTTCATCAAATACTAATGTATCTATTTCATCTATATCTGCTAAAATTGTTTTGAATGCTAGCATAAATCTAGACATTTCTCCACCAGATGCTACTTTATAAATAGGCTTTATATCTTCACCTAAGTTAAATGATGCCATAAATTCTACATCATCGCATCCATTTTGGTTAAATGGTATTTCTCTAAAACTAACTTCAAATACTACATTTTTCATATTTAAGCTATGAAGTTCTTCTATTAGCACATCTTGTAAATCTACTGCTACTTTTTTTCTAGCTTTACTTACTTCTTTTGCCTTGTCATAAAGCACAGACTCCAATTTTTCTAGCTCAGCTTTTAGAGCTACAACTTTTTCATCTCTGTTTAAAATTTCATCTAGTCTGTTTTGTATTTTTTGTCTATATTCAAATATATCTTTTATAGAATTTCCATACTTTCTTCTTAAGTTATTTATTTGATCTATTCTCTGCTCGATTTCTTCCATTTCATAAGGATTAAAACTTATATTTTCTTTATAATCTCTAATCTCTCTAGATATATCTTGAAGTTCATACATTATTCTTTCTATATTTTCACTGTATTCGCTTATATTTTTATCATATGATGAAATATCAGATAATTCTTTTGATGCCATACCAATCAAATCAACTGCATTTATATTTCCTTCATATAGTTTTTCATATGATAAACTCAAGTTATTATAAATTTTTTCGCTGTTTCTACATAATTCTCTTTGAGATTTTAAATCTTCATATTCTTCTGGATTTAAATTTGCTGCATCAATCTCGTTTATTTGAAATTTAATTAAATCAATTTCCCTTTGAATTTCCATATCATCTTTGTTTTCAGTTAAATCATTTAATTCTTTTTTTATTTTATTAAATTCATTATATGATTCTTTGTAGTTAGCTTTTAATTTTTGTATATCCTTTTCTCCAAATAAATCTAAAAATCTAATATGCGTGTCCTTATTAAGTAAAACTTGATTTTGATGTTGGCTATGTAAATCAACTATTGTACACGCAACTTCTTTAAGTATAGAAACCTTTACAGTTCTTCCATTTATTCTAGCTACACTCTTGCCATCAGAGTAAATAACTCTTGTTATTATAATTTCGTCATCGTCATAATCGATGTCGTATTTGTCTAGGACTTCTTTAAGATTTGAACTTTTTGATGAAACAAGAATTTCACAAACCCCTTTGTCAGTACCCTTTCTTAAAAAAGATCTATCGTATTTTTCTCCTAGACATAAACCTAATGCTTCGATTATTATAGACTTCCCTGCACCGGTTTCCCCTGTTAATATATTTAAACCACTGTTAATAGTTAGTCTAGATTCTTCAATCAAAGCGCAATTTTTCATATACATTTCAAGGATCATATTAAACCCCCTCTTTCTCGACTAAATTTTGATTAATGATTCAATTTATGTGAATCTTCCACAACCTTAATTATTTTTTGTTTATAGTCTTCTTCATTAAATGTATAACCCTCATTGCTATTTCTTAAGTGAATAAGGTATTCTATATTACCTTCTGGCCCTTTAATAGGTGAATAATCTAAATTTAATATTGAAAATCCAGTTTCAACAGCGAATTTTGAAACCATTTCTATAACTTCTATATGAGTTGATTTTTCTCTAACTACACCTTTTTTACCAACTTTATCTTTGCCAGCTTCAAATTGTGGTTTTATAAGTGCTACAATTTCTCCACCTGGTATAATTAAATTATGTGCAACTGGTAAAACTAATTTTAAAGATATAAATGATACATCTATAGATGCAAAATCAGCAAATTCTTTAGTATCTTCAATTGTTACATATCTTATGTTAGTTCTCTCCATACAAACAACTCTATCATCTTGTCTTAACTTCCAAGCTAATTGTCCATAACCTACATCTATTGAAAATACTTTTCTTGCTCCGTTTTGAAGCATACAATCTGTAAATCCGCCTGTAGATGCACCAATATCCATACATACCTTGTCTTGTAAAGTTATATCAAAGTTTTTCATAGCTTTTTCTAACTTTAATCCACCTCTACTTACATAAGGTATTGGATTACCTTTTACTTCTATTTTAGCATCAGTTTTTACTTCTGTGCCAGCTTTATCGCATTTTTGGTTATCTACAAATACCAATCCTGCCATTATAGATCTTTTTGCTTTCTCTCTGCTCTCAAAAAATCCTTGTTCAACTAATAAAACATCTATTCTTTTCTTCATAAATTTACCTTTCATTTATTTTATATAAGTTTATTTTATCATATTTTTCTTTTTTCGTTTTATATCATAATATTATTACGAAAAAAAGAATATACTCTTTTAAATAAAGTATATTCTTTCTAGCAATATTTTAAACATTAGAATTATATCATATTATTGTTTTTTTTTCAATTTAAGAGATTTCTCAAATTTCATATTGTTAAGACATTATTATTCCAATAAATATTCCCAATAATGCACCTAATAATACTTCTTTTGGAGTATGTCCAACTAATTCTTTTAATTTTTCATGTTGGTCAAATTTGCCATGGAAAAAATCATCTACGATTTGGTTTAAAAGCTCTGCTTGTTTACCAACGGCTCTTCTAACACCGGAAGCGTCATACATTACTATTATGGCAAATACAGCCGTCATTGCAAATTCTGTAGATGCAAATCCCCTATCAAATCCAACAAGCATTGATAAGCATGTTACAAATGAACTATGCGAACTTGGCATTCCTCCTGAAATTATAATTCTTTTAAAGTCAAATTTCTTCTCTTTTCCTGTAAATATTTTTAGAAACTGTGCTAAAAAACAAGAAAATATACTTATAAGTAAAATTCTATTTTGAAAAATGTCCGTCATATTTCCTCCTAAATTTTCTCATATCTAATGGTCCCTAGAAATTATATAATCAGCTAAATCTTCTAAAAAGCGTGATTCTCCCGATATTTTTCTTATACTATCCTTAGCCTCTTTTATTAAGTCTGTAGCCACTTTTTTAGATTCATCAAGCCCTATTAAAGAAGGATATGTTGATTTATGATTTTCTATATCACTTCCGACTGGTTTTCCCAATGCTTTTTCATCTCCAACTATATCTAAAATATCATCAACTATTTGAAAAGCCAAACCTATATTTTTGGCATATTTAGTTATATTTTGCAAATCATCTTCGCATGCATTACCCATAATGGCACCTGCCCTCATACATCCGATAATCATAGCTGCTGTTTTATTCATATGTATAAAATCAAGTTTTTCTTTTTCTATTGATTTATTTTCACTTTCTATATCGACAACTTGTCCACCTATCATTCCATATATACCTGCACCTCTTGCAATTTCATATATGGCTTTTAATCTTATATCAGCATTTTCTTTACCTAATGATTCTTTAAGCATTATTTCAAATGCATAATTTAAAAGAGCATCGCCTGCTAAAGTAGCCATACCATCTCCAAATACCTTGTGATTTGTTGGTTTTCCTCTCCTAAAATCATCATTATCCATAGCTGGAAGGTCATCATGAATTAAAGAATAAGTATGTATCATCTCTATTGCAACACAAAATGGTATTACCTCTTTTACATCTCCACCTATAATTTTAGCAGATTCTAATGTAAGTATTGGTCTAAGTCTTTTTCCACCTGAACTTAAACTGTAGTTCATAGCCTCAAATATAGTTTTTTGGTATCCTTCTTCTTTTGGCATATATTGTTTTAATAAATCTTCTATATATGCAGATTTTGTTTTTAAATCTTCTTTAAACGCCATTTTTATTCCTCCTCTAAGTCGAAATTTTCTAGCTCTTGTGTTTCATTAAATTTGCTTATTTTAAATTTCGCTTCATCAAGTAGTTTATTACATGTAGCATATAGTTTAATTCCCTCTTCATAGAGCTTTAAAGATTCATCTAGTGATGCATTGTTTGTTTCTAGTTTGTTTAAAATTTCTTCTAATTTTGAATATGCTTGTTCATATGTAAGTTCCATATTTATACCTCTTTTTTATTAATTTTATTTACAGTACAATCTAAACTTCCGTCAGATAAAATAACTTCAATCTCGTCGTTTTCTGATATTTTTAAAACACTATTTACAACTACATCGTCTTTATTAATTATACTATATCCTCTGTCTAATGTTTTTAATGGACTTAAATTGTGAAGTAACGAACCTAAATTTCTTAAATTCATACTTTCTTTTTCAATTTTATTTTCTATATTTAAATTTATTTTCTCTGTAATCTTATCTAATTCTATGATTTTATCATTTATAATATAGTCGTTTAAAATCGTATTAATTCTTTTAAATGTATATTTTAATTTTTGTTCATCATATTCTACAATATTACTAAGACTTTTATTCATTCTAGTTTGTATATTGTCTAATTTGAAGTGTAAATCTTCTAAAGAAGGTGTTGCTATTTCAGCAGCTGCTGAAGGCGTTGGGGCCCTCATATCCGCTACAAAATCACATATTGTAAAGTCTATTTCGTGACCTACAGCTGATATAATAGGTATTTTTGATTCAAATACACATCTAGCGACTTCTTCTTCATTAAATGACCATAAATCTTCTATTGATCCACCACCTCTGCCGACAATTATGGTGTCTACAGGGTGAACTTCATTAAAAAATCTAATACCTTCGCATATCTCTTCTTTTGAGCCTTGACCTTGAACTTTTACAGGATATAATTTTATATGAACTTTTGGATATCTCCTTTTTGTTACATTAATTATATCTCTGATTACTGCGCCAGTAGGAGATGTTACTACTCCTATAGACTTTGGTATTTTAGGTATTGGCTTTTTATATTGATAATCAAATAAACCTTCTTTTTGTAGTTTTTCTTTTAATTTATTAAACTCAATATATAAATTTCCTATTCCAGCTACTTCTATATGTTTTATGTATAGTTGATATGAGCCTTCTCTTTCATAAACTGAAATATATCCATTTGCTATTATTTTTGTTCCATTTTCTAAATTTAAGCTTTTGTCATAGTCATTTCTAAAAATGACGCAATTTATTTTTGAATTTTGGTCTTTCAATGACAAATATACATTTCCACTACTATGTACTTTAAAGTTTGAGATTTCCCCTTTAATTTTTAAACTACATAATATAGGATCATTTATCAAAATTCTTTTTATATATGAATTTGCCTCACTTACGTCTAAAGCTCTTATTTTCATATTTATTCTCCTAAATTTAAATTTTGAATTCCAATTAAAGCACAACCTACCGCATTATCTGTCGCTAAATCAGCATGTGTAAAATGCGTTTTTATTCTATATTTTTTCAATTTTTGAGTTAAATTCTTAGATATATATTTACTTGCAGATACTCCTCCTGCAAATACAACTTCATAAACTCCATGCTTTTCACATAAATAAGATAGTGATTTAAACATATTTCTTATGATAGCATCCATAAGTAGTTTAGACAAGAAAGACTTGTCTATCTCTTTTTGATTAGACATTATTTTATCTAATTGATTTTCTATTCCAGATAAATTCATATATCCTTCTTTTACACTTGTCTTTAAACCGTTTTCTATTGTTTTTTCATACTCAAGTGCATTTTTATCTATGTATTTACCACATGGGAAATTATAAGAAAGTTTTACACCTAGTCTATCTATTAATTGACCAAAACTCACATCTTTAGTCCCGCCTATAATTTCGAATTCGTATTTTCCGCATTTTCCTTTATTTACTAATACTATTTCTGTAGTTCCGCCTGACATATGAACTGCTATAAATCTATTTTTATCTAGTAGATTTTTTCCTAATAAACTAGATTCAATATGATTTTCTTGATGTGATGTTTTAAAAAAAGGACAATTATGTGTTGAGCTAAGTAACTTTCCAATATTTAAACCCACCGTAAAAACAGGCATATATGACCCTTTAATAGGTCTTGGTTTTTCCGATGCACATACACCTACTATATTATAATCTCTAAGCTTTTCTGCTATATTTTCGCTTATTTGTCCGATATTAGATACATGCTTGAAAACTGCTTCACTTTGTCTAAGCCCTTTTGAATTTGTATCTACATTAAGCATTATTTTCTCATTAAAAATAATTTCTTTATTTAAAGAGATAGCTGCTATAGAAGTTGTATAGCAGCTAGTATCTATTCCTATTACAATATTATCTCTTGTTGATTTCATCTACAACACTTCCTAAAATTCCGTTTATAAATTTAGGTGTCTTTTCTTCACAGTATATTTTTGCTAAATCTATAGCTTGGTTTATAGAAACTTTCTCTGGTATATTTAAATCACTTAACATTTCAGCTATTGCTATTTGTAATATTGCTAAGTCTATTTTTGAAAACCTGTTTATAGACCAGTTTTTAGTATTATTTTCTATTAATTCATTTATATCATCAATTCTTAATCTAAGAATATCACATACTTTAGTTAAATAAGCTTTATCTACACATTTATTTACTGTAACATCATCTAAGTTTACATCTCTATCAGAGTAAGTTAGAACTAATTCTTTATATCTGCTTATTATGTATTCTTGATTATTTTCTAGAAATCCTTCCAGTTCATTTTCTAAATCAGTTATATCTCCATTTGATATATAAGTTTGATACATTAATTTCATTAAGTATTCTCTACTTGTTTCACGTTTTGCTCTTATATTTTTCATAATTTAATCCTCCTTCAGACTTATTATACACTATATTACAATAAAAAAACCCTCTGATTTTCAGAGGGTTCTATTTTTATTGCTTACTCTGCTATTGTTATTTCGTCGTCTTGACCATTTTCTTCATTTTCTTCAGCTTTTGCTGCTTTTTTAGCTTCTTTTGCTAATCTAGCTTCTTCTTTTTTTGCAGCCTTAGCTAGTTTTGCTTCTTCTTTTTTTTGTGCTTTCGCTTCTTCTTTTTCTGCTTTTTCTTTGTAGAAAGTAATTCCTTGTACATGTACGTTTACAATTGATACTTCTAAACCAGTCATTGTTTCTACAGTATTTTTAACATTTTCTTGAATTTTGAAAGCTGTATCTGGTATAGACTCTCCAAATTCGATATTAACGTATATATCTAATATGATTTGTTCTTCATCTATTTGAATTTTTACACCGTTATTTTTAAGTAGTTTATCAGTTATTGTAGTTATTGTCTCTACATTTTCAACTTCTAAAGCTGCTAATCCAGCTATAGTTACTATAACTTCATTTGATATTTTAACTTGTCCTAGGTTATTATTTTCCATGACATACTACCCCCTATTCTTAGGCTATTATTTCTTATATAATATCAAATACTTTTATAATTTGCAAGAAATAAGACTTAATTTTATTATAAACACATATTTGTTAATTTATTCTAAAACTTATAAATTATCTATTATTTGTAAGTTTTATGTTTTCTCGATTTATACCTGATTGATTTGAAACTATATCGAATATTTTAGTTGCATCATTTTGAGTTATTTCTTCCATATTTACTACCACATTAACTTTATCTGAATCTATAAATACAATTGCTTGATCATAACCTTTTGCTAAAAGTAGGTTTTCTATTTTCAATTCAGTATCGCTATTTTTAACCATTTCTACTTTGATATTTGATGCTTCTACTTTTGCAGCATCTGCTGTAGATGGATTATTTATTATTTCATTTAATTGTTCTGTAAGAGAATTTCTTTGTTTTTCTCTTGTCATTTTCATATCTACTATATATGTATCACTTTCCATATTTTCTTTAGAATTTAGAGTTTTTGCTATTTCTTTACTTGTTTCTTTTGCTAAATTTTCTACACTGCTATTTTCATTAGTTGTCTCTGTAGTTTTAGTAGAATCTTTTTCACTATCATCAACTGTAACTTTACCTTTTATACTATCTACTAATGTTGTATCTTTATCAGAAGAATTTTTATCTATTTGAGCTTGTTCATAAGCTTTAAACTCATCTGAAACACTTAAAGTAGAATCTTTACTTAATTGATAATTAACTACACCGACAGCAATTAACATAAGACTTAATGATAGTACAATAAATCCTCTATTTTTATAATTGAATTTCATCTAACCCCTCCTATTTAGTAAACTTATTTTTTAGCATAAACTTCAACTTGATGTCCTGATATTTGAAGAGCTGTTTGAACAGCTTCGTACAATGTTTGTTTAATTTGTGGATCACTTGCTCCACTTGCTACTACTAAAACACCTTTTATCTTAGCTTCTTTAGTTTTTATTACTATAGGATTAGAAGAATCAGATGTAACTAGTGTTTTATTTTCACTTGCTGTTTCAACAGTTCTCTCTCCACCTGATGAATCTGTTTCTGATGTAGTTTCTTTTGTAGAACTTGAATTATATGCTGGTTCTATCTCCTGACTATTGTCATAAGTAATCATAACAGATACATCACCAGAGCCGTTGATTTCTTTTAATATTGATGTTAGTTGATTTTCTAAATCATCCTTTTCACTACTTTTTTGTTCTTCGCTTTCTTCTTGTTTTGTCACTTGATTATCATCTTGAATATCTTTGCTTACTTGTTGTTTATCTTGTACAAAATTCAGAAAAACAAGACTTACTACACATAATGCACCTACAATTAATAGACCTATTAATTTTTTCTTTTCCTTTTCATTAAAATTTAATTTTTTAAACATAAAACTCGCTCCTATTAATCAATTTCAATTTTATCAATCGATACTTCCAATATTTTTATCAAATCGTTTTTTAAATTGTTTTCATTTTGTGTTTTATTAGTTGTCGAATTTCTAAATACCTCACTACTCTTGTTTTGATTTGTATTATTATTTTTATCTGTATTGTTTTCTTTTGATTCAGAATTATTTTTTTGATTTGATAAATTCAAATTATTTTGATTATCTTTTTCTTTTATTTTAAGACTTTCTATGTCTGTCCCATCAAAGTCTATATCTTCAAGTTCATATCCATACTCATCTAATTTCAGTTGTAAAACAGTTTTTAAATTATTTTGATATTCTTTATTTAAATCAAAGTTATTATTTCCATCAGCAAGATCTTTATTTGTTTCAACATACTTTTCATTATAGTTATTCATTGATTTTAAAAGCTTATCTTCTAATGAATCACCTGATGATAAAAAACTTACAATTGGAGAAATTACAATAAATATAAATATAAAATTACAAACTAAGTTAATATAAGGTTTTAATTTACTTTCTGGAAGTACCATATCTACTATATTTACAATAAAAGCACCTATTAAGATACAGATTATCCAATTTTTAATATGTATCACCCCCTAAACTTTATATTTTTAATTAAGCTTTTTATAATCACTATCTATGAAGCAATGCTAAGCGATGTAAGTATACTTATTGTAATAAAAAACATTATAAGTACTGCCAAAACAGAAACTAAAATAACTGTCATAAGTTTAGATGTTTCATCCATAAAAGAAGATATATTATCTTCTCCTATAGGTTCAACTATAGCTGCTCCTATTTTGTATACTATTATTATTGAAAATATCTTTATAATAGGTACCAAACAAATACCAATTAATAATATAAGCCCTATACTTCCAAAAATATTTTTTATTAGTAGTGAAGATGATAATAATATATCTACTGAATCAGATACAAAATTACCTATAACAGGTATAAAACTTCCAACAGCAAATTTAGCGCTCTTTACTGTAAACTTATCAAATGATGTGACATATATTCCCTGTATTGATATAAGACCTAAATAAATAATAAATACAGCCCCTACAATTACTATATTGGCTTTTTTAAGCAATTCTGAAAATCTCTTTAGTTTTATATTTTTAGATAAATTATTTACGACTAATACACAAAATGCTAATGTTATAAGTGTGAAAATTATATTTTTAAAAACTAAATTTATTACTGATACTCCTCCTACAAATACTGGCGATAACGTCGCTGATGTCGCTGTAAGCCCTCCTACAACCATCAAGGATAGGAGTATTGGAATTAATATATTAACTATGCTTATAATGCTGTTTACTGTTGTATATGCTATTGATAATACATCTTTAAAGTTGACTAATACTAAAGTCACCATAGTTATGAAAATTATGTAATTTACGATTTTTGTTACCTCACCAGATGAAAATGAACTCTCTAAACTTTTTAGAATAGATGATAATAAAGCTAAAACTATTATCATAATAATTACTTTTAGACTTGCACTTAATTGTTGTAAAATTAGATTTTTTAAACTTTGTATATTTATTAAATCGGTAAGTTTAGCCTCACCTTTTATTAGATCTTTTATATATTGTTTTAAATTTAAATCTTTAAAAAGTTCATTATTCTTTAATTCTTGTTCTAGCTGACCTATATTAATTTTTTCTAATTGCTTGTTTATGTAATTTTGTGATGTTTCATTTGATACTTCATACTCTTCAGTACTTAAATCGTTTTTATTTTCATCATTTTGACTTGCAAAACTTATATTGTTCATAGAGATTATAAAAAATAAAGTTATCAAAACTATTTTTAATTTATTTTTCATAATTTTTCTCCTAAGGTATAATCCCAATTATCGCATCTATTATAGATAAAAGTATTGGGAAAGACATACTCATAATTATAATTTTTCCACCAAACTCTAATTTGGAGGCTATATTATTTTCACCACAATCTTTGCAAAGTGATACTGCAAATTCCATAATATAAGCTATTCCTATTAGCTTTATTATTAAAGATATGTACATAGATGGGATATTTGCTCTATCTGCTAATTTATTAATTTCTTCTACTATAAAGTTTAATTTTAAAATTACTGATAAAAGTATTATTACTCCTGCAGTTATTGCTATAAAATTTGCAAACTCTGGTCTATCTTTTTTTATGAATAAACAAAGTATGGTTGATATTATGGCAATTCCGATTATTTGTATTATCTCCAAAATACCACCTCCATTTTATTTTCAGTTGTTTATATTAAATATCCTTTAATATAATTTAAACATTGTTCTAACTGTATTGAATAAATCGCTAATTTCGCCTATAACAAGTCCTAAAACTATCACTACACCTGCAAGAGTTGTAAGTGATGTCCAATCGCCTCTATCGACTTTTGTTAGTATCATATTCAAAACTGATATTAAAATTCCTACACCAGCCACCTTAAAAATTAAAGTTATATCCATATTCTCATCTCCTAAATTAAAATTATTCCTATACATATTCCACTAAATGTTATTAGCTTTTTGTATAGATTTCCCTTGTTCTTTATGTCTTCTTTACTTTCTACAGTCAATTTTTTTAGATTTTCTACAGTTAAATCTATTAATCTCTCTTGAGATTCAACTTCACTTTTACCTAGAGATAAAATCAACTTTTTAAATTCTTCTATTTCATTTTCTTTTAAATATGTATCCTTGTATAATATATGTATTGTTTCATTTAGTATATTATCTATAGTTTTTCCATCTTCTTTTGAAAGTTCATCTGCGAATTTTGAAAAGAATTCATTAAAATCATATTCATCTTTTAATGATATATTTCTAAATATTTCTTCTAATGTGTACATTCCAAAAGCTAAGTCCATTCTTATTATCTCTAATACTCTGATTAAGTCATTTAATTGTTTATGTCTTTTTATATATCTTTTAGATATATCTTCTCCAACTAAATAACTACATCCTATCAACATCCCTACTAATATTATTTTAATTTCCAAAGTACCATCTCTTTTCCTGTAAATCATAAATTTTTTCTATTGTACCTGGTCCATTTCTAGAAGATAATATTATAACTTTTCTAAATAGATCTCCATCTAATAATCTTTTTAATTCCGTCCTATGTAGTATATCTTCAATAGAATCACCATGTACTGTTGTAATTAGGCTTACACCGCCGTTTAAAGCCGTATAAAGTGCCTTTATCTCCTTTTCATTACCTATTTCATCTGTTACTATTACATTTGGCGACATAGACCTTAAAACCATCATTATACCTAAATCTTTTGGACATGTCTCCATAACATCTGTTCTCATACCTACATCTAATTGGGCAACACCCATACACGAACCTGCTATTTCATTTCTTTCGTCTATTAAAGCTACTTTTACTCCACTAAATCCATATTCTCTGTTTCCATTACTTATGTTTCTTACTATATCTCTTAAAATAGTAGTTTTACCACATTGCGGCGGTGAAATTATTATCGTGTTGTTTATTTGATTTTTATTTTTGATTATATGTGGTAATACTTTTTTTGAGCACCCTTTAATTTCCCTCGATACCCTTATATTTAATGACGAAATATGTTTAATATTTTTTACTTGTCCATTTTCTATTATTACCTTACCTACTATTCCTATTCTGTGACCACCTCTTAATGTTATAAAACCCTTTTTTATATCATCCATAAAAGAATGTACAGAGTATTTACATATAATTTGAAATGTATCTTCTATATCTTCCTTAGTGACTATGTAAGGATTTCTCATAACTAAATCCAAATCGCCATTTATATCATTATAAAAATAGTCTTGTGAATCACCATTTATTATTAATGGCTTATTTACTCTAAGTCTTATCTCTTCAATATTTATGGATTGATTATTTATATTGTTTATCTTTTTTCGTAAATTAATCGATAGTGAATTAATGATTTCATCTGAAAGTTTCATGACATACCCTCCTTCTTGTTTATAAATATATATTTATTTAAGTTAAAAATTATTACTTATTATATTTATATAATTTGTACAAAAAAAATCTCTCCTGTTATTTAGGAGAGATTTTTTTAATTTTAATTTCATTTATATATGCTTATTGTTATATTTTATTTATTTTGTTTCTTGTTGTTCTTTATTTTTTTCTTTTTCTTCTAGCTCTTTTAATACTTGTTCTATGTCATTAACTACATTTCCATTTGCAAATTTTATAGCCTGATTTATAGCATTTTTTATTGCAAATGCATTTGAACTTCCATGAGCTTTTATTACGCCACCTTTAACACCTAATAATGGTGCTCCACCGTATTCAGTATAATCCATCATAGACTTTATTTCTTTTAAGCTATCTTTAAGCATTAAAGCTCCCATTTTACCTTTGAAAGAAGCCATAAATTTCTCTTTCATTAATTTCATTAAACTCATAGCTACACCTTCACATGATTTTAAAAGTGTATTTCCTGTAAATCCATCACATATTAAAGCGTCACATACCGAATTTATTACATCTCTTGCTTCTACATTTCCTACAAAGTTTAAATCTAAATCTTTGATATCGTAGAATGCTTCTTTTACAAGTTCATTCCCTTTTCCTTCTTCTGTTCCTATATTTGCAAGACCTATTCTCGGATTTTCTAATCCTAAAACTTTTCTTAGATATATATCACTCATAAAAGCAAATTGTGTTAAATTCTTAGGCTTACAATCAGCATTGGCACCACCATCTGCAAGAAGAGTTATTCCACCTTTTATATTTGGAAGCCCTGGACATAGACAAGGTCTATCTATACCTTTTATTCTTCCTACTATTAATGTTCCGCCTGCAAGTAAAGCTCCTGTGCTTCCTGCTGAAACTATTGCATCTGCTTTTTTCTCTTTAACTAAGTTTAAAGCTACGACCATAGAAGAATCTTTTTTACGTCTTACAGCCATTACTGGTTTATCTTCATTTTCGATTACTTGTGTAGTATGTATTATTTCTAGTTTATTTTTATCATAAGCTTTTGATTCTAATTCTTTTTCTATTTGTTCTTTATCCCCTGTTAAGATAATATCTATGCCATATTCATTTATAGCTTGTACTGCGCCTTCTACTGTTGCTTGTGGGGCATTATCTCCACCCATTGCATCTATTACTATTTTCATACGTTCCTCCCTTTAAAAATCTTCTATTAAAGATATATTATCTCCATTATTTAAGATAATAACTATTTCTGTGTTATATTTAAATAATTTTCACATTTAAATTTTATTAATTATATAATATAAAAATTTAGATATTCTTATATTATAACTTATATTTTAGCAAAAAAAAACATGTAGTCTAAACTACATGTTTTTTTATATAACTATTCAGCTACGATTTCTTTACCGTTGTAGTGTCCGCAAGATGGACAAACTCTATGTGGTAATTTTACATCATGACATTGTGGACACTCTACGAATCCTTTAACTGTCATTTTTGAATTAGCCGCTCTTCTCATTTTAGTTTTTGATTTAGCTGTTTTACGCTTAGGTACTGCCATTTAAGCCACCTCCTTAATCATTTTTAAACAAATCTTTTAATTTAGCAAAACGTGGATCTATGTTATCATCCTCGTCACTTGCAGTTTCGCTACATGAGCAAGTTTCTTTATTTAAATTAGCTCCGCATTTTGGACAAAGGCCTTTGCAATCTTCGTCACAAAGAACTTTTTGAGGTAAGTTGAAGTCTAATGTTTGCTCTATTATTTTTACTAAATCAACTTCATCAGTATCTATAATAAAAGCATCGTAGTCTTCGAAACTATCTTCATCAAAATCTTCACTAACTAAGAAACCATCAATGGTATAACTCATTGGAACTTCTACCGGCTCTAAACATCTAGAGCAATTATCTATTAGTGTAAAATCTACATCTGCACGTAGATGAACTTCATCTTTTGCATTTTTAGAAATTTTACCAATTAGGCTAATCGGTGAAGCCAATTTATATGTGTTATCACAATAACTAATATTATCAATTTTTTGCGAAAAATTCAAGTCTATTTTACCAGTTTCTCTTTTATTTAACTCATTAAGACTAATTATCATATTTTTCACCTCAACATATTACCAAATTTATTATACAAATAGGATTAATGTTTGTCAAGTATTTTTACTTGATACTTATAATAGTATTTTATACTAATTCTTCAAAAAAATCCTATGCACATAATTTAAGGTAGGTTTTAGCCTACCTTAAACATTTATATTATAATCAATTTTGATAAATTATATAACTATAATTATTTAACTAATTCTAATGTATCTCTAGCTATCATTAATTCTTCGTTAGTTGGTATTAATAATACTTTAACTTTAGAGTCAGCAGCAGATATAACTGTTTCTTTTCCTCTTACGTTGTTAGCTTCAGCATCCATTTTAACACCTAATACTTCTAAGTTAGAAGCTATAGCTAATCTATCTTCTATACCATTTTCACCTAATCCAGCAGTGAATACTATAGCGTCTACACCGTTCATTTCAGCAGCGTAAGCACCTATATATTTTTTAACTCTCTTATGGTATGCATCTAATGCATCTATAGCTTTTTGGTTTCCTTCAGCTGCTGCAGTAGATATATCTCTGAAGTCAGAAGATATACCAGTCATTCCGTATACACCAGATTCTTTGTTCATTAATTTATCAACACCGTCAGCGTCTAAGTTTTCTTTTTTCATTATGAATGGTATTATAGCTGGATCTATGTCACCACATCTAGTTCCCATTATTAAACCTTCAAGTGGAGTAAGACCCATTGAAGTATCTACAACTTTTCCTCCATCAACAGCAGCTATAGAAGCTCCATTTCCTAAGTGGCAAGTTATTATTTTTAAGTCAGCTATGTCTTTTCCTAACATTGCAGCTGCTCTTTGAGATACGTATTTGTGAGAAGTTCCGTGGAATCCGTATCTTCTTACACCGTATTCAGTATATAGTCTGTGAGGAAGACCATATAAATATGAAGATGCTGGCATTGTTTGATGGAATGCAGTATCGAATACACCTACATTTGGTACTCCTGGAAGTACAGCTTTTATTGCATCTATTCCCATTAAGTTAGCTGGGTTGTGAAGAGGCGCTAATTCACTACATTTTCTCATAGCTTCTTCAACTTCTTCTGTTATTATAACTGAAGATGCGAATTTTTCTCCACCGTGAACAACTCTGTGACCTACAGCATCTATTTCAGACATGTCTTTAACTCCACCGTAAGTTGAATCTAAAACACCTTCAAGAACTAATTTTATAGCATCTTGGTGATCTTTCATTGGTTGTTCTTTAACGTATTTTCCTTCTACTCCGTCTTTTTTTTGAGTAAGTATAGAACCTTCTATACCTATTCTTTCAACTAATCCTATACATAATACTGCTTCATTTTCCATATCTATTAATTGATATTTTAATGAAGAACTACCACAGTTTAAAACTAATATTTTCATTAGTAAACCTCCTTAATATTTTATGAATAATATGTATTAAGTCCTCATGACTTTTATTATTATAAGGTAAAAATCTCATAAAAGTAAATATAGAAATTTTTATCTTATAACAAATGCGGACAATAAAATACCTAAATTAATATATCATTTTTTTTAGAAAAAGTACATACTATTTTTCACATTAAATGATATCTGTTTTCTTACTGTCTCATATATAATTATAATATATTTATTACATTATTGGTTAAAAAAAATATATTTTGTTAATATTTTATATATCATTTTAAATTTATAAACATTCTAATTAGTTTTCTTTTTTAAGTTACTTTTAATATATAATTTAGCAATATCTCTTGAATTATTATTTCAATTAATTAAAATAATAAACATATTTATTTAGAAAAAGGAGAAATTTTTATGAATTTACTTGGTTTAATAGTGGAATACAATCCATTTCACAACGGACATCTATATCATTTAAATGAATCAAAAAAAATAACAAATGCTACCCATACGATCGCTGTAATGAGTGGTAATTTTATGCAAAGAGGTACTCCTGCCCTTTTGGATAAATTTACTCGTGCAGAAATGGCAGTAAGAAATGGAGTTGATTTGGTTGTCGAACTTCCTACTTTGTATGCATGCCAAAGCGCGGAAATATTTGCACACGGTGGAATTAGTTTACTAAATTCACTAAATTGTGTAAACTCTATTTGTTTTGGTAGCGAAATAGGAGATATCGATATATTATATCTTATTTCTAAAATTTTAATAGATGAGCCGATAGACTTTAAAATTAAATTGAAAGACTATTTAGATAAGGGACTTCCTTTCCCAAAAGCAAGGGCATCTGCTTTATTTTATTATATAACAGAAAATAAATTATATGATACTTCAGAAGAAGATTTATTAAATATGTTAAATTCACCTAATAATATATTAGGTATTGAATATATAAAAAGTATTTTAAAGTTAAATAGTAAAATAAAACCATATACGATAAATAGAATAAATTCAGGATACAACAGTTTAAATGTAAATGATTCTATTTGCTCAGCTTCTGCTATTAGAAATGCCCTTAAAAATAATAGTTTAAATACTATAAACTATACTATGCCAAAAGATACTTATGATATAATAAATAGAGTTATAGAGTCTGGATTTAATTTAGTTTATAATGAAGATTTTTATCAAATACTTTCTTCTATTATAATTAGAGATAAAGATAATCTAACAGATTATTTTGAAGTCAATGAAGGTATTGAAAATAAAATTTATAATTCTATATTTAAATGTCATAATATCGAAACCTTACAAAATGAGATAAAATCAAAACGATATACTATGACTAAAATTTCAAGAACTTTAAATAACATAATGCTTGGAATAAAAGGGGGCGATATATTAAAAACTAAAGATTTAACTAATATTCCTTATGTAAGAGTTTTAGCTTTTAATGAAAAAGGTTGCGAAATACTTAAAGAAATAAAGAAAAACTCTGAAATAGAAGTTATTACAAAGTTTTCTAAAATAAAATATATAAATTCTAACATATTTAATACTTTAATAAACTACGATATTAAAGCTACTAATATGTACAATTTAATATATTATAAAGATAACTTTGATATGTTAAAAGCTCCTCTAGACTATATAACTTCACCAAAATATATAAAATAAATGAAGGGGAATTTTGATGTATTCAAGTACAATAAAAAAACAAAATTTATCTAATTTTAAACAACAAAACTCTAAAAATAATACTATAAAAGGTACCTTATTTGCTTTAATAGCTGGAACATTATGGGGATTATCTGGAATATGTGCTCAATTTTTATTTCAAAATAAAAACCTTACCCCAGAATGGGTAGTTTGTATAAGATTAATATCTTCTGGACTTATTTTATTATCAGTTGCATATGCAAAAGAAAAAAATAATATATTTAAAATTTTTAAATCAAAAAGGGATGTTAAAGATTTAGTTTTATTCGGCATATTAGGAATGTTCGGAGTGCAATATACCTATTTTGTAGCCATAAAATATTCAAATGCAGCTACTGCTACTGTTATACAATATTTAGGGCCTGCAATTATACTTATCTATCAGTCACTAAAAAACAAATCACTTCCTTCTTTTGTAGAATTATTTGCTGTAGTTCTTTCTATATTAGGTGTATTTGTTTTAGTAACTCATCTGGATATAAATAACTTAGTTATATCCAGACAAGCTTTACTTTGGGCCTTAGGAGCTGCATTTGCTCTTGCTTATTATACAATCAAACCTGGCAACTTATTAAATAATTTTAGTAATATCTGTGTTACTGGCTGGGGTATGTTAATAGGAGGGGTTGTATTCAGCTTTATAAAACCTATATTCGACATTAGCGGAACTTTTGATATATATACTATAGCAGTTATAATTGTAGTTATAATATTTGGTACTGTAATACCTTTTAGTATATACGTAATAAGTACAAAACTGATAGGACCAACTAAAACTAGTTTATTTTCAACTATCGAACCTGTATCATCTGCTTTACTTTCTATATTCTTATTAAATCTTTCATTTGGATTTATGGACTTTTTAGGTACGGCTATGATAATAGCTATGGTAATTATTTTATCAATCGGCAAAAATCAATAAATTTTATTTTTAGATTCAGCAAGAAACTCTCTTATAATAATTACAAGAGAGTTTTTTGTATTTTAGTTTTATGATTTGATATATATTTTAATATATACTTTTTAGTACACATTATCTACCTATAAACATTTGTGTCCAGTATATTGTTCCGTTAGAATCTTTTTGTATTCCTACACCTAATTCTGTATAAGTTGAGTTTAATATATTGGCTCTATGTCCAGAAGAATTCATCCAAGAATTCATAACTTCACTAGGCGTTTTTTGACCCATAGCTATATTTTCACCTGCAGTATTATAGCTTATATTGAATTTTTTCATCATGTCAAATGGAGAACCATAAGTTGGTGAAGTATGATCAAAATATCCTTTTTCAATCATGTCTCTAGATTTTATATTAGCTACATTTGATAATTCTTTATTTAAAGTAAGTGGTTTTAAACCATTAGCTTTTCTTTCTTTATTAACTAAGTTTAATACTTCTACTTGTTCTTTTGAAAAACCATTTATATTTGATGAGTTATTGTCATCATTTTGGTTATTATCGTCTTTATCTTGGTCTTGGTTATTGTTGTTATCTTGGTTATTATCGTCTTTATCTTGGTCTTGGTTATTGTTGTTATCTTGGTTGTTATCGTCTTTGTCTTGATCTTGGTTATTGTTGTTATCTTGGTTGTTATCATCTTTATCTTGGTCTTGATTGTTGTCATTACCTGGGTTGTTATCATCTTTATCTTGATTGTTATTTCCTTGATTATTGTCTTCCATATTTCCACCTTGATTATTATTATCTTGGTTATTTCCATTATTTTGGTTATTATCTTGGTTATTTCCATTATTTTGGTTATTATCTTCTATATTATCATTATCATCTTTATCGCCATTTATACTAGGAAATTTATTTGGACAATTATTCTTGTTAAACCATTTTAATGTATCAAATATAGATGCACAACTTAAATCTAATTTGAATCTTTTTCCATTAATACAAACGTACATTTTACCTGTTAAATTTAAATCACATGATTTTTTAACTTGCATAGCATTTGAAAATCCTACACTTGATGCAGTCATTAAAACTGTTGCTCCTACAACTGCCATTCTTTTTAATTTTTTATTCATATAAAACACCTCATTTTTTATTTTTGATTTTTCTAACTTTGTTACCTTTTTGTAACCATAGAGTTATACTAACCCCTTGTTCTTATTAATAGTAACATATATTTTTGTATTTTATGCATGTTAATTTATGTAAGACTCCTTTTCAAACCTCTAAATCTATTGATAAAAGTAGGTTTAAGTTTTTTTCTAGCACATAGGAAAGTTTATACACACAAAAAAAAGACAACTCTAAACAGAATTGTCTTTTTTATAATTTCTAACCCATTTGGTTTTATATGTTCATAAGTTCTCTAAAATTTTTTACCTTACTTCTACTTACTGTTATTTCATATTTTTCCGAATTTAATTTAAGTAAATAAGTGTTGTTAAACCATGGTACAACCTCTTCTATTTTAAGTAAATTGACTAAATAAGACCTATGACATTTGAAAAAATTTTCGTTATTTATTATTTTTTCCACCTCAGATATACATTCTCTTATATGATATTCTCCATCTTTTGTGTATATATATGTATACCTTTCTTTTGCCTCACAATAATAAATATCGTCTATATTTACTATATATATTTTATTATCTTTCCAAAGGCTTATTTTATTTGGTACTTTCTGAGATAAAGATTTTTTTTCGTTTTTATTTTGTTTTTTTTCACTACATAATTTCTCTAGCTTATTTAGCATAGAAATTATTCTTTCTTCAGAATACGGCTTTAGTATATAGTCGAATATGTCTAAATTAAATGCTTCTACCGCATAATTTTCATAAGCTGTTATAAAAATTATTTTAGGCTTATTTTTAAATTTGTTTATAGTTTTAGCAAGCAACATTCCATCTAATTTTGGAATATTTATATCTAAAAATATAGCATCTATATTGTTTTCTTGTATAAAACTAAGTACATCTAATCCATTATTAAATTCTCCCACTATATTCATACTAGTATTGTTTTCAATAAAATACCTCAGTTCTTTTCTTGCTGGAAATTCATCTTCAACTATTATTACATTCATAAATACTACCCCCATATATAAAATTCAATTAAAGTTCCTTTATTTAATTTTGTTATTTCTAATCCTTTGCCATAATAAAGTTTTAACCTCAGATGGACATTGTAAAGTCCTATTTTATTTTCAGGCATATTTCCACTATAGATATTATCTATTACATTTTGATTTATACCAATTCCATTATCTTCAACGCTTATTTTTACTTTTGAGTCTAAGTTTTTAACAGAAACCTTTACTATACCATAGTTTTTGTTATCCATAGGTAAAATTCCATGAAGAATTGCATTTTCAACTAAAGGTTGAATAATTAAACTTGGACTTTTTATATTAGTTTCATCTATATCATAAATTACTTTCAAAGTATTTCCAAATCTAGCTTGCTCTATATCAACATATGATTTTACTTGTTCTATTTCTTTTTTTATATTTATTAAGTTATCATTAAGTTCCAAATTATGTCTTAAATAAGTCGACAAACTTATAATTAAATCTCTCGCTTTTTTAGGATCAAATCTTATAAATGATGCTATTGTATTTAAAGCATTAAATATAAAGTGAGGATTTATCTGTCTTTGAAGGGCCGACATCTCAGCCTTTTTTCTAGCTTCAATATCTTTTTTATCTTTTTCTATTGTATTAACAATAGATACCATAAATCCTATTCCAAATTGACCAACTACTAAAGGTAAATATATCGTATGTATAATATCTAGCGCCAACTCTTTTGGAGTACATAATAAATAAATTAATATTATTGTTATATTCTCAGATATTATACCTACTAATATTCCATAAAAAACCTTATAATTTGGACGTATTTTTTTATAAAATAAACCTGAAAATATCCCTGCAAATATACTCGATATAAAACATGGTATCGATGTCATGCTACCAGGATACATTAATAATCTATGTACACCAGATATAATTCCTGTTGGAATACTTACAAGTGATCCAAATAGTATTCCTCCAGAAACTATAGTTATTATTCTTGTATTTAATATAGAACCTTTATAAACTATTCCGTTATATGTCCCCATTATAGAAAGTACTGTAAATATAATTGATATTACAAATAAATCTTTTTGAGTATATTTATCTTTTTCAAATATATTCTTAAAAATTTTTAATTTACTTATAAGTAAAAATAAAACTACTATAAAACTTGTTTTTTCCAGTAATATTAATAAATAATTTTGTCGCATGATTCCTCCCCTCTTACTAAAAAACACCTATGATTCCCCCATATATTACAAAAAAAGCCTACATTTAGTAATGTAGACTTTTTTATTATATCATATATTCTTTGTTATAAATTAATAAAACTTATTTTTTACTAATTATATAATTTTCCTGGATTTAATATATTTTTAGGGTCAAATGCTGATTTTATTCCTTTTAATAAGTTTATATAAGTTTCATTTTTAGATTCTACAAAATAAGGACTCTTAGCATATCCAACACCATGTTCTCCAGAAACTTCACCATGTAATTCTCTTGCTTTAGCAAACATTAAATCAAATGCTTTATTAAGTCTTTCATGCCATGTTTTATCGTCTAAATCATCTTTATGTGGGTAAACGTGTAAGTTACCATCACCAGCATGGCCAAAGCTTTTTATTCTAAGACCTACTTCTGGTTGTATATCATGAGTAAATCTAACGAATTCTGCTACTTTATCTCTTGGAACAACAACGTCACATTCATCTATTTCACTACTAGCTTTGAATGCTTCTAAGAATGCTCCTCTTGCAGACCAAATTGATTCATTTCTTTCATCTGTATCTGCTATTAACACATCATATGCTCCACATTCTAAGCAAAGTTTAGCTACGTTTTCGTATTCTCTTTCTATTTCTTCTGTTGAGTTACCATCAAATTTTAATAATAAGTAAGCATTTGAAGAATTATCTGGGAATTTTTTACCTAAAAATTCTTCAGCCCCTACTATTGCTTCTCTTTCCATAAATTCTATAGCAGTTGGTATAGATTTTGATTTTATTATTTTAGGTACAGTATCTATAGCAAGTGCTAAGTCTGGGAATGGTATTAATAAACTTATTGCTTTTTTAGGTAATGGAAGTAATTTAAGTATAGCTTTAGTTACTATAGCAAGTTGACCTTCTGAACCAACTACTAAATCTTTTATTGAATATCCAGAAGAGTTTTTAACTACTTTACCACCAACATTTATTACTTCACCATTTGGAAGTACGCATTCAAGTCCTCTTACATAGTCTCTTGTAACCCCATATTTAACAGCTCTCATACCACCTGCATTAGTATTTATATTACCGCCTATAGCAGCACTTTTTTCACCTGGATCTGGTGGGTAGAATAAATCGTGTTCTTCTACATATTGAGCTATAGTCATTAATAAAACACCTGGTTCAACTGTTAAAGTTAAGTTTTCTTCGTCTAATTCTAATATTTTATCCATTTTAGTAAGACATAACATTATTCCTCCATAAAGAGCAACTGATGCTCCAGAAAGTCCAGTACCTTGTCCTCTAGGTGTTACTGGTATGTTATTTTCATAAGCATATTTCATTATTTTTGAAACTTGTTCAGTAGAGTGAACGAATACTAATACTTCAGGATATTTTATTTCACCTGCTAACTCATCATGAGCATAATCTTCATTAATATCATCACCAATTACTACATCTTCTTTATCTAAAATAGTTAATAAAAAGTCTATATCTTTTTGATCTATTTTTTTGTACATTTTAATCCCCCCTATTTTGCCATTTGTGCTACTTTTTGTGTATCTTCATTTTTCATTGCTTTTATTTTTTCAGTAAGTTTAGGTATTATTTCATATATATCCCCTATAATACCTAAGTGAGCCACGTCAAATATAGGTGCTTTTTCATCTTGGTTTATAGCTATTATATAATCAGAACCTTTCATACCAGCTACAAATTGTACTGCCCCTGATACACCACAAGTTATTATTAATTTTGGTTTTACTGTTCTACCACTAAGTCCTATTTGTTTTTTAGGATCTACCCAACCACATTCTATAGTTGGTCTAGTACCTGCTATTTGTGCTCCAAGTGCATCTGCTAATTCATTAAGCATTTTTAAATCTTCTTCTTTTTTGAATGCTCTTGATGCTACAACTATTACTTCTGCTTCTTCTATTCCTACTACTTTATTTTTTATTTTAGTTTCAAGCACTTTTATATTAGAAGTTAATTTATCTTTTTCAACTGAACATAAAGTAACTTTTCCCTTAGGGTCTTCTACTTTTTCTGGTATATTAAATATTTTATATCTAACTGTTGCAAATTGTGGTCTACTATTTGGAGTATTTATATGAGCCATTATATTACCACCGAATGCTGGTCTTATTTGGTCTAAATCTGTGTTTTCTTGTACATCAAGTATTGTACAGTCTGCAGTAAGTCCTGTTTTAAAACGAGCAGCAAGTCTTGGAGCTAATGATCTACCTAATGTAGTACCACCAACTAACATTATAGAAGGTTTATTATTATTTATATAATCTTCTAGTGCTGCACTATAAGGTTCTATTCTAAATTTATCGTATTCTTCAGAATCGTATACAAATACTTCATCTACACCATAAGCAAGTAAAGTATCACATTTATCTTTTATATTATTTCCGACAAATACACAGTTTACTGGATGGTTTATTTTAGCTGCAAGTTCGCGAGCTTTTCCGATTAATTCATAAGTAACTGGATGTATTTCACCATCATTGTGGTCTACATAAACTGTTATACCTCTCCATTCATCTTTATTTATTGCTACTACTTCATCATCTTCAAATATAAATGCACCTTTTGGTCCTTTTTTAACGCACATCTTACACATTTTACATGCTGCATTTATTTCAATTTTCCCATCTACTTCTTCCATTGCTTCAAATGGACATATTTGTAAGACTTCTTCTATATTATCTATTTTATCTTGATTGATTATTATCTTTGCCATCTCAAATTCCCCCTCAAACTAAAGTATTTTTAAATCTACTATCTTGTTAAATAATGTTTCAGTAAGTTCATCAGAATTTCCACGAACTATGTCTTTATCAGTATTTGGTTCTGGTGGGAATATTCTTATTACTTGTGTTGCTGAACCATTAAGTCCATAGTGTTTTTCATCTGTATCATCCATATCTTTTAATGTTATCATTGGTATTTCTTTATCCTTAGTTTCCATTTTTAATTTAAAAGATGGAAGTCTTGGTTGGAATATATCTTTTTCAACAGTTAATAAACATGGATAACTTATTTCACATACTTCTAAAGTTGTTGGAAGATCTGTTTCAACTACTATTGATTTTTCTCCTACTTCAATTATTTTAGTTACATTTGTAACATGTGGTATATTTAAATATTCTGCTATTTCTGGTCCAACTTGAGCAGTATCACCGTCAGTTGTTTGTTTACCACAGATTATTAAATCTGGATTTCCTATTTTCTTTATACCTTGTGCTAGAGTATAAGCAGTTGCAAGAACATCTGCACCACCAAATTTTCTATCACTTACTATAGCACCTTCATCAACACCCATTGAGAAACTTTCACTTATTACTTTTTTAGCTTGTGGTGGTCCCATTGTTATTGTTTTAAGTGTTGCATTGTTTTCTTTTTTTATTCTTAAAGCAGTTTCAAGAGCAAATAAATCATAAGGATTCATTTTTGAATCTACACCATCTCTTTTTAATACACCTGTAACTGGATCTACTTCTACTTCTGATGTTCCAGGAACTTGTTTAACACATACTAATATTTCCATATTATACCCCTCCATTTATTTAACTATTACAGAAACTCCATCTGGTATTACGACTACTTTGGCGTCATTTCCCTTTATTTCATACGCCATTTTTAATGCTTCGTCGAAATTATAAGCGTGTTTCATATGCATATTTTTTATCATTTGTGGATCACATTGGTCTGTAACCATTATTACTGTATACTTTTCTAAAATTCTTGCAAGTATTTGGAATTCCCATTGATCTGGTACTGTATCACCTTTATCCACACTTCTTACTCTTTTTAATATTTCACTTGGTGAAGATGCCTCCGCTATATTATCATAGAAAGATTGACCTCCATGACCATCATTACAAGCAGCAATCATTATAATTACTCCACCTTCTTTACATGTAGCTTCTGCTGCAGTCATCCCCTTAACTGATTGATATATATTTTGATCTAGAGGATATCCTCCATTTGTGCTTATTGCTATATCAGCAGGTGTTGCATCTATTTTGGATAATTCTGTTACAAAATCACATCCAACTTTATGTGCATCTTCTACATCACCTGCAAAAGATGCTATTACTTTTTTATCTTGATCTATAACAACATTTACTATAAATGCAAGTTTAGCTGTTTTTGCTGCATATACCATATCTCTGTGTATTGGATTGTCTGTAAGTATTCCTGTTCTAGCATTTTTGCTATCTATAAATTCACTACAGTGGTTATACATTATAGTTTTTGCTGATGCTATACCAGGAAGTATACTCTTTCTTCCTCCAGAAAATCCAGCAAAGAAGTGAGGTTCTATAAATCCTTCAGCTATTAATAAATCAGCTTCAAATGCTACTTTATTTAGATAAAAATCTCCACCTGATGGTAATACCCCTGTTTTTACCATTTGTGAATCATCAGTTGATATATGCATTACTATTTCTTCATTTTCAACTATCTCTTCACCCATCTTAAATATTAATTCTTCTTTTGTTGTAGGTCTATGAAAACCATTAGCTATTAATATTTTTATTTTTGCATCTTTGTTTACACTTCTTATTCTTCTAAGAATTATCGGCATTGTCACTTTGCTTGGCACTGGTCTAGTGTGATCACTAGTGATTATTACTATATTTTTTTTACCAACTGCCAACTCTTCTAATTTCTTAGAACCAATTGGATTGTCCATAGAATCTTCAACTAATTGAGATTCACTTTTTGCTGGCTTAAAGTCGTGCGCCTTTGATGTCAAAACTTTTAAAAGATTTTTATCTTCTATATTTAAATCCATACCGGTCTTTGAATAAGGTACATGTATTTTTGCCATATTCTTTCCCCCTATATAAATCATGTTTTTATATTTATTTTAATTTTACTTATTTACCACTTATAATTTTTTATATTTATTTTAGAACAATGTAAGTATACCTCCACCAAAATAAACTATAAGCCCTAAGATTATTACATAACCTAAACAATATTTAACTGTTGTTGAAAGTATTTTTCCTTCACTACCTATAAGCCCTGTTGCTGAAGTTGCAATTGCTATACTTTGCGGAGAAATCATTTTCCCAGCAGTTGCCCCTGCAGTATTTGCTGCTGCTATCCAATATGGATCTATTGATAGTGATTTGGCTGCTTCTGTTTGTAATGCCCCAAATAATATATTAGCTGATGTATCACTACCTGTAACAAATGTTCCTATTGCCCCTAATAATGGTGCTATTAGCGGATAGAAACTTCCTGTTATTGCACACAGTCCAAAAGATATTGAACTTGTCATCCCACTGTGTGACATTATTTTTGATATTGCAACTATTGACATTATAGTTATAAATGAAGTTTTAAGTTGAATAATTGTTCTTTTTAATACATCTAACATATATGTGAATTTTAGCTTTTGAATCAGTCCTGCTATAAATGTAGCTATTAATATCATCATACCTGGTGTATTTATCCAAGAAAATGCAGTTGTCGAAGTCGCATCTCCAGTATAAATATGTATATTACTACTTGCTTTTGCTAATAAAGAATT
This sequence comes from Intestinibacter bartlettii, assembly GCA_025148965.1. Taxonomy (GTDB): domain Bacteria; phylum Bacillota; class Clostridia; order Peptostreptococcales; family Peptostreptococcaceae; genus Intestinibacter; species Intestinibacter bartlettii. The sequence goes on along the minus strand of CP102273.1, from coordinate 1,292,907 downwards.
TATACTAGGTACTAAAGGACTTGCTATAAGAATCAATCCACAAAGAAGTATGTATGGAAGCCATGCTAAAATACCTTCTTTTAAACCGATCTTATCTTCTTTAGTTTCTACTTTTTCTTTATTCATAGCTTTAGCCATAAGTATTGTACATGCCATTGAACATATACTTGCAACTAATGCTGGTAAATCAGCTCCTAAATATTTAGCTATAAATACTTGAGGCACAGCAAACGTTATCCCTGATACTAATGTTATACCAACTACTCCTTTTAAAGCCTTTATACTTTTTTCTGTAAGTATTACTAGTAAAAATGGAATTAAAACTATAAACCCAGCTAATTGAATTGATGTAACATAACTTAAATGTACTACCTCAAGTCCTGTTACAGTTGCAAGTGTTGTTACTGGTATTCCAAGTGCCCCAAATGCTGTTGGAACTGTGTTTGCTAATAAACATATCACTGCTGCAAATAATGGATTAAAACCTAATGAAGCTAATATACTTGTTGGTATAGCAACTGCTGTCCCATATCCTGCAACAGCTTCCAAAAATCCTCCAAATCCCCATGCTAATATTAAAACTTGAATTCTCTTATCTGTTGTTATACTTGAAAGCATTTTCTTTATGACATCCATTGTTTTTGTTTCAACTGCTAAATTATAAGTAAATAATGCTGCTACTATTACTAAAAGTATAGGCCAAAGAGCTATTGCCATACCTTCTACTGTAGCTGTAATACCATCAATAAATTTCATTCTCCAGCATATTATGGCGATTGCTAAAGTCAATATTACTGTAAATGAGCAAGTCTTGTGAGCTGGCATCTTCAAAACCCCTAAAGATACTATAAGCCATAAAACTGGAATCATTGCGATTGCAAACAACATGTAATCATTCATTAAATTTATCCCCCTTGTATTAACTGGTCTTTCCAGTAGTGGTATGTGGTATTACCACTTATAGTTAAATAATAGTATAATTATTTTTCTAAATCAATAATTGTTTATTTATTAACATCATTTTAAATATAAAAAATTTTTTGAAAATAAAAAAATAATTATACTACTTTGGGATACAAATCGTTTTTATTTTTTCTAAACATACTCTTTCTAACTATTATAGTGTATTCCCGATTACATACTTCATATGTTTTCTCATAGATTCTATTGCAGCCTCTTCATCTTTTTTGATAATAGCTTCACAAATATTTTTATGCTGAATCAATAAGTTTGTGCTCCCCTTTGCTGAGTCATATGAAATTATCTTATATCTAGCATCTTCTATAAATTTTTCAAATAAATTAGATGTTGTTATAAAAAGACTCTCGATTAAATAATTTTTACTCATATGTGATAAACTATTATGAAATTTCTTATCTAAGTCAACTAATATATTTAATCGATTTTCGCCAAAGGTTTCTTTCTCCATATCATGGACAATACTTTCAAGTTCCCTACAATCAAGATCTGTCGCTCTTAATGAACATAGTCTAGCACATTCTATCTCTAAAATATTTCTAAGTTCAAATATATCACTCCAACTTCCATTATTTAATTTAAACATCATTGAAAGTGGTTGTAATAAAGATTTTTCTATATTAGAGCATATAAAATTACCTTCTCCTTGTCTACTTTCAACGACTCCCATCGTCTCTAAAACTCTAAGGGCTTCTCTTATAGATGTTCTACTGACTGCCATTTTTTCTGATAATTCTCTTTCTGATGGTAGTTTATCTCCTTTTTTAAAAGTGCCATCCATTATGTTTTTTTGGATTTGTTCTATCACTTGCTCATAAACCTTCTTATTTGAAATACTATTAAACATTTTCTATATCCTCTCTATCAATATACTATTATTATAATTTTTTTACATAAATATGGCAAATAATTTATATATATAAATTACTTTAAACGATAATGCTTTTTTGTAATCATATTTTCTATTTTTCTAAATATGATTATAATAAAGAATTTTAAAATCAAGGTGAAAATATGAAATTAAAAAAACTAATAACTTTTTTTATACCTAAATTATTTATTTGTTTAATTATTTTAGGTATAATTTTAGCACCAAAATCTGCAATAAAAGCTGCTAAAGACGGAATTTCTATATGGATAAATATACTTATGCCTTCATTACTTCCATTTATAATAGGTGCAAATTTAATAGTTTCATTAAAAATCGTAGACATATTAGGTATTTTAATTAATCCTCTAACTCAAAAGATTTTTAATGTAAGTGGTCGTTCTGGACTTATTTTTGCAATTTCTATGGTCTCTGGATATCCTGTTGGTTCAAAGTTTGCAAGTGAACTTAGACTTGAAAATAAAATATCTAGATATGAAGGACAAAGGTTAGTATCATTTTGTTCTACCTCTGGGCCACTTTTTATTATAGGAAGCGTCGGCACTGGAATGCTCAAAAATCCTCATATAGGTTATATAATGCTTTTATGTCACTATCTAGCATCTTTAACTGTTGGACTTCTCTTTAGAAATTATGGTGGTGAAAAAAGGATTAAAGCAAATAATAGTATTCTAAAAGATATAAACAATATAATTTACGATGATACTAAATCAGAAGGTTTTTTTGTTTTATTTGGAAAAGCTGTCGTAAATGGAGTAAATACACTTTTGGCAATTGGTGGATTTGTAATTATGTTTTCTGTATTTTTTGAAATACTTCAATTTTTTAAGGTAATAGATTTCGTATCTTATTTTATATGTATATTTTTATCTCCATTTAGTATTACTCCAGATATTATAAGCGCTTTTATAAGCGGTTTATTCGAAATGACTATAGGGTGCAATAATTTAAGTCAATTAAGCAATATTTCCTATAATCTTTTAGTTCCACTTTGTAGTTTTTTAGTAGCTTTTAGTGGACTATCTATTTTGGCTCAATGTTCCAGCTTTATAGGAAAAACTGACATAAAAATCAATTTATACATATTCTCAAAGTTTTTACACGGACTTTTTTCAGCTATATTTACTTATGTATTTTTATTATTCAATAAATCTTATTTAGTACCGACATTCTTTATTAAAAACTCTAGTTATACATATTATAATTTTTATATGGACCATTTCACACCGCTACTTATTGTAATTTTATTAATTTATTTATTTACATATTTAAAAGATTTGTCATCTTAAATAAGAGTTTAAATGAATATAATTTAAAGTTAATTATAATTTCCTATATGCTAAAAAAAACTATGAAATTTAAGTTATATATAGTAAATTTCATAGTTTTTCTTTATGTAAATTTTTATTTTTGTTCAGCCTTTATTCTATTTATGAAGAACATTGATAATATAGAAAATATTATTATGAATAAAAGTAAGATTGCCCATATACCAATTACATGACTAGATGTAAATTCAAATGCGTCAAAAAACTTTTCCTCTATTGGGATATTTGACTTTAAATCACTTATATTTCCTATTGATCCTAATAAATCCATTCCCCATTTACTTATAGTAAATTTAGATACTTTTTCTAGTGTATCACCTAATTCAAATAATTGCCCAGAAAATATAAATTGAACCATAAGAATAAATGGCAAACTTCTATTTGCAATATCATTACTTGGACACAACGAAGATATAAAAAGCCCCATAACATCTGCACTAAATATTATTAAGAAAATAGATAATATATACTCAAATACAGACGGACTCATTATAGCCCCTTCTGATGGAAATTCTACAAATAATGAACACACTATAAATATTATAATAGCTTGGAATAAACAAACCGCGCCTTGAACTAAAAATCTAGATGTAAATAGTTCAAATGCATTAAATCCACTGTTTAAATCCATTTTTATACTATCTCTTTCTTTACATATTTCTAAAACTGAGTTAAATAATCCAATCCATATCGCTACACATACTATAGCAAATAATCTAGACCTAGTATCGCTATAATCTTCAAACATTTTTCCCCTTAATGTCAGTCCCACACACATAGATATAATTAATGGAAATCCTATAAATATATACTGTGCTTTTTCATTTTTTAAATTTTTTACGTAATTTTTTATTATAACCCCCATAACTTTAAACTCTCCTATTAACTAAATTATTATATTTTTCTACAAAATAATCTTGATTATTTTCAACTGCATTATATATATCATCTAAATCATTTATATTGAAATAATTTAATGCATCTTCTTTTTGACCATAAAAACATATTCTTCCTTGTGATGCCATAAATAAAAGGTCGTCGATATATGGATATTTACATGCCATATGAGTATTGTGTGTTATAACTAAAATAGTGCTGTTTTTATCTGCTACTAATCTAGCCAGTATTTCATATAATTCTCTACAGCTTTTTATATCTAATCCAGAATCTGGCTCATCCATTAATATAACTCTCGGTTCATTTAAAAGTTGGACTGCTATATCTAATCTTCTAGATTGACCTCCACTTAATCTACCCACTAAGGATTGTTTAAATAACGATAAATTTAATTTATCTAATAAATCATCTATTTTTTGCATTCTCTCTTCTTTGTTATATTTTTTTAATTTCTTACTAGCGTAAAATTCCATAGTCTCTTGAACAGTATTCCCTTTTCTAAGTACAGAAAATTGCGGTACATGTCCCAATTCATCTCCATCTATCTTTATTGTTCCTTCATCAAGTTTCAATCGTTTTAAGATAGCATCAAACAATGTACTTTTACCTGCTCCCGATACACCCATAATAGCTACGAGCCTTCCAGAATTAATTGTGAGATTTACATCTTTTAATCTATACCATTTTTTCTTTTTATCATATCTTGTAACATGCTCCATTGATATAGCAGGTCTTCTTTTATTAATTGGTTGTGGATGTTGTGGTTGATATTGTTTTTGTTTATTAATTACAATTTTCTTTTGTTGTTGTAAGTTAGTATTCTTTAATACATCAAAAAATAAATTATTTTTCATTGAATAAAAAATACGGTTATCATGCATAAAGATATCTCCATCTTTAGGCAAAAAATATCTTGCATTTATTTTTCTACCATGGAAAATTATATCATTTGCATTTCTTATAACATATCCTTTTTTATCTTTTTGTATATCCAAGACCTCATTTGTTTCTGGTTTGAAAACCTTCCATTTATTATCTAATTCTCCCTCTATACATCCAATATAGACATTTTTATTTTCACTATATTGAATTTTTATCATACTTCCATGAACTAATCTCATTGCTACAGAAGAATCCTCTAATCTTTTATTATCTACAAATATATTTATTTTACCGTAATTTCTAAAATAAAATTTACCTTCATGATAAATTATTATTCCTACATAATCAGGCAAAAAATCTGAATTTAACTGTATATGTTCATACCCATCCCTTACAGTTTTTCCTAAATTTATTTTAGGTGTTTCTTTTTTTAATAAAACTTTCTTGCACCCTCTATGTGGCTCAAATATAAGTATCTGCATAATTCCTCCAGTTATTTTAAAAAGTTTAATACCCTAATATTTCAATATCAGCTATACAAGTATCATCATATTTAGTTCCATAATATACAGAATCTATAACAAATTTAACATAAGATGTTTCTACCGCATTTATATTTACAACTTGATAACCTGTATTATTATCTTCTAAATTTATTTTTTGACTACTTCCATCTGAGAATTGTAACGTTAATGATTTAGGTCTATTATTGTTGTAATACCCATTCTTTTTATTTACAAGGCCATTAACTATTTTTATTTTCTTAACGGTATATATATTGTCAAAATCTAGTATTATCCATTCTCCATTACCATATCCAGATACTCCTTCAGACCAAACAGTCGAAAAATCACCATCCAAAACCTTTGTTGAACCATAATTTTTATTAGTAGAATCATGAAGTATTGAACTACATTCAGAATTTAATATATTTATTGTATTTAAATTCTTAGTTCTATTTATTTGATTTTTATTTGATGTATTGCTATTTTGTTTAATTTCATTTCTTGAATCATTATTATTTACATATTCATGCGTATTCCCTATATTTTGACTATCTTCATTTTCTTCTTTAGAAAATGTCTCATTTTCACTTGTACTCCCTATACTTGATATTGAAGATACAGGTTTATTGTCATTGGTACCAAAAAGATCTACTTTAAAAGCTATGAAAGCAATCGCAAAAACAGCAATAATACAAGATAATGACATAATTAATTTATTATTACTCTTTTTATTATTTTGATTATAATTAAAATTTTCTTCATAACTAAAATCATCTACATTATCAAAATCGTAATCATTAAATTCTGTAGAATCATGTGAATCAATATAAACTAGATCTTCATCCTTTTCTAAATTTATTTTTTTCGAATCCGATTTGCCTACCGGTCTTCCACAAAATTCGCAGAACTTAGAATTTTTATCTATTTTCTTCCCACAATATTTACAAAACATCTTTACCTCCTTTTATATAAATAATTCCATTCGTGTATAATCCACATTTTAACAAATTATATTATAGCAAATTTTTTACATATATAAAAATATATCGTTATTTTTATTCAAATTTTATATTAAAAAAGCACTTGATTTAAATTATCAAGTGCTTTCATATTATATTCTAGGATTAAGTTCTCTTTTGTTATTTTTAACTTCTTCTAAAGTCTCTTCTAATTTTTGTTCAAGGAAGCTTAAAACATCCTCTGCATATTGATTTGAACTTTCAATCATTTCATATTTATACTTTTCTGCTTTATCTTTTATAGCTTCAGCTCTTTCATTAGCTCTTTGAACTACTTGATTGTTTTCTATCATATACTCTATTTTTGCTTGATAGTCTTTATCTAGAGCTTCTATATTTTTTTGGTTTTCTTTTAATAATCTTTCTACTTCTTTTTCACCCTGTAAAACTATTTCTTCTGCTTCTTTTTTAGCATCACTTATAATCTTAACTCTTTCTGTATTTATCCAAGAAGCTTGTTTTACTTCCTCTGGTATTACAGATTTTATTTCTTTTATTAAACTCAAAATCTCTTCTCTATCTACAACGATTTTATGTGAAAACGCCTTTGCAGGAGCTTCTTCTATCATCATTTCAAGCTGTCTTAATAATTCAATAAGTTCCATTTCAACCATCATTCTCTCCCCTTACTCTTGTTTTTTAGTGCTATTAAAACTTGTTCTGGCACTAAATTTCTAACATCTGCATCAAATGCAAGCACTTCTTTTATAAGCGATGAACTTATAAAAGAATATTTTGTATTTGTAGGTAAAAATATTGTCTCTATATCTGGATTTAACTCTTTATTCATATGAGCCATTTGAAGCTCGTAGTTTACATCGGCTTCACTTCTTACGCCCCTTACTAATGTGCAAATATCGTTATTATGGCAATAATCCACTAATAAACCATCAAAGCTAACTATTCTTATATTATCTAAATGAGATGTACAAGATTTAATTAACTCTACTCTTTCTTCAAAGCTAAAAAGCCCTTTTTTATTTGGATTATGAAGAACACCTATTTGTAACTCATCAAATATTTTTGATGCTCTACATATTATATCTAAATGACCATTAGTTATAGGATCAAAACTGCCTGCAAACATAGCTTTTGTAAACTTTTTATTCATTATGCTTCCTCCATTTTATAAAATGTTAATGTCGTATTTCCATATTTCTTTTCTCTATCTTTATATAGTCTTCCAACATTGTCTGGGAAGCTATCTTTTGTATCGTGTTCAACAACTATTATACCATCTTCTTCTAGTAAATTATTTTCATCTACTGATGATAGTGCGTCTATAAACATATTTTTATAGTAAGGTGGATCCATAAATATTATAGTAAATTTATCTCCTTGACGTCCTAAAGATAAGATAGCACTTTTAAAATCTGTATTTAAAGTTATACTTTCATTTTCAACTCTAGCCTTTTTTATATTTGACTTAACTATAGACATACTTTCCTTGCTTTTATCTACGAAAACACATTTATTTGCTCCTCTTGACAAACATTCTATACCTAAAGAACCTGTCCCAGCGAATAAATCTAAAATATTATTGTCCATAACATAAAAATTTATTATATTAAACAATGATTCCTTTACTCTATCCGTTGTTGGTCTTACATCTTCATTTTTAGGAGTATTTAGTTTTAATCCTCTTGCTTTTCCTGATATAACTCTCAAATCTTATTCTCCCTTCAATAAATATATTCTAACATAAAATTTATTAATTTAATGAGATTTCTTTATTAATACTACTAAATTTTTCTACTATCTCTTGTTTTAATAAAATATGTTCGCTTTTCTCTAAATTTCTATCTTGTTTTAAAATAAATTTTGACTCTTCTTGTGCCAATTTTAAAATTTTTATATGCTTAAAAATATTTGCGACTTTGAGTTCAGGGATTCCATGTTGTCTTGTTCCAAAAAATTCTCCTGGGCCTCTAATTTCTAAATCTTTTTCAGATATTTTAAATCCATCGTTAGTCTCTTCCATAATCTCCATACGCTCTTTACATACATTTGTTTTTGATGAATATATTAATATACAGTGAGATTTGTGAGAGCCTCTACCTACTCGCCCTCTAAGCTGATGTAGTTGTGCTAAACCAAATCTCTCAGCATTTTCTATAATCATTAAAGTCGCATTAGGTACATTTACACCTACTTCAATCACGGTTGTCGAAACTAAAATTTGGATTTTATTATTTTTAAAATCTTCCATTATTTTATCTTTTAGACTAGGTTTCATCTTTCCATGTAAAACCTCGACATTTAAATCTGAAAAATATTTTTCTTTTAATTCATCTCTTAAGTCTTCTGCTGCCTTTGCCTCAATAGCTTCACTTTCTTCAACTAATGGACAGACAATATATACTTGTCTTCCTTTTTCAATTTCATCTCTTACAAAATTTGAATATATAAAATCTCTTTTTTTAGATTCAAAAGCTCTAGTATCTATAGGCTGTCTTCCTGGTGGAAGTTCGTCGATTATAGATATATCTAAATCTCCATAAAGTATTAAAGCTAATGTTCTAGGTATTGGTGTAGCTGTCATAACTAAAATATCAGGGTTATTTCCTTTTGTAGATAGTTTAGCCCTCTGTCTTACACCGAATCTGTGTTGTTCATCAGTTACAACAACACCTAAATTATCAAATTCTACATTATCTTCTATAAGAGCATGAGTACCTATTAAAATATCAGTTTCATGATTTTTAATTTTTTCTAGTACTTTTTCTTTTTGCTTTTTAGTTAAACTTCCTACTAATAAATCTATATTTATATCAAAAGGTGCTAAAGTTTGTGTTAATGATTCATAATGTTGTCTTGCTAGAATTTCAGTAGGTGCCATCAATGCTCCCTGATATCCATTTAAAACAGATAATGCAAGCACAAGTACAGCTACTATAGTCTTTCCGCTCCCAACATCTCCTTGAACTAATCTGTTCATCATATTTTCACTAACCATGTCGTCTATTACTTCGTTTAATGCTCTAGACTGAGCATTTGTCAAATTAAATGGCAGAGATTTTATTATATCATTTAATTTCTCTTTTTTTTCAAACTTTATACCTTCTGAGTTATCTATTCCACTTTTAAAATAAAAAAGACCTATTTGCAAAATTAAAAATTCTTCAAAAATCATTCTATAAAGTGCAATTTTTAAAGATTGCTTGTCCTGTGGCATATGCAGATTTTTAACTGCAAAATCTATACTACATAATTTATATTTATTTATTATATCTTTTGGTAAGTACTCTTGTATACTTACTTTTTCGTTTGTATAAATATTTTTTATAGTATTTATTATATCTTTATTTGTAACTCCATAAGTAAGAGGATATATAGGTATTAATTTGCCTGTTGATGTTTGCGCATTAGTAAAATGTTCTATTTGAGGCGAATTCATCTCTAAAAATCCACCCTCTCTTTTTATTTTTCCATAGACAATTACGCTGTCTCCTTTTTTAAACACCTTAGTCAAATAATCTTGATTAAAAAATACAACATTTAAAAACCCTGTTTCATCTCTTAACGTAAATTTAGTCACTTTTATTTTATTTTTGGCCTCATGACTTTTTACTTCGCTAATTATTCCTTTTGTACATGCTTTCTCATCATGTTCTAATTGCCATATCTTTTTAATATTACTTCTATCTTCATAAGATCTCGGAAAATAATATAATAAATCCTTAATTGTAAATATATTTAATTTATTTAACTTTGAAGCCTTTTTAGGCCCTATACCTTTTACAAACTGAATATTTTTGTCTAAGCTATTCATATATCATCACCTAAAAAAATCCTCTATTTTTATAGAGGATAAATTGTAATCTATTTAAACCTTTTAAAAAGGGCTGATTCAATATGTATTGAAACAGCCCCCATTTATTTACATGATTTTATTTCTTTATTCAACAGATACTAAATAATAATAAATTGGTTGGCCTCCATAATATAATTCTATATCGATATCTTCAAATTTTTCTTCTAAAGATTCTCTTAAAGCCTCTGCTTGTTCTTCTTGGATATCTTCACCATAGAATAAAGTTATTATTGCACTGTCTTCATCTACTAAACTTTCTACAAGTTGTGTAGTTATTTCATCGATGTCATCACCTGCTGATAATAATTTACCTTCGCCTAAACCTATAATATTACCTTCTTTAACTTCCACATCATTTATAACAGTATTTCTAACAGCATAAGTTACTTGACCATTTTTAACTGTTGATAAAGCGTCTAACATGTTAGCTTCATTTTCTTCTAAAGTTAAATCAGCATCAAAGTTTACTAGTGCTGCAAAAGCTTGAGATACATTTTTTGTAGGTATTACTATTATGTTTTTATCACTTAAATCTTTTGCTTGGTTTGCAGCCATAATTATATTACTGTTGTTTGGTAATATGATTATATTGTTTGCATTCATTTTATCTATTGCATTCATAAAATCTTCAGTACTTGGATTCATAGTTTGACCACCTTCGATTATGTGATCTACACCAAAATCTTTAAATATTTTAGCTAAACCATCACCCATTGAAGTAGCTATGAAACCAAATTCTTTTGGTTCTTCTGAAACTGCTTGTTCTTCAACTTCAGATTCTTTAGCGTCTTGAATTACTTTATTTTCATGTTGTAATTTCATATTTTCTATTTTTATTGTTAATAATTGTCCAAATGCTAAAGCTTCTTGAAGAACATCACCTGGAGTATTAGTGTGTACGTGTACTTTTATTATACCGTCATCTCCAACAACAACTAAACTATCTCCATATTTAAGCATTTTATCACGCATTTGTACATCAGATATTTTATCAGTTTCAAGTATAAATTCTGTACAGTATTGGAATTTTATATCTTCTGTAGATATTTTATTTTCAACTTGTACAGAAGAAGTTTCTGAAGTTTGAACTTCTTGACTTTCAACAAATTGTCCTTCTAATGATTTTAACATACCTTCGTATACTAAAACTAATCCTTTACCACCAGAATCTACAACACCAGCTTCTTTTAAAGCATGTAGTAGTTCTGGAGTTCTGTTTAATGAATTATTAGCTTCTTTTACTAGAAGTTTCATAAATTCTATTATGTCTTCTTCTAATACAGCAGCTTTTAAAGCGTATTCTGAACTTTCTCTTACTACTGTTAATATAGTTCCTTCAACTGGTTTTATTACAGCCTTGTAAGCTATATCTGAACCATTTTTTAAAGCTTTTGCTATGTCCATACTAGTAAGCATTTCTTTACCATCGATTGATTGAGCTATACCTCTTATTATCTGTGATAAAATAACACCTGAATTTCCTCTAGCACCCATTAAAGAACCTTTAGAAAGAGCTTTTCCAAGCTGACCTATGTCGTCTTTTTCTACTTTGTTTAGTTCTTTTATTGCACAAGATATAGTTAGAGACATATTTGTTCCTGTATCACCATCTGGGACTGGAAATACATTTAATTTATCTACCAAGTCTTTATGATTTTTAAGATTATTTGCACCAGAAACAAACATATTTCTTACTTGCTTTCCGTCTATATATTGAATCATTTCTTTCCTCCTAAATTACTTTACTCGAATGCCTTGTACATTAACATCTATTTTACTAACTTTTATCCCTGTTACATTTTCAACAGAGTATTTTACTCTTTCAATTATGTTGTTTGCAACTGTAGCAATATTAATTCCGTATTGCATTATAACGAATAATTCTATTTCTATAGTGTTATCTTCTAATTCTATTACTTTAACACCTTTTGCTATATTGCCTTCTTTTAATAATTCTACTATACCTTTTATTTTTTGTGAAAAACCTACTAAGCCATAACTTTCCATAGCAGCTCTATATACTACTTGAGATATAACTTGTTTATCTATTTCTATACATCCATATTTGTTATTTAATTTTGCACTCATGGTTTTTAACCCCCTTAAGTTTATTGATTTTATTTAATGCATAAGAAATTACATTTATAAATAATAGTTAATAAATATAATTCTTAATAAATGCATTCAAAAGGTAATTATACTTTAACTGATAAGTACTTGAAAGTTTTTCTTATTAGAAAATCTTTTTATATTAAAGATTTATTACTTTCCTATTTTGTATAAAAGTTATGTGAACTTTATATGTTTTACTTTAATCTAAAATTCATTACAAAATATATTAAAATAATTAATCATTAGTATATAATACTATAAAATTGTAATAAATTAAAGATTTAATAAAAATTTTCTTATATCAATTATAGTCTATTTACTGTATTTTTATAACGAATATAACATTAATTTCTTTTTTTATGCTATATATAAAATTTTACAATAAAGAAAAACATTGAAATTTACCTGTTTTAAATTAAAATTTCAAAAATAATTTATTATTTTTTTATTTTGATATTTACATTATAGCAATTTATATATATAATTTTATATGATAATGGTAAATTGTTCAACAGATTGTTAGACAGAAATAAATCATTATCAATTTGTCTTGCAAAATATTAATATTTATGTTAATATAAATATGTTTCAGTCTTAAATAGATTATAAATTAAGGAGGTGTGCTAAGATGGCAAAAGTATGTTGCGTATGTGGTAAAGGTAAAGTTTCAGGAAACCAAGTATCACACTCAAACAAACATAATAAAAGAACTTGGTCTGCTAACTTAAGAAACGTTAGAGTTGTAGAAGAAGGAACTCCAAAAAGAGTTAAAGTTTGTACAAGATGTTTACGTTCAGGAAAAGTTGAGAGAGCTTAATAATTTTATTATTATTAATTAAGAGACTATTGCAGAATATTTAATATTTTGCAGCAGTCTCTTTTTTATAATGCATAGTAAATTATAATCAGCTTTAAATTGTGGATAAATATAATTTCCGTTAATGCATTTCAAAAAAATCCACATTTTTAAATGACTATAATTTCCTATATACTAAAAAAAGGATACCGCAAACGCGATATCCCAATCTATACAATTATATTATTACTTCTGAACCGTCTATTTCAACTGCCTCTTTTTCTTCATTAAACACTTCTATGTCTACATCCTTATTTTGATATGCAACTATAGTTGTACAAATTGCATCCCCTGTTATATTAACTGCAGTTCTTGTCATATCTAATATACGATCTATGCCCATTATTAAAGCTATACCTTCTACCGGTAATCCAACTGATGTAAATACCATTGATAAAGTTATAAGCCCAACACTTGGAACCCCTGCTGTACCTATTGACGCAAGTGTTGCTGTTGCTATTACTGTTAAATAATCTATTGGTGTTAATGTTATACCAAATGCTTGTGCTACGAATACTACTGCCACACCTTGCATTATAGATGTACCATCCATATTTATAGTAGCACCTAGAGGTATTGTAAATGATGATATCTTTTTAGAAACACCCATCTTTTTATACAATGTATCTATAGACATAGGTATTGTTGCATTTGATGTTGCTGTTGAAAATGCAAATCCCATAACTGGAGCAAATTTTTTGATAAATTTAACTGGACTCAATCCAGTAGTTACTTTTAGGAATAACATATAAACTACAAAACATTGTACCCCTAATGCGATAAATACACTAAGCATATATTTTAACATTGGTAAAAATGCATCAAATCCTATATTAGCAAAATTTTTAGCTATTAAGCAAAATACACCAAATGGAGCGACATTCATTATAAGCGAAGTCATTTCCATCATTAAATCATTAAATTGAGTAAATCCTTTTAATAATAAACCTGCTCTCTCTCCCATTTTTGCTATTAATATACCTACTATTAATGCAAATAATATTATTTGAAGCATATTTCCTTCTGCTAATCCTTGAATTGGATTTTTAGGAATTATATTTAAAAGCGTATCAGCTATACTAGTTGCTTCTGCAACTTGAGTCTCCGCTTGCTGAACTGAACTTATATCTAATCCTATACCAGGATTTATAATTTTACCAACTGATAAAGCTACTGTTATAGCTAATGCTGTTGTAAGCATATAAAAAGTTACTGTTTTCATACCAACTTTTCCTAAAGTCTTAGTATCACCTATAGCTGCACTACCACATACTAATGAACAAAATACTAAAGGAACAACTAGCATCTGCATTAATCTTAAAAAACCGTCACCTACTACATAGAATACACCATTAATTAATACATCATCCCTAAAAGTTCCATTTGGAACCCAATAATATAATACTACCCCACAAATTGCTCCTAAAATAAGAGCAATAAAAATTTTTGTTGTTAACCCAAGTTTTTTATTGCTTTTTTCCATCTTCAATCTCTCCTTTAAACCCAAAATATTAGTTAATCTTTAATTAATAAAATTTCTTTTTCTTTAATATACATTTTTTAATTTAGAGCTTGTCAAAATATTGAAACCATTAAATATAAATTATGAAAAAAAAATTTATATTATTTTTATCTTTAAGTCGAATATATAACATATTATAGCATAAAATGAAAAAAAATAAACAAAAACATCAAAAGACATAATTTTCTGTAAATTTTATTTTTGTTTCACTTTTAAAATTTAATAGTTATTTTAATTTCATTTCATTTTTTCATTTAAAAACAACAGTAAACTCTACTATTATCAAACGTTTTATGTCATGTAAAATTTTTCTAAATGCAATATTATTTTTCAAAATTTCTTTTATACTTTTTAGCATCATTTTATAAAAAATGCAAAATAATAACTTTTGCTATAAATTTTTATTTTATTGCAAAAGTTACTATTTTTATCTTACGATAGTTGAATTTATTTAAAATTTTATTTACTTTTTTTCATAAATTTTAAAATTATGTTAGAAATCCATTTTGGCATTTTAATAGTTATCATCTTCATATTAATCACTCCTTGCATATTTAATATTATTCACTTTATAGTAAATATATGATTTCTATTTTTTGTTTTATTTTTAACAAATAATATGATATACTTTTTATTATAGGAAAACTTTTTCATAAAATTTTATTTTTACACAATTTATTCATATTTTTAATAAGGGGGTTTTTAATATGATACATTCTGATTTAGTAAGTACTGGCATTGACGGCTTTGACAAATCTATAGATATGTTAAGACTAGGGGATAGTATAGTTTGTCAAGTTGGTACAATTAGCGACTATAAAAAGTTCTTAACACCTTTCGTAAATAGAGCAATAGAAGATGGTAGAAATATAGTATATTTTAAATTTGCTAATAAAAAACCTTTGTTTGATGACCCTTCAGACGATACAATAGACAGTATAAATAACGAATCTATAAGCACTGATTTAACAAAGATTAAAATCTTTCAGTTAGATCCTAATATCGGATTTAATTATTTTACTTTAAAAATCAGCGAAATAATCAAATCAGAGGTCAAAAATACTTTCTACATTTTCGATAATTTAACTTGCTTACAACGCATGTGGCACTCTGACTCTATGATAATAAACTTTTTTTCTGTAATATGCTCTTATCTTCATGACTTAAATGCTGTGTCTTGCTTTTCTATTATGAGAAAAGCACATTCTTATGTCTTACCTTCTAAGGCTAGAGAAATTGCAAAGGTAATATTTGATATATATACTATAGATGATAAATATTATATACATCCACTTAAAGTATCTGATAGAGTTTCGCCAACTATGTTTTTGCCTATTCATATAGATGGAACAAAAGTAACTCAAATAACTTCAAGTGATGATACTGTTGAATTATTCTCTCATATAAATTGGAGAAGCAGTAAAAGACTTAGCTATTGGAGACGAACTATTAATTCAGCTAGATCTGCATTAAAAAAAGATGAAAAAACCCAAGAAGATATTAAAAAGCTTTTAATATACTGTTTAATAGGTATTGAGCCAAAAATATTTGATATGTGCATGAAGTACTTTTCACTAAAAGATTTATTAAAAATATCTTCTAGATTAATCGGTACTGGTAATATTGGTGGTAAGAGTGTAGGTATGCTAGTTGCAACTCAAATATTAAATTCATCAGATGATGCAAAAGATTACTTTAAACCTATATTAGAAAACCATGATTCATTTTTTATAGGAACCGACATTTATTACTCTTATATAGTTGAAAACGGTTTATGGGATTTGAGAACTAAACAAAAAACAGATGAAGGATATTTTAAATATGCTCCAGAGCTAAAAAAAGAGCTTGAAAATGGTAAATTCCCTGAAGATATAGAAGATCAATTCATGCAAATATTAGAGTATTTTGGTCAATCCCCTATAATAGTAAGATCTAGTTCATTACTTGAGGACAACTTTGGAAATGCATTTGCTGGAAAATACGAAAGTGTTTTCTGTGTAAATCAAGGTACTCCGAAAGAAAGATTAAATGAATTTATAAATGCAGTGAAAGTAGTCTATGCAAGTACTATGAGCCCTGATGCTATAAATTATAGAAAAACTAGAGGTCTTGATAAAAAAGACGAACAAATGGCAATTTTAGTTCAAAGGGTTTCTGGTGATTATCATGGTCAATATTTCTTCCCTCATCTTGCAGGTGTTGGAAATTCATCTAACTTATATGTATATGATGAAAATGTAAATATGGATGATGGAATGATAAGACTTGTATTTGGTTTAGGTACAAGAGCTGTTGACCGTATAATTGGTGATTATGTAAGAATAGTAACTTTAGATGACCCTATGCGACTTCCAATTATGAATTCAAACGATGAACAAAAATATTCTCAGCATTCTGTTGATGTATTAAACTTAGCTACTAATAGACATATGAATGTAAATATAGATGATGTTATAAATGAAAAATTAAAGACAGATATAAACTTATTTGGTTCTAAAGATTACAATACTCAAATTAGACTTAAAGAACTTGGGTTAGATCCAAATAGCGCTCCTTATATTCTTAATTTTAAACGATTATTAAAATATTCTGCTTTTCCTGAAGCTATGAAAAAGGCTCTACATATAATATCTACTGAATATAACTATCCTGTAGATATAGAATTTACTGCTAATTTCAAAGAAGATGGAAGCTTTAAAATAAATATTGTTCAATGTAGACCGCTTCAAACTAGGGGATTAGGAAAATCTATTGAAATCCCTAAATTATTAAATAAAAAAGATTGTTTATTTTCTTCTAAAGGAAACTTTATGGGAGGAAACATACGCCTTCCTATAGACTGTATAGTATATGTATCTGCAGATGAATATCTTGATTTAACTGAAGTTGATAAATATAAAATAGCTAGACAAATAGGTATTTTAAATACTCTTCTAAAAGGCAAAAATACTATGCTTATGGGACCTGGGCGTTGGGGAACTTCTACTCCATCACTTGGCGTTCCTGTACACTTTACAGAGCTTAACAATATGTCAGTTATGTGTGAAATAGCTTATAGCGATAGAGATGTTGTACCAGAATTATCTTATGGAAGTCATTTCTTCCAAGACTTAGTTGAAACTGGTATATTCTATGTAGCTTTATTTGATAATAAGGAAAACGTTGTATTTAATGAAGATGCTCTTAAGGAAAGAGAAAATATAGCCTCTAGATTTTCTAAATCTATAAATACAGATGTAATTAAAGTGTATGATACTAAAGGTCTTGAAATTTATTCTGATATTAAAGAACAAATTGTAATGTGTAAATAATAAAATCGTCCATACTTTTTAAATTTTAAATTAAAATACCCTAAAAAACTTGTAGCATAAAATAATGCTACAAGTTTTCTTTTCCTAAATATTTTAATAGCTCTTCATAACAATCTTTTGCATCATTATATCCATCGTTATAAAGCGCTTCTAATTTTTCACGATTTTTTTCTGTTCTGCCTATATTTACTGGCTTTTTAGGTCTTATTACAAATACATCTCCATTATCTTCTAATTCTTTTATAAAATCTAATATTTCATTATATACAATATATCTATCAGCCATACTTTTAACAAAGTTTGGGTATTTTTTATATTTTAGCTTTATAATAGGCATTAAAGAATTTTTTCCTTTTCTGTAAGTACTATCTCTAGTTAAAATAACTACATTCTTCTTATTTCCATCTGCTATAGATTTTTTTATTGGAATTGAGTCAGATATCCCACCATCTAAATATTCTTTATCATTTATTTTTACATTTTGAGCTAATAATGGCAATGAACTAGATGCCCTTACATATATAATATCCTTTTTTAAATCTCCTATTTTTACATATTCAGGTTTACCTGTATTTATATCCGTTATAACTACATAAAAATTAGATTCATTTTTATTATATGTATCGTAATCAAATAAATCCAATTCATTTGGTATAATATCATATAACATTTCTGCTCCAAATAAATTTCCTGTCTTTAATAGACTATGCACACTACAATATCTTTTATCATTCAAGTAATCTACATTAACACGAAATGCTCTTTTATATTGTTTTGCCAGATAACTACAAAGATGACAAGCTCCTGCTGATACACCGTAGTTATTTTCAAAAAATAAATCTTTTTCAATGAAAAAATCAAGTACTCCAGAACTGTAAACACCTCTCATGCCTCCGCCTTCAACTACAAGACCTGCTTTTATCACTTATACCCCTTCTTTCTAATTTATGTCTATTTATATATTATAACAAAAATTTTGTATATTACTACCATAGAAGTTTTATGTAATATATGTTATCTTATTTATGGAGGTGGCTTATGAATAAAAAATTAGTTGAAGTAGTAGCTGCAGTTATTGAAAATGAAAATAATGAAATTTTATGTGCACTTAGATCTCCTATAATGACTTTACCAAATATGTGGGAATTTCCAGGTGGAAAAGTTGAGGAAGGCGAGAGTTTATATACGGCAATAGAACGCGAAATAAAAGAAGAATTAAAATGTTCAATTAAAGCTATAGAAATAATAGGTGAAAATAGACATGAATATGAAAAAATTATAGTAAATTTAACGGCGATAAAATGTAACTTAGTAGAAGGTGAACCAGTTGCAGATGAACACTCAAAACTTATTTATCTAAATAAAGAAAATTTAGAATCTCTAGTTTGGGCTCCAGCTGATATACCACTTGTTAAAAAAGTTATAAATATAAAATAAGGAGCAGAATTAATCTGCTCCTTATTTTATATAAGATAGAAAAATTTTTTATATATTTAAATTTCTAATTACTAATAAATATCCATCTTCTACTGTTATTTCACATTCATCTTCTAACATAACATTTGAAATACCCAACGGAGATAAATAAGAAACTCTTGCATTATTTAAAGGATATTCTAATTTTTTCAACGTTACACCTAGTACATCTTTTTTAAGTGCTAATATCGAAATAGTATCTCCCTTTTTGCCTTTTATTATCTTAGTATCGTTGTGTATTATAAAAATTTCTTCTTCGCTAGTCAGCATTCTAGGATCTATTCCCATTTCAAATACATAGTACATAAAACCTATATTGGCAAGTGCATGATCAATACGTCCACCTAATGCTCCAATAAAATCTATCTTTGTCGCATTTAAAGTTTTCGCTAAATGCACGCATATCTCTGAATCTGTTTGATCTTTATGGGTTGGAAATTTTTTAAATGTTACATTCTTGCTTTCGTAATATTCAATTAAACTTTTATTTATTGAATCTAAATCACCAATTATATAGTCAGGCACTATTCCCATAGCATTTAGGTGGTTACATCCACCATCAGCCCCTATAATATAATCGTAATTTTCTTTTTCAATTATTTCTTTTGTCTTATTGTAATCATTTACAATCCCATTTAATGCTATACAGACTTTCACTTTTCATCACCTTACTTACTTGCATTTTCTCTAAGTGATTTAACAGCTTCATCTATATTACCTGCATTAAATATAGCAGAACCAGCGACAATTACATTAGCACCAGCATTTACAACTTCAGCTATATTCGATGGTTTTACACCACCATCTACTTCTATATCTATATCAAGATTCATTTTATCTATTAATGCTTTTAGTTCTTTTATCTTTTCTGTAACTACTGGTATATATGATTGTCCACCAAAACCTGGGTTTACAGACATTAAAAGTACCATATCCACATCTTGTAATACGTATTTTATAGTTTCTATTGGAGTTGCAGGATTTAGTGCAACACCCGCTTTTATTCCATGTGATTTTATATTTTGAATAGTTCTGTGTAAGTGTGTACATGCTTCTTGGTGAACCACTATTATATCGCATCCTGCATCTGCGAATTCTTTTATATAGTTATCTGGATTTTCTATCATAAGATGTGCATCAAATACCATATTCACATCTTTTCTAAGTGATTTTACTATCCCCGGTCCTAATGTTATATTTGGTACAAAATGTCCATCCATAACATCTATATGTAGATATTCACATCCTGCTTTTTCTACTTTTTTTACGTCTTCTAATAATCTTGCAAAATCTGCTGATAAAATTGAAGGTGCTAATTTAATCATCTCTAATATCTCCTCTTCCCTTGTCTTATTTCATTTAATAATTGTATATAACTTTCATATCTTTCTTTAGGAATCTCTCCATTTTCAACGGCTTCTTTAACTGCACAATTTGGTTCATTTTGATGGATACATCTTGAACCAAATTTACAATCATCGTAATCTTCAAACTCAATAAAGTAATCTTTTAAATCTATATCTTCTATATCATCAAGTGTTAAAGAACTGAAACCTGGAGTATCAGCTACCATACCTCCAAATTTTAATTCAAATAATTCGGCATGTCTAGTTGTATGTTTCCCTCTTTTTATTTTATCACTTACATCACCAGTTTTTAACTGGAAATTTGAATCTATTTGATTTAATAAGCTAGATTTACCTACCCCTGATGGTCCCGCGAATACAACTGTATTATCTTTTAATTCTTCTTTTACTTTATCTATATTTTTATTTTCTAAGTTACTAACACCTATTACTTTGTATCCGCAAGGTTCATAAATATTTTTTATTTTTTCAAAAGTATTGTCATCATCTAAATCTATTTTTGTAAGTATTATTACAATTTCTAGATTTTCTCTCTCTGCAAGAACTATAAATCTATCTAATAAAGATAAATGAGGTGTTGGATTTTTAACAGCAAAAACTATTAATGCCTTATTTACATTTGCAATTGGTGGTCTAACAAGCTCAGTTTTTCTTTCTTGTATCTCTTCCACTACACCTTTTTTATTGTCTTCATCTACTACGCTAATTTTTACAAAATCTCCAACTAGAGGTGTTATTTTATTTTTTCTGAAAATGCCTCTAGCTCTACACTCATAAAGGCCTTTTTCTGTTTCTATATAATAAAAACCTCCAATACCTTTTATTATCCTACCTTCTATCATTAAAGCCCTCCTAAAAATTTATCATTTTTTGTTTTTCTAAATTTACTCTTCATCTTTATTATCAATTGTAGTATCAACTTTGATAGTCGCTTGATTATTATTCATTACACTACCTTGACCTGTGGTATCACTTTTTTCTGTTTCGCTTCCACTGCCACTATCATCATCGCTGTTATCATTGTCATCATCATTGTTATTATTGTCGTCATTGTTGTTGTTATCATTATTGTTATTATCATTATCATTATTATTGTTATCGGAATTATTATTATCATCATCATTATTGTTATTATTATTATTGTTGTTATTATTTTGTTCCGGTTTTTTACCTTTACTTATTATTAAATCAACTGTTGTATTTTCAAGAATTCCACTTGTTCCTGGTGATGGATTTTGCCAAGTTACAACTCCCTCTTCATAGACAGAACTATATTCATAACTTCTAGAACCTACTTTTAAATTATTTTTCTCTATTAGTTTTTTCGCTTTTTCATATGATATTCCGACACAATTTGGAACGATAGCTTCTTTTCCACCTAAACTAACAACCACATTTATAGTATCTCCCTTTTCAACTTCACCTGTATTTGGTGTTTGAGAAATTATGTATCCTTTTTTTACATCTTTGCTATATTCTTCTGATTGTTGTATATTAAGATTTAACTTAGCAGCTTGTCTACTAGCATCATCTATGGATATTCCTACAAAATTAGGTACATCAAATGGTTTAGAGTCTTCAGTGTTATCTGAAGTTCCATTACTATTATTGCTATTAAATAACTTTGATGCTCCTAATGCTACTCCACCAACTCCAATTAATACAACTATCATTGCAATTATTATTTTCTTTGCAGCATTATTTTTTCTTTTATTTTTCTTTTTCATGTTATTTTTACTAGATTTTTTACTACTTTTTCTAACTGGTCTTTCATCTCTATAGTCGTAGTCTTCTTCATCTTCGTAATCATAATCATCATCTTCTTCATCCGCATAATCACTTAAATCTTCTTCATAGTAATTTTTATTTGGATTATATTTTTTAGATCTCGCCATTATTTTATCTTGATCTATTTTTTGAGTTACAAAATTATCATACTCTTTGATAAAATCTAAATCGATATTTTTTTCTATGTACTCTATATCCTCTATTACTTCTTCTGCACTTTGATATCTATCTTCAGGAGATTTATCAGTCATTTTACTTATTAAAGTTCTTATACTATGAGGTATTTTTGTTTTTTCCTCTGGTGTAAACTCAATGTCTTCATTAATATGTTGAAGCGCAATTGATATAGGGCTGTCACCTCTAAATGGTACTCTTCCTACAAGCATTTCATAAAGAACTATACCTAATGAGTATAAATCTGCATTATTAGATACAGGTTGACCTTTGGCTTGTTCTGGTGAAAAATAATGAACAGAACCGATTATACTTCCTATATTAGTTATCGTAGAATTTGAAACAGCTTTTGCTATTCCGAAGTCAGCAACTTTAACTTGTCTTCCCTCATTTGAAATTAATATATTATGAGGTTTTATATCTCTGTGTATAACACCTTTTTTATGTGCTGCACTTAGAGCTTGAGCTATTTGTTTTGTTATATCAAGCGCTGTATATTCGTCTAAAACACCCTCATCTTTAATTATCTCTTTTAAGTTTTTACCATCTACATATTCCATTACTATGTAGTGAACTTTTTCTTCTTGACCTACATCGTATACATTTACTATGTTAGGATGTGTTATATTGGCAACAGCTTCTGCTTCTCTTTTAAATTTAGCTAAAAAATCTTTATCATCAACAAATTCTGGTCTCAAAACTTTTACAGCTACAATTCTATTCAAAAGCTTGTCTTTTGCCTGATAAACGAAGGCCATCCCTCCATCGCCTATTTTTCTAATAATTTGATATCTATTACCCAAAATTGTTTGTTCCACATTCTCACCGTCCTAACTTTTTTGAATTAATATAACAGATGTATTATCCTTACCAGAAACTTCATTTGCAAAGTTTATTAAATTTTTAGTTACTACATCTAAATCCTCATCTTTTTTTAGTAGCTCTTTTATTTTATCATCTAATACATATCCTGTAAGTCCATCTGTAGCCATTAAAATTTTATCTTGTGGCTTTAGTTTTTCTCTAAATATATCCACTATAACCATCTCATCAGTTCCCATAGCTCTAGTTATATGATTTCTGATTGGATGAGTCATAGCCTCTTCTTCTGATATAATATTCATTCTTACTAAATCTTCAACTACAGAATGGTCTACTGTTATTCGTTTTAAGTCATCTTCTCTAAGTATATAACATCTACTATCACCTACATTAGCCACATACATATCTTCGTTGTATATTACTGCAGTTACTAAGGTAGTTCCCATTCCATTAAATGATTCATCTTCTTTTGATTTTTCATATATCTTTAGGTTTACATGGTTATATGCTTGCTTTATGATATCGTCAAAATAATCTATTTTGATATTTCCCGATTGAGATAGATTTTGAGATAAAAACTCAATTATACCATTTACAGCCATTGCACTTGCAACCTCACCTTTATTATGGCCTCCCATCCCATCAGCTAAAGCAAATATCCCTATTTTTGTATCATCATCTTTATATATGATTTGTGAATCTATAAAATCTTCGTTGTTTTTTCTAACCTTACCTATATCAGACGCTAAACTAAAAATCATATTGCTACCCCCTTTTTCTACTTGTGCTTTCTTCTAAGTTGTCCACAAGCTCCTCCGATATCAGAGCCCATAGAATTTCTTACAGTAGTCGGTATCTTATTTTTTTCTAAGGCATCTCTAAATTTATAGATATAAGTTTTATCAGGTCTTTCAAAATCTCTTTCTTCGACTTTATTTATAGGAATTAAATTTACATGACATAACATACCTTTTAAAAGTCTACTTATTTCATCAGATTCTGCCTTAGAGTCATTTACTCCTTTTATTAAGGAATATTCAAATGTTACTCTTCTATTAGTTTTGTCTATATAATTTTGGCATGCTTTTATTAAATCTTTTACTTTGTAGGCTTTTGCAACAGGCATTATTTCTGCTCTTTTCTCATCAAAAGGAGAATGTAGAGATAATGCTAAATTAATAGGTATATTTAAATCTGCAAGTTCATACATCTTTGGTATTACTCCACAAGTAGAAAGTGTTATATGTCTATATCCTATGTTAAGCCCATTTTTATCATTTACAATTTTTAAAAATTGTTTAGTATTTTCAAAATTATCAAGTGGCTCTCCACTTCCCATAAGAACTAAGTTAGAAACTCTTTTACCTGTATCTTCTTGGATTTTTATTATTTGATCTAATATTTCCCAAGGCTCTAAATTTCTAATAAGTCCTTCCATTGTAGATGCACAGAATTTACATCCCATTCTACAACCTACTTGATTAGATATACATGCAGTAACCCTGTCGTCATAATCCATCATTACTGACTCTATTATATTTCCGTCATTTAATGCAAATAAATATTTTTTTGTCTTGTCTACTTTAGATTTTAACACTAATTCAGTTTCTAAGTTACCTATATAAGAAACTTTTTCTAATTTTTCCCTTAATGATTTAGGAATATTTTTCATATCATCAAAAGTTTTTGCACCTTTGTATATCCATGAATAAATTTGAGTCCCTCTAAAAGGTTTCTCACCTATTTCTTTCATAAATTCTTTTAATTCTTCTTCAGTAAAGTTTTTTAGAGCTATTTTTTGATTTTCCATTTTTGCTACCTACCTTACCCTTTTTAGTTTAGCTATAAAGAATCCATCCATTCCATGTACATTTGGATAGATTTTTAAATATCCTTTATCTTCATTTTCTAAATCTATATTTATATTTTCTATTTTTTCAAGTTTGAATCTCTTATTGCTTTGTAAGAAGCTTTCAACTACTTCTATATTTTCATCATCTTGTATTGTACAAGTACTGTATATTAAAGTTCCACCTACTTTTACATATTTAGCAGCATTTTGAAGAATTTGCTTTTGTAACTTAGGAAGATCCTTGATTTCTTCTTTTTCTTTGTATTTTATCTCTGGTTTACGTTTTATTATACCAAGCCCTGAACAAGGTACATCGGCTAAAACAGAGTCAAATTTATCTATGCTATCTTTATCTAAATTAAGTGCATCAAATAGTTGTACATCTACATTTTTAAGTCCTAAACGATTTACAGAGTTTTGGATTAATTTTATTTTGTGTTCAAATATATCTCTAGATATTACTTGTCCACTATTTTCCATAAGTGTAGCTATATGAGTAGTTTTTCCTCCTGGAGCACTGCATACATCTAGTACTTTTGTATCTTTTTGTGGATTTAATATTTTTCCTACTAACATAGAACTTATATCTTGTACTGTAAATAATCCTTTTTTGTATAATTCGTTGTTTTCTATATTTTTAAGGTTATTTACTTTTATAGCTTCGTCCATAAATGGAACCTTTTCGCAATTTACTTCTTGTTCTTCTAATAATTTTATCAATTCATCTCTAGTTGTTTTTAGAGTATTTACCCTTAAATATATACTTGGTCTTTCTGTATTAGCTTCTAATAAATCTTCTGTAAATTCTCTTCCAAAATTGCTTATCCAATTTCTAACTATCCACTTGTTGTATGAATATTTTGTAGCTAAGTTATCCACAGTATCTTTTATTTTTACTTCACCGATATCTTCTTTTTGTCTTATTACATTTCTTAAAACTGCATTTACAAATCCAGCCGATCTGTTATCTAATTTTTTTGTTAAATTTACAGTTTCATTAACTGCTGCATAATCAGATACACTATCTAAAAATAAAATTTGATATATACCCATTCTAAGAAGTATTTTTACTTTTAGATTTAATTTGTTACTTTTTATTTTTGATAATTTGTCTATTATATAATCTAGATAAATTTTATTTTCTACAACACCATATATAATCTCTGTTGCAAAACCTCTATCTCTATTATCTAAATTACAATCTTTAAAATGCTTATTTATCGCCATATTTGAGTAATTTTGATTTTTTTCGATGTCAAATAAAACTTTATAAGCTAAATTCCTTGATTTCATAAAAAATTTCTCCTTAATTAAATTAAGGGCATGTTACATAGTAAATTTATATTTTAAATTTTACCTTGCAACATTCCCTTATTATATTACCATATATTTATGCTAATCGTCTCTACGATTGGCAATTGTAATTAATCGTAATAATTGAAGAATTGCACTAGCTGCTGCTGCAACATAAGTTAATGCTGCTGCATCTAAAACTTTTTTGCTTTCTCTTCTCTCATCACGAGTCACTATACCTAAGTTTTCGATTTGAATTAATGCTCTATGTGATGCATTAAATTCAACCGGTAAAGTTATTAATTGGAATACTACTGTTGTTGCAAATAAAAGTATTCCTATTTTTAGTAGAGATGTAGTTGATGTCATAAATAATCCTAGCATTATTAAAATCCAAGATGCATTTGATGCAAAATTTACAACAGGAACTATAGCACCTCTTATTGTAAGTGGAGCATATCCTCTTGCATGTTGAATAGCATGACCACACTCATGAGCAGCTACTGCTACAGAAGTTATAGATGTTCCTCTATATACATCTTGTGATAATCTCAATATTTTATTTCTAGGGTCGTAATGATCGCTTAGAGTTCCTCTTGTCATTTCAATTCTCACATCGTATATTCCATTTGCATTTAAAATTTCTCTTGCTGTTTGTTCCCCTGTATATCCTCTTTGTGTTCTAACTCTAAAATACCTATTTGTAGTTGAGCTCACTTTAAATTGAGCGTACATTGTAAGTATTATAGCTGGAATTAATATGATATATGTTGGGTCATAATAATATGGATAGTACATAATTTAACACTCCCTATTTTATTGAAGTACATTTCCTACTTCTAAAGTATTTCCTTTTATAAATTCTTTAACTTCCATTCTTTTTTTGTTTGGCATTTGTATTTCGCTTATTAATATAACATTGTCTTTAGTAGCTACTTTTATACCTTCTTGGTCAACTTTTAGTATTGTTCCAGGTTCTTTTGAACTCTTTTCATTCAATACTTTAGTTTTCCAAACTTTCATTTTTTTGTCCATATACATAGTATATGCACTTGGCCATGGATTTACTCCTCTTACTAAGTTATGTACTTCTCTAGCAGTCTTTGAGAAATCAACATGACCTAAGTTTTTGTCCATTATAGGAGCATAAGTAAATTCGTCATGGTTTTGTGGTGTTCTCGGTGCTTTTCCTTCTTTTATTAAATCTAAAGTTTCACAAAGTACTTTTGCACCTTCAACTGTCATTTTATCATGAAGTTCTCCAGCTGTAATTTCGTCATCTAAAGCGAATTCACTTTGTAAAATTACATCTCCTGTATCAAGTCCTTCATCCATAAACATTGTCGATACACCTGTTTTTTCTTCTCCGTTTATTATTACCCAGTTAATTGGAGCTGCTCCTCTGTATTTTGGTAATAATGAAACGTGTACGTTTATACAACCTTGTTTTGGTATTTCTAAGAATTCTTTTGATAATATTTGTCCATATGCAACTACTACTATAACATCTGGATTTAATTCTTTTATTTCATTTACAAAAGATTCTTCTTTTGCTTTTATTGGTTGATATACTGGTAAATTATTTTCTATTGCCACTTGTTTAACTGGTGAGAATACTATTTTTTTACCTCTACCGACTTGTTTATCTGGTTGTGTAACTACACCTATTATATCGTATTTTTTATCTATAAGTTCTTGTAAACACCCACTTGCAATATCTGGTGTTCCCATAAATAATATTTTCAAATAAATCAACTCCTATTTTATTACTTTGTCTACATATAATATTCCGTCTAAGTGATCTATTTCATGACAGAAAGCTCTTGCTAATAATTCTTCACCTTCGATTTCTACAGTTTCACCGAATCTATTTTGTGCTCTAACTTTTACTCTATATGGTCTTAATACATCTCCACATTCACCTGGTACACTTAAGCAACCTTCGTTGTCTAAATATTCACCTTCTGTTTCTATTATTTCAGGATTTATAAGTTCTATAAGCCCATCACCTATATCTATAACAACTACTCTTTTAAGTATTCCAACTTGTGGCGCTGCAAGACCAACACCATCTGCTTCATACATAGTATCAGCCATATCGTCTAATAATTCTATAATTCTATCGTTTATTTCTTTAACTACTTTTGATTTTTTTCTTAAAACAGGTTCCCCTATTTTCACTATTTGTCTTAATGCCATTTTATTTCCTCCTAAAAATTGCAACTCTATCATTTTATGATATTTTAAATTTTAATGTATTATAATATACTATTTGGGTTAATATCTATTGATATGTTAACATCTTTGTCAAATACAAGTTCTCTTTTAGTTATACATATATATTTTATTATACCCTTTAATAAATTTATTTCAATATTATCATCTTTAAATAATATTTGCCATCTATAATTTGAGTTTATTTTTGAAATTGAACATGGGTTTGGTCCTAAAATAAAATCAAAATCGCTTATTCCTCGTTCTTTTAATAAATATACTAGTGTATTATAAAAATTAGTTATATTTTTCTTTACCATATATTCATTTTTACCACTTACAACTACACTTATCATGTTGTTAAATGGTGTGTAGTTAAATAGTTTTCTTATTTTTATTTCATCTTCATAAAATCCATCAAAATCGTAATTTACTATTCTTTTTATTACACTACTATCAGTATCATAAGCCTGAAGTATTACCTTTCCTTCTTTTTCAGAACGTCCAGCTCTACCAGAAACTTGTGTAACTAACTGGAATGTATTTTCAAAGCTTTTAAAGTCCGGGAAATTTAACATCATATCTGCAGATAATATTCCAACAAGTGTTACATGTTTAAAATCCAGTCCCTTACTTATCATCTGTGTTCCTATAAGTATATCTGCTTCTTTATTTTGGAATTTATTTAAGATATTTTCCATCTCGTATTTTTGAGAAGTTGTATCTTTATCTAGTCTTAAAACTCGAACGCCTTCAAATATTTGTTTTATTTCTTCTTCTATTTTTTCAGTTCCCAGTCCAAATTCTTTAATATATTTACTTTTACATTCAGGGCATACCTTTGGTATAACTTCTTCATATCCGCAGTAGTGACATTTTCCGATATTTTGACTTTTGTGATAAGTAAGAGAAATATCGCAATTTTTACATTCAAAGACATATCCACATTCTCTACATGATACAAAACTTGAGTATCCCCTTCTATTTAAAAATAATATAACTTGATTATTATTTTTTATTTCCTGTTCTATCTGTAGCCTTAATTTATTACTTAAAAAGCTTCTATTTCCACATTTAAGCTCTTCTTTCATATCTACTACTTCTATTTTTGGAAGTGGTTTATTGTTAGCTCTTTTCTTAAGTTCTATAAGTTCATACTCACCATTTTTTGCTCTGTAATACTCTTCTACAGATGGTGTTGCAGACCCCATTACTAATGTAATATTTCTTTTTTTTACTAAGTATCTCCCAATTTCTAATGTTGAGAATTTAGGATTTTTATCTGATTTATAAGAGCTTTCATGGAATTCATCTACTATTACTACACCTAAACTATTAAATGGAGCAAATATAGCGGATCTAGCACCTATTAAAATTCTTATATTTCCCTTTTGTATTTCTCTAAATACATCGTGTTTTTCACCTTCAGATAATCTACTGTGAAATACACCTACTATATCTTTAAATCTATTTTTAAACCTTGCTATTGTTTGTGGTGTTAGAGATATCTCTGGAACTAAAACTATGCTATCTAATCCTTGCTTTAAAGCATAGTCTATAACTTCCATATAAACTTCAGTTTTTCCACTTCCTGTTACACCATGAATCATATAAGGTTTTTTATCTTCATTAAACATCTCTGATGTAATCTTTTCTATAGCATTATTTTGCTCTTCATTTAAGATTACGTCTTTATTTTGATAATTAAAATTCGATTTTGACTCTCTATAGAAGTCCTCATATTTAAATTCTATTAAATTTTTTTCTTCTAAAGACTTTATACTAGATTTTGATGCATTTAACAATTGTACTAAGTCGTTTAGTTCTACATCTTCGTTGTTTTTTAGAAATTCTAATATTTGCTTTTGCTTTTCACCAAGTCTTATTTTATTTTCTTTTATATAAAACATCATTTCTACATAATCCATTTTAAGCGAAATATAACATACTTTTATTTCATTTTTTATGCTTTTGTATTCCCATCTTAAATCTATTAGTGATTCTTCTTTCATTTTATATAAAAGGCTATTTAAATTATCTGTAACTTTTCTTTTTAGAGTTTTTTTATCTTTTATTCCGTACAGTTCACTTTCTTCGGCTACTGCTGTAGAATATGCTATCTTTTTATCGACTAGTTTATCTAGTTTTATCTTTCCTTTATTATCTAATACACTCTGAAGTACAAATCTCTTATTTTCACTTAGTTTTTCACTTAAATCATATATTTCGTAAGTATCTATATTTTTAAGTGATGGATGAAGTGTAATAGATTTATAATTATTTAATTTATATCCTTTTGGAATAATTAAATTTATACAATCCATATAGGTACATAAATACCTATTTTTCATCCAATGAATAAGTTCTAAATCTTGTCTTTTTAATATCGGTCTTTCATCTAGTATATCGTAAATATATTTCGTTTTTATGTCTTCATCGTTATTGTCAATAATTTTAAAAACATAAGCTTCTATTGGCTTATTTCCTTTTCCAAAGGGTACAAGAACTCTATGCCCTAGGCATATTTCATCTTGTAAAAACTCTGGCACTTTATACGTAAATAAATTGTCTGTATATTGACTATTGTTTTTAACGATTACCTTTGCATACTTTTCCATTCTCGCACTCCTTTCTTTTATATTCATTCTAAAAGAGGAAATCATATGATTTCCTCTTTATAGCTTATTTAAATTTATCTAATTAACTATTAATTATAGCGAAGATTTTTCATCAAGTAAAACTTTTATCTTATCTAAAATAACTGATGCAACTTCTTCTTTAGTCATCATAGGATATTTTTTCATGCTACCGTCTTTTTCTATTATACTAACTACGTTTGTATCAGTTCCAAATCCAGCACCACTTTCTTTTAAGTTGTTTGCAACTATAAAGTCCATGTTTTTCTTAGCTATTTTGCCTTTTGCATTTTCTATAATGTCGTTAGTTTCTGCTGCAAAACCTACTAATATCTTGTCTTTTTTAATTTTACCAATTTCGTAGGCAATATCCTTATTTCTGTCTAGTTCTATAACTAAATCTCCATCTTTTTTCTTTATCTTTTTGTCGCTGTATTCTTTTGGTTTATAGTCTGCAACAGCGGCACTTTTTATAACTACATCATTTTCATCTAAATTCGATACAACAGCTTGATACATATCTTCTGCTGATGTAATATTTATAAATTTCTTTATATTAACTGGTGGTTTTATATTAGTTTTGCCTGATATTAAAGTAACCTCAGCTCCTCTAGCTGCTGCGACTCTAGCTATAGCATATCCCATTTTACCACTTGATCTATTTGTCAAATATCTAACCGGATCTATACTTTCTATTGTAGGACCTGCTGTAATTATTATTTTTCTGCCTACTAAATCTTTTTCATATTGTAGTAAGCTTACTACGCTTTCAACTATAACTTCTGGTGATGCAAGTTTTCCACTTCCCGTATCTCCACACGCAAGTCTTCCGCTTTCTGGTTCTACAAAATTGTATCCATACTCTTTTAATGTAGATATATTTCTTTGTATAATTGGGTTTTCATACATGTTTGTATTCATAGCTGGAGCTATAAGCACTTTAGCTTTTGTAGCTGCAACTGTAGTTGTAAGCATATCGTCACAAATACCATTTGCTATTTTTCCAATTACATTCGCAGTTGCTGGAGCAACTAAAAATAAATCAGCTTTTTTTGCAAGAGATATATGTTCAACATCCCATGTTTTTGGGTCTTGGAACATATCACTTACTACATAGTTTTGACTCATTGTTTGGAAAGTAAGAGGAGCCACAAATTCACATGCACCTTTTGTCATAATAACATGTACATTGGCATTTAATTTTTTTAATCTACTTACTACATCGCAGACTTTGTATACTGCTATTCCGCCACTTACTCCTATTACAACAGTTTTACCTTTTAACATAATTTTCTCCTTATTAAATCTATAAAGATTTTAAAATAATGTTTTTAATTAGTCTTGTTCTAATTCTTTTTGTTGTTTTTCTTGTTCTAGATGATGTTCATATTCTTTTTGTTCTATTTCTTCTGGAGTTAATAATCTATAAGTTATTTTTCCTTCTGCTACTTCTTCACTTGCTAAACAAACTGGTTTATTTTCACCTTGTTTATTTTCTACATATATTTCAGAACCGTCTACTATTTCT
Source organism: Intestinibacter bartlettii (assembly GCA_025148965.1). Taxonomy (GTDB): domain Bacteria; phylum Bacillota; class Clostridia; order Peptostreptococcales; family Peptostreptococcaceae; genus Intestinibacter; species Intestinibacter bartlettii. The sequence goes on along the minus strand of CP102273.1, from coordinate 1,259,643 downwards.
CTAGCTCTTTTAGCTACAGTCCCAACTAAATAATATCTGTTGTTTATTTTCTCTAATATGTCGTTTATTGATGGTTTAACCATTTTATAATTCCTCCTCGAATTTTTTTATTATTGCCTTTTCATATCTACTAGCTTTATTTTTTTCTGCTACTATTAAGTTTTCTATAATCATAGCAGACTCTGTCGTTTTGTTATTTTCATTAAATATAAAGTAATTGTAATCTTTTACTTGTTTTATCTCTTCAAAAGAAGTACTAAGTCTTTCATTGACTTGTTCTTGTGTCTCCGTACCTCTAGTTGTTAGTCTATTTCTTAATTCTTCAAGCGAAGGAGGTAATACAAATATAAGTACTGCTTCTGGATACATTTCTTTTACTTGTCTAGCACCTTGCATTTCGATTTCTAATATAACGTCTTTACCTTCTTCTAGGTATTTCATAACAGGACCTTTTGGCGTTCCATAAAAGTTGCTATAAATTTGTGCATATTCTAGGAAACCACCTTGACCTATCATTTCATTGAATTTTTCTTTTGTTAAAAAGTAGTAACTTTCTCCATCTACTTCACCTTCTCTAGGAGCTCTTGTAGTAGCAGATACAGAAAGTTTAAAATCAGGATTTCTTTTTAATAATTCTTTGCAGACAGTTCCTTTACCTGCTCCTGATGGCCCAGAAATAACTAATAATAATCCTTTTTTCTTAATCATTATTATATCTCCCTTTCTATTTTGCTATGTAAATACTATTCTATATTTTGAATTTGCTCTCTGATTTTTTCAAGTTCACTTTTAACTTCAACTACTAAATTAGTTATATTTATATCAGAAGATTTTGATCCCATAGTATTTATTTCTCTGTTCATTTCTTGGATAAGAAAATCCATTTTTCTACCAACTGAATCGTCTTTAACTACTGTATTTTTAAGTTGTGTTATATGAGAATTAAATCTAACTATTTCCTCAGTTATAGAGCTTTTATCTGCATATATAGCAACTTCTTGTGCCATTCTGTTTTCATCTATTTCATTTGGATTTTCTAATAGTTCTTTTATCCTTGTATTTAATTTCTCTCTATAATCTTCAACTACTGTATCAGACAATTTTTCGATTTCTTTTATATAACCTGATAATATATCACATCTTTTTAGAGTGTCTTCTTCTAGTTTTTTACCTTCAGCTTCTCTCATATCGACAAGTTTATGTAAAGCTATTTCTAAAGCTTCTTTAAACATAGCCCACATCTCATCTTCGTCTTCTTCTTTTTCTTCTGTTTTTATTATATCAGGAAACTTTGCTACATTCATAACAGATATATCATCTGTTAAAGAGTATTTATCTCTAATAGTTTTCAATATATTTATATATTGATCTGCTAAATTATCATCGAATTTTAAGTTTACATCTTCTGAGCCTATTAAGTCAAGCTTTACATATAAATCTACTCTACCTCTTTTTACAAAATCTTTTATAAAGTTTCTGGCTTTATCCTCTAAAAAATTGATTTTTCTTGGAAGACGCATATTTATATCACAATATCTATGATTAATAGTTTTACATTCTACTAAAAATTGATAGTTATCGCTTTTTACTTCTCCTCTTCCAAATCCGGTCATACTAATTGCCATATTATACCTCCAAGTTTCCTTCACATATTTTTACGGCTGGACCTGTCATATATGCAAATCCATTTTCTAAATCAATTCTTACACTTCCACCTTCAGAAATTACATTTACACTTTTTCCTACTTTTCCAAGGTAATTGCTTACCATAACACAAGCTGTCATACCTGTTCCGCATCCAAAAGTATATCCGCATCCTCTTTCAAAAGTTTTTACTAATATATTTTTATCATCTATTATTTTTACAAAGTTTACATTAGTTTTTTTAGGGAAGATGTAGTGCTTTTCGATTGCCGCTCCGTATTTACAAACTTCTTCCATACTCAATTCATCTACAAATATAACAGTATGTGGAACACCCATAAGTATAGATGTAACTGTATATTCTCTATCGAGTACAGTTATTTTTTGTTCTACAAATTTTTCTATTTGAGCACTTACGGGAACATCCTTAGCTAAAAAGCTTCCTTTTCCCATATTAACTTTTATACTTTCAATTTTTCCGTCTTTTAAATTTATCTTCACTTTTTTTATTCCATCTAATGTGTACACATTAAATTCATCTTTTTCTACTATATTATTGTCGTAAACAAATTTTACAAAACATCTAAGGCCATTTCCACACATAGCAGCGCGAGAACCGTCCGAATTATAATAAACCATCTCTACGTCTGCAACATCTGAATTTTTTACGACCAATAGACCATCTGCCCCCACAGAAAACTTTCTATGACATGCTCGTTTTGCATATTCGCCATAATCATTATTATCTATATTATCGTATCTTCCATCTATTGCAACAAAATCATTTCCTATTCCATGTAATTTCCAAAATTTCATTTCATTTCCCCTTTGATATATTCTAACACTTAATTATACATTATTTTGATTTAAAAATAAATATTTAGGAAATTTTATCTAGCAAATCTTTTATCACTTATTTCTTACAATAGACTTGTATTTTTTTAATTTTATATGGACTTTTCACTTGTTTTGTTACATGTTTATGAGTTTTAGGACATTTTTTATTTAATATGATTTTACTTGAAAATAATTTAAATTGTTATAGATTTTATAACTTTCCATTATTTACATAAAACTTTCATTGCCTTTTAATATAATAAATATATTTTTGATAAGACAATTAAATAATATAATTCAAAATCTCTTATTTATATTTTTTGCCAATAAATCTGTATAATAATCACTTCTTTATTAATTTTTATACTATCTTATTTTATGTAGTTTAGAATTAAAATTTATTACTTATTTAGATTTCTTTTTTGTCTATCTTCTTTTTCTTGCTTTTTTAATTTATTACTTTTAAGTATAGATGTAAGTAAAAGTATTATTGAAATCATATAACACGCCATCGGTATTATTTCCATTTCTATCTTTATAATTTTTTCTAATAAATACCCTGTCATTAAAAATAATATTCCCGCAATCGATAAGTTTGTATAAGTCTTATTTTTATTATCCATAATTATCCTCCAAAATAATCTCTAAAATTTCTACATTTATTGTATCTTATTTGTATAAATAAGTAAAACAAGTCTAGTAAATATCAAATCATATGTATATAATTATTATGTAAATAACATAATTAAACAAAGACTTAGATAATAATTATAAATTAAAATAAATGATGATTATAAAATTGAATATTATCTAGTAATGAAAGGAGACACTATGGCATTAGATGGTTTAGTTGTCCGCTCAATAGCTCACGAATTAAATACAAAGCTTGTTGGCGGTAAAATAGATAGGGTTCATCAACCAGAAAATGATGAAATACTTCTTTATGTAAGAAATAACAGAGAAAACTTCAAAGTCGTTCTTAGTTCTAGTTCATCAAATCCTAGAGTTTATATAGCCAATAAATATAATAAAGAAAATCCTCTAAAAGCACCGATGTTTTGTATGTTGCTTAGAAAACATCTTCAGGGAGGTATAATAACTGATATAACTCAAGTTGGTTTTGAAAGAATTATAAAAATAAGCATTGAATCTTATGACGAATTAAAAGATAAAAGTACAAAAAATATATATGTTGAAATAATGGGAAGACATAGTAATATAATTTTAACTCATGACAAAGATTCAACTATAATAGATTCAATAAAAAGAGTTCCACCTAGTGTGAGTAGAGCTCGTCAAATTCTACCTGCTATGACTTATGAACTTCCTCCTGCACAAGACAAAATAGACCCTGTAAAAGGATGCTCTCTTAAATCATTTATAAATACCTTAAGAGAATTCGATGGTCCTGTTTTTAAAGGAATATACAGCAAATTTTTAGGTATAAGTCCTACTGTTGCAAAGGAAATATGTTATAGAGCAGAAATAGATTTTAATGTTAAGGCTGAAGACTTATCTAGAGATGATTTATCACAATTATATAGAACATTCTCAGATATATTTACTAAAGTTAAAAATAATGAATTCAGTCCTTGTATAGTAGTAAATGAAAAGGTAGATAAAGTTGTTGACTTTAACTGTATAGATTTAACTTTCTATGAAGGATTTAAATTTATACACGATGAAAGTATATCTAAAATAGTAGAAGAGTATTATATAACAAAAGATTTTAAAGATAGAGTTCATCAAAGAACTTCTGATCTTAGAAAAAGTATATCTATAAAATTAGATAGACTTTATAATAAACAAAAGAAACAACAAAAAGAACTTAAACAAGCAGATAATGCAGATATATATAAAGTAAAAGGCGAGCTTCTAACTGCTTATATCTACATGATACAAAAAGGAATGAAAAGTATTGAAGTAGATAACTTCTATGATGAAAATATGGCTAAGATGACAATTGAATTAAACGAAAATCTTACGCCATCAGAAAATACACAAAAATACTTTAAAAAATATAATAAATTAAAAACTGCTAAAAAAGAGCTTACTGAGCAAATGGCTATAAGTAAAGAAGAGATTGAGTATTTAGAAAATGTACTTTTAAGTATTGAAAACTGTGAAAATCTTGAGGATTTAGAAGATATAAAAGAAGAATTAATAAAACTTGGATATGCTAGAGCTCCACGTAGATTTAAGGCTAAAAAAGAAATGGATTTAACTACTAAGCCTAATAAATTTATATCATCTGATGGATTTACAATTTTAGTCGGTAAAAATAATAAACAAAATGACTATCTTACTTTAAGAATTGCAGATCCCGAAGATATATGGATGCATACAAAAAATATTCCTGGTTCTCACGTAATTATAAAATGTGCAGGAGTCGAAGTTCCAGATAATACTTTACTTGAAGGAGCTATGTTAGCAGCATATTTCAGTAAAGGACGTATGTCTTCACAAGTCCCTGTAGACTATACTATGAAAAAACACGTTAAAAAACCAAGCGGTTCAAAACCTGGTATGGTTATTTATGAAACAAACAACACTATATATGTAACACCAGAAGAAGAAGTAATATCAAAATTAAAAGAAGCTTAAAAAAAAGGAAACTCAGCTTAATCGCTGAAGTTTCCTTTTTTATCTCTAAAACATAAACTTCCAAGATATATAAATCCAACTCCAATTAGTACTGTGACTAATATCGATGAAATTGGTGGCATTGTATAAGTAACATTTGTGTCTATTGCAATACGTAAATATTTTTGAGTTATATATAATGCGCAAACAGAAAATCCATTATTTAAAAAATGCATAAATACACTGGTCCAAATTGATTTTGTAGCTAATGCACAATAAGCAAATAATATTCCAAGTATTGCAGTTGGAACTATTCTTATAAAGTTTAAATGCATTATTCCAAATAAAATACCTACCATTACAACTGCCCAAATTTTTGATTTTTTACTCTCACCTTTAAATGCCCCAAGTAAAAATCCCCTAAATAAAATCTCCTCGCATATTGCTGGTATTAAGGCCACTACAATTAAACTTGCAAAAAATGAATCCATCATAACACTGCTATTTACTGCCTCTAATACATCTGCTCCCTCTGGAAATAAAGATATTAAAATTCTAGTTGTTATATTAATTATAAAGTATCCACCAAACCATACTATAAATCCTCCCAAAATGTATCTTAATTTAGGAAGTCTTAAACTAAATGTGTTTTTTATATCCGCTTTTATATAAATCGCATAAAGCATAGGTATTAAAAAAATCATAACTTCAGTAGCTATAAGGCCAAAAGTTCCCCAATATAATTGCATAACACTGCCTATATATATAAGGGCTATCAAAGATATAGTGTAAATTAAAGCACCATCTGTTATGCTTGGTTTTATACCTTGTTTAAAATCTTTTCGTTTTCCTAAAAAGGAAAATACTCTTCCGTTAAATAATTTCTCTTCACAGTTGAATTTTTTCGCAAATATTACAATTGATAATGTTACGAATACAAATATTCCAATTAGTATTAGAAAAAGTACTCCTAATCTCAATATAATATAATTTAAATTACTAATAGATATCACTTCCTCTCTGTTATAATTATATACTATCTTTATATTAGAATATTATTAAATTCCAATAAAAAATAAAGAAAATCTATCTTACTTAGCATATCTACTAGAATTTAAATATATGTGTAATTTAGTAAGTTAGATTTTCTTTTAAAATTTATTTTATATTGTTATATTTATTCTTAATAATTATAAGGTAGTATTCTTCCACAAGCTATTTTAGCTCCAGAATTTCCAGCAGGTTGTGTTGAAAAATCATCATAACCTTCATGAAGTACAACTGATTTATTTATTATATCTGCCACTGTAAAATAAGATGTGTATACAGACAATATACCAATTCCGTCACTTGCTAATATTGGTGGCAAATCCCCTGCATGAAATGGATGTTGACTTTCTGATGGATTAAAATGACCTCCTGTATTTGGGAAAGGATCAGCTTCTGTCCCTACTTTACAGTCACCTTTTTCATGGATATGAAATCCGTGGAATCTAGTGATATCTCCATTTTGATCAGTATCAGGTATACCTGTTATATATGCCTTTATATAGACGCCACCTTCTAATTGATAGAAAAATACATTTCCATCTATGCAAGGTGCTATTTTTCCCCCTCTTATTCTTGCGTATGCTGTTGGTCTTTGCGGATCATAAGTCGCAAAAAGTTGATTTAGATTATATTGTTGACATGAGTTATCCATTTTATATCTCCTTTAAACTTTTATATTTATTATATGAACTGTTTTTAAAATGTTTCTTACTCATGTTTTTAGTAATATAGTCTAATCTGTATAATTTCTTTCTTTTGCTTTTATAAAATTATATAAAACTTCATTTACTGGCACTTCTACATTATGTTCTTTTGCTATTTTGATAAGTGTTCCAGAAAAATACTCAACCTCTGTTTTTCTTTTATTTTCTACATCTTGTAATAAAGATGTCTTTCCATCTCCATCAAGTGAATCTATTACATCTTGAACACTAGCCCAATTTTCATCACCTAAGTTTATATTGTAAGCTTTAGAAACTTCCATCACTTCCGTCATCGCTTTATTTACAAGTGTTAAAAGCTCTGGTGTATTTTTGATTACTCCATATGTAGCTCCTGATATAGCTGATACTTGATTTAATCCTATATTTAACATCCATTTTGTCCAAGCAGTCTTTATCATATCTTCAAATACTTGATTGTTTATCTTAGCATCATTTAATAGATTTTTTACAGCAAGCACTTCTTCACTCATAGTCTTATTATATTTATCGCCAAATTGAATTATGGCTTTACTATTTTGAGTTATCTTATTGCCAACTTTTACAGCATCTATTTTTATAGCAAGACCGTATAAAACATGATTATCTTTAAACTCTTCTTGCAATACATCTCTAGAGCTTATTCCGTTTAATAATGTAAGTATTATAGTATTTTTCCCTACTAAATTTCTCATATCTTCTATTGCGCTTTGAAGCTGATAATTTTTCACACTTACTATTATTAAATCAAACTTTATATCTTCGTCTGATGATACTACCTTTGGATTAAAATGTTCCCCATTTAAATATAGACCTTCTTTTTCTAATCTTTCTTTTCTTTTACCATTTGCTATAAAAGCAAAATTGTCACCTAAAAGTTTATGTAAAGAATATGCATATACTCCTCCTATTGCCCCTGCTCCTATCATAGCGACATTTTTAATTTGCATATCAAAACCCCCTTTTATTTTTCTATAGTATAATTTTACTTTTATTTTTTTCTATAATCTACTTTTTTCTTATTTTTTTTCTATCCATTTACCCTTCCATGCATATAAAACCATTAAAAATGCACCAATTGCCCAAGATACTGGATATAAAATATATATAGATTGTATTGTATTAAAATAAGGAATAACCCATTTTATAAATATCATACGAAATACACATAATGAAAATAATAAGACAACCATAGGTGGTATTGTCTTTCCTGTACCTCTTACAGTTCCAGCTAAGGCATGTAAAATACTAAGTAAGAAATAAAATGGGCAGAAATACTTCATCGCTTCTATTCCAACTTCTATAACATCTTTATCTTGTGTAAATAATCCCATAATTGAATTATCAAAAGTCAATAATAAAAATCCTGTTAAAATAGTATAAACTAGACCCATTATTAAACTTATATACATTCCTCTTTTTACTCTTTGTATTTTTCCTGCTCCATAATTTTGGCCTGTAAAAGTTGTAGCAGCCATACTTAAACTCATTACAGGTAAAATATTAAACCCATCTATCTTTAGATAAGCCCCAAAACCTGCCATTGTTTTTGATCCAAATACATTTATACTTGATTGTATCAGCACATTAGACAATGAAATAACCATGTTTTGTATTCCTGTTGGCAATCCAATTTTAATAATTTTTATAGCCATCTCTTTATGAAGTTTAATTTTAGCAAGGTTAACTTTGTAATCTTCATTGATTCTCATTAAAAAATAAACTGCTAAAATAGACGAAATAACTTGGCTTAAATCTGTTGCAATTGCTGCACCTTCAACACCCATATTAAATCCTCTTATAAGTAATAAATCTAAAACTATATTTGTAATTGAAGCAATTGCTAAATATAGTAATGAACGTTTAGAATTTCCTACAGCATTTAAAATTCCAGCAGCCATATTATAAATTACATTAAAAACAAGTCCTATTGAAAAATACTTAAGATATACAACTGACTCTACCATAACATTATCAGGTGTTTTCATAAGTTTTAATATTTGTGGACTAAATACAAAACCTACAATTGATAAAAATAATCCCAATATAATTGCAATAGCCAAAGAAGTGTGCACTGCTACATGTAGTCCTTTGCTATTTTTTGCTCCAATAAATTGAGAAATTATAACACCTGCCCCTGTAGCTGTACCTTGGCTAAAGGCTATCAATAGATAAATCAAAGATGTGCTAGAGCCTACAGCTGCTAAAGCATTACTTCCTACATAATTTCCAACAATAATAGAGTCTACTGTATTGTACATTTGTTGCAGAAGGTTTCCTAAAATTAAAGGTATAGCAAATAAAATAAGAGCTTTCACTATACTCCCTTCTAACATTGAATTTTCTTCTTTTTTATCTCTTGTAAATATATTTTTATTTTCTTCTAAATCACCTTTTAATTGTACATTCATATACATCCACTCCTTTTCATTATTTGCCAATTTCTTTCCATGAATTATTATAGAACTAGTTCTCTATAATGGCAATATTTGTAAGCAATTCTTTATTTATAGGATAGATAAAAAAATCCTCAGTCAATATCCTAAGGATTTTTTAATTTATACGATGTAAATTTATATATAATTTAGTAGAATTTTTCTTTATTAATTTTATTCTAATTTATTCTGTTTTACTGTAGTCTATATTTTTTACTATTTTTTCTAAATCATTTTCTGATTTTATATCATTTAAGTTTTTTATATTTACTTCATATGCATTATTTCCGTCTTCTTTAAAAGAATAAATTGTTACATTACTGAAATCATAATTTATCTTTTTTAGAGATTTTACTATTTTATAAGTGTCTTTTATAAATTCATCTTTATTTTTATATGGAAATTTATCCTTTTCACTTTTATTTGTACTTTTTTCTTCAAAATCATATGTATATCCAAGTTCTAAGGTTAAATCTATAGGTTCTTCTCCACTATAAAAATCATTTACTTTATATTTATACTGTTTAATATTAATTGTTGGTTCTAAGATCATATAATATCTTTTTATACCTGTTTCTTTTTCAATATTATAAGATATATAATTATTGATCTCATCTTGCATATTAGTAATTGTATCTTGGTAATATCCATCTCCTATACTACCATCATAATAATAATCTAAATATGAATTAGTTTTGTAATTACCATCTCCAACTTGGGCATAAAAACCTCCAGTTTTAAAATTAAATTTTATAGCTTCTATTTCAAGTTTTCCATCGTAGTTTTTATCTATATAATCTTCAAATGCATGTTTTACCTTTAAATATTCTATTGGATTTCCAAAAAATCCACTGTAAATATATATAGCAATACCAGTTATTAAAACTGCTATAATTAATTTTATATATTTCATATTTTCCCCCCACTAATTTGTTTTTAAATTTTTTATACTATCTGCCAGAAATAATCCTGCTCCTGTACATAATAGTATATATATACTAGTAAAAATTATATAATCTGGTTTTTGTAAAATAATATTAAATAATATATTAAAAATAAGTGCTGTAGCTATTATAAGCATATTTTCTTTATATAAAAGTCCAAGCACAAAAGGTATTATTATAATCCATGGTATTGTACTTAAAAATCCATGTCCTAATATACTTATTCCAACAGATACTGCTATTGAAAAAATTATCAAAATATACTTTATTTTATTTAAATAATTTTTAATAGAATTTAACGTGTCTGTTTTTAACTCTTCGTATTCATCTTCTTTTAAATCCATATTTTTTTCATATTCCAAATTTACACCTTTTTTTAATTCATCATAAACTTCTTTACAATCTTCACATTCATCTAAATGCAACTCTATGTCCTTTTTAGTTTCTTCATTTAAAAGATCTTCTATATAAAGTGGCATTAAATCTTCAACGATACTGCATTTTAATTTACTCATTTTCTCACCTGCTTTTCTATATTTTTAATCTTTAAACTGTTTAACCAGTTTTTTCTTTTCCCTAAAAAAGTTAACCCTACAGTAGTTTTCACTTTTACCCAAAATTTCTCCAATTTCTTTAAATGTGAAATCATTTATTAGTCTAAGTATCATTATCTGCCTTTGAGGTTCCTTAAGAGAATGTATTGCTTTTAAAACCTCATTGTACTCTTCTAAATCATTTTGGGTAAAATCCTCTATCTGTTCTAAATTGCTTTCATAAATTGATTGTGTTTTCGGATGTTTCTTTAAATATGTATAGTATTGGTTCTTCGCTATAGCCAATAACCATGTTTTTTCGCTACAGTTCCCTTTAAAGTTTTTTATACTCTTTATACACTCCAAAAATGTTATTTGCATGATGTCTTTTGCAATTTCTTCATCAAAACTTAGTGAATAAATAAATCTATATACATCTTTGGAATATAAATCGTACAACTTTTCAATTTCCTTCATTTATCCCCCCATCTTTTCAGCTAGAAATTTGTTTTTCATATAGTAGTATAATAAAATATACATTTCGTTACAGTAAAAATAAATTTTTTTCAAAATTTTTGAGCGAAAAGAAAGTTGAAAATATACTTTATCCAAGCAAAACAAAGTTAAAAGAAAAGTTAATAAAGGGAGGAATCATTTATGAAAAAGATTGATAAATTATTAAATAATATAGATGAAGACAAATACCTAGATAATGAAAAACCACTTTCTGAAAATGAAAAAGAAAAGATTTTTAATATGACTATGGATAAAATTAAAAATTCATCAAATCAAAGCAAAAGCAAAGAGAAAATAATATCACTTAAAAAGACTGTAGCTATAATTTTAGCTTCTGTGCTTATGATTTCTACATTATCATTTGCATCAGATTACTTTTCATTCGATGCACAGCTTGCTAATTTATTAAATATAAATGGAGAAAATGAACATCTTATAAATGGCTCTGGTGAAAATATAAATAAGTCTGTAGAATCCAAAGGGCTAAGAATAACTGCTACCCAAGTCATCAGTGATAAAAACTTATTGTATATAATACTAAAGTTAAAAACAAAAGATGAATTTTCACATTCCTTAAAAACATTTAATGACTTTAATTTTGAAGTTAAATCAAATGGTGATTATAGACCTTCTTCTAGTGCGACATTTGAGTCTATAAAATCCTAAGATGACGATTCTAATACATCTACACTTTTAATTACTATGGAACAAGAAGATATAAATAACAGCGATATAAGACTTATTTTTAAAGATTTTGGTTACTATCCTTATAATAAGTCTAAAGGTGAGTATGAAGATTTTGTAAGTTTAATAAAAGGAAACTGGACTTTAAACTTTAAGTTAAATTGTAAAGATACATCAAAAACTTATATAATCAATAAATCTTATAAAGTTAATAATAAAAAAGTACATGTTAAGACAGTAACTTTATCACCACTTTCTGTAAAAATAAAAAGCAATGGCAAATATAATCACTTTATAAGTAAGGTTACGATGAAAGATTCAACAGTGTATTCTGGTAATGACTTCTTTATCTCAAATACTTCATCTTATTCTACTATTGGAATGGATTTATTCGGACGTTCTGAATCTTATGCAAGTTTTTCAAAGATTTTAAATCCTAAAGATATTGAAAGCATTACAATAAATGATGAAATCGAAGTAATGATGCCTTAAAACAATATTTTGGTCTATAATATAAATAAATCTATGAAAGGATATAAAGTTTAAAACTTTAAATATATTATGGAATTTATTATTGCCAAGGAAATTTTATCAAAAATACAATATGATAATTCCCATTGGTTTGGAACTGACTACAATATGAATTTATATAGAGGTTGCTGTCATGGCTGCATATACTGTGACAGCAGAAGTAATTGTTATAATATAATCGATTTTGATAGAGTTAGAATAAAAAAAGACTGTATTCCTATTTTAGAGAAACAACTTAAATCAAAAAGACATTCAGGAGTTATTCAAATAGGAGCTATGTCAGATACATATAATCCATTTGAAAAGAAATACGAAGTAACTAGAGAAGCACTAAAATTAATCGATAAATACGGATTTGGTATAGCTATAGCGACTAAATCCGATTTAATTTTAAGAGATATAGATATACTAAAAAAAATAAACACTCATTCTCCCGTAATTGTAAAATTTAGTATAACTTGTGGTGATGATAATTTAAGCAAAGTAATAGAACCCAATGTATGTGTATCATCTAAGAGATTTGAAGCTATAAAAAAATTAAAAGATGCTGGAATTTATACAGGCGTACTTATGATGCCCCTGCTTCCATTTATAAACGATACTAAAGATAATATCGATAAAATAATAAATCAAGCTTATAAATCGATGGCTAACTTTATTTATCCTATGTTTGGAGTTACCCTTAGAGCAAATCAGAGGTTCTATTATTATACAAAACTAAGAGAAAATTTTCCTAATTTAGTATCTAAATATCAAAATTTATATGGAGATAAATATGTATGTAATAGTCCAAATTATAAGTCTTTACAATCATATTTTGAAAAAAAATGCTCTAAGTTAGGCATAACATATAAAATGGAAGATATAATCTCAGAATATAAAAGTAAATTCGAAAGCGAGCAAATCTCATTTGATTTATAATTTATTAAAATTAAAAACCTTGCTATATACATATTTAAGAATTTAAAAAGGAGTATGAAAATAATTTTGTGTTTTCATACTCCTTTTGATTTAGATTCATCCAAAAGCTAACATAATTTGCCCTCCTTAAAATTTATATAATAAAGAATGGACAACCAAGGAGGCAGGTTACTGACGGATATACCGCGTCTGGACTACCAACCAGAACTGTGTTTTTATCTTTATTTACTTAATTATATTTTAAAATACTATATTTGTTGAACAACTCTTTTTTTGTATACTTTCTTTTCTGCCGCTTCTTTTGCTGCTTGTAGTTTTGCAAGTCTTTTTGCTCTAGTATCACTTGCGTATTTAACTAATATAAATATTCCGCATAAGAATACGAATAAGTAGAAACTTACACCCCTGCTAAGTAGCATAGCTTCATTTAAAACTGATGCTGGGAATAATAATTTAAATAATATCAAGAATCCACTTTCACTTGCTCCAACTGATCCTGGAAGAGGTAGTGCTGAAACTGATATAAATAATACTGCTTGAACTCCTACAAACATAAATATTGAGTATTCATTAAATCCAAATGAACGATATATCCAATAAGGCACACTATGAATTGCAAATATCTGTACACATTTTATAATAAAAGTTTTAAACATTATACCTTTATTTTTGACTATGTACATAGCACATTCTTTATAGTCGTCTATTATTGAATCTACTTTTTCTTTTATCATATCTGCTTTTTTAAATTTGCAAAATTTTAAAAATCTCACTACTATATTTAATAATTTTTTCACTTTTTCACTATGGAATAAAACAAGTATAAATGCTACAAGTACTGCAAAATTAAATACGATTCCTAAAACAAATAGTATCATTAATGAATTTATTTTTCCATTTAAAAGTGAATATTGTGTTGCAAATCCTATTATTGCATACATAATTGTAACTGTTTGGAAAAATATAAATTCTACAAATAACACTAATGTTGAATGTGAAATTTTTATATCGTCTTTATACATTTGATAGGCTTGCATTGGTTGCCCACCAGAAGCTGAAGGTGTAATTGAACTGAAGAAAAATCCTTGTACTGAATAATTTATGCATTGTTTTAAACTAGTTTTATATCCCAATGCAGTAAGATTTCTTCTGAAATTGCTAGCCTCACATAATAAAAATATACACATGCATAAAGCACCTATTAGTAAATAAAAAGCATTTGTTTTTGATATAGTGTTTACTACTGTATTTAAATCCATGCCCCTAAATACAAAGTAAAAGGTAAATACTATTAGTATTAAAAATAATCCCCCATTTTTTAATATCTTGAAAAATAAATTTTTATAATCCTTCATAATTAACCTCCATATATTTTAAACCCTTCTTCTATCCACTTTTAACTTTATAATTATTATAATTATACAATCCTAAAATTTTCTTACTAAAAACCTTAAGATTTTATGAAGATTTTCACCTTCATTTATTTCTATATATAATATATCATTTATTCCTATATAATTAACTTACAATTAGCTTACAATTTTGTCATTTTAATGTATCACACATGTATATACTTATCGTAAATTAAAAATCTAATTCACTTTTATTATATTTAACATAGGGGTTATGTATTATACCCCTTTAATTGTAATTTTAATCTTTATCTATTGTACTAATATAACAGTACAATAGTACAATAATTTTGTCAACAAAAAACAGCTACTTATAATCGAGTAGCTGTTATATATATTTATTCTATTATACTCAAATTAACAAATAATCTCCTAAAATTATTTATTGTTTTCTCACTTAAAATTATTTCTTTATCTATTACTTTATCATAAAATTCCTTTGCAGCCATAGTTTTATTGACTTCATACCTTACAGATAATTTATTTTTATCTTCTTCACTTATAAGTGATTCAACAAATTCTGGATTTCTTATATATTCTTTTTCAAGTGGTTTATCTTTACAATTTATAAAAAATACTTCATGATTAAGCCTTAAATTTAAACTATCAATCAATTTATTACATTCTATTACTCCAGCCTTATCGTAATCAAGTACTACCTTGTAATTACATCCCCAGCCGATTAATATAGATACAAGTGCATTTACATTCCCTGCACCTACTGATGGAAGTATATACGGTCTTTGTTCTTCTTCTACTCCTAGATAATCAAGCATTGCAGTAAAGTACATGTAATCGGTAATACCTTCTGTTACAACATTTACTTTATCTAATCTAGGCCCTAAATTGTATTTTATATCTGCCCCAATTGCTTTTAAAAGTGGGGTCAAAGTCTCTCTTTTAGATGAAGAATTAAATTTATTATCATAGGCATTATTAAATATATGGGTTACTCCATTTTCGTCTTTTTCTATAGCCCTTACATTGATTATATCTTCTGTATCTATCATATATGGAGAATGTGTTGTATATACGACTTGGCCACCTTTATTGCATAGATTTTTAAGCAAGACTAAAAGCTCTCTTTGAGCATTTACATGAAGGTATACCCCTGGTTCATCTAGCAAATAAATTATTGTCTTATTTTCTAAATTTCCATATGCTAAATCTATAAATAAATTCAAAAACCATTTAAGTCCATTGCTTCTCTCATCTAAATATGTTGTATGTTCTTTTGTCTTTATAAATATCTTTAAACAATTATTTTCAAAGTTTACTTTAATTTTTACATTTTCATCTTCTTCATAAAAATAATTAAATTCTTTTTGTATATTATACTTAACCTTTTCTTTTATACTATTAATACATTTGTTTCTTTCATTTTCATCATTTGATTCTATTGCCTTTATAAACTCTTCTAATGGAGCTTCTGTAACAACCATAAATTTGTATAAAAGCCCTTTTTTTGTTTTTATTGCAGATTTTATTTCATCTAAATTATATATGCTCTGCAATTCTTCTTCTTTTGTTCTATAATAAATTACTGGTAATAACTTATATTTTTTCTTAATCTTGCTTTTTATTGTTTCAATATGTCTTATAAGAGTATAACATTCTTCATTATACTCTCTACTTGCCATATCTTGTTCTTGTAATATCAAAACTTCCAAAATTTCATTTAGACTTTTCTTATATTTGACCCATATTTTACTGTCAATTTCAAGCAATCTATCTAATTTTTCATCTATACTTTCTATAAATTTCTTTGTTGTATATTTACCATAAACTTTAAAATAGTTTAATATATTATCTTCTATATAATAAATAGCATTTTTTAATTCCTCATCATGATTAAAAATAGAAGAAAATGCTCCTTCAAACTCTATATCATCACTTGAATAAAACTTAAATACTGTTTTTGGATTTTTAGAATCGATTAAAAGTTGTTGACATTCTTTTTCAGTAAATTTCAATTCTACTGTTATTACTATATTCCTATTTGTATAACGATTTTTCTTACTAAAAAAATCATCGTTAATATGATGTATAAATGAGATATTTCCTAAAGCTTCTAGAATATTGCTTTTTCCAGAATCATTTTTACCTATTAAAGCCGTTATATTATCCTCTAAAAGTAGAACATTTCTTTCTTCTCCTAAAGATTTATAATTGCTGATTATTATGCTCTTTATCTTCATTTAAATCTCTCCCAACAAAATTTAATATCTATAATTAAATTATAATATTTATTTATGATAATTACCTAAAAATATCCACAAAAAAATCACAAATTATACAAGCCGTATAATCTGTGATTTTTTATTTCAGTTATTTATTTTATTATTCTACCTCTGCTACTGTATTATCTAAGTTTAATACTGATTCTTCTTTGAAGTCTTTAGCATTTAATATTCTATTTAATATAACTCCAACTATTGCAGCTAAGCTTAATCCTGTTAAACTTGAAGTTTTTGATAGAGGTATTCCTATTTCTATTCCTGCATAAGTGCTTAAATATGAAGTTCCAAGACCTATTATAAGTATAGTAGCTATTATTATTATATTTTTTGTATTTCCTTTATAGCATTTACTATCTCTTATACTTTTAACTCCTACATAAGTTATCATAGAGAATAGGTATATACTTATTCCGCCCATAACAGCTTGTGGTATACTTTGTAAAAATCCTCCGAATTTACCTACACAAGATAATACTATTGCAAATACTGCTGTTAATTCTAAAACTCTTGGATCGTAGTTTTTAGTTATTGCTAAAAGCGCAGTATTTTCTCCGTAAGTAGTATTAGCAGGTCCTCCTGCAAATCCAGCGAATATTGTTGCAAGACCATCACCTAGTAATGTTCTATTAAGTCCTGGATTTTCTATAAAGTTTTTTCCGACAACTGTTCCATTTGTAGTAACATCACCTATATGTTCCATAAATGTTGCAAGTACTACTGGTGCTATCATTAATATTGCTTCTATACTGAATTTTGGTAATCTGAAATTTGGTATAGCAAACCAACTCGCTTGGCTAGCTGCTGTAGTATCTACTTGTTTTAATATAAAACTTAGTGCTAATCCTGTAAATACTGCTATTATCACACTAAATTGTCTTATACTTCCTTTTGCAAATTTGTTTATTCCAATTGCTATAGCTAAAGTAATTATTGCTATAGGTAGGTAAGTTAATGCCATATCTAATGCTGAAGGAATTAAGTTTAAACCGATAACTGCTATCATTGCTCCTGTAACTTGTGGTGGGAAATATTTTTTAACCTTCTCTACACCAATAAATTTTACAACTAAAGACATTATTAAATATAAAAGTCCTGCTACGATAATTCCTCCTTGGGCATAAGCCAAATCTCCGTTAAACGCATCTGAAACTTGATTTATCACTCCTATAAATGCAAAACTTGAACCTAAAAATACTGGAACTTTCCAATCTGTACAAAAATGGAATATTAATGTTCCTACACCTGCACAGAATATTGCCACCGCTGGGTCAAATCCTGTTAATAATGGAACTAATACTGTTGCTCCAAACATCGCAAGTAAATGTTGAATCGATAAAGCTGCTTTTCTCATAAATATATACCTCCCAATATTATATTATTAATATCTCTCTACTCTTTTATTTTTACAGAATCATTTCCGTCTACTTCTAATAATTCAACAGAAATTATTTCTTGTTTTGATGTTGGTACATTTTTTCCTACATAATCTGCTCTTATAGGAAGTTCTCTGTGACCTCTATCTACTAATACTGCTAGTTGTATAGATTTTGGTCTTCCTATATCCATAAGAGCATTTAAAGCTGATCTTACAGTTCTTCCTGTATATAAAACGTCATCTACTAAAACAACTATTTTATCGTTTATATCAGTACCTATATTCGTACTGTTTATTACAGGTTCTTCTTGTATTTCTTTTAAGTCATCTCTGTATAAAGTAATGTCCATTTCTCCAGTTGCAACTTTATGTCCTTCTATTTGTTCAATTCTAGTTGCTATTCTGCTTGCTATAGGTACACCTCTAGTTTTAACACCTATTAAGATGACATCTTCAACTCCTTTATTTTTTTCGATTATTTCATGACTTATTCTTGTGATAGCTCTAGCAATTGCTTTTTCATCCATCAATTTAGCTTTTTCTATCATTATTTCTCTCCTTTGTTCTGTAGTATTTAGCGTATAAAATATGAGATTCTTTATTTCAACAAAAAAACTTCCTGCACAAGACAGGAAGTTATACTTTTTTACACATCAAAAGTACATCTATGCCTTATGATCTCTCTGTATCAATTAAAGGTATATCTATATTTTTACGTTATTTAAATTTTATTTTTATTTCAATTTTTAATTTTTCTTAAATATCATTATATAATTTTAATATTCTTATTTCAATACTTATTTTATTTTGTTAAGTATTTCCACAAAGTAATCTGGTAAATCAGAGTTAAATTCAACATATTGTTTAGTCGTAGGATGTATAAATCCTAGCTTTCTTGCATGAAGTGTTTGGCCTTTACATTTTATTTTTGAATTTTTAGGTCCGTATATAGGATCCCCTAAAAGTGGATGACCTATACTTGCTGCATGCACTCTTATTTGATGAGTTCTACCAGTTTCTAAATTAGCCTTCATGTGAGTAAAGTTTTCATATCTTTTTATAACTTCAAAGTGAGTTACTGCTCTTTTCCCATCTTTTACTATAGCCATTTTAAGTCTATCTTTTGGATTTCTTCCTATAGGCCTATCTACTGTGATTTTATCTTCTTTTACAACTCCATGACATATAAATTCATATTCTCTAGTTATTGAGTGGTCTTTTAATTGCTCTGCTAGAGAATTATGTGCATTATTATTTTTTGCTATCATAAGTATTCCTGAAGTATCTTTGTCGATTCTATGCACAATTCCAGGTCTTATTACACCATTTATAGATGATAGATTGTCTTTACAATGATATAATATCGCATTTACTAATGTATTTTCATAATTCCCTGGTGCAGGGTGCACAACCATATCTTGTGGTTTGTTTACGATTAATAAATCATCATCTTCATATACTATATCTATTGGAATATCTTGTGGTATAACCTCTAAAAGTTTTGGTGCTGGTATTTCTATAACTACACTATCATCTTCTTTTACAGCATATTTAGCTTTTTCTATTTTTCCATTTACTTTTACTTTTTTATCTTTTATTATTTTTTGGATATAACTTCGAGACATTTCTCCTAGTTGCGAAGATAAATACACATCTAATCTATCTCCCTCTTCTTCTCCTAAAACTAAAAATTCTCTTATTTCATCTTTTGTATTTTCCATAATTTATTTCACTTTCTTTTAATATTTTCTTTATCATTAAAAATTGTCAAATATCTTTTAATTAATATAAATATACTTATTCCTTTTCAGTTTTATCACTTTTAATTAAAACATATAGACAAAGTAAAATCGTACCTACTACAATAAAGCAATCCGCTAAATTAAAAACATAATTCCATATAAAGACAAAGTCAAAGTAATCTACAACAAAATCTAGTCTAATCCTGTCTATTAAGTTTCCTAAAGCCCCTGCTATAATAAGCATAATTGAAGTTTTGCATATTTTTGAATTTATTTTTTTTGAATGAAGAGCATAAAGTCCTACTATTGATGCAATAAGCGCAACAACTATAAATATTATTTGGTTATTTTGAAATAATCCAAATGCAGCCCCTCTATTTTCAACATAAGTTAAATTAAATACATTTTCTATTACACTAATAGCCCCTTTATATCTTAATACATTTAAAGCCCAATTTTTTATAAGTTGATCAATACCTATTAAAAGTATTATAACTAATTCGTACATCTCGTCCTCCTAAAAAAAGTATTTTTATACATTATACATAAAAAACGGATTTTATAAAAGAGATGTCGAAATTTAATTATTCAACATCTCTTTTTAAAGGTTTTATCTAAATTTTAAATTTTATTTATCTAAGTGTTCCATTAGTTCTGAAATCGTAACAAATTTATACCCTTTTTCTTTTAATTTTGGTATTACTATTTCTAAAGCCTGTATTGTTTGGGATTTATCATTTCTAACTGTATTATAGTCGTGTAGTATTATAATATTTCCATTTTCAACTTTATTTTCGATTGTACTTACTATACTATTTACTCCAGGGTTTGACCAGTCCCTAACATCTATATTAGACCATAATATTATATTCATGTTTTTAGATTTAACAGTTTGACATAAATCCCTACTCAAAGCTCTATACGGAGGTCTGAATAATGTTGGATATTCTCCTGTAACTTCTTTTATCGCTTCTTGTGTTTTTGTAACTTCACTTTCAATTTCTGCTCTTGATTTTTTTGCTGCATTTATATGTGTAAATGTATGATTTCCTATTTCATGGCCTTCTTCTTTTTCTCTTTTAACTATTTTTTTATTATATTGTACTTTTTCTCCAATCAAGAAGAATGTCGCCTTTACATCGTACTTTTTCAGAATATCTAAAACTTGGGGTGTAAATACCTCATCAGGCCCATCATCAAATGTAAGCGCCACTACCTTTTCGTCTTCATTTCCTTTTTTTATTATTATATCCTCATAGTCGTATTTATAACTGTCTGCAGATACGTCTTTTGTATTATCAGCCAAACAAACTTTTGAAAATCCTATTATAAAAAAGATAATTACTATGGTGCCAAGGATTTTTTTCATATTAAAACCTCTTTTCTATCTATCTTTTCATAGACCTTTTTTATTCATAAATAAATATTTTTCATTTCTAGTTTGCCCATATTTTATTTTTCATTATACTTTTTTATTATTTTTTATAAAATCACATTTATAGTAAAAAAAGGATGCCCTAATATATGACATCCTTTTATATATAAAATAAATTTTATTATTTTACAACTATGTTTATTAATTTTTTAGGTATAGCTATAACTTTAACTACAGTTTTATCTCCTATAGATGCTTGTACTTTATCATTTTCTAAAGCTACTTTTTCCATTTCTTCTTTAGTCATGTTTGCACCTACACTTAATTTAGCTCTAACTTTACCGTTTATTTGAACAACTACTTCTACTTCGTCTTTTACTAAAGCAGATTCGTCAAATTCTGGCCAGCTTATATCGAATATACTTCCTTCTTTTCCTATCATTTGCCATAATTCTTCACCTACATGTGGTGTAAATGGAGCAAGTATAGTTACTATAGTTTCGATACCTTCTTTGATTATTCCATCATTTCTAGTATCTAATTCTTTATATTTGTACATTTCGTTTATTAATTCCATTAATGATGCTATAGCTGTATTGAATCCGAATTTAAAGCTTAAATCATCTGTCACTTTTTTAAGTGTTGAATGTATAGTAAATCTCATAGCTTTATCTTCTTTAGTTGCAACATTTACTTTTGCATCTGATTTAGCTATATCTTTTAACTCGTCTACTAATCTATAAACTCTGTTTAAGAATCTAAAGCATCCTTCAACACCTTGTTCAGACCAGTCTAAGTCTCTTTCTGGTGGAGCGGCGAATAATACGAATAATCTAGCAGTATCAGCACCGTATTTATCTATTATTTCAAGAGGTGATACTGTATTACCTTTAGATTTACTCATTTTGCTACCATCCATTAATACCATACCTTGAGTAAGTAAATTTTTGAATGGTTCGTCGAAGTCTACCATACCAACTTTCTTTAATGCTTTAACGAAGAATCTAGCGTAAAGTAAATGCATTATAGCATGTTCTACCCCACCGATATATTGATCAACTGGCATCCATTTATTTACTACTTCTGAATCGAACATTGCTTCTTGATTTTTGTTGTCTATATATCTTAAGAAATACCAAGATGAGTCAACGAATGTATCCATTGTATCTACATCTCTAGTCGCATGTTTACCACATTTTGGACAAGTAGTATTTATGAAAGTTTTTGAAGTTGTAAGTGGAGATTCACCTTTTCCTGTAAATTCAACATCTGTTGGAAGTAATACTGGTAAATCTTTTTTGTCTACTGGTACTATACCGCAATCTTCACAGTAAACAACTGGTATTGGAACTCCCCAATATCTTTGTCTTGATAATAACCAGTCTCTAAGTCTGTAGTTTACAGTCTTTTTACCTCTTCCTTCTTTAGCTAATTTTTCAGTTATTTTATCTTGAGCTTCTGTAGCATCCATTCCATTGAATTCTTCAGAATTTATCATTTTACCGTCTTCATCTATAACGTCTATTATTTCTATACCGTATTTTGTAGCGAATTCTTTATCTCTATCATCATGTGCTGGAACACCCATTATTGCACCAGTACCATAATCCATTAAGATATAGTTTGCTATCCATAGAGGAACTTTTCTTCCTGTTATAGGATTTATTACATATTTACCTATGAACATACCTTCTTTTTCTGTATCAGTAGAAGTTCTTTCTATTTCAGTTTGAGTATGCATTTTTTGTACGAATTTATCTACATCAGCTTCGTATTCAGTTCCAGCTACTAATTCTTTAACTAGTGGATTTTCTGGAGCTAATGCCATGAAAGTTGTTCCATAAACTGTATCAGGTCTAGTAGTATAAACGATCATTTGGTCATCTGATCCATCTATATCAAATACTATTTCAGCACCATGAGATTTTCCTATCCAGTTTCTTTGCATTGTTTTAACTTTTTCTGGCCATCCTTCTAATTTGTCTAAATCATTTAATAATTCTTCAGCAAATTCAGTAGTTTTGAAATACCATTGTTCTAATTCTTTTTTAACAACTACAGCATCACATCTTTCACATTGTCCACCAACAACTTGTTCATTTGCAAGAACTGTTTCACAAGATGGACACCAGTTTACGAAAGATTTTTTCTTATATGCAAGACCTGCTTCTAAGAATTTTAAGAATATTTCTTGTGTAAATTTGTAATAATCAGGATTAGAAGTTGCTAATTCTCTTTCCCAGTCATAACTTAAACCTAATAATTTTAATTGGTTTTTCATATCATCTATGTTTTCATAAGTCCATTTTGCTGGATGTATTCCGTGTTTTATAGCAGCATTTTCTGCTGGAAGACCGAATGAATCCCATCCCATTGGATGTAGAACATTGTATCCTTCCATTTTTTTAAATCTTGCTACAACGTCACCTATTGAGTAGTTTCTAACGTGACCCATATGTATTTTTCCTGATGGATAAGGGAACATCTCTAACGTATAATATAAAGGTTTTGATGTATCTCTTGTATCAGTTTTATATTGGTTTATTTCTTCCCATTTATTTTGCCATTTAGCTTCAACGTCTTTAAAATTGTAAACGCTCATTATGTTACCTCCTAATTTTGATTATATTTAATAAATCCATATTTATTATTTTTAATTTATTTTTAGTAATTTTTGAAAAAATAAAAATCCCCGCCCTAAACATAAATTTGTTTAGGGACGAGGATATTTTCTTCGCGGTACCACCCTAATTAGCCTAAAAAAGACTCACTTAGATAGTCTTTAAGCCAACTACGGCCAAATAATTTAATACTAACAAGTTCAAAAATATTATTTAACTAATTCACACCTACCATTAGCTCTCTGAATAAATTTTATTTTCTACTACTTTAGTTTATTTGATAAAATTTTCAGTTTATTACTAAATTTTTTAAATTTTCGTTATAATTCAATATATTATCATTTTTAGTTTAAAGTGTCAATATCTACATATGGAGCATCTTTCCATAATTTCTCAAGGTTGTAGAATTCTCTGTTTTCTTCGTCAAATACATGTACTATTATATCCCCATAATCAAGTAATATCCAAGTTTGTGTATCGTATCCTTCTTTTGCTCTTGGTTCTATTCCTTGTTCTGTGAATGCATCTTGTACACTATCAGCTATAGCTTTTACTTGTCTAGATGAAGATGCAGTAGCTATTATAAAATAATCACAAAGACTAGAAACTTGTCCTATATTAATTATTGATATATCTTGGCCTAATTTATCGTCAATTGCATCGTACGCAACTTTAACCATTTGTTCAACTGTCATTTAATTACCTCACTTTCAAAAAATTGTTCTTTATCTATATAACGCATATTTTATTCGTTATAAAACAACATATTTATTTATTATATCATATATTTAGACTTGAACCAACAAATTTAAATATTTTCTTGCATAAGATAATTTCTAGCTTTTACACTTCTTGGATGAATTAATTGATCGTTGTCTATTACAAATTTTATTGTGTTGTTAAATGAAGTAATTAATGCCTTGTCTAATTGCTTATTAAATGATAGTTCCCTAAGATAATCAACTCCTGGAAAATTTCTTCCTTCTTCTATCATATCTGCCATAAATATTATTTTTTCTAATATAGACATATTTTCTCTTCCTGTTGTATGATATCTTACTGCATTTATTATATCCATATCTTGTATATTAAATACGTCTTGAATTGCAAAAGATCCAATTATACTATGAGATAATGCTATATTATCTACTTCTAGTGGGTCTAATTCTATATTGTATTTTTCTACATATGAATCTATTTGTTCTTTTGTAAAATATTTTGCACAATCATGTACAAGTCCAGCTAAATAAGCCTTTTCCTTGTCATAGCCATATATTTCGCTTAATTTTATTGCACACTTTGCCACATTGATTGAATGCTCTAATCTTTTTGGCTTAAGCATTGTATTTAATTTTTCTATTATTTGTTTTGTATCTATATTCTCTATGTTCAAATTATTCATCTCCAACTCCATATAAATTCTTTTCGTATATATATCTTTCTACGTTTTCAGGAACTAAATACCTCACTGAATTTCCTCTTTTTAATTGGTCTCTTATATATGTAGATGATATATCTAGAGAAGGAACGTAAACACTTATTATATTTGCATTGTATTTTGTTTCAAGCTTTTCTATTTGGTCTTGTGCTCTAAGTAAACTTATTCCCGGTCTAGTTGCCGCTATAAATGTAGCTAATCTAAAGTTTTCCTCTACGTCTTTCCACTCTTCTATATCACAAATTGCATCTGCCCCTGTTATAAAGAAAAATTCTGCCCCTGGATAGTTTTTCTTTAAATGTCTAAGTGTATCTACTGTATATGTTTTTCCCTTTTTCTCAATTTCAGTATTAAAAGCTATAAAATCTTTGTTTTTAGCAACTGCTAAAAGCACCATATTATATCTATCGTATTTGTTCGTAATATTCCATAATTTATGTGGTGGGTCTCCAGAAGGTATAAATATAATTTTATCTAATTTATATTTACATCTAATAAATTCCACTGTAGCTAAATGTGCATAGTGTATTGGGTCAAAAGTCCCTCCTAAAACACCCACTCTAAGTCCATCATAATTGTTTTCAAAATCTGCTATCTTATCGTTATTATAAAATTTAGATTCGATAACTAAATCATAAATACTCATTAATACTCTCCTTTTTTTTACAAATATAATAGTATTATATCATTTTTGGTTATATAAGGTAGATAAAATCTCACTATTAACATTTTCCATTTTATACAACTAAAAATAGTAAATAAAAATTATATAGTATTATAAATAAACATAATTTTATATCTATTATAAAATGTTTGATTTGTGTCAACAATCTTATGTAGTATATAATATAACTATTAACAAAAAATAAGGAGAATAAACATGGGAATTATAACAAAAATTGAATCTCAGAAAAAACGAGACGATAGAGTTAATATATACATAGATGAAAAATTCTTTATGGCGATTTATAAAGAACTTGTATTTACTTTTAACTTAAAAAAAGGCCAAGAAATCGACCCTAATAATCTTAAAAGTATTTTAGATAATGAAATGTATATGAAAGCTAAAAATAAAGCATTATCTATACTTTCAAAAGCAAGTCAATCTGAAAAACAAATTCGCCAAAAACTAGCTAAAGATTATGAAGAAGATACTATAGACAGGGTTATCGAATTTTTACAAAAATATAAGTTTGTTGATGATGAAGATTTGGCAAGTAGAATAGTAAATACTAACGTAAATTTAAATAAATACGGTAAAAATAAAATAAAACAAAATCTATATAATAAAGGTATCGAAAAAAGTATTATTGAAACTGCAATAGACGATATAGATACTGACAAGGAATTTGAAAATGCTCTTTATCTAGGTAAAAAAAGATATGAAAGATTAAAAAATGAAGACCCTAGAAAAGCATATCAAAAAATAGGTAATCATTTAGCTTATAAAGGTTTCAACTATGATATAATAAAAAAAGTATTGAATAAACTTTTTAACGATGTTGATGAATATTCTTGTTAATTATAATTGGAGGTAGAGTATGGCAAAAATAGCTATAGCAATAGTATGTGTAATTCTTGGTGTTTACAATATTAGAAATTTATATAAACAAGATAGAATGAGATAATAAAAAGGAGGTTATAAAGCCTCCTTTTTATTTGTTTTGTATATAATTTAGATATGATTATCTAATACATTTTTTTAATGCTTTAGCAACTGGAACACCTATTACTAATCCAACTACTATCTGAGTTATGTTCCCTGGTATTGACATAACTGGAGATACCCAGTTTCCATATAAAATACCTTCTGTTGCATAGTAACCTGCTATCATCCATACTCCTGATACTAATATACCTGCTATATTTACAAGCATATTGTTTCCTTCTCTTCCATTAGACCAAGCAATTTTTCCTATTATATATCCCATAATTCCTCTTACTACAAATGTAAATGGGGCCCACATTGCCCATTCTGATAATAAATCAAATAAGCCCATTCCAAATGCCCCTGCTGCTGCTCCTTTTTTAGGTCCAAATACGATTGCTGCTATAAATAACATTGTATTACCTAAATGAACTAATCCTCCAGATGCTGCTATAGGTAATCTGATATTTATAAATCTTGTTGCAATATAAACTAATGCTATTAAAAGTGCTGTTTCTACTAGGTCTTTAGTATTTACTTTTGTTTGTTGTGCTTGTTGCATTTTCTATCCCCTTTCTAATAAGTATTTTAAAATATAAATTATTGTAATTTTGAATTACTGCTACTTTATTTCTAAAATAGCAGTAATCTATAATTTTATGCATTGTAATATTTATTAAATAATTCTACTAAATTTTTATCAGTTTTAAATCCTAAATCTTTAAGTCCTAAGTCTATATAATTTAAAACAGGTACTATAGCTTCATATTTTGCATTTTCACCCATATGACCAATTCTAAGTATTTTACCAGTATATTGGTTTAATGAAGTTGTCATAACTAAATTGTATTTTTCTAACAAATGTTTTACTAAGTTTCCTGCTCCAATCTCTTCATCAATGCATATAGCTGTGACTGTATTTGAATATCCATTTTCTAAGAATAAATTAAGTCCATATTCTTTAACTGCTTTTCTTGTAGCATTTGCAATTTTTGCATGTCTATTATGTACGTTTTCTAGACCTTCTTCTAATATATTATCAAGTGCTACATCAAGCCCCATAATATCGCTTATTGGCATTGTATATGGGAACCATTTATCTCTATAATAATTTTCCCATATTGTTAAATTACAGTAGAAACCTATTATTGGTGTCTTTCTATTTTTCATAGCATTTTTAGCATCTTCACTGACAGATACCATAGTAAGTCCTGTTGGCGCTGAAATTGCCTTTTGTGAGCCACCACAAACTATATCTAATTGCCAATTATCTACTTCTATATTTTCTCCTACCATTGCTGCAACTGAATCAACAACTGTAAGTATGTTGTATTTTTTTAGTAATGGGCATATTTTCGATAAATCATTTAAAACCCCTGTTGGAGTATCACAATGTACAACTGTAGCATATTTAAAGTCGTGATCTTTTTCTAGGAATTTTTCTAATTTGTCTACATCTATTTCTTTATTGTAATCATCAGAGAAGTAAACCACTTCCCCTCCATACATTTTTACAAAGTCATCAAATCCTTTACCAAATATACCGTTATCTATTACTAAAACACGATCTCCATTTTCAGTAAGTGATGCACATGCTGCTTCTAATCCTAACATCCCTTCACCACTTAATATATAGACATCATTTTTTGTTTTTAATATTTTTGCCATTTTATCGCAAGTATTTTTATAAAATTCGCAGAAGTCTAAATCTACATCGGGATTTGTAGTTTTTTCTGCTCTTTTTAATCTTACATTTTCTCTAACTTCTGATGGTCCTGGTGTATAAACTATTTTATCGTTCATTTTATCCATATTGTCACCCCTATATTTAACATATAAATTTGTATTGTATTGTTTATAACATTGAAAATAATTAAATTTCCACTATGTTTATAGAATAATTATATATTATATCTATTTTATTTCAATATATTTTGTTATAAATTAGTAATTGTATGGGTTCAATTAAAAACTGACTCCCTAATATAGAGAGTCAGCCTTTTTATTAAATTTATTTATTTTTTAAAATCGTTTTAACTGGTCTTTTGAAAAAATCCATTCTGGTGTTCTTAAATTATCTCCAAAATCTAGGCTATACCATGGACTTAAATTATCATCATTTGGATTTATAAGAAGCTGTGTTTGCTGAGCTGGCATATAGCTTTGTGCTAACATAAATACTTTTTGACCCGTACTTTTATTTTCAGCCATATCTACTACTATTACACAGTGTCCTGGAGAACCGCCTTTTATAAATACATCTCCTATCTGCATATCATCTACATCTACACTCTTTAACTCTTCATCTAAAGATAATGTAGAACTATATGCAAAAACTAAATCCATATATTTTCTAAAAGTTGAATATGTATTACTTGGTTTTGCTCCTTTATAATATGAACATGAATTTTCCCCCACATTAATTCTATATCCTCTTCTCCATTTACTATACTCCGCTTTAAATCCATCTACAAATTCAAAACTTATCTCATCATATCTTTTGTTTTGATATAGATATTCCGCTCTTAAAAGCATCACCGCATCTGCACATTGGTGCAAGTCCCTATCCCCTATATCTACATCAAATACGCTATCATATACATTCGCTTTGTCCTTTGTTCTTCCATCATAGTATTTAACTTTCTCGCCGTATTTTTCTAATTTGCTATTTCTTAAAAATTCCCCAAAACTATTTTCTTCTGTACTAACTCTTTCATATCCCTCTGGCACGTCATACCTTTCTTTTATCGTATTTTTATCTTTATGTACTGTAATAGTTTTATTTTTTTCATTATTGCTTATTGTATTACTTTGACTGCTTGTACTTTTTTGATCTACTTCATTACTACATCCACAGCAAATACAAATAACTAAACATAAGATACAACTAATTATTTTGATTTTTTTCATAATATCTCCCTCCCTATTTACTAATTCTATATTAAATGGTTAAAATATAGTTAAAAATAATGTTACAATATATAAAACTATTTATTTTACATATTATATAAAATTTCTTAAAAATTTTTTAATATATTCTTTCAAATATTAATTTAAGGAGAAAAAAATGATAGATTTAACTTTACTAGGCTGCGGAGGCAATGTACCTATGCCAAATAGATTTTTATCTTCCCTTTTTATAAATTATAAAGGTCGAAAAATGTTAATCGACTGCGGGGAAGGTACACAAATTGCTATGAAAAAATACAATTGTGGATTTAAAGCTATAGATTTAATACTGATAACTCATCTTCATGGAGATCATATAATAGGATTAATTGGACTTTTACAAACGATGGGCAATAGCGGAAAAACTGACGATTTAACGATAGTTGGCCCCGTTGGTATAATAGATGCCATGAATGCTATAAAGGTTTTAGTTGAATACCTTCCATATAGGGTTTATGTTATTGAAAATCCAAAAGAAAAATTCAGTTTAGAACATGATATTTTAAAAGATATTGAGATATCCACAATAGATTTAGAACATTCTACTGAATGCATCGGATATAGCCTATATTTTAAAAGAAAGGCTAAATTTGATAGACAAAAAGCGATGTCTAATGAAATACCACAAATTTTATGGAAAAAGCTCCAAGAACAAGATACTGTAATTTATAATGACAAAACATACTATTCAAGTATGGTTTTGGGAGATGAGCGAAAAGGTATAAAGCTGAGTTTTATAACAGATACTAGACCTACTTTTGAGATACCACAATTTATATACGGAAGTGATTTATTTATATGTGAAGGAATGTACGGCGATGATTTAGATATATCAAAAGCCGTTAAAAACAAACATATGACTTTTAGGGAAGCCGCTAGTCTTGCAAATGCTGGAAATGTAGATAAACTTCTTTTAACACACTTTAGTCCATCTATTGAAGAACCAAAAGATTTTGCCCATAATGCAACCAATCTATTTAAAGATACTATTATAGGTGAAGATGGACTGAGTTTAAGTTTATCATATAAAGATTAATTGTATAAAAAAAGAATTGCTGAAATTAAAAATAGCAATTCTTTTTTTATATTTAAAATATTAATATATTCTTTTTAATATAGTCAAATTAACTATCTTCTAGATCTTTTAGTCGGTCTACCTTTTTTAGTAGTTCCTTCTTCTTGTACTTTTTTCTTAGCTACTTGACCTGGGAATAATATTTTAGGTTCTTCTAAATTTTTTCTGTATATTGTAAATTTAAAACCTATAGCTTGAACGTATTCAGCTCTTAATGCATTGCATATTGCATTTGCAGTTTCTTTTGCGTCAAGTCCCGCAGTTTCAAGTATATTAACTTTAACTAGTTCTCTAGTGTCTAGCATATTATCTAATTGCTCTAAGAATCTTTCGTTTACACCGTCTTTACCTATTTGAGTTATAGGTTTCATAGTGTTAGCAAGAGATCTTAAGTAAGCTCTTTGTTTACTATTTAACATTTCTTCCTCCTAATTTGTATTTGAATCTTAGTTGTAGAATTCAAATTCTATTTCGTATATCTTAACTGTATCTCCGTCTTCTATGCCCATTTCTCTAAGTTTATCGAATACACCTTCGTTTTCCATAGTTTTTTGGAAGAATTGGATAGATTCCATATCTTCAAAGTCAACAGAGTACATGATTCTTCTAAGTTTTTTACCAGTTACTACATAAACACCATCTTCATCTATTTCAACACTTAATCCTTCTTCAGCAGTGTTGTCAAGTTCTGGTCTGTAGTATTCTTCTTCTGATACTAATTCTATATCTTCTACTTCTTGAAGTAATTGTGAAGTATAAGCTATAACATCATCTACACCATCTCTAGTTGCAGCAGACATTTTGAATACTTTGTATCCTCTGTCTTCTAATGTCTTTTTAAAGTTTTCATAAACTGATTCATCGAATAATAAGTCAGCTTTATTTGCAACTACTATTTGAGGTCTAGTAGATAATTTTTCGTTGTATAATTTTAATTCGTCGTTGATTTTATCGAAATCTTCTATTGGATCTCTTCCTTCAATTCCTGATATATCAACTACATGGATTAATACTTTTGTTCTTTCAACGTGTCTTAAGAAGTCGTGTCCAAGACCAACACCTTCTGCAGCACCTTCTATAAGTCCTGGTATATCTGCAAGAACAAAGCTATCTCCGAAATTAGTTTTAACAACTCCTAAGTTTGGAGTTAATGTTGTAAAGTGGTAATTAGCTATCTTTGGTCTAGCTTTAGTTACTACTGATAGGAAAGTTGATTTTCCTACGTTAGGGAATCCTAATAGACCTACGTCTGCTATCATTTTAAGCTCTAGTATTACCCATCTTTCTTCACCATCAGTTCCTGATTTTGCAAAACTTGGTGCTTGTCTTATAGCATTTGCAAAGTGTTGGTTTCCTTTTCCGCCTCTACCACCTTTTGCAACTACTGCTTCATCACCATCGTGTTTTAAGTCAGCTATTATTAAATTAGTAGCTTCGTCTCTTATTATTGTTCCTGGTGGAACTTTTAATACTAAATCTTCACCGTTTTTTCCTGCTTGTCTTTTTTTGCTTCCGTCTGCTCCTGGCTCACCTACATATTTCTTTTTGTATTTGAAATCCATTAAAGTTCTAAGACCTGTATCAACTTTGAAGATTATACTAGCTCCACGACCACCGTCTCCGCCGTCTGGGCCTCCTGCTGGAACATATTTTTCCCTTCTGAATGATACAGAACCATTTCCGCCGTTTCCTGCTTTTACGAATATTCTAGCCTTATCTATAAACAAGTCTTTCACCTCCTAAGTAATATTTTTAGTGTTTCCAAATTTAAGGTATATATTATTCAATTAAATTAAAACAAAAAGGAGTGTATATACACTCCTTTTCTTTTATAATTATTCAGCAACTTCTACTACTGGATATATACTTACTTTTTTTCTTTTTTTGTCGTATCTTTCGAACTTAACAGTACCGTCTATTAATGCGAATAAAGTGTCATCTCCACCTTTACCTACATTAGTTCCTGGATGTATTTTAGTTCCTCTTTGTCTTACTATTATACTTCCTGCAGTAACTACTTGTCCGTCATATCTTTTAACACCTAATCTTTTTGATATAGAATCTCTACCATTTTTAGAAGACCCTACCCCTTTTTTAGATGCTAATAATTGTAAGTTCATGTTTAACATTTGGAGTCACCCCCTACTTTTTTAAGATTTTTATATTTTTCGGATATTGTCCTTTTATCATTTCCATTGTTAACTTAAAGTGTTCGAATAATAAATCTGTTTTATCATTTAAACAACTTTCTTTTACTATGCATTCAATCATTCCTTCTTGCCCTATTTCAGACTCGAATTCGACTTTTGCAAGTAAGTTCAATGAGTTGTCCACACCAATCGCGTTAGATGTAACGGCAGAACAAACTATATCGTATCCATATTCAGCATACTCAGCATGTCCTTTTAGTGTGAAGCCTTTTAATCTGAAATCATCTGTGTAATGATATTTAATCTTTATCATGTTACACTCCAATTACTAAGCGTTTATAGATTCTATAACTAACTTAGTGTATGGTTGACGATGTCCTTGTTTTCTTCTGTAGTCTTTTTTAGCTTTGTATTTGTAAACTATTACTTTCTTAGCTTTTCCTTGAGCTACAACTTTAGCAGTTACAGTAGCACCTTCTACAACTGGAGCTCCAACAGTTAATCCGTTTTCACCAGCAACAGCTAATACTTGATCTAAAGTTACAACGTCACCTTCGTTAGCTTCTAATTTTTCTACGAATAATACATCACCTTGAGCAACTTTGTATTGCTTTCCACCTGTTTTAACTATAGCGTACATTCATATACACCTCCTCGGTCTCAAACTCGCCATTAAGGTACTTCCTTTCGAAAGTTTTTACCTTGTCTGTGCGGCATTACAGTTATTAATAATACATGTTTTTTTATCAAAAGTCAATATTATTTATAAATAATTTTTACGTCTTTTTGATTTATGTTTTCTGTTTTTGAAATTTCAATATTTATACTGTATTTATTTTTTAATTTTTTTATACAGTCCTTGTATTTATCAAGCATTTCATTGTAAATATATGGTTTTAATTCCATTAAAATATTATTATAATTTGTATGTTCTTTAACTCTCATAATTTCCTTTTCTAAGTCGTCTAAGATGTAATTAATAGATTTTTGACTAAAATCACTCTTACAAGTCTCACACGCCCTTAAATAATAAGAATCTATGGAGTCCTTTTCTCGTCTTCTTGCAATCTCAACAAGTCCTAATCTAGTTATACCTAAGACCTCGGATTTTCTTTTATCGCTTTTTAATGCTTCTTCTAGTTTTTTAATTAAATTTTCTTTGTATTTTTTCTTGTGTAAATCTATAAAGTCTACGATTATAATTCCACCTATATCCCTAATCTTTAATTGTCTTGCAATTTCTTCACAAGCTTCTAGATTAGTTTTATACATAGTTTCTTCTCTAGATAGACTACCCGTGAATTTACCTGTATTTACGTCGATTACTGTCAAGGCTTCAGTTTTTTCTATTATTAAATAGCCACCACTTTTAAGCCATACTTTTTTGCTCAAAGCTTTTTCTATTTCTTTTGATACCTTGTATAAATCAAATACATCTTTATTTTCTTCTAAAACTAGTTTTTGTATATAGTCTTTATTTATATTACTTAATATACTTTTTATTTCATCGTATTTAGTTTTATCATTAATAACAATTTTATCTATATCTTCGTTAATATTATCTTTGATATATTTTGTATCTAAATCCAATTCTCTGTAAAGTAGTTTTGGTCCTATACCTAATTTAAATTGTTTTAATATCTCTTGATGTCTTTTTATTAATAAATCAAAGTCTTCTTTTAGTTTATCTATATCACAATTTACAGCTTCTGTTCTTATTATTATACCTAGTTTTTCTTTATTGAATGATTTTACTATTTTTTTTAGTCTAAATCTCTCTTTTTCTTCTAGTATTTTATTTGATATTGTAATTCTGTCATTAGATGGTATTAATACTAAGTATCTCCCGCTTAAACTTATCTCTTGTGTAAGCTTTGGAGCCTTAGTCCCAACGCCTTCTTTATTAATCTGAACAAGAACTTCCATACCATTTTTTATGTTGTCGGAAGACTTTATTGGTAAATATGCCATTTTTTCAAAACCAATATCTACAAAGGCTGCCTCTATTCCAGGCTTTATGTTTTTAACTATTCCTCTGTATATATTTGATTTTGTTTTTTTATGTATATTATCTTCAATTAATAATTCTACAAGCTTATTACCTTTTATAACAGCAGTTTGTGTAGATGAAACTAAAGACTGCACTATAATTTGTTTCATATTAAAAATTAAAGTGGAGTCACTAATTGACCATCTTCCACCTTATATAAGTCACGTCTTAAAACACCAACTTCTCTTGGGTCCATATCTAAATTAAGCATATCTAATATTTGAGGTATTAAAATATTTATATTTAAGTTTGCTTTAGAACCAGTAGCTATAGTAGATACAAATGTAACTCTATTATCGTCTAGACTAACTAAATCAAAGTTTCTTATCATAGGTCTTATATCAACTTCTACTTTTTTGCCTTTTTTATTTTTCTTAGTTATTATTATTTCTTTGCTTTTTACAAAGTTTAATACTCTTGATTTAACAAATTCTTTGCTTAAAGGAACTTCTAAATCTATATTGAAGATATATTCTCCATAAACTATTATTGAAGATAGTGATGGAGTTTTTGGATCTATTTCCTGTCCTTTTACAAATTTTATTCCATCTGGTAATTGTTCATTTATTCTTTCTAAGAACTCTTTTACTTCGATGTCATCTTCAATCTCGATGTCTACATATTCTCCTTGACTCTCTACTCCTAAAGCTAATGCATTACCATAACTCATTTTAGGATGAGGATTAAATCCTTCAGAATAGCTTAAGTTTATTTTTGCTCTTCTGAAAGCTCTTTGTAGTAATCTTTGTAAATCAAGATGAGATATAAATATCATCTCATCTTCTTTTTTGTACTTAACTCTTATTAGTTTACTCATACTTAACATAACCCCTTTCCAATTTCATGTGCATTTATTCCACAACCATTACATTTGTGTCTGCAATCTACAGTTATTTTTTCAGATTTAGCTATTTCATTTTCCCTAACTAAGAATTTCTTGCTAACGCCAACGTCTATATGGTCCCAAGGGAATACTTCGTCATAAGATCTTTCTCTATTAGCATAAAATGCTATATCTAAATTATTTTTCTCCATAGCTTCTTTATATATATCTAGTTTGAAATGTTCACTCCATCCATCGAATTTAGCTCCCATTTTGTACGCATCTAATAGAACTTTACCTAATCTTCTGTCTCCTCTTGCAAATACTGCTTCCATTAAACTTGTTTTTGAATCATGGTAGTTGTATTTTATATCTTTATTTTTAAGCGCTTTTACTAAATAACGTTGTTTATCTAAAACTTCTTCTGTTGTGTCTTGACCATGCCATTGGAATGGTGTAAATGGTTTTGGTACAAATGTCGATGTACTTACTGTAACTGAGAATTTCTTTTTAAGTTTTCCATTGTGTACAGTTCTATAAGTATCTATAACATCATATGCTAAGTCTCTTATTCCATCTAAGTCGTCATATCTTTCAGTTGGAAGACCTATCATGAAGTATAATTTAACACTATTCCATCCCATTTCAAATGCTTTTTTAGTTGTATTTTTAAGGTCATCTTCTGTTACACCTTTATTTATAACGTCTCTAAGTCTTTGAGTTCCTGCCTCTGGTGCAAAAGTAAGACCTGATTTTCTAACTTGTTGTATTTTTTCTGCTATTTCCATAGAGAAGTTGTCAAGTCTAAGTGATGGTAAAGATATACCGATATTTTCTGGTGTAAATTCATCAACTAAGAAATCTGTTAACTCTGGTAAATGAGTGTAGTCACTTGTACTTAGTGATGATAATGATATTTCATCATATCCTGTATTATCAACTAATTCTCTTACTGATTTAGTTAATGTATCTAGGTTTTTCTCTCTTATTGGTCTGTATATCATACCCGCTTGGCAGAATCTACATCCTCTTGTACATCCTCTGAATAATTCTAATACGACTCTGTCGTGAACTATTTCTATGTAAGGTACTATTAATTTTTCTGGATAGTATACTTCATCCATGTTTTTTATTATTCTTTTACGAACTTTTTCGTTTACGCCTTCTCTGTTTGGCTTAACACTTTTTACTGTTTGATCTTCGTTGTATTCTACATCGTAGAAACTTGGAACATAAACACCTTCTATTTTAGCTACTCTAGCTAAGAAGTCTTCTCTTGTAGTTTTGTTTTTCTTCCATTCCTTATATTCAGCTATAACTTCTAGGTTTAATTCTTCACCTTCACCTAGCACTGCTATATCTATAAAATCTGCAAGTGGTTCGCAGTTGTATGCACATGAACCTCCAACCATTATGAATGGATCGTCTAACTCTCTATCTTCTCTTTTTAGAGGTATTCCCGCTAAATCCATCATATTTAATATATTTGAATATGAAAGTTCATATTGAAGAGTAAATGTAACAAAATCAAAGTTTCTTATTGATTCTCTAGACTCTAATGCGAATAGAGGTATGTTGTTTTCTCTCATTATTTCTTCCATATCTAATGCTGGGGCGTAAACTCTTTCACAGAATACATCTTCGTCTCTATTTATTACTCTGTAAAGTATTTGACTACCTAAATGACTCATCCCCACTTCATATAAGTCAGGGAAACAGTGAGCATATCTTATTAAATTTTCGTTTGTAGTATCTTTATGTATTGAATTTATTTCATTTCCAAGATATCTAGCTGGTTTTTCTACTTTTTTAAGTATCTTTTTAAAATTGTGTTTATCCATCTATTACTTAATCCTCCATATTTTCTATTTATTGAAATAAATTATTTTTCTTGATTATATAAAAACTCTTTATTTAACAGAATTTTATATGCTTATAAAAAATAACATGACTTTTATTATACACTATAAAATATTATGTTCAAAGTCTTTTATTAATAAACAAGACAATTGATTATTAGTAAAATCATTTATTTTAAATTAATATAAAATTTTATATTATATTTATAACCAAATTAAGTCATTTATATTTAATAATCTCTAAAATTTGTATATTTATCTTTATATTATTATTATAACCCATTTTCCTTTCTAAATTTAATTTTAAAAAATCTTTATTCTAAATACCCTTAAAAATGTTTTATTAAGCATTTATTTGCTATAAAGAAATCTTTATTCTAAAGACCCTTAAAGATGTAGATTTCTTTGAAACACATATACGGAAATTATACTTATCCACAATCTATAAATGAATATAATTTCCTATGTGTTATAAAAAAATCTATGGAAATATAAATTTTATCTCCATAGATTTATTATTTTTTATATTTATTAGAAATTAATTTTCTTACGTCTCATACCAACATTCAAGACTATTCCTATAATCGCAAGTGAGGTCATTACCGCACTCCCACCATAACTTATAAATGATAAAGTTACCCCTGTTACAGGAATTAACCCCATTGTCATACCTATATTTTGTATAATCTGGTAGGAGAACATGCAGACGACTCCAATTACTATAAAGGATCCGTATACATCCTTAGATTCCCTTGCAATTTTTATCATTCTAAGAAGGAACATAGCATATAAAACAACTAATACTGTTCCACCAACTACTCCAAGTTCTTCAACGACTACTGCAAATATAAAGTCACTATCTTGTATAGGTAAGAAGTCTTCTTGGTTTTGTGTCCCATTATATAGTCCTTTTCCTGTCATACCGCCTGAACCTATGGCTATTATCGATTGCATAAGCTGATAGTTTCCATCTATAGATGTATCTTCTGGATTCATAAATCCTAAGATTCTATTTTTTTGGTATTGAGACATACACATATAGGCAATAGGTAGTAATACTAAAGCTATCACCCCTGCTCTTATAAGTATTTTTCTATTTATTCCAGCAGAGAATATCATACCAAATACTATACAACAGAATATAATAGCTCCCCCTAAGTCAGGCTCAACTATTATAAGTCCTATAACTGGCACTGCATATATTACAACATCAAAAATTTCTTTTAGGGTATTTAATTTACCTCTATGATTTTCTATAATTTTAGCATAACTAAGTATAAAGGTTATTTTTACAACCTCAATTACTTGCAAGTCTAGTATACCTAGATTGAAAGTTGATTTTGCTCCACCTCTATCACTACCAAATATTAAAACTAATGCTAAAAGTGCTATACTCACTGCATAAAGCTCTTTATAGTGTTTACCCATAGCGTTATAGTCAATCATTAAAATAAATATTACAATAACCGTTCCTATTCCAAATGCTAAAGTTTGTACTATTAATCTTTTATATTGACCTGTTTGGTTAGCATGTGTTGCACTACTTAATATAACCAAACCATAAGCAAATATAGCAAGTACAATTAAAATTAATTTCCAGTCAATTTTCTTTATAAGTTTTAATGTATTCTTGTAATCTATCAATTCTTCACCATCTTTCTAAGATACTATCAGAAGTTAATTTTTAATTTTAAAGGGATATACTTAGATGTATATCCCCATTAAAAAATTTAAATTTTTCTTTCTTTTATATTTTTAAGTGGTATATTTGCAACTAAGGCTGATACTGGTTTATCATCTGTTTCGCTTCTTGTCTTAGACATTTTTATTTCTAAACCGTCTTCATCTATTTCTGCATAGCTAGATATAACCTTTAATATATCATCTTTTATAGCTTCTAATAGCTGTGGAGAACAATCTATTCTATCATGTACTAATACTAATTTTAATCTTTCCTTTGCCACATTCTTGCTCGTATTTGAATTATTATTGAATGGCCTAAAAAAATCGAACATAATATCCTCCTATCTATTTGGTTGCTCCAAACATCTTTTTAAGTTTGCTAAAAAATCCATCTTGAGTTTGAAGTTCCATTATAGGAACATCGTGCCCCAATA
This sequence comes from Intestinibacter bartlettii, assembly GCA_025148965.1. GTDB lineage: Bacteria > Bacillota > Clostridia > Peptostreptococcales > Peptostreptococcaceae > Intestinibacter > Intestinibacter bartlettii. The sequence continues at coordinate 1,219,390 of CP102273.1, read as the reverse complement.
TTCTTCTAGCTATATTCTTATAGGCTTTTCCAGCTAAAGATCTTTCATCTAAAATAGCTGGCTCACCTTTATTTGTAGATATTATTATACTTTCATCATCTGGAACCATGCCAATTAAATCTATCGCCAATATTTCCACTATATCTTGTTTATCCATCATATCGCCACGTTTGACCATATCTTGTCTTATTCTGTTTATTATAAGTTGAATATTGCTTATTTCATTTGCTTCTAATAAACCGATTATTCTATCTGCATCCCTTACTGCTGAGACTTCTGGATTAGTTACTACTATAGCCCTATCTGCACCAGCTACTGCATTTTTAAATCCTTGTTCAATTCCCGCAGGACAGTCTATAATTATATAGTCGAAAGATTCTTTTAGCTTTTCACATAAATCTTCCATTTGGTGTTCCGAAACAGCATTTTTATCTCTAGTTTGAGCTGCTGGTAGTAAGTATAAATTTTCAAATCTTTTATCTTTAATTAAAGCTTGCTTTAATTTACAAGTACCTTCAACAACGTCTACTATATCATATACTATTCTATTTTCAAGACCCATAACCACATCAAGGTTTCTAAGTCCTATATCAGCATCTACCACAACTGTTTTTTTATTTTCAAAACTTAATGCTGTTCCTAAGTTTGCAACTGTAGTTGTTTTACCAACTCCACCCTTGCCTGATGTTATAACTATAACTTCACTCATCTTACTACCCCCTATAGATTTCCTTCTTTTTTATATTTTTAGGTAAGTAACTCTCTATTACTATTCGTCCTTCACTTACAAAGGCTATCTCTGGGCTGATTTCTTTAATTTCTTGGTTACTTTCATCATCATCGGGCGCCTCAGCTATATTATCGGCAATTTGTAAAACCTTAGGGCACAAACAGTTTCCAACTATATATGCTCTGTCATTTCCATTAGCACCTGCATGTACAAATCCTTCGATTTTACCCATGACTGTTATATTTCCCGCTGCTATTGCTCTAGCTCCAGCACTTATATTACCCATAATAACTATATCCCTTATTGAAGTTAATTGTGAGCCTGGGTTCATATCTTTCATAACGACGATATCTCCGTCATATACTATATTTTCACCAGACCTTAAGCTCTCTACATATTTAGTATCAAATAATCCTAATTGCTTTTTTTCTTCATCTTCCGTAAATTCTATATCGAATTTAGATGTAAGTTCTTCTTTTATCATTATTATTTGAATATCACTTAGATAATCACAATTAATTTCACAGATTTTGGCTCCATTAAAAAATCCTACATATTCCTCTAACCTGTTAATTATTGAGTCTTTAACAACATCAAAAGGAGCTACTTTTTTTATATTTATAATTATACCTTTTTTATTGCCTTTAAATTCAATAATTTCACCGCTAGAAACTTTCTTTAAAGACATAACAACCTCCAGAGTGATATCAATTTATTTACTATATTCTTCATAAATACATCAATCACCTTTTTATTTTTTTATTTGAACATTAAAATTTAGTTTATTGTCACTTCCTGTAGCACTACTGTTGTCATTATTTATTGAGTCAGAATTATTTTTGTCAGTGCTATTATTATCTTTATCTGTATTTTTAGTGTCTGTTTTGTTATCTGAATTACTATCGCTATTTTTAGAGCCTACCATATAATATCCTATTACGTCTTTTATAGGTAAGAAAGCATAAGTACTTGTAGTCCCTTGAGGAACGACTGCAGCTACTGCTATTTCTGGGTCATCTGCTGGAGCAAATGCTACTGCCCAAGCGAAGTCACCATAAGTTTCTTTATATTTATCTATAGTTTCGTCTGTAATAGTTGGTTTTACTTTCTTTATAGCTCTTCTTAAATATGCTGCATTTATTTTATCTGTATCTGCTAGTTTTTCATCAACACCGTCTTTTAATTCTTTTTCTAATTCTGCTCTTGTCTCTTCATCTAAATCGTCACTTTTTAATTGTTCTTTTATTTCTTTTATTTTATTTTTAGTCAACTCAGCTTCTCTATTTTTTCTTAGCTGTTGATAAACTTTTAGAACTTCATCTTTTTTTACACCATAACTAGATAGATGTTTCATTAAGTATTCGTATTCATTAGCTGTAGGTATTTTATCATTTCTCTCTGCAGTACCACTCTTTGCCGCAACTGCAACAGGGAAGTTTGTAAAGTATTTCTTTGCAGTACCTTCAGTTGTAACTAATTTCATACCTTTTATTAATTCTTTTAAGTTGTCACTATCTTTAAAATCAATTTTTTTAGATACTACTTTACTTTCATAAGTTGTATCATAATCACTATTTACAACTTTTTTAGTTAATGTCAAGTCTGTCAAATATCCACCATTTGCAATAGCCATTACATATCTAACTACTTGTGATGGAGTATATGCATTTTCCCCCTGACCTATTGATAAGTTTAAGTTATCTGATGTCGTCCATCTAGCGAATTTTAAATATGTGAATAATATAGAATCTGATAGAGTTTCTATTCTATCTTCTTTTACATTTAATTCTTTAAGTCTAGACATTACCTCGCCTCTTCCAGGACAAGGAGTTTCGTCTACCCAGCTTACTATTTCATCAATTCTTTCTGTCATTTCTTCATCGTCATTTTCATCGATATCAGTAAAACTGTCTATTATATTTAAATTCAAATATGACCTAAGTGATATTTTAGTTGAATTTATTTTATCTTCTTCACTTGGTACTTTTCCTGCGACTTCTGTTATTTCATCTTCTAAACCTGTATTTTCATTTAAACCAAATAATTTTGCGTACTCAAGTATTTTCTCTGAATCCATTTTTATATTTGGGTCACTTCCTGATTTTAACCAGTTTGTACCTGTCCCAACTATACCAAAGTAAACGTTACAAGACTCTTGTATAGCTTTATAAAGGTTTACGCTACCATGGTTACTTCTAGATTTATTCCAAACTGCATCGGCAAAGGTCTGTCCATTTATATTAATAACCCCAGGGTCATTTATAGTATAATTTGGGTCTAAACCATTTTCTAATGCTGCCATACCAGTTATCATTTTAAATGTAGAACCTGGTTGGAATACACCTTGAGTTACTAAGTTTAAAAGAGGACTTGCCGCTAATGTATCATTTGGATTTTCTGGTTGTAATTTTTCGTAGTCTTTTGATGAAATACCTGTTACAAATAAGTTTGGATCATAATCTGGATAACTTGCAGATGCTAAAACTTCTCCAGTTTTTATGTCTACGGCTATAATAGCTGCAGTTTTTGCATTTTTTGCACCACCACTTGTAGATACATCTCCATATTCACTTTTATAAATTCCACCATTGTTTGCAACTTGTAATGTTTTTTCAAGACCTTGTTCAGCTACTTTTTGTAAATCCATATCTAGTGTTAAATAAACTGTATCTCCAGATACCGGTTCTTTAACTTCTAGTTCATCTGTTACCTTACCTGTAGCATTTACTTTTACCTTTTTATATCCATCTATACCTTTTAGGTTATCTTCTTGAGTAGATTCAATTCCTGTAAGCCCAACTATATCATCGGATTTATAAGATTTTTCTTTATTATTTAGATAATTATCTAATTGTTGAGATGGTATTTTACCGACATATCCAAGTACATGTGATGCTAGAGCTCCATGTGGATAATATCTAATAGGTTCGTTAGATATAGATATACCTGATAAATTTACAGCATTTTCTTCTACAAAAGATACTGTTTCTTCTGATACATTTGAAGCTAATGTAATTGGATAATATGTTCTATATCCTTGAGATTTTATCAAGTTTCTAACTATTAATATTTTTCTTGCATCTTGATCACTTAAACTATCATCTATACCATAATATTGTCTTATTTTTTTAAATGCAACTTTTGCACTATCTGTATTTTTAACTTCTAGTTTTGTTCCATCATCTAATTTTTTTACAAAACTCTCTAGCCAGTCATTTTTGTTTTTTATTTCTGTAAACTCAAAGTTTGTAACTAATATTGGTGGGTAATAACCTTTACTATTTAATTTTTTTTGAAGTTCACCACGATTCAGATTTCTATCTGATTCTTTTAGCGTTCCATCTTCAATAAGACTATCTACTAAATAATAAAATGTTTCCTTTGCATTTAGATTTGATGGAATGTTATTCTTCTCTTTGTAATCACTTACATTTTTATCGTATGTATAAGAAAAATTTCCATTCTCATCTATAACAATAGGGAAATTATCTTCATACTCCTCACCATTTTCTATTAGTTTGTTCATTATTTTTAAAGCGATACTATTTGCATCATTGTCTTTAGATGTAAGTTGGTCACTTGATACTTGAACAACAAAAGAGTTTGTATTTCCCGCTAAAAGTCTACCATATCTATCTCTGATTTCCCCTCTAGCAGCTTTTATAGTTACTTCTTTATATGTTTTATTTTCTGCAAGGCTTGTATAGTATTCATGTTGAACCACATTCATGTAAACCATTTTTGCTATAATTACAGCAAAAGCACATAGCAGGAAAATTTTTATCACTTTAAATCTTTCAATTATTTTATTTTCTACCATTAAATCACCACTATTCTTCTTCTAGACTTAATATTGGCTTTTTAAATATTTTATAAACTAATATTCCGATAAGACTATTTATAATTGGAACTACAACTATTTTTATAATAGATGTAAGTTGGCATACATTATATATTGTTTTTGAAAGTAAAAAACTAAGTCCACAATATATAAATGTAGCTCCTAAAATAATAGTAAATATCATTATAGGGCTTTCTTTATAAACTTTATCTTTTATATAACTAACCATATATGCTACTCCAAAAAATATTAGTCCATTAGATCCAAATAATCCTCCGACACTTGAATCTAATATAATACCTAAAACAGCTCCTATAATTCCACTTTCCAATTCATCTAGATATAGTGAAATTATAACTAAATATATTAAGACTATATTTATAGTCATTCCAAAAACAGATAAATAATTAATAATACTATTTTGTAGTATTATTATAAAAAAACCCAATATACAAAGTAATATTTTTTTCATAATAGTTACCTCTCTAATTTATATTTCTTGGTTCTATTATCATAACATTGTCAACACTTTTGAAGTTTACATTCGGTTTAACTACTACGTATTTTAAAGATTTACTTTTATCTTCTGTTACCTTAGTTACTTCTCCTATAACAATGTCTTTTGGATATAAACCAAGACCAGATGTAACTACACTATCTCCTGGAAGTACGTCATAATCTGAATCAAGCATATATCCTTGTAAAAGGCCTTTTTCTCTGTTTGATTCTTCATCTTTTATACCTGTCCCAGTTGTAATAATTCCCTTGCTTTTAGAATCTCTAGATAATTTAAAACTAACTGATGATGTTGTATCTAATAAAGTGATTGCTTTTGAGTAGTTTGAAGAAACCTCTGTAACTATTCCAACTAGTCCATCTCCATTTATAACTAAGCTGTTTTCTTTTACTCCATCTTCACTACCTGCGCTCATAACTATATTTGTATACCAAAGTCCATCATTTTTACTTATTACTTTTGCAGCCACTTGGTTTGCTACATATTTTTCATCCACAAAATTAAGTGCTTTTTTTAATTGTTCTAATGAAGTTGTATCTTCTAATTCGCCTTTTAATTCTGTTATTTGTTTTTGTAATTTTGCATTTTCACCTTCTAATTTTTCTACTTTTTTAGCATTAGATTTAAAGTTTAATATATCTGAAAATCCATCACCAAAAAAACTTAGACCGCTACTTATACTATTTTCAAAAGTAGATGAAATATTCATTATTATATTTGAGTTAAAGGGACTATTTCCCGAATTTTTTCCAATTGATATACTAACAATTCCAATTAAAGTGATAGCAACTACACCAGTTGCTATCACTTTAAAATTTATTTTACGTTTATTTTTGTCTCTTCTCAAACTCATCACCAGCTTCTATCTTCTTTTGTTTGCTACTAAAACTTTCTCAAAGATTTCTTGATCTTCTACAGATTTTCCAGTTCCTATAGCAACACAATCAAGTGGGTATTCAGCTATGAATACTGGCATTCCTGTTTCTTCTTTAACTAATAAATCAAGACCTTTTAATAAAGCTCCTCCTCCAGTTAACATTATTCCATTTTCCATAAGGTCAGCTGCAAGTTCTGGTTTTGTTTTTTCTAGAGTTATTTTTATTCCATTAACTATTGTGTTAATAGGGTCTTTTAATGCATCTCTTATTTCAGCAGAAGATATATCTATTTTTTTAGGAAGTCCTGTTACTAAATCTCTACCGCTTATTTGAGAAGTTACTTCTTCTCCATCTTTATATGCTGAACCTATGTTTATCTTAACATCTTCAGCAGTTCTTTCACCTATTAATAAGTTGTATTCTTTTTTAACGTAGTTAACTATAGCTTCGTCTAACTTGTTACCACCTATTCTTATTGATTCAGCAGTATCTATACCACCTAGTGATATTACAGCTATCTCAGAAGTACCACCACCGATATCAACTACCATGTTTCCTTCTGGCTCTTCTACTCTAAGTCCTGCACCTATTGCTGCTGCCATTGGTTCTTCTATTAAGAATACTTCTTTAGCTCCTGCTTGTTGTGCTGCTTCTTCTATTGCTTTCTTTTCTACTTCAGTAACACCATATGGTACACATATAGCTATTCTTGCGCTTACAACACCTTTTTTAGCTGCAGATTTTTGTATGAAGTAAGTTAACATTGATTGAGTTATATCAAAGTCAGCTATAACTCCGTCTTTCATTGGTCTTATTGCTTTTATGTTTCCTGGTGTTCTACCTATCATTCTTTTAGCTTCTTCACCAACTGCTAAAACATCTTTACTGTCATCTCTTATTGCCACTACTGATGGTTCTCTAAGTACTATTCCTTGACCTTTAATGTACACTAATGTATTAGCTGTACCTAAGTCTATTCCCATATCTTTTGTCATTTTTCCGAATCCAAAGAAAGATCCTTTTTGTTTCTTTTGTTTTTTTTCACTTGCCATTTCTAAACGCTCCCTTCAATCTTACACTATATCAAATCAACATATTTTCTTTAAAACTAAAATACAATCCATCACCTATTATTATATGGTCAATTACCTCAATGCCTATTATATCTCCACATTTTACAAGTCGATTTGTTACGACTTTATCTTCTGCAGATGGTGTAGGACATCCTGACGGGTGATTATGTATTAATATAATCTTATTGCTGCTTCGTCTAATTGCCTCTCTAAAAACTTCTCTTGGATGGACTAATGATGAGTTTAATGTCCCAATTGAAATATCTATATCTGTAATAATTTCATTTTTTGTATTTAAAAGCACTATTTTAAATATTTCCTTTGGCGCATATCTCAATTCTTCCATATAGTATTTATATATATCCCAAGGTACTTTAATTTTGTATTTAGGTGGCTTATAGCTGGAAGCTCTTACACCTAGTTCTATAGCTGCCTTTATTTGGGTAGCTTTTGTAAGACCTATTCCATCTATGCTACATAGCTCCTCTATACTTATATCATATAAATCCCTTATATTTATTAATTTTTCCTTAAATATTTGGGTTGATAGCTCTATAGCATTGTATTTTTTTGTTCCAGTTCTAATTATAATAGCTAACAATTCTGCATCAGATAATGATTTTACACCTTTTGTTAGCATCTTTTCTCGAGGTCTTTGGTCAGTCAACATATCTTTTATGTTGATACCTTTGTTTAAACTTTCTTGCAGATGAATCATCCTCCATAAAATAGATTTATATCAAAGTGATCCTTTAGTAAATCGCTAAGTTTTGAAATAGGGAGTCCAACTATATTAAAATAATCACCTTGTATATTATCAACTAATAGAGCTCCATATCCCTGTATTCCATATGCACCCGCTTTGTCTAAAGATTCATTTGTGTTTATATAATCTTTAATAGAGTCTTCACTTAAGTCTTTAAATGTAACTAAACTAACAACATAGTCATTTACAACCATGCCATGAGATATATTTATTAAACTAATTCCTGTGATAACTTTGTGTGTTTTGTTTGATAATTTTTTTATCATTTGGTATGCTTCTTCTTTGTCTTTTGGCTTACCTAAAACTTCGTTATCTAGTGCGACTATAGTGTCTGCACCTATAACTAGTTTGTCTTTGTTTTTTTGTGCTACATCGTATGCTTTTTCATATGCAAGTCTAACTACCATACTTTCTGGAGATTCATTTTCCAAAATTACTTCTTCAATATCGCTTTTTTGTATTTCAAATTTTAGTTTTGTATTTTGTAAAATTTCTTTTCTCCTTGGTGAAGCTGATGCTAAAATTATTTCCATTTATTCACCTTCTTGTACTCTTTAATTTTGTACTAATTAAGTTTATCACTATCTTATAAAAATTTCAATCTTAATGTACACTCTTTTCTTCTTTAAATCTTATATTTTGATAAAAATTTTATTTTCTTTAAATAAATATTATTTATTATTACATTTTTCTTATTTTTATTAAGATTTTTGTAATAATATTTATATTGATATTTTTAATATAAATATATAAGCTACATTTTAAATTCTATTTTTTGCATAATAAATAAAGGTATAGAGATCTATACCTTTATTCTATCCATATTTTATATTTTAATATCCTTAATTAGCTAATTTTGATTCTTCTTTAGAATCTACTAATTTTATTGCATCTTTTTTACATTTTTTCATGCATAGATGACAACCTTTACATTTTTCTAAATCAACTTTATGTGGCTGTTTCTTTTCGCCTTCTATAGCACCAAATGGACAAGTTCTAGCACAAGCTGTACATCCTATACATTTACTTTCGTCTATAGATACTTTACGTCTGTCTGATAAGTCTGCTTTTATAACTTTCTTTGGACAAACATCTGCACAAACTTTACATCCTACACATTTAGAATAATCTATAGTAGCTAAGTTGTTTTCTACTGTTATAGCTCCAACTGGACAAGATTTTTCACATTTTTTACATCCTATACATCCTGCAGAACATTTATCTTTAACATCTTTACCTTTATCTTTAGAGCTACATTCAACAACAACTTCTTGTTTAGCTGGTTTCTTTTGTATTAATCCTTTTGGGCAAGTGTCTATACATTTTCCACAAAGAACACATTTATCTTCGTCTACTACTGCTACACCATCAACTATTGATAATGCACCAAATGCACATACAGATACACAAGTTCCAAGACCTAAACAACCAAAACTACATGATTTTGGTCCACCGATTAATGCAACTGCTGCTCTACAATCTGTTATACCTTGGTATTCATATTTATTTGCTGCACTTGAACAAGTACCTTTACACATAACATGTGCTACTTGTTTTTCTCCTGTTTCAGCTGCAACACCCATTATTTCTCCGACTTTTGCGGCTACTGCTGCCCCACCAACTGGACATGCATTTACAGGCGCTTCACCTTTTACTATAGCTGCTGCTACACCACCACAACCTGGGTATCCACAACCACCACAGTTTGCTCCAGGAAGTACTTCAAGTATTTTGGCTTCTCTTTCATCAACTTCAACTGCGAATTTCTGTGCAGCGAAGGCTAAGACAGCACCAAATATTAATCCCATGATTCCCAATAATATTACTGCTTTTAATATTTCCATAATACTTCACCCCCTGTTTTTATAATTTTATTAATCCTGTGAATCCTAAGAAAGCTATTGACATTAATGCTGCAGATATTAATGTTATAGGAAAGCCTTTAAATGCTTCTGGAATATCTGCAAGTTCTAATCTTTCTCTGATTCCAGCAAATAAAACTATTGCTAATGTGAAACCTAAACCTGCACCAACACCATTTATTAATGTTTGTAATATGTTGTAATCATTTTGAACATTAACAAGTGCTATACCTAAAACTGCACAGTTTGTAGTTATAAGAGGTAAGTAAACACCTAATGCTTGATATAAAGATGGACTCATTTTTTTAAGTGCCATTTCAACGAACTGAACTATTGAAGCTATAACAAGTATAAATGCTATAGTTTGTAAGTATTCAGTTCCTGTTTTAACTAATATCATTTGAATAAAATATGTTATTAAAGAAGCTAGGGCTAAAACGAATGTAACCGCAGCTCCCATACCTGCTGCTGTATCTACTTTCTTAGAAACACCTAAGAAAGGACATATACCTAAGAATTGTGATGTTATAACGTTGTTAACAAGGACAATGCTTAGTAATAAAAGAATATAATTCATAATATTTCCCTCCTAAAAATTAAGCACTTTTCTTTGTAACTTTATTAAATATTGCCATAAGGATTCCTAATGTTAAGAATGCTCCTGGAGGTAATATGAATAATAAAGCTGGTTGATAAGAAGCTCCAAATAAACTTACTCCAAATATTGCACCTGCTCCTAGTATTTCTCTAACTGCACCTAATATTGTAAGTGCTAAAGTAAATCCAAGACCCATTCCTAAACCATCTACTGCTGAAGCAACTGCTCCATTTTTAGATGCGAAACTTTCAGCACGAGCAAGTATTATACAGTTAACAACTATTAATGGTATATATAATCCAAGTGCTTTATCAAGTGATGGTATATATGCTTTTAAAAGCATTTGTACTATTGTAACGAAAGTAGCTATAACAACTACGAACGCTGGTATTCTTATTTTATCTGGTATTACTTTTCTAAGTAGTGATATAGCTACGTTTGAACAAGCTAAAACTACTGTTGTTGATAGACCCATTCCTAGACCATTTATTGCTGCACTTGTAACAGCTAAAGTAGGACACATCCCTATTACTTGTACAAAGGTTGGATTCTCATCGATAATACCGTTTTTAAAAACTTTTCCTAGATTCATCTCAAAATCCCCCTATCGATTATTTTAAAGAGTTATTGTAAACTTCGATTGCTGCATCTACACCGTTAGTTACTGCTGTAGAAGTTATAGTAGCTCCAGATATTGCTTTGATTTCTGTGTCACCAGGAGTTCCATTTTTAAGAACTGAAAGCTCTTCAAGTGGTTTTCCTTTATATTGATCACTAAATTCTGGATTAGTTGCTTTAGCACCAAGACCTGCTGTTTCTGAGTTGCTAACAACATTTATTCCTGATACTTGACCTTTAGCAGAATCTATACCTACCATTAATTCAATTGTTCCACCATAACCAGATGGTAAAACTTTTAGAGTATATCCAACTGTATTTCCTGATGCGTCTTTTGCTTCATATATTTCTGAAACTTCAACCCCTTTTGAGTTATCAGTTTTTACATCTTTTACTTGTTCAAAATCTTGAGCAGATTCTAAAACTAATTTTCTAGCTTCTGCATTTGCTTGCTCATTTCTTTGAGCTATAGTACTTGCTGTTACACTATTAGTTAATGCTAGTAATAAAGCAGCTACTGCACTTATTATTAATAAGTTTAATCCTAGTTTAAACATATCTTTGCCCATTATTTAGCCACCTCCCCAAATACTCTGTTGTTAACGTACTTGTCTATAAGCGGAGTCATAACGTTAGCTAATAATATTGAATATGAACATCCTTCTGGATATCCACCATATAATCTAATTACTGAACAAATTATACCTGCAAGTACTGCATATATAATTTGACCTTTTTTAGTCATTGGAGATGTTGTATAGTCAGTTAACATGAAGAAACCACCTAACATAACACCACCTGCTAATATTTCACTTACAGCAAATTGAATATTAAATCCACCTAATAAGAAAGTTAATATAAATATTGTTGCTAAGTAACATAATGGCATAATATAACTTATAATTCCTTTGTATATTAAGTAAACGCCACCTAGTAATAATAATACTGCACATGTTTCACCAACACATCCACCTACATTACCTACTAATAAATCCATCATTGATATTCCATTATCAGTTAAACCTTGAAGTCCTGCTGCTCCTGATTTTAAGAAACTAAGTGGAGTTGCTGTTGTAACAGCATCTGCTGCTGAACCAGCTACCCAGTTAACCCCTGTTTCAGTCCATTTAGTCATTGGAACTGGGAATGATGCAAGTAAGAATGCTCTAGCTGCTAAAGCTGGGTTAACAAAGTTGTTACCAATTCCACCAAACATCATTTTTACAACTACGATTGCAAATACACCACCTATTAAACACATCCACCATGGAAGTGAAGCTGGAACGTTAAATGCTAATAATAAACCTGTAACTACTGCAGAGAAATCTCCAATAGTACTTTTTTGTTTAGTTATTTTTTCCCATATATATTCAGAACCAACTGTTCCTAATATACAGAAAAACATAACATATAATGCGCTTAGTCTAAAATAATATAAACCTGCGATTGCTGCTGGTAAAAGCGCGAATACGACTTGTTTCATTATATAAGAAGTATCTTCATTACTTCTAATGTGAGGTGATGATGACACTATAAACTTATTTTCCATGTTTATTTCCCCCCGAAATTTATTTTGCTGCTTTTGCTTTTGCTTCTGCTTGTGCTTTTCTACGTTTTGCTTGTATTTGACGTTTAGCATTTCTTATAGATTCTACTAAAGGTCTTCTAGCTGGACATATAAATGAACAAGAACCACATTCTATACAATCAAGTGCTCTATGTTCTTCTGCTCTATCAAAATCACCTTTAAGAGAGTTTGCACTTATGTATAAAGGTTGTAAAAATGCTGGACAGACTTCTGTACATCTACCACATCTTAAACAAGCTGTAGGTTCAGGAATTCTAGCTTTTTCTTCTGATAAACACAATATACCTGAAGTACCTTTTGTACTTGCTGCTTGAGTAGTATATTGAGTATTACCCATCATAGGTCCACCTAATATAACTTTTCCTACGTTTACGCCTTCTTTGAATCCACCACATTGATCTATTATTTCACAAATTGGTGTTCCAACTTTAGTTATTAAGTTTTTAGGATCTTTTATTGCATCTCCTGTAATAGTAGTTATTCTTTCTATTAAAGGTAAACCTGTTTTTATTGATTTTGCTATTTGAGCCGCTGTACCAACATTTGTAACTACAGCACCTGCAGCTGCTGGTAATGCTCCTGATGGAACTTCTCTTCCACCTGTACATGCGTATATAAGTTGTTTTTCTGCACCTTGTGGATATTTTATTTCAAGGCCAACAACTTCGACTTCTGGATATGGTTCCGCTGCCTTAGTAACAGCTTCTATTGCATCTGGTTTATTTACTTCTATACCAATATATCCTTTGTGAACATCTAATGCTCTCATTACTGCTCTTATACCAAATACTACATCATCTGGCATCTCAACCATTAATCTGTGGTCGGCAGTTAAATATGGTTCACATTCAGCACCATTAAGTATTATTACATCTATGTTTGAATCTGGTGGTGGAGACAATTTTACATGTGTTGGGAATGTTGCACCACCCATACCAACAATTCCTGCATCTTGTATGATTTTTATGATTTCTTTTGGGTCTAGACTTTCTAATTCACCATGTGGTTTAACGCTTTCATCTAGCTCTTCTTTAAAGTCATTTTCGATTACAATACATTGTCCCATTCCACCTGGAACTTCATGCATTTTTATATCAATAACTTTACCTGAAACAGATGAATGCACATTGGCTGATACAAAACCGCCTGCTTGACCTATAATTTGCCCTTTTTTGACCTCATCACCCTTTTCCACTATAGGTTTTGCTGGAGCACCTATATGTTGTTGAAGAGGAATATAAACGATCTTTGGAGCTTCGGCTTTCGCTAGAGCTACTTTGTTTGTATACTCTTTGTTGTATGGAGGATGTATTCCTCCTTTAAATGTTAAGAGTCTCATTTTTTATTTACCCCCTGCCTTTTTATATTGTATTTATTCTTTTCATACATATAGTATACTATATTTATTTGAAAAATTTAACAATTGTTAATTATTTATCCCAATTATTAGTAATTTTTAACCAATATATAAAAGATGTGTCTCATAAATAATATTTTTTTTATATAATAATTTAAATTTCAATTTATATTTTAGTTATATAAAAAATCAAAAAAGGTTGAAAAAATCAACCTTTTAAGCAGTTTTAATTTTATTTATAAATTCATAATACTCTTGTATTGAAGATATTAATAAACTTTCATATTTGTACTCATTTGATGTGTCAATTGTATCTCCATAGTTAGAAATATTATTTCTTATTTGTGAAGTATAAGACAATAAATTTGTTTTAAAGTATTCTAACTCATTATAATCAATTTTATTTACTTCATTTTCTAATTTATCTATAATATCTTCTCTTTCACTTAGTATTGCTTTATATTTTGTGCTATCTAAATTATCTCTATTTTCATTTATATAAGTCGATTCTTTTTCATAACTTTTCAATAAAGAGTTTAAATTGTCGGAAATACTTTTTATATAAGAATATTCATCAGTATATTCTAGAGAAAGAACTGGAATTTCCAATTTAGTCAAAAAAGCATCATTAAATATCTGCTTTGTACTTTCAAGCTTATTTCTTATATCACTTTCTTTAAACGATACATATGCTTGTAACTTATTAACTTTATCTATTTCTACTGTAGAATTTGGTATCTTATTTTCTTCTAATTTTGATTTTACATCTTTTATTTTTTGGTCATTATCAAATGACCCTACTTGTATTAAATAAACATTTATTCCTTCAACTACAGCTACTTCTGTATTAGCTTGTGAATTACTTTGAGATTTATTGTCTGATTTTTCTTGTGTTTTATTTGATGTGTTGTCCGATTTTTTGATGTCCTTTGATGATAAATTAAACATTTCAACCCCAGGATTTTTCCAAAAATATAACTTATCTACTACAGAATACAAACTGTTAGATATATTTACATTTTTAAATACCTCGTCCAATTTTATCTTCTTATAAGTGTATCCAACTATTAAAATAATACAAAGCAAGATAGTTATAAATTTTCTAAAATGAAATTTACGTCTTTTATTTAAGCCTTTGTATATCTTTTTATTACTCATTAGTTAAGCCCCCTTAAATATTATTTATACAATTATATTTAAGGGGGCTTGCTTTTATGTATATTTATTTAATTAAAATCTTCTTGCTCCAAGTAATGCATTTAAATAATATCCACTTAATGTTGATAATTTAACTTTATCAGGATTTGAAGCACTTCCACTTGCATGTATAAATGTATTATTTCCTACATAAATTCCAACATGACTTGGAACACCTTTTTTAACAGTCGCAAAATATAATAAATCTCCTGGCAAGTAATTGCCTCTTGAAACGAAAGTTCCATATTTAGCTTGTAAGGAAGATACCCTTGGGATTGTCTTCCCTTCAGCATGTTTATATACATAACTTGTAAATCCTGAACAGTCAAAATAATTTGGTCCATTACCTCCCCAAGCATAAGGCTTACCAAGTAATGAGTATGCTAAGTTTACAACAGCTGATCTATAACTTGTTGAATTGTTATTACTATTTTGTGAATTGTCTGTAACACTTTCTGTAGTTATTTTTATATAATCGTCTTTTACCCAACCAGTTGTTCCATTTGTCAAACTAACTTTATACCATCCATTTGATTTATCTGTTAATTTAATAACTTGTCCATGAGTAAGTTTAGCTTTTATACTATAACTTGTAGAAGGTCCACTTCTTACATTTAAATTAGATTTGCATGTTACCTTTCCATTACATGAATTAAATCCATCTGATTTGTTGTCGTCATCCTCTGTATGTCCTGATGTGTTTATATATTTTTTATAAATCCAACCATTAGTTCCACTTGGAAGTTCTACATTATACCATCCACCAGATTTATTTAGTAGTTTTACTTTTGTTCCATAGGATGCCACTTTTTTTATACTATATCCATTACCAGGACCACTTCTTACATTTACAGCACTTATATTAATTGAGCCTGTATTATATGTTGTATTTGATGAATATTCTTTCTTTACATATCTAGAATACACCCATCCTTTTAAACCATTATTTAGTTTTACATGATACCACATATCGTTAGTTTCTAGTACTGTTAATGAACTTCCTTTATAAACTGTTCCTATTTTAGAATAATCTGTGCCAGGTCCACTTCTTACATTTAATGCACTTACATTAACTGTTACAGTAGAATCAGCATAAGCTTTGTCCATATTTAAAGAAACTGCTACTGCACCTATTCCCAATGCTACTAAAGCTTTTTTCATTTTTATTCCCCCATTTACTAAATAAAAGTTATTTCATGTTAGCTGGTAATATTTCTATCCAATAATTATCGGGATCATTTATGAAGTATATTCCCATTTCTTTATTTTCAAAACATATACAACCCATTTCCTTGTGAAGTTCATATGCTTTATCAAAATCTTCTACTTCAAGAGCTAAGTGGAATTCATTATCGCCTAAGTTATAAGGTCTATCCCAATCTCTTAACCAAGTAAGTTCTAAAGTGTGATATGTTTCTCCGTCAGATAAGTACACAAGTATAAAACTTCCATCATCTGCTGTTTTTCTTTTTACTTCTTTAAGTCCTAAAGCTTTTTCATAGAAAGCTATACTTTTTTCTAAATCTAATACATTAAAATTATTATGACAAAATCTAAAATTCATTATAATTTATCCTCCTAGGTTTATTAATTTTTTCATACTATACTATAATATAATTATATTGAAATTTTAGCAACTATAGGATAATGGTCTGACATATTTTTGATTAATACTTCATAAGATTTCACTTCGATATTATTTGAAACAAACATATAATCTATTCTATCTAGTTCTGTAGAAAATGTTAATATATTTGACTTGTTTAATTTTTCAGCTACATCAATTATAATTTCGTCATCTAACGATAAATTTCCTTCATTAAAATCCCCTAAAACAACAAAATAATCTTTTTTCAGACCTTTTATATAATTTTGCAACTCATTTATCTGTTTTTTGCGTTCTTTATCCCCTAGTCCTAGATGTATATTTATTATATGTAATTTCTTGTCTTTCACTCTTACAGTCGTATGTAAAAAACCTCTTTGTTCTCTTGTACTGCTTAAATAAACATGTTTTTGACTTATTATTTTATATTTTGAATAAGTTGCTAAACCGTAATTAGTGTTATTTTTGACAACATTTGCTCCAAAATGCAAATTCATATTTAATTCTTCTTTCAGACTGCTTACTTGGAACCCTACTTTTGATGATTCATTTACCTCTTGTAAACAGATTATATCTGCATTGCTTTTTTTAAGAAAATTTATTGTGTCAAACAATGTTGGTGCCATATTTTTATCAGTACCACTATGTATATTGTAACTTATTATTTTTATATCTATTTTTTCTGTATTTTTATCTTGGCTTGTTCCCAAAAAACTTGCAATTAGTATTATCATTATTAAAAGAAAAATTTTTCTTGATTTTATATAAATCACAACCTTTCTTCTTTAAAAATTAAAGACGCTTTGTAGCGTCTTATTATATTATTATTTACTATATGTTTATTTATTATTTATATTATTATTTACTATATATAATCTTTATTTATGCTTTCTAAGTTTATCTTTTATTATATTATTTATTATTTTCTTTCTTATATCTTCTGCTCCCTCATTTTCATTTATATCTACATCTAATAGTTTTGCTATTGTTTGCATCTCTTCCCTTGTCTTTGATTTATAACTTTTTATTAAATCTTCTTTCACAACATTCGGTTCTACTACATATTCATTATTCGCCCTTTTATAAATAACATACTTGCTTGAATATAAATCTCTATTATCATAAATATATTTTGAGATTATTTTTAGCATTTGATTATATGAAAGTTTTTTATTTACATTTAAATTTAGATATCTCGCAAAATTATAAATTTGCTGTTTAGATTTAAACAGCTCTTGTTTTTTGATTAATTTCCCTATTGATACAATATTATCTTGATATGAGCCATAAGTTAAGATTTTTAGATATAAATTCTCATTATCTTTTCTAGTTCGAACCTTTTTTATATTTTCATCTATTACTTTATCTACATTTGTTTCAAAATATTTTTTTGCACCCCTTTGAGATACATAGTTCTCTAATTCTTGTTGTACCATATCGAGTATCAAATTTCTAAAATTATCTTTATATGTTCTAGATTCCATGATACCTCCACCTCGTTTATTTTATTATATTCATAGCAATATAAAATGTGAGTTTACAAATATCATTAAAATATTTACTTAATTATATGATTTTTTCAAAAAAATATTAAATTATATGTATATATTTTATAAAAGTGATAATAATATAGATGTAAAATCAAATATACTCAATCTCCCCATTAAGATCTCTGTTAATTATAATAGAGGTCTTTTTTTAAAAAATTATTTTTCATGGATAAACACAAGAAAGCCTGTAAACTTTTATTAATTTACAGGCTTTTTTTCATATTATTTATGATTTTTTAACCAAGTTATTGCACTATATGTGTGTATTGCTGCACCAGTTACTAAAACATCTTCATTAAATACTACTTTAGTATTGTGCATAGGTTCACCGTATAAAGGATTTTCGTTTTTAGCTCCAGCTCCTAATATTAAGTATAAACTAGGAACTTCATAAGAATAAGAAGCGAAATCTTCAGAACCCATTCCTCCACCTTCAAATAAAAATACTCCTTGTTCACCTACTATATCTTTTACATATCCAGTAACTTCAGTAGCTAAATCTTTATTGTTAGCAAGTGGTGGAACAGAAGATAATTCTATTAATTCAGCTTCTCCTCTTAACATTTTAGCAGTAGCAGAAACTATTTCACCCATTCTTTTGAATACATATTCTCCTACTTCTTTATCTAATGTTCTTATAGTACCTTCCATAATAACTTCTCCAGGTATTATGTTTGGTGCATCTCCACCTACAAATTTACCTATTGTTATAACTACTGGTTGAGTAGCAACTATTTCTCTATTAGTTATTTCTTGTATAGCAGAATATATTTGATTAGCTATAAATATTGGGTCTACACCTGTTTCTGGCATAGCTCCATGGCATCCAGTACCTTTTACAACTATTCTAAATCTATTACATCCACCTATACTAGTACCTAATCCACATACTACTAGATTTGAAGGTGTTCCAGAGTTTACGTGCATTGCCATAGCAGCATCAACTTTTGGATTTTCAAGTACTCCTGCTTCTATCATTTTTTTAGCACCAGTAAAACCTTCTTCGTCTGGTTGGAATACTAATTTTACAGTACCTTCTATTTGGTCTTGATTTTGTTTTAATAATTTAGCAGCACCAAGTAACATAGCTGTATGCATATCATGTCCACAAGAGTGCATTGCTCCGTTTTTAGATGCGAAATCACAATTTGGAGCTTCTTCCATTGGAAGTGCATCCATATCAGCTCTTAATAAGAATGTCTTTCCTGGTTTAGGACCTTCTATTGTAGCTACTATACCACTTTCACATATTTCTGTTGGTTCATAACCAAATTCTCTTAATTTATTTATTACATAAGCTTTTGTTTTAGGTAATGTATCTCCAACCTCTGGATTTTCATGAATAGTTCTTCTATATTCAACTATATCATTTTTTATATTCTGTGCTTGTTCTAGTATTTTGTTCATTGTTACACCTCATTTAATTTTTTCCTTTAATATATTTATTTCCTATTCCATTTCAAATTATGCTTTCATATTGCCTTATTGCATTTATTTTTAACTATGGAATTTTAAACGAAATATAATTTATCACGCTTATAAGAACTTAATATGTACTATGACACAAAAAACGACCTTAAAAGGTCGTTTTTTAGAAA
The DNA here is from genome assembly GCA_025148965.1 of Intestinibacter bartlettii. GTDB lineage: Bacteria > Bacillota > Clostridia > Peptostreptococcales > Peptostreptococcaceae > Intestinibacter > Intestinibacter bartlettii. The sequence continues at coordinate 1,199,611 of CP102273.1, read as the reverse complement.
AAGTTGAACTATAATTTCAAGTTTTTCTTTGGATACAATGTATATTTATTGTATTGCTATTAATTGGAATCCCAAATCTTCAATTAAAGCTTTTAATTCTTCTTCTTTAACTGAGTCATCCATATTAACTATAGCATATTTTCCATCTAAACTAACTTCTCTTACTTCTACACCTTTGATATCTTCTGTTAAAGCGGTTCTTACATGGTTAACACAGTGGTTACAACTCATTCCTTCAATTAATAATTTCTTTTCCATTAATTACACCTCCTAATATACCCTGTATGGGTATATTATAACACGTTATATTAAAAAACACTACTAATCAATAAAGAAATTGTTATTTTATTTTTAGGCTATGTTAGCTAACTTTGTGATTAATTATATCTAAAATAGGCTATAATATAGGTATAGACTATATTTCAACTAATTTACAGAAAGGATACCTAATATTATGTCAAAAATAGATATAAAAGCTATGATAAAAGATTTAAAAAAGAATGAACTTACAGAGTTAATTTCAGTAGCACAAGAAGTATTAAGTACTTTATTTAATTCTTCTGAAATTAGAGATAATGTTAAAGAAAGTAGATTTTCTAAAGGATACGAGTGCCCAAAATGTCAATGTAAAGATGTAAATAAAAATGGGAAATCTAATGGAAGACAAAGATATATATGTAAACGTTGTCGTACAAGTTTTGATGAGTTTACTATGTCCCCATTCTCTAATACAAAATTAGGGTTAGATAAATGGCTAAAATACTGCGAATTAATGATATTAGGACTTTCTATAAGAAAATGTGCTGAAGAAGTAGGAGTAGGTGTTAAAACGTCTTTTTACATGCGTCATAGGATACTTGATGTAATCAATTTATCATTAAAAAATGATAAAGTTGAAGGTATAGTTGAAGTAGATGAATGCTTTATTAAGGAGTCTTTTAAAGGGAATCATTCTAAAAGTACTACATTTGTAATGCCTAGAAATCCTAGAAAAAGAGGTAAAGGTAAAAATGATAAGAAGAAAAGAGGAATATCAAAAGAGCAGATTTGTATAGAGACAGCAATTGATAGAAAAGGAAATATCCTTATGGGTGCTGTTTGTAATGGTAGAATTACAACAAATCAAATAGTTAACTTCTTTGACAATAAAATATGTGAAGATGCTACTTTTTGTGTAGATTCACATAAATCATATATGGGAATAAAGGATAAGTTGAACATAGAGTTAAAGCAAGTTCCTAGAGGAAAATCAATGATAGATAGTGTTTATCATTTACAGCATATAAATGCTCTTCACAGTAGCTTTAAGAGATGGTTAATGACTTTTAATGGTGTATCCACAAAATATATCAATAATTATTTGGCTTGGTTTAAATTTCTACAACTAAGTAAGAAGAATAAAAAGAATGACCGAATTAAAGATATGCTAGTGAATGTAGCTACTAAGGATACATATGTAACTAGAGCCACTATTAGAAATAGATTCATTGAATTAACATAAAGTAAGGAACTTTACTTCAAATTAATGAAACCATTTTATAATTGGAAAACAATTGAATACTTTATATAATATAATTAAGTTCGTAATTATTATATATTGAGAATTAATTATAAATAAAAAGGGGAAATTTTATATGGTAAAAGTAATTAGGTTAAGTTTATTTTTAATTGCTATATCATTATTTTTAACAGGGTGCAGTAATTCAAAAGAAGATATAACTTTGGATATTAATAAAAATGAGAATTTAATTGATACTAATAATATTAATCAAATTATTTCTAATGATATTTATTCAAAAGAAAGCGAAGAACAAGAATTGATAAATATAATAGAATCAGTAGAAAAAAATAAACCTACTATGTCAGATGAAGAACGATATGATTTAAGAACTGATATATTCTTTAACTTAAATCAAGAGCAAGTTCTTAAATTTGGAGACTGTTATACTGCATTGAACCAAGTTATTTTTGATGATAGATATAAAGAATTATTCGATAAGGCAAATAATCGATGGGATGCTTATGATAATAATGATTTATATGGAATTGTAAATACTATAAGATATATATCTAATTCAGTAAAAAATCAAGCGTTTAAAAATGATTTAAATAGAATTGAAGAATTGTGTTCATATGGATTAGAATATAGAGATATAATCGCACTTATTGATGCAAGAAGAATAATGAGAGATATTCAATATCACATATTTGAAGTTCCATATTTTAAAGAGGGAGATGCTATAGTTGAAATAAATGAAGAAGATTATAGCATATATTATGGAGCTAGTGAAGTATTAGAAGGAGATAGATATAAAACTATAGGTATATATAGATATAAATAGTTTAACATAGCCTTTTATAAAATTAGGCTATGTTTTAAATAAGTGTTGAAAATGATATAATATAAACTAAATCGCAATTGTCATATATTGTGACTTATAAGTAAAACACTATAATAGTGTTGATTATGAAGAAAGGTGATGCGATGAAACAAGAAAAAAGGATATATATACGAAAGTATGTTTCAGCAATTATATTTTCTAACATAATAGTATGGTTTAGCTGGGCATTGCCATTAATACTACTAGATGGTATAAAACTTAATGATGAATATCTTTTACAATTGGGATTTCTGTTAAGAATAGTGCTAAGTACAATACCTTTCATAGTGCTATTTGATTATACTAAGAGGAAGTATAAAGAAAATAAATTTACGAAAATGTGCTATATTTGTAGTATTATAAGTATGTTGTTATTACCAACTTTGTTTTTCATATTACATCTTGAAATAGGATATGGAGGTTGGTTTTGGTAAAAGTTATAATTTATAGAAGTAGCTTAATAGACAATATTAATATATTACGAACAATTTATAGTAAGTTATATAATCAACCACATATTAGAATTCAATATATTGAAAATTCTAAGGTGTGGTTGTTTTTATGTCATATTTATCACGAAGATAGCTAACATAGCCTAAATTTATTGTATTTATTCCTCTGTAAACATTGAAATCATTACAAGTTAATTCACCATCAAGTCTTCCATTTAATACTACATAGTCATCTAATATACCAAAACTTATAAATATAGCTTTTTCTTTTACGTACTTTTGTAAAGTCTTATATGTGCTTTTTATTTCATCTTCTGAATTTGCATTTTGTAATGCATTTAGATATTTATCTAATTGTTTATCATCATATCCTAATTGTTTTATGATGTATGTAGCATCAGAAACAGCAGGTAATTCACATCCTATTAAAGCTAAATCATAGTCTTTTTTATCTAGAGCTTTTGTCATTTCATCATCTTCTAAATCTTTGATTTCTGTTTTTATACCTATAGCTTCTAAATTATTGCTTATTATAGTTGCTGCTTTTACTCTTTCACTATTGTTTTTATTTACTATTATCTTAAATGTTACATCTTTTAATAAAGCTCTTACTTCAGAATTTGTTACATCTTTAAAGTATCTACCCTTTTTGCTGTCTTTTAAATCTTTTTTATCATCTTTTTTGTCTGAAGTATTTTCCTTGTTATTTGTAGCTTTATCATCAGCTTCAGTTTTTTCTTCATCAGTATTATCTTTATCATCTGTAGTGTCTTTTTCTTTATTATCGTCAGTTTTGCTTAAAGATAAAACAGCTTTTTTCAGATAATTATTGGCATTCTCTGTATTATAAGAAAGAGGTTTTAATTCATTATCGTAATAAACTGATGTAGAATTTAAAGGGAAATTAGTTAATTTTGCTCTATTTGAATAAGCATCTTTTATAATAGAATTTCTATCTACTGCAAATGAGATTGCTTTTCTTATATCTAGATTTTTTAGATATTCATTATCATAATTGAAAAGAACATAATCATAATTTCTTCCTTGATATTTATTTATTACAAAATTATCATTATCTACAAATTTACTTATACTACCTAAAGTAACCCTACTCACATCACTATCTAAAGATAATACCATCTCTGTTTGTGATTCATTGTCTGGTACCATTTTTACATAGACTTCTTTTTTATTATTATTTTTATCTAGATCATAGTAATCTTTATTTAATTCTAATAACATATAGTTTCTATCTTCATAAGTTTTAATTTTGTAAGCACCATTTCCAATTAAGTTGTTGCTTGCAAGTTTTAATTTATCACTTTTTAAGTTATCTAATTTGTCTTTAGATACTATTGGAAAAATTAAAGTTTCTAGTGAAAATGCATATCCATCTTTAAATGTAATAGTTAGATTTTTGCTTCCATTTACACTTATTTTGCTTATATTTGATACTAAACTATAATAAGAACTATCTGTATTTTTCTTTATTAAGTCGTATGTATATTTTACATCACTTGCTGTAAGACTTTGTCCATTATGCCATTTTATATTCTCTTTTAAAGTTATATCTATACTTTTATTGTTTGATGAAATATTATAAGAATCTACTAATTTAGGTTGAAGATTATAATTTTCATCAAATTCAAATAAACTGTCATAAACCAAGTTCAATACATAACTTACTGACTTATCGTTATTTAATATTGGATTGATTGTAGTCGGTTTTATCATAGTTAAATTTATGTACTGTGAACCATCTTGTTTTGATGTATTCTTTTCTTCGCTTTTTTTCTCAGTATCTGCACTACAACCTACTACAAACACCATCAAAGCTAAGAGTATACTTACTAATTTTACTACCTTCTTCATATTGCTGTACCTTTCTAGTTATAGATTTTTTTATACATTTCGTAATTATATTTTACTTTTTCAACATAAGAAGCTGTTTCTTTAAAAGGAATAGTTTCTAGATTTTCTCCATCAGAGCTGAATTCCTCATCTGCCAGCCATTTTTTGACGTTGCCCGAACCTCCATTATAAGCTGCAATTACTAAATCCAAATCCCCAAATTCTCTATATAATCTATTTAAATACCAACATCCTATCCTTATATTATCTTGTGGCTTAAAAATATCTACCTTTTCTAGTTTAAGCTCTTCAGCGGCCCAATCTCTAGTACCATCGCCAATTTGCATAAGCCCCTTTGCCCCTTTTCTCGAAACTGCATCTTCTTTAAACTTGCTTTCTGCCTTTATTATACTGTAAACTAGGTTTTCATCTAAATTGTATTCTTTTGAATAAAACTCTACATAATCTGAGTATTTTTTGGGGTAAAGATATTTATATATATCATTTTTTCCTATAAATAAGGCAACCCCCAACACGATTAAAATCAATAGAATTAAGATTAATTTTTTTTTCACCCTTATTCTCCTTGTAAAACACTTATTATTTCTAGAACTTGTTGTTCTAAGTTTTCAAATGAGCCCGAATTATCTATAATATAATCCGCAAATTTTGCCTTATCTTCTTGACTCATTTGAGAATTTATTCTGCTAATCGCCTCTTTTTCAGTACAGTTATCCCTAGCTATTATTCTTTTAATTTGTATATCTTTTTTACAAGTTACTAAAATTAGTTTATCTATATAAGGAAGATAATTGTCTTCTATTAATAATGCTGCATCAATAGCTACAATATTCTTTCCTTGTTTTTTATATTCTTCTACTTTTTTTAGTATATTTTCTTTTATTTTTGGATGAGTTAAATTATTTAAAGCAATTAGTTTTTCATAATCATTAAACACTATATTTCCAAGTGCTTTTCTATTTAAACTTCCATCCTCGTTTTTTATAGTCTCTCCAAAAGTTGAAAATACTTTATTCAATAAATCTAAATCTTCAAAGATATGTCTAGCTACTATATCGGCATCAACTATATCTATGCCATGATTCATAAATATAGTCGATACACTGCTTTTTCCACATCCAATATTTCCTGTAAGCCCCAATACTAACATTTTTTCACCTACTTTGTTTCGTACCAAGAATCCCCTGTATTTAAATCCACGTCTAATTTAACATCCATAGATTGTGCATTTTCCATTTCTTCTCTTACTATTTTCTCGGCCATTTCTAACTCTTCATCAACTGCTTCTACTATAAGCTCATCGTGTACTTGAAGTATTAGTTTTGATTTCATGTTATTTTCTTTTAATTTATTATAGACATTTACCATCGCTACTTTTATTATATCAGCAGCACTACCTTGGATAGGAGCATTCATCGCAAATCTCTTGCCTTGGTTTCTAACTATAAAGTTGCTCGCTTTTATCTCTGGTATATATCTTCTTCTGTTTAATATAGTTGTCGCATAACCTGTTTCTGTTGCACTTTCAACGGCTTCATCCATAAATTCTTTTATCTTAGGGTATTTATTAAAGTAACTATCGATGTATGCTTTAGCAGTTGCAACTGGTATATTTAAATCTTGAGAAAGACCAAAATCAGTTTTTCCGTAGATTATACCAAAGTTTATCGCCTTAGCTTCTATTCTTTGTTTGCTTGTAACGTCTTTTATATCGACATCGAATATTTGTGATGCAGTTTTTGAGTGGATATCTTCCCCATGTTTAAACGCATCTATCATATTTTCGTCACCACTCATATGAGCTAAAACTCTAAGTTCAACTTGAGAGTAGTCGGCATCTACTAATTTACAATTCTCATCAGCCACAAATACTTTTCTTATATCTCTACCCATTTCAGTTTTAACAGGTATGTTTTGCATATTAGGTTCAGTAGATGAAATTCTACCAGTAGTAGTTATAGTTTGGTTAAATGATGAATGTATTCTTCCTGTTTTAGGATTTATTATTTTTAATAATCCTTCAACATAAGTTGAATTTAACTTAACTATTTGTCTGTACTCTGTTATTTTGTCGATTATTTCGTGTTTGTCTCTTAATTTTTCTAAAACCTCTGCATTTGTAGAGTATCCTGTTTTAGTCTTTTTAATTACTGGAAGACCTAACTTTTCGAATAATACAACACCTAATTGTTTTGGTGAATTTATATTGAATGGTTCACCAGCTAATTCGAATATTTCATTTTCTAATTCATTTATTATAGTAGTGAATTTTTCTTTTAATTCATTTAATTGATCCTTGTCCACTTTCATTCCGATATATTCCATAGAACCTAAAACTTCAACAAGAGGCATCTCAACATGATAGAATAATCCATCCATTTCTGTTTCTTTTAGCTTTTCTTCCATTTTAAGATATACTCCATTAACTGTGTTTAATATATCACCTATATATGCTGACAGCTCGTCAAATTCTATTTCATCGAACTTCTTAGCTTTTGCACCTTTTCCAAGTAAATCTTCTTTTGATTTTATTTTTCTAGTTAAATACTTCATAGCAATTGCACTACATTCATATGAAGTTGAAGATTTTGAGTCTATTAAATACTCAGCTATTGTTATGTCAAAATCCATAGAATTTAATTCTATTTCATAAGGTTTTAGTAATATATAATCTTCTTTTAAATCATATCCATGTTTTTTAATTTCAGGATTTGAAAGTAAAGTTTTTATTTGTGGTAATTCATCTTCATTTACATAATAAATTTCATTTCCATCTAAACTTAAGAATACATATAGAACTCTTTTGTCTAATATATTTCCTTCTTTTCCTATAACATCGATTATAACTTTTTTATTTTCTTCTGCTTTTTTAATAAAATCTTCTACATTATCTAGATGTTCTATTTTTAAGTCTATTTCTTCTTTTATAGTAGTCTCTCCGCCTTCTATATCTAATAATTTTGTTATCAGACTTGTAAATCCGAACTCTTTAAACTTCTCTACAACATCGTCTTTATTGTAGTCTCCGTATGCTAGATCTTCTAATTTAACTTCGATTGGAACATTTGTTATAATTGTAGCTAATTCCTTACTCATTAAAGCTAACTCTTTATTTTCTTCTATTTTCTTTTTGATACTTCCTTTTAATTCATCAGTATGTTCTATAAGATTTTCTATAGTTGAATATTGTTTTAAAAGTTTTATACCAGTCTTTTCACCAACACCAGGCACTCCAGGGATATTATCCGATTTATCTCCCATAAGACCTTTTAAGTCTATAAATTGAGTTGGTGTCATTTCGTATCTTTCTAATACTGAATCGTAGTTATATTCTTCAACTTCTCCAACACCTTTTTTAGTTATTAGAGTAGTTGTTTTGTGCGATGCCAATTGTATCGCATCTTTATCTCCTGTAACTATGTAAACTTTAAAGTCATTTTCTTCGCCTAATCTTGCAACCGTACCGATTAAGTCGTCAGCCTCATATCCTTCAAGCTCTAATCTGTTTATATTAAACTTGTCTAATAAATCTTTTAGAGGTTGTAATTGTTGTGCTAATTCATCCGGCATTTTCTTTCTCCCAGCTTTATAATCAGCATATTGTTTATGTCTGAAAGTTGGGGCCTTTTTATCGAATGCAACACTCATATGCGTCGGTTGATAGTCTTCTATTATTTTAAACATCATACGAACAAAGCCAAATATAGCGTTAGTTTTTAATCCCTCACTATTACTCATATCTGGCAATGCATAAAAGGCTCTGTTTATTATTGAGTTACCATCTATAATTATTAATCTTTTTTCCAAAATTTATCACTCCTACTGTTTCTCTTATTTACTCGTTTTACCCTATCATTTTATCATACCATAAATCTATCGATATTAACTATTTAAAATGTATAAATATATTCAGTTTATATTATACTTTTTTTATTATTTACTTTTTTTACTTTTTTCATAAGTTTTTTAAATGTAGATTATATTCTTATTTTTAAATCAAATACTAATTTTTCCAATATATATAAATTGTGCTTGATTAATTTAATCTGTGTTGCTATAATATAAAGGTAGCAAATTTATTGGCCGATGTGGCGGAATTGGCATACGCACACGACTCAAAATCGTGCGGAGAAATCCATACGGGTTCGACTCCCGTCATCGGCACCATTTTTTTACATATGATTACTAAACGTGTTGAAAAGACTAGGCTTTATTGCCTAGTCTTTTCTTTTTTTGTTTTAAATAAAGGAATTGTATTTCTATTACTCGAAATACTTTAAAAGATAACTAATTAAATATAAGTTTGGAGGGAAAAAGATGAAACAAAAGTTATTTTTATTAAGTATTATAGTTTTTAGTTTTATTATTACAGGGTGTTCTAGGAATAACAGTTTAGCATATGATGAATCAATTCAAGTTCAAAAAGAAGAAAATAAACTTGATAACAATATGGACAAAATTAAAGATTTAAAAAATAGTATTTATAAATTTATTACAGATGATATAAAAAGTAATGGTGGTCATGTTAAAGATTTTGATTTAGATAATATGAACCTTGAACTTAAAAAAGCTAGAAATGAATATAATGATATAGATTTTGATTTGCTTAAAACAAATTATGAATATATAAAATCTCAAAATAAAGAAAGTAAACCAAACTATAATGAATTTGGATTAGAATATATACAAAAAAATTATTCTAATGCATTAGATTTATATGAACAAATGATAAAGCTAGGCAATGATGGAATTTATAGCAATAAAGACTATATTAAAATTTACGAATATTCAGACAAAATAGCAGATGAGCTTTATATGGCTACAGTATACAACAATAATAAATACGATAATTTCTTCAAATTTTATATCTTATATGGTGTAAACGTATATACAGAATCAAAATTATCAGATATAAAAAACAAAATAAAAGAAGCTGATTATGACTATAAACTTGATAATGAAAATACAGATATGACGAATACTTTAATAGTTTATGATAAAAATAGCAAAGATTCAGTCCACTTTTTATTTAAAGACAATCTTTTAAATACTGTTTTTTATTATGTCGATGATAATAAAGATACATTTTTATCTTATACAGTTTTTGCCTCTTCAACTGGCGTGAAATATTATGGTAGTACTCCAAAATCATTACAATACAAAGAATTTTATAATTTTGATAAACAGTATGAGTTTTTAAAAGAAATAAAAAACACCGTATAAAATTCATTTTTGACTATCATCGACACCACTTACCCCTAAGAAAGTTTATTCTGTAAATACATTTGGGGATTATATAAATTGCGATAAAAATAAACTTGAAATTCTTGCAGGGCTTATAAAAAGCAATATGAAATAATGAAAAATATATTAAAAAACCTAGGATTTTTATCCTAGGTTTTTATTGTAAACTATCTATTATAAATTCGATATACTTGTCAAAATCGTCTCCATCGTCTGGAAGTTTGTTTTCTTCTGCATATTCCATAGTTTTATCAAGTATAAATTTGTACATATCTTTTTTATCTTCTTCATTTAACTCTACTTTTTCTTCTGTATCTGGATCAACTAGACATTCTAATAAGTGAGTTGTACAATCTTGTGCTAATTCTTTTATTTGCTCTATTTCACGAAGTTCTTCGTCTGTTATATTAAATTGATTTACATTTGTCATTTTAATAAAATTCCTTTCTTTCTTAACTGCCTTTGTAATATATCACAAACAAATTTATATAACAAGACTATTTATCTTTATAACTCATGTCTATTTTTTACAAAATAGTTTTTTATATCTTTCATTTATAATTTTTATCATAAGCTCCCCAACCCCGACTGCATCTTCTATTGTAAGATAGTGATCTGCTGTTTTGTCGAGAAACATTTTGCCTGTTGGTGGAAATTCTTCATCTTCAAACCATATGCTTATTGTAACTGGATAATATGGATAAATATAAAATACGGCACTTAAATCTGCTTTTGAATCAATAAACTTTGCATCTAGAGATTTAAAAACTTCTATAACTTGTTTTTCATCTTTATTTTTTAAAAAACGTTCTAGTTCCACTTCAACAGTTTTGTCAAATCTTGCCCCTCTTATAAGTCCGTCTTTTAATTCTCCAAATTTAATTTGTTTTGATAAAATCGGTGTATTATCTGCCAAATCTAGATAATGAAGTAAAGTTAGTATCTGCCAGTCATCTCTTTTTTCTTTCATATCGTAAGTTGGATATTCTAATTCGAATATAGCATCTAAACTTTTGATTTTTAAAATTGATTTTTCTTCATCAAATTCTGCCCCTGAATTCTTCGCAATTTCTATTGGATTTTTTCCCTCAAGACGTTTTTTCGCAGCTATGTACATTTCATTAAATGCTCTGTTTTCCTTTTTATTTTCCATAGTATTATCCCCCATATTATTTTTAAATTTTTAAGTAGTTATTAATATTTTAAATTATTATTGATTAGATTTCTATGTTTTTGTTTATCTATCTTGCACACATCACTTCCCCATTATCGTTTTAAAATATTTATTTATTGTTTTTCAATAAATAAATATTGACATTCATAAAATACCTTGTTAATCTATAAAATATAGGACTAAAAAGGGGGTAAATTATAGAATGTCTAGGGTAAAAAAATTAGGATTATTTTTTATTTTATTATTTATTTTTATATGCGTCGCAATTGGTGTTCTCATATTAAAAATAGAATATTTTGATCCTTATAATTCAGTTAACTATAGTGAAATGATAGATACAGAAATTCCTAAAAACGCTAAAGTCTTGGATTATAAAGATACTCACGGGGGATTCTTAGGAGATGGCGATTTATATGCAGTTATACAATTTGATAAAAATGAAAAAAACTCATTTTTGAAAAATATAGAGAAAAATAAAAAGTGGAAGAAAACCCCTTTGCAAAAAGATTTAAAACTCATTATATATGGCGGAGAGTTAAAAAAAGATGGAAATTATTATGTGTACGAACCTTTACCTGATTACAATATTCCTAAAACAAAAAACGGAATTTATTATTTTAAAGATAGATTTGCTGAAAATTATCCTGAAGAGGCAGACACTAACATAAATGATAGAGCAGCATATAACATAACATTTGCCCTATTTGATTTGGACACAAATAAGCTTTATATTTATAAATTAGATACTTAACTCATAAAAACAAAATAGGATTAATACTTTAGTTTAAGTATTAATCCTATTTTACGTTATGTAAATTTTAAACAACTTTACTATGTAATAAAATTTTATTTACAAATAATAAATTTCATTTAGAAAGTCTATAACTTCTACTGTTGTAATATTAAAAGTATTTCCTATAAAATCGACAACATACATCATGCCAATCGATATAGGATTTTTTAAGATTACTACTAAAGCTAGACAAATTATTAATCCAATTATTTTTTTCATGCCATGCCTCCCAACATATATTATTTATATATGTATATGCTGACATGATTATAATTTTTCTATTTATTTTATAGAATCACTTCTAGTTATAATCGAATCGATTAAGCCATAATCTAGGGCTTCTTGAGCACTCATAAAATTGTCTCTATCTGTGTCTCTATATATTTCTTCTATGCTTTTACCTGTATTTTCAGCTAGAATTCTATTTAGTCTTTCTTTAGTTTTTAGTAAATTTTCAGCTACTATTTTTATATCTGTAGCTTGTCCTTGTATACCATTTCCTCCAATTAGAGGTTGGTGAATCATAATTTGAGAATTTGGAAGTGCAAATCTCTTTCCTTTTGCTCCACCTGCTAATAAAAATGATCCAAAGCTTGCTGCAAGCCCTATACATATAGTTGATACATCACATTTTACATGTTGCATTGTATCGTATATTGCAAATCCTGCGGTTACTGAACCGCCTGGAGAGTTTATATAAAGATAAATATCTTTGTCTGGATCTTCTGCCTCTAAAAATAAAAGTTGTGCTATTACAACACTTGCAGAAGCGTCTGTAACTTCTTCTCCTAAGAATATAATTCTATCACATAATAATCTAGAAAATATATCGTAACTTCTCTCCCCGTTTCCTGTTTGTTGTACTACATATGGTACTACACTCATATTCTCACCTCCTATATAAATTATAACAATTTTTTCAAATTTTTGTATCAAATTTACATTAATAAATATTTTATTTACTTTTATTTCTATATTGAGTTGGTGTAATTCCTATAAATCGTTTGAAAATTTTCGAAAAATAGCTTGGACTATCAAATCCCACAGCATCACTTATAATCGTAATAGGATCCTTATTTTCTCTTAACATCTTAGTAGCTATAGATACTCTATATTTTAAAATATATTGAATTGGTGATATTCCAAGTGTATTTTTAAAACATCTTAAACATTCTCTTTCACTTAAATTTACAACTTTAGCTATATCATTTAAGGTTATTTGTTTATTATAATTTTTATGTACAAATGAAAGTATATTTTTTATTCTTTCTGAGTTTAAATCATTTCTATTATTTTTATTTAAATTTAAATCTTGTATATTTTTGAGCATAATATACCATATATGAGATAAATACTCCCTTACAAGAATCTCATATCCAAATTCAGATTTTTCAAATTGTGAAAAGGCATTTTTTATACAAGCTGATGCTTCTTCTCCCCAAGAAGTATTTTTATAAAAAGCAATTCCACTTAAATTCTTGTTTTCAACAATTGGATTTACAAAATTTTGCTCAAATACACTTTGTACTCCTCCAGAAATCAAGTTTTTATTAAAAACAAGTGAGTTTAATATACATTCTTCACTTGTTCCTGCTCTAATATAATGAAGTATATTTGAATTTATAAAAACACCATCACCTTCATTTAGTACAAAATCACTATTATCTAAGTATAAATGGATACTCCCACTTTTCACTCTTATTACCTCTATTTCTTCATGCCAATGCCATGAAATATCACCTGTCACAAATTTATTTATATCAGAATAACATGCCTTGCATGGAAACATAGGTGTCCCAAACAATTCTAATTGTTGTTTATTTTCATCTACTATAATCTCTATAATTTGTTGTTCCATAATATTTTCCCTTTTTTATTTTGTCGCTTTTATTATAGTATACGTCTTTATTATTATTGAACCAAGTTTTTTATAGCGATATTATTATTTTATAGTAAAAAAATCGCGATTTATAATTTTAAAAATACATGAATAGAGTTAACTTATTAAAATTTTTTTATGCATACACATCAAAAATAAATTTTATGGAGGTATTTTACATGAAGGGAATAATATTTAATTTAAATAATAATATAAAAAACATAGATGGATATAATTTCATAATAAACATGTTGAAAAATCTAAATATCCCATGGATAGAGTTAAAAAATGATTCAATCTATGATTTTTATGAAACTCCAATCGATATCGAAAACTGTATCTTTATTTCAGATTCACAAGAAAACTTAAACTTAGCACAAAACTTAAATATTAAATATGCAATTAAATTAAACTCAGATAAAAATAATTCAAAAGACAAACATGATATTAAAAATTTATACGATTTATATAATAAATATTTTAATACATTATTTTTAAACTAAGCTAAAAAATCTCTGACCTTATAAAGTCAGAGATTTTTATCTATACACTTCTTTGTTTTTTCAAAAGTCTAATATCATTCTGTTATATTTTCTGTTGTCGGGAATATAATAGTTACTTTTGTTCCATAATTCTCTTTTGAATCTATATACAATCCAAGCCCTAATTTTTCACATAGTGTCTTGCATAGATAAAGACCTATGCCTGTGCTCTTTCCGAATTTTCTTCCATTATCTCCAGTAAATCCTTTTTCAAATACTCTACCAATATCTTTTTCATTTATGCCAACACCATAATCTTTTATAGAAAGTATTACTGAATTATTTTGTTTTTGGCTTTCTATCTCTATTTTATCATTATTTCCTTTTGAATATTTTATGGCATTTACTATTATCTGATTTAAAATAAATTCTATCCATTTTGAGTCACTATAAACTACTTGCTCTAAATCTTTAAGTTCCAAAATTATTCTTTTACTTATAAAATCACGTTGATTTCTCTTGATTACTTTTTTTACTAATGGCTCTAGTTCTACTTTTTTTATAATATAATCTTTGCCCACTTCATTACTTCTTGAGTAATAAAGTACTTGTTCTACAAAGTTATCTATCTTATTAATTTGAGTATCTATTTTTCTAACAATATCGTTATTGTAGTTGTTTTCTATCACTAATTTACTAGATGCTATCGGAGTTTTTATTTCATGAATCCACATCTCTATATATTCTCTATATTCTTTTTGCATATCTTCATAATACTTAACATGCTCATGCATATCTCGGCTTACTTCTTTTAATATATCGTTTATTTGTTCTGCAATTAAAAAATTGGCTTCTTCCATAACTTCAGGCAATAAATACTTTTTATCTAAACTCTCTAATATACTTTCCATATCATTAAAATATTTTTTATACTTTATGTACTCTATAAAAATATAAGTAAACAATGGCAAAAACCATATACAGAAAATAAATAAAATCATCACAAAACTTATATCTGCAATATACATAAAAATCGATATGACAATAAATATCATTAAATTTAGAGTTAAAAAAATTCCTTTATCTTTTAAATAATCTGTTATTCTCATCGCATTATATACCCTAGCCCTCTTCTAGTTTCTATAACATTTTTTATTCCTATTTCATCTAGTTTTTTTCTAAGTCTTGTTATATTTACTGTCAAGGTACTGTCATCTACAAAAAAATCGGAATTCCATAGATGCTCCATCAAAAGCTCTCTAGACACAATTTCCCCTTTATGATTTATTAAATAAGAAAGTATTTTCACCTCATTTTTTGTTAACTCTATATTTTTATCATTATAAATTACAGTAGCATTAGATAAGTTTAACTTAAAATCTTTATAAGTTAGTATGCTATTTGAGTTTGAATTCATCCCACTTCTTTTTAATAAAGCAGCAATTCTTGCGAGTAATATTTGAGTATTATATGGTTTTGTTACAAAATCATCTGCTCCCAAATTCATACTCATAAGTTCATCTACTTCACTATCTCTGCTTGTAACTACTATTATAGGTACTTCAGATGTTTTCCTAATTTCCCTACATATAAAATAGCCATCAAAAACTGGTAGATTTATATCTAATAAAACCAAGTCTGCATTTTGTTTTAATATATAATCTACTATATTATTAAATTCTGTAGGTGCTTTTATCTCATATCCATATTTACTTAAAAATATTTGTAGCTCTTCTCTTATTATTTGATCATCTTCTACAATAATTATTTGTTGCATATTACCCCTCCAATCATCGGAAAAATCCATATAAAGTAGATAAACTACTTTATATGGATTTTATTTTTAACTATATTTTTATATCCACTATAAGTTATATAGAAGTATATAATATATACTATCATAAATATTACCGCTGTTATAAGTGAAGATCCCATTATATCCGGTTTGTTGTACACAGATACAAAATCATTTGCAACTTTTATTCCAATAACTGAATGTATAAAAGCTAATATAACTGGAAGACTGAAATATACTAAAGTTTGTATAAATATTGTTTTATTTATATCTTTTTCACTTGCGCCAAGTCTTTTTAATGATTTATATCTATCTATACTATCACTAGCTTCACTTAATTGTTGAAGTGCAAGCACTGCCATACTGCTTATTAAAAACACTATTCCTATATAAATACCTATAAATAATACTATTGTTGTCATTCCTTTATTTGATTCATAAATCTCAGTTCTACTTGCACCAAGTACAAATCCTATTTTATCATAATCTGTATCAGTAGTTTTATATGAATATATTTTATTAGTGAAATCAGATTCTCTTTTTTCTTTTCCCTCTCCAACAAAGTTTACATTTATATTGCTTGAAACTAAAGTCATATTGTCACATATATCATCGTTAACTATTACTGTGATCATATTATCTTTCATGAAATTTGTTTTTAAGTTTTCTTCTATAACTTTCTTATCTTTTATTTTATAAGATTTATTTTCTATTTTTATACTGTCATTATTTTTTACATAATTTTGTATAGCTTCTAATGTATTAGCATAATTTGATGTTATTAATACTTCATCTTTATTTAATTCTATGGCATTTTGATTATCCAATGCTCTAATTTTATTGTAATCAGAAAGTTTCATATAATTCATTATACTTCTCATATTTGCATTTAAATTTAATGCTTCTGATATTGTTTTATTATCTGTATATAAATCATAATAAACTACTTTATCTTCTTTATTAAACTTTACACCTATATATTCAAGTGATTTTTGTATATCATTTGCTTTTTCACCTTCATCTATATAAAGATTTGCACTTGCATCATATGGTGTTGAATCTTTTAGTCCCGATTCTATTGCATTTTTAAAACTAAATCCTGTAGATAACATGCCTATTGTCATAAATAACATAAGGCATATAACTGACATAGAAATAAAGTTTGTATTTACCTTGCTGTTTATTTGTTTTACTATAAATATATTTAAGCCTTTAAAGTATATTTTTTTATTTTTCTTAACTATATATAAAATAAATCCTGATAAAGAGAAGAAAAATAAAAATGTACCTACTACTCCAAGTAATATTGATATTAAGAATTTTTTATCTTTTATTCCTAGTAATCCAACTTCTAAAATTAATTTATAAGCTGTAACGAGTGAAATAACACATAATATAAATGTAATTAAATATACTATATTGCTTTTGAATTTAACTTCTTCTGTTTTTCTTCCTACTGTTAACAAATCTATTATCTTGTATTTTGAGATTACAAAAGAGTTAAATATCATAACTAATAAGAATATTATTCCAAAGTATAAAACTGTCTTTATCATTGCTTTTCCTGATATTACAAAAGAATAAGTCGACATTTTTAAACCGAATAATTTTACAACTAGTATTGACAACCCTTGTGAAAATATTAATCCTAATATTAAACCACTTATAAGTGAAAGTATCCCCACTATAATTGTCTCTAATATTAATATTTTAGATATTTTATTCTTTGACATTCCTAACGTCATATAAATTCCAAGTTCTTTATTTCTCTTTTTTACTAAAAAGTTATTTGCATAAAGTATAAGACTTCCTAAAATAAATGCTATAAATACAGATACATAAGATATTACTTTTGAAAGTATATCCACATAACTTTCTCCTGAAGAAGTAATCTCTGACATTGCTTTTTGTGATTCTATTGAGTTAAAAGTATAAAATATGCATACTGCTAACATTAACGTAAAGAAATATATCGTATAATCTTTAAAACTTTTCTTTACATTTTTAAATGCTATCTTAGAATACATTATTATCATCTCCTCCTAACATCGTAATTACTTCCATTATTCTATTAAAAAATTCTTTTCTCGAATCATTTCCTCTAACTAATTCTGTAAATATTTTTCCGTCTTTTATAAATAAGATTCTATGAGCATAACTTGCTGTAAATGCATCATGAGTAACCATAAGTATAGTCGCGCTAAGCTCTTCATTTAAGCTTTCTAATCTCTCTAATAATAATCTAGCTGATTTTGAATCAAGAGCTCCTGTTGGCTCATCAGCAAGTATTAGTGATGGTTCTGTAACTATAGCTCTTGCAGATGCAACTCTTTGTTTTTGCCCACCTGACATCTGATAAGGATATTTATCTAGTACTTTTTCTATTTCTAGATATTTTGCTACTTCTTTTATTTTTGAATCTACTTTAGAAGTTTTTTCACCTTTTATAGTAAGTGCTAATGCTATATTTTCATATGCAGTTAATGTATCTAGTAAGTTAAAATCTTGGAATATAAATCCTAATTCATTTTGTCTAAATTTATCTAGTTTTTTTGATTTTAATCTTGTTATATCTTGATCATTTATAATTATATTTCCTGTTGTAACTTTATCTATTGTTGAAATACAGTTAAGAAGTGTTGTTTTACCACTACCACTCGGTCCCATAATTCCAACAAATTCCCCTTCTCCAACTTTAAAACTTATATTATCAATTGCTTTTGTTATATTTCCTTTATTTCCATAGTATTTTTCTATTTTTTCAACACTTAAAATATTTTTCATATTTATTCCTCCTAAATTCATCGTATCTTATATTTATTATTATAGGCAGTTTTCAATTTTTGAGATATTGATATATATTTCATTAATATTACATTTTTGTAGCATAACTATTTTTATAAAAAGAATTCCTATAATTTAATTATTTTCACACAAAAATAAGGGCTGTCATCTTGACAGTCCCACTTTATATAATATATCTATAAATTTTAGCCATACAGCATATAGTCGATTTGATCTGCTAGACTTATACTTGCAGGATTCCAATGTCTTTCTTTTATATCTATATTTTTGAATTCAAATCCTGATTCAAATACAAATGCTTTGAATTTATTATCTAACCATGGTGCACTCCAACACCCAGAACGGCATATATGTATTATTTTGCAAGGTTCTTCACATTTTACTTCTTCCAAGCTCAAATAATTTATATTATAAGCTTCGTTTATTTCTTTAAATTGGTCACTATATTCATTTGTATAAGGCCCATAAACTATATTAGCTTCTTTTATCTTGCCTTCATAAAGTAATTTTCCAAGCCAATCTGCACAATTTACTTCAAATTTAAATGAATCAAGACCTTGATATCCTAAGTCAGAATGTGAGTCAAATGAAATAACTGAGTCAACTTTGTTGTCAATCGCAATTTTATATGCTGCTAAATGTGATTCAGTGAGCAGAACTTTTGTATCTTTTTTAAAGTCTAAGTTTTTCTTTAATATTGGCCAAAAATTATCCACCTCATCTCCTACATTCATACTCCTTGTAATATCTATTCCCCTTTTCTTTTCTTCATAGTATTTTTTATACCAATGCTTATTTATATTATTGTCATTTTCTATATATGAGCCATTCCAATGACTCATATAATTCATAAAATAATCCCAGTCTATAGTAATCAGTGAACTCATAATCTCTCCCCCAAGTCTTTTATTATAATTTATATACCTTTTTTACAGTATTTTCAACCCATTTTTTACCATAATATTGTCAAATTATAAGCTATGATTACTTTTGAGATATTTTTTATTCTGTTATAACTATTATGAATTTATTAAATCCGATGCTATTTTATTTAAACTTTGTGCTATAAACTTAAAGTCCTTATTTAAATCTAAGGTTCTCACCATTATCTTATTTCCACTCATTATATATTCACTATTTGGTATTATATCTTCATTAGTTTTTGCATACAACAGCATTCCCGATACTTTTCCATTTTTATTTATATCCTTATTTTTTACATAAGTAAATATCTGATATAAATTATTTGAGTGTATTGTTTTGCTGTTATATAGTTCTATTGTCTGCATAGATTGTGAGTAGTATTTTGTGTCTATAATCAAAATATTTTCACCAGATGTTAGTGTTATATCACTTTTCATCTCTGGCAAAAATTTATCTAATTCATTGTCTAAGTTCCACTTTATTTTAGATGCTTTTGGTCTTAAACTTGGATAGTGTTTTTGATAATAAAAAAGTACAAATTTTTCATATATACTGTACATTTTCTTTTCACTTAAAAATTCCGCCACCTTATACTCTCCATCTTCTGTTGTCATAAGCAAATCATTTAGAATCAAATAACATATATTTATTATTCCACTATAATTTGAGTTATGTCTGTTGTATTTTATATCATTCCATCTTATTTCATTTACTTTTAAAGTATTTACATTAGAAAATAAAAGCACTAACTTTTTAAGATTCTTTTTATTTTGAGATGATATATCTTTTGATAATACTAAAACATACATTGCAGTCTTAATTATACTGTTTAGATAATTATCCATAGATAATTTATCAAACTCACAATAAAGTTTGTTTTTATTATTTGCCTTTAATTTTATAGATTTCTCTATATTTATTTTCCCGGTCAATACTGATAATTCGCCTTCTTCAGATTTATATTCTTTTATAAGACCTCGTTTAACTTGTTTCGAAACGACTTTAAACAAAATAACTGCTAATATATCTCCTACATTGTCAAACTCTTCTACATCTATGTCTTTGTAGTCTTTCTGTATTAAATCAGTATATACATATGACAGCATATAATATATGTTTTTTATAAAAATACTTTTGTCTTTTATCATGCTAGCACCATCTAATTAACTATATCTCTCAATATTTTTTCCCATTTTTTGAGCTTATCATAATCATCAAACCAATACTCTTTTAAAAGTGGTATTATATCAAACTCAATAACTTCTTCAATATACATATCTATTTCATCTAAACTACATTCTTTAGATATTTCATCGCTAAAAAAATAACTATGACCTATACAGAATCCTTCACCTAATGAAAAATCTTCTTTTATTTCTTTATTTAATATTTTAATTTTTTCAACTAAATTTATAATTCTTTCGCTTTTAAAACCTTTGATATAATCCATAAACCTTTCATTTTCAAAAGCTGGTTTCAAATCAAAGAAACTAAATCTACGTCTAAGTGCATAATCTATCATGGCAATACCTCTATCTGCTGTATTCATAATCCCGATTATATAGATATTTTTAGGAACACTAAATTTCTCGTCACCATATGCTAACTTGATAGTTTGAGCTCTATAATTATTTTCTATAAGCATCATTAATTCTCCAAATATCTTGCTCAAATTTCCTCTATTGATCTCGTCTATAATAAAGAAATATTTATCATTTGGATTTTGTTCTGCTTTTTTACAGAAATTATAAAATACACCGTATTTAAGTGCAAATCCTTCTTTACTTGGTTTATATCCCATTATAAAATCTTCGTATGAGTAATTTTGATGAAATTGTACAAATTCTATCTTATCATCATCTTTTTGTTCTAAAATAGAATATGCCAAGCGTTTAGATAAAAATGTCTTTCCTATTCCAGGCACTCCAGTAAGTATAATATTTTTCTTTCTATCTAAAAGTCGAACTAAGAAATTATAATCCTTTTCTGTTATATAAACTTCATCTAAAAAATCTTGTTTTGTATAAATCTCATCACATTCTTTTATTACATCTTTTTCTTGATTTTTTTCATATTCTCTATAATTTTCTTTTATTAAATCTAAATTGGAATCATCTATATCATTCATTTCTTCTTCAGATTTAAAATCTAAATTCAGTCTACTGCCAATATATATAATCTCCTCTACAATTAGATGTAGACCATTATCTCCAAAATTTAAACCATTAAATCTACTAAATGCCATTTGTACTAACTCTTCATCACTTTTAACAAAGTCCAAAACCCAATCACACATATTGTAATAAGCTTCTAAAATTTCAAAACTTCCTCTTTTAGGGATATTGTTATATCCTATTTTGCTTGCAAAAGCTTTAAATTTACCTTCTTTATAAATACAGTATTTTTCGGGAAATCTAAAGAATAAATATGTACTTATAGCATTTAAATATTGATAATGATTGCTCATATTCTCATTTCCATATTGTTTTAAAAGCATATCAGATGAATCCCTAAAAGAATCAATTCTTCTAGATAAACTTATCGTCTCATTAAATAAATTTACAAACATCTCTCTTACCATCTCTGGATCTTTTTGTGCAAAGTATAAAATCATATTCTTAGGAAAATAATTTCGAGACGCCAATAAGTTTTTACTCTTTGAAAGTGAATTCGAAATCATTTCATAAAAATCTTTTGCGTTTATATCCCAATTTTGTTGAAATGTTTTTATTGTTTCTATTTTATAGATTTCATCTAGCGAAATATTTTTTACATTCTTTTTATAATAGGAAATTATATTTCTTAATTTATCTATATCAAGTTTATTTATATTAAAATCCAATTAAAATCACAACCTTTATATAACCTTATTATTTCTTATATATCTACAAATATATTAACATATTTATACATATTTCTAATAATTATGCTAAAATAATACCATACAAGTAAAAGACAAAAAAGTCTTAATTTCAATATTTTTAAAACAAAATTGGAGGGGATTAAAAATGGAAAGAAATAAACCAAAAGAGATTAGATATGATTTATTAGGAGCTAAAGTAGTAGAAAATCTTCAAAAAAGACATTTCGATGCTTATTATTGTCAAACAAAAGAAGATGCTTTAAAAAAAGCTATCGAATTAATTCCAGAAGATGATGTTGTATCATGGGGTGGTTCTGTTTCAATAGACGAAATAGGCCTTTTAAATTATGTAAAAGAAAACCGCCAAGTTATAGATAGAGATAGTGCAAAATCTCCAGAAGAACGTGTTCACTTAATGAGACAATCTCTTTTATGTGATACTTTTTTAATGAGTACTAATTCTATGACTGAAGATGGCGTACTTGTAAACATAGATGGTAACGGAAACCGTGTTGCTGCTCTGTGCTACGGTCCAAAGAGTGTAGTTATGATAGTTGGAGTTAATAAGGTCTGTAAAACACTTGATGATGCTATAAGTAGAGCTAGAAATATAGCAGCGCCAATAAATATTCAACGTTTTAACGATTTAAAAACTCCTTGTTATTTAAAAGGGTCTTGTGCTAATTGCAAGTCTACTGAAAGTATATGCACTCAAGTTGTTATAACTAGAATAAGTAGACCTGTTTCAAAGATAAAAATAGTAGTTGTTGGAGAAGATTTAGGCTTTTAATATATTTATAGAAAATATTAAAATATAGCAAGTAAAATATTTAAATTCTAAAAACTATTATTAACATATAATTTATAATATTTCATCCATATAATAATATTTAATATTTTTGGATGAAATATTTTTTTTACATAATTATGATAGTTTTAACAATGAAATAAAAATAAACCGTTTAAGGATATGGGTATATTAAGTATAAAAATAAGTTGTTTTTGGTATTATAAATATTAAATCTAATATTATATATACTTTAATTTTTTATAAATTTTATAATATATTTTTCGACATTATTTTATTAAATATTTATTATATAGTAAGAATACAGAAAATTTTAAATTTAAATTATAATATAGATAAAATTTTAAATTTAAATTATAATATAGATAAAGTTTTGTTAACATATGAAAAATAATCCTAAATAGGATTATTAGCCTATAGATAAATTAATATTGAATTTATTTTGTGGGTAAAACTATTGTAAACCCTAACGAGGTCGAGATTCAAATATAAATAAGTTAACAAAACAGAAATATATTCTTGGAGGATACAATGACAAAAATTTTAAAAGTATTTTACGATGACATCAAAGATATATTTACTAATTTTGCTCTTTTAATTGTCGTATTAGCTCTTTGTATTTTACCTTCACTTTATGCATGGTTTAATATTTATGCATCTTGGGATCCATATGGAAACACTGGAAACATTCCAATTGCTGTAGTAAATAAAGATAAAGGTACAACTTTGTCTGATAAAAACATAAATGTAGGTGATCAAGTAGTAAAAAAATTAAAAGACAACGACGCCCTTGGATGGGAATTTGTAAATTCAGATTATGCTAGAAATGGACTTGAAAACGGAAAATATTATGCAACAATCGAAATCCCAAGCAATTTTTCAGAGGATTTAGCATCAATCTTATCTAAAAAAACAACAAAAGCTAAAATTATATACTCGGTAAATGAAAAGATAAATGCAATCGCCCCTAAAATAACTGATAAAGGCGCTTCATCAATTCAAAGTCAAGTAAATAGTGAATTTATAAAAACTGTTGGTGAAATAGCATTTACTTTACTAAACGATACCGGTGTAAAATTACAAGAAGAGTTGCCAAAGTTGACAAAAATCGAAACATCTCTGATAGATGTTAAAAATAAGTTTGCAACAATTGATAACACTGTAAAATATGGCTCTGAATCTATAGAAAAAATGAATGGCGTAATAAATAGCTTAAATAAGAATATGCCTTTAATAGAAAAAACTATTACAACAGCATCTGATTTATCTTCTGATGCAAGCTCATTTTTACAAAACACACAAAATAATCTAAGTGATTTAGGCCCTATAATAAAAAGAGATTTACAGATTTTAAATAGTGTATCTGCTTCAGCTGCAAATAGTGCTTCAGCATTGATAGAAGCTATAAATTCAAATTATGAAGATGCACCACAACGTATAGACGACTTAACGTCAAAATTAAATAATTTACACAATGTTTCAAGTAACATTGTCGGCCTTTTAACAAAAATAAATCAAATAACAAATGGACAACATTTAAATGATTCTATAAACAAATTAAATACAATAAATAGTAAGCTTGAAACTTCAATAAACATTTTAAATACAGTAAAATCTCAAATTGAAGCAAATGAGCAACCATCTTTAACAAAATTAAACAGTATGCTTACATTACTAAATGATGTTAATTCTATTACATCAAACTTAGTTAACAACTATGATTCAACTATAAAAAATCCTATAAATAAAATTCTTAATCAAGGTATAGGTGTTTCTGAAAATGTAGGTGAATTATTAAAAAATGCACAAGCTGAAATACCTAAAGTCAAAAGCTTATTAGCTAGCCTTTCAGGATTTTCAGAAAATGCAGAAGGTACTATAGCTCTTGCAAATGAAAAAATTCCTGAAGCAAAAGCTATATTAAATGATTTCATAGATGCTATAAGCAAAATAAACAACAGTGAAGATACAAAAGATCTTATAAACTTCTTAAAAAATGATGTCATGATCAATGTAGATTTCTTGAAATCTCCTGTTGATATAGTTCAAAAAACTATATATCCTATGACTAATTACGGTGCTTCAATGACACCTTTTTATACTACACTTTGCCTTTGGGTTGGTATATTACTTTTAACATCACTTTTAACTACAGAAGTTCATGTTAAAGGTGAAGATGACGACGAATATAAACCTTACCAAGTTTATCTAGGTAGAGGACTTACATTCTTATCAATAGCACTTATACAGGCATTGATTGTAAGTCTTGGAAATATATTTATACTTAAGGTTCATATGGATAATCCACTCTTATTTACGATGATAGCCTTATTTGTAAGTGCGGTATTTAACTTTATAGTATATTCATTGGTATCTATATTTGGAAATATAGGAAAAGCCGTTGGTGTAATTTTACTTGTTCTTCAAGTAGCTGGTTCCGGTGGTACATTCCCTATACAAGTAACTCCAAAGTTCTTCCAAATGATATATCCATTCTTGCCATTTACTTATGGTATTTCGGCAATGAGGGAAGCAATTGGAGGAGTATATATGCCTAATTTAACTAGAGACATAAGCGTATTATTAATATTCCTTATATTATCAATTGTTATAAATATATTCTTAAAGGCACCAATTAATAAATTATTCCATAAATTTATTTCTAAATTAGAAGGCAGTCGTTTAACTGAATAATTTGCATAAAAAAAGGATGAGTTTATCATCCTTTTTTTATTTAATCTATTTTCTTACACCATTTATAGCTCACATAGAATTTTCCATCTACTAAACCACTTTTTGGATTTACTACTTTAATTCTTTTTTTGTCATACTTATGCCCAAAGTTTTTTTCTATAGTCGTAAGTTTTCCTTGTGTTTTAAGAACATCTTCAAAGTATTTCTCTTTAATAAAAATATATTTTAAATTTTTATCAAGTTCTAAACTCATACAAATCCCCCCTAGATTACATATAAAATTCTTTCTTATATCTTAATTATACATCAAAAAAGCACAATCTAATTATATATTATATAGTTAGATTGTGCTTTCATATTATATTAACTTATTTTTATTAACAATTTCTATTTAATTCTCTAACCTTTTCAAATTCATCTTGGATTTCTTGTGATGGTTCTTGTCCAAATTTACTTACTAAATAAATTGCTATTGCTGATAATATAAATCCAGGAACTATTTCGTATAGACTAAATATTCCACCATACATATTGCCCAAATTTCTCCAAATTATTGCAACTAAACCACCAGTTACTATACCTGCTATAGCACCATTCCTAGAAGTCTTTTTATAGAATAATGAGAATAACATTATTGGTCCAAATGTAGCACCAAATCCTGCCCATGCATTTTCAACAAGACCTAAAACTGTATTATTTGGATTTAATGCTATAAGTATAGCTATTATAGAAACCCCCATAACAGTAAGACGGCTTACCATCATCAATTCTTTATCACTTGCATTTGGTCTAATTTTAGCTTTATAGAAGTCTTCTGTTATTGCTGAAGCTGTAACTAATAGTTGAGAATCTGCTGTACTCATTACTGCTGCAAGTATTGCTGCTAAGAATACACCTGCTATAATAAGCGGGAATATCTTCATAACCATTAATATATAAACAGTTTCTCCAGATGAGTTGCTTAAATCTTGTGTTAAGAATACTCTACCTAATAAACCAACTAAAGTAGCTGCTGTTAAAGAGAATATTACCCATACCATAGCTATTAATCTTGATTTTTTAATACTTTTTGCATCATCTATACCCATAAATCTAACTAATATATGAGGTTGTCCAAAATACCCAAGTCCCCAAGCAAGAGATGATATAACTGTTATCATTGCAATATGTGTACCATCTATTGTTATAAATGGATTTAGCATATTTACATTTACAGCTTCAATTCTGGCTATTGTAGCATCTATCCCTCCCATGCTAACTACTGCAGCACATGGAACTATTACAATTGCCACAAACATTAAAATACCTTGAACTAAATCTGTCCAACATACTGCGAAAAATCCACCAGCAAAAGTATAAGATACAACAACTACAGCACATATTAATAAAGCTACTGTATAATCTATGCCGAATACTGTTGAGAATAATTTTCCCCCAGAAACAAATGCAGATGCAGTATATACTAAGAAGAATATTAATATAAATAATGAGCTTACTATTCTAAGTATATTTTGATCGTCTCTATATCTATTTCCTAAAAACTGCGGGATTGTTATTGCATTACATGCTTCAGTATAATTTCTAAGTCTTTTAGCGACTAACTTCCAATTAAGATAAGTACCAATTGTTAATCCTAATGCAATCCATCCTGCTTCTAATCCTGCAATATATGCAGCCCCTGGTAGCCCCATCAACATCCAACCACTCATATCTGATGCTTGAGCACTAAGAGATACTACCCAACTTCCTAATTTTCTTCCACCTAAAAAGTAATCTTCTGTATTACTAGTTTTTTTGTATGCCATAAGTCCAATTGCAAGCATCATAACTAAGTATAAAACAAAAATTACTATTATGGTAAGATTGCTTTCTACCAAACTCTTTCCCCCCTGACATGACAATTATCCTAAATTTATATCCATTTCTACTTTTTTGGATAATTATTCCATTATATTTGCATAAATATAATATAATATTAAGACTGTAAATAGTCAATAGTTTAATTTTTAGCCAATAACATAAAATTAGAGGTGAAATATAATTCACCCCTAATTTCAATAGTGTATAATATTTAATAATTTAAAAAGCTATTTTAATTTTATTTACCAAATAAACTTTTTATCCAATCCCATAAGCCTTGTTTTTCTTGTGTATTATCATTAGTAGTTTCTTTAGTGTTATCTTCTTTGTTGCTTTCTTCTGATGAATCTTGAACTTTTAATACAAATCTTACTTTACCATTCATTTCATCGTCATTTATTCCTGAATAGTTATTGTAATCTTCTGCTGCATTTACTAATTCATCTTTGACTTCTGTTATATTGTCAACTTCTGATAATAATTCATTTCCTTTATCATTTAATTCGTCAAGACCTTCTGTTTTTAGTTTTTTAGCTCCATCATATAAATCATTACTTCCATTTGCTAAAGTTGATATACCATCTTTTATTTGTGTAGAGCTACTATTTAATGTTGAAGATCCATTTTTAAGTTTATCAACACCACTTGTTAAAGTACTCGCTCCACTTACTAATTTGCCTGTTCCTGCTGATAATTGTTTACTTCCTGAGTAAGCACTTTGTGTTGCACTTGATAATTTACTACTTCCTGATTGTAATTCTCCACCTGCTGATGCGAATTTATTTAAATTTGTTCCAAATGTTTGTGAACCACTTACTAAACTTGAAGATCCACTCTTAAGCTTTTCTACACCGCTTGTTAAACTACTTGCTCCACTTACTAATTTGCCTGTTCCTGCTGATAATTTACTACTTCCTGCATATGCACTTTGTGTTGCATCTGCTAATTTTGAAGAAGAATCATTAAGTGTGCTTCCAGCTCCTGCAAATTGACCTAATTTAGAATTAAATTGTGATGATCCATCTTTAATATTAGATAATCCAGATTTTAAATCAGATGCTCCATTAGATGCAGATTTTATTCCACCTTTAACAGATTTAAGTCCATCTTCTTGTTTAGATGCTACAGTTTTTAATCCAGAACTTATTTGATTTAAACTAGATGCAGCTTTATTTAATTGGCTAGATTGTTCTTTTAAACTGCCTCCTAATTGTTTTATTTGTGCTGCAAGTTCAGTATCACCATCTGCTGCTGCTTTTTGAGCTAAAGCAGTTATTTGAGCTTCAAGTTCACTAGAATCTGAAGATGATAACTTAGAAGAAACTTGAGAAACTGAATCTGCTAATGAATCTACTTTACTTGTAGAACTTATTAAACTATCTACTCCATCACCTAATTGATTTAATCCACTATTTAAACTACTTGCTCCTTTATATGCAGAAGATATACCATTATCTATATTGTCATATGCGCTATCTAAGCTATTTGCACTGCTTACATAGTTTTTAACACCACTTGCAAATTTATTTTGTGATGAACTTAATTCTTTAAGACCGCTATTTAAAGAACTAGCACCACTATCTAATGCTGGTAAATTATCTGTAAGTTGTTTTGCTCCACTACTTAATGAGCTTATTCCATTATCTAAAGAAGTTATTCCTGATGCTAATTGTGAATATCCTGAATTTAATTTATTTGCACTGCTTGTATAAGTAGATATTCCTGAATTTAAATTTTTTTGTCCTTCATTTATTTGTTTTAATCCATTTTCTAAGCTTACTGCACCATTATTTAATGTTGGTAAATTGCTAGCTAATGTATCTGCTCCACTTTTTAATGTTCCGATACCATTATCTAATGTTTTCACACCATCATCAAATTGGCTATATTTTGAGTTAAGAGTATCAGTACCATCTGCTACTTTCTTTGCTCCATCTACTAAATCTGCTCCACCATCTTGTAGTTTTTGTAATGAATCTTTTAATTCGCTAAAGTCCATATCATCATCTATATCTTCTAATGTAGAAGTTATATCACTAGTTACAGCAAACATTATAGTAGGTATTTTGAAATTAGTTGTATTACCTGTTATAACCATTTCATCTTTTAAGTTTAAATAACTATTTAAATCATCACTTAAATCTAGAGATTGACTTAATCCTGGTAATGATACAAATGTTATAGATGCGTTGCTTCCTTCATCTAACATTGTTCCAGCACTAGTTTCAATATCTTTAAAATTATCTCTATCTAGTAAAACTTCGCCGGCAGCTAAAAATGGAGTATATATTATTCTAGTTTTGCCGTCTATTTTAACACTCTTTTTGATATTGTTTTTTAATTTTATAGTTATTTTAAAGTCTCCACTTTTACCTTTAATATCTTTTGGATTTACTTCTTTTCCGTTTAATTCATATTTAATACTTACGTTAACTGGTAATTTTTCAGTACTTTCACCTTGATAATATAAATCGTCTCCACTAATACTCCAATTTACACTATCACCACTTATAGTTGGTTTTTCGTCCCCTTTTATATTTTTTATATTAGTCAATTTACTTACATCTTGTATATTTCCTAATGATGAATCACTTTTAATCCAGTCTGAAACTATATTCTTTGTTACATTTCCGTTTTCATCTAATAAAGAATATACAGTTTCATCTTTAGTAATTTTTTTATCATTTTGTGCAAATACACAAGTACTATTTGCTGCAACTAATGCTACTGTTGCTAAAGCTATTGATTTCTTTTTAATATTTTTATTATACATACAAATCCTCCCCCATTAGTTAATGGCTGTTATATTATCTATTATTATTAAATTCTTAATTTATAGCTTTACTAACTTTTTTCTCACTTTCAAATCCTTTACTTGTTTTTCTAATAACTGGTTCGAATACAAGTAATAATCCTGGTAATATAAATATGATCATAAACATACTTATTATTGCCCCTCTTGACATCAAACTACATAATGAACCAATAAGTTCTAGTTGTGAAATTACACCGACACCTATAGTTGCTGAGAAGAATGATAAAGCACTTGTCATTATTGAGCCAGCACTATGTTTTATTGCTGCTTGCATAGCATCAAATTTATTGTCAGTATATTGTAATTCTTCTTTAAATCTTGAGGTAAGAAGAATTGCATAGTCAACTGTTGCTCCTAATTGTATTGTTCCTAAAACTATAGATGCTATAAATGGTTCAACTTTCCCTGTATAGAAAGGTATACCTAAGTTTGCAAATATAGCACATTGAATTGCTGCAACTAATATAACTGGTAATGACACTGATTTAAATACTATAGTTATTATAAGGAATATAGCTAATATAGATGCTATACTTACTTTTTTGAAGTCAGAATCCGCAATTCTGATTAAGTCTTTTGTTAGAGGTGCTTCACCACCAACAAGACCACTTGGATCATATTTGTGAACTATATTTTCAATTTGTGTTAATTGTGCATTACATTCATCTGATGCTGCTCTGTATTTTGAATTTAACATTAATTCTTCATATCCACCTGCTTTTAATTCGCTTAAAATATCATCAGGAATTATTTCTTGACTTATTGCAGGTCCTATATATTTTTCAAGTCCTATAACTGAATTAACACCTTCTACTTTTTCAAGTTCTTTAATCATAGAAGTGACTTGATTTGGTTCTAATTTATCACTAATTAATATGAAGTCTGTACTTTCCATATTGTAATCATCTTTCATTTTGTTAGTTGCAATTATTGATGCAAAATCATCTGGTAAAGATTCATCTAAGTTATAGTAAACTTTAGCATTGTTATTCCCTATGAATGCTGGAATAAATATTATAATGAATAATACTGCTAATTTTTTATAATGTTTAACTACAAATACTGAAGTCTTTTCAAAAGCTGGTAATATTGTTTTGTGTTTATATTTGTGTATTGGTTTGTCAAATATTAATATCAATGATGGTAAAATTGTTACCGTACATAAAACACCGATTATAACACCTTTAGCCATTACAATACCCATATCCATACCTAAGGCTAAATCCATAGTACAAAGTGCTAAGAATCCAGCCACTGTAGTTGTTGAACTACCTATTATTGAAACAAAGGTGTTTTGTATAGCATTTGACATTGCCTCTATTCTATCTGGAGTTCTTGTTAACTCTTCATCATATCTGTGGAGTAAGAAAATCGAATAGTCCATTGTTACCCCTAATTGTAAAACGGCTGCTAACGCTTTAGTTATATATGATATTTCTCCTAAAATTATATTAGAACCGAAGTTGTATATAATTGCTAAACTTATACTTAGTAAGAATACAAATGGTACTACTGTTGATTCCATTGTAAGTAATAAAACTATTAAGGTAAGTATTCCTGCTATTATTACGTATAATGGCATTTCACCATCGGCACAGTCTTTAGTATCCTTTATGATACCACTCATACCACTTAAAAATCCTTGTACACCGACAATATCTCTAATTTGTTGTACTGTATTTTGTGTAGTTAGTGTTGCTGTTCCTTCTTTAAGCATTACTATTATCATAGTAGATTTATCGCCATTATAAAGCAAATCTGTCATATCTTTTGGTAATATTTCTTTTGGGACAGATAAATCTACAAAATCATCAACCCAAAGTGCTTTTTTAACACCATCTAACTTAGCTACTTTGTCTTTAATCTTGGCTACATCTTTATCTGGCATGTCTTCAACAATAAGCATTGCTACAGATCCACATCCAAAGTCATCTTTTAAGATTTTTTCAGCTTGCATTGTAGATGTTTCTTCTGGTAAATAACTTAGTATGTCGTAATTTACATCAGTTTTTAAATATCCAAATGCTGCTGGAATTACTAATATTATTGCTAATAGTAAAATTATTTTACTATGTTTGGCTATCCATTTTGATATCCTTTCCATAATTCTCCCTCCATTTTTAGGCGTGCCCAATATTTATACCTAGATTATAGGGCGCGCCCAAAAGAATGTCAATAGATTTTTTGTTAATTTTTTCCACGATGATTATAAAAAATTTTTATTACATATAATGAAAAAATAAGACTTTAAAATTTACAATATATAGACAAAAAAAGAGTATAAAACAAAATTAATTTGTCTTATACTCTTTATCATTTTAACTATTTAATTTATATTTTTTAATTTAATATTTACAATTTCAGGTTTACAATTGACTCTAATTAAGACCTTAGATCCCCCAAGACCTTTACTTACTATCATTGTAGATTTATTTTTAATATACTCCCCTAAATCATATTTTGGAAAGAATTTTCTATCTGGTGATAATAATCCTCCTACAAGAGGAAGTCTCACTATACCACCATGCACATGACCACATAAAGTTAAATCTGCACCCCACTTTTCATATTCATCAAAATAAAATGGAGTATGTGCTAATAATATATTAAATTGCTCTCTATCTACTTTTCCTAGCTTTTCTTCTAAAAAATTGATATCTATACTTGTAGTCTCTTGATTATCAAATAAATATTTATAACAGCTATATGGAACAGTTAGTCCATATAAATTAATATTACTCTCTCCTTTTACTATTTCAACTTTATTATTATCTAAATTTACAAAATCTATTTGATGTAATTTATTAAAATAGTCTTTATACTCATCTTTATATTTTTTAATCAAAGATTTTTGTTCATGGTTTCCTATTATATAGTAAACTCTATAAAGTTTACTTATTTCTTTCATAAAATCTAATGCTACATTATAATTATTATTTTCTCCATCTATTAAGTCACCCGTAACCACTACTATATCTGGATTTAGTGATTTTATTTTTTGTATTAATTTTTTATTATTTTCACCAAATAATTTACTATGTAAATCTGAAATTTGAACTATATTATACCCATCAAATTCCTTTGGCACTTTTTTGTTTTCTACTACATATTTTGTTACTTCCAATGTATTTACATTGTATTTTATATATAAATACATTAATATAAAAATACCAATAAATATAAAAATTATTTTATACATGAAATACTCCTTAAACTTTATTTAGAAATATGTCAAAGCTTTCTAAAAGCTCATCAATATTTAAGTTATTAGCTATATCTATTGCATTATCTACAATTTCATATACCTCTTTTTTGTCTATTATATCTAGTAAAAACAATCTTGTTAATAATACTGATTTTATAATATCTTCTATATCTAAACCTATTTCTTTATTGTAGTACCTTCTAAGTAGTTCTTCTTCTCCTGCACATCCAACAGCAACACTTATATATATATCTTTTTCTTTTACATTGTAATGTGTCTCAAGTGCTTTTTTCTCAAATAATTCTATTAGTAAATTTACATATTCTTTTCTTATCATAGGTACTTTAGAGGCCTCAATATATATTCTAAACAATTTTTCATATCTTACTATTGTATAAGTATATAAACATTGAGTTACAGCATAATTTAATAATAATTCACTATCATTCATATGATGATTACTTATCAATTCATAAATTTTGTTTAGGATTGTTTTATAGATAAAAAGTAATATGTCTTCTTTCTTTTTGAAGTAATAATATAAATGACCTCTTCCTATTCCGACTGAATCCGCTATTTGTCTTATAGTAGTTTTTTCGTATCCGTTTACTAAAAAAAGATTAAAAGATTTTTTTATAATTTGTTCTTCAATATCTATTTTTTTATTGCTCATAACTATTTCTCCTTAAATTTTATTCGTTTTAAATATAAATATTGGGCGCTAACATTATATTTTAAAGAATAATATATATTATTAATTTAATATATTTTTTTTAGACATACAATATCTAAAATAAATTGAGAAATATTTAAAATATCTTATACTTTATTATACAACAAAAACGCAATTAAAAATGTTATCTCAAAAATAAATATTTTGAAATAACATTTTTTCTTAGTCTATATTCTCTTGTATACTTGATAGTATGTTCGTACAATCTTGTTCTCCTATATCAATAATTATATCGTCTTTATAGGCAATCATCAAAAAGTCGCTATCTTTTACATCATAAATATCTATATTTATAGGATCATCTAAATCCATATAAATACTATATTTACATTTTTTATGCTTAATTATATCAGATAAACTGCTTTTTTCTTTTCCAATATAATTATTTAGTTTATCTCTATCAATATTATCCATATTCAAATTATCATAATTAGTATATGATGAAATTGATATATTTGACTTTTCATCCATTAGCTGAGATACATCAAAATTTTTGAAATCACAAGTTTCAACTTGATTTACTTTTTCATTTTTTAATCCTATATAAATAGCACTTCCATCTAATTTATAATCTGATGTATATTTAGGATATAGTAAACCCGTACTTAAAACTTTTACATCATCTACCTGCGCACCTTTTATCTTATTTACATCCTTAAAATCATTTATATTATCTATTTTTAAAGAATATATTGTACTATATGGGCTCCCCATATTTTGTAAAACATAATCATAACTTTTATCCATGATTACATTTACATCGTTTTGTACTTTTGTCATGGTATTTCTCTCGATTGCTTCTTTTGAAACATTTTTATCATTCATACCTGAAGTCGAACATCCAACTAAGAATATTACTGGTATCATCATTAAAATTAGTTTCTTAATACACTTCATATGCCAGCCCTCCTTTTCCTTGTAATTGGTACAATATATAGATTTTCTTATATATAATTATACATGTTTATCTAAATATAAAAATAGTTTTTGCACACTTGTAATACTTTTGTAATTGTATTTCCTATATTATTAAAATATTGTAATTAATACCTATATTTTAATAATATAACAAAAATCCCTATAAAAATCAACAACTTTATAGTATATAATGGGTTTTATCTATACATTATAAAAATTAATTATCACTTGTACTATATAATAATTAATTCATAAAACAATATATATAACAATATATATAACTTTTTTGTAATTAAAAAACCAGCCACAAATTTATTATTTATAACTGGTTTTTTATAGCCTTTATTATTTATTTAAAAATGCTTTATATCCTCTATACATTTCAAATATATCTGCTTTTGATATTATTTCATAAGGCGCATGCATGCTAAGTACTCCAACTCCACAATCTAATACTTGTGCATCGTAGTTTGCTAATATGTAGGCGATAGTTCCGCCTCCACCTTCATCAACTTTTCCTAATTCTCCACTTTGCCATACTACATTTGCTTCATTGAATATACTTCTTATTTCTCCAACAAATTCAGCATTTGCATCGCTTGTACCACTTTTTCCTCTTGCACCAGTATATTTAGATATACAAACTCCATAACCTATGTGGCAAGAGTTGTTTTTTTCATATACTGATGAATAATTAGGATCGTAACCTGCATTTACATCAGCTGATAATACTTTAGAATTTGAAAATGCTCTTCTAATTTTTAAATCAGAATAATCAGTTTGCATATTTATAAGTTCTGCAACTGTATTTTCATAGAATCTAGAATGCATTCCTGTATTTCCATTAGAACCTGTTTCTTCTTTATCAGCACATAATATAGATGCTGTATATTCTGGATTTTCAGTTTCAAGGATAGCTTTTACCCCAGCAAATGAACAAACTCTATCATCATGTCCATAAGATAATATCATAGAGCTATCAAATCCAAGATTTTTAGCTTTTCCAGCTGGAACTATTTCTATTTCGGCACTTATAAAATCTTCTTCTACTAAATTATATTTCGAATTTAATATATTTAATATATTCATCTTAACTTTATCTTTTTCTTGATCTTCATCAGGTATGCTTCCTATTAATAAGTTTAAGTCTTCACCTTCTATACCTTTTTCAAGAGTTTTTTGTCTTTGCTTAGCTGCTAAGTGAGGAAGTAAATCTGTTACACAAAATACTGGATCATTTTCTTCATCACCTATATTTATTTCAACTTTGCTTCCATCTCTTAATATTACAACTCCATACATAGCCAGAGGTATTGTAACCCATTGATATTTTTTTATTCCTCCATAGTAGTGAGTTTTAAAATATCCCATATTATCATCTTCATATAATGGATTTGGTTTTAAATCTAATCTTGGTGAATCTATATGACTTCCAATTATTCTTAAACCTTTTTCAATATCTTGTTTTCCTATTATAAATAAAGCTATATTTTTATCTTTATTTATAGCGTAAATTTTATCGCCAGGTGATACTTTTTCTATATCTAAAATTGATTTAAATCCTTTTTCTATTGCCATTTTTTCAATTTCTTTGACGCATTTTCTTTCAGTTTTTCCTTTGTTTAGAAAGTCCATATATTCATCTGAATACTTCATTACAGCATCTATATTATTCATTTCATTTATGACTTTCCATCCATTTCTCAACTCGTATTTAAGATTCATATTTGATCCCTCCAATCTTTTGTTCCTAGTTATCTTTTTTCCCCTTCATACGTCTTTCATATTCTTCAGGTGAAACTACTTCTATATTTTCTAATCTAGCTCTGAAATTTTTTCTGAAATTAGCTAAGTATTCTTTTCTTAAAGCATCTCTTTCTTTTATTTCTTCTGGAGTTAAACCTTCAGCTTTATTTTTTCTTGCAAGTTCGTTAATTCTATCTATTTTCTTTTGATCTACCATATTTACCACAGCCAAAACCTTATTTTTGGCATCTCCTTTACATTTTAATAAAAAATTTTATTACTTCTTAAATTGTTTTGTTCTTTATAATTAGCTAGAAAAATATCTATATTATCGCTTATTATATCTATACCTTCTTTAATATCTTTTAATGAAGCATTTGCTATATTAATTCTAAAATATCTATTATCTATTATATTATCAAAAAAATACGTTCCTGGAGTGATTATAACGCCTTTTTCTAAAAGGAATTTATAAAAATTATAAGATAGATATCCTCGTGGAAGTTCAAAAAAGAAATTTATACCTCCACATGCTTTTCTAACTTTTATTTTATTACTTAATTTCTCATCTATTAATTTTTTAGCTAAGCTATATTTTTCATAATAGATATTATTTATATTATTTAAATATTGTTTCCAATTGAAGCAATTCATATAATAAAACATTGATTTTTGTATTAAACCTGGAGTTGAAATATCTGATGAATATTTCGCCCATAAAATTTGTGATTGCAATTCCATAGGAATTTCAACCATACCAATTCTAAGTCCTGGCATTAAAATCTTTGAAAAACTCTTTATATAAATCACCCTATCATTGTTATCATAACTTTTTAACGGAAGATTATCTTCTGAGTCAAAAGGAAAATCACTTATAAAATCATCTTCTAGTATATAAAAATCATACTCCTCTGACAACTCTATTAATTTTTTCTTTTTATAAGTTGAATAAGATATTCCTGTTGGATTTTGAAAATTCGGCATAACATATATTAATTTAGGCTTTATTTTTTCGAGTTTTAACTTCAAAATTCCTATATCAATCCCATCATCTAGCATAGGTATTGATATTACTTTCGCCCCTCTACTTTTAAAAACCTCTAAAGCACCATTATAAGTCGGTTCTTCCACAAATACAACATCAGAATAATTTATAAGCCCTTTACATACTATGTCTATACCTTGTTGCGCCCCGGATATAATTTGTATATTTTCGCTATTTGTATTTATTTTTCTTTCTTTTAGATATTGTACTATCTTTTCTCTTAAATCCTTAGAACCTTTTCCTTCATCATAATCAAATATTGTTGAACCATCATTTTCAAGTGCCATATTTATCGCTTTTTTATAGTCATCAATAGGAAACATATCAGCAGATGGATTACCACTATCAAAATGGATTAATCCTTCATGTTTTATATTTTTTTCTTTTTTAAGCTTCATATTTGATACGAAAGTTCCACTTCCAACAATTTTATATACATATCCCTCATTTTCAAGCAATTCATAAACTTTTACTATAGTTGCATTGTTTACATTCATATAATTTGCAAGTTTACGAATTGGAGGTAATTTTTCATGTTCTTTTATTTTATTATCTATAATTAATTTTTTTATATAATTATAAATTTGTAGATATTTACTACTCTCTTTATTTAACTCAAGTTTATATTTTTCCATTTTGTACCCCTATATTTTCTATATTTAACATTTTATCAAGATGTTAATTTTTATATTTAATACATTAATATGTATAATATATTATATAACAATTTTTTAGAAAGGGAAAAGATTATGTACACAGATTATCATATACATTCGACTTTTTCTCCAGATGGTAAATCATCAATGGAAGAAATGATTTTAAGAGCTATTGATTTAAATTTAAAAGAAATTTGTTTTACTGACCATGTTGATTATGATATAAAATATATGGATCATTTTGTTGTAGATTATGAAGAGTATTTTAAGAGTTTAAATTACTTTATAGATAAGTATAAAGATAAAATACGTATAAAAAAAGGTATTGAACTCGGCCTTCAAAAGGAATTATTTGATAAATGTAGTAAGGATGTAAAAAAATATCCTTTTGATTTTGTAATCTGTTCACAACATGCCATAGATAAGATGGACTTGTATTATAATGATTTTTTTGAATCTAAAGATGCTTATACTGCTTATGATATTTATTATAAAGAATATTTAAATATAGTAAAAAACTACAAAGATTATAATACTTTAGGCCACTTAGATTTAATAAAAAGATATGGTCCTTATGACGAAATTCTAGATGACGATTATTTTATCGATATAATTACAGAAATTTTAAGACAAGTTATCTATGATGGCAAAGGAATCGAAATCAATACTTCTTGTTTTAAATATAACTTACCTGATTTAACTCCTTCTAGAAAAATAATTGAGCTTTATAAATCATTAGGTGGCGAAATTATAACAACTGGTTCCGACGCACATGCCACTGGATTTCTAGCTTGCAACTTTAAATATATTTATGATTATCTGAAAAGTATTGGATTTGAATATGTATGTACTTTTGACAAGATGAAACCTTTGTTTAATAAAATATAACAATATAAAATTATCTTAAGATGCATTATAAAAACCTCCATTGAATAAATATTATCAGTAGGAGGTGATTTTTTGAGAAAAATTCCAAATCTTTTATTAGCAACTATAATCTTATCAATATCTAATATAATTGTAAGAGGTTTAGGATTTATATATAAGATTTTTTTATCAAACATAATAGGTGAACAAGGCCTTGGAATATATCATATAGTATTTAACTTTCTTATGATATGTATAGCATTAACTACTACAGGTATTCCGACTGCTTTAAGCTGCTTAATTTCAGCTAATAATACTTTAAAAAACAAAAAAGAAACTAATATACTTTTTATATCTACACTTTATGTATCTTTTTTTATTGCATTTTTTATATCGATATTTATATCTTTAAATAGCGAATTTTTAGCAGATACTTTTTTACATAACCCACAACTAAACCTTTTTATCTTGGCAATATGTCCTGCTGTTGTTTTGATAACTATCTCAAATGTTTTAAGGAGTTATTTTTACGGAATTAAAAAGGTAGTAATCCCGGCAGTTGGACAAATATTAGAACAAATTTCTAGAATATTATTTTTAATATTAGTCTATTACTACATAAAAAATGATAATGTATTATGTTATAGTGCACTTATCGCTATTTCAATTGGCGAAATGATAAATATAATATTTATTACTGTAAATCTCTATAATGATTCTAATCTATATAAAAAATTAAGCATAGATATAAATGATTTTAAACATGCATCTTTTGAAACACTAAAAATGTCTATACCTATAACATGCAATAGAATGTCTAGCATTGTGCTTCAGTCTATAAGTTCTATAATTATACCTTCTAGATTGATTCTCGCAAATATGAGTTATACAGCTGCTTTAGGGGCTTACGGTATTATAAGTGGTATGGTTATGCCGTTTATATACCTTCCATTTTCAGTAGGTTCAGCATTAGTCGTAAACTTAATTCCAAGTATATCTGGTGAAGTTGCCCTTAAAAATAATAACCTCCTTATGAAAAAAATTAAATATTCTATAGGATTAACCTTATTTGTAAGTGTATTATGTTCGATATTATTTTATTTTTTAGGAGAAGATATTTGTTTATTATTTTTTAAAAATAAAATTGCAGGTCAGTATTTAAAAGCCATGTTCCTTGCACCAATTTTTTTATCTCTAAATCAAACTCTATCTGCAATATTACATGGTATTAGAAAAGAATTTATTTCTAGCTTTAATACTATTTTAGGTATGGCAATACAATTAATTTGTCTATATTTTTTATTGCCTATTCCTAGCTTAAATATATATGCTTACATATATGTAGTAACCGGTGCCGCTATATTTACTACCTTATTACATTCAATATCATTAATCCATGCTTTAAAGAACTCAAATAAGGTTATTTAATATGTGCATAAAGAAATCTTTATTCTAAAGACCCTTAAAGATGTAGATTTCTTTGAAACACATATACGAAAATTATACTTATCCACAATCTATAAATGAATATAATTTCCTATGTGTTATAAAAAAAGCAACCAATACAAAGTATTATATTATAAACTTTATATTGGTTGTTTTAATATATTTAAATTAAATACTAAATATATAATTTAATATTTAAGCATTTTTATTCCTAATTAATT
Organism: Intestinibacter bartlettii; assembly: GCA_025148965.1. Taxonomy (GTDB): domain Bacteria; phylum Bacillota; class Clostridia; order Peptostreptococcales; family Peptostreptococcaceae; genus Intestinibacter; species Intestinibacter bartlettii. The sequence goes on along the minus strand of CP102273.1, from coordinate 1,157,933 downwards.
TTAACAATTAAATCATTTTATTATTGTAAGCAACTATCAAAATCAAAGTTTGCTGTTTGTACAGGTATATCTCTAGCTTGAACTGGTTCAATTGTAGATAATACAGCCATTGTTCCATAACTTAATAAGCTTACAGTTAATCTCATTACTAAATTAGCATATACAGGATCTACTATACTTATAGTGTATGCTCCTCCTGCAACAGTAGGAGTTGTTATAGTTGCATTTATGCATCCTAATGTCAATTTAGCTTGATAATATTGATCTGCAAGAACAGGAGTTAAGTTTGGTCTTCTGCATAATGCTCCTTTTAATGAATCAAACGTAAATGAAATATTTGTTTGTACATTTATTGTAGTTCTTACTTCTATATTTGTGCATCCACATTTTCCTCTTAATAATACAGGTATTGTTTCAGTCGTTGGCGCTGTTGGTGATGATACTGTTGCTGATAAAGTTGGTTGATTATATTCTAAAGTTGTTCCTAAACATTGTTTACAACATTGTAGTGAAGCCGGTAGATTTATAGGTGATCTGACTAATCTAGTATAAGTTGTATTAAATACATTAGTTTGTGTTAATGCTACCCCTCCTAATGTTGGTGCTCCTGTATTTATAGCTAAATTAAGATCTCCAAAGCAAACTTCTTTTACTTTAAATCTATAAGTTCCTGGATTTAAAGGTGCTCCAGTTACAGTTACAGTTGGACTTGTAAGTGCCCCTGCTGCTAATACAGGTGTTGCTGAAGTTGCTACTCTATCAAATTTTATCATATCAGAAACTTGATACCCAGCAATTAAACGAGTCATACTGTTTGCTGCTGTTATAGGTGGTGGAACTATTGAATTATCACAACAATTATTAGAGCTGCCACTTTCACAATTTACTGTTGCACAGCTTGTATATGTTGAATCAGTTACTGTTACTGGTTCACATACCTCATTACATACTTGATTTCCTGGACCTTGTGGGTTACAACCACATGGCATATTTTGTTGAGGTGGTAGTGGTTGCATTGGTGGTAGTGGTTGTATTTGTTGCATTGGTGCCACCTCTTTATAATTAAATTCTCTTTCTCCCATAACAAATTGTCTTGGGTCTATCATCATATCTTGTGTAAATTGATTTCCTTTTATCACTCTAGTATTCATTGTATTTTTATTACATTGCATTACTAATTACCTCCCATTAATATAAACTTTTGGCTAAACTAATTTCTTAACCTACTAAATACTATGTTTGATATGCGAATTTTGTTCTTATTTTCAACAAAAAGTAAAAAAAAATTTTTTTTTGTAGAAAATTAAGTTTATTTATAATCTCAATTGATAATATTTGATTAATATAAAGAATATAATTTCATATGAGAAATATATATATTTATAGAGGTGAGTTATATGACTTTTATTAACAGTACTACCAATTTAATCAGAAGGTCTACTAAGGATATATTCTATATTTTTAATAATCATGGACTTTACTATAATTACTACAACAAAGATAATAAGCTTTCTAAAAGAAATATATTAATAAGCAACAACACATTAGATTATACACAGTTTTATTTTTCAATAGACAAATTTGATAAAATATATGGAATAGTAAGTGATAATGCTATAAAAATAGTAGAATGTGAAAATGATAGTGATATTTTTTTACTAAAAGAGACATTCAGTTTTGATTATGAAAAGTTTGGCGTTTGTTTTCCATATATAAAATATATGGAAGGTACTACACATATGTTTTACTATGTATATAGTCCTCAATTTACAAATTCAGCAATTATTTTTCACCAGTATAGAAATGAAAAAGGCAAGTGGGTTGAAAATCAAATCGATATGGTAAATTTCAATATATTAGATAAGTTCTATATTGTATTTAACAATAACATACCTACTATATTTTACTTAAATTTAGTTGGTGAGTATGAAGAAGTATTTTATTCAACTTTTATTTATGAAAATTTAAAATGGTCAGAACCTAAGCAATTAACAAATACTCAAACCAATAAATTATATTTTAATATATTAAATGACATCGATAATAATTTATATCATGTAGTATTTTCTGAAAATACTCAAAATCAATATTCTATAAAGTACATGAACTATAATATTAAAGATGATACTTTCATAGAAAATTTATCTTGTTTTTTAACTGAACCCTCTTTATGTAGTTTCCCTTGTATAATTTTAGAGAATTCTACTTTATATATAATGTGGGTATGCTTCGAGAAATTATATACATCCTTTTCAAATGACCTTGGTAGTACATGGAGTACTCCTATTTGTGATGAAACTAGTATAAATGAAGATTTTCTAAGAACACATGTACATTCTAATGTAAATGAAGATTTAATATATAAAGATATAGACTTATTTACGACAATGACTAATTTAAGCATTTTGGGATTTTAAATAGTAGATTTTAAAAAAAATTAGGTGATATCTTTCAATATCACCTAAAAATTATATTAAATTAAACATTTCAAAATACTATCTGTGGCAGTTGCAATTATTAGAAGAATTATTTTGTGTATTTGCAGCATTAGTATTAGTGTTAGATCCTCCACATTGGCTGAAATTACATACTTTTGCAAAGTTATCTACTACTCTAGGTTGAATTTGATTTGTTGAACCAAGAACTACAACTTGTTCTTGTTTTAATATACTTACAATTTCTTGTAAGCAAAGAACTAAGTCTAATCCTCCTGGTAATTCGAAATTATATGTTGTGCATCCATTTACACATTCTTTACTGATTAATCCAGTACCAACACAACCTACTGATAATTGAGTTTGGTAATTTTGTCTTAATGTGAATGAATTTCCATCTGATGGTACGCACATTTGAGCAGATAATGTATTGTAGTTAAATACTACATTATTACTATTTGGAACTACTAGTACATTAATTTTTGTACATCCACATTTACATTTTAAGATTATTTCTAAACCATTTATTTGTATTGTTAATCCTCTTTGTCTATATCTTGTTGTAGTACCTAATCCTCTTGAACAACATGCTCTATTTCTTTCTCCACATACTGTATAGTCAAAGTTAGATTCACAAGGTACATCGTTAGTTACTTCTTCTACTGTGTATCCTTCTAAAGAAGTGTTTCCTGGATATATTATCATTTCATCAAAGTTGAAACAAATTTCTTCTACAGTAACTTTTCCTTGACCACTTCTAGGAACCATACCAGATACTTCTATAACTTCATAAGTATAGTCTAATCCTGTTCCACTAGCATCTTGGAAAGTTTGGAATTGTATAGTATCGAATATTCTATTAGCATCTATTGCAAAAGGTGTTGCATTTGCTACTGATACTCTTGGTACATTAAGTGGTGAACAACATGAATTTGTATCACAAGTGTTTTTTATACAATTTTGACTTAGAGTATCTTCACAAGTTTCACAGCATTTTTCTGGTTTATGAGGTTTTTTACAAGGATCTATACATTTGTCATGGTCATGAATGTGATTGTGACAAGGTTCACATTCATTACATGTTTGTTTGCCACAATTATTGTTGTTATACATATTATTAGGTTTTCCTTTACATCCTCTGTTCATTTCATCACAAGTTTCAGTGTCTATAGCTTCTTCATTAGTTAAATTCATCATTTGTGTTGTGATAACTTTATTTTTATTCTTTCTAAGATTTTGCATTTTTTTGTCCCCCTAAATAAGTTATATATTATACGATATGAGATTCATATAATATACTAAATATTATGCAATTTTTAGTTTAAGTGTTCTTATTTAAAAGCTAATTTAAATAGTAACTATTTTTAAACAAAAAAATCCCTACATAAAAAAAGTAAAATGTAGGGATTAATAATAAAATTTTTAATTTAATTTTCTGAACTACTTGCAAAATAAATCATTTTATATTCATCTTGCAAGTAGAATTTTTTTATTTTTTATAGAAAAAATTTAATCTTAATTTATACTATAAAACGTTACGTCTGCATCCGCATCCAGGAAATACTCTACCAGTACCTTGAGTTGCTACTGTAGAAGTTTGACGTGGTTGAACTTGTTGGTAGCAAGGTCTTGGGTTGTATCCAGAGCAAGGTCTTGGGTTGCATCCAGAGCAAGGTCTTGGGTTGCATCCAGAGTTTCCTGCTGTTCCAGAAATTGTTCCTGAAAATGTTCCAGAAATTGTTCCAGAAATTGTTCCAGAAGCTGCTCCTGCATTTGCTCCTGCAGCTGCTCCTGCAGTTGCTCCTGCAGTTGCTCCTGAAGCTGCATAAGTTGGTTGTTCTACTACATAGCTTGAAGTTGTGTGGTAGTCTGCTCCATCATATACATTTCTTCTATTGTTGTAATATACATTGTGATCTATATAGTGGTCTCTATAGCGATTTGTGTTCATTGTATGATAATTATTTACTCTGTGATGATAAGTGTCATAATAATTTACGTTTTCAACTGCTTGTGCATTTCCTACACTAGATGTGTGATTAACATAATTATTTACTTGACCTTGTTGGTATTGTTGTTGTCCAACTACTTGATTACCTCCTTGTACAAAGTTACCTCCTTGTACAAAGTTACCTCCTTGTGCTGCTCCATTATTATACATTCCCATTCCAAATAATTGATTTTGTTCAAATGGCATTCATACCCTCTCCTTATTTATTTTCTTTATTTTTTAAGAGCTTTGTTTAAACTCTTAATTTATATATATGTTGTTTATAAAAAGTTGTTACATATTTTTACCTTTTTTTATTAATGTAGATATAATTCTTTAAATTATCTTATATTACAACAAACTTTTCATATATAAAAACAATAAATAAGTTGAAAATTGTGGTATTTATATATTAAAAAAAGCTAAATCTATAAGATTTAGCTTTCTTGTTCACTTTAATCATTAAAATACAAAATCCCAAAACACCGTTGGGCCCATAAATTCAGTCCCGAGAGTTCTCCCAGGTGGGTGATCTGTAGATAGTTTCCAATTTCTCATATAAATACAAGATGTAATCACTCCACTATCTAACTTCGATCTCCCGTATAATAATTGTCGGTTGAATTTAAAGGTCACCATTCGTATGCCTCAGGATTTTATATCATTATTATATAACAAAATAAAAAAAATTTAAAGTCTTTTTCTATGGTAATTTTAGAAATTTTTTAAAAACCTTTTTTGAAAATTCCTATGTAAATATAATTTATATTCTAAATCTTCTTTACGATTGAAATTTCAAAGTTTTAGTCGTATCTATTTTTATTATACCCATTTTCGTATTCTTCATAATATTCTCCGTATTGATAATCATCTTCGTTATATTCTTCATCATACTCTTCTATTTCGTCATTATCTTCATCTGATTCTAAATTATCACCTCTCAAAAGACTTCCTAGTAACTTAATATTATTTGAGCTTCCTAAATTACTTATATCTGCCAATGAGCTAAGTGAAAATCCGCCCTCTCCATCTTCAGGTAAAAATAACTCTGCAAATAAATCTATCTTCTTTTTCATATCTATTGCCTTTTCCACAGATTCTTTTCTCTTCTCTGGAAATACTTCTAGAATTTCTTTAATCATCATATTTTTCTTATCTTCTTCATCCATATTTCTAAAAAATTCACTTTCATCTTCTTTTTCTAATATATCTACATCATTTAGTTTTTTAATTCCTTTAACTAAATCTAATATACTTTCCATTTTTATTAACATTTTTCGTTCTTCCGAAGACATATATTTTTTAGTTCTTGTTATAATTTCCATTCCTCTATCTAAATCTTCTTCACTCAAATCCATAAGTTTTATACCGGCCTTTATATCATCTACATTGTATTGTATAGGATTATCAAGTTTACGATTTTTATGTTTGCTATTTTTTCTTATTTTTTTGATTTTTTTAATTTTTTTTGTGTTCGAATTTAAAGAAGAACTAAGTTTTCTACTTTGATTATTTTTATTATTTCTATTTTCATTATCTCTACTACTTTTGTTGGTCTTTTGAACTAATTTTTTTGTGTCTTTTTTATCTATCTTTAAACTTTCATTCGATACATTTTTATCTTTATTACCGAACAAAGAGACATTTCCATTGCTCAGAGCTAAAAGTCCAAGTATCAACAATAAATTGTTCAATACAAGTCCCCCCTTTTATAATAGGTATTCCACACAATCTCTTAACTTTAAAATATGATTATTTAACTACTAATGTTCCTATTAATTAATCTATCTATATATAATATTATGATTTAAATTGACTATATATTATATTTAATTGATAAGTATATTTTGTTCTCACTTTTTAAATAACATTTCATATAATATCAGTATATTAAATCTTGCATTAATGCATATTTTTTTAATTATAGTATTAACTTTTATTAGAAGTCTCATATAAATTATATATAATTATTTTTATGCTTGGGAAAGGAGCTCTCTATGAAAAAATCAAAGAAAAAAGTGGATAAAATAGATCAAGAAACTTTAGAACAATTTGCAAAGGAAAAAAATATTGATAAAAATAAGATAGAAAATATAGCAAATAGCTATCAAGGAAAATCTGAAGATGAACTTTTAGACGAACTTATAAATATAGGTAAAAACTTAAAAGGTAAAGAAGAAGTAGTATCTAAATTCAAAAATTTCTTAAATCCTGAACAACAACAAAAACTAGATTCTATTATGAATAAAATATCTGAAGCAGAGATTCAAGATAAGATAAATTCAAAGAAATCTAAAAAATCCAGTTCACATCATAGCCCATCTGGCAAAAAAACTGTAAAAAAAGTTAAAAGAGTTAAAAAGAGCAATTAAACACATCAAAAAGGTATTGGGATACAAATATATCTCAATACCTTTTTATTTTTACATCTATAAATTACTTTATCCTTAATTATATATATATTTAATCTAATTGTTTATGTATTTTGGCAATTATATCATCTTTTATTTTTTGTCCTTCACATAATATTTCTTTGCATCCTTTGCTGTATTTATCGTGAATTTCTTTATTTTCTAATCCCATTAAATTTACTTTTACATTTAAAATAGCGCCTTCCATACCAGTTGCAAGCATTAATGTTCCAACACCGATATCTGTTATAGCATTTTGGTTTCCATTTGCAACTAAGAGGTCTAATAATTGTAAAGCTTCTAGTGAAAGTTTAGCTGTCTTATATGGAACTTCAATTGAAAAAATTGTAGCCTCTTCCATAGCCTTAGCTCTTGCTACTTTTTCTTCATCTGTTTCTTTTGGCAATTTCAAAGCTTTCATAAATTCATTAAAAGACTCTGTATCTTTATCTACTAAAGTGGATAATTCTGTTCTTATTTCTCCTAATTTATCAAATCTAACTTTGAATTCTTCTTTAGTTTTATCATCTAAAGCTTCAAATTTTTTCTTTCCAAAACTTAAATGAGCCATCATTCTCGCAAGTCCTACACCTATATCACTTGCCAAAGCTGATACAGACCCTCCTCCTGGTGCTGGTGAATTTGAATCTACTTCACTTGCAAAATCAGTTACAGTCATATCAATTAATTTCATATGCTTTCCTCCTGTACATAAAAAATATTTTACTTATCATAAACTACAACTTTATTATCTACTACTAAATTTCCATTTTTGTATACTTTTTTAGTGTGATTTATTCCAAAATGGTACATTAAATACTCCACATTGCGAGCATCAAATACTACAAAATCTGCGTTTTTGCCCACCTCTATTGAACCTATTTTGTCTGCTCTATCTATTGCATAGGCTGCATTTATAGTTACTGCTGTAAGCACTTCATTTGGAGTCATTTTTAGATGTAGACAACCTAATTGCATAACAAGTTGTAAATTTTCACTAGGACAACTTCCTGGGTTGTAGTCACTTGATAAACTCACTATTGCTCCCATATCTATCATTTTTCTGCAATCTGCATAATTTTTATTTAGATTGAATGATGTTGCTGGAAGTATATTTGCTACAACATTATTTTCTGCCATCATTTTTATTCCTTCATCGCTAGCTGCCATAAGATGATCTGCTGATACACAACCGAGCTTAGCAGCCAATCCTGCTCCACCTAATGATTCTATTTCATCAGCGTGAATTTTTAATTTATATCCTATTTCTTTAGCTTTTTGAAGTATATATTCACTTTCTTCTATAGTAAATACTCCTTCTTCACAGAATACATCACAAAATTCAGCCAATCCCATATCTTTTATCTTTGGCATCATCACATCAACTAATATATCGATATATGCCTTGTGATTTTCTTTATATTCCTCTGGAACTGCATGTGCTCCTAAAAAAGTATGTACTAAATCTACTGGATGATTTTTATCTAATGCGCGCGCTACTTCTAGTTGTTTAATTTCTGTATTTAATTCTAATCCGTATCCACTTTTTTCTTCAACAGTAGTTACACCAAATTCAAGCATTCTATCTAAACTTTTTTTAGCCTTTTTATATAATGCTTCTTCTGATGCTTCTTTTGTTGCTTTTACAGTGCTTAATATCCCACCACCGTTGTTTAAAATTTCTATATATGGAACTCCATTTAATTTCATAGAAAATTCATTTTCTCTAGAACCACCATGTATTAAATGTGTATGAGAATCTATAAGTCCAGGAGTTACTAAAAGTCCCTCAGCATCATGAATTTTAGTGTCTTCTCCGCATAAGTTTCCAAATTCATCACCTACACCTATAGCTAAGATTTTCCCATTTTTAACTGCTATATATGCATTTTCTATAATATTAATCTTATTCATCTCTTCTTTTACCCTAAAAGAAGATGAACCTTGCATTGTAACTAGTTTTCCTATATTTTTTAAAATTAAATCAGCTTTCATTGTATTCTCCTTATCAAACATACAATTAACTAAAAATCTGCTACTCCATTAAACTAGTTTCTAAAACCTTATCTAATGTAAAGTCTTCAAGACCTAGATAATAAGCTGCAACATCGACAAGCGCTTCCATTGGACAAAGCCCAACAACTTCACTTCCTGTAACATTTACACCATATCTTCTAGCTTCCATTTTTACAGCCTCAAAAGCCCTATACATGCTAGTTTTTGTATAGTCTGTTAAATTCATTGTAACTTGAGTAATTTTTCTTTCAGGAACTTCAACAGGACCTGCTTTTATATATCTATATCCTCCGCTTGAATGTCTAATTGTTTTTGCTATTTTAGATGCTATTTCTATATTTGTAGTGTCTAAATTTATATTGTATGCAATTAATGGTCTTCTAGCTCCTATTGCTATTGCACCTGCTGTTTTGTGTTTTTTATTAGCTCCATAATCAGGCATCCAGTTAGGATCTTGTAATTTTTCATCTAAACCTTCATATTCACCTTTTCTTACTGTAGCTAAGTTTTCTCTTTCTGGTTTAGTTGCAGCACATTCATATAAAAATACTGGTATTTCATATTCTTTTGCCACCATTTCGCCAAGTTCATTAGCTATTTTCACAGCATCATCCATGTCCATTCCTTTTATAGGTATAAATGGACAAACATCAGTTGCTCCAAATCTAGAATGTTGTCCTTTATGAGTATTCATATCTATAACATCTTTAGCAACACCTATAGCTTCAAATACTGCATTTTTTACTTTTTCCGGTTCTCCAATTACTGTAACTACTAATCTATTGTAATTTTTATCAGCTTCGTAATTTAATAATTTTACGCCTTCTTTTCCTCTTAACGGATTTACTATTTTTTCTATCTTATCTAAGTCTCTACCTTCACTAAAATTTGGTACACATTGAACTATTGCCACTATTTTATCCCCCTTATGTATAAACTTCTAGCTCAATAAGACGGACTTATTGAGCTAAAATTATTTTTTATTAGTATCTAACATATTATAATTTAATACATTTGTAATTTATTTAAATTCTTTATCTCCAACTGTTTTTTCAATTAAATCTTCATCAACTAAGAATGGTAATGTTATATGATCTTTTCCTTCGCACATTTTGTTGTATTCGATTACTGTATCTATAGAGTTGTCATTTCTAGCCCAAGCACGTCTTGCAACGCCACTCATAACATCCCATGGCATAGCAGTTCTAAGTATGTCATCAACTCTTTGTGAACCATCTAGAACCATACCAAATCCACCATTAATTGATTTACCGATTCCAACTCCACCACCATTATGAAGAGCTACTAAACTCATTCCTCTTGCACAGTTACCTGCAAAACAATGAGTAGCCATATCAGCCATTATATTACTTCCATCTTTGATATTAGAAGTTTCTCTAAATGGTGAATCTGTTCCTGATACATCGTGGTGGTCTCTACCCATCATAACTGGGCCTATTTCGCCACGTCTTACCATATCGTTAAATTTAAGTGCTATATTAGTTCTTCCCATAGCATCTTGATATAATATTCTAGCTTGTGTTCCTACAACTAAGTTGTTCTTTTCTGCATCTCTAATCCATATCCAGTTGTCTCTATCTTGATATCTTCTTTCTGGATCTATGCATTCCATTGCAGCATGGTCGGTTTTTATTAAGTCTTCACGTTTTCCACTTAAACAAACCCATCTAAATGGTCCATAGCCAAAATCGAATAATTGAGGTCCTAGTATATCTTCAACATAAGATGGGAATATAAATCCATCTTTTTCATCTATTCCATTTTTAGATATTTCTTTTCCACCTGCATCATATACAGCTTTCATAAAACTATTTCCATAGTCAAAGAAGTAAACACCTTTATCATGTAGTATTTTTATTAATTCAAAATGTTTTAATAAAGTTTTATCTACTAATTCTATGAATTTTTCTTTGTCATTTGCTAAAAGTTCTGTTCTTTCTTCAAAACTAATTCCTTGTGGACAATATCCTCCGTCATAAGGTGCATGGCAAGAAGTTTGGTCTGATAATAAATCTATATGTATATCATTGTCTACAGCATATTGAAGTAAATCTACTATATTTCCATGGAATGCTATAGCACAAGGTTCTCCTTTTTCAAGTTCAACTTTAGCTAAGTCGAAAGCTTCTTTTGGACTTTCAGTAACTTTGCTAACCCATCCTTGAGTGTATCTAGTTTCAATTCTTGATGAGTCTACTTCGGCAATTATCCCTACACCACCTGCTATTTCTACAGCTTTACCTTGAGCACCACTCATTCCGCCAAGACCTGAAGTAACAAATAATTTTCCTTTTAAGTTTCCTTCTTTAGGTATACCTAATTTTAATCTACCTGCATTTAATATTGTTGAATATGTTCCATGAACTATACCTTGTGGCCCAATATACATCCAACCACCAGCAGTCATTTGACCGTAGTTTGCAACACCGATTGCAGTTGCTCTTTTCCATTCTTCTTGGTTATCAAACATACCTATCATTAGAGAGTTTGTAAGTATTACCCTTGGAGAATCTGGTTTAGATTTAAAAAGGCCTACTGGATGTCCTGAATGAAGTACTAAAGTTTGGTCTTCAGTAAGTACTTCTAAGTATTTTTTTGTAAGTTGATATTGCATCCAGTTTTGGAATACTTGTCCTGTTTCCCCATATGTAACTAATTCATAAGGATAAAGTGCTACATCAAAGTCAAGGTTGTTGTCTATCATAACTTGGAATGCCTTACCTTCTACACATTTTCCCTTATATTCATCTATTGGTTTTCCATAGATTTTTCCTTCTGGTCTAAATCTATATCCATAAATTCTACCGTAAGTTAATAATTCATCTAAAAACTCTGGTGCTAATTTTTCATGATATTCTTCTGGTATATATCTTAAAGCATTTTTTAATGCTAATTTTATATCTGCATTTGTTAATTTTGATTCACGTTTTGGAGCTCTTCTTATATGTTCTTGAAATTCTGGTATTTTATCTGGAATTACATCAAGTTTAATAGTCAAAGCTTTATTTATTTCTTTATTTCTTAGATTTAAATTACTCAATTCAAATTCCCCCTTAAATTTTATAATTTTACTCTATATTTTAAAGTTCTAAATCACTAACTATTTCTTCGCTTACTAATAATTCTTTTCCTATAGCTTTTTCTACAGCTTCTACTAATAGATTTTCTTTTATTATGTCTTCACAAATATTTATATCTTTATACATTATTCTATCTTTATCTACAAAAGGAGTTCTTTCTCTTATAACTTTATAAGCTTCTTCTGTTCCTTTTCCCAATTTTTTCTTACCTCTTAAATCTATTGCTTGTGCTGATGCTAAAATTTCCATAGCTAATACTTTTCTAGCATTGTCTAATATATCTCTTGCATGTCTAGATGCTATAGTCCCCATAGAAACATGGTCTTCTTGATTTGCTGAAGATGGTATTGAATCAACACTTGCTGGATGAGCCAATACTTTATTTTCAGAAACTAATGAAGCAGCACTATATTGAACTATCATAAATCCAGAGTTTACTCCACCTTCATTAACTAAGAATGCTGGAAGACCATGACTAAGTGCTGGATTTACCATTTTTTCAAGTCTACGTTCAGATATATTTGCGATTTCTGATAAAGCTATTCCCAAAAAGTCAAAAGCAAGTGCCATTGGTTCGCCGTGGAAGTTACCACCAGATATAATTTTTTGATTTTCGCCTGGGAATATTATTGGGTTATCTGTAACTGAATTCATTTCTATTTCTATTTTTTTAACTACATAATCAAGTGCATCTTTGCATCCACCATGAACTTGTGGTGAACATCTTAAAGTATAAGAATCTTGTACACGAAGTTCTCCTTGTTCTGTAGTCATTTCACTACCATCTAATATTTCTAGCATATTTTTAGCTGTATTGAATTGTCCTTTATGAGGTCTTACTAAATGAACTCTTTCATCCATAGCACAAGTTATACCATTTAAACCTTCCATAGTAAGCCCTAGTGCTATATCTGCAGTCTTCATTAAATTGATAGCGTCGTAAACTGTTATAGCTCCAACTGCTGTCATACATTGAGTACCATTATTTAAACTTAATCCTTCTTTTGAAGATAGATATTCTAAAGGTTTGATACCTGCTTTTTCCATAGCATCTTTAGAATCCATTCTTGCTCCTTTATATATTGCTTCACCTTCTCCTAACATAGTAAGTACCATATGAGATAATGGTGCTAAATCTCCAGAAGAACCTAGTGAACCTTTTTCTGGAACTATTGGATGAACACCTTTATTTAACATATCTATTAAAACTTGTAGAGTTTCAAGTCTAACACCTGAATAACCTTTTGATAATGCATTTATTCTAAGTAACATCATAGCTCTTACTATTTCTTCACTAAGAGGATCCCCTACACCACACGCATGACTTCTTATTAAATTAATTTGAAGTTGTCTAGTATCTTTTTTAGATATAACTACATCAGAGAATTTACCAAAACCAGTTGTTATACCATAAGAAACTTTTTCATTTTCTACTAAATCATCAACTATTGCTCTAGCTGTTTTTATTCTTTCTATTGCTTTTTCTGTAAGTTCTACTTTATGACCATATCTACAAACTTTAATTAAATCTTCTAAAGATAAATCGTAACCGTTTAGTTTAATAATACTCATATTAAAACCTCCATATTTTATATTTTTTTAATATATATTGAATTTTTTTTATAACTTTCGACATATATTTAAGTCAATCTTAAATATAAATTAATTATTGAGATTAAAATTTCTGACATTTGAATTATTTTTTTCACGACTTGCTTGATTGTTATGTTATAAGTATAATTAATAATATAAATTATATCTATAAGTATTTTATCAATTTCTATAACAATATTGCGCTGGAATCTAACTTTATCTGGGGGAGGGGTTATTATGAAAAGAAAAATTGTTGTTGCAAGTAATTTATTAGAAAAGAAAAATTATGGAGATTATACTTTTCCAATAGATTTTGATTATAATACTTTATTTGCTTATGAATACGGATTTTTAGATTATCACTGGCACTATGAAATGACTTTTTCAGTTATATTAGAAGGCTCTATGGAATATAGAGTCAACGATAAAATATATGAAATGAAAAAGGGAGATGGCTTGTTTATAAATTCTCATACCTTGCATACAGCTAAAGGATATAATAACAAAGACTGTGCATTTTTGGCTCTTATGTTTAGACCAAATTTCATTTTTGGGCATGAAGAAAGCATAATAAAAACCAAATATATTGATATAATTGAAAATGGCGGCCAATGTCCATCGTTCTTTTTTAACTCTAATAATAAAACTCACCAAAAGATAATGTCTTTAGTACTTGAAGCTAATGATATATTCCAAAATAAAGGTCCTTGCTACGAATTATTAGTTAAAAGCAAAGTTTGTGAAATATGGTCCTTATTTTTCAATGAGGTAAGCTTCATTCTGCAAGAAGATAATGTTTCTAATTCAAATGACGTTGTTCGACTTTCTAAAATACTTAATTTTATTCACAGCAATTATAAAAATAAAATAACTCTGGATGATATTTCTGAATGTTGTAATATAAGTAAAAGTGAATGCTGCAGATTTTTTAAAAAAGCAACCCGTCAAACTCCTTTTGAATATCTATTAAATTATCGAATAAAAAAGAGTATCCCTCTTCTTTTGAGTGATCAATATAATATAACAGAGATTTCAGAAAGCGTAGGATTTTCAAACGCAAGCTATTATACAGAAATATTTAAGCGAGTTATGGATTTATCTCCTACAAAATATAAAAAAGAAAAATTAAAAAAAGTTGAAGCATTTTAATATAAATATATAAAAAAATAAGAGAACCGTAATCTATTCTCTTATTTTTATATATTTAAAACTATTTTTTTTCTATTACACTTTCTCTTTCAATTATTTCGTATGGTAATACGAATTTCTTTTCTTCAAGAGTTTCTCCGTTTATCATTTTTATTACCATTCTCATAGCTACAGCTCCCATATCGTAAAGTGGTTGGCCAACTGTAGTTAATTTTGGGCGGTACATTTTAGAAAGTTTAGTATTGTTAAATCCTGCTACAGATATATCATTTGGTACATTATAACCTTTATCTAATATAGCATTTATAGCCCCTATAGCAGCCTCATCACCTGTTACAAATACTGCATCAGGTTTTATACCCTCATCTAATAATTCAGCCATAACTTTATATCCATTATCATGGTCTGTATTACCATATCTTATTATATCTGGATTTATAGCTATATTGTTGTCAGTTAAAGCTCTTTCATATCCTCTTCTTCTCTCTGTTTCAAGGATAGTATCAGCTTCACTAGTCATTATAAGAGCTATTTCTTTATGTCCTTTATCTATTAGATATTTAGTCATATCGTAAGTTGCATCTTCATTGTTTGTACTTACTGTATATACATCGAAAGTTTGAGCAGTTTTACTTATATAAGTTGCAGGTATACCACTGTTGTTAATTGATTTTATGTGGTCTTCATCTAACGTCCATGAAATCATAACTATCCCTTCAACTTGTTTTGCTTTTAATAAATCTATACTTTTTAGCTCTTGGCTTTTTTCAGAATATGTATTAGCTAGTAATATATCATATCCATACATTTTTGTAACACATTCTATTCCGTTTACAATTTCATTTACAAATGAATCTGATACTTCTGGTACTATAACTCCTAATAATTTACTTTTTTTCGTAACTAAACTTCTTGCAAGAGGATTTGGTACATATCCTGTTTCTTTTATTACATCTAAGACTCTTTGTTTCACTTCATCCGTAACTGGTTTTGAGTCATTTATTACTCTTGAAACTGTAGATATAGAAACTCCAGCCAATTTTGCAACGTCCTTTATTGTAACGTTATTTTTCATGATACTTCCTCCTTGTTTTATTCTCGTGTCATTATATAAAAATTAATTGTAACATATTTTTTTATTTTTATAAATATATTATTTATAATTTTTGCAATATCTATGCTTATGATATTTTTATCTAATAATACATTTACCAGCATATGTATTTTATTTTTATATTTTTAATAATGTTATATTATTAATTTATACTATTTTTAAAATTGAGTAAATAGTAAATCAATAAAAAATATCTATTTTATCATTAAAAAGTAAAAAGGTTGTTGCGTAATTGTACACAACAACCCCTACTACAAAGATTTGACTTGCTATTTAATCTTATGACAAATATCAAGGTGCGACTAGCAGCCACATCCTCCTTCTCCAAAGAATCCACCACATGAACAAGTTATTAATAATAATATTAAGAATGGTATCCATGCCATTATATCTATATCTACCCAGCTTTCTCCAAATGCTAAGAATAAGAAAAATAATACTATTATCCACCATGCTCCTGCTCCAAAGAATCCGCCTTCTCCAAATAATCTATCTAACATTGTCTATTCCCCCTATTTTTTAAATTATAATACTCCACCACAACTACATAATATTAATAATATTATTAAGAATGGTATCCATGCCATTATATCTATGTCTACCCAGCTTTCTCCAAATGCTAGGAATAAGAAGAATAATACTATTATCCACCATGCTCCTGCTCCAAAGAATCCTTCTGCTCCAAATAATCTGTCTAACATTTTATTTACCTCCTGTTGATGTTTGAGCTTATGCTCTTAACTTATAATATGCAAAAGTGATAATTTGTGATAATGTTTATAGTATTTTCTTATGAAGTTTTTTTAGCATCCACAAGTGTAGTTATTTGTGTAGTTATCATAATCTTCATCGCAAGAATCACATGAACATACGATTAAAAGCAGAATTAAAAATGGTATCCAATCACTTAAACAAATATCTATAAAACATTCTTGAAAAACTAAAAATAGGAAAAATAGTATAATAATCCACCATCCACTTCCTCCGATACATTCAAACATTCTGGATAATTTACGATTCATAAAAATCCCTCCTTGATTGATATATCAAAAAAGACCTCCATCATATTCTTATGATAAAGGTCTTTATGCTCTATTATATATTATGATAGAAATATCTATTTGTTACCTATTTCTTCAATATATATTTTAAATCTATAAATTTGTATTAATTATATATTTTATATATATTCTAAAAGAAGTCAAAAGCTCCAAAGAATAATATTAGTATTACTATCCAAATTAACATTTCTGGATTACAGAATATCCACTCTAATAATTCATCTCCACATAGTAATAATAAAAGTATTATTATAAAGAATATCCCATCTTCAAAACACCAATTATTAAATAAACCTCCGCCAAAAAATCTTGATAAACTTTGTTCTGTCATTTTTATTCTCTCCCTTTTTTTAATTAATAAATATATTATTTATTTACTAAATATTATGCTGAGAAAGGTCGAATGGTTACAAAATTTATCATTTTTAGTTGCTTTTTGTTATTCGTTGTTTAATACCGGTGCTAAACTAGTATCACTAAAGAAAGTATTTGCATTGTATAAATATAATACTTCATCTACATTTTCATTTTTCATAAGTTCATCTATATCTTCATAGTAGTATCTTGGATCTACTAATATGATTTTACTGAAATGAGATGTTAAAAACGGAACAAAACTATTTGCATATGAATCTTTAAATATCAATAATGTTTTGCCACTTGTAGATGATGTATCAATTTTTACAATAGGATGATTTCCTCCTAAAAATACTTGATATTTATCTTTTTCGTCTAATTTATCACTTTCATATAAAGTTGCTGTTTTTTTCTGTTCTTCTTCATAATTAACTACAACTTTATCATTTTCGTCCTTAGGAATATAAACTCTAACTTTATCTTTTTGTTTTGTATCGTATCCACTCTTTGAAGCTAGTGCTCCGTTAAATGAATTTGATACTAACTCTATATCGTAATCATCACTGTCTTTTGGTGTAAAGTTCATAAAATCACCTAGTCTTTGATATGAATAAAAGGCTCCTAAAGTTGTCCAGTGATGGTCAGTTCTATAAAATAAATCTTCTTTTTTATGCTCAAGTAAAGTTGTGTATGTATCCACAAAACTTATATTTGAATTCAATCTTTTAGCATAATCATCTAAATATTGTTGTTGGTCTACAACAGGTGCATCCATTGGTAGTTTGTTGCTAAGAATATTGATAGCTGTTGGAGATATCAACATATATTGTTTTACATTTTTATATTTCTTAGCAAATGAATCTATAGCATCTAGGTTTTTAGATACATTTTCTTCAACTGGTTTGTCGAATTTTTCTAATAAATAATCATCTTTGCCTAGATAAACATTGTTAGATTCTTTTTTCAATAGTAATTTATCCGTTTTAATTTTTACATCAATCCAAAAATCTCTATCAAAAAATTGGTCTACTTTATAGTCTTCATATTTACCTGTAAATCTTCCTTCAAATAACTTTTCTATAGAAAATGTCGGTTTTGTTTGAAGGACTCTGTTTTCCGTTTCTGAGAAAGTTTTTTTCTCTCCTAAAGTATTTAATGATACAAAAAATACTAAATAACATACAAATAATGTGGATAATCCTAAACAGTATTTTTTGCCATAACCTTTTTTAGTCTTTTTTCTTTTATGTGTTGTTTCCCTATTTTTCGTTTTATATGCTTCAGTCATATTTTTCACCACCTTTAAAATCTAAAATATAAGAATGGATTATAAGTTTCATTAACTAAGTAGGCAGTAACTAAAAATAAAACTAAACCATATATAACTAATGATGGATTTAACACTTTATCTCTATATTTTTGAGCCATATTCTTTAAAATTTGTTTTACAGCTGGTGTTGATAATATTATAAGAATTACAAATAAAATTATATTAGTATATAAATAATATAATGCTGAACTATCAACTATCGCATTACCTGACATAAAGAACATTACTTTTAAATAATTTAGTGCAAATCCAAGATCCTCACTCGCAAAGAACAGCCATCCTACTATTACAAATAACATTGTATAGATATGCTTTATAAAATCTGGTGTTTTTTCTAAAACAGATTTTAATACAAACTTTTCTATAAATAGTAAAACTCCATAATAAAGTCCCCATATTATGAAATTCCAGTTTGCTCCATGCCAAAATCCTGTAAGTGCCCATACAACAAATATATTTCTAACTTGTTTTGGAACACTAACTCTATTTCCGCCTAATGGTATATAGATATACTCTCTAAACCAAGTTCCTAAAGATATATGCCATCTTCTCCAGAATTCTGTTACACTTTTTGATATGTAAGGATAATTAAAGTTTTCCATAAACTCAAATCCAAACATTTTTCCTAAACCTATCGCCATATCAGAATAAGCACTAAAGTCGAAATAAATTTGGAAAGTATAAGCAATTATACCTAACCATGCTGTAAGAACAGATATAGATGATGTATCCATAGCAGAAACAGTTGTCCATAACATTCCTATATTATTAGCTAGTAAAACTTTCTTTCCTAAACCTTGAATAAATCGCTCAACACCTTCACCAAACTTAACTATACTTTCTTGTCTAGTATTTAATTGGTCCTCTATTGTTTGGTATTGAACTATAGGTCCCGCAACTAATTGTGGGAACATTGTAACATATGCTGCGAAGTTAATTATATTATATTGAACTTCGACTTTACCCAAGTAAACATCTACTATATAAGATAATACTTGGAATGTGTAAAATGATATTCCTATTGGAAGTGCTAAACCTTCAAAAGGAATATTTAAATGAAAAATACTATTTATGTTGTCCACAAAGAAACCAAAATATTTAAAAAATCCTAATATACTTACGTTCAAAATAATAGTAAGTATAAATATAGATTTACACTTACCTTCTTCATGTCGATTCTTATCTATTAATATTGCAAGTAAATAATCTACGATTATCGTTCCCATCATTAAAAATACATAGATTGGTTCACCCCATGCATAAAATATCAAACTCGCTATTAATAATACTGAATTTTTTAATATTCTAGGGCTAACATAATATAGTAATAATGTTATTGGCAAAAAAGTAAACAAAAATATAATACTACTGAATACTATTTTAATCGCCTCCCTCTTTAATTTTGTTAAAACACATAAAGAAATTATACTTAATTTTTAAGTTAAAATAACTAAGTATAATTTCTCCTGTATTATAAAAACAATTTAATAATTATTTTATTGCTTCTTTAAAAGCTTCTTTCAGTTTTTCTGCATTTTCAGACACAGCAAAAAATACATATTTCCCTTCTGTTTTTAATTCATAGTTATTTAATAATCCATATTGTTCTGGTCCATAACTTCCAAAACTTTGAAGCTGAG
The DNA here is from genome assembly GCA_025148965.1 of Intestinibacter bartlettii. Classification (GTDB taxonomy): domain Bacteria; phylum Bacillota; class Clostridia; order Peptostreptococcales; family Peptostreptococcaceae; genus Intestinibacter; species Intestinibacter bartlettii. The sequence continues at coordinate 1,137,736 of CP102273.1, read as the reverse complement.
AATTCACCCTATTATCGATTGTATCTTCTAGACCTTCTATTTGTGATTTATCTTTAACCTTTACAATTAACATTTCATCAACTTCCATTGATGATTCTGGTGTATATAAAACAACACTATCAAAATCGCTAGAATTTAATCCGTAATATCTCTTTAATCCTTTAGATCCTGTCTCTTCCATATTTTTAACAAGACCTGTTTCTACAATTGATTTTTGTATGTCTTTTGCACTTAAATTTTCATTAACCTTTGTACATCCTGTAAGTGAAATACATATGCATACTGCCGCTGTAATATTTATTAATATTTTCTTTAATTTCATCTTCATGTAAGCCTTTCCTAATACTATAAATTAGCTGATTGTATAAATAAATCTAACCATTTTTTTATACCTTTTACTCCAAAATGTATACCATCAGGCTCATACCCACCATTTGCTAAAACACTATTAGCATCTATATATGTAACACCTTTTTTATTACATAGATTTTTTATATCTTGATTCCATGAACTTATATTATTGAATTTTGGTTGTTTGCTTATAGCTGATGATGTTACAGGAAGTATTGAACATATATATACATTAGTGTTAGGTAGTTTAGATTGTATTTTATCCACAACCTCACCATATAATTTTATAAATGTATCGCTATTTTGATATGCTTCTATATCATTTATACCATATGTAAGGAATATATTTTTAGGATACATACCTATTGCTGTATCAATATCTCCATTTTTCATCGCAGTTACAAGATTTCTACCTTTTTTAGCAACTACAGATGATTGACTTAAAACACCATATCCATAAATTCCTTCTGCTCTTGAATCTCCTACTATAACCGATGATTCAAATTTACTTTTATAGTTTGTACTTTGTGAAGAAGGATTATCAGATTGACTATTTTCTATTGTGTTTTGTTCTTGAGTATTTATTCCATTTTGAGTTTTTATTGAATCTATTTTTTCTTGAACTTCAACTACATTTTGATTTTCTAATTCTTTTATAACTTTAACACCTTGTGCGATTTGTTGATCCTCTGTATTACCTTGTCTATTTAAAGCATTTATCGTGATTGTAATAGTAAATCCTATAGCTATTACACCTATTAATGTTAACGCTGTCTTAACTTTTCTTTTTAGTTTAATTTAAACCACTTCCCCTCAATATCTTAACTCTCTATTTTTTACAGATTTTATTATAACATTTTATTTTCCTTTATTAAACACCAATAATGTAACAAATTTGTCATTGTTTTACAATTTAATACAATAAAATAATCTTTCTCTTAAAATCCCTTCAAAATGGTATAATTTTTTGAAATATATCAGCTAAAATTATACTTATTTTTAAAATTTAAGTAAATATAATTTCCTATGTGCTGTAAAGAAATCTTTATTCTAAAGACCCTTAAAGATGTAGCTTTCTTTGAAACACATATACGAAAATTATACTTATCCACAATCTATAAATGAATATAATTTCCTATGTGTTATAAAAAAAGTTAGTTCATGATATTTAATCAAAAACTAACTTTTATAAAATACTTTCTAGCAGCAGCATCCATCATCAAAATTAAATAATAATAAAATTATTAATATAACCCATATCCATATGCTATCATCATCAAATATATCATCTAAAAAATCTGTACATAATAATAAAAATACTAAAACTATTATAATCAATATTCCACCGTTAAACTCAAATCCACAATCTCCAAAGAATCTAGAAAGACTTTCTTCTAATTTAGGCATAACTATTCCCCCTTAAAAAGGTTTATCTTTGTTTTAATATATGATATTTAATATTAATAGGTTACTTTTATTAAATCTTTATATTTTGTTCATAGCTAGTTAAAAATCGATAACTAGAATATTATTTATATAGTATATTCATACTAAAATTGTTATATTAAAAAATATTAATTTGTACAAACTAAAAATAATTCTACTATTTTCTAAATATATATTGAAAATTAAGTATGATTATATTAAACTACTATTAAAAAATTTAATTATTCAAATTTGGAGGTACAAAATGTTTGAAGAAATAAGAGACATAATAGCAGAACAATTAAGCATAGACGATTTAGATGAATTGACTTTAGATACTTCTCTTAAAGATGATTTAAATGCTGATTCTTTAGATGCTGTTGAAGTAATCATGGCATTAGAAGATAAATATGATATAGAAATTGCTGAAGAAGATGCTGAAAACTTCAAAACTATAGCAGATATAGTTAACTACATTGAAGAAAATAAATAGTTTTATGGACTTCTTTATTTTAAAATTAAAAAAGCTATAGAAAATAAACGTTTATTTCCTATAGCTTTTTTAATTTCAATATATTTGTTTAATACTCTTATTATAATTTCTATTTAGATCACTTCTTAATTTTTTATATTTTCTTGTCATATATTGTATCTTACATATATAAACTTTTCTTTCTGAAGCCTTTGTATACAATATTTATCCAAATTATGGTATATTTAATATTAAATTAAAATACACAGGGGTGATTACTGATGATAGAAAAAAAATATATTGAAATGAAAGAACCTTTCTCAGGAAATAGGGTAATAAATATCTACCTTCCAAACGACTATAATGAAAGAAGAAAAAAATATCCTGTTTTGTATATGTTTGATGGGCATAATTTATTTTTTGACGAAGAGGCTGCTTTCGGCAAATCATGGGGCATGAAGGAATACTTAGAGGATAATGATACTCAACTAATTGTAGTTGGAATACAATGCAGTTTTGAAGGAAATGAAAGAATGTCTGAATACTCTCCATATGATTTAAATTATGATGGTGAATTTATAGAGGGAAAAGGGGATAAATATCTAGATTGGATGATAAATGTTATAAAACCTATGATAGATTCTGAATATAGAACTAAAACAGATAAGAAAAATACTCTTATTGGGGGAAGTTCTATGGGAGGCTTAATGGCGGCTTACGCTGGAATCAAATATTCAGATGTATTTTCTAAATGTATATGTATTTCTCCTTCATTTGAACTATGCTACGATAAATTTATGAATGATGCTATAGCTAGTCAATCACAAAAAGGAACAAAATTCTTTATGAGTATAGGTAGTATTGAACTTGAATTAAATAATACAGCAGTTGAATTCACTTCTTATATGCTTGAATTATGCCATATATTGCAATCTAAGGGCGCTAACTGCTATCCTAGAGTAGTAATTGGTGGAGAACATAATGAAGCGAGCTGGGAAAAGCAAATTCCAGCATTTATGGAATACCTATTATAATTTAAATAGTGTAGTTATATTTATTAATAACTTTAAAATGAATATAATTTCTTACATGTTATAAAAATATAAATTACCATTAAAAAGAGGCTTAAAATTTACTCCTAATAATAAATAGTATTTTAGCCTCTTTTTAATATTACCTTTTCTATAATATGTTCTTTTCTACTCCCATTTTTTTAAAATTTCTGTCATAAACCCTTTTATATCTATTCCATATAAATCATCAAGTATAGGGTCGTTTAAAACGGTCTGAGGGTTTCCATAAGCCACAATTTGACCATCTTTTAGCATAAGTACATTATCAGCAAAATATTGAACTAAATTCAAGTCATGCAAAACTCCTACTACTATTTTATTGTTTGAACTGATCCATTCTTTTAGGTTTTCTAATAAATCTATTTGATTTTTTAAATCTAAATGGTTTGTGGGTTCATCAAGTAGTATAATATCTGGGTCTTGTGCAAATACTCTCGCTAAAAATACCCTTTGAATTTGACCTCCAGAAAGTTCCGTAATCATTTTATCTTTTATATCTAAAAGTCCAACTTTTTCTATACTTTCTAAGATTATTCTATCATCTTCTTTAGATAATTTGCTAAGTGCTCCCTTGCTATAAGCATATCTACCTAAAGATACCGTATCATAAATTGTATATGGAAAATAGATTTGAGTAATTTGGCTCATAAGGCCAATTTTTCTAGCAAAAGATTTTTTATCCATAGATGATACCTCTTTGCCATCTATTATAACGCTACCTCTATGTTCTAAAAGATTTGCAATAGATTTTAAAAGCGTACTTTTGCCACATCCATTTGGTCCCACTATACACAAATTCTCTCCATTTTTAACTTTAAAGCTTATATCTTTTAATATGTCTCTTCCATCATATCCGCTATAAAGATTTTTAACTTCTAACATAATTATCAACTCGCCTTTTTAAAATAAACATATGCAAAGAATGGAGCCCCTATAAGAGCTGTAACTGCACCTACTGGCAACTCAGTTGGTGCGAATACACTTCTTGCAATTAAATCAGTAACTACCATTAAACATCCTCCAAATACGAAAGACATCGGAATTACATACTTATGGTTAGAACCAAATATTTTTCTTACCACATGTGGAGCGATTAAATCCACGAATCCAATTGTACCACTAAGTGATACTGCCCCACCTGTAAGTACTGCAGAAAATATAAATAATTTAGTTTTTACTTTTGATGTATTGACACCAACTGACTGTGCCTGTTCTTCACCAAAAGTAAGTATATCCATCTCTTTAGTGTACATAAGCGTGCCTATCATACCAACTAAACAAAATGGTATTATTAGACCTACATATGTCCACCCTTTCATAGCAAAACTGCCCATTTGCCAAAGAGCTATTCTTTTTAAATCTTCTGAAAACATCGCTGTCAAAGTTGTAAGCAATGCATTTACAAATAATGAAAAAACCATACCAGCTAATATTATCGTATTATTAGACATAGTTTTATCGATTTTACTTGAAAATAATATGACTAAATATACAGTAAAAAGCCCAAATATAAATCCAACAAAAGGAAGTGTAAAACTTCCTATGACAGGAATTGTTATTCCTGTTATAATTACAAGACCTGCACCTAATGATGCACCTGACGATACACCTAAAGTATATGGTGATGCTAGTTGATTTTTTAATATTGATTGTACAACTGCACCACTAGTTGCTAAACATCCTCCAACTAAAAATGCTAATAATACCCTTGGCAATCTAATTTTCCATATTATAGATACATCTTTCGGTAAAACTCCATCTCTAAGAGTGATACCAAAGGTTTTATTTGCAATTATAGATATAGTGTCTAACATACTAATATTGGAACTCCCTATGGAAGTTCCAATATAAATAATAAATATAAGTATAAATATACTAATTATACACTTTTTCTTATTTGTCTTTAAATTCATCTGGATATACAGCCTTAGCCATTTCTTTTAAGGCTTTTATTATATTTTGTGTTGGTCTTGAAGATGAGTTTGCATCTATTGAATAAACTGCCTTTTCTTTAACTGCAGTTATATTATCCCATCCATCTCTACTCATTATTTCTTTAGTTGGATTTTCTACATAGTTTACATTAGTAAGTATAACATCTGGATTTGCATCTATTACAGATTCTTCACTTGGTGATATCCAAGCATCTTGGTTTGCAAATATATTTTCTGCACCTATTGTTTGTATCATTTCATTTATAAATGTGTCTTTACCTACACTATATAATGTTGGTGCTGGCCCTATTTCAAAGTAAACTTTCTTTTTGTCTTTTATTTTACTTCCTATTTCTTTTATTGAATCTACTTCTTTTTTCATAGAAGCTATCATTTCGTCGCCCTTATCTTTAGCTCCTACAAGTTCTGCTATAAATGCTATATCTTTATATATACCATCTATGCTGTTACTGCTTGGTATATAAACAACTGGTATACCTGCATCACTTACAGATTTATATGGATCTTCTGATGATCCTACTTGATTGTATCCTGATGCTATTATTATGTCTGGATTTAATTCTATAATTTTTTCGGCATCTGGTGTCTGAAAGTCCATTAATTCTGTATCTTTACTTAAACCTTCTATTCCTTCTGAATATGTGTCAGCTGCTATAATTTTATCAGCTAAACCTAATCCTGCTAATATCTCTGTATTTGATGGTGCTGTAGATATTATTTTTTCTATCTTATTTGGTACTTTAACTTCGTTTCCTTCCCTATCTGTTATTGTTTTTTGACCTGAGTCATTACTACACCCAACTGCAAATACAAGCATCAGGCATAATAAAATCGATAATAATTTCTTTTTCATATGAATTCCTCCTCATATACCTTTTTATATTTTTCTTTAAAGCTTTGTCAAGATTAATACAGTCAGAGTTTACCATAATTTAACTATAACCCTTGATGTTTTTTGATTATAGCATAATTATAATATTTTTTGGAATTATATTTTACATTTATTTTACTTTTGATAATAACAATTTGTTATATTATCAAATTTCGATATTATCACGCTTTTATTGGAAATATTTTTAAATCTAGATATGAATTTACACATTTTTCCAATAAAAATAAAAAAAACTAACCCTAGGGCTAGTTTTTTCTTAAAATACCGTTCTTATTTTAAAGTAAAATTCTCCACCCCGAAGATTTTCTTATTGTATATTAGGCAGGTCTCCTGGCTTAGTTTCATTCTATTAATTCACCTTCCCATGAATAATCACAGTGGTTTTTGAATAATAGTCCACATCACAGTAACGGGGGCTGCAGAGGAATTTCACCTCTTTCCCTATTAATCTAAATAATTAGAACCTATATACTTTTTTATGCTTTTATACAATTATAACATAATTGAATCAAAATTCTATTTTTTTATATCATTTTCAAATAAATAACATAAAATACATTTATTGTAAAAACGTATTGTATATGTTTATTTTTCATAATTTATTTATTTTTCTTCATAAAACGACACATTTTTTATTACTATATCAAATGTTCCATTTTCATTTTTTCTAACACTATATTTCATTGCATCTTCAAAATCTGATAAATTACCTTTTATATCAAATCCAGTGTCAGTTTTTATACTTCTCTTTTTAAGTTTCTTTTCAACCCATTTTTTATCGACAGAGAAGTTTTCAGTTAATCCCTTGTCTTCCATGTGTTCTTTAAAACTTTCTTTTAAGTCTTGATCTATTATATTGTTTTGAACAAATTCTTCAACATTTATTTCTTCTTTTTCTTTTAAAGTATAATTAAGCATACTTCTTATATCTTCAGCTTTTTTCATATCATCTGAAATCGCATTTGTTATCCAGTTTTCTGCAGTAGTTTTAAATACTTTTGTTTTATATTTATCATCTTCCACTTTTTTAGCATTTAAGAAATCTGTAACAAATTTTGTTTCTATCTGTTCTTTTTCTGCATCTTTATCTAATAATTTAAGATGATAGTAATCATTTATTCCACTAAGACCTACTAATGCACATTGCTTTGGACGTCCTGTTTCAGGGATTCCTATTTCATTTGATACTATTTGTATATTAAATTTATCTTCCACGTATTCAATTGAATGTGTATAAAGTTTTTTATACTCAAGTTTTATTATTGCTACATTCTTTTCATCTTTCACACTATATAAACATATAGCTAAATCACAAGAATCCATTTCTTCACTTTGTTTCATAATTTCAAATAAATATGATGCTATTTCTTTTGAGTTTTGTAAAAATGTATCTTCATCGTAAATCATTTGTTCACAACAATTTTTTACTATGTTATTGTTGTAATCATTGAATTCAGCTTTTCTTAAATCATCATCTTTTGATACTCTATTTATTATTTTTTGGAAAAACTTATCTACTTCTAAACTATTTTTGCTTTCATAGTCATTTAATATTGGACTATCACTATTTTTATCTAGTACATGTACTATGGATTTATGTATAATCATCTTTATCTCTCCTTTTTATTTTAATTTTTGTATTAATATTTTCATATCTTCAGGTATATCAGCTTTAAATTCTAATAATTCCTTAGTTCTTGGTTGTCTAAATTTTAAACTATAAGCATGTAATGCCTGTCTTTTTATTAGATTTTCATCTACAAAACCATATAACTCATCACCTATAATAGGATGACCTATATGTTCCATATGAACTCTTATCTGATGAGTTCTACCTGTCTCTAATTTTACCTCTACTATAGTTGCATCATTTAATCTTTCTATAACTTTATAGTGAGTGATACTCTCTTGACCTCTTTCATCTACTACTCTTTTGACACTATCATCTGTCGGTCTGTATATAGGTTGATTTATAGTTCCTTCATCTTCTTCTATAATTCCCTTTACTACAGTTATATATTTTTTCTCAAAATCATCATCTTTCATCTCGCTAGATAATACATGTTGGGCGAATGGATTTTTTGCAACTATTACTAATCCAGATGTATTCATATCTAATCTGTTTACAAATCTTATTTTTACATCTTCACCCTTTTTAATTATATAATCTGTAACTCCATTTGCCATAGTATTTTCAAAATGGCTCTTTGTTGGATGAACTACCATAAATGGAGGTTTATCAACCATAATTAAATCAAAATCATCGTAAATTATATTTAAATTTAAATCTTGAGATGTAAAATTAGCCATATCTTCTTTTATCTCAACCTCTATTAAATCACCTTTTTTAACTTTTTTATCTAATTTCTTAAAGTTTTTATTTACAGTTACTGTTTTAAATCGCTTTAACTTAGACGCATATCTTACAGAAAAATTTAATCTATCTAATAAAACCTCTCTCAGTGTTAAATCGTCGTCCTCATTTATATATGAAATAAGATTATATTTTTGATCTTCCTTTTTGAACAAGTTGGCACCTACTTCCTTTATAATTGACTTTAATCGTAATATATATTTTACACTAATTTTAGGCAGAATGAACATAAATATTTATTCCATTAATTTCCCAAAATATACAATTCTTTTCATAACAAAAAGGGCTCCTTTATTTAGAAACCCCGTTAAAATCTTTATGTACTTTTATTTAATATTTTAAACTTATTCTGATAATGTATCATCATAAGCTTTGCATACATCAACCCATTTTTCACAATGTGAGTATTTTTCCATTTCATCACAAGTAAGTTCTATAGCTGAATTACTGCTTCCGCAAGCTGGGAATACCGTACTAAAACGTTTCATTGAAACATCTAAAAATACTTTTACACCATCATTTGCGATTGCAAATGGGCAAACACCACCAATTGCGTGTCCAATGTATTCTACTACTTCATCTGGATTTAACATTTTTGCTTTTGTAGCAAACTCTGCCTTATACTTTTTGTTATCAATTTTGGCATCTCCAGCAACGACTATTAAAATAGCATTATCTCCTGCTTTATTTTTAAAAGATAAAGTCTTAGCTATTCTTGCGGGTATAACATTTGCCGCTTGAGCCGCTAATTCCACTGTTGCACTTGATTGATCAAATTCTAAAATATCATCTTCTCTTCCATATTCTGCAAAATATTCCTTAACTTTTTCTATCGACATTTTCACACCTCTATATTTAGTCTTTTCATTAATAGTATAACACAGTTTTTGGAAATTAATTCAAGTCTTTAGAAAATTTGAATTTCGAACCAAAAATAAGTATTAAATTAGTAATAATAATTCTAAATAGTTATAGTAGACAAAAATATGTGTTATAATACATTTTATAAAGAGGTGGGATAATGGAAAGAATTATTACAATTAACTCAAATGAATTACCAAAATCCGTAATTACCAAAGATATTTTGACAGATAAACTGCAAAAGGCAGGATTTACAGTTTGTGATGAAATTCATCCCGAAACTGAACTTATAATTTCTATAGGTGGGGATGGTTCCTTTTTACAGACAGTGCATGACTTTGAATTTCCAGAAGTACCTATTTTAGGAATAAACACAGGCCATCTTGGCTTCTTTCCAGACTTTTCTCCATCTGATATAGATCACTTTATTGAATCATATCTAGTTGGAGATTATATAGTTCAAGAAATACCTGTTCTTCAATCTACTGTATGCACTAAATCTAACTGCAACGATGTATTTTCTATAAATGAAGTTGTCGTAAAAGGATATAAATCTCGAACTATACATCTATCTTTAGGGATAAACGACCACCATGTCCAAAATTTCAGCGGAGATGGAGTTATAATATCGACATCAACAGGCTCTACAGCATACAACTATGCTGCTAGAGGAAGTATAATAGACCCAAGTATAAATGTAATGCAAATTACACCGCTTGCGCCTATAAATACAAATGCCTACAGAAGTTTTACTTCTAGCATTATTTGTTCAAAAGATTCAATTGTAAAAATCGCTCCAGAGTATAGATTTGAAGATTCTATATTAATCGTTGTAGATGGAGTTGAATACCAATTCAAACAAATAGTCGATATTTCTACATTTGTTTCTGATTTAAAAGTCAAATTACTTAGAATGTCAAACTACGAATTTTGGAGCAGAGTAACTGAAAAGTTCTTATAAAATGAATAAATTTAATACTTTTAGGAGGATAATTATGAAAATAGGTGTAATGAGTGACACACATGGTAGCTTGCCTTATTTTGAAAAAGCATTAGACTTATTAAAAGATTGTGATGTACTTTTCCATATGGGAGATGTGCTATATCACGGTCCTAGAAATGACTTACCTGAAGGATATAATCCTAAAGGCGTAATAAAAGAAATAAACAATCTCGATAATATTATAATAGTAAGAGGAAACTGCGATGCAGATGTAGACCAAATGGTTATAAAACATCCAATTGAAGATGGTTATATTTTAACTGAGGTTGGAAATGTAACATTCTTATTAAATCATGGATATTTAGAATCAAAAGAAGAAACTATTAGACAAGCTAAAGACAAAGGTGCAAATGTATTAATTTTAGGACATACTCATGTCAAAGAATTATACATGGATGAAGATTTAGTTGTTCTAAATCCAGGAAGTACTTCTATACCTAAAGATGGAAGTCATTCTGTTGCAATTATAGAAATTATGCCTATTGAAGGTAATCATCATGAAGTTGATATGGATATCAATTTAATAGATATCAATACTGGTGAAATAATAGAATTATAATTTTAAACAAAAAAATTGCTAGATTACTCTAGCAATTTTTTTATACAAATATTCTAATTTTGTTTATTCTATTTTTGTCGATGCTTTCAACTTTGAATTTTACATCTTCAACTTCGATAATTTCATTTTCTTCTGGTATACGTTTTAAATATCCTATTATAAATCCGCCTATCGAATCAAATTCTTCTGATTCTAAATTGATTCCAAGTTGTTCATTTACGTCAGATATTTTTGTACTACCTTCTACTAAATATTCATTATCGTTTATTTTTACTATTTCCTCTTCTTCTTCATCATATTCGTCGTCAATATCTCCAACGATTACTTCGACTAAGTCTTCTATTGTTAATAGACCTGCAGTTCCGCCGTATTCATCGACTACTATTGCCATTTGAGTTTTTTCTTTTTTCATTTCCTCAAGAAGTTGAGTTATCTTTTTAAATTCATAAGTAAAGAAGGCTTCTCGAACATAATCTTTTATATCAAAATTCTCGATTTCTTCATCACTTAAGAAAATGATATCTTTTATATTTAATATTCCCACTATATCGTCAATACTCTCTTGATAAACAGGTAATCTACTTAACTTTTCACTTTTGAATAATTCTATTATTTCATCATAACTATCTTCTATATCTATAGCCACCATGTCTAATCTTTGAATCATCGCTTCTTTGGCTTGCATATCTCCAAATTGGAACACGTTATTAATTATTTCACGTTCTTCCATTTCAAGTACGCCCTCTTCGTGACTGACATTTACCATAGCTTTTAATTCTTCTTCTGTAATAAATGGTTTAACTCCATCATTGTCAATTCCCATTATCTTAAAAATAATTCCTGTCAGAAGATTAAATACCCAAACTATTGGTTTTGTAATTTTCATTATTATACTAATTGGTTTAGATACTACTACTGCTACTTTTTCTGGACTATTTGCTGCGATAGTCTTAGGTGTAATTTCACCAAATACTAAAACAAGAACTGTCATGACTGCTGTTGCTATAGCAACACCACCATCACCAAATATATTTATAAATAAAGATGTTGAAACAGATGTAGCTGCTATATTAACTATATTGTTACCAACTAAAATTGAACTAAGTAAATCACTTGATTTTTCAATAAGTGATCCAACTAATTTTGCTCCTTTTACACCTTCATCTTCCATATATCTAATTCTAATTTTGCTAAGAGACATTAAAGATGTCTCAGATGCCGAGAAAAATCCTGAACCCAGCAGTAAAACTACTAATAACCCTATCTGTAATATATTTGCGGTCGAACCCAACCTTTACCACTCTCCTAATTTTTTAAATTTTATATTAGTACTAATTATAGCATAAATAATACTAATTTGAAAATATAGTTAAGACTTTATATTTCTTTAATTAATTATAGTTTTATTATTTGAATTTATTATTAAAAAATAATTAAAATCAGTTATAAACTATAAATTTCTATAAATGTAAATCATCTTTTATATGTTGAAAATACTTATACTTAGATATTTTTGCATACCTATTATAATTTTACTATATTTTAAAATTTTTATAATAGTGTATTTTGGCTATTTCACTTCAAAATATAAATTTTTTTGTGTTTTTTGTCTTTTTTTGTATCATATTGTAAGTATATACATATATTATATTAAGAAAAATTTAAAAGTTTTTCTTAAACCTCTTGTTGATATGAGACGAACGATTTTTTTTAATTTCTCTAAAAATTTATAAAAACATGTATATATACTATAAGTTTAGGCAACACTTATATATGAGAGCGGAAATTATATATATCTCTCCCCCTAATAAGTATATATTTTAAGGCATCTACAATTTTTTCCCCCTTGTAGATGCCTCTTTTTTTATAATTTTACGAAAATAAAGCATCTGCAAATTAATGCAAATGCTTTATTTTTTTAACTATATTCAATACTTATCTTAGATCCATTTCCTCCATCATTAGGAGTTACTAAAAGTTTTACTGGTACTCTATTTTTAAGTTCTTCAACGTGACTTATTATTCCGACACTTAGTTTTTCGCTATGAAGTTTTTCTAATGATTCCATAACAATATCTAAAAGCTCGCTGTCTAATGAACCAAATCCTTCATCTAGGAAGAAGAATTCAAGCGGTGCACTTCCCTTTAATTGTATTTGTGATGATAATGCAAGAGCTAATGCTAGTGAAGTTAAGAAAGTTTCTCCTCCTGATAGAGTTTTTATACTTCTTCTCAGTCCACCATTATAATTATCTCTTATTACAAAGTTTAAGTTGTCGTCTATTTCTAGAACGTATCTTCCTTTTGTCATTATATCTAATCGTTTTGATGCTTCTATAACTATATATTCAAGTTGGTTTTTAGCAACAAATTCTACAAATCTCTTTCCTTGTAATAATTTTTCTATTTCTTTTAATAGCTCTAATTTATGTTCAGATTCATCAAGTTGCTTTTGAAGTTCTTTTACTTTTTTAAGATTTTTCTCTAAAGTTATAACTTCATTTTGTTTAGCACCGATTTGTTTTGTAATTTCATCGATGTCATCGCCCAATTTATATTTTTTCTTTTCAATATCTAAAAATTCATCTAAGTTTATTGTTTTACCATGTAATTTTTCTTTTAGATTTTGAATTTCAATTGTAAGAGCTCTTTCTTCTTTTTCATAAAACTCTATTTCATCTTTTAATTTTTCCCTTTCTTCTTCATCGATAAGGGCGTTTTTAACTGCATAAATATCTCTGAATTTATATTCAATCAATAAATCTTTTAAAGTTTCTTTTGAAGTTTTATATTTTATCTTAGACTCTTGAAGTTTACCTTTTACCTCACTAGTTTTTGATTTTAATTTTTCAACTTTATATTTTTCTTCTTCAACTTGAACTCTTAATTTTGCTTCTGTAGATGTTATTCTTTCTATTTCATCTAAAATATTATCTAACAGATGTCTTGGATTTTCACCTTTTGTTATTAGATTGAATTCAGTTTCATTTTCACTTTTATCTTTTAAATTACTTTCATTTTCTTTATTTAAGCTAGATATATTTTTATCTAATTCTATAAAGTTATCTCTTTTTAATTTTAAATCAGCTTCGATACCTTCTTTTTTAAGTTTTAATTCAGAGTTTTCTTTTTCTATCTCTTCGATAATTCTAGAGTTTTTGTTTATTTCTTCAACTTTTTCTTTTAAATTATCTATTTTTAAATTAGATACTAAATATAGATATTCTTTCTTTATAGTGTCATAATTTTTGCCTATTTTATCTACATTTTCTTTTAAAGAATTTAAATTATCACTCTTATTTAATATATCCTTACTTAATTCAAGCTCTTCTTTTTCTCTTTTATTTTTAGTCTTTTCAAGTTCTTTAATTTGCTCTTCTAATTTTTCTTTATTCTCAGTCCAATCAGCTATTTTCTCTCTAAGCGATATTATCTCTCTCGATAACATATTTAAATCATCATTAATATCACTAGATTTTGAATCACCTATTTCACGTTTTATTTCATTTATAGAGTCCTCAGTCATGCTTATTGTGCTAAGCAACTTACTTTGTTGACGTATCGAGCTATCGTAGTCCTTTGTAATCTCTTCTATCTTTTGTTCTACTTTTCTAATTTGCTCTTCTATGTAGTTTATTTTATCGTTATTATTTATCTTATCTATATTAGGATGATGCATTGAACCACACACTGGGCACGGTTTACCATCTTGCAATTCATTTTTTAATTCATTTGCTAAATTTAAAAATTTTTCTTCGTTTAAATTTTTTTCCAAAGAAGTTCTTTCATTTTTATATTTTTCAAGTTCTTCTTTTAAACTTTTAACTTCTCTATCTAACTTGAATTTTTCTTCTTTGTCTTTATTAAACTTTTCTTGAAGTTGTTCTAATTTACTTTCATTTCGCTTAGTTTTTTCATAAAGAGTTTTTAAATTTGTAGCTTTATTAGACATAACTACGATTTCATCATTAGTTCCAGGACTTTTTGAAACTAATATATCGTATTTTTCATTAGCATTTTTAAGCTCTGTCTTCACATCTTTAGTCGCATTTTCTGCATATCTAAAGTTGCTCTTTAATGAGTCTAACTCCTTAGTTAAAACAGGTATATCTTTTTGATTTTCCTCAAATTCCTTTTTAATTCTCAGGTATTCTTTTTCAACTTCAAAAGCCTTATAAACTTTTTCCTTAAAATCTTCACTAGTTCTAAGTGATGATATTTTACTTTCATTTTCTTTTATAAAGTTGCTTACTTGAGTATTTTTCTCATCTAAGGCTTCTATTTCTTTTGCTAAATTTGATTTCTCTTTTTCATAATCGTATATCTTAGATTTTAAAGCATCTATTTTTGATATTATATCTTTTATTTTTTCTTGTATTATAATTGCTCTCTCAAATTTTTGTTTACTAGATATAAGACCTTCTAACTTGCTGTCTTTTTCATGTTGAGCTTGTTCATATTTCAATTTAGTAGATTCATACTCTCTATTTAAAGATGTACATTCAGATTCTAAGGTTGCTAATTCTGTACTATATTGAGATATAGATTTTTCAAAATCCTGTACATTTTTTATATGTGGATTTATTATTTTAGCGTGACCTGAACGCTCTACTTTTTCTTTATTTTCTTCGATTATTTTAGATTTTTCATCTAATTTTAATTTTTTATTTTCCTTTTCTTCTAAAGATTGTTGATATCCTATAATCTCTTTATAATCATTGTATTTTTTCTCAGCTTCATCAAGTTCTCTTCTCATATCTCTAGATAAAGCTTGTAACTCTGTAAGCTTACTATAAGTCTCATCAAATATTTCTTGTGATGTTCCGTCGTATTGTAAAAGGCTATTTTCTAAAACTTCTATATCTATTTTTTTGCCGTCTCTTTTGTTTTTGATTTTTTCTGTAAGAGATCTTCCGTATTTTTCAAGATTGAAAATTCTTTCAAGCATCTCTCTTCTCTTACTATCGTCTAGTTGTAAAAATTCACTGAATTTCCCTTGTGGTAATACAACAGAACGAGTAAAATCAGATGCAGTAAGACCTACTATATCTATAATAGCCTTATCTACGTTCATTTTTTGTTCAGCTATTACACTTTCGGTATTATCCATATGTATTTCAGTTAATATTGCTCTACTTGAATTAGCAGTTCCTGATTTACTTCTTCTAAAATCTCTTTCAACGCAGTATCTTCTTTTATTGTGTTTATTTCCTATTTCAAATACATATTTAATTTTCGCACTATCACTTGATGTATTTATGTATTCTTTAGTATCTCTAGATATATTTCCATACATAGCTATAGTTATAGCATCTAGTATTGTTGATTTTCCACTTCCTGTTTTACCAAATATCCCAAATAAACCTCTAGAAGTTAATTCACTAAAATCCACAACTTGTTTTTCTATATAACTATTTAATCCACTTATCTCTAATCTAATCGGTCTCAATTATCGTCACCCTCTTCTTCAACTATCTGTAAAAATAAATCCAATAGTTCACCCTTAGGCTCTACTTTGTTTCTAAATTTATAATATTCAACGAATAATTCTTTCATTGTTTTTTCCCTCATATCAACATGTTCATATTCATAGCTTTGATTTATTATCGGTTTTATTTCTATAATATCTTTTAATAAAGATTTCATAGTTTTAATATTTTTTTGATTTATTACTTCATCTGTTACTATTTCAAAATAAGACCATATATTTTTATCTTTGTTTTCTTCGCATATATTTATAGCTTCTTCTATACCTTTACATTTAAAAACTTCTATTGGCTTGTAGTTTTTGAAATAAATATCTTCTATTATTGCATCTTGTCCTGGGTGTACTTCTACAATCTTAGCCCCTTTTGAGTATACTCTCTCGCTTTTACTATATTGAATTGGAGAACCAGAGTAATACGCATTTAATCTCTCTGATGCCTTTTGTGGTTTATGTAGATGACCTAATGCTGTATATTGAGAATTCTGTGGTAAATCTGACTTTTGTACAAGGAGACTTCCTCCTAATTCAATCGGTCTTTCTGACTCTGTTGATTCACCTCCAACTACAAAAATATGGCTTACCGCTATATTTATGCTGTCTTCTTCAAAATTCTCTTCTAATTTTCTAAATAAGTCTCCTACTTTTTTGCTGTATGATATTTGTTGCTCTCTTTCTGTATCACCTTTTATAACTTCATTTAGTCTTTTTTCACTTGGATATGGAAGTGTGATTAATGTTACTTTTTCTCCATTTATATTTAATTTTGTGCACCCTTCTAAAGCTTGAATTATCTCAAATCCTTTGTATTTTGCCTCAGTTGTTTTACTTAGGGGATATCCAAATACCAATATCCCCATTTCTTCTGCTAAAGGTGTAATAGCTGATAATCTTTCTGGATTATCATGGTTTCCTGAAATTATAACTACGCATCTATTTCCGTCGTCTGCTAATCTGCATATAGTTTTATAAAATAACTTTTCGGCAGCAGCTGGAGGATTTGATGTATCGTAAATATCTCCAGCTATTATAACCATATCTATATCATTTTGTTCTACTATATCCACAAAATCATTTAAAAACATCTCTTGTTCTTCTAATCTACTATTTCCCTCTAAAGTTTTTCCCAAGTGCCAATCTGATGTATGAATAAATTTCATCTTTTATTGATCTCTCCTTTTAATACCTATAATTATTTAATCAACTTTTACTTGTTCATCTATACCAAATAAATACAAATACTTTTCTTTTACCTTTTTACCCGTCAATTTAGAAAGAACATCTGCATAAATTTCTATTTGTTTTTTATATTTATGTATTATTTCTTTTTTATTATTTTTGTCTACAAAGTCTGTCTTATAATCTAATATAACTAGTCCATCATCTTCTTCAAAGTATAAATCTATAACACCCCTAAGCATAACTGATTCATTTTCGTATGTTTCTCTATTATTTTTAAATATTTCATCATTTAGATATATATCGTTCATTTTTATTTGAGTATATATCTTTTGTTCTCTTTTTACAAATTTTGATGATAACATTCTCTTAGCTATCGGGCTTTTGAAAAATCTCATTATTTTTCTTGGTGATAAAACTTGAGATTCTTTTTCTGTTATAATTCTTCTTTTTACTAAATCTTGAATCTGTGCTTTTATTTCACTTTCTGTATTTACCTTTTCAAAGTCTAAAACTTCCATTATTAAATGGACTATAGTACCTCTTCTTGCACCTGTTATTTTTTCTGATTTTTGTGATTCACTTAAGAATTTTGGCTTTTTAAGTGTAGTTTTATGTTTGTATAAGCCAAGAGAGTCTTCTTGTTCTTCATACTCTTCTTGTCTTTTCTTTATCTCTGTTACAGATATACTAGCAGCCTTTTTCACAACTCCTAAATAAGGATATTCGAAGTTTAGTTTTTTCTCTATTTGCTCGTAGTATTCTGTATCATGCTGTGATAAATCCATAGTATTTAGAACTTCTCTTATTCCTTCTTTTTCGTGTTTTTCAAAATCTATATCATCTCTACTCCAAGTTTTTACAGACCATTTTGATTCATCTTCCATACTTATAGATGTAGATAGATTATAAGTTTCTCTAATATCTTCTAAATCTTTATGTTTTATAATTGCTGGCATCATCCAGTCCATATAGTTTTTGCCGTTTAATATATCGTATTTTGAAACCATCTTTTCAGTTGATATATTTGATGACCATTTATGCATATTTTGTTCTATATCCTTTATAGATGATGTTATTATTAATTTTTCTTTTGCCCTTGTAAGAGCAACATATAATATCCTCATCTCTTCTGATATATTTTCTATATTTATTTTGCATTTTAAGGCTTCTTTTGCAATACTTGGATAAGAGATTCTTCTTTCAAAGTCCACAATTTGAGGCCCATATCCAAGTTCATGATGATATAATACATCTTTTCTAAAGTCCATTGTATTAAAGTTTCTTCCCATTCCAGAACAGATAACTATTGGGAATTCAAGCCCTTTACTTTTGTGTATACTCATTATTCTGACTACGTTGGCATTTTCACCTAAAGTTTTTGCGCTTCCCATATCAGAATTTGATTTTTTTAATTTACTTATAAAGTTTATAAAGTTAAAAATTCCTTTAAAGCTTGTCTCTTCAAATTGTTTTGCTCTTTCAAATAGTATTCTTAAATTTGCTTGTCTTTGGCTTCCACCTGGCAATGCTCCACAATATGCATAATATCCACTATTTGTATATATATACCATAAGAATTCATCAGTGCTCATATACATAGATTTTTCTTGAAGTTCTTTCAAATCATCTAAAAATCTTCTTACTTTTAATTCAAGTTCACTCTTTTGAGATTCTTCATCTCCTTCAATATTTGAGTTTATTTCATAAATTAAATCGTCTTCTACATTTTCATTTATATACGATTCATATATAACTTCATCATTGTATATAAATTCTTCATTTTCATATTCAAAATCTTCATAATTGATATTTTGATAATAATCATCCATATCAGCATCCACATAGCTATTTTCTTCATTTATATTTACATCTATTATTTCATTACCTATATCGTCACTTATTTCATCTTCAGCTATATCTTGTTCTTCTTCATTACTTAAATCTATTTTTTCACCAACAAACATCCTCATAGCTTCATAGAAACTAACTTTTTTATCTGTAATTCTTATATCGATAAAATCTTCTGGTGTAAATCCATATATAGGTGAACGTAATATCGCAATTAGTGGAATATCTTGCATTGGGTTGTCGATTACTTTTAAGAATGACATTATAACTTGTATTTCCATTGTTTCAAAGTAACCTTGTCCCATATCTGCATATGTTGGTATATCCATATTTATTAATTCTTCGGCGAAAACTGGCGCCCATGCTGATGTCGCTCTAAGTAGTATTACTATATCTTTATATTCTACGTTTCTGTAAGTTTCTAGCTTTTTATCAAATACCTGCATTATCTCGCAATTTTCATTAGGTCTCATAATATCTCTTATTATTTTCCCAACCATTCTAGCTTCAATTTGACTTGCATCTAAATCTTCGCCTTCTTCCTCTTCTTCGTCTGGATCTTCAACTTCAGGTACTTTTTTCTCCATTAAGTGTATTTCAGTAGCCCCACCTAGTATTATTTTTTCATCTTCTACTTCTTCAAAATTTGCTCCTAAATTTAGTTTTTCTTCTTCGTTATAATCTATTTCACCTAAATTTTTGCTCATTATATGTTCAAAAATATAGTTAACACTGTCAACTACTTCTTTTCTACTTCTGAAGTTTTTATAAAGCATTATTTTTTTATATTTGCTAGATAAATCAGTATCATAAGTAGCATATTTTTGGAGGAATATCTCTGGTTTTGCTTGTCTAAATCTATATATACTTTGCTTTACGTCACCAACCATAAATCTATTTGGTTCTTTTTGTTTTGCAATAGTTGATAGTATAACCTCTTGAACTTGGTTACTATCTTGATATTCATCTATAAATATTTCATAGAATTTTTCTCTGTATTCAAGTGCTATATCTGAAGGAATATTTTTGCCTTCTTCGTCAAATACAAAGTCTCCATTTTCATCCGTTTCAGTCAGAATTTGTAGCGCAAAATGTTCTATATCGTTAAAGTCGATAATACCTTTGTCACGCTTTTTCTGGCTGTATATCTGTTCAAACATAAGAACCACATCAGATAGAGATTTAACTATTGGATATAAGAATTTTATTTCGTCTTTTAAGTCATCATAATTTTTATTAAATACAGATGTCTTTATCTTTTCAATAGATTTTTTTGCATTGTCCCTTATCTTCTTCGCTTTATCTTTTTCTTCTTTTATATAAGATGGCGCATCTTTTGGTATTCTTTTAACTCCTTTTGCATAGTTTTCAAAAGTCATAGATGATATTTGTCTATATGCATCGCTCCATGAAGTGTCGCATGCGTATAGTATTTCTTTTATTTTTTCATATTCTATTTTTAATTTATCAGTAAAAGTTACTAATTCGTCTATACCATATACATCTTCTATAGCTTTGCAAAGTGACTTTTCTATACCTTCCATTTGTATTTTAACCGTTTCAAGTATAGCTTTTGCCCATTTTGATGTTGCAAAGTCGAAATCATCAGTTATATTAAAATCCTCTGCGCTTTCTTTTAACCATACTTTTGGATATGGAGATGACATAACAAAACTGTATATAGATAAAATTAAGTTTTGTAAGTTTGAGTCACCTCTTTTTTCAGCATAGCAATCTACTAAGTAGCAAAATTCTTCATCATTTTGCTCATAAAGAATATCAAATGTCTCATCAATAGCTTCTAATTTCATAAGTGAACATTCTGTTTCATCACCTATTCTGAAATTAGGATCTAAATTTATTTTGTGGAAATTTGATTTTATAACTTCTAGACAAAACGAGTGAATTGTAGTTATACTCGCTTTGTTTAAAAGCACTAATTGGTCTTGAAGATGCTCGTCTTCTGGATTTTCATCTAATTTCTTAGATATCGCATCTCCTATTCTCTCCCTCATTTCAGAGGCAGCTGCATTTGTAAATGTAACGACTAATAATTTATCTATATCGATTTTTAAATCTGAATTTAAAATCATCTGTATTATACGTTCTACAAGTACGGCAGTTTTTCCAGAACCAGCTGCAGCAGCAACTAACAAGTTCCCACCTCTACTATCGATAACATTTTGTTGTTCCTGTGTCCATTTTGGAGAACTCATTATTCCACCTCCTCAGCCATCATACGAATAATTTCTTCGTTCTTTTTATCTTTTATAATGTTATAGTTATTGTCTTTTAATGTTGAGTCAAATTGACATATCGCGTTATATATACAGAAATCACATGAAGTTCTATCTTTGTGTTTATTAGGATTTATACTTATATCTCCACCTAACATACCTTCACATAATTCTTTTATCTCATGTTTAACATATTTTCTAAGAACCTCAAATTCTTGATATGTTACACTATTTGTGCTCTTTGATAAACTTCCGTCTTTGTTTAAAGCTGCTGGCACTATTAATGATGATTTTACATCTTCTTCGTATAATGATTTATCCATCTTTTTGATTATATGAGTGTCTTTTACAAGCAACCCTTTCATCTTAGATTGTTTTAATATTTCTTCGTCTATTTGCTCTTCTTCTTTATTTTCATTGAATTTTGCAATTGGGTTATCAATTTTACAATATAAAATAGCAGCTGGATAAATACTATTTCCCTTTTTCATTGCACTTTCAAGTATTGCATCTAGATAAACCAACAATTGAAGTTGTAATCCATAATAAACTTCTGTAAGATTTATATTTTTATCTGATGATTTATAGTCGATTATTCTTATATATCTATCGTCATTTTCATCAAATTCATCTATTCTATCTATTTGGCCGATTAGATTAATCTGTGTTCCGTCTTCTAAGACTATTCTTATCGGTGGATATTTTCCAGTTTGTCCAAAGTTAACTTCGTAATCTATAGGTTCGAATTCACCAGATTTGATTTGTATAGCGATTATATTTATAGCCGCCATAAGCATCTTTTTAAGTCTGTAAGATAGATATTTATATCTTGGTGAACTATTTAATATAAATCCTGGTATTTGTGAAATCATAGCGTCTACAATAGATACAACTTTCTTTTCTATATAAGCATCGTTAATCTGACTCCAGTGAAGTCCATCTTTTTCAAGTGATTTTGAGAATTCGTACATTATATTGTGTATAAATGTTCCCAAATCTGGTGCTGCAAATGTGTATTCTTTTCTCTCTTGTGCCTTAAGTCCATATTGAATAAAGTAAGCAAATGGACAAGATGAGTATTTTTCCAATCTAGATACACTTAGATTGTGAGTTTCATAAAGTTGATTTATCTTTTCTTCAGATACTTTATGAACCATATTTGTGTAAGTAAGTCCTGAAATTATCTTAGTTGTAATTTCTTTATATTTTTTATCATTTGCGAAATATCTGTATACATCTAACCATAAATTTTCTATTTCTTCACCATTATCAAATGATTTTATTTTATTTACCATCTTATTAAATGTTGGAGATTTAACTGTAATATCGTCCATCATCTCTTCTTCTGTCTCTCTTTTATTTTCTAATAGATAGCTTTCAACTTCTAATTTTGGGAATATCTTTTTAAGCCTAGATATTATTATCGAAGGTCTTAAACTTCTTCCCTCTGAATCTGCAACTGGATATGTCAGTATTAGATTTTCAGAAGTCGATATAAGTGCTTTATATACTAAAAACTGTTCTTCAAAAGTTTTAGTCTTACTATCTATATCTACTTCAATTCCTCTATCCATAAGGGTATTTCTATCTTTGTCTGTTAATATTCCTTTTTCTTTTGAAATCAGAGGAAATATACCATCTGTAACCCCTATTAAATAAAGATATTTTGTGTTTGGGTTCTTCATCCTATCAACACTACTTACTAAAACTTGATCTACACTTGGTGGAACAAGTCCAAGTTCATATTCTTCAAATCCAAGGCTTATGATTTTGATAAATCTATCCATAGATACAACATCATCGCCCATTATCTCGACAATTTGGTCTAATATATCGATAACTATATCCCAAACTTGAGAATATTGGCTCGCTATTTCTAATTCACCTTTTTCTTTAAAACCTTCTACTAAATCGTAAATCGTTTCTTCCATATTTATATCTACTAAAAATTCATAGATATTTTTACATATTTCTCTGCAGCTCTTTTTACCTTTTAATTTGTTTTGAAGCTTAATAACAGGACCTAGAACTCTATTTTTTATTTCGTTTATCTTATTTATAGTTTCAGCTTCTTCTTCACTCATCTCAGAGTTGTAATTATTTATTGCTCTATATTCCCATTTTTCCTCAAGCCACTTCTTACCTTTTATTCCGTTTAATATAACGTAATTTTCGATTAAGCTGACTTCATCTACACTTAAACCTATTAGCCCACTTTTCAAATATCTAAACATAACTTCATAAGAGTATCGTTTATTTTTTATTTCAAGTGCTGAAGTTATTAAAACTATTATCGGATTTGACTTTACATCTCTCTTTTTATCGATAAAGTTAGGTATTTCATATTCGTTAAATATTGAGTGTACTAAAAAGTCATATCTATTTAAATCTCTAGTCGCTACTGTTATATCTTTGTATCTTATATTATTATCGCGAACTAGGTTTACTATTTCTTTTGCTATATGTTCAACTTCTTCGTATAAATTGTTGAACTCCTTTATTTTTATATAGTTTACTTCTTCTTCATAATCATGATATGGGTATGCATGGTAGTATCTCTCTAAATGTAGAAGTTCTTTGTTATTTTCAAATCGCTTTATCTTTCCTCTATTTAAATCTACATATGGATTTATTTTTACGCCGTTATCCATAGCTAATTTTCTAAGTTTTTCATATGTATATTTAGTTCTTGAAAAAGGATCATTCTTTCTATAATTTAAGTAGTTTACGTTATCCACAGTTAATGCAATCGTCACTTCTTTTGCCTTTTTTAAAAGTTTTGCTAAAATAGAATACTGTTTTGGTGTAAACCCTGTAAACTCATCTATATAAACATAACATCCATCAAAATAACTTGTGTTTTCTAGTTTCACAGCCAATGAACCGAGCATATCTTGTGAATCCACATAGTTTTCATGTAATTCATTTTCAAAAGCCTCATATATCCTGCTAACATCTTTTAATTTTAATCTGAGTGTTTCATTTTCTATATCTTCAGATATATATTCAAGCATATCGTAATTTACGTTATATTGTTTTAACTCGCTTATCATCTCACTTACTGAACCTACAAATCCAGTTTGTGATGCTGCTTTTGAAAACACGTTTAACTCATCTGTAACTTTTTCTATGGCTTTATAAGTTATCATAGCTTTCCCACTTGAATTTATATTAACGTCTGTTAAACCACCTGTTTTTGTAAACACAAGTGCACTCATAGTATTAAAACTAAGTACTCTTGTTCTCATATATTTATCTTTTTCTTTTCCTAAATAAAGAGAACTTACTCTTTTTTCCATCTCAAAGGAATATTGTTCTGGAACTAATAGTATAACTGGTGATGTTTCGTTGTCTTGAACTCTTGTTTTTATTTCATTTAGCAGGTATGTACTCTTTCCGCTTCCCCCTCTTCCAAATACAAATCTAAGTCCCATTAATCATCCTCCTCTTCCATTTCACTAATCATATCGTAATTTATATTTTGATTGTTACAAAGCTTATTAAACTCACAGAATTTACAGTGATTTTTATTTTTTTGTATGCGTGAGTCAAAATCTAAGTTACTTATATTTTCTATATTATTCTCTATAAAAGATTTACTTCTTAAATATTTTTCACTGCTGTATTTTACAGTTATAGGTTTATCGTCCACTTTCAATCTAAAGTATTTCATACTTATATTTTCTATAGGTATATCCATATTATATATTTTTTGTATAACTTCTTTTGCAAGATACATATATACTATAGTTTGCATCCTGCTCTCTATATTTTTGTAACTTGTCTTTTGAGATTCTGTCTTCCAATCCCAAATTTCTATACTGTCTTTATCTATAATCACTAAGTCGTATTTTGCAGTTAAATAATTATTTTTTATTTTAATTCTAGCCTCATATTCTGGCAGATATATTTTTGAACTATCTATTTTTATAGTGTCTTTTATCTTTTGCATCCATAATTGAAACTCTTCACTTATATTTTCTCCAATTGGAATATTTTTAAAATACCTTTCGCACAATAAATGAAATTCGCTACCAGATTTTAGACCTTCATAGTAATCTCTGCTTTCTATACCGTCAAATTTCCAATTTATATTGTCTATATATTTATATTTGAATTTTAGAGGGCATGATTTAAACGTATTCAATGAATTTTGACTGTAGACAAAGTATTTTAGTTTTTGATTCATTATTTATCCATCCCCCTCTTATTTTTTATTAATTGATTTAATCTTGTAAGATATATACAAGGTTCTTGCATTTTCTTTTTATTTTTTGATTCTTCTTCATTTTGATAACTACTTCCCATCATTATAAGTGTCTCTTTTGCCCTTGTTATACCTACATATAGAAGTCTTATTTTTTCATTTATAACATCTATTTTTGTTTTTGTATAATAATTTTGTGTAATCTTACCATTTACTAATAAATCTATCTGATTGTCTATTAAAGCCTCTGTATTTTTGTATTTATCTTTTAGGTACCACTTATCACATTGGAATTTTTGATTTATATTGTCTGGGAAATGAAATTTGTTTAATTGAAGTAGAAACACCTGATCCCATTCCATTCCTTTTGATTTGTGATAATTACAAACTGTTATACTCCCAGGCTCTGGTTCATATCCATTTATCTCATATACGACATCTATCATATAATTAAATACTTTATTTCGACTGTCATATAATATATCTAAAATTTCTCTAAGCGTTATATTTGGCATTTCATTTATTAAATATCTCACATAAAATGCTAAATAATCTACTAGTGATTTTTCTTCATCTTTTAAATCCAATCTCTCTTTTATAAATAAAATCAATTCATCTATTTTTGTTGTGGAATGTTCTAAAATTTCCACTAAATAGTTTAATCCCACTTTAAACGTAATATACATATCGCATTTATCGTCTATTATAAGTGGCTTATCTTTTATATCGCTGTATAGTATTTCTTCAGTTGTATATTGTCTAAGTATATTTAAAAAGTCCGATTTGCCTTCTTTATTGTCAGTTTTTATAAATACATCTGATAATGCTGTGATTAATTTTTCTATATCGTCTGGCTCTAATATAAAATCTATTATTTTAGCTATATTGTCTATTATCTTTCTTTTGTTTTTTGAATTTGGACCTAGCTCTTCAAACTCTAGTCCCTCTTGTTCAAGAACCTTTGAAACTTGACTTAATTGTGAATTGTATGGAACTAGTATACCTATACTTTTATTTGGATATTTTGCTTTTAATCCCTTTACAAACTTCACTGTTTTATTGACTTCATCTTCAAAAGTTCTATACCACAATGCATTTATCTGATATTTATCAGGCTCTGGATTTTCTTTATATCCTTGTCCTTTTTCTACTGTTTTTATTTCTATTTCTTGAAGTGCATCTCTACATTCTATTTGAGATAAATCATTGCATACAAATTGAACTAAATTATTTGCTAATTCCAATATATCGGCAGAGCTTCTATTTGACATATTCATCTCATAACAATAATCTGCCTCTTTCATAAACTCTTTAAAAAACTTAGGATCTGAAGATGAGAATGTCCCTGTTATACTTTGGTTTACATCTCCAACTCTAACCAAATTGTTATGTTCTTCGCATATTAACTTGATTATTTTTCCCTGAATTTCGTTTGAATCTTGGCACTCGTCCTCAAAAACATATCTATATCTATTTTGGAATTTTTCTTTTAGCTTATCATCTGAACATAGAGTTTTATATGCGTAAATTAGTAAATCGTCGTAATCTAAAAGTCCATTTTGTTTTAATCTTTTATCATATTCAGTATAGATAAAGCTTATGATTTTTAATATTCCCTTATTGCTAAGAGTGTTTGCTTCTAAACTTTGAGGACTTATATCATTGTATTTTAAATTACTTATTGATTTTGATACTAATTCAAAAAATCCATTTTCCCATGCTTCTAGCTGGATATCATACCACATTTGATTTTTTTGTTCTTTTAAAAAGAACCTAAACGCTGTTTCTCCTCCGCTTGCTCTAAATGTGTTTATGCAGTCATTTAGCATCATCGTCTTTTGAAAATCATCAGCTATATTAAAATCCTCGCTAAGCATCATAGCTTCCGGTTTTTCTTTTATTATTTTTGCAGCTAATGAGTGAATTGTCATAACTTCAAAACCATTTGTAGATTCTATTCCTTTTTCTTCTAAAATCTTTTTTATTCTTCCTTTGAAATTATTTGCCGCACTGTTCATATATGTAAGGATTAAAATTTTACCTTTTTCATTTTTATTTTCCTCTAATAGTTTTGCTACTAAATTAGTAACTATAAATGTTTTTCCTGCTCCTGGAACTGCTGGCACAGCCATAGTTCCACATTCATAGTTCATTATAGGTATCTGGTCTTTTCTATAATTTATCTTAGTCAATATTCTCACCTCCTCTATCTATAAGTCTAAGTATCGTGCTATATAAACCACCTTCTTGTATATACCCATTTATTGAGTATTCACTTTTATATGCATATATATTTTCTGCATTTTTAAGTAAGTTATATACAGTGTTATACATATAATATTTCTTATAAGTTTCTTCAATTTCGCTTGTATAAATTTCGCCATCTTTAAATGATTTTTTTAATACCAGTGGATTTGCCAAATCCTTTTCAATTTTCATATTCCAAGTATTACTTCCTATATCGACCCAAATTTGAATCTTTCTATCTATATTATTTGCTATATATGAATAAGGTGTTGTAATTAAAACCGCATCCTTATTTTTTATATCTTCAATATCTCTTGCAATAAAGTAATCTTTTATAAATTTTTTCAGAGATATTATAAATATTTCATCTGCATCTTTGTTATCTTTTAAATTTAACTTTTCTAATGCATCTACAAATGCTTCACTTTCTGAAATTATATTTTTGCATATAAATACATTATTTAGCCCCTCTTTTAAATTTAAAACCTTATCTATATAAAACTTAGTCAAAAACTCTCCTATATTTAGTTTTTCATCCCTTTTTGTATCTATATATTTAATTACTGATTTATAATTTTCATCATTATCTCTATTTTTATATACTCTATATGCTTCTAACCTATTTAAATCAAATAAAATTTGGATAAAGTTTATATATTCCTCTTCTTTTATATATTTTTGTTTTTTACAATAAATCGTTACTGCAACATAAAGTACATTTCCATATTGATAATCTATAAGTTTACTATTATTTTTTATAGTTAATATATCTATATTTTTTGAACTTAATTTATTCGATATTTCATAATCAAGTACAGGAGTATTTATAGGATTTATAATGACAATATCTTTTTTACTTACTCCTTGTTCAACTAGTTTTTCAATTTTCAATGCTATATTATAAATCATTTCACCGTATAATTGACTACTTTGATCTAGTTCTATTTTTGCGGGCATATTTATCAAATCAAATATACCTATATTTGAATAATTTTCTTCCTGAATCAATAGTTTATTATGTATATATTTAAGGTCATTTTTTATAAATGAAGAAAAATACTTGCTATTATCTAAATATAAATAAATTTGCTTTTCTTTTTCTTCAAAAAACTCTATTAAAGAAACTTGACTTGCACTTATATTTTGTAAATCGTCTACAAATAAATAATTATATCTCTTAGCTAACTGATCTTTATATATTTTATCTTTTAATAAATAATTATTGTATAAATAAACACTTATAGTATTATCTATGATAGAATTGCTTATCATCTCATCCATATACTCTTCTATTATCTCGTTCATTTGAATATAAGATTTGTTATTAATATTATCTTTATTTGCTTTAGAATTGTAAACTTTTTCACCTATATTTTTATAATCTATTTCATTATAAATAGCATGATCTAAATTATTCATAATATTTGAAGCTATAGCTCTATTTGTTCCCGTAACATCTTCAAAATAGCTATTTTTATTTCTCATTTCTTCTATTTTTTTTTCAAATATATATGTTTTTAAATTAGTCGATATAAATGTTGGAACTAAATCTTTTTTTATTATGTTTTTACAAGATGATAAAATAATAGGCCAGTATGTTGTTACTTCCTCTCTTACAAATTGACTATATGTACGTATTTTAAGCTCCTCACTTATATTTATATCTATTTGCCTAATATAATTTAATGAAGCTACACTATTATCTGTAAATATTAATATATCGTTAGATTTAAAATTATTATCTTTTATTATCTGTATATAATTTTGTAAAATTTCATTTTTCTCTTTCAGTTTTACAATCATACTGTCACCTCTCTCAAAGTATTAAAGCCTGCATTTAGCAGGCTCTAATTTTAATTTATCTGCACATTTTAATTCTATTAAAGTATATTATAATATTTCTTTGAATAAATTTAAAACATTTTTATAGAATATATGTTCTACTTCTTTTTCTGTAAATCCTTCTTTTTTCATCTTTTCCGCTAAAATTTGCATCTTAGAAGCATTTTCAATTTCTACTTTGCAATCTATTCCATCAAAATCACTTCCTAAACCTATAACTTCTATTCCACCTATGTTTTTGATATGTTTAATATGATTTATCATATCGTCCATTTTAGACATATCATCATCTGTAGCATTATTGTTTAGAAAACAAGAATAGAAATTAAGCCCCATAACTCCACCCCTATGAGCTAATTTTTTTATCATATCGTCAGTCATATTACGTCTATGTCCACAGATGCTTCTCGCATTAGAGTGGCTAGCTACAAATGGCTTTTTAGTGTTATTTAATATATCGTAAAATCCTGCATCAGATAAATGTGAAACGTCTATTATTATACCTAGATTCTCCATCTCTTCTATAAATTCAAATCCAGATTTTTTTAATCCTCTATCTAAAACTAATTTATCATCTATTATTTCATTTGGGAATCCAAGCTCATTTTCATAATTCCAAGTTAGAGTCATCATTCTAACACCTAATCTATAAAAATTTCTAAGGAGTTGTATATTACCCTTACAACATGCCCCTTCTTCTATAGATAAAAGCGCACTCATCTTATTTTGCTCTATATTTTTTAATATATCATTATAAGTTAAAACTATTCCTATATCATCTTTATTAGCCTCTACTTCATTATGGAAAAGATCTATAGTTCTAAGTGCATTGACTAAACTATCTCCTTCTTTTATATCCGTATATGCAGCAAATACTTGTAACATATAATCGCCTTGTTTCATTTTTTCTATATCAACAGTTAAATTATTATTTTTTAAATTTATATTTTTACTTATATCTCTATTATCTAAAATCGCCTTCATTGTATCACAATGCATATCTATTACTTTCATATCCATCCTCCAAATGTTTATATTGTTTTAATATATTTATTCGTCGTTTAAATTATAATAGTATTATTATATCTTATAATCTATCAATTTTCACAATTAAAAACTTTTTTATAATCAAAAAAACTTCTTATTATTATAAGAAGTCTCTATAAGTAAATAAATTATTTTTTTGTTTACTTTGCTTAATTAAATTAAATTTTTCTTTACAATATCTAATTCTTGAACCTAAAAAAACAAGTAATATATTAAGTATTATTAAACTAACTGTATAGATAAGTGTCATATCTTTAAAAAAATCATTAATAAACGACATTGTAGGTAAGAAATAAAATTCTACCATCCAATTACTCCAATAAATATCATTTAGTATATAGTAAGTATAAGTTGCAAAAAATAATAAAAATATTCCAAATCCACAGCCTAAAATCCCAACTATTAATGATTCTTTGATGCTTAATTTATATTTATATCCTATATAGAAATTATATCCTAAAAAAGCCTCTAAAAAGATATATCCAATTAAATTACTAATTTTAGTACAAGGAATTAACTTAAAATAGAAAAATGATAATATACATATAACTAAACTGCCAAAAAATAATTTTCCACCGTATTTAATTATCCTTTCCATAAAGTCACCTCTAATCCCTTTATTTTATACTATTCCTAAAATAAAGGGATTGTGACTATTTTTCTAAAAGATATATATTCTTATTAAGTTATAAATATTTTACATTAAATTATAAACATAGCAACTACTGTAGTAACAGCAAATCCTATTAATATTGGTTTTAGGTTTCTCGTTGCAAGTTCTATTGGGCTCACACCACATATTGCTGCAGCTGAAATTAATCCCCAAGGAACTAAACATCCTCCACCAGTCCATATACCTGCTATTTGACCTAATGCACATAAAGCTCCTACGCTACCATTTACAGCTGTACCAAATACGTTAGCTAAAGAACCTACTAATGATATTCCAGAAAATCCAGAACCATCAAGACCTGTTATTGCACCTACTACAGTTTGTATACTACAAACTGCAAATTTATTAAGTGGTATTGTATTTGATAATGCTACACCCATATCAGATAATAAACCCTGTGAACCACTTGGCAATACTTCACCCAATACAGCAGTTATAGGCGCAACTTCGCCCATATAGAAGAATGCTGCTATCGGAATGATTGCTGCAAATATTTTTATACCAAATACAAATCCGTCAATTATATTATCACATGTAGCTTCAAAACAACCTTTTTTAAAGTTCATTATGTTTATTATAATTATAAGAAGTGCTGCTGTTCCACCTAATAATGCTGCTGCATCCCCACCTGTTAATTTAAATACATACATCGCAACTATGTCTAATACAAATCCTGTCAATACCATAAATGTCGCTATCTTAGCCTTTGGATCAAATTCAGTTATTTCTTCGTGTTCTACAGCTTGTAATTCGTTATCAAATTTGCCTTTTTTAATATCTTTTCTAAGACCATAAAAAGCAACTCCAATTGTAACTATAGCCATAACCCAGTATAAAGGCATACCTTGTTGTATTACATCAGATATTTCAATTCCTGCAGCTCCTGCAGTTATAGCTGGTGCGCCTTGAATTACAAAGTCAGTTGAAAGTGCTAAACCATGGCCAAATAAGTTTAGAGCAACTGCCACACCTATTGCTGGAAGACCTGCATTTAAAGCTACTGGTAGGAAAACTGCCCCTACTAATGCAACTGCTGGTGTTGGCCAGAAAAACCAAGAAAGTAGTAGCATAACTAAACCTATTACAAAGAATGCTGATGTCGGATTCTTTATAAATCGTGAAAAAGGTTTAACCATATAATTTATGGCTTTATTTTTCTCCAGTGTTTTTGATAGGGCGACCATAATAGATATAATCAAAATTATGGAGCCAAGTTCATTTAAAGACACAATAAATGAATTAAATACTGCTCCTAGCGACCCTGCAATATTATGAGTATAAAACAGTCCTAGACAGAATATTCCTAGGATACACGGGATTATAACATCCTTTTTCAAAATCATAGTTACAAGTACTATAACCATGAATAAAATATAAATATAATGCGCTCCTGTTAATGTCATATACTTTATTCTCCTTTTCAATTTTTAGATAGTAGTATTATATGTGTTTGTTAAATTTTGGTTACTTTTTTATAAAATATGGTATTGGAGTGCACTTTTTTATTTATAAAGTTTTCTTAAGTTTTTTAAGAAATTATTTATTTTATTATTAATAATCACATTTTATTATGATTTCTTTATATTAAGTTTATAATAAATTAATTTTTTGAGGATATATTAAAAATATATATTTAAATTTGTAACTAAATTATGTATAATTATTTTTTAATTTAATTTATAATATTATTACGCAATACAAATATAAAATAAAAAGTAAAGGAAAGGAGTCCGTCAAAATTATAATTTTTGGCAATAATATAGTTTTATGAGAGAAGAATATCAATTAATACAGAAAAAAGAGATTCTTAGATTTGCTCTTTTTCTAGGAGAATTAATGTTGACTAATGGTGTAGAAACATCTCGTGCAGAAGACAGTGTCTTAAGAGTTTGTGCTTCTCGTGGATATAGACACATTAATGTATTTACAACTCCTACATGTATAATAATTGCAGATGATAAATTCGATGGATTATCATTTATGAGGACTATCAAGCGTAGAGGTATAGATTTAAATAAAATAGATCTTTTAAATACTGTATCGCGTGATTTCGTACAAAATCCTGAGATGACAACTGAAGAAGCAATCAATAAGTTAAAGAAAATAGCTACTCTACCTCCGCCATATGGAATTATTTCATTTTATGCTGGAACTGCAATTTCTTCTGCATGCTTTGCATATTTAATAGGTGGTACGAGTATTGCAGACTTTTTACTTACTCTAATAATATCAGTTGTCGGCACTATTATATACAACGGAATAATGAAGTTAAACTCTATGACATTCATATCCACATTAGTATCTTCATTCGCAATAGCTACATTTGGAGTTGCTTTTTGTCAAATAGGAATTTTACATGATCCCAAAATGCTTATAGTAGGTTCTATAATGCCTCTACTTCCTGGTGTTGCTTTTGTAAAAGGACTTAGGGATTTAATATCTGGAGATTTAGTTTCTGGTATGTCTCGTGTATCTGAAGCATTTTTAACTGCTGGAGCAATAGCTGTCGGAGTTGGGGTAGTACTTGATTTTTGGATTAAGATTGGAGGTTGATTAAATGACTATTTCAGATTTATTGATAAACTTTATATTTTCATTTGCAGTTACAGCAGGATTTTCTATATTTTTTAATGCCCCTAAAAAATCCCTTATTCCATGTGGTATTGTAGGTGGTATTGGATGGTGTGCTTATATTCTAATGTCTAAGTCATCATATTTTTCAAATGTATTTTCTATGGTTATAGCATCTGCTGTTATTTCACTACTTAGTGAAATTTTAGCCCGTAAATTGAAATATCCATCTATAAACTTTATAATTCCTGGAATACTTCCTCTTGTTCCTGGTCTTGGACTATATAATACAATGTATTCATTAGTTCAAAAAGATTATGCACTTGCTGTATCTACTGGAACAGATACATTATTTAAAAGTGGTGGTATTGCAATTGGAATTCTTATAATTACATCTTTTACAAAAACTTATTATATAATACTAAAAAGGATAAAGTTGAAAAAACTAGAACAAAATTTAGAACAATAAAGGAGCCTATTGGCTCCTTTTCTATTTAAACAATTCTAACTACAACAGGGATGTAATCTCTGCTATCTCTGTATTTTTTGTCATTTTTTCTTAAATAAAGATAACTTAAAAATGTACACAATAATCCACATAATCCACTTATTACTTCTAGTGGACCTTTAAATGAAATTGCATTAAGTACACCAAAGCTAATTGCTGTTCCTGCAACTAAAAATATTAATGGTAGTATATATGCAAGCATTGTAGCTTTCATTACTTTTACAGTTTCCATACTAACTTCTACATGATCTCCTACCTTTGCCCCTATTTGATTATCGACTTCTACTATTAAATCTTGGCTTTCTGAAGTTAATTTTGCACATTTCCCACATGAAGCACATGCAGAATGACGTTGCATACGCATCTTTGCAGTTTTATCATCTACTATTTCAACAATAAATCCTTGTTGATTCATAATAGTCCCCCCTATTTTGTAAATTTTTTGATTGTGTCCATCAATTCCTTAATTGCGGCTTCACTTTGTTCTTCGTCGCCATATTTTAAGTCGTTAGATACACATCCTTTGATATGATTTTCAAGTATAATTGTACCCACATTATCAATAGCAGACCTGATAGCAGATATTTGAACTAATATATCTACACAATATCTATCATCTTCTATCATTTTTTGTATACCTTTTACTTGTCCTTCAATCCTCTTAAGCCTCCTATTAAGTGCAGCTTTGTCATTTCCCTTAGCTAATTTTTTTTCACTCATTATTTACACCTCTTACTAGTGATATATATTATTATATCATTAATAAAGTGTCCCTTGAAAGTGTTTTAAAAAAATCTTTATTTATAATATATTTATATATTATTGCATTTTACAAAATGATTTTTATTTAATGTCTGTAGTTTAATATCTGAATTTAGGCAGTCTTTACTTTTATTATTACATCTATTGTAAAATTTACAAAAACTATTATTTTCTTTTTGTTCATCAATTAATATATCAGGTATATTCCAATTTTTATTTTTTACAGGAAATATAGAATTTACTAGTAATTTAGTATATGGATGAATCGGATTGTTTATTATTTCTTTAGCATCTCCACTTTCTACAATATTTCCTTTATTTAAGACTATTACTTTATCACATAATAATTCTACTAGTGCTAAATCATGACATATGAAAATGTATGTCATATTTTTCTTTTCTTTTAATTCTTTTAAAAGTGATATAACTTGTCCTTGAACTGAAACATCTAATGCACTAGTAACTTCATCACATATTAATATTTTTGGTTCACAAGAAATAGCTTTTGCAATAGCAGCTCTTTGACATTGCCCCCCACTTAATTCTCTTGGATATTTATCAATATACTGTTTGTCTAAACCTACTAATTTAAGTAATTCAATTATTTTTTCTTTTCTAATATTTTTAGGAACTTTATTATTTTTTAATAATTCATCTATACTTTTTCCTATTGTAAGCCTTGGGTCAAAACTTCCAATAGGATCTTGGAAAACCATCTGCATATCTTTATATATATTTTTAAGTTCTTTACCTTTTATATTTGTTATATCTTTATTATTTAGTAAAACTTGTCCACTTGTAGGTTTTTCAAGTCTAATTATTTGTCTTGCAAGAGTACTTTTTCCACTCCCACTTTCCCCTACAATGCCAATCATTTCTCCTTTTTTAATTTTAAAATTAATATCTTCTAATACTTTATATTCTTTGTTATCTTTTTTATAAACTTTACTTATACCTTTTATAATTAATAAATATTCTAAGCTTTCTTGTTTTGAATTTATTGTTGTTGTGTTATTTTCAATCATAATGCTATCTCCTCATTTTCAATTAGACAAGAGCTCCAGTGACTTTTTCCCCAGTACTTTGCAGAAGGTACTTTTATTTTGCACTCTCTACTTGCATATTTACATCTGTCTAAAAATACACACCCCTCTTTTATATCTTGGAAATTTGGTAAACTTCCTTCTATTCCATTTGGTATATTACCATTTATAACTGGAACAGAATTTATAAGCATTTTAGTATATGGATGCTTTGGATTATTTATTAATTCTTCACTCTCTCCATACTCTATTATTCGGCCACCATACATGACACCTATATTATCGGACATATATGAAGCTACACCTATATTATGTGTTACTAATATGATGCTGGTATTTAGTTTTTGTCTAAGTTTTAAAATCTCTTTAACAACTTGCGCTTGAACTGTTACATCAAGTGCACTTGTAGGTTCATCTGCTAATAATATTTTAGGTTCAAGCATTATTGATAATGCTATTGCAACTCTTTGATTCATACCACCACTTAATTCAAACGGATATGAATTCCAAATTTTTTTACCATCTTGTAATCCTAAAAATTTAAATGTATTGATAGATTTTTTTTGTATTTCCTGTTTTGATATATCATTATGACTTCTTATGGTCTCTATAAATTGTTTGCTTATTTTTCTAGTTGGATTAAAATATTCTGTTGGATTTTGAAATATCATTGATATCTCTTTTCCCTTTATTTTTCTATAATCTTTTAAAGACAAGGATGCTAAATCCTTGCCTTCAAAATTTATTTCACCATCTATTGATGCATTTTCATCTAAAATACCCATTATTGATTTTATTAAAGTACTTTTCCCACTACCACTCTCTCCAACTATACCTAATATCTCCCCTTTTTTAAGAGATAAATCTATATCTTTTAAAATATTTATATCGCCATAAGAAACACTAAGATTTTTTAAATTTAGTATTTCTCTATTCATATTTATCACCTATTTGATATCCATATCTTTATTTAATTCATAATAATCACTTGAAGTTTGTCTAAATCCACTGACATTGCTCTTCATAGCATATCCTTTAGTTAAATGTGCTACATATGAAAATGCTACATCATCATTTCCTATTTGAACTATTTTATTTGAT
The DNA here is from genome assembly GCA_025148965.1 of Intestinibacter bartlettii. GTDB lineage: Bacteria > Bacillota > Clostridia > Peptostreptococcales > Peptostreptococcaceae > Intestinibacter > Intestinibacter bartlettii. The sequence goes on along the minus strand of CP102273.1, from coordinate 1,100,018 downwards.
AATTCTGCACGTTTATCTTGATTAAATTCTACAGCTAGTTCTTTTACTAATTTATCAACTTCTTCATTTTTATATTTTCCATAATTACAGTCTCCATCAGATATATAGTTATATCCTAAGAAGTAATATGGGTCCCCTATTGGTGCTGTTGTCCAGCTATAAGCACATATATCAAAATCTCCTGATGCAAGTTGATCTTCTACAGCTTCATATATGTTTATATCTTTAATTTCTATCCCAACTTCTTTTAATTTGTCTTGTAATGCAGTTGATATATCAGAAAGCTCAGCTCTTGATGAATAAGTTATTATATCGAAAGATAATTTTTTCCCGTCTTTTTCTAATATTCCATCATTATCAGTATCTTTGCATCCAGCTTCTTTTAGTAATTTTTTCGCTTCTTCTACATCGTATCCATTATCCTTTACATCTTTTCCTATATCCATAGTAGTCGGGAATGGTCCTTTGGCAACTTCCCCAGAACCTTGTAATAAACTAGAAACATAGCTTTTTTTATCTATACACATATCAATTGCTTTTCTTATATTTTTATTATTTAATAATTCATTTTTGAAATTATAGTAGAACATATAGCAACGTGTTGTTGAGTTTGTATCGACTTTATAGTTGCTATCTTTTTCAAATTTTTGCAAATTTGTAAATGATAATCCACCAGCTATATCTATATCTCCTGATTGTAGTGATGCTGATAAAGTATCATTATCTGATATATAATCTATTGTAACCTTGTCTAATTTTACATCTCCATCCCAGTAATTTTCATTTTTATTAACAACACATTGTTTTTCATTAAATGATTCTATTATAAATGGTCCAGTTCCTACAGGTTTAGTTTTCATGTCTTCAGAATCTACATCTAGTATTACTAAATCTGGGTCACATAATTGATTTGGTAGCGCTGGGTTTGGTTTTGATGTTTTTATAGTAAGTTTTTGACCATCAGCATCTATTGAGTCTACTGATAGTGCTTTTCCTGCACTTATTTCTTCTTTATCTAATATTCTGTCTAAAGATGCTTTTACTTCTTTTGCTGTAACTTGTTTTCCATTTGAGAATTTAATACCATCTTTAATTTTTAATTCCCATGTAGTATCATCTGTATTTTTATATTCTTCAACTAGCCATGGAGATATAGTCCCATCATCATTTACTTTAAATAAAGTTTCCCCTGCTCCATATCTTAAAGTAAACCATCCATTATAATTTGCTTCAGCAGGATCTAGTGAGCCTGTTGTTGCATAAACTCCTGTACCATAAACTAATTCCTTTTTATCTGCACTTGAGTTTGATGAATTATTACTACAACCAGTTAAAACACCAATTGAAAGCATTGCTGATAATAAAATTGTTGCTATTTTTTTTAACTTCATTTTTCTCCTCCTAAATTTATTTTAAACTTCTTTATAATCTGGATCTAAGAAGTCTCTTATGCTATCACCTAAATAATTTAAAATCATTACGCTTGTTATAATTGCACAACCAGGATATAATACTAGCCATGGGCATGTACTCAAATAACTTCTACCTTCATTTAACATATATCCCCACTCAGCTGTAGGAGGTTGTACCCCCAATCCAAGAAATGATAATCCTGCAATTTCTAACATCGTCACTCCAATATCGAGCATAACTGTTATTACTAGCTCTCTCATAATATTTGGTATTATATGTTTAGTTATAATTTGAAAATCTGATAATCCAGATATCTTACATGAAGATATAAAAGTCATTTCTTTAATTGAAATTGTTTTACTTCTCGCAAGACGAGCAAATTTTGTCCATCTCACTATAGAAAGTGCTATTATCGCATTTAAAAGACCATTCCCTAACATTCCAGCTACAACTACTGCTAAGACCATTCCTGGAAATGCTAGAAATATATCATTTATCTTTGATAAAAATGAATCTATTTTTCCTCCAAAATATCCTCCCAAAACACCTATAAAAACACCTATTACAGTAACTATAAATACAATTGCAACAGAGCCAAGTATAGATGGTGCTCCTCCACATAAAACTCTAGAAAATAGATCTCTTCCAAATTTATCAGTGCCAAATAAATGTTCACTATTTGGAGGCATAAGTGAAATAGATAAATCTTGTAGATTAGGATCATACGGACTTATATATGGAGCAATAATACATATAGTCAAAAGTAATATTGTTAGCATTATTGATATAATTAAATTAATTTTAGTACTAGTTATCTTTTTCAAAATACTATTTTTTTGTTTTATATTTACTTTTTTTATTGAATTATCCATCAATCCTCCTCCTTACCCAATTTTATTCTCGGGTCTATATATCTGTAAACTAAATCTGTCATTAAATTTATAATTACAAACGCCACTGCAATCCAAACTGTATATCCTTGAATAAGCAAATAATCTCTTTTTAAAATAGCATCTATAGATAGCTTTCCAAGTCCTGGCCACATAAATATAGTCTCTACTATACAAGTTCCTCCCAAAAGTGAGCCAAAAGATAGACCTATTAATGTTGAAATTGTAAGCATTGAATTTTTTAGAACATTTAAATATATTACTGTACTTTCTTTTACCCCCCTTGATCTTGCTCCTAAAACATATGGTTTATTTAATTCTTCAAGTATAGATGCTCTAACCTGTCTTATATATTTACATGTCATACCTAATCCTAATGTAATTGTTGGCATGACTATACTATATTGCTTGTTGTTTCCATAGGCAGGTAGTACTCCTAGTTTTATTGAAAATACATATATTAATATAAGTGCCAATAAAAATCCCGGAACTGCTGATCCTATAAAAGAAAATATTCTTATAATATAATCTGCTACTTTATTTTTCTTTACGGCAGATAAAATTCCAAGTGGTATTGATATTACTAATGTGAAAATTAATGATGTTATAGACAATTGAATTGTAGGCCATAATGCATTTAACAATGTTTCGCTTACAGGTTTTCCTGTTATATACGATGTTCCAAAATCACCATGTAAACATCCTAAAGCCCATGAAAAATATTGTTTCAAAAATGGTTCATTAAGCCCCAAATTCTCCCTAACTATATTTAATTGCTCTTTTGTATATGCTTGTCCATTAGCGCTTAACATTAATTGAGCTGGATCATTTGGTGATAGATACATTAATAAAAATGATAAAAATGAAATCCCTATTAATATCGGTATCAAATCTATAAGTCTTTTTTTTATATATTTTTTCAATACTAACCCCTTTCCAAATAAAAAAACCACAAAGCAGACCTTAATTCATTAAGGTTCAACCTTCGTGGTTTATTCATCTCATATTTAAATTTGTAGTTGTTTTGTTTTTATTTTTGAATAACATAATATAAGTTTATATACTTTTACAAAATTTGTCAACAAAATAAGACCCACGAATTGAATTAATGTTCTTTTATTATTCACAAAAAAAGAACCTTATTTCTTCGGTCCCAAAAAAATCTATAATATGTATATTGTCTATTTTCCGCGCGATTATAAATAACCCATATTACAGTATTTCTCTCCCTCCGAAAGAGCATGTATCATTTTAGGCAGGTCTCCTGGCTTGGAATCATTCTACTAACTTCTCCTTCCCGATTTAACAGTGGAGCATAAGTTCTCCAAAACCTTAAGCTTTCGTCATCCTTACAGTAGCGGGGGCTGCTGTGGCTTCTCACCACATTCCCTATTAAGCATTGTTGAAATGCACCTTGAACAATATTCAATTCATGAATCTTATTTAAAAAACTCTATACAACAAAGTGTATACTTAATTATATCTTTTTTTCCATATTTTTTCAATAAATTATAAATAATTTACCATATATTATTCTTTTAATTAATATATATGTATCTATATTTGATATAAATTTCCATACAATAATCTAAATAAAATTATTTTTTGTCATCTTCTATATTTTTCATATATTCGAATAAAGTTATATTGTGACAAGTTTCATTTATATCTATTAAATTAGATAATGTAACACCTACTAATCTAATTTGTAGGTTATTTTGAGGTATATTTCTAAATAAGTTATATATATTTGTCCTTATATCTTCATGTGAGCTTATTCCATGTTCTAAACTTAGGCTTCTAGTTATTTGTGTAAAATCCTCAAATTTCATCTTGAGTGTAACTGTTTTGCCTAATTTATTTAAATACGTTATCCTATTGCTTACATCTAAACATAATTCATCTAATATATCTACTATCTCCTTTTCGTCTAATCTATAATTGTGATCTAGTGTTGTTTCAGAGCCAACGGATTTTCTCTCACGATAAGGTTCTACTGGTCTATTATCTATACCCCTTGCAAAATTATAATAAAAATATCCTCTGCTTTTGAAAATTTTCTCCAAATCATACAAACTCATTTGCCTTAAATCATATCCATTTTTTATACCTAGAGTTTTCAATGTTTTAGAAGTGACTTTTCCTATTCCAAAAAACTTTTCTATTGGAAGCTTATCTAAAAATTGTTGCGCATCACCCGGCATTATTACTGTAAATCCATTTGGTTTTTGATAATCTGATGCTAGTTTTGCTAAAAATTTATTATAAGAAACACCAGCCGAAGCTGAAAGTCCCGTTTCAATTAATATATCTCGTTTTATAAATTTAGCTATAGTAGTTGCATATTTTATAGGAATTTTCGGATTTGTCACATCTAAAAAGGCTTCATCTAGTGATAGTGGTTCTACTAAATCTGTATATCTATGAAATATATCTCTGATTTGCTCTGATACTTCTCTATATACATCAAATCTAGGTCTAACAAATATTGCATATGGGCATCTTTTTTGAGCTATTTTTGCAGGCATAGCCGAATGAATTCCATATGCTCTTGCCTCATAAGAACACGTAGCAACTACACCTCTGCTATGAGGATCTCCTCCTACTATAACAGGTTTTCCTCTTAATTCTGGATTATCTCTTTGCTCTACAGATGCATAAAAAGCATCCATATCTATATGTATTATCTTTTTTATTTCATCCATCAAAATCACCTTTTTTGATTTTATTCTTACTAATTATTTATTATTTGGCAAATATAAAAATGTTTGTCGAACGATTTTTTATTGATTTACCATTTTACATGATTACTTTTTGTTATACCTATTGAAATACAGTCAAAAATAGGTTAGAATTTAAGTATCCAGGGAATTAAGAATTCCTTACTCATAACCAAATTATTTTATTTACTTTATTGTAAAAGACCATTTTTAAATAGGTCTTTCTTTTTTTGTTCTTTTTTTGAAATAAGCTAAAATTTTAAAAGGGAGATTTTAAACTTCTCCCTCATAATAACTTATAATATATTCTATACTATTTTCTTATAAATTTACTGTAATATTTTTGAATATTATTGTAAATATCGTATGGTTGCATTTCAAGTTCGTCTATAACAAGAACTGCATCACCTATTTTTTGGTCTACTTTACCTTTAAATTTAACTTTTCTTGTATCATTTTCATCTTTACGATATTTTATGCCTAAGAAATATGTATCGTATTTTTTCTTAGGTATTACACATATATAGATTTCACTTATTTTTTCCCATTTAATAGGGCCTTTTCCTCTCATAGCCTTTTGCTTTATACCATCTTTGTTTATTACTATAGATGCTTTTGGAAAATACACGCTATATATAAAATAAAGAGTTAAACCTGCACAAAAAGCTACTAATACCAATCCTAATTCACGACTAAGAAGGTTACTTCTATACATTATTCCATAGATTAATGTAACTACCGCGAAAACAACTGCATATGTAATTCTTTTTGTTTTTGATTGATTTATTATTATTTCCTTTTTGTTCAATCTTATTCCCTCCCAAATTTAAATTCACTGTTAAGTATATCAAATAATTTTATAATTGTCTTTAATCTTTTATACAAGAAAGAGGCATTATAAATTTATATTTGTAATACCTCTTTCTAATTACTATCTTATTTTTTATTTCCTATGCACTATAAAAATTGTCTATTTCTTTTATTATTTCACTATTTCCCTTATTAAACACTCTTCTCTTATATTGCGATGTTTTCTTTATATTTTTTAAATTAATTAAAAGTCTATTTCCTTCTTTTAGTTTAATATAATCTATCAAATCTTTTATATATCTGAATTTTATAGTATAGTAATTTTCACTGTCATTTATCTGGATATTCATATTATAGTATTCACAATTAAACATACAGTTTTTAAGTACGGTATCTTTAATCTCATTAACTTCTTCTCTAAGATCTTCAATTGTTTCCTTTACATTGTTCAAGTCTATATTAATATCTCTACAGATTAATATCTCTGCTATAGGGTATTTCTCTAACTCTATTGAAGATGTATTTTCATACATTTGGTTTGCAATACTTATATTCTCTTCATCATTTATTTCTGCCAAATTCAATATCTTTACTATTGTCTCCATCTTTCTAAATATAATAGTTTCTAAGTCTTCACACTTAACAAACTCCCCATTTTCTAAAAGCTTATCATGTAATTCCTTTAAATCTTTTAAAGTCTTAACCTCGCATATATCATTTAGTAAATCTTGCTCTAGTTTTTGAATTTGTTTTTGAACACATACCTCAAAAAATATATATGCTTTATCATTAAAATACTCTTTATTATCTTCTAAAAACTGTTCTAAATCTTTTAATGAATAATTTTCATCATTGCTATTTTCTAATATATCTATAAACTCATCACTACAGTAATCCCTTAAAGTTTCTATATTATTTTCATATTTTATATCTGTTTTTTCGATAAGCTCTTGTAAATCAGAAATACTTTTAGATTTTTTAGTTTTTAATTCACTCTCTAAAGATACCTTTTCTTCACTTTCAAAATCTTCATTTAACTCTTTTTCATTTTCATATTCTTTTTCTATTTCATTTATTATTTCATTTTTAAGTTTTTCAAAATTCTTTCCATGAAAATCTACTATTTCATTTTTCTTAATCTCTAGTTCTAATTTATCTATTAGATCTTTTTTGCTATATCTTTCTTTAAATATAGGCAAAATATTTTCACTCCACCATTTTCCCACATATTCTACATCTAAATCAATTTTTACAGTACATTTATCTGAATAATCTATTCTCAACATATCTTCAAAAAGAAGTAACTTGTATAAATCACTAGACATTGAAATATATCCAAGCGATTTATTTTCTTCTTTAGATAAAATATATCTTAAATACGAGTCAAAATTTAAATTATTTAACTCCTTATTTATAATTTCAATCATTTTTTCTAATAAATCACTATGTAATCTATTTGGATTTATTATATTATAAATCCAATTTTCCATTTTTGCTGCATCGTTACTATCTTTCCACATATATTTTGATATGCATATGTTATATAAATAGTTTATATCTAAATTATTATTAAATTCTTCTTTTTTAGACTTATCTTTTTCTATTGTTTTTTCTACTTCTTTAAAAAATCTACTCTTTCCAATTTCATCTAAATTAAATATGTAATCAACTACAAATTTAACTTCATAGTCACATTTCCTTTCTATATCGTTAAAATCTAAACTTGACATATCTAATAAAATTGACTCTCCTTCTGTGTTTTGATTCTTATCAACTATTTCTAAATATTGATTAGATTTTTTTAGTTTTAATACAGAATTGTCATTTTCATTATTAAAATTAGCCAATATTTTTTTTATAAAATATGGAGTATTTTGATTTATTTTTTTCAAAATATCTTCGCTCATTTTTTCACTATTTTTGCTATCATCTAGTACTATATATATTTTCTTAGATAAATTATTGTAATTGCTAAAAATAGTGTATAGTATGCATTTTAATTTTTCATTCACCATCACTTTTTCATTCATATTAATAACCTTCTTTAAACTTATATTTATCTTTTTATGTATATTAATAAATGTTTAATTAAACCCTCTAATTAAATTATATTGTTAATTCATAAATTTTCCAAGTAAAACATACTCTATAACCTGTTTTTAGATTAATTTTACCATTTATTGATAATTAAAAAGTCACTGTGATATAATTTTATTAAAGTTTTAATATTATTGCCCTTGCTTTTTGCGAGGTTATTTCATTTTTAAGGGGGAAATTTCAATGAGTTTAAATTCTACACCTTCTGCAGAACGTGTACATATAGGTATATTTGGAAAACGTAATGCTGGAAAATCAAGTGTAATTAATGCAATAACAGATCAAGATTTAGCAATAGTATCAGATGTTAAAGGTACTACTACTGACCCAGTTTCAAAGGCAATGGAACTACTACCTTTAGGCCCAGTTATGATAATCGATACACCTGGACTTGATGATGTTGGTGAACTTGGTAAGATGCGCGTTCAAAAAAGTTATCAAGTCTTAAATAAAACTGATATAGGAATATTAGTTATAGATGGATTAGTTGGACCCACACCACAAGATAATACCTTAATCGAAAAATTTAAAGAAAAGAAAATTCCATATATAGTTGTAATGAACAAACTAGACTTAGTTAGAGAAAAAGGAATAGAATTACCATTAGAAGATTCTCCTAATACTATGTGGGTTAGCTCTGTTACAAAAGAAAATATATATGAATTAAAAGAACTTATAGCAAAACAAGCTCCTACAGACGAAGCCAAATTCCAAATTGTTGGCGACTTATTAGATCCTTCTGATTTTGTAGTTCTTGTTGTTCCAATCGATAAAGCCGCACCAAAAGGCAGATTAATACTTCCACAACAACAAACAATAAGAGATATATTAGAAGCAGATGCAACTGCTATAGTAGTAAAAGAATATGAGCTTAGAGATACATTAGCTAGTTTAGGTAAAAAACCTAAATTAGTAATAACTGACTCACAAGTTTTTGCCAAAGTTTCAGCTGATACTCCAAGAGATATTTTACTTACTTCTTTCTCAATTTTATTTGCACGTTATAAAGGCGATTTAGAGGAAACAGTAAAAGGGGCAAAAGCAATAGAAACTCTAGAAGATGGCGATACTATTTTATTATCTGAAGGATGTACACACCACAGACAATGTGACGATATCGGTCGTGTCAAAATTCCAAGATGGATAATGCAGCATTGCGGTAAGAGATTAAATTTTGAATTTTCAAGTGGTACAGAATTTCCATATGACTTATCAAAATACAAAATGATAGTTCACTGTGGTGGATGTACTTTAAATGCTAGAGAAATGAAATATAGAATAAAATGTGCACAAGATCAAAATATTCCTATAACTAATTACGGCATCTTAATAGCATATATGCAAGGAATTTTACATAGAACAGTAGAAGCATTCCCTCATATTGCTTACTTATTAGAAGAAGAATAGGAGTGATTTTATGGATAATATTACAATAGATAAAGCTAATGAAAATGTTAAATCTAATAAAAGAATTGAAAAAGATAAATTAGGAAAAGTCGCTATAGATAAAGATCTGCTTTATGGAATTCAAACTGCTCGTGCTTTTGAAAACTTTAATATAAGTGATTCAAAAGTTCGAAAAGAACTTATTTACGCTATGGTAACAGTAAAAAAAGCTGCTGCTATGGCTAATGAAAAAGTTAAGACATTAGATAAAGAAAGGGCTAATGCAATAGTCGAAGCCTGTAATACCATACTTGCTGGTAAATACGATGACAGTTTTATAACTAATTCGCTTCAAGGTGGCGCTGGAACTTCTACTAATATGAATGTTAATGAAGTTATAGCGAACTTGGCTTTAAAAATATGTGGAAGGGAACCTGGAGATTATGATTATATCCATCCCCTAGACCATGTAAATATGGGACAATCCACAAATGATGTTTATCCAACTGCTTTAAGAATTGCGTGTATAAACTTAGTTAGAACCCTTAGCGATGAGTGTAGCAAATTACAGGAATCACTTCAGCGAAAAGAAAATGAATTTGAATTTGTAGTTAAACTAGGCCGAACTGAGATGATGGATGCTCTTCCTATAACTTTAGGTCAAGAATTCGGCGCATTTGCACAAGCAATTGCTAGAGATAGATGGAGAATTTATAAAGTTGAAGAAAGGCTTAGACAAATAAATTTAGGCGGAACAGCTATCGGAACTGGAAGCAATGCAAATAGATTATATACTTTTAGAGTTATTGAAATAATAAGAGATTTAACAGGTATAGGACTTGCAAAATCTGAATATCCTATAGATTTAACACAAAATAACGATGTATTTGTTGAAGTTTCAGGTCTTTTAAAGTCATTAGCTGTGAATCTAATGAAGATATCCACAGACCTTAGAATTATGAATTCAAAACCATTTAGTGAGATTCACCTTGCTGATATACAAGCTGGTAGTACTATTATGCCAGGAAAAGTAAACCCTGTAATTCCTGAAATGGTTACACAGGTTGCAATAAAAGTAATGGCAAATGACAGCGCAATCAGTATATGTGCTGCAAGTGGTAATTTTGAATTAAACGCATTTATGCCTTTAATCGCAGAAAGTATACTTGAAAGTTTGACTTTACTCAAAGAGACCTTAAAAATATTTAGAACTAAATGTATAAATACTATAACTGCAAATGAAGAATGTTGTAAAAAACATTTAGATAATTCTATTGTTCTTCTTGCAACTGCTTTAGTACCTTATTTAGGATATGATAAGGCTAGTGAGATTATTGAAAAAAGCGACCATAACCCAGATAAGGTAAAAGAAATTGTATTAGAAGAAAATTTAATGGATAAGGATAAATTAGATGAAATTCTAAATTATCACCATACTATAACTTATTTATAAATATATAAACCAAAAAGGTGTAGCATATAACTGCTACACCTCTAAACCAATTTAACCAAAACAAAAGGAGATTTCCTTTGAATGAATTTTTTATAAAAAATACATTGACTTTTATATAAAAAAATTATACAATAATATTCCACCTCAAAAATTTGAGGTCTTTAAAATACTAAATACTTATTACACACGAATAAAAATAATTTATAGCCTTCTATCTACAATAGAAGGCTCATTTTCTATATCTAATTTTATTTATAATCTATTAACTCATTAGAATTTATACATAGTATAAATTTTGAGAAGGATAAACAGCTTCACAAGTTACATCTACGCCTAATTTTCTAAATGTTTGTTCATCATCTTTGCTAAGCATAGTTGTTGAATGAGCTTGTGACCCTTCTAAGTTTGATAATTCGTCCATAGCCATTTGAGCTGCAGGATTTGTAACTGCACATATTGAAAGCGCTGTTAATACTTCTTCTAAACTTAATGATACTTGTCTACTTCCTAATGTTTCTGTTTTTAATTTTACAATTGGTTCTAATATAACTGGTGATATTAATAACATATCGTCTGGAATATTAGCTAAAACTTTTACTGCATTTAATATAGCTGCAGCACTAGCACACATTAATTCAGAACTTCTTCCTGTTATTATAGTTCCATCATTTAATTCTAAAGCTACTACAGTGCATAATTCATCACTTTCTATCATTGATTTTAATTTTTCACTGTATTCTCTAGCTGGAATAACAACTTTTCTGTCTTCTGGTTTTAAGTTTGATTTTTCCATTATTAAAGACATAGTGTCGTATGAACTTTTATTTACTTCACCTTTTTTATATTCACAACCAGTTTTAAAATATCTTCTTATTATTTCTTGTCTTGATGCTTCACTTACTGCTTCATCATCGTATATACCGAATCCTACTCTATTAACACCCATATCTGTTGGTGATTGGAATATTGATTCTTCTCCTGTTATTTTTTCTATTATCTTTTTAAGAACAGGGAATAATTCTAAGTCTCTATTGTAATTTGTAGCTTTTACCCCGTATCTATCTAAGTGGAATGAATCTATCATATTTAAGTCTTTTAAATCTACAGTTGCAGCTTCATATGCTACATTTACTGGATGATTTAAATGTAAATTCCAAACTGGGAATGTTTCAAATTTAGAATATCCTACAGAATTTCCTCTTTTATTTTCATGATATAATTGACTTAAGCAAGTTCCTAGTTTACCACTGTTTGGTCCTGGAGCTGTAACAACAACTATAGGTTTAGTAGTTTCTATGTATGGATTTGCACCATATCCTTCATCACTAACTATTGTATCTACATCAGATGGATATCCTTTAGTTGGCGCATGTTTATATACTTTTATACCACGACGTTCTAGTTTATTTATAAATACTGTAGTTGCAGGTTGTCCTTCATATCTAGTTATAACAACACTGTTTACGTCTAATTCATAAGCTCTTAAATCATCTATTAATCTTAGAACTTCCATATCGTAAGTTATACCGAAATCTCCTCTTTTTTTGTTTCTTTCGATATCTCCAGCGTATACACAAATTACAACTTCTAATTGATCTTTGATATGTTGTAATACTTTTATTTTGGCATTTTCATCAAATCCAGGTAAAACCCTTTTTGCATGTAAATCACCGATAAGTTTTCCACCAAACTCTATATAAAGTTTGTCGAAATTGTTAACTCTCTCTAATATATATTTAGATTGTTGCTCTAAATATTTTTCTGCATCAAAACCTTGTTTCATACTTTAACACCTCTCTAATTTTCTGTCTTTAAAATAAATTTTCTACACATAAAAAAATTATATTCGCTCTATGAGCAAATACTTTTAAAATACTAATTACACAAATACTATTTATCACTAAGGTTATATTATACAATCCAGTTTAAATTATTTCAAGATTTTATTTTAATAAAATTTAAATTCAAAAAAGCTAGTTTATACAATGATTTTTCTTATTATAATAAATTAAAGAAAAATACATAAAATTACAAACCAACTTTTATTTTTTTTATTGTATCAACAAAAAAGGTATATAAAATAGAAATTTAAAACTATTTTATATACCTTCTGTTATTTATTATATATAATTAAATTATATTAGCAACATCCACATCCATCATCTTCTATACCCATAGAACCACAAACTATTAATAGTAATATTAAGAATGGTATCCATGCACATATGTCTATGTCAGTCCAGCTATCTTGGAAAGCTAAGAATAGGAAGAATAATACTATTATCCACCATCCCATTCCAAAAAATCCTCCATCGCATCCTCCAAAGAATCTTTCTAACATTGTTTTTACCCCCTTGTTGATGAAAAATTTATTTCTAGATTATATTATGTTAGATGCTATGTTTTTGACATTGATTTTTATAAATATTTTATATTTTTATTTTTAATCTACTGATTTCAATGATTCTACCATTTTTACATTTTTTAATTTATAGTACATAACTACATTAACTATAAGTGAAAGTAAAACTGTTAAAATAGCTGCTATTATATAACTCTTTGTATTTATTACCCTACCAAACATCATAGATTTTATTTCAACAGTAGTCATAATATATTGATGTAGGAATTTTCCCATAATCAATCCAACTATTATACCCACTATTGTTAATATAATATTTTCTCTATAAATATATGCTGCTGTCTCTCCATCATAAAAACCTAATACTTTTATCGTTGCAATTTCTCTTATTCTTTCAGAAATATTTACATTTGTTAAGTTGTATAAAACTACAAATGCTAGCGCTCCTGCTGAAATTATCATAATTAATACGACATAATTTAAGTTTTTAATAGTATTGCTAAATGTTTGTTTTGAGACTGTATTAAATACTACGCCAGATACTCCATCTATATTTATTAATTCTTTTGATAGTTTATCTTCTTCTTTTGAAGAAGTTCTATTTAAAATTCCTAAAACTTTGTTATTAGAAGGAATATTATTAAACAATTTATTGTAGTAATTCTTTGTCATATAAGCATAATGTGATATATAGTTTTCTGTTATATCACTTACCTTAGCTTCTACAGTTATATTATCGCTATTTTTTAGTTTTATAGTATCTCCAACTGAGGCTCCTATTACTCTCGCTGCCTTTTCACTTAATACTAAACCATCATCTTTTAAGTTTATTTTTTTATGACCAACCCTTTGTCTAAGGTGGATAAAATCATTAAACTTATTTAAATCATCGGGTATTACTATATTTACATCTTCACTTCCTTCATTAGTCTTTACTTCTCCATTTTCATACACGAAAAACTCGTATTCTTTTATATTTTTAGTTTTATTTAACTTAGATGCCATATCTTTTATTTCTGAATCTGTTGTTTTATTTGATATTGATATTTCCATATCGTATTTAAGTAATTCTCCATATTGTCCAGAGACAATCATTTGTATAGAATCTTTTATTCCAAATCCAGTTACTAAAAGTGCTGTGCATCCCGCTATTCCAAGTACTGTCATCAAAAATCTTTTCTTATATCTAAATATATTTCTCAATGTAACCTTGCTTATAAAACTAAGTCTCTTCCATATAAAATCGATTCTTTCCAATAATATTCTCTTCCCATTTTTTGGAGCCTTTGGTCTCATAAGTGCCGATGGTTCCTCCATCAATTCCTTCTTGCAAGCCGTATAAGCTGACAATGTCGTTACTAATATTGCTATTAATGTAATTGATATAGCAAGTTTTATATCTATTGCAGGAATCATATCTGGTAAGGTATACATCATTCCATATGCATAAAAAATTACGATTGGAAATACTGAAAATCCTATAAGTAAACCTAATATACTTCCTATTATACTTGCAGTAAATGCATATAATATATATTTTTTAGCTATGGCAAACACTGTATATCCAAGTGCTTTTAATGTTCCTATATTTATTCTCTGCTCGTCTACCATTCTTGTCATAGTCGTCAAACATACAAGTGCCGCTACTGCAAAGAAAAATACAGGGAATATTTTTGCCAAAGCATCTATACTATTTGCACAGCCTTCATATTCAACAAATGACCTATGACTATCTCTGTCTAATACATACCAAGTTGGCTTTTCAATTTTATTTATTTCTCTTTGTGCTTTCTTAATTTCATTTTCTGCTTTTGATAATTTTTCTTGTACTTCTTGCTTTTTATTATCTAAAGTAGTTTGTGCATTTTGTATCTCTTCTTCACCAGATTTAATTTTTTGCTCTGCTTTTTGTATTTCATTATTTGCAGTTTTTTCAGATTGTTTTAACTCAATTTCTGATTGTTTTATTTTTATTTTATTTGAATCTAGGGTTTGTTTTGTCTGTTTTAATTTATTTTCACTACTTTGTAGTTTTTGTTTTTGTGAATTTAATTCCTTTTTAGCCGAAGAAATTCCTGATTTTAATTGTTCTAAATTTGAATTCATTGTTTTTAATTCATTTTGGTAGTAAAGTTTTTGTTCTTCTGATAAATTTTCATCTTTAAGCAATAAATTTATTTGGGCTATACCATTTTCTAGTTCTGATTTTTGTAATTCTAAGTCCTTAATTTTACTTTCTGCCTTTTTAAATTCACCTTGCGCTTTTTTCTTTTGATTTTTAAATTCTTTTAATGCATTCTCATACTGAACTCTTCCAGACTTTAATTGTTTTTTTGCATTTTCTATTTGTACTTTTCCAGTTTGTATTTTTCTCTTTGCATTTGATTTTTGAGACTCAAGTTCCAATTTGCCTCGTTCTAATTCTGTCTTTGATTTATTTATTTTAGTTTGAGCATCGTCTATTTCTTTTTCGGCCTTTGCTTTATTGTCTTCATATTTTTGCTTAGATTCATTTAATTTATCTTGTGCTTCTGATACAACTTCATCATATCTAGCTTTTATTCTATCGTCTGTGATTTTATCTATATCATGTACTACTGAATCTATTAATTCTTGGTATTCATCACTATATGTATCTAAAGCTTTAGCTCCTTTTACAGTTAAATAAATATCTGTATATACATCTAACTTAAAATCCGAGTCCAAAATCATCATTGCTCCTTGGACTCTTCCTCCACCTATAGATGCATTTCCCTTTTCATGTGATAGATAGTATGGAGTATTTACATATCCCACAACTGTATATTCTTTTTTATTTAGGCTGTCACTTATATCCTCATCTGTTCCAGAATCAAGAGTTACCTTACTTCCTATAGGATAAGCTAAAAATTGATATTTTGATTTTTCAATTACACATTCACCGCTTTTTTGTGGCAATCTTCCTTTTACCACCTTAAGTCTGTTCATGTAATTTTTATTGTTTTGCTTATAATCACTTAAATTTATGCTTTGAATTTGAACTACACTGTCTTTATCTTTATAATTCGAAATTGCTTCCATGGAGTAAGTTCCTTTGATTCCATCTACTTTGTTTATTTTTTTAATTGCATCGACATCATCATCCGTAAGTCCTAGAGTCGATGTAATTCTGATATCCATTAAATTAGAATCATCATAATATGAATCAGATGTTTTCTTCATAACTAATGGTGCATCTTTAATTCCTGCAAAAAAAGCCACACCAAGTGCTACAATAAGCAAAATCGAAATAAATCTTCCTTTTGAATTTTTTATATCCCTTACAAAGTCTTTATTAAGTGCACTTTTCATATTACCACTCAATCCTTTCTACAGGGGTTGGATTGTCATTTACAACTACACTTTCTATTTTCCCATTTTTCACTTTAATCACTTTGTCTCCCATAGGCGTAAGGGCTAAGTTGTGAGTTATTATTATAACTGTCATGTTCATCTTTCTACATGTATCTTGTAGTAATTTTAGAATTGATTTGCCTGTGTTATAATCTAATGCACCTGTTGGCTCATCACATAAAAGTAATTTAGGATTTTTAGCAAGCGCTCTTGCTATTGCTACTCTTTGTTGTTCCCCACCAGATAGTTGCGCTGGAAAGTTGTTTTTTCTATCTCCAAGTCCTACGGCTTCCATAACTTCGTCTATGTCCAATGGATCTTTACATATTTGTGTCGCAAGTTCTACATTTTCCTTTGCGGTAAGATTTTGTACCAGATTGTAAAACTGGAAAACAAATCCTATATCATATCTTCTATATGTTATTAATTCTTTATTTGAATAGTTATTTATATATTTATTGTCTACTATAATTTGTCCGCTGCTAGGGCTGTCCATGCCTCCTAGTATGTTTAGTATTGTACTTTTCCCGGCACCACTTGCCCCAGCAACGACTACAAATTCCCCTTTATCTACAGAAAAGTTTACTCCACTCAATGCTTCGATATTAACTTCACCCATTTTGTATATTTTTTTTACATTTTTAAATTCAATATACTTACTCAATCTCATCCCTCCTAAAATTATGTCTATACATCCATTATAATAGGAAATACACTTGGTTTTCTTTTTGTTTTTTCAAAAAGCAGTACTTCAACAGATTTTCTTACACTTCCCTTTAATACCTGCCATCCTGTTGATTGTTCTAATAGACATTCTTCGATTTTTTGTCTTGATACTTCTTTTATTTCATTTATTATATCTTCATTTTCTCTAGCATATATAAATCCTCTTGTTATAACATCTGGCCCCGAAGCAAGATAGAAATTTTCCATATCTATAGCAAATACTATTATTACCATACCATCCCTTGCTAAATTACGTCTATCTCTTAATACGATATTTCCTACATCTCCAACACCTATTCCATCTACATAAAGTACACCTGTACGTATTTTTCCAGATATTTTTGCGCCTTCTTCACTTATTTCAAGCACATCTCCATTTTCCATAGTAAATATATTTTCGCCCTTCATGCCCATCTTTTTTGCCAAATCAGCATGGTGTTTAAGATGACGATATTCGCCGTGGACTGGTAGAAAATATTTAGGCTTTGTTATAGAATGAATTAATTTTAATTCCTCTTGATATGCATGACCAGAAACATGTACATCTTCTAAATCTTCATATATAACTTCTGCTCCCTTTTTATAAAGTTGATTTATTACCTTTGATATCATTTTATCATTTCCAGGTATAGGTGATGCTGAAATTATAAATAAATCATCGCGTTCTAATTTTATTTTTCTGTGATTTCCATAAGCTATTCTTGAAAGCCCAGCCATAGGTTCCCCTTGGCTGCCAGTAGTTATTATAGTTATTTTATTGTTATCATGATTATTTAATTCATCCACACTTATTACAGCCTCTTCTGGAATATGTAAATAACCAAGCTCCATAGCTACCTTGCTTACATTTTCCATACTTCTTCCGCTAAAACAAATTTTTCTGCTTTCTTTTAATGATGCATCTACTATTTGTTGCATTCTATGAATATTCGATGCAAATGTAGCTACTATAACCCTTCCTGTCGCCCCATCTAAAATTCTATTTAATGTTTCCCCTATTGTTTTTTCAGAAAGCGAGTGCCCACTTCTCTCTACATTTGTACTATCTGCCATAAGCAATAATACTCCCTCTTCACCTAGAGCTGATAATCTGTTTAAGTCCATAACTCTTCCGTCAATTGGAGTATAGTCTATTTTAAAATCGCCAGTATGAACAATTGTTCCAAGTGGAGTAAAAATCGCCAATGAACATGCATCTGCTATACTGTGAGTTGCCCTTATAAATTCTACACTCAGTTTATTAAATTTTATCACATCACCTTCTTTTACGGGTATTAAACTTTCTTTACTTATATTGTGCTCCTCTAATTTGCTCGCTATAAGTCCGATTGTAAGACGTGTTGCATATATATCCATATTGAGTTGTTTTAATATATATGGGATTGAACCTATATGATCTTCATGACCATGTGTTATAAATAAACCTTTTACTTTATCTTGATTTTCTAATAAATAATTTATATCTGGAATGACTAAGTCTATTCCAAGCATGTCATCATCTGGAAAAGATACTCCGCAATCTATCACAATTATTTCATCTTCATATTCTATCGCAGTTATATTTTTCCCTATTTCACCTAATCCTCCTAGAGGAATTATTTTTAATGAACTTTTCATTATGCCTCCTTTAAAAAATTAAAAATCTATATTATCATTGTTTTCTAATTCTCTTTTTATATTTTAAATTAATAACTTTTTATATTATTTACATATTTACATAAATTATAAACCTAAATACTTTTTACTTATGTAAAATAGTATTTAAATAAAGAAATCTTCATTCTAAAGATCTTGAAAAATGTAGATTTTTTAATTTAGTTAAAACTTAATACATTTAAAACATGCATTATCGCCCCTATGCTAAGACATCTCTCATCTATATCAAAATCCTCCGTATGTATCAATGATGTTATTCTTTTTTCTTTATTTCCACAACCAACATGGAAAAACGCACCCTTACAATTTTCAACAAAGAAAGAAAAATCCTCTCCTCCCATCGATGGATTTTCTTTAAATATAAAACTACCTTTTCCTAAAAATTCTTCTGCATTATTTTTAACTATATCTATTAATTCTCTGTCATTTTTTAGTGGGTTATATCCATCTTTTTCTACTATTAATTTAGCTTTGCATCTATAAGCTGCTGCTGTATTTTCAATAATTTCTGTAGCCCTTTGTATCATAAATTCTTTTTGCCTTTTATCTAATGTTCTAAGCGTTCCATCTATTTTTACTTCATCACAAATCACATTTCCAGCATCTCCGCCTTGAATTTTACCTAATGTCAAAACTCCCATCTCATGAGGTGCTAAATTTCTACTTACAATACTTTGAAGTGATGTTATTATTTGAGCTGCTGCAACTAATGCATCTATTCCATTTTGCGGATAAGCCCCGTGTCCTCTTTTTCCTTTAACATCAATCCAAATAGAATCTGCACTAGCATTTAATGTTCCGTATTTTGATTCTATAGTCCCAACCTCAAGATATCCTTGGACATGAGCACCAAACATGTACTCTACTTTTGGATTTTCCATTAGACCATCTTCAATAAAAAACTTAGCTCCTCCACCTTCTTCTTCAGCCGGTTCAAAGAAAAATTTTATATTTACGTTTAACTCATCTTTTATTTCATATAATAATTTACAAGCCCCAATTAACATCGTAGTATGTGCATCGTGACCACAAGCATGCATAATTCCATCATTCTGTGATTTATATTCACTTTCTTTAATTTCCTGAATAGGAAGTGCGTCTATATCTCCCCTTATTCCTATTGTCGTCTTTGCATTTTTTTTATAAATATAAGCCATAATACCCCTATGGTGTTCAAATTCAATATAATCAATTCCTATTTCGTCTAGATATTTTTTTATCTTTTTCTTAGTTACAAACTCCTCCATAGCTAACTCTGGTGTTCTATGTAAATCTCTTCTAATTTTTATTAAATAATGTGATATTTCATTTCCCCTTTTTATAATACTTTGTTTTAGCAATTGAGTTTCACCCTTTCTCGAATAAATTTTATATACATTATTATACATACTTTCCACTATAAAATTATAGTTATATTAACCTTAAAAATTATTATAATTTCCTAATATATCCCCAAAAATCTAGTATAATTTTATTAAGTTCTATTACTTTAAGGAGGTTATTATGAAAGTTATAGATTTAACTCACACTATAAAAGAAGGAATGCCTGTTTTCCCAGGAACTGAACCACCAAAGTTAGATCCTGCTAGCACGTTGGAAAAGGACGGATTTAGAGAAACTTTACTTACTATGTATTCACATACCGGAACTCATATGGATGCTCCAGCACATGTAAGAGAAGATGGTATTACTCTTGATAAATTTGGTGCAGACAAATTTGTAGGTAAGGCTATTGTCGTTGACTGCAGCGATTTATCAGAAGGAGATACTATCGATATATCTTATATAAATAAATATAAAGGTATTATTGAAGATGCCGAATTTGTATTATTTAAAACTGGTTGGGATAAATATTGGGATACAGAAAAATACTACGGTAAATTTCCAGTTATAAGTGAAGAAGTTGCAGATTATCTTATAAGTTCAAACAAAAAAGGAATCGGACTAGATGTAATTTCAATCGAGGCTATCGAAAGTGAAGATTTACCTATGCATCATAAAGTATTAAAAAACAACTTAGTTATAATAGAAAATCTTTGTAATCTAGATCAAATAGGTTCAGATTTATTTACATTTTGTGCACTTCCTCTAAAATTTATAAATTCTGATGGAGCTTCAACTAGAGCAGTTGCTATTTTAGATTAGATCAAAAAAAGTGTATTTTAAAATCTTCCTTTTATTTTAAAATACACTTTTTCATTCTATAACATTAATTTTTATTTTACCTATTCTAATGCAGGTATAAATATCGGTCTTCCTTCTCCATCAATTGTACATTCAAATCTATATACAGGTTGATAATATCCCTTGCTGTCTAGTTGATAACATAGTTTAATACTTCTAATCAAAATTGATTTTATATTGTATAATTCATAAGAGTTAAATTGACCTGCTTTTATTTTATCGTAAGCCTCTTCTTGACTTATAATTTTATATTTTCCATATGACTTATAAGTATATATATAGTTGTATATATTAAGTATTTCATCTGACTGAGATATTGTTAAATACCCATCAGTTAACTTATTATTTTTTTCATTTAAATCAACATAAAATCTATATGACGATAATTTTTTATTGTCTTCTTTTTCTTGCTCAAATTCTGCAATATCACATGGTTTTACATTATATTTTTTTAATGCTGCTATTACACTTTCTTTATCCATATTTTGATTTATTACATTATCACTACAGTTAAAATCAGTAAAACTATATGCTCCACCATTTAGATAAACCATTATTTTATACCTTCCATCGCTTGAACTATATAGTATTTGATTGTCATAAGTATCTATATTTGATTTATCTACACTTGTTCCTAATTTTTTTAAAAAGTCTTGAGCAAAATTTAATGCATCTTCAGCACTTAATCTATTTAAAGTATATACCTTTTTTTCTTTGTCCTCATCATCTTTTAATTCAACTTTGCTATTTAAAGATACCTTAGACATATCGTAAACATAATTATAATTGCTACTTAGATTTCCAAATCTTTGTGAATTATAAATATCATTTATCTTATAACCAGCAAAGATAGTTGCCAATGTTGGTAAAAGATATATTATTAATTTTAAAGGTTTAAATTTTGTTTTTTCTTTAGATATAGATGTTAATAAAAACATAACTAAACTATAACCAATAAGTGCACCTATCCAGTTATTCATTATGTCATCTACTTCAAAAATTCCTCTTTTAGTTATATATTGAGTTACCTCTATTCCAAAAGTGAATAAAAAACCTAAGCTAAGTGTCCAGTAGAATTTTTTAAATCTATAACTAAAAAGCGGAAGTAAAAATCCAAAAGGAACGAACATTAAAATATTTAAAATTATATTTCTCCAATAAGACTTTGAATAATTGTTCCAAGCTTCTATATAAGAGCTAAATAAATTAAAATTTGCATGTTCATATACTCCAGATCTTGTAAAAATAGTTGCGCCAATTACTATTACTATGTAGCAAAATAAAATACAAAATACGATTACCTTTTTTATATTTGTTTGCATGTGATTTTTAAGAAATCTCCTAAAAAATATAAAATATATTATTCCTATAAAAATTAAGCCTATTATGCCTAATACTAAATACTCTCTCGCTAAATTGATAACTTGAAAAAGCTTCATAACTATCCCTCCATCATCTAATTCCTTATTTATTATAAACTCTTTTACCTACATAATCATTAAGTTTTTCTTAAAAAATTTAAATTTAGAAAAGAAAAAAGGATGCGCCGCCACATCCTTTTTTCGGGGAGTTATTACTAAAAAAATCATCAAAAAAATTATTTTAAGTATTAGTTATTTAAGTTTAAATAACTTTCTAGAAATTAACTAGCTTGTATCTTTACTATGCTTTAATGATACATTTTAAAACTTAAATTAACCTTAACTCAAAGTAAATTTTTTCTTCCTAAAGTAAAATTTATTTAACTTTCTTATCATTTTTAGTATCCCACTTAAAATTTAATATATAATATATTCATTTTCTCTAAGAGCTTCTTTTGCCTCTTCGATTTTTTCTTTTTTTACTAAGATATAATCTGTATCATATGTAGACACTGTAAAAATTCCTATCTTATTTTCTGCAAGTATTGCTGATAATTTTGATATTATACCTATAAGTGAAAAGTCTAACTCACCTTGTATTCTAAATCCTATCCATCCCCTGTCAATATGTGTACAATTATTTGGAATAGATTCCATCTCACAAACTACTGAAAGCTCATTGTCTGTTTTGCCTACAAATATAAATTCATCATTTAAATTTATTTGTGAAAAATCTTCAACTTTACATATTGCAAATTCTTTATCTATAATCTTTAGTTCCATACGCCCTCCAATAAACTTTAATATTTATTATTTTTAAAAAATCATCCTAATAAATATTACTATGATTTATTAGGATAATTTTCTTATTTGTATTATAATTTATTTTTATGCTATATTCTTTTTTTTATTTATATATTTTTTTTATTATGCGATTTCTTTTTCTTTGTCAGTTATATTTTTATTAGATTTTATTTCTCTGATTAAAAATACAATTATAATTAATGCTGCCAAAATATCTGCTATAGGTTGACTCATCCATACGCCTTTCATCCCCATGAACTTAGAAATCACACTTATTATAGGTATAAACAGTATAACTTGTCTAAGCAATGTAAGGAACATAGATTGTTTTATCTTTCCTATAGATTGGAAATATATCGGTCCTAGAACACATACTCCTAGAAGTGGTAATGTCATAAGATATATTTTCATTCCTTCTAAACAGATTTTTTCTAATACTGCATCTTTTGTAAATATATTTACAAACATATTTGGGAAAAATCTAGTAAGTAAAAATCCTCCAAATAAAAATACAAAAGCCGTAAACATTCCTTGAAGTAGTATTTTTTTCGTTCTTTCATATTCTTTTGCTCCGAAGTTATACGCGATTAAAGTTTGCATACCTTGGCTAAGTCCGTATATAGGCATTAAAAACATTAAGTTTATAGAAGTTATAGTCGTCATAGCCCCTATCGCCAAATCTCCACCATAACCTTGTAAGAATTTATTTGTAACAAGATGTATAGATCCTGTAACAACTTCCATACAAAATGGTGTTATCGATATTGTTAAAATAGCAATTACTGCTTCTTTTTTTAATCTAATATTTTTTAGTCTAAGCTTTAAGTTAGAATTACCTTTTGTAAAATAATAAGTCGTCCATATAAAGTTTATAAGCTGACATATAACTGTTCCTATAGCTGCACCTTTTATTCCAAATCCAAAATAGAATATAAATAGTGGGTCAAATACTAAGTTTAGTAAAGAACAAACTATCATAATTGTTGCTGCTAGTTTTGGCCTTCCATCTGCTCTTATCGCCCCATTTAAACTGAATCCAGATAGATTTACTACAGCTCCTAATAAAATTATACTCATATAATCTTTTGCATATGGTAGAGTTTTTGCACTAGCTCCAAAAGCATATAAAATTTGGTCTATAAACACTAACCCTAAAACCATAATTACAAAACCACCTAAAAGCTCTAGTGCAAATGTATTTCCAAGAAGTCTTTCAGCTTCTTCATTTTCCTTTGCTCCTAACTTTATAGATATATTAGTACTTCCACCAACAGATACCGCAACTCCAAACGCACCTATTAATGTGAACAGTGGCATTGTAACTCCAAGACCAGAAATAGCATATGCTCCAACACCTTCCATAGAACCTATAAATGCTCTATCTGCTGTATTGTATAAACAAGTTACAAGCATTGCTATTATTGCTGGAATTGAATATTTAACTAATAATTTACTTGTTTTATCTTTTGCTAAATTATCCATATTTTCTCCTATCTAATCATATCGTAAGTTATACAAACTGGTTTTTTAGTTCTAGGATCTGTAACTATTTCACTGTCTATATTGAATAATTCTCTAAGGTTTTCTTTTGTCATAACTTCCTCAGCAGTTCCTTTGCAGCATATCTTACCTTTTTTAACACCTATCATATGATGGGCAAATCTCGCTGCATTGTTAAGTTCATGTATTACCATAACTATTGTAGTATTGTATTTTTTGTTTAATTCATCTAAAACTTCTAATACTTCTAATTGATGAGCTAAATCTAAATAAGTCGTTGGCTCATCTAAAACAAGTATATCTGTTTGTTGCGCTAAAGCCATAGCAATCCATGCTCTTTGTCTTTGCCCACCAGATAAATCTTCTATTTTTCTATCTCTAAATTCTGATATTCCTGTTGCTTTTAAAGCCCAGTCTACTATTTCTTTGTCTTCTTGTTTATTATTTTTAAATCCACTTTGATGTGGAAATCTTCCATAAGCTATTAATTCCTCAACAGTTAGTCCTCCTGGTGCTTGTGGACTTTGAGGTAAAACTGCCATATTTCTTGCAATTTCTTTTGAACTTTGTTCATTTATATTTTTAGAATTTATATATATGTCTCCGCTTTTAGCTTTTAAAATTCTCGCTATTGTTTTAAGGATTGTAGATTTACCACACCCATTTGCTCCTATGATTGTAGTTATCTTTCCTTTTGGTATTTCTAAATTTAAATCTTCTACTATATTTACATTGCCATAAGCAATATTTATATTTTTAGTTTCTATTGAATTCATAGTGTTTTTCCTCCTTTTTAATCTCTTCTTACTTAATCAGCTTTTAACATTAAGTAAATGAAATAAGGTACACCAATTACTGAAACAACTAGTCCAACTGGTATTTCAAGTGGAGCAAAGATATTTCTAGCAATTGTATCTGATGCTAATAAAATAAACGCACCTACTAATGATGCAACTGGTATTAATTTTTTATGAGCTGGTCCGACTAATTTACGCGCAATATGTGGTGAAACTAGCCCTAAAAATGCTATACTTCCCGCAACTGATGTAGCAACACCTGCTAAAACAACTGCAACTATTAACATTTTTCTTCTTTCTTTTTCTACATCTAATCCAAGCCCTGTTGACATTTCATCTCCTAGATTTAATACATCTAAATCTCTTGATTTATAAAATGCAAACGAACCAAATAAGATTACAAATGGAGCAATTATATAAACATATTTCCATGTTGCTCCCCATATACTTCCGTTTGTCCAAGCCACAACTCTGTTAAATTCTTGTGTTGTAAATTTTAGTTGGAAAACTGTAAGCAATGCTAAAAATGCAGTATTTATTCCAATCCCGATTAATAATAAACGAGATGAATTTATACCTTTATTCCATGCTAATGCATATATTAAAAATGCTCCAAATAACGCCCCACAAAGAGCGACTAGTGGCATTGTATATATCGTAAAATCACTTATTCCATCGTATACATTTCCATTTAAGAAATATATATACATAACTACAAATAATGCAGCACCTGAATTTATACCTAATATTCCGGCATCTGCCAAATCATTTTTAGTAACACCTTGTAATATAGTACCTGCAATTGCTAATGCTATACCTATTAATAGTGCCATAAGTATTCTTGGCAGTCTAAGTCTAAATATTACTATCTCTTGATTTTTTGTTCCAAGTCCGACTAATGTTTTAATTATGTCCATTGGAGTTAAACTTGAAGAACCCATGTTTAAACTTATTACAAATGTTGCAAATATAAGACCTATTAGAACTAGTGATATAATCGCAAATTTTTTATTTTTTTTCATATTATTTCACTTCCTTTCTAATAAGATATATAAATACTGGCACACCTAATAAAGCAGTTAGTGAACCTATTGGTGTTTCGTAAGGTGGATTTATAAGTCTAGATATTACATCACTATAGACTATTAATACTGAACCAAGCACAAATGAACATGGTATTATATATTTAAAATCAACACCTACTAATTTTTTAACTATTTGAGGTATTATAAGACCAACAAATATTATATTTCCTGCTACAGAAACAGATGCTCCTGTAAGTAAAATTACTATTACAATTGCTATAAATCTTGTACGATTTGTATTTTCACCAAGACCTATCGCAACATCTTCTCCTAAACTAAGTATTGTTATTCTTTTTGATATAAGCATCGCACAACCCATGCCTATTATACCCACGATAAATAGTAGTTTAACACCTTCCCAGTTAACGCCGATAAATCCACCATTAATCCAAAAACTTAATTGTTGTGATAGATTAAAATACATCGCCGCTCCAGTCGCTAGTGAAATTAATAAAGTTCCAAGCGCTGTTCCCGCTAATGTAAGTTTTACTGGGTCAGTTTTTCCCATTGATCTTGAGCTTATAAAATAAACGAATAATCCACTTATACTAGCACCGATAAATGCAAATATCATAAGTGAAAATCCACCGATAACTATATTAGTGTTTACTTGTTGTAAAACTAGAGCTATAGCTACCATAAATGTCGCACCTTGAGTTATACCTATAACTGATGGTTCTGCAATAGGATTTCTAGTTATACCTTGCATAATTGCACCAGACACTGCTAAAAATCCACCGACTAAAACACCGGCAAGAGCCCTCGGTATTCTGACATCTCTTATAATTTTAGAATTTATATCATTTCCATTTCCAAATACGCTATTTACCATAGTTGAAAAATCTATATCTTTCGCCCCTATAGATACTGATAAAAATATACCTAGGGACAATAATATTAATCCACAAAAGATTAAAATATACGAGTTTCTTTTATTTGAGTTAGTCAAATTCGTCCCTCCTTTTTTGAATTTTCTAATTTATCTCTTGAAATCAAATTAGGTGAATAAATATAATTTATCCACCTAATTTTAAAATAATCTCTATTTTATGCTTACATTAAAGCATTTTTTACTTCTTCTAATAATAATTTTCTTCCCATTGGGTTGTAAGCTTGTGAGAAGAATGGACTAGCATTTAAGAATACATAGTTTCCATCTTTTACAGCTCTTATTTCGTTAAATACGCTATTTTTAGCTAAGTCTTGTTTATCAGATTCCATACCGATTACAACTATGTTATCAGCATCTATTTCTGAAAGCCCTTCTATACTTACAGTTGGAAGTGTTATACTATCTTGTTTTGGCATATTTGCTGGTTGTTTAAGACCCATATCGTCTTTTAAGATAGTTCCCATTCCACCTTCAGAGAATATCATAAATTGTCCAGAAGATGCTAAAGCTACTACATAAGATTGATCACCTTTTGCTTTTTTGATTTCATCTCCTATTTTTTTAGCTTCTGCATAATAATCATCTAACCAAGCTTGAGCTTCATCTTCTTTATCAAATAATGCAGCTACTTGTTTTAAGTTTGCTTCCCAGTCATTTGAGTAATCTTCAAGCATAACAACTGGTGCTATTTCTTTTAACTCGTCATACATTTTTTCTTGTCTTGGAGCCATTATTATTAAATCTGGATTAGCTTCTATTATAGCTTCTATGTCCATAGTATCCATCATTGAATGTCCAACTACTTTTGTATCTTTGAAAGTATCAGCCATGTATGATGGTACATTTTCTGTATCATAAGAATCTACGTTAGCAGTTGCAACTGGAGTATATCCTAATATAACTAATTCCTCACTACTTCCAGATATATCTACTATACGTTTTGGATTTGCAGGTATTTTTACATCTCCTTTTGAAGTTTTTACAACTCTTGTTTTAGCAGTATCTGCTGACTCGTTGTTACTTGAACAACCTGTTAGTATTGATAGTGATAATATCGCTACTAACATTAATGCGATTGATTTGATTTTTTTCATATTTTCCCTCCGTGATGTCTATATTAATAATGATTATCAATTCACTAAGCATATTATATCGTAAATTCATACTAAATCAATAGGAATTAAATAATTCCAATAATTACCTAGAAGTATGTGCAAATTCGTGTAAAAAAGTAAGGGCAGTCACAAAATATTTCATGACTACCCTCATTCTTATTAAGAACATAATTCTTTATCTTTATTTAAATCTTTCTTTCCTTCTTCTATTTTATAAAGTTTTTTCGCTTTATATAAAATAGCAAATATTAAAAGTAATACAAGTCCTTTAAATATACTACTTATTGCAATACTCCACCATATACCGTTAATTCCAAGTATATCTGGTTTGCTAAGTACAATTGCCATTGGTATTCTAGCTAAATTTAAAGCGATACTAATAAATGATGGTATATATGTTCTTCCTAATCCTTTTAGTATTCCTGTAATTGTTATTTCAATACACATAAATAATTGTGAATATCCAAGTATTCTTAGATAATCTATTCCTTTTATTATTGCATCTTGTTCATTTATAAATGCTCTAAATATAATTTCTCCAAAGAATACAAGAACTACTGTAGTTATACTACCCCAAATTATAGCTCCAATTAATCCAATTTTACTTCCTTTATCTATTCTATCAAACTTATAAGCTCCATAATTTTGTCCTGTAAATGTAGATAAAGCTGAAGCAAATCCATCAGCACTCATCCATGATATAGATTCTATTTGTGAACCGACCTTTTGAACAGCTACTGCTACTGGTCCAAAAGATGCTACGATTACGCCCATTGCCATAGATATAAGTGTAAATAATGCATTTTGGATAGCTACTGGAAAACCTAATTTATATAGAATTTTAAAATATTTAAATTCTATTTTTCTAAAATATGTAACTTTAAAGTATTCTATTCTATTTTTTATTATATATCCAATAAAAACAAAACTAACTACTATTTGTGCACTTATTGTTGCAATACCTGCCCCATTTGTTCCAAGAGCTGGAATTGGTCCAAATCCGAAAATTAATAGTGGATCTAATATAATATTTGCTATAAGTCCGATTGTGTTAATCCTAAATGGTATACTACTATTTCCAAGTCCAATAAAAATCGATGTGAATACAGGGTTTATAAAATAAAAAATCATTCCAAGTCCTAATATAACTAAATACTGTCTAGACATCGATATTACTTCAGCATTTCCTAAATTAAAAATATCTATTAATTGTTTATTAAATAAAATCAGTATTAAACTGTAAGTCACAGATAAAAATACATTCAATTCTATGGATGATTTTATATAAGATTTTACTTCTTTTATATTTTTCTCTCCCATACTTTGAGCTACTTTTACCTCTCCTCCAATTTTTGAAAACATAACAAATGCCATTGCAAGCCAAGGATAAAATCCTGCCGTTCCAACTGCTGCTACGGAATTACTTCCATTTTTTCCAACCCACATCATATCTATTAAATTGTAAGCAATTTGAATAAACGATGTAGCCATTATCGGGATAGCTATTTTTACGAGCTTTTCAACTATCCCACCTTCTGTCAAATTAATCTTTTTTTGCATTTTTCCTCCGCACTTAAATATAATTCTGTTTAATGTAGAAATAACATTTATCTAAAATCCAAATGATTTTAAATCTAATCTGCTACTTGATACAAAAACTAATATAACTCCAATTATAAAAGCTATAAGTATTATCATTTTTACATAATTGTTAACTTTAACCTTATTTCTGATTTGATACATAATCATAAATCCAAAACTTATTATACTTATTAATATAGCCATAGCTCCTAAAGTAAGTACAAAACCTGTCATCAATAAATTATTTGTATCCATATGTTGCCTCCTTATTACTACAAAATTAATACTATTTTATCATAAGTTTTGTGTATGATGATTTTATTTTGAATATTTATATGCATATATTTTAAAATTTTTATAAGTTAGACAATATAATTGCATAAATAATCAATATGAAGATATAAATATTACATTTTATGAAATATAATTATATTAAAAGGGTTTATATAATTTTCACAGACAATTTAATTTCTAAAATAAATAATATAAGGAGAGATAGAATGATAAAATACGAAGAACATTTCGGAATTAATATAATTTCTACAAATCTAAATAACTCAACTAATGTCGATTTTTTAACTGAGGATATTGTAAATGATGTTGAAAAATTCCACACATCTATTGATGAGTATAAAAAAACACCACTTGTTAAATTAGATAATTTAGCCTCAAAGTTAGGTGTAAAAAATATATTCGTAAAAGATGAATCTTATAGATATGGGCTTAATGCTTTTAAAGGGCTTGGGGGATTATACGCTATATTTAGAATAGTATGTGACAAATTAAACTTAGATTATAAATCTACAACTTTTAAAGATTTACAAAATAAAGATATAAAAGAAAAATTGAAAGATATAGTATTTGTAACTGCTACTGATGGAAACCATGGTAAAGGTATCGCTTGGGCTGCTAACAAACTTGGTTGCAAATCTGTTGTATTTATGCCTAAAGGCAGCGTGCTTGCAAGAGCAAAGGCGATTGAAAGTATGGGCAATTCTACAGTTACAATTACTGATTTAAATTATGACGATGCAGTTAGAAAAGCAGCCTCTTTAGCAGATGAAAATGGATGGTATTTAGTTCAAGATACTGCTTGGGAAGGATATGAAGATATTCCAAATTTTATAAGCCAAGGCTATACAATTATGGCTAAGGAAGCACTTGATGAATTAAACGAACTTGGAATAGAAAAACCTACTCATTTATTTATACAAGCTGGTGTAGGTTCTATGGCTGGAAGCGTGCTTGGATATATGGTCAATAGATTTGATAAAAAACCTCCAATAACTACTATAGTTGAACCTGCCACTGTTGCATGTATCTACAAATCTGCAAAAGCAGATGATTCAAAACCTCATGCTGTAACTGGAGATTTACAAACAATAATGGCTGGACTTAATTGTGGTGAACCAAATACAGCTACATGGCCTATCTTAAGAGATTATGCTAGTTTTTATGCTTCTTGTCCAGATTATGTAACTGCTAGAGGTATGAGAATTTTGGCAAGCCCATTAAAAGATGATAAAAAGGTTATTTCTGGTGAATCTGGTGCAGTAGGCGCTGGCCTTTTGTCAATGCTTATGGAGAAAGATGAATTTGAAGATATAAGACGTGATATGGGATTAAATAAAAATTCTGTTGTTTTAATATTTAGCACAGAAGGCAATACTGATCCTAAAGGGTATGATGAAATAGTATACGATGGAAGGAATTTCAGTCCTTTTATTTAAAATATATATTTCTTATGGATTAAAAAATTTATTAACTTATTTAGGAGGAAACTTATGAGAAAAGCTGTTTACTTTTTTTGTACAGATTATGAAAGAGATGAAGTTGCACCAAGAGTACTAAATTATTTAAAAGAAAATTACGACTTAAAATTAGTGGATTTTAAATTTGCAAATAGAGATGTCTATGAATATCATGATGATAGAGGTAATTTATTTTCATTTGTTGAAACTGACAAAGTTTTAAGTTACGATTACGATTTATACATACCTCTTTTAAATAAATATTTTAAAGATTATGATGTTGCGGGCGTTGTAAATTGGCATGGCGGAAAAAATGCTCCAGACAAAATACTTACTGTTCACTCAACTGGCGATGTTGTTGGAAAAATATTTGCACCATCAAATCCAATATACCTTAGAAATCTTCTATTAGCGATAGAAGAAAATCGTGTGAAATCAAACTTAGAAGATTTTACAACTATGACTGAGGCAACTCATTGGACTGGAACAATCCAAGGCCAAGATATAAACTTAATAGACAAGTATCAAGTACCTATATTCGATATAGAAATAGGAAGTACACTTGAAAGTTGGAAAAATCCTGTTGCTGAAAGCGTCCTAGCAAATTCTCTATTTAGAGTTTTTGACGATGATATAAAACCAGAATTAAAAGATATAAAAGTTCTTCTTTGTACAGGAGGAATGCATTTTGAAGAAACTTTCTCAAATGTAATAATAAATACTGAAAAACCAGTATCAATTGGACATATTTTATCTAACCAATGGATGGTTCAAGGTGAATATGATAAAGAAGAAAATTATCAATATCTAAAAAAATGTGTCGATTCTATTTCTATGAAAGTAGATGGCATTGTAATCCATGATAATTTAAAATCTGCTTATAAAAATGTAGTAAAAAAATTAGGCGAAGAACTTGGTGTTCCTGTATTTAAGCATAAAAAACTAAAAAAACCTTCAGATCTACCAATCTAATAAATTATGTTATATAAATAAAAAACCTCTAAGAGATATATCCTAGAGGTTTTTTATATTTATTTAAGTTGTTTCTGTAGTTTCTCCTTTTTTCTTTTTAATATGCTTCCCAACTATTTCATTTACATCTGTTATAGTTACAAATGCCGAATAATCATCCGCAGCTACTATTCGCTTAAGCTCTGGAATTTCAATTCTCGTTACAACCGCATAAAGTACAACCTTCTTTCCACTTATTAATCCTTCTCCCTCTAACATTGTCACTGTTCTACCTAAATGTTTATAAATGCTATTTGCTATTTCTTCACCATGATTAGTTATAATCATAGCTGCTTTTGCTTGTTCAAATCCCTCAGATACCATATCTATAATTTTAAAAGTTATAAAATAAGTAAGTATTGAATATAATGCTCTATCCCATCCAAATAATAGACCTGATGTTGAATATATAAAGAAGTTTAAAAACATTACGACTTGACCTACAGAAAATGATGTTTTTTTGTTTATTAAGATTGCAACTACTTCTGTTCCATCTAGGCACGCTCCAAATTTGATTACAAAACCTACTCCTATACCAAGTAACAACCCTCCAAATACAGTTGCTAAAAGTATATCATTAGTAAGTTCGGGAACTGGTTTAAATTGTTCTAGTAATACTGAAAATACTAACATTGCATATGCGGCTTTTATTAAAAAGCTTTTTCCTAATTGCTTATATCCTAAAATTAAGAAAGGTATATTTAAGACAAAGGTAAGGATACTTAATTTAACTTTAGTTATATAACTAATCATAATTGAGATACCTATTATTCCTCCATCGATTATGTTGTTAGGCACTAAAAATATTTCTAAAGCTAGTGCAGCCAAAGTTGCCCCTAGAGTAATAAGTAAAAAAGAAAGGAAATTATCTAATAGTTTTTTGTTACTTTTCATATTCGTCATGCTTATACCCCTTTTCTTATTAAATTTTTGAAATACTATCTTAATTAATCATTTATGTATCTTTTGTGTACTTTGTATTTCTATATATTAATAAAATTATACGCAATTACTAGATATCCTTCTTTTTTTCGGATTTTTTACAATATTTTAACATTTTCGACTTATTTTATTTAATAAAAGTTCGAGTATATATAATTATTGTATAATACATTTTAATTATTTTATTTTATGTTTTTTATTTATATTTATTCAAAAGTCAGTAAACCTCTTTGATCTACTGACTTTTATCTTTATTATAAGACTCTTCTCGCATTTACAAATGCATTTTGGTAATAGCTATTATTAATGCTTACTGTCACAATTTTTCTTTGGCTATAAGATGCATGTATCATCTGACCATTTCCAATATAAAGACCAACGTGAGAAACTGCTCCATTATTTGAACCATTAGTATCAAAGAATAGTAAATCTCCTCCTTTTATATTACTTCTACTTACATATGTTCCGTATTTACTTTGAACAGCTGAATTTCTAGGTAAAGTAATACCTGCTTTATTTTTAAATACATAATATGTAAATCCTGAACAGTCAAAGCTATTAGGTCCTTGCGCTCCCCATACATATGGTTTACCTAAAAACTTCTTTGCATATGATATTAATGCACTTGCACTTTTTGATACATTAGTATCAGAATCATTTTTTGATGAAGTTGAAGATGGTTTTTTAGCTTGTAAATAAGTACTTTTTACATATGCTGTTCTCCCATTATAACTTATCTTTGACCAACCATTTGAAGTTGACAATACTTTTACACTTTTCCCATAAGATAATTTCCCTAATTTTGAATAGCTAGTAGATGGTCCTTTTCTTACATTTAAGCCAACTGACGCATTTACATATCTAGTTATTCCTTTATTATCGCTAGAAGAACTATATCCTGAAACATAATCTTTATATACATATCCTGTCGTTCCATCATATTTTACTTTTATCCAATTTCCATTTTTACCTAAGTACGTTAATTTATATCCTTTATATAACTTCCTCATAATAGAGTAATTCATAGAAGGTCCTTTTCTAAAATTTACTCTTGATGTTACTGTTACAGTTTGAGTTGCTGCTTCTACTTGAGATGTTTCCGCAATTGGCATAACTATACTTGATGTTGCAACTAAAGCTCCTGCTAATACATATGATTTATTTATACTCATAATATCTATTCCTCCAATTTTTAAGAAAAATTTTACTTTATAATTATATTGTTACATTTTTGTAACTTTTTATCAAGTATTTTTGTAACTTTTTTGTAACTTTTTCTTTTCAAAAAAAAATAAACTTCCTAAATTCACAGTAAAATCAATACTGTTAAGGAAGTTTATTCTCAAATCATTCTTTTTAAATTTACGATTTATTTATTATTTTTAACTATATTTATTATAACTTCTTTAGCTTTTTCCATTTCTTCAGCAACTGCATATTCATAATATCCGTGGAAGTTATATCCTCCTGTAAATAAGTTAGGTGTTGGTATTCCCATATATGAAATTCTAGCTCCATCAGTTCCTCCACGAATTGGAACTATTTTAGGTTCAATATCTGCATCTTTCATAGCTTTTTTAGCTAAATCGATTATATACATAACAGGCTCAATTTTTTCTTTCATATTATAGTAACTATCTTTTATATCGACGATTATTCTATCTTCTCCATATTTTTGTTGTAGAGTTTTTGTTATTTCTTCTATTTTAGCTTTTCTTTGATTTAATCCATCTAAATCAAAATCTCTAAGTATATAAGATAGTTTTGCTTCATCTACTTCTCCGCTTATTGAAGTAAGCATATAAAATCCTTCATATCCTTTTGTTTTTTCTGGAACTTCATTTTGTGGAACCATAGAGTTGAATTCTGTTGCTACTGATGCAGCATTTATCATTACATTATATGCACTTCCTGGATGCACACTTTTACCTATTATTTTTATATCTACACTTGATGCATTAAAGTTTTCATATTCTAGCTCTCCAATTTCACCACCATCTACTGTATATGCAAAATCAGTATTAAAACCTTCTACATCGAAAAAGTCTGCTCCTCTTCCAACTTCTTCATCAGGTGTAAAACAAACTTTTATATCTGAATGTTCTATTTGTGGATTTTCAATTATATATTTTAAAGCTTCTATTATTTCAGTTATTCCAGCTTTGTCATCTGCACCAAGTAGAGTTGTTCCATCTGAAGTTATTATTGTTTTTCCAATTTTTTGTGATAAAATTGAAAATTCGCTTGGAGATAAAACTATATTTTTTTCTTTATTTACAATTATATCTCCTCCGTCATAATTTCTATGTATTTGAGGGTTTACATTTTCTCCACTTGCTGCTGGTGATGTATCCATATGAGCTATAAATCCTATTTTTTTAAGATTTTTATCTGTATTTGACTTTAAAGTTGCATATACATATCCTTTGTCATCCATATATGCATCACTTAGTCCTATTTCTTTTAAATCTTCTACTAATATTTTGCCTAAGTTCTTTTGAATCTCTGTACTTGGCACAGTTTCAGAATCTTCATTACTTGTTGTATGTACTTTTGCATATTTTACAAATCTTTTTATTAAGTTTTCCATTATAACTACTCCTTCATTGTCAATTTTTCCTTTTAATCCTATTTTTATCTTTAATCTGTATTATTTACAATTTTTAAAAAAACTTTCATATAAAATCATTTTAGATTTTATATGTTATCCACAGAATTAAAAATCAAATTTTCTATTAATATATTATCACTATTTTACAGTTACTGTTATATTCTTCAAAAAAAATAGATTTGAAAATTAATTCAAATCTATCTTGCTAATAACTTATTTGAAAGTGTCATATATTTTTGATCTTCACTTGAGTTATAAATTTCTATCTTTCCAACATGATTTTCTTCATTTAACTCATGTTTTTGTTCTAAAATTTCTTTTACATGTTTGCAAGTACCCATATTTCCATCGACTAAATGTGCTGTTTCAGGTAAAAATTCATTTAAGTAATCTTTATAGAATATAAAATGAGTACATCCTAAAACTACACTATCTAAATTATCTACATTTACATTTTTATAATAGTCTTTTAATTGATTTACAACTGTTGTCTCATCGTCTAATAAATCATTCTCAACTATTTCAACAAGTTTTGGACAAGGCATCTTAACTACCTTATTATTTCCTCTAAATTTGTGCATTAATGTTTCAAATTTCTTTTCTTTTAAAGTAAGTGGTGTAGCCATTACCACTATATTATTGTTTTTAACCCCTTGTGTTGCAACTTTTAAAGCTGGTTCCATTCCTATTATAGGTAAATCTTTATATTTTTTTCTAAGATAGTTTGCAGAAGCACTAGTAGCTGTATTACATGCTATAACGACTGCTTTTACTCCCTTTTCTATAAAAAAGTCTATTATTTCAACACATCTTTTTGTAATTTCATCTTTTGTCTTTATACCATAAGGAGCATATGCAGAATCTCCAAAATAAATAAAATCTTCATTTGGCATAAGCTTTTTCAAATCTCTAAGTACGCTTATCCCACCTAAACCAGAGTCAAACACACCTATGGCTTTTTTGCTGTTATCCATTAAAATACCTCCAATATGTTTTTAAATATCCTTACACATATTATCACTTCTACTATTATAAAATATATATCTCATTTATGCAAAAAAACTATTATCTTAACCACTTTATTCCTTATTTGATTATTATAGACAACTGTGATATATTTTAAAATTATAGTAATAATTATTTAGATTATGAAAAGGGGAATAAAAATGAAATACAACACTGTAATTTTTGATTTAGATGGAACATTACTAAACACTTTAGAAGATTTAGGAGATAGTGTTAACCATGCATTAAAATCTTTTGGATATCCCGAAAGAACTTATGAAGAAGTGAGATGCTTTGTAGGTAACGGAATAAAGGAACTTATGTTTAAAGCTGTTCCAAAGGGAACTGATGAAGAAACTGCACTAAAATGTCTACAAGTTTTTAAAGATCATTATAAAACTAATATGCAACACAAAACTGCTCCTTATAATGGAATCATAGAACTTTTAGAAACATTAAAATCTAATGGATTTAAACTAGGAATAGTATCAAACAAATATGATTTTGGAGTTAAAAATTTAAATAAATATTATTTCAAAGATTTAATACCAGTAGCAATAGGTGAACGTGAAGGTGTTAGGAGAAAGCCTGCTCCTGACACAGTTTTAACTGCTATGAAAGAACTCAATGCACAAAAAGAATCAACTTTATATGTTGGAGATTCTGGTTCAGATATGATAACTGCACAAAATGCTGGAGTAAAAGGTGTCGGTGTTACATGGGGCTTTAGAGATGCAAAATCACTAAAAGAAAGTGGTGCAGATTTTTTAGTTGACTCTCCAGCCCAATTACTAGATATAGCCCAAAATACTAAATGTGAAACAGCTTTATAGAATTTTTAAAAGGACAGTTCAAAATACACAAACTGCCCTTTTTATATTATTGCATTATATCATTTTTTAGACTTTTAATTTCTTCTATTACCTTTTCAATTGAATCATCATCAGATGCAGATAAAATATTTATTTGCATCGCTTTAGCCATATATTTCACACCGTTATAAGCTAAATTTATAAGGTTTAAGATATCTGAATCTAAATCCTTAAAATCTATACTTTTATTTAAATCAAAGCCTTCTTTTTGTGGATTTTTTAGTGCATTTAATCTAGCTTGAATCCTAATTTGATTAAATTTAAATTCAAGCTCACTAAGTGTATTTCCAAGTGTTGAATGAAGATTAAAAATAACTTGCGAGTATAGTTCCACTATTTCATCTAAATCCATCGTATTATTTAATTTCAATTCTTCCTTTAGTTTATTTCCTATATTTTTTAAATCAAATACATCTATATATTTTTGTGGCACATTTTCAATTTCGTTAATTAGATTATTGTATTTTTTTAAATCTAAAAGCCCCATATTTACTTTCATGTTGTATATTTCTGTTATATTCATAATTTATGTTTGTCTCCTTGTAATTTGCTTTTAAATAAATTTTCTGATGATAATATTATATCCCCAACAAATAATTTTCTTCCATTTATTATTTAATGTCAACAAAAAAATAAGAGTATTACCCATAATAGAATAATACTCTTATCATAATATATTGTTATAAAGTTTAAATTAAAATGAATTATATGGCAGAATTATCTTTCAACACTTATCATTTCAGCTTTTTCGTTTATTTCGCCTTTAGCTAAAACTTTTACATTTTTAAATTCATCTGTATTACTTATTATTATTGGAGTTACAGTTCTGTATCCAGCTTCTTGTATTTTATCTTTATCGAATTCAACAAGTAAGTCTCCTACTTTAACTTTGTCTCCTACTTTTACATGTGTAGTGTAATATTGTCCATTTAGTTGAACAGTATCTAATCCTACATGGATAAGAACTTCTACACCGTCATCTGAAGTTATACCTATAGCATGTTTAGTATCAAATACTACTGAAACAGTTCCATTTACTGGAGATACTGCTCTTCCTTCTTCAGGTTCAATTCCTATACCTTTACCTAACATACCTTCAGAGAATACTCCGTCATTTACTT
The DNA here is from genome assembly GCA_025148965.1 of Intestinibacter bartlettii. Taxonomy (GTDB): domain Bacteria; phylum Bacillota; class Clostridia; order Peptostreptococcales; family Peptostreptococcaceae; genus Intestinibacter; species Intestinibacter bartlettii. Next base: position 1,060,501 of record CP102273.1, on the reverse strand, counting down.
CACTTAATTCTATTGCTCTACCTTTTATTGGAGCATATAATACGTCGTTTTCTACTTTTACATCTCTTTTAACTTCTGATTTAGCTTCTTCTTTTTTAACATCTGCTTGTGGAGTTTCATTTACTTTAACTGTAGCTGCTTTTCCACTTGCTATAAAGTTTTCTAAATTAGATTTTATAACTGTAACTTTTGGTCCGTATACAACTTGTACACCATTACCTTTTTTGATTACACCTGCTGCACCACTCGCTTTTAACATACCTTCATTTACTTTTGAAGGGTCTTTAACTGTTAAACGAAGTCTTGTTATACAACAGTCTAAGTCTGTTAAGTTTTCACTTCCACCTAACCCTTGAAGTATTAAAGCACTTAACTCATCGTCAGCATTTGTACCTGAAGCAGCACCTTGTCCATCTTTTTTAGCATTAACGTCTGCTCTTGTATATAATTTAACTTCAGCATCATCGTTATCTTCACGACCTGGAGTTTTGAAATCGAATTTTTTAATTAAGAAACTGAATAAGAAGTAATAAACTGCAAAGTAAGCTATACCTACAAATACTATGTTTATCCAGCTTGTTTTAGCATTCCCTTGAAGTATACCAAATAAGAATAAATCTATAAGACCTCCAGAGAATGTCATACCAACACCAACATTTAACATATGCATTAACATATATGCAGCACCTGCAAATACACAGTGAATTACATATAATACTGGTGCAACGAATAAGAATGTAAATTCAAGTGGTTCAGTTATACCTGTTAACATTGAAGTTAATGCTGCTGATAATAATAAACCTCCAACAGCTTTTCTTTTTTCTGGTTTTGCACATTTGTACATTGCAAGTGCAGCACCTGGTAAACCAAATATCATTAGTGGGAATTTACCAGACATGAATCTAGTAGCTTCTACACTGAAGTGAGTTACACTTGGATCTGATAATTGTGCGAAGAATATATTTTGTGCACCTTCTATCACTTTACCAGCTACTTCCATACTTCCACCAACACCTGTTTGCCAGAATGGTAAGTAGAATACATGGTGAAGACCAAATGGTATTAATGCTCTTTCCATTACCCCATATAACCAAGTTCCTGCATATCCAGAACCTCTAACTACATCACCAACAGAATATATTACATTTTGTATTGGTGGCCATGCATAGAACATCGCTATACCAACTACTAAGTAAACTAATGCACTTATTATTGGAACGAATCTTGTTCCACCAAAGAATGATAATACTTGTGGTAATTCTATTTTATAGAATCTATTGTGAAGTGCTGAAACACCAAGACCTACTATAATACCTCCAAATACACCCATTTGAAGAGATGTCATACCTAATACATCTGTTGTAGATCCATTTAGCATGCTTTCTGCTCCTCCATGAACAGCTATCATTGCACTAACTGCAGCATGCATTATGAAGAATGCTAAAGCACCTGATAATGCTGCAACTTCTTTTTCTTGTTTCGCCATACCTATTGCAACACCCATTGCAAATATAATTGGTAAGTTTGTAAATACTACATTCCCTGCTGCATTTAAAACAGTTAATATACTGTAGATAAATGTCCCAGGTCCCATAACACCCATTAATCCATATGTGTTAAGCATTGTTTCATTTGTAAATGATCCACCTATTCCTAGGAAAAGACCAGCTACTGGTAAAATTGCGATTGGAAGCATGAATGATCTTCCGACACGTTGTAAGACTCCAAAAATCTTGTCTTTCATTTTTATTCCTCCCTTTATTATATTTTTTATTTTTAAAATTACAGCGTTTATTTCACGCGAAGTATTTATTATTAACTAGTAAATTTGAACAAATAAAAAGACCTAACCAAAAATGCAAATATTTAAAATTCACACTTTTTATCATAGATATTTAAACATATATGATATATAAATATAGCTATAAATAAAATACATCTATAATACTCGTAAATTTATTTTACATTCTTCAATTAGGTCTTGCCTGCATTACCAGTCACAATCCAACTTATTAATTTGTAGATATTCTCTTAAGATGAATAGTTAAAAACATCATTTCTTCACCTGTAAGATTTAAATTGTATTTTTCTTTAATATATTCTTTTATTTTTTCAGCACAGCCATAGTCTTTGCTGTAATTTTCTCTTATCATTCTCTGCAATTGGAAATCTGTATCCTTTGTCGATTTATTACTAAATAATCTCTGTGAGAAATATTTTAGATGTGTAATAAATCTTCCAAAATCAAGTGAATCCTCATTTAACACTATATTGTAATAATTTTTTACTATATCGATAACTTCTTGCATAAATGTAGTTATTTTTATCATGCCGCTCATATTTGTATCTAGTTCAGCATTTACAATATGTAGTGCAATAAATCCTGCTTCATCATTTGAAAGTTCTACCCCATGATTCTTTTTGATTATTGATAAAGATTCTTTGCCTAGTTCATATTCTTGTTGATAAAACCTTTGTATATCCCACAGTAAAACATTACTATATTCTTGTTTTCTTTTTTTTCTTTCTATTGCAAAGCTAAGGTGATCAGTTAAGGTAATATAAATATTATCATTTAGTTTTTTATCAAGTTTTGATTTAATATTGTCTATAATCTCTGTAGATGTATCTATATATTCTTTAGGCACCTGACTTATTAACTCTTGTAATTTATTTGATGTAACTTTATCATCTATTCTATAAATAGCTTCAACTTTATCAGGCTTTATCCATTCTCCTGGCTTTTTTTGAAAACCAATCCCCAATCCTCTTATTATAACTTGATTTCCATTTTGGTCAATAGAACTAATAAAGTTATTATTAATTACCTTTTTCACTCTATACAATAACCTCACCCCCTATCCGAAAAAACATGTGTTATATTAAAAAAGACCAACAAACATAGAATATATATAATATTCCCTATGTAGTTGGTCTTGCCTGCATTACCAGTCACAATCCATAAATATTAAATTTATTTCTTTGTTTTTCCATTATTAGAATAACATTTTCCTGCAGTTATTGTCAATATATATTTTTATTTTTCTAAAATTCTTTTTTATTGTAAATTGATAGCGAAATTTTATATGACATGAATATAGATATTATAGTTAATAATATAACTCCTATTAATCCAAAATTAAAAATCATATCCAAAGTTGGTCCGTTTGGCATAGGTATATTATTATTTTCTGATATTTTAACAATAGCAGCTACTAATACAGCTGGTATAAATAATACTATCATCATAACAATTCTTCCTTTTTCAACCCCATTTTTAAATACAACTGGAATTACTATTGAAAATAATATAGCAAAGATGCATGGTACTACTATTGAAGTTGCTATGATTTCATTCATATTTATATCTGATTGTAAAATTTGATTTATAGTCATAGAACTTATAACTCCGACTACCATACCTATAATGATTGACATTATAAAAAACACATATTTTGATAATACTATATCTTTTCTATTTATATTCATTGTTAGTGCATATTTATCCCATTTTGCATACTCATCATATGACATTGTAGTTATAACTTGCATGCTTAACATTAAAGTTATCATAGTTCCAACAAAAGTTCCATTTTTCAAGAAAATTCCATATGCAATAAAAAATATAAGTACTAAGATTAATTGTTTCATATAATTTTTTAAGTTTAATATATCTTTAATTATTAATCCTTTCATTATTTTTGCCCCCTAACTTTGAATAAAATAATTTCTTCTAAATTTGTCTTATCTATTACAAATCCTATATTTTCATATTTAGCTCTGTCACTTACCATAACTTCACACCCGAATGTATTTTTTCTTATTCCGACTATATCTTCTTTTGATATTTTATCTATATCTTTTTCACTACATTTTACTACACCAGAATTATAAATTAGTTCATCTTTATTTTCGCTAAATATTATTTTACCGTTGTTTACAAATGTTATATAATCTGCAACTTTTTCTAAATCACTAGTTATATGTGAAGCTATAAGTATGCTACAATCTTCATTTTGTATATAATCTAAAAATATATCTAATATTTCATCTCTAACTACTGGATCAAGTCCACTTGTAGCTTCATCTAAAATTAATAACTTTGCATCATGGCTTAAAGCAACTGCTATAGATAATTTCATCTTCATTCCTCTTGAAAAGTCTTTTATCTTTTTATCTTTTGGTAATTTAAATTCTGTTGCATATTTTAAAAATTTATTTTTACTCCAATTAGGATAAATATTTTTCATTATTTTATCTATATCAGGCAGTTTTAAATTATCATGGAAATAACTTTCATCAAATACTACAGATATATCCTTTTTAATTTCTGAAGCATTTTTTTTAAAATCCTTTCCAAATATTTTTATATCTCCTGAATCTATATTTATTAAATCCAAAATACTCTTTATTATAGTCGATTTACCCGCTCCATTTTCTCCTACAATTCCCATAATAGTTCCTGTTTCTAACTTAAAACATACGTCTTTAAGTTCAAAATCATCATAAATCTTATTAAGGTTATTCACTTCTATTGCATATGTCATAGTAATCTCCTCCCAACTTATTTAGTCGTTTTATTAATATTCTTCATATAAAAGTCTTAAAATCGACTCTATCTCTTCATAATCTATTGAACATTTTTTAGCTTCATCTACTGCTTTTGATAGATATTCTTCTATAAGTCTTAATTTTTCTTCTTTAAGGAGTTCCATATTTGTGCTTTTTACAAAGCTTCCTTTACCAACAACTGAATATATAAATCCGCCTCGTTCTAACTCTTCATATGCTCTCTTTGTTGTTATTACACTGATATGTAATTCCTTCGCCAAAAACCTCATCGATGGCAGTGCATCTCCTGGTTTCAATTCTCCACTTATAATCATATTTTTTATCTGTGTTGTGATTTGTTCGTATATCGGTTTATCGCTATTGTTGCTTATTATTATTTGCACTTTTTCACTCCTCTCATGTATATATTGTATATATCTTATATATACAATATATACTCTCATATACACTTTGTCAAGTTGATATATGCAAAAAAAATCTCCAAGGATTATAATCTCCTTGAAGATTGTTGTTATGATGTTTATTAAAAATATTCTTTACTTAATATTTCCCAATTTTCTAATCTATCTAATTTACAGGTTCCTCCTGATTTATATATTATATAATCTGCATATTCTCTTTGCAGTCTATAGGTATTTTCATTAGGATTGTATATTTCCCAATCAACAGTGTAAGTTATACTATATACTCCACTAGATACTTTTCTTGCTTTAACTTTATTGCATGCTCTAAGTTGTATTATTATACCTTTGTCGTATGTGCGTGGAACTGATTTTTTAAGTTCTCTATATAATGCTCCATTGCTTGTTAGTGATCCACTTATCTCACTAAAATTACCGTAATTAATTGCATTTTGATAATTACTAAAATAACATGACATAAAATAAGTCAAATCTTCTAATGGAATATTTGAATCTTCATCTGAAGAGCTTTGTTTGTTATTTTTATCGTTGTTATTGTAATTATTAGTAGTATTATTGTTAACTGTATTATTATTTGTAGTGTTATTTACAACATTATTTACATCATTTTTACTACTTGATATATCTTCATTTTTGAATGAAATTTTAATTGATTCCAAAAATTCATCATTATTGTATATATTTAATTTTGTTTGTTGTGGATTATTTCCGATAATGCTACATTTATTATCTAATTTCATAATACTTGCAACACCACTGTCTTCTATTTCATATCTTAGTTTCACATTGTCTTTTGATGATTTTATTTCTGGATCGATTACTATTGTTTTATTTACACCAAATACATATGTTTCTCCATCCATTTCATAATTTCCCTCTATATTTATTTTTTCTATAGAAACATCATCACCAAATAATTGGTCCTTAAATAGTAGAAATCCTCCTCCAAGAACTAAAAATATTGAAACTATTATAGTTATTATCTTTATTGTATTTTTAGAAGAATCTTTTTTATCTGTAGGTTGTGGATTATACATATCATCTTGGATGTTAAGAGGTTTTCCACAATAAGCGCAATAAGGTACTCCCTCTGTATTATTTTTTCCACAATTTTTACAAATCATTTAAAATTTCCCCTCTCCCTCACATTTATAATAATTTTTGCCCACAGTTCCCACAAAATTTTATACCTTTTTTTATAGGATTTTTGCAATTTGGGCAAATCTCTTCTATGTTATTTTCATCTGTATCATCTATTTTGTTATCAAGCTCAGTATATGATAAATTTTCTTGATTTGTACTTTTTTGAATTAAATTTTCTTTAGGAAGTGAATTAATTTCTTGGTTTATCTCATGATTTGTATTTTTATTGATTGGTTGTTCTGTATGCTCTTGCCTATTTATATTTTGGTTGTGTTGTTTATATTGCTGTTGTCGTAAGTTTTCAATTATCTTATCTCTTTGTTTATTTTTTTTATTATTATCTAATACAGTCCATATTATTGTTCCTATTATACCTATGCCTCCGACAACAGTTAATACAACTCCCAATGTGTACATATTATTCCCCCTTTCTTTAAAATTGAGTTATTGTTATTTTAAATATCCATAAACTTGCTTATAATATATTTTTATTTAATTTTGAATTCTATATTCGCCAATTTGACAATATCTCCAATTTTTAAAGGTCTTACATCGTATTCATTTATTTTTTTATCATTTAAATATGTTCCATTTAAACTTTCTTCGTCTTTTATAAAAAAATTATTACCTACTCTAATTATTCTTGCATGAATTTTACTTATTACATCTTGGTTTTCTATGTATCCATTTACCAAGTCTATCTTTCGTCCTATTAAAAAATCATCCTTATCAATTAAAAATTGTACCTCTGGATATACATTTAAGCTAAACATCATTAATATATCTTTATTTTTATTTTTCTTTGGCTTTTTATAAATAAGTAGATACGTGAATATAGAAACGATTATATCTACATCTAGACAATATATTAAGTAAACTATATTTATTAATTGAAAATTTAAAGAAAGTACTACGGTTATAAAAAACATTAATTGATATATCAAAAATAATATTAAAAATTTTTTTCTTCTCTTATTTCTGATATAATATATACATTTTTCTCTTAATTTTTCTTCCTCCATAACATTTCCTCCTTTAATTCTTATTCTAAAAATGCACATATTTGGGGCAATTATATTTTCAAAATATTTTGCTATTCTATTTATACTTATGTATTCTTTATTAAAAATATAATTCGAATGTTATCTAAAATATCAAGTTATTCATCTGTTTCTACCTTCAAATTAAAAAAGTATTTCTTTTATAGATTTTAGATTCAATTAATCACAAATTTTTGAATTAAAATCATAAAGTTGTCAAAAATTAATAACGAAGGAGGTAGTCTATATGAAAAAACTTATATTCACTATGATATATACAATACCTGTTGTTCTCTTAGTGTTTGTTTTAGGTAGAAACTTAACTTTAGACGATAATACGCTTTTAGAATCACAAACTCAAACAAATACTTATACTACACAAAAGGAATCTGTTCCGAAAGAGACATCAACTATTAAGGATACTAAACAAAAAAAAGATGATTTAGAACAAAGTGTTGAAGTAGAAAAAGATACTAAACAAGAAAAATCGGACAATACATCAAATATCAAAATTCCCAAAGAGTCCGACACACTTACAAATATATTAGTTATATGTACAGTTCCTAGTGATAACTCACTACAAAATCCGCCTGATAAGTTTTCAGTATTGTCATTAGATAGTGCAAATAACAAAATATTATTTACTCCTATCCCTCTAGATATCAGTGTTGATATCCCTGGTATAGGATCAAAAAAATTATCCGATACATATTCTTGGGGCGATAATACTGATTTACTATTAGAAGCTATAAAATCAAAATTTGATACAAATATAACTAGAGTTATTGAAATAAATACAGAATCTATATCAGAAATGACAGAAATGTTTAATGAAATGGGAATAGATATGACTGAAGAAAAACTTTTAGAATACTTAAATGAAACAAAAGTATCGAAAGCTATGGCAGAAGATATTAAATCAATACCTATTTTTAAATATCCAAAACTTATAAGTTGTATGAAACCTTATATAAAAACAAATATGGATACTGCTAGTTTAATTAAATATGGTATTATTACTTATAAAATTGTATCGCATGGATAATAAATTTAATCCTTATTTATATTTATATAAAAATAAAAGGACTGTTTATATACTATTTTAGGATAATAAATTCTTTACACTAAAATAATATATATCAGTCCTGCATTATCTAATTAAATACTCTTCTAACACCTGCAATTCTACTTCTATGACTATTTTTGATTGGCCATACTACAACTTTATTAGGCCATGATTCTATAACTTTATCGTTTCCTAAATAAATTGCAATATGTATTATTACTCCATTAGAATTTGAATAGAATATTAAATCCCCTCTTTTTCTATTTTTATAGCTTATTTTTTTAAATTTCTTTGAATTAAATAGATTTCTAGATTCATATTCATATCCAGGTTGTGAGTGTCTAATAACATTTACTGGCGATGGATTTATACCAGCTGCATATAATGCTTGCATAACTAATCCAGAACAATCAACACCTTGTCCTGGTTTTCCTGATGCACCTACTATATATTCTGTACCTAAATAGTCATAAGCCCTGCTTATCATTGTTTCAATGCAGTCTTTTTTTGTACTATTTTCATCTACTTGTATAGGTGATACATATGCGCCTAGATTGTTCCAGTCATCATCAGATAACCCCATTTTCTTCCATGTTTTGTAATCAACTTCTCCAGTTTGTTTTAATCCGTTTTTCTTTTGAAATGCCTTTATTTTTGAAATAGTTACAGGACCTACTATAGCTTTATATGTTTTTGACATACCTAATTTTTGTTGCACTTTTCTAACCTTAAGACCCATACTACCTTTTTTTAATATATAATTTCCTTGTCCTTCAAAACTTATATTGTCCTGGATTTGAAAATATTGACTTGGATTTTGATAAACCCTATCTGTATCTTTATCTATCTTTACATATTTATGTGATATGTAACCGTAATCATCTTGGTATTTTATTTTATACCAACCCGTAGTAGCAACTTCTACAATTTCTACCTTTGTACCTTTTTCTATTTTTCCTAGTGATATATAACTTGTAGATCCCCCTTTTCTTACATTTAGTCTCATTGTTGTTGTTCCTGTTTTTATTACATTTAATTCTTCTTTTTGTTTTCCTATCTTTGCATAAGAACTCTCACCTGTATGCTTATTTTCCAATGCATAAGTAAATGATGTGTTCATACTTCCGATAATTACAATTGTAGCTAAAATTCTTGCTATTCCCTTTTTTTTCATTAATTTCCCCCTATAATTTTGATTCATTTAAATTCTACATTTTTATATGTTTTTTTACAATAAAAAGTTTTATTATTTTAAAATATATATTTTATATATTAAATATTTTTTTTATATATTATATCTATAATATAATATCACGTTAGAACAAATTGTTTTCAAAATTATCATTTATAACATTAAAAAGCCCCATAGCTATTTCTAGCTATAAGGCTTTTACATCTTTAGTCAATTATATCATCTAGTTTTAAATTCATACCAGCTGATAAATTACTTATTATTGTTGGTATATCAAATATAAAATGTTTTGTATTTGATGATTATCTAACTTCTCCATTAACCTTACTCAAAACATTTAGCTCTATTGGTGGCTTTATTTCATCTTATCATTTATTTCAAATTATTTATTAAGGCGTCTTCTTCGTTTTGTCGCTCTTTTCAGACGTTTATTAAGTGATACTCTATCACCCTTAGCTAAATCTTCTCTGAATCTACCCATTTCAGCCATAAAATCATCTATTACTTCTAGTAAATTTTCTTTATTTCCTAAAAATAATTCTGTCCATAAATCTTCATTTATATCAGCTACTCTAGTGGCATCTCTATAACTTCCACCCATATAAATCTCCGTATTTCTAGCTTCTACATCACTATTTATTAATGATACCGCCATAACATGTGGCAAATGTGACGTAAATGCAATTATTTGATCATGAAAACCAGAACTAATTCTTATAATTCGTTTAAATCCAAGTTTGTATATAATTGCTTGTAAAAGTAGAACATTATCGTCATCATTGCGTTCTGTGTCGATTAATAGATAATTTGCACCTTTATAACATTCTGCAGTAGCATGGTCAATCCCTTTATTTTCACGACCTGCCATCGGATGTCCAAAAATAAAATCTATATTGTCTGGAATAATATCATCTAACTGTTTGATTAAAGTACCTTTAATACCTGCAACATCAGTTACTATTGCACCATCTTTAAAATTATTTCTATTTTCCATCATGAAATCTTTTATAATTCTAGGATAGATACAAATAATAACTAAGTCTGCTATCTCTAAAAATTGTTTTGCATTATCTGACCCATCTTTTATAATACCCATATTTTTCGCTTTTTCTATAGATTCCTTATTCAAATCTACAGCATATACATCTTCAAAGCCAGCTTCTTTGAAGGCCATTGCAAAAGAACCACCAATAACTCCTAAACCAACAATTGTAATATTCATATTATATTATTGCACCTTCTAATTCAGTGTAAACTTTGATTTTTTTCATTATTTCATCAAATGTTTCTGGTTTTATTGATTGTTTTCCATCACATAGTGCTTTTGCTGGGTTATTGTGTACTTCTATCATAAGTCCGTCTGCTCCTACTGCTATTGCAGCTTTTGCTAATGGTTCTACTAAGTCACGTTTACCTGTTGCATGTGATGGATCTATTATTATTGGTAAATGTGATTTTTCTTTTATAACTGGTACTGCACTTAAATCTAATGTATTTCTTGTTGCTGTTTCAAATGTTCTTATACCTCTTTCACAAAGTATTACATTTTCATTTCCTCCAGCCATTATATATTCAGCACTCATAAGCCATTCTTCTATTGTTGAACTCATTCCCCTTTTTAATAATATTGGAGTTTGTGTTTTACCAACTTCTTTTAATAAATCGAAGTTTTGCATATTTCTTGCACCTATTTGTATTACATCTACATCTTCAACAAATCTATCTAAATATTCTACTCCCATTAATTCAGTTACTATTGGAAGTCCTGTTTCTTGTTTTGCTATTTTTAATAATTCTAACCCTTCTAATTCTAGCCCTTGGAAACTATATGGTGAAGTTCTTGGTTTAAATGCCCCACCTCTTAAGAAGTTTGCCCCTGATGCTTTTACTGCTTTTGCTATTGCAACTACTTGTTCTTCGCTTTCTACTGAACAAGGACCAGCCATTATTCCTAAATGACCTCCACCCACTTTTGTTCCGTTCACATCTACTATTGTAGGCTCTGGATGGAATAATCTATTTGCTTTTTTATATGGTTCTTGTACTTTCAACACCTTTTCAACACATTTATATGTTAATAATTCATCTGGGTCTATATAGGCAGTATCCCCCACTACGCCTAGTACAGATGTTGCAACACCTTCAATTTTGTCTACTTCTGCTCCCCTGCTTTCTATAGCTTCAATTACTTCGTTTAATTCTTCTTGTGTGAATCCTGGTTTCATTACAACTATCATATCCATTCTCCTTCTACATCCGCTCGGAATGCTCTATATTATTTAAAATTCAATTATTTACCCCTAAAATTTCCTTAGTATTATAATACTATTTCTTTTTCTTCTACCTTCGCATATTTCTTAACAGTTTTCATTATGTCATCAAATGTTTCTGGTTTTATTGATTGTTTTCCATCACATAGTGCTTTTGCTGGGTTATTGTGTACTTCTATCATAAGTCCGTCTGCTCCTACTGCTATTGCAGCTTTTGCTAATGGTTCTACTAAGTCACGTTTACCTGTTGCATGTGATGGATCTATTATTATTGGTAAATGTGATTTTTCTTTTATAACTGGTACTGCACTTAAATCTAATGTATTTCTTGTTGCTGTTTCAAATGTTCTTATACCTCTTTCACAAAGTATTACATTTTCATTTCCTCCAGCCATTATATATTCAGCACTCATAAGCCATTCTTCTATTGTTGAACTCATTCCCCTTTTTAATAATATTGGAGTTTGTGTTTTACCAACTTCTTTTAATAAATCGAAGTTTTGCATATTTCTTGCACCTATTTGAATTACATCTACATCTTCAACAAATTTATCTAAGTATGCTGTAGACATTAATTCAGTTACTATTGGAAGTCCTGTTTCTTGTTTTGCTATTTTTAATAATTCTAACCCTTCTAATTCTAGCCCTTGAAAACTATATGGTGAAGTTCTTGGTTTAAATGCCCCACCTCTTAAAAAATTTGCCCCTGACGCTTTTACTGCCTTTGCAACTTCCACTATTTGTTTTTCACTTTCTACTGAGCAAGGACCAGCCATTATTCCTAAATATTTTCCACCAACTTTACTTCCATTTACATCTACTATTGTATCTGCTGGGTGGAATAATCTATTTGCTTTTTTATATGGTTCAGTTACATTCATAACTTTTTCTACATAAGAATATGCTAATAATTCATCTGAGTCAATTCTAGTAATATCTCCTATAACACCTATTACACACATTTGTTTACCATGAGATACTGTCACTCTTAATCCTCTTACTTGCAAAAATTCTAATATCTCATTTAATTCTGCTTCTGTATAACCTATTTTTAATACGATTATCATAATAATTATCCTCCGTATAAACTTATATTTTTTAATTATATATTTGTATTTAAAATTTATTTACATTTAACATCTCTATAACAACCTAAAAGTTTAAAGTATTTAGAACTTCTTGCAATTGTATTTATAGCTTTTTTTATATTTACATCGAATAAATTTCCATCGAAGTCTACGAAAAATATATAATTCCAAGGGTTGTTTCTGTTTGGTCTAGATTCTATCTTCGACATATTTAATCCAAACTCTTTAATATCTCTTATAACAGTATATAATCCTCCACTAGTATCTTCAATTGAAAATAATATACTTACTTTATCGCAAGTTTCATCACATTCTAAATCTCTTCCTATAACAATAAATCTTGTGTAGTTGTTTTTTAAATCATTTACATCTTTTTTAATAATTTTTAAATCATATAATTTAGCTGCTCTCTCAGAGGCTATAGCTGCTTTACTTTTATCTTTTAAATCAGATACGAGTTTAGCAGAAATTGCTGTATTTGAGTAAGGAATTAGATTATAATCTTTATGTTTGTCAAAGAATTTTGTACTTTGTTCAAATCCTTGTGGATGTGAGTAAACTTCTTTGATATCGTCTACTGTAGCTCCTTTTATTCCAACTAAGTTTTGACTTATTCTTATACATTCCTCTCCAACAATATATAAGTTATATTCCTTTAATAAATCTTCTACTGTTCCAATTCCACCTGTTGATGAATTTTCTACTGGAAGTATTCCATATTCTATTTCTCCATCTTCAACTGCTTTAAACACATCTTCAAATTTTTCATATGATTTCGCTTCTTTTATATTTTTGAAATATTTTAGCATTGCTTCATTTCCAAATGAGCCAGGTACACCTTGATAACCTACTACTAAGTTTTCTCTATCATTTTTATATGGTTTAGTATAAATATTATTTTCTGAGTAAATTTCTTTTTGTTGTACTAATCTGCTTAAATACATTAAATTATCATAATAACTTTCTACCAAATCTCCATATTCTTTATTTTCTAAATAACCTTTATTTTTTTCGATTACTATTTTTTCTCTCTCTGGATGAAAAATTTGCATATCATGTTCCATTTTATATTTTGAAATAGACTTTGAAATATTCATTCTCTTTTCTAATAATTTTGTCATTTCTTTGTCTATCTTATCAATTTCCGTCCTATAGTCTCCTAATAGATCCATGCTATCACCCTTTCTGTATTTAAATATACCTAGTTACTAAAAAAGAGAACTCCCCAAAGAGTTCCCTTCATAAAACAAGTATTATTTACCAATTTCATATTTTAAGATTTAACCCTAAATAGTGGTTAAAATGAACTCCTTAGAAAAGATATATTTTTTGTATTTTTGCAATAGAAATAGCCAGCGCTAAAATAAAAGCCCCAGAAGATAAAGTAGAAAAAGCTATATAATTTTGCAAAATCTTTTCTAATTCCTTTCATTGTTTTTTCCTCCATTTAAAGTAATTATTTAATATTATCAATATATTTATTAATTTTATATTAAATATATTGAGTTTCAAAAATTTATATTTATAAGCTAAATACTTTCTATTATTAGCTTATACCTTAATTTTATTATATTAAACAAAGTTGTCAATCTAAAAATTATTTTTATATATATAAAAACATTTTCCCGAGGTGTTTAAAATAAATTATTTATCACTTATACTTTCTAATTATTTGTTTTTAATATATTTTCCCTCAAATATTTTTTTTTATTAAAAAAATTTATATTTTTTATAAAACTTTAAAGAATTTAAATTTTTGTGATTTTTTTTACTATTTTAGATATTTTACATATAATAAAAGCCCTTGAAATCATAGTAAATTTCAAAGGCTTTTATTTGTTATAAAAAAACGCAACTTATTATTATATGTAAAAATATGCACAAATATATATCCTTATATTTATATTTCATAAATCCAGTAATAGCTGACATTAACACTCCCCATTTCATATTTGTAAATATTACATCTACTGCAAATTTATCACTTCCTACAATTTGTAGATTTTGATTTACAATATCCCAATATCCTAATATAAATAAAACTGACATAATTGTTATTACAACCCATGTTATTTTTTGATTTTCAACAAAACTATTTACATAGTTCCATAAATACTTTCTAAATAATAATTCTTCATATAATGGAACAACTATTGTAGCTAAACACATTACTATCAATTCATAAAATATATATTCAGTTTTAAATACGACAGTTAAAATCAAACTTATTAAAGTTATTATAAATAATATTATTCTTATCTTTTTATTATCGTATTTATTAGCCATTTCAGTAAGTCTATTTCCTGCTGGATTAAATAAACTACTTCCTCTTAAAAACATAAATACACTTATTCCAACAATCATAATTGATATTATATTTGCTATATTTAAATTTATATCTGTAAAATTAAGTACACTTAATAATATATTTTTTATAATTATTCTAGCAATCTGTAAAACGACTAATACTAAAAAACAATCTAGCACGTATTCCTTATCAATTATGCTGATACTTTTTTTACTCAAATTTTATCACCCACGTTTCATAATATTATCTTATTAATTATAGCATATTATAAACGTGAGTATATACTAAAATCCTAATCGTAAACACCATTTAATACTCTACAAACTGTTGCTTTGCTCCAACTTGTTTGTTGTGATATTTCTCTATAACTTAATCCTTGTGTTCTTAGCTCTTTTATAGATTCTATATCGCTATCTTTTATTTGTTTTTCTTTTGGTCTTAAATTACTTCTAAAACATTTTAATTCTTCTAATTGTTTTTTTAAATCATCTATTTCATTTTGTTTAGATAATATTTTTTTTTCATATTCTGATCTCATTTCGTTAAATTCTTTAATATAATTTATTTTCCAGTTTTCGTCTACTCTTGTTTTAAATAATCCCATAAATAACATCTCCTTTTCATTAGTATCTAAACTATAATTTCTTTAAATTAATGAAAAATCCTTGTTATTTCATGGTAAATTCATTCGTTATTTTCATTGAAATTTCAATCTTTTTTGTGTTTATTTATAGTTTTTATGTCTACTTTAAAGTTATTTTGTTTTTTTATAATACATTAGAGCCTAAATTTCCTTTTATCTCAAGTATAATTTTGTTTCAATTCGTTTCATAAGCTATTGAAAAAATATATATTATATAAATTTACATAATAAAACACCTATTAAAAACTTATATAATATATATAATTAAAATATTATTGGTACAAGTAATTATAGGTGTTTTTTACTATTTAATTTATGCTGTGATAAGTCGTAATGAACCTTTTGTATGTGCTAAGAATAAATCTATTATTTTTCCACTAAGAGTAGATGCAATCATTGAATAGAAAATAGCGTCTGCTGATAAGTAAGTTAAAGATAATAAAAGTATTATTCCGTCCATCAAAATATACACTTTTGTGATACTTAAAGATGTTTTCTTAGCAATTACTAATGCTAAAGCATCATCTCCTCCTGATGAACATCCTGTATTGACAATTATTCCACATCCAACCCCTACAAATAATCCACCTAATATGGCATTTATTAAACTATTATTTATTGCAGGTAATATTGGACCTATGTTTTCAAACATTCCATATGTTATTGAAAATGCAAAAGATGCAAATAATGAATATAAGAAAAATTCTTTCCCGAAAATTCTATACCCAAGTAATAATAAACTAAAATCTATTATTATACTGGCCATTGATGGATGTACCCCAAATAAATTTTTTAGAATTAATAGAAATCCTAAAACTCCACCTTCTGTAATATGATTTAAAAAATAAAAATTGTAAAATCCAAAAGATAGTACTATTGTCCCCAATAATATAAAACCTATCTTTTCTACTGTCTGCCGACTACTCATTTTTAACCGCCTTTCTTCCTTCAACGAGGAAATTTATTATTATTTATAGTAGAAAAATTATTAATTTACTTTGTAATTTTATTTATAACAAAGCGATTATTTTGTTTTTCTAACTACCTTTATTTATATTATATATTATAAATTTTGATTTGTATACCTCACTTTCGTAAACTTAAAATTATACAATTTTTTTTTATTTTTTTCAATGATTTTTTGTTTTTTTTTAATGTTTTTTTATGCAAACAAATAAAACCTAGTATTTTCAATACTTCCACTGCTATGTTTTTATAAAGAAGTTTAGATTAACTACTTTTGAAATTTAGTATTTATAAATTTAAGTTTATATTAATTTTTTATTAGTTTAGAAATACTATCCTAATTTTTAGGGCTATATGGTTATAATATATATAATTTAGTAAGTTATTATGTTATTATTGTTAAAGTAAATTTATTTTAGAGAGGTACGATTATGAATTTTAAAGATTTAAAAATAAGCGATGAATTAATAGATACACTTAAGAAAAATGGTATAAAAACACCAACCCCTATTCAAGAAGAAAGTATACTTCATATAAAAAATAATAAAGATATACTGGCTCAGTCTCAAACTGGTACTGGAAAGACTCTAGCTTTCTTAATACCTATATTTGATTCTATATCACCTAAAAATCAAAATATACAGACTCTTATACTAGCTCCTACAAGAGAACTTGCTATACAAATATATAATGAAGCAGAAAAACTAAACAAAGATAAAAATATAAATGTATTAGCTGCTTATGGTGGAAAAGATATAAAATCACAACTTAATAAATTAAAAAGAAATATACAATTAGTTATAGCAACTCCTGGTCGTCTGTTAGACCACTTAGACAGAAAATCAATCGACTTAAGCAAATTAAATACTCTTGTACTTGATGAAGCTGACCAAATGATACTTATGGGGTTCAAAAATGAAATTGAAGCTATTATAAAAGAGACTAATAAAAAACGTCAAACACTTTGTTTCTCTGCAACACTTGATTCACAAGTTAAGAAACTAGCTTATAGATATATGAAGGATCCAGTTGAAGTAACTATAAAATCTAAAGAAATAACTTTAGAAACTATTAAACAGGAAGTTGTAGAAACTACTGATAGACATAAACAAGAAGCTTTATGTAAAGTTTTAGACGAAGATAATCCATTTATGGCAATTATATTCTGTAGAACAAAAAGGAGAGTTGATGCGTTAGACGAAGCATTAGCAGTAAAAGGATATAACTGTGAAAAACTACATAGTGATATTCCTCAAGCAAAACGTGAAAGAATTATAAAATCATTTAGAAAAGCTGATTTACAATATTTAATTGCTACAGATGTTGCATCTAGAGGACTTGATATAACAGGAATTACACATATATATAACTATGATATTCCAGAAACAAGTGAAGATTATATTCACAGAATAGGTAGAACTGGTAGAATAGGAAATGACGGATATACTTGTATGTTTGTAGACCCTAAAAACACTAAAACACTTGAAAAAATTGAAAGTGATATAAAATACGAAATTCCAAGAAGATTAGTTGAATTAGATAAGTAATAAAAAACTCCTTTTAGTATAGAAATTTTATATTAAAAGGAGTTTTTTATTTAAATATATGTATTTTTAGCACTTGGCGCAGCAAGTGCGATAACTTTCAAAGAAATCTAAATCTTTAAGCATCTTTAGAATAAAGATTACTTTATAATTCTAATAAATCTTCTATTTTTTCAATTTTATATTGATATTCATCTACATTTCCAAATCCATAACTAGCAAATACAAATTCAAGCTCTGCATCTTTTGTTGCATTAGCATCTCCTTGAGTATCCCCTACATACACTGGATTTTTTAAGTTATTTCTATTTTTAATTAATTTAATATTATCCGATTTAACTATTTCAGCACTCTTTGGACATTCATGGTCTTCAAAATATTTATTTAAGTCATAGTAATCTAAAAATGCTTCAATATACCCGGCCTGACAATTACTCACTATAAATAGTCTGTATTTTTTAGAAAGCGTATCAAGAGTACTCTCTAAATTATCAAATAGTTTTGCGCCATATTTTCTTAAGTATGAATTTTCATTTTCACAGCATTCATATAAAATTTCTGTTCTTTTTTCTTTCGGTAATTTTGGAAATAATATATCCTCTATTTCATCTATCGTTTTCCCCATCAAATCGTTTACTTCTTGGAAAGTAACTTCTTTCCTTTCATAATCGTAACCTCTTATAACTTCACTCCATGCACTTGCAACTTCTTTTCTTGAGTCCCATAGAGTTCCGTCTAAATCAAATATTATACTATCTACATTATTAAATTTTTTTGTCATTTCAATTTCTCCCACCTTATTATTTTATATAATAAACAACAACATACATTATCCTAATAATACCAATAAATAGATACTATATTCAAGTATAATTTACACAAAAAATAAATTTTATATTAACTCTGTTTATATTATATTTAAAATCAATTTTTCTAGGTTTTCTTTAAATATAATATCCTGTGATTTGTCTCTTTTTTTCGGTCCCTTTATCCTCGCCCCACTATTTCTCATTTTTTTAGAAATATATCTCGAATACAATAATTCATCTATATTTTCATTTGTATAAACCATACCACTTTGATTTATGGCATATGAATTTCTACTAAGGACTAACGATGCTAGACCATAATCTTGAGTTATTACTATATCTCCCTTTTCAATATTATTTAAAATAGCAAAATCAACTGCATCTATCCCTTTAGATACAACTATAACTTTTATATTTTTTTCATCAAAATTATGAGATGTATCACAAAATATTATAGATTCTAAATTAAATTTATGAGCTACTTTTATAGTTTCATTTACTACTGGACATCCATCTGCATCTATCAAAATTCTCATATACAACCTCCCTAATTTAGTTTTATATGTATTAAAGGGGACAACTCCTTATTTGGTGTTATCCCCTTTAACTCTATATTATACTGCTTGATCTTCTTCTTCGTTTTCAAATTGAGAGTTGTATAAATTAGTATAGAATCCATTTTGAGCTAATAACTCTTCATGAGTTCCTTGTTCTATTATATCTCCCTCATTTAATACTAGTATTAAGTCAGCATTTCTTATTGTTGATAATCTATGTGCAATTATGAAACTTGTTCTGTTTTCCATTAAATTATCCATAGCTTTTTGGATTAAAACTTCTGTTCTTGTATCTACAGAACTTGTCGCTTCGTCTAATATTAATATTTCTGGGTCTGCAAGTATTGCACGAGCTATTGTAAGTAATTGTTTCTGACCTTGTGAAACGTTGCTTGCCTCTTCGTTTAATACCATATCATATCCAGATGGTAAAGTTTTTATAAAATGGTCTACATGTGCTGCTTTAGCTGCTTGTTTTACTTGCTCATCTGTAGCATCTAGTTTTCCGTATTTTATATTGTCTTTTATAGAACCACTAAATAGCCATGTATCTTGTAAAACCATACCAAAATGGCTTCTAAGCTCTTGTCTATTGTAATCTTTTATATTTTTACCATCTACGTATATTGCACCACTATTCACATCATAGAACCTCATAAGTAATTTAATTATAGTAGTCTTACCAGCTCCTGTTGGACCTACTATAGCTATTTTTTGACCTGGTTTAACCTTAGCATTAAAGTCTTTTATTATTACTTTATTTTCATCATATCCAAATCTAACATGGTCAAATATAACTTCTCCATCATGTCTAGTAACTTTAACTGAGTCGTTTTCTGTTACTGGTTCTTCCTCTTCAGCTAAGAATGCAAATATTCTCTCAGCTGATGCAGCAGTCGCTTGTAATTGATTTGATATTTGTGCAATTTGATTTAATGGTTGATTAAACTGTCTTACATATTGGATAAATGATTGTATATCCCCAACTTCGATATAATTTTTAATTACTAAAAATCCTCCTAATATTGATATTAATACATATCCTAAGTTACCAATAAAACTCATTAAAGGTTGCATTAAACCTGATAAGAATTGTGATTTCCAAGCTGATTGATATAATTTTTCATTAGTTTTATCAAACTTTTCAATAGCATCACCTTGACCATTGAAAGCTTGAACAACTAAGTGACCACCATATAATTCCTCGACTTGACCATTTACATTTCCTAAGAATTCTTGTTGTTGTGCGAAGAACTTTTGTGATCTTTTTATTATCATTGATATCGCAAACATTCCTATTGGTATTATTACAAGTGCTGCAACTGTCATTATACCACTTATAGTAAGCATCATTATAAATACACCCACTAAAGTTGTTACTGCTGTTATTATTTGAGTTAAACTTTGATTTAAACTTTGTGCTAATGTATCTATATCATTTGTAAATCTAGATAATACTTCACCATTAGTAGTTTTATCAAAATAACTCATTGGCAATCTATTTATCTTTTTAGAAAGTTCATCTCTTAAGTTATAAGCTAGTTTTTGAGATATACCACTCATTATAAAACCTTGTATAAAAGATAATATTGCACTTACTATATATAAAGCTACTAAAGTTAATAATATTATTTTTATTTTATCAAAATCTATTCCGTCTCCACCTGAGATTTTCCCAATTAATCCATTAAATATTTCTGTTGTCGCTTTTCCCAATACCTTAGGTCCTATTACTGAGAATGCAACACTACCTATAGCAAATATAAATACTGCTATAATAGCATAAGTATATTTACCCAAATAAGACATTAATTTTTTCATAGTACCTTTAAAGTCTTTTGCTTTTTCGCCAGGCATCATTCCACGGCCATGTCCCATAGGTCCACGTCCAGGTCCTCTTCTATTATCATTACTCATTTTCTAGTTCCTCCTTTGAAAGTTGTGATAAAGCAATTTCTTTATATACTTCACAATTTTTTAGAAGTTGTTTATGATTTCCTATTCCAACAATTTTCCCTTGATCAAGAACTACTATTTGTTCAGCATGAAGTATAGTACTTATTCTTTGAGCTACTATTAAAACAGTGGCATCTCCTGTTTCTTCTTTTAATGCCCTACGAAGTTTTGCATCTGTTTTAAAGTCAAGTGCAGAGAAACTATCGTCAAATATATATATTTCTGGTTCTTTAGCAATTGCTCTTGCAATAGATAATCTTTGTTTTTGACCACCAGATACGTTTGAACCACCTTGTGCTATTGGAGTTTCATATCTGTCTGGTTTAGAATCTATAAACTCTGTAGCCTGAGCTACTCTTGATGCTGTTTCAACTACTTCTTTACTTGCAGTTTTATTTCCGTATTTTATATTAGAATCTATTGTTCCACTAAATAATACACCTTTTTGAGGAACATAACCTATTCT
The DNA here is from genome assembly GCA_025148965.1 of Intestinibacter bartlettii. Lineage (GTDB taxonomy): Bacteria > Bacillota > Clostridia > Peptostreptococcales > Peptostreptococcaceae > Intestinibacter > Intestinibacter bartlettii. Next base: position 1,038,459 of record CP102273.1, on the reverse strand, counting down.
TTCTCTTAAATCGTGTATTGAAGCATTTTTTATATTAACACCATCTACTTTTATTTCACCTTCTGTTACATCGTAGAATCTTGGTATTAAGTTTATTAAAGTTGATTTACCACTACCTGTACTTCCTATAAATGCAGTAGTTTGACCTGGTTTTGCAGTAAATGAAATATCATGAAGGATTTTTTCATCAGCATCAGGATATTGGAATGATACATTTTTAAACTCTACTAAACCTTTTTTATTGTCATTAAATTCTTCAACTTTATCAACTTCTTTTATTGATATATCAGTTGTTAAAACTTCATCTATACGATTTGCAGATACTGCAGCTCTAGGCATCATAACTGAAACCATTGATATCATTAAGAATGACATTACTATTTGCATAGTATATTGAATAAATGCCATCATATCACCAACTTGCATATTTCCTAAATCTATATTTTTAGCTCCAACCCAAACTATTAATATAGAAATTACGTTCATGATAAGCATCATAGCAGGCATCATACATGACATCATTCTATTTACAAACATATTTACTTTTGTTAAGTCTTTATTCGCTACATCGAATCTATCTTCTTCAAATTTTTCATTACTGAATGCACGAATAACGCCAAGACCTGTAAGTATTTCCCTTGTTACTAAGTTTAATCTATCTACTAAGCTTTGTAATATTTTAAATTTAGGCATTACAACTGTAAACATTACTAAAACTATACCAAAAACACATACTACTCCAAGACCTATAATCCAACTCATTGATAGATTCGTACTTAAGGCTTTTATAATACCTCCTATAGCCATAAATGGTGCAAAGAATACCATTCTAAGCATCATAACCATCATTTGTTGTATTTGTTGTATGTCATTAGTACTACGAGTTATAAGTGATGCAGTTGAAAATTCACTAATTTCTTTTTTAGAGAAGTTCATTACTTTTTTAAATGTCATAGCACGTAAGTTTTTACCTAATGTAGCAGCAACTCTAGCAGCTATAAATCCAACTGTAATAGAACATATAACACTTATTATAGTTATACCTATCATCTTTAGCCCTGTTACAAATATATAATTCATTTGAATGCTATCTATATCAACACCCATAGCTTTATATTCGGCTTTTACAAATTTTATTGCACCTTGACCTAACATTGCATCTGGAAGATTAACAAACTGTTCATCAATTTGAGATAACATTTCTTTTTTCTGTTCTTTAGGCATTGCATTAATATATGCAAATATATCAAAATCCCCATTATCATCCATAAACTTAGCCATCTGACTTTTATCCATATTTGCTGACATGTTGTTTTGTCCTGTCACTTTAAGCATCATAGATTCAGTAAGTTTATTATCTGAACTATTTCCCATGTTATAAACAATTAACATTGGTTTTGATAATATATTACTAAGTTTATCTATAGTATCTTTATCTTTAGTTGATAATACATATAAAGATTCTTTTTTTATAACTGGATATTCTTTTTTATAATTATTAAATTCTTCCTTGCTCAAATTGTCTTTATTAACTAATTTGTAGTTATCTAAGACTTTTTCTTTATCGCTATCATTCATAAAAGTAGTTAATTTATTCATTTCACTTTCTCTAATAGCTTTTATTGTTGCATTTTCTATACCTGATTGTTGTATACCAACATTAACTATATTTGAAGTATATGTTGGTAGTGATAATTCTGTTGTAGCTTGTAATGCCAATAATATTAATATTGTAAAAATAGCTACCCAAGATTGTTTCAAATATTTAAATAATTTTGTCATAATAAATCCTTTCTTAAAATGATTTTTATATTAATAAAATTGAAATGCTATAGTTGATAGAATAACTATTTTATTAGTTTAGATCTGTCTTTTTTTAATTTTCATTTAAATCTTCTATTATATCACATAATCTATTTAATAAATTTACTAGTGTTTTTGTATCTTCTTCACCGAGTCTACTTATCATACTATTTGTATAATTAATCATTATATCATTATGCTTATCTAATAAATCTATTCCTTTTTGAGTTAAATCTATATAAGTTACTCTTCTGTCTTTTTTATCATATAATCTATTTATATATCCTTTATCTTCTAAATTGTTTAGCATTTTTGAAGTTGCCGATTTTTTCATAAATAGATAATTGCCTATATCAGAAGTTTTTACCCCTATAGAGTTGTCATCTTGCATCATCTTTAATTTATATATAATTCTTAATCCCATAAGTTCACTTGCATATAAATCTTTTAACTTAATATTTGCGTGTGACTGTCTCTTTAGCCTTATTATAGCGTCAAAAAATTCTTTATTTATATCTGTATTTTTACACAATTATTTCATCTCCTTTTATCTTTGACATTAAATTCCACCATGTCAATTGTTTCCTAAATAAATAGTTTCCTTTTTCAACTATTTATTATATCAACTTTTTATATTTTGTCAATATTATTATACTTACTTTAATAATAAATTATTATTTTTAAATTGACATTTTTTTATCATTTATCTATATTTTATTGATATTTCTTCATTTATTTATATATATTTTTGCAGATTAATTTATAGTTTCCAATCATTTTACTTATTTTTCCTGTTAAATGTTAAATTTATGTGCAAAATTTAATTTTTACGGGTATAATTAATTATGTACATATTTAATTATTTTTATTTCACAGGGGGTATAACTATGAGTGGCTTTAAATTTGAATGTTTTTATTATCCTACTATTGAACATGGTGAAGTAGTAAAAACAACTAGAAATGTTAGATCATTTGAATTTGGTGAAGAAGTTCCTACAAAAACTCTATACTATAACTATGGTAAAAACTTTGCTATATATCAAGGTTCTAGAATAGTAGTAGTAGAAGATGGAATATTGAAAGGCGAAATAACAAAGGATGAATTAAAATTCCCTTTAAAATTAGTTTTTGACAAAGGTACTCAATTAACTATATTTAGCAAAGAAGATTTAAATTCTATAAGACTTTTAATGGCAGGGGAACATGAAATTGAAAAAGAATTAGGAGCTTTATTCTTCTTATCTAGAGTTTACAATAGAAAAATAAAAACTATACAATACAGAGTAATGGGTGAACTAACTAATAGTTCTAGAGATATTGATTATATTAATACTTCAATAGAAGAACAAACTAAAGATTTAATTGCTGATTTACAAATAGTAGAAAAAAAATACAGAGATTTAGTTGTTAAAAATCCAGATATAAAAGAAAAATATCTAGACTATATGAATTTTGGTACTAAAGAAGATATGTTTGAGTTATCTATAAATAAATATTGCATTGAAGGTTCTGAACAATATGAATACTTCAAAGCTGAAAGCGCAGTATTAAAAGCCAAACCAATATATCCTAAATTTAAATTAGATCACTTTATGAGCTCTATGAATTATCATTAATATAAAATATTTTAGAAATTAAATAAAAGGATGGAGATAAAATATATTTATTTTCATCCTTTTATTATCGCATAAAAAAGCAACCACAGAACTTTATGTTCATGTGATTGCTTTTATTTATACCCCAATTAATATTTCTTATAAATCTTGTATTTCAAAGCCTGCTGCGTTCATTTCAGCTTTTAATTTTTCTATATGTTCATGGTTAAATGTTTCAATTATAAATTCAGCTACTTGTTTACCTATTGTTCCACCTGAAGATAATCTTGTTTGGTTTGCATTAAGTATATTAGCATTTGATTTACTTATTATGCTTATTAATTCTAAGAATCCACCTGGTTTGTCAGTCATAGTAGCGCTGAATGAATAACGTCTTCCTTCTGCTGCTAAACCAACACCTATTACTCTATATAAAGTATTTACGTCTACATTACCACCAGATATTACACATACAACATTTTCATCTTTTTGTGGTTTATATTTTCCAGATAATAATGCTGCTGTAGTTACTGCGCCTGCACCTTCAGCAACAACTTTTTGATGTTCCATTAAGAATAACATACCTTGTGCTATTTCTTCTTCTGATACAGTTATAACTTCATCAACTAATTCATTTATTATTTCGAAAGTAGTGTTTCCTGGAGTTTTTACTGCTATACCGTCAGCTATAGTAGCTCCGTTAAATGCAGTAGTAACTTTTCCATTTTCTTTTGATACTTTCATTGATGGTATATTTGAAGTTTGAACACCTATTATTTTTACATTTGGGTTTAATCCTTTTGCAGCAACAGCTATACCAGCTATTATACCCCCTCCACCAATTGGGCATAATATAGTGTCAACGTTTTCATTTAATTGTTTAAATATTTCAAGACCTATTGTTCCTTGTCCTGCTATTACATATTCATCATCGAATGGATGAAGGAAAGTAGCTCCTGTTTCTTTTTGTATTTCAACTGCTTTTGCATAAGCATCATCATAAACAGCTCCGTTTAATACAACTTCTGCACCATATGATTTAGTTGCTGTTACTTTTGCAAGTGGAGCTGTCTCTGGCATAACTATAGTAGCTTTTATTCCAGTCATTTTTGCACCTAATGCAACCCCTTGAGCGTGATTTCCAGCACTAGAAGCTATTACACCTTTTGCTTTTTCTTCATCTGTTAAGTTTGATATTTTATTACAAGCCCCTCTTATTTTAAATGAACCTGTTTTTTGTAAGTTTTCACATTTATAATAAACGTTTGCCCCAAGTTTAGCACTAAGCTCTTTACTTTCTTGTAATGGAGTTTCCTTAACTATTGATTTTAATACTTCCTCAGCTTTTTTTACATCTTCAAGATTTACTTTTAACATTCCCTGCACCGTCTTTCTTTTAAAATATTCCATAATTACATACAGTAATAAGTTATTATATAAACTTAATTATTAATTATATTGTTATTAATTTATCTTATAAATAAGTTCTTTAGTTATTATATAACATTTAATAACGTTTTTAAACATATTTTTTTAATTTCAAATGTAAATTTGAAAACCACATTTTTCATGTACAAAGGTTTTCCTTTGAAGAACTTACTTTCAATATAATTATATAATATTTTTACAAATGTGCAATAGTAAAAAATAAGTTCGTAATACTAATTCTATTCAAATTATTCTTTATTGTCTAAAAATTATTTTATTCTTTCTATTTTTATACTTATAACTCTAAATTTATCTATCTCAACAACTTTAAATCTGTATCCACTAAAATCTACACTTTGATTTATTTCTATATCCATTCCTAACATAAAGAACATCCAACCACCTATGCTATCAAATCCATCCTTTTCTATTTCTATATTTAATACTTTATTTATCTCTGTAATAGTTGCTGTTCCTTGAACTATATAAGAATCTTTATCCAATTTTTTTATATCTAGTTCTTCATCTTCGTCAAACTCATCTTGAATTTCCCCTACTATTTCTTCTAGTATATCTTCAACAGTCACAATTCCTGATGTTCCACCATATTCATCTACTACAATTGCCATTTGTACTCTATCTTTTCTTAGCTTTTCTAACACTCTACTTGTAAGTTCACTTTCAGATACATATGTAATCTTTCTAAGTATTTTTGTTAAATCAACTTTATCTTCTATTAATTTTTGATTATATAAATCTCTAATATGTATAAAACCTAATAAATCATCTTTATCCTTACCACAAACAGGATATCTTGTATAGCCCTCTTCTTTTATTAAATTAAATATGTATTCTTCACTATCATCTAAATCTAGACATACCATATCTGTTCTCGGTACTAATACTTCTCTTATTTGTTTTTCTTCAAAGCTAAATATATTATCCATAAAATCCTTTTTATCAGCATCATATTTATCTTCGTTTAAATCAGCTGTATCTAAATCAAAACTTTCTTCTTGTAAAGATTCTTTATTGAAAATCACCAAATTTTCATTTCTAAATATTTTACATACTGTATCTGATATAAAATCTATAATTATTGAAAATGGTCTAAAAAAAATATAAACGAGTCTTAAAAGAAGTGAGTTTCTAAGAAGTATTTTTTTAGGCTTTTTTATAGCTAATCCTCTTGGAATATAAAAACCTATTATTGCTTCTAATATGCTACTTATAAGTATTATCGCGACTATTAAAATTTTTCCTAAAGTGTCATCTGCTACTTCAAATCTTAAAAATATAAATTCACATATTTTTTCTAATAAAAAGCCAATTGTAATAATAGAAATAATTATTCCACTCTGACATACTGATAAAAATTCTTTTTCTTTTGATTTTATTTTTTTACATCTACTTACAGACAATTTATTTTTTTCTTCTATATTTTCTAACACTTTTTCATCTATTTTAAATAGTGAATATCTACATTCAACAAAAAATATATTTATCATAGTCAAAACTAAAATTGAAATTAATAATATTGATATTTGCATAACTAAACTATGTGCCCCCTTACACAGTGATGAAATTTTATTTATTTTATATTATATCATATAGACTTATTTCACTTGTATTTTTGTTCCAAAAAATTCAAATTAAATCTTTTTTCGTCTTAATCATATACTTATTTATTACAATTAAATTATATATATTTACGTAAAGTCCAGATCAACTTTTTCAAAAAAAAATAACATTACTTAGATAAATCCAAGTAATGTTATTTTATATAAAGATATTGCATTTTAGGGCTTTTTACATCATATCAAATTTATCAAATAATTTTGATATGTTCAAGGAAGATTTTCGTAGGCTTTTATATTCTCCTAAAAAATCAATCCACATATTTATTATTGTACATAATTTCCATAAAGTCAATATTTGTTTGCTATATCAAGCCTTTAAATATTTCTTCATTGATTTTATTCATTAGATTATCTGTTGATTTTAGAGGTGTTACCATTAGTCCATCTGGTATGTATACAAATTTTGGTTGTAATGGTTTTAATACACCACCTAGTAATTGTTCTACATTTCCTTCTCTATATAATTCATTTACATCGTTTAACTCTAATCTTATGTCATTTATACATGTAAATCCAAAATCTTTTTCATATATTTTTGAAAGTATTGTAGGTATTTTCCAGTTAGGAACTTCTACATTTTCTTTCATTGCAGGATTTACTCTTTGTAATCTTCTTTCTGTATTAGTAAATGTACCAAATGTACTTGCAAAACTTGTTGCAGGAAGTACAACATCTGCACCCATTGCAGTTTTTGTCATATGAGTATCAGAAACCATTAAAAATTCAAGTGATGATAAATCAACATCTGGATCTTCACCAAAACATAAAAGACCTTTTACTCCCTTTAATGCTTCTCTGCCATCAGTTACTCCAAGGTCGATTAATCCTTGAGAGTTACATTTAGGCTTAACTTGTAGTATACCATCTCTTGGAGAACCTATATGTCCTGATAACATTGCTATTTCCCCTATTAAGCTAGCTACATCTGTAGTAACCATATTTTGTTGAAATACTATCATTGCTTTTTTAGCATTTGCATATATTTCTGCTATTTCTCTTATTTCATCTGATACTTCTATATTTTCAAGTGATGCTTTAAATGGACCAAATCCTTCTACATCAGAAGTTTTACCCATATCTATTAAAGCTTTTGCTATTTCTTTTATTTTTGAAACTTCATTACTTGTATATACAGTTTTTGCATCGAATCCATAGTTAGATATTTTATATTCACTTGGATTTACAAATAATAATTTAGTTCCATTTTTAGCAGCTTTCTTTAATTTGATACCAAGTATTGGATTATTTTCTGGTTTAAATCCAATAGCTAATATAACATCAGTTGCTAATAATTCGTCCATGCTATTTGGAGAAGCATTAACACCTAATACTTTATTAAGTCCGCTTTCTCTATGATTAAAACATAATGTTTTTACTTCTAATAAATCGGCTAATTTCTTAATTGCATAAGCTTCTTCATTAGTATATCTATCAGATATAGATAGAGCTACTGAATCATTTCCATATTTACTTTTTATAACTTCAACTTTTTTAGCAATTATTGTTAAAGCATCTCTGTATTTGCATTCTTGTAATTGACCATCTACTCTCATATGAGGTTTTTTAAGTCTATCATCATCTATTGCACTATCAAATGCCCATTTACCTCTACCACATATTAAACCTTCATTTACATGTCCTTCTTTATGAGGTTCTGATTTTATAAGAAGATTTCCATATGTTTTTAATTCTATCTTACATCCAACTGAACAGTATGAACATGTAGTTATAGTAGTTTCTTTTTCAAGAGGTACATTTTTCTTTAAGTTAGTTTTTTCTTGTAATGCACCTGTTGGACAAACTGATACACATTGACCACAAGATATACAAGATGTTTCTTCTAAACCTAACCCTAAGGCTGGTTGAACTTGTGTATCGAATCCTCTTGTAACAAGACCTAATGCACCAACACCCATAACTTCATCACAAGTTCTTACACATAATCCGCATAAGATACATTTATTCATATCCCTTAATATGTATGGATGACTATCTTCTATTGGTAAAATTACTTTTTCACCTTCAAATCTTTCTGGCTCAACTTTGTAAATATTAGCATAATCTATTAATTTACATTCATGGAATTTTTGACATCCACATTCTAAACATCTTCTAGCTTCATCTTTTGCTTGTTCTTCTGTAAGACCTTCAGTTATTTCAAGGAAATGTTCTTTTCTTTCTTTTGGGCTATGTTCCTTAAGTTGTGGTCTATATTTTCTTTCTCTATCTTCAAAAGAATCTTCTGTTAAATCATGTCTTTCATGAACATAAGGTTTTTTGTATTTTAATTCTTTTCCATATAAGTAAGCATTTATAGAGTCTGCTGCTTTTCTTGCATCTGCTATTGATTCTACTGCTATAGAAACTTTATCATTACCACAATCACCACAAGCGAATACACCTTTAGTAGCAGTCATATAAGTTTCTGGATCATATACTAATGAATTTTTTCTAGTTTTTTCGATTCCATCAAATAATTTAGAATCAACTTGCTGACCTATAGCTATTATTACAGTATCAACATCTAATACTTTTGTTTGTCCTTCAACTGGAACTGGTCTTCTTCTTCCTCTTTCATCTGGTTCACCAAGTTTCATAACTTGAAGCTCTATTTTGCTTACTCTGCCATCTTCACCAGGAATTATGCCTATTGGATTAGTTAAATTTTCAAATCTAACTCCTTCTTCTTGTGCTTCTCTTATTTCCATTTCATCAGCTGGCATTTCTTTTATTGTTCTTCTATATATATTATAAACTTTTTTAGCTCCCATTCTAACAGCAGTTCTGCATGCATCCATAGCAACATTACCACCACCGACTACTGCAACACTTTCACCTAAGTTTATCGTTTTGCTTTTTGCTATTTTTTCAAGGAAATCTATACCACCCATAACTCCTGGTGTATCATCTCCTTTGCAGTGTAATCCAATTGATGACCAAGCACCTATTGTCATAAGAACTGCATCATATTTATTTTTTATAGATTCAAATGATACGTCTACACCAACTTTTGTATTAGTTTCCATTTTAACGCCCATTTTAGCTATTAAATCTATTTCTTTTTGTAAAATTTCTTTTGGCAATCTATATTCAGGTATACCATAACGAAGCATTCCACCTAATTTAGGCATTGCATCTATTATAGTAACATCATGTCCATTTTGAGCAAGGAAATAACTTGCTGATAAACCAGCAGGTCCACCACCTATTATAGCAACTTTTTTTCCTGTTGCTTTTGCTATTTCTGGTATATATGGATCATCTGAGTTTAAATCCCTATCCCCTACAAATCTTTTTAATTCTTTTATCGCTATTGGTTGTTCAACTAAACCTCTTCTACAGTCTGATTCACATGGATGAGGACATACCCTTCCTATTGATGCTGGTAGAGGAATTTTATCTTTAACTAATTTAAGTGCTGCTTTATGAAGACCATTTGCTATAAGTCCTACATAACCTTGGCAGTCAGTATTTGCTGGACATCCTAAAGAGCATGGTGCTTTACAATCTCCATTATGATTTGATAATAATAATTCTAAGTTAGTTTTTCTTGATTCTCTAACTCTTTCTGTATTAGTTTTTATTATCATATTTGGTGCTATTTCAGTTGCACATGCTTTAAATAATTTTGGACTACCTTCTACTTCAACAACACAAATTCCGCATGAACCATATATTTCTGCTCTTTCATCATAGCAAAGTGTTGGAATAAATATGTTATTTTCTTTTGCAACTTCCAGAATAGTTTGTCCTGGAAGACCTAAAACTTCTCTGTCATCTATATTTAATCTTATTTTCTTCATTTCACTAACCTTCCTAATTTATTTCAATTGCATTAAATTTACAAGTTTCCATACATTTACCGCATTTAATACAGATATTTTTATCTATAACATGAGCTTCTTTTTTATTACCGCTAATAGCTGAAACTGGACATTTTTTCTTACATGCTCCACAGCCTTTACATTTATCTTCTACTATATCGTAGCTTATTAATGATTTACATGCTTTAGCAGTACATTTTTTATTGTATATATGATCTTCATATTCATGTCTGAAGTATTTTAATGTTGTTATTACTGGATTTGGAGCAGTTTGACCTAGACCACACATAGCACCATCTTTTACTTTGTATGCTAATTCTTCTAGTAATTCTATATCTCCATCTTTACCTTCACCATTTGTAATTCTCTCTAAGATTTCAAGCATTCTTTTTGTACCTATTCTGCAATAGTTACATTTACCGCAAGATTCTTTTCTTGTGAAATCTAAGAAATATCGAGCCATATCAACCATACAAGTAGTCTCATCCATAACTATCATACCACCAGAACCTACTATAGCTCCTGTCTTGTTGATATTTTCATAATCTACTGGTGTATCGATTAAGCTTGCTGGTATACATCCACCTGATGGTCCACCCATTTGAACGGCCTTAAATTCTTTATCCTCTTTGATACCACCACCGATATCATATATTACTTCTCTTAAAGAAATTCCCATTGGAACTTCTACAAGTCCACCTTTTTTAATTTTTCCAGCTAGTGCAAACACTTTTGTCCCATTGCTTGTTTTTGTTCCCATAGAACCAAAAGTATCTCCACCATTTAGCATTATCCATGCTACGTTAGCATAAGTTTCAACATTATTTATATTAGTTGGTTTTTGCCAATATCCTTTTTGTGCAGGGAATGGTGGTTTAAGTCTCGGCATACCTCTTTCACCTTCTAGTGAAGCTATAAGCGCTGTTTCTTCACCACATACGAAAGCTCCTGCACCTTCTTTTATTCTTATATCAAAATCAAATCCACTGCTGAATATATTTTTTCCTAAATAGCCTCTCTCTTTTGCTTGAGCTATTGCTATTTCTAATCTTTTTATTGCAAGTGGATATTCAGCACGAACGTAAATTACACCTTCAGTTGCGCCCATTGCATATCCACCAATTATCATACCTTCTAGCAATGAATGTGGGTCGCCTTCAAGAACGGCTCTATCCATAAATGCTCCTGGATCCCCTTCATCTGCATTACAGACGATATATTTTTGATCTGCTTTATTTTGTCTTGCAGCATTCCATTTAAACCAAGTTGGGAAACCTGCTCCACCACGTCCACGAAGTCCAGATACTTTTATGACATCTATAACTTCTTCATCAGTCATAGTAGTTAAAACTTTTTCAGTTGCTTTATATCCATCTCTAGCTATATATTCATCTATTTCTTCTGGATTTATAGAACCACAATTTCTAAGAACTATCCTTTTTTGCTTTTTCATAAGCTTTTTATTTTCTTCAGAAATTTCTTTATTTTCTACTACTTTGCCACCTTCAATATGACTTTCAACTATTTCAGCTACATCATCTGGTTTAACTTTTACATATCTTGTTGGTTCACCTTTTCCATCTTCGTATATATCCACTATTGGCTCTAAAAAGCATGTACCTATACATCCTGTAATATCTACATTTATATCTATATTTTTTTCCCCTAATATTTCTTCAAATCTGTTAGCTACTTTTTTTGCACCTGTCGCTATCCCGCAGCTACCTTGACCTACTACTATCTTCATCGATATTTCTCCTTTTGACCCTTTTTAAACTTAAGCTATTTCCCCTTTAGCTTTTTCTTCTTTTTCTTTTATTTGATTTAAAATTTCTATAACTGAATCTTTAGTTAAGTTACCATATGTTTCATCGCTATCTTCAGTTTTAATCATCATAACAGGAGCCAGTGAGCAACATCCTAGACATGAAACTTGATTTAAAGTAAATAAACCATCTTCTGTTGTTTCACCATCTTTTATATTTAATTGTTCGCTTATTACTTGAGATATCATTTCTGAACCGTTAACATGACACGCAGTTCCTTGACAAAGCATAATTAAATATTTTCCTATAGGTTGTAATCTAAATTGAGCATAAAATGTTGCAACTCCATATATCTTGGCTACTTTAATACCTGTGAACTCTGATATTCTATTCATAATATCTATTGATATATAGCCATAGGCATCTTGAGCTTTTTGTAAAATAGTTATTAGATATCCTTTCTTTTTACCGTAAGTTTCTAAAATTTCATCTAATTCTTTTAGATTATCAGTTTGATTATTCTTGCATTTACAAGTTGACATTCTAATTTCACTCCATTTCTTTATATTAAATTTTTCATAATGTATGCTGTATACATTCCACCCATAAAAATATTATCATCAAGCTTTTATTTGAATTGTAAAGTTGATTTTTAAAAATTTAAATAATAGTAATATATAATTTATATCTTTCATGATACTTTTTTAACATTTTTTGTCATTTTCTTCTGTCAAATTAATTATATTATTTTGCTACACAAAATGTCAATACATTTATTTCCATATTTTGTTTATTTTTCTATAAAGTGTTATTTTAAATTTAAACCATATAATTTTTTTTAAATATCTAGTATTGTTTTATATTCTATTTTTTATAAATTTATTCTATTTTTTATATAATAATTATACTTTTTATTTTATTATTTTCTCTTGTCTATAATCATTATTTTAACAATCTTTACTATTTAAATAATTTTAATAAAGTATTTTTAACTTTTTTTCCATACTATCTTTGCAAATATTTCTAAGGATATAAATTTATTTTTATGTAAAAAATATAAATTATTAAGATTTATATTATGAACAATTTTAAATTTTTTATTAGGTGGTGTCGTATTTTGTTAAATTTAAACATATTGCGTGAATACTTAGTCCTGTTCATAATTGGCGGGATTACATATGTTTTAATAGAAATTTCATATAGAGGCTATTCACATATTTCTATGTTTATAGTTGGTGGGTTTTGTTTTATTTTAGTATCATCATTAAATGAATTTCCATTTGAAATGCCTTTAGTTCTACAAATGCTTATTTCTTGTTTGTTAATAACAGGGATAGAATTAATATCTGGTGTAATAGTAAATATATTTTTTCATATGAATGTTTGGGATTATTCTCTAGAAAAGTTTAATTTTTTAGGACAAATTTGCTTAAAGGCATCAATATGTTGGTTTTTCTTGAGCCTTCCTGCTATATATATGGGAAATCTTATTAAATCTATGTTTACAAATTAAAAAATAAAAGACAGGAATTATTAAAATATTTTTCTGTCTTTTATTTTTAATTTATTTTATCTACTAATATTATTTATTAATATATCTTTATATTTTTTATAATCTTCTATATTGCTAAGTCCTATAGCATCACTATTTTCTATAAGATATAAATTACCTTTAATTGTCTCTATATCTAAATTAACTTCATCATGAAGTGAAACAGCCAATTTTTTATTATATTTTTGTGCAAATTTAACTGTATGCATAGTTCCACACTCTATTGCACATTCAACTACGACTACACCTAAGCTAAGTGCTGCTTGTAGTCTGTCACGTTGTATAAATCTTATTTTAGAAGGATTCGTTCCTATTTTATATTCACTAATTAAACAACCCTCATTTTCTAAAATTTCATCTCCTAAATCACAGTTTTCAGGTGGATAGTATTTATCTAATCCACATGGCAATGTTGCTACGGTTTGACCTTTCATATTTAAACAGCCTCTATGCCCATATGTGTCACAACCACTTGCCAAACCAGAAACAACTATAAATCCTTCTTTAGCATAATACTCTCCTAAAGCTTCTCCTATTTTTTTGCCTCTTTCAGTAGGTGTTCTTGTACCAATTATTGCTATAGATTTGTCTTCATAAAGACAATTTAAATTTCCTTTATAAAAAATTAAAATCGATTTATCTTTTATATTTTTTAATTTATCTGGAAAGTTATCGTTAAAAATACTTATACATTTTATTCCTAATTCTCTAGACTTTAATAAAATTTGCTCAGAATTTTCCATAGTAGCTTTTATCTTATCTAAACTAGGCACTTTAAAAGCAGAATCTCTTTCTTTATATCTCTCAATACATTCTAATATCTCTTTCTCATTTAATTCTGTACTCTTATTAAAAAAACCTTTTTCTATTAAGTTTTCTGTTTTTCTTTTTCCGATTAGATCTATAACTGTAAGTATTAAACTATTGTTCATTCTCTCACCCTTTAGCTTTATTCCAAATTACACTTCCAAAAGATTCATCATCTTCTCTTAATGATAGCCTAAGTGTATTATGATCATATTTTCTTTCTTTCATAATACTATCTATATATTTATGGTAGAAAATATCGCTTACTAATGACCAAACTTTATAATTATCACTTACTTCTATAATTCTATAAATTTCAACTACTGTTCCACTAAAAAAAGCCGGATTCAATTTTGATAATGTACTAGACATCATCTTTGCTTCATATTCACTTAGGTTTCTTCTCAATAATTCATAGTAAATCTTTTTATATGTTTGGCTATACGCATAATTATATGAATAGTAATTAAAATGTAATAGATTATTATCTAAAATGCCTCTTTCAAAAGCCCATCTAGACACATTTAATACTTTTGTTTTGTAATATATACTTTTTTTAGGTTCGTATGTTAAAGTAGCGTACTGATTTCTACATACTAACAATGAACTTGTAGCTATATCGTATATTTTTTTATTTTTAATTTTTTTGCTATATCCAGGTTTTATATGTTGAATATGAAGATGCCCACTTAGATTTAAAATAATATTATATTTAGCATATAGTTCAACAAGCCTCTGATTATTTTCTATTGTATAACCTTTATTTAATAAATCATTATGATCAACTAAACTATGATGTGTCACAGCCATTACTTTTATATTTTTTTCTTTGGCTTCTTTTAAATGTTGTTCAAGCCATTCATAAGTACTTTCGTTTATACTACCTTTTATTGCAACAGGATTTTTCCAATTATTTTCTTGATAGAAATTTGTATCTAACATTAATAGCCATAGTTCACTGTTTACTTGCGAGATATAACTAATAGAATATTTATCCCTATATAATGCACTTTTAAATCCACAGTTAAAGTAAATTTCTTTGAACATTTTGGGTGAAACAGATTTTATAGGTATTTTTTGAGCAGCTTTATATTTATATGCATTATAATTTTTGATATCATGGTTTCCTGGTATAACATATATATTTATCCCCTTATCTAATATCTTTTGCAATTTCGTCATAAGGTCAATATGGCTTACCATCTCACCATTATATGTCAAATCCCCACATATAATTAAACCTCCACTTGGTTTATATTTTATAACTTCACTTATAAATGCATCTATTATTTCAGATGCATATTTCATTTGTTTTAAATCCCCCTTAGCCTCACATATCTCACTTAACTCTCCGTCTACATCTGCTTTTGGAGATATATAGTGTAAATCTGTTGCAACAATAAATTCTATATTTTTATCTAAATTTGTTTCATCATCACCTTTTAAATAATTAACTTTTTCTGAATTCATATATTACTTCGCCTCTCATATTTAAGGACACCCTTTACCCATTTTTATAACTATATTTTAATACTAATATATGAAAAGAACAACATTCTTATCTTCAAAAAAATAACCCGATGAGAAATCAAATTTTAGTCTCATCAGGTTATTTTTGTACTATAAATTTATTATTTTATTCCTTTTAATAGAGAAACCATTTCTAAAGCTCCCATTGCACAATCATATCCTTTATTTCCTGCTTTTGTTCCTGCTCTTTCAATAGCTTGTTCTATATTTTCAGTTGTAACTACACCGAACATAACTGGCATATTTTCATCTAAAGATACTTTTGCAATTCCTTTAGACACTTCATTGCAAACATAGTCGTAGTGTGAAGTTGCTCCTCTTATAACACAACCTAAGCATATTATTGCATCGTATTTTTTAGTTCTTGCCATTGCTTGTGCTACTAGTGGTATTTCAAATGCACCTGGCACCCATGCAACTTCAACATCTTCTTTTGCTACATCATGACGGTATAAACAATCTTCTGCCCCTGATACTAACTTTGATACTATAAACTCATTAAAACGAGCTGCTACTATCCCTATTTTTAATCCACTTCCATTTAATTTTCCTTCATATATCATTTTCTTTTCCTCCCAATTTTATTAATTCATGTATTTTTAAAATTATTTTTATTTAACAATTTTATATATTGTTTTCGCTTTATTAATTTTTATATTTTTAGCCTATATCAAGCATATGACCCATCTTATCTCTCTTAGTTCTCAAATAATCTATGTTGTATTTTGTTATCTCTTCTTCAGTTGAAACTCTTTCATTTATTTTTATTCCATATTCCTCTAATTGCCCTAATTTATCTGGATTATTACTTAAAAGCCTTATACTATTTACTCCTAAATCTTTTAATATTTGAGCTGCCATATTAAAATCTCTCAAGTCATTTTCAAATCCTAAAACTAAATTAGCTTCGATAGTATCATATCCTTTATCTTGCATATGATATGCCCTTATTTTATTTATAAGACCAATACCTCTTCCTTCTTGTCTAAGGTATATTACAAGCCCACTTCCATTTTTTGATATAGCTTCCATCGCTGAATTTAATTGTTTTCCACAATCACATTTAATTGAGTGGAATGCATCTCCAGTTAAACATTCAGAATGTACTCTGACTAATACATTTTCACTATCTAAATCACCGTATTTAAGTGCTACGTGTTCTTCCCCATTATACTTATCTCTATATCCGATTATTTCGAATATTCCATAACTTGTAGGTAGTTTAGCGCTACTAACTCTTTGTGCAGTTACTTCTGTAATCTTTCTATATTTTATTAAATCAGCTATAGTTATTATTTTTAGATCGTGTTCTTCTTTAAATTTCATCAAATCATCTACTCTGGCCATAGTCCCGTCTTCTTTTAATATTTCACATATAACTCCTACTGGTGAAAATCCAGCAATTTTAGCTAAATCTACAGCTGCCTCCGTATGACCATTTCTTACAAGTACACCACCATCTTTTGCTACTAAAGGAAACATGTGACCTGGTGTTTTAAAATCGCTTTCTTTTGCATCTTTATTTGTAAACTGTCTTATTGTTTCACATCTATCATATGCAGATATACCTGTTGTTGTATTTGACCCATCTATAGAAATAGTAAATGCGGTTTTAAAAGAGTCTGTATTATTTCTAACCATAAGTGGTAAGTTTATTTCATCAAACTTTTCTTTTAAAGCAGGCATACATATTAATCCTCTTCCGTATTTAGCCATAAAATTTATAGCTTCTGGCGTTACCATATCAGCTGCCATAAGTAAATCGCCTTCATTTTCTCTATCTTCATCATCTACTACGATTATCATTTTTCCTTGTTTTAAATCTTCTACTGCTTCTAAAATTGTATTAAATCCTGTCATAAAATCACCCCTGTATTATTAAAATCCATTTTTCATTAGAAAATCCAAATCTATTTTACTTTTATTTTTGTTTTTATCATCTTCATTAGATAAACTCGTAAATCTCTTTACATATTTGCCTATAATGTCACTTTCTAAATTTACTAAATCCCCAACTTTCTTTCCTAAAAGTGTAGTACTTTCTTTTGTATGAGGTATTATGGATACCTTTAATATTTTTTTATCAACATAAGCTACTGTAAGACTTACACCATCTATAGTTATTGAACCTTTATATACAACATAATCTAAAAAGTCTTCATCAGCTTTTATACTAATCCACACTGCATTTTCTTCTTTTTTAAAATCTACTATAGTGCCTGTCGTATCAACATGTCCCGTAACTATATGACCTCCAAATCTAGAAGATAAACTCATTGCTCTCTCCAAATTGACCTTTGAATTTCGTGTTAATGTACTTAAATTGGTAGCCCTTACTGTTTCCATCATCACATCAGCTACAAATTCATTTTGAAATATTTCGCAAACTGTAAGACACACCCCATTTACTGCTATCGAATCTCCTAAATGTACATCTTCTAATACTTTATTTGCGCAAATTCGTATTTTTCCACTCTTCCCACTCGCCGTAATATTTTTGACTATTCCGACTTCTTCAACAATTCCAGTAAACATAATTCCTCCCCTCTGTAATCAAATTTATTTAATTACATCTGCTTCTATCAAAATATCACTATCTATCATTGTTGTATTTTTAATTTCTAATTTTGTGGCTTCACTTAATTTTTCTATTCCACATCCTGAGACAAAACTAGGAGCATCTTTTCCTCCAATTATCTTTGGGGCCATAAATATTTTCACTTTGTCTACTAAATTATTTCTAAACAAACTGTCATTTAAAGTTGCACCACCTTCAACTAGAACTGAATCTATTTTTAATTCGCCTAACTTTTCTATTACAAAATTTAAGTCAACACCTTCTTCTTTTTTGGGACATATATGTACGTCTACATCTTTTTCTTTAAGCAAATTTATTTTTTTCAAATCATTATTACATGTAAAAATTATTGTCTTAGACTTATTATCATTAACCAAATTAGAATTCATTGGTATTTTTAAATTTGTGTCGATTACAATCCTTATTGGATTTCTAGTTTTCTTATTTTTTATTCTACTCGTCAAGCTTGGATTATCTTTTAATACTGTATTTATCCCAACCATAATTGCCATATATTTATTTCTATATTCGTGTGTCATTTCTCTGCAGCTCTCATTTGAAATCCACTGGGATTCCATATGCTTTGTAGCTATTTTCCCATCCATACTTATCGCTGTTTTTGAAATAACCAATGGTTTATTATTTTTTATATAATGGAAAAATACTTCATTTAGTTTTAATCCTTCCTCTTCTAAAATTCCTGTTGTAACTTCAATTCCTGCATTTTGTAATTTTTTTATACCATTTCCAGCTACTAATGGATTTGGATCATTATTACAAATAACAACTCTTTTTACTTTATGTCTCACTAAGTTATCAGCACAAGGTGGAGTCTTTCCAAAATGTGAGCAAGGTTCTAATGTAACATATACTGTTGCACCTTCTATATCTTCTTTTGCACTATTTATCGCATTTACTTCCGCATGAGGTTCACCAAATTTCATATGATATCCTTCCCCGATTACTTTTCCGTCTTTGACTATAATACATCCAACTAATGGATTAGGATTTACAGCCCCAATACCTAATTTTGCAAGTTCTAAAGCCTTTTTCATATAATAATTATCTTCTTGATATCTTGAATCAAACTTCATAAGAATTCCTTCTTTCTATGACTTGTTTTGTTATCCATATTTTTACAATTAAAAAAGCCCTAATATAATCAGGGCTGATAAATTCAATAATTAAAATGATTCTAAAACTAACTTAAATTTATTTTCATCACTTTATTTTATCTTCTTTCATCCAGACTTTACTGTCGGCTTTGGAATCTCACCAAATCAGCTACAATGTAGCTCGCGGGCTATACCGCCGGTCGGGAATTACACCCTGCCCCGAAGAATAATCTAATTTTATTTCTTTATATTAATCTTTTAACTTTATACTTGTAATGTATCACATTTTGATATAATTTGCAAATTTTTATCAAATTTTTTTTGAAATTGCTTCTATTTCTTGCTCTAATTTATTAATTCTCTCTTCTTGTGTCTTTATCTTTTTATTTAAATTTGTTATAGTTTCCCTTTGAGAATCCAATATTCCTATTATTGCATGTAAATTTTTATCGTTAGTTTTTGCAAATTCTTCGAAAAATGATTTAACACCTTCTTTATAAAATATATTTAAACCTTCGCTATAAGCACTTAAAATATAATCTATAATTTCATCGTAATTTCCATTTTCTATTTCCTTTTTTAATTCTTTTCCCAATTTTTCTTTTAATTTTTTCTCAAAATCTATAGTTTTATTTGCATCAGTATTCATTTTTTCTTCCATCAAAATTATATAATTTTGAATTCTCCCTCCCATTTTATTAAAATCCACCTATATTTATAATATTTTCTTTAAATTATGCTCTTTGCAATAAAAACCACAAAAATTATCTAATACTATTTTATCACTTCTATACTACTAAAAAAATCATTATTCCAATATTTAATAATTTCTACTAACTTTCCCCATTATTGAATAGTTAGTAGAAAACCATATATTTAATAATTTAAATAAAATATGGTATAGAAAAATATTTTTTGTAAATAATTCTAAATAGATGAGCTCATTATTATTAAAATAATAAAAAGGGAGATTAAAAATGGCAAAAATTTTTTTAGTAGATACAGAAAATGTAAATATACGCGCGCTCAAAGGCGCTAATTACTTAGATGAAAATGATTTAATAATACTTTTCACAACTAACAAAACGATTGTCCATAACTTTCACGAAAACTTAATAAAAACAATCGAAACTAAAGCTACAATAAAAAATATACACATAGAATCAGGAGGTAAGAACTGCCTTGATTTCCAACTTGTTAGTTGCCTTGGATTAGTTATCGGTACTAATAATAAAAAAAATATGGAATATTATATAATAAGTCGAGACAAAGGCTACCTTCATTCAATAAACTTTTTATACGAACAAACTCAATGTTCTATAAATTTAATACCTAATATTAAATCATTATTCGACAAAAACTATGATGATACATTAGCTATAATGGAAAATATGGATGATGAAATAACACAATGTTTAAAAGAGCTTGGATACACAAATAAAACAATCACAAAGGCTTTAATAGCTATAGATTCATCAAAAACTGAAAAAGATTTAGAAGTTAATTTTTTCCTTCAATTCGGCTGGAATAACAAGATATATAATATTTGTAAACCAATAATATTCAAATATAATATTCTTAATATCGCCTAATTAATGAATAAGTTAATTATAAAATTTTAAAAGTATATTTACCTAAAATTAAAAATAAGGCATCTATTTTTATAGATGCCTTATTTTTATATCTAAATATGTAGTTCTATATATTATTTTCCTTTTCCATCTTTAACTTGGAAATAATTTTTATCTAAAAAATTCAGATCCTTCTTAAAGAATATCCCTGCGAATATTTTGATTGATAAAAATATTATAAATCCTATAATCGCATATATCTCATATTTATGTATATCTACGCTCTTATTAAATAAAAAATATATAAAAGACCCGTAAGGATCTATTCTTATATATACTTCACATAACACTATAGTTAAGAAGAAAAATGCTAAAAACACATCTACTTTCCCATTTAATATCTTAACAATATATTGAACAGCACTTATCCCCATACTAATTAATGTCAAAATAAATGTTACAACTGCTATATCGCTAAATTCATTACTTATACCACCAACTGCCAAGAATAATAAAGTCAAAATACCAAAAAACACACTTAATTTAGATGATAATTTTTTATTAGAAATAGTTGTAAGTTTTGAATTTAGTATAAATAAAACTATGAATAATAAAATCCCAAATAATAATGTTCTCTCCACCATCTCACCTCTTCAAAATAAATTTATAATAATACATTTATCTACAAAAAAATATAAAATTCTTATTAATCTTTATTATATAAGAATTTTTTATATTTTTAAAGTTATTTAGAAAAAACGAGATAGTTATTAAAAATAAACAAAAAAAGCCCTGATTAACGAGGGTACAGGGCTAAAGTTGATAATGATAGATAAAAGAGTGTGAGGGAATCTATCATTATCCGGGTATTTAAGTAAATTATTAAGCTAGTCTTTCTATATTTAAATAATACAGTTTTAATATGAATTTAATATAAATTTTCCATGAACTATATTTGAATTTTTAAATTTTTACCTTTTTTTCAATATTATTTAATTATTAATATAAAATATAAATTACTACATATTTTTACTCATTTAGTCAATTATCTATTTTTTATTCCCTTGAATAAGAATGAAAAAATACCTTTTTTCGATTCTTTATGATCTACAACGAAAAATGCATTCTCTAATTGGTAAAGTAGTATTCTGTCAAAAGTGAATATCACATCCATATTTTTATAATTATTTTCTTCATATAAATTCATAATTTCAAACATATGCTCATATGATTCTCCTTGAATAATAAGCACTGGCTTTGTTTTAAGTTTTATATTTAAGTTATTATAATTTTCTATAACTGTTTCATATCTCACCAATTTCTGAGTTAATTTTTCTTGCCAATTTGGAACTTTTCTTACTACTTCAACAAAAAAATCTTTATCATTAAATTTTAAAACTGATTGTGGTCTTACAATACATCCTCTAATGTTATCATTTACTATAACTTTTGATACATCAAATTGTAATTCTTCATTCATAACTTGAGTTAATAATTGGTTTGATGCAAGTATTGATTTTATTTTAAATGTTTTTATTTCACTTACATATCCTTGAGAATACGTTTTTATATCTAATGCTCTTAATAAGCCTGTTCCATGATAACCTAAATAGTATGCTTTATATGAACTAATACTATTTTCAGATACAAATTCTATTTGTCTTACAAAGCTTTTTTCTTTAAGCCTTGTAAGTTTTCTTGCTACTGTTTTAGATTCTATACTATATCCACTTTTCTTTAAATAATAAGTAATTTGCAAAGATGTAGCAAATAATAAATGATTTATTGTCATTAAAATTGCTTTTTCTATATCCCCAATATGACCTTTTTCTAATAAAAAATCCGCTTCAATCTTTGTAGTATTTTTCTTTGGCTTATTTAGTTTGTGCATATCTCCCACATATGATGCAAATGGCGATAGTTTTTCATCGCAAATAGGAACCATTGCTTTTTTTAAGTCTACTTTATTGCAAGTTGCTCCTATTGGCGAAATAAGTTCGATATTATTTTCATTCTTCATATTAATTACTCCCCTCATTTATAAAATGAAACAATAATTATGTTTCATAAAATTCATATTACTTTAATTATAATATTTTTCGCCACATATATCATTTATTTATTACATTATTTTTATATTTTTTCCTTTTATGTAAAAATTTGTAGTAATTTATAATTTTATAAAACTTATTCTAAAAAGCATACTATTATTTATAATAAAAATGCTACTCCCTATTTTATATATTTACTAAGTATTTTACAAGGGAATAGCATTATTATCTTATATAAATTTATCTTTTTAAAACTTTTTCACGTGCTACGTTTATACAATCTTTTAAACTATAAAAAAGTAATATCATTGGGAATAATTCTAAACGCCCAGCTAGCATATCAAAACTAAGTACTATTTTTGAAAAACTAGATAATGAAGAGAAATTCCCTACTGGTCCAATTAAATCTCCAAATCCAGGACCGACATTTCCTAAACAAGTAAGTGGTGCCGTAAGTGTAGTTAAAATATCAAGATTTTCAAACGAAATCAATAATACAGATGCAAAGAATATTAATGCATATACAACAAAGTAAGAATATGCAAAATCAAGTACCTGTTTATCCACAGATTTCCCCTCAACATTTATTGTAGTTACACTTCTTGGACTTACCATTTTCTTTATACTACATTTTGCAGATTTTACAAGTATCATAATACGAGATATCTTCATTCCTCCACCTGTAGATCCTGCACATGCCCCAACAACCATTAATAGTAATAATAATATTTGTGACAGTGTTGGCCACATTCCAAAGTCTGTCGTTGCGAATCCTGTTGTAGTTATAATTGAAGCAACTTGGAATATAGAATATCTAAATGACTCACTTACATTTCCATATATGTCCAATGTATTAACTGTTATTATACCTGTGAACACTGCAATTATTAATATATACCATCTAAGTTCTTCACTTTTAAAAATTTGTTTAAAATCTTTTAGTAATAATAAATAGTATAAATTAAAGTTTATACCGAATAATAACATAAATACAGTAACTACCATATCTATATAATAACTATTATAAAAAGCTATACTGCTGTTTTTTATAGCATATCCACCTGTACCAGCTGTTGAAAATGCATGAACTATACTATCAAATAATGGCATTCCTCCAAATAATAAAAATATTATTTCTATTACTGTTAAAAACGCATATATACCATACAATATTCTCGCTGTCATATGCACTTTCGATACTAATTTACCTACTATAGGTCCTGGTACTTCTGCTTTCATAAGAAACATATCTTGCCCCTCTGATTTAGGTATTAAGGCTAATACAAATACTAGTACTCCCATACCACCTATCCAGTGAGTAAAACATCTCCAAAATAACATTCCCCTTGATAGTACTTCTATATCATTTAATATAGTTGATCCAGTAGTTGTAAATCCTGAAACCGTCTCAAAAAATGCATCTATATAATTTGGAATTTCTCCACTTATATAGAAAGGTAGGGCTCCTACCAAGGATACAACTACCCAACTAAGTGCAACTATTATAAAGCCCTCTTTGGCATAAATATGTCTATTTTCTGTTTTTAAATTAGCTAAAATGTATCCTATTGCTATGGCTACTGCTGCTGTTATAATAAAATAAATTGCTGTATGCTCTTTGTATATAAGAGATACTAAAAATGGTAATAACATTATAGCTCCTTCGAACATTATTATATTACCCAAAATTCTAAAAATCATCTTTCTATTCATAACTTACCTTCCTATGCTAAAATATCTTCCAGGCTAGTTAAGAAAGAATTTGTTGTAACTATTATTACACTATCTCCAGCTTTAATAAAATCATCTCCACTTGGTACAATCAGTTTATTTCCACGCATTATTCCTGCTACAAGTAAATTATCTTTTGTTTTTAATTTTTTAAGTGGTATTCCCAAAAAGCTCACATTTTTATTTGCTATAAATTCGATAGCTTCTGCTTTTTTATCAACTATTTTATAAAGTGTCTCTATTCCACTATCACCTTTATTGGCTTTTGCTCTAACATATCTTACTATTTGATTTGCTGTTATATCTTTAGGAGAAATAACACTTTCTATTCCTATTGATTCAAGCATATTTATTATAGATAATCTATTTACCTTAGTAATTACTTTTGGCACATTACATTTTGATGCATATAAAGATATTATTACATTCTCCTCATCTATACCTGTCATAGATACACATGCATCCATATACTCTATTCCTTCTTCCAATAAAACGTCTTGGTCTGTACCATCAGCGCATACAACCTCAGCTTTTGGTAAAAGTGCACTTAATTTTTCGCAATTCTTTTCGTTATTGTCTATAATTTTTACTTTTATTCCTATTTCAGCTAATTGTTTAGTAAGGTAAAATGCTATTCTACCACCACCTATTATCATGGCTGATTTTATTTTTCTCTCATAAATTCCAGCTGAAATCATAAATTTCTCTAAATCTTTGTGAGATGCTGTTATGTGTACTTTATCTCCTTCTTCCAAAGTGAATCTACCATCTGGTATATATACTTTTTGTTGTCTTTGAAGTGCACAGACTAATACACTCGTCTTAAATTTTCTATTTAAATCACTTAAAGATACTCCTACTAATTTACTTCCTGGTCTAACTTTTATTTCAGCTAAATCTACAAGTCCTTTAGCAAATGTGTCGACTTTAAGTGCAGATGGGAATCTTAATATACGAGCAATTTCATCTGCTGCTGCCTTTTCTGGATTTATCATTAAACTAATTCCTAATCCATCTCTCATAAATGATATTTGTGAAGCATAATCAGGATTTCTAACCCTTGCTATTAAATTTTTCGCGCCTATTTTTCTTGCAATTAAACATGAAATTAAGTTAATTTCATCAGATGATGTAACTGATATAAATAAGTCAGCTTTATTTACTCCAGCTTCTAATTGGATGTCGTGTATAGCTCCATTTCCGCATATGCCCATAACATCGTAAGTATTTACTATTTCTTCAACATTCTTTTGATTTATATCTATAACAACAACGTTATGACCTTCTATAGCTAGGTGTTCAACTAAAGTTTTACCTACCTTACCACATCCCACGACCACTATTTCCATATTCTTCCTCCCATTAAATATTTAAACCTAATTTATTTCCACATCTATTATAATACATATTTTTATTTTGTTAATATATATTTATTTTTTTTAACAATTTATAAGCATTTTTAAAGTAGATGCGTTTAATTATTTATTTCCATCTATATTTTTCAAAAAATTCACCTATTTTTTTGTATTTAAGATAATTTTTTTTAATTTTTTATATACAATTATATTATTGGTAAAATTTAATTAATAGTAAATTTAGGAGGTACATATGCCACAATTAAGCAATAGAGTAAATACATTTACAGATTCAGTAATAAGAAGAATGACGAGAATAAGCGACAAACACGGTGCAATCAACTTGTCTCAAGGTTTTCCAGACTTTCCACCACCAAAAGCTATGACAGATGCATTATCAAAAATTGCCTTGGAAGGTCCCCATCAATACTCTGTAACTTTTGGTGCCCCAAACTTAAGAGAAGCAATAGCCAAAAAACAAAGCAAAGCATTTAATAGAGATATTGATTTTGAAAAAGAGGTATTAGTTACATGCGGTGGTACAGAGGCTATGATGTGTGCTATGATGACTGTTTGTAATTCTGGAGATAAAGTAATAGTTTTTTCTCCTTTTTATGAAAATTACGGTGCTGATGCCATACTATCTGGCGCTGAACCTATATATGTTCCATTAATTCCACCTAATTTTAATTTTGATGTGAATGTCTTAGAAGATGCTTTTAAACAAAATCCAAAAGCATTAATATTATGCAATCCATCAAATCCAACTGGAAAAGTTTTCACTAAAGAGGAACTTATGATTATTGCAGAACTAGCTGTAAAATACGATACATTTGTAATAACAGATGAAGTTTATGAACACTTAATATATGAACCTTATAAGCATACATATTTTGCATCTCTTCCTGGAATGTATGAAAGAACTATTTCAACAAGTTCTTTATCAAAAACATATTCTATAACAGGATGGAGACTAGGATATTTAGTCGCTCCAGAAGAAATTGCAGAATGCGCAAAAAAAGTCCACGACTTTTTAACTGTGGGTGCTCCTTCTCCTTTACAAGAAGCTGCAGTTGTTGGACTAAATTTTGATGAATCTTATTATCAAGAACTAAAAAAAACATACACTAAAAAAAGAGATCATTTCTTAAAAGGTCTTGATGAAATTGGTTTAAAACACACTACTCCTCAAGGAACTTACTTTGTATTAGTTGATATATCTGAATTTTTAGAGTTGGAACAATTTAAAGAAATGAATGATTTAGAGTTTTCTGAATGGATAACTATAAATATTGGCGTTGCCCCCGTTCCTGGTTCAAGCTTCTTTAGAGAAGATGTAAATAATTTAATCAGACTTCATTTTGCTCGTTCAAAAGAAACTCTAGATGAATGTCTAAAGCGACTTTCTAAATTAAAATATTTGCTTAATAAGTAATTATTTAAACTTTTTTGAATTTATAAACAATTCACCAACCACATAATTGACATATTATGTAAATTGATATTAGAATTATTATACTATAATAATTGATAAATGCCATGATGAGGAGTAGTATTTTTTAGATGAAACATAGAGAGAAAATGTTTGGTGGAAATTTTCATGAGTCTAAAATTGAAGTAGCCTCTGAGCTGTGAACTGAACAGGTTTTATTAAGTAGGCTTCACCGGATTTTCTACCGTTAAAACGAAAACGATATGATTAAGTATCGATTGAGTGCAAAGATATTTTCTTTTAATTTAGGTGGTAACACGGATTTAATAATTCGCCCTAAGCTAATAATAGCTTAGGGCTTTTTAATACATTTTTTGATTTTAATAAAGAAATCTTTATTCTAAAGACTTTTAAATAACAGGGAGGGCACTATGCAAATTACAGGATCTCAATTAATCATTAATTCTTTAATCGAAGAAGGCGTTGATAAAATTTTTGCTTATCCAGGTGGATATGATAAAGATATTTTCGATGCATTATATCATGAAAAAGATATAGAACTAATTTTACCAAGACATGAATAAGGCCTTATTCATGCAGCAGAAGGATATGCTAGTTCAACTGGAAAAGTAGGTGTCTGTTTAGTAACAAGTGGACCAGGGGCAACTAATCTAGTTACGGGTATAGCTGATGCAAATTACGATGGTATACCTCTAGTATGCTTTACTGGACAAGTTGCAACTTCAGTAATTGGTAATGATGCATTTCAAGAAGTTGATATAGTAGGTATAACTAGAACTATATCTAAATATTCTACTACTATTAGAAAAAGAGAAGATTTAGGTAGAGCTATAAAAGAGGCATTTTACATAGCTAGAACTGGAAAACCAGGACCAGTAATTGTAGACTTGCCAAGCAATATTGTAAGTGAAATAGGACCTGCAGAATATCCTGAAACAGTAAATATAAGAGGATATAAACCAAGTACAGGTGTTCATATAGGACAAATTAAAAAGGCATTAGAAATGTTAAAAAACGCCAAAAAACCTTTATTTTTAATAGGTGATGGAGTTAATATTTCACATGCAAATGAAGAATTTGAAAAACTTGTCAATATCACAAAAGTACCTGTTATAACAACTATAATGGGAAAAGGCGCAATTCCTACTAAACATCCACTTTTCATTGGTAATGTAGGTATGCATGGTAGTTATGCTTCTAATAAAGCTGTTAATGAATGTGATGTTTTATTTTCTATAGGTACAAGATTTAATGATAGAGTTACAGGTAGAATTGCCGAATTTGCACCAAATGCAAAAATTATACACATAGATATCGATTCAGCTTCTATTTCTAGAAATATCGTCGTAAATATACCTATAGTTGCAGATGCAAAAGCTGCAATAAATGAATTAATTCCATTAGCGCAAGAGCTTTATACAAAAAAATGGGTTAATCAAATAAAAGCATGGGATAAAGAATATCCAGTAACTGCTCCAAGTTCTGTGGAAGGTCGAATTTCACCTCAAGCTATATTTGAAAACTTAAATAAAGCTTTTACTGAAGGCATATTCTTAACAGATGTAGGTCAACATCAAATGTGGACTACTCAATTTTTAGAAATGAATAAAAATAAACAATTAATAACTTCTGGCGGACTTGGTACTATGGGATTTGGTTTACCAGCTGCAATAGGTGCTCAACTTGGTAACCCAGATAAAAGAGTTGTTTGTATAGCCGGTGATGGCGGTGTACAAATGACTATACAAGAACTTGCTACTGCTGTTCAATTAGAACTTCCTATTACATTAGTTATTATCAATAATGGTTTCTTAGGTATGGTTAGACAAATGCAACAATTCTTCCACGATAAAAATTACTCTGGAACTTGCTTGAGAAAAAGAAAAAGTTGTGAAGGAAAATGTAATTTTGATGGAAGTAATATTCCTGAATGTTGTCCACCATACACTCCTGATTTTATAAGATTAGCTGAAAGTTATGGAGCTTATGGAATAAGAGTTACAGATGAAGATAAACTAAGCGATGCATTTGAAGAAGCTAAGAAAAATACAGATTCACCAACTATTATTGAAATATTAATCGACTTTAAAGATGTTGTTTTACCAATGGTTCAAGGTGGTAAAGCACTTGATAATATGTTACTTGAAACTAATTATTAGAAAGGAAGTTATACATTATGATGAAAAAAAGATGGATTGCTCTTTATGTAGAAAATTATTCTGGGGTGCTTGCTAAAATTTCAAGTTTATTCTCAGCTAAATTATATAACTTAGACACATTAACAGTTGGAAAAACAGAAGATCCAAATACATCAAGAATAACTATTGGTGTTTACTGTGATGATGTTACTTTTGAACAAATAAAAAAACAATTAAACAGATTTGTAGAAGTTATAAAAGTTATTGACTTAACTACTATGGAAACTCACACAAAAGAACTTCTATTTATAAAAGTTAAAAACTGTTCTGCAGAAGATAAACAAGATATATTCCAAATGGCTCAAGTTTTTGAAATGGATGTAGTAGATATAGGTAGAAAAAGCGTGCTTTTACAATGTGTACATACAGAAAAACGTGTTGACAGATTGATAGAAATATTTTCAAAGCAATATCCTAACAATATAATTGTTGTTAGAAGTGGTGCTGTCGCTATCGGCTCTATAAATATTACTGAAAGATAAGTGAAAAAAGACTGTCACTTTTTTAGCGACAGTCTTTTTTTATAAAATTAACTTTGTTCCGCAATTTGGACAGAAATTTGAGCCTGCATTATTCGGTGTTCCACAGTTTGGACAGAATTTTGCTACATTACCTCCACCTTGTGGATTAACAGGTTGTTGATTGTTATTTTGATTTTGGTTAATGTTTTGCTGTTGGTTATTATTTTGGGTTTGTGCCATTTGATTAGCCATTTGTTGTCCCATCATCATTCCCATTTGCATACTAGCCATATCAGCAGCTATATTTGAACCATTTCCACCAGAACCTTTACCAATCGAATCCGCCATTGCCATTTTAGTATATTTATCCATATCATTTACCATACTTTGTGATGCAGCCTTTGTGGCCATATCTTGAATTTCTTTTGGATAACTTACACTAGATATAGCAAAACTAGTTATTCCAATTCCTATTTTTTGCATTTCCATATCTAAATCACCTTGAATTCCTTTAGAGATTTCATAGGCATTAGCTTGAAGATTGAATATGTCTTTTCCTTCTCTTACAATCCATCTCATAAGAGTTTGATCTAACATAGACATTATACGTTCTTTTACATCTTCTATTGTAAATTGTTTTTTTACACCTGCAATTTTATCTATAAGTATATTATAGTCATCTACTTTGCAACAAAATGTTCCAAAAGATTTTATAGGCATACCTCCTGGAAGATTTGGCGCCGGTATATTTATTGCATTTTTTGTTCCCCATTTAACAGTAAGCTCTTTAGTATTTACAAATAACACTTCAGCCCTCATACCACTGTTAAATCCAAATTTAAATCCTTTTAATGTTGATAAAAAAGGTATTATCTGAGATTCTATATCAAAACTACCTTCGTCTTTAAATATACCTTCTATTTTACCATTAAACATAAATATAGCATCTTGTCCTGGTCTAATAATTAATTTACTACCTTTTTTTATTTCTTTATTATCCCATTTCCAAAATATCATATCATCTCTAAATTGTTCCCACTCTACTATGTTTGAAAGTTGGTTACTGAAAAATCCCATATACGTCCTCCTAATTCTATGAATTTACATAATAAAAAGCTAAAGCTATTATAATAATTATTACTATAATTATCATAGCTATTTTAAATACACTCTTTGGATATTCTCCTGATATAACTCCTGATTGACCATTTATTAAAACATGATATTCTTTTCCATTATAATAATAAGTCGTTGAGTATATTGGAAGTAAAACATGTTTATAGGTTTCATTATCATAATCTAAGTCCATAGTTAAATTATTTACTCTGTCATATCTTCTAAGAACATCCCTTTCACATAAATGTCTCATTTCATTTTTCATTTTATTTATAGCATCTTTGTGAGCATCTTCTAAGTCTATAGTATATATTTCTGCACAATATCCTGACATATAATCTGGAGAATATGAAGAAATATTTTGAGTATTATATACTAGTGAATTTAATAAATTTGGTTTTAATTTATTTGATGCCCTTATAAGTACATCATCAAAAAAATTATGTACATGACCAGATGTAGGATACCAACGTGTTCTTATCTCTGTTTGAATTTCGCCTTCATCATCTTTATAACTCACTTCATAATCCTCTCCACCCATTGCTCTATATCTAGCATCTATATCTGCATCAAATGTCCAATATGGAATATAAATCCCTTGGATTTTATCTGTCTGATATAAAGTTTTAAGTGTATTTGGAGCTAGCCATCTTCCCTTTATCCACTTGTGATATATTTCGCCTGTCTGAACTTTGTCTATTCTAAAAGGCACTACTCCATCTGGAATTAAAGCATCCATTTGCTTTTTAGCTAGTACATAATTTGAACCACAATATGGACATGTTGTAGCGGTACTTGTTGAATCAACCTCGACAAGTGCACCACAACCCTCACATTCCATACTTGTAGACGTTTTTTGTTCAGGTTTTATTGAATTTAATGCATGTCTAGTAAGTTTATGCTCTACAACTTTACTTTCATCATTTTCTATTTCAATTTTATTGCCGCAACTTGGGCATTTTAAATTTTGTGATGCAGCATCAAATTCCATTACTGCCCCACAATTTTGACAATAATAAGTTTTTGCAGTATCCATTATATTCCCTTCCCGATAATCAATACATCTTGTATTTTAGTTTTTTAATAAAAGCTTATACATACTTCTTATTTGTCTAATCCTAACTTTGATTTTAATTCTGATAATTCATCATCTATTTCTGAAGATGTATTTTTAGTTTCATTATCATATTTTGCAATTAAATCCTCTATATTTTCTTCTTTTTGAGAATTATTTAATTCAGCCATAGCATTTGCTGTATCTAATTTTTTATTTATCTTTGCTTCCATTTCATCGAATTTAGACATATTTCCTATAGCTCCGTTTACACTAGAGCCTATTTTGTTTAACTTTTCTTGTGTATTTACAACTGCCATTTTTGCTTTTAATTCGTCTCTTCTCGTATTTAATTGCGATATATCTTTTATTAATTTGTCGTGCATCTCTCTCATTTTAGTTGAATTTTCTTTTGCTATATCGTAAGTTTGTTGAAGTGAAATTAATTTATTATTTAACTCACCTTTTTTTGATAAAAATGTTCTAGCATCAGCTTCATTTCCACTTAATAAAGCTTTTTCTGCATAAGTTTGCATTTTATTTATTGAATCTATACATTCATCAAGTTCTCTTTTTGATTTTGTTTCTTCTGCCATAACTGCTGCAGTCTCAGCTTTTACCTTACCTAAATCACTTTCTAAATTTCTAAGATATTGATCTATCATTTTCATTGGATCTTCCACTTTATCTAATAATGCATTTATATTTGAAGACATTATATCTTTAAATCTACTTAAAATACCAGCCATTTTAAACCTCCTAAAATTAATTGTTTTTCTTATTTTTAGTATATCATACTATATTAATTAATATATATTAATTAATATATTCCAAATGGAATATTTTTACATCTAATAAATAACCAAAAATAATTTTTTTAAACTTAATTTATAATTCTATTTCAAGTTTATCGCTTAATTTTACAACACCACCGATAGTTATTTTTTTTATTTCTCCATTTTCTTTATATATTTGAGATGCTATTGTTCCTCCAGGTTGTTTTATATCAAATTTTAGTACACCATCTTTTAAATCTTGTCCTAAATAAGTTACAGTAGCTAATGTACCACTTCCACAACTGCTTTCAAAAAATGTAGTGTCTGTATCTTTTACATAAACTGCTGGTGTTATGTAGTTTTTTTCTTTATCAAAAAACATAACTCCAAAGGCTTCTATATCGTAATTTTCATATACAGCCTTTTTAAATTTCTCAAAATTTTCGTCTGTTGCATCAACACTTTCTGCTATTATATGGTTTATTCCATCTATTAATACAATTGGAAATTTTCCTAGCCCGCTTACATTTATACTTTCAATTCTTTTTGGTATTGGCATATCTATTTCCGATGTTTCATTTTCAAAATCCACCTTTGTATTTAAAGGTCTATCGCTTCCTGTTATCTCAACAAGTACATTTCCACTTTCTATATTATTTTGGCGTGCAAATAACATTCCTATACTTCGTGATGCATTTCCACAAAATTCTCCCCCCATCATTTCGAGCCTAACATCGCCCCCCATAATGGGTTCCTTTACAAATCCCACTTGTTCTGCATTGAAATCTGTGTTTTCTAAAATATTTTTTGCAATATCTTTATAGTCTTCTTTTTCTACATAATCTAAAACAAAAACTGTTATATTATTTGCAGGATTTGCAACTACTATATTATATTTATTTTTTTGCATTATATATACCCCTTTATACTAAATATTATTTTAATTTAATAATTCAGTTTTTTCCTTTTCCTTAAAATTCATTATAACAAATACAATATTTTCACTCAACATTGTACGCTTTATAATATAAATATCTCTTACTTATAGAAAAAGGGCGTATAAAACTTCCTTACTAAGTCAAAAAGGCTGTTACAAAACACGTGTAACAGCCTCTAGTTTATATAAATTATTTTAAAGCAGCGAAAAAATCTTCATACCAATCGCCCCAATCGTCGATTGGATATACTGCTCCACCATTACAGCTCTTTAATAAGTTTGCTGCATATTCTTCCCCTATTTGAAATAGCTCTCCAACAGTCATCGGATATCCCGCTTCTGTTGCAACTTCACAAAATGCTTGCATTGGATCTTTTGCAGATTTTGTATCTATTAGTTTTTGTTTTAAATTAGGATTATGTCTAGCTTCTGTTAATATTTTTACTAATTTTTCATTCATATATATCACCCCTTATAATTTCCTATATGCTATAAAACCGAAATTTAAACATCTAGTTTTATATCATAACAATAAAACACATCAGTTTTTCCCATAAATTCCATTTGACCCGCAAATCTAAATCCGCATTTTTTAAATAGATTATACATTTTTATATTCATTGAATTAGTATCTGTTTTTAAATACATTATTCCATTATCCATTGCTAAATTTTCTGCATATCTTATTAAATTTTTGGCTTTACCTTGACGTCTATATTTTGGATTTATGCCCATTCTATGTATAACTAATGCATCTTCATCACTTATCCAATTCATTTCTTTATACTCATCTGGCTGAACGTCATTTATACAGACAAATCCTATTAAATCGCCCTCAAATTCATCAACATATAAGCTTCCTTCTTCTATATCTTGCTTAAAATTTTCAGCTTTTGGATAATTCTCATCCCATTGAGTATTGTTACTTTCCTTCATTTCCACAACTATTTGATTTACAATATCCATTATGCCATCAACATCATTTAAGTTTGCCTTTCTTATCATACATACCCCTCCTCTTCTTATATAATAAATATATAAAAATAATAACATCCTTTTGGAACTATTTTCATTATATTGGAATTTTTTTATTGAAAATTATTATTTTTCATAATTATATAAATAAAAATTACCACCACAATTATTTTGCGATGGTAATTTTTAATTTATTATAGAAGCGGTGCAAATACCCTTAAAACCGCTCTAAATAAAGTATCTATCTTTCCATTTGAAAATACATTTGTATTTTCTATTTTTCTACTTTTTGCAATTGTCTCTAATGCATCTTGTTTTATATCTTGTATACATTTTGATTTATATAAAAATACACCACATTCAAAATGAAGATATAAACTTCTGTAGTCAAAGTTGATTGTACCAACTGTTGCTACTTCATCATCAGATACCACAACTTTTGCATGTAAAAATCCTGGTGTATATTCATAAATCTCTACTCCATTTTCGATTAATTGATGATAATAAGATCTTGTAAGTTTAAATACTGTCTTTTTATCAGGTATTCCAGGAGTTACTATCTTAACATCAATACCTCTTTTTGATGCTAAGCAAAGAGCTGTCATCATTTCATTATCGATTATAAGATAAGGCGTAAAAATATATACGTATTTTTTTGCGTTATTTATAAGGTTTAGGTATACATTTTCGCCTACAACTTCTTCATCTAATGGTGAATCACCATATGGCTGAATATATCCATCATGTTGTACAAGTTTATTTAAATGAACATGTGGTCTAAATTTATCATAATCTTCATCAGTTGGTCTAAATGAATTCCACATGTGTAAAAACATTGTAGTTAAATTCCATACACCTTCACCTTTAAGCATTATGCCTGTATCTTTCCAATAACCGAATCTTTCTTTTGTATTTATATATTCATCAGCTAAGTTTATTCCTCCAGTAAATCCTGTATGACCATCTATAACAAGTATTTTTCTATGGTCTCTATTATTCATAGCAAGTGATACAAATGGAATAAATGGATTAAATGCCATACATTTAATTCCTCTAGCTTCTAATATTCTGTCGTATTTATAAGGTAAATTTGATACACATCCCATATCATCATAAATTAACCTTACATCTAGACCTTCTTGTGCTTTCTGTTCTAATATATCGAGTATAGTATCCCACATATCTCCTTCATCAATTATGAAGTATTCCATAAAAATATAATGCTTTGCAGCTTTTAACTCTCTTATCATATCTTTGAAGTTTTCTTCTCCACTTTTATAATAAGTTGCATTAGTATTTTCATATATAGGAAATCCTACATGATTAGATAAATATCTCACTTGACCTGCTACTCGTAGGTCTTGTTTTTCAATATCTTTTATTACTTCTTGATTTTGAACTCTACACTTATGTTTTTCATGTTCTTTTTCAATTTTATCTCTCATTCTTCTTGTAGGCTTTTTATTACCTAAAAATAAGTAAAGCAATCCACCAAAAATAGGAAATAGTAAAATTGGAATAATCCATGCTATTTTATATGCTGGGTTATCTTCTTTATTTACGATAAAAAGAACTACTAATATACTAAGTACCAGACATATTGCACTCCACACTTGGGAGTAGTGGCTAAATTTATTTAATATAAGCAACATATATACAACTTGTACTAAAATCATAAGTCCAAAAACAAAAAGCCTATTAAATATTAATTTTAAATATTTCATTATGTTCCCCCTCTCAATAAATTTTTTAACTTATTTAGGTTAGTTTTTACGATATATTTATCTCTTATTACATTTAAATTATTACAAAAATTATATATTCTATCTATATAAGATTATCTTGTTTTAATAAATTATATAAAGTCGGATTGAAGTTAAATTCTTCTCTTAGTTTTTCTACTTCAGTTAAAGATTTCTCTATTTTTTGTTTTGAAATATTTGATTTACTAGCTCTTATTAAAATATTTTTTGGTGAATGAGCTATGTCTATAAATTCTAAAAGTTGAGTTTTATAACCTACAGCCTCAAGTAAATTTCCTCTAACTGCATCTGTCATTAATGCTGCAACTCTTTCTTGAACTATTCCATACCTAGTAAGTATATTTAAATTTTCAGGTTTCATTTGGTGATTTAGCTCATGCTGACAACATGGAACTGAAAATATCATTTTTGCATTCCATTTTACTGCATTATAAAGCGCATAATCTGTTGCTGTATCACATGCATGTAAAGTTATAACCATATCTACTTTGTTATTGTATTTATAACCATTTATATCCCCTAACTCAAAATGTAAATTATCGTATTTATAACGTTTAGCTACTTCGTTGCATTTTTTAATTACATCTTCTTTTAAATCTAAACCTATCATTTTAACATTTATCTTTTTAATTTCAACAAAATAATAATAAAGTATAAATGTTAAATAAGATTTACCACAGCCGAAATCTAATATAGTAAGTTCTTTATAGTCATTTTTCTTTATCTCATCATCTATTATCTCTACAAATCTATTTATTTGTTTGTATTTATCGTATTTTGATTTTACTACTTTTCCTTCTTTAGTAAATACACCTAAATCTATTAAAGGTTCTATTATCATTCCTTCTTCTAATATATAATTTTTCTTTTTATTATGATCTTTGTTTATTAAATTAGAGTTATTAGCATTTTTTTTGCCTAAAAATACTTTACCCTTCTTAGATATTTTTAAATCAAAAGTAGTATTTTCACTCCAAGCTGCTAATTGTTTATAGCTATTTTCCATATAATCTAAAAGATGATCTCTTAAATCTTCAATTTCTAT
Organism: Intestinibacter bartlettii; assembly: GCA_025148965.1. GTDB lineage: Bacteria > Bacillota > Clostridia > Peptostreptococcales > Peptostreptococcaceae > Intestinibacter > Intestinibacter bartlettii. The sequence goes on along the minus strand of CP102273.1, from coordinate 1,000,335 downwards.
ATTTTCATGGAAAACTTGCTTATCAGTATATTTTTCAACTTGATAGTATTTTTTATTTTTACTTTCTTTAAAGTTTATATTTATCTTGTTATATTTGTTTTCTTTATCTTTTTTATTACTTATAACTATTTTAAAAACTTGCCCTTCTACTATTTTATCTATGGCATTTATTAAATTATCCATTTTCTCCTCCTAAACTACATTAATTATATGTACTTATTTTAAATTATTCCTATTAATCTATTAGATTATTATATCATTTACTTCAAATAATACAATTTTTAATTTATTTTATTTTTCATAATTATATTCTTTATTTGATTGTAATTATCATATGAATATGATTACCATATCTTTATAAACCTTTGTTATTTTTTCACCCTATTTTAATGCAAATTTGTTGATTTTTTCCATATTTTACATTAAACTAAAGTTAGGTTACTTATTTTAAATAAACATATAACAACTTTTTACAATTTAAATTGGGGGGATTTTGAATATGAAGAAAAAATTAGTTGTAACAGACAAAACTAAATGTCAAGCATGTTTTACTTGCGAATTAGAATGTTCTATGGCATTCTATAAAAAAGCTGGTTTACCATGTATAGACATAACTAGCAAAAAAGGTGCTGTAGCTGTACAAGCATGTAATCAATGTGGTGTATGTGCTAAAAAATGTCCAGAAGGAGCTATTTCTGAAAATGCTAAAGGTGTTTATGTAATTGACAAGAAAAAATGTACAGGTTGCTTAACTTGTGTTGATGCCTGTCCAAGGGGAATAATAGTTAAGGATAACAGCAAAGAAACTCCTAGCAAATGTATCGCTTGTGGAAAATGTGCTAAAGCATGTCCAATGGGTATATTAGAAGTTGTAGAAGCTGAATAATTATATAAATATAATATTAGATAGTCAAAAAGGCATAACTTAAAAGTTATGCCTTTTTATAATTTCAAAATTTATATCCGAAAATCATTTTAAAACTTTATATTTTTTATTAGTATATTCATTCTTTTTTTAATATAATACTTAAATACTATAAGTATATTATTGTTATATATATTATTTTATTTATATAGATATATATTCCCTATATTTCTACATTTATAAATTTTTGTATTTTTTTATTCTTATATATTTTAATTTTTTGTCATATCATTGTCAATATCTTGCAAAATTTATTTTATTTATTTATATTTACACTGTATTTTGATATATTTTTCCTACTAATTTACATTTTTCTAAATTTTTCTTATATTTAAAACATTTCAAATATTAAAATTATTTTTCATAAAAATTTTTTTATATGAAGACATTTAGTATATTTTTAGCTACTATAATTATAGGTATATTATTTTTTTAGTTTACTTATCATTTCAAAACTAATTTAATTTTGAAAAGTATATAAGTTTTTTATAAAATGTATTTCTATTTTTATTATTTTAAATAGTAAATTTTTTACTCATCTTATATATTTTAAAATTTAGGTATATTATAAGGTATTTAATTTTTTTTACCAAAAAATGATAAGTTTACTAATTTTATTTTTTCTAATATTACAAATTATATTTAGGAGGGGTTTTTATGGAAAAACTGATAACATCAATTTATAATGTTATTTGGAGTAACTGGTTAGTTTACTTGTGTTTATTATCAGGAGTTTATTTCTCTTTAAGAACGAAATTCTCCCAAGTTAGAAACTTAAAAACTATGGTTAAATTACTTCTTAATGGCGAAAAATCCGAAGAAGGTATCTCTTCTTTCCAAGGTTTCTGTACAGCACTTGCTGGTCGTATAGGTACTGGTAATATTGCTGGTGTTGCAACAGCAATAGCTTGGGGTGGTCCAGGGGCTTTATTCTGGATGTGGGCTATAGCATTCTTAGGTGCAGGTTCAGCATTCGCAGAATCTACTTTAGGACAACTTTATAAAGAACAACACGAAGGTCAATATCGTGGTGGTCCTGCATATTACATAGAAAAAGGATTCGGAGAAACAGGATTTGCTAAAGCTTATGGATTATTATTCGCAATAGTTACAGTAATAGCAATCGGTATATTATTACCAGGTGTTCAATCAAACTCTATAGCAGATGCTGTTAAAAGTTCATTTGGTTTAAGCACAACTGTTACAGCAGTTATTTTAGTTGTTTTAACTGGTATAGTTGTACTTGGTGGTATAAAAAGAATCGGTTCTGCTGCTGAATTTATAGTACCTTTCATGGGTGGTTTATATATTTTAATGGCTGTAATCATAATAATTGTTAATATAGGTCAATTACCTACAGTTTTATCTCAAATATTTAAAGGTGCATTTAAATTAGATGCTACTTTCGGTGGTATATTTGGTTCAACAGTTGCTTGGGGGGTTAAACGTGGTGTTTACTCTAATGAAGCTGGTCAAGGTACTGGTCCACAAGCATCTTCAGCTGCTGAAGTTAACCATCCAGCAGTTCAAGGTTTCGTACAAGCATTCTCAGTATATGTAGATACACTATTTGTTTGTTCTGCAACTGGATTTATGATACTTATGACAAACTGTTATACAACTTTCAATGAAAGTACAAAAGAAGTTGTTTATAATGCAGGTCAAGCATTCACAGTAGATCAAATTGGTCCTCAATATACTATAGCTGGTATAAATACATTAATTCCTGGATTCGGTGGAGCATTCGTTACAATAGCATTATTCTTCTTCGTATTCACTACATTAATGGCATATTACTATATAGCTGAAGTTAACTTAACTTACATAGTAAAGAAAATAACTGGTGGTAAAAGTTCTAAAATTTGTGAATATATATTAGTATTAGTATTCTTAGCTATGATAGCATTTGGTGCTGTTAAATCTGCTACTTTAGCTTGGACAATGGGTGATGTCGGTGTTGGTATGATGGCTTGGTTAAATATAATCGCTATATTAGTTCTTTCTAACACAGTTATGAAATGTTTCAATGACTATGAACGTCAACTTAAAGCAGGAATTCCTACAACAGAAATTACATTTGATCCTGTAAGCTTAGGAATCAAAGGTGCTACTTTCTGGGAAGAAAAAGCTGCTCAAGGTAATAATTCCGATAAATAATACCTTTATTATAAATACCTAAATTTCAAAGTGGTATGGTGTAAACCATATCACTTTTCATTTCTAATTATTTCTTTAAATATTGAATAACATACCCCAAATTGTAAAAAATAATATAAAATTGATTAATTTGGAGGCTAATATGTACATAAATTTTGAAGAAATAAGTCCAACATTACTAAATACATTTTCAGAGAGTTTTAATTTAGATTCAAAAAATACTACTGTTTTATATAAAATAACAAATATTACTGAAAATAAATTTGATGATTTTGAAAAGTCTATTTTTCCATATTTATTTATCGATAATATTTATTACATATTATACGACGATAATATATATAAACTTATTAGTAAAACAGAAACCTCTACTAAAATATCTACCGAAAATATAATATCATCTATAAAACTAAAAATCTCTAAAGATGATATTTATAAAATGTACAACAATCTAAATTCAATGTTTACTATTTTTAAAGATGATTACTATAAAAGCCAAGTTAAAATTATGTCCTTATATGATTCATACAAGGAAAAAACATTAAAATATGCATATATTCACGGTTCTTTAATAATATAAAAGGTGCTTTAAGCACCTTTTATATTATAATAAATTATATTATTTTTCTTCCCTTATCTTTGCCTTTTTATTTTTAACTATAATTTCTTTGTAATCATTTAAAAACTTCTTTCCTTTTTGATTTAATATATCCACAGTAGAATAATTATCATATATTTTTATAACACCTAAATCGCTATTTTCTAAACTATCTATATTACTAAGTGCCCCAACTATATCCCCTATCCTTATTTTTTTCTTTTTACCGATACTTATATGTATTTTTACAACTTCACCTTTAAATTCATCTTGTTCTTGATTTTCTACTAAAGCATATTTATTAAGCAATTCTTTTATTGTTTTTTGATATTCAATTTTATCTTTTTCACAATATTCTATACCTATTGGTTCTATCTTATTTTTTGTATAGACCTCAATATTTTCAAAATCTCTACATTCATTATTTGATACTAAGCTAATTGCTTTCCCGTGTTTGCCTGCTCTTCCCGTTCTTCCAATTCTATGGACGTATATCTCGCTATCAGAAGGTATATCGTAATTTATAACTAAAGATACATCATCTATATGAATTCCTCTAGAAATAATATCGCTACTTATTAATATATTAAACTCATGTTTTTTAAAGCTATCTATTATATAAAATCTTCTTTCTTGAGAAATATCTCCGTGAATCTGCTCTACTAAAAATCCTTCTGATTTCATATTTTCATATAATACTTCTGCTTGTTTTTTTGTATTTGTAAAAATAATAGTTGTTTCTGGCTTAAATTTATATAAAACATTTTTTAGAGCATCGTATTTTAATTCTTGTTTTTCTACTTTTATATACTTTTCTTCTATTTGATTTTTTAATATCTCTTCTTCATCTACTTCAATATACTCATAATCCTTCATGTATCCATTACATATTTCTTTTAAATCATTATCTACTGTTGCTGAGAAAAACGCTTTGCATGATGTATTAGGAATATTTTTCATAATTGTATTAATATCAGTTTCAAATCCCTTTGTGAACATTTTATCTACTTCATCTATTATAAAATAATCTAAATCATCTAAATCTACACTTCCTCTAGAAATGTGATCTATCATTCTTCCAGGAGTTGCTACTATTACATTTGTGCCTTGCTTTAATTCTAGTATTTGGTTTTTAAGAGGTTCCTTTCCTAAAATAACACTACATTTTATCATTTTAAGTCTACCTATTTTTTCGATTTCTTCTTTAACTTGTAATGCTAACTCTCTTGTCGGCACAATTACTAATACCTTTAACTTATTTTCTAATTTTTTTATCTTATTACATATAGGTATTGCGAATGCTGCACTTTTCCCTGTACCAGTTTTTGATTTAACCAATATATCTTTTTTATCTAATAAAACAGGAATTACCCTACTTTGTACTTGTGATGGAATTTTATAATCTAAAATATCTAATGACTTTAATATTTCTGTATCTAAATTAAAATTATTAAAACTGTTCATTTCATTCTCCTTAATAAATATTTATATCTTCATATTATATCAAAATCTAAAATCTTTAAACGTCTGAATTTCGTTATATTATTTGATTTTTTACATACTTTTAAATATAATTTATTATATCTATTTTTGCACCAAACTTTAAACAGGGGGATTTATTGTGGATAAAATTATAAAAGCTTTAGCCAAATCAAGACCTTTTCATAACTTAAGTGAAGAAACTTTAAAAGAAATAACTCCTTTATTAAAGGGTAATGTTAAGTTTTTTGAAAAGGGTGCTTTATTATTAGATGAAGGAGAATATGTAGATTATATAGGTATAGTTTTAAGTGGTAAATTAGCTGTATCTAACTTCTATTCTACAGGTGATGAAAATTTAGTAAACATACTAGAACCTTCTTATTCTTTTGGGCTTGAAATTACTTGTACATATGAAAAGTTGAGTCCATTTTCTATATATGCTTTAACTGATTCCGAAGTATTTATATTTAACCAAAATGCGATTTTTAAAAAGGGAACTATTCCAGAGGAGTATCGATCTATAATATTACAAGACGTACTTAAATTTGTTGCAAATGAAAATATGAGAAAATATCATAAAATAAAAATAATATCACATTATAAATTGAGACAAAAAATTATCGCATATTTACTATTTGAAAAACAAAAGAATAAAAGTGATACTTTTATAATTCCTTATAATAGAGAGGAATTATCGAAATTCTTATGCGTCAATAGAAGCGCCCTATCGCATGAATTGAGTTCAATGCAAAAGGAAGGGCTTATAAAATTTGATAAAAATTATTTTGAAATAATATCTATCAATTTATAACATTTATACTTAGTTAAATATTTAACTTTTTCATTTTTAGTTGTTATAACAACTTATTTATACAAATTGTTACTATATAATTATAAACATAGTAATTAACTTTTTAATATTTTTAAGATAAAATTTTTTATTAAACGATTGTGGGAGGATGTTTGTTATGGGATTCAAATCAGATATTGAAATAGCTCAAGAAGCTAAACCTCAAGATATTAGAGAAATAGCCAAAAAATTAGGATTAACTGAAGATGACTTAGAGTTATATGGTAAATATAAAGCTAAAGTTGACTACAACCTACTTAAAAAAGATAATGGTGGAAAAAAAGCTAAATTAATATTAACTACAGCTATCAACCCAACTCCAGCAGGAGAAGGTAAAACTACTACTACTATAGGTGTAGCTGACGGTTTACAAAAATTAGGTAAAAATGTATTAGTTGCATTAAGAGAACCTTCTCTAGGACCAGTATTCGGTGTTAAAGGTGGGGCAGCAGGTGGAGGATATGCACAAGTTGTTCCTATGGAAGATATAAACTTACACTTCACAGGTGACTTCCATGCAATAGGAGCTGCTAACAACTTACTAGCTGCAATGATAGACAACCATATTCACCAAGGAAATGAACTTAGAATAGATCCTAAGAGAATAACTTGGAGAAGATGTGTAGACATGAACGATAGACAATTAAGAAATATCGTTGATGGTTTAGGTAAAAAAGGTGACGGTGCTGTAAGACAAGACGGCTTTGATATAACAGTTGCATCAGAAATAATGGCAGCATTCTGCTTAGCAGATGATATAGCTGACTTAAAAGTAAGATTAGGTAGAATAATAGTTGGATACAGCTATGAAGGTGAACCTGTAACAGCTAAACAATTAAATGCTAACGGAGCAATGGCAGCATTATTAAAAGATGCATTAAAACCAAACTTAGTACAAACATTAGAAGGAACTCCAACATTTGTACATGGTGGACCATTCGCTAATATAGCACATGGTTGTAACTCAGTTATAGCAACAAGAATGGCTATGCACTTTGCAGACTATGTAGTAACTGAAGGTGGATTCGGTGCTGACTTAGGTGCTGAAAAATTCTTAGACATTAAATGTAGAATGGCTAACTTAAAACCTGATGCAGTTATAATAGTTGCAACAGTTAGAGCATTAAAATACAATGGTGGCGTAGCTAAAGCTGACTTAAACGAAGAAAACTTAGAAGCATTAGAAAAAGGTATACCAAACCTATTAAAACACGTTGAAAATATAACTCAAGTTTACAAATTACCAGCAGTAGTTGCTATAAACGAATTCCCAACTGATACAGAAGCTGAAGTTGAATTAGTTAGAAAGAAATGCCAAGAATTAGGCGTTAACGTTGCTTTATCTCAAGTATGGGCTAAAGGTGGCGAAGGTGGTATAGAATTAGCTAAAGAAGTTATAAGATTATGTGATGAACCAAATGACTTCCAATTCTGCTACCCAGATGAATATTCATTAAAAGAAAAAATAAACGCAATAGCAACTAAGATATATGGAGCTGACGGTGTAGATTATACTCCAGAAGCAGAAAAAGAATTAGCTAACTTAGAAAAAATAGGATTCGGTAAAGTTCCTGTTTGTATGGCTAAAACTCAATATTCATTAACTGATGACCAAACTAAATTAGGTAGACCAACTGGATTTAGAATAACAGTTAGACAAGTTACAATATCTGCAGGTGCAGGATTTGTAGTTGCATTAACTGGTGAAATAATGAAGATGCCAGGACTTCCAAAAGTTCCAGCAGCAGAAAAAATTGATGTTGATGAAAATGGAGTAATATCTGGATTATTCTAGATTAATAATTTACTTTCTATTTAAGTAAAATATAAATTATATAATTAAAATACCATATCCTTTATAATAGAGTTTCAAAACCCCTAAGCATTCCGCTTAGGGGTTTACCTTTGAAATAATATAATATTATGAACAAGTTACTATTTGTTGTGTTATATCTGAATAAATTTGAAGACCTTTTGTATCATATACTTTTATTACTTCATCATTTATATTTGCATCTTTTACTATTTGTTTTACTATATTTTCTTTTTCTCTTAATTTATTTTCATTAAATACTACATCTTCTCTATTATCAAATAATGCTACATAAAATATCCCTGTCTCAACTAAGTCTTGGAAAAAGTGGCTTCCATAAGATAATTCTGGCATTAAATCTTGATTACTATATGCAATTTCACACATTACAGACATATTGCATAATTCTGTGAATTTTACGGGAACCCCTAATTCTGGATTACTGCTTCCCCATCGACCAGGTCCCATAAGCATAGCATTTTTTCCTTTTAGTTCTTTATTTATTATTCCAACTTGTCTAGCTATATTGTATTTTTCAACTTCAGGTAATTTAACATAATCATCTGATGATATAAATACTATATAGTCGATTGCAAGTCTTACATTACCGCCCATAAAGTTTCCTATTGATGAGAACAAGCATGAATTTTTATCTTCTAACTTAGGCAGTTCAACAGTTTTTCCAAGCCCTCTTGTTTGAAGCGGTCTACATTGAACTATATTAATTCTAAAGTTTCCTTGTTTATCAAAATTAGCTGTATACTCTATATCTACAGGATAATTATATTTTGATGATACGACTTTTAATATTTTCCTCATAGCTTCAGTAAATTTTGTACTTCTAAGCAGTCTCTCAAAATTAAGTACAAATGGTATGTTAGAAGTATCTATTCCTACCCTTTTAAATCTCTCCTCTGTTTCTTTATCTTTTGAACCAAATAAACTACTTTGTGTTTTTAAATTACTTTTAACTGCTTCATTTACTATTATTGTTTCTAATTCATTTTTATTTAAATTTAATACATCTACATAATGTTGTGAGAATCTTTGAGGATCTTTTTTTGTCATTGCAGGAAGTCTTGTTGGGTCGTCTAGTGCAACTATTCTAACATAATCATTGTTAACTCTATCGACTGCTCTAGTTCCAAGACCAAATACTAATCTAAGCATACCTGCATCCATATCTATTTTTTTATTCCAAACATATAAGTTTGATGAATTTGCAACTCCAGCTATATGTGGGAAATAATATTCTCCATAATAATCACCAGATACCCTTTGAACCAATATAGCCATTTGTTCATCACGCTTATCTAACCCACGATTTTTTCTATAATTAAGTGCATCTTCATTCATTGTACTTGCATAAACCGTTCTTATTGCATCTTCAAATGCCTTTAGTCTTTGTGATGGTGTTCCTTGATTTATACAGAAAACGCTATCATATTTACCAGCAAATGCATTTCCAAAGTTGTCTTCAAGTAATGAACTAGATCTTACGATTATTGGACATTGTCCATAGTATTCTAGTAAATGCATAAATTGTTCTTCTATCATTTCTGAGAATTTTCCATTTTGCAATCCATCTTGAAGTTCTTTTGCATATTTAAAATATCCTTCATCAGTTTTTTGCTTCATTCTCAAATCCCACAATCCATTTTCAACTATGTATGAATAGAAAACATCTGTACCTACATAAAACGAATCGTGTGGCTCTAATATATCTTTAAAGTATTCTTTTGTCTCCTCTGATTTGCTTACAATAGCAGTTGCCATAAGCATCCCTATACTCTTTCCACCTATAAATCCAGTTCCTATTTCACGAGATGCTATTTGCACCATATCTGCAAGTGTAAAATATTGTTTGCACATTTCATTTATTTTGCTATCTTTTCCAACTAGTATATCGATTAAATTTTGTTTTATTCTTTCTTGGGTCGATTCATCTTGTGTAAGTGCTGCTTTTGCTTTATTAAAATTTATTCTCCAATAGCCAAGTCTTTTATTTCTCCAGTCAAAATGAGAAAATAATTTTGATGCTTCCCCGCTTGAAGTTATTGTTGTAACTTTATCTTTTTCGATTTTATGTGGGAAAAATAAAATAGGAGTATATCTGTTTTCAACTTTTAGAGGATGTATATATATACTTCCTTCAACATTATATATATCCATTAAAATCTGTGTTGTTTCTCTTATTTTAGCAATAGTGTCATAAGTATATGAATTTCTTTTTATTGAAAAATACGCAGCTGCACCTATCTTATATAGATAAGGACATGTAACCTTAAAAAAGTTAGCTGTCATTAAATCAGAATACCACCCTCTTTGGATATATGTAAGACTATCAAATACGTATACTGAATTTTCACTTTGTGTTTTTATTATATTATGGACAGACATAGTAAAATCTTCAAAACCTTTTGCCAAATCTAGTTCAAATAAATTTACTTTACTTAAGTCATCTATTATCGAATTCACTTTTCTAAAATGAATATAGTTTACATTTTTTCCATCTTTTATAGATTTTCTTACAAAAGCATCTACAACATGTTTGTAATTATTTATATCCTCAACTTGCCACACAACATTATCCCCTGGGTACAATCCCCCCATAATATCATCAAAGCCTTTTATACCTGTACTAATTTTATCCATAAAAACATCTCCTCTGTCAGAATATTTCGTTATTTTTATTGTAACACAGGAGATATTTTTATAATCAATATAAATAAGTATTTATATATTAATATTATTTTTTCTAACTTTTTGCAAAAAAAATACTCCAAAAGAGTCTAAAAACTACTTTTGGAGTATGATTTCATAAATAAAGTTTATTATACTATATTAAAATGTTGCAGTGCATATTCAATTCCATCTTCATCTACATCTTTTGTAACAAAACGCACAATCTGTGCTAAGTCTTCTTTCCCATTTGCCATTAAGATTCCATTTGGACAGTATTCAAACATTGTAGTATCATTATAACTATCTCCAAAAGCATAGCTATCTTCTTTTTCTAAATTGAAATAATTTAATAAAAATTCCATACCACTTGCTTTTGAATGTCCTTTTGGAACTACTTCAAAAAGATTAGAACCTCTGTCTATATAATCAAGTCCTTCATTTTCAATATATTCAATTATATTTTCTCGTTTGTCTGGATTTTCTAATGTGAAACAAAATTTATCAAAAGATAAATCCTCACTATTTAGGGGTTTTATTGGAAATCCTCTTTGTAAAAACTCTTGAATTTTAGCTTGTTTTTGCTTATCTTTTGTTTCTGTATCCATATAAATAGATTCTATTCCTTCTATTATCATTTCTGTTTCATTATCTTTTAAAACTTGAATAATCTCTTTATATTTATGCTTATCTATAGTTTTATGATATAAAACTTTGTTGTGAATTTCTATATAAGTTCCACATCCACAAATATATCCATCAAACTTCATATCTTGAAGTCTTGGCTCTATTAATGCTCTTGTTCTTCCTGTATTTATAATTGTTATATGTCCATTTTCTTGTGCTTTTTTAAGTGCAGTTTTTGTACTTTCTGGTATCTCCCCACTTGTTTCTGAAATCAATGTTCCATCGATATCAAAAAACAATATTTTCTTATTGTTCATCTATTTCCTCCCCGAATATTTTACTCTGTCCCCTAAAATTATATCATCTATATCTTTTACTATTGACTCCCTTTCATATGGATTTAAAGAATCATTTTCATAAATTTTTTGGCGTAAATTTCTAAGCATATTGTTTTTATTTTTTAATTTTTTATTGTATTTGCTTTCTATCTCACTAAAACTTTTGTTCAATTTATTTATGAGAGATGCCATCTCATCTGAGCTTCCGACAATTCTATTTAACAACATAAGATTTTGTGCTAAAAGTTCTGGAATATCGTCGTCATGGCTGTATCTAAGTTGATGGTCAATTTCTCCATATCCTTCTTCAAATATTGTTCTTACTTGTATTTCTATAGTTGAAGACTCATATCCCGAACCATATTTGATAAGATAATGAACTGATCTATATCCTGACACTCTAGATCTTACGGGTATAGATTTTTCCTCAAAAGTTGTTACATTATCTCCTTCTCTAATATTGGCTACTGTTTCTATTACATCCCATTTATTCGTTATAAATTGATGTATTTCTTCCCAATCGTCTTTGAAAATATGTATGGCACGTATACCCATTATATCTGTAATTTCATCCTTATAGTTTTGGATATTGAAATTAAAATTATCTCCGTATTTCTCCCTTCTATTAGGAGTTTTTCTAACTAGTTTTTGTAATAATCTTTTTGGGTCCTTTACCCTTGTTTTTACAGAATGGATTTTAGGATGTTGTCTCAAGACATTTGCAACATAGGTTAACCTAGCATCATAAATATCAATTGATTTTTTATAATCCTGTAATATGTTGTATAAGTCTACCCAATTTATGCCTAAATCCTTTAGGTCTTGTGGCTCTAAATCATATATCTCTAAAAATTCATTTTTATCCATATATCCTATCCACCTCCTTAACTAGTATCACCATTTATAACGTTTCTGTCAAGTAAATAAATTTAGATAATTTTAATATTGTTTTTTGCTCTTTTCTCTGTACTTTGAAGGTATAATACCTGTAGATGCTTTAAACTGAGATGTAAATGAGCTTGCTTTTTTAAATCCAATTTTTTGTGCTATATCACTTAGAGAATAGTCTGTTGTTTCTAATAGAACTTTTGCCTTTGATATTCTTATTTTAATTAAGTAAGAATGTGGTGTCTCTCCTAATGCCTTTTTAAATGCGGAACCAAAATAATTTTTTGATAAACCTGCTAATTGTGCCATTTCTTCTATTTTTATTTCTCTATTATAGTTATGATTTATAAAATCCGCAACTAAATAAATTCCTTTTTGATAACTTTGTTTTTCCTTAAACAGATTGATATCTTGATTATAATTTGCATTAATTAATTCTCTACAGATAAGATTTGATATCATATCTAGTTTAACTAAGTCTTTTTTATCTCTTTTTTTAAATTCATCTTGGAATATATGCAGGTAAAACTTTAATTCCCTAGATAAATATATAGGATGATTAAATAAATTATCACTACATTTAAGTTCCTGCATTATGTTTTTTAGATAATCTGTATCTATTAGAATACTTGTATAGTCTATGTTAGAGAGATTATATTTTATACCGTGTTTTTGGTTGCTTTTAGCTGTGTATATATATCCTATTTCTCCAAAGAATATACTATCTTCATTTACTAGAAAAGGTATTGGGCTGTTTGGAATAAAAAATTCGTATTCATTATGACTATGTAATCTAGATTTTATACATTCATTATCTGAAGGAATAGATTTAGCTATAAGTATATTTCTATTATAATAGATATCACAATTCTTATATAATTCCCTTGCTTTTTCATCATAGGAATTGACTATATTTATCATAATATTGCCTCCATTTTCATAATTTGCCCATACACTATAAAACTATACTTTATTCCATACACTTTTCCTTAAACCAGTCCCAATCCATACCGTATTTACCTTCAAGTAGCCATTCAGGACATTGCTTGCCATTATAATCTTGATGCTTTTTTAAACCTAAGTCATTTTGATAATTTTTTAAAACTTTATATAGTTCTATAGCATTTAAATAAGCTTGCTGTTGTTTCATTGCATTTGTGTACATACATATTTCAATAGAAATTCCAGTTAAATTTCCTTCTTGTGTCCCTTGCGCGTATGCTTGCCAATTTAAAGGAATATTTTGTATTATTTTATCGTATCCTACAGTAATTGTCCACGATGCATTTCTATATTTTGAATAACTTGTTCCCGCATATGGGTCGCTATTTGCATTTTTTAATGACTCATACATCTGTTCTGCATCAACATCTATACATGCAGTTTGATGTATTACTACATCTGTAGGTTTTATTACCTGTGCTGATATACAAGATCCTTTTTCTAACAATTTATCTGATATTACTTCTGCTCTTCCTATTTTTGTTCCATTTATAAGTACATTATCACTTACATATGATTTTGATGAAGAACCATAACTTAAATTTAATTTACTTATTAATAGACAAATTAAAAATACTATCATTATAAGATAAAAAGTTATATTCTTGTTTTTCTTAAAAAAATCTATATCAATAGATTTTAATTGTCTTTTGCTCATACTAAAATCCCCCATATATTATATTGTATCTCAATTTACATTTTATTTCTCATATATACATAATATCGTGAAAAAATGTTTTTTTCATTTTAAATTCCTTAACTTTTCTTAATTTCAAAAAATAAAAGCCTCCTATTGGAGACCTTCATACTTATCCTCAAAAAATATATTTATTTTTTCTATTACATCACATAGAACTTCTTGTTCTTCATCGTTATAAGAGTTTAATGTTGCTTGTACCATTTCTTTGTGAAAATCTGCATGTATTTTATAAGCATGCTTTCCCTTTTCAGTTAGACTTACTAACACAACTCTTCTATCTTCTTCCGTTCTCGATCTTTCAGCATAACCTTTTTTTATAAGTCTATTAATTGCAGATGTTAGCGTTCCAACTGTTATTCTTAAATCGTGGGCAATTTCTCCCATAGTTCTGTTTCCTTGAGTTCCTATTGCATCAATTGTGTGTATCTCTGTTATAGATAAATCTTTTATCTCAGAACTTTTTAAAACCTTTTCTTCTATATGTAAAATATCATTAAATAATTGCACCAAAAGTGAATTTAATCGTTCCGCTCTCTTTTCCATTTTATTTTCTCTCCATATTTATTTTAATCTTAAATGTATTATAATAAATTTTAGAAATAATTTCAATTGATATTATACTTCATAAAAGTTACCCATTTTTCTAAATTTATTATATCTCTTTTGTAATAAATCTTGTTTTTTTATATCAATTAAATTATTTAAATCTGAATTTATGAGTCTTTTTATGTTTTCTGAAACTAAAGAAGGATTTGTATGTGCACCTTCTATTGGTTCATCTATTATATTATCTATTATTCCCAAACTAAGTAAGTCTAAAGCTGTTATTTTCATAACTTCTGCTGCTTCTTTAGTTCTTGATGAATCTTTCCATAAAATTGTCGCAAATCCTTCTGGAGATAAAATAGAGTAAATCGAATTTTTAAGCATATACACCTTATCAGATACACTAAGTCCCAATGCCCCTCCACTGCCGCCTTCTCCTGTTATTATTGATATTATTGGTGTTTTTAGTCTACTCATTTCCATTAAATTCTGTGCAATTGCCTGACCTTGACCTCTTTCTTCTGCCCCAACTCCACAATATGCACCTGGTGTATCGACAAAACATATTATAGGTCTATTAAATTTTTCAGCTTGTTTCATAAGTCTTAATGCTTTTCTATATCCTTCTGGATGAACCATTCCGAAATTTGTATCTACATTTTCTTTTACATTTTTACCTTTATTAACTCCTATTACTGTGACACTTATTTTATCTATTGATGCAATTCCACCTATTACTGCTTTGTCGTCTCTAAAATTTCTATCACCATGGAATTCAATAAAATCATCGAAAATATTTTCTATATAAAATCGTACGTTTGGTCTTTCTTTATTTCTTGCTATCTCTACAATATTCCATACTTCATTCTTTTTATCCTTCAACATCTATCACCACCTTTAGATATTCTTTTCTTTATATTCCATGTAATTTAAGCACTCTTGATAAATAATTTTTTAAATTTTTTCTATCTACAATATCATCTACAAATCCCTTTTCTAGCATAAATTCTGCACTTTGGAAGTCTTCTGGTAATTTCTGATTTATTGTATTTTCAATTACCCTACGACCTGCGAATCCTAAAATTGCTCCTGGTTCAGAGATTATTATATCTCCAAGCATTGCAAAACTAGCGGTTACTCCTCCTGTTGTTGGATTTGTTATTACACTTATATACAAAAGTCCTGCTTCATCATGTTTTGCTATTGCTGCAGATGTTTTTGCCATCTGCATAAGTGAAATTATTCCTTCTTGCATTCTAGCTCCTCCAGAAGCAGTAAATATAATAAGCGGAAGTTTATTTTGTGTTGCATATTCTATAATTCTTGTAATTCTTTCACCGACAGCACTTCCCATACTTCCCATCATAAAATTACTATCCATTATTGCAGTTGCTACTTTTTTTGAATTTATATTTCCAACCCCACAAAGTACACCTTCATCTAAATCAGATTTTTGTTCAGCTTTTTTTAACTTTTCTTCATATCCTGGGAATTCTAATGGATTTGTAACTTTTATTTCTTGAAACATCTCAATAAAGCTATCTTTATCGAATATTTGATTTATCCTTTCTTTTGCCGATATATTGAAGTGGTAATTACAATTAGGGCATACATAATCATCATTTTTTAGATCTTCTAAATAAATTATACTCTTACATTTTTTACAATTTATCCATTTTCCATTTGGTATATTAGGTATAAATTCTTTATCTTTTAGTGGTTTGCTACTAACTGTTATATATTCTTGTTTTCTAAATAAATTTTTAAGCATTATTTCTCACCAACTTTTCTGCTATAAATGATGTATCATAATTTCCTTTTAAAAAATCTCTATTATTTAATATACTGTATTGAAAATCTATATTTGTCTTTACTCCTCCTATTGCAAATTCTCCTAGTGCTCTTTTCATCTTTATTATTGCTTCATCTCTCGTAGCGCCATATGTTATCATCTTTCCTATCATTGAGTCGTAGTATGGAGGTATTTCATATCCAGAATAAATTGCACTGTCAACTCTAACCCCTGGGCCTGATGGTATATATAATTCTTTTATAAGTCCTGGAGATGGTCTAAAATTATTATCTGTGTCTTCGGCATTTATTCTGCATTCAATTGCATTTCCGCTTATACAAATATCATCTTGAATCAAATCTAATTTCTTTCCCGATGCTATTTTTAATTGTTCCTTAACTATATCTACCCCTGTAACCATTTCAGTTATAGGATGTTCAACCTGAATTCTAGTATTCATTTCCATAAAGTAAAAATTGCAATCTTTATCCACAAGAAATTCTATTGTCCCTGCATTTTTATAATTTACAGCCTTTGCTGCACATTTTGCAACCTCTCCCATTTTTTCTCTAAGTTTTGGATTTAAAAAAGTAGATGGTGCTTCTTCTAGCACTTTTTGATTATTTCTTTGAAGTGAACATTCTCTTTCGCCTAGATGAATTGTATTTCCATATTCATCAGCTAAAATTTGAAATTCTATATGTCTTGGTTTTTGTATAAATTTTTCTATATAAATTCTATCATCTGAAAAACATGCTTTTGATTCTAACTTTGCAGCGTTATAGTTGTGTTCAAATTCACCTTCTTCATTTACTATTCTAATTCCTTTTCCACCACCGCCAGCAGCTGCCTTTATCATTACTGGAAAACCAATTTCCTTTGCTATTTCAAGTGCTTGTGAAACTGAAGTTATTTCACCTTCATATCCAGGAACTACAGGTACATTTGCTTTTTTCATAACTTCTCTTGCTTTAGCCTTATTTCCCATAAGTTCTATAATCTTATAATCTGGTCCTATATATTTTATATTGCACTCTTCACACATCTTTGCAAATTTAGGATTTTCAGATAAAAAACCAAACCCTGGATGAATCCCTTCACACCCAGTAAGCACACATGCACTTAATATATTAGTCATATTCAAATAACTATCTTTACTTTGTGGTCCACCTACACAAACTGCTTCATCTGCCATCTGTGTATGAAGTGCATATTTATCAGCTTCTGAATAAATCGCAACTGTAGATATACCAAGTTCTCTACATGCACGTATTATTCTAACTGCTATTTCTCCTCTATTTGCTATTAAAATTTTCTTTAGCATCTTATCACCTACCCAATTGCAAACATTATTTCACCTTGGCAAACTACCTTTCCATCTACACTTGCATACCCAGTTCCAACTCCTATAGATCCTCTTAATTTTGTTATCTCAATTTCTAAATCTAATCTATCCCCAGGCATTACTTGTTGCTTCCATCTTACTTTGTCTGCTCCAACTAAAAAACCTATTTTCCCTTTGAATTCTTCTTTTGAAAGAATACAAATAGCACCCATTTGTGCCAAAGCTTCTAATATCAAAACTCCTGGCATTACTGGATAATCTGGAAAATGTCCGTTGAAAAATTCTTCATTTATAGATATATTTTTAAACCCTTTTGCTCTTTTTCCTTCTTCAACTTCTTCTACTCTGTCTATCATTAAAAATGGATATCTATGTGGTAAAATTTCTTTGATTTCTTTTGCTCCTAACATAATTTTCTCCTATAATTTTTTCACCTTAAATAATTCTTGTCCATATTGGACCATCTTGCCCTCTTGTGCCATAATCTCAACTATCTCACAATTAAATTCGGCATTTATTTCATTCATCAATTTCATTGCTTCGACTATGCAAACTATATCACCTTTGCTTACCTTGTCCCCTTTTTGAACAAAAGGCTCTACATCAGGTGATGATTTTGAATAAAATGTACCAACTATTGGTGATTTTATAAACTCTATATTTTCTTCTACTTGTGACTCATTTGTAATATTTTCATTTTCTTTAATATTTATTTTTGAAGAAATTGTATTGTTATGTTGTTTTTCTTCCTTATTTTCTATTGCTGAAACTTCATTTTGTATTTTATTAGGTACATAATCTCTAGACATACTCTTGTCTATTTTTATATATCCATCTTCATTCTCCAATTCAAAATAAGCTAATTTTGAATCGTCTAAAATAGAAATTAATTCTTTTACTTCATTAAAATTCATAGCGTCCTCCGATTAATCCCACTTTTTAAATAATAGACATGCATTATGTCCTCCAAATCCAAGTGAATTGTTAAGAGCATATTTTAAATCTGCACATCTTCCTTTGTTTGGAACATAATCCAAATCTAATTCTTCTTCACTTTCTGTATAACCTATTGTTGGAGGTATAAAACCTTCATTTAATGCTCTTATACATATTATTGATTCAACCGCTCCCGCTGCACCTAATAAATGACCTATCATTGATTTTGTCGATGATATTGGTATATTTTTCGCATCTTCTCCGAAAGCATTTTTTATAGCTCTAGTTTCATATAAGTCATTGTAGTAAGTAGATGTCCCATGTGCATTTATGTATGAAACATCGTTCATTTTTACATTTGCTTCTTTGACTGCATTTTTCATCGCATTTGCTGCAGCTACTCCTTCTGGTGATGGAGAAGTTATATGATATGCATCACATGTTGAGCCATATCCAACGATTTCTGCAAGTATATTTGCTCCTCTTTTTTTAGCATGTTCTAAACTTTCGATTACTAATATTCCAGCACCTTCTCCCATTACAAATCCGCCTCTCTCTTTGTCAAATGGAATTGATGCTTTAGTTTTATTTTTGCTAGTTGATAATGCCCTCATATTTGTAAAACCAGCAATTGCAATCGGTGTGATTGATGATTCACAACCACCAGTTATAGCTATATCAGCATAACCATCTTTTATATGTCTGTATGCATCTCCTATACTATTAGTTCCCGTTGCACAAGCTGTTACTACTGATGTACACATTCCTCTAGCCCCAAATTTAATTGCGATGTTTGCTGCTGCTGCATTTATTATAGTCATTGGTATATACATTGGTGATATTCGTTTTATCCCCTTAGTATGTAGCGTTTTGAATTCTTTTTCATTAGTATTAAATCCACCAATACCTGAACCTACTATAACTGCAAATCTGTCTTTATCTATTTGATTTAAATCTAATTTTGCATTTTCAACTGCCTCCATACTTGCAATCAGTGCGTATTGAGTAAATTTATCTAATCTTCTACATTCTTTTTTATCTAAAAATTTTTCTATGTCTAAGTTCTTTACTTCTCCCGCAAATTTCACATCTAATCCTTCTGTATCGATTGATTTTATTGTATCTATTCCTAATTTTCCAGATTTGGCATTTTCCCAAAACTCAGCCTCTGTATTTCCAATTGGAGTTACAGCCCCCATTCCTGTTATAACTACTCTATTTTTCATTTAATCCTCCTGTTTTTCGAATTACATAGCCATTCCACCATCTACGTGAATTACTTGGCCTGTTATATAATTTGAATTTTCACTGCCTAAAAATAATGCCACATTTGCTATATCTTCAACATTTCCAAATTTATTTAATGGTATTTGTGATAATATTTTTTTCTTTTGATCATCACTCAAAATCTTGGTCATATCTGTATCTATAAATCCTGGGGCTATTGCATTAACTGTGATATTTCTGCTTCCTATTTCTTTTGCAAGTGATTTTGTCATCCCGATTAATCCAGCCTTTGATGCACAATAATTAACTTGTCCTGGATTTCCAACCACACCTACTACAGATGCCATATTTACTATTTTTCCGTATTTTTGCTTTAACATTATCGGAGTCACTGCTTTTAAACAGTTGAAAGCCCCTTTTAAATTTGTTTTTATTACGCTATCAAAATCTTCTTCTTTCATTCTTATAATAAGATTGTCTTTTGTTATTCCAGCATTGTTTACTAATATATCGACTCTTCCAAATTCTTTTTTTGCTTCTTTTATAAGATTTTCTGCTTGTTCTAATTCGCTTACATCTGCTTTTACTACTAATACTTGAGAACCTAAATCTTCTAATTCTTTTTTAACTTTTAATGCTTCTTCCTCATTATTTCTATAATTAATAACTACATTTGCCCCTTCTTTTGCAAATTTTTTAGCTATACATTTTCCTATTCCTCTTGATGCACCTGTTATTACAGCACATTTTCCCTTTAACATAAAATCCTCCATTTCAGCTTTTATAAGTTTTATAAAGCCCCTTTAATGTATAATTTCTTTATAATTCCAAACTTGATATTGTGCTTTCTAATGAATCAATATCACACACGTTATATATTTTTACTGATTTATCTATTTTTTTTACAAATCCACTTAATGCTTTTCCTGGACCAACTTCTATAAAAGTGTCAACACCTTTGTTTATTAAATCTCTTATGCTCTTTTCGAATAAAACTGGTGACATTATTTGTTGTCTAAGTAACTCTTTTATATCATCATCTTTTTTATAGGGGGCACCTTTTACATTTGAATATACAACCTTTTTAAAATCATTTATCTCTGCTTTTTTTACTTCTTCATAAAATTTATAACTTGCATCTTTGTACATCGAACAGTGAAATGGACCACTGACCTTTAATGGAAGTGCCCTTCCACCAAGTTCTTTTGCTATTTTAGCACTCGCCTCTAAAGCTTTTACTTCTCCTGAAATTACTGTTTGACCAGGACAATTATAATTTGCACCTTCGACTAATCCAAATTCACTTGATCTTTTTATCAATTCTTCAACCTTTTCTGGACTTAATTTTAAAATTGCCATCATGCTTCCTTCTTCTGGGCTTATAGCACTATCCATTATCTCAGCTCTCTTTTTGATTAGTTTAATTCCATCTTCAAAACTTATCACACCAGAATCAACAAGTGCACCATATTCACCTAATGAAAGTCCCAAGGTATACTTAGCAGAAATTCCTCTAAGCTCTACAGCCTTAGCAGATGCAAGTGATGTTAGTAAAATTGCTGGTTGTGAATATTTAGTTCTTTTTAAATCATCTTCATTACCATTAAAAATCATCTCTTTCATAGGCATATTTAAAATCTCATCACCCATATCGAATATTTCTTTACATTCATCTATATTGTCATATAAACTTTTTCCCATGCCTACATATTGTGAACCTTGCCCTGGAAAAAGAAATGCTATATTCTCGTTCATAATCTCCTCCATATAAAACTTGTGTAATTTATTTATGCATTGAATCTAAAACTTATATTATTTATATATTTATAATTTATGCATTTATCAAACTCAGTCATTAGCTCTTCTATTATTTCCTTGCAACTTTGCTCCTTTTTCACAAGTCCCGCTATTTGACCTGCCATAACACTTCCATTTTCTGTGTCACCTTCTATAACTGCTTTTCTTAAAGCACCTCTAGTTAAAGATTCTAGTTTTTCAGAATTAGAATTACTTTTTTCTATTTTTATATACTCTCTAGTTAGTTTATTTCTAAGAACTCTTACTGGATGAGAAGTTGAAGTCCCTGTAACTTCTGTTTCTATATCTTTAGCTTTTAATACTTTTTCTTTATAGTTTTTATGTACATTACATTCATTTGAAACTAAAAAGCGAGTTCCCATTTGGACACCGACAGCTCCTAACATAAATGATGCTGCTATTCCCCTTCCGTCTCCAATTCCCCCAGCTGCTATAACTGGAATATTCACTGCATCTACAACTTGTGGAACTAAACTCATTGTAGTCGTTTGGCCTATATGTCCGCCAGACTCCATTCCCTCAGCTATCACGGCATCTGCACCGAACTTCTCCATTCTTTTTGCAATCGCTACTGATGGAACTACTGGAATAACCTTAATTCCGTGACTTTTCCACATTTCTATATATTTACCTGGACTTCCTGCACCCGTTGTAACTACAGGAACTTTTTCATCACATACTAAGTGTGCTATCTCATCTGCATTATCTTGCATAAGCATTACATTTACACCAAATGGTTTATCTGTTAGCTCCTTTGCTTTTCTAATTTGGGCTCTTACAACTTCTGTTGGTCCAACACCACTTATTATCCCAAGGCCACCTGCCTCACTAACTCCAACAGCAAGAGATGCATCTGCAATCCATGCCATCCCTCCTTGTATTATTGGATATTTTATATTCAATAATTCTGTTATCACATTACAATTCATAACCTCGTTAAATCCTCTCTTAATATATTTTAATAAATCTAACTAAATAGCTAGTTAGATT
The DNA here is from genome assembly GCA_025148965.1 of Intestinibacter bartlettii. Lineage (GTDB taxonomy): Bacteria > Bacillota > Clostridia > Peptostreptococcales > Peptostreptococcaceae > Intestinibacter > Intestinibacter bartlettii. The sequence goes on along the minus strand of CP102273.1, from coordinate 977,619 downwards.
TATTTGGATTTATTAAATTTTCACTTTGCAATAATCCTACTTAACTGCAACTTTTCCCTCTATGTATGCAACTAAATCTTGAACTGATTTTAGATTTTCAGCATCTTCTATTTCAATATCGAATTCTTCCTCTATCTCAGTAACTAATTCAAAAACATCTAGTGAATCTATTTCTAAAGATTCAAAAGTACTTTCCAATTTTATATCGTCCTTTTCTAAAGATAAGCTTTCTACCATCATTTCTTGTATTTTTTCAAACATAATTTTTCCTCCTAATTTTGATCTTAATTTTTTGTTTTTTAATTTTAATCTTAGTAAATCTTTTATTCCCTTATTTTTTTATAATTTATTAAATTAATTTTGAGTATTATCCCAAATTAATTATTTTGCCATTTTATTAAGCAGGCTCCAGACGTAAGCCCTGCCCCAAATCCAACTGCAATTAATTTATCTCCTTTTTTAAGCAAATTCTTTTCACTCATTTCGCTTATTGCAATTGGTATTGATGCTGCTGAAGTATTTCCATATTCATCTATATTTATATAGAATTTATCCACAGGAATTTCTAACTTCTTGGCAGCAAATTGAATAATTCTTTCATTCGCCTGGTGCGGTATTATATAAGCTATATCTTCTAGACTTAAATTATTATCTTTTAAAATTTGCTTTATTAAAATTACTATCTCAACTGTTGCAAATTTAAAAATCTCACTTCCATTCATATTTAGGTATGGATTCATTCTTATTTTCTCATCGATATATGGGTTTGTTAAATCCTTAGCGCCAATAGTGAGATTTTCCCACTTTATTCCCTTTGATTTACATATGACATCTAAAATTCCTTCATTTTCACTAAGTGATAAAACCACAGCCCCAGCACCATCTCCAAATAAAACACATGTTGATCTATCATTCCAATCAATTGATTTTGATAAAGTTTCAGCACCGATTACTAAAGCCTTTTTTATATCATTTGAAACCATTATAGATTTTGCAACATTAATTCCATATATAAATCCAGAACATGCAGCACCTAAATCAAATGCAAATGCATTTTTTGCTCCTATATTTTTCTGAACTATACAGGCTGTAGCAGGTGTATACATATCTGGTGTGCATGTAGCAACGATTATTAAATCTATGTCACACGCATCTATATTCGAATCATGAATTGCATTTAAAGCTGCTTTTGATGCTATATCTGATGTATTTTCATTTGTAGTAATATGCCTTTGTTTTATACCAGTTCTTGAAACTATCCATTCATCACTCGTTTCTACAATCTGACTTAACATATTGTTAGTAACTATTTTTGATGGAATATATTTTCCAACACCAGCTATAACTACATTGTTCATCTATTACCCCCTCTTTTTAATCACAAAATATTTGCTTTTATAATTATTTATATATTAAATATTTTGATTATCAAAATTTATCATGAACAAAATATATTACATTCAAATAAAAAAGTCAACTATATTTTTTATAGTCATAACTTTCAAAGAATATAAAAATATTGAAAACACTAATTTTGAAAAACTTATGTTTTTTTAAAAAACATTATAATTTACCTATTAAAAATATTTTTCTTTATTTAGATAATTTTTTATAGTATAATGAGCTCAATCTTAGTAAACCTTTTATATCCTATAGGGAGGAAACTTATGAAACCATTAATAATTGGAGATTTAATTATAAAAACACCTGTAATTCAAGGTGGAATGGGAATTGGAATATCCAGAGAAAATCTTGCATCAGCTGTTAGTAATGCTGGAGGACTTGGAGTAATTTCAGGTATAAATATAGGATATGATGAAGAAGGATTTAATAAAGATCCACTTTCTACAAATCTAAAATCATTAAAAAAACATATACAAAAAGCAAAAGAATTATCAAATAACAAACCTCTAGGTATAAATCTTATGGTCGCTATGAATTTTTATGAAGAACATGTAAAAACTGCTATCGAAGCCGGAATTGATATTATAATATCAGGTGCTGGACTTCCTATAAAATTACCGAAATTTATAGGAAATTCAAACGTTAAAATTGCACCAATAGTATCTTCTGCTAAGGCATGCAAATTATTACTTAAAATGTGGGATAAAAAATATAATAAAACCGCCGATATGATAGTAGTTGAAGGACCAAAAGCTGGTGGTCATCTAGGATTTCATAGAGATGAGTTAGAAGATATAGATTCTATAGATTATGATGGAGAATTTATAAAAATATTAGAAATTGCAAAAGAATACGGCCAAAAATACGACAAAGAAATACCAGTAATAGCCGCTGGTGGTATTTCAACAAGCTCTGATGTGAAAAAATATATAAATATGGGAGCTGCAGGAGTCCAAGTTGGAACTTTATTTGTAGCAACAGAAGAATGTGATTCAAATATCAACTTCAAAAATGCATATATCAAATGTAAAAAAGAAGATATAAAAATCGTTAAAAGTCCAGTTGGTCTTCCCGGAAGAGCTATTTACAATAAATTTTTAGAAAAACTTGAATCAAATAAACCTAAAATAAAAAAATGCTATAACTGTATGGAAACATGTAATCCTTCATCTACACCTTACTGTATATCCCAAGCACTTATAAATGCGGTAAATGGTGATATAGATAATGCCCTTTTATTTTGTGGTGCTGAGGCTTATAAAATAAATAAAATTAAAACTGTAAAAAAAGTTATAGATGAATTAATATCAGAAATTTAATAACTTAAAAGGGCAATGCTAATTAATAGCACTGCCCTTTTTGAATAATTATTTAATTTATATTAATCTTACCCAATACCGCCTAATAATATTCCGACTACAAATACAAATATAGATATAAATACATAAACATATTTAGCTGTAGGTTTAAACCAATTTCCTAACGTTTTGCTTGAACCTGTTTCTATTTCTGCTTTTGCCTTGTCAACTCCGATTACCCAGAAGAACATAACACCAGCGATAAATGCTCCAAGTGGCGCTATATATATAGATGAGAAATCTAGTAATGTTCCTAAAATATTTCCGTCCTCTACGAATAAACCTATAGCAAATGCTACTATACATACACCTATTACAGCTATTTTTCTATCTATATGCAAATTATTTTGTATAGCTTCAATTGGCACTTCTAATAAACATACAAGTGTAGTTATAGATGCACAAATTAATGATATAAAGAATAATATCGCAAATACTCTACCAAAAGGCATTAACTTAAATACTGATGGTAATGTTATAAATAATAGTGGTGGTCCTGATGCCGGATCTAGACCAAATGCAAACACTGAAGGTATTATAACAAGTGCTGCTGTTAAAGCTGCAATTGTATCAAATAATACTGTTTTTCTCGCTCCATCTATTACATCATTATCTTTTCTCAAGTAACTTCCATATACAAGCATACCAGAACCTGAAAGCGATAATGAAAAGAATGCTTGTCCTAATGCATATATCCAAGTTTTTGGTTGAGATAAAAATTCCCATTTTGGTATACATAGATATTTAAATCCATCTATAGCTCCGTCTAATGTACATACTCTACCTAAAAGTATTAAAAATAAAACATAAAATGCTGGCATCATTACTTTGTTTATCTTTTCAATTCCTGAAGATATACCAAATAATGATACTAATAATACTATAGCCAAAGCTAGAAAATGCCATGGTACACTCCCAAATGAGCCTGCTATTTGTCCAAAATATGCACCAGAATCTGTTGCTGTTAATGCACTTCCTGTTATATATCCAACTAAGAATCGTATAAACCATCCTACTACAATTGCATATCCAATTGCTATTATAAATGTCCCTACTACAGGAATTACTCCTAATACTTTTCCACCTTTTTTACCTTTAGTTTGTAATGCTTTATCAAATGCGCCCATAGGACCTGATTGCATCATTCTACCAAATGCAAATTCCCCCATTAGTCCTGTAGAACCTAAAAGTACGATAAAGATTAAATAAGGTATTAAAAATGCTGCCCCACCATATTGACCTATTCTATAAGGAAATAGCCATATATTTCCCATTCCAACCGCAGAACCTACACATGATAGAATAAATCCTAGATTAGAAGTAAAACTGTCTCTTTTATTTAAACTTTGTTCCATATTACTTATGATTTAGATTAGAATCTAAAGTCACGTTCCCCCTCTTCTATTTTTGCTAATCTTTCTCCAACGATTTCTCTAGTTCTATCTCTTGGTATCTTCTTAACTTCTTTTTCTATTAACTCTTCTCCAACTTTTGTTGTATCCTCACTTGCATAATCTTCAAGATATTCTTTTAATGTCATTAAAGCATTCGGTTGGCAACAGTTGGCAATTTGTCCACTCTTACATAGTGACATAAATCTATCTCCTGTTCTACCTTCTCTATAACATGCAGTACAGAAACTTGGTATATATCCCATTTTTAATAACCAATTTACAACCTCATCTAAAGTTCTATCATCATCTACATCAAATTGGGCACTAGTTACTTCTTCTTTTACACCTAATTCTCTATCTGCATATCCACCAACACTTGTTGAAGATGCTCCACTTATTTGTGATATTCCTAAGTGTAATACTTTTTCCCTAGTTTTTTGAGATTCTCTAGTAGATACTATCATTCCTGTGTAAGGAACTGCTAAACGTATTATTGCAACGATTTTTTGGAATATTTCATCTGATAGTGCTTCAGGGAAGTCAGCTGGGTCTATATCATCTGCTGGTCTAAGTCTTGGAACTGATATTGTATGAGGTCCAACACCAAATCTTGCTTCTAAGTGTTCTGCATGCATTAATATTCCAACTAATTCATATTTATATGTACTAAGTCCATATAATACACCTAAGCCTACGTCATCGATTCCGCCTTCCATTGCTCTATCCATTGCCTCTGTATGATATGCATAGTCATGTTTAGGCCCTGTTGGATGAAGTTTTTCATATGAATCTTTGTTATAAGTTTCTTGGAATAATATATATGTACCTATGCCAGCTTCTTTTAATTTTCTATAATTTTCAACTGTTGTTGCAGCTATATTTACATTTACCCTACGAATTGCCCCATTTTTATGTTTTATACTATATATAGTATTTATACATTCTAATATATATTCTATTGGATTGTTTACTGGGTCTTCACCTGCTTCTAGTGCAAGTCTTTTATGCCCCATATCTTGAAGTGCTATAACTTCTCTCCTGATTTCATCTTGTGTTAATTTTTTTCTTGCTATAGTTTTATTTTTAGCATGATATGGACAATATACACATCCATTTACGCAGTAATTTGAAAGGTAAAGTGGAGCAAACATCACTATACGATTTCCATAGAATCTCTTTTTAAGATCTTCTGCTAATTTAAACATTCTATCTGTTAATTCTTCATCATCACACTCTAAAAGCACTGCCGCTTCTCTGTGAGTTAATCCCTTTGCTCTATTAGCCTTATCTAATATTCCTTCTATTAATTCTTTATTCCCCTTGTTTTTTTGAGCATACTCTAATGACTCTAAAATTTCCTCATGATTTATAAACTCTTCTGCCTTACATGATTTTGGATTGTATCCCATTTTTCTTTCCCCCAATTTGTTCAATTTTTTAGACTGAATAAACGGTAAAATGATTTGAATTTTTAAATGAATATAATTTCCTATGTGCTATAAAAAATACCTCTGTATATACAAAGGCATGCTACTATACTTTTTGCATATCACCATCTTTTTACCTAAGAATGTTCTCTTGCAATCAGATTGATACAATTTAAATTCTCTTTCCCATTAGTAAGTACTTTTGGGTCAGTCATAATTAAATGGTAGCACCATTGTCATATTATGGCAATATTTTCATTGATTTATTTAAAATTTAGCATAGTTTTTAAAATTTTTCTAAATTTTTATTCAAATACTATTTTGTTGTATATTTTTTATTATAAGTGTTAGAATTATTTATAATTTACAGAAAAAATTTTCTTATTAAATAGTTCATATTAATTTGTATAATAAATAGGAGGATATTTGTTTGTTAACAAGAAACAACTATATTAATAATTTATAATAGGAGATGAAATAATGAATAGTACGACAAAGAATTTGACACTTGCATCTATACTTACTTCATTATGCGTAGTAATTACTATTTTTGCATTGTCAACAGGTATTGGATACGGGATTTATCTTGATTTTGCTATACCTATATTTTTTGCTATAGTTTATTTAAAATGTGGCGGTAAATACAGCATACTTAGTGGAATAGTTTCTGTATCACTTGTATTTATGGTAGTTGGAGATCTTGCTGGTGCCTTATTTATGAGCCAAAGTTTTTTACTTGGGATAGTATGTGCTTATTTTATGAATAAAGATAGTATTTTAATGGAAGATATATTCTTTTCTTCAATATTTAGCACAATTCTTATAATGGTAATCGATATCTATACCAAGGCTCTAAGTGGTGCTAGTATAATTACTGAATTCCAAGAAATGATTACTTGGTTTCCATATAAACAATATGCCAACTTCGCTTTTTATTGCTTAATAGCCTTTTATTGCTCTGGAATATGCTTTAGTATATACTACTTATCACTATTTTTAGGTAAAAAATTAAGGATTTTAACTCCAAATGCAGAAAAAAAATATTATATATTTAGAAATTTAAAATTGTTCAATAGATTTTTATGCTTTAAAAGAAATACATTTTATTCATGTTGTCTTTATATAATATTTATAGAAATGTTGAATATTTTTAATTTCGAAATAAAATTTATCTATCTTCGAGTTATTTTAATATCAGTTCAATACATAGCTTATTATTACGTAATTAGAGATTCGTTGATTATCATAAAGGATTTTGTAATTACTCGTACTAAAAATGTTCTATACATAAGACTGTTTATGTGGGTATGTTTACTGTTATTTTTCGTAGCTTTTAGAATTCAAGCTTTTATTTTAGCAATTATATCTTGTTTTATTGATTTAAAAAATAGTATTAGAACTCACCAAAAGAAAATTGTAGATTTATTTTATGAGAAAAAAGTTGATCTTAGGGCTAGACCTCAATAGATATATTAAAAGAGAGTATTACAAAATATTTAACCTTATTTTGTACACTCTCTTTTATATATCTTATAAGCATTATAATCACATTAATATACTTATATTTTTGATAAAAATTTATAATTTTACATATTTATTTTATTTCCATTCCAATCAAAATACTCAAAACCTAAATCTTTATAATTATATTTACTTAAATCAATAATTGTCATATCTGGCTCATTTAATGTAGTTTCTTTAGTTTCAACTACCTTTTTATCTAAATATACATTTGATTTTATACATGTTATTCCATTAGATAATGTCACTAATGCCTTTTTGTCTAAATTCTTACCATAATCTATCACAAAACTTCCACCCATTATATCATAGTCATTATGTCTTATATACATTTTCCCAAATTCAATATATAGCGGTTTTAATTTATCTTTGTCTTTTTCAAATACACATACGCCACTTTTTCCCTCGGTAGTATGGTCTACAAATCCCACAACTATATTATTTTCTATTGATTTTATATTAAACACATATATATTTTGTACTTCACCTGTAGATTTAAAGTTTGCTATACTCTCCCTTATATAAAATAAATTTTTATCATACATATAATCTATTTCGCTGTCTTGTGCTGTATAATCTACACTCATTTGTCCTAATGAAAGTGGGTCTTCGTCATATATTTGACTTGCAGTTGGATTTGATATAAAAAATACTGCCCAAAATACAAATCCTATTAAAATTATTTTCGGCATTTTATATACCATCTTTTTATATTTCAATATATTCTCAATTCTTTTCTTCGCATGATTTTCACCAAAAGCCAAAGGGCAAACTAAATCTAAACTGGATGTTGTCGCAAATTCTAATAATGAATTGCTGTATTCTATTTTTATATCGTATTTAAAATCTTTCATAACTCTTTCATCACAAGACATCTCCATATCTTGTGTCATAAGTTCAAATGCTTTCCATACAATTGGATTAAACCAATGTATTATTACAGTTATGAAATAAATTTGTTTTATTATATAGTCGCATCTTCTTATATGTACTTCTTCATGATGTATTAAGTACTGTTGTTCTCTTTCGCTAATTCCAAGTGGTAGATATATTTTGGGTCTTATTATTCCAAATACAAATGGCGACTCTATCTTATCTGTTTCATATACATTATCTCTTATAAGAGTTGCTGTTGATATTTTTCTTTTCATTTTTATATAAGATATTATTGTGTGTATGCTTAAAATTATTATTCCTATAACCCATAGTATTATAGCTATCCACAAAATATATTCTATTTTATTTCTGCTTAAATCAAATGCTTCTATATTTAAATTACTAGATATATATTCCCTTGTCTTATCATTGCCTAAATTTTTAATTATATCTGTGTTTATTGGTTTATTAAAAATTTTAAGTGTAAATAAAGATGGATGAATATTTAGATTTATAGGTATAATCAATCTTATAAACAAAGCTGCCCACAATATATATGAATATATTTTTGGAAATCTAGATAACATATACCTCCCTATTAATATAACTAAAAACAAAATAACTCCTAGCCTCGTCATATTAAAAACTGAATTAAACATTGTTGATAAAATATTCATAGATTCTCCCCCTTATCCTTAGATTATTTAATCTTCTTTATAAGAATCTATTAATTTTTTTAACTCTTCCGCTTCATCATTTGATATTTTTTTATTTCCGAAAAACGCTGTTAAAAACTTAGGTAAAGAGCCTCCAAATGATTTTTCAACAACTTCGTGGCTTTCATAAATTTGAGTATCTTCTCTTTTCACAATAGATGTAACTACTGTATTTTCATTTTTTAATACTCCTCTTTGGGCTAATTTTCTCAAAACAGTATATGTAGTTGATTTTTTCCAACCAAGTTTTTCATTACAAACTTTCACTAATTCACCTGATTTTATTGGTTCCTCTTCCCAAATTATATTCATAAATTTTAACTCCGCATCAAATAATTTATATTTTTCCATAACGTTCCTCCTAATCCAGTCTATTTTAATAAACCATATCTTTATTTTTAAGTTTATCACAATAAACCTTTTTTGTACACAATAAAACTTATAATTTATTATAAAATTTACTAAAATAAATTATGCTTTTATATATAAAAAGACCTAGAACATCGTATCTAAACTTTGTCCTAAGCCTTTGTTTTATAATCAATTATATCTATTATTATTTTACAGCATCAGCTATTTCATCTATCATTTGGTTAGTAGACTCGATTCCACCAGTCATTGTATACCATATAACAGAGTTTAAGTAAACTATATTTCCATTTTTAGAAACTTCTGTTTTGTTCATTACTTCATTGTCAAATAATTTAGATGCCGCTTCACCTTTACCAGTTACTGCTCCTCTATCTACAACAAATACATAATCTGATTTATTTTCTAAGAAATATTCAAATGATACTTGTTGTCCGTGAGTTGAATCGTCTATATTTTTGTCAGCTTCAGTAAATCCTAAACCATTATATATTAATCCATATCTTGATTTAGCAGAAAATACACTTATACTTCCTTCGTTAGCCATAACAACACTAGCAGTTAATCCTTTTTCTGTTACAGTTTTGTTTACTTTTGCTATTTTAGCTTCTATTTCATCTATAGCTTTTTTAGCTTCATCTTGTTTATCAAATAAGTTTCCTAAATCAGTAACTACAGTTTTAAATGAATTCATGTAATCTTGTCCATCTACTGCTAAGTTTACAGTTGGAGCTATTTCTTTGAAACTATCTATATCTTCTGCTTGTCTTCCACCTATTATTATTAAATCTGGATTTAAAGACTCAACTGCTTCAAAATCAGTTTCTTTTAAACTTCCTACATTAGTGTATTTATCATCTGAGTAATTTGATAATATTTCTGGCATTTTTCCGTTTTTAGGTAGACCAACTACCGCATCAACACCTAAGTTTTTTAATATATCTGCTACACCATAATCAAATACTACAACTCTTTTTGGATTCTTTTTTAATTCTGCTTTTTCGCCATTTGCATCTGTTATCTGAACAGTTGTTTGTTCAGCACTTTGTTCTTGCTGTGTTTGTTGATTTTGTGATCCTGAATTTAATTTAGTAAATCCAAACACTCCTAATCCTAATACTAAAATTCCACCTACTATGGCAGCTGCTTTTTTGTTCATTTTTATTCTCCCAATATATAATAACTTTTTTATTAAGTCATATATAACCTTTCTTTAATTTTTTATTTTTAATAATAAATACTTATTTTTTTACCATCTATATCTTTGACATCAAAGTCCATCTCGTATATATCTTCAAGTGTCTCTTTATTTATTATCTCATCAACTATTCCTTCTTTTGCAATCATACCGTTTTTTAAGCAGATTATATAATCAGAATAACAAGATGTGAAGTTAATATCATGCATAACTAAGATTATTGTTTTTCCAAGCTCATCACAAAGTTTTTTTAGGACTTTCATCATCTGAACTGAATTGTTCATATCCAAGTTATTTAGAGGTTCATCTAAGAATATGTATTCTGTTCCTTGTGCTATAACCATTGCAATATATGCTCTTTGTCTTTGGCCACCACTTAATTCATCCAAGTATTTATCTTGAATATCAGTAAGTCTCATATATTCTATAGCTTCTTCTACATATTTAATATCTTCTGCTTGTAATTTTCCCTCACAATATGGAAATCTACCAAAACTAACAAGTTCTCTAATTGTTAGTCTTATATTTATATTGTTTGATTGCTTTAATATAGCAATCTTTTTAGATAATTCTTTTTTGTCCCAGCTATCTAGTTCTTTTCCTTCTATAAATACTTGACCACCATCTCTTTTCATAAGTCTAGTTATCATAGAGAAAGCTGTACTTTTTCCAGCTCCATTTGGACCTATTAAAGATGTTATTTTTCCTTTTTGTATTTTAAGCGATACATCATGTACCACCATTTTATCTCCATAACTTTTGCTTAAATTTCTTACTTCTATCATATTCGACTCTCCTTGTAAAGTAGATACATAAAGTAAATACCGCCTATCATATTAATTACTACACTAACAGGTGTACTTAAATGTAAAATTCTCTCCATTAATACCTGACCAAATACTAATGTAAATATACTTACTAATATTGATACAGTTATTAAATAACTATGTTTATATGTTTTCATCATTTCTCTAGTTATATTTGCTACTAAAATTCCTAAGAATGTAAGAGGTCCTACTAAAGATGTTGAAATTGCTATAAGTATTGCTATTATCACAAATGATTTTTTCATTATTTTGTCATAGTCAACACCTAAGTTAATTGCTTGATCTTTACCTAAACTCATTACATCATAGTATTTTATATCATCCCAAACAAATGGAATCATAAGTAGAACTAATATTATAGATAAGAATAATATATCTACATTTACATTGTTAAAACTAGCAAATAATTTGTTTTGAAGAACTAAATATTCATTTGGATCAATTACCATTTGCATAAATGATGATAAACTTCTGAAAAATGTACCACAAATCATACCTATTAATAATACAAATATTATGTTTGCATTATCTTTTTTAAATATTAACTTGTATAGTAAAGATGTTCCTAAAATCATAAATACTAGGCAAATTAAAAAGTTTATTTTCTTATTTGATACAAATGCACTACTTGAACCAAAAGCAAATATTAACATAGTTTGTATTGCTACATATAGAGAATCTATACCCATTACATTTGGAGTTAAGATTCTGTTGTCCGTTATAGTTTGGAAGATTATTGTTGAAAATCCGATGCATCCACCTGTCAGAATTATTGCTATTAATCTAGGTATTCTTTTTGAAAGAGCATAATCCATACTCCCTTTGTTGATTCCCATAAATAAGAATAATAACGATGATGCTAATATCATTAGAGATAATACTATTATCGGCATATATAAATTTTGTTTTCTATCCACTTTTCCTATCTTTTTACCTATTTTATTTCTCTCTAGATTAGCTTGCATATGATTTCCTCCTTAAAACTAAATAAAGGAACATTCCACTACCTATTACACCAACTGTAAGACCTACAGAAAGCTCATAAGGGTAGACAAATACTCTTGCAAGAATATCACAGAATAAAACAAATATTGCCCCAAATAATGCAGTATCTAATATATTCTCGTGTACATTGTCTCCTTTATATAGTGAAACTAAATTTGGTACTATTAACCCTATATAAGGGATTTCACCAGCTATAATAACTACACAAACAGTTACTATAGATACTATTATCAGTCCAAGATTTACAATTTTATTGTAATCAAGTCCTAAGTTTGTTGCAAAATCTTCACCCATTCCAACAACTGTGAATTTGTGCGCATAGAAAAATGCAATTGCCATTAGTGGTATTGATAAATATAATAATTCATAATTTCCTTTTAAGATCATTGAAAAATTACCTTGTAACCATGAGTTAACATTTTGCATTATGTCAAATTCGTACCCAATGTAAGTAGTTATTGAGCCAATTATATTACCAAACATAATACCTACAAGTGGAACGAATATCACACTCTTTACTTTTAAATTTTTTAAAAAAGTCATAAATAACATTGTTCCAGCTAGTGCAAAAACAAATGATATCATAGCCTTTTGCATAGTTGTTGCTCCTGGTACTAAAACCATTGCAATTACTATACCAAGTTTTGCTGAATCTATTGTTGCTCCTGTAGTTGGTGAAACAAATTTATTTTGACTTATTTGTTGCATTATTAAACCACATATACTCATAGCACTACCTGCTACAAGTGTACTTATTAATCTCGGTATTCTACTAACCATCATAAGATGCATTGATTCATCATGCCCAGTAAGTATATCTGCTATATTTATGCTTTTAGCTCCTAATAGCAAAGAAATTATACATAAAGTAATTAATATAAGCGTCAAATATCTTTTTTTCATGATTTTATTTCTCCTAGCCCTTTATATATAAATAATGATAAACACATGATAACGATTATCATTATTTGTGTATATTATAAACTAAATAATATATTGTTTCAACACTTTTTTTATCATTTTAATAATTTTTTTATCTTTATTAAATTTATAGATATAAATATTCTGAGACTAGTCCATAACTATATTGTCTTAAACCCTATTACAAATGATTTTATATAAAATGTATCCTGTTACCCTACACTTATATTTAATTTATCTCTGTCTTGTATTTTGCCTACATCACATTTTATTTATAAATAAATAAAGACCAGTGAACATTTTTCACTGGCCTTAAAATATTATTATTAATTAAGCAATTATTATTTATTTAATTTTGCTAATATATCTTCTACATCTTGTCCGTGTACTTCACAAGCTTGTTCTAAAGTTTCAAATTGAGCTGATGGGCATCCTAAGCATCCCATTCCCATATCCATTAAAACTTGTGCAGATTCTGGTTTAACTCTTAATATTTCTCCTATTGTCATGTCTTTTGTTATCATATATTCTTCCTCCTGTATTTTATATCTATTATTTAATGATATATTTAATTATGTAAAACATCACTTTTTAATGCTTCAAACATAGTATTTACAATTATAGGTTATTTTATAACAAATATCCATAATTTTTTATAAATTTTAGTAAATACTTAAAGTATATTAAAAATATTATTTTAATATATATATTTTAATTTTTTAGCTACATTTATGTTATCAAAAAATAATTGATTAACTATATAATTCAATGATATTATTGTTTATTATAATTTGCATAAAATAATTATAATAAACAAATAGATATTAAAGGTGGTAATAGACATGTTTTTTACTATGAATAAAGAAGAAATCATCGATTTCTTTAAAGATACATATTATCAAATAAAATCTTTTTCTCAAAATGATATTATTGCTATTGAGGGTGATGAGTGCGTTGCTATTGGTATAGTACTTAGTGGCTCTATCGATATTAAACGAATGTTGAGCAACAAAGTTATACAAATGACATCATTCGGCCCTGGTCATTTATTTGGCGAAGTAATTATATTCTCAGACGTAAATAAATATCCAGCAACTGTAATTTCTTCTTCAAAATCAGAAATACTTTTTATATCAAGGGAGAACTTTAAACAGTTTACTTATACACATCCCGATTTCTTAGAGATGTTTTTAAGAGATTTAAGCAATAAAATTTTAACTTTAAATAAATCTATAGAACGATTATCCTACAATAGTATACGCCAAAAAATCAGCAATTATATTTTGGATGAGTATAATAAACAAAATAGCCATCTTATAAATATAAATATGACTAAACAGAAACTTGCCGAAACTTTAGGTATTCCAAGACCTTCTCTATCTAGAGAGTTAATCAATATGAAAGATAGCGGTATAATAGATTATTATAAAGATACTATAAAAATCTTAGATTTAGATCAACTATTAAAAGTCTTAGATGAATAATTAAAAAAACTCCATCCCGATATTATGTCGAAATGGAGTTTTTTAATGCATAGTAAATTATATTGATTCAAATGTGTAGATTATTTTATATTTAAGGAAGCTCTACATATTTGATAGATTTATTAGATTGATTATTTATGCCTATATAATTTTAATATTCTATTTACATATCATAATTATCGTTTTAATCATGTTGTTTGATATTCTATTTTTAAATATTTATTTCTTATTGTTCCATGAACATTTTTATATCATCTTCTACGTTAGTTATTCCACCTATTCCAAAGTTTTCAACTAATACTTTAGCTACATTTGGTGATAAGAATGCTGGTAGAGTTGGTCCTAGGTGTATGTTTTTAACCCCTAAGTATAATAATGATAATAATACTATTACAGCTTTTTGCTCATACCAAGCTATATTGAATGCTATTGGTAAATCATTTATATCTTCAAGTTCGAATACTTCTTTTAATTTTAAAGCTATTAATGCTAATGAGTAAGAGTCATTACATTGTCCAGCATCTAAAACTCTTGGTA
Organism: Intestinibacter bartlettii; assembly: GCA_025148965.1. Classification (GTDB taxonomy): domain Bacteria; phylum Bacillota; class Clostridia; order Peptostreptococcales; family Peptostreptococcaceae; genus Intestinibacter; species Intestinibacter bartlettii. The sequence goes on along the minus strand of CP102273.1, from coordinate 962,582 downwards.
TTCCACCTATATCACCTAAGTTTAATTTATTGTATTTGTATTTTGCACATCCTGCAGTAAGTATTACTGTATCTTTTGGTAAAGCTTGTGCAAATTCTGTATAGTAGTTTCTTGATTTAGCTCTTCCGTCACATCCTGCCATTACGAAGAATTTCTTAATAGCTCCTGATTTAACTGCATCTACTACAGCATCAGCTAATGCGAATACTTGGTTGTGAGCAAATCCACCAACTATTTCTCCAGTTTCTATTTCTGTTGGAGGTTGGCAAGTTTTTGCTAATTCTATTATTTCAGAGAAATCTTTATCACTTTCACTGTTTCCAGCTATATGTTTACATCCTGTAAATCCAGCAGCACCAGTTGTGAATAATCTATCTTTGTAGCTAGCTTTTGGTGGTACTATACAGTTTGTAGTCATTAATATTGGCCCATTGAATGATTCAAATTCTTCTTTTTGTTTCCACCATGCATTTCCGTAATTTCCTGCAAAGTGAGAGTATTTTTTGAATGCTGGGTAGTAGTGAGCTGGTAACATTTCTGAATGTGTATAAACATCTACTCCAGTTCCTTCAGTTTGTTTTAATAATAATTCTAAGTCTTTTAAGTCGTGTCCTGATATAAGTATACCTGGGTTGTTTCTAACACCTATGTTTACTTTTGTCATTTCTGGATGTCCGTAAGTTCCTGTGTTAGCTGAGTCTAATAGAGCCATAGCATCAACACCAACTTTACCAGTTTCTAATGCTAAAGCTACTAAATCATCTGCACCTAAATTATCGTTCATTAATTTAGTTAAAGTTGCTTGCATAAAAGCATCTATTTCTTCATTTTGATATCCTAAAGCATTAGCATGTTTCATATATGCTGACATACCTTTTATTCCGTAAGTTATTAATTCTCTTAAACTTCTTATATCTTCATTTTCTGTAGCTAATACACCTACTGATGGTGCTTTTTCATCTAGTATTTTATTTATATCTATAGCTTCTTTATTTTTTGAGAATGAATTTTTTATTCTTTCTAATAATGAAACTTTTTGATCCATTTCAACTTCACTTGTAGCATTCCATAAAGCTGCTTCTGATAAGTTTTCTTTATTATTTAATTTAGCTAATAAAGTTTCTTTTGTTGCTAAAGTTTCTTTTATTCTTGCATAAAATACTGCATCATCAAAGTTAGCATTTGTTATCGTGCTAAATAAGTTTATAGTTATTAAGTGGTTAACTGTAGTATCTATAGTTTTACCTTCTTCTCTTAATCTAGTTGTAACTTCTGATAATCCTTTAGTAGTATATATTAATAAATCTTGTAATCTTGCTAATTCTGGTGATTTTCCACAAACACCTACTTTTGTGCACCCTGTACATCCTGCTGTCTCTTGACATTGGTAACAAAACATTTTATTTTCCATTTTATATTCCTCCGTTTTTAATATTTATATATATTATTAATAAGATTTCTTTTACTATTTCTTGTCGTATCTTATGCTCTTATTATATATTTAAAAGCAAACATAATCGGTAACCTATGTTACACATATAGTTTTTTTATATAAATTTAAAATACAAAATAATTATAATATTGTTAAATATCTCCCAGACAGCACAAATTTTTTATAAATATATTTTAATTTATTCAATTATATATATAAATACTGTTAACTGTATTTATATATATATGAATATCGTAAAAAACATATTTTTTATTTTTGAAAATATTTTCATTCTGACAAAACTCTGCAATTTGCTTATTTTTATAATATATTGTAAACTATTTTTTACTGGCGATATTTTCTATAATTATATACTTAATCTATAAATTTATTTATCAATCATAGATTATAACCTATTAATTTTATATAATTAATAGATTTTATTTATATATTGTTTTTTTATAAAATATATCTATTAATTATGGTTTAAAAAGTTATTAGACTTGTGTTAAAATATTAACTATTATAAATATATAAATAACAATCATATTAAATATTAAAGGGGGATTTTCAAATGACTTCTGAAGCTTTAGCAAGCAAACCAAAGCAGGACGTTAATAGTCTAGCAAGAAGAATGGCAATTGCACTTATTGCAGGATTAGGAATAGGGGCTTTATTATTATTTTTAAGGGAGAACTTAATAACAAATGGACATCAAGAAACTTGGAATATTATAAATAATTTATTCTTTCAAGATATAAGTACGGAGGAAGGAAAAAATGCGATCGGTTTATTCTATATAATCGGTCAATTATTTATAAATTGTCTACAATTAATAATCGTGCCAATGATTTTCTCATCAATAGCACTTGCTATGTGTGAAATTAGTGATACAAAAAAACTTGGTCGTATATCTGGTAAAACGTTATTAGGTTTTTTAACTACATCAATCGTTGCACTAATAGTTGCAATCATATGTGGCTTTATAACTTACCACTTAGGATTTTTCAATGTATCAATAACTGGTTCTGGTACTACTGAAGTTGCTTCAAGCTCAAATCCTCTAATGGTAATACTTGATGCTGTTCCAAACAATATTGGTACTGTAATGGTTACAAACGGACGTGTTTTATCAATAGTGTTTTTAGGAGTAGTTGTTGGTCTTTGTATAAACCAATTAGGAGATAAAATACTTGTTCTTAAAAATATACTTCATGATATAAACAATATAATAGTAGTATTTTTAAATTTTGTAATATTTAAATTTGGACCAGTTGCTGTATTTGTTTTAATAACTAGAACATTTGCTGTTTATGGTATAGAACACCTTAAACCTGCATTTGCTTATCTTGGAACAGTTACAATTGCATCAACTTTATGTTTAATTTTATCATATCCATTATTTATTTATTTAAATACTAAATTAAATCCTATAACATTTATGAAAAAGATGGGTAAAGTTGCACTTTTAGCAGTATCTGCAGCATCATCTGCAGCTGCATTATCATTAAATTTAAAAACTACACAAGAAGAGCTTGGTATAAGCGAGGATGTTGCATCATTTGTTCTTCCTTTAGGTATGACAATCAATATGAATGGTACAGCTATAATGCAAGTAGTTGGAACAATATTTATCGCAGCAAGTTCAGGATATGAAGTTACTATTACAAACATGCTTGTAATTGCAGCACTTGCACTTCTAGCATCTGTTGGAACACCATCTGCTCCTGGTTCTTCAATGATAGTTCTGTTTACAGTAATCTCTGGTATGGGATATACTAACGATGCTACACTTATTGCATATGCTTTAATAATAGCAATAAATAGACCAATGGATATGTACACTACCGCCCTTAACGTTATCGGTGATGCTGCAACAGCTTTAGTTGTATCACATTCCGAAAAAACATTAGATGTAGATGTTTATAACTCATAAGAAATTTATAAACTTAATAGAAATAAATAAAAACAGCTTAATTTAAGAAATTAGGCTGTTTTTATTTTTCATAATTAGATTAATCATATCATATAAATATACTAAAATTAATATATGAGGAGATTACTATGAAAAATTATAAAAGAGAATCCAATTCTATATATAAATATACACTTGCAAACCTAAACTTAAGGAGTAGCAAGTCTACATCAGGTGATATAATTACTGTTATACCCCAAGGTTCAAAAGTTGAAATCTTAGATGGTGCTGAAGATTGGTATGAGGTTATATATAATAACCAGAGAGGATATGTTTATAATCAATACCTTTCAAAAACTAAATATATATGGACTGATGTATTTCTAAGATCTTTTCCTACTTCAGAATCAAACTCTGTAGCATTAGTTCCTGATAAATCTATTGTGCAAGTATTAAGCTCAAATGGTGATTGGGACCATGTTATATTCAATGATAAAGAAGGTTATATATTTAATTACTTTCTATCTGATGATGGTAATCCTCCGGGAGGCTACGATTTTGAATATTTTAAAACAGATATGACCAGATTTGTAAATGATAATAATATTAAAAGTCCAACAAATAATTTAATTACAACTGATTTAGAGAACAAAATAACTTATATATTCAAAAAAGGAGATAATAAACTGTGGATATTACTCTATAAATGGTCTTGTACTGTAGGAAAACCTGAAACGCCGACTATAAAAGGTACATTCTATGTAACTGGAAGAAAACCATACTTTGGTTCTGATTCATATAGAGTAAAATATGCTACTAGAATCCGTGGTTCTTATTATTATCATTCAGTTTTATTTAATGCCCAAGGTACGGAAATTATAAATGACACTTTAGGTGCTGCATTAAGTCATAGATGTATTAGATTGGCTGTTGAAAATGCTCAATGGATTTATGATAACATTTTAGATACTACTACAATTATTATAAATTAAAATAAAATAGAGGAATTGAAGTTTACCTTGGCAACTCCTCTATTATTTTAATTTTAAGCCATTTTATTAGTTACGTTATATGAATTTGCCCATTTTTCAGGTATAAGTCCTTTAAAATTATCTCTCTTCACTATCTAAGCCACGCTGGATTTCCTGGAACGAATACTCTTTGTCCGAATTTCTTTTTGTATTCCATTAATGCTTTTTTAATAAGCTCATCGTCTCCTTTAAAAGTTTCTGCATTTTTTATAGTTTCTAAGTTTTGACTAAATGGACAGGCAGATATACACATTCCACAGTCAGTTCCTAGGTATCTCCACTTTGTATAGCAAGTTTCTCTATCAACTTGCCAATTATATTGACCTAATTCATCAAATTTAGGTCCTACTGTTAATGAATGTGATGGACAGTTATGCGCACATTTTTTACATAGATTACAGAAATCTTCTAAACCAAAATCTTTGTATCCATCTATATCAAGAGGTAAATTAGTTGTAACTACACCTAATTTTAGTCTTGAACCATAATCCTTGTTAGTAAGTATTGAATTTCTTCCTATATCTCCTATTCCTGCATCCTTAGCAATTAAAGTAGGCATTACTAAATAGTTTTTATCCATATGATTTCTAGCTTCATATCCTAAACTTCTTATATAATAAGATAAGATCATTCCTATAATAGCTGCATCTACATAAGATTTGCTAGTTTCAATTACTTCGCATATCATAGGAGATCTATTTATCATTTCATTATCTAATTCACATCCAAAAACGATTGCGTATTTATGATCTAAATGTACTTCTTTTCCATAATCACTTTCAATTCTTCCCCTGTGTGTATATATATGATAATCCTTTAATTCTGTAATTCCAACCACTACAGCACCATAATGTTTAGCAAATCCCTTTATTCTCTTTGCCATAGTTGTAGGATTTACCTCAACCTTTTCAGGCGCTACTTCACCTTCACATAAAGGTAGAATATCTCTCATAAACATAAAAGCGCTCGCTGCCATTGGTGAATTAACTTCATTATAAGTCATTGTTCCTTCTTGACATAAATCAGGTCTATGTCTCATACTATCATCTATATTCTTTTTTTCGGGAAATCTCTTATAGTAATCTTCATATGCTTCACTCCCTGGTGTGTAATGTGCTCTAGCAAACATTGTATCTCTTTCGTCAGTTCTATGCATTTTTAACCCCTCCCTATAAAATCTACACTAATATATAATGCAGACTTAACTAAAACTATATATTATTTATTTCTTTTTTATTTGTCTAAAATTAGTATAACACATCTAAATTGAATTTAATAAATTTTACTTTTTAGTAGTATAATAAAACTAATAAAAGTTTTAGAGGAGGTTAAATATGAGAAGGATTTCTTTATTTATTGTAATAAACGCAATATCACTTTATATAGTATCTGTTTTAATGAAAAGTGTATATATTGGTTCATTAGCATCTTTAATAACGCTTACTATAATCTTTGGGTTATTAAATTTAATTGTTAAACCGGTAATAGAGTTTTTCTCTCTACCTATAACATTTTTAACATTAGGCTTATTTTCATTTGTAGTAAATGGCCTTGTATTAAAATTAGCATTTAATATAGTACCAGGAACTAGTTTACATGGATTTTTCAATGCTATAATTGCAGCGGTATTGCTTACTATAGCAAATACTATTTTCTATAATGTGTTTGATTCTTAATATATAAATAAAATATTTACTAAAGATATGGTTTTTATTTAAAAATAAAGCCATATCTTTTTTATTGTAAAAGACTCTCGTATATGCTACAACAAGTTTTAAAAATATAAATTTGTATTTAAAATTAAAAATATTTTTTCAATTCCCAAAATTTTTTCAAAACTTTGTTAACCTTTTCCTACGTCGTATATAATAGACTATTGTTTTTATTTTTACAATCGTTATATTTAAACATTTATTTTATGCCTAATGTATCAAAATATAGTAATATACTTGGACTATAGATTTTTCATCTTCAATAATATATAATAATTTATATCAAGATATTAATCATAATTTTTTATCTTTCCAATCATTTTATATGAGATATCTTGAAATTTTTTTATTCTTGGTAAAAATATTGGAGGTTTTAAAATGAAGGTTTTTAATCAAATCGGAATTCTCCTTGGAGTCTGGGCAGCAGGGGAATTAGTGAGTCAATTTATAAAAAATATTATAAGTATTCCTGGATCAATATTAGGAATGATAATCTTATTCTTATTACTTCAATTTAAAGTTATAAGGGAAGAAAAAATTAAAGATGTCGCAGATTTCTTATTAGGAAATATGGGTATATTCTTTATACCTGCTGGAGTATCTTTAATTCAATCCTTAGGTTTAATAAAAGAAAATGCCATTTTACTTTTATCATGTATAATACTAATTAACATAGCTGTTATGATTGGGTGTGGTAAAAGCGTAGACTTTATGATAAAGCTAAAAGAGAAAAAAGAAACAAAATCAAAGCAAGAGATTGCATAAATTTTATTTAAAAGAAGGCGAAAAAATGGAACAAATATTAAATACACAATTATTCGGACTAGTTACAATAATACTTTTTTATAATATAGGCTTATTTATTCAAAAAAAAGCTAGAAATCCTATATGTAATGGACTTTTAATATCAATAATTCTTATTATAGTGTTTTTAAAAGTAACAAATATACCTTATGAAAGTTTTAAAATAGGAGCAGATACTATAAACTTTATGTTAGGTCCTGTAACAGTAGTTTTAGCAGTACCTCTATATAGACAATTCCATCTATTTAAAAAATATATGAAAGAAATATTAGTCGGTATACTTACTGGCGTTTTTATATCATTTGTATGTATAGTACTAATTTGTAAAGTAGCAAATGCAGATTCACAAATACTATACTCTATATTACCTAAATCTATAACTACTCCTATGGGTATATCACTTACTAATATATTAGGTGGTATAGAATCTATAACTGTTGTTTGTATAATTCTTACTGGTATTTTAGGATATATAATGGGCGAAGCTATCCTAAAAATAAGTAGAATTAAACACCCAATATCTAAGGGTATAGCACTTGGAACAGCTGCTCATGCTGTTGGTACAAGCAAAGCATTAGAACTTGGAGAAATTGAAGGTGCTATGGGTAGTTTATCAATTGGTATAGCAGGATGTTTAACTGTTATATTAATACCTATTTTATCTAACTTTATATAGAACATAATTTATATTTATATATTGTAAAGAGCTGAGTTTTTCTTGGCTCTTTTTATTTTATAAATATTTATACTTTCTTAAATTATTTGTAATTGTTTTATAATAAAAAAATCTTTATTCTAAATACCTTTAAAAATGTAGATTTTTTTGAAACACATATACGGAAATTATACTTCTACATAATCTATAAATGAATATAATTTCCTATTTGTTATAAAATTTGCGAAATTGATGTGATATAATAATATAAGTATTTCATCACCTAATTCATATATAATTAAGGTGAAATTTTTTAACTTTAGAGGTGATTATGAGGAATTTCAAAAAACATATTGGACTTTTTTCAATAATAATTTTAGTATTTATAGTGGCTTACACTGCTTACTTTATCAATAAAAACAATATTGCAAATCAATCATTTATAGTAAATAAGCAAGATATATCTTTTTCAAGCTTACCATCAAATTTCAATGACTATAAAATTTTAGAAATAGCCGACTTGCACTCTATGAAATTTGGCGAAAATAATGAAAAATTAATATCTGAAATAGATAAATTATCACCAGATATAATCTTTGTGACTGGAGATATGTTCTCTGCATCTCAATTTAAAAAAGATGATGGTACTTATAATAGAGATTACAATGAAGAAAGCCTTCCTGGTTTTCAACTTCTAAAAAATCTATCTCAAAAGTATGAGATTATATATTCTACTGGTAACCATGAAGAAGGTATTGATAAAATTTTTAACGGTGAAGATTGGAGTTTAAGAGATAGAAATATAGATAATGCATACAATCGATATATAAATAAATTAACTGATTTAGGAATTAAATTTGTAGATAATAATTACACTACAATTTCTAAAAATGGTCAATCTATAAATGTGTATGGAATATATTATTACTTCCTTGATAAATATGCATCTGGTCAAATTTCAGATGATAGTCCTGATTTATACTTTTTGAATAACGTCGATGATACTAAATTCAATATATTACTCAGTCATAACCCAACTGGTGCACAAATACTACAAGATAAAAATTTTGATTTAGTTCTTTCTGGCCATGTCCATGGTGGGATAATCAGGTTATTTAATAAAGGACTTTTAGATCCAGCTAGAAAGTTATTTCCGAAATACGATAAGGGATTATATCAAATTGGAAATACTAAATTATTTGTAAGTGTTGGTCTTGGAAATACTAAATTCATGAGAATAAATAATACTCCTGAATTAAATTTAATTACGTTAAAAACAGAAAATACATAAAATTAAAAAATAGATTATCCAACTTATTTTGAGATAATCTATTTTTTAATATATATAATATTTTACTTTTAGTACTTGGTTAAGTAAATGATATAACCTTTTAAATTGTGACTACACTTATTTTCTTTTAAACTTTCTTACTACACTCGCCATTCTAAAAATTAATGGTCTTATTGGTTTACATAAAACCCAAAGTTTCATATATATTTTGTATCTTTTACTATCGCAAGATATTAACTTATCATCTCTATAAAAAGATTCAGCAACACCTATCACCTGGTCAAATCTGACAATTTCTGTCCACATTTGGGCATCACCATTCATAATAAAACACTCATCATTTATTATTTTTCTAATTCTATGAAGTACATGTTTTCCTGTATCTCTTTTTATAAAAACTATCTCGTCCTTTTTTGGAGCTCTTTTTTGTGGACTTACTAAAACTACGCTATCTTTCAAATGTCTTAAAGTTGGATTCATGCTATAACCTGTAACTCTAAGTTTACAACTTCCCCCACTTTTTATAACCTCTTCCATTATAGGCACTATATCTTTTTCACTATATGAAGTATTTTTCATAAAAATATTCCTTCCAATCTTTAATTATTAATTACTTAATTTAATACTATTTGTTTGACTTAGTGATATATTGTGAAGTCCTATTTGTTTTACAACAATATCATCTATATTATCAATATCATCTTTATCGTAATAAACTCTAAGCGTATTCTTATTTACATACAAAGTGTTCTCTTCTTTTCCATTTATAAATACTACACTTTTTCTAGTAAAATTCTTTCCTTTTATACAAATTTGATTACCTTGTACTGTTGCACTTTTTATTTTTATATCTTTTGTCCCCATTTTTAAATTGCTAGATGTAGTTTTTTCATCTTCACTTAAATAATAATCTTCACCAAACAAAATATCATACTGTATAAGCTCTAAATATTTTTTATAATCTTTTTCTGAGCTTAAAGTTTTATGAGCATTTTCCATAGGACCTAAATCTACTCCCGCTAAACTAAGCATTATTGTACTCATTTGATATGCAGATATATCTCCACCTTTGAAATTAGTATCTAAATCAAAATTGCTGTAAATTGCATATGGTGTAGTCGTTCTATCTACTCCACCTTCATCCCTATTTAACAAGTCTAATGCTGGCGTATGATCTCCATAAAATACAACTATGGTATCTTCATCCATAGAATCGACCAAGTCCACAACATCGCCTATAAATTCATCCGTTTCATGAATTTTATTTATATAATAATATATTTGATTTTTATCTGATTCACTTAAACTACTGTTTACTACTTTTAATGGTAAGTCGTATTTATCTGCATCAGTTGGATAAGGACTATGCCCCTCAACTGAAATAGTAAATACTAAGTCATTTCCTTCTGTTGAACCTAAACATTCTTTTATATATTCGCTTAAAACTGTGTCTTTTGCCCAATTAGTTTCTGTTCTTTCAACATTGTCCATATATTCTACAGAAGTATATGTATCATATCCAAGTGAACTATATGCTTTGTTTCTATTATAGAAATTGCCTTGGTTGTTGTGTATTGCATGAGTTGAATACCCCTGTTTTTTAAGTGTCGATGCTACTGAATTTAAAGTTTCGTGTCCCAAAATAGTGTAATGTGGAACTTCACCATCTGTTAAAAATTCTAAATCTATCCCTGTCATAACTTCAAATTCTGTTCTTGCTGTTCCCCCACCAATTGAAGGAGTTTTCATTTTGCCATAGATTCCTTCCTTTTGCAGTTTTCTAAAATTAGGTATTGGGTCTTTTGTATACATTACTCCTTTAATCGCCATTGGATCCATAAACCCTTCCAATTGGACAAATAAAATGTTTGGTTTCTTAGTTTCATCACTACTTATATTAGTTAATTTTGTGCTTGCTAAAGTAGCTTTTTTGCTACTTGTTGTATTTGAGTCTACTTCTTTTCTTATCGCCATTATACTATCTTCATTATAATCCTTTGGTTTAAATCTTATAAATCTCAACCCTGATTCTAAAGTTGAATAAACATATCCATTATATCTATAAGTCTTCACCATATTTGCACTGTAATAAATTAATGTTTTTGTGTTAATAAGATTTAAATAATATGAATATGTTCCTATAGCTAAAATTGCAAATACTACTATATTTGAGTAGCTTGAAATTCTAAATCCCCTTTTTTCTTTAATAAATAAAAATACTAAACAAATTATAAGTACTGTAATCCCTGCACTTATAAATAAAATACTATTATCACCTAAAAAACTCTTTGTTAGTGACAATGCATCACCTATACAATAAATATCACTATATGCAAGAGGGATTCCCCTAAATATTGATATAAAATAGTTAGCAATGGATAGTAAAATTAAAATCACACTTATCAAAGCTGTATAAAATACTTTTTTCTTTAAAAATATAGCTGGACTTAACATTACTAGAATAATCAAATAATCTAGTAATAAACACCATATATTTTCGTCTGGCACATCTAAAAATGCAAAGAATTTGTCCCATGCATATTTCATAAAAGGCATCATAATTAAAAATACTATAAAACCGCCTATATAATATTTTTTCTCATCCTTTTTAAAAACAAAGATTATTAATCCAAGCAATATGAATAATATCCCTGTCCCTAGATATAAATCTATATTTTCTATATATCCATAACTAGTTGTTCCCATTGCTGACATAACTTCTGTACATATAAAAAGGATAAAAGATAGATATGCTAAGAATATTAATTCTTTGACTGAATTTTTTGTTGGTTTAAATTTTTCCTTATCAATTTTCACAAATTTCATCGCAATTCCCCTTTTTATTTTGATTTTACAGTAATATTTTAGCACTAAATACTTTGCTTTCCTATATTTTAAGTTCAAAAATAAAGCTGTTATATAGAATAATTTGGAATCATTTTGTATAACAGCTTTATTTATATATTTTATAATAATCCCATTTTAATTAAATTAGCTTTTACGCTTGGATAATTATCTATATCTGTATGTGGTAAAAACTAGCCCCTCTCATTTTTTCTAAAAAATCTTTTGCATTTTCTAATCCTATATAATTTAATTTGTTTTTTATTATCATTGTACATAATTTTTATCTTGTATGCTATCTTCTTTAAAATGACTATTACAGCTATTCCAAATAAGGCACCACAACTGTCTATCATAACATCCCTAAATTGACATGCACGACCTGGTACAAAGTATTGATGTATTTCATCAGAAATAGCATATAATACAGAAATTAAAAGTGCTATAAAAAAAGTCTTCTTTTTAGATAGTTTATCTAAAGTACTTAAACTTTCAAAACAAAGTCCACCTAAAATTGCATATGCTAAAAAATGTGCACTTTTTCTAACTATAAATTGTAGCCCCTCTACTATACCATTTTGTGTTGTCTTATCAATAGATCTAAATTGCTCGAAAAAAGTATTTAAGATATTATAAGTAAATCCACCACTTATACTCGATGATTGTGTTGCATTTTTAGCTGACATGATAAATATAAAAACCATCCATAAAATCGTAATAGTAGTTAAAATAATTATTTTAGCCTTTTTCTTCATTATTTTACCCTCCAAATATTAATTTTTAATCTATAGAAATTATCCTTTATTTAATCTAGTTAATAATTTCCACTAATTATTATAACACCCATTTAACATAAAAAAACTGAGAATTTTAAAGTTTAAAATCCTCAGTTTTTTATGTTGTTTACAATCAATAATTTATAATTAAGGTAACAGCCTTATATTTTATAAATATTTAGGCTTATCTTCACTTTATGCATTTATACTATAGTTATTTATTTCTTGGCATAATAACATACCTATATTTCCATCAGCAAATACATTTTCTTCATTTTTATTAAAAATATACTTTGATGCAATTCCTGTAAATATAATCAGATTTGGACAAAAATCTTGTTCAAATGATTTTTTACCTTTTATAACCATCTTTGAAAATCCCCATGAATAATCATTCATATGAATTGTTGTGATCATTATATTAGCTAATATCTTACAAAGTCCTCTTATCTTTTCAACATTTGTTGTTTCGCCTTCATTAAGGTTTATGCTGTAAAGTCTAGCTAAATCTCTAATATCTTTATCTACATAAATAATTTTATTGCTATTTGAATCGATCTTCACTTGTTTAGTTCCTATATTAAGACTTATAGTTCCCTTTGACTCGCCATTTTCATAAAGACAAACAGTTGTAACATCGTCTTTTATATTAATTCTAGCAATAGAAATCTGTTTGTCATTTGATAAATTAACAGTATCTATACTATTATCCTCTGATACAAGAAATCTTGAACCTTCATTCTTATCAATAACTATATTGACAAACTTATCTTTCATAATTCTTCCCCCTAAAAACATAAAGACACCTTAAAATACTAAGATGCCCCATTGCAATATTATTTAGAAATCAATTTTAAATATAAATTTTTCAATTTACAATTACATATTAATTTTTTTTTTATTTTTTGTCAATTTTATAACGTAATTATTTTATAATATTTTTATTTTATGTATACAATATACTATACAGAATTTAATTTTCTTTGTTTTTAATCATTAACTATCTATCCCATTTTTTATATTGTCTTAATCTCATTTTATCCCCCTTATATTTTTTGTTGATTTATCTATATTAATCCTCTTTACTCTTAAATTTAAACTTCTTTATTTTCATCTTATTTTTAAATTTTGACTTTTTAACTTTTGCCTTTGTCTTATTTTTATATTTCGATTTTTTAATCTTTATCTTGCGTTTATTTTTATATTTAGACTTTTTTCGCTTAGTCTTTTCTGCTTCTTTAATTCTTGTACTTCTCTCTTCTTCGTCTTCAAGAATTCTAATTGCCCCATAAGTTAAAATAGCTGTCATTGCTATTTTTTTGCCCGTATCTAAAGTTTTTTCGATTATACTTTTCATACTAAAACCTCTTTTACATTATTAATTTTCCATATTTATTATTTATATTATTTTTTATTTATGAACCGAATTTATATATTTTAAACCCATATTTTTCATTATAACAAAATTTATGCTTAAAATAACTACAAAAAAATCCCCTAAAAATTAGAGGATTTTTTTACATAAACATAAGTTGTCAATTTGTGTTTTAAAGTGCACTTTCATTAGCATCAAGATGTTTGCTGTTATTATTATTTTTATAATTTCCTGTAATAGATTTTTTTATACTGATTTTCTGTTTTAAAAAATTCAATTTAGTTTCACATACTATTATTCCTATAAATATTACAACAAAACCTGCCATAAGCTTTGGTGTAACTACTTCATTATAGAATGCAATTGAAATCATAACTCCGAATACTGATTCAAGACTTAAGATTATTGATGCTGATGTCGAATTTATATGTTTTAAACCTATAACTTGCATTAATAAACATAAAGCTGTTGCAAATATTCCTAGATATACAACTCCCATAACTGCTCTTGCATGGTAAACTTGTGGCATTTCTCCTTTTATTAGTACTACTATCCAACTTAAAATCCCAACTACTGCTATTTGTAAAAATGCAAGTATGATTGTGTCATTATTTTCTCTAGTTGAAAATTCTGATGTAAACATAATATTTACAGCATAGAAAAATGCTGAAATTAATATAATTCCATCACCAACTGTTATATGCGCTCCATTTTCTATAGAAACAAGAGCTACTCCTATTATACATAAAATAGCTGCTATAACGCTGTATTTATCAGGCACTTTTTTAAATACTCCCCAAGATAAAAATGGAACCATTACACAAAATGTAGCTGATAAAAATGCACATTTCCCTGCAGTTGAGCCATATTCCATTCCTAAAACTTGTAGATAATATCCACCAAATAACGCTACTCCCATTATAATTCCATGCTTTAATTCACTTTTATTTATATTTTTTATCTTTTTAAAATAAACTGCAAGTAAAATTACTGCAGCTATTGTAAATCTACTTGCATTTATAAACCCTGATGACATTGTATTAGTAGCATCTTTAATGACTACAAAAGTACTTCCCCAAATTATTGAGCATACTATTAAACATAGTTTGTAAAGTAATTCTTTATTATTTTTCAATATCTCCACCTTCTTTCATATTTCTCTCATGAAATAATTATATAAAAATGATGGAGCTAAGTTTTTGTATAAATTCAAAATTTATATCATTTTTTTTATAAAAATTACAAATATATATACATCAATTAGTTCTCTTATATATTTTGGTGTATTAGATGTAATTTTATACCTAGAGCTAATTCCTCATAAAATTCAAATTCAGAATTAGTTGTATTAAATATTTCTTTTATCTTATTTATTCTGTATCTAACTGTATTTTCATGTAAATTTATTGATTTAGCAGTATTTTTTATATTACCTCCAAGTTTTACATATACTGTGGCTGTTTGTAATAATTCAGAATTATATTTTTGATCATAGTGTTTTATTTTCCCTATAGTATCGCTATAAA
The DNA here is from genome assembly GCA_025148965.1 of Intestinibacter bartlettii. GTDB lineage: Bacteria > Bacillota > Clostridia > Peptostreptococcales > Peptostreptococcaceae > Intestinibacter > Intestinibacter bartlettii. The sequence goes on along the minus strand of CP102273.1, from coordinate 947,221 downwards.
AATTAATCATATAACCTTCACTATAAGATGGCATTAGTAATTTATAAACACCTATTTCATAGTAATATCTTATATTTTCACCTTCTATAGAAGCTGTCCTCATAGCATACATAGATTCTTTTAATGCAAAATTTAATTCATCTATATATTTATGAAAATTGCTAATCCCAATATAATAATCATTTAAATCTAAAAATAAACTGTATATCATCAATCTAACTAGTCTACTAAACTCTGTACTTTTATTTTCTTTATGACTATCTTCATAAGTGCATATAATAAATATGATTCCATGATATCTATAAGCCGCATGACTTGCTCCTAAATCTCTATTTAAAATATTTATTATATTTGTTAATGAATTTTCATCTATATATTTTTTCGGTTTTAAACATATCGAAAACATATTTTCTTTAAAAGATATATTAAAATCTTTGGCCATATTTTTCACACTCGATTTATCCATATCTTCTTTTAACAAAATGCCTATTTTAGCTTCTTGATAACTTATACTATTTTTTTCTTTATTTTTATCATAAATCTCTGTAACTATATCTTCATAATAAGAACCCTTTTTATCAAAAATAAAAATAGGAAAATCCATTTGATTTGCGTATTTAATAACTTCCTCAGGTAAAACATCATAATAAATATTTTTTACTGCCAATCCGCTAACGCCATCTGATACTAATCCCTTTACACTTTCTAATATTAAACTTGGATCGTCTTTTGCATATATAAGACTGCTTATAACAAAGTCTTCTTTTTCAAAATACGTCTGAATCGGTTTATCAGATAAACTTTTTTCATATTCATAATCTAGTATAGATGCCCTTTGGATTTCTCTGTCAAGCCCCCTATAACCTGCTATCAACTCAAAATCCTTTAATGTAGGAAGTTTCATTGCCTCTAATATCGTAATAGCCATAAATTTCCCTCCTTGCATAAATATCTATTTATTAATTATAAATTAATTATCAACAAAAGAAAACAACCCCTATACAAGGAGTTGTTTTCTTTGTCCTAAATATTTTAAAGTTATTATATTTAATTTGTAGTATCCTAATTTAATTTTTATATTATTCAGTAACTATAGATATTTCAGTTCCTATATCTAATTTTGGCATATCAGCTTTTTCTACGTTTATAGTTCCTGGTAATGTTGCTGCTGTTGCTCCATCAAATGATATAGTAACATGTCCTAAACTTTCAAGATTTCTTTGAGCTATATCCCCTAAAGCTGTTATTTTAAATTTTGCTCCGTCTATAACTACAAATTGTCCTGGTTTTATTTCTTCTGTAGCATTTTTAACATCTATGCAGTAACAGAAATCTTTTAAAGTATCTGGAGCATTATCCCCAAATAATATGAACATTGATTCTCCTTCAAAAGAGTCTACTAATGCACCTTTACTTTTTACTTTATTATTGTATATAACTGCCATAATATTTACCCCCTAAATTTACTTTTTAATATATCTTTATTATATATCTTATTTTCAATATCTTTTTATTTTAATCTTATTGATATAAACCTATTGAGAATAACCATCCTATTAAAACTCTTGGTACACCTGTTAAGAAACGAGAGTATAGTACTGATGGAACCCCAACTTCTACTGTTTCTGCTTCTGCTTCTGCAAGACCTAAACCAACTGGTACGAAGTCACAAGCACATTGAGTGTTTATTGCGAATAATGCTGGTAATGCAAGTGATGGTGCTATATTTCCTTTTCCTATCTCAACACCTATTAAAGTACCTATAACTTGGGCTATAACTGCTCCAGGTCCAAGTAATGGGGATAAGAAAGGTAATGAACAAATGAACCCTAATATTACAAGACCTATTCCATTTCCAGTAAGAGGAATCATGATTTTTGCAAACCAGTCACCTATACCAGAACCTTGGATTATACCTATTAATAATGAAACGAATCCCATAAATGGTAATATTGTATTGATCATTGTTTGTATTGCATCTCTAGATGCTTGGTAGAATGTATTTATTACTTTCCCAGCACCCATACCGATTCTAGTTATTAAACTTTTATTTTCTTCTCCTGCTAATGTTTCAGATATTTTTTTATCTGAGCTATATCTAAATTGTCTTTTATTTTCTTGTTCTTCATTTTCTTCTAAAACTTCTGCAGTTGTTGCAACTTCGTCTGCTGCTGATGTATTTGTAGCTGGCGCTACTTCTCCTACTGGTTCTATTTCATCTAATCCAACTGCTGATACATATATATCTTCTGTTATAAATTTAGCTAATGGTCCACTTTTTCCTACTGGCATTACATTTATTGTAGGTATTCTTTTTTGTGGGTATATACCACATCTAAGTGTTCCTCCACAGTCTATTATTACTAAGAATATTTGTTCTTCTGGTACTGAAGTTTTAAATCCGTTTACTGCTTCACATCCAGTAAGTTCTACTATTTTATCAACTATATCTGGTTTTGCCCCGCCACCAGTTATATAAAGTAATACATTTTTTTCTTCAGTTGGTTGAACTGTTAATGGTCCACCAAATCCGCTTGGTCCTTTATTTATTTTTATTGCATTATATTTAGACATTTGTTTATTCCTCCCTAATTATTACAACAATTATGTACTTTAAATTTTAAATTTACTTTTAAGCTTCTTTTAATTCGTTGCTTAATTCTATACCTTGTTGTTTCATAACCATTTTAGTTGTGAAATCTGTTGCCCATCCACTTATAAAGTTACAAACTAAACCAGCTAATAAATATCTTACTGCAAGTGGCATATAACTTTGTCCTAATGTTGTGATCCCATTTGCTATTCCTAAGAATATAAATACTTCACCTGGATTTATGTGTGGGAAAACACCACTACTTGTGTGACAAAAATATGAAGCTGATGCATAATAACTTGGTTTAATTCTTTCTGGCATGAATCTTCCTAATGATAAAGCCATTGGGTTACCTAACATAAATGATCCTAAGAAAGGAACTACCATATATCTAAGTAAAGGATTTTTTGCTGAAAATTTAGCAAATCTATTTATTCTATTTTGACCTATTAATGCTATTAATGTGTTCATTGCTATTAATAATATAAGTACTGTTGGTACTATACCTGTTACCCAACTTACGAAGTTATCGGCACCAACTTGAAATAAATTCATAAATCCTTCTGCGAAACTAACTAATAAATCCATAATTTTTTCCTCCTATTTTTGAGTTACTAAATTTTTCATTGAACCTGTAAGTTTTTGTAATGGACTTGGAGGTTCAGGTACTTCACCACCGCTCATTATTACGTTATAATTAGAAGAAGCTTCTAGTATTGCATCTTGTACTTGTTTTGGAAATCCTTTAGTATCTTCTTTCTTTAATGTAGATACATTTAATCCCTCAAAACCTTTTAATTTCTTAAATTTTGCAAGTACTGTAACACCTGACATATATGAACTGTCTAATATAATACCGTTTTCGTCAACTGCAAACATCACTATTGAACCTGCTCTAAAAGCACCCTTTTTCTTTCCAATAGCTACTTTTCCCTGTCTTCTAAGTTTTCCAAAGTTAATTGTAAAACTCTTCATTTGCATCATGCCTAGTGCATATTGTGCTAAAAATGCTACACCAAAGCAAATCAATAAAAACCAAAAGTTCATAATATCTTCTCCCTTCATTCTAATTAAATACATTATCTTGTTTTATAAAATATAATAGTAATTCTCTATAATTTTTTACTTTAGCGATATTTTCAACTACTTGCTTATCTTTAGATATAGCAATAATTTCATCATATATTTTCACTAAAATATCATCATCTTTTTCTTCTATATCTGGTATTGCTAATAAAAATATTACTTTCAATTTACTATCTTTTTCATGCTTCTTGTCATCAGAAAATACACCTATTGAGAATACTATTTTATCTGTTTCTTTATTTATAGCATGTGGTAAAGCTATATACTCATCAAAAACCATTGTCGATTTTGACTCTCTAGTATGAATTCGTTCTTTAAATCCTTCATCCACATATGATAAGTCGTATAACTTGTCTATCATATAATCTACATTTTCCATATAAGATTTATCGCTATGTAGTATGAAAAACTTTTCTTCATCTAGTAAACTAAGTACTAATGATTCCATTCCTTGTAACATTGGAATGTTTAATTTTTCTGTATATCTTGCACTTTCAATTTTATTTTTAAGTTGATTTTCATCGAATATCTCTTTTAAATAAATTATCGGTGTTACTGTATCACATTCAAATTTTATTGTTGATAAAACTAAATCAAATTGATCTAACAATTCCTTATTTACTTGGCTATCTGAAAACATCTCAAGTTTTGTGTCTATATCTACAATTTTTCTAAGTTGAGCAGCTATAAGCCTTGCTGTTATTTTACCTGTACCACATATGATGGCTATAGAGCAAAGTTTATTTCTTTCGTATGAGTTTTCAGATATAAATACACTGAAGTAAACTGCTAAAAATCCTAATTCATCTTTTGATACTTTTTTCTTAGTTCTGTCTTCAATTAGCATTTTTGTCAACTCTGCTAATTTATATGGAACCATGTATTTTTCTTTAATTTCATCTAAAACTGGATTTTTTATTTTTATTCCATATTTAAGTCGATTTAACATAAAACTTATATGATATGTAAATTCATCTAATAGATTTCCAGGTGTAATTGTTATATCCATTTCTAATTTAATTAATTTTATTATGTCTAATACTAAATCAATAACCTCTTCTGTGATTTCTATATTTTTGACTCTGTCTATATCCATTGGTGTTCTCATTCCAACAATAGGAAGTGTCATAAATACTCTTTCATTATCTGGAATCTTAACTCCAAATATATTCTCTATTCTATCTGATATATTGTTGGAAACGTTTATCTGATCTGTATATATCAAGTCTTCATATGTTTCATTTAATTCAGCTATTGAATGTCCATTTACTAGCCTATCTATAAGTACTGTTAAAAACTTTATAATCTGTTTTCTCGTACTTCCTTCAAGTTTTAAATCTGAAAAAATCTTCTCAAGTTCTTCTTTTACATCATAATCCAATTCATGGTCTTTATAAATTTCTTCATATAGATTTTCTAATACGAAAAGTCTTAGATCGATTTCCTCACCTTGAAGTTTTAGACCTGTATTTGTCTTACCAACTATTTCTATATTATATTTTTTTAAAGCTTCTCTTATTTTCTTTAAATCACCTACTAAAGTTGTTCGACCTATGCTCATTTCAAATGCTAAATCTTCAGTTAAAACTGGATTTTCATCGTTCATCAATCTACTTATTACATATGCCATTCTCTTTTTCGGTGAATTAAAGAAATCATCATGTAAGTATAAATTTTCTTTTGTTTTTTCAAATTGTTTATATTCAAGTACATACAACTTGTATTTTCCTAATTTAAATTGAATTAATGCATTTCCATCAAATATTTCATTTAATTCTTTAATATCATTTTTTATACTTTTTGTACTTACGTTTAACTTTTTTTCTAAATATTCCAAGGAGGCTGATCTTTTATGTTCTAGGATTTGTAATACTTTGCATATTCGGTTATCATTATTAAAATAATCACTCATCCTATATTCCCCCCTATTTCTCTAACCTCTAGTTTTTCCACCTGCTACATTTATTGTTACACCGTGAATATATCCTGCTCTTTCAGATGCTAGGAAACAAACTAAATTTGCAACTTCTGAAAGTTTTCCACTTCTACCTAATGGTGTTGTTGAAGTGCTTTTATATCCTTCTCTTAATTTTTCTACTGTTATATTTCTTGTATATGCTAGAGCTTCCTCATAAGCTAATGTTCTAAGTCCTGTTGCTTCAAGTATCCCAGGTGCTACACCTACTACTCTAACTCCTTTTGGCCCTAATTCTTTTGACCAAGATCTAGTAAATGAATTTACTGCATTTTTAGATGCTGCATATATACTTTGTCCTTGTGAACCTTCAAGTCCACTTTCAGATGACATATTTATTATTACTCCAGCACCTTTTTTAACCATTACTCTACTAGCTTCTTGTGAACAAAGATAAACACCTTTTACATTAACGTCCATAACTTTTTCATATATATTTTCATTTAATTCATATTTGCTATGTTCTTCTTTATCATCAACTAATAGACTTGGTATGTTTATGCCTGCATTATTTACTATTACATCTACTGTTCCAAACTCTTCACAAACTCTTTTAACAGTTTCTTTTACGTTTTGAGCATCACATACGTTTGTATGTAAGTAAATCATTTTCCCACTATTTTCATTAATTTCAAATTCTGGTGTTTGTGGATTTAAGTCACATACTGCGACATTTGCCCCACAGTTTAAAAATTCTTGAGCAACTGCTTTTCCTATCCCTGAAGCTGCTCCTGTTACGATAACTGATTTGCCTTCTAGACCTAACCAACTTATTTGCATCAATATTCACCCCTGTTAATTCTTTTTAATTTCTTAAGAGTTAAGTTTTTCATTACCTCTTGATTCGTTAATTAGATTATAAGAAAAAACAGCTTTTTTATTAATGCATTGTTTTTCTCCTTTTTGGAAAAAAGTTAAACAAATAAAAAAAGCATAGAATATATTTGTTGTATAATATACTCTATACTTTTTAGTGTCCTTTAAAATCTACCATATTTTATTAATATTTTTCAATATCATTTTGTCTATAAATATAAACAATTTTATTTATATTCGCCTATTAATAAGATTTTTTTGAAACACATATACGGAAATTATACTTATCCACAATCTATAAATGAATATAATTTCCTTATAGCTATAAAAAAACAAGGCATAAAATATGCCTTGTTCAAAAAGGAGTAACATTGAAAAAATTATCTAGCTTATATATTTAAGTAAAGTTTTACTTAAACTGCCTAAATCTTTATATTTAAAATATAACTTGAAAATATTAACTTAACCTTACCTAAATATTAAGTTTTTATTAAAGAATTTATTAATATTTATATACTTATTCTAGCATTTAGTTTTAAATTCTGTTTTTTCTTCATCATTCTCTTTTAATTCTTCTATTTCAGAATCTATCTCTTCTTCCTCAATTTCATCATCTTCTTCTAGTTCTTTTAAGATATATTTTTCTACATTTCTAAACATAGATATAAATACTATAAGTAACATTGCACTTGCTATTAAAATTGATCTTTCCATATAAATTCTAGTTACAATGCCACCTATAGCAGCTCCTATACTGAAGAATATTACTATTCCATATGCTTGTGCTGCAATACGTACTTTATCTTTACTTTTTTCTATAATTGCTCTATATACTTGCTCAGTTCCCGTTCTTAAGTTTCCAGTACACATTGTTGTAGATAAAGCTGTTCCATTTACTTTTCTGAATGCCTCTACTTGCATTGCACAAATTAACGAAATCGATATATTTACTAATCCATCATATCTTCCCATAGGTATAAAAGCTATTGCAAAAAGAATTATAATCTCTGCACCAATTACAATTTGTCTCCAGTGAATAAATGTTTCTTTAAACTTTACCCTTCTTTTTATTGTCTCTGTAATTATTACACCTACTATAAATGCTACCACCGGTAAAAAATGATATATAGCATTTATAAAATTATTTTCTGCTAAGGCCAATCCTACTAATACTATATTTCCTGTTTGAGCATTTGAGAAAACTTGTCCTCTACATATGTAAGTATACGCATCTAAAAAACCACCAACTAAAGCTAATACAGCTGCTAACCTGAATGATTCCGAAATATGTTTTTTATTTGCACCCTCCATATATAATCTCCCTTCACTTCTATTATTCCATACAATAGTATAGCATAATGTCTTTTATATAAAAAATCTTTATTGAGCAAATCATTCAAAAAGCGTTTTCTGTCATTTTTTTCCAAAACATATTGCAAAAATATATTTTTAGTGCTAAATTTATGTTAACTTAATTTTTTTTTAAGTTAACGTTAATCTTAAAAACAAATTTTAATAAACATAATACGAAAATATTAAAACTTTAAATTGCAGGAGGATTAATTTATGAAACTTACTACTAGAGAAATTATTTTATGTGGCTTATTTGCAGCATTAGTATCTATTTTTGCTCAAATATCAATACCATTACCATTTACAACTGTACCACTTACACTACAAATATTTGGTATAGCTATAACAGGTCTTATTTTAGGTTCTAAATGTGCTTTTATATCAACTTTGATATATTTAATTTTAGGTGGAATTGGCGTTCCAGTATTTGCACAGTTCTCTGCTGGAATCGGCGTATTATTCGGACCAACTGGTGGATACTTACTTTCCTATCCTTTAATGGCATTTATAATTGGATATATTAAAGAAAAATCTAATTCTAGTATATTAACTGCAATAAGCATGATTATTGGTTTAGCAGTTGTGTATGCACTAGGTACAGTAATGTTCTCTTTAGTTACTGGAAATACAATAATAAATAGCCTACTTTATTGCGTAGTGCCATTTGTAGCTGTTGATTTATTGAAATTAGTTTTAGCTTATATAATCGGTGAAACTGTTTCAAAAAGACTTTATTCTACTTTAAATTTAGCTAAATAAGTTTTAATTATATATTATTCTTATCCAAATATGAAAAGAAGATGTTTTGAATTTAAAACACCTTCTTTTCTCCCTATCATTAATTTAAATTATTTTAATCTATTTTAAAATCATAACTTTTTACTTTAACTTCATTATTTTTTTTATTACAAACTACTATAGTTCCACTTACTGATTTAAGATCATCTAGTGAATTTGTTTTTTGTAAGTAGGCAAATCCCTTAGCTTTTTTGCCTTTTGGAATTTGTTCATCTAAGTTAAATTTATCTGTATAATCTCCTACTGTTGCATATTTAATATATACTTCAATATTTGAGTCTGATTTATTTTCTATATTGTATTTATATCCTACAAATTCAGTACCTAAAGTTTTTTTATTATTTTGCACTTCTTTTCCATTTACTAACTTAAGTTTCGATTTTCCTATAAACTCAACCTTGCATATTTCATTATCTATAAGTACTATATTTTCCTCAAAATCTATATTATTTTTTAAATATTTTTTATGTTTTACTATTGCTTTTAATTTATGTATTAAATATATTATTGCTCCTAATGCAACAAATACTAAAACTATTTTTGCATAATCTAATGCTGTACGTATTGTTTTAAATGGTATACTATTTTCACTTGCATATGTTTTTGCTGCTGAAGAACTATATCCTGACATAGTTAAATTTGAACAACTATCAAATGCATAACTTCCTATATCATCAACAGACTTTGGTATTTCTATACTTTCTAAAGCTGCACAATAATAAAATGCTGCTTCTCCTATACTTGCAACTTTTTCTGGAATATTGATTTCTTTTAATGATGTACATGTATAAAATGCATATCCATCTATCGATGTTACGCCCTCTGGTATTTCTATTTTTGTTAAATTACTACAACTTGCAAATAATCCATAACTTATCGTTTTTAATTTACTTGGAAGATTTACACTTGAAAGTGCTGTACAATTTGCAAATGCACCTTCATTCATAGTTGTTACACTTTCTGGGATACTAACACTTTCAAGTGCTGTTGCATTATAAAATGCATATGAGTCTATAGTAGTTATACCATCTTGAATTTCAACACTTGTTATACTCGTATTACCATCAAATGCATTTGCACCTATTTTAGTAACTTTCTTTCCATCAATTTCATTTGGTATTGTTAAAGTTGTTTTGCTACCTTCATACCCTTTAATAGTAACCTCATCATCTTCTACTGTATACTTAAATCCATCATCTGTTTTAAGCACATTCTCATCATCTTCTGTATTATTTTCATCGGTTGAAGAAGTTTCATCACTACTTGAGCTATCTGATTGATTATTCTCTGTAGTCGTTTGAGTACTGTCTTTAGTATCTGCAAATGAAGTATTAACTCCATTTATGTTGACCATTGCCAATATAAATGTCAACATTACTAATACAATCGTACTTTTTTTCAAAATCTTTCTCATATTAATTCTCCTTTTTTATTTTTGATGATTATATATTAATAGAGAAAACTTAAGTTAACCTTTATTATCCAGATAAATTTATCCCCAAAATACGACAATATACCTAGATTTATTTGTAAACGCCAGAATGCCGACGTATAATAAGTACACCGGCATTCTGTTAATTACATATATATTTGTTGGTTAAAAGAATACAATTTGTATATACAATATTGAATTGCAATATACTACTCCTAATATCATTATAATATCTAATCTTATCCTATTTCAATCATTTTTCCATTTCTTGCATATATTATTTTTTCACATACATTTGTAATGTGATCTCCTATTCTTTCTAAATATCTTGCTACAAATAGAAGTTTTACACCTTGATTTATATTTTGTTCTGGATTTTCATGCATAACTTTTAAGCAATCTTCTCTTACTTTATAATAAAGTATATCTATTTCATTATCTATTAAAGCTGTTTTATAAGCTAAATCAGCATCTTGATTTATAAAAGCTGATTTTAGATTTTTAAACATTTCTAAACAGTAATTAGTCATCTTTGGTATATCGATTAATTGTTTTATATAATCCTCTCCACCTATTGACACAACTTCTGATGCTATATTTTCAGCATAATCTCCAATTCTCTCTAACTCAGCAGAAATATCTGATAATGCATATATTTCTCTTAAATCCTTTGCCATTGGTTGTTTTAATGCCATTAATTCTATACTTCTATCTCTTATATATTCTCTTAATATATCTATATCATCATCATCATCTATAACTCTTTTAGCTAAATCCATATCTTTATTTATCATGCTGTTTACAGATAATTCAACTGCTCTTTCGCATTTATCCATCATTCTGTTTATATATTCTCTTAAAGTTTTTATACTCATTTCTAAATTTGTACTCGCCATTTTATATCTCCTTAAACTGTAATTATAATACTAAATTTATATATAATTAAATTCTAGCCGAATCTTCCTGTTATATAGTCCTCTGTACATTTATCGTGAGGAACTGTAAATATATCTTTAGTATTATTAAATTCTATTAATTCTCCGTTTAAGAAAAATCCTGTTTTATCAGAAATACGCGCCGCTTGTTGCATATTATGCGTAACAATTACTATTGTGTATTGATTTTTTAATGTTGCCATTAATTCTTCTACTTTAGAAGTTGAGATTGGATCTAATGCTGATGTTGGTTCATCCATTAGTATAACGTCTGGTTTCATTGCTATTGTTCTAGCTATGCATACACGTTGTTGTTGACCACCTGATAAGCCTAGCGCTGGTGATTTTAATCTGTCTTTTACTTCATCCCAAATAGCAGCCCCTTTTAAACTTTCTTCTACTATTTTATCTAGTATTTTTTTATCTTTTATTCCTTGATTTCTTGGTCCATAAGCTACATTGTCATATATACTCATTGGGAATAGATTTGCTTTTTGGAATACCATACCTACTCTTGTTCTAAGGCCTATAACATCATTAGTTGTAAGTATTTCTTCATCATCCATATATATTTTTCCGTTGATTTTTACACAATCTATTAAATCATTCATTCTATTTAAACATCTTAAAAATGTTGATTTTCCACATCCTGATGGTCCAATTAATGCTGTTACTTCATTTTCTCTTATGTCCATGTTAATTCCCTTTAGAGCTTGTTTTTCTCCATAATACAAGTCTAAATCGTTAACTCTTATTTTAGTTTTATTTTCTGAATTCATATCACTAATCTCCTTATATATTTATCTTGTTGATATAACCCAAGATATTTTTCAATATATTTTAAATAAATTTTTCTTATGTATCTTTTAAAATTTTAGTTTTAATAATTTGCTTTATTTAATTTCTTAGCTACTAATTTAGCAATTGTATTTAAAGCAAATACGATTACTATTAATACTAACCCTACCCCACAAGCTGTTTGGATATCGCCAGTTTCTTTTGTTAATAAGTAAGCATGTACTGTAAGTGTTCTCGCGCTATCAAATACTGTAAGTGGCATTTTTGCAACTGTACCTGCAGTTAATAGTATTGCTGCTGATTCACCAATTACACGACCTATTGATAAGATCACACCAGAAAGTATTCCTGGGATTGCACTTGGCAATATTACTTTATAAAGTGTTTGAAATTTAGTTGCCCCAAGTCCTAGAGATGCTTCTCTATAAGTATCTGGAACTGTTTTTAAAGCTTCTTCTGTTGAACGTATTATTGTTGGAAGTATTATAATTGCTACTGTTAACCCACCTGATAATATTGAATATTGTAATTTTAATGCTACAACAAAGAATATACCACCGAATAACCCATATACTATTGAAGGTATCCCTGCTAAACATTCTGTCGCAAATCTTATTACTCTAACAAGTTTTCCTTGTTTTGCATATTCTTGTAAGTAGACTGCTGCCAAAATTCCTATTGGTGTTGCTACTAATATTGATACTAAAACCATATATACTGTTGTCATTATCATTGGAAGTATTCCGCCATTTCCACTTGCCGAATAATCTGCAAATAAAAAGTTTGGACTTATTTTTGCCATACCTTTTATAAATATAAATCCTACGATTACTACTAGTAATCCTACTGTAATAATTGCTGATAAATATACTAATGAAACTAATAAGTTATCTTTTTTCTTTCTCGCTTTCAAATTATTTTCCATTATCTATCAACTCCTTTAGAAGTTAATTTAGTTAATACTAAATTTATAATTATTATGAATAAGAAAAGTACAACACCTGTTGCAAATAACATCTCTTGATGTGTTCCTGCTGCATATCCCATTTCAAGTGCTATATTTGTTGTAAGTGGTCTTGCACTGTCAAGTAATGATGTAGGCATTGCTGTTGAGTTACCTGCAACTAAGATTACTGCCATTGTTTCACCTAATGCTCTACCTATTCCAAGTATTACCCCAGCTAATATTCCTGATTTAGCTGCTGGTACTGTAACTTTAAATATTGTTTCTATTTTTGATGCACCAAGTGCTAAAGATCCTTCTTTATATGCTTTTGGCACTGCTCTAATTGATGTTTCTGATAAAGATATTATTGTTGGGAGCATCATAATTGATAATACTATGATTACTGCTAATAAGCTTTGTCCTTTAGGAAGGCTTAATACTGTTTGTATGGCTGGAACTATTACTGCTAAACCAAATATACCGTAAAGTACTGATGGTATACCTGCTAAAAGTTCTACTGCTGTTGAAATTACTCTTGCATATTTCTTTGGACATATTTCAGCTATAAATATTGCTGCTAATATTCCTATTGGAACACCGATTATTAAAGCTCCTACTGTTGCTACCATTGATGTTACTATCATTGCCCCAATTCCAAATTCTTTAGAACTTGGTAACCATTCTGTTCCAAATATAAAATCTATAAATGAATATCCTTCTGTTACAAAAGGCATTAAACCTTTATAAAACACAAACCCAATTATAAGCAATAAACTTATTACTGCTACAAAAGCACTTATCATAAATATTTTTTCTGTTATAAACTCAAGCACATATTTGCTTTTATTTTTATTAGATGAACTACTTTCTTTCACCTTAATTGATTCAGTATTTTCCAATGTAAGCTCCTCCTTTTTAAAATACTAGGCTATCTCTAAGAGACAGCCTAGTAAAAACTATCTAAAATATTAATTATTTACTATTTTTATTATTTTTGGTTAACACTCATGAAACCTTCTTTTTCTATTGTTTTTTGACCGTCATCACTTAATACATAATCTATGAAAGATTTTGCATCACCAGTTGCATCACCTTTAGTTACTAATAAGAATGGTCTTGATATTGGATATTTTTTATTATAAACATTTTCTTCTTTTGGTTCTACACCACCGATTTTAACTGAGTTTATAGAGTCATCTAAGTATCCAAATGAGATATATCCTATTGCATTTTCATTTCCTTGAACAGTTGTTTTTATATTTCCTGAACCATCAGATATTTGAGCATTTGAAGTTAAATCTCCTGATTCAAATCCTACGATTTCTTGGAAACCATCTCTTGTTCCTGAACCATCTTCTCTTGATACAACAACTATATCTGCATCATTTCCGCCAACTTCTTTCCAGTTAGTTATTTTACCTGTGTATATATCTTTTACTTGATCTAATGTTAAATCTTTTACTTTATTTGCTGAGTTTGTTATTACTGCTATACCATCTATTGCTATTTGATATTCTTTTAATTCTGATTTTTCTTCATCCTTTAAATCCCTTGATGACATTCCTATTTGTGAAGTTCCATCGATTGTATTTGTTATACCTGCTGATGAACCTACTTGTTGAACTTCTATTGTTGTTCCTTCATTTGCTTTTTGATAATCTTCTGCTAAAATTTCCATTGTTGGACCTACTGAAGTTGAACCTGATATTGTGATTTTGCTTGAATCACTACTTCCTGAACCTGAATTTGATGCTCCTCCTGCACTACACCCTACAAGTGAGCCTACTAGTAAAGTCCCTGTTAAAATTGCCACTAATCTTTTTTTGTTAAACATCTTTCTTCCTCCAATATGTTTTAAAATTTTATTTTTAATACCCTTATAATGTTCTTTCTTATTCGCTTTAAAGCTTGCGGCTTGGCAACTTATCTTTATCTTTCTGCCTCCCCTTTACACTTTATATAGTACATAACACGTCTTAAGCGTTTATTAAGTGTAAGTTATTATAAAGTTAAGTATGTTAATTTAATGTTAATCTGAAAATTCTAAAAATAATATGATTTTAGGCATTAAAAAAGACGACTTTTAGTCGTCTTTTCTATAAATATTAAATTTTAACTTACTTTTTTAGCTAATTCCGTATTAAACGGTAATTCTATTATAAATTTACTTCCTACTCCTAATTCACTTTCTACTTTTATATTTCCATTTAATGCTTTTACCATATGTTTTGTTATTGCAAGACCAAGACCTGTTCCTCCAACACTTCTACTTCTCGCTTTATCAACTCGATAAAAACGTTCGAAAATTCTTTCTATATCTTCTTGCGGTATTCCTATTCCATTGTCTTTAACTTCAATAAATACTTTTTTAGCTTTTATATATTGTTTTATATTTACACTTCCATTTTCGCCTGTATATTTTATAGCATTTGAAATTATATTTAGAAGTATTTGTCTTATATAACCTGAGTACTCCCATAAATCTATATATTTATTCTTAAACTCATATTTTACTTTTATATTTTTCTTCTTAGCGATATAGTTTACTACTTCGTGTACTTCTTCAAAAACTTCAAATAAGTCTACTTTTTCCACTTTCTTTTTAGTTTTATTTTCGATAGTTGACAACAGTAAGATATCATCTATTAATCTAGTTAATCTAGTTGCTTCATTTTCTATTATAGTTAAAAACCTATTTTTAGTATCATCATCTAAATTATCCGTCATCTTTAAAGTTTCTACAAAACCCTTTATAGATGTAATTGGTGTCTTTAATTCATGGCTGACATTTGCCACAAACTCTTTTCTCATATTTTCTAATTTTACATATTCTGTAACATTTTCAATATTTATAATAAATCCTATTACTGCATCTGTATCTTCAAAATGAACTGGATCTATCTTTATTTTATAAATAGTGTCTTTACTTATATTTTTTTGAATAACTGTGCTATTTTCACCAGACATATTATATATAATGCTATCTAAAACAATTTGATTTTGTATAAATTGTCTTATATTCTTGCCTTCTGGTATAAGCTTTTGATTTCCATCAACCATTATTTTAGCCAAATCATTAATAAGAAGAATTTTTCCTTTTGTATCAATTGCTAAAATCCCATGAGACACACTCTGCATAATTGATTTTAACTGCATATTCTTATCTGTAATATCTTTTATAGTAATATTTATTGTGTCTATCATAGAATTAAAATTATTCGCAAATACTCCTATTTCTCCTGACATTTGTCCTTTAACTCTACTGTCAAACTGTTTATTACTTATATCTTTCGAAACTTTCATAAATTCTTTCAAATACGACCTTAAGCTAATACTATATTTAACTAAAATTATAGTTGCAATCGATAAAATTAATATTATAAAAATATACAAGCCATTCAAAAACTGTGCCTCTTGCATTTTTTTCACCTCAAAATTATTTAATTTTATTTTATTATACTCACTTTATATTACTTATTTTATTTTGTATCCCACGCCTCTTACAGTTTCTATTAATTTACTGTCATTATCGCCGATTTTTTTTCTTAAATGTCTTATATGAACATCTAGTGTTCTAGTTTCTCCGTAATAATCATAGCCCCAAATTTTATCTAATAAAAATGTTCTAGTTAAGACATTGCCTTTATTTTCAATTAATAATTTTAATATTTGGAATTCTTTTAATGTAAGTTCTATTTCTTGCCCATTTTTAGTTACTATATGTTTATTTACATTTACTTGTATATCATCAGCTTTTAATACTTCAATCTTTTCATTTGAAGTGTATTTGTATCTTCTAAGTACTGATGTTATTCTCGCCAAAACTTCCTTTACACTAAATGGCTTTGTTATGTAGTCATCTGCCCCATCTTCTAATCCCTCTAATTTGTCTTCCTCCATATTTTTTGCAGTTAACATTATTACCGGAATTTGCTCTAAAGTTTCATCAGATCTTATTTTCTTTAATAAATCTATCCCACTTATATTTGGAAGCATCCAATCTAAAAGAATTAAATCTGGTTGGAATTCTTTTGTCTTCAAATATCCATCAAATCCATCATATGAATAATCTACTTTATATCCATTATTTTCGAGATTGAATTTTAACAATTCTACTATATGTATCTCATCATCTATAATTAATATTTTCTTCATAAAGCCCTCCTATTTTACCATTGGAATTATAATTGTTTGGCTAAACTCTTTTTCTAAATTTTTATTTTTATTATGAGTAAACTTAACTAACTCCTCTTGAGCGTTAACTCTTTTTTCATTTTCTTTTATATTATTAAGTTTATAAGAACCATCGCTTTGTAATATCTTTGCCTTTACATTATCTTTCAAATATAAATCTAATATTTCTTTTATTTCTTGTTGAATGTCACTATCTTCTACTATTCCCATAGTTTCAACTCTTTTATTTAAATTTCTATACATCCAATCCCCACTTGATATATATATTTCTTCTTTTCCATCGTTATAAAAATAGTATATTCTACTATGTTCAAGATATCTACCTACAATGCTTCTAACTTTTATATTTTCGCTTAATCCTTTTATTCCTGGTTTTAAACAACATATACCTCTAACTATTAATTCTATCTCTACTCCTGCTTGAGATGCTGCATAAAGTTCTGTTGTTATGCTTTTATCCAAAAGGGAATTCATCTTTGCTATTATCTTTGCTTTTTTACCTTGTTTCGCATTTTGTGTTTCTCTTCTTATCATCTCTTCAAACTTATTTCTAAAACCGTATGGAGCTATAGTTATCTTTTTCATATCATTTGGTGCTGCATATCCAGACAACATATTAAATAATATCGATGCATCTGCGCCAAAGGTTTCATCGGCTGTAAGTATGCCCATATCTGTATAGAATTTTGCTGTTACATCATTATAGTTTCCTGTTCCAAAGTGGACATATCTTTTTATCTTGTCTTTTTCTTTTCTGACAATTAATAATATTTTACAATGTGTTTTTAGTCCTATCACACCATAAATGACATGACATCCTGCTTTTTCAAGCTTTTTAGCCCAAGTTATATTATTTTCTTCATCAAATCTAGCTTTTAATTCAACTAATACTGTTACTTGCTTTCCTTTTTCAGCAGCTTTAGTCAATGCTTCTATTATTGGAGAATTGCCACTAACTCTATATAGTGTTTGTTTAATTGCCAAGACATTTGGGTCTTCTGCAGCTTTTTTTATCATATCTACTATAATATCAAAAGATTCATAAGGATGGTGAACAAATATATCTTTTTCTTTTATATATCCAAAAATATCTGTTCTGTGAGGTATTTTTATATTATCTACTTTTACTTTTTCATATTTTAAATCATCGAATCCATTTAAAGAACCTAATTTATTTAAAAATGTAAAATCTATTACCCCATTTGTTTTAAATATGTACTGTTCATCTATCTCTATTTCATCGACTATTATATTTAATATTTTGTTGAAATATTCGTTATTAGGTCCTGTTTCTATTTCTAGTCTTACAGCATCTCCCCATTTTCTTTGTTTTAAAGATTCCTCCATAGTTTCCAATAAATCGATTGTGTCTTCTTCATCAACTTCTAAATCTGCATCTTTTGTTATTCTATAAGAACAACTATATAAAACCTCATGATTGCTAAATAATTTATATAATTTTGATTTTATTACATCTTCTAATAATACAAAGTCGACCCTATCTTCATCAGTTGGTATTTTTATTAATCTGCTTAAAACTGATGGAACTTGTATTGTACCAAATATATGTGCATTACTATTTTGTGTTTTTAACAATGCAGCTATATTCAAAGTTTTGTTCAACAATAACGGAAAAGGACGTGCTGAATCTATTACCATAGGTGTTAAAACTGGGTATATTTCTCTTTCATAATAATCATCTATATAACGTTTTGATTTATCACACAAATTTTTATACTTATGAACTTTTATATTTTTTAATGATAATAATCTTGTAAGTTCATTATAACACTTATACTGTTCTTCTAGTAAAAATCTAACTTTTTTTATTATTTTATCTAACTGTGTTTTTGGTGTCATTCCAGCCATATCAACAGTTTTAATACCTTGTTTATATTTTCTTAACAGTGAAGCTACTCTAACCATAAAAAATTCATCTAAATTTGAATTAAAGATTGATAAAAACTTTACCCTTTCTAGTAATGGATTTTCTTCATTGTGAGCTTCATCTAATACTCTTTTATTAAATTCTAACCAACTTAATTCTCTATTGAAAAAGTTTTGTGGATAATCATATATTTTATTCATTTCTAATATTTCTCCATTTCTATAATTAATATTATGAATTAAGAAATCTTCGCTATAAATACTTTCCAATGTGATTTTTTAATGTCTTTTATAAAAAATTTCTTAATATTATAGTATCATTCTAAAAGAAGGACTCATCTTATTTTTCTGTAAAGTATGTTATGTTTATGTAAAAACATGTCACAATACATCATATTTTGTTATTATTACTGATATACTTTAAGTAAAATTAACATTAACAGATTTAAGGGGGTATAAATTTGAATCGAGTTGCAATTATAGATATAGGATCTAATTCGCTAAAATTAATAATTTCTGATATTTATGATAATAAATTTTTTCAAATATCTTATGAGAAAAAAACAAAACTTAGACTTAGTAATTATAAAACTAGAGCTAATGATATAACTGCTCTTGGTATAAAAAAATTAACTTCTTCTTTAGAAGAAATGAAAAAAATTTGTACACTTTATAGATGTAATAGAATTATTGCTGTGGCAACAGAAACACTTAGAAAATCCCGTAATGGGGAAGCTATTATAGAGTCTTTAAAAGAATCTTTAAATTTAGATATAAAAATTATAAATGGAAAACAAGAAGCTTACTACGGATTTGTATCTTCTGTAAATTCTACAAATTTAAGAGATTTTATTCAGATAGATATTGGCGGTTCTAGTGCTGAAATAGTCTTAGTAAAAGATAAAAAATTGATTAAATCAGTAAGCCTTCCTTATGGTAGTATCCCAAATACAAATAATTTCAATTTATTAAATAAAGTTTCACAAGAGGATGAAGATAAGTTTAAAAAAACTATATTTAAAGAATTTGATAAATATCCTTGGATAAAAGAAAATAAAAATCTTCCTATCATAGGCATAGGTGGTTCTGTTAGATGTATTGAAAAAATTCTTAGAAATCATGCTTTCGATGATATAGATATTTTAGTTGATTACTATATGATTTCATATAGTAATATAAATAGCTTATTTAATATAGTAAAAAAATTAAATTTAGATCAAAAAAGAGAGATTAAAGGAATGTCTTCTAATAGGGCTGATATATTTATGGGGTGTCTAATTTTAATAAAATACTTAATGCTATATATTAATTCCGACAAGCTTTCGATAAGTAAGTTTGGAATTAGAGAAGGAATTTTATTTGAATATGCTGAAAGTTTATAATCAAAAAATTAAAAAAGGAAGTATCAAGTTTGATTTACTCTACTTTGATACTTCCTTTTCAATTATTAATTTTTATTAAAATGCTGGAACTATACTTCCATTATATTTTTCTTCTATAAATTTCTTAACTTCATCACTATTTAATGCTTTTGTTAATGCTTTTATTTTATCGCTATCTTTTTCTTCAGTTCTTATAGCAACTATATTTACATATGGAGAATCACTTGATTCTATTGCTAATGCGTCTTTAGTTGGGTTTAAACCTACGTTTAATGCATAGTTAGTATTTATAACTGCTATTGCAACATCATCTAATGTAGAAGGTACTTGAGCTGCATCTACTTCAACGAATTTTAAATTTTTAGGATTTTTAGTTATATCTTTTACAGTTATTAATTCACCATCTTTAACTTCTATTAATCCTTGTTTTGCTAATAATTTAAGTGCTCTAGCTTCATTAGTTGAGTCATTTGGAACTGCTACTTTGTCTCCATTTTTTACTTCATCTAATTTTTTTATACTGTTTGAATAAATTCCCATTGGTTCTATATGAACTTTTGCACAATATGTTAAATCATATCCTTTTTCTTTAACTGTTTCTTCTAAGTATGGTATGTGTTGGAAATAATTTGCATCTAGTGAACCATCTGCTAATGCATCATTTGGTAATACATAATCATCATATGTGCTAACTTCTAATTTATATCCTTCCTTTTCTAATAATGGTTTTGCTGCTTCTAATATTTCTGCATGTGGTGTTGGAGATGCTCCAACTTTAATAGTTTTATCATCTTTACTTCCTGATGAACAACCTGTTAATAATCCTACTGCTAATGTTGATACTAATAATACTTTTGCTAATTTTTTTAACTTCATTTTGACTCCTCCTGTTTTCCCTATAACTTTATTTTAAATAATAATTATTTTACTTTTAATATTTCTTATTTTAATTTCTTATATGCATAGTCACCTAACATTTGTATAGCTTGTACTACTATAACTAATGTTATTACAACGTATATCATAACTGCTGTATCGAATCTTTGGTGACCGTATACTAAAGCAACTTTACCAAGCCCTCCAGCTCCAACAGTACCTGCCATTGCTGTATATCCTAATATTGATATTACTGAAAGCGTGATTCCTGATATTATAGAAGGCATTGCTTCTTTTATCATAACTTTAAATATTATTTGTGTTTTTGTAGCTCCAAAAGATTTCGCAGCTTCTATTAATCCTTCATCAACTTCGTTTAAAGCATTTTCTATTATTCTTGCTATAAATGGTGCCGCACCAATAGTTATTGGAACTATTGCTGCTGTCTCACCTATACTTGTTCCAATTAAAAATCTAGTAAATGGTATTAATGCAACTAATAATATAATAAATGGGAAACTTCTCACAATATTTACTACAAATCCAACTACTGAATATACATATTTATTTGGTTTTAATCCTTTTGGTTTAGTTAAAACTAATATGATTGCTAATATAAATCCTAAAATTGTGGCGATTATAGTCGGTACAATTATCATATACATTGTTTGTAAAAATGCATCTCCTAGTATTTCTGTCAAATACTGATGTAATGTTGTTTTATTTGTCATTTTTTATTTCCTCCCACTTAATATTTTTTTCATCAAGATATCTCTTAACTGCATTTGCATAGTGATCCTTGACTGTTATTATTAAAGAACCTAAAACATCTTCTCTGAATTTTTCTAGTTTTCCATAACTTATATTAAAGTCAAAGTCTAGAGTTCTAGCCATATTTGTTATTATATTTTGATTTGCAATTTCTTTAGGGAATATTATTTTTATATTTGTTCCCTCAGGAAGAACTATTTGCTCATCTCCCATTAATGCTTTTAATCCAGCTGTATTATTTAAGAATAAATCTTCTGTATTTTCTATTTCTAAAACTCTACCGCCTTCCATAACTGCAACCTTTGTACAAATTTGTTTTACAACTTCCATTTGGTGAGTTACGACGATTATTGTTATATTCATTTTTTCATTTATATCTTGTAATAAAGCTAAGATTGATTTTGTTGTATTTGGGTCTAATGCTGAAGTTGCTTCATCACAAAGTAAAACTTTTGGTTCAAGCGCTAATGCTCTTGCTATTGCAACCCTTTGTTTTTGACCACCACTTAGGTTTCTAGGTTTCGCATCTCTTTTATCTGCTAGTCCTACTAATTCAAGTAAATTCATAACCCTTTTTTCAATTTCTGCTTTTGAATATTTAAAACATTCTAGAGGTAATGCAACATTTTCAAATACTGTTTTTCTCTCTAATAGTGAGAAATGTTGGAATATCATTCCTAAGTTTTTTCTAAGTTCCCTTATTTCTTTTTCAGTTAAATCTTTTACTTCTTGTCCTTCTACTGTAAGACTTCCATCTCTATAATCTTCAAGTCCATTTATACATCTAAGTAAAGTTGATTTTCCAGCTCCACTATGTCCGATAATCCCGAAAATTTCACCTTTTGAAATTTCCATATCTACATTTTTTAATATCTGTACATCTCCATAATATTTATTAAGATTTTGTATCTTTATCATTGAATTTCTTCCTTTCTAGCAATATATAAAATTTTTCTTTTATTTAGACAATTTTATATATTTTGTAAAATTTTTATATTTCTGTAAAACTATATCGTATTTTCTATATTTATTCTCTTTTTCAAGTATTAAAAAAGCCCGAGTATAAACTCAGGCTATCATAATCTGTTTATACTCATCTTTCAACTAAAAAAGTTGCAGGATTTAGCACCATATATTAAAAATATTGGTTGCTGGGTTTCACAGGGCCAGTCCCTCCACCACTCTTGATAAGAGTTTTTCAATTGTTATGTTATTAATGATATACGAGTTATAAATAATTGTCAACATATTTTTCGACATTTTATTTTATTTTTTACTAAATAATAAATTTTATACTGCCGTATCTGTTGAAATTGCTTTATTATATATTATAATATTTTTTTATTTTGCATTATATTATATCTCTTGCACTTGTTTCAAGATTATCTTTTAATTGTATAATCTCTCCAATTTGTATATCATTTATATTATCTCGTTTTGTTTTTTTGATCAATTTTTTTAGGTTTCTTAAATTACCTTTTATCTCAGATTTTTTGCTTCTATCCATTCCAGATTTTGAATGACCTAATCCTTCTTCGACTTTATACATAAGAGATTCTGCATCATTTAAAATATCTATATATTCTTTTCTCTTGTCATCTTCACATTCATAAGATTTTGCATCTCTAATAGCCCTTTGTATATCTTCTTCAGATAAATTTGAACTTGCTGTTATAGTTATGCTTTGGCTGTTTCCATTTTTAAGATCTTTTGCTGAAACATTTAGTATTCCATTTGCATCTATTTCAAATGTAACCTCAATTTGAGGAACACCCCTCATCGCTCTTTTTATACCTTTTAATTTAAACTCCCCGATTAATTTATTATCTTTTGCAAATCTTCTTTCTCCTTGTAATACTTTTATATCAACACTTGTTTGGAAATTTGCTGCCGTTGTAAATATTTGACTGTATTTTGTTGGTATAGTTGAATTCCTTCCAATAAGTCTTGTCGATACTCCTCCCATAGTTTCAATAGAAAGAGATAATGGTGTTACATCTAATAATAAAACTTCATTTAATCCAGGTTCACCACTCAATTTTCCACCTTGAATAGCAGCTCCTAATGCAACACATTCATCTGGGTTTAAACTTTTATTTGGTTCTTTTCCTGTTATTTGTTTTACCTTTTCTTGAACAGCTTTTATTCTTGTTGAACCTCCAACTAATAATATCTTTTCAAGTTCGCTAGCTAATACCCCTGCATCATTTAATGCATTTTTAACAGGAATAACTGTTCTCTCAACTAAATCATATGTTAATTCGTCAAATTTTGCTCTAGTAAGAGTTATATCCATATGTTTTGGTCCATCTTTTCCAACTGCTATAAATGGTAAGTTTATATTAGTTGACATAGCACTTGAAAGCTCTTTTTTAGCTTTTTCAGCTTCTTCTTTAACCCTTTGAAGCGCAACTACATCTTTTGATAAATCAATTCCTTCAATCTTTTTAAATTCTTCTATTAAATAATCTGCCACTTGTTTATCAAAATCATCTCCTCCAAGATGATTATCACCACAAGTTGCAAGTACCTCGATTACTCCATCTCCTATTTCAATTATAGATACATCAAAAGTTCCCCCACCTAAGTCATATACCATTATCTTTTGTGAAGATTCATTATCAAGCCCATAAGATAATGCTGCTGCAGTTGGTTCATTTATTATACGTTTAACTTCCAGTCCTGCAATTTTACCAGCATCACTCGTTGCTTTTCTTTGTGAATCGTTGAAATAGGCAGGAACAGTTATTACTGCCTCATTTACAGTTTCTCCAAGATAATTTTCTGCATCTTTTTTTAATTTTGTTAAAATCATTGCAGAAATTTCTTCAGGAGATAAATTTTTATTATCTATTTTCACAGTATAATTAGTCCCCATATGTCTTTTTATCGATGAAATTGTTCTGTCTGTATTAGTAACACTCTGTCTTTTTGCAGTATCACCGATTAATTTTTCTCCATTTTTTGAAAAAGCTACTACTGAGGGTGTAGTTCTAAATCCTTCTGCATTAGATATAATTGTTGGAGAGCCACCTTCCATAACAGCTACACATGAATTTGTTGTCCCTAAATCAATCCCAATTATTTTACTCACTTTAACTGCCTCCTATTTCTATGATTATCTGCAACATACCATACCACCATTACAACAGCAGTTACATGCTAAATTTAACATACAAAGTTGGCAACAGTAGTCATTTATACCTCCACTTGGATATCCATATGTTCTTTGTTGTTGGTTATACCAACTTCCCCTTCCTTCAAGAATGTCTACTAATCTTTGGTATTGTATGTTATTTGGCTCCATATTAAGAGCCATTTTGGCTTCTTCAAGTGCTTTTATATTGTTTCCTAATTTATAGTTAACATTTGCACTGTAGTAATACCATTTTGATGTTCTATTTTCTATATTATCAAGTACATTTCTCGCTTCTTTGTAATAACCACTACTAAAATAATTAAGTGCTGCTCTTAAATGTACATCTTCTTCTTGCTCAAAATTAGCATTATATCCACCTTCGCTTTGGCCCCTTGTATCAAACCCAAATGCCCTAAAAAAGTCTTCAAAATCACCAAAATCTTGTTGATTACCATAACCATTTCCACCATAATTGTTTCCATAACTGCCATAGCTATTGCCAGCATATCCACTTTGATTTCCATAGCCATAATCTCCAGATGTATTGGAACCACCATTTTTCATCTTCATTATAGTTTGATAGGCCTGTTGTATTTCTTTAAACTTTTCTTCGTATTGATCTTTATTTGGATTATTTATATTGGCATCTGGATGATATTTTTTGCTTAATTTTCTATATGCCTTCTTAATCTCTTCTTTAGAAGCATCTCTAGATACTCCCAAGACCTGATAAGGATCAGTCATTTTTTTCTTCCTCCACTTGTCTTCTCTTATTTCTAATTGCTTTGAATTTTGCCCAAATTCCAGAATATAAAATATTTCTAAGTATATCTACATCTTCAATAATAGGAAGATTTTCAAATTCCCTAGCACATTCTGAAATCATCATTGTTAGAATTCTTTCTACAAAATTATCAAAGTCTTCATTTTTATAAATTTCTTTAAAAGGATTGTAATTCCCCTTTTTTAAATCCTTTTCTATATCTTCATATGCATCTATGATGTATATATATTTTCCAAGGAAAAATCCCATCCTAGATAAACATTCTTTCCATTCATCTTCCTTATATAAAAATAATTCAGCCATTAATTCACCTGAATATGATGAAATAATATCTATATCGTATTCTTTCTTTTTCTCATAATCACTACTTTTTCGTAGTATTTTTTCTAGTTTTTCTGTTTTTTTTGGGTACTTCTTTTTTATTTTTTTAACTTTGTTTTTTATAAAAAAAGTGTATATCTTTCTGCTTAGTTTTTTTTCATCTTCCCAATCGTCAATACAATTTAGATATGCTAAAAATAAATTCATATCAGCTATATAATCTGTAATTTTATTAGTTCTTTTTATATATTTTTTTAAAGGATGTAATTTACATCTAAAGCTTTCTATCTTTGTTTCTGGTTCGTAAAGTCCCGTAAGCAGAAGTTGTAAAAACGTCATATCGTAATTTAATGTAAGTTGTGCAAACCTTCCACTTCTGTTATTCAAAGTTTGGCATAAACCACAATAGTACGATTTATATACGTCGTATTCTTTAAATTTAAGCTCTTCTTTATTGATAAGAACGTATCCAAACATTTATTTTTAGCTCCTTTTAATAAAGTAAGTGTCACATTTTGGACAATGTATACTTATTTTTCCCTTTCCTTTTGGAACCCTAACCTTTTGTTTACATGTAGGGCATTTGTATATACGATAAACTTTTCTTTGTTTAAATATGCTCTTTTGATTGTTTATCTTTCTTCTAATATTTGCTGTCTTATTTAAAAAGTTTTGATTTTCACTTGCTCTTTTATATATATTTCTAGAAAACATTCTGTAATAAGTATAAACTAGTGTAGCTAAACTTAAATAATACATAATTGATGCTACTTCTGGCACAAGTCTTCTAAATAAAAAGTAAAATATAAATTCACCAAAGAACAACTTCATTAGAAAGTTATTAAATTGGTCGACACCATATCTACCTTGCATAAATCTCATCATTTTCTCTCTCATAACAATCTCTCCTATTTGATTTATTTATATACTAAAATCATTATACTTTATTTTTTTAATTTGACATAATAATAGAGCTTCTTTGTGTACCCAATATTAACATAAAAAGAGCACTAGACATTTATTCTAGCGCTCTTTGATTTATTATATTTTAAATTATTTTAAACTCATTCCATAATCATCACAATCAGCTATAGCTTTAGCGAACATTTCTTTTGTAACTCTATCTTTTATTGCATTCCATTCAACTAAAGTAACAGCTTTATCAACTATTGTTGGTATACCACTTTTATCTATTCCTAAATCAGCTAGACAAACTGGTAATCCTAATGATTTATTAAATGCTGCTATTTCATTTCTTTTTTCTATTTCACCAGCACAAGTAAGAAGTGTTAATACACCAAATGAAACAACTTCACCATGTAATCCTCTTGCGCCTTCTACTAATGTTGAACCGTTGTAGAAAGCATGAGCTAATGAGCTGTTATAGTAATAGTCATTTTCTGTAGTAGTTAAGTTTGAAACTATACCTGTACTTATTATTATATCAAGTGCTACTTGTTTTAATTCTTCTGAATCTTGATTATTTTTACAGTCTTCTAATGCTTTTTTGCCGTATTTTATAAGTGGCTCTGTACAAATTTTACTTACTCCAACACCCATAAGTGGCGTATGTGCTAAATTAACTCCTTTTGAAGAATAAACTGCTTCACATTCTTTTGATAAAGCATCACCAATACCTGCCCAGAATAAGTCTTCTGGTGATTCAGCTATTATTTGCGTATCTATAAAAGTATGATCTGCTGGACCTTCTAAGTAGTAATATTCTTTAAATGTGTGATCTTCATTATACATTACACATATTGCAGTTACTGCTGCACAGTTAGAACCTAAAGTTGGGAAAGTAAATAATGGTTTGTCTAATTTATCTGCAACAACCTTAGTAGTGTCGACTGCACGTCCACCACCAACACCAAATATGATATCAGCATTTTTTACTCTTTCATCATTTACTAATTTATCTACATTTTCGTAAGTAGAATCATCGCCGTATACTATGAAATCTATTATTTTCATATCAGAACCTGATATTCCATCTAATAAAGCTTGTTTAGCTTTATCTATAGCTGTTCTTCCTCCGATTACTATTGCTTTATTTCCAAGTCTACGAGCTACTTTTGGTATTTCACTATAGCATCCTGCCCCTACAGAATAGCTTGGAAGATATACATTATAATTACCCATAATTTAAATCATCTCCTATTATCCTTATATTATTTATACTTATGTTTTTTATTCTAGCACTTTATATGTCAAAAATGAGCATATGGTATAAAGTTTTTATAAAACTTTATTTTTTTATTTAATATATTTATTTCATTTTTAAATACTATACTTTTCTACTCAAATATTATTCTTTGTGGCTCTGTATATATGTTCATTCTTTCACCTCTAACAAATCCAGCTAAAGTTATATTTAGTTTTTGTGCAATTTCTCTAGATAAATTTGTAGGGGCTGATTTCGAAATTACTATAGGAATTCCAGCTTTTGCAGCCTTTAGTATCATTTCACATGAAATTCTACCACTTACAAATATTATTTTATCTTTTAAGTCTATATTATTTAAAAGGCAATACCCTATAGATTTATCCATTGCATTATGTCTAGCGACATCTTCTCTAATTGTTATAAGTTTTTCATTATCATAAATAGCTACACTATGAACTCCACCTGTATTTTTAAATAATTCAGAAGAAGTTAAGTTCTCTTTCATAACTTCATATATGTCGCTTACTTTTATTGTTGTTTCTGTCTTTTCTATAGGTTTTAAATCTACATAATCTAAATCATTTAGATAAAATCTTTTTCCTTTATCTAAATCTTCATTTTTTTCAATAGTAGCATGTGCTACTCTATTATCAAAATCCACTTCTATAGATTTTATATCATCTTTTGATTTTATAACTCCCTTAGTCATTAAAAATCCCGCAACTAGTTGTTCTAAATTTTCTGGCGTACATAAAAATGTATTTGAATATTCTCCATTTAAAACTAAAGCCAATGGAAACTCCCCTATTATTGTTTCCAACTCATTTGAATGTTCTTTTTTATCAACTTTGACTACTTCAAATTTAAAGTTTGTTTTATATTCATAGTTTACTAATCTTTCTTTTTCTGTTGATTCTTGTTGAGCTTCCTTAGCATATTTATTTTCCATAACAATCCCCTTTTCTATAAACTCTATATTATTCGTTACACAAATCTTATATTTCATAGTATTTTACTATGATTTTATACTTTAAATATAATGTTATTTGGTATAAATTGTCAATAAAAATATATCTTTTAATTATTTTTACAAAAGAAAAAGCATATTACCTAAAAAGTAATATGCCTTTATTTAATCTCTATTTTATTTTAATAATATTCATTTCCTGTTGCTTCGTAAGCTTCTTTGAAAGCATTCATAAATATTGTTTTACCTTGTTCTTTATATTCACCTAAAGGTGTATCATTTTCTGTATCTTCATAAGCTTGTTCTGCAAATGCACTTGGAGCAATTCCTTCTCCATGTTCAAAGTAAAACTCTACATATGCTTCTCCAGCAACTGCTATTTGTTTTTTAAGTTCATCGTTAAAATCAATTTTTTCGCTATTATTACTACTATTATTGTTGCTGTTATTGTTATTATTCTTGTCACTATTGTTATTTTTATTATTAGTTTGATTTGTATTAGAGTCTTTATTTTCTGTTTTATTATTCTCTTTTTCTTCTTTTTCTTTATTTGCTAACTCATCAATTTTATCATTACAAGTTTTTAATAAACTATTACACTCTTTTAATTCTTCTGTATAGCTTGGTTTTCCTGTAACTTCTTCAATTATATATCCCAATTTAACTTTGGCATTCATATATTCTTCTTTATCCATAAGTTTTTTAGCTTCGTCTATTTTTTTATCTATTTCTTCTTTGAAAGTTAGATTTTCTTGTTCTTCTTTTAGTTTTTCACATTGTGATTTTAAACTTTGAGCTGCATCTCTACAAACTGAACTTTCACTATCGCTTTTAATTATTTCATTACATAACTCTATAGCTTCGTCATATAGTTTATTTTTTATTTTTGCTTCAACTTGTAGTATTTTTTCTACTTGAGTATGTAAAGAAGTCGCCTCTATATCTCCATCTTTTTCTGTAAGAGCTGACTCGAAATAATCTAAAGCATCTTCATACTGTTCTTGTTTAACTGCTTGTTGGCCTTCTTCCATATATTCATTGTACTTTTTATCATTTTTACATCCTGTTAATAAAAATGTACTTATTATAATTAAAGCTAATAATTTTTTAAACCTCATAATAACCTCACTCCAATCACATTAAATTTCATATGTTATATACATAGGATATCTCTATCTATTTTATTTTTTCATATACAATTATACTACGAAATTCATTTTTTTAAATAGCAAAAAGCATTTTGTTATATTTTTGTATTATTTTGTATGTTCCTTTTATGAATACCCTTTTTTTACCAATCATAATCGACTAGCTTATATATTTTTCAATTATAACTGCTCTAATACTTTCATATTTTATATAATCTGGCAGTGATTGTTTTATATCTTTTAATTTATCTTCACCAAATTTGTTTATACTTTTCTGAATTAACTCTTTTTCATCATCACAATAATATATAGTTGGATTAAATTTAAAGTGAAGTTCATTTTTATCTTTTATATACTCACATATATATCCTAAAATTGAAGATACTGAAACCTCTAATTTATTACTAACAGTTTTTACATCTATGCCTTGATTTAATAAATCCAGTGCAATCTCTTTAGGTTTTCTACTTTCACCATCCAAAATCAATTTCTTTTTCTTTTTTTCTTTCCATTCAACATCTATATTATTTTCTTCTACATACTTATTTACAACTTCTATTATTGCCTCTCCATATTTATCTATTTTCTTAGGTCCTAATCCCGCAACATCATTTAATTTTTCTACATCTAATGGATATCTACCACTAATTTCTTTTAGTGTATTTTTTGTCATTATCATACGATGTGGTAAACTCTCAATTCTAGCATATTTTCCTCTTACCTTTTTAAGTTGTTCATATAGCTTTTGATCTGTTGTAACTTCAAAGAAATCTTGCTTTGCATCTTCTTTTTCATTTAAAACATTTGATTTATCTTCTTCTAGTGTACTTTTATCTATTTTATTATCAACCATATATTGCTCAATAGCACTTATAAAATCTTGTCCATATTTTTCGTATTTAATTTGACCTACACCAGATATATTTAATAATTCATCCTCATCAGTAGGATATGTATTTGCCATAGATAACAAAGTTGAATCTCCAAATACCATATATGGTGCTATTTTTTCTTTTACTGCTATTGTCTTTCTTAAATCAGATAAAATTCCAAATAACTCATTTTTATTTCTGACTTCTTTAGCTATTTTAACCTCTTTAAATTGAACTTTTATCTCACCTTTTAAAACCTTAGATGATTGAGCGTTAAGGCTTATAGTAGGGAAACTTCCTCTCGAACCTAGATTTTCTTTAACTTCTAAAAATCCGTGAGATACTAATGTATTTATAAAAGTCTTTAACCCTTCATTAGTATAATCTTTCATTATTCCATAAGTGCTTAATTTATTAAATCCTAGTTCTAAAACCTTTTTATTTTTAGAACCTCTAAGTACATCTACTATCATTGTAAGTCCATAGCTCTTTTTCATTCTATATACACATGAAATTACCTTTTGTGCATCTAACGTTTTATCGATAACTTCACCTTCATTTAAACAGTTACTACAATTTTTACAATCATCTAAACCTATTTCTCCAAAATACTGTAATATACTTTTTCTATAACATGAGTTGCTATAAACTAAATCTGTCATTTGTTGAAGTTTATTGTATTGTATTGTTTTTCTCGCCATACTTTCTGTGCCCATCTCAATAAGATATTTTTGAGTGTGAATATCACCTGGTGTAAAAAGTAAAATACATTCACTTTTTTCGCCATCTCTACCCGCCCTACCTATCTCTTGGTAGTAATTTTCGATACTTTGTGGCATATTATAATGTATCACCCATCTTATATCGGGTTTATCAATACCCATCCCGAATGCATTAGTTGCAACTATTATATTGACCTCATCATTTATAAATTTATCTTGATTTATTTTTCTATCTTCATTAGACATCCCAGCATGATATTTAAGAGCATTTATTTCTCTTTTTAAAAGCCCTTCATAAATTTTTTCTACTTCCTTTCTTGTAGCAGCATAAATTATTCCGTTCTCTATTTTATGATTTTCAACATATTCTAATAAGTATTTATTTTTTGCCGAAGATTTTACTATATTTATATATAAATTTTCTCTGTCAAATCCAGTTATAAATACTTTTGGCTCTATAAGGCATAACATATTTAATATATCTCGTCTTACTTCTGTTGATGCAGTCGCTGTAAAAGTAGTTATAATAGGTCTAGTTGTTAAGTTGTTTATAAAGTAAGGTATTTTTTTATATGAAACCCTAAAATCATGACCCCATTGAGATATACAGTGTGCCTCGTCTATTGCGATTTGTGATATTTCTTTTGATTTTATTATATTTAAAAATTCAGCACTTTCTAATCGTTCTGGTGCTACATAAATAATCTTATATTCGTCGTTTATTATTCCTTGCAATATATTATTATAGTCTTCTGATGAAAGAGAACTGTTTATATAACAAGCGTTTATTCCCATAGTCACTAGTGAATCTACTTGATCTTTCATAAGAGATATTAGAGGTGATATTACTATTGTAATTCCATCCAAACAAAGTGCTGGTATTTGATAACATAATGATTTTCCACCACCAGTTGGCATTATTGCAAGTACATCTTCACCTTGTAATATGCTTGTTATTATATTTTCTTGGCCTTTTCTAAAGCTCTTATACCCATAGTATTTCTGTAGTATATTTAGTACTTTTTCTTTCATATACCCTCCTTGCCTAAATTTTCCGTTTATCAATTTTATTTGATTTATGTCCAAACATTATTTGTACTATACCTTTTCACATTAATTTTTTTATCTTGAATTATTATACTACAATTATGATTTCTTATATATCAATTTTATTTTAGCTAATATAAATCAAATCTAAAACTACGCTTCTTTTTGTGTTATTTATTGAAATTAATACACGATTCGTGTTACACTTATAATAGGAATTATTTACATAATTCCCTCTTGATTCTTAATAGGAGCGCTAAAGGAGGTATTACCATGTTTGGACAAAACTTAAAAAAATTAAGAACATCAAAAAATCTTAGCCAATCTAAACTAAGCAAAATTTTAGGAATATCGAGCAGTACAATCGGAATGTACGAACAAGGTAGAAGATTTCCTGACCAAACTATTTTAACTAAAATAGCAGATTTTTTCGATGTATCTACTGATTACTTGCTTGGTCGTAATCCACAAAATCCTCCAACAGAGTTTAATAATGCCACTGATGCTATGGAATTCATTTTAAAGTTGCCAACTGTTATGGCGTATGGTGGCTATGATGCTACAAAATTGTCAGACGAGGAGATAATAGATTTCGCCAATGACTTATTGCAACAAATCGAATTAATTAGCTATAAATATAAAAAGAAATAAAACTAAACGATAATATATCGGAGGGAGGGTAATTTATTGAGTAGTAATAAGATTAAAAAGGCCGTTGAAAATTTAAAAGCAACTTATAATACAAATAACCCTTTTGTAATTTGTGAACATTTAGGTATCACTGTTAGGGAACGAAATTTTAATGAAACACGAAAAGCTTATTTTGTGTCTATTTATGGTCAGCCTTCTATTACAATCAATTCTAATTACATAGAAAAATCGAAAAATATATTATGCGCTCATGAACTTGGCCATATAATTTTAGGTCATACTGGTGTTAATAATTTTGAATCTGAAAACCAAGAGGCTGAAAGAGAAGCAAATTTATTTGCACTTTATATGCTATTTGATGAAGATGACTTTGATATGAAATTTGAAAATATGACGAGTTATCTAATAAAATATACATTAGATAGAAATATAAAATTAGCTAGTAAATATTAAAAGCACTTTTCAGTGCTTTTTTTGTGATAATTATTTTGAATATTTAATATTTTTTCTAGTCACTAAATTCAACTATTACTGGAAAATGATCTGACATATAAACTTCATCAACTGTATACGATTTTGCAGTTAGATTTTCACTAATAAAACAATAATCTATTCTATTTTTAGCAAAAGTCGGTAGATTATCCTTATTTAAATCTACAGCTACATCATTAAAATTATTCATGTATATATTTTTCTCATTAAAATCGCCACATACTATGTTTCCAGCCAAGTCCTCGATATTTCCTTCTAAATTTATACTAATAAAGTTGAGTATTTCATTTATTTGTTTAACTCTTTCATCTTTATCAAGACCAAGGTGTGTATTTATTACATTTAGATATCTATCTCCTTCTATCTTAACTTTTATATGAGCAAATCCCCTTTGTTCTTTTTTACTAGTCAAAAACACATGATTTCGTGCTAATATCTTGTATTTTGAAAATATACAAATTCCATATTGTTTATCTGAGACATTTTCAGCAAAACTCCCATCCATTTGTAGATAAAATTTCAGCATTCTATATTGAGAATATAATACTTCTTGAAGACATATTATATCGCAATTTTGGATTTTTAAATACTTAGCCATTTGACGTAATGTACGATTTTTATCTTTATCTGTACCTGTGTGTATATTGTAAGATATTATTTTCATTCTATACCCCCTAAATTTAGATTACAAAACTTTTCGATTTCTTGAAATACATGTACGAAAATTATACTTCTCCACAATTTAAAAAGCATCATAAATTTGATTATTTCAAAAATAAGATGCTTTTATTATATATGTAAATATTTTAATTCTATTCTTGATTATTTATAGATGAATTTCCAAAAGAAATGCCAGTGTATAGTCTTTTATACATTGGTGCTGTTGGCGCTAACCAAACAGTTCCTTCTCCTTTGAATGCATTTAAAAATCCTTCGCCATTTATTGCAGATCCTAATAAGCTCTTATCTGATTTAGTAACACTAAATGAAACTCCACTAGTTCTAGCTATTGCAAAGTTTCCATCTACTTTAAGCTCTTCCCCATTTGTTAACTCATATGATACAATTTCACTTTCTGGTACATCTAACTCTAATATTACAACACCTGTTCCTATAAGTTGAATTTGGAAAACACCTTCCCCTCCTAATAAGGCTGATGATACATTCTTTTGAGTAGCTACTTTTATATCTATCTCAGCAGAACAACAGAAAAATAAACCTTTATCAACTATTATAGAATCATTATCTAATTCTAATACTAAATAATGTTTAAATGATGGCTCTAAATAAATTTCACCACTTCCTGTATAAGTTGGTTTTATAGCACTTTCATTCGTAAGTGCTCCTGAAACAGCCTTTTTAAAAAGACCTGTTGCTCCACCACTCTTAGTTTTTGACTCTATTTTTCCTTTACTATAATATAATGCTCCTGCTTCTGTCTTAATAGAACTGTTGTTTAAAGTTATCTTAACTTGTTTTACTTTTAATCCTGTTTGTTCAGCAAAAAACATAGATTGAGCCATATTTACACTTTGCGCCCCTCTTAACTTGTCATATGCAAGTACTTCAAAATCAACATTATTATGACTACATTTTTGTAACACTATCATATTTTTATCTAAATCCATAAATATCATATCCTCCTCAATTTATATTTATATAATACCATAATATTTTTATAGTTATATTATATTTTAAAATAATGACATTTTATAAAGAATTTTTAAAATTAAAAACCGGTATTATCTAGAGTTATTACTCTAAAAAATACCGGTCTATATATTTATAATTGAGCTCAATTGTGCAAATTTAAATATATACTTATATTATCCACAGATACTCAAATTTTATACATTTATTTTTAATCTTTTTATTATTTTGTCTCATTTTAAAAAAAATATACTAATCTAAATTATAAATATATTTTCCATTAATATAATTCATCTTCATTCATTTTTTCAGAATATTTATCCGCAAGTTCGTCTAATTGCTTTTTAAACTGTCTTCTGTCCATTTCTGATTTCATTTCAACTTCTTCAAGTATTTCAAAAGTAAATGAGTTTGCACCGTATTTATTCCAGTCATTTCTAAGCTTTAAATTAAGACAACTATTTGTTTTTACAGAAAAGTTAAATCTATTTTGCATAGATGCTAAATCTATTTCTCCTTTGATTAAACTTTTTTTGCTTTCTGTATTAGTTATTTTATAGACACCACCTGTTGTCTTTTTTTCTTTATATTCATAAATAGCTTGTTTACGTTTTTCATTTTTCATATCATCTGCACCTCCTTTGTGTGTTTTAATATTTATATTTTCAATTATTCTTTTATCGATTATTTCTAAAATATTTTCGATTTCTTTTTCAATCAAATCTGATTTTGTATCATCAAGGCATATTTTTTCTTCACATTGATTATTTAAAGTTTTTATATCATCATTTTTTTGAGTATTAACCATATCTTGATTTTTAAGCGCCTTTTTCTTATTTCTGCTTTTTATAACATTAGCACAATTTCTGCAAGAAGGTGTGCAATATTTTTCTCGTGTATTTTTCGCAAAGAATGGTTTATGGCAATAGCTACAACGATTTAATATTCTATTTTCTTCAGTAAGTGCAAATGCATAAATCATATCTATTGTAGATTGTAATGAATCAAAATCCCAATTAATTTGAGGTTTGCCAAACATAGCCACAGTAAATCCTATTTTGTGTGGATTAAACTTATCTGGCATTATCTCAACTGGTTCAGTTAAATTTTCATTTTGATATACTATCGCTTGATTTAAATTTTCCGATATATTTTTAGCATATTCCATAATCCACTCTATTCTTTCACAATAGAATTTTGAAAATACTATATCTAAAATCAAAGGCTTTTTGCTATAGAACTTTGGTGAATCTTCTGCCTTAATAACTGTCAAATGATCATCAAATTCTCTAGTGTATAAATCATCTTCTGTTGCAAATGGAGTAAATATTTTTATATATTCCTCTGAATTCATAAGATTCCCGTCTAATTCTAATGACTTGCTTACAATATTATTTTGAGTAAATAAAACATTCTTTTCCCCTACAATATCTCTATTGTATATACTAGAACTTACAAGACCTAATAGTCCGTAGTTTTTAGCAAATAATATTAGTTTATCGTATATTTCAGTTTTATCATCATTTTTTAAAATAGCATCTCCCAAATCTATTAAATCAAATAATATCTCGCTTGATTTTTCAAATGGGTCGTAAATTGTATAATTGCTATTTTCTGCTGGAGTAATGTATATGTTACCTTTTTCATCTTTTCTAAATTCATAATCACTGTATTTTATCCATTTACTTGTGAAATTTTTTAAATAGAACTCGTTTTTCATATTTTGCTCCTTTCCTTGTTCGTTTCGTTGTTAATATATTTTTATATCAAATATATTAACACATTATTTTATTTATTACAACAAAAAATCTCCCAAGTAGATTTATATCTTCTTGAGAGATTTATTTATTAAAGCACTTCTTCAATTAATTCTTCTGAATTTTTCTTGATATCGCTTATTATTTCCATAATCTTTCTTGCATCATTCATATTATCCCTAAATAATTGTGTTATATTTCCCACACTTCTAAATGGATCTTCCATGAATATTTTATTATTTTCAACAAATCCATTTTTAACTATATAATCTACTATAAGTTTTACAAAATGAATTTGTGTTGAATTTAATTTTTCTGTATTTAAAAACTCAGAAAATGCCTCATTAGCAGCTTGTCTATCTAAACCAACAACTTTTCTAACCAATTGTCCTAAAGGCATATCTCCATACTCTTTTTTATAGTCAGATTCACTTCCAAGTTGATTCCACATTATTTCTTCTAATGTTTGTAGGTCTTGTTTTGTTATCTTTTTATTATTTCTAATTTTGTAAATTACCATATCATCTAGATGTTGTTTTAAATAATGTTCAACCTTTTTCTTATAATCTTTTAAATCATTTACATCATACATAGCATCATTTGTATTTTCTGTGATTACTATATCTTCAAATTTTGTATAGTAAATTTCTCTTCCAGCCACTTCAAGATATTGAATTAAGTCTCTCATGGCTAATCTGACTTCTTCTAAACTGTCTATGCTTACATCTTTCCAAAATTCTTCATTTCTCACCATATCAATAATATGTTTTTGAGCTTTTACTTGTGGAATAGTTCCCAAGGTAGCAAGCTGATTAGCAGTTGAAATTACACTTTTTATCGCTCTTTTTGCATTGCCATCAGTTAGTCTTGCCATTTCTATCGTATACATAACAAAATCAAATCTCTTTGCAAGCTCATCCTCACCAAAAGTAGTTATAAGTGGTGAAATTTTGTCTTTTAGTTCTTTTGTATCAGTTGCATTTAATACATCGAAACTGGCTTTATTTTTGTATTTTTCAATATATCTTCTATTTAACTTAACTCGATAACTCTCATCTGGCAATTGATTTATCTTGTTATAAAGTTCATTGACTAAATCTTCTCTAAAACTTAAATATTCTTTGTCGGCATGTTTTAAATCTTGAAGTTGTCTTATTATATCTACTTTTATATTAAATAATCTTTCATCTAAAGAAATAACTAATCCACCTTCATATCCATTTGGATTTTCTCTAAAGAAATCAAAATTACCACAATAATCAAAGATAAGAAATCCTTCCTTATCCATTCCTATTCCAAGCAAGTCCTTACAAAGTCTAGTTCCACGGCCTATCATTTGCCAGAACTTAGTTTTTGATTTTACCTTTTTAAAGAAAACTAAATTTAAAATCTCCGGAACATCAATGCCAGTATCTAGCATATCTACAGAAACTGCAATTTGTGGCATCTTATCTTTTTGTTTAAAATCATCGATTATACTTTCAACATACTTAGTATCATAGTCTACAACTTTAGCAAACTTTCCACCATATTGAGGGAAAATAGTATTAAATCTATCAACAATTGCAACTGCATGATTGTGATTTTTAGCGAAAATTATAGTCTTTCCTAAAATATTTCCACCCTCAATTTTAAGACCTTTTTCCATAAGATTATTTAGAACTAAATCAATCGTATTTGCATTAAAAAGCCAACTATTTATAGCAGTAGCAGAAATTTCCTTATCTACATCCTCATCATTTTCAAAAGTAGATTCGTATTGTTCCTTATCTTCATCTGATAATTCATCATACTTTATTCCATTTTCCATTATATCTGTTTTAACCTCAATTGTTTTGTAGCTAACTAGGTATCCATCTTCAACCGCTTGTTGAAATTCATAAGCATAAGTTGGAACTTTATTTTCAAGATCGAAAATACTATAAGTATTTTTATCTATTTCATCCTTTGGAGTAGCAGTAAGTCCAAGTAAATTAGCATCAAAATACTCAAAAATAGTTTGATATTTTCTATATATACTTCTGTGCGATTCATCTATTATTATCAAATCAAAATGACCAGGAGTAAATAATCTCTTTCCATCTTTTGTTTTAGTATCATCTATAGCATTTACCATAGTTGGATATGTTGAAAATACCATTCTTGCATTTTCAGGGTCCTCGCTTTTATCAAGCAAATTGCAAAGTGGTAAATCTGGCAACAGTTTTGAAAAAGAGTTTTTAGCTTGTTTAACAAGTTCTTTTCTATCTGCTAAAAATAATATATTCTTTGCAAAATTATGTCTTGTAAGAATATCCACTAATGACACAGATATTCTCGTTTTTCCTGTACCAGTACCCGCAACTATTAAGCATTTTCTTTGTTTTCTATCAAATGCTTCACAAACTGCTATAATCGCCTCTTTTTGATAATATCTATTTGTTATTTCATCTTTAATCGTTGTAAAATCAAAAGGCTTTCTTGTACTCCTTCTATCAATTCTAAGTTGGAGTTCGTCCTTCTTTAAAAAACCTGCTATACTTCTAACAGGATAACCTGCTGCATCATCCCAAATATTTATATCAAATCCATTTGTAGTAAAAATAATTGGTCTTTGATTGTATTTTTTTTCCAAACAATCAGCGTAAAGTTTTGCCTGATGTTGACCCTTATCTGGATTTATACTAGCTTTTTTTGCCTCTATAATAGCAAGAGCTTTTCCATTGTCTCCATATAAAACATAGTCTATATACCCAACTCCCGATTTATTCGGCATTCCAATAACCTTTTCCTCTTCTATAATATCTTTATTAAATTCCCAACCAGCAAGCTTCAGTTCAACATCTATAAATCTCTTTCTAGTTTCACTTTCGCTGATTTCATCTATTTTAAAATTATCTTTATTAGTATTTTCAATTCTTCTTTCCGTCAACTTTTCCCTAAGCTGTGGGTTTTGAGCACTAACTTCTTCAATAGGTCTATCCTTTGAACTTAATTCTTCATATAAATTTTTAAGCTCCTCAGGTCTAGTTCGTTTATTTTCACCTTTTTCAAGAATACTCTCATCAAACTCCTCAGCTGTATATTCATTTGAATAACAATAGTCAATCCAAGACACGAATTGATGAAGATTTCTAAGAGATACAATCGCTTCTTCTCTTGTTATCATCTTATTTGTATGTACAGATAAATTTCCTGTTTGAATTATATATTTTAAAAGGTTGAACATTTCAGAGCTTATAAGGTATTTAAAACTGTTTTCATGAACTAAACTTGAAAGATTATCCCTATAAGGGATAGTCAAATCCTTGTCAAAAGAATATACCCATTTAACAGCAAGCTCCAACGCCCTCCTACTCAAAATCGCTGTCGTTGCCGGACTAATCACAAGGCTTTTTTCAGCTTCAATACAAGCATTTGCAAAACTTTTAAAGTCCTTTTTATCTTTTAAGAAGTCAAAATTTCTCTTCATTGCTTCTCCCCCCGCATTTCGATAATTATTTTTATTTGGTATTATAGTGATATTATATCATAAAGGCTATGCTTAATTATAAATATGTTTATTTAGTGAAGTTAAACATATTTAAATTTTGAAGTATGTTATTTATTTTTATATATAATTAAATTTATATATAAATTTCAATTTTTCAACTTTGTTAACGAAATCTGCAAATTGATTTTGAAGTTCTATTGGTACCTTAGGTATTTCAACTTCATTTAATTTTCCTACTGTAAGACCTGGTTGTGCAGCTCCTGTAGCCAATCTGTTTAAATCTAATTCTTTTAATGCAAAATGAAGCCAATAATCATTTATATTAATTTTTGGTTTTGTAACAACTGCATGTTCTGTAGCATAAAATTTTCCTCTGGCATATTTTACATTACCACATAGTGCTCCTTGTCTTCCTATAATATTAATATTACCTTCATGCGAATAATTTTCAACATATCCTCTTAAACCATTTCCTCCATAACAGGGATATAGTCCTTTAGAATTAACATTATGGATTTCATTAGACTTTATATTTTTTCCAGCCTTTAATTCACATATTTCACCTAGTAATTCTGTACTCCATCCTTTATTGTTAATAATCGGATTTCCAAACATCTCAACAAATCTTGATTTGAAATCAACTAATATATTTTCTATGAGAGTTTTTTACATTATTCTGATTAACCATAGCATATTGTAGCGTTGTGTCAATCTTCGAGTGTCCCAAAAGCTGTTGAACTTGTTCAATAGGCATACCTTTATCAATTGCTCTTGTGGCAAGGGTTCTTCTAAACTTATGAGGATGCACTTTATTTATATTCAACCTTCTGCCCAAATTTCTCATTCTAATTTCAACCCCACTAATATTTAACCTATTATGAGGTTTCAGTAATGATACAAACAAAGCATCATTTTCATCATCTCTGCTTTTTAAATAAGATTGTAGATGAATTTTTGTTTTCGCATCAAAATAAACCTTTCTTTGCTTATCTCCTTTTCCCAAAACAATACATTCTCTTTCATTAAAATTTATATCACTTATATTAAGTCTGACCAATTCACCAACTCTCATTCCAGTAGAATTCAACAAATCAATCATAGCCAAATCCCTGATTTCCTTACAATTATCTCGCATTATCTCAATATTTTCATCCGTATAAGTTTCCTTAACAACAGTCTCTGTTCTAATCTTGTGAATTCGTCTGACAGGACTTTTCAATATATAATTTTCCTCTTCTAACCAAGAAAAAAGCTAGAAATAATTCTTCTTATATTATCAATAGTAACCTTACAACATTTATTATTATAATCACCTAAATATTTTCTAAGATCATCAGTAGTTATATGTTTCACTGGTTTTTGAACTTTTTTCAGCATGTTTATTATAGTAGATTGGTAATATTTCATAGACTTTTCAGAACAACCCTCCACCCTCTTTGCATAAACAAACATCTCACAATAATCAGGTTCATTTAAATCAGAATTGCTTTTTTTATCATCTTTTATAAAAGTAAAATCCTTTAGAGTATTAATCAAAATTTTATGTAACTGCTCCATTTCATTATTATTTAAAAAATTCAACATTCCTTGCTCTATTTCAGTAATAATCTTTTCCATTGTAATCCCACCTTTTCAATATAATATTTGAGATTATTTACCGTATAACAAGTATATAAACTAAATTTCACTATAAATCCTGGTTTGTGTATTTATTCATATTAATAAATCTTTGCATAAAAAAATGATATGTAGCTTAATTTTATACTCTACATATCATTTTTAGTTTATTTTATTAGAATAATTCGCCTTTAAATGCTCTTTGCATTAAAGAATTAAAGTTGTCTTCTAACTCTTTTAAACTTTTTTCCATTTCAAATTTCAATTTGTCAACTTCGATAACAAAATTGGCAAATTGATTTTGCAGTTCAATAGGCGGTATTGGTACTTTAAAATCCCTAAAATCATTCATAGTTACTCTTGGCATTTTTGCACCTGAAACCTTTTCGCTTATGTAGTCTACAAACACTTTGTTTCTTAGCATATAAGCTAAATAGTATCGATCCAATATACCTTTTACAGGCTGTAATGGCATCATTTCAGATGTAGCATAACCAATTTCTTTTGGTATAACTACCTTATTTAAGTATGGTCTTAATTTTGAGTACAATACATTTGTTGTATCAAATGTACAAGTTGAACTTCCAACTTCACTTGCTGTTACATAATTATATGCGATAATTTTTCCCGTATTTGATTCAACCATATCTAAATTTAATAACCATATTTCATTTTGTTTAAAATTGCCTTTATAATTAATTACCGGAGCTACTTCATCCATTCTTTTTGTTTGCCAACATTTAATATTTCTAATAGGATCACCAAACATCTCGATAAATCTTGATTTGACTAATTCATCTAATAAATTTATTTGTTCCTTTCTTTTATTTGTTGTATTTTGAGCTTTATTTAATATATTTACAATTTTTTCTTGTTCATCTAAACATAATAAAGGAATTTTAAAATCTTTCAATATTGTTGCTGATATATTAGGCTGAGCTCCTCCTATACCCTTAGAAATAATTTTTTCTTTATTATATTTAAAAAAGTAATATAAATACTCAGGCATTACGTCTTTTGTTGGTAAAAATGCAGCACATGCTTGATTAGTAGCTGCTTCTATTTTTAATATTGATGTAGCTCCAATTGTTGCACCATACATAGCAATTAAAACTGTATCTTTTGGAAATAATTTTGCTGATGAATTTTTAACACCTAATTCTGTAATATATTGTGAACTTTTATATATATTTTTCGACTTTAAATCTCCAGTTTTAATCCAAGGTATATCTCCATCTAAATAATATTCCTCCTTCTTTTTACTTGGAGTTCCTCCTGATGTAATTTTAAATATGTCTCCTAATTTTTTTAGTTCCATAATCTTACACCTCTAGAATTCTTTCTAATTCACTAATACCCTTAACAATCTCATCCTCAAGCTCCTTAACTCGTCCAAGAATAACTTCAGGTGCATCATAAACAACTTCTTCATACTCGATTTCTTTATATTTGTTGATAGAAAGGTCATATCCATTTTCTACTATTTCACTCTTATCAACAAAGAAACTTTGTTCTGTTCTCTTTCTGTCTACCTCTTTGTCAAGGTTATCAAATCTTTCAATTATATCAGGTATGTCATTTTCTTCAACTGGATTTCTTTTATCATCTAGTGAATATCCATCTGCTTTCATATCGTAGAACCAAACTTTGTCTGTCCCGCCATTGCCTGTTTTTGTGAATATTATTATAGCTGTTGAAACTCCTGCATATGGTTTAAATACTCCACTTGGCATTGATATTATTGCTTCTAATTTATTGTTTTCAACTATTTCTTTTCTTATATCTTTATGTCCTTTTGTACTTCCAAATAAAACTCCATCTGGAACTATTGATGCACATCTTCCACCTTTTTTAAGTATTCTTAGGAATAATGCTAAGAATAGTAATTCTGTCTTCTTAGTTTTAGTAACTTTTAATAAGTCTGCACCTACTGCTTCATAATCTAAGCTTCCTTTGAAAGGAGGATTTGCAAGTACTAGAGAATATTTTTCGCTGTCTGTGTTAACTTCTGAAAGTGAATCTTTGTACTCGATGTTTGG
The DNA here is from genome assembly GCA_025148965.1 of Intestinibacter bartlettii. Lineage (GTDB taxonomy): Bacteria > Bacillota > Clostridia > Peptostreptococcales > Peptostreptococcaceae > Intestinibacter > Intestinibacter bartlettii. The sequence goes on along the minus strand of CP102273.1, from coordinate 902,534 downwards.
GTTGTCAACTCCATGAAGCATCATATTCATTGCTCCTATTCTAAGCATAGTTCTGTCCATGTCAAATCCGTAGAACATATCGTTATTGAAGTGTTCTTTAAGTGATTGAACTAAAAATAAATCAGCATGGTTATCTCTTAAATATTGTTGTGATGAAACTAAAAATCCTGCTGAACCTGCTGCTGGGTCAACTATTGTGTCTTGTGGTGTTGGTTTCATAAGACTTACTATCATGTCGATTATATGTCTAGGTGTTCTAAATTGTCCGTTTGTTCCTGCTGTTGCAACTTTTGAAAGTAAGTATTCGTAAAGATCCCCTTTGTTATCGTCTTTGTTATCTATTTCTAGTTTGTCTATTCCATCAATAATTTTTGCAAGCATAAGAGCTGTTGGTATTTTAAATATAGCATCTCCCATATATTTTGAATATGCTGACTCACCATCACCATGTAGATTTTTTATAAATGGAAATACTTCATTTGCCATTATATCGTACATAACTGTTGGCTCTTCATTTTTAAATTTATTCCATCTTAAATGTTGTTTATCTTGTGGAAAAATTCCTTCAAATGGTATCCCTAAAAATATTGCATCGCTTTCTTTTTGTGTTTCATTATCATCTAAACCTTTTATAAATAAAAGATATGTGAATTGCTCTATAACTTCTAGAGGGTTTGTTATTCCTCCTGTCCAGAAGATTTCCCATATCTTATCTACTTTATTTCTTAACTCTCCTGTTATCATGTCTTTCCTCTCTGTCCTTTGCAAAAATAATTGCAATTAATTTTTTTCATAATTTCTCTATTATATTATAATTTTTATTTTTCCTCATTTCTACAAAAAAATTAGCTAAACACTATTATTTAGCTAATTTTTTCATTTCTAACCTACATTTTTATTATTTTCATCTTTATCCGAACCCGTATAATCTGCTATTTGTTGCTCTAAGCTAGCCTTAATATTTTCAAGGTCCTTTTTGCGTGCATCACTCATATTAAGATCATAATAATTTGCAAATTCTAATATTAATCCACATTCTTGATATTCACATTGTAACCATGCATAGCTAGGATATCCTTCTAATTTTTGTCCATTTGAATTAACTCTTTCATTTTTTCCATTTTCAATTAAATCTTTTTTTGTATATAATAAATCTATATATTTTGATGATAATTTTTCTAACTCCTTATTTTCAAATTCTAATTTCTTATATTTTTCAAGTTTATCAATTTTGTCTTGTATAGATGATACTATTTGTTCTTTCACTACTTTCTCTTGTTCTTCTGGACTTAATTTATCAAAATCTGTATTTGTTGAATATTCATCGGATTCTGAGTCATTTGTTAAATCATAAATATCTTTTATAAAATCGTCATCACAGTAAGTTTTTTTATCACTATTTTGACCTTTAACATTGCTAGTGTTAGTTGCATTTTTAGAATTTATATCACTATTACTACAACCAATTAAACTAATTCCTAGCATGCATAAAATTAATAACGTAATTATCCTTTTCATTAAAATTCCCCCTTTTTCTTTTGAATCAATACTTATAATCTTTTAGCTAAAGTTAATTTCTTCAAATCATATAAATCCCCTTCTTTTTTCAAAATACGATATATTACAAAATATTACAAAATAACAATTATTTCTTTGTAAATGTATATTTTTATACAAAAAAAATTAGCTAAACAAAATTTATTTAGCTAATTTTTCTTAATACTTCTAATATATTTAAATGTTTCTTCTTCACCTTTTTCGTCTAACATTCTAAGTAAAAACTCTAACTCGTCAGATGTTTCTGGATGAATTTGCATTCTTCCCTTCGCCCTTAAAAAATAATCTAGCGAGCTTCTATCTGTATATTTATCACCCATATATATTTTGCTAGCTGCAACTCTATCGCAAAACATTTCAATTACATAATTCATGGGCATTTTTACAGGTTGAATTGTCTTTGTTTGGATATTATAATCAGTCCAATATTCAAAATGATGTTTGTTTCTCCCTTTATGATGCATCCATGCAACAGAGTAACCCTTATCTTCCCTCTCTGCTTCATTTGGACTTCTAGTCCCCTGATAATATTTTGCCCCTACTATAAATTCAGAGGGTTTATATTTAGACAAATCATGTAAACAACCTTGCCAGAATATCCCCGCCTTAAAACAATGTTGTATAACTTTGTGTCGATGTCTTGTAATCGTAACAAAGTGCTTATATGCATTTACTACAAAGCTACCCACTAAAAAATCACACCTTTCATATATTCTAAAATATTATAATAAAGACTTCTCTATTTTAATTTTATTTTATATTCATAAATAATTTTACCATTGTTTGAACTTATTTTGAAATATTATTAAAACAAATTTATACAAAATTCAAGTTAAATATTTAAAATTTTGTAATTATTTGTTATTATATAAATAAATATATCAAATAATCTTGGGAGGGAAAGATGAAGAAAAAATTACAATCAATCGTTTTAGCTTTTATGATGGCGCTTACTGTAGCAGTAGCCCCTGTTGGTGGAGTAATTACTGGAAATGGAAATGTAGCTGTTATCGAAGCTGCTAGTCAAAAAACTATAAAAACATTTACTATCAATAGTTTATACAACAGTTATAGAAAAGTTACAGGAAAAGGTTTAAGAGGAGCAAAAGTTAAAGCTTATTCACAAGGTAGATTAATCGGTTCTGCAACAGTTAGAAGCAATAGCACTTATTCAATATCTATACCTAAACAACCAGCTGGAAGAACTGTTACTGTAAAAATAAGCAAATCTGGTTACAAAACTAGATCTAAATCTGTTACTGTAAAAAAAGATAGAACATCTGGTGTAAGCACTAAATACGTGTATGTAAATGGCGGAAATTCAAAATCGAAAATATACCATAAAACTGCACATGCTCATAATATGGAAGGTGCTATAAAAATGACTGAAAAACAAGCAAAAGCTAGAGGATATAGAGCTTGTAAAAGATGTTGGTAATAATCCAATTTTTTTAATTATTATTGATTAATATTAAATTTTAATAAATTAAGGGAGTTACAAAATCAATTTCGTAACTCCCTATTCTATAATTCTATTTTTTTCTTACTTTTTTACTTAATCCTTTATTTTGTTCATGTTCTATTTTTTAAAATTTTTTAACAGAAATTTAGTTGTATTTTTTGCTTAGTTTTAATATAATATATAAAAATAGAAATTTCCCTCGAAGGGGAGTAGCTTTCACTCTGTGATAGTCAATCGTCATTTCGGATTTTATCCCGGTTGACTAGCGAGTATTTAAACTTGTTAGCAAGACCTTCAAAGTAGACAATAACTCTACTTGGAGGTCTTTTTTATTTTGATAAATTTTAATATAGGAGGAATATGTATGTTTTATCAAAAAAATTCAGTTGAAGTTTTAAATGACCTAGATAGTAATTTGACTGGATTAACACAGGAGGAATCAAAGTTACGACTTGAAAAATACGGTTGTAATGCATTGCAGGAAAAATCAAAAACACCAACATGGAGATTATTTTTAGAAAATTTTAAGGACCCACTAGTTATAATTTTGCTAATTGCAGCTATGACACAAGTATTTTTAGGTGATACTGTTGAATCTATTATAATATTTACCGTTTTAGTAATAAATGCAGTTTTGGGTGTTGTTCAAACTAAAAAGGCTGAAAGTTCATTAGATAGTTTGAAAAAATTATCTGTTCCCGAAGCCAAAGTAATTAGAAATAATCAAAAGTTAACTATTTCATCACAGGAGTTAGTTCCTGGTGATATAGTAATTCTAGAGGCTGGTGATTATGTTCCTGCCGATGGTAGAATTATCGAATCTCAAACATTAAAAGTTATTGAAGGAATGCTAACAGGTGAATCTGAACCAGTTTTAAAAAATACTGATGCTATAAATGAAGAATGTGCACTTGGCGACCAAAAGAATATGGTATTTAGTGGTTCTATGGTGGTCTATGGTAGAGCAACTTTCGTAGTAACATCAACTGGTATGAATACTGAAGTTGGTAAAATTGCCGACTTGCTTGAAACTGCTGGAAATAAACAAACTCCACTTCAAGAAAAATTAGATGATTTCGGAAAAAAATTAGGAATTGCGATAGTATTCTTAGCAGGATTTATATTCGCACTTGAAGTTTTCAGAGGCAAAGATTTAATGAACTCTTTTATGTTTGCAATAGCAATTGCTGTTGCTGCAATACCAGAGGCACTTACATCTATCGTGACAATCGTTTTAGCTTCTGGAACAAATATTATGGCAAAAAAACAATCTATAATTAGAAAATTACCAGCAGTTGAAACTCTTGGTTCAACAAGTGTTATCTGTACAGACAAAACTGGTACATTAACTCAAAATAAAATGACAGTCGTTGAAACTTATCTTTATGGATCAGATAGTGATAAATTCAACGGATTTGAATACAATAAAAATTACGACTTTTTAAATGTTGAAGATACTATTTCTTCTCACAGTAATGAAATTGCAGTTGCAGGATGTATGTTACAAGAAAGATATTTAAATCTATCATCTATTCTTTGTAATGATTCTGATGTAAATGAAGAAGGAATCGAAATTGGCGACCCAACGGAAGTAGCTCTTATAAATTATGCTCAGAAATACGATCTCGATTATAAATCTATAAGAGAAGAATGTTTAAGAATTGCTGAGATTCCATTTGACAGTGATAGAAAACTTATGACTACTGTAAATTCAATAGATGGGCAAAATATAATGTTTACTAAAGGTGCTCCAGACGTAATATTCAGTAGATGTAAATATGCAATTAAATGCGATGAAATTCTAGAAATGTCTGATGAAATATTAGATGAATATAAAAAAGTAAACGAAAACTTTTCAAATAGAGCTTTAAGAGTTTTAGCATTTGCTTATAAAAAAGTTTCCGATGAATTTGAACCTACTTTAGCTGATGAAAACGACTTAATCTTAATCGGTCTTATGGCTATGATAGACCCACCTCGTGAAGAAGTTTTCAAAGCCGTAGAAGAAGCAAAATCATCTGGCATAAAAACAATCATGATAACTGGTGACCACAAAACTACCGCTGCTGCAATAGCTCGTGAAATAGGCATAATGGAAAAAGATGATTTAGCTCTTACTGGTAAAGAATTAGACTCCCTTGATGATACTGAACTTGATAGTAAATTGGAAAGAATTTCAGTTTATGCTAGGGTTTCTCCAGAAAATAAAATTAGAATCGTCAAAGCATGGCAGAAAAAAGGCAAAGTAACAGCCATGACAGGTGATGGTGTCAATGATGCCCCTGCTCTAAAGCAAGCTAACATTGGAATAGGAATGGGAAGTGGTACTGAAGTTGCAAAAGATGCATCAGCTATGGTTTTAGTAGATGATAACTTCGCTACTATAGTAAATGCAATCGAAGTCGGAAGAACAGTTTATAGCAATATTAAAAAATCTATCACTTATCTTTTCTCAGGAAATTTAGGTGGAATAATATCAATATTATTTGCTGTATTTGCAGGATGGGCTAATCCATTCACAACTATACAGTTATTATTTATAAACCTAGTTACAGACTCACTACCTGCAATTGCTTTAGGTTTTGAGAAGCCAGAAAAAAATACTATGAATAAACCACCTAGAGACCCTAATGAAAGTATCTTATGCAAAGATACTCTAAAAGTTGTTCTTACTAGAGGTTCAATAATTGGTATAGTTACAATCCTAGCTCAATATATAGGAATGCAAACATCAGATGCACTTGGTGCAGCAATGGCATTCTCAACAATTACATTATCTAGAATAATTCAAACATTTGCAGCCCGTTCAAATAGTGAAACAATATGCAGTTTAGGATTTACTAGTAATAAATATGCATTAGGTGCAGTAATAGTTTGTCTTGCAATGTTCTCTACTACTCTACTTCCATTTATGAGGGGAATATTTGCAATACCTTCTGTATTTGAAATTCAAAACTTAGCAATTTGCTTTGGTTTAGCTGTTTTAGCTACTATCTGCATGGAAATTAGTAAATTATTTAAAAGATAATTATGAATAAATAAAGTTTATTTAGAATATATTGTTAGTGAGAAAATACTATATTTTCTCACTTTCTTTTTAGTTGTGACATAAACAATTACTACACAGATAGGAGGTAATTTTATTGGCTGAACATAAGAAATATAAAAAAACTGGAATTGTTATAATAATAGGTGCTATACTTGTTCTTATTATGCGTCTGTACATTTTATCTGCCATTCTATTTTTAATAGGTTTAATCACAGCTACTTATCCTTTTATCAAAAAGAATACTAATGAAATGAGCGGACTTGATATTGAGGATAGTAAATGTAATTGTGAGAATTGTGATTCTAAAGGATGTAATACAAACTATGATTGTAACAACTTAAATTGTGATAACATAGATTCTAAAGTTATTTCCAGCACAAGTGATAACAAGAATATTATCCAACATGATATTGGTACTGAACCTGAGGTTGATGTAAAAACTGATATTAGTATGGAATCTAAAATTGATGCACAACCCGATACTAGCTCGGTAATAGAAGTCGATTTCGAAAATAGCACTAAACCTACTACGGATGCGAATTCTTCGGACGATGAGTACAATTCAGAAGTAGATACTATTATTGATGACAATGAGAAGGATGATAAATAAATATTATCATTAATAACTAACTTTTTAATCCAAATAGATGTTTAATATTATACTAAATTTAATCAAAACAAATTAAAATAAGACTATCGTAAGATAATTTACGATAGTCTCTTTTTTATAATGCATAGGAAATTATATTCATTTATAGATTGTGGATAAGTATAATTTCCGTATATGTGTTTCAAAAAAATCTACATTTTTAAAGGTCTTTAAGATAAAGATTTTTTTATTTAAATATATATTATTTTTTACCTTTTACTATTGTATATAATCCTATAGTAAGCATTGGTAACATATAAACTATCATTAATGCATATGACATTGCATTATATCCTTTAGATATAAGATCTATTATACCTACTTTTGATAGTAATATTGCTAATACTAAAACTATAACTGTCATTATTGCATTTTGTTTTGGTGATAATGGATTTTTACCAAAGTCAACTAAACCTGCATTAACTCTAGCTACGAAAGCATGTATTATACCAGTTGAAGTTTCTATTAAAGTCCAACCCATAACTATACCAAATAGTATTATTGTCCAAGTTCCACCAACTTGTTTTAATATTACTAACCAAGGAACTGTTGCACCTAATACATCAGGGTCTGGATAATATCCCATAAATGCAAAGTAAGTTATGAACCATGGTACTGTCATTAACACACCTGCTATTAAACCAGATATTAATGATTGTTTTCTACTATCTTGTCTTTTTAATGCTTCAAAAGAAGATGGATATACTATTAAGTTATATGCTACATAAACTATACCTAACCATATTACACTTCCTGTACTTGCTGTTCCTGTGCCTGTTGCAAAACTTGTATCACCACTTGCAAATACTTCTCCTATATGTGTACCAGCTGCTCTTACTGCTAATATACCAAATATGATATATGCTGCATATAATGCTACAGTACCCCAAGTTTCAAATCTTTCTATTAAGCTTGAACCATAGAAGTTAAGTATACCAACTATTACTATAACAACTATAACACCTACCCAATAATTAAGTCCCATTGTTTGGTTAACTATTTCACCAGTTGCTGATGCCATAACTGCAAGTATTATTACTGATAATGGTATGTATATAAGATCGTATAATACCCCAAATTTTCCTAATAAATTTTTCATTAGAGATTTATAGTTATAAGAACCTGTTACTCTTGCGAATTCAAATGTTAACATACTCATAATTGCAAATCCAATAAGTGTTGCAAGTCCAGCTAGCCAACCTTTAGCTCCGTACATTGCTCCATAAGATATAACTTCACGACCAGTTGCATATCCTCCACCTATTAAAACAGACTGAAGTAATATACCTGGTACTAAATATTTACCAAAAGCTCCATCAAAGAAACTTTTTTTACCACTATTTTGTGGTTTTCTCTGTTCCATAATATAGTCCCCTTCCGTTATATATATTTTATAAATTCTATAACCATACCCACTCTCTTTTTTGGAAATTAATGGTTATTTTTAATATTATCACTTTTTAGAAAATTTTGCAACTTTATACTGATTAATAAGTTTTTATGTCTAACAAAAACTTAAAAGATAAAGATTTTACAGAAAAATATTTTATTATTTTTTAATAAAATAAGCAAAAAAAATACCTTTAAGCATCATTTGAATACTTAAAGGCTTTATTTTTTATAAATTTATGTCAAATATATATAATTTTTATCTATATTTAGGTAGTGTATTAGCACCATGTGGTAATAATGCAACCTTCATATCGTCTATTGAACCATCATTTAATTCTTTAGCTACTCTTATTGCTTCGTCTAAAGTTTTAACAACATGGATTTTTGTATTTTTGAATTTTTCTGCTGGTATTTCAGTTACTAATATCATATTGTATCTTTCAGCAGTATCAGAGAAATCATATCCAACAAATCCTCCAATTGAGAAATCTGCACGTAATGCTTTTTCTCTTTCTTCCATATTTGTAAATTTAACGATTTGGTCTTCACAATCTTGGTTTCCAAAACCTTCACTACATTCTGATAAAATTATCATTGTTCCGCCATCAGCTATCATAATTTTAGAATTTGATAATGTTTTTGAAGTTTGATATAAATTAATATCTTTTGGGAATCCTCCTGCACTAGCTATAACTAAATCCGCTCTTTCATCAACATAAACTCCATCTATAGAGTCTACAAGTTCAGTTGCAGCTTTATGAGCTTTTATCCAATCTCCTGCAAATGCTGCTATTATTTGTTGGTCAGAATTTGCAACTACATTTAATAAATATGCTGGTTTAGCCATTGCAGCAGCTTCTTCTAAGTCATCGTGGAATGGATTTGATTTTGATAAATTTCCTGAATATACATTTTCATTTATCCCTTCACCAAATCCAGGATTTAAAGCGTTACAGTGGTTAGTATTTATAGTTTCTTTTCCTGCTATACCAGGTACCAAACTCTTTCTTCCTCCACCATAGCCTGCTAAGAAGTGATAAACTACCCCACCAGTTAATATTATTTTATCTGCTTCTATTGCATATCTATTTAACCATACTGGAGTTTTTCTAGATGTTTCACCCATGTAGACTAAGTTTTCTTTATCTTCACATTGATGGTCAACTATTTTTAAACGTTTAAATAAATCTTCCCCTAATAATTCTTTATGTTCTTCATCTGTTTGTCTTCTATGAGTTCCACAAGCAGATATTACTATTATATCTTCGTCTGCTATTCCACATTTATTTAATCTATCAACTAATATTGGTAAATATGTAGGTATGGCTTGCCATTTTCTTGTTACATCAGATATTATTATTGCTACTTTATCTCCTTTTTGTACAACAGTTGAAATATCCCCTGCTCCAATTGGATTGTCTAAAGCATATTCTATATGTTCTTTTACACTTCTTTGTGGAAGATCTACAACATTAGACTTCAATTCACAAGCAATTTGTGTTTCTGGTATATTTACCTCAAATTCAATACTACTATACTTCATAGAATGCATAGTAAACCCCTCCTTATTCGGGTATCCATATAATCACCCAGTTTTGTCAACTTTAATTTTATCATATATTAACATATAATGGAATTTATTTAATCTATTTTTATGTAAAATTTTCCATGTTATAATAAACTTAATAATTACTTTACTATACAAATTAATCGAGGTGACTTATATGCCGTTTGAAATAATAAGACAATATATTACTAATATGAAAACAGATGCAATTGTAAATCCAACAAATAATGAATTAAAACCGACTGGTGGTGTTTGTGGATCTATTTTTGAAAAGGCTGGATATGAAATTTTAGAAAAGAAATGTAAAAAGATTGGTTATCTAGAAACAACTGAAGCTGTTATAACTAAAGGTTATAATTTGGATTGTAAATATATAATTCATACAGTAGGTCCTATTTGGGACAATGCTAAAAGTGATAATGCTACTTTACTTTATAATACATATACAAATTGCCTAAAATTAGCTAAGAGTAAAAAATGTAATTCTATAGCTTTCCCTTTGATTTCATCTGGCAATTTTGGATATCCTAAAGATAAAGCATTAGACATTGCAACAAATGCTATAAAAAACTTTCTTTTAGAAAATGATATGCTTATTTATCTAGTTGTATTTGATAGAGAATCATTTAAAATAAATAAAGATTTATTTGATTCAATTACTCAATATATAGACGACAATTATATTGATATGTACAAATTTAAGCGTCCAAAACGAAATATTGATTCTTTTGATGATGTATATCCATCATTCTGCATGACCAAAGTAGATAAACGTGAGCGAAAACCCAAAAAATCAAAACTATTATCTAAAACAAAATCATTATTAGAAACAAATGAAGAGTCTCAGCATATATATGATGAAATTGAATATGAAAAAAGTTTACTTGATGCTCTGTCACATGCTGAAGATACTTTTTCACAATATCTACTTAAACTTATAGATAACTCCGATATGACAGATGCTCAAGTATATAAAAAGGCAAATATAGATAGACGATTATTTTCTAAAATAAGAAACAATAAAGATTATACACCTAGCAAACCAACTGTTTTATCTCTTGCAATCGCACTTGAATTAAATCTTGATAAAACAAACGATTTGCTTAGAAAAGCTGGATTTGCATTATCTCATAGCAATAAATTCGATATAATTATCGAATACTTTATATCAAATCAAATATATGACATATACAAAATAAATGAAACACTCTTCTCATTTGATCAAAATATTTTAAGAACCTAAATTTGTCGCTTTTTATGCGACCTTTTTTTTATTCCTTTTTAGTACAATCTAATCATAGTCATCAAGGGTATTTAAGAATAAATTATAAATCTGGGAGGTAATAATTATGAAAGAAAATTTAACTGAATTAGTATGTATTTTAGATAAAAGTGGTTCTATGGCATCACTTACAGATGATACAATCGGAGGATTTAATTCACTTATAAAAAAACAAAAAGATGAAGAAGGTGAATGTTTAGTCACTACTGTATTATTTAATAGTAATATTGAAATTTTACATAATAGAGTTCCTCTTAAAGATGTAAAGGATATTACAACAAAAGACTATCAAGCTATGGGGTGTACTGCTTTGTTAGATGCAATAGGTGTTTCTATAGACAAAATTAAAAATGAACATGCAAATACTCCAAAAGAAAAAAGACCTGATAAAGTTTTATTTGCAATAATAACAGATGGTGCTGAAAATTCTAGTAAAGAATATAATATTAAACAAGTAAAAAATTCAGTCACTACATGCCAAGAATTGTTAGGCTGGGAATTTATTTTTTTAGGTGCAAATATCGATGCAATTGAAACAGCTAGTACATTTGGAATTCATGTATCTAGAGCTGCTAATTTCTATTGTGATAAAGTGGGTACAGAGTTAAATTTTAATGCAGTAGGCAAAGTACTTTGTTGTCTACGTGAAGATAAAGATATAGATATGGATTGGAAATCAGAAATTGAAAATGATTTTAAAACTAGAGAGAAAGAATAAGGATTTTGGAGATATCCCCTTATATTTTAGTATTTTTTTCCTTGCATATAAATTATATTGACTCTTATAAGACAATATATTATTATAATAACATACAAAATATTTATACGGAAAAGAGCCATAATAAATGGCGTATTATATTATTTTATAATCGCTTAAGTACTATATTGGTTCTGATTTCCATATTATTGATTACATCAGCCAGATAGGTACTATACTTATTTGGCTTTTTTTATTTATAAATTTTAAAAATTACAATTTGAAAGGAGAATGTCTATGGAAAAGTTAAATTTACTGAGAGATAAAGAAAGCAAAGTATTTTTTCACTATTTAATCCCAGCAATTTGTTCAACATTAGTTACATCAGTTTATCTTTTAGTTGATACCCTTATAATCGGACAAGGCGTTGGCGCTTTAGGGATTTCTGCTTTAAATATATTCATGCCTTTCTTTTTAATATTTAACGGACTTGGGCTGTTATTTGGAATAGGAAGTGGAATCTTAATATCAGCTGAAGATGGAATGGGTAATAAGAAAAAATCAAATCAGTATTTTATAACTGGGCTTGTTTCAGTAGTATCACTTGCTTTAGTTTTAAGTTTAATTTGGAATCATTATTTAGAATCTTTATGTATATTTTTAGGAGCAAATGATGACACAATAGGTTTAGTTTTAGAATATGGTAAATGCATCATGATGTTTGCACCTGTGTTTATAATGTCAAACTATCTTGCACCTATAATAAGAAATATGAAAAATCCTAAATTAGTTATGTGCGGTGTATTAACTGGATCTTTCTTAAATATTATATTAGACTATGTTTTTGTTTTCCCAATGGATATGGGAATGTTCGGAGCTGCTTTAGCAACAGTAATAGGTAGTGTAACTACTGTACTTGTTTTATCTACTCATTTTATTAAAAAACAAAACAGAGTAAAAATAAATAAAGAAACAATATCTTTAAAACTTGTAACACCTATATTAAAATGTGGTTTTTCAAGTCTTATAATGGAAGTTGCAAACGGATTTGTAATATTTATATTCAATATTCAAATACTAAAATATATTGGAAATAACGGAATTGTAGTTTACGGAATAATTTCTAACTGTGTATTAGTTGGTCTTGCTTTATTCAACGGTGTTGCTCAAGCCGCTCAACCAATTATAGCAACTAACTTCGGTGCAAAAGAAAGTTCACGTGTTAAAAAAGTTTTAAAATATGCTATGATAACTACAACTATAATAGGTATTTCATTATTTGCTGTAGTATTTTTATTCACAGGACAAGTTATACAAATATTTGTTAAAGCAAATGCTGAAATACTTTCTGTAGGAATACCAGCATTAAGACTTTATTTAAGTGCATTTTGCATAATGAACATAAACATATTAATATCTGGCTATTTCCAATCTGTCGGAAAAGAAAAAATAGCTATATATGTATCTATAGTAAGAGGATTTTTACTAAATATAATATTAGCATTTGTACTTCCATCAGTACTTCCTGCTACTATACTTTGGGCAATAGTTCCTCTAAGTGAATTAATCACATTAATCGGAATAGCATTTTATGCTAAAAATAGTTCTACTATAGAAAATACAGCATTAAATGAAGAATTCATATCTGCATAGAAAAAAGGGAATGCTAACACGGCATTCCCTTTGTAATTTACATATTAATATAAGACTTATAAATCTATACAATTTTATTATTCAGCATCTGTTGCTTCTTCCATAGTAGCTTCAACATTTACTTCTTTTTCTGCTATTAAATCTTCTATTAATTCTTTTGATTCCATTAATTCTTCTAATGACATATTTGCATAATCTTTATGGTTAACAGTTTGAACATTTATACCTTGTTTTTTAAGGAATCCATCTACTTTAGTTTGATTTTTTTTGTATATATAGTATCCTACTGCGCAAACACCTACTCCTACTGCTGCACCTTTTAAATGATCTTTATTTATTGCATTTAATACTACCATAATATCTCCTCCTTATAGTTAACTTATAAATTTTATTTATTTAAGGTTAAAAAACATCCCTTCGTTTTTAACACTTCCTCCTCCACCTCTATAACCGAAGTTTGGATTTAAGCGGTTTTGACTCTCGATTATTTCGCTTGCAAATAATCTAAATGAGTCTAGCTTGTTATTATTATTGATATCTTCTGATAATATAGAGATATCATAACATGGTTTATCTTGACATCTCATTTTAGATTTTTCTACCTTTAGTATAAATGTCTCATTTGATTTTTTAAGTATATGTCTACCAAATGTAGTTATCCAAGTTACTAAAGAAGCATTTAACATGTTTCCTTCTTTTCCTATTGAATTAATTAAGTACATTATGGACATTACCTCAGGGTCGATTGTTCCTCTTTGTCTCATTTCTGAATAACCATGTTCTACTATTGCTCCAACAGTAGTTCCTGTAGCAAGCCATTTTACAAAGTCTTGAACTTGTCCTGTTGGACTTAAATATTTTACTATATTTGCTCCTACTATCAATATTATAGAATAATATGATAAGAGAGGCATATCTGTCTTGTTGTTATTAGATATAAATTTTATTTTAGAAAATCCATATATCTCTGATAAAATAGCAGCGATTTTAAATATTACATTCTCTGCACTTATCTTTTTAGAATTAAATTCAACAAGCAGTGTTTTTATATAAGGGTTATATCTAAAAGATTTTATACCATCTTCTTCTTTAAAAAACTCATTTAATTTACTTTCGTCTATTATAGAATGAGATAGCCTTACCCTTATTCTACCATTAATCATATGCTCGACTAATATTACTGGATAATTCAATTTTTAGTAACACCTCTATCTCTTATTTTCAATTTTTGAAAATAGTAGTCTAATTGAATTTGAAACTACAAATATTGTACTTGAATTGTGAAGTACAGCTCCCCAGAATACTGGTAATACACCTGCTGCACTAAATACAAGACCTAAAGTATTTATACCTATAACTAATCCAAAGTTTTCTTTTACTACTTTCATAGTTTTCTTAGATAAATTCATAACTGCTGGAAGTGCCATTGGGTCATCTGTTTGTATTACTACATCAGATGTTTCTATAGCAGCATCTGTACAACCGCCACCTAATGATACACCAACATCAGCATATGCAAGCGCTGGAGCATCGTTTATGCCATCTCCAACCATTATTACTTTAGAGTTTTTAGATTGTAGTTTAAGTATAGTTTTTGCTTTATCTTCTGGAAGTAGCTCAGCCTCATATCCATCTACTCCAACTTTGCTTGCAACTATACTAGCTTGATCTTCTAAGTCACCTGTAAGTAATAGTATTTCGTCTACACCTTGGTAGCGTACATTATTAAGAGATTTTTTCATATTTTCTCTCATCTTGTCTTGAATACCTATTACGCCTAGGAGTTCTTCATTTCTAGCTACATAAATTATACTTTGACCTTTTTTCTTTAAATTAAATGCTTCATCTTCTAATGTTATTTCTATATTATTTTCTTTTAAGAAAGTTTTATTACCTACTCTGATTATATCACCATCTATATTAGTTTCAACACCTTTAGCAATATGAGTAATTATTTCACCATGCATTGGTATTTTTATACCTTCACTTCTTACTTTAGATAATATTGCACTTGCCATTGGGTGTGCAGATGTTTCTTCTGCTGCAGCTGCAATTTCTAATAACTCTCTTGATTTTATACCATCTTTAGTTACTATATCTAAAACTTCTGGTTTACCTTCTGTTAAAGTTCCTGTTTTATCTAATATTAAAGTATCGGCTTCTGCTAATGCTTCTATATAGTTTCCACCTTTAATTAATATACCATTTTTAACTGCATTATTTATTGTTGCAGAGAATGCAGTTGCTGTTGATAATTTTATACCGCATGAGTAGTCAATTACCATCATATTTAATGCTCTAGTTGGGCTCTTAGTTGCTAAATAAGTTGCTCCAGCTAAGAAAAAGTTAAATGGTATTAAGTAGTTAGAGAATTTATCAGCATAATCTTGGACCCTAGCTTTATTACAAGCTGCATCTTCAACTAAGTTAATAATTCTTGATACTACTGTATCGTCTCCTGCTCTTTGTGTATCTATAACTATATTTCCGTTTTTAACTAATGTTCCTGAGTAAACTTCGCTACCTATTTTTTTAATATGTGGAACATATTCACCAGTTACAGCAGATTCATCTACTATAGCTTCTCCACTTATTATTTTACCGTCAACGCATATTTTTTCACCAGTATGGACTACTATTTTATCTCCTACTTTAGCATCTTCAACTGATATACGTTTAACTGATCCATTTTCATCTTGCTTCCAAACAAACTCTTCATTTAAATCTATCATATGTTTGATTGAATCTCTAGTTTTCTTCATTGTATAACTAGTCATAAATTCAGCTATATCTGATAATAAGATTATTGTAAGAGCTGAACTTGAATTTCCTAATAATATACTCGAAACTATAGATGAAATTGTAAGAGTATCTGCATTTGGTCGTTTATGTTTAATCATCCCTCCGATTCCGTCTTTGAATAGAGATTTAGTTAAATACAATGCACCTAATGAGCATGGATTTAAAAATCTCTTATAAACTGGGAATATATCAGCATAATTTGTTTTCTTTATTATTGAATAACCTATCAAACCTGCATTTAAAACAAGTCTTTTACCTATATCTTTTACATCTTCTTCTCTTTCTCTTTCGATTATGTTAGATGCTTCTAATTCTCTATGTTGTTTATACGCATATAAATAATATTTATTTAACACATCTGATACTAAATTTTTCAAATCAGCTTCATCAATTCGTGTTTTATCAAAAACTATAAGTATATTTTTTGTTATATTATTTATTGTTACTTTCTTTACAAAACCTAAATCTATTATATCTTGTAATATTTGTTCATTAAATTCATTAAGATATTCTATAGCTTTACAATTTAATCTTATTCTTCCTGGCAATGAATGAACTATATTTAATTCAAACAAGTCCTTCTTTTGTCCAAACACTTGTTATCACCCCATTTTATATTCTTTGTTATATTGTCTTTATTGCTTCATTTAATTTTTGTTCTAAAGTATCTATTACAAATTCAAGGTTGTCTTGCCCGTTTTCTTCAATTAATTTGAAATCTCCTAAAACTATATCGATTACTTTATTTATCCATTTAACGATTTTTTCTTCATAAGTTTTCTTTGTATCATAAGTTATAACTACACTACCTGTAATGTAATTAAATTCTACATCTTTTATTCCATCTAACATTTTTAATCCTTGTACTACATATTTGTCGTACTCTTTTGCCTCTTGTGGTATTTTAGATGCATTATTTACTTTTAGTCTTAGTCTTCCTGGTATTGAATGTACCACCTTAAATTTTATAAAATGTTTAATTATATGATTCTTTATATTCATTTTTAATTTAAGCTTCCTTCCTATGTGTTTTAATTTGGTCTATTAATAAGTCCATATAACCACCATAAACATGTTATTCCTGCGGGTCTCACTCCTGGCCTTGTTTTTATATCGTAAACTGCATATGTACCTAATAATAACATTACAGAAGATTTTAAATCTAATATCCCATTAGTTTTTTCATATATTGTGTGACTTAAACTATCTAGTATATCTATACTTTCTTTAGTTACTAAAGATTTATTTTCACTGTGCGCTTCATCTTCTAATCCTAGTACTTTTAATATTATTCCTATTATAAGCATTGGTTGTATTGTTTCTTCTTCATATTTAATAAGAATTGTTCCTATATAAGGATTTATTGATATTTCTGTTATGCCTGGTATTTGTGAAAATGTATTTAATAAAGCTTGTTTTCCATGTGGATTATCCTTTAAAACTTTACATTGTATTCTAATTCTACCTGGTATAGAATGTTTTACTTCCAATATATCTTTGAAATTTGGCAATTTGGGTTTATATTGATCCTTTTCTTCATCCGAAGACAATAAAAAACTTGAAACTAAAATTAATGCTGCAATTAATTTATTGTTCATCATCAACCTCCTATATCAAATGGTTTATTTTATTCTATTATTTTATCATAATATTTATTTTTATATGATGTAAAATATTATTTTTCTTTCATATCTATTATAAAAAAATAGATCCCTTTGACTTTTTGTTTTTCCATATTTTTACATTATACTACTAAACAATTAAAATAGGTATTCCATTTTAGAATACCTATTTTAATAATTTATATTACAATACTTTTTTCTATATCTCCATCTGCTGGAAGTATTATAGTAAATTTAGTTCCCTTATCGACTTCACTTTCAATATAAATCTCTCCATTATGCATATCTATTATATGTTTAGTTATTGTTAATCCAAGACCACTTCCACCTTTTGTCTCCATGCTTGAATCTACAATTTGATTAAATCTATCAAATATGTATTTATGATATTTTTCTTCTATTCCTATGCCTGTATCCTCAACAGTTATTTTTACTTTTTCACCTAAATCTTCAATGTCTACTGTTATCGTTCCACCACTTGGAGTAAACTTAGATGCATTGCTAAGTAAATTGATAATACATCTTTCAATTTCGTTTCTATCACATTTAATTATCTTTTCCTCTGTATTTGTATCTATAATTAGATTTATACCTGTTGATTCTATGGCATCTCTAACACTTAGTGCTATCTCTTCTACTATATATACTATATTTTCTTCTTCTAAATTTATTTTATATTTTCCATTTTCAATTTTTGTAGTATCAATTATATTGTTAATTAAATTCAATAACCTTTTAACATTTTTATTCATAACTTTCATATATTCATCTATTTTTTCTTTTGAAATTCCTTTTTCTGTCCTATTTAGGTTACTTATTAATTGTTCAACAGAACTTATTACATTTAATGGTGTTCTGAGCTCATGGGATAAATTTATAAAGTAATTATTTTTACTTCTCTCTGCTTTTATAATTTTATCAAATAGTTGCTTATTCGTCTCCATTTCATTTATAAGAGCTTCTGTTCTAATAGCAACTAAGTTATCTAGTTTTTTCACTTTGTTGCTATTATTATAAATAATTAATACTATTATAACCATATACAATAATACTGCACCTTCACTTTTCCAAACTGGAGGTTTTATAGTAAAGTTAACTTTATATTCTTTACCCATAGTACCGTTTTGGCTTATCGCCTTTATCCTAAAGGTATATTTCCCTGGTGATAATTTATTAAATACAACTTCATTACTAGTAGTTGATACCCAATTATCTGTTATTCCATCTAATTTATAGTAAAATCTTAAATTATTATTTTTATATTGCGGGGTAAAGTATCTTATTTCTATGTCATTTTGACTGTATGAAAATTTTAAATTATTTATATCTTTGTACTTCTCATTCATTACAATAAATTCTTCAAATGTAACTTTAGGATTATAATCTGTATATAACTCTTCTCTGTCACTTGGATCAAAGATATTTAATCCTTTTATACCTCCAAATACAAAACTTCCATCACTTGTTTTAAAATAAGATTTATCATTAAATTCATTACTCTGTAATCCTTCTGCTTTGCTCAAATTTCTAAATTCATTTTTTGATAAATCAAATTTTGAAATTCCGTTATTTGTACTAACCCATGGATTACCATCATCATCTATTAGTAAGCCATGAATTGTATTATTACAAAGACCATCTTCATCTGTATATTTTATAGATGTTCCATTCTTTTTATCAAATTTTATTAATCCTTCACTTGTCCCTATCCATAAAATATTATCTTTTCCTTCAGCTATACATTTTATTGTACTTATTTCTTCTTTCGTTTCAGAATCTAAAATTTTGTATACTTTACATTTTCTTGTTTCAGCATCTAGCCTTATTAGTGAACCTTGAATATAAGTTCCAAGCCAAAATATACCTTCACTATCTTCATAAATTTCTTGTATATGCATATCTGATACAACATTTTCAAGCATATTCTTAGTTTTATCTTTTATTTTTCCAGTTTTATTATCTAAAATATTAATTCCATTTTCAGTACCTATCCATAAATTGCCTTCTCTATCTACTAATAATGATTCTATTGAATCATCTAGTAATCCATCTTCTGTTGTATATTTTTTTATATTTAATGTTTTTCTATCTATTTGGTTTAATCCATAATCAGTTCCAACCCAGACTGTATCTTTACTTCCAGTTATAACTTTTATAATGTTACTGCTAAGATGATTTTTACCTTCTCCAGCATAAATCCTAGTGTATTTGTTATTATCCTTATCCATTATATTTATGCCTCTATTTTTAGTTCCTATCCATAAAAGACCATTATCATCTTCATATACACCCTGTATTATATTTGAACTTAATGAATTATCATTTAATGGATCAGATTTATATTGAATAATTTTATTATTAGGCTCAAATATATTTATGCCTGTATATGTCCCTACCCATATTAATCCTGTACTATCTTGCATAAGCGAATATATATTATCATCTAATAAAGAATTATCATTAAAGTTACTGTAATATGTATAAAACTTTCCATTCCCTAAGTATTTGCATAATCCAGCATCTGTACCTATCCACAATGTTCCATTATTATCTTCTATCATACTCTTTGTTGTATTTGAAGGTATTGTTGTACTATCATTTTCATCGTGATAATATCGTATTATTTCATTACTTTCACCTTCTTTTATTATTACCTTTATTAATCCATTATTGCTCGTTGAAACCCAAATATCATTTTCTTTATCTATTAAAATCGAATTTATTTTATCATCTTTTATTATTGAACCACTGTCATCACTATAATATTGAATAATCTCTTTTGTATTTCTATCTACTTTTATCAAACTCTTAGTCGTTCCAACCCAAATATTACTCGATTTATCTTCTTTAATATCTACAATATCTTCTGTTTTAAATATTTCTTGCTCATGTAATGCCACTGTAAATTTATTGTTTTTTTCATCATATAAATATACATTTTTCTGAGTTATAACTATTAAAGTTCCTCTTTCAGTTAATAAAATACTCCTTACTTTATAAAATGGATTTCCATTTTCATCACATTCAAAATTTGTAATTTCATCGGTTTTTAAGTTTATTTTACTTATACCTTTATTGGTTCCCACCCATAAATTATTAGAATTGTCTTCTTGCAAACTTAATATATAGTTATTTACTATTGAACCTTTTTTATATTTATCTGATTTATATACCTTTATTTCAAAGCCATTATATCTGTTTAGGCCTTCATTCGTTCCAATCCATATATATCCTCGGCTATCTTGATATATAGCTGCTGCTGTAGATTGTGATAATCCATTTTCAATAGTTAAATACTTAAAATTCATATGCTCTTGTGCATGTGATATCCTAGTAAAAGTACATATAAAAAAAACTGTTAAAATAAATAAAATATTATTTCTTATACTCACTTCTCCTCCTAAATAAACCATCTTTTTATAATATTATACACAATATAATTTTTAATATATTTTATAACACATTATATAATATAATTTTATTTTTTAATAGGTATAAAAAAAAGAACGCACATATAATTTTATTTATATATACGCTCTTATATGTTATACATTAAAAACATAAACTATCCTATTAAAAAGTCTAAAATAATTATTTATAAAACTCCTGCTGGATTATTAATTTCTTCGTTTAATTTATTTTTTTTATCTATTTTCTTCATTTTTATATAATAAGTTAACATAAGAGGTACACATGCAGATATCCATGCTATTGGATCTGATAAACAAATACCCGTAAATCCTATAACTTTTGGCAGTGTAAATGCTACTGTAGCTCTTGCAGCTAATTCAAAGAAACCAGCCATCATTGGCACAAATGATTCTCCCATACCTTGAAGTACATTTCTATATACAAATATAAATCCTAAAGGTATAAAGAATATTGCAGAATAATTTAATACTTGTTGAGCATAAGCAAATATTTCTGGCGTTGGATTTTCTATAAATAACATTACAAAATATTTCCCAAGTGTAACTAATACAACTCCAGCTATTAAACTTGTTATTATTGAAACTATATTCATTATTTTTATTCCGTGTTTTATACGATCAAATCTTCCAGCACCTAAATTTTGTCCTGCATAAGTTGCAACTGTAACACCGAAAGATGTAGATGGTTGCATTACTAATTGAAGAACTTTTGATGCTGCTGTATAAGAAGCTATTACTACAGAACCAAATGTATTTATTGCACTTTGTATTATTATTATACCTACTGCAGTTACTGAAAATTGCATTGACATTGGTATTGCAATTTTTAAATGTGTAGTATAATATTCTTTTTCAACTTTGAAGTCTTCTTTTTTAAGTCTTAATATCTTGAATTTCTTATAGCTATATATAAAACAAAGGACTGCTGATACTCCTTGTGCTATATTAGTTGCATAAGCTGCTCCTGCAACCCCCATATTAAAGTTTATTATGAAAATTAAGTCTAAAATAACATTTAGAATTGATGCCACTATTAAGAAATATAATGGAGTTTTACTATCTCCTAATGCTCTTAATATTCCTGCTGCCATATTATATCCCGTTTGAGTTATTATTCCTGCATAAATTAATGTGATATATACCCTTGCATCTTCATAAATATTTTCTGGTGTATTCATCATATTAAGAAGTGGTTTTACTGCTAACAATGCTACTATTGTGATTATTACTGTCAATACTATAGTAAGTGTTATATTACTTGCTACTGCTTTTTTTACACCTTTTTCGTCCTTTGCTCCGAACTTTTGTGCTACTAAGACAGCAAATCCGCTTGTAAGTCCTAATACTAGACCATTTACTAAGAAAAATAGTGAATTACATGCACCTAATGCTGCAAGTGCATTAACACCAACAAATCTTCCTACTATTATAGTATCTACCATACTATAAAGCTGTTGAAATATATTACCGATTAAAAGTGGTATCGTGAAATATATAAATATTTTTAGGGGATTGCCCTTTGTCATATCATTAGTCATAATTCTTCCTCCCTCTATTTTTTATTTTTACTAATTACATAAAAAAACCCTCCTTATTATTGCTCAAATAAAGAGAGTCGTTATTCAAAATTATTATTGCTTGATAGGTAGATAAACTACCCTAACATATATTTTAACATCTTTTATTAATGTTGGCTATATATTTTATTATTTTATATCTTTTTCTTCATTAATATATACTTCTATAATACATTAGATAAAATATTAGTATTTGATGTAATAAAAGTCAAGCTTATAAAATTTATAAACTCGACTTTTTATTCATTTATTTAGATACATTACCTGCTATATTAAGTGCATCCCATGTTCTAGCAAATGGTGGTGCATAACATAAATCAAGCATTCCAAGTTGTTCCGTTGTCATCTTTGCAAATATTGCAGTTGCAAGTACATTCGTTCTTTGTACTGCATCTGATTTTCCGACTACTTGACCTCCTAATATTACTTTAGTATCTGCATTGTATATTAATTTTACATATATTTTTTCTTGTCCTGGACAATAATCTGTATGATTTTTATCTGCTATAAATACGCTTTTGTAATTTAAGTTCATATTTTTAGCATCTTCCTCTGTAATTCCAGTTGCACCTGCTTCCATATCTAGAAGTTTTATACAACTTGAACCTAGTGTCCCTTGGAATTTTTCATTTTTTCCACCTAAATTTGAACCTACTATACGTCCTAATTTATTAGCATTTGTAGCAAGTGGTATATAAACTTGTTCTTCTTTAACTAGATGATATACTGTTGCACAATCCCCAGCTGCATATATATCTTGTATTGATGTTTTACCTTCATCATCAATTACTATTGCACCATTTTGCAACATTTCTATTCCTGTATCTTTTAAGAATGATGTATTTGGTCTTACACCTGCTGCTAATACAACTAAATCAACTTCAACTTCATCTGTATCAGTTATAAGTTTTGTTTTATTTGGTGAAGTTTCTAGTGATTTTACTATTGTATTGAAATATAATTCAACTCCATGAGCTCTTAAATTCTCTTCAAGTATTTCTGTAACCTCTTCATCAAGAACTTTTTCAAGTATTCTGCTTCCCATATTGAATACACAAACTTCTTTTCCTAATTCTTTAGCAACATCTGCTACTTCTAAACCTATAAATCCAGCTCCTATTACAGCAACTTTTTTAATTGATTCATCTTGCATTTTTACTTTTAATTTTTCACCATCTTCTACACTTCTAAGTGTATAAGCTGTTTCAATATTTTCAATAGGTGGAATTATTGTAGCTGCTCCTGTAGCTATCATTAATTTATCATATTTGTCACTGAAAATTTCACCACTTTGTAAGTCTTTTACTTTTATAGTTTTATTTTGAACATCTAAACTTAAAACTTCATGTTCTACTTTCACATCTATTCCTGTTTCTCTAACTTTTTCTGGAGTTCTAACTAACATCCTATCTATATTGTCAAAATTTCCTCCAACATAATAAGGTAGTCCACAAGCTCCAAAAGATATATGTGGAGATTTTTCATATACTACTATCTCAGCATCTCTGTCAGTTCTTCTTAATTTAGCAGCTGCACTCATTCCTGCAGCAATCCCTCCAACTATAATTATTCTCATATTTCCTCCTAAATCTGTCTTAAATTTAGAGGACGAACCAAAAGACAGAATTTCTCCCATCTAATAGCACGCCCTCTTATCTCAAAATTATTTTATTCTATTTTAAAAGAAATTAAACAGCTTTTTGAACTGTCTTATTTGCTTTTTCTTCATCTCTTTTTAAACTTCTATCTACAATAATTGAACTTGCTATTGTACCACTTACGTTTAACATAGTTCTACCCATGTCTATTATTGGGTCAACTGCAATTACTGCTCCAAGAAGTGGGAAGTATGCTTCCATACCCATACCAGATATAACTACAGATATTGCTATTGTAGCAGTACCTGGAAGACCAGCTATACCAAATGAACTAATTGCTATGATTACTAAAAGCATTATACAGAAACTTAAATCTATAGGTGTATTAGTTATTTGTGCAAGCATTATAGCTGTAAGTGCTGGATAAATTCCTGCACAACCATTCATACCCATATTTGTTCCTAAACTAGCAACAAAACTTGCAACCCCTTCATTAACATCAAATTTTTTCTCTAGAGTTTCAATTGTAACAGGTAATGTTCCTAAACTTGAACGAGAAGTAAATGCTATAATTAATGGTTCTGAAGCATTTTTTATATATGTTATTGGGCTAACTCCATTTAACATAGCTAATGTCATATGAACTACTAACATTATAATCACTGCTAAATATAGACAAACTATAAATTTACCAACAGATGCAAGTACACCTATTCCATTTGAAATTATAGTGTTTGCAAGTAAAGCTATAACTGCATATGGCATAAATTTAATTATTGTCATAGTTACACTTATTATTATTTTATAAAAAGCTTCAACCCATTTTACAAAAGGTTCAATAGTATCTGCATGTTTTTTGCTTAAACGTCTTATTGAAGTTCCTATAAATGCTGAGAATATAACTACACCAACTATATTTCCTTCTGCCATAGATGATACTATATTACTTGGTAAAAGTGCTCTTATTGTTTCAGATAAAGAAACTGCTTCTCTTATTTCAGCAGTGTTGTTTCCTGCATCAAATCCTTGACCAAGGTTAAATAATAGTGCTAATACTATACCTGTTATAGCAGCGAAAACTGTTAAACCTATTAATGATCCTATTGTTTTTGTTGTAAGTTTTCCAAGGTTATCACCTTTCATATTCATTATTACTCTTGTTATTGATAATAATATAAGTGGAATAACTAACATTTTTAATAAGTCTATAAATCCACCACCAACAAATCCATACCATCCAGATAATTCACTTATCCAAGCTATATCCTTTGGTGAATCTGGGAATTTAGCAACGGCTTGTACTATAACTCCTAAAACTAATCCTAAAACTGTACCAGTAGTCATTCTTGTAGAAAAGCTAACCTTTTTCTTTTGAAGTACGTTGATTACTTTAAATAATGCTATTAATGCTACGATAAATGCCAAAGTTCTAAAATCACTAAGTTGTAAGAACTTTGTAAAAAAATTACTTTCTAACATTCCTCTTTCTCCTGTGTCTTTGTTTGTTTTTTATTTAATTTATTATAAACCCTATGTATATTATAGGATATAATACCTAAAAAAGTATATAATAATATTTACATTTTTTAATTTTTTTTAAAAATACTTCGGCTATCATTTTGATAACGCCCAACCATTTCATTGTACTATCATTTTGATAATATTGCAATATTTTTTTATTTTTTTATAATATTTTCTATTATTTCTTTAAAATCCTATTTTTTGCAGTTTATTTTTAAAATTATTTTTTTAATTTTAATTTAATTTTTAATCCGATTTTATGGAAATATTAGCTTTTCTTTATATTTATTTTCAAATTTCTCTTATTTTTTACATTTTTCTATATTTTTTACATTTAGTCTGTACGTTTTCCTATTTTTCTTGTAAAATATAAATACAAAATTCAATAATTTTTAAAAAATCATTTATGGAGGTATATTATAATGGAATTAATTGGAATTTTGATTATCATTTTAGGTTTTGCTCTAAAACTAGATACAATAGCAGTTGTTGTTTCTGCTGGTGTAGTTACTGGATTAGTAGCTCATATGGATATAGTACAAATTCTTTCAACTTTAGGGGAAGCGTTTGTCACTAATAGAACAACATGTTTATTCATGCTTACACTACCTGTTATAGGACTTTGTGAAAGATATGGATTAAAATCAAAAGCAGTTATGCTTATAGAAAAAGCAAAAGGATTATCTACTGGTACACTTTTAAGTGGATATTCTTTCATAAGAGAAGCTACAATAGCAGCAGGTGTTGCACTTGGTGGTCACCCTCAATTTGTTAGACCTCTTATAAGCCCAATGGCTGAGAGTGCCGCTACTGTAAAATACGGTAAATTAGAAGAAAAGGATTTAGATAAAATAAAAGCTCATTCTGCACTTGCAGATAATATAGGTAACTTCTTCGGTCAAAACTTATTTATGGCAAACTCAGGTATCCTTTTAATAGTTGGTACTTTAGATTCTTTAGGAATGACTGTTGATCCAATGGCGCTTACTAAAGCTGCAATACCAGTTGCTATAATAGCATTTGTATTATGCGTTGGAAAAAATATATTACTAGATAGACAATTGAGTAGAAAATACAACTCTAAAAATAATGATTTAGGGGGTAATAAATAATGGATATGGCAACACTTTCAAATAATCTATTAGACGTATTTTATATGTTTATAGGATTATGTATGGCAATAACAATGGTGTTTACTTTAAAAGATAAAAATCATAAAACTAGAATAGGTACAGCCCTATTTTGGGGAATATTAGCATTTATATTTATATTCGCAAGAATACTTCCTTCTGTATTAGTGGGATGTCTTGTAATCGTTATAGCAATTTTATCAGCAACTAAACAAATTAATGTTGGCACTTTAAAACAATTAGATACAACTTTCACAGAAATGAAAGCTCAAAAATTAGGTTTAAAAATATTTGTTCCAGCTTTATCAATAGCTGTAATAGCAATGCTTGTTGCTTCATTTACAGAGTTTCCTGGAACTGTAGCTATAGGTATAGCATCTACACTTTCTTTATTATTAGCATTTGCAATAACTAAAGCTAAACCATCTGAAGCTGTTGAAGATACTAACAGAATGTTCCAAGCAATAGGAGTATTCTCTATATTACCACAATTATTAGCTTCTTTAGGTGTATTATTCACTGCTGCTGGTGTTGGTGATAAAATAGCTAGCATAATATCATCTGTTATACCTCAAGGAAATATACTTGCAGGTGTTATAGCTTACTGTGTTGGTATGGCAATATTCACAGCTATAATGGGTAATGCATTTGCTGCATTCTCAGTAATAACTGCTGGTATAGGTCTTCCATTCGTATTTGCTCAAGGTGGAGACCCAGTTATATGTTCAATATTAGCATTAACTGCTGGATTCTGTGGTACATTAGTTACTCCAATGGCTGCAAACTTCAACGTTTTACCTGCTGCATTACTTGAAATGAAAGATAAAAACGGAGTTATAAAAGCTCAAGCACCTTTAGCTGCATTATTATTAGTAGCTCACATAATATTAATGTATACTTTAGGGTTCTAATATAAAAAAACTATTATAATTAATTAAATAAATATACAACAGATTTTGATATATTATTCCGGAGTCTGTTGTATTAACTAAAGGAGAAATAAAAATGAAAGTTTTAATAACAGGATTTGATCCATTTGGTGGAGAATCAGTAAATCCAGCATTAGAAGCTGTTAAACAACTTCCTGACACAATAGCTGGTGCTGAAGTAATAAAATTAGAAATACCTACTGTTTTCAGAAAATCATTAGAGAAAATAGAAGAAAATATAGTTAAACACAACCCTGATATAGTAATATCTGTTGGACAAGCTGGTGGAAGATTTGATGTAACTCCAGAGAGAGTTGCTATAAACATAGATGATGCTAGAATAGAAGATAACGAAAAAAATCAACCAATAGACATAACTATATTCGAAGATGGGCAACCTGCTTACTTCTCAAACTTACCAATAAAAGCTATGGTTAAAGAAATGAGAGAAAATGGTATACCTGCTTCTGTATCTAACACTGCTGGTACATTCGTTTGTAACCACGTTATGTACGGAATATTATACATGATAGATAAAAAATACCCTAACATAAAAGGTGGATTTATCCATGTTCCTTATATACCATCTCAAGTTGTTTGTAAACCAAACACACCATCAATGGCTGCTGCTGATATAACTAAAGGTTTAGAGTTATGTATAAAAGCTGCTGTTGAAAACAAAGAAGATATAAAAGCTGTTGGTGGAGAAATCTGCTAATTAGATAGTATTTTTGATATATAGATAGGATTGATAGTATTCAATCCTATCTTTTTTATAATGCACAGGAAATTATAATCAGCTTTAAATTGTGGATAAATATAATTTCCGTTAATGCATTTCAAAAAAATCTACATTTTTAAAGGTCTTTAGGATAAAGATTTTTTTATTAATGAGCAATTCTTTTTTTATAAATTTCTCCCTTTTCCTGAATCAGCTATACTTATTAACTCTATTGGGTAGGGATTAAAAAATGTCTGATTTAATAAATCTTTATCATCAAATCTAGTAGCATATATTTGTATTGCAACTATAACTGAACTAAATGGTATTTTCCCATTTTCATAAAGATTTAATAAGTTGATAAAATAATTTATTTCATTTTTACTTAAGTAAGTTTTATATTTTTCAAATATATTTTTAATAAGATTTAATCTTTTACTTTTATCTCTTTTATTATTTAAAATTTCATATACTTTGTTTTTATATAAAGTTTTATCATCTTCATTAATATTTTCTTTACTAACTATAATGTTTAAATCATTATAAATATCCTCATTATATGATTTTAGTAGTAATGAATTTTTATTATGAAAATCCAAAATACTATTTTCACATTTTAAATTATTTATTGTAAAAATTTTTGTTAGAAACTCATCTCTAATATTATAATTTTTTAATCTGCCTTCATCCTCTATTGGAATTGTTGAGTATTTTTCTATAATTTTAGATGAAAAAATACCTTGTCCCTTATTACTAATACTGCATTTTTGATTTTTAGGATAAATTTTAACATCTTTTACACCACAAGATGGCGATTTACTTTTTAATATAAAACCATCTACATCACCTATATTACTTAAGAATTCTTCTGCAAATTCCATCATTTGAGATGTATAATCTATATTATCACTAGGTTCAACCAATTTATATTTATTATCATATTTTTCAATTCTTATAGGATTTCTAGGTACTTTCAGTCCTATTTCTGTTTCAGGGCATACTGTTTCTAAATCTACATATTTTCTTAATAAAGATATTACCTTGTCGTCATAAGCTTGTCCGTTATATCTACATTTTTCTGAATTAAGGCATTTACTAATAATTAATTTAGGTTTTCTCATACATTGTCTCCAACTATATTGTCTATTTTTTTTATTATTTGTTTTTAATTATTTTTTATTTATATCTGTATGGAAAATTCAAATAAACAAACAATAAAGTAAAAAAATTTACTAAGAGGTGATACAATGTTTATTCCTAAAAGAGTTATATTTGAAAAAGGATCCTTAGATACTGAGATAGGCCAAAATATTTATAATAAAGTAAAGGATAATCCCAAAATTGAAATTATAAATGCAAGTTCCAATAGAATTAAGAGTAATATCCCTGGAGATAATTTATATGAACAATATAGATCAGGTAAGGAAACATTAGTTGTCGGTGAACGCAAAAGTTTAAAATTTCAAACATGTAAGCCATCTGCCAACTATCAATTACCTTTAGTGAGTGGATGTATGGGAAGGTGTGAATATTGTTATTTAAATACTCAATTAGGCGATAAACCTTATATAAGGGTATTTGTAAATCTAGATGATATTCTAAAAAAAGCTAAAGAATACATAGATGAGAGACTTCCATCTGTAACTATATTCGAAGGTGCCGCAACATCTGACCCTATACCACTTGAACCATATACTAATGCACTAAAAAGAACTATAGAATTTATCGGCCAAGAAGAAAAAGGACGATTTAGATTTGTAACTAAATACAATGATGTGGACAGTTTATTAGATGCAAAACATAATAATCACACAGAAATTAGATTCAGTATAAACACACCAAAAGTAATAGATATCTATGAACATCACACAGCCTCTGCTAGTAAAAGAATTGAAGCAGCTGTTAAAGTTGCTAATGCTGGATATCAAATAGGGTTTATAATTGCTCCTGTTTTTCTATATGAAAATTGGAAAGATGAATATCGAGATTTGATTAAAAGTATAAAAAATAAATTACCACATGATTTTAATAAACAAATTATATTTGAAGTAATTTCTCATAGATATACTACTAAAGCCAAAAATAGAATACTCGAAATCTTCCCAGAGACTACTTTACCAATGAATAATGATGATAGAAAATTTAAATATGGACAATTTGGATATGGTAAATATGTTTATTCTAAGGAAGAATTAACTGATATGAAAGAATTCTTTATGAAAGAAATAAAAGATATTTTTCCTAATAGTGTGATTAAATATGTAATTTAGTTATTAAATAACTTCATTAAAAAATGGGTATCTTAACTTCAGATACCCATTTTTTAATTCACTTAATTTATTAATATTAAACTATATTTTATCTAACTCTATTTACTGCAGCTTCAATATTGTTGTAGTATTTGCCCAAATATTGCCATGAAATATGAAGCCCTTCTGGATCTTGATATTTTAAATATCCATTGGAATTTATAAAACCACTTGTTGCATCTATGTATTTTACATTTTTTAATGTATTGCAATATGATTTTATACTTGCATTATATGACTTTATTTGTTTTTGTGTTTTATATTTATTTCCAAATCTATAATTTGTTCCTATTGGAAATAATCTATGAACATATATAGTTTTGTTTCTATATCTATTACTTAATTTCTTAATTAATGTCTTAGTATTTGAAATATTATATCGTTCTCCTATATCATTTATACCTATTTGAAGAATTACACCTTTTATCTTGCTACTATTTGCTGGCATTTGACCAAAATGGTTAATCCAGTACTTAGCTGTTACGCTTCCTTTAGCTCTAATTACTGTATTTTTTGCATTGCTATTAATATTTTTTCTTATATTATTTGTGAATGAATCCCCCACAAATAAAAATCCATCTAAATCCTTACTATATCTCGATGAAGTACTTATATAAGCTCTATTCACATATCCATATCCAGAATTGTATTTTATCTTATACCATTCTTTAAGAGTTTTTACAATTGTAACCCTCTTATTATAAGATAAAGATCCTATTTTTCTATACTTTGTACTTGCACCACTTCTTACATTCAAATTTGATACAGTAACTCTACCTGTTTTTGTCGATGTAGCAGATGAAGTTGAAACTGTTTTACCTGTAGCATAACTAGGTGCCATGCTTGAAAAGCATAAACTTGTTGATAATATACCTACTAGCATACATGTTAATATTTTTTTCCTCAAAATAACACCTCCTATATATTTAGAATTATAACACATTTAGTAATTTATTACAAATTTGTAACCTTTTATTTTTATGATTAATTCAAAAATTACAGATTTGTTACATTTTGAGGGATTTATATTTTTATTTTCTTTTGTTCAATACCACATGAAACGCTAGAGATAAATATTTTCATAATTTATGATATTTTTATATTTTTTATCCACAGTTTGTTAAAATACCTGATGCTACTAAAAACCAAACTAAAACTATTAATATTGCTAATACAGCACATATTAAACTTATTGATTTTGATTTGATTAAAAATCCTATAACAACTCCTATGATAAGAATCAAAGCCATTATAAAAATTATCCCTGTAAAACTCATATCCATGTCTCCCTTATATCAAATGTATACTTATTATTTTTATCTTTTCCAATTAATACTTCATATTTTTTGTCTTTATTTAAATCTATAGTCATTTCTTGGCTCAAAAACTCTTTATCATCTTTGTCTGTAATCAACATTTTAAATTTTGCTTCATCTATCTCTAAATATATTTCGTCCTTATTTTTTATCATGCTCTTATCTGCATTAATTACACCACCAGATTGTTTTTCAGTCTCATAACCTACACTTTTTATATCCCCTCCAGTATTATTGATGGCGATTATATTGTATGATTCTTCAGTTCCAACTGGTCTACCAAAATACAAAAGTGAAATAGCTCCCATCACAATTACAACTAAAGCCGCTATTATTAAAGATTTATTTTTAAACATATATACCCCTCCTGAAAACAATTTTTTTATGATACTTCATAACCCCATGTATCATTATTAACTAAATTATATCCTTATCTTTATTGTATGTCAATTTATTTTTATCGTTTTTCAATAAATATATATTGAATATCATTAATAGATTATTCTCTTAAACTATTATAATCTTCTATGCGTTATAAAAAAAAGAACTGTATAAACTTAAATGTTATACAGTTCCCTATTTACATCTTTAAATATTATCTATTTTATAATAATTCTATTCCTGCTTCACTACATTCTTCAATCATTTTTTCTGGCCAAATTCCAACTTGAACTTCACCTATATGAGCTTTATTTAAGAAGAACATACATATTCTAGATTGACCAATTCCTCCACCTATAGTGTATGGTAATTTTCCAGCTAATAATGCTTTATGATAATCTAATTCTTTTCTGTCTTCACATCCTGCTGCTTTTAATTGTCTTTCTAATGCATCTTCATCTACTCTAATTCCCATAGAAGAAAGTTCTATTGCTTGATCTAAAACTGAGTTATAGAATAATATATCTCCATTTAAATCCCAATCATCATAGTCTGGACTTCTTCCATCATGTTTTTTACCATCGCTTAATGTTTTTCCTATTTGCATTAGAAATACTGCTTTCTTTTCTTTAACTATAGCATCTTCTCTTTCTTTTGGTGTTAAATGTGGGTACATATCTAATAATTCTTGTGAAGTTATAAATGTTATTTCTTCTGGTAATTCACATCCTACTTCTGGATATATTTCGTGAACATGTTCTTCAGTTTCTTTAAATACTTCAAATAAATCTCTAACTACTTCTTTTAATGTATCCATAGTTCTGTCTTCTTTTGCTATTACAAGTTCCCAGTCCCATTGGTCTACATATAATGAGTGTAAGTTGTCTAGCTCTTCATCTTTTCTGATTGCATTCATATCAGTATATAAACCTCTACCAATTGGAAAACCATATTTTTTAAGCGCCATTCTCTTCCATTTAGCTAGTGAATGTACTATTTCTGCATCTTTATGAAGATATGGTACCTCAAAACTTACTGGAGTTTCTACACCATTTAAGTTATCATTTGTACCTGTTTCAGGTAAAACAAATAATGGTGATGATACTCTTGTTAGTTTTAACATTTCACCTAATCTATCTTCAAAGAAATCCTTTAAATCTTTAATTGCTTGTTGAGTTTCTATTACACTTAAACTATTTTTATATTCTTTTGGTATTACTAAACACATAATCTTATACTCCCTTTTTCTTAATTTTAATATATTATAATTTGTAGTTTTCAAAATCATATTTCAGATGATAGTATTGAATTGATCCCCATCATTCCAATAAAAAAAGCCCTTCATCCTATCTATAGGACGAAAGACTGTACTTCCGCGGTACCACCTAAATTAACTAATGTTCACCTCAATTAACGTACTATTATACGTCACCAATTGTAACGGTTTGGTTCCGACTAAGTCTACTCTCAATATGATTTCGGTTAGTAGCTCCGGGATGTTCTTCGTTATAAACTTCGTACTGGACTCACACCATAACCAGCTCGCTCGAACTCAGTATTTATAATTACTCTTCCCTTCATTGCTTTTAAATTTTTCCAATTTTTATAATATTAATTTACATCAATAAATATATATTGTCAATATTTATTTGTAATATTGTATCCATTTTTTTTATTTTTATACAAATAATATTTTTGTACTTGTACTATTATTTTATTAAAACATTATTCTATTTGTTACAAAAAAGAGGCCGATATCAGCCTCTTTTTAGGTATATAAATCTTTTTAATTACATGGTATTTTGCGGTTTTAAAATTTTCTAAACTATTTTCAATTATATTATTTATTTTTATGCGGTTTTTATTTTATCATTATATTATTACTTAATTTATTGTACGTGTATTTTTTATCTATTATCTAACGCCAGCTTTTACTTTTTCAGCTTTAGCTTTTATTTTTTCTTTTAAATGTGGATGATGTTCCCCTTCTTTTACATCTTCTACTTTTTCTTCTTTAACTTCAACAACATTCATTCTGTCATATTCAGCATCTCCATAATAAGCTCTTAAGTACATTTCTCTTATTTCTGAGAATAATGGATATCTTGGGTTTGCACCAGTACATTGATCATCAAATGCTGCCTCAACCATTTCATCTAATGTATCTAAGAATGCTTGTTCATCTACACCAAATTCTCTTATTGTATTTGGTATTCCTACTGCTGTTTTTAATTCATTTATTTTTTGTTGTAATTGTTCAAATTTTTCTTCATCTGTTCCTGTGCATCCAACAAATGTAGCAACTTCAGCATATCTAGCTAACATATTTGGATAAGCATATTGTGGGAAAGTACCCATTTTTCTTGGAGCAGAATTTACATTAAAGTCTAATACTTTGTTTATTAATAGTGCATTTGCAACACCATGTGGTATATGATGGTAAGCACCTAATTTATGAGCTAATGAGTGGCAAACACCTAAGAATGCATTTGCAAACGCCATCCCAGCCATTGTTGATGCATGAGCCATTTTTTCTCTAGCTATTGGATCTTTTGCACCATTTTCATAAGCTCTTGGTAAATATTCAAATATTGATTTAGTTGCTTGTAATGCTAAACCATCTGTAAATTCAGTTTGTAACATTGCAGCATATGCTTCTAGTGCATGTGTTAGAGCATCTATTCCTGATGCTGATGTTAATCCTTTTGGTTGGTGCATCATCATGTCAGCATCTACTATTGCTATTGTTGGCATTAGTTCATAATCTGCAAGTGGATATTTTTGTCCAGTTTTTTCGTCAGTTATAACAGCAAATGGTGTTACTTCTGAACCTGTTCCTGAAGAAGTTGGTATAGCTACAAATTTAGCTTTTTTACCCATTTGTGGGAATTGATAAACTCTTTTTCTTATATCCATAAATCTCATTGCTAAATCTAAGAAGTTGCATTCTGGATGTTCATACATAACCCACATGATTTTAGCAGCATCCATTGCTGAACCCCCACCAACTGCTATTACTACATCTGGATTAAATAATCTCATTTGTTCTGCACCTTTTTTAGCGCATGCAAGTGTTGGATCTGGTTCAACTTCATAGAATGTTGAATGTTGTATTCCCATAGCATCAAGTTGATCTGTTATTGGTTTAGTATATCCATTTTGATATAAGAATGAGTCAGTTACTATAAATGCTTTTTTAAAGTCATAATATTCTGTTCCTAATTCTTTTATTGCTACCCCTAAGCAACCTTTTTTGATAAATGTTTTAGCAGGTGTTCTAAACCAAAGCATATTTTCCCTTCTTTCTGCTACAGTTTTTATATTTATTAATTGAAGTGGTCCAACTTGTCCAGAGAATGAGTTATTCCCCCAAGAACCGCATCCTAATGTTAATGATGGTGATAATTTAAAGTTGTATATATCCCCTATACCACCTTGAGCTGATGGTGTATTAACTAATATTCTACAAGCTTTCATTCTTCTTTCAAATTCATTTAATTTTTCTTGATTATTTACTACATCTATGTATATACCTGCAGTATGTCCGATTCCTCCGCCTTGTACTAACTCGTCTGCTTTATCTACTGCATCATCAAAATCGTCTGCTTTATACATTGATAATAATGGGAATAATTTTTCATGTGCTAGTGGTTCTGATATTTCTGTTGAAGTGGCTTCCCCTATTATTAATTTTGTATCAGCTGGCACATTAAATCCTGCTTCTTGAGCTATTTCTATAGCTGGTCTACCAACTAATTTAGCATTCATTGAGCCATTTGCTCCAAGAACTATTTTCTTTAATTTTACTAATTCTTCCCCTTCAGCTATATAAGCTTTTCTTGCTCTGAATTCTTTTTTAACTTCTTCATATATAGAAGCATCTACTATTACTGATTGTTCAGAAGCGCATATTGTCCCGTTATCGAAAGTTTTTGAGTGTATTACTGAAGATACAGCAACTTTTATATCACAAGATTCATCAAATATTATTGGAGTATTTCCTGATCCAACACCTAATGCAGGTTTTCCTGAAGAATAAGCTGCTTTAACCATTCCTGGTCCACCAGTTGCTAATACTGTATCACATTCTCTCATTACTTCACCTGATAATTCAACAGATGGTTCATCTATCCAACCGATTATTCCTTCTGGAGCTCCAGCTTTAACTGCTGCTTCTAAGCATAATTTTGCTGCTGCTATTGTAGATTTTTTAGCTCTTGGATGTGGAGAAAATACTATACCATTTCTAGATTTTAATGCTATTAAACATTTGAATATTGCTGTTGAAGTTGGGTTTGTTGTTGGTATTATACCAGCTAAAACTCCTATTGGTTCTGCTATTTTTGTTATTCCGAATGCATCATCTTTTTCTATAATTCCGCAAGTTTTAACATCTTTGTATGCATTATATATATATTCTGATGCGTAGTGATTTTTTATCACTTTATCTTCCGCTACCCCTATTCCAGTTTCTTCTACGGCCATTTTTGCAAGTTGTATTCTTGCTTGATTTGCTGCCATTGATACTTGGAAGAAGATTTCATCTACTTGCTCTTGAGTGAATTTTGCGAATTGCTCTTGTGCTGCTCTTACTTGAGCTATTTTCTTTTGTAATGTCTCTACACTGTTTACCATCATTTTCATATATCCCCCTTGGCGTTTTGTATTCAGTAATTTATTTTGATTATTTTTCAAAGTTATTTATTAGATATAATTTATCTAATGTAATTTATTTAGTAGTATTCTAATTCATTAGTTTTAAAATACTCCTTATACATTACTAATGTTATATTATTAACCTTGTTTTTTGTTATTTGTTTAACATATTTATATCTTAAGCTATTTGTATTATATTGTCAATAACTTTGTTATTTTTTTATCATTATTTTTTTATTTTTTTTTCCACTCTTTGATATTACTCTATTATAAAATAGAAAATTTCTTATATTTTTACTAAAATACTATAATTTTTACTATATTTTTTATACTTTTTAGTATATTCAATTTCAAAACTTAGATTCTTAACGTTATTTTTTTGTCAACCTTAGTTTTCTAATTATTCCCTTTTTAATTTATAAAATTTATCCCATAAAACAATAGATATAGATTTATCAATTAAATTTTTATACATATTAAAACGTAAAATAAATGCAAATTGCATGAAAGATCTATTTAAAAATTCTACCACTTTGCTGTGATAACGTTTTCTAGTGTTTGTTTTTTTAATATTCGCTAAAACATTGAAATTTCAACATATTTACATTTTTGTTATATTAAATTATAATAAATATCAAATATATTTAGGAGGTAAATATGGAGTATAAATTAATAGCATTAGACATTGATGGTACTTTATTAAATAGTTCCAATCAAATTACAGACAATGTCAAAGAAGCAATAAAAAAAAGTAAAGAAAAAGGCGTTAAAGTCGTTTTATGTACTGGAAGACCTTTAAAGGGTGTTGAAGATTTCCTTGAAGAATTAAACCTTAAAGAAGAAGGGGACTATGTCACTACATTTAATGGTGCTCTTGTTCAAGATGCATATACTGGTAAACCTATTTCTCATTTAACGTTAGATTATAATGATCTTTGTGATTTATATAATCTTAGCTTAAAAATTGGTTCTAGAAGTCATTTCTACGATACAAAAACTGTATACACTTTTAACTTAGATGTAAGTGATTATACTATCCTTGAATCTTACTTAACTGGAGCACATCTAAATGTTACTACTTTAGATAAAGTTCCAAAAGATATAGGTATGTCTAAATTTATGATGATAGATCATCCTGAAATACTAGACGAGTGTATCAAAAAAATACCAGAAGAATACTATGAAAAATACACTATAGTTAGAAGTACACCTTTCTTCTTAGAAATTTTAAATAAAAATGCAAATAAAGGTGCTGGTATCAATCTTTTATCTCAAAGACTTGGTATAAAACAAGATGAGGTTATATGTGTTGGTGATGCTGGAAATGATAAACATATGATTGAGTACGCTGGACTTGGAGTTGCTATGGGGAATGCAACTGATGAAATTAAAGAAATTGCAAATTACGTCACTCGTACTAATGACGAAGACGGAGTTGCTCACGTTATAGATAAGTTTATATTAGCAAGATAGAAAACGGAGGTTAAAAACCTCCGTTTAATTTATTCATTAGGTAAAAATATTGAAAATATACTTCCCTTTTGTGAAGAAGATACTTTTATATAACCATTTTGTTTTGTTATTATTTCTCTGCTTAAATAAAGTCCAATACCTATTCCCTCTTCATTTAAAACATTTATTCCCCTATAAAATCGTCTAAAGATTTTAGGAATTTCTTCTTCAGGTATTCCTACCCCAGAATCTTTTATATCTATTCTTGCAAACATCTCATATTTTTCTATATTTATAGAAATTTTACTGTTATTTGGAGAATATTTTACTGCATTTTCAACTATATTAAATATTGCCTCTGTAGTCCATTTTTTATCATATTTTATTTCTATTTTATTTTCTGCTTTAAATTCTATATTGATATTTTTATTTTTTGCCTTTTTATAAACTGAAGTTATTGCATCTAATATAGATTCATTTATATCACATTTTGTTTTGTGTAAATTAATAACCGAACTCTCTAATCGAGACATCTTTATCATACTCTCTACTAAAAAACAGAGCTTGTTCAGTGACAATAAAATCACCTTATTAAATTCTTTTCTGTCTTCTTCAGATAAATCATCATCTTGCAAAAACTCACTATACATCTTCATATTTGTAAGTGGTGTTTTAAGTTGATGTGCTATATCTGATATTAAGGATTTTATTTCATTTTTTTCATCTTCCATTTTTTTATTTTGAGCTTTTAATATATTTATTAATTTCAACGTCTGATGTTGGAGTTTTGAAAACATAGAGTCGTCTATCATAGAAAATACTTCTTCTTCTCTCATATCAGAAATAGTTGATAGCATATCTGACAATTTAACAAGTATATCGTTCATATATCTAGTAAAATTTCTCTTTTTTAAATAAAATAAAACTAAAATTGCAATAGTAAAAATAAATGTAATAATCGTAATTTTAATATTATAATCTTTGCTTAATATAAAAATTAAAGCATTAAATATTATACATATTATAATAAGTATAAAATCAAATATTTTATCCATAATTATTCTCCAAACGTATAACCTATCCCAAATAACGTAATTATGTACTCAGGATTTTTAGAATCATCTTCAATCTTTTTGCGAATTCTTCTTATATTGACCGACAGAGTATTATCATCAACATAATTTCCATTATAATCCCACAATTTATCTAGTAATATTTCCTTTGTCATTGCTCTTCCTTTATTTTTGCAAAGTATTTCTAGCAATTTATATTCTGTTGCACTTAACCTAATTTCTTCATTTCTTTTATAAACTCTTTTTGCATCAAAATCTATCTTCAAATCTTTATATACAAATAATTTTTTAGAATGGATGTCACTCCTTTTTAATATTGCATTTATCTTAAATTTCAAAACTTCTATCGAAAATGGCTTCGATATATAATCATCGCATCCACTTTCAAACCCCTTTATCATATCCTCTTCTGTATCATTAGCTGTAAAAAATACAATTGGAAAATCTATTTTCTCTTTTATCTCATTACATAAATCAAGTCCACTTCCATCTGGTAAACCTATATCTAATAATAGAAAGTCAACTTCATTTTGTTGTATTAGTTTTTTGCCCTCTTCTTTTGTATATGCACACATTGTATTATATCCATCTTTCTTTAGAGCAAATGCTACCCCTTTATTTAGCATTCTATCATCTTCTATAATTAAAATATTTTTCATATATCCTCCGAAATACAATAAGTCACGGAAGGTGTTTTTATATAAAAGTATTATTATTACTTTTAATTTTGTCAATCCGTGACACTATATTTTACTTATTTATTTCTCTTAATCTATCTATAACACTTTGCTTTGAGCTAAATTTATAAACTATGCCTGGTGTTATAGAACAAACTAAAGTTATAACTATAACTAAGAAAACAAGCTGATTTGTTGGGAATATGAATTTCGCATAATCCGCCAAGTTTTGTGTCATCTCAGCGATTACATATATAATTCCCAAACCAAGTGTAAATATCATACTTAAAGTTATACCTGCATAATATAACCCTTCGTAAGTAAGCATCTTTTTAATCTGTTTTTTAGTCATTCCTACACTTTCCATTATAGCAAGTTCTCTTAGTCTTGTACTTACGTTTGTGATCATTACATTTATAAAATTAAGTAATCCTATAAATATAAATATTATCGCAATTCCGCCACCGACTATATTCATCATAATTTTACTTTGTGTGAAATTTTCAGATGCATCCATTTTTGCGTCTATATATCCCTCGTTTTGCATAGAGTCTAATTTTTTCTTTATAGATTTACTGTATTCTTTTTTACAATCTACTGTTATCCAATCTGTCATCTTATTGCTCGTAAAATTATTTATAAGAGATTTACTCATATACACATATGGTATTCCAACTTCATTGTCGCCAGAAAACTTAATTACTTTTTCACCATCAGATATCAATTGTACATTTGCAGTAACTTGCTTGTCTTTCTTATTATTTTTTAATGTTAATTTTTCATTTGAGAAATCATAATTTTTATCACCATTGTAGAAAAATCCGTCTACAAGGACTAACTTTCCTTCATTAAATGCTTTAATGTCTATTTTTCCACCTTCTATTTTATTAATTTTTTCTATATCATCTTTATCTAAAAAGGCAACCAGTGTTTTTAATTTGTCAGGATTTTTCTTTATTTGGTCT
This sequence comes from Intestinibacter bartlettii, assembly GCA_025148965.1. GTDB lineage: Bacteria > Bacillota > Clostridia > Peptostreptococcales > Peptostreptococcaceae > Intestinibacter > Intestinibacter bartlettii. The sequence goes on along the minus strand of CP102273.1, from coordinate 861,066 downwards.
ATATATTTATTTAATTGTTTCTTATAAGTATCTGGATCTGCATATGTTTTGTATGAATTTTCTAGTGATGGCATAAGTATATTTTTATTAAAACCTAGGTTTAATCTAGCAAATTTTATTGCATTTACTGAAGTAACACCATCCATATCTTTAATTTCATCAATTTTTTTGTCTATTTCATCAGAACTGCTTTCGTTTGTATCAACCATCTCAAAATCATGTGGATAATATTCACTAATATAATTTTCCAAACTCAAACTACTTATAAAAGTATTTACACTTAAGAAAGTCATAATCCCTACAAATAATGATAAAAATACTAGTATCGCTCGTTTTTTATCTCTAAAAACATTGTACCAAGCCATTTTGTATAACTTACCGCCCTTTGTAGATTTTCTATTCTTCTTTTGTTTTTTACTTTTCTTACCCGTATAATTAAGTGCTTCTGTAGGTGAAATTTTACTAGCTATTTTAGCAGGTTTTACACAACTTACCCAAACTGTAAATAGTGAAAATAATATTGTCCCTATAAATACAATTGGTGTAAAATGTGCTTGTGTAGGCATCATACCTTCATAATATGTCCCCGCGCTAAATCCTTCTAAAGCTGCTGGAACAACTAAAAATGAAACTATTATTGCTAAAATTATACCGATTGGAATCCCTATTATTGAAAGTCTTAGTCCTTGGCCTTTGACTATTCTCTTAATTTGTTTTGGTGAAGCACCTATAGTTTTTAACATCCCATAAAATTGTATGTCTTTTGTTATTGCTATATATAATATATTGTAAATTAATAGATACCCGCTTAAAATCATAAATAGACTTATAATCGCTACCATAGCAAGAGAAGTTATCATAGCATTTTGTTGTGAATTAGATTGTTCATATAAATAAGTGAATGATTGATTTTTATTTAAATCGATATTTTGTTTTAATATTTTTTCTGCATCACCTTTTTTAGCATCTTTTACATCAATAGTAAGCACTCCGTTTTTTTCTAATGATAAATTTTGTTTTTGTATGAAATCATTTGATACATATGCTAATTTATCGATGTTACTTCTTTTTACCATTGAATAATCTGTATAAGTCCCACTTATCACAAATTCTATTGATTTTATTTTTTTATTTATATTGCAATTTAATACAATTTTATCTCCCGGTTCTATATTTTTTAATTTTAACAAGTCTATTACAGACTGTGATAACATAATTTCATTTTCTTTTTCTGGGTAGCTTCCTTTTATATCGCCAACTGCTGGCTTAATTTGTTTTTCCCAAGCTTCTTTATCTATATATTCAAGCACTATATTTTGTTCATTTTTCTTTAATTTATTTGAATCTACATTCCCAACAGTAATTTCTTTTCCTATAGAATCTGTTATATTTAAATTTTTTATTTCTGAAATTTGTTTCTCACTTGGATTATTTAAATACGTATTCGCTGTAGTACCTGCATCTCTTAAATTCATAAGTTGATAATTTTCATTAAAACTTATTCCCAAAGTAAATACACATGCAAGCATAAAAGTCGTCAAAACTATTGCTAGCACCACAAAAATATTTCTAGTTTTATTTGATTTAAGCGATCTATTCGTAATTTTTTTTATTATCTCTTTATTATTGTTTTCAAACTTCATTACTTATCACCTCTTGCGATTTTCCCATCTTCAATTCTTATAATTCTATCAGCAAGCTGTGCTATTTCTTCATTATGTGTAATCATTACAATAGTTTGGTTGAATTTTTGGCTTGTCATTTTCAAAAGACCGATAACATCCATACTAGTTTTACTATCCAAATTTCCAGTAGGTTCATCTGCCAAAATTATTGCCGGTTTTGTCGCAATCGCCCTCGCTATAGCAACACGCTGTTGTTGTCCTCCAGACAGATTATTCGGAATATTTGTCAATTTTTGATTCAATCCAAGTGTATTTATTATTGAATCTATATATTCTTCATCGATTTTCATCCCATCTAATTCAATCGGTAAAACTATATTTTCATAAACATTCAGTATTGGAACTAGATTGTAATTTTGAAATACAAAACCTATATTTCTTCTTCTAAATATAGTAAGCTCTTCATCTTTCATATCTCCAAGTTTTTTATTATTTATATAAATATCACCACTAGTCAATCTGTCCAATCCGCCCAACATATTTAAAAGTGTTGATTTTCCACTGCCGGAACTCCCCACAATAGAAACAAATTCACCTTCTTCTATTTCTAGACTAACATTATTCAACGCCTTTACTTCATTTTCACCTTGACCATATATTTTGACCAAGTTCTCAGCTTTTAATATACTCATATTTACACCTCGGTTTTTTATTTTATATTTATATAATAATTAAAACTTCTGACAATCTTATGACAAAACTAAAAATAGAACATTTTTTATTTGATATTGTTCTCCCTCTTTTTCGTTATTTACTAAATGGTAACAAGTCTGACCAGTTTAACCCTCTTTTTTTTGCACATTTGTTACCATTTGTTTCTTTTTTGTTATTTTGTTACTATCTGTTTACAATTCTTTGATTTCTAACACAAATTATTTTTTAGTGCTATAATAAATGTTGTTAAAGGATAAGGAAATAAATTCCAAATATAATTTCCAATTTACTTTCTTAAATAAAAATTTAAAAAGTCTGTGCGAAATTCCTAAATAGGACTTTTAGAAAATGAGGGGGCATCTAAAATGCAAAGTAAAAATTTCAAAAAATTTATGGTAACAGGGTTAGCATCTGTTCTTTGTGCAGGTGGTATGTCAGTGGCTAGTTTGCCAAGTTATAATAGTGATTATGTTGCAACAGCTTATGCAGCTACAATAAAAGATACTGCTTTAAAGGCAACTGGTACTGTTAATAGCAATGTATTTTTAAGAAAAGGACCAGGAACTAGTTATAGTAAAATAGTTGTTTTGAAAAAAGGTGCAAAAGTCGATATAGTTGCTAAATCTTCTAACAACTGGTATAAAGTTAAATATGGTAAAGGTTTTGGATATGTTTATAGCAAATATGTAACAGTTAAATCTGAAACACCTACTACTAAAAAAGATGTAGCTTATAATGCTACTGGTACTGTAAAATCTAATGTTTATGTTAGAAAAACTGCTAGTACTTCTGCTAAAAAATTAGGCGTACTTAAAAAAGGTACTAAAGTTACTATAGTTGCTAAAAATTATACTGGCAATTGGTACAAAGTTAAATACAATAAAGGATTTGGATATGTTTCTGCTAAATATGTAACTGTCAAAGCTCCTACTCCTACTCATCAAGACGTCGCTTTCGATGCTACTGGTACTATAAAATCTAATGTTTATGTTAGAGAAACTGCTAGTACTTCTGCTAAAAAATTAGGTGTACTTAAAAAAGGTACTGAAGTTACTATAGTTGCCAAAACTTCAACTGAAGCTTGGTATAAAGTAAAATATAATGATGGTTATGGATATGTTTCTGCTAAATATATAACTGTCAAAGCTCCAACTCCTTCTAATAAAGATATTGCTTTCGATGCTACTGGTACTATAAAATCTAATGTTTATGTTAGAGAAACTTCTAACACTTCTGCTAAAAAATTAGGCGTACTTAAAAAAGGTACTGAAGTCACTATAGTAGCCAAAACTTCAACTGAAGCTTGGTATAAAGTAAAATATAATGATGGTTATGGATATGTTTCTTCTAAATATGTAACTTTAACTTCTGAACAACCTGAAGTTCAATATCCAGCAACTGCTGTAGCTAACCACGATGTATATGTAAGAGACGGCGGTTCTCCTAAAGCTAAAAAACTTGGTGCTATAACTAAAGGTACTAAAGTTACTGTAGTAGAAAAATGTCAATATAATTGGTATAAAATCCAATATAAAGATGGCTTTGGATATGTTTATGGTGAATATTTAGATATGGTTTTAGTACAAAAATAATTTATAATAAAATATATTTTTAAATCTTTGATATAAAAAGAAGGCAAAAATGCCGATAAAAATAGAAATTATTTTTACCGGCATTTTTTTATATTCTCATTTTATATCCTCACATTATATTTATCAAATAAGTCTATCGGCATTGTCATACGTGCTGTCTTTAGTGGATTTACAACTTGGCATATTTCCATATTACCAGCAATTGATAAAAGCATTATTAATTCTTGTAAATCTAATGGAAGTGTTGCTTTTAGAAAATCTAGCATTTTAAAACATGCGTGGCTACTTGCTTCATCTAAAGTTTTCCCCGCTGCAATTGTTATATATTCACTATTTGTCTTTAAAAATGGAGTCGGCATTATTGCATCTTTTAAAACTGTTACTTTTACAGTTACTTCCCCACTTATTTCAATTCCACAAGTTGCAGATTCCCCATCACCCATAACTGCATGTAAATCTCCCATTGCCAAAAGTGCACCTGGAACGTTTACAGGTAAAAATAAACTTGTCCCTTCTTGAATTTTATTACAATCCATATTTGATCCATGTTCTCCTGGTGTTCCATTTAATACTTCGCCTTCTTTTGGCGCTGTACCAATCACACCTATCATCGGATTTATTGGAAACTTTAAAATATCATTAAATACTGCATATCCATCTTCTATTTTTATAATTTTTGTACGTTCTTCTTCAACAAAATCCTTTAATGCTCCCCTTCCTGGTGATACAGACATAGCCCCTTGCGAATCTAATTTTATTTCTAAAATATCAACTCTAAGCACATCTCCAGGCTCTGCATTTTCTATATATAAAGGGCCTGTTGCTGGATTTATATTAGAATAGTCTATTAAATGAAATAAATCGCTTTCACTTTTTAAATTGCCATTATAACAATCTGAAGTCTGAAATACTACTGTGCTACCAGATTTGCAGTAATGTTTTGCTTTATTATTTGAAGACATTGATACTATTGAATCTTCTTTATTTATATATATTTTTTGCTCCATAGTTACCTCCAGTTTTTTAACTTTTAAATAAATTATACTACTTGTTATTTTCGAAATATAGAATAAAATAAAATAAACAAAAAATCCCCCTTTTGAATAAACATTTTGTTTATCTAAAAGGGGGTATTTTTTATTTATTAAATTAAGAAAGGATTATTTACGGAATAAATTTAATAATTTTTGCCAGAAGTTAAGTTCTTCAGTTTTTTCTTCTTCTACTTTAACTTCTTCTTTTTTAATAGCTTCAGTTTTTATTACGAATTGTACTGAATCTACATCTGTATTTTTATCTGATACGAATGATTCAACTTCGAAGTCTCCACCTGCAAAGTTATCTATCATTGAATCTACTTCATCATCAACTTTAGAGTCAAGATCTGATGTTTCACCTTTGAATTCGCCAGTTCCATCAGTAAGTTCTGTTGTTCCTTTATATAAACTATGTGTTCCACTTACTAAGTCTAAAGCTCCTTCATAAACTTTTGAATATCCATTAGTTATTTTGTTTACTGCACTTGTATATTCTTTTATTCCACTATCTAAAGTTGCATAATTATCTGTTAATTTATTTATACCATTTTTTAATTGAGTCATATTAGCCATTAAGTTATTTAACGAAGAAACTAAATCTTGTATGCTAGCATCGAATTTTTTGTAGTTAGTTTGTAATGATACTGCACCACTCATTAAAGTAGTTTGGCCTGAAGATGTACTCATTTGTGCATCTATACCGTTTATAAGTTTAGAACTTCCTTCTATATAACTTGCATCAGCTTTTAATAAAGTTTCAACTGATATTAATTTTCCTGCTGCTTGAACATATTGTGTAACTGCATCAGTATTTCCTGCTGATACTTGTTTATATAATTCTACTGCTTCAGAATCTCCTGCTTGTGCTAATTTAGCTAATTCTGCTGAAACTGCTTGGCTTCCTCCTGATGTATATGCACTATATAATTTTCTTTGTGTATTTGTTATTCCAAGAGCACTTAGCGCTTGTTTATTTTTTTGTGCTAATTCACTTGCACTATTAAGTCCTGCTTTTTTTAAGCTGCTGTTATATGTGTCTATACTAGAATCAACTGTTTTTAATCCTTTTACTAAGCTATCTATACCAGATTTTATACTAGTCGATGCTGAAGATAATTGTTTTAAGTCTTTAGATGAAGTTGACACATTATTAAGTGATGATTGTATTGTTTTTAATGCACTTAATACTTCACTTGAACCACTAGTTAAGCTAGATGATTTTGAGTTTAATTGATCTAATCCATCTTGTATAGTTTTTATACCGTCAGTTAAAGTAACTGCACCATCATCTAATTTTTTTGCACCATCGTTTAATTCATTAGCTCCATCATCTAAATCATTAACTGCATCTTTTAATTTATCAAGTTCACCAGTTAATGATGATGTATCTATAGAATCTTTATCTAAACCTAAGTTTAAGTTTATTCCGTTTACTTGGATTTCACTCATTTCAAAATCAGTTACATCTGATGTTATTTTTATATCTTTTTCATTTCCAGGTAATATTGTGTAAGTAAGCTGTTTTAATCCACCTACATTAGCCATAGTAGCTTCATCACTTTTTATATTTTCACATAAATTTGTGTCTAATTGTACTACAGTTTGCAAAGCGTAGTTTTCAAAGAAATTCTTTTTACAGTTTTTATTTTCTTTTATAGATATTGATATTTCTAACTTACCACTTTTTCCTGCAAGTTCACTTGGTGCATATTCAACCCCGTCTAATTTATATCTTACTTTTATAGTCCAAGGCATTTCAGTATTTTGTTTCATTATACCTTGATAATATAATTTATCTTCTGAGTTTTGTATTGTTATTTTTCCATTTGAATAATTTATTTTATCCATTGTATTCATATTTTTTACTGTCTCATAAACTCCGTAGTCTACGATATCTTTATCTTCAAATATGTTTACTGCATAAATTTTTTCTATATCACCAGATGAAGTTAAGTTTGCATAAATTACTTCTTCTTTTTCGCTTGATTTTGTAGCTGCTAATGAAATTGATGAAAATGCAGTAGAACCGCATATTGCTCCAGCCATTGCAACTGCTATTATTTTATTGTAATTTTTCATATAACACACTCTCCTATTTATAATAGTTTAACTCTATATTAATTTCCGATATTGATTTTAAATTAATTTAATTCCCAATCTTCATATTTTTTCTTTTTATATGAAGAAACTTCTTTTTCATTGTAGAATTTAGAACCTACAGTTGTTTTTTGTACTAATTTATCTCCTATATACAGCATTCCTGGTATTACGAATAATACTATTACTGTTGATAATGCTGTACCTCTAGCTAGTAAATGTCCTAACTGGCTAAGTACTCCATGTGTAGATACTTTCCATAATAATATCCCTGCAATAGTAAGTATTGATGCCGATGTCATTATTGATACTGTAGTTGATCTTAAAGTTTCTACTACTGTATCTTTTCTACTTGCAGTTTCTCTAACTTCCATATATCTACTTGTTAAAAGTATTGCATAGTCAACTGTCGCACCTAATTGTACTGAACTTATGATTAAGTATGCTATATAGAATACGAAGTCATTTGTGAAATATGGAACTGATAAGTTTATCCAAATTGCTGTTTCTATCGCTAATACTAATATAACTGGTATAGATAGTGATTTCATAGAAAGTAATAGTACTAGAAAAACTGCTCCTATTGCTATAAGATTTACTCTGTCATTATCTTTTGTTATCGTATCCATTAAATCGTAAGTACTAGCACTTTCACCAGCTAAAAGATATTCATCGCCATAATATGTTTTTGCTAATGCACGTATTTCTTCTATAAGAGCGAAAGTTTTTTCACCTTCAAAATCTGCATCTACTGTTAAAACTAATCTACTGTAATTATCTGATATTAATTTGCTTAAAGTATCATTATCCACATAATCCATTGGAACTTCTGCCCCTGCATTATCCACATATGAAAGTATGCTAGACACCTCTGGCATGTTGTGTAAGTCTTTACTTAATTGACTTTCTTTTTGTAAATCACCTTTTGGAACCATTAATACTAGGTTATTTGATTTTCCAAAAATATCTTCTATTTTCTTTGTATCGCTACCTATTTGTGTATCTGTACTAAATATTTGTGATGAACCATATGAGAAGAAGTTCTCTTTTTGTCCTAAATTACAAGGTATTATAAATAACACAAATACTAATACTGCTGGAACCATAAGTTTTGTAACAAATCTACCGAATTTTTCAAAATTAGGTAATAAAGATTTATGTGCAGTTTTATCTATTAGTGGGTAACAATATAATAATATTACTGGGAATAAAACAAACACTGTTACTAAACTTATAAATATAGCTTTTGCCATTGCAAGCCCCATATCTGGACCAATCTTAAATCTCATAAGTATAAGTGCTGCGAATCCTATTACTGTTGTAAGTCCACTTGATAAAATTGAACCTGTTGATTTACAAAGTGCATTGATCATAGCTTCTTTTGGAGCTTGACCTTCTTCTCTCATTTCTTGGAATCTATGTAGTAAGAATATTGAGTAGTCCATAGATACAGCTAACTGAAGTACCCCTCCTGCTGCATTTGTTACGAATGAAATCGTACCAAACATTAAGTTACTACCTTTATTAATTAATATTGCTATTCCTATTGAACCTAATAATAATATTGGTTCTATCCAAGATCCTGAAGTAAGGAATAATACTGCTAAACAAATTGGTATTACTAGGAATATTATATTTTTAACTTCCTTAGTAGTAGCCTCTGCTGCAACTGCTGTATTTACTGCTGCACCAGACATTGAATTTTCCTCACCAATTAAATCTCTGATTGCATGTACTGTTTCGATTCTTTTACTTTCATCTATTGTAACTGTATATAATGCATTATTATCTTTATAATAATTCTTTACAGTGTCCTTATCTGCTGTTTCTAAAGGTATATCTGTATCTATAGCATCATCTAGCCATGTTACATCATCTACCCCATCAATTTCCGATAATTTTTCCTTCATCTTAAGCGCTTCAGCGACGGTCAAATTTGATACCATTACTCTCGCATTTGGTATACTCATGTCATATTCTTCGTTCATTTTGTCAAGAGCAACTGTTGATGCCGTACCGTCTGGTAAATAGTCATTTATATCGTAATTTACATTTACCATTGTGCTACAAAGTGCAGAAATAATCATTGCAATAGTAAAGAAAACTATTACTGTTTTTTTATGATCTACGATAGCCTCATAAAATTTTCTCATAAATTCTCCTCCTTTAATTAACGTCGTGTTGATTTAAATGATAAAATCCATTATAATTTCATAATAGTGGAATTTCAATAATCAATGATTTTAATTCTGTTTAAATTTAGACAGTATTATTTTATTTTGTATACAAATCAACACTTTTTAATAATGTGTTAATTTTTGGAGGGTATTATGGAAAAGAAAACTGACAGAAGAATTAGAAAAACTAAACAACAACTACAAGAAGGTTTCATCCACCTTAGAAAAACAAAAAGTATCAAATATATAACTGTTAAAGAACTGTGTGAACTTACAGATTTAAACAGAGGTACTTTTTATCTACATTATAGAGATATTTACGATTTATCAGAACAAATGGAAAATGAAATTATTCTTAAATTTGAAGAACTTTTAAATTTATCTACGGCTGAAATTGCGAATAATCCACAACTAGTTATTTGTAAAACATTTGAACTAATAAAACAAAATGCTGATTTTTGTACATGTCTTCTAAGTAATAATGGTGAAATGACCTTCTTTAACAAATTAAAAACAATCATTAGGGATGCTTGTTTTAAATATTGGACTGAATTATTCAGCAGACCTAAAAAAGTAGAAACTTTTGACTACTTCTTTAACTTTATGCTTTATGGTTGCATAGGTCTAATTGAATCTTGGTTAAATAATGGTCTTAAAGAATCACCAAAAGAGATGGCACAACTTGCAAGCAAAGTCATGCTTAATGGTGTTGCTGTATTGCATTAGATTAGATTTAATTTTATATATAAAAACTTTTATATATAAATATAAGTCAGTAATTTTTTATTTTAAAAGGGATATTGAACTTCAATATCCCTTTGTTGATTATAATATTATATTTCATCTACTATATTTCTAGCCCACTTTTTAGAAAGTGCTCTCGGTACTCCGAATATGAATTTTGCAACTTCTTCAGTATAAGTAAGTGCAACTAAAATATAAATTGGCACTCCTTTGTAAGCTGCGAAGAATGTTATTGGAAGTGAAACTAACCACATACATCCCATTTCTAGGAATAATGAGTATTTAGTATCTCCACCACTTCTCATAACACCTATTACTATAAATGTGTTGAATGTTCTAAGCGCCATTAAAACTCCCATTATCTTAAATATTTTTATGATGTCTGGAGCTAAACTGTCTGATACGCTGAACATTTTTAATAATAATGGCGTTGCACTTATTAATAGTATTCCAAAAATAAGTCCTGCTATAGTAACAAGTACAGAGAATTTTTTAGAATATCTTACTGCTGTATCTATATTATTTGCACCTAGTTCGTTGCCCATCATTATTGATGAACCAATCGCTATACAGACAGCAGTCATTATAAAGAAGTTTCCTGTTGTACTTGCAATTTGACTCGCTGCTATAGCTGATGTACCAGCTGTCGCATAAGCAACTGAATAAAGTACACTACCAAATGCCCAAATTGTATCATTTAAAAATACTGGCGTACTTTTCTTAATTACAGTTGTTGCAAGCTCTTTTGTAATTCCCTTTATGTCCTTAATTCCAAATCTAAGTTCATAATCTTCTTTTATAAAGTATACATATGATATTAATAATATAAACTCAACTATTCTAGCTACAACTGTTGCAACAGCAGCACCTTTTACACCTAATGCTGGCGCACCAAAATGACCAAATATGAAAACATAATTTAAAATTATATTTATAACAAGAGATATAGAGCTACATACCATCCCTAAACGAGGATTTCTAACACTTCTAGACCCCATACTAAAAATATAACTAATTGCCATAATTGGATAACAAAATCCTATAACTAAAAAGTATGATCTCGCTTCTTTCACAACTAATGGATCGTGAGAGAAAAAGTGAATTATTACATTTGGGAAAAATACTGCTAGCATAAAGAATAATAATCCTAAAATTAATGCTGCTATAACACTAAGCCCTGTAATTTTCTTTATACTGTCCTTATCTCCCTTTCCATAAAACTGAGCCATAAAAATCCCAGCTCCACCTATAATTCCTGATAATGCCATATTAAATAAAAAGAAATATTGGTTTGCTATCCCTATTGATGCTACAGATACTTCTCCTAAACTTCCAACCATTACTGTATCAACCATATTTACTAAAGTTGATATTAAGTTTTGAATTATGATTGGAATACATAGCATAACTAAAGTTTTGTAAAATAATTTGTCTTCATCTTTAATTTTAAGTATTCCTTGCAAAATATCACCTCTCTTTAATTTTTTTCTTATTATATATTAATCTTGAAAATATCAATTTTTACACTTCTATATATTATATCTTATTATAGAAAATAAAAAAACTATGTAGTTATCCTACATAGTTTTTTGTTGTAATGTATATAAATTTTTAATTTAAGTATTGTAAATTAAAATTTAAAGATTACAAAATCTATCTAATCTTTCTTAATTTAAAACTCAAAATCTTTTCGATTTCCACAATTGAGAATACTATAAATCCACAATATAGAGGATATAGCCAGTTTTGCATTTCAACTGATGTCGTTCTAAATATGCTATGCATTTGTGGAATATAAGTTATGGACATTTGTAAAGCTATAAGTATTCCCACAACTAAAAAAGCTATTTTGTTTGTAAAGAAATTTTTTGAAATAGCACTGCTATCATTTCTTATATTGAACAAATAAAATATTTTACAAAATACAATTATATTAAGTGTCACTGTGCTCGCTATATTGTGATTAACTCCCACTGATAATAAATGTTGATTTACACCTAAACCTAAACTTGCTATTAACATCGCCACATATAAAATTCTAACTGTATCTTGTTTTTTTATTATGTTTTCATTTTTATGACGAGGATTTTTGCTCATTATATTACTTTCAGCTGGTTCAAACACAAATGCAAATGATATAGTTACTGCTGATACCATGTTTATCCACAGAAGTTGAACAGGCTCTAAAGGCAACGGATTGTTTAAGATTATACTTATTAAAACAATCAAACCTTCTGCTATACTCGTTGGCAACAAGAATTTTATAGTCTTTTTGATATTGTCATATACTCGTCGTCCTTCTTTAATTGCATCTACTACTGTCGAGAAATTATCATCTGCAAGTACCATATCTGATGATTCTTTAGCCACATCTGTTCCCTTAATTCCCATTGAAATACCTATATCTGCTTGTTTTAATGCAGGAGCATCGTTAACCCCATCACCAGTCATCGCTGTAACTAAGTTGTTAGCTTGATATGCTTTTACTATTCGAAGTTTATTCTCTGGTGTCGCCCTTGCAAATATATCGTAATCTTGGATTACAAATTTTAACTCGTCATCTGTCAATTTGTCTAGTTGTGGCCCTGTTATAACATTATTATCATCGGATAATTGAATTCTTCTTGCTATTTCTGCTGCTGTCTCTGGGTGGTCACCTGTTATCATCTTAATTTTTACACCTGCATTTCGAGCCTGTAAAATCGCATCGATAACTTCTTCCTTTGGTGGATCCATAATCCCAACTAAACCTACTAATTGTAAGTCTTTTTCTAATAAATTATGCTCAATTTCATTTATGTCTTTAGATATTTTTTTATAAGCAACTGCTACAACACGTTTGCCTTGTTTTGCCAACCATGTCATTTTCTTTTTCCAATATATCTGATTAAATTCACTGTTGGAATTTAAAATTATATCCATCAAGCTGTCTGGTGCACCTTTTACAACTAAATATCTACTTTCGTCTAAATCAACTATTTTTGCCATATATTTAAAGTCAGAATCAAAAGGTATCTTGTCAATTTCAACAAAATCAGATGTATCTAAATCTGCTTTTTTACAAAGTGTTAAAAAGCAGCCATCTGTTGGCTCACCATTTATACTCCACTTTCCATTTTCTTGATTTAAAGTTGCATCATTTGCCAATGCACCTATTAATATTAATTTTTTTAAGTCACCTTCAATATATAGTTTTCTATTAGATTTATTATTTAATAAATCTTCTCTACCTTCCACCTTTTTGATTTCTCCATCTGGTGAGTATCCATCTCCAGTTACTATATATCTATCATTTTCTGTTATTATATCTTTGATTGTCATTTCATTTTTAGTTAGAGTTCCTGTTTTATCTGTACCTATGATATTTACTGAACCTAAAGTTTCTACTGATGGGAGATTTTTTACTATAGAATTTTTCTTTGCCATATTTTGAACACCTATTGCAAGTATTACAGATGTTATAGCTGGCAGTCCTTCTGGAATTGAACCGACAACCATAGTTACAACTGATAATAAAAGAACAGGAATTTCATATATGTCAAATAAAACTCCAAATGCAAATAATAAAATCGCAGTCAGAACTATTGCATATGATATATATTTTCCTAAATTATTTATTGAAATTATTAGAGGTGTTTTTTGCTGTTTTACATTATTTATGCTTTGATTTATTTTGCCTATTTCAGTATAATCTCCAGTCGCAACCACAACCCCAATCATATCTCCATTTGTAACACTTGTAGATGCAAATGCCATATTAGTCTGATCAGATGTTGCAACTTTTCCAATAAGAGTCTTTTCATCTTTTTCAACTGAATCTGCCTCACCTGTTAAAACTGACTCTTGGATTTTCAAATTATTCGCTTCCAAAATTCTAATATCTGCTGGTACATTATCTCCAGCTTCTAAATATACGATGTCTCCAGGAACCAATTCACTTGCCTCAATATCAAATCTCTCGCCATTTCTTATGACTGTTGTCCTTATAACTAGCATCTGCTTAATTTTTGAGATTTCATTTTCAGCCTTATTTTCTTGAATATAACCGATTAAAGCATTTACAAGAACTACTATTCCTATTACGATTGTATCTGAAATATGATGCATTGATAAAGTTAGTACCCCTGCTACTAATAAAATATAGATTACACTGTTGTTGAATTGTTTTAAAAACCTAACTAATTTGCTTTGCTTTTTAGTTTCAGTTAAATTATTTTTCCCGTATTTGCTATGTCTTAAAGATATGTCTTCTTCTTTTAATCCCAATTCTTTATTAGAGTCAAGCCTTTTTAACGTTTCTGTTGTACTTATCTTGTACCAATTGGAATCATCAATTTTTATTTTATTTTCATACTCCTTAGTTTTCTGGAGCGATGGAGGTTCATCCCCTATAGTTTTTTTACTTTTCGAGTGACTTTTTGCTTCCATTTTTATTCCCCTTTCAATTTTTATTAGAAATATTACAAAGTAATATATCTTATTATATATACTAGCAGATATTTTTTTACTGTTGATATGTTTAACATTTTTCTAACATTGCATATAAAATTTTAACATTCATCTTTTATCATACAAAAAAATGCCAAATAGATGAATTTGGCATTTTTTCTGAGTAAAATTTAATTGATTATTATAGTAAATTTGGTGCAAAGTTGGCTATTTTACTTATATTGTCTGTAGTTTAATTGTACATGAGATTGCTCGTCTGTAGATGGATCTTGTTTCATAGCTGAAATCCAGCTATTGTTCATTTCAGATTTTTTTTCAAAATCTTCATGTTCATGGCGTTTTACTTTTGGATCTTTCCCCTTATGACATTGACATCCTTGACAGTTATTGCTACATTTTTTATTATGCATAATAGCCCTCCTTATACCGGCTACAGTTATTTAAGGCAAGCGATTTAAATAACTGTATTTATTTAGAATAAAGTATTCTAGTTATATTATTTACAAATAGTATGGTTATATATACTTCAAATTTTGGAATAAATCATTTTTAACATAAAATATATAATAAAATTGAGAGCTTTTCATAAATTGAAAAGTTTTTACTTATTTAAATATTAATAGTCTGTTTATTTTAATTTAGAAATTTAAATTTAATTTGTTGAGTATTTTCATATATTTGTAGCTTTTGATTTGTATTTTGATATTTATAAAAATTATCTACTTTTTTTAAAAATTCATTTAGTGATTTTGTATCATAAATCGGTATAACTTCGTCATTTTGCAGTAATTTTATATTTCCCTTTACTGTCTTTAGATTTGAATAATTTTTATTATGTTTATAACAAGATACAATCTTATTTTGATCAAATGCATAATTTACAGTATGTAAGCTTCCACCATTTTCAGTTGTTTCAATTACAATTATGCCTTCACTAAGAGCACTTTGTAACCTGTCCCTTTCGATTAATCTGTATTTTGATACAGCTTGACTTGGTGGATACTCACTTATAACACAACCGTTATTATTTATTATTCGTTTAAATAAATCACAGTTATTATTTGGATAAACCATATCTAATCCACAAGGCATAACTGCAATTGTCTTACCATAAGTATCTAATGATCCTAAATGGGCAAAAGTGTCACATCCATTCGCAAGTCCACTAACTATAGTATAGTTTTTTTGTGATAGTATAGATGAAATTTTATAAGAAACATTCACACCATGCAAACTTGGATTTCTGCTACCGATAATAGCTACTCCCTTATCATTTAAATTATTATAATCTCCTTTAGAGTATATAATTACTGGATTATCATCTATATTTTTTAGTTTTTGGGGAAAATCTTCGTCTAATAAAGTCGATATTTTTATATCTTCTCTATCACAAATTTCTATTGTTCTTTTTGCAACTTCATTTGCATATTTTAATTCATCTTTAGTTATAATTCCTTTTATTTTTAAATTTATATTATTTAAATAGTCTATCGTTTCAATAGTTTCTAAACTATTTAATACACCTTGTCTTATTATTTTATTTATAGTTTTTCGCCCCAATCCTTTTATTAATGTAAGTGTTATTATTAGTTCTGCATTATTCATTTTGTCTCCATTAATCATTTTTTTATTATATTTAGTATTTGTGCAAAATAAAAAACTATGTGAAATTATCACATAGTTTTTTATAAGTTCTATAAAATAGGCTGTTGATTATTCATAGAATAACCGTCGTACATAACATCTTTTAAATCCAGCATATTTCCTTTATTTTTTTCTTCGACTTTGCTAAGTTTTTTGACTGCTCCATATGGATTTTTAAGCGATATTTTATCTCCTTTGCCTGAAATAACCCAAAGAACTTTATATCCTTTTGGTTTTACTTTTAGTTCAGTCTCGCCTTTGCCATCTGTGAAGTAAATCAACATATTGTATTTTTTGAGTTTATTGTTGTTTAAATATTCAAAAACTGGGCTGAACTCAGTTCCTCCACCAGTTGAAATTCTATCTTGAACGTCTTTTAGTTTTTTGACTTTATACGCTCTTTTTATTTCTCTATCACATTCTATAATAGTTATTTCGTGGTTATGGTTTTTGACTATTGATAAAACTTCTTTAATTGCTTGTTTAAATTCTTCATCACTTATACTTCCACTTATGTCGATCGCTACTGCAATTTCGGCTTTATGGTTTCTAAGTTCCCCTCTTAAATCTAGCCTGTTTGGTTGTCTTCTACTTCTTCTTGTGATAGTCTTTTTCTTATTCGCTTCTATTGTTCCCATTATCTTTTTAAGATATAAGTTCCATGGCAGCTCTCCATTTTTACTTTTTAAACTTGATATAAGACCTTCTAAATAATCTGGATTTTTACCTTTTTGAGCAAGAGATACAAATTTTTGTGTAAACTCCGACATTGTTTTTTCGTCTATATCGTCTGACTCTTCCCAAAGGGCGTGAGTCATCTCTTGATTATACTCATCTTTAAAATTCATATTTTCTTGTTCATTATTTTGTAAATCTTCTTCATCTGATATATTTGTATCGTGTTCTTCTCCGTCTTCGTTTTCTTCTTGCAAATCAAGCTCTATCTGTATTTTTTTTAAATAATATTCAAAAGTCTGATAAGGCTCAAGCTTGAGATTGTAATTTACATTTACCCATTCTAAAGTCGCCGAATATGGTGGAAGATAATTTAAATATTGGTTTACAACTACATCCATCGCTAAATTTATCGCCAAAGTACTGTATTTACCAGTATCTTTTAATTCTTTTGCTCTGACTAAATGAAGTGAAATCACATGCAGTATTTCATGTTTTATTGTAGTCTCCATTTGCTTAATATCTAGCTTTAAAAATAAAAGCGGGTTAAAATATATTACATACTTCGCTCCTTTGAAATTTACTCCACTTGGGCTACTCATATCAAATTTTATATCTCTATTCATTTGGAATAAAAAGTAGCCATAGAAGTTTTCTTCATCTTCCATTAGATTAAAATTGACCTTATCTATAAGCGAAAAGAAATCTCTTTTGAAATCATCTGTAACTTCTATTTCAATATCCTTATCTTCACTTTCAACCCTAACTTGTGTAGCATTTTCAACAAGTTCGATAGCCTTATTGTAAAGTTCGTCTTTCTGTTTATTAAAATAAGTTTCCATTTATTATCCCCTTATTAAGCTATAAGATTGAAAATATAAATCTACAAATTCCTCATTTTCGATAGCTATTTTGTATATATCTTCATAACTATTTTTAATATCCTTCATAATTCCAATCATTAAATCAACTGGATATAGTTTTAAAAACTCTACTAATCTAGCTATATAATTAAATCCTAGTGAATTTAATTTATCGCTTTGTATGTCAGATTCTAAACATCTTAATATATTCATCGCACTGATATAAAGTCTAGTGTGATTTTCATTTTTTGTTTGCTCTATAACTTTTTCACTTAATTCTTCACCACTAAACACATCATTGTAGCTTATTATAGGTTTTGCATCAGAATTTATAAAACTCACAAATTCTTGTGCTATAACACTTCCAACATTTCCTTTAACAACATTTAAAAATACTGATTTAGGTATAGAATCTTGTTTTTCTTTATAAACTGCATAACTTTTAGAAATTCTCTCGAAACTTCTTGGTGTCGCATTTATATCTCCATCGTTTACTTTGTGTAAATACTCTGGGAAAGTAGAGATAAATTCAACTACTTTTTGCTCTATCCCATTATTCATCGCCCATTTTATCCATTCGTTGTGATCTGATTCCATGTTAAGCCACACAAATCTGTTTTCTTGCGCTGGGTCCATGTCGACAACTTGATAATCAAGCTCTGCCCCATATTCATTAGATGGGTTCATCGCAGCTAATATTTTTACATCTTTGTTTAACTTATATCCGTTGATTTCTCTATTTAATATAAGGTTCATAAGTTCTTGCTGAACAGCATGTTCACAACGGTTTAACTCATCTATAAATAAAAGTACATTGTTTCCTTTTTCAATTTCCATGTCTATTTCTCTAAGCTTCGTGTGAACTGCATAAACAGTCGTCTTCTTTTCTATTTTATGCCCTGCAGTATCCATAGCTATATAAGATTCAACTGTTGGAAGTCCTCCGATTTCTCCTTCTTTTAACAGGTTTCCATCTATTACAACTAACTTCCATCCATTGTCTCTTGCAACTTTATTTGCCAAAGCCGTCTTACCGATTCCACTTTCACCTACTACTAATGGTACTTCTCCAGTAGCTAATATTAACTCAATACTTCTAAATGTATCTAAAAAATTCATGATATTTCTCCTAAACTAATTTATTTATAATCTATTTCAAACTTTAATCTATTTATATTATTTTTCTATCTTTATAATTTGTATTTAACGCAATTTACATCATCTTTAACTTTTCATCAATTGCTATTTGTTTTGCTTTTTTGCTTCCATATTTATATATAAACATAATTTTATCTAAATTTATTTCTTTGCTATTTCTGTCTATTATGCTGCAATTTAAAAAATCTCTTATATATTTTTCATCAATATCTTCTTTAGATATAGCTTCTTTTATTGCATTTTTTATATTATCAATACTAATTTTTTTATAAATATATTTCACAACTAATATATTTTGTTTTAAAAATTCCATAAGCTTTTCATCATTTATATCATCTATAAAATTTATAGCACGCTCGTCTTTTTTTATCGCCTCAATTTCTACATTTAAAGTTGGATTTTTTATATATCTAAGCGCATCATAATTTATATTAATAGCTTCCAACTGAATTTTTTCTGATGGATTTTCGATATATTTTATTGCATCATAATTTTTTTTAATCGCCATTAACTGTAACTCTTCACTTGGATTTTTTACATATTGTATAGCCCAACCAGAATTTTCAATCGCCTTTTTTATTACCTTATCTGTTGGATCTTTTATATAATCTAAAGCACTCCAACTATTTTTTACCACCTCACACATTATATCTTCACTCGGATTTTCTATGTATTCAATTGCTTTTGCATTTTTTCTAACTGCTATCTCTTGCATTTCTTTTGTTGGATTTTCTATATATCTAATCATTAACCCATTTTTTTTAATGGCTAATAGTTTCATCTCATCTGTTGGATTTTCTATATTTTCTATAAGAGCCGGATTTATATTTATCATCTTAATAAATCTTGAATTGTCCATAATAATCCTCCGTATTTCTATATTAAAATATCTTAATTGTATCAAATTTTATCTATTTCAAATATATAATATACATATTTTTTCCTGATACCATCTATCTTTTTATATACATCTTTTATATACCCACATCATAAAATATAAATCTATTTAATAAAGTCCAAAATTTTGCACAAAAAAATATTACTGGAATTTTATCCAGTAATATCTTTGTTAGAATATTTATTTTAAAATATATTTATTCGGTATATACCAAATTGTACAAACTGTTATTTTTATTATTCAGTTGCTTCTTCATCTTCGTCTTCATCAATTGCTACTTCAGATTTTAATGAACCTATTCTAGCAACTACAGTTTCTGGATCTAAGTCCATTTTTAATGTTTCAGGAATTACTAAATCTTTTGCAAGGATTTGAGCACCATGTTCTAAGCCTTCAACATTTACTTCTATATGTTCAGGCATTTCGCTAGGATTACCTTGTAATTGAACTTCTGTTACAATATCGTCTAATAATAATCTTCTAGCGTCTAATGATTCTGTACCAGCAAATCTTACTGGAACTTTTAATTTAACACTGTCACCTTTTTTAACGTATTGGAAATCTAAATGTACTATGTTTCCAAATGCGTCCCTTTGCACTTCTTTTAATACACAATTTTCAACTTTGTCATTTAATTTTAATGATAAAACTGAGCTGTCTGATGCTAATAAATCTATTAACTCTCTTTTAGTTATTTGACAAGGAATTGGTTTTTCCAATGATTGACCATACATTATAGCAGGTACTTCGCCTTTCATTCTTACTTTTTTACCTTTTTCAGTTCTTTCAGTAATGTTAAATACTGCGTTTTGCATATTAATCCCTTCTTTTCTCTATGATTATGTATTTTGTATAAATATATTATAGCACTATATTATGCATAATAATATTTTTTTTAGATTTCTAACGGATTTATTTATGCAATTTCACGAAAATTCAATAAAATTATTCATTTTTTATGAATATCATATTGCAAAAAGTACAAATTCTTACATTTTACTTAAGATTAACATACATAATTGTAAGTTAAATTGTAAATTATTAGATTTTTGCCTATAATAAGAGTATACACAGTACATAATATATAGTGGAGTTTTATATAAAGAGAGATGATTAAAATGAAAAGAATTCCAGAATTTCTTGAAGATTTTTCAGAGGTAATGAACGAGTTACACACTAAATCTCGTTTTTCAATGACTAAGAAATTTATTCAACATGGTGATGTAAGTGTGTATCAACACTGTATATTCGTAGCTTATATGAGTTGTCGAATTGCAAATAAATTTAATTTGAATGTAGATAAAAGATCTCTTATAAGAGGGGCTTTACTTCATGATTATTTTTTATATGATTGGCATGATAAAAATAAACCAGCCAAATTCCATGGATTTACACATCCAAAAATTGCTTTTGAAAATGCCTGTCAAGATTTAGAACTTAATAAAAAAGAAAGAGACATTATTTTGCACCATATGTTTCCTCTAAATCCAATCCCTCCAACATCAAAAGAGGCTTGGATTATATGTCTAGCCGACAAGATTTGTGCTACAAAGGAAACATTTTGGTCACAACCTAATAAACATTTAGACCTTTTATTTATTTAAAAAAATCCTCCCTCGTGGCTTGCCCGCTAGGGAGGATTTCCTATTTATTTTATATTAATAATTATTTAATTTGTAATTATCTTATTATCATTAAATGATAATTTTGTTTCACTTTATAATATATTTATTTTTTCATTTTTTGTGAAAGTTTTTTATACTTTTTCAATAAACTCCCTGTATATTTTGCTCGGAACATCATTATGTAGTTTAATTTTCATAGTTATTGGTTTTTCCCCCTCATATTCGACGGTATCACCTTTTCCTATATAAATATATGGTTGTACTTTTTTATCTATTTCTTTATACTTTCTAACAAACAAATGAAGGCTTATCTTTCTATCTTTATTATTTATTAAGTTCTTTCCTCTGTCACTACTTTGTGTTGTTGAATTTGGACTTTGCCATTGGAAGTATGTTCTATCTAAGAATTTATCTTTATAATTAATTCTTTCTTCTATACCTTCTTCTTTGTGAAGGTCTATAAATAGAAAATAATCATTTTTATTTGTTAAAAGACCACTACCCCTAAATGCTGAATGTATCTTTCTATAATTTGATAATAAAGCAATATCCACCATCTTATATTGTTCATATAGTTTTAAGAATGGCATTCCATAATACTCTTCTTTAAACTCATTTTTATATCTCAGTATTCCATAATTTATAGCATCTTCTATATATTTTAAATACTCTTTATTATTTATAACCTCTTCAAATTCATTGCTTCTAAACAATATTCCATCTTTATATTCAACCATTTTTATTCTTTGTTTAATCATAGATGAATCCCAGTATTGATGATTCAAACATTCAAAAGCATGTTTTACACTATCTTCATCTATTTTTTCTATGTACTTTAAGATTTCACTATTTGCCTTTTCTATAGAAATTGATTTATTGTTTAATAAATATTTTAAAATGGCAAACTCGTTAATTCTCTTTAATGGTAAATTTCCATTTAACTCTTTTAATATCTTTTCAAATGAATTATTTAATAATAAAGCTTTCAATTCATCGTCTTTTTCAGTTTTTGCAACAAAATTTAAATAAGTCTTTTCCTTATCAATAAACTTTATAGGATCTGGGGCACCGTCGTATTTTATATAATCCAGTAACATATATGGAATTTTTCCTCCACATAAACTTTTAAATTGATTATATTCATCTCTCAAATATTTAAGTTCTCTGAAATTCTCTCTTTCTATTTGTGATAATATTCTTTCCTTTGAAATTTCATCAATCTGAATATTTGTACATCCAGGCACATCTATAAAATCAGTCGCCACAGCTACTTTTAAACTATCTTTGTCATAATACCTTGCACCACTTAATGCTATTGGAATTAAAAAGGTTTTATTATGATTTCCGATAAAATCAAGCACTGTTAAAAATTCTTTATTTTCACTTTTACGAAGTCCTCTACCTAATTGTTGAATAAAAATTATAGGTGAATTTGTAGGTCTAAGCATCAAAACTGTATTTATTTTCGGTATATCAACACCTTCATTAAAAATATCTACTGTAAATATAACCTGCAAATCATCTTTATCACTTTCTAATTTTTTTATGTATTCTTGTCTTTTCTCAACCGAATCATTGCCACTAAGTGCAACACTCTTTATTTTTCTTTTATTAAACTCATCTGCCATATACTTAGCATGTTCTATATTTGCACAAAATCCTAATACTTTTCTAAACTTGCCATCATGTCCATAAAAGTTCATTTTATCAATTATAAAATCAACCCTTCTATTGACCATAAGTCGATTTGCCACTTCTGATATATCGTCTAAATTTACATTTTCTAAATCCGCACCTTGGATATCAGTTATTCCGAAATAATGAAATGGTATAACTAAATCATCTTCTAATGCTTCATATAATCTAACTTCAAGTGCTACGTTATTGTCAAACAAATCGAATACATTTAAACTATCACCTCTTTCAGGTGTTGCAGTCATCCCAAGTGTAAATTGTGCTTTGAAGTAATTTATTATATTTAAATATGAATTACTTGCAGCGTGGTGAGCTTCATCAATTACAATATAATCGAAATAATCTCTATCAAATTCTTCATAATATCTATTCATAGTTTGAATTGTTGCAAACAAATAATCTGCATCATATTCTTTTTTATTTCCTGTAAATAAACCTGTTTTTATATTTCTTCCTTTTAAAACCTTATCGAATGTTTCTTTTGCCTTTTTCAAAATTTCCTCTCTATGAACAACAAATAACATTCTTTTAGGATTAAATTGTCTTACATCAAAGGCAGACATATAAGTCTTTCCTGTTCCCGTAGCTGCAATTACCAATGCCTTGTTTTCACCATGTTCTCTTAATCTATTTAAGTTTTCCATAGCTCTTACTTGCATTTTATTCGGCTGTACAGTTTGAAAACTTTCAAATACTAGCTGTCTTTTAACTTCCATCTTTTTTATTTCATTTAAAAATAACATATATTTTTGCAATACTTCATCACTTAATTCAGAACTCATATTCCACAAATTATCGTATTCTTTTAATACATCTTTTATAAATGGAGCATCTTCTTTTGAAATTATTCGAACATTCCATTCTATATTACTTTTTAATGCACTTTGAGTTATATTTGATGATCCTATTATTATCTTGTAGTTATCCTTATTTTCAAATATATATGCCTTTGTATGGAATCCAATTTCCTTATTAGCTATAAATACTTTTAAATCTATATTTTCAAATTCTTGTAATTTTTCTAATGCTTTTGGTTCGGTAAAATTCAAGTATGTAGTCGTAATTATTTTACCTTTTATATCCCTCGATTCTAATTCTTTTAATGTGTCTAGTAATAGTTGCAGACCACTAAAATTTATAAAAGCAACGCTAAAATAAAAACGTTCACATTCTTTTAAATTCTTTTTCAATTCATTTAGTAGATTACTTTGTTTTGAATTTATTATTAATTTATTATTTTCCTCCATAGTTCCCTCTTTTGTGTTTTTCGTATTTTATATTTTTAAAATATTATAACACTTTGGTATAGTTCATTAACAGATCATAATTCCCATAAAATCTTATATTTTTCACATTTCTAACACTTCTATCATTACAATTTTCATACATAAAAAGGTGATTAAATGTAGGTATTTAAACCTATATTCAATCACCTTTTCTATATTATCGTATAATTTTATATTTCTTCTATCTTGCAGTAATGCTCTTTCTTTTTAGAATCATAACATATTGTATCTTTGTTTACTGTTGCTTTTAACATAGTTCTCGAGTTTTCAATTATTTCTGATACATAACCAAATGATTTATCTCTCAATGCTTTTTCGAATTCAATCATAAGTTCCTTATTCGGTATTTTTAAATATCCATCATTATATGATAAAAATCCTAGCACTATCATTGCTGAATATATTTCTTCTTTTGTTTTTGGTGTTCCTTGACCTGCTCTAAATTCTTCATCTATTGTAATATCAATTTCTTGTCCTGATACCATTTTTATTACGTCATCTCGAATTTCTAGTACATTATATTTAAGATATTGAGACACCTCATCCATTGCACCAGTATTTGTCCAATAACTTTCACAATAATCATTTTTAAGCGCCTTAACTACTGAGCGCGGGTTATATATTTTAATTCCTCTTGCTGTTGTATATCCGTTGTACCACTCTTCTAATTTCTTAAAGTCCATGTATTTATTTTGTTCACATAAATCTAAAACCTCATCCTCTGTAAAACCAAAATACTCACCAAATTTTCTATCTTTTAAGAATGTAAATTCATCAAACATATTAAGTGCCGAACCACTTGAGTATTTTTTAATTGGAAGTACTCCAGTCATATAGCAAAGCTCCACATATGATTCATCTTTCAATAGATTTCTAAGAAACTCTAAAAATTTATCCTGACTTTCTTCAAATAAGTTATTATTAAATATATAGTCCCATTCATCTAATAAGAAGATAAATTGCTGCTTAGATTTTTGAAGAACCCTCTTTAAACTATCTGACTCTTCAATGTCAGTTAAATTAAATTCGCTTATAACTTCTTTTTTGACTTGATTTGTTATATTGTTTATATATTGATCATAAGTCTTTAAATTATCAGGAATTTCATTAAAAGAAATACTTATTACATTGTATTTATTTAAATGCTCTCTATATCCATTTGCTTGACTTATTTTTAGAGTATCAAAAATTTGACTTGAATCAGCTGCTTTTGAATAATATGCTCCTAACATATTTATTAAACTAGTTTTTCCGAATCTCCTAGGTCTTGTTACGCACAAATACACATCAAAAGAGCCTATCAATTTATTTATCTGATTTATGATTAATGATTTGTCTACAAAATATTCATTTTTATATAGTCTAGTATATTTTTTTAATATACTATCGCTATTTAAATATAACCCCATAATTATTCCTCCTCTCTTTATCGTATAATATACCTATTTTTTAATTATCGTCTTATTTTTTATAATTATACCATAAATAAGTTGATATACATATTAATCAGTATTTTGAATATATATGCAAAAAAAGTGATGAACTATTTTACTTTCTTTCATAATTCATCACTCTTTTAATACTTAAACTATATTAATTTTTATCCAATAAATATCTAAATCATCACAGCTAATTCCTTAACTGCTTGCAACACTTCATTTATTCCGTCCTTACTTATATTATCCACATGAAATCCGCCCGAACAAAGCACTACTGCATTTTTATTTATGCACACTTTTTCGGCTATATATCTACATATTTGCTCATCTTTATGCCCGACCATATTCATTACAGATGATGTTGCACTTATGCTTTCGTCGCCAGTTAGCGATGGTCTTGGAATTGCAAGCACACTTGTGCCGATGTGTGGATTGTCTCCTCCACTTATTGTGATATTATAATCGTTACCCAGTTTTAATACGTATATTTTTATTGTTGAAAAAGATAGCTCCTTTTCGTATACTTTTATATCACTATTATTTATTTGATTTTCTTCTATTTGTATTTCATTTCTGCTTAAATTATTTTCAACATAGTTTATTAGCTTTTCACTATTTATTGAAGTCCCGTCCATCTTCTATACTCCTTTGCCTCGATACCAAATGGTTCTAATAATTTAGCTGCTATATGGTACATCATCTCGTTTATATCTTTTGGTAGATTGTAAAATGTCATCATTGGTGGTATTATTCTAACCCCTTGTATTTGTGACAATTCGTGCATATTTCTAAGGTGGATTGAGCTTAGTGGTGTTTCTCTTGCCGCCAATACAAGTGTTCTTTGTTCTTTTATTGTGACGTCCGCTGCTCGAAGAATTAGGTTATCTGCATATCCACTGTGAATTCCCGCAATTGTTTTCATACTGCATGGCACGATTAACATTCCCTCTGTTTTGAATGAGCCACTGGCAGGACATGCCCCAATATCTTTTGGCTCTAATATGAAATCGGCATATTGATAAATATCTTCTAGTGAATATTCAGTTTCATGCGCCAATGTCAACTTTGCACTCTCGCTCATTATTAAATATGATTTAAAATTCTCATTTTCTTTTATAATTTTTAAACACTCGACCAATAGTGGTAATCCGCTCGCCCCAGTTGCCGCCACTATAATATTTTTTGCCATTTTACAATCTCCTTTTTTATTTATATATTTTCTTTAATTGTTAAACTTGTCCGCTCTACTCAATTATTTAATCTATTTTACCAAAT
The DNA here is from genome assembly GCA_025148965.1 of Intestinibacter bartlettii. Classification (GTDB taxonomy): domain Bacteria; phylum Bacillota; class Clostridia; order Peptostreptococcales; family Peptostreptococcaceae; genus Intestinibacter; species Intestinibacter bartlettii. The sequence continues at coordinate 834,073 of CP102273.1, read as the reverse complement.
TTATTTACTTTATATCTTTTAACCAATGTTCTGGGTCTACATCCATAAATCTTGCCCTTTTGAATCTTTCTTTTTGTTCAAATGGTACAGTACAGTCAAAAATAGTTTTGCATGCTATACCATGGTCTCTTATACTTGGTGAGAAACTTGGGTCGTTTGATGGATCTAGTGGATGACATCTAACTCCTGGTATTGTTATAACGTCGACGTCACCTTGGAATCTTGTGTTCATCGCCCATAGAACATCATTCATATCGAAACAGTCTACATCTTCATCTACTATAAATATATTTTTTAATTCGCTAAATGCTGAAAATGCCAGTAGTGCTGCTTGTCTTTGGCGACCTTCATCACTTGCTACTGATTTTTTGAATTGAAGCACTGCCATGTATTTTCCTCCACCTGCTGATGAACAATAAACATTTTGAAGTCTGCCTGGCATTGCTTTTTCGACCATTCCGTATATACTCGCTTCTGTTGGAATTCCTGCCATAGATACATGTTCTTCACTTGGCCCAATACAAGTTTGCATTATTGGATTTTTTCTATGAGTTACTGCTGTTACTTTTATCATCCAACATTGGTCGCTTGCTGGTCCTGTATATCCTGGGAACTCTGGCATTGCATAACCTGTGTTGCTGTTTTGATCTTCTTGAACTCTTACATTTGGTATAACTTCGCCTTCGATAACGTACTCAGCATTTGCAATCGCCTTTTCGTTTACAGTTAAACAGTTGCAAAGTTCAACAGCTTCTCCTCTAAGAGCACCTGCAACAGCAAGTTCATCATATCCCATTGGAGTTGTTGGTGGTTCAAAACAAGAACCAATTTCTATCGCAGGATCTACACCTATACTTATCGAAATAGGTAGCTTTTGACCTAATTGCTCTGCTCTTTCTGCCATAGCTCCTATATGTCTAGCCCCTGGTGTAAAAAATATTGATAATTCATCTTTACTTTGTATGCATAAACGGTGAATTGTTACATCGCTACATCCAGTATCAGGATGGCTCGCATAACACATTCCAAGTGTTATATATGGTCCTGCATCATCTGGTGTATTTGTAGGTGCTGGCACTAATTTATATAAATCGAAATCTTCATCAGTCGCCCTGTGCACAACTTCTTGGCATAATGGAGTTTTATCTGTTAAAACTGGTGGTATTGGATTATCGACACTTCTATAAAGAAGTTTTCCTAAATCCTCAGGCTCAGTTCCTAAAAGTGCCGCAACTCTTTTACGACTTGCTAAAAGTCCTATTAAAACTCTCGCATCTTTATGACCTTTTACATTGTTAAATATCATCGCTGGCCCTTCTTTTGTCGGTCTTTGAACAGTTCCGCCTGCTCCAACATGGCGATACACCCCTGATAATTCCGCCATTGGATCAACTTCAACATCAGTCTCTATCAATTGCCCTGGCATATTTTCTAATAATTCTAATGCACTTCTTAAATCTCTTACTTTGTTCATTTTATACCCTCTATCTATGTAAATTTCATTTTTTATTTTATTTTTACATCTATTTTAATCAATCTTATCTGCTATAATTACAACTTATAAATTCTCAAAGTAATTGTATTCTCCTTACAATCATCTTTCTTTTATCAGTTTAAATTCCACCGTATAGAAAATCAATTCGACTTATGTTATAATTCATTCAGAAAATGAAACATTCGTAATTCATAAATGAAATTAAAATAAATTTAGGTATTAAATAAATTAAAATACATTGAAATTGGAGGGGTATTATGACTTTTGAACAGCTTTCTTATTTTATCGCAATTGTTGAAAATGACACATTTTTTGATGCTGCTTGCGAAATGAATATCTCACAATCTAGCTTATCAAAGCAGATTATGAAACTTGAAAAAGAACTAGATTTAACACTTTTTGATAGAACAACTAGAAGTGCTACTTTGACACAAGCGGGGGAGTTTTTCTATAATGAAGCAAAACAATTAATAGAAAATTATAAATTAACTTTAGAAAATATCCAAAATTTTAAATCTCTCCACGAAAATAAATTGCATATTGCTGTGCTTCCAATTCAAACACAATACAACTTAAATGCATTATTTAATAGTTTTAGAAAAGAAAATCCAGACATAAAGCTTCAAATTACTGAAGTTGAAGATGATAGACTTATTGAAGGAATATCTAAAAACGAGTATGATTTGATAATTGCAAGGGAAACTATGTTTGATAAATCTCAATTTAAAACTTATCAACTTGCGAAAGATGAACTAATAGCTGCAATTTCATCAGAACACAAACTCTCACAACGTGATAAATTGACTTTTGATGATATTAAAAATGAGAATTTTATACTTATGAATCCATATACATCAATTTATCAACTTTGTATAAATAAATTAAAAGAAAACAACATTGATGCAAATATAATTCGTACAGCAAGAACAGAATCAATTATCGGCTCCGTTGCTATTAATGAAGGGATAAGTCTGCTTCCAAAAAGTAATTTTGAGGTATTTCATCAAAAGAATATAAATACAATTTCGCTCGAGCCACAAATTGCACTGTCTGTAGTTCTTGCAAAACACAAAAAAACTGCATCAAATATAGCAATTAAAGAATTTATTAAATTTGTAGATACGATTACTAACTAAAAAAGGCTGAGACACCTACTTATAGGCCCTCAGCTTTTATACTTTAATTTTTATTCAAAACTATCTTTTCGCTTTTCTATATCCAGCATTTATCGCATCTTGCTCACTTGCAAATTCAACAAGATTAGCAGAATCACTCATATCATCGTAATTCGCTTGGCCTGGGCAATGATATATTTTTGATTTTGAGTTTCCTCTTATCACGCCTGATGTTTGACTTGTTCCCGAATTATAACTTCCTGTATTACTGCTATAGTCTTTATTGCTTTGGTTATAATTATTTGAATTTTGATTATAACTATTACTATTATTATTTTGATTATAGCTATTTGAACTTTGGCTATAATCATTTTTATTAGATGAATTATTTTTATTTGAATTATACTTGTTGTAATTCGTATTTTGGTTATTTTTATTTGTAGTTTGAACTGGTCTTTTTTCTGAACTTAACCAACTCTCACCTGTCGCGTAATCTATTTCAATTCCTGGTTGAACGTTGTAAACAAATACATTGAACATTACGCCTTCACCATCATCTTCAACTGAATAAGCTTCCATTTGAACACCTTTTGCAACTAAGTCGTCACCATCATAAATTGGAGTAACTCTATATAATACGTGGTTATTTGTCTCTTTTACATAGTCGGCAATCATATTTTCAAATGGTAACATTCCATCAACATTAAAATATCTAGTTCCTGTGATTAAGTTCTCTTTGTTAGCATCTTCACCAGCAAGTTGGTGTCCAATTAAGTGGCATCTGTTGTAGATATATCCACCATCGACTAAACTAGTATCGTATTTTTTATTTATCCACCCACTTGGTTTTACACTACTTATATCGCCTCTTTTTTGAGTCGGCATTAAATCTCTACCTATATTTGCATATGCCTCACCACATCTTCCAAGACTATCAAGTGGGCTATATGTCTCAAAAGATGTTGTTGTCTTATCTTTATCGTCAAAATTAGGTACATTATTATTTATAGCAACAAATTCTTCACCATTATATTTTGGAATACTATTTAAATCTATACTGCTGCTCGAATTTGTAGTTAATGACCCTAATAAACCATTATTTAAAAGTCCGTCATCCGCCTCACATCCTACTAACATTAAACTTAGCAAGAATACCATTAAAAATTTCAATAATTTCATTTGTCTATTTCCTTCCTCATACATATCACGCTTATCGTAATAAAAATTATCTGTTGCATTTATTTAAACGTCTCGATTTAGACATAAAATTATCCATAAAGCAAATGACTAGTTTGGTTATTTAATTGTAAATTACAGATTATCTTTTAGCTTTTCTATATCCAGCATTTATTGCATCTTGTTCACTATTTCCTGTAGCATAATCAATTGTTATTCCAGGTTGAACATTATAAACAAAGACATTAAACAATACACCTTCACCATCATCTTCAACTGAATAAGCCTCCATTTGAACACCTTTTGCAACAAGGTCATTGCCATCATAAACTGGAGTAACCCTATATAATACATGGTTATTTGTTTCTTTTACATAATCGGCAACTATATTTTCAAATGGCAACATTCCCTCAACATTAAAATATCTAGTCCCCGTAATCAAGTTTTTCTCATTGACATCTTCACCGGCAAGTTGGTGCCCAATTAAATGGCATCTGTTATATATGTATCCACCATCTACTAAATCTGTATCGTATTTTTTGTTTATCCATCCACTTGGTTTTATACTGCTTATATTGCCTCTTTTTTCTGTTGGCATTAGGTCTTTACCTATATTAGCATATGCAACACCACATCTTCCCAAACTATCAAGATCACTATATGTTTCGAAAGATTTCGTTGTCTTGTCTTTATCGTCAAAATCGGGCACATTATTATATAACGCAACAAAAGGTTCCCCCGGATATTCTGGCACTTCATCTAATGAAAACCCCTTATCTCTGCCATCATCTATATTGCTGCTTTGTGATGTATTCGTAGTATTACTAGAATTACTAACATCTTGTTGGCATCCAACTAAAGTAAAACATAAAATGAATACCATTAAAAATCGTAATAATTTCATATTAATTTCCCCCTATACAAACAATCTCTTGTTTTGATTATTATGATTTTTTATACTAATACATTCTTTTTATTATCGATACTTATTTCATTTCCTTTAGTATCTACTTTTTTAAAATAACTTTTTTGGTGATTTTATCATGTGAATTTCCTTCAAACTCTTCTTCAGAAACAACTTCCCATTTACCATTTGAAAAATCGATATCAAATTTTAAATCGCTCGGATATCTTCTATTCCAATAGTAAACAATCATCTTGTCTATTTCTGATTCAAAGTTTCCCAATTGTTTGTCTTCAATAAATTGAAGATTTTCACTATCACAAACAGGCAAATCTTCTCTTACAATAATATCTATCTTTGGTTCATCCTTGCTAAACATTTTGTAAGAATAATCATTCATTATAAGACTTTTCCCATCCATATTTTTATAGATATCTTCTCTTATCGCTACATCTTGACTCAATCTTCTTTTGTTAAACATCATTCCGTTTTTATCTTCTAAACAAACAATTATATTCATACTGCCCCCTCCTTTCTCTCTCATTATATTTATTATACCTGTTTATTCATATGTTTAGAATATTGTTTTTAAATATCCTCATTAAACAAAAAGAAATATCAGCATTACACCGATATTTCTTTTATGCATTTTATTTTAAACTATTTTGAGGTAGAATTATTTTTAATTATTTTATAGATGCTTGATAAATACCATCTATTGATTCTTCTAATAAATCATCAAATTCTTTTTGAGTTTGGTCAACATTTAATCCTTCTGTTAAAGCTCTTGAAAAACTAGCTATAAGTCCTGGGTTTTTAGCAAGTTTTTCATTTGAATCTGCTCTAGTATATCCACCAGATAATGCAACAACTCTAAGTACGTTATCATGTGCTATAACATCAGAATAGAATCCTTCAACACTTGGTATTGTTAATTTAAGCATGATTTTTTGGTCTTTATCTAATTTATCTAAATTAGCGAATATCTCCTTTTTAAGTATTTCTTCGCATTTTTCTTTATCAACACTATGGATATCTACTTCCGGTTCTATTATAGGAATTAATCCGTAAGATAATATTTTTTTAGCTATATCAAATTGTTGAGCCACTATAGCTTTAATTCCTTCTTCGTTAGCAGATTTTATAACAGAGCGCATTTTTGTTCCGAATATGTGTTTTTCGATACCTTTTTTAAGAAGTTCATCTAAAGTAGGTATATCTTTCATTAATTGAACGCCGTTTGCTTCTGGTTGAAGACCTTTATCAACTTTAAGGAATGGAACTATACCTTTCTCTTCCCATAAATAATCAGCTGTAAACTTATCATCGATTTTTCTTTCGATTGTTTTTTCAAATAATATTGCACCAATTATTTTTTCTCCAGTAAATGATGGGCTTTTTATTATTCTCGTTCTCATTTCGTGAACTAAATCAAACATTTCATCATCTGTACTGTATTTATCTTCTGGTATTCCATATAATCTTAGAGCTTTTGGTGTACTTCCACCACTTTGATCTAATGCTGCTATAAACCCTTTCTTAGAAGTCATTTGTTGTAATTGTTTTTCATTCATAATACGGATTCCTCCCAATTTTATTTATTTAGTTTATGTCCCGATACCATCATTTAGTGTTGTATTTTTGTTTTATTAGTATGCATTCTTTGTATTTTAACACCAATTTTGCTGTAATATTAACTTTACAATACTATATGTTCTATACTATTTTCAATATTCCTTCTTTATATTACAATTTTTTTAATTATTTATGCTATTTTTAATTGTTTTTCTCTTATATTTAGTAATATTTTCGCAATTAAAAATAACACTGGCAACTCGATTAATGGTCCTATTATTAATGCCAATGAGATTAGCGGTCTGTCTGGAAATGTTGCAACAGCAATAGCAAGTGCTATTGGCGAATTTCTAGCAAGTGTAGTTAAATTTAGTGCAACACTATCTTCATAATTTAATTTCATAACCCTTCCGACTAATCTTCCAACACAGAAATTGATTACAAAGAATAATAAAACTGGTATTAATAATATTAAAAGTACTTGTATATTTTCTAAAAGTATTTTTCCTTGTGATGCAAACATGCTGACAATTGCAGCATTTAAGAAATATCCTTGATAGTCACATGCTTTTGTCGCAACTTTTTCCTCGAAGTCCTCCTGTCCGATTTTATTTATTATAATTTTTCTTATAATTATCGTACAAAGTAGTGGAATTATTAAAGTTGATACAACGCCTTTTAATAATTGCATTGTATTCATATCGACACTGCTTACACCAATTAAAAATACGTACACAGGCAATAGTACTAATTGTAAAACTAAATTAAGCGGTAAAATTGACGAACCAAGTGCCACATTTCCTTTTGAAATTCCAGTAAATATCAAGTACCAATCAGTACAAGGCGTAACCATAAGCATGATATAGCCGATTAATAATTCTGGATGGTCTACTAAAAATAATCTTCCTAAAACTAAAATTAAAAGTGGTGTCCAAATAAAATTTATAATAACTGCTGTTAATGTAAATTTTAAATTTTTAAATGATTTTAGTATATCCTTTAGCGGAATTTGTAGAAATACTAAAAACAACATCACCATTAAAAATGGCGTTATCAGATATTCTGAATAAGTTTGTACAAATCCAATCTGTCCAAGTAGTATTCCGATTGCCACCATTAATAAGATGACTAAACTTTGAAATTTGTTTACACTTTCCATTTAACCCCTCCTAAAAATGATTTAAAATGTTCCTATAAATGTCTGTAATTAATAAGCTTTCTCATTTATTATAAATCTCATTTTTTTATGTGTAAACAAATTTATCTCATATCAAAAGTATTTTCTGATTTATTAAGCCCTGCAACTTGGATTAATCTCTCAACCCCGACAGATGCTATAGTTACTATGCTCTCTTCGTGTATGAAATCTGTACAACTTATATCAAACAACATACTTGCTCTTGATTCGAATTCTTCGTCCTCATCCCAAAATAAAAATTGAACTGGAATACATTCAAATGCTTTTAGCTCATATCCCATATCAGACGCTTTTATTCTTTTTCCTCCTATTTTTTCACAAGCCTCTTCAAGCTTATCCATATGGCCTGCAAAAGCTTTTGCAAAAGGTTCAAGTACACTTTTAACAAACGCTGGCTTAAATTGAGATGTATTTTTTAATTTTTCAAAAGTGACCCATTCGCCTTTGATTTTTGAATTTGGTTTTATATAGTGGAATAAAAGATATATATTGAATTTTTCAGAAACTGATATTGGAAATTCATCCTCCATTGCGATTATTTCCCCATTTTCCATATGAACTCCGAACTTTCTTCCAAAATGATATATTACAAGATATTCCCCTTCAACTTTAAGTTCTGGCAACTCTTTCATCAGTTCTTCTTTGTCCATATTTTTGAATACTTCTTTCCATTTTAAACATGCCATTTCATAATTTGATGTTATTTCCTTTGCCATGCTCTTTCCCCCTATTTTATAATATTTTTTTATATATAATACTACTTTAATTTTATAGTTAAAATTGCATTTTGTAAAACAATATGAAAAGTGGATGAAATAATAGTATTAAAAAACACCAATAATACTCTATTTAAAATATTATTGGTGTTTTACTTTATATTATTTTGAGTTTTCATCATGCAAATCTTTTACATATTGTTGGTCAAGAATACTTTTCTTATCTCCATATGCACATTTGCTAAATAGTTTCTCAGCTTCGACAACATCAAGCCCTTTTATTGTCATATTTTGTGGTTCCGCCTCACCAAGCCCATCTTTATAAAGCATATAAAGATAATTTACAGCCTGTGGCAAAAATCCTAAAAGTCTGGCACCAATACAATCGGCTGCAACTGGATCAGTACCTGCAATTATAAGACCTGGTGTGTCGACTGCTTTTCCGAATATCGGACCTGTTCCAATCATCGCCTTGTCCATACTTATTATCGCCAAATCAATCGGCATTTTCTTTGCAAAACTTCGGATAAATCCATGCAAATCATCATGAATTCCTGTATTCTTTTTCGGAAATCCGTGCACACTTGCAGGCGGATATCCGAGGCAAATATTTTTAATACTCGCTGTCACTGTCGCCTCTTCGTGATATTTAAGTTGTGTAAATGAAATTATAACATCAGCATCCTCAACCACCTTGTTTACAGGAGTTGATTTTAGAATCGGCCCATCAAGCTCAAGTTCAAAAAATGGTCCGTAATTCATATCCACAAATTCAACTTTTTCTTCCTCTATAATTTTATCAAATCCTGCACTTTTCAATACTTTTTGTGAATCAGTTCCACCAGACCCAAATGCTATGTATATTTCAGATGGCTCTCTTTTTTTAACGTATTCAATAAGTTTTTTCAATGTCTTTGGTCCTGATACAACCCCATCTTTTGGCTTTTTATCCTTCACTCCATTTGGACTTATTATCACCTTGTCACCCTTTTTTATAATCTCATCAATCGGCAACATGTCCAACGCTTTTTCTAGAGATTGCCCCTCTGTCATTCCCTTTGTAATTGCTACTATTGGTTCTTTTATTTTTCTATCATGTCTCATATTTTCACCTCTTATAAAGTTTGTGTAATTTTTTTACTGTTATGCAAAAATAAACAATATTGTGGTTATAATACTGATGAGTTTATAGAATTTTAAAAAGTTTTAATATAAAATATAATTAAATATAAATTATTAAGGAGATATAATTATGCATAATATCAAAGAATTTATAGATATGAATGAAAATGACTTTGATTCATTTTTTAATATATTAGATAATTCTTTTCCAAAAAGTGAAAAAAGAGATTATCCTTCTCAAAAAAATTTACTTTCTATAAGTAACTATAGACCTTTCGTATTTAAGGAAAATGATGAAGTATTAGCTCTAATGGCTGTGTGGGAATTTGATGATTTTATATATGTAGAACATTTAGCCGTCGATAGTAAGTTGAGAGGAAGAGGCGTGGGTTCAGAATTAATCAAAAATTATTTAAATCGATGTGACAAGAGGGTCTTTCTAGAAGTTGAACCTCCAAACTGCGAAATATCTAAAAAAAGAGTTTCTTTTTATGAAAAACTAGGATTCTCTTTTAATGATTTTTATTATTTACAACAACCTTTAAACCCTGATGATTCTCCTTTTAGGCTAAATATTATGAGTTATCCTGAGGCAATAGGTGAAAGGGAGTTTGATACGTATAAGAAGGATATATACAGGGATGTATATGGTGTCGAGCTCTAGATTAATATATATTTCAAAAAATTTTTATACTTGATGAACACTATTAATATAATGCTAAATAAGATGTTTAGAACAATGTAGATATAGTGTATAATATAATAAATACTTTTAAAAGAGGTGTACTATGGAAAATTTAAAAGAAATAAGATGGAAACAAAGATTTGAAAACTTTGATAAATCATATAAATTATTAAAAAAATATTCTCATAAACCAATAGTAACAGAACTTGAGAGAGCTGGGATCATACAATTTTTTGAAATGACATTTGAATTAGCATGGAAAGTCTTAAAAGATTACTTGGAATCAGAAGGTTATATAGTAAAAAGTCCTAGAGAAACAGTTAAACAAGCTTTTCAAATAGGATTAATAGATAATGGTCATGTTTGGATAGATGCTTTATCAAATAGAAACTTAACAACTCATACTTATGATGAAGAATTAGCAATTAAGATGACAAGTGAAATACTAGATGCTTATCTGCCAGAATTAGATAAAATGTATGAGAAACTTTCAAAGGAATTATAATATGTTTGGATTATTAGACAGAGATATAAAGTATATAATTAAAGCATTAGAACAACATGATGAAATTGAGAAAGCTATTATCTTTGGAAGTCGTGCTATGGGAAATTACAAAAAAGGTTCTGACGTAGATATAGCTATAATTGGAGAAAATGTAAATAGAAGTATTATTTATAATCTTGAAGACTGCTTAAATGAGGTTTATCCTTTACCATATTTTTTCGATATTATTCAATATAATGAAATAACGAATGAGAATTTAATTAACCATATAGATAATGAGGGTAAGCTTTTATATACAAAAAAGTAAATATTCACAATAATTTAAAAAACTAGTTAAACTTATTATAAATTTAGCTAGTTTTATTTTTATACCTCTACTTCAACATGTTCCACATAAAAATCTATATCAGGATATACAGGCAAATTATACTGTCCATCTTCCAGCGGAGTCCCCAAGCTAGTTACAAAATTCTTTAGATCTTGTAAGTTCGCCTCTACTTTCTTTTCTGAATAGCAGCCTTCCTTTTTTAATGTAATAACAAGCAAAACTGCCTTAGATGCATTTGCTTTTTTTACCTCTTTTAATATTCCCTCTGTTGCCGTTAACAGTTGATATCTCAATTCCATATTTTTATATAAATCATATCCGTAAATATCATTATATAAGCTATTTACTCTTGTAAATTTATTGTCTGATATACTATCAAACAATTCTTTATAATCTTTATTTCCAAATAACTCTTTACAAACAATCTTCCCAAAACATTCATCACTCTTAGCTTCAACCCCTATCATAACTTCATTTCCTTGAACAAGCAATAAGTCATGGTGGCGACCGCCTCCTCTACCTTCAAGGCTTGTGACCGATTCTGGTTCACCATAAAATGTGATGTTTGTGTTGCACCCTAACTTCGTCAATATATTCTCTATTTCCTTTGGCATATATCCTTTTGTACTTGTCATATATTTCGCCAATTCTTTAGCACTTCTTCCATCTTTCCAGTGCAAACTTGGATTTTTCGGTGGTGCAGCGTTGTACCAATCATCTATGGACTTAATTATTTTTCCCTTTTTCTTTAGTTCTAACTTATACATTTGTATATACTTCCCCCTCAGTTAGTTGACATTTAATTTCCTCAAGACATTTTGTTGAGAACTTAATTATTTCCTCAAGTTCTGTTCTTGTATTTATATTATTTATTTCTATAAGAGTCATATGCAAACCATCTTTAAGTTTTGTTCTCTTTAAATCATCAGTTGACACATATTCTTTTAGCAATTTTTCTAAACGTTCATATATGTTCTCTCTAAGCTCTTTTCTATAAGCAGTATCTTTACATTCTACCTTAAATGATATTTTAGTTTTTTCACCATCACTATTCCCAGAATTACTTTCTATTTGAGGGTATATATAATATTTAACTTTTTTATTATCCTTTACATAATTATAATCTTCACAATTCCAAATAAACGCCAAAAAACCGCCCTTTGGATTAGAAACATAATGCCAGTAACCATCTTTTATATCATCTTTAAGTTGTAAATGATTGTAGTAACCTTCCCATGTTTCCCAGTCCCACTTATTAATATCATCCTCTTCTTTATACATATTAGAAGTTTTTTCTATACTCTCCAAATAGTCGATATAATCGTTTAGCAAGTCATTATTTAAATCTCGATATTTTTTAATTATATTCAATATTTCATCTCTTTTTATTCTTGTATAACCAGCTTGTTCTACCCCATTATTTTGAGATTCATTCCCAACTTTATAATATATGTAGTGCTTATTATAATTCTTATAAAACTCTTCATTATCTATAGTATCTTTATATCTTTCTAACTGATTTGAATGTGACGAAGTTTTTACCTTATCCTCTATCACAATCACTTCCGAATCATTTACTTCCACCAATATATCAATATTTTTATACTGCTTTTTTATTTTTACAGATTCCACGTCTAAATCTTTATTCTTTGTAAACAGTCTTATCATATCTTGTGATAAATTTTTATATATTTCATGCTCGCTATTTGTCCAATCTAACATCCAACAAATTATAGCATCATTAGTAAGTTCACTTTTTGCATAATTAAATATATTTGGTTTCATTTCTTATTCCCCCATTTATTTGATTTGCTTCTTTTAATATCGATACAGCTATAATACTTATTCGTGAAATATCGTCATTATCCTTCATATATCTTACATATTCACAATCTTCATTGCAGTATTTATGTTATACAAGATAAAGGTAGCATGATAAATATACAGTCATTATACATCGCAAAGCTTGTTTATAAGTCCATGTAGTATGATATAATATATATTAAAATATGGAATTTAAACTTCTAAAAAGTAGGTAATTTAAATTAATATCATCAAATAAAATGAAAGGGTTTTAGCCCTGTGTGATTTATTGGAAGAGAGGTTAAACTATGTTAGAGAGTTATACGCTGATGTATAAAGATATAGAAGTTGGAATTATAACTTATGACGAAAAATTAGATAAGTTTGCATTTGAATTAAATAAAAATATAAAAGATACTAAATATCTACCGCCTATACTATATGATTATACTAATTTATCATTAGATTATAAACCTCAGCACGAAAATGTATTATATTGGATAGAAGATAGAGTAATGCCACCAAACAGAGATGGTGTAGACTATATCCTTGATAAGATGGGGCTTAATTTCTATGATGCATGGACTATTTGCAAGGCTAATAAAGGCATGAGCTTAGAAGATTACTGGTGGTTAAATAGTGGTGAAGATGAATATGAAAAGTGTCATATTAGGTATCTTATCGAAAGTGGAAAACAAACATACTTTGGAAGACCGGTATAAAATTATTATAAAAAAACTAGCTAAACTCATTATACATTTAGCTAGTTTTTTTATATTATATATCCCTACCCCTTCGCAATTCATCACTTATTCAAAATCTTCCTAACAGTATTTGTAGTACTCAAAACATCACAGATTACATATCCCCTAATCTCTTTTTCTAAACTTCAGGCATTGCAGCCCTTGCCTTTTCCATAAATTCATCAGGGCTACTTTCTGGTGCCATAAATGCAACCTCTTCGCCAAGAGCTTCAAAGTGTTTTCTAGCACACTTGATTTTTAGCTTATCTGTCACATTTCCATTATCAGTAATATACTCTTCCTTTTTCTTGTTAAATCGCATTATTCCTATTATTAATAATAATAGTGCTATATAGAAATAAAATCCATTATTTTATTAAAATTTTTAAGGTTCTCTATATTTGATTTCTTGACTTAATTTCTTGTATAGAAAAACCACACCTTATTATTTAAGATGTGGTTTTATAATCCCTAGAAATGCTCTCCATTTTCGTAATACTTCTCTTTTTCAAAAACTGTAAAAGCTAAATCCATACTTTCTATATTTAAGTTTTCTCTTATGTTATTAGTGATTATCTTAGCAACTATATCTTGAACTTCTTGCCCTCTGTCAAACCAAGCAACTTCAACGAATGGATAAACATCTGCTATTTTGCCATCTCTTATAGCAACAGATTTTATACATTCTATTTCAAAATAATCTCTTGGGCATTTTACTGCCTCTACTAATTCATCGACCATCTTTTCGCTTATTTTGCAGATGTCGTTTTCGTTTATTCCTCTTACTTTTATTTGTGGCATAACGTCCTCCTACTTTGGAATTTATTATCTATTTTTATAATGTAGTAAATTTTTTCTACATAAATTTATAATAGATATATTATAACAAATTAGTAAAAAACTAGTCTAGATTAAACATTTTTATAACTTATTTTATTCTACACCTAACCCCGAAATATGGACTTGAAAAATCTACTGAATCTATGATAATAATGCTTGCGGAATCAGTTGTAATTCCATTAGTGCTGATTTTTGTTTTAACAAAACTTATGAGGATTTACAATTTAATAATATAATTCCTCTCATTTTTTGAAACAAAAAAAGTAGGAGTTATTTTTATATCCTCCTACTTTTACATTATTAAAATATAATCCTAAAAATTTTATCTTTTATCCACATTCAAAGCATAATTCTTAAACTCTGTTTTATTCTTATTATGAATAATATTTTTATTCCACACCATATAAATACTCTTATCATCAATCTTATCCTTTATCTTGATAACAGAAATCTTATTAGTATTAATAAGTGGCGTGTTTAAAATTATCGCAATGCCTGCCCCTGCTTCGACAAGACCTGAAAGTATCATTGCCTCGCTAGGTTCTGCATAAATTTTCGGTGTATATCCTATAAAATCAGAATAACATTTCTCCACATCAGAGCATTTATCATTATATGCTATAAAATACTCATTTTTCAGCTCACTAAGATATACTTCTTCCTTGTTGGCTAGATAGTGGTTTTTAGGAACAATTAAAACATATTCTTCCTTTTTCACTAAAGTAGCCTCTATGTTAGAGTATTTGCCTAAATCACTTATATTACTTATAAATCCGAAATCTATATGGTTATTTTTGATTCCTTTCAAAATTTCATCTGTATTTTGGTTATCTATATTAAACTTCACCTTAGAATTATTATTAAAAAATCCGCTTATTAAAAAAGGTATAAAAATTGCCCCAATACAAGCCGTTGAGGATATTGAAATAATTGTATCGCTGTTGTTTTTCATCTCTTTTAATTTAAGTTTACCTTTTTCAACTTCACTCAAAGCTCCTTTGGCATATTTTAAGAAAACATCTCCATACTCTGTAATCTTGATATTTCTTCCTTCTCTTTGAAAAAGCTTAACATCTAGTTCTTCTTCTAATTTAGATATTGCTTTACTTAGTGCTGGTTGGGTAACTGATAATATTTCTGATGCTGTTGTGAAATTCTTTGTTTCCGCTATTATTTTAAAATACTCTAGTTGTTGTAAATTCATGATTATCTCCTCTTTATTTAAAACCAATAACTTTTGGTTATATATTTATGAATATTTTCAATTAGACACAATTCGTCAAATGGTGCTATAATCCTATTATTGTATTATTCAATATATTTAATAACAGGAAAAAGTATAAATTTTTTCTATATAAATGTCAAATTAATTATTGTATTAAAAAGGAGAAATGTAATGTTTAGCGTAAATAAAGAAAAATGTATTGGCTGTTCACAATGTGTGAAAGATTGTCCAGTTTCTACTATATCTTTAGTAGATAACAAGGCTGAAATAAATAATGAAAGATGTTTCAAATGCGGTCACTGTATAGCTATCTGTCCAGTAGAGGCTGTATCAACTGATGATTACAACATGGAAGATGTTATTCCTTATGATAATGACAGTTTCACAGTTGAAGCTGACAACTTACTTAACTTCATAAAATTTAGAAGAAGTGTAAGAAGATTCAAAGATAAAGAAGTTGAACAAGAAAAGATAGAAAAGATAATCGAAGCAGGAAGATTTACTCAAACTTCAACAAACAGTCAAGATGTATCTTATGTAGTGGTTAGAGAAAAACTTAATGAACTTAGGGATTTAGTTTATGAAAGTTTAAAAATAAAAGGTGAAGCAATTTTAGCTAATTTAACACCTCAAACTGCTCATTTAGAAAGATATGCAAGAATGTGGGTTGCTTCTTATGAAATGTACAAACAAGACCCCGTTAAAAATGATAAAATATTCTTCAATGCACCAGTTGCCATATTTGTAGCTTCTCCAAATAACGTAAATGCTGGTTTAGCTTCTTCAAATATGGAACTTATAACTAATGCATTAGGTCTTGGTACTTTCTTCAGTGGT
This sequence comes from Intestinibacter bartlettii, assembly GCA_025148965.1. Lineage (GTDB taxonomy): Bacteria > Bacillota > Clostridia > Peptostreptococcales > Peptostreptococcaceae > Intestinibacter > Intestinibacter bartlettii. Next base: position 817,806 of record CP102273.1, on the reverse strand, counting down.
TTCTCAATAGTTGCTGCAAAAGATAATCAACCTATCCTAGATTTACTTGGTTTAAATAGCTCTGATGAATTATTATCATGTCTAGTAATAGGATATCCTAATGTTAAATACCAAAGAACAGTTCCAAGAAAAGATGCTGTTGTAAACTGGATATAATAAAGTGAAAATAATATAGGTTGCTTAATTTTATTTAAAATAAAAAAAGGAGTGTTATCGTTATGAAAATATTAGTATTAAACGGAAGTCCAAGAAAAGGGAACACTTTAACTGCAATCAATTCATTTGTTAAAGGAGTTAGTTGTGAACATGAAGTTGAGGTTGTAGATACTTACAAACTAGATGTATCTCCTTGTACTGGTTGTAGAGCCTGTCAATGTTACAAAGGATGTGTTGCAAAAGACGACTCTAACATGATAGTAGATAAAATTGTTGATGCTGATTTACTTGTATTTGCTACACCTGTATATTGGTGGGGAATAACTGCTCAACTGAAAATGGTAATAGATAAATGTTATTGTAAAGGTGCATACCTTAAAAATAAAAAAGCAGGTATCATAGTAGTTGGTGGTGCAGAAACTAATGATAAGCAATACGAATTAATCAAAGGTCAATTCGATTGTATCTCTGGATATTTATCATGGGATCTTCTATTCTACAATGCTTACTCAGCAACTCAAACTGATGATTTAGCTAACAACGAATCAGCAATAAAAGAACTTGAATCTTTAGGTGCTCTACTTGATTCTGAAAAATAATTTATAAAATAATATTATCCATAAATTGAAAAGCTACTAGATCAATTGTCTAGTAGCTTTTTGATAAATAAAATTATTTATTATCCTCTATTTTTTATTATACTTTGAAGCACGCCACCTTTACATTTGTCGCAATTTGCTCCAGCACCAGTAGCTGCTGTAACTTTTTCTACTGTGTCTGCTCCATTTCTAACTGCTCTTGCAACTTCTTCAACAGATACGTTGTTGCATCCACATGCATTTTTTAATATCCTTTGCATTTCTGCTGCTTCTTCTTCGTTTTCGATAACTAAATCAGTCATTCTTCTAAGATCTTCTACAGTTCTTGCTCCCTCTGCTTGAGCTATTCTTATTTTTTTATATTTTTCTATTGGTAAACTTGTTTCCATATGTAAATTCTCCTTAATATTTATTTTTCTAGTATTTAGATACTATATTAGAAAATTTATAAATAATACTTCTCTATTAATCTAATATACTATCAAAATAGTAAATACAAGTAAATGGATTTATTTTACAATAATTGTCTTTGATTTTGATTTATACCCTGTTTTGCTGATAGTAACGACTATCTTTACTTTCTTTTTCTGTTTTGGAATTTTTATTTTATATTTTCCATAAATATCAACTGTAACTGTTTTTCCTATTTGTTTTCCGTTTACAGAAGCCTTTACTCTAGCATTTTTCAACCCTTTTCCTGTTATGATTGTTGATGTATGTCTTATTCTGTTTACTGTAAATATCGAAAATGTTTTCAGAGATTGTACTCTTTGTGGCATATTATTCAACATTAATACCATCTCTTGTCTCGAAATCTTAGCATTTGCATTATATCCGTAATCATGTGGTAATATATTTAATTCATATAAATGAACCATATTATTAAAATCAGTTGAATTTAGATTTTTAAATCTATTTTTATATTTATTTTTTATTTCTTGACTATATTCTTTGCTATTATAATCTTTGAATATTTTTGCAACATCTAATAATGTTATCTTTGCTGTTCCACCATTTACAACATATGAAGTTTTTAGTGCCTTATTCGTAGTAGTCACAAATTCTTTTTTGCTAACTTGTGTACTTCCAGAAAATTTGCCTGAAGAAGTCATTGTTAATACTCCATTGGCAAGATATTTATTTATAATAGTTTTTGTAGAAGAATATCTAATATCATAAAAACTTTTTTCTAAAATATTTTTATAATTATTAAAAGTATATGTCAATAAAGTATTTATATCTTGAAACATTTGCATACGTGTACTTTTTCCGAAGAATGCACATATAACTTCTCTACCAGAACTATCCCTTGCTGTTGCTGATAATGCATATCCAGCTTTATCACTAGTTCCTGTTTTTGATCCGATTATTGTAAATAAGTTTTTAGAATAAGAATAATTTCTTAAAAAATTATTTGATGCATATAATGTCTTTGATTTTCCCTTATAGTAATTTTTTATAACATATTGCGGTTTTTTGACAATTGCTCTTATTGTATCATTTGTCATAGCGTATCTTGTCAATTTTGCTATATCACTTGATGTTGAATAAATATTTGCATTTTTATGCCAGTCCATCCCCACAGGATTGTCAAAATAAGAATCGTTCATACCAAGCTCTTTAGCTCTTATATTCATCATCTCCACAAAATTTTCTCTAGTTCCTCCAACTGATTCAGCAATTATTTCTGCAGCATCACCTGCTGAATATACTAAAAGCATGTTTAAAAGTTCTTCTAATGTATAAGCATAGCCTGGCTTTAAACCTGCTGTGGTCGTCTCTACATCAACCTTATTTAAAGTAGATTTCTTAACAGTTATTCTTTTATACAAACTGCAATTTTCTATAGCAACTATTGCCGTTAATAATTTTATAGTACTTGCAGGATATATTCGCTTATTTTCCTGCTCTGATATAATAATTTCCCCCGAATTTGCATCCATAACAGTATATGAATGTGCATAAACAGTCGGTTTTGCTTGTGCTGCATGTGCATTGTTAACAAATATACCACTTGATATTAGCATCATAAGTGATAAAAATATAGCTATTATTCTTTTGTTTTTACTCATAAATTCTCCCCATTATATTTTTTTATACTATTATTTGATTTTGTATTTTGTGAATTTTGGTTGTTATTTTGATTATTTGATACATTATTATTTGAATCGCTGATATTCTTTAAATTACTATCATTATTTTCATTTGTAAAGTCACATAACTTAGTTTAATTTAATTAGTTGTTTTTGTCTATTAATTTTTATCTGTTCGTATAAATAAAGGTACTCTAAATACAACTTGTCATAACTTAGTTTCTTACAAAAAAAAGACTACATAAAACATAAATCAATGTAGTCTTATCATATATTTTTTAATTTATCTTAAATACATAACTTCAATTAAAATCTCCTCACTATAAGTCCCTCTAATTAAATTCAACATCAACAACTTCATTACAAATATTTTTATAATCTTTATTATAATCTGCTTCCGTATAAAAAATTGACTCCCTTAATACTTCACTTAATCTGTGTCCCATATGATTCATAGAAACATATGATGTTCCACCTGATATAACCCCTCCAACTATAGGAACTGCTTTTGAAACACCTTTTGCAAAACCTGCCTTTGTTACTTTTACTCCAATTATTTCGCCCATTTTTTTAGTAATTGAATATAATGCTGTTTTACTTAAAGCCCTTCTTGATGTTCTTGTTAAAACTTGTTTTGACATATTTGTAGTGAAAACTCTCAATGTAGCTGCTGATTTTTCAATTCCAAACATAACACCTAAATATAATGTTAGCTCTCTTTTTATATCTTCATCTAATTGGTTGGCATTTCCGATTTCTCCATAACCATATAAATAAACTAATTCCTGTGCTAACTTAATGGCTGTCCCCAAAAATTGCAAAGTATCAGCAGGTATAGTTGCAGCCATTGTCAATCCCCCAGGCATCCCTGCTGCGAATGATACCATTGATGTATTTGTTGTTCTTTTCCTTATCAATGAATTTGCAATCCTATCTAATTTATCGATTGATATTCCAGCTGTAACAGGATCAGTCTTGATAGCCAAATTTACAATATTTTCATTCTTTATCTTAGAACCTAAAGTTTGTAAAAGAAATTGCTCTCTATCCACCCTCACACCTGGAACTTTTAGAGCAGTTCCTAATATATTTTCAAACTTTGTACTACTTTCTTTCAATGCATAATCCATATAAAGGCCCCCTTTGATAAACGCATTTCAATAAAATTTAATCATCCCTCACACTTATTTATCTATATTAAAATTATAAAAAAAATAACCTGACATCTAGTGTCAAGTTATAAATATTTTTTAAACATATTCTCTAATTTTTTTCTTATTTTCTCTCTCACACTTTCTGGTCCTAATACTTCTACATCATCACCAAAGCTCAACAGCTCTGTATATAATATATCATTATTTGGCAATTCAGCCTCAACATACAAACTTCCATCATCACATTCTATTACTTCATCATAGAATTCATCATACACCTGAAAAGCTATGGATTTGTTGAACTTCAACTTTACACTTATATTTTCTGAATACTTAATTGTTTTTCCTATTTCAAGTTCGCTGAAATTTCTGCAAAAACTCTCTGTCAATACTTGCAGCTCTGTCATTCTCGTCAATTTAAAAAATCTGTAGTCATTTTTTAGAAGGCAAAATCCATATAAATACCAATATTTATCCTTAAACACCAACTGAATCGGTTGGACTTTTCGTTCTAGTATTTCTCTATTTCTGTTGAAATATTTAAATTTAACTACATTCTTGCTGAAAATAGCGTCCTTAAGTAATCTGAATATATCTTGTTTTGGCTTCTTTTTGTACCAACTTGTAAAATCAACTTCTATCCAGCTACTCTCTTTAATTTCAAATAATGCCCTTAGTTTAGTCAATAACTCGTCCAAATTATTCCCATCTGCAGCACTAATACCCTTAAGTGCTGTCAAAATCTGTTCTTTTTCATTGTCCGAAAACACCGATCTGTCTAGCACAAAGTTATCAAGTAGATAAATTCCACCACCTTTCCCCTGAGTTGCACAAATTGGAATCCCAGCACTGCTAAGTGCATCAATATCACGATATATTGTCCTAACCGATACCTCAAATTTTTCTGCAAGCTCAGATGCCGTTGATTTTTCATGTTCCAAAAGGTAATAAACTATTTTAAATAGCCTACTCTCTTGCATCTTTCTGCCCCCTTTATAAATAAATCTAACCTAGTATAACCCCTATTATATTAATTGCTATTAATCTTGTTATATATATTATATCTAACATCTAATGAATTTTTTGATAATGTTTATATAATTTCACAAATTAAAAAGCTACACCGATATAAATCAATGTAGCCCATAATTTCATCATTCCAAATCTGTTGAGATTTACCCTTTTCACTCAAAGCATCCAACTCTTTCAAATACCCATACTCATAGCCACAGCAATTATCGGAACTAGAACCCTCGCACATTTAAAATTGCCTACAGAAAATAAAACTACGGCTAAAGTTATAAACACAACACCGACAACTGTGATTAACATTATAGTATTCCCTTCTTTTTTTACTATGATATATGTATATTACAACCTTTGCTTTTATATTTCTAATTTTGTATATTCCATTCTTATGGATTAAAATTAATAAATAAAAACTCCCATGCCAATATAAAATCGACATGAGAGTTTTTATCTATTAACAAGAAATTTCTATATCAAGTACCGAACCTAATAATAATTTAGAATACTCATCTTTAACATATTTCAATTTATTTGTGTTATTTACAGTTTCTACAACTTGTCCATCTTTAAAAAATAAAACCCTGTCACATATATATGTAACTGCTGTTAAATCATGTGTTATAAACAAATATGATAGTCCATATTTTTCTTTTAATTCTATCAAAAGGTCTAGTATTTGAACTTGTGTTGAGACATCTAGAGAACTTATTGCCTCATCCAAAAGTATGAACTTCGGCATTTTAGCTATTGCCCTTGCTATACATACTCTTTGAAGTTGACCCCCACTTAATTGGTGCGGGTATCTATAATAAAAATCTTCATTAAGTCCAACTTGTTCTAATAATTCAATTATTTTTTTTCTTTTATCTTCACCTGAAAGTTTTGATTGTAATAATGTTTCATTAATTATTTCATAGACCTTAAATTTTGGATTTACAGAACTGGTATAATCTTGAAACACAACATTCATTTCGCTTTGCCATTGTTTTCTGAACTCACTACCTTCAAATAATATTTTTCCGCTATCTTGTTTTTCTAAACCTAAAATCACCTTGCCAAGTGTTGACTTTCCGCTTCCTGACTCGCCTATTATACCTAAACATTCACCCTTATGTAATTCAAAAGAAACTCCTTTTAAAACTTCTTTTCTTTTTCTTCTAAAAAGTCCATCTCCTTCAGGAAAACTCATATGTATATCTTTTGCTTCTAGTAACATTTATTATCCCCCTTTATGAAACTACTTCTTGAAATTTTTTGATTAATTTAAGCCTAGTATTAATTAAATATTTAGTGTGTTCATGTTTTGGCTCATTTATTATTTTATTTATTGTTCCCTCTTCTATAATTCTTCCCTTATCCATAACAACTACTTCATCAGCAATTTGTGCAAGAACACCCAAGTCATGGGTTATAAATATCATTGAAGTTTTAAGTTTTTTTCTAAGTTCCTTAAACTCTTTTATAACTTCTATTTGATTTAAACAGTCTATAGCTGTTGTTGGCTCATCTGCAATAATAAGTTCCGGTTCTAAGGCTATTGTTATTCCTATCATTATACGTTGTAACATCCCACCACTTAATTCGTGTGGATATTTATTTAATATTTCTGTTGGATTTTTTAGATTCATCTTTTCTAGTGCAATTACTGCAAGTTCTTTTGCCTTAATTTTAGTTATATCTAGATGTTCTAAAAAGGTTTCTATAACTTGGTTTTCAATTGTGTAAAGTGGATTAAATGCTGTCATAGGGTTTTGTAAAATCATACATATGGCTTTCCCTCTAAGCCTTCTGCTCTCATTTTCATCCAATCTCAAAATATCCTCATCCTTAAAATAGACTTCTCCACCTATATTAAAACTTTTTTTATCCAAAAGTCCCATAAGCGATTTACAAGTCATACTCTTTCCACTTCCTGATTCACCTAATATCCCAAGACAGCTATTTTTTTTAACATTAAATGAAATATCGTGTAATATAGGTTTTATTTCTTTTCCATCTTTATGATGTAAATTTAAATTTTTAACGTTTAATATCATTATGCTACCTCCTTATGATCTAGTGCATCCCTAAAGCTATCTCCAAGTAAGTTAAATGCTGCGACTATTATTAATATAGCCAAACCAGGAACTATCATTTGATTTGGATTAGTAGCCATTACATTTTTTGCCTCACTAAGCATCGCTCCCCATTCTGGTGTTGGAGCTTGAACACCTAAACCTAAGAATGATAATGTTGATATATTTAATATAACCCATCCTATATCTAATGTTGCAAGTACAATTACTTCTGATAATATATTTGGAAGTAGGTGTTTAAACATAACAAAACTTTTTTTAGTATTTATTACTTTGGAATAAAGCATATAATTTTTGTATCTATATTGAATAACAATTCCTCTTATCATACGGGCATACCAAGTCCACTTTATTATTATGTTTGCAAATATTATATTTTCTATTCCTACTCCAAGTACCCCTACTATTGCAAGTATCATAACTTGACTTGGAAAAGAAAGCATTATATCACAAAATCTCATTAAAACTTCATCTACAATACCTCGGCTGTATCCAGCTATTATTCCAATTATTGTTCCTAATAATATTGTACAAACCATGGTTAATAAAGATAAGAAAATTGTAGGTCTTATACCATACATAAGTCTAGACATTACACAACGCCCTAGGTTATCTGTTCCAAGAGGATATTTCAAAGAAAATGGCATAAATTTATTAGATATATCTTGTAAATATGGGTCATTTGGTGCTAATTGTGGTGCAAATATCCCCAAAATACAAGTTATCATAATTATCAGAATACACCCAATTGCTATCTTATCATTTAAAAGTTTTTTTATCATTTTGCCACCCCTCTTTTTATCCTTGGATCAACTAAACATTGAACTATGTCTACTACTAAATTACAAAATACAAATAATACCCCCATCATCAGTATATATGCTTGTATAACAGGATAATCTCTATTGAATATTGCGGATATACAAAGTCTGCCTATACCAGGTATTGCAAATATATTTTCAACAATAACTGTTCCAGCCATTAGCTGCACAATACTCATCCCTAGTGCTGTCATACACGATTGAAGAGAATTTTTAAGTACATGTTTGCATATTATAACTTTATTTTTCAATCCTCTTACTTTAGCATAAAATACATAGTTTTCTTTCATATTATCAAGCATACTATTTCTTATAAGCCTTACATATGTTGATATATAAGTCATACTTAAAGTTATAGCTGGTAAAATATAATGCTTCATTGTCGTTGCTCCACTACTTGGAAATATACCCAGTTTCAATGAAAAAACATATACAAGTAACAGCCCTAACCAGTAATTTGGCATAGCTGTCCCTATAAAAATTAAGCTTCTCGTAATTCTATCAAATAAACTATCCTTATATACTGCACACAAAACTCCAACTGGAATACTTACTACTATTACTATAACTAATGATATAATTGCTAAGTCTATAGTAGCAGGAAGACATCTTACAATTTCATCAAAAACCTTTCTAGTTGTGTTTGTATAAGAAACACCAAAGTCTAATCTTAGACAATCTCCTAGCCAATTAAAATATCTCACAAAAAATGGATCATTTAGACCTAATTCCATCCTCATAGATTCTATAGCTTCTTCTGTAGGTATAATTTCATTTACTCTTAGCGCTACTTCTGCAGGGTCTGATGGCATTATATTTATAAGCATAAATGCTATAAAAGAAATTGCAAACAACATTGGTATTGCTAAAAGTATACGTTTTGCTATATATTTCTTCATCTATTTTCTCCTTTTATAAATTTATAATAAACAATAAGCCAGGCTACTTTTTCAAGTGCACCGGCTTATTTTTAACTATTCTTCTATTTTCATTTTTTCCATAGGTACTTCAAATTGAGATGCGTTAAATGTAACATTTTTAACTTTTTCATTATATACAGCACGATTTCTTTCATAAGTTAATGGTATATAAACTGCTTCTTCGTGAAGAGTTGTAAGCACATATGTATAATATTCTTGACGTTTTTCTTCATCAGTACTTGTTAATGCTTTTAATATAGTTTCATCTATTTGTGTTTTTTCTTTTAATCCTTGTTGAGCTGCATAATCCCCATAAACTGGCATTCTCATACCTGCTAAGAATGATTGTGGGTCATATGGAGAACCCCATGAAATATTAAATGTTATATCGAAGTCTCCAGCTTTCATACGGTCACGATAAGCTTGTTCTTCTTCACCTGATATTTCTAACTTGATTCCAACTTTTGCAAGTTCACTTTGATAAAACTCTGCTATAGTTTTTTCTGTTACACTATCACTACAGTAATTTAATACTATTGATAATTCTTTTCCATCCTTTTGTCTATAAGTTTTTCCTTTAACCTCTTTCCATCCAGCTTCATCTAAAAGCTTTTTAGCAGTATCTAAATTATAATCATAAGCTTTTAAATCAATATCTGCATATGGTACTGTTTTTGCAAGCACTGTATCTGCTGGACTTTCTATTCCTGAGAATATACTTTCTGATATAGTTTTTCTATCTGTAGCATGTTGTATTGCTTTACGAACTTTTACATCTCCTAGTATTTCATCAGTTGTATTTATTATCATCATACGAGTTGATATTGGATCTGATATTGATGTTTTAAATCCATCTAATGATTCAAATTCTTTATAAGTTTCAGCATCTATCATATTTGTTCCATATATTAAATCAACTTCACCATTTTTAAGTGCCATAACACGAGTTTGGTTATCTGGTATAACTTTCACTTCTATTTCTTTTATTTCAGGCTTTTCACCCCAATAATCTTCATTAACTTTAAATATAGAATATTCATCAACGTGATTTTCAGATAATACATATGAACCTGTACCTACTATGTCGCTAACACCATTTTTTGTAGTCCCATCTATAAAACATTTTGGTGATATAAATCTAAATGGTCTTGTAACACCTAGTTCTACTAAGAAAGGATAATATGCTTCTGAAAGTCTAAGAGTTAACTCATATTCCCCTGTAACTTCAACACTTTTTCCACCTGAATTATCAACTTCTTGCATCAACCTCACTGATTCAAGCCATGTATGTCTGTCAGCATTATCTAATATAGCATCAAAATTTGCCTTAGCTGCTTCTGCATTAAACTTTTCACCATCACTAAAAGTTACATCTTCTCTTAGTTTAAATACATATTCTTTACCATCTTCTGATATTTTCCAGCTTTCGGCAAGCCATGGTTCAAAATCACCATCTTCAGTTATCTTTACTAAAGACTCAAATATTAAATTTTGTGCAAATAATTCCCCATTATATAGATGTGGATTTAAATCCCTTAAATCTCTAAAGTTTGCATATACTAATTTAGATGTTTCTGCTGAACTAGAGCCTCTTCCAGATGTTGAGCATCCAGTCAATAACATACTACCAATTAATAATATACTTAATAGTTTTTTACCCAATCGTTTTTGACTATTTTTCCTTTTGAAAATCATATAACTATACTCCCTTACAATTTATTAATATCAATAATCATTATCACATAGCAATTATACATTAACATAACATTTTTGCATAATATCATTATTGTATATCCTGTATATTCTATTTTGTTATATCTAAGGGTATCTTTTACTTTTTTAGTTATAGTTTTCTTAAATTTTTGTTTTTAATAATTCTATAAATTTAAATGCTTCTGATGTTATATTTTCTCCCTTTCTCTTTACAAAACCAATACTCACATTTTCTAATTGATCTTTTATTTTTAATCTTTTTATAGCGTCATTGTTATATTCTGAATATTTCAAATCGATACCAATAGTTGCAATATCTGTTCTTAATAATAACTCAAAAACTAAGTTATCACTATTTGTAACAAAATTAATATTCTTTTTCATCTCTATTTTTTTATTGATATGTACTAAATAATTTTCTATCGAAAAAATATCTTTATCTATTTGAACAAATTTTAATGTTAAAAGCTCTTTTATAGTAATGTTTTCTCTATTAAAAAATTTATTATTTTTACCTACATATAAACATATTTTTCTAGTGGCTATTTCCTTATATTCTAAATTTTCATACTCCAAAAAATTATTAAAACAGCTTCTTTTATTCTTTAAAGTATATATTATACCAATTTCTGATTTATGGCATTTAACATTTTCTGTTATGTTTTCTATCTGTCCTTCTATAAAATTTATTGTTGTTTTATTATTATAGCTATTATAATAATCACATATAACCTCTGACATTACATTGCTTGGATAACTAGATATATTTAGTGTTTGCCTTGACTTTTCCTTATTTAAACTTAATATCATCTTATGATTTTTTAATATCTCATTCGCATAGTCATAAACTTCTTTTCCCTTATTCGTCAATTTTACCCCTCTATTACTCCTGTCAAATAATTTAATGTCCAGTTCTTTTTCTAAAGATGAAATAACTTTACTCACATTAGGTTGGGTTGTGTACAATATTTGGGCTGATTTGTTTATACTCTTCTTATCTGCAACTGTTATAAAATATTGCAATTGCCTTAAATCCATTTATTTATCTCCCCCTATAATTATTTCTAGTATGTATATAATACTTTATTATCACTATATCGTAAATAATAAAAATAAAGTAGATATAATAACAAATTGTTATACCTACTTTACTTTATTTTCTTTAATTTCTATTTATTTTCATTTAAAGTTTATATTTTATTCATTTTCCATTTGTTTTTTCAACATTTCAGCGAATTCATGTTGTTGTTTTCTTTCTTCGTCTTCTAATTCTCTCATTCCTTTATTTATTGCTTTTGCGTATTTTTCAGCTTCTTTTTCGTCCTTTTTATATTCTTTATAATCTGCTTTGGCTTCTTTTTTTAGTTCGTGGCCTAATTCTTTGTCAAATTTGCCTACTTCTTTTATACCTTCTTTAACATCGTGTTTTAATTCATGTTCTAATTTTCTTTCTTCTCTAAGTTCATGTCTATATTCTTTTCTACCTTCATGATGTTCTTTCATTTCTTCAAATTTATCTTTAATAGTCATTTTATTTCTCCTCTCTATAAAGAAATATTTATTAATAGATTATCCAAAATACCAGTTTGATATTATCTAAATTTGCTGTATTTTTTGTCAAAAAAAGTTTTTTAAAAATACAGCTATAACTTAAACTTAATTGTTATTTTGACTTTTTAGAACATCTTTGATTTCTTGTCTTGATTTTATACATAATTTTTTAAATACTGCCTTCAAGATTGTTTTAACTGTATTTACTGATACAAATAATTTTTTTGCTATTTCATTATTTGTAAATCCTTGTGCCGCTAAATTTGCAACTTCTAACTCTCTTTCCGATAATTCAACAACTTTAGATTTTTCTTTTTTAACAAATTTTAAAAATTCCTCATAAGCCTTTTGTAATATTCTAATTTCATCTATTGCTTCTTTAAAATTTCCTTTTTCATATATTTCATCTAACAAGTTTTTTATATCAGTATAATTTTCTGCAAAAACCATATATAGTCTATCACTTATGGCTATTTCCAATGCTTTTTCAAGTTTTTCAATTGATTCTTTTCTTTTAGATAAATTGTCGTATGCTATTGCTATATGCATATTTTCAAAAATCTCACAAAGTAAATTAGGAAATATCCTTGCCATAGCCATAGACTTATCATAAAGTGCAACTACCTTGATATAATCCTTTTTTGTTATAAGTACTTTTGAGTAAATAAAATTTACAAGAGGCATTGTCGGAAATAATAATCTAGTATTTTCAAAATTGCCATTTATTATCCACTTTGGAATTTTGCTTTCTTCTTTTAAATTAGAATATATATATGCCCTTATTAAATCCAACGTATCTGAAAACATATGAAGGTCATTTATATAAATTTTCTCTTCAATTTCATCCATCAAAGTCCTAAACTCTTCATACTTGCCTCTATGTATAAGTATCCTTAATTTTAAAAACAAAGCACAGCAAAGAACTCCTGAATACTTATCACACATAAGCATTGCCTTATCTAGCGCTATTTCTGCATTTAATATATCGCCTTGATTAAAACATACCTCAGCCTCCATGATATAATCTGCTCCTTTGCCGTGATTATCGGTGATTTTATAATAATAAGGCATTGCATTTTTCATTATTCGTAGCTGTTCTTGTAATTTGTCCTTCTCTCTATAATACATATATAAAATTGATGGTGAACCGAAAGTCCATGTGGATTTATTTGTCATAATCGTAGATGGCTTATACATCAATTCATAAGCCTCCTTGTGAAGATTCGACATTTCTTCTATATTGTTATATTTTGTGAAACTAAGTATAAGTTTCATCTCTCCAAGTAGTTGATTTTTTTCTTTATCATCTATATTTTTATCTTTCGCTATATTTTCATAAAATTGTCCACAAACTTTTCCAAACAAGTCCATCTCATTGTAAGTAAACAACCTTCTCGCATATACCAATAATGCCAGATGATTTTTCTGTTTAAATTCATTTGGACAATTTTCCATACATCTTATAAATGTATCCTTTATTTCTCCCGTAATGCTGTTTCCCTTGTCTTGTACCAAAGTATTTAAAAAGCTTTCATAATCCCTAGCTTTATAAAAATAACCCATACTTAAAACATATTTTCTTTTTTTATAAAACAAAAGTCCGCCTTTTTTATATACTTCCTTTTTATAATCATCGTCTTTTTCTTTTAATTTCTCCAACAGACACGTTCTAAAAATTGCATGAAATAAATATACTTTGTTTTTCTTGTCATACTTCACAAATGCATTAACCTGTGTCAATTCCTTTATCAATAAATCAACATTTTCATCCCCAGTAACAAATTTTACTTGCTCCAACGTAAACTGATCAAATACACATAATCTAAGTAAAAAATCTTTAAACTTATCTTCAAATGGATCATACACTAGCTTTTCTACAAGTTCATATATATCTTCACTTATCTCAATCGTATTGTATTCGATATAATTTAGCATAATCAAATATATCGCACTTATCCAACCTTCACTCTTTTTATAAACATCATCTATATTTAAAGTATTTAAATTTATGCCACAGAGTTTGTAATATTTTTTTATATCATCCTTTTCAAATTCCAAGCAATTTTTTGTAATATAATTCACCAATTTTTTTAATTGAAGTTCTTCAATCTCAATATCTGGCTTATTTCTCGTAATTATAATAAGATGGATTTTGTTATCCATACTTTTTACCAAATTATATATTAACTCATCTAAATTTTTATTATCTATTAAATGATAATCATCTAATATTATTGCTATTTCCTCTTTTATATAAATAGAATTTATAAGCTCAATACATTCTTCAAGTTTTATACTATCTTTTGGTAAGCCTATGTTTTCCAAGCGACTGCCAACATTTGAATCTATCTTGCTTATTATTCTACAAAAACCTTGCCAAAATGCTATATCCGAATCAGTGTAGATATTCTGCCAATAGTAATTCGTATGGAATTTGTTCAGATATATTTTTATCGCTGTTGTCTTTCCATATCCCATCGGTGCCTCAACCACAGTAAGTGGATGTGAATTTATTTTATCTATTTTCTCTGTAAGCTTTTCATTCACATAAACTTCATTCGTATTATATTGCTTTATATATTCCATATCCCCTTTTCTAAACTCCCTTCTAGATTTATATTATTATTTATATATAATCTCAGTTTTGTTTATTTTTAAGTCCTATATGTTAATTATATATTATTCATTCGTACGATTAGCATTCTCTTTTAAAATTTCCCACAAAAAAATAGGAGCATTTGCTCCTATTTTAACATTATAAAAAATAAATCTTTATTTTAAACACGCTCTAATTTTGATATCCACAATATGGACAAGTTCCATCATCATTTATAGTGGCACTTCCACAATTTGCGCATTCAGAACTATGGTTAGCTCCATCTTCATTAGCTGATTTTCCATAACCACAGTTTTCGCAATATCCATCAGGATGGAATGTCATTTTTTTGCAGTTTGGACATTTTGTATAATCTCCGTAGTCCCCACTTTGATATTCTTCTTCGTTATTTTTATTCGTATTTTTGTTATTATTGTTGTTTTTATTTGTATTTGTACTCTTTTGATTATTCCCATTTGACTTAGTATTTTTATTACTATTTGATTTATCTGTATTATCTGTTGACTTTATTTCTATGCTGTATTTGTCGCTTCCCTCTATGTCATTTAAAATATCACATACATATTTAGCTATTTTTTCTAAATCATAATTTTCTGTAGCATCTTTTAAATTTTGCATATCTCGACCGTATTCCTTATTCGCCAACATAGCATCGTTTATATCTTTTCCGTAATTAACTAGCTTATCTTTACAATCTTTAGTTCCCCCGTTTGAATCCTTAAGTACTATATACATATCTTTTAATAAAGTTGATATTTCTGAAGCTGTTGCAGCTGTATCTTTTTGCTGCTCTTGTTGTTCTTGAGTACTATCATCCTTGCTATTTGATGAACAGCCCACTACTCCAAATGATAATACTAATGATAATATAATAACAGTTAATTTCTTCACCTAAAATCCCCCTTCTTGATAAATCTAAATAAAATATTTTATCTAGTTAATTATAGTATAGTTTAAATTTTGGATGATAACTTGATTTTGACAGCTTTTCACCCGGGTGATTTTTCTAAAAATAAAGGGTTGTTTTATATATTCAAACAACCCTTTTACTATCTAAATTATTTTGTTAAATTGCACTCTTTTTCTATCTCTTGATCCATAATATCTTTTACTGATGGATATCTAATATTTAAAATACCCTTTTGTAATTCATCTTTATGAGTTGTATAAGCATTAATTAATAATCTATTGATATCTTTATACATCTTATCTCTTGTACTATTTCCGAAAAATGCACAGATTACTTCTCTGCCTTCATTATCCTTGGCTGTTGTTGTAAGTGCAAATCCAGCTTTATCAGTAGTACCTGTTTTTGAACCTATTACTGTAAATAAATTGTCAGCATATTTACGTTTTCTAAGGAAACCATTACTTGAACCCAATGTTATTGATTTTCCATTATAAAAATTATCTACTGTATAAAAACTATGTCTAACTATTTTTCTTATTTCATAATTTGCCATAGCATATTGTGTCAATTTCGCTATATCATGTGCAGTTGAATGTATTTTTGCATTACTGTGCCAATCCATCCCCACTGGATTATCAAAATATGAATCTGTCATTCCGATTTGTTTTGCTTTTTCATTCATCATAGTAGCAAATGCTTCACTTGAACCCGCTACTTCTTCGGCTATAACTTCTGCTGCATCACCTGCTGAAACAATCAAAAGCATATATAAAAGTTGTTCCATTGTATATGTAGAGCCAGCTCTTAATCCTACAATTGATGATTCTACATCAACTTTGTTTAAAGCTGCTTGTTTTACTTCTATTTCTCTATCTAAGTTGCAGTTTTCTATTGCAACTACTGCTGTTAATAATTTAGTTGTACTTGCAGGATAGATTTTTTTATCCGCATCTTGAGACATAATTATTTCCCCTGAATTTGCATCCATAACAACATAAGCATGTGCAGATACTCCCATACTTATTGGAGAGTCATTGGTTTGAGATTTACTAACTTGAGCTGATTCAACTTTATTAACAAATCCACTAGTAGATATTGTGAGTATCATTATCAAAAATAAAGCTGTTATTTTTTTTATTCCCTTCATTTCACACCCCATATTTTTACATATTATTAATTTATTATAGAATTAATTTATTATATTAGTCAACAAGATATGTGTAACAAATTAGTATCAATAATTTAACTATATATATAAAGAAATCTTTATTCTAAAGATATTTAAAAAATATAGGTTGCTAAAAAAGAGATGTCTTTTAATACAACATCTCTTTTTTATTCTATTTAAATTTTAATTAAATACTCTATAATTTTATATTCTTATTTTAAAATTCTACTTCTTATAATTTCTTCTATATTTTTTAATTTAATAAATTTACAACTTGTACATCATTATAAGGGAATATCTTCATTTCACTTCCATCTAAGTCTTCTTTATGCATATCAAGCATATTTATTTGATTATTATTGTAAGATTTATAATAATAAAGTCCTTTTTCTAGGTTCATACAAGAACTATATTGAGTTATTTCATCTTTTCCGTCTTTAGTTATTACTGAACCTTTTACCATTGCTACATTATTTAAGATATGGAAGAATTCAATTATTCCGTCGTTTTCTATATCTTCCATAAGAATTTGTGCTCTTAAAAATGCTACTCTTACAAATCTAGATGGTGATGAAAAATCGCCAGGAAGTCCTATCCCACCAGTTGCAGATCCCAGCGGAGTTAATTCTAAATCACTCCAATTTGCAGATGTCGGTTGAACTGGAGTTGCATTCATATATTGACGTAAGTTAGTTATATGCCAATCAAATGATGGTGCATTAGTCATTACACCAACTTTATTTTCATATACTTTAAATCCTTCTTTAGTTTTTTCGATTACGATTGCTTTTCCTGTCTTATCAGTAACCATCCAGTGAAGTGTTGGAAGTCCAACATTTTCAGCAAAAGGTCTTGCAACTAAATTGATTTTATCTAGATATGGTCTTAATTCTTCTAAAGTTGCAAAATTACCAGTAATCCAAAGAATTAAGTCATATGGTGGCATATTTTCCATACCTTCTTTAGTGTCATCTTCCCAATATGCATCAGGGAAGTTAAGCCCAGCACAACCTAGCCCCTCTTCGTTTATAGCCTCAGCAAATAGTGGGTGATTGTCCATAACTGATGCCATACCAGTAATAGCATATTTTATCTTTTTATTTTCACCAGAAACTTTGTCTACGTATTCATAATTTCTAGGAACTACTACTGGTCTTTGTCCAAATGTATATTCCAAATCCATATTTCTTCCAAATAAATGTTCTTTTTTAAATGTTAATAAACTCAAAGCTGTACACATGTTAAAATCCTCCTTTTTATGTAAAATAATATTCTTATTTATGTTTTGTAAATTGCTTATTATTTATGCATAAAGAATTATCTAAAATCCCAATTTTAAATAATTGAAATTAGCCCTAAAAAATGTTATGCTATCAAAAGCGAATCAAAAAGAGAGGTAATTACATGATAAAATTTGACAAAGTGTCGTACTCTTTTCCACAAAAAGACCTTTATACTGATGTTTCATTTACAATAGAAGAAGGTCAACATTGTGCATTTATTGGTGCAAGTGGTAGTGGAAAAAGTACGCTTATAGATATAATAATGGATCCTGAAAAATACGTATTTGACGGAAACGTTGAAATGGAGCCAAGCTTAAAAATTGGGTACGTAAGCCAATTTTCACAAAGAGATAAAGACAAAGAAACAACTGTTTTCGAATATATTGCAGAAGAATTTATAAAACTTGAAAATGAAATAGCAACTCTTTGTGCTGAAATGGGAACTTCTGATGATATCGAAACATTATTAGAAAAATACCAAGAGGCACTTGATGCTTTCGATGCGATTGATGGTGATAATTATGAAAACAACATCAATAAAAAATTAAATGCTGCTAACTTAACTACTCACAAAGACAGAATGATTTCTGAACTTAGTGGTGGGGAGTTCAAACTTATACAAGTTATAAAAGAAATGCTTAATAATCCTGATTTAATGATTATGGATGAACCAGATGTTTTCTTAGACTTTGAGAATCTTAACTCACTTAAAAACTTAATTAATTCTCACAAAAAAACTATCTTAGTTATAACTCACAACAGATATTTATTAAATCATTGTTTCAATAAAATCATCCACCTTGAAAACACTGAACTTCAAGAATTTGATGGAAGATATATTGACTATAACTTCTCTCTTCTTCAAACAAAAATTGAATTACAAGAGATGGCAATAGCTGATGAAGAGGAAATAGCAAGAAATGAAGAATTAATAAAAATATTAAGAGAAAAAGCAACTTACAATGCAGATGCATCTAGAGGTAGAGCGTTAAAAGCGAGAGTTAAAATACAAGAAAGATTAGAAGCAAATAGAATTAAACATCCATTTGTAGATATCAAACAACCATATATCAACTTAGAAACAAATAATGAAATCGAAGAAGAAATAATAGCATTAAAAACAGATGATTTAGGTATATCATTTGATGAAGTGCTTTTACAAAATGTAAACTTCGAGATAAAATCTAATGATAAAGTTGCAATAATCGGAACAAACGGTGTTGGTAAAACTACTTTATTAAAACAAATTTTCAAAAATAACAATGATGCTATAAAAATCGACGAAAACATCAAATTAGCATATTTATCGCAAATGCAAAGTGAAGTTGTAAATGAATCAAACACAATTTTACAAGAATTCTATGATGTTGGATTCGAAACATATGGTGAAATAAGAAGATATCTTGGAAGATACGGATTTAGTTCAGATATACTTACACAAAAGATCGAATCATTATCAGGTGGTGAGAAAAACATCCTTCAACTTGCAAAAGTTTCAGCAAGTAAAGCAAATATGTTATTAATGGACGAACCAACAAGCCACTTAGATATATATTCACAAATGGCATTAGAAAAAGCTATTTCAAACTACAAAGGCGCAATCTTAATGATTTCACATGACTATCACTTCATAGTTAACTGTGCCGACTATGTCTTATTAATAGAAGACAAAACAATAAGAAAAATGAGCATGCGTAAATTCAGAAAAATGATATATGCTAACCATTTTGACAAAGACTATCTTCAAATAGAAGAAAAGAAAAAGGCTCTTGAAATGGATATCGCCTCAGCACTTAGAGATACTGATTTTGAACGCGCTAGAAGTTTATCTGAGAAATTAGAGGAAATAATTAAATCGCTTTAATTTTTGATATATTAATTATTATTTATATAATCTTCAAAATAAATGTATAAATTTTTTTATCTTGAGGATAATATAGAAAAGATAATTCTCATCGGATTGACGATGATGATATCTTTTTTAGAAAATAATTCCCATCGAATTGACGATGATGATTATTATCGAAACTAATTGCTCACATTTTTATGTGGGCTTTTTTGTTTCTATTAGTATTTTAGGACAGATTTACAAAAAATAAACACATAGAAAGTATATTTTAAATAAATATAAATTCCATGTGTTTATTTTTTTATTATTAAATCTTTAATTTTTCAAATTTATCTTCTTAATAACAATCCCAATTATATAAAAAATCACTAAAGTCTAAATTCTTTAACTTATCCTTATTAATAAAGAAATTGCAAACTCCGCCATCTCCCCACATTATATATCCATTTTCATAATCGTCCATACTATCTATCTGTAATAATAAAGTATCATATACATCAAGACCGTCATATTCTCTAGGATCTGATTGTGCAAAGTAAGGGTATCCTCCTATTTTATTTCCGCAACCTGAAATCTCATCGTTGATTTCTTCTAGAATATCATCAAATGATTCCTCATCATCATCTAAATCCCAAAATGATTCAATTTGATTATCTTTGAACAACTCATTGTATTTTTTCACAAAAATTTCATCAAAATTAAAATCTTCTGATGTTATTCCTTCTTCATAAGTTGTAAACACCATCTTGAATTCATCTTCAAATGGCATATAATCCTCATCTTCAATATAAGGATTGTATATTTTTAATATATCCTCTTCTTTTACATTATCATCAATACTGTCATGGTAAACTACTCTGAATGTATTTTGTTTATTTTGATTATCAAAATCCAACCCATAACAATCATCCATAAGTATGAAAAATTGTAATAATCCTTTTCGAGGATAATCTTCCATTCCTACAAGCTCTTCGCAGTTTATTTGTGCTAATAATGTAAGTTGTTTTCCCTCATCATCAACAGGAATTTCTGCACCAACAGGTAAATATGGAGTCCCTCCTACTTTTGAATCTATAAGTTGTGTTTTTTGTTTTTTTAACTCTATACTCATAGCTTTCTTAGCTGTTTCTTTTTTTATGCAATTGTATACTTTTAGTATTGCTTCTTTTTTATTCATTCTCTTTCTCCACCTATTTATAATTATATAACCTATTTTTTTATATAAAGGTAAAATATATTTTATCTTAATATAAACTAAAAATTTAAACAATACAATATAAATTAATTTATATTCCACAATTTAAAGCTAATTATAATTTCCTATACATTATAAAAAAATGCTACAAAATAGATAACCTACTTTGTAGCATTTTTGCTTTTAATTTATTATTATTTTACTTCAATTATTTCCTAAGCTGCTTCAGCCAACTTCTCAATTTCCATATTTTTAGGAAGTACTAAGTTTAAAATAATTGAAACAACGAATACAACTGCAACACAATTTCCGCTAAATATGTCTTGTATCATTTTAGGGAATATTGCCCAAATTTCTGCTTCTGTCACAGAAGTAAATCCTATACCTATAGCTAAAGATAGTGCTATAATTATGATATTTCTTTGTGTAAAACCTGCTCTTGCAAGCATCTCTATACCACTAACTACTATTGTCCCGAACATCATAAGTGTACACCCACCTAACACAGATTCTGGAATTGAGCTGAAAAATGCACCGATTGGTGGAACAAATCCTGCAAGTATCATAAACATAGCTCCAGTCATTATTGTAAATCTATTTACTACTTTTGTCATAGCAACTAATCCAACATTTTGGCTGAATGATGTTACTGGTGGACATCCAAATATACCAGTTATAGAACTTGAAAAACCATCACAAGCAAGTGAACCTGAGATTTCTCTTTCTGTTATTTCTCTGTCTAAACCTTTTGCAACTACTGCTGATGTATCTCCGATTGTTTCAGCAGCCGAAACCATAAATATAATACATACTGATATAATTGCATTTATATTGAATTCTGGTGTAACTGGTAAAATTGTAGGGAATGCTATAATTCCATTAGATAAAATTCCTGATAAATCTACCATCCCTAAACAAAGTGATACTACATATCCTACAAATAATCCGAATAATACTGATAATTGCTTCCAAAATGATTTTGCTAAAATATTAAATAAAAGACAGGCTACTAACGTAATTGTACCAACCATAATATTTTGTAGAGAACCAAAGTTTTCAGTGTATCCCCCTCCGAATGAACGTACACCTACAGTTAATAATGAATAGCCAATCGTTGTAACGACAACACCTGAAACAACTGGTGTTATTATTTTTCTCCAATATTTGGCCAATAATCCTAATAGTCCTTCAAAAATACCACCTACGATAACTGCACCTACAACAGCACCATAGCCATATTGAGCTCCAACATAAGATAAGATTGTAACGAATGTAAAACTAACTCCCATAACAATAGGCAACTTTGCCCCTACTTTTCCAATAGGATATAACTGAATTAAAGTTGCTATACCAGCCATAAACATTGCATTTTGTAATAATATAGTCATCTGCTCTTGTCCTACAGATGATGCACTTCCTATCATCATAATTGGTGTTAAATTAGCTACAAACATAGCAAGAATATGTTGTAATCCAAAAGGAATCGCCTTAGATAATGGCACTCGTCCATCTAATTTATAAATATTTGCAATACTCGAAACTACTTTTTCTCTTTTTTCCATCATGTGTCCCTTTCATGTGTGTAAACTTAATATGAAATTAGTATACTATAAAACTTTTAAATTTACAATTGTAAAAATTAAAATTTGTTGTTTAATTAATAAAAAAATCATTTTTTAAGAAAAAATATGCTACTTTCACTTATATATTAAAACATATATATTAAAAAGTTCGTATTTTTCCATATATTTAAATACCTTTTTCATTATTTCCTTTACTATTTTAGATTTTTATTTTTAT
This sequence comes from Intestinibacter bartlettii, assembly GCA_025148965.1. GTDB lineage: Bacteria > Bacillota > Clostridia > Peptostreptococcales > Peptostreptococcaceae > Intestinibacter > Intestinibacter bartlettii. The sequence continues at coordinate 794,873 of CP102273.1, read as the reverse complement.
CAATAACTTTATCAATATTTTTATATTTTATCTATATACAAACACAAAAAAGTAGGAGCTTAGCCCCTACTTTTTTGTTAACATATTAAGTTATTTTCTTCAAAATTAATCGTAAATTTCATACCATTTTGAACACTTTCAAATGAGTGTGAGATATTTAAAGTTTTTAGAATTTGTTGAACAATATAAAGTCCCAACCCATTTCCTCCGGTGTTTTTATTTCTGTCAAATTCCGCCCTATAAAACGCCTCGAATATATGATCTAGATGATTTTGTTCTATTGGTTTACACTCATTTTCTATTATTAATGAATTTTTTTCAAAATATATATTTATATTTTTTCCATTATCGGTATAATTCACTGCATTAGATATAATATTCGATAATGCCTTTTTTAACATTGATTTATCAGTATTTATATTTAATGAGTTTGAATAATCTATGTTCATATTGATTTTTTTTGATTTTGCGATAATTTTATATGGCTCAATAATACTTTCTATCAATATTTTTAAATCTACTTCTTTCAATTCTTTTTCGCCGTTCAAAGAGTTAAGTCTAGATGTGTCTAGTATCTCTTGAACCATACTACTTAAATTAACAACAGCTTCTTGACATTTTGGGAGATAAACATCATGATTTTTATACTTCCCGATATTCAAAATCATATTTTCAAGCATTATATGTATGCTCATAAGAGGTGTTTTTAATTCGTGAGAGGCACTTCTTAAGAAGTCTACCTTGCTTTTTTCCGATTTACTCACATTTTCAATTTCCTCTTTCAAAGAATCAATCGTATCTAATAAATTTTTATATAAACTATTTATATTTGTCGCTAAAAGCTCTATCTCATCGCCAGTGTTAATATCACAATATGCATCTTCTTTTAATACTTGCATCTCTTTTGTAACGTCACAAATTTGTTTTATTGGTTTTGTTATTTTTTTTGTATATATATATGATGCAAATAATGAAATAATAAGACTTATACCGATAGAATATGGTAATATCATAAATACTACACTTCTCGCTTCTTGGAGATATTGTAAATCCATAGCAACTTTTATTGATGCATCTACGTTATCTTTTGTCTTTAACTTTTTAGTGTAAAGTAATGATGAATCACTAATTTTTAGAAAATCATTTTTAACTTCTGTTGAATTTGATTTCTTATTATCTTCTATAAAATCCGTTTTATTGTCTATAACTAGCGACTGTTCATCTAAAGCATCTGGGTTTATATATATATCACAACTTTTAATTCCTTCATATACTTTATTTTTTCCATTTACACTCAACAGTATATTTATGTTATGCATATCAGCAAATTTCTTAGCTATTTCATCGCTCTTATTTGAATTATTATTTTGTAATTGCTCTGTTAATTGATAGCTTATGTTGTCTAAATCTTGCTGCTTTTTATTAGTATAAAAACTCGGCAAAAGCATATACAACAAAGTGTGAGAAATTATGATGATAATTGCCATCAGCCCAACTGTAAATAGGTATGTTTTTTGGAATAGTTTCATCTTTTTCATTACTTATCCTCAAACTTATACCCAATACCTTTTACAGTTGTAATACAATCTAAATCTAGTTTTTTTCTAAGATTTTTAATATATACATCAATAACACGATCAGCTGGGGCCTCATCTATTTCCCAAAGACTATCTAACATTTGATTTCTTGTTAGCACCTGGTTTTTGTGCTTAATTAATAATTCCAATAACTTTATTTCCTTTGGTTTTAAATCTACTGGATTATTATCTTTCTTTGCACAAAATCCTAAAAAATCCACCTCAACATCTTTATAAATCCATTTGTTATTTTGTTGTCTTCCTTGAATACGTCTTTGCAAAGCTTCAATTCTTTTGTGAAGTACTACAACCGAAAATGGTTTTGTTATATAATCATCGGCTTTTTCATTAAAACTCATGATTTGACTGTAATCATCAGTCATTGCAGTAAGCATCATAACAGGAACATCGCTTATTTCTCTTATTTGGCTCAATACACCAAACCCATTTATTTTTGGTAGCATTATATCCAATAAAACTAAATCAAATTCATTTGATTTGAATAAGTCGATACCTTCTTGCCCATCTTCAGCAACCATAACATCATATCCAACTTCGGATAAATATTCACTTATCCCTTCTCTTATATCTATCTCATCTTCTACTATTAATATTTTTGTGCTCACTTTTTTCAACCTCATCATCTTTTAATTATATTTTATAGTATACTATAATTTAAATATTATATTAAATATCTTTTTTATGTTTTAATTTAAACTTAAAGGCTTTTATTAATTTTTGCTTGCACAATTTGACTTACATCCAGAACATTTTGAATTACAAGCTGCTTCTTTTGTTTTTGTAAATGTAGTTTTTATAGCTCCTCTTGGGCAAACTTTTATACATTTTCCACATCTTATACATTCTGCACTGTTTGGAGTTTTGTATACTGCGACATTCATGTCACATTTTCTCTCACATAATCCACATTTTGTACATTTGTCTTCATCAATTTCATATTTATAAAGAGAATACTTGTTGAATAGCCCATATATAGCACCTAATGGACATAAGTATTTACAAAACGGTCTATAAATTTTTATTGATAATATAACAACACTCACTAATATAAACATCTTCCAAGTAAACAATGGTCCAATTATTTTTCTAAGTGAACTGTTCATTGAGACTAGAGGTACCCCTCCAAGCAATGTTCCTGATGGACAAATTAATTTGCAAAACCAAGGATTACCCTCTCCTGCAAAGTTTGTCAGTGTAAGCGGCATTATAATTACAAATACTACTAATATAACATATTTAAGATATCTTAATGGCTTATCCAAAGGCACCTTTTTAATTTTTTTAATAAATGGAATTTTGTAAAGCAAGTCTTGTACTAATCCAAATGGACATAGCCATCCACACACAAATCTTCCTACAAACGCCCCAACCATCATTAAAAATCCTATTATATAAAATGAAAATTTAAAATTTCTACTTCCCAATACGGCCTGTAAAGAACCTATTGGACAAGACCCTATCGCCCCTGGGCATGAATAACAATTCAGCCCAGGTACACATAGTTGTTTACTATCACCTTGATATATCTTCCCTTTTGCAAAGCCCAAAAAGTATCCATTAGTCAATGCAGTAAACACTATTTGAACGGTTAGCCTCAGGTTTGACTTTATCTTTCTTATTAAATCCATACTATCACCTATCCAATTCCTATACATTCAAGACATATAATATTTGATTTCTTTGACACAACTTTATGTTCTTGTCTGTGAATTCCAAGAGATACAAAAAGCATCCCTGCAATAAATATTGCTAAACCTACTTTATTTTTTTTTATAATATTATTCATTTGCTTCTACCTTCTTTAATACTTCATCTATTTTTGCTTTCCAGCCATCATAATCGTTAGAACCTTCTATACTATCAACGATATTTCCATCTTTATCTATAAAGAATGTTGTTGGGAATGCTTGTAAAAGCAATGTATCATCTTTTTCTACCATATCTTTTGTAACTGTTAATTGTTGATAAGTTGCATTTGCTTTTGATAATATTTCTTTTGCTGTAGCTTTTTCTTCATCAGTTAATCCAATTCCCGATTCTAGCAACATACCTTTTATCGAAACACCTTTTTCTCTATATTCTTTGTTTAATCTATCTAATGTTGGTATTTCTGATATACATGGGCTGCAGCCTGTGTTCCACACATTGACCATAGTCAGTTTATATTTTGAGAATATAGATTTATCTACCTTATTTCCATCTATATCTGTAGTTTTCATATCTTTAAATATTGTGCTAGATGATAAACTTGAGTTTGTATTTTTGTCTGTTTTTTGTTCTGTTTTTTGTTCAGTCTTTTGATTTGAGCCTTGTTGGTTTTTATTTGAGTTATTTGACTGTGAACATCCTACTACTGATGTTACTGTCATCATCGCTACTAATGCTAATGTTGCTTTTTTTGTTATTCTTTTTCTGTTCATATTCATTCTCCTAATACTTCAATATTTTAATTATTATTTGTTTTGCTTTTCTATGGTTTAATATTAAAATTTCAATATGTAACGTATATGAAATTAAATAACTATCTTTATAAAATGAAGATTTTGAGGTAATATAAATATACGGATTAACAATTAAAGAGGTGTCACAATGAAAAACTTAAAAATCTACTTTACATCTGACTTACACGGTTATGTGTACCCAACAGATTATATTGATAGGTCACAAAAAAATATAGGTCTATTAAACATAATAAATCAATTTGAAAAGGACGGTAATACGTTAATAATAGATGCTGGGGATACGATTCAAGGTTCTCCTTTCACAAACTATCTTAGCACTACTGAGTTTGATGTTCATCCAATAGCTAAAATATTCAACATTGCTTTTCCAATATTATCAAAGAACATTTGGTATTTACTTAGAATAATATGTATCCCCTCAGCATCAGGATACTTTAAGAATCTACAAATCCTGTAGTCGCATCTATAAATTTTACATTTGATATAGTCTTGCAATATTTTTCGATTTCATTATTATAGTTTGTAATTCTATTAATAACTGTTTTTGAGTATTTTCTTCCAATAGGAAAAACTTTTTGTATATAATTTTTTTTAGGATATTTATTAGATAACTTATTAATCAAAGTCTTCATATCCTTTACAGTAGTGTTATATTCAGCAGCATTCATTCCATTTACTCCAAGCAATCCACATACTTCATCGATACTAGAATCTACTGGCATTGAATCGAAGTTATTAATGTTTATAAACATTGGCTCTACATATTTTAAGTTTCCTGATATATATGCATTTTGTCCGTTATAATTTACTTAATACCAGCTTCCTGATTTTCCAATGGCATCAAATACATAACCTTTTGATACCTTGCCTATAGAATCATATTGTGTCAAAGGTCCTTTTCTGACATTTAATCCTTCAGATATTACTTTAACTTTTGTTTTTCTACAAAAAACGATTTCTTTCTTTTAATTTTATCATATTTTAATACGAAAAAAATCCTAGGCTTAAAATCTAGGATTGATAACATCTATATTTTTATTTTAATTTATTATACTCTTTATCACTTACTTCTTCACACCATTCGTTTTTTGTATCAACTCCTGGTACTTCTATTGCTAAGTGTTGGAACCAACTATCTTTTGCTGCCCCATGCCAATGTTTTACACCTGCCGGTATATTTATTACATCACCAGGATTAAGTTCTACTGCTTCTTTTCCCCATTCTTGATAATATCCTCTTCCAGCAGTACAAAGTAGGATTTGTCCTCCACCTGATTTTGCATGGTGTATATGCCAGAAGTTACGACATCCTGGTTCAAAAGTTACATTACCTACTACAACTTGTTCTAAAGATAACATGTTTAAATAACTTTGACCTGTAAAAAATTTTGCATAAGCATCATTTGTTTGACCTATTTTAAATACACTAAGTTCTTTTTCCATTTTAATTACCCCTTTTATTTTTTAATTTTATAACGTAACCAAAGACTATCTCCTTCCATAATCTTTACGTCTTCTAATTTAAAGTGAACTGGCTTATCATCGCTAAGTCCTTCCTTTTCCATAAATAGTGTAGGTGTTTTTGTAGAACCATCTGCACATGCTGCCATAATAACACTAACTTCATCACATAACCCTTCTTGGATAAATGACCAGTTAAGTACACCTCCACCGCCTAACATAAGAAGTTCTATCTTAAATAGTTTTTTTAATTTTTCTAATAAAACTTCATAATCTAAAGTTGTATCGCCTGCAATTATATAAGATATTCCTAGTTTTCTAAGAAGATCCTTATAAGAATTACTAGCTTTATTTGTAAGAACTTCTATTACATGAGCTCTTGTATCTTGATATATGATATAATTTTTGTCCCATCCAAGAACTCCCGATGGGTCTATTGAAACATAATGAATGTTTTCATGAAAATCTGCAACATAGTCCCCTTCTGGTACTATTTCTGCATCCTCATCTAAATCTGGCTTTTTATAAAATGTAAAATTGTCATCTGTTGTAACTCTACCCGATATCCAACCTTGATGTTTATAATATCTGTCTTTGCCAAATGCTAAATCATAAAATATGGTCGAACCTGTTTCGCCTTCTGGCGTACTCATATAATTTCCCATGATTTTGCCGTCTAGAGAAGTTAGCATATGGCAGAATATATATGGTCTATTCATTTGTTAAACCTCCTGTCAAATTTCTCTTTGTTATTAACTTATTTATAATTTTATTCCTTGAAGTTAACTCCAAGTCAATACAATTTTTGTAATAAATTAAATTATATATTTAATATTTTTATTACATAACTTTCATTTATATACATTTATATAATAGCTACATACAATTATCTATTTTAAAATGTTCTAATACTAATCTTCTGTTCCTTTGTAAGATAAAACAGAAGAGATAAAAACTGTCAAACAGAGTATGCTCGTCATTGAAATAACGATACTCATAAATTTTGCAATAGGCGAAACTGGACTTATATCTCCATAACCAACTGTTGCAAACGTGATAATAGTATAATAAAATAAATCAAAAAACGTAGGGTTGTTGGTATATACACCTTCTCCACTACAACTAATAAAGCATACTGCAAGCGCCAGACTTATTACAACCATTAATAAAACAATTACTGCCATAACTCCTACACTATCAAGTCCATCAGTTTTTTTAGTTTGCCCTTTAAAATCGGCAATTTCAGGGCTTCTTATTATTCTAAGTAATACTTTTAAATTTAAAAAGTAACTCAAGGTCACTCCCACCAAGCCTATTTTGTAGTTTTTCGCAAATTCTCCGGGAAATATTATTAAAATTGTCATATACATACTTATTATGAAGTAACTTATCAATAAATCTGTTTTTGTTATTTTATCTTGTATTTTATATAAAAATTTGTATATCTTAGAAATCGACAATAATAAATATCCTATAACAAAATATAGAAATAATATCAAAAAAATGATAGTTAATGTCTTACCAAACAAGATATAATTTTCTTCTACATATCTAAAAATCTTTTTAACTATATATCTCACAAGCGCATATACTACAAATGCTTGTGAAATAAAAAGTATTAGCCATTGATAAAAATTAATATACTCAGACTTTCCTTTAAATAAATATTTATATTGATTATTTATCTGATGGATCAATGTTTTAACTTTTTTAATTTTATATGTATTTATCCTTTTCGAAACAACTCTTTCTACTGCGAACAATGTTATTAATATAAAAAATAATCTAATCATATTTCCTCCAAATATAGTTCCTATGATAATTTCTACTTTATATATATTATGCTCATTAGTTTAATAAATAAAATCTCGCCCCCTGTTTTTAATGTCACCAAAAAATTACCCCCTCATATATTGTTAATATATAGTTAAACTATGCAAAAATTAATAAGTTTCAATGCTTATTGTAAAAGGGGGTATACAAACACCATGAATTTTTTATCTTCGTTTAATTCCATTTTGCTTGTAGGCGCTTTATCTATAGATGCTTTTGTAGCAAGTTTCGCTTATGCCACAAGTAAAATAAAAATACCCTTTAAATCAGCTTTAATCATTAATGTTGTTTCTACTACTATTTTGGGGATTGCCTTATTTACTGGTAGTTTTGTAAGTAAATTCATTCCCTCCGTATTTACAACAAGTATTTGCTTTGCGATGCTTTTAATGCTTGGATTGACCAAATTATTTGATAGCACCTTAAAAGCTTTAATAGGACCTAAAGGCTCATTAACACGCAATTATGAATTTAAAGTTTCCGACTTTAGATTTTTTTTAAATGTATATATAGATAATACAGCAGCCGATGTTGATCATTCGCTTACCTTATCACCAAAAGAATCATTCTCATTAGCATTAGCACTCTCGCTAGATGGATTGGCGGCAGGTTTTGGAGCAGGTTTAGTCGCGGCTAACTTTATTCAAATAATAATATTTTCACTTATTATAAATATAATTGCAATATTGGGTGGTTGCTTTGTTGGAAATAAAATAGCAGAAAAAACAGAGCTAAATCTTTCTTGGTTAAGTGGTGTGACATTAATTTTATTAGCTTTTTTAAAATTGAAATAAATGTTTGAGATTCTAATATAAATTTGAGTTCTCATTAATATAAAGAAGTAGCAAATGGTATCAGATATGGATATAAATAATTTGATATTACATTGCCACAAAATAGAATTGAGAATTTATTCTTTGATGAAAATGATCTAGTTATAACAGGAGTGTCTACTTAGCTTACTAATAAAAATAAAGCGTCGAATATTTTAAATCGACGCCTTATTTTTAATTAATCAGCATATGGAAATGTCAGTGTTTTTTAGTTGTTGCAGTACTTTTGAACTTATATTTCCTATTGATTTTTTCTAGCTTTATCCATAATTATATTCTAGTTATTCTTGCTTCTTTTCTAGGTACTGTTCTCTTATATTCTACCCTTGGATATCCAATTACCATACAAGAGATGATTTTTTCGCCTTCTTTTAATCCTATCATTTCACCTATTTTAGGATTCATTGCCGCTGCCCTTTCAAAGAAACCGCTGAAATAAGTTCCTAGCCCTAGCGCATCTATCATAAGCTCCATTTTTGCTGATGCTAAACCACCATCTATCTCATTTTGCGCTTTTACAATTATTAATAATGGTGCTTTGAAGAATAATTGATCAGGTCCATCTGGATTTTCTACAAAACTCTCATACATACGCTTCCACATATGGGCGTATTTTAGAAGGTGTTTTGGAGTTTCTTCACTTCCCAACATCTTGTCGGCCATTGCGTTTAATGTTCCTAAAGTCATTCTTCTTAACTCTGGTATGCTGTCTTTTACAATAGTATAAGAAACATCTTGCATATTAGTTGATGTTTGTGTAAATCTTCCTGCATCTATTATTTTTTCTATTTTCTCTTCTTCTATTTCATCTTTTTTAAATAATCTAACACTTCTTCTAAATTTCATAAAATTCATTAGTTTATCTGCATCTATTGTGAAGTCTTCTTTTTCATATGGGATGACTTCTTCCATCGAGTATTCTTCTTCATCATCACAAGATACTGCTTTTACTGGACAGATTGCTATACAGTGACCACATTTTATGCATGTTAAGTTTCTTATGTGCGCTTTTTTATCGATCATTTCTATGTCGCTTACGATACAGTCTTGCTTACATAAAGTACATCCTATACACTTATCTCTATCTACTATCATTTTGTTCTCCTTTATATGATTATAGATTCTTCTTTTGTTTAATTTTAATTGCTGTTTTAAAGTTTTATCTATCTACAAAACGCATTATTTCGTCTACGTCTTTTCTTTTATTTGGTGCTGCATGTTCTCCATCTTCATACCCGTAAACTATAAGTGCTGCAACAGTTTCGTCTTCCGGTAAGTTTACTATTTTTGCTATAGATTTATCGTCTATAACTCCCATTATACAAGTTCCGACACCTTTTGCATGTGCTGCTAAACAGAATGTTTGGCATGCTATACCAGCATCAAAAACTTCCCATGAGTTACCTTTTGAAGTTATGTATTCTTTGTCATATGTTCCACTTTTTCCTTTTACAAAGCTAAGTACAGCTACTCCTTTTGCAGTTCTTAAAGTGTCTATATTGTATACGAATCCATTAACTCCATGCTCTGCTATTTCTTTTATTATTTCTTCGTCGTCTACTAATGTGTATCTAGCTATTTGGTAGTTTACCCAAGAAGGAGCCCATCTCGCTATATCGACAATTTCTCTCATAGTCTCTCTGTCTACTTTTTCGTCTTTATATTTTCTTACGCTACGTCTTTCTTTTATCATAGTTATTGCGTCCATATTTTCACCTCTAATTGACCATTTATAATTTTATAATTTACATATTTTTAACTTTTATACCTTTCGCATTACTTCAATAAATCTTACGAAATTTTTACGAAAGTTTTACAAATTTGCGTTTTTGTTTTAATCCATCTATTAACGTGGTATATTAAACACTACCGGTAATTTGTAGAAATTAAGTTATTTATATGGCAATTTTCTTCCTTTAAAAGTCAGTTGCCAACTCTAATCTCTGCATATTATACCATATAAAATGCGGTAATCATACCAATTTATCGTATTTATTAATTAAAAATCTAAACGAACTTATAGAAAGGATAATATTTATGACAGAAACAATTGAATTAAGAAAAAAAGGATTGGATAAAATAAGGGTTCTTTCTGGAGCACAATTAAAATACATAGCATTTCTATCTATGTTAATCGACCACGTGAATAAAGCCTTAATATATCCAAATTTAAATGGGGGATTACTTTTAAAAATAAGTGATTTATTTGATGTACTTGGAAGGATAGCATTCCCATTATTTGCATTTTTTATAGTAGAGGGTTTTTTCAAAACGAGAAGTCGTAAAAAATATCTTCTAAACTTATTGATATTTGGAGTAATATCAGAAGTACCATTTGATATGTTTACAACACGTACATTCTTCAATCCTAGATATAACAATGTACTATTTGCACTAGCATTATCACTTGTAACAATTTGGATTATAGATACATTAAAAATAAAATTAGAAAAAATACCTCGTTTCCTATGGTATTTGACTACAGTATTAATTTTAGCTGTTATGTGTATTATATCTCTATTCCTTTCAGTAGATTATGATTACCATGCTATATTAATAGTATATTTCCTTTATGTATTTTATAATAAACCTATATTATCATGTGTATTTGGTTATTTATCAATTTTCAAGGAGGTTTGGGCACTTCTTGGTTTTGGATTTATACTTATGTACAATGGAAAACGTGGCAGACAAAATAAAATGATAAATTACTGGTTCTATCCTGTTCATATATTAATATTAGGTATATTAAGGATGGTATTCAATATATAATTTAATATTTTTCAAATAAAAAATGGGCAACGTATAAATTTACGTTTGCCCATTTTTCTATTTAAAATATCATGAGGGAATATCTATATATCTATATTACTTGCTAAAGAACTAACTTTTTATCTTTTAACTCAAGTATAACATCTGACTTGCTCGCAAGATCCTTACTATGAGTAACAACAATCACACATTTTCCATGTTTATGTGCACTTGTTTTTAATATTTCTATAATTTCTTCTTCTGTATCACTGTCTAAATTTCCAGTCGGTTCATCTGCCAAAATTACTGGTGAATTTGCAACAAGTGTTCTTGCTATGGCAACACGTTGTTGCTGACCTCCTGACAATTTCAATACATTTCTTTTTATTTCATCATCTTTTAATCCAAGCTCATTTAAAATAGTTTTATCTGCTTTTGGGTTTACTATTTTTAAATTTTCTAATGGAGTCATATAATCAATCAAATTATAATTTTGGAAAATTAGTGAAACATTATTTTTTCTATGATTCTCATATCCTTTTTCCCTAATATCCTGATTGTTATATAGTATTTTACCACTTTGTGGTTCATCAAGACCTGCCAACAATGATAGCAAAGTTGTTTTTCCAGAACCAGATACACCTAAAATCGTGTAAAACTTGCCTTTTTCAAACTCCATACTTATATTATTTAATATTTTTTTACCATTTGTATATGAATAATTAACTTTATTTAATGCTAAAATTGACATTTGTCTTCCTCCTAGCTCATTTTCGATAGTATTTCTTTTGGTTTTAATCTTATTATTGATGATGAAGATATCATTACAGAACTTATGATAATAGTTGCCCCTATTGCATAAACATAAAGAACTTCTTTTAAACTAACATCAACATCAATCCCATCTACTGTTTGAGTTGCTAAAGAAGTGTTTGCATCATATCCTAATGACATTCCTCCAAACCCTTGTTGCACCTCCTGAACAGCTTGTTTGCTTGCCTGGCTAACCATTGCATCTCCTATATTTTGTGATATCATCTTACTTGAAAAATATGATGTTCCAAAAGCTAGCACACTTATAAGTAACAATTCAATTATATATTGTGAAATTATTTTAAACTTTCCAACTCCGATAGAAAGTAAGATACCTGTTTCATGAATTCTTCCTTGAATCCAAAATGCTAAAACTAATGAAAGCACTATTATTCCAACTATAATTGAACCGATTAAAAGCATATTTACGATTTTTTCTAAGCTATCAAATGACTTAGATAATGCTAAAAACGTATCATCACTTTTTGATATATTATAAAGACTCCAATTTTCTTGTATTTTATTGACATCTGATATTACATCATCTACATTTTTATTAGTATTAAACACAGCACTTGTATATTGGCTGTTTCCTTTTGAATAACCATATAAAGCATTTAATGTGTTCATATCTGATAATATAAGGTTTTCTGGTATTTCTAACTTACTTCCCATTCTGTCTGTATTTTGACTTTCAAAAATACCTACAATTTCAAGATCATATTCAGACGGTGCATCTTTAGATGCATTATAATCTAAGCTGTCTTTAGTTCCTATTATCCTATCTCCTACTTTTAAATTATTTTTTTCGGCTAACGCTTTGTGAACTAATACTTTATTTTTATCACCTTCTACAAGGTGTCTACCTTCAACTAATCTAAATGATTTACTCATAAATTTTGTGTCGTATTCTGTAAACTTATGAGCTTCTACAGGGAAAAGATTTTTATACTGTTTATCAGTGTATTGAACTGTGTTGTTTTTTGGCTCCACATTTTGAAGTTGCTTAAAAACTAGCCCAATGCCCTGAACTGATGCATCATAATTTTTTATGCCATTTACTTTTGATACTTTATTTACCAAACTCTCTGGCATTGTTCCTGTGAAATTTGTTGCCAAATTGTTTTGTATCTCAAATGTATTTGCTGTCTCCTTACTTGAATTTTGTCTTGCAATTGATGTAGCTTTTTTAATTGAAATTCCACTCAGTACAGCTGTAGCTATACAAAATAGAATAAAGAACATAAGAATACTTTTCTTTTTCTTTCGGGTTATATATAATACCGCTCTTTTAAAAGAACCCATTTTTTTACCTCCTTGTTTTATAATTTTTAGAAATTTTCATAATAAATATTTTAGACTTTGTGTCAGTCACTTCATTTATCTAAGATAGATTTTAAGTTTCCAATGTGAAATATTTATGAAATGAATATAAAATTTTAATATTTTTTGTATAAAAAAACTACTAAGCCCTAAAACTTAGTAGTCACTTATCTTTATCTTAAAATTTAATAGTACTTTTAATAAATTATATCTCAACTTCCATCTCTGCATATTGTTCTTTTACTTTCTTTATAGAACCAAGTAATAAAGTATATCCAACAACTACACAACCAAGCATCACAATCCATGCAGCGCCAAATCCAACTTTATCAACTATCATGCCGACTAAAGTTGATCCGAATGCATAGCCTAATGCAAATAATAAACTTATAGTCCCGAATATTTTACTAGATTCTTTTTTGCCAAATACATCTGTAGCCATAAATGCTGGTGCAGACATATATGAATATACATTAAGTCCATATGCTATTGAGAATAAAAATGCTAGTGCAGGTACTTTTGCGCAGAATATTAGTGCAACTATTGCAACTCCTTGAAGTAACATAGATATAGTCATTGTTTTTAGTGTTCCGATTTTATCGAATAATGCGCCACCTGAAACATTTCCAATTAAACAAAATGCTGCAAATACTGAACCTAAAGTTCCTACTAATGTTGCGCTTAATCCTAATTCACCTGTAAAATATGTCGCATATTGTGTGCTTAATGCTGATATAGAAACTGCTATTATTGCATATCCAATAGAGAATAACCAGAAGTATTTATTTTGTTTAGTTGCTTTAGCCCCAAGACCGTCAAACCCACTTGTTTGAACTTCTTCTGCTTCATTTTCTTCAACAACCTCTACTTCACCTGCTTTTGGTAATCTTACAAATATCATTACTATTGGTAAACTGCAAACTAATGCTAAAACTCCGAAGAATATATAACTATAAGTCACTCCTCTTGATGCTAACATTTGAGAAGTTATTTGTTGTAAAAATACATTACCTATAGAACCTCCAGAAAATGCTATACCTAAAGCTTTACCTCTACCTTCTTTTGGGAACCAGCTATTTATTAAATATGGAACCCCAATCCCTGAGAATAATAAACAGCCTACTTTTTGCATAGCTGCTAATACGTAAAATTGAGCTAGATTATGAGAAAATCCAAATCCCATAAATCCAACTGCTGATAGCGTTGCCCCTAATAAAAATAGTAATTTTATATTTACTTTTTCAAATACATTCCCTAAAACTGGAGAAAATATCGCTGAAGCAATTGCCCCACAAGTAAATATAAGTGAAAATCCTGCTAGTGAAAATCCAAATTGTTTAATTACATAAGGTACAAATAATGGCTGAATGTTTTGAGCTATACTATATGGAACAGCTTGTAAAAACATACATATAAATACTATAAAATATTTCTTTTTATTATCGATTTTGTTATTAGTGCTAAATGTTTGATTGCCCATGACGAACCTCCTTTTGTATTTTTGACATCATTTATAATGCCACTATTTAAGGCTGTCCTCAATGTCACTTTGCACAATAAAGTTTATGCATTTAAACAATCGTATTTTTCTCGAATTTAGTGTAGACTAAAGATTTTATAACTATAACAAATACCTTATCATTAAAGATAAATATATCTTACTTTTGTCGCCGATATCATCTAAATTTATATCTAAAATTTCTTCAATTTTGCTTATCTTATAATTCACTGTATTCCTATGCAAATACAAGCTTTTAGCAGTTTCATTTATCTTGCAGTTGTTTTCAAAATAACTCTCCAACAGCTCCACATAATCAGTATTGTTGACTTTATCATATACAACCAAATCACCTATTGTTTGGTCGTGGAATTCCTTTATAATTTCCTTATTTTCCATCTCCAATAGTAGTCGATAAATTGCCATTTCGCTATATCTGATATGCACCTTATTATTGCTAATCAATCTATTTATTTTTGCAACATTTTTAGCTTCTTCGTATCCTTTATATAGAAGTTTCAAGTTGTTCACACGCTTACCTATTCCAATAAAAAGTTTTAAATTTCTAAAATCCTTATTCATTGAAATATACAGCTCTTTCATTATCTTCTCAACTTCCAAATCTGTCTTATTATAAAAAACTATAGCAACAGATTTTCCTATATTCACTGCAAAATAGTCGTTTCGTATATAGCTCAGCTTCTTTTCTATATACGACTTAACCATTTCCGCATAAGCAGGAATATTATTCGTATTATATTCATCATCCTCCAGCTCGATTATCGCCACAACATAATCCCAACCACACTTAAATCCAACTCGCTCCAACTGTTGCACATATAATTCCTCATGAGTCGGCAAAAATATCGCATCCTTAATTGCATTCGAAATCTCTGTATAAGTCCTTTCTGATTCTAAAATTATAATCGTTAAAGCCCTCATAATGTCAGGAATCCTAATATTCCAAGGCATTACAAATAGAGGAAACTCATTTTCGTTACAATAATCAATCACTTCCTCGCTTATCTTCTCAATATACTTACCCGTATTTACCACAATCCCACTCGCATTGTGATCCTTTGCAATATTTATTATATTAAGCAAAGTTGTGTCGTCTTTTATACTTACTCCTGTTGTAAATAGAAGTTCCTCTGCTTGGATAAAACTCGCGATTTCTTCATTTTCAACAATGTGGGTCCATCTCACCTTGTTGTTTAGACCACTTTCACCTGCTAGTAGGTTTACGTCAAATTTTTTTATGTATTTGTATAGATATTCTATTGCAATTGACATTTTGTGCTCCTTTTTTGTTTTTTTATGATTATATCTTATTATTTGAATTTTATACAGGGATTCTATGTGGTTTATTTCTTATTTTAAAATTATATATATATTCTCTAATATTCGACATATTTTGTATTATTTGTATGATATACTCATCTGGTGTTTGAAAAATATATAATTAAAATCATTTTAAAGATTATATATTTTTCTTGACTATAAAACAATTTCAAATTTGGGGAGGATAAATTTTTGAAAAAATTAAAATCTTTATTAATCAGTTTAGCACTTGCATTAGTGTGTGTTTCAATGGTAATTTCAACTGATGTTGTTGAAGCAGCAAGTATAAGACTAAACAAAACTAGTATAACAATGTATACTGGGCAAACAAGTACACTAAAAGTAAGTGGTACAAGTAAAAAAGTTACTTGGTCTACTTCTAACAAAAAAGTAGCGACAGTTTCGTATAGAGGAGTTATTTCTGCAAAATCTTCTGGTAGCGCTACTATCACTGCAAGAGTAAATAATAAAAACTTAAAGTGTAGAGTAACAGTAAAAAAACAAGCAACTAATAATAAAAAAGCTGCACTTAAGGCATATTATAACTTCTTAAAATCTTATAAATTTACTACTGGTTATTCTACTCGTGGATTTAATCTAGCATATATAAATAATGATAGTATTCCTGAGCTTGTTGTTTTTGATGGTTATTACCATGTATCAGGTGGAAAAGTATATGCTTATGTAAATGGAAAAGTAAAATATCTTGGTGAATTTGGCGAATGGGGTGGATTTGAATATCAAGAAAAAAAAGGAGTTATTTGTAGTACTTGGTCTCGTTCAAATTCTTACACTACTTATTACAGATGGAATGGATCTAAACTTTCAACAATAATGTCTGCTAATTCAATTGGACAATTCAATTCTAATGGTGATTATGTATGCCAATATTATATAAATAATAAAAAGGTTAATCGTTCAAAATATGAGAGTTCAACTGCTCCGTATGAAAAAGGACTTAAATCTATAAGTCTATCAAATTCATATGAAGTTACAGATTCTGTTATGAGAAATAAGTTATTATACTAATAGAGAGTAATTTTTACTTATTATAAAATAAGAAAAGACTACCACAAATTTTATATTGTGATAGTCTTTTTTCTGTATTTTTTAATTTAACATTCTACTTCTATTAATATCTTTTAACACTCTAAATATAATTAATTATCTATTTCTTTACAAATAACAACAGTCCTAGCATTTTTAAACTCATAACTACAAGTCGTCAAAGTCATTATTTTATCAGAACTTGTTGGTTTATTCTTTACTTTGAACATTGATTCATCACATATTTTATTTAAAAATTTATTATATTCTTCATCATTTTTAAAATCTGGAACTCTATAATCATAATTCTTATCAACTAACAAAACTGCAAATGCTTTAAAATGTCGTTCTCCATTTTTATTAGTTAAAGTTATTGTTGGATTTGAATTAAAAAAATCCTCTTTTTTAAATTTCTCAAGTTCACTAAACATAGTGGTATTTTTCATATTGTGACCATATACAATAAGGTTTTTACTATCATTGTAATTATTTCTATAATCTAAAAATGTCGTTCCCGCATATAAATAATTTCCATAAATATCGCGGTGTAAATAATAAGAATTGTCATCTCCTTGCACAACTGGATAGTCTATATTTGTATTTTTTATATTAATCCAGCATACAAAATCTTTATTTATATGTGAAAAATCTATGCTGTTTTCTTTATTTTTATTTGTTTTATTGCTACTATTTTTATTTGTATAATTTTTTTCTTTTCTTAAATCATTATATATATTGTCTGCTTTTTTGTATTCATACAACTTACTATAAATTTTATAACCACATATACAAATAATTATAATTAAACATATTGTAATAATATTTCTAATAAAAGATTTAACCTTCATAGACATCTACCTTTCTTATTTTAAGTTTTTAACTTTTTTAGACTATTTTTGAAATTTATAGTTACTTTATATTATCTTTTTTAATTTTTAAGAATTTACAAGACCAAACTTTAGCTTTACTCTTTTTAACTTAGCTCTCCAAGGATCATATAAGAACCTTAGAAATATTACTGTGGCAATAGAATGCGTTAAATCTGGGAAGAAACTAGCTATATAAAGTCCAAAGAATGAAGCCCATGAAAATTCATACATAGTTCCTGTAGCCGTCCATATATTCATTATCCAACCATATATAAATCCTGTTAGTGAACCAAATATATATAATTTAGTTTTGTTATTTATAATATTCTTCTTTATCAAGAATCCTGATAAAAAGCCTATCATTCCCCAACTAAACATTTGCCATGGTGTCCAAGGCCCTTGGCCAAAGAATAAATTTGATGCAAGAGCTGCCATTGTTCCTGTTAAAAATCCTGCCTCTGGTCCAAATACACTTGCAGTAATTATTATTATAGCCGATGTCGGCTTAAAAAATGGTACTGGAGCAAATGCAACTCTACCTACAGCAGCAAGAGCTGCCATAACAGCCAAAGGAATCCACTCTCTAGCTTGAGGCTTTTTCATTTCATATATCATTAAGAAAGGGAGTATTGCTAATATTACAAAAAGCATACTCATAAGTGCATATGCCCTTCCTCCCAGTAATGTATATATACCTAAACATATAGGAAATACTAATGCTATTGTCGAGATTAAAACTATCTTTCTAAATTTTACGAACTTATTTTGGTTTTTAGTTCTATATTCTTTTTGCATAAACTAACCACATCCTCATATATAAGTGTATCTTCAAAAATATTTCTAGCTATTCTATTAGACACAGTTGTATAAAAATTATTTCCTAGGAAGAATTCTTTTGGTGTTCCCTCTGATACTATACTTCCATCAAAGAACATTGCACACCTATCTGAATATCTCGCTGAAAACTCTATATCATGAGAAACTACAACTATAGTTACTCCCATATCTCTTAATTTCATTAGCATTTTTCCTATTTCTTCTTTACAATAAGCATCTAAACCTTTTGTCGGCTCATCTAATAAAATAATTTTAGGATTAAGTAGCATTACTTTAGCCATACCTGCCCTTTGTAATTCTCCTCCACTTAAATCATAAGGATGATGTTCTAATAAATGCTCTATATCTAATAATTTACTTACTCTTTTAACCTCTTTATCTATATATTCTCTATCTTTATTTTGTAATATAAGTACTTCTTCTAAGTCTTCTCTTACAGTTTCAAATACAAATAAAGATTGTGGATTTTGAGGAAGTAAAGCTAAATTATTCTCATATAAGCTTTTATTATTATATTTTTTCATCTCAATATTATTTATAAATATCTTACCTCTTTGAGGTTTTCTTTGTCTTGCCACCAATGATAATGTTGTACTTTTACCTGTTCCATTTCCACCTAATATAGAATAGATTTCTCCTTTATATACTTTAAAAGATAAATCTCTTATAGTAGGCTCTGATATTTTATTATATTGGAAATAAACATCTTTTAATTCTATAGCTATTTCTCTATCTTTTTCATCTATGTTTATTTCTGTTTCAGTATCATCCAATTTTGTTATAGTTACTTCATCCATACTATCATTTAACCATTGTCTACAATCTTTCACAGTTAATGGAGACTTACTTGCACCTTCTAGATATCCATTTAATTGATTATAGATTTTACTTGGAGTCGGAAGGGATTTAAACATCTTGTGATTTTTATCTCCAGATAATATATCTGCTACTTTATAGTTAGTATCATTACAAATAACTTTTCCATCTTCCATTACAATAACTTTATCGCATACAGAATATATATCCTCTAAGTTATGTTCTGTCATTATTATAGTTGTAGATAACTCTTTATTTATCCTAACTAATGTATCTATAAAATCTTTAGCTGCTATAGGATCTAGTTGTGACGTAGGCTCATCTAATATAAGTATTTTAGGTTGCATAGCCATTATAGATGCTAAGTTTAAAAGCTGTTTTTGACCTCCTGATAAGTCATTTACATTTTTTCTGAACCATCCTTGAATTCCAAAGAAACTAGCCATTTCTGCAACTCTTAGTCTTATACTTTGAGTATCTAGCCCCATATTTTCAAGTCCAAAAGCCAACTCATGCCATACTTTATCTGTTACAATTTGAGAATCTGGATTTTGTAGAACATACCCTATCTCACTTGCTAGTTGTTTACTTGAATAATCATTTATTTTTTGTGAGTAATAATATATATCTCCACTAACTTGACCATGTGGGCTAAGTTCTGGTTTTAAATGTCTTAATAATGTACTTTTTCCACAGCCAGATTCTCCACAAATTAATACAAAATCGCCTTCATCTATACTAAAATTAATATTATTTAATGCTTTTTTTAATTGATTTGGATATGAAAATTTTAATCCATCCACTCTGAGTATTTCCATTTATATTCCTCCACTATTTCTAAAAAAGATGGTAACAATGTTATCAAGAAAAACGATAGATATATTGCCATATATAATCCATCAAATCTTATATTTTCTATACTAGGATAAAACATTAAATTTCCATAACCATTTATGTATCCCATAAATAAAAATAAACCTATAGTGCCTATGATTCCAAGCATAATCATATCTCTTTTTATAAATCTATATATAGAAAAGTTTGTTCTTCCTTTTATTCCATAACCTCTTGCCTTCATTGAATCTGCTGTTTGGACAGCATCCTCTAGTGCCCAAGTTACTAATATAGATAGTATTCTCATACTACTTTTTATTTTCATTTTTATGTTGCCTTCACTATAATCAAGTCCTACAGTCTTTTGGCTCTTTGCAATTATTTTTGTTTGCTCTGTTAACTTTGGTATAAGTCTTAATACCATGCTTATCATCAATGCTATAGATGGAAATGTCTTTCCAAATATATATAAAAATTTATCCGAAGTTATTATTTCATTGTAACAACTAAACCATACAACTACAGATGCCATCATAATGCCTGCACAAAGACCATAACTTATTGATTCTACAGTAACTGGATTTTGTCTGAAATAAAATAATACTGTAAACCCTCTATTTACAAACATTGCATTTGCAATTATTGCACCTAAAATTATTATTGATGCAAAAGATAAAGTCTGTTTAAACTTTTCTTTGTTAAGTATAGTTGAATATATTATTGCACTTATAAGTGATATTAATAAAAGTACTGGATGCATATAAAGCATAGACATTCCTATTACTACTACAAAAAATAAAAAGCTAACTATCGGATGATAACTCGCTAATGCCCTTTCCATACTAATTTGCTCTAGCTCCTAAATCTGCGCCTAAATTACATGTATAGTTGAATTTTATAACATCAGAAGATTTAACTTTATATGCACCTACTCCATAGTTAGGATATACACCATTTACACTATACATCCATCCACTATTAGATCCACCATCAAATTCATATAAATTATTAATTCCTTCTATATATGTATTTGATCCTGACCCTCTATACTCCATATGTATACCTTTTTTACGAGTTACTTTGACTAATATATCAAATACTGTATCACCCTCGCTAAACTCAACCTTCATATTCTGTAATATAATTCCATTTGATGGTAAGTGTGAAAATCCTGGTTTTTTATTTAATCCATTATTTATAGCTGTTTTGCAACTTATAGCTATTGTAACTGTTTTATTTTTTGGTTTTGGCGATGTTATAGTTTGATTATTCTCTGGTTTTGGTTTTGTACTACTATTGCCTGGTTTTGGTTTTTCATTATTACTTGGTTTTGGCTTTTCATTATTACTTGGCTTTGGCTTTTCACTACTATTGCCTGGTTTTGGCTTTTCGTTATTACTTGGCTTTGGTTTCTCACTACTATTGTCTGTTTTTTCTACTTCATCATTATTTGGCTTTTTGGTTTCAGTACCATCTGTTTTTGTTGATTTACTAGTATTTTCATTTGAATTACCTGATGAATCAGTAGTATCTTCATTTTTTTTATTTTCTTTGTTCTCTTTTTTTGTTTCAGTCTTATCTACTTTTGCTTCTTCTGTATTTAATTCATCACCTGTTTCAATTGATTGATCACTAACTACTGTATCATTATTGTCTGTTTCAAGTGTGTTAGCTTTTTTAAAAATACTATTAAATCCTAATCCTAGTGATACTATTACAACAGCAGATACTGCTACTATACTTATTTTTTTCTTATTCATATCTTTACCTCTTTAAACAACATAAAACTATGTCACTATTTTTTGTTTCGTTTTTCAACATCACTCATATCATATAACTTGATTATTATAAATTTTTCCAGCTAAATTTCTCCCTATATATCTAATATCTTTGTCTAATATTGAAAGAGCAAGTGAAACACGTTCTATATCCGTAACTGATTTGTTTCCGTTTTAAGTTTTTACCTTTTCTAAAAAAAAGTAACTGTATCCTTACATTTAAAATATATATATTTCAGATTAAAGATACTGTTACTTTTTTAAATTTATATAAATTACTTATTAATATACTAACTACTATTTTTTAGTTATGTATTTTCTATTAAAAGATACAAGTAAGCCTAAAGTTGCTAATACCATTATAAATACATATATTATTATACTTTCATCTCCTGTGCTTACATTATCATCTTTACCAGTTGATTCATTTCCTGGATTGTTTTCAGTGTCATCTTTGTCTTCTGACCCATTTCCTGGATTGCTTCCAGTGTCATCTTTATCTTCTGACTCATTTCCTGGGTTGCTTCCAGTGTCATCTTTGTCTTCTGATCCATTTCCTGGGTTGCTTCCAGTGTCATCTTTGTCTTCCGACCCATTTCCTGGATTGTTTCCAGTGTCATCTTTGTCTTCCGACCCATCTCCTGGATTGCTTCCAGTGTCATCTTTGTCTTCTGATCCATTTCCTGGATTGTTTCCAGTGTCATCTTTATCTTCCGACCCATTTCCTGGATTGTTTCCAGTATCATCTTTGCTATTAGTAAGGTCCCAATATGATTTTTCTCCATTTATATATCTTTGGTATGAAGTTAATGCCTGAAGCACTTGTACAGTAGTCATCTCCATTGGATTTTTGTCACCAAGGTTACGAGTAAATCCACCTGTTTTTGGATCAAAATATTCCATAAGACGTGTTATTATATTTCTGTTATTTGTTCCAAATCCATTATTTTGAGAAAGTGGATCAATTTTTAATGTTGTAAGTGCTAGTAGTACTTGTGCTGAACTTTCTGGTGTTCCAAAATCATACTTTTTAGACATATTTGATTTTAAATATTTTAAAGCATTTTCGATTGCTTTGTCTACTTCTTCATTAGAACCTTTATATTTAGCTAATGCTTGTAATGCCATAGCAGTAACATCTACACTTGTAGTTTTGTTGTCAGTTAAACCAAAACCTCCTGTTTTTGAATTTTGGAATTTAAGTAGCTCAGATATCATTTTTTCCCTACTCCATAATGCATCTTTTGGGATATTAGTATCTTTTGCATCTAAAGCTATAAGTGCATATGTAAGTTCATTAGCACCAATTTGTAATCTTCTGCTGTTATAAATCATCTCAGCTAAATTTATACCTTCAATATTTGTAATATCTTTTCCTATTATTGAAAGAGCTAGTGCCACACGTTCTATCTCTGTAGGTTTTTTTGAATTAGACCAAGTTTTTACTTTTTCAACAACACTTTCATAATATGCATCTAATTTATCTTGTTTTATAGTTTCCCCTGCACGAAGTAAGCTATATACTAACCATTCATCCCCATAAAAATATCCATCTTTATGATTTTCTTTAATGAATTTTATTGCTCCTTCTGTCCCTTGAGAAACTAATTTATTTGTTTCTACTGATTCAACTGTTCCTTGTTTTACTGTAATTTTAATTTTAACAGGTTCTACATTATTTGTATTATCAGCTGGAGTACCTATTGCAGTAACTGTCCCTTCTGAAAGAGCTGTTACATAATAATCTGAACCAGAAATATAAAGACCTTTATCTGGTGCCTTGTCATATTCATCAGTATTCTTTTTCCAGAATCCATCTGTTTTACGTTCTATCTCAACAATACCTTCTTTGTCATAAGTCCAAATAAGCTCAGGAGCTGTTACGCTATATCCTTCATCTGATTTTTCTCCCACGAAAGTTAAATCAAGATTGCTTTTAGTATTATTGTCTAATTCAATTGAATCATTTTTTGTCATTATACTAGTAAGCGGATTTAGATAAGTATAAGTAACTTCTTTGCTACTACTAACTTTTCTTGTTTTATTTGTATCTGGATTAACATCTATTAAAGATACTTTATAAGTAGTTGTTCCTGCTTTGTAAGGAACATATCCATTTGCCATGCTCGCAACATATTCACCTACTGAAGGGTCACTACTTGTGATTGTATATTTATTGCGGTTACTAGCATTTTCAGGCTTAACCACAATACCATTGTAATGTGGATTGAATGCTCCGATTTTTGAACTATTTGCATTTCTTCCGTGTATTTCTATTACACTTGGAACAGTTTGTTCTATTGATTCAACAGGAACATATGTAGATGTAACTTCTACTGTAGCTGCAACATTTGGGTTTTTATTAGAAACAACTTTTATCGAAGCTGTTCCAGGCTTTTTAAAATAAAACGATGGTGAACTTGTTATGTTGTAAACCATATCAGTATCATCTGCTGTATAAGTGAATCTAGAATATGTAACCGGTGTATATTCCTCTGATCCTTCATATCTTGCCTCAACTTTTATATCTTTCCATTCAGAACCAGCAACTGTATATTTCCCGTTTGTAACATCATTTCCATTGATAGTTAATTTAATTTGTTCTATTTCTTTAGAATTTGCAACTACCTTAATAGTAGCTACTACTTCAGTTTCTCCATTTGCTTTTCTCTCTGTTGCCGTTATAATGGCACTACCTTCTGAATCTATACGTAAGCTACCATTTTCTGACCCAATACTTATAGAGTTTTTTGGTTTAATATCACTGCAACTCCACTCAATTGTACTGTCTTCTGCAACATCAACTAACTTGAATTTACCTGCTATTTTGAATGTAGAATCTACGAAATCAGGTGATAGATGAATTAATTGATTATTTAATTCCATTTCTTCACCTTCATATGATTCAAAAATAACTTTATATTTATTTTCTGGTAAACTTGGATTTTCTGGGTTATACTCTTTATTTTCACCAAAATACGGATAACCTGTACTACTTTGGCCCCATTTAACTCCATATTCACCACGATTTTTATTTAAAAGGTTTGTAAACTCTATAGATTTCATCTCATCTTCTGACATAGATTTAGAGCTTTTTAAGTTTTCACCTGGAATTTTAACTGGATTTGTTAAAACAGAATCCCAGTAAGTATTGATTAAATCTCCAGATTTATATTGATTGAAAAGAACTCCTTTTTCACCTTTACTCACTGAATAAGAGTTAGAAAGAATTCCTCCGCTTAAGTATTTAGAAAATCCACATGCATTTGAACCAGTTACATCAGAATAACAATTTATTATAGAACCTTTAATTTCTTTCTTTATAGGTCCCATTGCTTCCCATGTATCAAAATTTCCAGTAAAATGAACATTTTGTATAACACCTGATTCGCCTAGATTTTCAAATATACCTACGCTTGTGTTTTTAAATGTAACAGTATGACCTTGACCGTCTAAAGTTCCTTCAAAGTCTCCCATTGGAAAATACCAGTCATCAGGAGAAATTACTATATCGTTATCTAATACATAAAATGCATTTTTGTCAGATATATTAATTCTTTCTAAATCTTCTACTGATTTAATGTGTTTAACATCTTCTGCATTTTCAGGCATAGCAACTGGTAAAGTAGCTTTTTTCTTTTTTAATGAATTTATTGAATCACTTAATTTCTTAGCATGACCATCTACTTCTGATTGTGTAGCATCATCTTTTTCAAGTATTGCCTTAGCATCTTTAAGAACTTGTTGTAAATTATTCCAACTTTCTTCTGTATATTGTTCTTTATTTGCCTCTAATTCTTTTACTTGATTGATATACTTTTCAAGATTAGTCTTATCAACTACATCTGGTGTAGATTCAATTTTACCTTTTTTTAAAGTTGGCAACCCTCTATTTTCCCCATTTGATGGACTTGTCCAAATAAACCCTGTTTCAGGTAAACTTGTATTAAGAAGTGATATTCCTTCACCTGACTTTAATTCATTTTCTGATTTCTTACCAGAATTTATTTCTTGAGGTTTTGGCATAATCATACTTACTGTTCCCATCATACTATTAACAGTATAATAACTATTTGAAATCACAGAATTAGCAGAATTATTAATTCCTACTAAACCTCCATAACCACCAGCCATGAAACTGTCAATTGTACCAGCAAAATAAGAGTTCTTAATAGATCCACCACTTAATGTCCCAACAAGACCACCTACTTCGCCTAAAAAACCACTTAATTTTATTGATGCGACAGAGTAACAGTTTTGAATAGTACCACTAAGTGTTACTACCATACTTCCGAAAGTATCTTCACTTGTTATTGTACCTGAACTACTTATTCCTAAATTTTGGATAGTACCAGATACATTATTTGCTAGCGGTTTGTCTGCAAGTGTAATGTTAAAACCATTACCATCTAAGGTTCCCCTTAGATTCTTTATCTGTTGTCCTTGATTTAAGGTTATATCAGTTGTTAAAACGTAAACCTGACCTTGTTCTATGTTTTCAGGAAAATCATTTGCTGAACTGATTTTAAAAGTATTTCGCGAATTATACGAAACTACACTACTTGCATATACTGGAACAACAACACTATTCATGATAAGTATCATCGTTAAAATAATGCTTAGTATTGACCTTTTTAGTTTTACTTTTTTCATATTCTATCTCCCATAATATTAATTTGCCTAGAAATATATAATTGAATATTCTAGGCAGTATATCTATTGTATATTTTTTTTATTTTTTTGTAAATATAGTGATATATTCCATATTATTATATTTATTATTATGTGTGAAAGTCCTTATCTTTTCAGTCATTTGTTAACTTCATTATTAATAAAGGCCCCTTTTAGCAATGATAAAATTATCAAAGTCTTAAGGGGCCCTTTTATAAACTATAATGTTTGATGTATTTGATTATCTCTACAAATTTGATCTATATAAATATCTTTTTCTACCTCTACAAATACTTTAGCTATAACTTCATAAGCTTCTGCCCATGCATTTAACACTTCTTCTGTTGCTGCATCTCCTAAAACTTCTTTTATAGCTAATAATAAATTTTTACCTACTATTGGATAATGTTCTGGTTTTACATATGAGTTAACGTGAACACTTCCTATTTTCTTTACTGCTGGTAATATTGCTTCTAAATTATCTATATTTTGAGCTGCTGCTAATACTGTCATTGCTAATGCTTTTGGTTGCTCACCAGATTCTTGTTTATCCATATTAAACATTTCTTTTACCTCTGGATTATTTGCAAACATTGTTTTATAGAAAGTTTTTGTTATTTCTAATCCATGTTCTTTTAATACTGGTACTGTACTTTTTATTATATCTATTGTTTTTTGATTTAACATAATTAATCTCTCCTCTTAATATGTATCTTGTATACATTTCTTAGATATTATAAATATACCCCTATATTTTCTATATAAACATTTTTTAAATAACTTTTAAATTTGTTTCTCTTTTGTTTAATTCAAAATAATTATACATGAACTTCATAATGTATCTTCTCATACTGTCTTAAACTATGTATAAAAGATATGTAATTTTTCTAGGAAACAAAAAGCTGACTCCTATTCAATTTAGAAATCAGCTTTTGATTGTGTATTTGCTATGTGTTTTTTCTTATTCCATCGACAAAGGGTCCACTTTATTCAAACTTAGTAGTTCCTTATTATTTTGGTATACACATAGGTCTTTGCGTAATTGGATCAGAAATTACTATACTATCTACTCCAAAAACATCTCTTAACATATTTTCATTAAATACATCATCTACTTCCCCTTGAGAGTATATATCTCCATTTTTCATACA
This sequence comes from Intestinibacter bartlettii, assembly GCA_025148965.1. Classification (GTDB taxonomy): domain Bacteria; phylum Bacillota; class Clostridia; order Peptostreptococcales; family Peptostreptococcaceae; genus Intestinibacter; species Intestinibacter bartlettii. Next base: position 766,957 of record CP102273.1, on the reverse strand, counting down.
AACAAGATTATGAGCATACCTAGCCGCATGATTTAACTCATGTATAACTATAACTATTGTTTTCTTAGTTTTATTATTTAAATCCTTTAATAATTCTAAAATCTCTATTTGATGAGCTAAATCTAAATATGTTGTAGGCTCATCAAGTAAAAGTACATCTGTATCTTGAGTTAAAGCCATTGCAATCCATGCACGTTGCCTTTGACCTCCTGATAAAGAATCTAACTGTCTATTTTCAAAATCTTCAAGACCAGTTGCTCTAATTGCCCAATTAACCATTTCTTCATCTTTTTGAGACCTTGTGCCAAATATGCTTTTATATGGATTTCTACCAAAATAACAAAGCTCTTTTACCGTTATACCTTCTGGTGCTATTGGTCCTTGTGGCAATATTGCTAGTTTTTTAGCTAATTCTTTTGGTTTATACTCATGTATAGATATATTATCTAATAATACACTTCCTTCTTTAGGTGTTAATAATCTACTCATACCACTAAGTAACGTTGACTTCCCGCAACCATTTGCACCGATTAAGATAGTAATTTTACCTTTTGGTATAGATAAATTTATATTGTTAACTATTTTTTTGTCTTCATATCCTAAAACTAAATCTTTTATATCTAAACTCATTATTATCACTACCTTTCTAATTAGCTTTTTTTCTTAATAATAAATATAAGAAATATGGTGCTCCTATAATAGCTGTTACTATTCCTACTGGTATTTCCATTGGAGATATTATAGTTCTACCTATAATATCTGAAATTACTAAAAGATTTGCACCTATAAGTCCACTTAGTGGAATAACTAATCTGTGTTTATATCCTACTAAATTTTTTGCTATATGTGGCGCTATAAGTCCCACAAAACCTATAGTTCCACTTACACTTACGCTACTAGCTGTAAGTATTATTCCGATTAATAAAAGTCCTACTCTTAAAAAGTTTATATTTTCTCCTAAGTTTATAGCTACTTTATCACCTAAAGATAAAATATCTATTTTATTAGCAAAAATTATAGCTAATGGTATAAAGATTGCTACATAAGGAATTAATATTTGAACCTCATCCCAATATCTTCCCCATACACTACCTGTTAACCAAAGAAGTATTGTTTGCACATTGGCTGAATTACTTATATTCAAATATTGGATACCTGCATCAAATAATGCACTCATAGCTATACCCATTACAACTATACTTGTATTTTTAAAATTAGTCTTTTTAGTTAGTAAATAAATAATAATACCTACCATAAGTCCGCCAATCATAGCTGCTATAGATATACTAATTTTTAAGTTAAGACTTATAACAAGACATGCAAAAAACCCTGCTCCTTTTCCTATTCCTAAAACATCAGTTGAAGCTAGAGGATTTCTAAGAACACCTTGAAAAATAGCTCCTGCTATAGCCAAACTCATTCCCACCATAATAGCTATTAGCAATCTAGGAATTCTATATTCAAACACAATAAAAGAATATCTAGAACTGGAGTAATTAAAAATTGCATCAAATACATTACTTATATTTAAAGGCTTACTTCCAAAGAGTAAACTTATGAAAGATATTACTAATAGCATTACTATGCTTATTGTAAATATCAATGTATTTTTATTTTTCACTTACTCCACCTCTTTTCATTTCTTTATTAGCTAGGAATATATAAAATACTGCTCCTATAAATGATGTTACTATTCCTACAGGTGACTCATAAGGATATTTTAAAATCTTAGATATTATATCAGATAATAAAAGTAAATTCGCACCATAAATTCCACATAATATAAAGTTTTGTCTGAAGTTTCGACCTCCAAGTTTGCTAATTATATGAGGCGTTATCAAGCCAACAAAAGATATCGGACCTGCTATTGCAACAGATGAACTTGATAATAAAATTACCACTATTGTAGCCACAGTCTTTGTTAACTTAACATTCTCACCTAAGCTAATAGCTACACTATCTCCCATTTTTAAAGTATCCATAGAATTAGATATTAATATCGTTAAAACTATAGATAGAATAAACCATGGTAATATAGCCATTATATGTATGAATTGTGCATGATGGACTCCTCCAATCATCCAAAATACTAAATCAGATGTTTTACTTTCATTAAATAACATTATAGACTTTGTTATAGAACTTAAAAATAACTGAATACTTATACCAACTAGTGTTATTTTTAGTGGAGATAAATTCTTAACCGTTCCAATTACATGAACAAATAATCCTATAACTCCAGCTCCTAAAAATGCACCTAATATTTTCGCCTTATATCCTAATAAAGGGAAAAATACCATTATTACAACTACCGATAATGTTGCTCCTGAATTTATCCCTAAAATTTGCGGTGATGCAAGGGGATTTCTAGTTAAATTTTGCATAATTAATCCTGAAATAGCCATAGATGCTCCTATTAATATACAAAGTAATACACGTGGCAATCTAACCGTTCTTATTATTAAATCTTGCTTGCTACCACTATAACTTATAATAGAATCAATAATTTCTTTTATTCCTATATCGCTCATTCCAATTAAAATATCTATTAATAATAGCATTGCTACTGCAAATATACCTACAGATGCAAATACTATAAATTTACTTTTTTTTACACTGTCCATATGAATAACCTTCTAGCTGTCTATTTATTTTCTAGTTATTTAATAACCAACCTGACATTTCTTTTGTTAATGTATTTACAGAAATAAATCCTCTATATTGAGTCCATGGACCTCTTGCTACAGTTGTATATACTTTGTTATTTTTAACTGCATCTAATGATTTATATAGTTCAGTATCTTTCCATTCTGTATATATAGTTGTATCTATATCATCTCTCATATAAACAATTATATCTGGATTTATTTCAACTAATTGTTCTAAAGATAAAGATGCTTCTTTATCATCACTTTGAATTGCATTTTTAAAACCAGCTTTTTCTAAAACTTGTCCTACAAATGAACTTGAAGTATGTGCTGTATATTCATCGTTCTTTGGTGATACAGTTAATACCTCTTCATCTGATACTTTATCTTTTGCTTTATCTTTAACATCTGATAATACTTTTTCAGCTTCTTCTATTTTAGTTTTTGCTACATCTTCTTTACCAACAATTTTTGCAATAGTTTCAAAATTTTCTATGTATTCATCATATGAAGAATCAATACTATCTAATACTATTGTTGGTGCTATTTTGCTTAAATCTTCATATATTTCACTATGTCTGCTAGTGTCTGCTATTATTAAGTCTAAATCCATTGAACTTAATTCTTCTAAATTTGGTTCTTTACGATCACCTACTGATACATAATCTATTTTTTCACCATTTGTAACATCTGTTACTTTGTTAGATTCTCCATCATCAGCTATAGCCACTGGGTCTATATCTAAATTATGAAGAGAATCTAAAAATGATAATTCAAGTACTGCTATTTTTTTAGGCTTGCTATTTAATTTTGTAGTTCCTAATTTATGTTGTACAGTAATTTGATTATCACTGCTATTATTTTCTTTATTTGTACTATTATTTGTAGTACATCCAACAAGAGCTATACTGCTTAGTATTAGACTTGTCATTAATATTTTTTTACTTAATTTACCTAATTTCATTTTTAATATAATCCTCCTGTATATTGATAATCATTATCAGACAAGTCATTTTATCATATATTTCTTTTACGGTCAATATTCATATATAATTTTATTTTTATATCATTATCCATAAAATTAAAACGTAAAGTGTTAAAGAATAAATCTAAATCTGTATTACTATCACTATTTATCCATATATTTTTGATTAAAAATTTTTCAAATCCATGAATTCTTATCATCTCTTGATCATCTGACCCCTTATATTCAAAATATTTTAATGATAATAATTCTAAAATCTCAACAGAATTTTCAAATATACTTTTTAATGTTTCTATTTGTAAAACAATTTTCTCAACCTCTGATTTTTTACCTATATCACAATGAGCAATTCGTGAATTACGTATTTTTACTATGTTATCTCCTAAAGTTTGAGTTTCTTTTATTTTCTTGCCAGCTTTCCTCAAAATAGCCCTTTGACTTTCCTCAGTTTGTAATAATTTTTTATTAAGAAAAGTTTGAAGATATTTAATTCCACAATTTGTTTTTTTAACTATATTTCCTCTATCAAAATATAGTTTATATATACTTAAAACCATTGAATCAAAGGCATTATTCAAAAACTGTTTAATAAATATTAGCTGTGTTGGAAAAACTCTATCAATAGAGAATTCATTTTCTATAAACCTAATGATTTTTTCACTGTATTCTAAATTCACATAATAATTTCTTAGTTCTTCTTTAAGGAATTCTAATATTTCTTCAAATTCATTAAAATCATTACTATCTAATAAATTTTTATAATAGTTAGGATTTTTTTTACTTTCTTCTTTATCCATATATATCTCCCCCTGTAATATTGTCTAATATTTCTACTTTAATATATTTAGATGTATCAACTTTTATGGATACAATTAATATTAATTTATTATTAACAGAAAATTGTGACCACTCTATATTTTATATAATAATATCATATTATAAATAATAAAAATAAATTTCTCTTTTCATGTATATTTTTTATCTTTAATCCATCTAAAAAAGCCTATAGAAATCTATAAGCTTTTTAGTAGTAATCTATTTTTTTCTCTTTACAAAATATCTAGTGTGAAGCAATTCATGAGCCTTATGACTTAGTGGATGATCCAGATATTTATCATAAATTGCCTGAACCTCTGGATTTTCTTTTGAAACTCTCATATTTTTTTCTCTATCTATATTATTTAAACCTTCTCCACGTTTTTGTAAAATTGCATCTTTATTTTTTCTGACTTTAGGTTGGCCACCACCGCCGACACAGCCACCAGGGCAAGCCATAATTTCTATTGCATGGAAAAATTCTTCTCCATCTCTTATTTTGTCAAGCATCTTGCCAGCTTCTTCTAGACCATGAGCCACCCCTATTCTAAGTTTTATATCTCCAACTTCCACATCACAAGCCCTAAATCCATCAAAACCTCTAAGACTGTGGAATTCTACATTTTCAATTTTTTCGCCTGTCATATTTTCTAGAGCAGTTCTAAGTGCGGCTTCTATAACTCCACCAGTTCTACCAAATATAATTCCTCCACCTGTATATTCTCCCATGACTTGGTCTATTTCTTCCCCTTCTATTGTTTTTAAGTCAATACCTGAGTCTTGGAATATTTTAATCAGTTCTCTAGTTGTTATAACATAATCCACATCATAATTAAGGCCACGAGAAAATTCCGGTCTAGATGCTTCATATTTCTTGGCGATACAAGGCATTATGGCAACAGAAGTCACTTCATCTCTTTTTAGTCCTTTTTCCTTAGCCCAAATATCTTTAGCCACAGTCGCAAACATCTGCATAGGTGATTTAGCACTAGATGGTACATCTAACATATCACCATAATTTTGTTCTATAAATTTAACCCATGATGGGCAACATGATGTCAGCATTGGAAGTTTTACACTTTTATCTCCTGAAAAATATCTTTCCAGTCTATTTTGCAATTCCGCAGCTTCCTCCATTATAGTTAAATCTGCTGCCCAAGATGTATCAAACACATAATCCACTCCCAGTTTTCTAAGTCCTGCTGCCAATTTATGCTCCACATTATCCCCAGCTTCAAAACCAAAAGCCTCCCCTATAGCAACTCTAACTGCCGGTGCCATTTGAGTAATTACTAATTTGTTAGGAGTCGATAAATCTCTGATAAATTTCAAAGTATTGTCTCCTGCTGTTATTGCATCAACTGGACAAGCAGATAAACATCTACCACAGTGAGTACATCTGTTGTAATCTATGCGTCGTTGTTCCTTTTTCTCCCCTGCTATACAATCAACAGGGCAAACCCTTTGGCAAATTCCACATCCTATACATTTTTCTGTTATAGTAAGTTTAATTAGATTGTTGCATTGCATAGTGTAGCATCTGTCATCTTCAATATGTTCTTTAATTTCGTCATAGTAATTTTCAATGATTTCTTCCATTATATTATGCTTTTGATTTAATTCTTCTTTCACTTCTTCTGCCAAAGATCTAAGAATATAAAGGTCTCTCATATTTGATCTGCCTTTACTTATTCTATCAAGTATTTGCCAAACTTTTCCTAAAGGCTTTTGCACTTTAGCATAATCCTTTAAGCTTCCTTCATTTTGCATTAAACCAATTACTGAATCTGTATAAAACTTAGCATACTGAACTATACAATCCTCTTCTGATAAAACATTAATTGCCCTAATATAATTATCAAACAAATCAAAATCTAGCTCTTTGTCCAAATCTTCTTTAGATAAAAATCTACCATAAGGCGGAACTCCCACATGTGCCCCTTTAAAATCTCTTTTGTCTAAAATTCCTCCTGCCAATTCTATAATTTCCGCAAGAGTAGCACCCTCTGGCACCTCAACTATTCCACTATTATTTATCCTTCCACATATAGCAACTTTTCTTTTAGAATTATTAGTCATATTTTTTAGCTCTTCTTCACTGAAAACAGAAAAAACAGAACCTCTATCACTATGTATCATAGTCGGCTTCATATTTGTCATATTTTTCACTCCTTTATGTCTGACTTGTATAACTTCTTATTCTGTTTATTTTTTGCTTAATTGTGATTTTTTATTATTGATTTGTGAAAAATATTGAAGAGAAAAGACAAAATCACCTTTCTTTATTATATTTGTAGCCTGAACAACTACATTATACATCACAAAGGTGATTTTTTAGTATAACTATCATTTCTGCACACGCATAGCGGGTAGTTTTTTATTGAGTATGTGGACATACTCAACAGACTTAAGTACATAATAAAAACTATGCAATAAAACCTAGTTTTTTAATAATTTCAATTATCAATTTTTTATTTTGAGATAAATCCTGTCAATAATCTAATTAACAATTACCTAATGCTCACAACTATTTAACGTATAATTTATAATAAATAAGCTTTTTTGATTATATCTTAGTTATTCTATATCCATCAGATTTGTAGCAAACTGTTCTTCTTTCTTTTTTAGATATTGTAATATTAATTTTTTTATTTTCTAATAAATTAATTATATCTGTATGAGGATGATTCAACCTTTTATTATTTCCAGCTGATATAAATGCATACTGTGGTATAATATTATCCAATAATTCATCATTTGTTCCAGTATCACTTCCATGGTGTGAAATTTTTATTAAAGATTTATAATATCTATACTTACATCTACACCAACAATTATAGATTATACTTTTCAATAATTCATTATGCCTTTCAATATCAAATTCATGATGTGAAATCCTTATTAAGGCTTTATAAAACCTATACCTACATATATCATTGCAATTATATAGTATATCTTTCACTAATTCACTATATATTTCAGTATCACTTTCATGGTGTAAATATTTTTTTAAAAACTCATAACATCTACAATTATATAATTTTTTATTTAATATTCCATAGCTAGCATCCCCTGTAAGATATATTATTGTTTTTCTATATTTTACACAAAAAACAATTGAACTATCATTTATATCTGGAGCCATCTGCTTGGTTGATGTTGTTTCATCTGGATTTTTAAATATGATTTCTGTATCTCCATCTTTAATTACACCCGTTGAATTTATATTTATCCATTTTGGTATGTGTAAATTCGCCTGTTCTAATAATCTACTTACTACTTTTGTTGGATGTAAATAATCTAAGTTAATTAGAAAGTTGTCAATTTTAATCTTGCTTTCACTTATAAATTTATCTGCTCCTCTTATATGATCAAGATGTTTGTGTGTTACTACAAATGCTGAAATTTTAGTTATTTCATGTAATTTTAATATATTTCTTACTTCTTCATAAAATGCTTCTGCATTTTTATTATTTGAAATATTTGTATCAATTAAATATGCATTTTTATTTGTGGTTATTAATAAAAATGAATCCCCTTGTCCCACATTAAAACAGTATAAATATAAATCTAATTCATCTCCTATACTTCCTTTAGATAATAATTCAAATCCTTTATCTATTTTTAATATATTATTATTTGTAGCTACGTTATCATATGGAGACTCAATTTTATTTCCTTTAAATATATCATTTTGTGATGTAATTATAGTGTCCTTTTTAAATATTCCTATATCTCTTATATTAGAAGTTTTTATTGAATAATATCCACCTTGTACTACACTTCCTTGAAACACACTCTCATCTTTTATATATTTTTCATCCACATTTTCTCTATTTTGTATATTATCATAAAATTCTAACTTTTTATTATAAGCATAATAAAATTTCTTCTCTAGTAGCATCTTATCTATATTAATTTCTCTAGTATGATATGGCGGAAAATACTCTGATTTAATCTCTGGAATAATTTTTACACAATATAAGTTATCATTTTTTTTATAAATTTCATCAATAGAAAATTTTAACTCCTCACCTTTTAACAAAAAATCCATTATGACATCCCCTATAAATTATATTTATTTATAATATTTAAACATCAAGTTATTTTCAATATCAAATATATAATAATACATAAATTACTTTCTATAAAGTAATAACTTTCATTATGTTTGAAATATTATACAAATCACTACTTTTCACAACATCATTTACATGATTAAGATAATCATCATTATTTAAATATATTACTAATCTATCCTTTGCTCTTGTTGTTGCTACATAATGTTCATTTTTATCTTTCTTTAAGTGTAATTTGAAATCGTTAGCATGTAATAGAACCTGCTCAAATTCTAATCCCTTTGAAGAATGTATTGTCATTATTTTATGCTTATATTCAATTCCATTATATGAATTATCATATTTATCATTTAATATAGTTTCTTTAAATTTAATAATTTCTTCACCTTTAATTTCTATTTCTAACTTTGCAAAAAATTGTTTTAAAATTGAGTCTATGTTTATCTTATAAATATTTTTACACTTAAATTCTTCAATGAAACTATTTATATCTTTAATTTCATCTGAACTTAGATTAATTGGTAGATTATTAATCAAATCATAAATTGTATACTTTTCATCTTTAATATATTTAGCTAATTCAATTAATATATTTTTATTTCCAGTTCCTAAATCATCTAATGGTGTCCTCGGTATGTATATAAAATCATGCCCTTTTGACTTTAAATACAATTCTAACTCTCTTGCTATTTCCCTTTTTTTGCTTTTAGCACACCTTATTAAAATAGTGATTTCTTTATTTAAATCTAAATACTCCAAAACTTTTTCATATTCATAATCGCTTGTTTTTATTCCTATAACATTATTTACAACTTCAACATTTTTATATAGGTCATTCTTTTCTCTCTCTAAAAGATTTGAATAATTTTGTATATCTTTACAACACCTAAAATTCTCTACTAATTGATACTTATTAAAATTATTATCATTATTTTCAAACATTTCATAAAAAAGTTCCGGTGCTGCACCTCTCCACTGATATATAGATTGCTTAGGATCTCCAACAATAAATAATTTTATATCTAGTTTAGTATTAATATACATAAATAATTTATGCATGTCCTGATCGCAATCCTGATATTCATCTATATATAATTTAAAATATCTTGCCTGAATATATTGCTGTGCTACTCTAGATTTAGATAATATACTTAAGGCTAATTCAAACTTAAAATTTTTCTTATTATCTTTGTATACACCTAATTTATTTTGACTTCTTATAAGCTCTAGTCCTTTACTAAATGTATCAAACTTATTGTTGTATACAACTTCAAATTCATTCGAATAATTATTTCCCAATGCATCTTGTATAAAAGGTCTTATAATTTCATTTTCAACAAAACTATCATTAGTTCCTAAAAAATGTCCTCTTGTACTAATAGTTAATCTTTCACTTATTTCTTTTGCTGCTTTATTAGTAAAAGTTATTGCTGCAATCTTATAATGTTTTTTATTATTTTCAAGATCTATACCTATTTTTTTAGTTAATATTGTTGTTTTTCCCGATCCAGCCCCCGCTACTACAATAACATTACCTTCATCTGCTAAAATAGACTCTCTATCTCCTCTATCCATCAAATCTAACCATCTCCCTTAAACACTTAAACTTTTCATCTTCATATACAGCTTCACAATCTTCAAAAGTTAGATGTTCAATAAGTTCAACCATATTAAATAATTTTCTATCTTGTAAATATGAAACTACTTTATGTTCTTCTTTTTGCAGATATTTAGACATTTTTGGACCTATAATACTGAATAAGTCATTTTCTAAATCTATTTCTGATAGATAAATATTATTTTGTTTAAATTGGTTTATTAAACTTTCATATTCCTTATATAATTCTTTTTTCTTAGATTTTAATTGAGTTAATTTCTCTTCTCTTTTTGTTTCTGAATTAAATGGCATAATTATATTCTCAATTTTATCCATATTTATCAAATCACAACATCGATTAATACCTAATAACTCATATTCTTGTATATTTCCTTTTTTCCCTCTTAAATCATTATCTGTTTTAACTATTACCTTAATATCTAGACCCTTTAATGCTCTAATATAAGTTTTAAAATATGTTCCAGATACTTGTAAAATATAACCTCCTTGTTGTTCATAATCAGGATTAACCTCATCTAATATTTTTTCAAATAAAATTCTCTCAGAAGGTCCTTCTATCAATAATACATTCTCATAAAATAGAGCATTTGAAAATTCACGATTTAACTTCTTTTTATCTGTTTTATAATTTGGTTCTATTTTATAAAGATAGGAATTGCACTCAATTTTTTCTTTAGAATGAATCCTTATTAACATAGCTTTATCCATTTCATATAAAATTTGTGAAGAATGAGTAGATACAAAAAGATATTTATATGTATCATCATCAAATAACTGTTTAGATAATGATATCTGCATTGATCTATGAAGATTGTTCTCAGGCTCTTCAAGTAAATAAATTACTATTTTGTTGTCATACTTCTTTTTATTTATATAATTAAACAGTGAGTATGATAAAATTTTTCTTCTTCCATCTCCAGAAGTTGGATAATAATTGTCATCATTTTCTCTTTTTATATATGGCATTAAATCAGAGAAGAACCCATTTATAGCCATTTCTGATTTTATTTCTATACTTAATTCCTCATTATTAAGCTTTTTATATTCATCTGTTATATCTTTTTGAAAATTATTTATAATTGACATATTTCCTATTTGATCATTAACTTCTTTTGTTAAATTATTTATTTTATCTATAAGCTTTTTGTCCTCTTTATCACTTGAATTTTCATCAAAAATATATCTTCTATTTTTTTCAAATACTTTTTGTAAGTCAACTAATGGGTTTATATAAACTAATTTAAAAATATTATCTATTGAGTAAGATGTTCCTCTGAAAGGCATATCTTTAAGATCTTCTAAATTATCCCCCCACTTCATTATAGGTTCTCCAAATACCTCCTCTTCATTATATTCTCCTTCAACTCTTATATAAAATATATCACCTCTATCTGAAGTTCTAACTCCACCATCTCTAGTTTCTGATACGAATTTTTTTGTATCTTCACTTTCATAAAAATCAGATAAGTCAACAGTTAATGTAATCTGTATCTTTTCTTTAGTATTATGTCTATGATAATCTGTAGGCATAAATCCATTTTTTCTAATGTCTTTATCTAGTAAAAATCTTAATGCATATAGGAAATTTGTTTTTCCTACATCATTCATTCCAAATACAACATTTTTATTATCTAACTCTATACTTATACTATTAAAATTTCTAAAATTATTTATATCTAATTTTTTTAATATCATTTTTTCTCCCCTATAAATCTAATTCTTATTAAAATATTTCTCTCTAATCTTCTCTTTTCTAGACGAATTTTATCCTTGATTGTAGAGAATGTTTATTCATTATAATCTATATAACATACCTTTTTTAGATGTAAATGAAAACATATCAAGAATTAAAGGATAATTTTTTTCATATAAACTAGGTAAATCATAGACCATATCATTTTCATCTACAATAGTTTTTTTATTTTCTTACTCTAATCAATGTAATTTGATTGTTTTTACACTACTTACTTTTTACTAAGCCTTCTTTAAATCTATTTCTATGTGAATACTATCCATCATATTATATAGCTAGTTTTAAATATTTATCTACAATTACATTTGAATTTTTATTTTGAACTATAATTTTTATATTCATAATCTAGAATTATGCATTTTTAATTTTTCTCTACATATTTTTTCATCTTATATCTTATATACCTTCATTCTATATAAAACACCTATTGCAGTTTCAAAATTAAGTTTTTCATAATATAAATATTTTTTATACCAAATTATACTTTATACTCTTAATTATTATATATTTTTTATTTCATCAAATTAAAAGTATATAATATAAAAAAATGCATTGATAATTAAAATCAATGCGTTTTCGTCATTATCTACTGGTGAAGATGAGGGGAATCTAAAAAGTAATTTTCTATAATTTTTCAAACATACCTCAAGTCCAGTAAATAAGTTCTCTTTATCATTTAATTTTACTATTTCCAACTGTTTTTTACCATTTATTTTCTAGTTATTGGGGGATAATGGGGGTATAAAATGAAACTTTAAAAACATGAAAAATAAATATTCTAAAAGTGTAATTTATTAATAAGTATATTATTTTATCTAAATAGTTATTTAATTTTTATTAAAAATCTCCTCATTCTCATGTGGTGTTATATATTCAAATATTTCACTTGATATATCTGCATCAATTTGAATTTTTCTATCTTGTATAATATCAATTATATATATATCATTTTGTATTGCTTTCTCTATATCATCTAAGTCTATATCCAAAAGTATTTTAGGTTCACTACTCTCTGAGTATTTTAAATTTATTTTATTTATAAATGCCTTAGCATCTGACCAATGACTAGAATCTTTTCCTGTAACACCATTTTTAGAAATAAATAATCCTAAATTAATTTTTGAAACATCCATTAAGGAAAAAAATTTACCAACTAACCCTACTTCTATTGTTTTTTTATGATTTTTACACTCTACCAAAAATCTATCAGATATCCAATCTGGTATAATTTTTGCAGCTCTTAATATTTTGCCATTTTTATTTAAAGCAACTAATATATCAAATTCATTACTGGTTGTATTCTTATTATTAATTACCTTAAATATCTTTGTACTTAAAAATAAAGCTGTTACCATATTTTCAAATAATCTTCCCTTTTCATAAGCATTCATTTCATCATACGATTTTATGGTAGCAATCATTTTTAGAATATTTTGTTTATCTTCCTCAGTAGCTTCCAAACCATTTACTTTTGTTAAAGCTTTACCTATTTCGTTATAGAATTCTTCATATGGTATTCCCTTATCCATTTTTTATCACCCTAAAATATATTATAACGTATTTATATGGATTATCTTCTTCGAATAACTCCTCGCCACAAAATTCACATTCATTTTCTTCCTCTAACTCATTTATATTTTCATATATTTTACTACTAACATCTTTACATCTTGGACAATATAATTTATATACTTGCTTTAATACATTAAAATGTTCTAAATATACAAATATTTTCATACATTCTGATATTGGTATGTTGAGTTTTTCCTCTATAACTTCAGGATAAACATAAGAATATATCGGTTTATTTTGTATATATTCTAAAATGTTTTTTAACTTGTTGCTATCAATTTCAGTTTTCTTTTCTATTTTAACTAATATAGTTTGAAATGTATCTGATAACATAATTAACCCTCTCCCTATTTACTCCACTACCTTGATATATATGATGCAGTAAAAATTCATATTGAAGTCTATTATTTGGATTATTGACACTATAAACTCTACTTATACATACAGTTATGCTTCCTTTTCTCCCACTTGAATTTGAAAATATATTTTTCCACGTTATACCCATACTTCTTATAATTGCTTCACTTTCATATCTTTTTATATATTCTAGAACTTTCTTTTTATCCTCTTGGCTTTCAAATTTCTCAACTAAATTTAGTAATTCATCTAAAAATGGTAACATTTCTTTATCTGAAGCTCTAAAATAACTACGACCATTCATTTCATCATCCATTAATATACTATGTATACTTTCATTAGCATATTCATTTGAATTAGATCTTATATTATTGTATAAAGATTTAAATACTGTCATAGAATCAAATACTTCTAAATTCAATTCTAAATTAGTATTCAGCCAATCCTTTACTTTATTATTTATATCTATATAAAATTGATCTTTATAATACTCCTCTGAAACAGAGCAAAACTTTATAGACACTAAACCTATATCTTTAAATATCGTAGCTATTATTGGATATTTAATAATTCTATTTTCATCAAAGTCTCCTAATTTTAAACAAAACTTAAAATCTATATCTTCTGAATATTCTTTAATAGTTGGTCTTTCTATATCTTCACTTATAATATCTATTTCTTCATGATTTATCTTTTCCGATATCATTAATATTTTATCTTCAATATCACTACAATTTATCTTATATAATGAAAAATACTTATAATTTTTATCATACTCATATTCTTGTAATCGCTGTACTATTTGTTGACTGTTGTCAGTAATAAGTTCTGATGCACGGCTATATATATCCGTATCCTCTATACTATCTTCTTGATTCAAATAATCATAATCTTTAAGAAATTTTTTTAATCTTCCCTTTGTTATATATTGTGTTTCATATATAGTATCCCTCATAATTTCATTCAAATTCATAATACTTACTCCTCTTAACAGCTATTATATGATATATAATAACATACCTTTTTTTTACAGTAAATTACAATTAGTTATATTTTAATATTAATTTTTAATAGATATAATCTTTGTGTATAAATATGCTTTTTTAATAACTATATTTCTTACTAAAAATTAATGGGCTATCACAATTTTAATTTTGCAACAGTACTTAATTAAATTTTATAATTATTACTTTATATAACTTATACTATTCTTCCTAACCTTCTCCTATATCATTGACTCTATTTTCTATAGCAATCTTTTTAGTACTCTTATCTATAGAAATTTTATAAAACCTTATTCCATCTCCATTAGGCTTGTAGTTTTTTATTTTACCATCTGATTTATTTTTATAAATTTCATCTACTCCTGATATTAAAATAAAATCACCACATTTTGTTTCTTCAAATGATTTATAATCTCTATAATTAAAGTTATATTCATAAATTGTATCCTTTTTAAAATCACTTTTTTCTATATGATTTTCTATATTACTTATAATTTTCTTTTTAAACTCATTTCCACTATCATTATTTACTATATATTTGTCCAATTTAGAAAAATCATTATCTCCTTGAATATAATTATTTACCACTTCTGAATATGCTTTTCCATAATCGTTCATAAATACTTCAAAATCCCTCTCTGTCGGAAATACTAAATATTGATGATATAAACCAACTAAAGTTGGTGTATTTACTATTAATGTAAATATTGCCGAAATTATAGTTGTAATTCTACTAACTCTATTACTTCTTTTATTTTCTATTCTTTCTTGTTGTATTTCGCGTTCTAGTTCCTCTATTCTATTTTCTATATCTCGTTCATCAACTAATGCCATGATATTTTCCCCTTAAAATTTATATTAGTATTTTTAAAACATATTTTATTTAACTATTTTAATTAACTTCATGATCTATAACTTTATAATTTTCATTTGTTTTAACATTAATAGTTACGTTATTGCTTTCAAAAATAAATTCCATATTTTCACCACTAGTATGAAATTCTTTTACTACCAATGACTTTTCGTCTATTCCTGTTAACTCTGCTATATCTTTTCTTAATTTTCTAAAATATGTACTATCTAATCCCCCAAACTTTATCTTTCCATCAAAAATTTCCTTTATCTTATCCCATAAAATTCCGGATGCAATTGTATTAGCTAAAAAATATAAAAGTTTTACTACTGTATTTCCAACTCCATTTTCGTCTTGTTTTGATTTTAATGATACCCTATTAAAGTTAATCCCCCTTCTTTGTAAATTTATTTTCTATATCTAAAAAATTAATTACTTCAGTATCCTCATTATCATTTTTAAAAAAAAATATAAAAATTCCATCATCTTCAAAATCAATGTTATCTATATCATTTTTAGAGTCCTCATCTATGCTATTAAATTCATATTCCTTAATTTTTTCATCAATAGTTGCTAATATACTATTTAATTGTTTTGAATCCATTTCTTGTCCATCAAGTAATGTTAAATTAATAGTTGCATTACCCTTACCTGAAGTTTCATCATATTCCATATTAACCTAATCGCCCTTTTTCTTTAAAACAACTTGAAAAAGATCATTCATAAACTCATAAGAATTTAATACATTAATATCATTATATTCCTTTAATTTTTCTTTCTTTTTGGTAGTATAGTCCACGGAATCTAATATTTCTTTGTTTATTGTAAAATTTAAATGCATAAATATATCCCCCTTCAATATTATTCCTTAAAATTTCATACAAAAAAAGGTATCAACATAATCTATATGTCAATACCTTTTTGTCGTCATAATCTACTGGTGGAGATGAGGGGAGTCGAACCCCTGTCCGCAAGCCCATTCCTCGCTGCATCTACGTGTGTAGCCATCTGTATTAGTATCTCGCCTTTGATGTCGTCCAGTGGCAGACTACATCATCAGCCAGCCTCAATTAGTCCACTTCAGGTCGAGGCGCCCAAGAAGTAGTTCCCTGCATAAATGATGTCCAGTCTTAACCGGCAGGAGGGCTAAGAGGGACAAGCAGCAATTATTAAGCTGCTAAAGCGTAATTTTCGTTTGCGTTTATTTTAATTCCCCAGGTTTTACGTGATCTAGAGGAGTAACACGACACGCAGCCTCAAGTTCCAAACCCACGTCGAAACCTTTACACCCCCATGGATGTTTAGAGTCTTTGAGACTTTTGCAAACTGTTATTTATTGTTCCACCATATTAAGTTGTATATTTAAAATATTATTGTATTAATAATATAATACTTTTTGATTAAAAAATCAATGAAATATTTTTCATTTGTTGCACAAACTTAGTATCTTCCAGACATTTCTCTTTCGATACGTCTTTGTGCATCTTTTTTCGCCATGTCTTGACGTTTGTCATAAAGTTTTTTACCTTTTGCTAGTGCTAATTCTACTTTAACTTTACCGTTTTTAAGGTACATGTTAAGTGGAATTAATGAGTAACCTTTTATTGTTGTTGCCCCTATTAATTTTCTGATTTCAGATTTATGAAGAAGGAGCTTTCTTGGTCTCATTGGGTCCAATTTGTAGAAAGAGTTTCCTTGTTCGTATGGGCTTATATGAACTTGTTTTAGGAAAACTTCAGAGTTATCCACAGATGCAAATCCGTCTTTAAGGTTTACTCTACCCATTCTAAGTGATTTAACTTCTGTTCCTTTTAATTCGATTCCACATTCGTATGTTTCTTCTATAAAGTATTCGTGTCTTGCTTTTTTGTTTGTCGCTAAATTTTTAGTTCCTGCCATACTTTCACCTTCTTTATTACTTATTTTAGACTGATTTATAATTTATCATAGTTTACCAATTTCGTCAAGTTCTCAGCAAAAGAAAAGGATGAACTATCCCTTAGAAAATTTCAATAATCCATCCAAATATATACCTATGTTCACCACTATATTCTTTTCATATGTTTTTCGAAAAAGTCGTCGATTAAATCGATAACCTCATCTTGCCAAAATCCTGGGCCACAGTGGTCTTGTCCCATAATTTTATAAATTGTACTCTCCTTGTGTTCTGCCAATAATTTTTCGTGCAACATTGCGCTTTGTTCGAATGGAACAATTCTGTCTTTGCTGCCGTGGAAAATTATTATTGGCGGTATATCCCTACCCATTGTAATGTAATTTAATACGTTTGCTTTTTGTGCTTTGTCTTCGTGTTTTGTAACATCTAATTTCCCTATCAATATTCCGACTGGACTGTCGGCAACTGTGTAATCTGCTGTTGTCGGTGCATCATTCATTTTTGTTATGTCTGTTGGTCCATAAAAATCGACTATTCCGTTTACTTTGTCAGAATAATCGCTGTAGTCGTCTGTGTCTAATTCTGTTACACCACTTGTAATTCCTGTGATTAATGATACGTGTGCGCCTGATGAATCTCCCCACAAGAATATATTGTTGGGGTCGATTTTGTATTCTGATGCATTTTTTCTTAAAAATCTGATAGCTGTTTTAATGTCTTGAACTTGTGCTGGGAAAGGTGTATCTTCTGCTGATCTGTATTGGACAATTGCTATTATATATCCTTTGTCTGCTAATTTTGATAAGTTTCCAATGTTAAGATACAGCTTTTGTTTAATCCAACCTGACCCTTGTACAAAGACAACACATGGCAGTTTTTCCATATGTTCAACTGTGTAATAAGGCATCAGAAATTGCAGTTTTAATTGTTTGCCATCCCTTTCAACATAATTCACATATCTTTTACATACTACTGAGGCTATATCATCTTTAAACTCGATTACATTCATTCCTCTTGTTACAGTCGACGATTCGGGAAATTCTTCATAACTGTATTCCTCTGGTTCTACCATATTCATTCCTCCATTTCAATGCATTTTATTTACCTTTAAATTTACACATTAAAAAGGGATATTACAAAATAACTCTATTTATTTTATAATATCCCTTATATAAATTTTTATCAACTATTTTAAATACATATTACGTTAGATTTTATCTATTATTCTCCATCTTTTTCGTCAGCTTCTACTTCACCGTCAACAGCCTTATTTACTAATCTGTTATCTTCTTTAACAGAAACTAATTCAAAGTCGATTTCTCTAAAGTCTACATTTACTTTGCTAACTTTGATTCTAACTTGGTCACCTATTCTGAATACTCTCTTAGTTCTTTCACCAACTAATGAATAGCTGCTTTCGATGTAGTTGTAATAATCGTCAGTCATGTCGACCATTCTGATTAATCCTTCTACTGTGTTTTCTAATTCAACGAACATACCGAATGATGTAACACTTGATATTGTTCCGTCGAATTCTTGACCAATTCTGTCTGCCATATAAACAGCTTTATAGTAATCGTGTACATCTCTTTCTGCTAATTCAGCTTCTCTTTCTTGTTCTGAAGATTGGTTAGATGCATATTCAACTATGTTTGCAAGTTGTTCACTTCTCTTTGGAGTTAATTTTCCGTTTAGTTGTTCTTTTATTATTCTGTGTATTTGTAAGTCTGGGTATCTTCTTATTGGTGATGTAAAGTGGCAGTAGTATTGTGCCGCTAAACCGAAGTGACCCACACATTGTGGAGCATATCTCGCTTGTCTCATACTTCTAAGCATTATTGTACTTATTGATTCTTCTTCTGGTGTTCCTTTTATTAATTTTAGAACTCTTTGGATTTCTTTTGGATGAATTTGTTCTAAGTCACCTTTTAAGCTATATCCAAATGTAGCTATAAATTTGCTTAAGTTCTCCATTTTTTCTGCTGCAGGAATCTCATGTATTCTGTAAACGAATGGAGTTTGTAACCAGAAGAAATGTTCTGCTACTGTTTCATTTGTCACAAGCATGAACTCTTCTATCATTCTGTTTGATATTCTTCTTTCATATGACTTGATATCTGCTACTTTTCCTTCTGAATTTAATATTATTTTTGATTCAGGGAAATCAAAGTCGATTGATCCTCTTCTCTCTCTTCTTTTCATAAGAATTCTCGCTAAGTCTTCAGCATTATGGAATTCTTCTACTAAGTTAGAGAAAGTAGATTTTAATTTTTCATCGTCTTTTTCTAATATGTCAGATACTTCTGTATAAGTCATTCTAGCTTTTGAGTTTATGATTGACTCTGCTATGTCGTATTTTATAACTTTTCCGTCAGCGTTTATTTCCATAAATACTGA
The DNA here is from genome assembly GCA_025148965.1 of Intestinibacter bartlettii. Taxonomy (GTDB): domain Bacteria; phylum Bacillota; class Clostridia; order Peptostreptococcales; family Peptostreptococcaceae; genus Intestinibacter; species Intestinibacter bartlettii. The sequence continues at coordinate 746,978 of CP102273.1, read as the reverse complement.
TAAAGTTAATTTATCTTCAAATGGATTTAAACTACATACTCCGTTTGAAAGTTGTTTTGGAAGCATTGGTATTACTTTATCAACTAGATAAACTGAAGTTGCTCTTTTTATAGCTTCTTTATCTAGTTTTGAATGTTCTCTAACATAGTGAGAAACATCGGCGATATGAACACCTAGTTTGTAGTTTCCGTTTTCTAATACTTCGATTGAAACTGCATCGTCTAAGTCTTTTGCATCTTCACCATCTATTGTGAATGTTTTTAAATCTCTTAAATCCATTCTTCTTTTTATTTCTTCTTCTGGTATTGGAACTATAACTCTGTCAGCTTCTTCTAATACTTTGTGTGGGAACTCTTCTGGTAGTCCATGTGCTCTTATTATTGAGTCGATTTCTACCCCACGTTCACCTTTTTGACCTATAACTTCTGTTATTTTACCTTCTGGTTTTCTTCCTTCAGTTGGCCAAACTGTGATTTTACAAACTACTTTGTCGTTGTCTTTTGCTCCAGAGAAATATCTGCTTGGAATGTAGATATCTTGAGTGAATTTCTTATCATCTGGTACAACAAATCCAAAGTTTTTGTTTGATAATTGGAAAAGACCTATAACAGTTTCGTTTTCTCTTTTTAATACTTTAACGATAGCTCCTTCGGCTCTTCTTCCTTCTTCTGCTGGCTTTACTATTTCAGCCATAACTCTGTCGCCGTTCATCGCTCCATTTATGTCATCTGAACCTATGAATAAATCTTGTGTAAATTCTTCGTCTGATTCTACAAATCCAAATCCTTTTCTATGAGATATAAATTTTCCGACAAAATATCCCATAGCACTTGGCGCCATAACTCTTCCTTTTTTAGATACTATTAAATATCCCTCATCTTGTAATTCTTCTAAAAAATTGTTGAACATTGGCATTTCACATGAATGTATGTCAAATATTAATGCTAATTCTTCCTTCTTTAGAGGATTATATGCTTTTTCATTTATTAAACCTAGTAACTTTTCTTTTATTTCCGGTGTCATTTAAAATTCCTCCATTTACTGTATTTATTTCAATTCATTAAAAGTATTTTTTACATTATATGTTTTATTTTATATGTCCTACTTTAATTGTATATTATCTTCCTTGTTATTTAGACGTTAAAATTTTAATATTTGTTAATTTTTAATATTTTATCTCATATATTGGGGTTCTTACATAGAGATTTTTACTTATTTACGGTAATGTTTATAGTTTTCCTATAAATATTTTTATTTATGTATTTGTTCACCTTTATATTTTAATGAATTTTAACCTAAATATTTATTATACTTGATTTATTACATATTTAATATATTTTGGGAGGAGAATTTTTATTTTTTTGTAATTCATATTAAAAATATGCATTGTGTTGCTATATTGTATTCTTACCATAATTCTTATTTATTATACTTTTTATTTTTTATACTAATCTATCTTTAAATCCAAAACTATCAATTGTATGTATAATGTGTAAACTCATCGCAGTTTTTGCCCCTTCTGCATTTCTTTCTTTCATAAAATCTATTATCATTCGGTGATCTTTTAATGTAAGTTCTGTCGCTTTTTCGTATTGTTTTGATAAAATTACACTTTCGTTTATCGCCTTGCTTATAATAGGCACTAATTCCTTCATAAATGAGTTGCCGCTTGCCTTTGCAATCGCATTGTGAAACTGTTGTTCAGCGTCTGTTCTGTCTTCGTTATTTAGGATTTTTTGTTCTATTATTTCGCCGTATTCTATTATTTTTTCTATTTCATTATCACTAGCTCTTTTTGTCGCATAGTATGCTCCCATCGGCTCAATTATCAGCCTCATTTCCAATAAATCTGCCAAGTCTGATGTATTTGATTTTAAATTTCCAAGTGTAAAATTATCGACCTCATCACTTTTTACAAAAGTTCCTTTGCCTCTTTTAATTTCGACTATATCTTGTAAAACCAGCATCTTTATAGCCTCTCTCAAAGTCGTTCTGCTGACATTTAAAAGCGCTGATAATTCTGTTTCATTAGGAAGTTTATCTCCTATTTTAAATTGTTTTTTCACAACTATCATATCTAAAATTTCATCAGCCACCTGCTCTGATAGAGATTGTGATTTTTTATATTCCATACTGTTCCCCTTCTTTCATCTATATTAAATAACTTATTTTTGTTGTTAATTAATCATGTTTTACCTAATATAGCTTAATTTATATATCTTAATTTTTTGAAATTTTATTCAATTATATTATTGACATCATATGTTAAATGTATTAGTATGATGTTATACCATTTATAGGAAAATAATACCTCATAATATGGTCAATATCAAGAGTTTTAATTTAAAAAGTCTGAATTTTTAAATTTTATATATAATTTAGAATTTAAAATAGATTTACGTTTCAAAGCTTTTTAAACTTAATAAGATAAATAATTGAAAAAATTTAACATTAAATGAATATTTTTAAATAACAGGGGGATAATAGAAATGAGAAGTGATGCAGTAAGAAAAGGGATGCAACAAGCACCTCATCGTTCATTATTTAATGCTTTAGGACATACTGAAGAAGAAATGAGAAAACCTTTAATAGGTATAGTAAGTTCATACAACGAAATAGTTCCAGGTCATATGAACTTAGACAAAATAGTAGAAGCAGTTAAACTTGGAGTAGCAATGGCAGGAGGAACTCCTGTAGTATTCCCAGCAATAGCAGTTTGTGATGGTATAGCAATGGGACATATCGGAATGAAATACTCACTAGTTACAAGAGACTTAATAGCTGACTCAACTGAATGTATGGCTATGGCTCATCAATTTGACGGATTAGTTATGGTTCCTAACTGTGACAAAAACGTTCCTGGTTTATTAATGGCAGCTGCTAGAGTTAATATACCGACTGTTTTCGTAAGTGGTGGCCCAATGCTTGCTGGTCGTGTTAAAGGCGAAAAAAGAAGTTTATCAAGCATGTTCGAAGCTGTAGGTTCTTATGCTGCAGGAACTATGGATGAAAATGATGTTTTAGAATTTGAAAACAAAGTTTGCCCAACTTGTGGTTCATGTTCTGGTATGTATACTGCAAACAGTATGAACTGCTTGACTGAAGCTTTAGGAATGGGACTTCAAGGAAACGGAACTATTCCAGCAGTATATTCAGAAAGAATAAAACTTGCTAAACATGCAGGCATGAAAGTTATGGAATTAGTTGAAAAAGACATAAAACCAAGAGATATAATGACTGAAAAAGCATTCCAAAATGCATTAACAGTAGATATGGCACTAGGTTGCTCAACTAACTCAATGTTACATTTACCAGCAATAGCTAACGAAGCTGGTGTAGAATTAAATGTAGATATAGCTAATGAAATAAGTTCAAGAACTCCAAACCTTTGCCACTTAGCTCCAGCAGGTTATACATATATGGAAGACCTAAATGAAGCTGGCGGAGTTTATGCAGTTATGAATGAATTAACTAAAAAGAATCTACTTAACTTAGATATAATGACTGTTACAGGAAAAACTGTAGGAGAAAATATCGCTAACTGTGTAAATAAAGATCCTGAAACAATAAGACCAATAGATAATCCATATTCAGAAACTGGTGGTATAGCTGTACTTAAAGGAAACTTAGCTCCTGATTCTGGTATAGTTAAACAATCTGCTGTTGTTCCTGAAATGTTAGTACACGAAGGTCCAGCAAGAGTATTTGATTGTGAAGAAGATGCAATAGCTGCTATAAAAGGTGGAAAAATCGTTGCTGGTGATGTTGTTGTAATAAGATATGAAGGACCAAAAGGTGGACCAGGTATGAGAGAAATGCTTAACCCAACTTCTGCAATAGCTGGTATGGGATTAGGTTCTAGTGTTGCTCTTATAACTGACGGTCGTTTCTCTGGTGCATCTAGAGGAGCATCAATCGGACACGTTTCTCCAGAAGCTGCTGTTGGTGGACCAATAGCTCTTGTTGAAGAAGGAGATTTAATAAAAATAAATATAAAAGAAAAAACTTTAGACTTTGTCGTATCAGACGAAGAATTAGCAAGAAGAAAAGCTGCTTGGACTCCAAGAGAACCAAAAGTAACTACTGGTTACTTAGCAAGATACGCTACTATGGTTACATCAGGTGACAAGGGTGCAGTATTAAAAGCAAATAAATAATTGGAGTTTTTCAGTTTTTAATATAGGCTAAGTCATTTGACTTGGCCTTTTATAATTTAATATTAAGGGGAGAAATCTAATGGAAAATTTAATCTTATCTTTTAATGTCGTTGCTCCTTTGTTTTTAATGATGGTTCTTGGTTACTTTCTAAAATATATAAAAATATTTGACCAACATACACTAGATGTTATGAACAAAGTAGTATTTAAAGTATTTTTACCTGTGCTTCTTTTTTATAACGTTTATACAACAGATTTGGAGACAGTATTCGACGGCAAATTAATTTTATTCGCTGTATCAGGCGTTGTTATATTATTTTTAATCCTTCTATTATTTATACCTAAAATCGAAAAGGAAAACAGAAAACGTGGTGTTATGATTCAAGGTGTATTTCGTAGTAACTTTGTGATTTTCGGTATTCCAGTTGCCACTTCAATTTATGGCGACGGAAATGTCGGTACTACAGCAATGTTGATTGCAGTTATAGTTCCTCTTTTCAACATGCTAGCTGTTATATCACTTGAGATATTTAGAGGCTCTCAAATCAACATCAAAAAAATACTTAAAGGCGTTGTTACAAACCCTCTTATAATCGGTGCTTTTGTAGGTATTGTCTTCCTTCTTGTTGGGATAAAACTTCCGACTTGCATAATGGAAACTGTTGAAGATGTGTCAAAAATGGCAACTCCACTTGGTTTAATTCTTCTTGGTGCATCATTTGCATTTTCTGATGTAAAAAAGTACCTACACGAAACTATATTTATAGTTATTACAAAGTTAATCATAGTTCCTTTAATTATGCTTCCACTTAGCGTATTTCTTGGAATTAGAGGAATTGCACTACTTACACTAACTATAATCTATGGTGCTCCAACAGGTGTTTCAACATTCCAAATGGCAAAACAAATGGATGGCGATAGCGATTTAGCTGCCCAAATTATCGTGTTTACATCATTCTTCTGCATAATAACAATGTTTATATGGATTTATATATTAAAAAGCATGGCACTTATTTAATATATATTTCTAGCTATGACGATAATATATTTTTATTTTAATAATCATTTTATTTTAATAAAATAAATTACATAAACATAAAGAAAAAGAAGTCTTCCAGATTATCCAGAAGACTTCTTTTATTTAAAAACTAAATTCAATCTTTAAATTTTATTAAATGATGGCCAGTCATCTAATTTACTATTTGTTTATTACTACTAATGCTAATGCATTTATGAAGAATAATACTGAGAATATTCTAGTTGATTTTAAAAGGAATGCTTGTTTTCCTTTTGGTTTAAAGTAAGCTTGTGCTTCAAAATCATCTCCTGCTCCACTGAAATCAGAAGAGAAGTTCCCTTTTCCTTCTTGAGGCATTATAACTAATAGTAAAAGTACTGATAGTACTATTTGTACACCCATTAAAATATTATTAAGCATGAGTACCCTCCTATTATCTCTTGAATTTATCCAACTTTAAGTTTACCATATTAGCACTTTTATTACAAGAAAGTGGGATTTAAAATTATAGTATTTTTACAATTTATAGGGAATTTTTATCTATAGCTCATTTTTAAATTTTAATATAGTAAAACTTATTGCAAATAAAATTATTGAAAATAAAATCATCAATCCTAGGTAAATCTTTATTCCATTTAAATCATTTCCATTTTGGAGGTTTTCTATGCATATATATACCCATCTAGTTGGTATATAGTTTCCTATTTTCTGGAGGCTTTCTTCCATTACATCAAAATCCCAAAATACTCCGCTAAGCATACAACATGGCACTACTATCAATATATTTATTATTCTCGATGTATACTTGCTTCTTGCAAATGATACTATACATAAATTCAAACTTATGGCTATTAAATTAAAAACTAATAGAACGAAAAGAAAATTGAGGGTATTTTCCATTCCAAAATCTATATATAAAATTTTTCCCACCAAATAGTATATAAAACTTGTGCATGATGTCATTATATAAAAAATCAAAATCATCGATACGTAATATGTCCACTTACTAATTCCTGAGCTTAAAATCATTATTTTAGTTTTATTTTCTTCATCTTCTATTAAGAAATTCGCTATATTTCCAGCAACTATAAATATTGTAAAAATAATAAGGCCTAGGGTATTTTGTATTTTAGGTATGTCTTCTTTTACTTTGTTTAAGCTGAGATTTGTAATTTGACTGTTGTAATCTAAATTTATATTTTTAAATTCATCTATATCTTTATTGCTCAATGATGCTACTATGCATAAGTCTTCACATTTCAATTTTATAAGCTGCCTTATAGAAGTTTCTACATCATTATGTTTTATAGATTTTATATTTATTTCTTGTGGTTTAAAATTTAATAAATTTTCTTCAAAATTTTTATCAATTATTACTGCTACTTCGATTTGTTGTGTTATTAATAAAAGTTTATAATCCTTCTCCTTTATTTTTACACTTTGTATATCCTCAAGCTCATCTATACTTTCTATAATTTGATTTGATGAATATGAGTTGTCTTTATCTACTATTCCGATTTTATATTTATATTGGCCACCAAATTCAAAGCTAAAGAAAATTATTATAAATACTGGAATAATTACTCCGCTTATTATGTAGCTCTTTTTCCTCATCAAGAGTTTTGTCGTATTTAGTATTAATCTAATCAAAACTTCCACCTTCTTTTATTTTTGAGATTATCCTACTTAGAATAATCATTAAAGCAGCACTTCCTAAGGATATATTTATCGCACTTATGTAATAAGAGGTATCCACATTGTATTTTAATCCTAAAATAGCTGTATTAACCCAATAATTTGGCACTAATTCGCATAGAAAACTAGTTATTCTCGCTGATTTTACTAGAGAAAGCGGAACATATGAACCGCCTAAAAATCCCATAACTATTATAAGCATATTTGTGAATGTGTAGGCTGTTTTTTCCTCCGAAAAAATCATGGATATAGATATTCCCAATACGGAGCTAAATATTATAAATGAAATTAATACCATAAAAATGTAAATTAGATTTTGACCCCAATTTACTCCAAATAATCTGGTAGAAGTTATATATATAATTATAATTTGCATAATTCCGATGAATATCCCAAGAGCTATTTTCGATATCATTATATTTATTTTTTTAATACTTGATGTTTCTAATCTTGTCATTTTATGTAATGTATTTTCCTTATACATTGAAGTTAACGTTATTGTCGATATGTATAATATAATCAGCGTCAATTCTACAAAAGTATAATAAGTAAATGAATTTACTTCATCATATGACATTCTTTCTGATTTAACTCGGGTATTATTTTGTGCATTTAAAATTTGTGGGACTTTCTGTGGTTCGAATTTTGATGTGGAGTGTATAAATATATATTTTTTCATATATTGTGTATATAAATTTCTAAACACTTTGCTTTCAGTGCTTTCTCCATTTTCATTTCTAAAATATTTTATATCATCTTTACAGACATTTATAAAACAAATTGCTTCATTTTTATTTACAAGCTTTATCGCTTCTTCAGGATTTGTATTTTCTACAAATTCTGCCTCGGTATCTTTTTGAAATTGTACAGAAAAGTCATAAAATGGTTGTAAATTTTTATTTCCACTTGAATCTTCTATATTGAAATATATAATTTTCCCACTAAAAATATTTTTATCCATACTCATAAGTCCATCTAGTGATTTTCCCATTACAAAAATAAGCACGATCGGAAATATGAGCATGGCTATTACATTTGTTTTACTTTTAAAAAATTGTATTATCTCTTTTTTCATAAATACAATCTCCTCCATATTTTATGTATTATTAATATTTATGAGTTTAAAGTTATCTCTATTACTTTGCACAAAAAAAGAATACCCAAGTGGTAAATTTCCACTTGGGTATTCTATATTATTCATAAAATATATTTTGCTTACTATATAATTAATTATTTGTTTAAGTTAGTTATTATTTATTATTTGCTTAAGTTGTAGAAAGATTTTAATCCACAGTATCTAGCTTGAGCACCAACTGTTTCTTCTATTCTTAATAATTGGTTGTATTTAGCAACTCTATCAGTTCTTGATGGAGCACCAGTTTTTATTTGACCAGCGTTTACAGCTACTGCTAAGTCAGCTATAGTAGTATCTTCTGTTTCACCAGATCTGTGAGATATTACTGCAGTATATCCAGCTCTTTTAGCCATTTCTATAGCATCTAAAGTTTCAGTTATTGTACCTATTTGGTTAACTTTTATTAATATAGAGTTAGCAACACCAGCTTCTATACCTCTTTCTAATCTTTCAGTGTTTGTAACGAATAAGTCGTCACCAACTAATTGAACTTTTTTACCTAATCTTTCAGTAAGAACTTTCCATCCAGCCCAGTCTTCTTCATCTAAACCATCTTCTATAGTTATTATTGGGAAGTTAGTAGTCCAATCTTCGTATAAGTCTACCATTTCAGCAGCAGTTAATTCTTTACCTTCTCCAGCTAAAACGTATTTTTTAGTTTCTTCGTTGTACATTTCAGAAGCTGCAACGTCTAATCCTAACATAACGTCTTTTCCTGGTTCGTATCCAGCAGCTTTTATAGCTTCAACTATTAATTCTAAAGCTTCTCTGTTTGATCCTAAGTTTGGAGCGAATCCACCTTCATCACCAACACCGCAAGCTAATCCTTTTTCTCCAAGAACTTTTTTAAGAGCGTGGAATACTTCTGCACCCATTCTTAAACCTTCTTTGAAGCAAGGAGCTCCTACTGGTAATATCATGAATTCTTGAACATCAACGTTGTTGTCAGCATGTTCTCCACCATTTAATATATTCATCATTGGAACTGGTAATTGTTTAGCATTAACTCCACCTATGTATTGGAATAATGGTAATCCTAATTCGTTAGCAGCAGCTCTAGCTACAGCCATAGATACACCTAGTATAGCATTTGCTCCTAATTTACCTTTGTTTGGAGTTCCGTCTAATTCTAATAATAATCCGTCTATTCCTGGTTGATCAAATGCATCTAATCCTTCTAATTCTGGTGCTATTATAGTGTTAACATTGTTAACTGCATTTTGAGTACCTTTTCCTAAATATCTACCTTTGTCACCATCTCTTAATTCAACAGCTTCGAAAGCTCCTGTAGATGCCCCAGATGGAACTATTGCTCTACCTTCTGCTCCACTTTCTAATGCTACTTCAACTTCTACAGTTGGATTCCCTCTTGAGTCTAATACTTCTCTTGCGTATACTGATTCTATTACTGACATGTTATTCTCCTTCCATTGAACTAATCAAGTCATAGTTTGTAAAAAACATAAAATATCACAAACAAATTGATGGGTAAGTTCATAAATTTCTATGTATTTTAATTTTAATTTTAATTTTGTTATTATTTTTCTCGATTAGTTGTTTTTTGTTGTCTTTTTGTTTACTTTTTATAATATTATTTTTAATTTTTATATTACAGGATGATTATATAATTATATAACCAGCCTGGATTTAATTATATAAGTTTAATTTATCTGGATTATTTTATTAATGAATGACCAGTCATTTCTTCTGGTTTTTCTAATCCCATAATATCTAATACTGTTGGTGCTATATCTGATAATCTTCCATCAGTTAGTAGTTCTTTTCCTAAGAAATCTTTTCCTGCTACTATAAATGGAACTGGGTTTACTGAGTGTGAAGTTATAACTTTTTCTGTTTCAGGGTCTACCATTAATTCAGCATTTCCGTGGTCAGCAGTTATTATAGCACTTCCACCGATTTCAACTATTTTGTCTACTAATTTACCAACACAATTATCTACAGTTTCAACAGCTTTAACCGCAGCTTCCATAACACCTGTATGTCCAACCATATCTGGGTTAGCGAAGTTTACAACTATGAAGTCGTATTTATCTTCTTCTATTTTTTCCATAACTTTTGCTAGTAATTCTGGTGCAGACATTTCTGGTTGTAAATCATATGTTGCAACTTTTGGTGAAGGTATTAATTCTCTATCTTCACCTTTATTTGGTTCTTCAACACCACCGTTGAAGAAGAATGTAACGTGAGCATATTTTTCAGTTTCGGCAGCTCTTAATTGAGTTTTACCTAATTTTGATAAATATTCACCTAGTGTGTTACTTAATGATTGTGGTCCAAATGCTATTTTAACATTTGGTAAAGTAACATCATATTCTGTTAAACAAACAAAGAATGTTTTTATGTCTGCTCTTTCAAATCCAGTAAATTCAGTGTCAACTATTGCTCTAGATATCTCTCTAGCTCTGTCTGGTCTGAAATTGAAGAAGATTACTGAATCTCCATCAGATATTTTTCCTACTGGTTGATTGTCTTTAACGATTACAGTTGGTACTATAAACTCGTCTGTTGCACCTTTTTTATAAGATTCTTCGATAGCTTCAGATGCAGAAGTAGAAGTTTCACCTTCGCCACAAACCATAGCTTTGTATGCTTTTTCTACTCTTTCCCATCTTTTATCTCTATCCATTGCATAGTATCTTCCATTTACAGTTGCGAATTGACCTACACCTGTTTCAGCCATACAAGCTTCTATTTCTTTAGCATAGCTTAAACCACTTTGAGGATCAGTATCTCTACCATCTGTAAATGCATGTACGTATACTCTTTCTACACCTTTTTCTTTAGCCATTTTGATTAAAGCTTTAAGGTGATCTATATGTGAATGAACTCCACCATCAGATAATAATCCCATTATATGAAGAGCGTGTTCTTTTGCATTTTCCATTGCACCATTTAAGACTTCATTTGTAAAGAAATCTCCGTCTTGTATTGATTTTGTTATTCTTGTTAAATCTTGATAAACTATTCTTCCTGCTCCGATGTTTGTATGACCAACTTCTGAGTTACCCATTTGACCATCTGGAAGACCAACATCAAGACCACTTGCTTTTATTAGTGTTGTTGGATAAGTTTTTTCGATTCTGTCTAAATTAGGAGTATTTGCTGCTTTGACAGCATTTCCTACTGTGCTATTACTTTCTCCAAAACCATCCATAATTATTAATGCTACTGGTTTCTTCATTTGTATTACTTCACTCCTATTTGAAATTTACAAGAGCAACATAATCATCAGCTTTAAGTGATGCTCCACCAACTAAAGCTCCATCTATGTCACTTTGTCCCATTATTTCTGCTACGTTAGCTGGTTTAACACTTCCGCCATATTGGATTCTAACTTCGTTAGCTAAATCTCCATAAACTGAAGCTACAACTTCTCTTATGTATGATATAACATCATTAGCTTGTTCTGCAGTTGCAGTTTTTCCAGTTCCTATAGCCCAGATTGGTTCATAAGCTATAACAACTTTAACTAAATCTTCATTAGTTACGTCTTTTAATCCTGCTAATATTTGAGTTTTAACATGGTCTTTAGTAACTCCAGCTTCTCTTTGTTCTAAAGTTTCACCACAGCATAATATTGGGTTTATACCTATTTGTAATGCTTTTAATACTTTTTTGTTTACTGTTTCATCAGTTTCTCCAAAGTATTCTCTTCTTTCAGAATGTCCTATTATAACGTAATCCATTCCTATTTCTTGTAACATTTCAGCAGAAACTTCTCCTGTGAAAGCTCCTGAAGTTTCAAAGTGCATATTTTGAGCACCAACTTTTATTTTAGTACCTTTAGTTGCTTCTTTAAGGTCTTTTAATTGTAAAAATGGTGCGCATATTACAGCCTCAACATCATCTCTATCAGCTCTAGCTCCAACTTCTTTAACAAATTCTAAAGCTTCTTTTATATTTTTATTCATTTTCCAGTTTCCAGCGATTATTGGTTTTCTCATTTGAGTTCCTCCCCTTGAATATACGTTTTAATCTATTCTCTTTATCTCTAAACTGTCTTTATATATTGTCTAAGTAATTATTATTTGTTATCTAAAGCAGCTATACCTGGTAATTCTTTACCTTCTAAGAATTCAAGTGATGCTCCACCACCAGTAGAAACATGAGTCATTTTGTCTCCGAATCCTAATTGGTTAACAGCAGCAGCACTATCTCCACCACCGATTACAGTAGTTGCATCTTCTAAAGCAGCCATAGCTTTTGCTATTGCTAAAGTACCACCTGCAAATGCTTCAAATTCAAATACACCCATTGGTCCGTTCCATACTATTGTTTTTGAATTGTTAACAACATCTACAAATTTTTCTACTGTTTTTGGTCCTATATCTAAACCTTGGTATCCGTCAGCTATATTTTGATCTTCAGTTATTGCAACTTCAGCATCAGCAGCGAATCTGTCAGCAGTTTTGAAGTCTACTGGTAAATATAATTTAACACCTTTAGCTTCTGCTTTTTCTATCATTTCTTTTGCATAGTCAACTTTATCTGCTTCTAATAAAGAATCTCCTATTTCATATCCTTGAGATTTTAGGAATGTATAAGCCATTCCTCCACCTATTATTAAGTTGTCAACTTTGTCTAATAATTGATTTATAACGTTTATTTTGTCAGAAACTTTTGCTCCACCTAATATTGCAGTGAAAGGTCTAACTGGGTTAGCAACAGCTTCACCTAAGAATTTTAATTCTTTTTGAATTAAATATCCGCAAGCTCTTTCTTCTAAAAATTGTCCTGCACCAACAGTTGAACAGTGTGCTCTATGAGCAGTTCCGAAAGCATCGTTAACGAATATATCAGCTAAAGAAGCTAATTCTTTAGAGAAGTTTTCTTCGTTTTTAGTTTCTTCTTTTCTGTATCTAGTGTTTTCTAATAAAACAACATCTCCATCTTTCATGTTTGAAACAGCAGCTTTTGCATTTTCACCAACAACATTAGCATCAGCAGCGAAAACTACTTCTTGTCCTAACATTTCTGATAATCTTTTTGCAACTGGTGCTAATGATAATTCTGGTTTAGGTTCTCCTTTTGGTTTTCCTAAGTGAGAGCATAATATAACTTTTGCTCCTTGTGCTATTAAATATTTTATAGTTGGTAGTGCACCTACTAATCTATTTTCGTCAGTTATTACCCCATCTTGTAGTGGTACGTTGAAGTCGCATCTTACTAATACTTTTTTCCCCGCAACGTTTATATCTTCTATCGTTTTTTTATTTAACATTGACATAATTAAAATTAAACTCCTTTCAAAGTAAACGTATTTTCCTTTTTTAATATATCATATTTTTAGACAAATTTGTAATTAAATGTCATTTATCTTATATTTTGATTTCGTATTTTATTTGTAAAATCTTTTATTTATATATATTTAAACATTTTAGGTTATTTTCTAATTTAAATTGATAATTCATATCAAGTAGTTTTATTTTTATATTTAATTTATTTATTGCGTCTTATCCTAAAAAAGTCCGGAGCTGTAGCAGATACTACAAACCCGGACCTTATCCTAAACTATTTTGCTAAGTTTGCAAAATATCCTAAAGTTCTTATTAATTGAGATGTATAAGACATTTCATTGTCATACCAAGAAACAACTTTAACTAATTGTTTTCCGTCAACTTCCATAACTCTTGTTTGAGTTGCATCGAATAATGAACCAAAGCTCATTCCTACTATATCAGAAGATACTAAGTATTCTTCAGTATATCCGAATGATTCATTTGCAGCTTCTTTCATAGCAGCGTTAACTTCTTCTATTGTTACGTTTTTGTTTAATGTACAAACTAATTCAGTTAAAGAACCAGTTACAACTGGAACTCTTTGAGCAGCTCCGTCTAATTTACCTTTTAATTCTGGTATAACTAAACCTATAGCTTTTGCAGCACCTGTAGTATTTGGAACTATATTTCCTGCAGCAGCTCTAGCTCTTCTTAAGTCACCTTTTGGGTGAGGACCATCTAAAGTATTTTGATCGTTAGTGTATGCATGTATAGTTGTCATTAAACCTTTTTCAACACCAAATTTGTCATTTAAAGTTTTAACCATTGGTGCTAAACAGTTAGTTGTACAAGAAGCTCCTGATATAACTGTTTCTGTACCATCTAATATATCGTTGTTTACGTTGTATACTATTGTTTTAACATCTCCAGTTGCTGGTGCAGATATAACAACTTTTTTAGCTCCTGCTTTTATATGTGCTTCAGCTTTTTCTTGAGAAGTAAAGAATCCTGTACATTCTAATACTATGTCTACCCCTAATTCAGCCCATGGTAAGTTTTCTGGATTTCTTTCAGCAGTTACTTTTATTTCTTTTCCATTAACTACGAAAGCACCTTCTTTAACTTCTATTTCACCGTTGAATCTACCTTGAGCAGTATCATATTTGAATAAGTGAGCTAACATTTTTGCATCTGTTAAGTCATTTATTGCTACTACTTCAAATTTGTCAGTTTGTTCCATTAATTTTCTTAATGCTAATCTTCCTATTCTACCAAAACCATTAATTGCTACTTTAACCATTGTGATTTAACCTCCTAAAAATAAAACCTATTTTTATACTATTTTATCTATTTTACTAATACTTCTATTAGTTATTCACTAATTTTATTTTTCATTATCTTGTTCTTGATTTTTTATTTCATCTTGATGTTTTAATAAATCAATAAGTTTTCTTCCACTATGCTCGTCAGTTACTAAAACTAAGTTCTCGTTTATTTTAGAAATTGCTAGAAAAGCTTCTACTTTTTTAGATCCAGCAAATACTGCAATAACATTTCTTGCTTGTTTAACACTTTCTAAATCAATTCCGATTGTATTTAATCTATATACAATCTCACCTGATTGATTGAAATAATATCCAAAGGATTCGCCTATTGCACCTTTGTCTAATATTTCTTGTGTTTTACTTTCTGGTAAGTTTCGCTTTAGTATCATTTCATCAGCTCTGCCAACTCCAAAGACTACTATATTTGAATTAGAAACTAAATCTAGAGTTCTTTTTATTTCTGGCTCTTGAGCTAACATCATCATAGATTCTTTTCCTAATTTATCAGGTAAATTAAGTAATTCGTATTTTGAGTGTAATCTTTTACTCATATCTGATGCTATATTATTTGATTGTATCTCTATATCTAACCCCACACTACCTCTAGCTGGAACTATTGTTACATTTTCAAATTTCTTATCGGTTTTAATACCTTTTGAAAACTCTAGCATAGTTGTTCCACCTGTTATTGAAACTATATCATCTTCTTGTATTATATGTGTGAAATATGATGCTGCTGATCTTGCTACATCGACTAAAATACTTTCATTTTTTTCATAGTCACCAGGAACAAGTATTACTTTCTTTATACCTAATAATTGTGTTAGTCTCTCTTCTAATGTAGATAATCCCATAACTTCATTCATTGTATCTTTTAACTGTTCAAGAAGTTCTATTCCTTCTTCTGTTATTGTCATGCCTGAAGTTTCTACTTTTATAAGACCTTGTTCTCTTAGTACTTCCGTCTCCGAACGAATTACTCTCTCACTTAGTTTTAATACACCAGCTAAACTCCTTCTTCCAATAGTTTCGCATAAGTATATTTGTCTAAGAATTGAGTAACGTTTCGTCATTATTTCAACAACTTGTGGAATCAGTTTTTGTTGTATTTTTAAAAAATTATTCATAAGTCTATCCCTCATTTTCTGTTCTGGGACTTTTTTTGTCCTATGTATTAATTTGTGTCCCACAAGATATTTTTATTTTACCTTAGATATAAAATTTTTTCAATATGTTTTCTCAAATTTTTGCTTTTTTTTAACATATAATTAATTTTTCGTCTATATTTTAACTTAAATTTCGTTTTTATACTATTTTTATTTAGAAATCAAAGTTTTTCTTTTGCTTGATGGTAATATTTCTAACTCTTCTCTATATTTTGAAACAGTTCTTCTTGCAATATTTATACCTTGGTTATTCAACATTACTTTTATTTTTTCATCACTTAATGGTTTCGATTTATCTTCGTTTTTTATTGTATCCTTAATAAATTTTTTTATACTGATTGAAGATACACCCTCTGTTTCTTGAGTCTCTAAACCTTTTGAAAAGAAATATTTAAATTCAAATAGTCCAAATGGAGTTAACATATACTTTCCGTTTACCCCTCTGCTTATAGTTGATTGATGTATATTAAGTTCTTGTGCTAATTCTTGCATTTTCATCGGTTTTATATAGTGTATTCCCTTTTCAAAGAAGTCTTTTTGCTTATTTAATATTGAATTAGCTATCATTATTGTTGTGGATTTTCTATGTTCTATACTTTTTATTAAGTTTAAAGCACTGTCTAATCTATCTTTTATAAATTCTTTTGCAACAATATCCGAACTTTCATCATTTAATATTTCTTTATAAAATGAATTTATATGTATATTTATATCATTTGTATTATTTCCCTCTAAAACAAATTCTCCATCTATTTTTTTTACTGTTACATCTGGTTTTATATATATAATATCTTTTAATTTAAACTTTTCACATGGTTTCGGATCGAGACTTTTTATTAATTTAATATAATTCATACACTGAGATTTATTTATATTGTATTTCTTGCATATTAAACTTATTTTTTTATTTCCTATGCAATTTAAATCATTTTTTATAATATCTTCAAGTAATCCATCTTTTATATCTAAATTTCTAAGTTGTATAATCAAGGATTCTTCTAAATTACTTCCCCCTACTCCACTAGGTTCAAGCGACTGAATGTATTTTTTGCATCTATTATATATCTTAGAATCTATATTTAGATCTTTGATTACTAAATCTTCATCTTTTAAGTATCCATTTTCATCTAAACTATCTATTATATATTCGCACACCTTCTCCTCAGTTTTATCTATTTTATAGCAATTTATTTGCTCTTTGAGATAGTCATATAAATTTTGATTATTACTTATTATATTTTCAAAATCCATTTTACTATCTGCATTGTATCTAGATTCATTTTTATCATTATAAGTATGATGTTTCAAATGATTTATATATCTTTCCCAATCAACTTTTCTTTCACTGTTTTGCATCTCGACTTCTATAATAGGGTTTTCCTCGGCTTGTTTTTTTATTTCATCTTCTAATTCTAATGTTGTCATGCTTAAAATTTTTAAAGATTGTACTAAATTAGTAGACACAATAATCTTTTGTGATTGACTCATTTCTAGTCCATAGTCTATTTTCATAATATTCCCTCCCCAATTTTAAACTCTATCCGAAATATTTTTTCAAGTTTTCTTTATTTACAATTTTAAAATAATATCTTTTATTCATTATATAACAAAAGGAATGTTCCATATCGTTCAAATTGAACATATACAAAACATTCCTTCATTATATTATAATATTTTAATTTTTAAATTTAAGCCGTTTTTTCAGTATGGTCAGTTGATTCTTTTTTATCAGACATTTGTGGTCTTACAAATAATATAACTATTGCAAGTCCTACAAGACCTACTATTGCTGCCACCCAGAATACTGCGTTAACACCATTTTGTATTAATTCTACATTTGTTGGATCTGCAGCTGTATTCATATTGTATGCTACCGCGAATATTGTTGCAGCAATCGTTCCAGAAAGTGAATTAAAGAAGTTTACAAATGATGTCCCTATACCTATATCTTGCGGATCAAGTATTAACTGAGCAGCTGGTGTTATAGATACAGAACGGAAACTTTCTGCAATTCCTGTAAATGCAAGAGCTACAAAGTATATTACTATTGAAGTAGCTGGTGTAGTGAATCCCATAACTAACATTGGGATACCTGTTAATGCAGTTGCAGCTACCATTGCTTTCCACATATTTGAAGTTTTCTTACCTACCCATGTACCAGCTATTATAGGTATAATTATTGTAAGTATAGTACGAGGCATTTGTAAAGCACCTGCTACACTTGCTGATTTACCCATTATTTGCATTGCTCCTATTGGTGCATATACGTTCATTGCATTTTGATAGAAGTAAGCGGCAAAACCAACTGCTAAAAGTACAATATAGTTTTTATTTTTGAATAATGTAAGAGGTATAAGTGGCTCTTTTGCTTTTGATTCAATTTTAATAAGTGCATAGAATGCTACTATTCCTAAAACAAATCCTGCTATTATTGTTGGATGACCCCATCCTATTGATGAACCAAAGTTTAAAGATAAAAGAATCGCACAAAGTGTAACAACTAACGCTATTATCCCAGGAACATCTATAGTAACTTTTCCTTCACGTTTTTGGTTTGGCATATTAATTCCGATTAATATTATTCCTATAAGTAGAGGTGCTGCTGGCATAATTATTGCTACAGTAAGCATATTCATATCAGTAAGTATACCTGCAATTATACTTCCTCCAAATCCTCCAACAGCTACAGCTGCTGCTAACATTCCCATTGCTTTTGGTACATCTTTTCTTTCATTAATTAATCCCATTATTATGTAAGGTGCTGCTGTGAAAGCTCCTTGTGCAAGACTTATTAGTAAACGTAAACTCATTAATGCAACTAATGAGCGTGCAAATGCAAATGCTACACCACATACTATACATATGATACCTGGTATAACTACTATGTTTCTACGTCCTATTAAGTCTCCAAGTTTTCCACCTATTGGTGTCATTATTGATATACCTAGTGCTGCAAATATAGAGAATAATCCTACATATCCCATTGCATCTACACTTTCTAATATTGGTGCTGTTAATGTTGAAAATACAAGGCCATACATTGCTACTGAAAGCATAATGCATATACATCCTATTTGTACTAAATTTTTCTTAGCTTTTGGTAGCGGAATTGCTACAGTTTGCTGCTTTCGTTCTTTTGACATAAAATAATCTCCTTTTTATTCCTTTTCGTTACTTAAATATATATTTTACGTTATTATTTTTTGACTATCGTTTTCTCAATGTATAAATTTTAGTAATTAATTATTATTTATTGTTTTTTAACCATTCTGTTGCACAGTGTGCTAAACAAGAAGATCCTATTGGACAAACATCTTCGTTGAATTTAACTTTTGGGTTATGCGCTGGAGCTTCTCCTCTTTCATCAAGGTATCCTGCTGATAAGTACATGAATGTACTTGGAATTTGCTCAGCTATAACAGCGAAGTCTTCTGAAGCACTTGCTGATATTCCTGGGTATCCTGTAAGTCCTGGTATTCCCATTCCTTCCATATATCCTACGAATTCTTCAGTAAGTTCTGGGTTACAGATTAGTGGTGGTACTTCTGAAAGCATTTCTACTTCTGCGCTACCTCCGTAAACTGCTGCAACTCTTTCTGCAACTTCTTTCATTCTACGAACAAGTAATTCTCTTGATTCTGGTTTATTTGTACGTATAGTTCCTTCTAATACTGCAGTTTCTGGTATTATGTTACCAACTGTTCCTGCTTGGAATTTACCTACTGTTAATACACAAGAATGTGTTGGATCACTTTCTCTTGCTATTAATTCTTGTAATGCAAGATGTACATGTGCACCAATATTTATTGGGTCAACACCTGCATGAGGATAAGCCCCATGTGAACCTTTTCCTGTCAATGTTATTTTAAATCCATCAACAGAGAACATCATTGTATCTTTGCTGTTGTACATATATAGACCAACTGGCATTTTTCCTGCTGAAACATGGTATGCTAATGCTGCATCTACTGGTGGATTTTGTAATATACCATTTTCGATCATATTTTTGCTACCTTCGAATGTTTCTTCAGCTGGTTGGAACATTAATTTTACAGTTCCTTCTAATTCATCTTCATTTTCTTTTAACATTCTTGCTGCTGTAAGTAACATAGCTGCATGGAAGTCATGCCCGCAAGTATGTGCTGTTTTTCCTGTTGGACAAGCAAATTCTTCTCCACTCTCTTCTCCCATTGGAAGTGCATCCATATCAGCACGTAGTAATAATACTTTTCCACCTTTTCCAAGAGTAGCGGTTACACCATAACCACAATCTTTAGGCTCTATACCGAAAGATCTTAATTGTTCCATAACATATGCTTTAGTTTTTGGAAGATCTAATCCTGCTTCAGCATTTGTATGCATATAACGACGGTGTGCAACCGTTTGTTCTGCTAATTCTTTTGCTCTGTCATAATAATTCATAACTTGTTTCTCCTTTTACGGAATATTTTTTGAAGTATTTTTAATATTTATAGAATATATATGGAATACTTCCTCGATAATAATATATCAAGATTTATTCTATTTGTCAAATAATTCTGTACTAATTTTTAAATTTTTTTTATTAAAGCTAAATATTTTGCTATATTTACATTGATTTATAAAATACTTTTTGATAATATTAATCGAAAGAGGTGAACAAAAATGAACACAAATATTGTAGTTATTACTAGTCATTTTCTGCGCCCACATATAGAGGAAATTTACTCTAATTTAGACTTAGAATGTAATATTAAAGTTGTAGCCTATGACAACTTTAATACTATACATAAAATATATGATCAGTATGCTGCGTGTACTAACGGTTTTTTGGTTAGTGGTACTGCAGCAAAAGCTGCTATAGAGGTCGTAGAACACGAACTAAAACGCCCAATTATTTCTTTTGAAATAGATTCTGCAGGATTATATCGCTCAATTTTAGATTTACTTCTAGAAAATAGAGATTTAAATATGAATAGACTTATCATTGATTTTATGATTCCTCTTGAAGGTGGAATAACAGCAAATGATTTTTTTAAGTGGATGGATTTAAATTATGATAAATCTCATATTGATATTTGGAGTGAAACATTAAATAGGGAAAACTTTGCAAAATTAGAAGGTCAAATTATAAACGAGATTTTGAGATTATGGAATATGGATGCAATAGATATGGTTTTATGTCAGTATAGTAATCTTATACCAATTTTAGAAGAACATAATATTCCTTATAGATATCCTATACCAACACCATTATTTTTAAAAGATCTAACTAAGAGATTTATGTATATTCTCTCATTAGAATATATGCGTGAAAATCTACCTGTAGTGATTAGTATTTTTGCTTCTGATAATAGTTTAAATACAGAAGAAAACATTCAATTAATTGCACACCACACAAATAAATTCTTCCAATCTAATGCAATAAATTGTGTAATACAAGAAGAAAAATCACATTGTTCCACAATTATTACAGTAGAAAATTTACATCAAATTACAAATAACGAGAAAAACTGTAATTTAAGTGTCTATTTAAATAAATATATTGATTTTGAGATTTCAATTGGATATGGAATTGGAATTAACTTAGAAATGGCGGTTAATAACGCCTATACTGCTCAAAGGGAATCTTTATTATCGGGAAAAAGTTTTGTTTTTACAGAAAACGGAAATCTTATTGGTCCATTAAGTTCAAAAGAATGTATGGTAATTGAAAATCAAGCAATTTATGATATTGGAAAAATTGCTAAAAACAGTAGTCTATCTGCTATTACAATCAAAAAAATTATAGCCATTATAAAAATTAATAATTCAAATATGATAACAACACAGGATTTGTCGTTACACTTAAAAAGTACTGTTAGGAATGCAAACCGTATACTTAAAAATCTTGAAAAAAGTGGATACGCTAAAATAACTTGTACTCAAACTACAAACACTAAGGGGCGACCTACAAAAGTGTATGAATTAAATTTTCATATTTAAGCAATAAAAAACTGGCACCAATATTGGTGCCAGTTTTTTATATTATTTTATTGAGTTTAAAAGCTCTACTAACTCTTCTTCTGTAAAGTGATATTTATTGTTACAGAAATGACAAGTTACTTCTGCTTGTTTATCTTCGTCTATTATAGCTTGAAGTTCTTTTTCTCCTATTGATTGAAGAACTTTTCCTGTTCTTTCTTTTGAACAATTACATTCAAATCCAACTTCACATACATCTAGTATTTTTGGTTCTAAATCTTTAAGTACCATTTCTACTATATCTTCTGGTTTATTTCCAGCCTTTAATAAAGTTGTTACAGATGGTATATCTTTTATGTTGTTTTCTAATGTAGCTATAGTTTCTTCGCTAGCAAATGGCATTAATTGTACTATAAATCCACCAGCTTGCTCAACGTCAAATTCTCTACATACTACTATTTCTTCAGAGCCATCTTCTTTAGTTATTTTTCTTTCAACTTCCATATTTCTAGTTAAAACACCTAGCGAAACTACTGAAGGAGTTTGTTCTGATAAAGCAAAGTAATGTGTGAAGTCTTCTGCTATTTCTCCACTTACTAACGGATATGATCCTATATAAGGCTCTTTTAATCCTAAGTCTTTTATTACTTGAACGTATCCATCTATTCCGACAGCACCTGCTACGTTTAATTTTCCATTTGGATAGTTTTCAACTTGAACATCTGGGTTTTGAACATATCCACGAACCATACCTTTTGCATCAGATGTTGCAAGTATAGTTCCTATTGGACCGCCACCTTTTATTATAACAGTTAATTCGTCTTTTTCATTTTTCATCATAAGACCCATCATACTAGTTGCAGTTAATGTTCTTCCTAAAGCTGCAGTTGCAACTTTTGTTGTGTTGTGGTTTACTCTAGCTTGTTCTACCATTTCTCTAGTGTTACCAACGTAAGCTCTTATTTCGCCATTTCCACTTGTCGCTTTTATTACGTAATCTTTCATTGTATTCCTCCATTGTTAACCATTATTTTCTGCATACGAAAAATACTCTTTCACAATCTTCTTCTGGTTGTTCAAAAGTAAAGTCTCCGTAAACTTTTACATCAGTAAATCCAACTTCTTCAAGCATATCTAGGATTTCTTCTTCTGTGTAAGCTCTTTGTAAATGTCTTTCTTCGTGCTTATCATACTTTCCATTTTCGTCCGCAACAAAAAATGTCAATTCCATTTCAACTAAATTTTGTTCGTCGTCAAAGTAATTTTGCCACATATATGATATATCTTCTCTATTTTCTCCGTACATATTATCCCCTAATACTGTTGATAATTTGTAGAAAGAACTAATATCAAAAATGAATATACCTTCTTCTTTTAATAGTTCATGAGTTTTAGAAAATACATTCATTAAATCTTCATCGTAAGTTATATAATTAAAGCCATCACAAGCACATAAAACACAATCTAGATTTGTAACATCGAAGTCAAGCTCCGATATATCTTGTTCTAGTAAAACTAAGTCTATGCCTTGTTCTTCGCCCTTACTTCTCGCTACATTAAGCATTTCATCAGATATATCTATACCTGCTATATCGTAGTTCTTTTTAGCTAGCGGTATTGTTATATTACCAGTTCCACACGCTAATTCCAAGATATTTTTTACTTGTGCGTTTTCATTTTTTATTATTTGTTCTATATAGTTTATCCAACCTTCGTAATCGACATCGTCCATAAGTTTATCATAGACGAATGCGAAATCTCTATATTGATTCATCCTCGCTATCGTTCCCCTTATTTTCTTCTTCTTGTTTTTTTAATTTTTTCTTTCGGGCTGTAAGCATTCCTCCTATTTTTCCTGCTTCTTTTGCAGTAAGTCCTGCCCAACCTCTTTCACTTACTTTGTCGATTAATCCTAATTCTGATGCTATCTCATATTTCATTATATCATTGTCTGTCAATGGTTTATCTTTCTTGCTATTGTTTTTTCTAGTTTTTTCGCATTTATATATTAATTCCTCTGTTATTTCCGTATTTGTTTTTTTGTTTTCATTTTTATTTTCCATTTATAACACTCCTTCTCTATTTAGGAGTATTTCCCTATTAAAGTATTTTATACATCTTATTTCATAAATAAAGTCAGGCAAAATATCTGCCCGACTT
Organism: Intestinibacter bartlettii; assembly: GCA_025148965.1. Taxonomy (GTDB): domain Bacteria; phylum Bacillota; class Clostridia; order Peptostreptococcales; family Peptostreptococcaceae; genus Intestinibacter; species Intestinibacter bartlettii. The sequence goes on along the minus strand of CP102273.1, from coordinate 723,139 downwards.
TTATTAAATGTATCTTGTCTATATCAATTTTTCAATTTATTTTTTAATAGTATAAATTAATAAAAATTTTTTCATCAAAACTTTTACTATTCCTACCATGCTGCAACAAAACCATCTGTTCTCGGTTCGCTAGCTCCAACCAAAGTTCCGTTTTTGTCTCTCAATATAATTTGGCCACGCCCCATACTTGTAGACTCTGGTAATACTGTTATTTCGTGTCCTCGTCTAAGTAATTCTTCTGTTAATGCAAATGGGAATGCTCTCTCAACTTGGATTTTCTTTTCTCCAATCCATTGCCATCTAGGTGCATCTAGCGCTTCTTGAGGATTCATTTTAAAATCAATCATATTCATAATAACTTGAAGATGTCCTTGTGGTTGCATAAATCCCCCCATTACTCCAAAAGGTCCAATTGGTTTGTTGTCTTTAGTTAAAAATCCTGGAATTATTGTATGATATGGTTTTTTATTTGGTTCTATACAATTTTCACTATTTTCATCTAAATTAAAATTGTTTCCCCTGTTATGTAACGTAATTCCTGTCCCTGGAACAACTACCCCTGAACCAAATCCACAGTAATTACTTTGTATAAAACTAACCATATTTCCTTCTCCATCGGCAGTACAAAGATATACTGTTCCACCACAAGATGGATCTCCACACTCTGGCATTATCGCATCATGACATATTAATTTTCTTCTCTTTTTAGCATATTCTTTTGAAAGCAATTCTTCTTTTGTAACTTTCATGTATCTCGGGTCTGAAATGTATCTTTGCCCATCTACAAATGCTAGCTTTATAGCTTCGATTTGCTTGTGAACACTATCAGCATCATCATGAGTTTTTACATCAAATCCTTCCATAATATTAAGTGCCATAAGCGCCACTATTCCATGTCCATTAGGTGGTATTTCATTAATTTCGAAACCTTTGTAACTTGTCTTTATAGGTTCTACCCATTCTGCCTTAAATTTTGCTAAATCCTCTTTTCTTAAAATACCTCCAGTATTTTTAGAGTACTCGTCTATCTTATCTGCCAAATCTCCTCTATAAAAAGATTCCCCTTTTGTTTTTGCTATTTCTCTAAGAGTTTTTGCATGGTCTTTTAATATCCAAACTTCTCCAGCAGAAGGTGTTTTTCCATTTTTCATAAAAACTTTCTTCCATTCATCATAAAGGTTATCATCTGTATCTTTAAAAAATGCTTCATATTCATCTTGCCATAATTTCGAAATCACTGGTGAAACTGGATAGCCATTTTCTGCATAGTATATTGCCGGCTCAAACAATTCTTCAAATTCTAGTTTTCCAAATCGTTTTGATAGTTCAACCCAACCTGAAACAGCACCAGGAACAGTAACTGGAGTCCAACCATGAACAGGCATTTTACTATACCCTTGTTCTTTTATATACTCTGGCGTTGCAAGTTCTGGAGCATGTCCACTGGCATTTAATCCATACAATTTATCCTTAACCCATACTAATGCAAAACAATCAGAACCAATTCCATTTGAAGTAGGTTCCAAAACTGTCATACAAATAGCTGTTGCAATTGCTGCATCAACTGCATTTCCGCCTTTTTTAATAATATCAAGTCCAGCTTGAGCAGCAAGAGGTTGTGACGTTGATACCATTCCGCGTCTTCCATATACCAAACTTCTTCTTGATGCATAGCTGTATTTTAAAGCATCAAATTCAAAACTCATATTACCTTCCCCCATTTTTAAAATATAACATTGTAATTTCATTATAGTTCATTAAAGTAATTACTGCATCTATACTATTTCATTTAATCCCATTTAAAAAGCCACGATGAATGTTTCACCGTAGCCTTGTTATTATTTATTTTCAAAATATGCTTGTGCACCCTCTGCAACACTCTTCATCATTTTTTCTTGGTATGATGTTTCTGCCATTTTTTGATCTTCTTCTGGGTTAGACATAAATCCCATTTCAACTAGTACAACAGGTACTTTTGACCAGTTAAAACCTGTTAAGTCGCTTCTTTGATAAATATCGTTTACTTTAAATCCATCTTGTTTCATTTGTAATGATATTAATTTTGCACATTCGTTGCTTTCAGGATAAATTTTGCTTGTATATTGGCTATCTTGTGATGGTATATGAAGTGATGCTCCTGTTGTTGATGAATCGTCTGAACCGTCTGCATGTATTCTAATTACTAAATCAGCGTTATTATCATTTGCAAAGATTGCCCTTTCAGAATTCGTAATGTTTACGTCGTTAGTTTCCCTTGTCATTATAACCTTAAAGCCCATTTGTTCTAGATCTTTCTTCAATATCTTTGATGCACTTAAAGTTAATTCGTATTCTGGAATCTTTGTTGCTACACCTTGTGTTCCCCAAGATACCTTAAATTTCTTTTCTGATGAACCTGGCGCAACTGGTTCTTCACTCATATCCCCCTTTGTTTGATGTCCAGGGTCTATACAAATTATATATTGCTCATTTTTCTTATTCACAGTTGTTGTATTTGTTGCTTCTTTTGATTGATTATTGTCTGTTGAATTATTTTCTTGTGATTTACTATCTTTTGAATCGTTTTGATTGTCATTTGATGAGTTGTCTTTTGAATCGCTCTTTGTATACCCGCTACTTGTATCACTTGGTGATGCAGAATTTGAACAGCCAAAAGTCATAAGTGAAACAATAATAAAAATTGATACTATTAATGATTTTTTTCTCATTTTTCCCTCCTCAAATTATTAATACTTATAAAATTTTTATTTACTAATATAATTATATAGGCCAAAGTTTTTTTTATCAATTTCATTTTACATTATTTAACAAATTGTAATTTTTATGTTAATTGTTTTTTAATGTAGAAAATAGAAATTTTTTTACTTTTCTCTTTTATTTATACTCCATAAACTTTATAATAGAATTTAGAGAAAGGAATTGATTTTCAAACTTGGTTGAGGGACTTCGAAAATAATATATACGGAGGAATCAATGATGAATTTCAATTACAACACAAAAACATAGCTATATCCTGAATTTGGGTGAGTGAGGAGTTAAATTTCAAACAAATACAGGAGGTACGATAAAATGAATTTTGATCAATTAAACGACTCAGTAGAAAGACTAATTCAAAACTTAGAGTTTATTCAATCTTTGGAGGATGATGGCATCCCTATGAGCGATGACCACAGAGATATGATCTTAAGAAATATCGATACAATAACAAATATGGCTAAAGAAGATTTTAAAGCACAATTATTATTTGACGTTAGATAGAAAAAAACAGCTATGTCCCTGATTTTTAATCCATGACATAGCTGTTTTTATATTAAATATATTCAATTAATGTCTAATTTTTTATATTTTAATTTATTTCATAGCTTCTTCTACAGCAACTGCAACTGCAACTGTAGCACCAACCATTGGGTTGTTACCCATTCCAATAAGTCCCATCATTTCAACGTGAGCTGGAACTGATGAAGAACCAGCAAATTGTGCATCTGAGTGCATTCTTCCCATAGTATCTGTCATACCGTAAGAAGCTGGTCCTGCTCCCATGTTGTCTGGGTGAAGTGTTCTACCAGTACCACCACCAGAAGCAACTGAGAAGTATTTTTTACCTTGTTCGATACATTCTTTTTTGTATGTACCTGCAACTGGATGTTGGAATCTAGTTGGGTTAGTTGAGTTTCCTGTTATTGAAACGTCAACACCTTCTTTGTGCATTATTGCAACACCTTCTCTAACATCGTCACATCCGTAACATCTAACTTTTGCTCTATCTCCGTTTGAGAAAGGAATTTCTTTTACTATTGTTAATTCACTTGTATAGTAGTCAAATTGAGTTTGAACATAAGTGAATCCGTTTATTCTTGATATTATGTAAGCTGCATCTTTTCCAAGACCGTTTAAGATAACTCTTAAAGGTTCTTTTCTAACTTTGTTAGCTTTTTCAGCTATTTTTATAGCCCCTTCAGCAGCAGCAAAAGATTCATGTCCTGCTAAGAATGCGAAACATTTAGTGTCTTCTTCAAGTAACATTGAACCTAAGTTACCATGTCCTAAACCAACTTTTCTGTTGTCAGCAACAGAACCTGGTATACAGAATGCTTGTAAACCTTCCCCAATTGCAGTAGCTGCATCTGCTGCTCTTTTACATTCTTTTTTGATTGCTATAGCTGCACCTAAAGTATAAGCCCAACATGCATTTTCAAATGCTATAGCTTGAGTTTCTTTTACTATTTCATATGGATCAAAACCTTTTGATTGACATAGTTCTCTACATTCTTCTATTGTTTTAAATCCGTATTTTTCTAATACTACTTCTATTTGAGCGATTCTTCTTTCGTAACTTTCAAATAATGCCATTATTTCATCCCCCTTCTATTATTCATGTCTTGGATTTACAAATTTAACCCCGTCTGCAAATCTTCCATATGATGATTTAGCTTTTTCTAAAGCTTCGTTAGCATCCATGCCACCGCTTATCATTTCCATCATTTTGCCAAGGTGAACGAATTCGTATCCGATTATTTCACTATTTTCATCTAATGCTAATCTAGTAACATAACCTTCTGCCATTTCTAAGTATCTTGGTCCTTTAGCTAAAGTTCCGTACATAGTCCCAACTTGAGATCTTAAACCTTTACCTAAATCTTCAAGACCAGCACCTATTGGAAGTCCTCCTTCAGAGAAAGCAGTTTGACTTCTACCATAAACTATTTGTAAGAAGATTTCTCTCATAGCTGTGTTTATTGCATCACAGACTAAGTCAGTATTTAAAGCTTCTAATATAGTTTTTCCTGGAAGTATTTCAGACGCCATTGCAGCTGAATGAGTCATTCCTGAACATCCTATTGTTTCTACTAATGCTTCTTGTATTATTCCGTCCTTAACATTTAAAGTTAATTTACATCCACCTTGTTGAGGTGCACACCATCCTATACCGTGAGTTAAACCTGATATGTCGCTGATTTGTTTAGCTTGTACCCATTTTCCTTCTTCTGGAATTGGAGCTGGACCATGGTTAGGTCCTTTAGTTATAGGGCACATATTGTTTACTTCTGCTGAATATATCATAAAATAAATTCCTCCCTTAAAATTAATTCGTCCCTTCTATTATAAATAAAGTTCCAATTTTTTCAAATATTTATTTTTGACAACGATTTTTCTACAAAATATTTTTGATATACTAATTTTGCCAATTAATATACACTATAGATATTTTCAAATATTTTTTTACTATTAGAGTATTCTATTTATATCCATCGATACATTCCCATTTTTAGGAAAACCATAATCCTTTTATCTATCAATATATAACATATATAAATAATGATATATTTAAAATTTTTCTATATAAAATTAATTTAATATATTTGATTAAAAAAATAATACATTTTTCTGTATAAATCAAAAGAGTTAGTACATTTTTCGCACTAACTCTTTATTTAATATTTCTAATTGTTTTATTCTACTGAACCTTTAAATTTAAGTAATTTTACATAAGTTTTAATAGCATCTAACATTATGTCTTCATTAAAATCAAATTTTAAGCTATGAAGTCCATTAACAAATCCTTTTTCTTCATTTCTAGCCCCTTGCATAAAGAAAAGTCCTGGAACTTCTTTTTGATAATACGAAAAATCTTCTGATATCATAAGAGGTTCAGTTTTTGTTATTTTTTCTTTTCCGACTGCTTCAACAAATTCATCAAATAAATTTTCATCGTTATTTACTGCTAAATATCCGTCATCTATTGTTACATTGACTTTACAGTTATATGCTATTTCAAATCCTTTTGCAAATTCTAAAAGTCTTCTTTTCATTGTGTCGTAAATATCTGGATTAAAACATCTCATAGTTCCTTCTAGTTTAACATTTTCTGCGATTATATTTCTTATAGAACCTGCTGTCATTTTTCCAAATGTAAGAACTGCACCTTCCATTGGATTTAAATTTCTAGACACTATACTTTGAACAGAATTTACGAAATTAGCCCCTATTATTATTCCGTCTATTGTATTTTGAGGAATAGCCCCATGTCCACTTTTTCCGATTATTTCAACATCTATCTCACCATTTTGAGCCATTAAATATCCAGCTTTGCAGCCTATATATCCTTCTGGAAAATCTGGATGAATATGAAGTCCATAAACTTCATCTACGTTATATTTTTTGAATACACCAGCTTTCATAAGGCGTTCTGCACCACCTGTATCTTCTTCCGCTGGTTGGAATACAAATACGATATTGTCATTTAAACTCTCTTTATTATCCATTATGTATTCTAAAAATCCTAAAAGTATACTCATATGACCATCATGTCCACATAAATGTTGCGCTCCATCTTCTGTTGGAAGTGCATCTATATCCGCCCTAAATGCTATAGTTTTTTTAGGATTTTTTCCTTTAATTATCCCAACCGTAGCAGTTTCTAATGGTGTTTCATATTCTATATTTAATTTATCTAAATAATCTCTTATATATTTTGCTGTTTTAAATTCCACATGTGAAAGCTCAGCAATTTTATGTAGATTAGTTCTATGTTGTTTAACAATTTTATCTATATATGATATATCTTTCATTAAATTATCCCCCTAAATTTCATTAATGTTTAAATTTTTAGATAATTTAATTATATACATTTTCATTAGATTGTCCAATTTTTTCGTAAAAAAAATACTACACCTAGACTAATGTCTAGATGTAGCATTGTATATATATCGATATTAATTTTATTAATTATTATTCTTCGTTTCCGCCGAATTCATCGCTTTCTTCGTATAATAAAGCTATACCACCTTGTGCAGTTTCTTTGTATTTATCCATCATGTCTCTACCAGTTTCGTCCATTATTTTAACTATTTGGTCGAATTTAACATGGTGAACACCATCAGATAATAATGCATAGTTAGCAGCATCTAACGCTCTTTGTGCTCCCATTGCATTTCTTTCTATACATGGTATTTGAACATATCCGTAAGCTGGGTCACAAGTCATACCTAAGTGATGCTCTAAACCTATTTCTGCAGCGTACTCTATTTTTCTAAGAGCTGCACCTTTTATGAATGCTGTAGCAGCAGCTGCCATTGCACAAGCAACACCAACTTCACCTTGACATCCTACTTCTGCACCTGAAACTGATGCATTTTTCTTAACAGATATACCTATTAAACCTGCTACTGCAAGACCTTCTTCTATAGCTTCGTCATCGAATCCATAGTAGTCTTGTAATGTGAATAATACAGCTGGTAATACACCTGCAGATCCACAAGTTGGAGCTGTAACTATTTCAAATCCTGATGCATTTTGTTCAGATACAGCTAAAGCATATGCATATATCATTGAAGAAAGTTGTTTATTTACTTTGTATTGTCTGTAGAAAGTTCTAGCTTTTCTAGCTAATTTTAATTTTCCTGGAATTATATCAGTAGCTTTTAAACCATCATCTAATGATTTTCTCATAGCTAATCTTATTTCTCTTAAGTAATCCATTATATCTTCATCGTCGAATTCTTTTACGTAGTCAACGAAGTTTTTGTGGTTTTCTCTACACCATTCTATAATGTCTTCTATGTTGTCGTGTGGATAAACACTTGCAGATGATTGTCCTCTTTTACCTTCTTCAGCTAAAGAACCTCCACCTACAGAGAATACAGTCCACTCGTCCATTACGTTTCCTGCTTCATCTAAAGCTACTAATTTCATTCCGTTAGTGTGGAATTCTTTTACTATTTCTGGTTCCCAAACTATTTCAACGTTTTTAGGCGCTAATGTTTTTATTATTATATAGTCAGTTAAGTGACCTTTTCCTGTAGCTGCTAAACTTCCGTATAAATGCGCTCTGAAGCTTGCTGCGTTAGGATTTTTTTCGTTGAATATTCTTGCTGCTCTTTGTGGACCCATAGTGTGAGAACTTGATGGTCCCGGTCCTATTTTATAAAGTTCTTTTAGTGATTCCATAAAACTTTCCTCCTAATAAAATTAATCTTCTGTTTATTTTAAAATTTAATTATTTTGATAAGGTTATCCTACATAAATTCTATTCATTTCAAACTTTAAATTAAAAATGATATACCTTTTCCTATTCTATAAAACTATTTATATATAATTATACCTTTTTCTATAAATAAATTATATAGATATTCTTAATTTCCATAATTTTACCGCTATGGTACTTTTTTATGTGTTTTTTTAATCAAATCGCCCATAGCACTTTACTATTTTAAACTATAAAAACGTTTTTGGCTATACTTTTATTTAATTTTTTAATTTTTTAATTTTTTGCATAATTTCAGTTGATTTTTCCAAAATTTTGTAATAACATTAATTCATAACAACTTATTAAAAATCTAAATAAAATTTAACTAACCTAAGTAGAGGCGCAATGATTATCAGTAAGTAATATGAGCTGGCGAGTGTAGATGATTACTGAAAGGATGATTTGCCGAAGTTTATATCTTGGCGAAGATATATGCTGGGGTCATGCAGAAAATGCATGAGACTGTCACTTATCTAAGTGGGGGGCTACAGGTTTACTTTGATTTATGTTAGCAACGTACGAAGTATTCCTTTGTACGTTTTTTAATATCAAAAATCTACTCTTGTAGTATCCTTTGGAAAATATATAACCTCCCCTTATTTTATATCTCTATTTAGGAAGTAATAATAAAATACGAAATACTATAAATTATATGAGGTGATATAAAATGAAAAAAGTTAATGTAGCCGTAGTTGGTGCTACTGGTATGGTAGGTAGAACTTTCTTAAAAGTTCTTGAAGAAAGACAATTTCCAATAGAAAATGTATATTTTTTCTCATCTAAAAAATCTGCCGGTTCAACAATAACTTTTGCAGGAAAAGATTACGTAGTTGAAGAATTAACTGAAACTGCTTTTGATGGAAAAAATATTCAAATAGCACTATTCTCTGCTGGTGGAGCTACTAGTGAGAAATTTGCTCCAATAGCTGCTTCAAAAGGTATAATAGTTGTAGACAATTCAGCTCAATGGAGAATGGATCCTGATGTACCACTTATAGTACCAGAAGTTAATCCAGAAACTATAAAAGAAATCAAAAAAGGTATAATAGCTAATCCTAACTGCTCTACAATACAAGCTATGGTTCCTCTTAAACCTTTATATGAAAAATATGGTTTAAAAAGAATAGTATTCTCAACTTACCAAGCTGTTTCTGGTTCAGGTGTTAGAGGTGTTAAAGACTTAGAAGACGGAATTGCTGGAAAACCAAATCAATTCTATCCTCATCCAATAGCTTTTAACTGTTTACCACATATCGATGTATTTATGGATAACGGCTATACAAAAGAAGAAATGAAAATGATAAATGAAACTAAAAAAATATTTAATGATGATAGCATAAAAGTTACTGCTACTACTGTTAGAGTTCCAGTTAGAGGTGCTCATAGTGAATCAATAAATGTTGAATTTAATAAACCATTTGAACTTGAAGATGTTGTTGAAGCAATCAAAAATACTGAAGGTGTTGTATTAGTTGATAACCCAGCTAAAGATGAGTACCCTCTTGCTGTAGATGCTGAAGGGCATGACGAAGTTTTCGTTGGTAGAATAAGAAGAGACTTCAGTGTTGATAATGGAATCAACTTATGGGTAGTTGCTGACAATATCAGAAAAGGTGCTGCTACAAATGCAGTACAAATCGCTGAATTATTAGTTAAAAATGATTTAGTTTAAAAAATATTTAATGAAAGAAATAAAAAATAACTTATTATAAACTTATAAACTTAATTAAAGTAAATGTTTAATCGTTACGAAACTAATTAAATGTAACATTAGTTCTTAAATTTAATGAATTAAAATAAGAATATTGAATATATAAAAAAGGGGAGATATATATGATATTTACAGGTTCTGCAGTTGCATTAGTAACACCATTTAACGAAGATAACACACCAAATTTTGAAAAAATAAAAGAATTAGTTGAATACCACATAGCTAACGGAACAGATGCAATAGTTGCTACTGGTACTACAGGGGAAGCTAGTACTATGACAGATGAAGAACAACTAGACGTTATTAAATGCATCGTCGATACAGTAAACAAAAGAATACCAGTTATCGCTGGTGCTAGTACAAATGATACTAGACATTCACTTAGTTTAGCTAAAGGTGCTCAAGATATGGGGGCTGATGCTTTATTAATAATCACTCCATATTACAACAAAGCTAATAGAACTGGTCTAAAAGCCCACTTCAAAGCTATAGCTGATGCTGTTGATCTACCAATAATTTTATACAATGTTCCTTCTAGAACAGGAGTTAACATAGCTCCAGATTTAGTTGCTGAATTAGCTAACGAATGTAAAAACATAGTTGCTATAAAAGAAGCTAGTGGTGATATAGCTCAAGTTGCTGAAGTAGCTAGATTAGTTCCAGATGATTTTGCAATCTATTCTGGAAATGACGACTCTATAACTCCATTATTATCATTAGGTGGTAGCGGTGTTATATCAGTTTTAGCTAATGTTTGTCCACGCCAAACTCATGACTTAGTTGCAAAATTCTTAGACGGTGATGTTAAAGGTTCTTGCAAAATACAACTAGAACTAAAAGCTCTTATAGATGCTTTATTTATAGAAGTAAATCCAGTTCCAGTAAAAACTGCATTAAACTTATTAGGATTTGATGTTGGTCACTTAAGATTACCTCTTGGTGAAATGAATCCTAAAAACTTAGAAGTATTAAAACAAGAATTAATAAATGCTGGACTTGAAGTAAAATAAATAACAAGCTTAATTTAAACAGGGAAGAATCTAATTTGATTCTTCCCTGAAATAAATGAAACTTAATTAGGGGGTATAACATTGAAAGTTATAATAAATGGATACAGCGGAACAATGGGTCAAGTATTGACAAAATGTGTAGCAGATGATGAAGAATTAGAACTTGTTGCCGGTATTAGTCCAAAACACCACGATGTTGATGGATTCAACACTTACTCAAGTTTTGCTGATGTAAAGGAAGATTCTGATGTGGTTATAGACTTCTCTAATCCACTTGCTTTAGATGGTATATTAGAGTATTGTTTAAAAACTAAAACTCCTGTAGTTCTTGCTACTACTGGATATAACGATGAAGAAATGGAAAAAATACATGAAGCTGCTAAACAAATTCCTGTATTTTTATCATTCAACATGTCACTAGGTGTAAACATTCTACTTAAATTAGTAAAAGAAGCTGCTAAAAACTTAGCTAACTTTGATATAGAAATAATCGAAAAACATCACAATAAAAAAGTCGACTCTCCTAGCGGTACTGCTGTAATGATTGCAAATGCTGTTAAGGAAATCAGAGAACAATCTGAATTTATATATGGAAGACATGGTCGTACAGGTAAAAGACAACAAAATGAAGTAGGAATACATGCAGTAAGAGGTGGAACTATAGTCGGTGAACATAGTGCTATCTTTGCTGGAAACGACGAAATTTTAGAAATAAACCACTCTGCTCGTTCAAAAAATGTATTTGCTGAAGGTGCTATAGCAGCAGCAAAATATTTGGTAAACCAAGAACCTGGTTTCTACAATATGGACGATATGTTAGGTTAAATTTATATTCATAAATTAGATTAATATCACTATAAACATGAGTTATACAAAACTATAAATAAAAAAGTCTTCATTTAAATATTATTAAGTTAATGTAGACTTTTTTGAAACGCATTAACGAAAATTATATCTATACACAATCTAAAGCTGATTATAATTTCCTATGCGTTATAAAAATATATAAAGAAAGTTTTAAAGGAGATTGAAATGTTAGATTTAAACGATGCTTATGCAATTGCCAAATTTATAAAAGATGCTGAAAAACAAACACCAGTTAAAGTCTATGTTTCTACTACTGCTGAAATAGCTAAAGCAGAAAGTTTCAAAGTTTTCGGAAATAATGGGGAATACACTTTAATAGGTGATTATAAAACTATAATGGATGCTATCGCTCCTATAAAAGATCAAATAACTGATATGTATGTTGAAAATTCTGCTAGAAACTCTGCTATTCCAATGATAGATATGTTAGGTATAGATGCTAGAATAGAACCAGGTGCTATAATAAGAGACATGGTTACTATAGAAAAAAATGCTGTTGTAATGATGGGTGCTGTTATAAACATCGGTGCTGTTATAGGCGAAGGAACTATGGTAGATATGAATGCTGTTGTTGGCGCTAGAGGAATATTAGGTAAAAATGTTCACTTGGGAGCTTGCTCAGTTGTTGCTGGTGTTCTTGAACCACCTTCAGCAACTCCAGTTATAGTTGAAGATGATGTTCTTATCGGTGCTAACTGTGTAATATTAGAAGGTGTCAGAATTGGTAAAAGTGCTGTTGTTGCCGCTGGTTCTGTTGTTACAAAAGACGTTGAACCAGGCGCTGTTGTTGCCGGTTCACCAGCAAAAGTAGTTAAAATGAAAGATGAAAAAACTGCTGCTAAAACTCAATTAATGAACGATTTAAGAGGATAAAAAAATAGAGTGGATATTTCTCCACTCTATTTTTTTATATATAAAATTATAAATTATGTTTTACTATGCAAATACTTCTACTTTTTCTGGCTTAAATTCTAAATTTTCACCTTGTGATTTGATAACTTGTTTGTACCAGTAATACGAATCTTTACAACATCTCTCCATAGTTCCGTTTCCTTCGTTATCTCTATCTACATAAATCATACCGTATCTTTTTTTCATTTCTCCTGTTGTAAATGAAACTAAATCCATTATCCCCCATGGTGTGTATCCCATTAAGTCTACCCCATCATAATTAACTGCTAACTCCATTTGCTCAATATGTTTTTTTAGGTAATCTATACGATATTGGTCATGTATTTGTCCGTCTTCTGATATTTGGTCTATTGCCCCAAATCCATTTTCTACTATGAATAATGGTAATTCATATCTATCGTAGAAACGGTTTAATGTATATCTTAAACCAACTGGGTCTATTGCCCATCCCCAATCACTTGATTCTATGTATGGGTTTTCTACCCCATTTGATAAGGCTCCATTTACAATATCTCCTGTATTGTCATTATGAACATCCGCTTTAACAGTTGTTGACATATAATAACTAAATCCTATATAGTCTACAGTTCCTTTTGCAAGGATTTCTGCATCCCCTTCTTCCATTCCTATGTCATAACCTTCTCTTTCAAATTCTTTTAATGCATAACTTGGATAGTGCCCTCTACAATGTACATCTGCAAAGAAGTATCTTTGACGCATTGCTTCTTCTGCTGCCATAATATCATCTGGATTACAAGAATATGGGTATATTGGCACATGCGATACCATACATCCTATTTTGAAATCTGGATTTATTTCTTTACCTGCTATTACAGCTTTTGCACTTGCTAATAATTCATTATGTGCAACTTTATATAATACAGCTTTTGGATCTTCCCCTTCTTTGACTATTACCCCTGAATTTGTCCAGAAGAATAATGGGTTGTCAGTGTCCATTTGGTTATTTATTTCATTAAATGTCATCCAATACTTAACTTTATCTTTATATCTTTCAAAACAAACTTTTGCAAATCTTTCAAAAAAATCTACAACTTTACGATTTCTAAATCCACCGTATTCTCTTGCTAAATGAAGTGGTAATTCAAAGTGAGATAATGTTATTACTGGCTCTATTCCATATTTTAATAGCTCATCAAATACATCATCATAGAATTTTAATCCTTCTTCATTTGGTTCTAATTCATCACCATTTGGGAATATTCTTGTCCATGCTATTGAAGTTCTTAAGCATTTTAGCCCCATTCCTGCAAATAATTTAATATCTTCTTTATATCTATGATAAAAGTCTGAAGCTACTTGATTTGGATAAAATTTATCAGCTTCTACTGTTTCTGTTATTTGTCTTGGTACTCCATGAGCTCCTGCTGTTAATACATCTACAACGCTTGGCCCTTTTCCGCCTTCGTTCCATCCTCCTTCAAATTGGTGGGCTGCAAAAGCTCCTCCCCATAAGAAGTCTTTTGGTAATCTACTCATATTTCTATTCCTCCATATATAGATAGGAAATTATATTTCTTAGAATTTTTAAGTAAATATAATTTTCCTTATTTATTTTTTATTATGCATTTACTGCACTAAGATTTATTATTGATTTTCCGTAAGATATATCTTCATCTAAACAAAGTTCTTTTTGTTCAAATTCAAAACTATTAGTTATTACAACTGGTGTAATTAATGAATATCCTGCTTTTTCAATCGCTTCCCTGTCAAATTCTAAAAGTAAATCTCCTGCTTTTACTTTATCGTTTGCATTGACTTTCACATCAAATCCTTTTCCATTCATTTGAACAGTATCCATACCAACATGTATCAATAATTCTACTCCATCATCTGATTTAATCCCTACAGCATGTTTAGAGTCTGCTACAAATTCTACTGTTCCATCTAATGGAGCATATACTTTGTTGTCACTTGGTTGTATTGCTATACCATTTCCCATAGCCCCACCTGCAAATACTGGATCATCTATTTTTGATAAAGCTATTACTTTTCCACTTAGAGGGCTTTTTATTTCTTTTGTTCCATCTAAAGTTGTTGCTGCTACTTCATCCATAGCTTTTACTTCTTCTTCAGCTATTTGACCTTCATCAAATCCGACTATTTGAACAAGCACTATTGAACCTATTATCGCTATTGCACAACCTATTAATTCACCTACTATTGATGTTGGGTTAGCCCCTATTGCATTTACTACTGTAAGTAAACCTGGAAGTCCTGCATATACATAGTAAACTGAATTAAAGAATGATGCTACTGCTGCTGCCACAGCCCCTGATATACAAGCACATATAAATGGTTTTTTGAATCTTAAAGTTACACCATATATTGTTGGTTCAGTTATACCAAATATACCTGTTATACCTGCTGAAAGAGCAACACTTTTTGTCTCTTGTTTTTTAGATTTTATGAATACTCCGAAGGCTGCACCCATTTGAGCTACAACAGCCATTGTTTGAAATGCTTGGAATGTATCTTGTCCATACATATCAAAGTTAGCTAATACCATTGGAGTTACACCCCAGTGAACACCAAAGATTACAACTACTTGCCATAACCCTCCGATTACTGCCGCTGCAACTACTGGAGCAAAATTATATAAAGCATTATATCCATTTGCTATTGCTGTTGCTACTCCATCTGATACTGGTCCTATTACTAATATAGTAAGTGGTACCATTATTAATATACATATAAATGGTGTAAATAATGATTTAACTACTTCTGGTATGATTTTATCAACAAATTTTTCTAAATAAGATAATGCTAATACTAAGAATAATGGAGGTAAAACTGTTGATGTGTATGTAGTTTCTGCTAATCCTATTCCTAGGAATGTTACTGCCTCTCCACCCGCTATTCTTGATGCTATTGACGCCCAGTCTGGACTGACAAGTGCAGCACAACAAGCTACTGCTATAAATGTATTGCATTTAAAATGTTTAGATGCTGTAATAGCTATAAATACTGGTAAAAATGTGAATGGTGCCCAAGATATAAAGCTTAATACTTCATACGTTCCTGTTGACGCAAATTCTGGATTAATCATGTTTATTATTATTAGACATCCTTGTAATAACCCAGCTGCTGCTAGTATGTATATAAATGGTGCGAAAACAGCTGACATTGTTGCTATTACACGATTTACTATACTTCCTTTTGGAGTATCTTCTGCACTGTTTTCATCTAAATCAACTAATGTCTGTACTTTATCAAAAACTTTCCCTACGTGAGTTCCTATTACAACTTGGAACTGACCATTATTTTCTACTACTGTTATTACTCCAGTAAGTCCAGATACTTTTTTGTTAGCATCTTTTGGTGTTTCTTTTAATACTAATCTTAGTCTAGTAGCACATCTTGTAGCATTGATAATGTTTTCCTTACCGCCAACAGCTTCTACTATGTCTACTGCTAATTTTTCATAATCACGAATATTTTGTGCCATGATTACTGCCCCCCTTTTTATAATACAAATATTGATTTTTTTTGCATTCAGATTATTCCTTAACACTCAAATTGTATATTTATATTATAATTATACCAGTATAATTAGTCAACAATTTTTTAAAAACATTTTCCTTTTTCTTATTTTCATATTGCTACTTACCACAATATTGTTTTTTCCATTTTTTTTGTGATATACTAATAAGATAGAATTAAGAAAATAAAGGGAGTAAAAAATGCTTAAATATCAACTAATTGCTAACCAAATAGAAAGCCATATTTACGAGAATAATTTACCTAAAGGAACAAAACTTCCTACAGTAGAGCAATTTGCTAGTGATTATAGTGTAAGTAAAAGTACTATTGTGAAAGCATTGGAATCTTTAGTTCTAAAGGGAATTGTTTATCAAGTTCAAGGTAGTGGAATTTTTGTAAGAAAGAAAAATCGAAATGGATATATAAACTTCAACTCTCCTCATGGATTTACAGATAATCTAAAAGATAATAAAATAACTTCAAAAGTTTTAGACTTACAACTTATTAAAGCTAATGATGAAATTTGTGATTATTTAGAATGTAGTAAAGAAGATGATGTATATATTGTTAAGAGAGTAAGATATATAGACGATAAAATAATGTGTTATGAAGAATCTTATTACAAACAGAGTATTATTACATTTTTAAATAATCAAATAGTCGAAGGGTCGATTTTTGAATATATAGAAAAAGCATTTAATATAAAGACTAGTTTCCAAGATAGATATTTTTATGTTATTTCTTTAGACAAAGAGATTTCTAAATTACTTGGGTTAAATGTAAATGATCCAGCTTTAGTTGCTTATAACCAATGTTATTCACCTTCTGGTATATTATTTAACTATTCAAAAATAATTTATCATTATAAAAATACAAAATTTTATGACCAATCGTCTACAATAAAATAATAAAAAGGAGTATCGAAATCAATTTACTTTTTCGATACTCCTTTTTATTATCTAGCGATTTTTCCAACGCCTTCATACATTAATCTTTCAACATCACTAAGTTCAACTAAGTTAGCGTCACCTAGGATACTGTGTTTTAATGCAGATGCACATGTTGCAAATTCACAAACATATTTAGGGTCTTTATTGTTTATTATAGAATATATTATTCCTGCACTTAATGCATCTCCTCCACCAACTCTGTCTACTATACTATCTATATTTATTTTATTAGATAAGTATAATATTCCATCAGTATAGTAGTTGCATTGTAGCTTGTTTACTGAAGATGACTCAATATCTCTATGTGATGAAAATATATGTTTGATGTTCGGGTAAGTTTTTGTAATTTCATCATAATAGTATTTTAGTTTCTCATGGTTATCTTCTAATTCACAATTCATAAGTAGTATATTTTCAGCATCTAATATCCCAGCTGATAGTATATCTACATATGGTAGTACTTTAAGTGTTGCTTCTCTAGCTTCTTCTAAAGACCACAATTTTGCTCTGTAATTTGAATCATAACTTACCATTATGTTATGTTCTTTACAATATGTTAGCATTTGCATTAATAATTCTCTAAGGTCATTTGAAAGTGCTAATGTTATTCCAGAAAAATAGAATACATCTACATCTTCTAATGCCTTAGCTATATCAATATCTCCAACTTTCATATTACAGAAAGCTGAGTTATCTCTATCATATATTACTTTTGATGATCTTATTCCACTTCCGACTTGAAGATAATATATACCTGTTCTATGGTCACTTAAAGTAACAAATTCTGTATCTATATCGTAACTTCTAAGATATCTAAGTATACTTTTTCCAATGTCATCATTTGAAACAGAAGTTATCATTTTTGTATCTATCCCAAAGTGTGATAGAGAAATAAGCACATTTGCCTCTCCTCCACCATAATTTACATTAAATCTATCACTTTGTAAAATCATTTTGCCTACATCTGTTGAAAGTCTAAGCATTATTTCTCCAAAACCAGCAACTTTCATATTAGCAACCTCTAGCTTCATTTAATTTAGCCATGTATTGTTCACATACAGCAGTTATCTCTTCGAACTTTCCTTCTTCTCCAAGTTTATTTAATTCTCCACCTATTCCAACTGCATCAACACCTGCTTTTATCCAGCTGTCTATGTTGTCTATATTAACTCCACCAGTTACCATTATATTTGCATATGGAAGTGGCCCTTTTATAGCTTTTACATAACCTTGGCCAAATGCACTTCCTGGGAATAATTTCACGAAATCTACACCAGCTTCATGAGCAGTTATTATTTCATTTATAGTCATTATTCCTGGTAAATATGGAACTTTATATCTATTACAAATTTTCGCTGTTTCTAAATCGAAAGCTGGTGATACTATATATTTTGCTCCAGCTAACATAGCTGCTCTAGCAGTTTCAGCATCTAAAACTGTTCCTGCTCCTATTACTACATCATCTTGACCTTTGTATATTTCACATAATTCTTTTATTATATCGTTAGCAAATTTATTTGTATAAGTTACTTCTAATGCTTTAACTCCACCTTTTACACATGCTTTTGATATTTCAACACCAACCTCTTTAGAGTTTCCACGAACTACTGCTACAACACCACATTCTTTTAATGCTCTTAATGTATTTATTTTTATCATGATTAATCTCCCTTATTTATAATTTAACGTATATTTTTCTTAGAATCCGAAATAATTTAATGCATTATCATGAGATATATTTTTTATCATTCTTTCTAAGACTTTTTCATCGTTTGGATATTCACCGTTAGCAACCCATCCCCCAATAAGCTCGCACATAATCCTTCTGAAATATTCATGTCTAGTATATGATAAGAAACTTCTTGAATCAGTTAGCATTCCTATGAAGTTTCCTAATAAACCTAGGTTTGCTAATGAAGTCATTTGCTCTATCATTCCTGTTTTGTGGTCGTTGAACCACCAAGCAGAACCTTGTTGTATTTTTCCACACACACCAGCTTCTTGGAAGCATCCGATTAATGTTCCAATAGCTGCATTATCAACTGGGTTTAAGCTATATAATATAGTTTTTGGTAGATTATCTTCTTTATTTAATGCATTTAAATACGATGATAATTGGTCTATCGACACTCTGTTATATATACCGTCAAATCCAGTATCTACCCCTAATTTATTAAACATTTTTGTATTATTATCTCTTGTAACACCAAAGTGTAATTGCATAGCCCATCCAAGACGGCTGTATTCTGCACCGCAGTATAACATACAAGCAGTTTTATATTGTAATTCTTCATTTTCTGTAAGAATCCCGCCATCAAGACGTTTTTTAAATATTTCATCGACTGTTTTTTCATAAGCATCTACATAAGGTATGTATAGTAAACCGTGGTCACTTATTCTACACCCTACTTCATTGAAAAATTCTATACGTTTAGTTATAGCTTGTTTCCAAGTATCAAAAGAGTTTATTTCTATTTCACTTACTTCTGATAATTTTGCTATATAGTCAACAAAATCAACTTTTTCTATAGCTATAGCTTTGTCCGGTCTCCATGTTGGAAGAACTTTTATATCAAAAGTCTCATCTTCTTTTATAGCTATATGATATTTTAAATCGTCTATTGGATCATCTGTTGTGCATATTAATTCAACATTAGAATCTTTCATTATGCTTCTAGCAGACATAGTTTTTAATTTTTCATTACATATATTCCAAACTTCTTCTGCAGTATCTCCATTAAGATTTCCATAGAATCCAAAGTATCTTTGTAACTCTAGATGACTCCAGTGGTAAAGAGGGTTTCCGATTGCTTTTTCTAAAGTTTCTGCCCATTTTTGGAATTTTTCTCTATCTGTTGCATCTCCAGTTATATATTTTTCTTCTACACCATTTGAACGCATTTGTCTCCATTTATAATGGTCTCCACCTAGCCAAACCTGAGTTATATTCTCAAATTTTTTGTCTTCTGCTATCTCTTGTGGATTTATATGACAATGGTAATCTATTATTGGCATATTGCTTGAAAAGTCATGATATAATTTTTTAGATATTTCGTTTGATAAAAGAAAATCTTTATCCATAAAGTTTTTCATATTGTATCTCCTCTGGTTGTAATATATTCCCCTTAATATTTTTAAGTTTTTTCTACTTTATTTTTGATAGTCTTTTTATATTTTTAATAATTTTAGTTATATTCCTAAAGCTTCCTCAAATTCTTTTATTAGCTGTGCTTGGTAAATATCATCAAATTCACCGGCAAATAATTTTTTACTAGCTTCTTCTTTTAATCTTTTCCAGCTAAATCCTTCTTTATTAACTATTATCGGATAGAATCTTACTCCGTTATCTAATGCAGCCTTTTTATCACCTGGTGCATCTCCAACCATAAGAACTTTATCTTTGTCATATCCTTTTTTAAGAAGTTGTTCTATGCAATAAGCTTTTGAACCAGCTTCTTGGCAAAGTAGTACTCTGCAGCAATCTTTTATTTCATGTTTTGTCCACTCATGTTCAACAGCTTGTCCATTTGCAGAAGAAACAGCAGTTAAATCAGCATCTTTGCATAATTTATCCATAGCTTCCTTAACATTTTCAAAAGGCATATCATTATCTTGTGCTTCAACTATTGATAAGTTTACATGTATACTCCATAATAATGCCCTTTCCATACATTCATTTCTTTTTTCTTGGCATTTTTCAAGTAACGCTGGATTTGATAATTGTGGTGCATTTTCTACCCAATTTTCAAATTCTTCTAAACCATCAAATTTTATTCCTTTGCGGTTGCTCATTTCTCTAACAGCCATTGCTAAACCTTTGAATCTGTTTATACCTCTAGTTCCTGTAAATAAATTTATTTTATTCCAGTATTCTAAAGCTTCTTCTTTATATTCTTCTAAATCATATGATTTTACAAATTCAGGTCCAAATGAATTAAAATGTTTTGAATTCATAGTGTCCATTGCACAACCATCTGAATCTATACATATTAAAAAATCTTTTTCTTTTGTGTAATCAAAATATCCCATATCTGCTCCTTTATATCAAATTAGGATGTAGTATAAAACTACACCCTAAACATATTATTTTATACTTAAACTCGATAGTTTTAATTAGAAACGAGTATCTCCAAATCCACAGAATGCATCTACTGGACTTATACCTTTAAATTCTGTATTTCCTACAAGTTTTTCTACTAATGCTTCTAATGTTTGTTGATTATCATCATAAGTATTTATGTAAGTTTTAACTTGTGGTACATCAGCTAAGTGGAATGGACACTTAACTGAAATGAATATTGTTGGTATTTCGTTTACGTAGAATGGTATATCTGGAGTACCTTTACTTGGTGGCCATTGTAATCTTTGGTCAACACTTGGATTAACGTTAGCTATATTGATTATTAAATCATATTTGCTTGTTAATTCAGCTATTGGTCTCTTACCAGCATATACATTTCCTAAAGCTTGAGCCATTTCTTCTTTTGGAAGTTTCATTATTTTATCTATTGGAGATTCCCATATTTCTACGTCGAATCCTTTAGCTTCTAATAATTCTTTAACTATTTCGATTGGTTTCTTTTTAGCTCCACCCATTATTTCTATGAATTTACCGAATCCACCATCAAATCCTTTTGCTTCAACAAGTAAAACTCTCTTAGTTTTTTCTGGTGCTATTGGTAGTACATCTTGAGTGTTTTTAACTAAAGTTATAGCTTTGTCAGAAACTTCTTTAGCTATAGCTTTATTTTCTTCTAAACCTATTTTAGCCATTGCAACTTCTTTTTCTGGAAGTATTTCTGTTTTAGCTTTTTTATGAAGACCTAAAGCAGCTTTTGTTCCTAATATTCTAGTTAAAGCTTCTTCTAATCTTTCATCAGTTATTATTCCATTTTTGTATCCTTCCATCATCCACTCGAAGTCTTCGTCTGGATCATTGAAGAATAAGAATAAGTCAGAACCAGCAGCTATTGCAGTTGGTAACATTTCACTACGTTTCATAGCTGAAGTCATAGCAACCATATGAGAAGCATCTGTTACAACTAAACCGTTGAATTTCATTTTTCCTCTTAATAAATCTGTTAATACATATTTACTTAATGTGGCAGGCATATATATTTCTTGAGTAGTTGCTTCTGGGTTGAAGTATTTAACATACTCTGGTAATGCTATATGACCAGCCATTATTGATGGAAGACCTGCTTCAAATAATCCGCTGTATACTCTTCCGAATGTTGCATCCCACTCTTCTACTGATAATGAGTTAGGAGCGAAAGATAAATGTTGATCTCTTTCATCTATACCATCTCCAGGGAAGTGTTTTGCTGCTGGAGCTATTCCACTTTCCATTATTCCTCTCATATATTCAAGAGATAACTCTAGAGTTTGTTCAACATCAGCTGACCAAGTTCTTGTAGATATTATTGGGTTTCTCCAGTTTCTGTTTATATCAACTATTGGAGCAAAACTCCAGTTACATCCTATAGCAGCTGCTTCTACGCCAGATACTCTCCCCATTTCATAAGCGTATTTTTTATCATTAGTTGCAGCTATTTTAACTTCATTACCTATATAAGTTCCATCTGTACAAGCTCCATTACCACCCATTTCAGTATTTGCAGCTATTAATAGAGGTATTTTACTGTTTTCTTGAAGTATTTTATTTTGTTCATATACTTCTTCAGCTTTTCCTGGGTTGTAACGAACTCCACCTATGTGGTAATTATCAAGAACACCTTTTAAGTATTCTTCATCTCTGCTTGCACCCATGTTTATGAATAATTGACCTATTTTTTCTTCTAAAGTCATTGATTTTATAGTTTCTTCAACCCATTTTACCCCTTCATCATCAAGGTTATAAGGTTGTTTTCTTAAATCTACATTTATCATATGTCCTATACTCCTCATAATATATCTATATTATTATTTTTTCTTTATATAGTTTGATATTTAAATTGTTAAATATCAAAACCATATAAAGAAATATCTTATTTTCTAAATTATAAACTTATACCTTAAACACCTGAGTATGCTGCGAAAGCACCATCTACTGGTATTACAGTTCCATTTACGAATCCTGAAGCTTCTTCACAAGTTAAGAATAGTAAAGAACCTATTAATTCTTCTAATTCACCGAAACGACCCATTGGAGTTCCAGCTAATATTTTTTCAGTTCTTGCAGTTGGAGTTCCATCTTCATTCCATAATAATTTTTCATTTTGTTTAGTTGAGAAGAATCCTGGTGCTATACCATTGCAACGTATACCAACTTTTGAGAAGTGAACTGCTAACCATTGAGTGAAGTTTGATATAGCAGATTTAGCTCCACTGTATGCTGGTATTTTTGTAAGTGGTGAATAAGCATTCATTGAAGATATGTTTATTATACTTGCACCTTTTTTATTCATCATATCCATAGCGAAAACTTGAGTAGGTATTAATGTACCCATGAAGTTTAAGTTGAATACGAAAGATACTCCTTGAGGATCTAAATCAAAGAAAGTTTTCATTTCATTTAAATGTTCTGGCATGAAGTATTCATCATCAGTTGTAGCTTTTGGATTATTTCCTCCAGCACCGTTTATTAATATATCGCAAGTTCCGAAATCTTTTAATATTTCAGCTCTTGCAGCTTCACAGCTGTCTTTTTCTAAAACGTTACATTTGTAACCTTTAGCTTTATATCCTTTAGCAACTATTTCATCTGCATATTTTTTAGCTGCTTCTTCATTTAAGTCTAGTAAAGCAACTTTTGCTCCACACATAGCCATTGCTTCAGCGAAAGCAGAACATATTAGTCCTCCCGCTCCTGTTATAACAACAACTTTATCGTTTAAATCTATTTGAAAAGGTAGTTTCATTTTAATTCCTCCACATAATCCCATTTTATTTTTTATAATTTATTTTAATTTAAGTTTTTAGCTTAAATAATTATTTAAACTTTATCATATTAAATATTTTTTTATAAGTTCTTTATTTATTTTTATCAGCTTTTTCTATAGCTTCCCATAAACCATTTAAGTAAGTAGCACCTAATGCTCTATCGTATAGTCCATATCCAGCCCTACCAGTTTCTCCCCATATCATTCTTCCGTGGTCTGGTCTTATATATCCTCTAAATCCATTATCATATAGTGCTTTCATTATTGCATACATATCTAAGCTTCCGCAAGAAGATAAGTGAGCTCTTTCTTCAAATCCATTGTCTAGTATTTGTACATTTCTCATATGAACGAAGTGTATTCTTCCCATAGCTGCATATTTAGCTGCCATTTTTACAACATCATTTTGATTTGAACATCCTAATGAACCTGCACATAAAGTTATACCATTGTGTTTGTCATCAACTAATTTTAAGAATCTGTCTAAGTTTTCTTCACAAGTTATTATTCTTGGTAATCCGAATATACTCCAGCATGGATCATCTTCATGTATAGCCATATTAACGTCACATTCAGCAGCAACTGGTATTATTTTTTCTAAGAAATATTGTAAGTTATTCCATAAATCATCTTCGCTCATTGCATTGTATTCAGCAACTACACTTTTTAATTCTTCTCTAGTATAAGAAGCATCCCAACCTGGAAGTGTTAAGTCACTATCACTTTCTAATGGGTTAACTTTATCAACTTGTTCTTGATAGTAAACTAAAGAAGTTGAACCATCTTCTAATTCATGGTCTAATTGAGTTCTTGTCCAGTCGAATACCGGCATGAAGTTGTAGCATATACATTTAACTCCAGCTTCAGCAACTCTTCTTATGTTTTCACAGTAATTTTCTATGTATTTATCTCTACTTGGTTTTCCAAGTTTTATATCTTCGTGAACTGGTATACTTTCTATTACATCAAAGTTTAATCCAGCATCTTCTACTTGTTTTTTTAATGTAGCTATAGATTCTCTGCTCCATACTTCACCAACTGGAACATCGTAAACAGCTGTTACTATAGAATCCATACCAGGTATTTGTCTTATATTTTGTAATGTTACTTTGTCGTCTTCTCCATACCAACGAAATGATAATTTCATAAAATTCTCCTAACTCTTTTTAAATTTTCTGTATTTTCTTTTTATATCTCATAGCTAGTACCTCTCCATAGAGATAGTACTAGCTCTCAGATAGTATTAACTAAATAATTAATGTTATTTTGTTTTATGTTAATATATATTGACCTATTTTATTTTAGTGATTAGCTCTTTTTTCTGCTAATATTCTTCCATTTTCAGCTATAACTTTTTTGCTTAAAGGATAACCTAATAACATTATTAAAGCTACTATTCCATAACATACTGCTGGGAATAATGTTGCTAATGCATATATACCGTCTAAAACTTGTGTTGTTTGTTCTTGAGCTGCTGCATTAAACCCTATGAATCCTAATGCATATCCTCCAAGACCACCAGCTAATGCTTGTCCTATTTTTCTAGAGAATGAGTAAACTCCGTATATAACTCCGTCATTTCTTTCCCCGAATTTAACTTCATTATAATCTATAACATCTGTTATATGTGCCCATATGAACATATTGAATCCTGTTACTCCTATCCCTGCTAAAACATACAGTCCTATGAATATCCATGGATTTGTAAGTTTCATGAAGTATGCTATTCCATAACATGCTGCTGCTAAGAACATCCCAAATGCTGAGAATTCTTTTTTACCAAATTTACTCGCTATTACACCAGATACTGTAGCTAATCCTAAACTTAATGGTAAACCTACCATGCTAAGTGATGATAATGCATTTATATTTTTGAAATAACTTGCAAATAAATATTGATTCATTGTTTGACCCATAAATTGGCTAAGTAATAATACTATTGCAGCCCCTATTATTGCTAATAAAGCTCTATTTGAAATTATTGTTTTAAATGTTTCTGCTAAAGAAGCATTTTCATCTTTTTTAGTTGGTTCTAATTTAATACGTTCAGTAGTTAATGTATAACAAATCATGTAGCATAATAATGCACATATTGAGAATATTCCTGCTACTAAAGTAAATTTACTTGCACTAACTATTTGGTTACCGTTTGCATCTGCATAATATATAATTTGAGGTACTATTGATCCTATGATTATTGATGCGAAATTAGCTCCTAAACTTCTCCAAGTTGAAAGTGCTGCCCTTTGTTCTTGTACATCTGTCATAGCTGATGCCATTGAACCATAAGGTATATTTATTGCTGTATAACATATTGATCCCCATAATATATAAGTAGCGAACATTACTATAACTTTAACTGTCATTGATGCTCCAGCTAAACTAGATTGATACATTAAGAAACTTGCTAATGCAACTGGTCCTGCCATTCTTTTTATCCATGGTCTGAATTTACCGTCTTTTGTTGTTTTGCATTTATCAACGATACGTCCCATTGTAACATCTGTAAATGCATCTATACATCTTGATACTAAGAATAAAGTTCCAACTAGTGATGGGCTAATACCCCATACATTTGTGTAAAATATCATTAAATACATACTTGCAAATATAAATGTGAAATCGTTTCCTAAATCCCCACATAAATATCCTACTTTATCTTTTAAACCAAAAGATTTTGTTGATACACTATTATTTTCAAATCCCATACTGCCTTGTTTTTGTAAGTCCATTTTAAATCCCCCAATAAAATTATTTTCTAATTTCTTACTTCATAATTTTTCAATATCTTATTTTCTAACAGTTCTTCATTTTTTAATGAATTATAAATTTTACTTTTTTACTTTCATATGTAATTTTTATAGTTATTATTTTCAATTAATCATATATGTTAATTTCTTTTTAACATATACTGATTATGATTTTATTTTGCAAATAACTTGCTAATCGATTATGTTATTTAAATAACAAGGTAATATTACCATACTTGTATACAAGTTGTAAATATATTTTTTTATATTTTTTCTTGGCTATGATTTGCTTTTTAACTTTCGTCTCGTGAAAACATTCTCCTTATTGGGTTTTACATATTTAAAAAAGTATATTTTTTTTATTTTTTTCAACGATTTATTTTTCATTTGTATACAAGTGCATTGGAATTTTATATTTTTTCTAATTTTCTTAAAATATTTTCCATATTTTTTTAATTATTATATTTCTAATTTTTTTGTATTAGACTTTTATTTATATTACAATTACAGTAAATTTGACATTACAAGTGATAATATGCTAGAATTTGCAAAGAGTAGTTTGAATAAAATATAATATTCTTGAAATTACTAAAATAAATACTAAATAAAGTAGGGGTATAATTTAGATGTCAATTAAAAAAAATAATGCTTCATCAAATATAGTTTATAAAGGCTTAAGAGATGACATTTTAAGTCTTAAATTAATTCCTGGAAGTGCTATAAGTGAGACAGATATCGCATCTAAATACAATGTATCTCGTACACCTGTACGTGATGCATTTAAAGCTTTATCAAACGAAGGATTACTTGAAGTAAAACCTCATGTCGGTACTTTCGTTTCACTAATGGATATAAATCAAATTTCAGATGTGCTTTATGTTCGTAAAGTTGTTGAGTTATCTATATTAAAAGATTTAGCAAATTCACTTACTGAAGCAGATGAGTTGAGATTAAAATTCAATTTAAATGAACAGAAAATATTTTTATTAAATACTGCTGATAGTGAAGATTCCGTAAATGATTTTATAAAGTATGATAATAGTTTCCACAAATTAATCTTCCACATCGCTGGTAAAGAAAATATATGGAATATGATACTTGGAATGAATCAACATTATGAAAGATTTCGTTCTTTAATAAATCTACAGGGTGAAAATAATATTCAAAAATTATACGAAGAGCATTGTATGATATTTGATGCACTTACTAAAAAAGATGTTGAAGCACTACAAACAATCATTAGTAAACACATATATGACGGATTTAGAAATAGTTCTGCATTATTAGTTAAATACTCAGATTATTTCATCAACTGTCAATATTAGTTATTAAAAATTAAAAGGGGGTATCACAGAATAGTGTAAAAACTATTTTGCAACACCCCTTATTTTAATTAATTTTTATATTTCTCATAAATGAAGATCTGTTGATACTAGCCAGTATAAGTTTCCTCTATTAAATAAATATCTTTATCTAGTTTTTCTATATTTAATAAACTATACTTATCAACGGTCCATCTATTACTTGCCGGTGTTCCGTTTCCTGCATCGTATTTTTCATATCCTTTTGCATATTGTAAATCAAAATCCATTGCTACAACAAAGTTATTATCATTTTTTATTTTATCTAGTTTAATATTTTTTATTCTATAATCTGATATCATACTTTTTCCACCTTCGTTGAAATATATTTTTAATCTAATATTTTCTTCATATAGAATCTTCGCTATTTCCTCTTTTGATACATTTTTCTTTTCAATTGCTATATTATTATTCACAATAAATACCTTGTCGTAGTTATAATTGTCTTTTGCCTTTTGGACACTCGCAACTTGTTTTTGAGATGCTTCTATCATATATGACATCTGTAAATTATCAAATTGAGTTAACAAAAATGGATGATTTCCTTTGCTCGATAATCGTATATATTTAACTGAATCCATAGATAATACATCCGCATATTTATTTGAAATACTATAATAATTATATAAGCTACTAAAATCGAAATATACACTATCATCTGGGTATCCATAAATATAACAAACTACCTCCTTACCCTTTGTAAAAATAACTTGATTTGTCCCCTCATTTACACTTTCTTTTATTTTATCTGATTTAAACCCTATCGCTTTTTCTATATTTTCTTTTGATGTATATGGTTCGAAACTATATACATAATCCCATTTAAAGTCTGTTATATCTCCAATATTTTTAATTAATACATTTCTGTTCTGACTCTCTTCTTTTAGTGTTTGTATATTTTGAATTAACGATTTTGAGTTATCTACGTCATTATTTTTAGGGTTGGATATTAAAAATACTGTGGAAGCTACTATTGCTAAAGCAATTATTAAAATAAACCATTTTTTTGGTTTTTTATAATTTAAAACATTTTCTATTCTAGATTTAATGTTATTTTCAGAAAACGAAAGAGGAATATTAAATGTATTGCCTTTATTCACTGCCAAGTTTAGAAGTGAATAACTATAGTTTGTCTTTATATCTTCTCCTAAATTTTTCATTACTCTTTCATCACATGACATTTCCATATCTCTTGTCATAAGTATAAAGCTTATCCACATAATTGGATTAAACCAGTGAATTATCAAAATCAAGAAGGCTATTATCTTCGTCACATAATCTTTTCTTTTTATATGTACCTTTTCATGTTCGATTATGTAGATTTTTTCGCTTTCTGTCAAATTTACTGGTATGTAAATTTTGGGCTTAATTAATCCAAATACAAATGCCGTATCTATTTGATCACTTTCGTATACATTTTCATTGTACAAAGTCGCCGTTTTTATTCTGGAATATGTTTTTATGTAAGATACGATAAAATACACAATTAAAATCTGAATCCCTATCATCCATAAAATTGAAACTAAGTACATAAAATTGTTTCCGATCCCTTGTGATATGGTTGTATTGTTAGCAATATTAGTAACAGCATTCCCTGCTATATTGTCTGAAACTTGTCCACTTCTGATATTTGAAATTGTATTATTTACTGTTATACTTTGTGAAACTCCCTCTATTTTTCTAAAACTATCCCTATTAATAAAGTTAAATACGCTTAGATTTGAGATAAACGAGATCGGACACACTAGTCTAAATAAAACTGGTATCCAAATAGCAAAAGAAAAACTCTTTGGTGCTTTTTTTATTATGAAACGAATAACTATAACTGCAATTGCTACATAACTTGCAGTTATACTCATATCTAATACGTTACTAAATAAATTTTCTAATAACATTTTAATCCCCCTTTTTAGTTTATTACGATAAACCTGTGTTTATTTTAAAGTTTATCATAGTAAACCATATTTGTCTACTTTATTTGTCTACTTTAATTTATTAATTCTATAACTCCATTAAAATATTGCATGAATCTTTGAAATTCAATACTATAAAAATATAAGTTATTTAAATTTACTTCAGAGGGGGATATTTATATGCAAAAGAAGTCTAATTATGAAATCCAAGCAGAAAATGCTATTTTATCATTTCCACAATGGGATCATGAAAAAATAGCCAAGAAATTCAATTTAAACTTAGATAAAGATTATCTTTATATCAAATTCATAGGACAAAATTATCAATTAAACCGAAAAACAGGTGCTATTAAAAAATTTTCTAAAAATGATTATGTTTCTGCTGGATATAATGAAATTATGTCTATTCTAGATTTATTTGATCATTCAAAAGAAAATCTATCTCTATCAGGAAAATGGTGTACTCCTAATAGTCTAAAAGGTACTGTTTATGGTGGTAATACTAATAGTCAAAATACTATGTTTCAAAAGTATGAAACTTTCTTTTCAGATAACTTTGAATGCCTAGATATCGCCTGTGAAAAATTAGATGGTAAAAAAATAAATGAGGCAGATATAGGTTATATAATAAATATATTTGACTTTCTTCCTGTAAAGTTTTTATTCTACAAACCAGATGGCGATTTCCCAGCTGAAATTAAGATTCTATGGGACGAAAATATCCTTGATTATATAAAATTCGAAACAACTTTCTTTGCAGTTTTTCACCTTTTAGAAAGATTAACAGAGCTTATCACTGAGATGTAATATAAAAAATCAGTATAGCTTAATAAAATAACTTTAATAATGCTATACTGATTTTTATTTATAACAGTTCAGACGATATTATCTCTGTATCAAATGGAGTTATTATCCTAGCATTTTGTATTACATCTACCAAATTGTCTTTTTTATCAGTAAATATAATATCTGCTTCAGATATATCATCTACCACTACTCCCCTTGCAATTGCATTTAATCTCGCTAATTTTTCCATCTTCGGTTTATATGTGTCTAATATACTTTTTACTACCATTGTATTTCTATTTGAGTTAGTAATTATATTATTTATATCTCCTAATGATGTATATTCTATATCACACCATACTATTTGATTCGATGCTATGTCGATTATAAATGGAAGTGATACTGTAGTTTCTGATGTTAAATCAGCCTTAAACTTTACACATGAGGGGTTATATGGAGTTTTTAATTTTTTGTTTAAATCCATATATCCTACAAAACATTCTTGTAGTTCATAAAACTTTTCGTGAGTATATGCATTTATGCATACTGAAATATATCTACATTGTTCATTTATTTTATCTAAATTTATGTCCACATATTCTGTTCCACCTTTTGGTGCTGGGGCACTTCTGACATCCCCAGAATGAACGCATCCATTAGTTTTTAAATTCATATAAGATACATCATCTATTTCATAAAAATCTTCATCGTATAATACTATACTCAAGTCCAAATCTGTATTTCTTGTATTTTCAACCCAATGTAGAAATAATCTTATTTTTTTATTTTCTATATCTACTCTACTACCTCTTTCCATTGGCATAAGTGTTTTTGAAGTGTCTCTCATTTTTAAAGGCGCTACGTATTTTTCTAAGCTTTTATCTATGAATACTTTTCCTAAAGGTTCTTTTTTAGATAGTATTTCTATTATTTTATTTTGTATAGAAGTTGCTGCATAAGAGCATAAATTTTCATCTAATTCTTGTAAATTATTTTCTAATGCGTAGACCTTGCTTATATTTCCTTTTGGGTAAAATACTCTGTATGATTCTAAATCGTTTCTATGTAAAAAATATTCTTGTAGTGATAATAATGTTGCTATTGGAACATTGTCTGCTAGTTTTATAAATCTATCTATTATTTTAAACGAATCTTCTTTTAAGTTTTCGCTTGACGTTAATACTCTATTTAAACTCCTTGCAAATTCTCCAGGTCGACTTTCTAATACTTCTAATATTTTCGATATATCCCTATTTTTAAAATACATTTCTTTTTTGTGATTAAATGTGTTTCGTTTGATATCATCCTCGTTATTTCGAAGCATATCAAAGGCTTTAAATGCTTTAGAATATTTTTCTCTATATTCTCCTGGATGTATTTTTTCCCCAAGTCTTAAGTACATTTGTCTATGTCTTAGCATATCTTCTAAATTAACTTTGCAGTTATCAAATAGCTGTAGCAATATTTTTCTTTCTCTTCTTGTGAAATTTTTAAAACGTGTTTTTTGTGATAAAGATGTGTCTCCATCTGATAATTCTACGGCTAGTCTTAGTATATCGGTGTATGTTTTTAATAAATAACTAAATTCTTTTATATCAACACCTTTGACTACAAACAATTTAATTATATATACCATATTTTCTTTAAAATATATTTTTTCAGGTAAAATTTGTTTTATATCAAAAGCATAATATTCAAAGAGTACTTCTAAATCTTCTTTATCTTGTTTACTATAAACAGTTTTCGAATTGATCATATCTATAATTAAATTTTGTAAATCTTCTAATGAGGCGATATCTATTACTTTTAAATTTGAACTAATATTTTTATCTTCTTCCTTTATTTCATCTTCCACTATGCCGAATAAGTTTAATACTTTATCAAAAGCATCTCTGTCAAATCCTAAATCAGCATATATAATATTAAAAATTATTATATCTACAACATCCATAGATGATACTACTTGTGGAAAATTCGGAAATAAAGGTTTCATTTCTCTTGCATATCCAACCATTTCTCTTATTTTTTTAAGCAAAAATACTTTTACTTCCAATATGTATTCTTTTGTTGTCATCATCAAATATTGCGTCAAATTATATGATAATCTATATCCCAGTTTCATTAGGACATTATTTAACTGAGCTACTTCAATCTTCAAATCTTGGTTGAACTCACCTTTTAAAATTGATGATGGCAATATTTGTTGTTTTCTTTTTAGGAGTACCTCATTTATTTGTAAATTATTCATAGTATATCCCTCTCTTATTAAAATTCTCGTTTAAATAAAAAAAACTATAGTTTAAAATTTTTATTAAATAAATTTTAACTATAGTCCTATTTTTTATGTTTATGGTAATTATATTCTCTAGATTTTTAACCTGACAAATAGAAGGAAGAGAATATGTATCCATATTTATATTATACTATATGTATTAAAATAATATATCCAAAATTCAAAAATAATTTTTATTTTTTATTATTTCGCTCATTTATGTAATCAATAGGTCTGTATGCAACACCTTTGGCATACCATCCAATTGGCTGTTCGTGTATTCGGCCTTCTGGATATTTGAATTTATTTTTAGATTGTACAATTTTTCCGTCCCCAATATACATAACAACATGTCTAGTCGTAAATATTAAATCCCCCGGTTGCAAGTCACCTTTTACTTTATATTTCTCCAAATTTTCTTGTTGTTGTGTAGTAGAATAACCTATATTTACGCCACTTGCCTCTTCATAAACCCAATATACAAGTCCTGAACAGTCAAATGCTTGCTTTCCTATGTAATCTTTTTTATCTAATGGATATTGCTTCTCCCCATAATATCCAATAAGCTCATCTAACCTTTCTTCAGTCATAATTTCGCCTTTTCCACCCCATACATATTCTAATTTTTCTTTTTTCTTAGCTAGCGAAATCGCTTTTTTTATAATCTTTTTATCTTTCTTACTAATATTGTCCCATTCATGCTCGTAATTTATCTCGATATTTGATTTTTCTAATAGATGTATTCCAAATTTATTTGCCACTTTCTTAACACCATGCAGACAAAAAACAAGAACAGCTACTATAATTAAAATTTTCGATAATTTCTTTTTCACAAAACCCCATCCTCTCATAAATCAACTCTACTACATCATATATTTTATACTCTATTTTAGTTAACTTATTCTTCTTTATTTTAATTTTAGTAGCTGTATTTTATTATTTTTTAACTTTTTTATTAAATTTTTTTAAGTTTTTTAGTTGTTTTTCGTACTAAAAAAGATATAATCGTCAATATTGGCAATTATATCTTTTTATACTTTAACTTATTATATTAAAAATTCATTCCTTTGAAATATTCAATTCCCATAGCATTTCTAACTTCACTTAAAGTTTGAGCTGCTACTGCTCTAGCTTTTTCGCTACCTTTTTTAAGAACTTCGTATATATAATCTGGATTTTGTTCTAATTCTTTTCTTCTAGCTCTAATTGGGGCTAATTCAGCTTGTAATATGTCGTTTAAATATCTCTTAACTTTCACATCACCAAGTCCACCACGTCTGTAGTGAGCTTTCATTTCTTCTAATGCGTCTTTATCTTGACAGAAAGCATCTAAGTATGTGAATACTGCATTATTTTCAACACATCCTGGGTCTTCAACTCTTATATGGTTTGGATCTGTGAACATTGACATTACTTTTTTTCTAACTTCATCTTCATCATCACTTAGGTATATTGCATTTCCTAATGATTTACTCATTTTAGCTTTTCCATCAAGTCCTGGAAGTCTTCCTGCAATTCCTTCTGGATACATTCCTTCTGGCTCAACTAAAACATCACCATAAGTTGAGTTGAAACTTCTTACTATTTCTCTAGTTTGTTCTATCATTGGTTTTTGGTCGTTTCCAACTGGAACTAGATCAGCTTTGAATGCAGTTATATCAGCAACCTGACTTACTGGATATATGAAGAATCCTGCTGGTATACTTTCTCCGAATCCTTTTTGTTGTATCTCAGATTTTACAGTTGGGTTTCTGTGTAATCTAGAAACTGTTACTAAGTTTAAGTAGTACATTGTAAGTTCTGCTAATTCTGGAACTTGAGATTGTATAAATAAAGTTGTTTTTTCTGGGTCTAATCCAACTGACATATAGTCCATTGTTACTTCTAATAAGTTATCTACTATTTTTTTAGGATTTTTAGCATTGTCAGTTAACGCTTGTTGGTCTGCAACCATTACAAACATGTCGTATTTATCTTCATTTTGTAAAGCTACTCTGTTTTTAAGAGAACCTGTATAATGTCCTAAGTGTAGTTTACCAGTAGGTCTATCACCTGTTAATATTGTTTTCTTGTTCATTTTTCCATCTCCTTATAATGTTTCTACGTTTTAAGTTAATTTTTATAATAAAAAAACTCCGCCCTAAAACTCTAGGACGAAGTGTTATATCCGCGTTGCCACCTAAATTGTGTATTAAAATACACCGCTTAATTATTGGTACTATCATACCTCAATTGCTGTAACGTGCAACACACGGTAAAGTCTACTCTCATAAAGATTTCAATTTACTCCTAAAAGGCCCATTCGTTAAATCCCTTCTTGTTGAGATTCCACCATCCTCAACTCTCTATATCGAACCTAAATTTAATTACTCTTCCTTCTCAATGGATTTATTTTTTCATTTTCTATTTTAATATTATTATTTTTCTATTTAATTGTCAATAAATTTACAACTTATAATATTTTACTATATAGTATTAATAAGTATTGCCATTGTTTACAAAAAAAATTCTATTTTTCAAAATCTCATCTCAAAATTGGGGTATTATATTTATATAATTAAAATCTATTAAGGATGTGATTAAAATAGAAATTTATACATTAGGTCATTCTAATTACCCTTTTGATAAGTTTATAGAAATATTAAAAAAGCATAATATAAATTGTATTGTTGATATAAGAGGGATACCTTATTCAAAATACAATACTCAATACAACAAGGAAGTACTTCAATCTAACCTGAGAAAATTAGGATATACATATATCTACATGGCTGATGAATTTGCTGCAAAAAGAAAAACTAAGGTTAGTTATAATGACGAAGGATATGCTGATTTTGATAAAGTAATTCAAGAGGATATTTTCAAAAATGGCATAGAAAGATTAAAAGTTGGCTGTTCTAAGGGCTATAAAATTGTTTTACTCGGCGCTATGCAAGACCCAATAAGATGTCATCGTGCTATACTCATGGGGAGAGAATTGATTAAAGCAGGTTTTGATGTAAAACATATAATGCATGAAGGTGATTTAAAAACACAAGATTATTTGGAGGAAAAACTTCTTGAAAAATATTTTGAAGGCAGAAACCAACTCACAATAGATTCTTTATTAGGTAATGCTATGAGTCGTGAAGATATGATTGAAGAAAGCTATAAACTTGCGAACAGAGAAATTGGATATAGACTTGAAAAATTGAAATACGATTAAAAATATAACTCTATTATTTTGGTTTTTCTAGAATTTTTTTACAGAATAATGAGGGTAATATTTTATTACCCTCATTTGTATTATCTATCTTTATCAGTTACAACAAATACATATGGTATATTTCTGTAATGATCTCCATAATTTAAACCGTAACCTACTACGAATTTATCTTCTATTGTGAATCCACAATAATCTGGAACTAATTCAACTTTTCTTCTGCTTGGTTTATCAAGTAAAACACAAGATTTTATACTTTTTGGATTTTTTTCTTTTAAATGTCTTAAAACATAATCCATAGTAAGAGCCGAATCTGTTATATCATCTACTACTAATACATCATACCCTTCTAAGCTTCCTTTTATATCATTTACAACTTCTACATTTCCACTAGTAGAGAATCCATCTCCATAGCTTTGCGTAGTCATAAAATCAACTTTTGTTTTTAAATCTATTGCTCTAACTAAGTCTGCACAAAATACGAAACTTCCTCTTAATAAAGATATAACCATTAAATTTTTATCTTTATAATCTTCTGTTATTTGTTCACCTAATTCTTTTACCCTTTTATTTAAATCTTCTTCTGAACATAATACTTCCCAAACTTTTTTTTCTATATCCATTTCTCATCCTCCATGTTTATTACTATATTTATTTTATAATGATTAATAAAATCTGTCTATATCAAATAACTTATATAATTTCAGTATACGCAAAAACTTATTTTTTTAGTAAAATTAGCTATATTAAATAAGAGAGAGGATAAAATAAATTTTTCCTCTCTCTTATTTTAAAGTATATATTCTATTTTTAAATCATCTTTTGATATTAGAACCTATTTAACTTTATTTATATTGTTCATTACATCGATTATAACTTCGTCAGTAACTTGCATTCCTTCGTCACTTACTTTACCTAAATTTTTGATAGATTCATCTACTCTATCCCCAACTATTCCATTTTTAGGTGGAACATGGAATCCTTGTTTTGCTATTATAGCACTTTGAACTGCTGCTGATGCTGCTGATGATAATTTAAGTGCACAACCTGCTTTAGCTCCATCACAAATCATACCACTTAAATTTGCTATCATATTCTCTATCGCGCCTTTTATATGAGTCATATCTCCATCCATTAACCAAGATATACCTGCTGCTGATCCTGTTGATGCTGCAACACCACATCCACAAACTGCAGATAATCTACCAGTGTAGTTTTTGATATATCCTGTTATTAAGTGAGATATTGCTAATGCTTTTGCTAATCTTTCTTCACTTTGTGGGAATTTATTATTATAAGCTACTATTGGAAGTATAGCTGTTAAACCGTGGTTTCCACTACCATTTGAACTCATAACAGGCATTTTTATTCCAGCCATTCTAGCATCTGATGCTGCTGCTGTTAACATCATAGCTTCTGTCATTAAATCATCGGCCATATATCCTTCTTCTTTAGCTTTTTTTATACCAAATCCAACACCGATACCAGCTTTGTTTTCTAGTCCATAATCAGCCATTTCAACATTCATTGTTATTCCATCTAATAAGAATTTAATATCTTCAAAATTCATATTTTCAACGTTTTTTATTATTTCTTCAAC
Source organism: Intestinibacter bartlettii (assembly GCA_025148965.1). Taxonomy (GTDB): domain Bacteria; phylum Bacillota; class Clostridia; order Peptostreptococcales; family Peptostreptococcaceae; genus Intestinibacter; species Intestinibacter bartlettii. Next base: position 685,397 of record CP102273.1, on the reverse strand, counting down.
ATTAGTGGTATCCATAAAAGTAGCCTTTCTTTCTACTACATTTTCATCTGCAACTTTTATTTCTTCATTGTTGTTATAATCACCTGTATCAAGTAAAACTTCTTGATTCTTTTGTAAGTATACGAAATTGTCGTGTTTTTCTTTTATAACAACTTTTGCTATATTATTTTTTCCTCTTAAATCAACTTCTATAAATACCTTATCCTTAGTTTGAGCAGGAACTACATTTATAGGTTGTGTATCCATATATCTTTCTGACTCTTCTACTTCATCTTGGCTTAATGTTTCTAATACTGTTAAACCGTTTTCCGAATGACCACCTACAAATCCCATTGCAACTGCTATTTTTAATCCTAATCTATCTGTACCTGGTATACCTACGCACATTCCATTTTTGTATATGCTTGGACTTACTAATATTCTATTTTCTTCTATTTCTTCACCTAATAATTCTTTTGCTTTTGCACAAGCTAATGCTACTGCTACTGGTTCTGTACATCCTACTGCTGGTTTTACCTCTGCAATTAGCATTTCTATTAATTCTTTTCTTATATCTCTCATGTTATTACCTCCTAAATAAACTAACTAAAAATAAACCAATTAATATAATAATATAAATTTAATCTTCTTGATATATTTAATTAGCATTTTTCATGCCAATTTTTTATTTTTATAAAAAAATAATTTTTGTTAACTGTTTTAAAGTGAAAATGTAAAATAATTTACTAATTATCATTTTATATTTTGTTTTTTGAAGTTAAATATTTATATATTTTTCTCAAAAAGCACAAAAATAATCTCAAAATGAGATTTTATCTCATTTTGAGATTATTTTAAATATGTATCTCCATTTATTTTATCTTTATATTTTTCTAACTTTCTGTATAAAGTTGCTCTTGATATTCCTAATGACTTTGCAGCAAGTTCTTTATCTTTTTTATAATCTTTATATTTAATTAAAGCTTTTTTTATTTCTCTTATTTCTAATTCTTCTAGAGTTCTAATTTCTTCTGTTCCTTCTTCTTTTTTATCATAATCTATATTCATAATTGATTTTGGCATTGAATCAAGTGTTAAAACTTTAGATTGTGACATATTTATGCTATACTCAATTACATTTTGTAACTCTCTAATATTCCCTGGCCAACTATAATTGATAAGTAGTTGTTTTGCATTTTCGTCTATGCCTAATATTTCTTTCTCAAGTTTATGTGAATATTCATCTATCATATAATTTATTAAAAGTGGAATATCTCCTCTTCGTTCTCTAAGGCTAGGCAATTTTATCGGAATTACATTTAAGCGATAATATAAATCCTCTCTAAATGATCCATTTTTGACCATAGTTTCTAAGTTTTTATTTGTAGCTGCAATAATTCTCACATCTATAAAAATATTGCTCTTTCCACCTATTTTGTCCAATTCTCTCTCTTGTAAAACTCTAAGTAATTTAGCCTGTAAGTGTAAACTCATATCTCCTATTTCATCAAGAAATATAGTACCCTTGTCTGCAAGTTCAAACTTGCCTAGTTTTCCACCTTTCTTAGCACCTGTGAAAGAACCTTCTTCATATCCAAATAACTCACTTTCAAGCAAATTATCTGGTATAGCTGCACAATTTACAGTTACAAAAGGATTGTCCACCCTATCACTGTGATTATGTATAGACCTTGCAAATAACTCTTTTCCTGTTCCACTTTCGCCCGTAATCAATATTGTAGAGGTTGAACGAGATGCTATCAATGCATTTCGTTTTGTTTGCACAATAAGGTCACTATTTCCAATAATATTATCAAGTGTTATTTTATAATCTTTATTTATTTTATTATAAGTTTTAATCGCTTCTTTCTTTTCAATAAAATCGATAACATATCCTTTAAATTTACCTTTTATAATTATCTTATTTATATTATAAATACCTTTTACATTACGGTTTCTCTTATTGTAACTGAAGCTTCCCATTTTGTATTTGCTAAAATTATTCTCATTAGTTTTTTTAATAAAATTTAAAATATCAAATACATTCTTTTTTAGTAAATCGTTATCATTTAAATTAAATAATTCCTTAAACTTATAATTACACTTATCTATATATCCATTTATATCTACTGAAACAATTGCTTTATCCATATTATCTAGTAAAATCTCTAGCTTCTTCTTTTCTACTTCTAATTCTTCTGTATTCATCTGAGCCTTTAATTTGTTAGAAATTAAGTCGGCCATCTTTCTCAAGAAATTCATAAGCCCATCTAGATTATTTTTCATCATATTAGATTGGTCTGTATCAAACGCTATAAGTCCTATAACCCCGTATGATTTATTATCTAATACTATTGGGCAACAAACTTCAGCAAACTCCTTACAACCATGTATATGGGTACAACTTTTACAAATATCACTTTCTTTTGGATCCTCTATAAAAATTCCAACTTGCTCCACAAAAGATTTTCTAAAAGCAGAATATCCATCTACTTTATCCCCAATCTTATCTATATATTTTCCTGTTCCTGCGATTCTTATAAATTTGTCGTCTACTATAGTAACATCTATATTAATCACGGATAAAATTGCTTCTGCTATATTTTGTATATCATCTTTAATATTTTCTAATTCGTTCATTATTTTCATCCTTTATATTCTTATTAATAAGTATTTCTTTAATTTCTTTTAAAATCATAAATATTTTATTAAGAGTAAATTGAATACTTATAAGGATTACAAATAACATTATAACTGCTACCATTGTATAATTTATACTCATAGAAAACCTCCTTTTTTTAAAAAATAAATCCATATATTCTAAAACAAGAAAATCCTCCATAATATTAGAGGATAAACTTTATAAATTTCTTATTTCTATTTTACATCTTTTAATTAAATTTTTATACTTTAAATTTGCTCTTCTTCTACTTTTTTTATCTTTGATACAGAAACTTCATAAGCAACTTTTTTGACAGTAGTTTCTTCATCAATTTTCTTTTCATAAAATCTACTTTGGATTCTTCCCCATATCTGTATTCTGTCGCCAACATTTAAATTTCTAGCAAATTTTGCATTTCTACCCCAAACTATAGATGGAATATAATCTGATTTGTTATAAGGTCTATTTATTGCCACTAATAAATCTGTTATTTCTCTTCCTAGAGGTGTCTTTCTATATACTGGACGTTTGCATATATATCCATCTAAAAAAATACTATTAGGGTCTTTATTTTCCTCTTCTTTCGGTTTTATTTCTCGTACAAATACTGTTAAAATTAATTTATTTTTTTCACCTACATTTTTGTTATAGGATCTTAATTGACCTGATACTGTTACAAACTTATTATTTTTAAAATCTAATTCTTCTATCAGCCTTTCTGAAACAGTCATTGGTAAAATATCATAAACATCACTTAATCTATTTATTTTTATTTTTGTATTAAAAAATTTTTCTCCAAATATTTCATGACTAAATTCTAAATTATCTTCTAGTTCCCCAGTTAAATTTACAATATTTGTATCGTCTTTTATAACTACCATATTTTTATCCCCCCGAATTGTTAATTCTTTCTTTATCTTCTATACGTTATAAATATATTTTTTAAAATTCATATTTATTACATTTTATTTTTATATGTACTTATTATTCTTTCTTTCTCTGAACGCCTGATGAGTCTACATAGTAATTATCATCATACAATAATTCAGATATTTTCAACATTTTATACCCGCTTTTTGAAAAATGACTTATAATACTATCCAAATAATTTTCTACATTTTTTCCTTCACCTTGGAATAATATTATTGACCCTGGAGTGGCATTTTGTGAAACTCTGTCAATTATGTATATATCTTTTATATTTTTCCAATCCATAGAATCCACATCCCAATTTACAACTTTATAGCCAAGGGATTCACATACTTTTACACCATCTTCATTTATCTCTCCATATGGTGGTCTAAATATTTTTGTATCCTCTCCAGTTATATCTTTTATTTTTTTAGAAGTTGATTCTAATTCTTTTTTCATATCTTCTTCAGATATTTCATTAAAATAAGGATGTGTACAAGAGTGATTTCCTATTTCATGCCCTCTATCATATATTTTTTTTACAACATCTTTATTTTCGTCAATCCAATTTCCAACAACAAAAAAAGTTGCTTTTACATCATATTTATCTAACACCTCCAAAATTTCATCGATATTTCTTTCGTTATATGAAATATCAAAAGTTAAGGCTATTTCATTTTTATTTGTATCTACTTTGTATATTGGAATATCTGAATTTTGTTGATTTAAAAAAATCCTTATCCAATAAACCAGAGCAAAAATCAGTATCAAACCAAGTAGAAACAAAATTATACTGCTTAAAAAAGCCCTTGTTCTTGCAAACATATCAATCCTCCTCCAATCTTCCTATATTAAAACTTTATTTTTATACCTAATAAAAAATAACTAATTTTTTAATTTATAATAATAAAATAACTTTTCTTCCATTTTTTTTTAGAATATAATATTTCGATTTGGAGAAATTATAAGTAACAACATTAAATGAATGTTGATTAACTTAAGGAGGAATTTACTATGGCAAATTCTAATAACAGACAAGTTGTTCCTGAGGCTAAAGCTGCATTAAACCAAATGAAACTAGAAATAGCTAACGAATTAGGTATGGCTAACTATGACGCAGTTGATAAAGGTAATTTAACTGCAAGACAAAATGGCTATGTTGGTGGCTACATGACTAAAAAATTAGTTGAAATGGCTGAAAAACAAATGGCTGGAAAATAGTATAATAGTAAATTTTAATACTTGAGTATTAAAATCCCCTAAAAACTTTTAGGTGGATAAACAAACAGAAGGCTACCTTATGGGTAGCCTTTTTATCACAAAAAATCTCTCTTCTAAAAAATAAAATCTTTTCAAATTTAATGATTTATACCTTTTATTTTTCTATATTTTAGTTTAATATATTATTATAATAGTTTAGTGGAGGATGATAAATATGTTTGAAAATTCATCTGAAGAAACAGCTTACCACAAACTTTTAATCTTATATATTTTATATAAAATTAAAATGGATTTGACAAACTCTCAAATCACTCAAGTTGTTTTAGAAACTGAAATGATGAATTACTTCTCGTTGCAACAACTTTTATCTCAACTTATGGAATCAAAATTTTTAAAGATATATAAGGACTCTGATAAGGAGTATTATTGTCTAACTCAAAAGGGACTTGAAACATTGGAATCTCTTATGCTTAAAATTCCAATAGATTCAGCTAATAAGGTAGATCACTATATAAAATTAAATAAAGAAAGTTTATTAGCTGAAACCCAGGTAAAATCTAGTTTTGTTAAGCAAAGCGAAAATGAATTCATCGTAAATCTTAGAGTAATTGAAAATCAGAGTAATTTAATTGATTTAAACTTAAATGTTTCTTCTGAAAAACAAGCAAATCATATTTGTAATAACTGGAAAAAGAATGCTTCTCATATGTATGCCGAAGTAATAAATTTACTTACTACATATAAAAAGTAGCCTACAAACAAACTATTGTTGTAGGCTCTTTTCCTACGTGAATAGCCTTCATCAGTTGATTTGTTTTTGTATCAAATACTTTTATTTCACTATTTTCTGTATCTGATACAAATAGCCTACTATAATCATTAGATATTTCTAGTCCTTGTGGAATACCATTTATTTTTATTTTTCCTATGTATTTTCCTAATTTATAATCTAGAATCTTAATTTGATTGTATCCTAAATCACTTATATATACTCTATTATCAGAGTAATTAAATTTTATCTGAACAGGTAATAAAAGTTCATAAAATGTATTTACTATTTCTAAATCTTCTTCTTTTAATATTACTAACTTCCCATCTAATGTTGATACATATATTTCTTCTTTTTTTTCATCTATTTCTAAATGCCAAGCTTTAAAATCAGTATCTATCTTTTTATAAATTGATTTATTTTCTATATCTATGCAAACTATTGAGTTTATACACGGTACATATAATCGCTTATTTTTCTCATGATAACTAAACCCATGTGGCATATCATCCACGCTAATCATTGTTACTGGTTCTAACGTATATTTATTAATTATATAAATGCTGTTTGTATCCTCATTAGATACGAATAATTCATCTTCATGTATAAAAATTTGACTTAAGCTTCCTCCGACAGATATAGAGTCTAAAATTTTTCCACTAATAATATCAACCGCATAAAGTGTTCCATTTATTAAACTTGGTATAAATATTTTATTTTCCTCTTTATCTACACAAAAATGATGCGGATAAATATTATTATTTAATATAATTTCTCTCTCTGTTTCAAGAGTTTCGTAATTAATGATACTTATGCTATGTGACAAATAATTAGAAATATATATCTTCAAATCCTCCCTCCTTTCTCAAACTATACTACAATAAATATATTAATTTTTTTCGGAAATTATAACCTGGTGCTTGTCCCTTTTTATCTAATATATGTAAAGTAAAAATAAAAAAGAAAGTCATAAAACAACTTTTTATATGCTCTATAACTCTCTTTCTTATTTTTAATAATATCTTTTTATTTAACTATACTTCTTATATGTCCTATCATATATAGTGAACCTGCTGCAATTATTACTTCATCTTTTTCTGCATGATCAAGCACATATTGTACAGCATCTTCTATCTTAGGTATAGCAATAACTTCTTTTCCGTATTTTTCAATTTTAGCTTTTAACTCTTCACAACTTATCGCTCTATCGCTATCTGGAGTAGTTGTTACAACTTTTTCGAACTTGTCCATTAATAAATCTAAAACAGAATCTATATCTTTATCTGCTAACATTCCTATTAAGAAAGTCAATTTTTTACCTTTGAAGTTCTTTTCTAAAGCATTTGTAAGTGATCTAGCTCCATCTTCATTATGAGCACCATCTATTATAAATACAGGATTATCTTTTATTTTTTCGATTCTTCCTGGCCATTTAGTATCATGGAATCCTTTTTTAATAGCTTCATTACTTAATTCAACCCCACGTTTATCTCTTATTGCTTTTAATACAGTAAGTGCTAAAACGGCATTATTAACTTGGTGGTCGCCTATTAATTGTATTTCCATATCTTCAAATTTTTCACCGTCTATTGTGCAGTCAAATATTTGAGATGATACATCAGATTTTTTAACATTTATTGAATCAAAATCTACTTCTATGTACTCAGAATTTTGTTCTTTACAAACGTCTTTTATAACTTCTGCTGCTTCTTCTTTTTGTTTATAAGATATAGTTAGTCCATTAGGTTTTATTATACCAGCTTTTTCGTAAGCTATTTTTCCTAAAGTATCGCCTAATATTCCTATATGGTCTAAACTTAAAGAAACTATTACACTTGCAAGAGAGTCTTTTATAACATTAGTTGCATCATATCTACCACCTAGACCTACTTCTAATGCAACATAGTCAACTCCTTGTTCCCAATAGTAGTAAAATGCCATAGCAGTTTCTATTTCGAATTCAGTTGGATAAGAGAATCCTTCTTTCACCATTTGTTCTATTTTTTCTCTCATTAATGTTACTATTCTAGCAACATCTTCTTCTGGTATATTTTCTCCGTTTATTCTTATTCTTTCTGTGAATTTTTCTAAGTATGGAGATGTATAAAGTCCAACTTTATATCCTTGTGCATGTAATGAGTTAGCAATAAATGAACATACTGAACCTTTTCCATTAGTTCCTGCAACATGTATTATTTTTAATTTGTCTTGTGGATTTCCTAATAACTCAAGTAATTTCAATGAGTTTTCAAGTCCTAATCTAATCCCAAATTTATGAGATTCTTCTATGAATTTTAATGATTCTTGGTAATTCAACGTCTGTATTACTATCAAAAAGTTTTTCTTGATAGCTCTCCTTTCTTAAATTAATATTATTAATTGTAACTTACGTTTTATATTATATAATAACTCAGTATACATTACTCATATTATATATTATAATATATTTCCATCTTTTGGACATGAATTCATGTTAAAATCTACATAAAAATACTTTTTTATATATTCATAAATTACCTTAATTTTTATTTAAATATTCTTCTAGAGTATCATTATTTTTTTATATTTTTAACTAAAAAAGACAGCCTTCGTAAATTGTACTTTACGATAGCTGCCTTTTTAAATTATTCTAAAATTATTTTATTTTAGCTTCGATGCTTTCTAATCTTTCTAATACTGATTTAAGCATTTCTTCATACTTTTCTTTTTTAGCTTTTTCTTCGTTAACTAATTTTTCTGGAGCCTTAGCTAAGAAGCCTTGGTTAGATAATTTTCCGTTAACTCTTTTTATTTCGCTTTCTATTTTAGCTTTTTCTTTGTTTAATCTATCTAATTCCTTGCTGAAGTCTACTAATTCATCAAGTGGTATGAATATTTTAGCGCCTTCTATAACAACACTTACAGCATCTTCTGGTACATTTTCTTCAGTCATTTGTATTTGAACTTCTGAAGCAGATGCTAATGTTACAAAGTAATCTTTACCAGCTTCTATAGCAGGTAATTTTTCTTCAGTTGGTATTATTATAACTTTAGCTTTCTTTGATGGTGGAACATCCATTTCAGCTCTTGCATTTCTTATGTTTCTTATACCGTCCATAGCAAGTTCCATCATAGCCTCATCTTGTGCCATGTTGTCTTCTTCTTTGTAGTGTGGCCATTCAGAAACCATTATGCTTCCTTCTACTGTTGGTAGACAAGAGTAGATTTCTTCTGTTATGAATGGCATGTATGGATGTAATAATTTAAGTATTTTTTCTAATACGTAAGTTAATACATATAAAGCAGTTTGTTTAGCTTCTTTGTCTTCACCGTATAATCTTGGTTTAACTATTTCTATATACCAATCACAGAATTCAGACCAAGCGAAGTCTTCAACTTTTGTTGCTGCTATACCTAAATCGAATTTATCCATGTTTTCTGTAACTTCTTTAGCTACTCTATTAGCTCTAGATATTATCCATTTATCTGCTAATGTGAAGTTAGCTTCTACAGATTCTCTTGTTACTCCGTTCATTATTTCATCATCTATGTTCATGAATATGAATCTTGATGCATTCCATAATTTATTTGCGAAGTTTCTTGATGCTTCAACTCTTTCAAAGTAGAATCTCATGTCATTTCCTGGAGAGTTTCCTGTTATTAACATGAATCTTAATGCATCTGCACCGTATTCATCTATTACTTCTAATGGATTTATACCATTTCCAAGAGATTTACTCATTTTTCTACCTTGAGAGTCTCTAACTAATCCGTGGATTAAAACGTGTTCGAATGGAGTTTCATTCATGCAGAACATACCTGCAAATGCCATTCTTACAACCCAGAAGAATATTATATCGTATCCTGTAACAAGTACGTTAGTTGGATAGTAGTATTCTAATTCTTCAGTGTTATGTGGCCAACCTAATGTTGAGAATGGCCATAAAGCAGATGAGAACCAAGTATCTAGTACGTCTTCATCTTGTTTGAATTCAGTGCATCCACATTTTTCACATTTGTGTGGAGCTTCTTTAGCAACAACTACTTCTCCACATTCTTGACAGTAGTATGCTGGTATTTGGTGACCCCACCATAACTGTCTAGATATACACCAGTCTCTGATGTTTTCTAACCATTGTAGGTAAGTTCCTGTTCCATATCTTTCTGGAACGAATTTTAATTCTTCATTTTTTAATATATCTATAGCAGGTTTTGCTAATTCATCCATTTTAACGAACCATTGTTCAGATAATCTTGGTTCAACTACTGTGTGACATCTGTAGCAAGTACCAACAGCATGTGGATGAGGAACTATTTTGATTAAGAATCCTTCTTCTTCTAAATCTTTTATAAGTTCTTTTCTACATTCGTATCTGTCCATTCCTGCGTATTTTCCGCAAAGATCGTTCATAGAACCGTCTTCGTTCATTACGTTGATTTGCTCTAAGTTGTGTCTTTGACCAACACCGAAGTCGTTAGGGTCATGAGCTGGAGTCATTTTAACAACACCAGTTCCGAATTCCATATCAACATAATCGTCAGCAACTATTGGAAGTTCTCTTCCTACTATTGGAAGTATTGCAACTTTACCAACTATATCTTTGTATCTTTCATCATTTGGGTTAACAGCTATACCAGTATCTCCTAACATTGTTTCAGGTCTAGTAGTAGCTACTTCTAAATATTGATCGCTATCTTTTAGATAGTATTTAACATGATAGAAGTTACCGTCTTTTTCTTCGTGTTCTACTTCTGCATCTGATAAAGTAGTTTTACAGTCTGGACACCAGTTGATTATTCTGTTTCCTCTATATATATGACCTTTTTCATATAATTTTACGAAGAACTCTGTAACAGCTTCGTTACAACCTTGGTCCATTGTGAATCTTTCTCTATCCCAGTCACAAGAAGAACCTAATTGTTTCATTTGGTCAACTATAACTCTACCGTACTCATCTTTCCAATCCATAGCTCTTTTTAGGAATTCTTCTCTTCCTAATTCATATTTAGATTTTCCTTCTTCTTTTCTTATTTTTTCAACAACTTTAACTTCAGTTGCTATAGAAGCATGGTCAGTTCCTGGTTGCCATAATGCTTCATATCCATCCATACGTTTCCATCTTATAAGAACATCTTGTAAAGTATGGTCAAGTGCATGCCCCATATGAAGTTGTCCTGTTATATTTGGTGGTGGTAAAACTATACAGAATGGTTTTTTATCTGGATTTGGACTTGATTTGAAATAACCTTTATCCATCCACTCTTGATATAATCTTTGTTCAAAGTCTTTTGGATTATAAGTTTTTGATAAATTTGCTTTAGTCATCTTTTCCTCCTTAAAATTTTATATTAAAGTTCTTTCAACCCTTGTTTGCTTAGCTTGGTGTCATAATTATTATTAATTAAACCTATATTTAAAACTATTTAAAGTTTAAGTTAATAAATAAGATGATTTTAAATAAAAAAGAGCCTTTCATCCCATCTAAGGACGAAAAGCTCGCGTTACCACCTTAATTTTAAGATATATTGTATTAAAATTATATCTTAACTCTCAATAGATTTAACGATTCTCACCGTCTAAACTTACTACTATTTCAGTTTAGCAACTCCAAAGCTACTTTCCATAAATCTTATCTAGAAAAATCTTTCAGCAATTGATTTTCCTCTCTGTTAGCAGTATTTACGTACTCCTCTTTTTCTCAGTCTTTTTATTTATTAATTAATTTTTATTATATCTAATATACTTTATTATTGTCAATCTACTTTTTTTTATACATTGAATTTATACTAAACTAACCCTTGTGCCATCATAGCATCAGCGACTTTTAAAAATCCTGCTATATTTGCCCCAACAACATAATTTCCTTCGAAACCATATTGTTTTGCAGCATCTCTTGAATCTTTGAATATATTTACCATTATATCGTGTAATTTTTTATCAACTTCTTCAAATGTCCAAGCCAATCTCATACTATTTTGAGACATTTCTAATGCTGAAGTGGCAACCCCACCTGCATTAGCCGCTTTTGCTGGTGCTAATAATACACCTTTTTCTAAGAAATATTCAACAGCTTCGTTAGTACAAGGCATATTAGCTCCTTCTCCAACTGCAAAAGTTCCATTTTCAACGATTTTCTTTGCATCATCTAAATTTATATCATTTTGAGTTGCACATGGTAACACCACATCTGCTTTAATATTCCATATACCTTTTCCTTCAAAATATTTAGCACATGGTCTTCTATCTACATACTCTTTTATTCTTTTTCTTTCAACTTCTTTTATTTGCTGTATTAATGCTACATCTATACCTTCTTCATCAACTATGTACCCATTTGAATCACTCATAGCAACTACTTTTGCTCCTAATGATTGAGCTTTTTGAACCGCATATATCGCAACATTTCCTGATCCTGATACAACAACTCTTTTCCCTTCTATAGTTTTTCCTGCTTCTTTTAACATTTCCTCAACAAAATATACTAATCCATATCCTGTTGCTTCAGTTCTTGCTAGAGAACCTCCAAAAGTTAGACCTTTCCCTGTTAAAACACCTTGATTATTTGCATTTCTTATTCTCTTATATTGACCATATAAATAACCAATTTCTCTTCCTCCAACACCTATATCTCCTGCTGGAACATCTGTGTCTGGTCCTATATGTCTATATAACTCTGTCATAAAACTTTGGCAGAATCTCATTATCTCCCTGTCTGATTTTCCTTTTGGGTCAAAGTCTGAACCACCTTTACCTCCACCTATTGGAAGACCTGTTAATGAGTTTTTAAATATTTGTTCAAATCCTAAGAATTTGATAATACTTAAGTTTACTGATGGATGGAATCTTAGTCCACCTTTATACGGTCCTATTGCAGAATTAAATTGAACTCTGAAACCTCTATTTATTTGTATTTCACCTTTGTCATCTATCCATGGTACTCTAAACATTATTTGTCTTTCTGGTTCTACTAAACGTTCTAATATTTTCTCATCTACATATGCTGGATTTTTTTCTAGTACAGGAATTAATGAAGTAAATACTTCTTCAACTGTTTGATGGAATTCTTCTTGACCTGGATTCTTTACTTTTACATCTGCTATAACTTTTTCTACGATTTCTTTTACATTATTTATCATTTTATTTCTCCTATTGCCCTTTTGATTAGTCTTTTTATTATTTATACATTATACATATTTAATATAAAAATTACAGTATATTGCGAAAATTTTTACATATTTTTTTATTTTTATGTTTAAAGATTATTATATTCCCCAAAAAAAGAGCCATAGAATAAACTTTAATTTATCCTATAACTCCTCTTTTTACTCAAATTTCATTTATATTAAAAAATAACTTAAAAGTGGGTTATGTTACTAAACTATTCCTTGTGCCATCATAGCATCAGCAACTTTTATAAATCCTGCTATGTTAGCTCCTACTAAATAATTTCCTTCAAATCCATATTCTTTAGCAGCATCTCTTGTATTTTTGAATATGTTAACCATTATTCCATGAAGTTTTTCATCAACTTCTTCAAATGACCAAGATAATCTCATACTATTTTGAGTCATTTCTAATGCTGAAGTTGCAACTCCACCTGCATTAGCTGCCTTAGATGGTGCTAATAATATTCCTTTTTCTAAGAAATATTGTTCAGCTTCGTTAGTACAAGGCATGTTTGCACCTTCACCAACTGCAAATGTTCCATTTTCAACGATTATTTTAGCATCGTTTAAATCTATTTCATTTTGAGTAGCACATGGTATAACTACATCTGCCTTAACTGTCCAGATTCCTTTATTTCCTTCAAAGTATTTAGCAGATGGTTTTCTAACTGCATACTCTTTTATTCTCTTTCTTTCGATTTCTTTTATTTGTTGTACTAATGGTAAATCTATTCCATCTTCATCAAATATATATCCAGAAGAATCACACATAGCAACTACTTTTGCACCTAATTCTTGTGCTTTTTTAACTGCATATATTGCAACGTTTCCTGCTCCTGATATAACTACAGTTTGACCATTTATAGTTTTACCTGCTTCTTTTAACATTTCTTCTACAAAGTAGATTATACCGAATCCAGTTGCTTGAGTTCTTGCTAAAGAACCACCATAAGTTAAACCTTTACCAGTTAAAACACCTTGGTCATTAGCATTTCTTATTCTCTTATATTGTCCGTATAGGTAACCGATTTCCCTACCACCAACACCTATGTCTCCTGCTGGAACATCGACGTTTGGTCCGATATGTCTATATAATTCAGTCATAAAACTTTGACAGAATTTCATTATTTCATTATCTGATTTTCCTTTTGGATCAAAATCAGAACCACCTTTACCTCCACCTATTGGAAGTCCAGTTAATGAATTTTTAAATATTTGTTCAAATCCTAGAAATTTTATAATACTTAAGTTAACAGATGGATGGAATCTTAGTCCACCTTTGTATGGTCCTATTGCAGAGTTAAATTGTACTCTGAAACCTCTATTAACTTGTATTTCACCTTTATCATCTACCCAAGGTACTCTAAACATTATTTGTCTTTCTGGTTCTACTAAACGATCTAATATTTTTGCATCTACGTAAGCTGGATTTTTTTCTAATACAGGGATTAATGAAGTTAATACTTCCTCTATTGTTTGATGGAATTCACTTTGTCCTGGGTTTTTAACCTCAACATCTTTTATTACTTGCTCAACTATTTGTTTAACATTTTTTTCCATTAAATATTCACCTCTTGTATTTTTTATATATTCTTACTTTGATTAACCGTTAAAATATTTTTTATCTAAATATTTTTATATATATTAATTTGATATTTATATTGTACACCCATTGTTAATATTTTCGCAATACTTTTTTGTAAATTTTTCCATTTTTTATTTTTTTGGGGGTTAAACTTCTTTTTTAATTTGTATGACACCTATTATAGTTAATTTTATCGCCCTAATAATCCTAATAATAAGATTTCATATTTTTTATCTCATACAAATTTGTTAAAAAAACAATTAACAATCTTGTAGTCTTAATATCATATTTTTAATCAAAAAAATAAGGCTTACATTTAAAGTTTTTAATGTAAGCCTTATTAAAACCGATATACTTATAAACTTATGCTCTTATCCTATCTCAACCATAGTTCCCTTTTTAGCATAAATTATTTTTTCACATATATTTGTTATATGATCTCCTATTCGTTCTAAGTAACGTCCTACAAATAGAAGTCTGACTCCTTGATTGATATTATCTTCTGGATTTCTGTGCATAGCTTTTAGAGAATCATCTCTTATTTGTAAATATAATCTATCTAATTCCTTGTCTCTCAATGCAATTTCATATGCCAATTCAGCATCTTCTTCTAAAAATGCATTATTTAAATCTCCAAGCATTTGTGAACACATATCAGACATTTTAGGTATATCTATTAATTCTTTTATGTATTCATCTTCTCCTATTGCAATAGTTTCTTTGCATATATTTACTGCATAGTCTCCTATTCTCTCTAGTTCTGTAGAAATATCAGATAATACACATATATATTTTAAGTCTTTTGTCATTGGGTGTTTTGATGCCATTAACTCTATACTTCTATCTCTTATGTACTCTCTAAGTAAGTCGATATCATCATCGCTTTCCATAATTTTTTCAGCTTGTTCTAAATTTTTATTAACCATGCTGTCAACAGATAATGTCACTGCATCTTGACACCTTTTTATCATTCCAGAAGTATACTCTTTTAAAGTTCCTATACTTAAAACTATATCTTCATTCGTCATAATAATACTAACTCCTTTGCTTTTAGATTAAAATTTTATTCAAAATAGATTTTTAATCTCTGCCAAGTAAATTTTTAGATTGCCTAATAATTAATCTATTAATATAATTATAACTTATAATTTTATATTTTTATAGCATATAGGAAATTATATTGACCTAATAAGTATATATCAATATAATTTCCTATAAAATCTATTTATAATTCTTTTTCTAATTCATCTACTAAATCAGCAAATACACTTAATGCCTCATCTACTGATTCTTTCTTTTCCATATCTACACCTGCAGCTCTTAATTGATTAAGTGGATAATCAGAACCACCGCTCTTTAAGAATTCTTTATATCTTGCAACAGCAGTTTCGCCTTCTTCAAGTATTTGTTTACTTAATGCACTTGCTGCTGAAAATCCTGTTGCATATTTATAAACATAGAAGTTTGAATAGAAATGAGGTATCCTAGCCCATTCAAGTCCTATTTGCTCATCGACAACGCAAGATTTTCCATAGTATTTTTCATTTAATTTATAATATATATTTGTGAATCCTTCTGCTGTTAATGGCTCTCCACCTTCAACAGTTTCGTGTACGATTTTTTCAAATTCTGCAAACATAGTTTGTCTATACACTGTTGTTCTAAATTGTTCTAAATAGTAATTTAGTAAGTATATTTTTTCTTCTTTAGAATTTGATTTTTTAAGTAAATAATTTATTAAAAGTAATTCATTTAATGTTGATGCAACTTCTGCAACAAATATCTTATATGATGAATATAAATAATCTTGTGTAGATTTAGAATAAGTACTGTGCATAGAATGTCCTAATTCATGAATTAATGTAAATAGTGAATTTAAGTCATCATGATAATTCATAAGTATATATGATTTTGAATCATAGCATCCCCATGAATAAGCCCCACCTTGTTTTCCTTCATTTTCGTATACATCTATCCACCCATTTTCAAATGCATCTTTTATATGAGATAAATATTCTTCTCCCATTGGTTTTAAAGCTTCTAATATTATTTCTTTTGCTTCTTCATATGTAATTTTCATATCAAAATCACCTGTTAAAGGAACATATAAATCATACATATGAATTTCATCTAGTCCTAAAAATTTCTTTTTAAGATCTATATATTTATCTAATGCAGGTATATTTTCGCTTACTGATTTAATTAAGTTTTCATATACATCTACACTTATATCATCATTAAATAAAGAACCTTGTAATGCACTTTCATATTTTCTCATTTTAGCATAGAAAATTTCTGATTTTACACCACCATAAAGAGTTGATGCAAATGTATTTCTATATTGTTCATAAACTGAGTATAATCCTTCGAATGCATCTTTTCTAACTCTTCTATCTTTACTTTTTAAAAATAATGAGAAATTAGCATGAGTTAATTTTACTTTTTTGCCTTCTTCATCTTCTATTTCTGGGAATTGCATATCTGCATAAGACATCATATCGTATACGTTTTCTGGTATAGCAGTTAAATCTGATGCTGCTGCTAAAATTTCTTCTTCTCTTTCACTTAAAGTATGAGGTTTAACTCTTAATATTTCATCTACATATTTTTTATAGAAAGATAATTTTTCATCTTGTAAATACTCATTTAATTTAGCTTCATCCATACTTATTATTTCAGGTACCATATATGATGTTGCCATTGATAATTCAGTTGATAGCATGTCTATTTTAGTTGCTTTTCCTTGATTATCATTTATTCGAGTATCTTCATGGCTTTTCATATGTGTATATACATATAGTTTTTCTAGTATTCTGCCCGCATCTTCTGAAGTATGTAATGCTTCATATAAATTAGATTTTGATTCTGCTAATTTTCCCTTATAACTAGCTAGTTTATCTATTAATTCTTTTACTTTGTCTATGTCTTTATTTAAATCTGATTCACTAGGATACATTTCATCAATTGTCCATTTATATTGATTTTCTATCTTTTGTCTTTCCATATTTCGTCTCCTTTCGAATTTTATATGATACATTTATATTTTACCTAATTTACCATATTTCAATCCATGTTTTTCTAAATTATATATTTATTATAATAATATAATATTTCCCAAAAGTTAATTTTTATATTTCTATTTATCATAAAAATACAAGTCTAAAACCCCATCAACATCTCTTATTCTTCTTTCTATCTCTTTTATTAAAATCCTTCTATCATAACTAATACTATATTTTGCAGTCCAAATTTGTCCTCCTTTACTATTTACATCAAAGTTTTTTATACTTATCTTGCATTCTTTTAAAATAGCAAATGTTGTCGTAATTGCATCTAAGCTTGATATTGTAAGATATAAATTACATGATGATTTTTTGAAAAATAATTTATCTATTCTCTTAAGTGATAATAAAGTAATCATCTCTAAAACCCACGCTACAATTCCTAAAAGATACTGACCATATCCAATTGCAATCCCTATACATGCAGTCGCCCAAATTCCAGCAGCAGTAGTTAATCCTGTTATTCCACTAGAGTTTTTCAAAATAGCTCCTGCACCTATAAAACCTATTCCGGACAATACTTGTGCCGGTAATCTAGCTGGATCCATGTTGCTATATGAGCTATATGATATAAATAACTGTACAGCTGTAATAGATGTTATACAAGAACCAACAGCAACAAGTATATGGGTTCTAAATCCTGCAAACTGATTAGATTTTTCCCTTTCTAACCCTGTAAGCCCACCTATAATTAGGCTAATAAACAATCTTAAAATAATCTCTTTCTCGCTGATAAAATCTCCCCCTATTTCAAACTTAATATATTTTTATTTAAGTTATTATATTTTACGATTTCTTAAGATCTCCTATAAATCTACTATTCTAATTGTGTATGCTTTATTTTATTTATAAACCATATAGAAATTTACATATTTAAATATTTTTTATAAGAAATAAATAACCCACAGATTTGTGGGTTATTTACTCAAATATATATATTTATTTATTAAGATATCTATTTGTTTACTAGCTTCTGTTAATTCATCTTCAAATATCTCTGGATATTGTATATATGTATTTATTTGTTCCCTTACTTCTTCGATTTCTTTTTTAATCATTTCCAATTCATTATTTTCCATATTATCACCACTAACATTTAAATTATATTTTTATAAAGTTGTTTTAATAAAAGGACTTGTTAACTTCTGCATCTTAGGATAACAAAATCTAACTACTAAACCAACAAAGCAACCGGTAACCAATGATGTTACCAACATAAAAGGTAAATATGTTATTACTAATAAATTTTCCATTAAAACGCTTGCCACCAATAATTGACCTATATTATGACCTATTGCTCCTACGATGCTAATTCCTATTGTAGAAAATCCTTTAATTTTACTAACTATATACATTAAAATTAAACTTAGATATGCACCTCCTATACTAAAAAGCAAATACGTCATAGGACCAGCAAAAATAGATGATAAAATGACCCTAACTGTAACTATTATAAAAGTTTCTTTTAAACCGAAAATCAATAAAGCAATCAATGTTACAATATTAGTCAAGCCTAGTTTTGCCCCTGGAAAAAACACCATAAATGGATTGGGAATATAAGTTTCTAATATATATAAAACTAAACTATATCCAACCATTAATCCTAAAAAAACCATTTTCTTTGTTTTCATAAAATTATATCTCCATATTTATATATTAAACAAAAATATATTTTATTACTTGTCAAACTATACAAGTTTTTAATCAAAAATATTTCTCTATATACTATATATAATACAATATTTTGCGATAAATCTCCAGTTTTTGTCTATTTTTAACAAAAATTATAGAAAAAACTTAGATTTAAATTAATTATACATTTTTGGCAATGTATACCTGGTGTAAAAACTTGACTTTTTATCCTATAAAATTTACTATATTATTATAGTGATTTACTATGAAAATGAATTTCATTAGGAGGTATTAATGATGACTGTTTACGATTTAAAGGTAGGCCAAAAAGCTACTATTTATGATATAGCTGGTGATATACGTCTTGCAAAAAGATTATTTGCACTAGGATGTATAAATGGTACTGAAATATGCGTAAAAAAAATTGCTCCTTTCGGTGATCCTATAGTTATAAACTTTAGAGGGTTAAATTTAGCACTTAGAAAAAATGACGCTAAAAACATCACAATAAGATAGAGAGGTGAGCTATTTTGATTAACATTGCCTTATTTGGTAATCCAAATGTAGGAAAAACTACTGTATTTAACCTGCTTACTGGTTCTAATCAGTATGTAGGAAACTGGCCAGGAGTTACGATTGAAAAAAAGGAAGGTTATTTAAATGAAGATATTAAAATCGTCGATTTACCTGGTATTTATGCTATGGATACTTTCTCAAATGAAGAAAAGGTATCTAAATCTTTTCTAGAGAATGAAGATGTTGATGTTATATTAAACATTGTCGATGCATCAAATTTATCTAGAAACTTATATTTAACTACACAACTTATGAAGTATAATAAACCAATTATTTTACTTCTAAATATGCTTGATTTAGCAGAATCAAAAGGTATTCAAATTGATTATGATAAATTAGCAAACGAATTAGGAATACAAATTGTTCCTATTATCGCGAAAAAGAAAAGCGGTACTGAAAATCTAGAAGAGATTATCAGAAACTCTGTAAATTTAAAACCTAATTATATAGAAGATTTCGGTACAGAAAGCGAAACTTATGAAAAGATAGATTCTATTTTAGCAGACTGTACTATAGATGATTCTAAAAATAAAAAAAGTATTACTGACAAAATAGATAATTTTGTGCTAAATCCAATTTTAGCATATCCAATATTTATCGGAATTTTATTTTTACTATTTAGATTTACATTTGACTGGGTTGGTGGCCCATTACAGGATTTATCTACTACTTTAATAGAAAATTATATTATTACTCCTGTAGATGGACTTTTAGCTAATTCTGCCCCATGGTTTAAATCATTAATAGTTGACGGTATATTAGGTTCTTTAGGTGGTACATTACCATTTTTCCCATTAATCTTTGTTTTATTCTTAGGGATTTCACTATTTGAAGATAGTGGATATATGTCTAGAGCTGCATTCCTTATGGATAAAATAATGAGTAAAGTTGGTTTATCAGGTAAAGCATTTATTCCAATGGTTATGGGAATGGGCTGTGCTTCACCTGCTATAATGGCGACTAGAACATTAGAAAGTGAAAAAGATAGAAAGATAACTGCTCTTATCTCTCCACTTATGACATGTGGTGCTAAATTACCTATTTACGCCTTATTCATAAAAATATTCTTCAAGGATAATGCTGCAATTATAACTACATCTCTATATATATTAGGTATTGTAGTTGCTATCTTAATAGCTTTAATTTTAAATAAAACTATATATAAAACAGAATTAGAACCATTCGTATTAGAACTTCCTGAATATAGGGTTCCAACACTTAATGCGCTTCTAAAAAATGCTTGGAATAAATCAAAAGGATTCTTATACAAAGTTGTAACGGTAATGTTCTTCATGTCTGTAATTATATGGGCAATGTCTTCATTCAACTTTGGAGGATTCACAGAAGATATAAACACAAGTTTCTTATCTTATTTAGGTAAGGCTATGGCACCTATTTTTGCTCCATTAGGGTTTAATGACTGGAGAATATCAGTAGCATTAATAACTGGTTTAGGCGCTAAAGAAGTTGTTGTAAATACTATTTTAATTTTATTTGGAAATAATGCTGCCATTGGCACTGTATTTACTTTTATAACAGCTTATACTTTTTTAGTTTTCTGTGCTTTATATACTCCATGTATAGCAACTTTAGCTACTATGAGAAAAGAATATGGAAATAAAATGATGTTTGCTTCTTTATTCTATCAATTCGGCTTAGCATGGATTGTAGGTTTCTCATTCAACTTTGTTGGTTCTTTAATAGCATTTGGTGAAACAGGGGTATCTGTAGGACAATTTGCATCTTTTGTAATTGTTATTATTTTTACCGTTATTTTACTAAATTACTATTCTAAAAACAATAAATCAAATTCTGCTCATTGTGATTGTTCTTCATGCAAATCAAAATGTAGCCAAGGATCTAAATAAATAGTAAGGCATATGCTAAATTAACAAGCATATGCCTTTTAAAAACTCATCATATAAAGTTATTTACAAAAAAAATTTAAAACGCTTAAACTACTATAAAGTACAAATCAATTTACACTACCATACTCCCTATTATTTTTTTATCATACACTTTAAATAAACCTGTTTTTTTGATTCTATCTTCAATAATCTCTTTGTCTGTAGTATAAAGTCCTAATTCTTTCATTCTATTAAAATACAATCCACCTGCAAATGTAAATCTTAATTTATCTCCATCTTGCTTATGCATTTCTATATTAGAATATTTTAACATATCCCCTATAGCTATACTCTCTGGAAGTTGTAAAAAATCAACCCCTGCACAGAATCTAGCTGCATTATGACCTGCTAAACTACCTGTGCAAATTGCTTCTGTATGACCTACATAAAATCCTGATTTTTCTCCACCTACAAACAAATTCGACATTCCCTGTGCTCTCATATAATTATCTCTTGGAGAAACAGCCATATATCTTATAGAGTTTCCTTTTCCTCCAGCGTAAGGATCTACAATCATAGCATTTTCACACCCAGGCACTTTTCTCAATTTTTCTAGATTGAAAAATGGAGTCATAAGTTTTGCATGCCCTGTATCTATTAAGATTACATTTTGAGCAAATTGAGGAAGTGCATATTGTTGGCAAACTTTTATATCTAATTTTTTTTCATCTCTTAAATATTCTGGTAAAAATATTTCAACATGACCATCTTTAGCTAATTTATCTTGAATTTCTTGACTTAAACTTGTTTTTAATATCTTCATTGAGCCACTAAATGCCCCAAAATCTCCATTTTTTCGCTTTCCTGTCATATCATCTATTCCACATCTAGATGTAATACTTACTCGACCTCCAAATGACGGACATCTTAGTACACACATAGCACAACCATTACCATATCGTTCGCAATTTCCCATTGGTCCTGTTGTTCCTGTAGTATCAACAAATGCATCACCATAGATAGTTTCACCATTCTCTAAAATTACTGCTTTTAATATATTATCTTCACATTCTACATTTACTACTCTACTTATTAATTTTACTTTTATATCCATATCTATTAGCATTCTCCTAACAACGGGCTCTACTTTTGTCACATTATATATAGTGGCATGGTTATGACCTGGAAAATCTATATTTGTATGAATGGCATACTTATCAGTTATATTAAAAAGCTCATTTGCTCCAAGGGCTATGGCTTCTTCACAAGCCGTATATCGTCCATTATTTCTCATTATTCCACCTACATTGCCAAGTCCTATTAATAAATCTGTTCTTTCTAACAAAACTACCTCACATCCTGCTTTTTTCGCACTTATAGATGCTGCACATCCAGCCCATCCGCCTCCTATAACAACTACTTTTGGCATAAAAATTCCCCCTTTCTATTCTATTTAATATGTGTTAAGTATTCTCTACTATCAATTTGTGCTTTACATGTCTTTACCTTTTTTCCATTTAGATCCACTATGCATGCTCCACAAATTCCCTCTCCACAACAAATCAAATTATTATTTGATATAGATAGTTTGATATTTTTATCAACACTATTTAATATATTCATAATTTGTCTACTAAATTCAACTGATGCAGCACAATATACAAAAGATATTTTTTTATCTTTTATATAATTAAATAAAAGCTGTTTATCTTTTTCTATATTAAAATAATTAATTTTAACGTTCATACTTTCTATTTTTTCTTTTATAATATCTAATAAGGTTCCGTTTACAAATACTTCAACATTGTTATTATTTCTTAAAAGCCTTCTAATTACATTGATAACATTCGCCTGAGATAAACCATTTATAACGATTAAACAGTTATCTTCCTTATTTGATTTGATTTCTTTAAGCCCAAATATTCCATTGTAATATGGTGATTTTACGTATACTTTATCATTATTTATTATAGGTTTTGTTTTCGCTCCTATCGCATGTATAATTACCTCTAGTATTCCTTCTTCTTCATTTATATCCATAACAGTTATAGGGGCATTAAATATATCGCTATTTTTATCTTTATCCTTTAAAAATACATATACTCCTGGTTCATATAAGTATTTTGCTATGTCTTTTGGTACTTTTATTTTAATTAAATATAAATTATCACCAATTTGTTCTGTACTTAGAATGTTACATAAAATTTCTTTTCTTTCATCTATAGGAGATATCCTACTATGATTTAGTAAGTTGTAAGTACAAACCCCTTGCCAATCACAGTCGCACTTATTTTTGCCTTGTATCATAGGGCATTTTATACAATCCCCACTATAGGCAAGATGACATGGACAGTACTTTCCCCCAGCATCAGCACAAAATCTAATAATATTTTTTTCCAAAGTCTCCACTTCCTTAAAATGATATTTAATATTATATAAAAACTATACTATTAATCTATTAAGGTATTATTGCTTTTGTTACTTAAAATATATAAAAATAAAGGAACCTGTATATATAGATATATTCTATATGCACAAGTTCCTATATGTTTTTAATTAAAACTTCACATTTAATTTTACTTCTTTACCATTTCTATTTACAACAAGTGTAGCTGAATCTCCTGTTGTATAGTTATATAGGTGTTTTGTTAAGTCTGACATTACTGATAAATCTGTATCATCTATTTTAGTTATTATATCACCAGATTTTACTCCAGCTTTTTCTGCTGCTGAACCTGATACTACTTCTGATACATATACACCATCTTCAGAGCTTAATTGTTGATTTGAGTATTTAGCATAAGTTGATGCATCTGTACCTTTTATCCCTAAAGTTACTTTTTCATAACTTCCATTTTTTATTATTGATTCTATAATTGGTTTTGCTGTATTTATTGGTATAGAGAATCCCAATCCTTCACCTTCTGATGCTTTTGCTGTGTTTATACCTATTACTTCACCTCTTGAATTTAATAATGGTCCACCACTGTTACCAGCATTTATACTTGCATCTGTTTGGATAAGACCTGTCATAGTAGTTTCTTCAGTTGATATAGTTCTATCTAATCCACTTATTATACCTTGTGTAACTGTTCCTGCTAAGTCTAATCCATATGGATTACCTATTGCTATTGATATATCCCCTATTTGAACTTTATCACTATCTCCTAATTCAGCTGCTGTAAGTCCAGTTTTATTAACTTTAACTATAGCTAAATCAAGTTGTGAATCATACCAATAAACTTGACCATCTACTGTACTACCATCGTTAAATAATACACTTACTGTTTTCGCTTTGCCATCAGAAATAACGTGTGAATTTGTAAGTATATATCCATTTGAATCAACTATTATACCAGTTCCTACACCAGTTGATTCAGTTGGCATAGAAAACATATTATCGCTACTTACTGTAGTAGTTGTTATACCTACTACTGAAGGCTTTGCTTTTTCACTTACGGCTTGATACACATTTGTGCTCTTATCACTACTAACTACTATTTTTGAACTTGTTCCTTGACTTGTACTTGTTGTTCCATTTAGTATTCCCGTTTTATTTACAATTACAACGGTTAATAGTGAACTTAAAACTGAGCATATTATTGCTACAATTACAATTAAACTAATACTTTTTTTCTTTGACATAATATATCCTCCTATATTTATAAGATTTACTTAATCAATCTCTATTATTAACATTTAAAATAAATCTTTTTTAATATTTATTATCTTTTCTATGATTTTATTATATTATCGAAATCTTAAATTAAACTTAAATAAGTCCAAAAGTTTTTATAAAATAAAAAATCCAAATAAAATGATTTTCTCACTCTACTTGGATTTTATTCTAAAAATATATCTTATAATCTTTTTTCTAATTCTTCTTTTTCTTTCTCGTAACCTGGTTTTCCAAGTAATGCAAACATATTTTTCTTATATGCTTCAACACCTGGTTGGTTAAATGGATTAACTCCTAGTAAGTATCCACTTAAACCACAAGCTTTCATGAAGAAGTAAGCCATATATCCAAAGTTATATATGTCTAGTTTTTCTATGTTTAATATCATATTTGGAACTTGGCCATCATTATGAGCTAATACAGTTCCTTGTAATGCTTTATGATTTACATAATCTACTCCTTTACCAGCTAAGTAGTTTAATCCATCTAAATCAGCTTCATCAGATTCTATTATTATATCTTTTCTGGCTTGTTCTACATTGATTACTGTTTCGAATAATATTCTCTTCCCATCTTGAACATATTGTCCCATAGAGTGTAAGTCAGTTGAGAAATCTACTGATGCTGGGAATATACCTTTTTGGTCTTTTCCTTCACTTTCTCCATATAATTGTTTCCACCATTCACTTACATAATGTAATGTTGGTTCATAGTTAACTAGTAACTCTATATCTTTGCCTTTTCTATGTAATATATTTCTTATTACTGCATACTGATATGCGTAGTTATTGTCTATAACATCAGTAGAGAAGTCTTCTCTAGCATCAGCCATACCTTTCATCATTTCATCTATATCAAGTCCTGCAGCTGCAATTGGAAGTAGACCAACTGCTGACATCACTGAGAATCTTCCTCCAATATCATCTGGTATAACGAAAGTTTCGTATCCTTGTTCATCTGCTAGTTGTCTAAGAGCTCCTCTTTTTGCATCTGTTGTTGCATATATTCTCTTAGCAGCTTCTTCTTTTCCATATTTCTTTTCTAATATGTCTTTGAATATTCTAAATGCTATTGCTGGTTCTGTAGTAGTACCAGATTTTGAAATTACATTTACAGAAACATCTTTACCTTCTATTAATTCTATTAAATCAGCTAAATAAGAAGAACTTATGCTGTTTCCTACAAAGTAAACTTCTGGTGCATTTCTTTTTTCTTTTGATAAACTATTTCTGAAAGTGTGAGAACACATTTCTATAGCCGCTCTTGAACCTAAATAAGATCCCCCAATCCCTATTACTAGTAATACATCTGAGTCAGATTTGATTTTTTCTGCTGCTTTTTTTATTCTTGCAAACTCATCCTTATCATAATCAACTGGCCAGTTTATCCATCCTAAAAAATCGTTTCCTAAACCAGTTCTTTCATGAAGTGAATTATGAGCAACTGTTACATATGGTTGCATCGCATCAATTTCGGATTTGTCTAAAAACCCCAAAACTTTACTATAATCTAAATTTAATTTAGCCATTCCTGTTATCCCTCTCTTTTTAAAGTTATTTATTATTTACATTTTAATCTTCTAATCACCTAAATTATACCATACATCTTATATATAAAAAATATCAAAAATATATTATTTTTTTTCATTTATAAAATTATCGATAGTAAAATTATTTATGTGTCTTTGAAAACGATATCACATAATATTATGTAATTACAAATGATATATTTTTCCTATTTATGATACAAAGAATTTCAAAAAGCATTCGGTTTATTATAATTTATTATATGATATAAAAAAACACCTTGAAAAATAGATTTTTCTATAATTCAAGGCGTTTTTTATTTTATATAAAATTTAATTATTTGTCGTTTGTTTTTTGTTGTATAACTTTTTCAGCTATATTTGCTGCATGGTCTGAAATTCTTTCTAAGTTTGCTAGTATCTCAAAATAGATAATACCATTATCTATGCTACAAAGATTATTATTTAATCTTCTCATGTGATTTACTCTACATGACTCTTCCATTATATCAACTTGTTCTTCCATTTTTATAACTTTACAAGCTAAATTAACATCAGATGTAACCATAGATTCTAATGCATAACTATAAGATGCAATAACTTTGTTATACATATCACTTATTTCATTTTGACCTTGTTCTGAGAAATAAACTTGACCATCTATAGCTGATTGTGCGATTTCTGCTAAGTTTTCAGCATGGTCACCGATTCTTTCTATATCATTCACTGTGTTGAATAATGTGTCTACAGTTTCTCTATCTTCTTCACTTAATGGTGCTTTAGATAGTTTTAAAAGGTAGTTTAATATTGTTTTTTGTAATTGATTTATTGATTTCTCTTGTTTGAAACATCTCTCAATTCCTTCAGAAGATGCTTCTAATATACCTTCCATAGCATAATCAACACTATCTCTAGCTTTTTCACCCATTCTAGCTACTTCTTTTATCGTACTAGCTAAAGCTATTGGTGGAGTTTGAATCATTCTGTCATCTATATATTTGATTACTCTTGATTCATCTTCTTCAAGCTCATCTTCTTTGTCTGGAACAATTCTCATCGCTAATTTAACTATTAATTTATTACATGGTAATAATAAAATTGTTGAAACTATGTTAAATATAGTATGTACGTTAGCTATTTGTCTTGCTACATTACCTGGATCAAGTGATACAACGAATTTGACAACTATACCATTTAATAAGATTAAGAATATGATTGTTCCTAATATATTAAATATTAAATGTATCATTGCTGCTCTTTTAGCATTTTTATTTGCCCCAATACTTGATATTAATGATGTTACACAAGTTCCTATATTTTGTCCATATAATATAGGTAATGCTGATGAAAGTGGAACTAATCCTTGAGATGCTAAAACTACAAGCATCCCCATAGCAGCTGATGAACTTTGGATTATAGCTGTTATCCCAAATCCAAGAAGAAGACCTAGTATTGGATATCTTCCGAATGTAGATAATAAATCTGTAAATCCTTTATATTCAGCCAGTGGACTTACTGCTAATTTCATTGATTCCATACCTGTAAATAATAGACCAAAACCTATAAACACTTCTCCAACTTGTTTATATTTTTCATTTCCTGCAAACAGATATAATAATATACCTATTCCTAATGCAAGTGGTGCCATTCCAGTTAAATCAAACGATACAATTTGCGCAGTTACTGTTGTACCTATATTGGCACCCATGATTACCCCAACTGCTTGTGGAAGACCCATTAACCCTGCATTAACAAAACCTACAACCATTACTGTTGTAGCACTAGAACTTTGTATAACTGCTGTTACAACAGCTCCAAGAAGAACACCCATAAAGATGTTTTTCGTCAATAGTTCAATAATTTTTTTCATTTTCGATCCAGCTACTTTTTCTAGCGATTCCCCCATAAGGTTCATACCATATAAAAATAAACCTAGACCTCCTAAAAGACTTATAACAATTTGCACTTTATTCCTCCTTAAGTAAGTAATTTATATTTGTATTCTACTTCTATTCATATTTAAGTACATGTCTATTTTATAATGTTATAAATATAAACTTCAATACTTTTTTTATGCTTTGTTAATTTCTTAATATAAACTTAACATTAAAATTACATATATTTCCTTATTTTTATATATAATTCTAGTTTTTACCATGAAGTTGAAATTTAATTTGTCTTATTGTATTTTTGAATAATTTTCAATTATTTTTTCAGCACATTTTATACCATCTACAGCAGCAGTTACTATACCACCGGCATACCCTGCTCCCTCTCCACATGGATATAATTTTTCTAAGCTTACAGATTCTAGAGTTTCTTCATCTCTAACTATTCTAATAGGAGCAGATGATCTAGTCTCTACGCCAGTTAAAACAGCATCATGCATTGCAAATCCCTTTAATTTATTATCTAATTTTGGTAAAGCTTCTTTCATTGTTTCGCATACGAAATCTGGCAGACATTCTCTTAAATCTGCAAATTTGTATCCTGGTTTATATGATGGTTTAACTTTACCTAACTCTGTTGTAACTTTATCCTGTAAAAAATCTCCTACTAACTGAACTGGTGCATTGTAATTTCCTCCACCTAATTCAAACGCTAATCTTTCGTATTTTCTTTGGAATTCAACACCTGCTAACGGATGGTCACTTCCGAAATCAGAAGGTTTTACATTTACTAAGAATGCACTATTTGCATTTTCTTTATCCCTAGCATGTTCACTCATACCATTTGTTACAACTTCACCTTCTTCTGAGGCTGATGCAATTACAGTTCCTCCTGGACACATACAGAATGTATATGCTGTTCTTCCATTAGAAGTATGCTCAATCAATTTATAGTCAGCAGCACCTAATCTAGGATGGTTATAAAACTCTTTATATTGAGATTCATTTATAAGAATTTGTGGGTGCTCTATTCTAGCACCTATAGCAAATGGCTTTTGATTTATTTTTATTCCATTTTCATGTAACATTTCATAAGTATCTCTTGCACTATGGCCTATAGCTAATACAACTATATTTGTTTCTATCATTTCCTCATCATTAACTATAACTGATTTTATTTTTGAACCTTCTATGTTGATTTGGGTTACTTTAGAATCAAACTTAACAGTTCCGCCAAGTCTTTTAATTTCTTCTCTTATATTTTTTACTACACTTTTTAATATATCTGTTCCAACATGAGGCTTGTTTGAATATAAAATTTCATCTGGTGCCCCAAAATTTACAAACTCAGTTAAAACTTTTCTACATCTTATGTCTTTAATTCTAGTAGTTAACTTTCCATCAGAAAAAGTGCCCGCTCCACCTTCTCCAAACTGAACATTAGAATTATTTTTAAATTTTCTGTCAACCCAGAAATTATCTATATCTTTTGTTCTATTATCTACATCAAGACCTCTTTCAAGCATTATAGGCATATATCCTCTTTGTGCTAAAACTAAAGATGCAAATAATCCTGCTGGTCCACTTCCTATTACAACAGGTCTGTGTTGAAGCTTTTGTGTACCAGATTCAACACCTACATATTCTCTTTGTTTGATTTCTACAACGTCCTTTAATTTTTTCTTTATAAGTTTATCTTCGTTTTTTACGACTACATCAACTGTATATACAAAATCTATTTTACCTTTTTTTCTTGCATCTACTGATTCTTTGTATATAAAGTATTTAATTAAATCTGTTTCTTTTATTTTTAATTTTTTTAATAAACTGCTTTTTATTTTTGATTTATTGTCATCTATATTTAATTTAATATTAGACACTCTCAGCATGGAAACTTCCTCCTCTTTCATATTAAATCCTATTAATTACGTTCTATTTGTATTCATTTTCAAAAATATAGCGAACTCTTAGAGTTCGCTTTTATTTGTTAAAGTTTTTCACTTATAAGTCCTCTTATTACTTTCATATTGTTAAATACTTTTTCTAAGAAGTTTTCAACTTCTTCATTATCTAGAAGAGTTATTTCTAATTCATCATCTTCTGATATATTTTTTGATTCACAGTATGATTTTGCTATAGCTATTAATTCTTGTTTGCTTTCTGAAGATAAGTCGTACTCCTTAAAGTCGATTATTATATATTGTTTTATTTTTTCTTTATTGTTTTCATTATAACCAATTTCTATATGGTATATAACACCGAATAGATTTTCTGGTTCTTCTGTACCTTTATATACTGGCACTGCTGGGTTTGATTTTATAAAATTAGTTGATACTGCAATAGGATTTCCTAAAGTAAAACTCATAAAAATACCTCTTTCTCTATAAATATACTTCTTTTTATATTTTATCATTTTTTTTGCATATTAAAAGACTTTTGCATAAATTTTATTATTTTCTTCATTTTAAATCAAAGAAATTTCGATAAAAAATACCCTATAAAGTAGTATTACCATTCTTTAACTACTTTATAGGGCTAATTTTAACTTATTTTCAATTCTTTATATCTTTTTCCTAAAGTTCTTGCACTTACATTATATTTTTTAGCAATTTGTTCTTGTGTCACACTATCATCTATACCTTTTTTAACATCATATTCAATTGCTGCTGCCCATCCACTTTCGCTTCCAGTATGTGATTTATGTAATTTCTTAAAATTCTTCCATGCTTTTATGCATTGTTGTTTGTATTCATTTTCCACTTTTGATATTAAAATGCCGTAAATCTTGCATTGTTCTTGTGAATCTTTACATTCACTTTGTTTTGTATCTTTTATTTCTATCTTTTGCTCTTTTGGTAATTCTTGAACCATCATCTTTGCAACTAAGTTGTTTTCTATTTTTGATTCGATTTGTTGTTCCATTTTTGACATTGATATGTTTTCTATTTTCGATTCGATTTGTTCTACTTTATATGTTTGTACATCTTCTATATTACTTGATTGTCCCTCATTTTCTACTTTAATATTTTCTTCGACTTCAACATTGCAATCTTTATTCATCCCCACCCTTTCATTTTGTTTCTCACCTGTTTTTTTGGGTTCATTCTTAAGAGACTCTAAAGATTTCTTTGTAAGCTTTTCATCTAATTGTCGTTCTCTCTCTTTTAAATCCAATTCTCTGTCTTTTATTAATTTTCTCTGTCTTATAAATTCCAACCCAGCAATCATTCCTTCTATTTTCTTAGTTTTTCTTATTCTTTGTTTTAACTTATCTTCTAATCTTTGATTTCTTCTTTTTCTATTTCTAAATCTTTCTGGATGTTTAGAAATTCTAGCCATCACTTGCTTTCTAGGTTTTGATTTATCTACCGTCTTTTCTTCTATTTTTTCATTTTTTATTGGTTTCTCCACTTCTATTATAAGTTCCTTCTTAGCTTGTTCAACAATTGGTTGTTGAATTTCTTTTACAACTTTCTCATCAATTGATTGTACCATCGGAAGAGCTATTTCTTTTTCAACTTCTTCTTTTAATGTCTGTGTAATTGGTTCTTCAATTTCTAAAATTATTTCTTTTTCACCATGTTCAATAACTGGCTTTTCATCTATTTTTTCTTTTTGATAAGCCTTATTAGCTATTTCTTTTTCACGATTTTGAATTAATGTTAACTTTGATTCTTTTTGTTTTTCCTTTTGTTTTTTATTTTTATTATCTATTTGTACGACTTTTGGTTTATTTTCCTCCACATATTCATGTAATACTTCTTCTATATTTTCCTCTACAACATCACACGAAGTATCTACTATGTATTCTCTTCTCACTTCAATCAAGTTTTGATACATGAATTTGATATTATTTATTAAGCATTGTTTTTTTGTTTTACATTTCTTTTTCGTCTGTTTAAATCTATTATCAATATCATTTTTAATTTGTGTCTTTCTACTTTCATTTATCTTAACTACTTTATCTACAAAAATCTTAGTATTTCCCACAGGAATTATTCTGGCGAGTAAGAAATCACCTACCTTAAATTCACTGAAAAGATCAATATCCTCCACATACACATCTTCATTTAGTACAATGTCTCTCAGAAGTACTTTATTTATATCTTTCTCCTTAACTTGATATACACTCA
The DNA here is from genome assembly GCA_025148965.1 of Intestinibacter bartlettii. Classification (GTDB taxonomy): domain Bacteria; phylum Bacillota; class Clostridia; order Peptostreptococcales; family Peptostreptococcaceae; genus Intestinibacter; species Intestinibacter bartlettii. Next base: position 652,780 of record CP102273.1, on the reverse strand, counting down.
TATATGAGTTTAATGTATTTTCAATTATTTCAGCATCAGCATCATTAATATTTTGTTTATGTTTATTAAAATAGTTCATCATTAAGCTACTTTGTTTATTGTATTTATAGTTTACTAAATAATATACATTCATTAAATTTTCTAATTCATAGCTACTAACACCAAAGTCTACTTCACATTTATTTTTATATGCTTTGTAATCCTCACTTGTAGACTCTGATATCTTTGTAATTACATTATCAAATTGTTTTTCGCCCAATTTAATTCTATTTCTAGCAATGTCTTTTGCCTTGTCTTTTTCTAAGCAGCATTTTTTATATTTTCTGCCACTACCACATGGACAAAGTTCATTTCTTCCTACCACTTTAAATCCCCCATTCTTCTTTAGATTTTTAATTATGAATATAGATTTAGTCAATTAAATAATTTTTCTATAAGAAGATGTTTTTTCCCTTTTAAATTTTCGTATATTTGTTCTACATTTTCCCTTATATAAGTCCACTCATCTACATTTATCAATTCATTTTTTTCTTATAAGATTTTAAACGACTTTAAATGTTATAGTACAGTTAACTTTACTCTTCTTATTACTTTCGGTTTGAATTCGTTGTACTTTTATAGTTTCTATTGAATTCTCCAAATTCAATTCTTTCAGTTTCTGATTTAAGTTAAAAATATCATTTAAATTAGAAGAAAATCTAACTTCCAATATCGTTTGATTTGAATTTTCTGTTTGTTGAGATTGTTTAGTTATAGAAGTTATATCAACCATACTTCCAATATTTTTTTCTATAAGTAAAATTATATCTTCCACTTGTTTTTCTTTTTTAGAAATGGTGTTGATAGTATTTCTTTGCTGATGTAAAGTTAATATTTCTGATTTCTGTTTTTCTAGATCATTATTTTTCATTCTAAGTGGATTTATAAATAGAAATGTAATACCTACATAAATTATAGATACTATTAATAAAATGCCTAATGATTTATTTTCTTTAAATAACTTCAAATTTATCCTCCTACTTATATTCAATATCAAAAAAATATTCATCTGACTTACCACTTTTTTCTAAAGCTTTAATATTAAATTTTTTTATATTTTTTAGATTTGACACTTTTTCAAGTATTTTTATATTTTTACAATAACCTTGCATTTCAATTACGTTAGAATTTAAATCAATACTTTGTATTTTTTCCTCTCCTATAATTGAACTTACCTCTTTTAATTTAGACAAATTTATGTTAGATTGTTGTGTATGTGAATTTTCATCTTGTAAATCATTTACAACTTCTTCCTGTGGATTTTGTTTATATGAGTTATTTGATATGTAGTCATTCAGTTGTGCATATTTTATTGAATTGCTTCCGATTTGTATAGAAGTTATCAACAATATAATCAAAATACTCAATTGGTATAAATTTAAATTTTTCTTATTTTCCTCAAAAATGTTGATACATTTACCTCTTTTAACCATTTTATACTACAACTCCTATATTAATTAGGTTTTGGTTGATAATATTATCCACAGTATCTTCCTTATTTAAACTATTAACTTTTAAATTTAGATTTAATTTATCCACACAAAACTCATTTTCTTTAATATTTTTTATAAAACTATCTTCTTTTCCATAGTAAAAAATGTGTATATCTTTTTCCAAAAAGCTTAATATATAGTCTTCATTCCCATATTTTTCAAATACCGTTGATGTATAAATTTTTCTTTGCTTTACAGAATTTAATATTATATAATTTCTTTTATTTTCAATAATCATACAATTCTCATGACCCAAATCTATTTTCTTTTTGTCTATTAATTTCTGTATTATATCAAAATTCATATTTAGATATTTACGTTTTATATTTAGATTTTGTGCTATTTCTGTACATATTTTTTCTATATATTTCGGAAACAAAATTAACTGTATATCCATAATATTTTTTTGCAAATTTAATACTTTGTATTTTATTACATAGTGTTCTATATTAACTGGCATATCCTTAACAATTTCAAAGTTTACATATCCATCTAAATCTCGCTTTTTTACTCTTTGGATTTCAGGATATTCTCTAATTATTACGTCTTCATTTTGAACTGAAAAAAATATTTCTTTAAGATGTTTATAGTCATTTAATTTTGAAGTTATTATTTTAATAAATTCTTTTTTAGCTTCCAAACTTATTAAATGTTTTATTCCTATTTCTATTTCAAAATTATCTATTATATTTATTTTTCCCATATTTCTATTTATAACAGATACCTCTGTATCATAATCATCTAGTTTTATAACTATGCAATTTTTAATAAAATCACCTCCTACAATATTAGCACTCCTCATAATATTAGGTAGATTAAATTTTAATAACTATTTTCTAGGATAGTATTGCTCATCACCTAATGTTACAGTTACTTTTCCATCCGAAACAGTTACAGAAAACTCCCCAGCGTTATTTTGTTGTGATTTTGGTGTAGATTGTAGATAATTATTACTTACTAAACTAGGTATACTTGTATCTACCCCATCAGCATCTGCCAACTGTGCTGCTGTGGCTATATTCGCAGCAGTAGTATAGTCCATATTTTTCTTTGCATCTTGCTGAACCTTTGTATAACTTGCCATTGCTATTCCAGAAAGTATTGCCATTATAGTAATCGCTATTACTACCTCAATTAAACTAAATCCTTTTCTTTTTTTAGCAAATACAGTCGCTTTTCTAACAGATATTGTATCTTTAATACCATTTTTTATTTTTGATAATTTTTTAAAGATCATATTTTTACCTCCTATTTTTTTATTATTAAAAACTCATTGTATTAAATAGCCGAAACCATATTAAACATTGGTATTACCATCGCAATAACAACTACCCCTACAATAAGCCCCATTACCAAAGTAATTCCTGTTTCAAAATACTTCATAGTAACCTCTGTTTTCTGATCTATTTCGCCTTCATAAAATTTGTTTATCATTTCCAAAGCTTCTTCTAGTTTTCCTGATTCCTCTCCTACTGATACCATTGTTATAAACATAGTCGGAAATAAATTTATATCATTGAGTGATTCGCCTACTTTATTTCCTTCTTTTATTGAATTATTGGCATCTAAAATAACATCATATATGTATTTTTTATCAACTACCTTGGCTGATATCTCAATTGCATTAACTATTTCTACACCACTTTTTATAAGAATATAAAGTGCCTTTGAAAATTTATTTGTTATATTCATCAACATATAATCACCTAGCTGTGGTACTTTAAATAATGTCTTATATATATCTCTTCTTAAATCTTCATTATTTTTAATTAAATGTATAATTGAGATTGTTAATATAAATCCTATTAAAATTATTAGTATGAAGTTATTCCTAATAAATTTAGATGAACATATCATAATTTGAGTCATATGCGGCATTTCCACAGTGCTTTGTGAATAAACTTCTTCATATTTCGGTATAACTAAAAACAACATCGCAAGTACTGATAATATTGTCGCAACAAATAAAATTATCGGATATACACTTGCACTTTTTACCTTGCCTTTTAATCGGGCTTCTTTATCGTAATAATCACTTAAGGTGTACATAACTTGGTCTAAGTTACTACTTAGCTCCCCTGTATGTACCATGCTTATAAAAAATTTCGAAAAGGCATTTGTATTTCTGAAAGATTCGGTTATAGAGTTGCCTGCTTGTATTCCATTTGATATTTGTTTTATTACTGGTTTTAGCTTTTTATTTGCCTGCTTTTCTAATACTTGAAATAATCCAGTTATTTCGCTACCAGACTCAAGTAATATTCCAATTTCTTTGCATAAAATTTTTAAATCCTTGCTACTCAATTTTTTTCTTGTACTAAATAACTTTCTTTTTTTCTTGACTGATGACAATTTTAAATTATTTACTTTTGCATATTTTAGAACATCATCTTCAGATTCAAATTCTAAATTAATAATCTTGCGTTTATTTTTTTCATCATAAACAACACATTTGTAAGACTCCATAAATTACCTCTTATACTATATAGTTTTTAAATTATATATTTTCTGTTAATGCTCTTTGTGAAATACTTATATAACTATCTTCAAAGGTAATCATCTTACCCCTTTCTATTGCTATTTCTCGTATTTCTTTGTGTCTATCTAAATTTCTTATGCATTCTCTTATTTCATCATCCACTTGCAAAATCTCATAAACTATAGTTCTTCCTAAATATCCTTTCCCACTACAATAATCACAATCATACTTTATACCACTGCATTTTGGACAAACTTTTCTTACTAATCGTTGTGATATTACTCCAACTAATGATGCACTTATCAAGTACAAATCAATTCCCATATCCTTAAGTCTCGTAATTGATGCCACAGTATCATTAGTATGCAATGTACTTAAAACTAGATGACCTGTTATCGATGATCTAATTGCTATTTTAGCTGTTTCGGAGTCTCTTATTTCACCAATCATTATTACATCAGGGTCCTGTCTTAAAATAGCTCTTAATCCCTTTTCAAAGGTTAAACCAACTTTCGTATTTACTTGTATCTGATTTATTCCTTCCATCTTATATTCCACTGGATCTTCTACGGTTATAATGTTTCTTGAAATATTATTTAAATCATTTAATAATGAATACATTGTTGTACTTTTACCACATCCAGTTTCACCAACTATCAATACAATTCCAGATTTATTTGATATCATTTCATTTATGATTTTTATTGCTTCATTTGAAAATCCGATTTCTTCTTTTGTCTTAAAAAAGTTATCTCTATTTAAAATTCTAAGAACTGTTTTCTCTCCGTAAGTAGTAGGAATTGTAGATGTTCTAATATCAATTAATCTATCCCTTATATTCATTTCAGCCCTTCCATCTTGGGGAAGTCTTTTTTCTGTTATATCAATTCCCGATTTTAATTTTATAACAGCCGTAAGTGGTGTATGTAATTCCATTGTATATTTAAATGCTTCATATAACTCGCCATCAACACGAAATCTAATTATTAAATAATTATCGAAAGGTTCTATATGTATATCACTGGCATTTTCAATAACTGCCTTTTCTAAAATATATTCAAATATTCTATATGCATAATCTTCATTTACTTCAACATTGTTTCCATAGATAGATTCTATTTCTTTAATGATTTGCTCTTTTGAACATTCTTTGAACTTAATCTTTTTTCTTGTTATTATGTTTAAATCTTGTATTGTATGAAAATCATATTTGATTCCTTCCACAGTTAAAATATCATTATTTAATTCCATAGGTATTACTTTATATTTTCTAGCCACCTTTTCTGGAATAAGAGATAGTAAATTGTTTGATATCAATAATCATCGCTCTCCTTTTTTAATTTTTGTTAGTTTGATTATGTACCTAAAAAATACATTATATTCATAATTTTGGTAATTTTTTTCTGAATTTAGTTTTTATTTAAACTTTCATGCTATAAAATAATAGTTTTAGTTTTATTTGTTTTTTGATTGATTAAATATTAATGCAATACAATATCTATACAATTTTATGTTGTTTAAATTTTACTATTTTTGTATTATTACAATTTATAAATAACTATTTTTTCTAATCATTTTATTGCTAATTATAATAAATTGTACTAATATTATTCTCATAAAAACGAAACAATTTACTTGGAGGTATTAGAATGAATGAGAGATACAATTTAAATAAGAATTTAGCATAAATGTTAAAAGGTGGAATTATAATGGATGTAACAAATCCAGAACAAGCAAAAATAGCTGAAGAGGCAGGAGCTTGCGCAGTAATGGCATTAGAAAGGGTTCCTTCTGATATAAGAAAATTTGGTGGTGTAGCTAGAATGTCCGACCCAAAAATGATAAAAGAAATACAAAAAGCTGTTTCTATACCTGTCATGGCAAAAGCTAGAATAGGTCACTTTGTTGAAGCACAAATACTCGAAGCTTTAGAAATAGATTATATAGATGAAAGTGAAGTGTTAACACCAGCAGATAAATTATTCCACATAGATAAAAGTAAATTTAAAGTTCCTTTCGTATGCGGTGCAAGAAATTTAGGTGAGGCATTAAGAAGAATTGGTGAAGGTGCCTCTATGATACGTACTAAAGGTGAACCTGGTACTGGTGATGTTGTAGAAGCAGTAACGCATATGAGACAAATGAACAAAGATATAAGAGACATTGCCGTTATGGGCGAAGAAGAACTTATGACTGCAGCTAAAAATCTTGGTGCTCCATATGATTTAGTTAAATATGTACACGATAATAAAAAACTTCCTGTAGTTAACTTTGCTGGTGGAATAGCAACTCCAGCTGATGCAGCACTTATGATGCAACTTGGTTGTGATGGTGTATTTGTCGGTTCTGGAATATTCAAATCTGACAATCCTCAAAAAAGAGCTAAAGCAATAGTAAAAGCTGTTACATATTACAATAATCCTGTTAAACTTGCTGAAATATCAGAAGATCTTGGTGGTGCAATGAGTGGTATTTCTGTTGATAGTTTAGAAGATGAAGAAAAATTAGCAGTAAGAGGTTGGTAATATGAAAATAGGAGTTTTAGCAATGCAAGGTGCATATCGTGAACATCTAAAAATACTTAAATACTTAGGTATAGAAGCTATAGATGTACGATATGAAGAAGATATTGATAATATAGATGGTCTAATTATTCCTGGTGGTGAAAGTACCACTATGGGAAAATTAATCAAAACTTTAGATCTTTACGATAAATTAAAATCTAGAATTGAAAACAATATGCCTGTTTGGGGAACTTGTGCTGGCATGATTTTATTAGCTAAAAATATAGTAAATGAGGATTACAGTCATCTTAGTGTTATGAATATAAGTGTAATCAGAAATGCATATGGAAGACAGTTAGGAAGTTTTGAAACAAAGGCTCCTGTAAAAGGTATTGGAGAAGACATTGATATGGTATTTATAAGAGCTCCTTATATAGAATCTGTAGGTGAAAATGTAGAGATTTTATCTACTGTTGATGGAAATATAGTTGCAGCCCAAGAAGGCAATATACTTGTTACTTCTTTCCATCCTGAATTAACTGAGGACCTTAGATTACACAAATATTTCATAAATATTGTGTCTAAGTCTATTAATAATATAAATTGTATTGTTGCTCAATAAACATGTATTACTTCCTAAAGTGCATAAATAAATTTATTTTGCAAATACATGTTTGTAACTAACTTAAAAGTAGGAAATCATTACATCTCTTAATGATTTCCTACTTCTATCTTTAACTATAGTTTCTTATTTTTTATATTTTAAAATTCTATCGATAACTTGCTTTTTCAGAACTTCTACCTTATCAAAATCCATTGCAGGAACATAATAACTTTCTATAATATCATGATTTGCCTTTGCTCGTTTTAAATTTGAAATAGCATTATTCATAAGATAATCTACTAAATCCTTATCAAATTTAACATCATTTAAATATTTGCTTAATTTATCTTCATCTATACAAGTATTCAAATCTATCATTTCTTTTTCTTTGAATATTTGGCTTGTAGTAACTGCTATATCTAATTCTGGAATATATACAGCTTGTAATTTATCAACTACTAGTGGAAAATGATAAACTTCAACATCTAAACCTTTTTGCTCTGCTCTAGTATAAAGTGATTTTAAAAATTGTGTTTTTCCGCTTCCGATATCACCTTTTAAATAATAAATATCTTTTACTCCTTCAAATAAACTATCGCTATAATCCAGATATCCTACGGGTGTTATTGCTGAACCAAATAAATGTCTTACACATGATTTTTTCCCACTAAACTCAACATCTTTAAATATTTTTTCGATAAATTCATAAGTTATTTCACTTACTTTTGTAGAATCTATACATTTTGAAATTTTTGAATCAGCGTCCATATAAATAGGCTCTGCTGATTTTAAAAATCTAAATGCTCTTTGGAAACATTCACTTATATCAGAATTACAACTTGCTATTTCCTCTCTATTTTTTTCGATTTTATCTACATCCCAAAATTCTCCGAAGTTCAAGATTTCATCAACTGCACCAGGTATTTTCGGATCTACAGTGTGTGGTGCTGTGGCATCTATCATAACAACATTTAATCCTTTTATAACTACTCCATCTAAAGAGCTTGGGTCTGATGAGCAATAATGTAACTCAACATCGTAACCCATTTTTGTAAATTCCTTAGCCATTTTTTTCATAAAAGATGATTTTCCAACTCCTGGACCACCTTTTAAACAAAAAATCCTATTTACATCATTCGGTATTATATAATCAAAAAATGAATAAAATCCATTCGCTGTGTTTCCCCCTGGAAACATCTTTCTTGTTTTACCTGTCATAAAAAGACCTCCTAAAAAAAACTCTATATTATCATATTTATTTAGTAGGATTTTTGTTACAAAAAAAATCTATACCGAAAATATATTGTTTTAAGATTTTTATTTAAACAATATATTTCAGTATAGATTTTTTAAATTTATATATTATTAGTCTACTGTTATTTCGTATCCGTGTTTGTTGTATTGGCTAACCATTTCATTCCAAACATCTTCTACACCAGTCTTTTTACTTGAAGAAAGAGGAATTATTTTTTCATCTTTTTCTAATTGTAATTTTTTTCTTATTATGCTCATATGTTTTTGATATTGTCCTCTAGATATTTTATCTGCTTTTGTAGCAATTACAACACATTCATATCCAAAGTGTTTTATCCATTCATACATCATAACGTCGTCGTTTGTTGGTTCGTGTCTAATATCAACTAATAAGAAAATAGCGCATAATTCTTCTCTATCTCCTAGATAAGTTTCCATTATATTTCCCCATTTGTCTTTTTCTGATTTTGCAACCTTTGCATATCCGTATCCTGGAAGGTCAACAAAATAGAATTCGTTGTTTATTAAATAGAAGTTTATAGTTCTAGTCTTTCCTGGAGTCTGACTAGTTCTCGCAAAGTTTCTTCTATTTAAAAGTGCATTTACACAAGAAGACTTTCCAACATTAGATCTACCAACTAAAGCTATTTCTGGTAGCCCTTCAGCCGGATATTGATGCCTTTTCGTTGCACTCATTTTTATTTCTGTACTTCTAATCTTCATTTTTATCACCATCTTTTACTAGAGCATGCTCTAATACCTCGTCTAAATGTTTAACTAATACAAATTCCATTTGATCTTTTACATTTTGTGGTATCTCATCTAATTGTGCTTTACACTCTTCTGGAAGTAATACCTTTTTAATTCCTGCTCTATGTGCAGCAAGTAATTTTTCTTTTATTCCTCCAACAGGTAATACTCTACCTCTTAGAGTTATTTCTCCTGTCATAGCAACATCACATCTTACAGGTATTTTAGTTAAAGCTGAAATTACAGCAGTAGCCATTGTTACCCCAGCAGATGGGCCATCTTTTGGTGTTGCGCCTTCTGGAATGTGTATATGGATATCTTTAGTTTGATAGAAGTCATCTGGTATATCAAATCTATCTGATATTGATCTGATGTATGAAATTGCAGTTTGGGCAGATTCTTTCATAACATCTCCTAATTGACCAGTTAATACAACTTGTCCTTTACCTTTTAATACATTAACTTCTACATTTAAAGTTACTCCACCAACAGCAGTCCATGCAAGCCCTGTAACCATACCAATTTCTGGTTTGACACCAGCTAAATCAAATGTATATTTGTCTTTGCCTAAATATTCTTCTAGGTCTTCTTTTTTAACCACAACTTCAGTTAAAGTTGGATCTTCTACATATTTTTTAGCTATTTTTCTGCATATCTTTCCTATAGTTCTTTCCAGAGTTCTAACACCAGCTTCTCTAGTATAGTAACTTATTATATCTCTCATAGTTTCGTCGTCTATTTTAACGAAATCTTCTTTAAGACCATTTTCTTCTATTTGTTTTACTAATAGATATTTTTGGGCTATATTTAATTTTTCTTCTTCGATATAACCTGATAATTCTATAATTTCCATTCTATCAAGTAATGGACCTGGTATAGTACTTAAACTATTTGCAGTAGTAACAAATAAAATCTTAGATAAATCAAATGGTATTTCTAAGTAGTGGTCTACAAAGTTTTTATTTTGTTCTGGGTCTAAAACTTCTAGCATTGCAGAAGATATATCACCTTTATAGTCAGATGCCATTTTATCTATTTCATCTAATAAGAATACAGGATTTTTTGTTCCCGATTCTTTTACGCCATTTATAATTCTACCTGGTATAGCACCAACATAAGTTCTTCTGTGACCTCTTATTTCAGCTTCATCTCTTACACCACCAAGAGAAATTCTTACGAATTTTCTATTTAAAGACGCTGCAATTGATTTCGCTATAGATGTTTTACCTACACCTGGAGGTCCAACTAAACAGATTATTGGCCCTTTTAATGATTTTGATAAACTTCTAACTGCTAAGAATTCTAATATCCTTTCTTTTACTTTTTCCATTCCATAGTGTTCTTTATCTAAAACTTCTTTAGCTTTTTTGATATCTAATTTATCTTTAGTTTCTTTATTCCATGGTAATGAGAATATAGTATCTAAATAATTTCTGCTTACAGATATATCTGGTGAAGCAGGTGATATTCTAGAGAATTTATCTATTTCTTTTTGAATTTTCGCCTTTGTTTCTTTAGGCGCTTTTATCTTTTTAAGTTTTTCTCTATATTCTTGTGATTCAGAACTTATATCTTCTTCTTCACCTAATTCTTTTTGTATAGCTTTAAGTTGTTCTCTTAAATAATATTCTTTTTGAACTTTATTCATTTGTTTTTTAACTCTTAAAGTTATTTTCTTTTCGATTTTTAATATATCTATCTCTTCTAAAAGTATTGAATATAAAAGTTCTAATCTTTTAGCTATATCAAACTCTTCTAATATTTGTTGTTTTTGTTCTGGTTTTAAATATATATTAGAAGCTATAGTATCTACAAATCTATCTGGATTTTCTATTTCTTCTAAAGATACTAAGATTTCTGGAGATACTCTATTTCCGATATTTATATATTCTTCAAAAGATTCTAAAACATTTCTTATTAAGGCTTCTACTTCCATATCATTTACAATTTCATCTTTATTATAAACTATTTCATCTATAACAGCCTCAAAGTACCCCTTATCTTGATTAATTTCCTCTATTGTACCTCTTGATATACCTTCAACTAAAACACGAACTGTGTCTCCAGGTAATTTTATCATTTGTTTTACCTTACAAATTGTTCCAACATGATAGAAATCTTCCTCCGTAGGTTCATCAATTTCTGCTTCCTTTTGAGAAGTTAGGAATATAAGTTCATCACCAAGCATCGCTTCATCTAAAGCTTTTAATGATGATTCTCTACCTATATCAAAGTTTAATATCGTGTATGGAAAAATTGCTAATCCCCTTAGTGGAATTAATGGTAATGTACGTTCTATTTTAATATATTTACTTTCCATAATTTCACTCCTTAGTAATTTATTGCAATGTATATACCTATTTTACAATAATACAGTTACTATATAAACTTCTATAAAAATTAAGTATAATTTTTATATTGCTTTTTATATTATATATTTACATAGTTCAATTTTCAACAAAAATAGAAATATACTATTATTTTTTCAATTAAATTAATTAGAATATCTAATTAATTTAATATTTAAAAAAAGGAGCTAAACAAGCTCCTTTTCAAATTCAATTTATGTGCATATTATGCACTTTCTTCTTGATTTTTAAGTACCATTACTGGTTCGCCATCGCCTTCTACAGCTTTTTTAGTAACTATTACCTTTTTGATATCGTCTCTAGATGGAACTTCATACATACTTTCCATCATAACACTTTCAACGATACTTCTAAGTCCTCTGGCACCTGTATTTCTTTCGATAGCTTTTTTAGCAATAGCTCTTAACGCTTCGTCTTCAAACTCTAATTCTACATTGTCAAGCTCTAATAATTTTTTATATTGTTTTACCAAAGCATTCTTTGGTTCTTGTAATATTCTCATTAGTGCATTTTCATCTAGTAGTTCTAATGTTGCAACAACTGGTATTCTACCTATAAATTCTGGTATTATACCAAACTTAAGTAAATCTTCAGGTAGAACTTTTGAATATATTTTTCCTAAATCTACATTCTTTTTACTTTCTATTTTTGCTCCAAATCCAAGAGTTTTAGTTTCTCCACGTCTTTGAATTATTTTTTCTATTCCATCGAAGGCTCCACCTAAAATAAATAATACATTTGTTGTATCTATTTTAAGAAATTCTTGATGAGGATGCTTTCTTCCGCCTTGTGGTGGAACATTAGCAACTGTTCCTTCAAGTATTTTTAATAATGCTTGTTGAACACCTTCACCACTAACATCTCTAGTGATAGATGGATTTTCTGATTTTCTTGCTATTTTATCTATTTCATCTATATAGATTATGCCTCTTTCTGCTTTTTCTATGTCAAAATCAGCAGCTTGGATAAGTTTTAATAAGATATTTTCAACATCTTCTCCAACATAACCAGCTTCTGTTAAAGATGTCGCATCAGCCATAGCAAATGGAACATTTAATGTTTTTGCTAATGTTTGAGCTAATAAAGTTTTACCTGAACCAGTTGGTCCTAGTAAAAGAATATTACTTTTTTGGATATCTACATCTTTAGAATTTCCTTTTTTGCTATATATTCTCTTATAGTGGTTATATACAGCTACTGATAATATCTTTTTAGCTCTTTCTTGACCTATGACATAATCATTTAAGATTTCCATCATTTCTTTAGGTTTTGGTAGAGATAGAGTCTCCTCTTCTACAGTTTCTTCCATCTCTTCTTGTATTATTTCATCACAAAGCTCAACACATTCATCGCAAATGTAAACATTTGGCCCTGCAATTAATCTTCTAACTTGATCTTGAGTCTTTCCACAGAATGAACATTTCAATTGTCTTTTATCTTCGTATTTTGACATATTAAGCACCTCTTCCTAAAACTACGCTCTTTTTTCAATTACTTCTTTTCTATTACTTCATCGATTAGACCGTATTCTTTTGCTTCTTGAGCACTCATAAAGTTGTCACGTTCTGTATCTTCTTGTATTTTTTCTATTGGTTGCCCAGTTCTTTCAGAAAGTATTTTATTTAATCTTTCCTTTATTTTTAAAATCCATTTAGCATGGATTTCTATGTCTGTAGCTTGACCTTTTGCTCCACCTAAAGGTTGGTGTATCATTATTTCACTATTTGGTAATGCAAATCTCTTTCCTTTTGCTCCTGCATTTAATAAAAATGCACCCATTGAAGCAGCCATACCTATACATATAGTGCTTACATCTGGTTTTATATATTGCATAGTATCATATATAGCCATACCAGCTGTTACACTTCCTCCTGGAGAGTTTATATATAGATGTATATCTTTATCTGGATCTTCAGCCTCTAAAAATAATAACTGCGCTACTACTAAACTAGCTGTAGTGTCATTTACTTCATCACTTAAGAATATTATTCTATCTTTTAAAAGTCTAGAATATATATCATAGGCTCTTTCACCCCTACCTGTTTGCTCTACGACTGTAGGTACTAATGCCATAATTCATACCCCCTCTATGTTTCGTGGATAATTTAGTAGTAGTTTATTAAAACTACTACTAAAAAAATTTTTTTAATTATGCTATAACAGCATTTTCAACTAAGAAATCTATAGTTTTTCTTATTCTTAATTGACCTTTTATATCTTCTAAATCATTTGATTTTAAAGCTTCTTTTATTTGTGGTAAAGTCATGTTGTATGCTTCAGCCATTTTAGCTACTTCTGCTTCAACTTCTTCTTCAGAAACTTCAACATTTTCAGCTTTAGCTATAGCATCTACAACTAATGAAGCTTTTACTGATTTTTCAGCGTCTTCTTTTCTTTCATCTCTTAATTCTTGCATAGATTTACCAGTCATTTCTAATAATTGTTCTATGCTGAATCCTTGGTATTGTAAAGAGTAGTTAAGTTCCATTATTGAGCTGTCTATTTGAGCATTTACCATAGTTTCTGGAACTTCTACTTCTGTGTTAGCAACAACAGCTTCTACAACTGCATTTCTTTCTTCTGATTTAGCTTTTGCAGCAGCTTCTTCTTCAGCTTTAGCTTTTAAATCAGCTTTTAATTCTGCTAAAGTTTCGAATTCTGTAGTATCTTGAGCGAACTCATCATTTAATTCTGGTAATTCTTTAACTTTTACTGCATTTACTTTTACTTTGAATACAACTGGAGCTCCAGCTAATTCTTCTGCATGGTAGTCAGCTGGGAAAGTAACGTTAACGTCAACTTCTTCTCCTGCTTTTTTACCTATTAATTGATCTTCGAATCCTGGTATGAATGAACCTGATCCTATAACTAAGTTATGTCCTTCTGCTTTTCCACCTTCGAAAGCTACATCATCTTTGAATCCTTCGAAGTCTATATTAGCAGTATCTCCATTTTCTATTTCTTTATCTGAATCTACTAATCTAGAAGCTTTTTCTTGTAATTCGTTTAATTTAGCATCTACTTCTTCATCAGTTACATTATAGTCAACTTTAGCAACTTCTATACCTTTATATTGACCTAATTCGAATTCTGGTTGTACTTCAACTTGCACAACTAATACTAAACCATTGTCTTTGCTTATTTCTTCAACATCTATGCTTGGTCTATCTATTGGAGCTAATTGTAACTCATCTAATGCACTTGGGTAAACTTCTGGGAATACTATATCTATAGCATCTTCGTAGAATACACCTTTTCCATAGTTATTTTCTATTATTCTTCTAGGCGCTTTACCTTTTCTGAATCCTGCTATATTAAATCTTCCTTTGTTTTTATTGTAAGCTTTGTTTATAGCAGCTTCAAATTTGTCGTTGTCTATAGTTAATTTGAAATTTACAACGTTACCTTCTTTTTTAATTAATTCTGCTTTCATCTAACTTTATCCTCCTAAATATATATGTAATCATTTTAGAATAATTTTTAATTTAATTCTAATAAATATCTAACTCTTTAATTATATCACAACCATTTTTTTATTTACAAGTATTCATATAGAATTAAGGGGGCTATATTTCTATTCTTTCATATGTAATTTCTCCATTTTCTATATCTAATATGCCAAGTCCTTTAGATGAACCTCCTCTTGGCAATGATACGCTTCCTGGATTAATAAATATAACACCTCTTATTTCTTGATAAAATGGTATATGTGAATGTCCAAATATTACTATATCTATATTTGAATTTAATGCCTTATTAAGTAAATCAGACATACTATATTTTATTCCATAATTATGGCCATGGCAAACAAAAACTCTTTTGTCTTCTGCCATAAAAGCTTCTTCATCTTTTCCTGGATCTGAATAAAAGTCACAATTTCCTTTTACAGCAACAACAGGAATATCTGTAACAGCTTCTATATAATCGGCATCATCAATATTATCTCCCGCATGAACAATTAAATCGCAATCTTGTAAATAAGGGATTGCATGATCTATCGCTTTTGTAAATCTATGAGTATCACTAATTATTCCTATTCTCATCATGTCCACTACCTTGTATATTATTTATCTTCCAACTCTTCTTGATAGTTCTTCTTTCATTAATTGAAGAGCATTTGCCCTGTGGCTAATAGCATTTTTTATTGTAGCTGGTAATTCAGCAAATGTTTTATCGTATTTGTTTACTATAAATAAGTTATCATATCCAAATCCATTACTTCCCTTTTCTTCGAATCCTATAGTACCTTCACAAGTACCTCTAACAACGAATTCTTTTCCATCAGGGAAAACAACTGCTATACAGCAAACAAATCTAGCTCCTCTTTGACTCATAGGTGTATTTCCTAATGATTTTAATAGTTTAGCTCTATTTTCTTCATCTGTAGCATTTTCTCCTGCATATCTAGCAGAATATATTCCTGGTTTTTTACCTATTGCATCGACTTCTAATCCAGAGTCATCAGCTATTGTTATCATTTTAGTTCTTTTAGCAACCTCTCTAGCTTTTATTAAAGCGTTATGTTCAAATGTCTTACCATTTTCCTCTATTTCTAGGCCTCCAAGGTCGACATCTTTCAATGAATATATATTATAATCCAAGTCTTTTAATATGTCACCTATTTCTTCTAATTTATGTGCATTTCCTGTAGCAATGACTACATCATTTCCATAATCAACGCCTAAAATTTCGTCTGCTATTTCACCTAATGCTTCTCTTTGAGCTTTAAGTAACATTTTATTACCTTTTTCACCTAATTCTAGAAGTTTCTCTAAATCTTTTCTTGAGAAAGGACATTCTTCCCCTGTACCTTGTAATTCAACAAATTCGCCTTTGTCAGTCATTATTATGTTCATATCTACTTGTGCGTTAGAATCTTCTTCATAACATAAATCAAGTAAATATTCACCATTTACTATACCGACACTTATCGCTGATACAAAGTTTCTAACTGGCATATGTTTTATTGCTTTTTCTTTATGTAATTTGTTGATAGCGTCTAATACAGCTACGAAAGCCCCTGTTATTGAAGCTGTTCTAGTACCACCATCTGCTTGAATTACATCGCAATCTATCCAGATAGTTCTTTCTCCTAATTTATCTAAGTCAACTACTGATCTAATAGCTCTTCCGATTAATCTTTGTATTTCTTGACTTCTACCATCTATTTTTCCTCTAGATGCATCTCTTATTTTTCTTTGTTGAGTTGATCTAGGCAACATAGAATACTCTGCATTTATCCATCCAGTTCCTGTGTTTCTTAGAAAGGGAGGAACTTTATCCTCTATAGATGCATTACATAAAACTTTTGTATCACCCATTTCTATAAATACAGACCCCTCTGCATATTTTGTATAATTTCTAGTTATTTTTAAATCCCTAATTTGATCAAACTCTCTACCATCAATTCTAGCCATGTTTTTTCCTTTCTAAAATCAAATACTTCTCTTAAATATTAAACTTAAATTCCGTTAAATTAACTTCATTCTCTAAATAATTCTAGCACTTCTTTGACTAATTTACTACATTTATAAGGTAAAATCAACTTTTATATACGTATTTTAAGGTTATAACAGTGCTTTTTCATTAGTTTTCTAAATTATTTATAACTTCATCAGTAGTTTTTAAGTCTATTAATTGTAAGAATTTTTCTTCATCTATAACTTTTATTCCAAGGTCATTAGCTTTTGTAAGTTTTGAACCAGCTTCTTCCCCTGCCAGAACGAAGGAAGTAGATTTACTTACACTTGAAGTTGCTTTTCCGCCTCTTTTTTCTATCATTTCTTTTGCATCATTTCTTTTTAAAGTTGGAAGAGTTCCTGTTAAAACTATCTTCATTTTTTCAAATATTTTTGGTATATCTTCATCATCTGATTCTATTAGCTTTGTGTTTACTCCAGCTTCTTTTAGCTTTTCTATAACTGATATATTCTTTTCTTCTTTAAAGAATTCAACTACGCTATCTGCCATAGTTTGACCGAATTCTTCTAAGTTTATTAATTCTTGTTCTGTTGCACTCATTAATTTATCTAAATCTTTGAATTCACTTGCTAATATTTTTGCCGCTTTTGTTCCGATTAATTTTATACCTAATCCATTTATAAATCTCCATAAATCATTTTCTTTAGATTTATTTATAGCGTTTATTAAATTAGTTGCAGATTTGTCTCCCATTCTTTCAAGCACTGATATTTGTTCTTTTTTAAGGTAGTATAAATCAGATATATCTTTTATTAAATCTTGTTTTAACAATAATGTTATTATTGATTCACCTAATCCATCTATGTCCATAGCTTCTCTTGATGCGAAATGGATAATTCCTCTTCTAATTTGTGCAGGACAAGATATATTTATACATTTAACAGCTGCTTCTCCTTCTAGTCTTACTGTTGGCTCGCCACAAACAGGACACTCTTCTGGCATTTTAAATTCGATTTCTTCACCAGTTCTCTTTTCTTTTATAACCTCTACTACTTGTGGTATTATATCCCCTGCTTTTTGAACTAATACTGTATCATTTATTTTTATATCTTTTTCGTTTATATAGTCTTCATTATGAAGTGTAGCCCTACTTACTGTAGTTCCTGCTAATCTTATAGGTTCTAAAACTGCTGTTGGAGTTATTGTTCCTGTTCTACCAACTTCTACAACTATATCTAATAATTTAGTTTCTTTTCTTTCTGCTGGGAATTTATATGCAATTGCCCATCTTGGACTTTTTGCAGTATAACCCATTTGTTCTCTTTGTGCTAAATTATTTACTTTTATGACCATACCGTCTATTCCAAAACCTAAGTCTTCTCTATGTTCTGTCCAATATTTAATATATTCGATTATTTCATCCATAGTTTTGAATACTTTGAACTCTGGGCTTACATGGAAACCTAATTGTTTTAAGTATTCTAATGATTCACTATGTGTTTTAAATTGTTTTGAATTTATATCTTCTAAATTAAATATGAATATATCTAATGGTCTTTTTGCAGTTAATTTAGAATCCAATTGGCGTAAAGAACCTGCCGCTAAATTTCTTGGATTTGCATATAGCGGTTGATCTTGTTCCTCTTGAATTTTATTTATCTCTTCAAAATCCTTTTTAGATATATAAACTTCTCCTCTTACTGTAAGTTCACCTTTTTCATCTATATTAAGAGGTATATTTTTTATAGTCATTAAATTTTTAGTTATATTTTCTCCAACTATACCATTTCCTCTAGTTGCTCCACTTTCAAATATTCCATTATTGTAATTAAGACCAACTGATAAGCCGTCTATTTTAAATTCAACTACGTATTCAACATCTGACCCCACAGCTTCTCTTACTCTTGAATCAAAATCTTTTAAATCTTCCCATGAATATGCATTAGAAAGACTTAGCATAGGTATTTTATGTACAACTTGTTCAAACTTATCTAATGGTTTTCCTCCAACCCTATTTGATGGAGAATCATTTCTCTTTAATTCTGGATTCTCTTCTTCTAATTTGATTAATTCTTTCATCAAATTATCATATTCAAAGTCTTCTATTTCTGGCGAATCTTGATTGTAGTATTTTTCATTGTGATAATTTATTAAATTTATTAATTCTTCAATTCTCTTTTGAGCACTCATATATTAAAAACTCCTTAATTTTTTATATAATCATAGTATTATCTAAATTATATTTTTTACGCTAATCTTAACTTTAATTTAACTAAATATAAATTAGCCTTATCTATCTTATCATAAATTTATATATTATTTTAGAAGACATTATGGAAATTAAATTTATTTAAATTAATATCCTCTTTCTACATTTACTATATTTGCTAATTCTTTTCCTTCTTTATATTTCTTCAAATTAGAATACATTAATTTTTCTACTCTTATAGGATTTTTTTCTGAAACCCAGCAATTATGTGGTGTAACGATTACATTTTCAGCATCCCATAATAAACTATCTTTTGGTAAAGGTTCTTGTTCAAATACATCTAGTGCGACACCTTTAAATTTACCTAAATAAAGAAGTAAATCGTCTTCTTTTACATTTTTACCCCTACCTACATTTATAAAACTAGAACCTTCTTTCATTAAAGAGAATTTATTTTTATCAAACATGCCTTCTGTTTCCTTCGTACAAGGCATTGTACTTACTACAACATCACAATTTTTAAATATCTCATCAATTTCATCTTTGCTAAAACACTTGTCAAAGTATTCTACATCTCTTCCATTAGTATTATTGCCCCAAATCTCTACACCAAATCCTTGAAGTCTTTTTGCTGCTTCTATAGCAATAGTTCCTGTTCCTAAAAATCCTATTCTTTGACCATATAACTCACTTATAGAAACTAAATCCATATGCCAAATTTTTTCTTGTTGTTGATTATAAAACATTTTTGCTCTTTTATATATTTCCAATATACACATAACTATCCATTCTGCCATTGGAATGCTATATCCACCTCTATTGTTAGTAACTTTTATATTTCTAGCTAAAACTTTTTCTTTTGGAAGTTGATCAAATCCTACACTTGTTAACATTATATATTTTAAATTTTTCATTTTTTCTATATCCAAAGTTTTAAATGGATTATAGCAAACTAAAATATCCGCATCATCCGTTTCTGAACTATTTGTAACTTTGCTTTCTGAAATACGCACAACATCATATCCTAAATCTTGTATTTTTTTAAATTGTTCATCACTTATTTTTACAGTAATCAAAATCTTCATAAATTATTATCCCCTTTCATTGTTAATATAATTATAGTCAAAAAAAATTGAGATGTATTCATCTCAATCACTAAATATCAAATTATTTTTATTATTTTATTATTATTTATTTATATCATCAAATATAACTTCTCCAGATTCTATGTCATACATAGCTGAAATAATTTTTAATTTATCTTCTTTTTCTAATCTTGTTAAAACTTCACTTGCTTTTAAACATTCTACACTATGTCTTGCATTTAAT
Organism: Intestinibacter bartlettii; assembly: GCA_025148965.1. Classification (GTDB taxonomy): domain Bacteria; phylum Bacillota; class Clostridia; order Peptostreptococcales; family Peptostreptococcaceae; genus Intestinibacter; species Intestinibacter bartlettii. The sequence continues at coordinate 632,329 of CP102273.1, read as the reverse complement.
ACTTCACATTTTCTTTGATCTTTTTCATCTCCAATAGCCTCAGCAACTTTGTTGGTAATTGCATTTATATAACTATGCCCTTCATTATGCAGTGTTGAATGAACAGCTCCACAATGAGTATGTCCTAATACGACTATTAATTCTACACCTAAATGTTCTGATGCATATTCTACTGAACCTATTTCAAAATCACCAATTACATTTCCCGCATTTCTAATAATAAATAATTCTCCCATACTAGAGGAAAAAATATGTTGTACTGGAACTCTTGAGTCAGAACAAGTTATTATAGTTGCATATGGCTTTTGTCCTTTATTTTTTAATTCTTCACGCAAATCTTGATGAAAAATTGAGGGATTACTTTGACATTCTAAATAGAGTTTACTACCTTTTTTTAATTTTTCTAGTGCTGCTAAATAATGCATAATATCTCTCCTTTAAATTATAGTATTATGAAGTTTTTTATATTAATTCAACAACAATTTATAAAATCCTTTAAAATCTTACATTTTTTATATGTATTTAAATATTTAAAACAAAAATAGCCCCTATATAATAGGCGCTATCTCAATTTTTTTATTTAGAATGATCTACAACTTGACCTTTAGCAATTGATTTTCTTTCTTCTTTTAAGTTATAAATTAATGTATCTAGTTTCCAGTCTATTGAAACTTCTGTAACCATAGCTGTTAAAGGTCTTCTTATTTTCATCTTTTTTAATCCATCTAAGAATCCTGAAACTCTATTTGTTGGTATATTGTTAAATATTATCGCTTTTTCGCTCCAAGTATTTTCATTATCATCAGATATATTTCCATCTAATATATCTTTTATTTTTGTATTCCCATTTTTGCTAGTTAAAACTATTCTGTCCTTTATTCCTGCAAAACTACTTACTGTCTTTATAGCTGCAACTTCTTTATTGTTGAAATTAACTAAGATTATACAACTTCTATCGTGTATATTATTTTGTTCATTTTCATTTATTTTTTTAAATGTCATAATTTCTCTCCTTATAAACCTAATTTATATTTCACTTTTGGCTCTATTTTTTAAGCCATTGTGTTTTTCTTTAATTTGAAAATGGCTAATTATTGTTAATACTCCACTTAATATTAAAATTAAGTAATATACTAATCCGCCATATAAAAGTACTGCATATCCTAAAAACTGTTTTGGAAATACAGTTGAAAATATATTGAAAAATGCTAACTCATTTGCTCCTATATTACCCGGGGTTGGTATTGGTGAAACAGCCATATATAAAAGCGTTTGTAAAGTTATTATATAAAGGAACTTCCCTTGTCCTAAATCAAAAGATTTATATATCCAATATGAAACACTAAAATAAGCTGTTAGCTGTATTATAGTTAACAAGGTTGTCTTTATTAATAACTTTTTATTTGTCATAAAAAACTTAACTGATGTACTATATTCTTCTATAAATTTATCGACTTGTCCCTGTTTATTTTTTAGAAATTTAAAAATCTTTAATTTAGAAAGATGTTCTATTAAAAAATTAGCTACTGCTTTAACTTTTCCTGGGTTTAAAATTGCTAATAATCCCATAATTATTGTAAATGCATTTATGCTTAAACCAAGTATAACTAATGAAATGACACCTGGTAGTTGTGTTTGTAGTATACCTATATTTAATACAAAAAATACAGTACAGTATATAGTTACTACAGTTTGATATAATAATGTTTTATTTGTTATTATACCCGTTGCTTCACTTAGTGGAACTTTATACTTATTTAAAACATATATAAGCATCGGTTGACTTCCTGATGCAAAAGGCGTAATCAAGTTATAATAAAATCCCATCGTCGCCAGCTTCATTCCTAAGAATCTAGCTTTTACTTTATATTGTGCATCTACTATTTGCTTTAAAATTATCCCTTCTAAAATGATATATAGTAATATAGCACAAACCCCTATTGCGATATATTTTTTATCGATTATATTTTTTATCTTGTCTATAGAATTTATATCCAGATTTTTAAAAACTAAATATACCGTAAAAAACATTAAAAATAATAAGAATGCATATTTCAATATTGTGTTTCTATATTTTTTAAAAAACTCCATAATACTCTCCTCTATACTCCCTAAGTTTGTATTTGATTTTATGAAATATTTATTATTTCGTATTGCATAGTACTCATTTCTAATTAAGTTACTATGAACAATTATTATATCAAATATTCGCTTTTTTAAGTTGGCATTTAAATTTTTTTTTATTTTTTTAAATAATATAATTCAATTTATTTCACTTATTTATATTTAGTATACACTATAAATACCAATTTTTTTTATGAATTTTGTTATAAAATCGTTATAAACACTTTGATAATTAAAGATTATTTTTAAAATATATATAAAATTTTTTTTATTCTAAAATGCAATTTATTTTTTTATTCTTGCATTTTTGCATCATTAGTGCTTTAATTCATATATAGAGTTTTTTATTCAAAGGGGGAAAATTAAAATGATAGATTGGAATCCAGATTTATACTTAAAGTTCGGTAAAGAAAGAACTTTACCATCAAAAGACTTAATCTCAAGAATAGGACTTGAAAATCCTGCTCGTATATTAGATATTGGTTGCGGTTCTGGGAACAGTACTAATGAATTAAAAAAAAGATGGCCTAATGCTGAAATTATAGGTATAGATAATTCTTCTACAATGATTGAAAAAGCACAACTTCTTTATCCTGAAATAGACTTCAGATTAATGGATGCAACAGAAGATTTAAGTAGCTTAGGAAAATTCGATATAGTATTTTCAAATGCTGCCATTCAACGTATGACAGGACATGAAGAATTAATCAAAAAATGGTATGCTCTATTAAATACAGGTGGAACTATAGCAATACAATTACCATTAGCTGATGATATAAAAGGTCAACAAGCTCTATATGAATTAGAATATGTTAAAAAATATAAACCTTACTTTGAAGGCAAAAAATTAAGATTTAATAATCATAAACCAACTTTCTACTATGATGTATTATCTCATTTATCAACTGCAAAAGATATCCAAATATGGACTACTACTTACATGCACGTTATGCAAGGATTTGAAGGTATATTACAATGGTATGAAAGTACAAGTATGAAGGATTATTTAAACGCTCTTCCTAGCGATGAATTTAGGGAAAACTTTAAAAATAACTACCTAATTAAATTAAAAAATGTTTACTCTCTAAGAGCCGATGGAAGTGTTTTATTCAACTATAAAAGATTATTTGTAGTTGCTTCAAAATCAAAATAAGAAATTTTTATAAATTAGTATTATAAATTAATATAAAAAGCTATGACAAAAGATATTACTTTAAGTTCTATTATCATAGCTTTCTCTTTTTCAAATTTTATATTTTCAGCTATATTTATTCGCTATTACATATATAAATTTTATTAAATCAAAAAAATAATATGAAGGATAAATTATCTGTCTTTCATTTTTATTATTTATTTTTTTTGCTCATAACCACTCTTTTGTGTATTTTTCTATAAACTCCTATTAAATAGGGTTCATCTGAATATTTCTCTAATTCATCAATTTTTATCCATTTAACACCGCTATTTTCGTCTAGTTTTGCTTCAATATGGCTATTTTCATCTGCAATTAAAGCGTATGATATACAAAAATGAAGATGTCCACTAATAAATTTGCCCCTTTTTACATGTGGAACAACTGGCAAAATATCTATAGCTATTATATTTTCATCTAAAACCCCTATGTTTTCTACACTAGTTTCTTCTTTCGCCTCTTTAATCGCAACTTTTAATAAATCAGCTTCACCATCTGCATGTCCACCAGTCCAAGACCATGTATTATAAATATTATGGTGAACCATCAATATCTTGTCTAGTTTTTCATTAAAAATAAGCCCAGAGCTAGTCATATGGGCATATTCATTATCTCTGTAAAGCACATCATCATTTTTTTTAATAAATTTTAAAATTAGTTTCTTATCATTTTGTTCCTGCTCATTCATAGGTTCAAAATTTTTTATAGCTTGTATATAATCCAAAATAATACCTCCGTAATAATATAATTATATAAATATTATATTACTACGGAGGTATTAGTCAAAAGTGAAATATATTCGCTCTAGTTTCAACTTTTTAATTCTCTAATTTGATATCAACCTAGTCTAACATTAATTTTAAATGCTCTTGTAATATGTGTATTCCTATTTTATTTTCGCCACCTCTAGGAATTATTATATCAGCATATTTTTTAGAAGGTTCTACAAATTGCTCATGCATTGGTTTTACAGTAGTTACATATTGGTTTAAAACTGATTCTACTGTTCTTCCTCTTTCTTGTGTATCTCTTAATATACGTCTCATTAATCTTTCGTCAGCATCTGTATCAACAAATACTTTTATATCCATTAAGTCTCTAAGTCTTGGATCTTCTAATATTAATATCCCTTCTAATATTATAACTTTTTTAGGATGAACTTCTACAACTTCTTTCGCTCTTGTATGCTGAGTGTAGTCGTAAACAGGTCTGTATATTATTTCACCTTCTTTTAATTTCTTAACGTCTTCTATCATTTTATATGTATCAAATGATGATGGATGATCATAGTTTAATTTAACTCTTTCTTCCATAGTCTTATCATCATTTGATAGATAATAATTGTCATGACTTATTAGCTCAATATCATTTTGAAATAACTCTTTTATGTTATTTACAATTGTAGTTTTTCCTGAAGCAGAACCGCCTGCTATCCCCACTATACATATATCTTTTTTCATTGTCCACACCTACTCGTTCTTATTTATTTTTAACCTATAATATTAATTATATTTTAAAACATATTATTTCTATAATATCTTATATAAAACTACTTTTCAATACTCTTTAAAAAATTTACAATTTTTGTTTATAGTGCAACATCATCCTTTTATTTTCTCGACTATTCTTGAAAAAATTAAGGGGTAATGACTATTATTTTCATTACCCCCCAAAAAAAATATCCATACTGATATAAGGCATTATTCCAACCAATTCTACAATACCATAAATAATGTTCCTGCTGTAATTAAAATTGACCCTATTATTGATTTCACTGTAAATTGCTCATGTAAAAATACAAAAGCCAATACTAGTGTTATAACTATACTTAATTTATCAATAGGAACAACCTTTGATGCATCACCTAATTGTAAAGCTTTAAAATAGCATAACCATGATGCTCCTGTCGCTATTCCTGATAAAATTAGAAATATCCAGCTCTTCTTACTTATCTCCAAGATTCCACTTTGTGTATTAGTTACAAACACCATTCCCCATGCCATAACAAGAACTACTACTGTTCTAATTGCAGTAGCTAAAGTTGAATTTACACCATTTATTCCGACTTTAGCAAGAATAGAGGTAAGCGCTGCAAATATTGATGATAAAATAGCTAATAATAACCACATATAATTTCACCTCTTTTATATAAAATTTCAAATTTGATTATATCAAAATATGAATAAATCACAAAATAATATTATATATTTTATATAATTAATAAAGCCTAGGATTACCTATATAATTTATATAATTAATCTTCGGCTTCATTAGTTTTTTATTTAAATAAATTTTACTATTTTTCTTTTGATAACCAAGCCACGTTTTCAACATGCACACTATGTGGGAACATGTCCACAGGTTGAATCTCATGACATTTATATCCTCTTTCATTTAAATAAGCTAAATCCCTAGCAAGAGTTGATGGATTACATGAAACATATACAACTCTGTCTGGTTCCATAGATACTATTGTATCTAGTACTTTTTCGTCGCATCCTTTTCTTGGAGGATCGACAACTACTACATTAGCTCTTTTTCCTTCTTTATACATCTTAGGAACTACTTCTTCAGCTTTTCCAACATAGAATTCGACATTATCCATGTTATTTATTTTAGCATTTCTTTTAGCATCTTTTATTGCATCTTCTACTATTTCTATTCCGTATACCTTCTTAGCCTTTTGAGCTAAGAATAATGATATAGTACCTATACCGCAATAAATATCGAATACAGTGTCATTTTCACCTAAATTTGCGTATTCTAAAGCCTTGTTATATAAAACTTCAGTTTGAAGCGGATTTACTTGGAAGAATGATAGTGGTGATATTTCAAATACTAATTCACCTATATAATCTCTAATCATTCCATCTCCGTACGCAACTATATTTTCTTTTCCTAATATAACATTAGTTTTTTGTGTATTAACATTTACAACAAGAGTTTTAAATCCTGGTATATTTTCTTTTAAAACTGATGCTAATTCTTTTAAATAAGGTAATTTTTTACCGTTAGCAACTAAAACTATCATTACTTCACCTGTAGTAAATCCAACTTTTGTTACTAAATGTCTTAATAATCCCTTATGTGTTTTTTCATCGTAAATACTTACGTTGTATGCTCTAATATATGTTTTTATTATTTTTATAATTTTATCGTTTACTTCATGTTGTATTATACATTCATCAGTCGATATCAAGTCATGACTTTTCTTTTTATAAAATCCTATAACAGGCATATTGTCTTTCTTTTGAATTGGAAATTGAGCTTTATTTCTATATCTAAAAGGATGTTCCATTCCTAGAGTGTCATGTATTACAACATCATCTAGTTTACCAATCCTACTTATAACTTGTTTTACTTCATTTGTCTTTACATCAAGTTGTTTTTGGTAGTCTAATTCTTGAATTTGACACCCACCACATTGTCTAAGACTTTCGCTACATTTTCTTTCTACTCTGAATGGTGATTTTTCGATTATCTCTACTATATCACCAACAGCGTAATTTTTTTTAGACTTTGTAATTTTAACTTTTATTTTATCCTGTACAAGTCCACCATCGACAAATACAGTAAATCCTTCGTATTTTCCAATTCCTACGCCACCTTGACCTATATCTACTATATCTACTATATATTCTTTATTTTTTGATAACATAGGTTCCTTTTTCCTCCGAACAAAATTTTTTGACTTCAAAAATTTATTTTACCAAAAAAATAAGGACTTATAAAGTCCTTAAATAAATAAATCTTTATTTTTAAAGCCAAAATATAATTGACAGCAAGATACTATAAGTAATAATATTCCTCCAGCAAATCCTATATATATTAATTTTTCTGCTAATGATTGGCCTAAACCTGAATCTACTAAAGCTTTTACATATGTACCATAATCACCCATAGCCTGTATTCCATATCTAATCCAAGTAGCTGCTGTCATAATTGCTACTGGTATTACACTCATACTCATATAAAATCCATTTATAGATCTTTTTTTACATCCTCTAACTCCAAGGAATATTGGTACTAAAAATATAAGTGGTAATATATAACCATAAAATTGAGGTGTAAATGCCATAAATAGTGCTGCTGTTAAATAAAAACTTAAAAGATAATATTTTAAATTATTTGTTTTTCCTTCAAAGTCCATTAAAGAAGCCTTTAAATATCTTATATATATTGGTATATCGTTAGCCACATTATCTGCATGTTTTCCACCTCTTATATCTCTAAGAAGTTCATTCCCTTTTTTATTTAATTGATTATATTGAGTTGTAAAATAATCCGGTAACTCTAAATCTTTATATTGTTCATTTAATCTATCTAAGTCAGATAAATATTTCCCCTTTTGTCTATCTTTAATGCCTTTTATTTTTTTTATTTCTTTACTCAAATTATTAATTGTTAATGCTACTGCGTTCGAACTCAATTAATACACCCCCTTCTAAAAAATATCTATTCCCTTATAAATACGATTTAAATGTAAGTACAATTTTAAAATGTACTCCTATATTAATAATTATAATTGCTTATTATTGAAATTTAAATATAATTTTGTTTTTTAAATCTAACAATATTTATTATTTGTATAAAAAACCCTACAAAAATCTTGTAGGGTTTTCTTTTTTCAAACTTGAGTTATTATATTATAAAGCTTTAAATAATATTATTGTCCATTACCAACTATTTTCTTTAAAGCTATTGCTGCAGTACCTAATATAGCAACCCAAACAATACCTAAAAATGTACATGCTGCACCTGTCATGATAATTCACCATCCTTTATTTATTAAACACGACTAAGTATTATTAAAGACCATTAAGCATTTGCTTTATTAGTTTCTATTTCATCTTTATATTTACGTTTAATAGCTCTATGAGTTTGTATGAAACCTATTATTAATACAACTACAACAACTAATCTAGCTGCATTAACCCAAGGAGCCATATATTCTATTCCATTTATATATGATGGAATTATTTTAAAGTTACCTGCTATCCAATAATCTCTAGTAAATATTCCTAAGAATACTATTATACATATTGGAGTTAAGAATTGATGGAATAATTTATAGAACCATTTTGGTACATGCCATAATCCACCTTTATTCATTTCTACTAAACCGTCATCTCTAACTAACCATGCAAGAGTTATAACTTCTAGTAATCCAAGAACAATTAGTAAGTAGTTACCTATCCAGTTATCTACTTCTGTAAAGTAAATTAAGTTAGCTTCACCAGTTATTATACCTTCAGCAGCTATTGGAGCACCTACTATTAAGTATAATACGAATATTAGTAATGCACCTTTCTTTCTTTGTACGCCTAATTCTTCTTCTAGTAATGCAACTAAGTAGTTGTACATTGCTATTGCAGATGTAAATCCTGCAAAGAATAATAAGAAGAACCATACTGCACCGAATATTCTACCACCAGCCATTGTAGTGAATACATTTGGTAATGCCATAAATGCTAAACCTATACTACCTTTTATACCTTCTGGTCCAAGGAATGCATAAGATATAGGTATAACAGATGTACCAGCTAATATAACTTCAGCAAATTCATTTAATGCTACTGTTGCTACAGAAGCTGTTACTATATCTTCATCTGGTTGTAGGTATGATGCGTAGTTACAAATTATACCCATTCCTAAAGATAACGTAAAGAATATTTGACCTGTAGCAGTAACTATTGAAGCTGATGTTAACTGACTTAAGTCTGGATTCCAAACGAAATTTAAACCTTTCATAGATGACCAATCTGGATTTACAGGAGCGCCTAATGTTACGGCTCTTACTGCTAATATGATACCAAATACATATATAGCTGGCATCATTACTTTAGCCCAAGCTTCTATACCTTCAGATACACCTTTCATAACTGCCCATCCTAAAGATGCTAAACCTATAATCCAGAATATTAAGTTTTTAGGATCAGTGACATAGTTTACAAAGAATGCTCCAGAATCTATACCTACATATCCACCAGTTAATGAATTAACTGCGTATCCTAATGACCAACCTATGATATGAGTGTAATATGAGTTAACTAATACAGTTACCCCAAAACCTATTGCTCCACATACAGAGCCTAATATGATTGCTTTTTTAGGAGATATTGCTTTTTTAGCTTGTATATATACCATTGGACCAACTGTACCATGTCCATGAGCACCACCATAACGTCCTATTGTCCATTCAACTAACATTGTAGGTAAACCTATAACTATTAGTGCAAAGAAATATGGAATCATGAATGCTCCACCACCATTAGTGGCTGCTATATATGGGAAACGCCAGAAGTTACCAAGCCCAACTGCATTCCCTGCCATTGCAAGAATCAGACCTATCTTCGAACCCCATTGATCTCTGTTTTGATTATCTGCCATTTTTACCCCTCCTTTTTACTTAAATATTATGACCTAAACAAAACAAATATAACTAATAAGAAAATCTTCATCCTCAAGGTTATGGATTTTTAATTATGTAGATTTTCTTTAAAATGTTGCACTTTTTCAAGTGCTAAAAATACATTTGTAGAACTATTATATGCCCCTGTATTTCTACAATATGCATTTTATAAAATAAATCAGAAATAAAATTTTAATTTAATAAAACATTAATGCTGTATTCAAAAATAAATTTTAGTTTTTATTATATTATAATTTTTAATATTTTATTAAATTTTCTGACTATTATTTTTTATAAAAAGGGCCACTAAAATAAAAGCATCCTGCTACATTAGTGGCCCTCTTTATAAAATAATAGTATCACCATTTAAAATAAATTTCAATAAATTTTTAGAAAATTTTATATTTTAAAGAAATTCTTGTAATTAAATAAATTTTTAAAAAAGGATTACGCTTGCATATAAATTTAAAACAAGCACAATCCTTCTTATATTAAATATATTTATTTGTAATAAATATATCCATTTATTCAATTTAGTTATTAATTATCTTATAAAACTCTACTTGATCCTCTATAAACTACACCTCTAGCAGCATCTACAGTTATAATTTCACCGTCTACTACTTTATCCATTATTCCTGTTGCTGACATTACAACTGGTTTAGCTAAGTTTATACCAACTATAGCAGCATGAGAAGTCATTCCTCCACATTCAGTTACTATAGCAGCAGCTTTTTCTATATATTGATTCATATCAGCATCAGTCATAGATGTAATTAATATATCACCTTCGTTGAAATCTATACAAGTTTCACCATTTTTCACAATTTTAACTTTTCCTTCAACTGTTTCTCTACCTACTCCCATACCTGTAGATATTTCTTCACTTATTACGTGAACTTTTATTAAGTTAGTAGTTCCACTTTCGCCAACTGGTACACCTGCAGTTACAACAACTAACTCACCTTGGTTTATATATTCTGATTCTTTAGAAGCATTTATAGAGTATTCTATAACTTCATCTGTGTTTTCTGCTTTTGATGAATGTACTGAATAAACACCCCAGCTTAATGCTAATTGTCTTCTAGTTCTATCACTATCTGTAGCAGCTATTATAGGTGTTTTAGGTCTAAATTTAGATACCATTCTAGCAGTATATCCTGAAGAAGTTGAAGATACTATTGCAGATGCATTTAATTCAACTGCAGTTGTGCAAGTAGCATAACTTATAGCATCTGTTACAGTAGATCCTTTTAAGTTTCTTTCTTTTAATATTTCTTCATAATTTAAAGTTTCTTCTATTCTTTTTGCTATTGATGCCATAACTTTAACAGCTTCAACTGGATATTTACCAGCAGCAGTTTCCCCTGAAAGCATTATTGCATCAGTACCATCGTATATAGCATTTGCAACGTCTGTTACTTCTGCTCTTGTTGGTCTAGGATTTCTTATCATAGAGTCTAACATTTGAGTAGCAGTTATAACTGGTTTTCCTAATTCGTTACATTTTCTTATCATGTCTTTTTGTATTATTGGCATTTCTTCAGTTGGAACTTCAACTCCTAAATCCCCTCTTGCTACCATTAAACCATCAGAAACTTGTAGTATTTCATCTAGGTTTTCTACACCTTCTTGGTTTTCTATTTTAGATATTATTTGTATATGAGTAGCATTGTTGTTTTCTAATATTTCTCTTATAGCTAATACGTCAGAAGCTTTTCTTACGAAAGATGCTGCTATAAAATCAATATCTTGTTCTATACCAAATTCTATATCACTTATATCTTTTGGTGTTAAAGCTGGTAAGTTAATTTTTACACCTGGTAAGTTAACACCTTTGTGATTTTTAACTATACCTGAGTTTTCAACTGTACATATTATGTCATTACCTTTTATTTCATTTATTCTTAATCCAACAAGACCATCATCTATAAGTATAGTGTCCCCAACTTTTACATCGTTAACTAATTCTTTGTAACTCACTGTACATTTTTCTTTTGTTCCTAAAGCTTCGTCCATAGTCACTATAAATTGTTGACCTTGTTCTAATAAAACTTCTGGGTCTGCAAATTTTCCTGTTCTTATTTCTGGACCTTTAGTATCTAATAATAATGCTACTGGTACATTTAATTTTTCTCTTACTTTTTTAGCAGTATCCATTCTTACTTTTTGTTCTGCATGATCCCCATGAGAAAAGTTAAATCTACACACATTAAGACCATTTTCTACTAGTTGAGTTAATACCTCTTCACTGTCTGAAGCTGGTCCTAGTGTACACACTATTTTAGTTTTTTTTGCATTCTTTAACATAAATATTATCCTCCTAAATTTTGTTACATAAATTATTATATAAGTTGAACTATATAGATAGTATCTTAGTCATTTTATAAGTATATTTATCAAATTCCTTTTTCATAGCTAAAGCTTCATGTATGTCCATATCTATAACTTTGTCGTCTTTTACTCCAACTACTCTAGCTGATTTTCCATCTAATAGTAATTCAACTGCTCTTACTCCCAATTTACTAGCTAGGATTCTATCAAATGCAGATGGACTTCCACCTCTTTGTACATGTCCAAGAATAGTTACCCTTAAATCTGAACCTGTTTTTTCTGCTATTTGTTTCCCTATTTCATGTGCATTACCAACACCTTCAGCTAATACAATTATGCTGTGTTTTTTACCTCTTTTTTTAGTTGTTTCTAATCTATCGCATATACCTTCTATACTTTCTGGATGTTCTGGTAATATTATTGTTTCAGCTCCACCAGCAAGTCCTGAATATAAAGCTAAATCTCCACAATGTCTACCCATAACTTCAACTATATTTACTCTTTCATGAGAAGATGATGTATCTCTTATTTTACCGATAGCATCAATTACAGTTTCTATAGCTGTGAAATATCCTATTGTATAATCTGTATATGCTAAATCATTGTCTATTGTTCCTGGTATTCCTATTGCTGGGAACCCTAATTCACTTAATTTACTTGCCCCATTAAATGAACCATCTCCACCAATTACAACTAGACAGTCAATTCCATATTTTTTAAGAACTTTAACTGCGATTTTTCTTCCTTCTTCAGTTTTAAACTCTTCACATCTTGAAGATTTTAATATAGTTCCTCCTCTATGTATAATATCACCAACAGATGATAAATTCATTTCTTGTACGTCATCTTCAATTAGACCTTTGTACCCTCTATTAATTCCATAAACTTTGCAACCATAATAAATTGCTGATCTTACAACTGCTCTTATAGCAGCATTCATTCCTGGAGCATCTCCACCACTTGTTAATATCCCTATTGTTTTCATAAATTACCTCCTAAAACACTTCACAGGGACTCTTTTTGTCCCTATCCTTATTATTTATCCCATGTCAATTAAAAAAACTTACCCAATTCATATACTACGATATTATACCATATTTTTGGTAAAATTTTAGATATATATGTATTATATTTTTGGGTATTTGTGTTAATTTTTTATTGTGTTACAATTTTAATACAATTTTCATTTAATATTTGTTTCAAATTGTCGACTAAAACTTTGGAAATAGTAATATTTCCATTCCATCTATATTTTTTCTTTGGAACAGTTGTACATAAAAATACTTGTTCATTTCCTGGATAAAGTTTTAAAATATTTTCTATTTGTTCTAGTTTCTCTTTGTCATTTATGTCATCTATTTTGATAAATAAATTTTCCCTATTTTCATTTAGTTGTCTATTATATATTTTCTTTTTATTTTCTATAAAAGGAGTTTTATCGCTTATATCTTTTATTTCTTGAGCTATTATTTTTGCATTCTCCTCTTCTTGTATACTTAGTCTACCTTTAATATAAACTATATTCTCTTCATTTACAATAGTATTATATTGTTGAAGTATTCTTGGAAAAACAATTACTTCTATAGAACCATATAAATCTTCCACTTCAAGGAAAGCCATTATTTCATTTCTCTTAGTAGTTTGTATTCTTTTATTAGAAATCATTCCTCCAATTATTACATTTTCTTGATCCATAGCTAGGTATTTATCTAAATTTTCTTTTACTTCATTTAATTTTTTAGTATTTAGTGATGTTCTTGTTTCTAATTCTTTTTCATACTCAGAAAGAGGATGTCCACTAACATACATTCCTAATACTTCTTTTTCTAAAGCTAGTTTTTCTCTTTCTTCAAACTCTTGTATACTAGCAATAGAAGTTGTCGAATTTTCAAATCTATCTATTTCTTCGTTTTGTCCAAGTCCATCTAGACCATCAAATAAGGAAATTTGCCCTTTAATATTTTTCTTTCTCTCTAAAGATACACTTTCTAATACCTTTTCGTATCCCATCATTAAACTGGCTCTATTGTATCCCATTTCATCAAATCCACCACATTTAATTAAGCTTTCAATTACTCTTTTATTTATATCTTTGCTGTCTAATCTTTTTATTAAATTGATGAAATCCGTAAATTCGCCATTTTGTTCTCTTTCGATAACTATATTATTTATTATATTTACACCTACATTTTTTACAGCTGCAAGTCCAAATCTTATATTATTATCCTCAACTGAGAATTTTGCAAAACTTTTGTTTATATCCGGTTTTAAAACTTTTATATTTAATGCATTACATTCTCTTATATATTCAACTACTTTGTCTGTATTACCCATTACACTTGTAATTAATGCTGCCATAAATTCAACTGGATAATGTGCCTTTAAATACGCTGTTTCATATGCAATAACACCATATGCGGCTGCATGCGATTTGTTAAATGCGTATTTTGCAAAGTCAATCATGTCATCAAATATTTTATTTGCAGTTTGTTCATCTACACCATTTCTAACACATCCGGCAATTTCGATATTTCCATTTTCGTCAGTTTTTCCGTGGATAAAGTATTGTCTTTCTTCTTCCATGACATCCATTTTCTTTTTACCCATGGCTCTTCTAACTAAGTCGCTTCGTCCATAACTATATCCACCAAGCTCTCTAACAACTTCCATAACCTGTTCTTGGTATATTAAACAACCATAAGTTACTTCCATTATTGGTTTTAATTTTTCGTGAATATATGTTATCTTTTCTGGATTATGTTTGTACTCTAAATAAGTTGGTATTGAATCCATTGGACCCGGTCTATATAGAGAAATTCCAGCTACTATGTCTTCGAAGTTACTTGGTTTTAATTGTTTCATAAACGATCTCATCCCAGCACTCTCCATTTGGAACACGCCTAAAGTATTTCCTGAAGAAAGTAGTTCAAATACCTTTGGATCATCATAATCCATTTTTGAGAAATCTATTTTTCTGCCGTGATTTTTCTCAATTAAATCAAGAGCATCTCTTATAACAGTTAATGTTCTAAGCCCTAGGAAGTCCATTTTAAGAAGTCCTAGCTCTTCTAATGTAGTCATAGTAAACTGTGTACTTATAGCGTCTTGATGCTTGTATAATGGTACATATTCATCAATTGGATTTTTAGATATAACTACACCTGCTGCATGGGTAGAAGCATGTCTAAGCATACCTTCTAATTCCTTAGATATATTTATTATTGTTTTTGTCTCTTGGTCTTGTTCATATAATGACTTTAAATTTGGGTTTGTTTCTAAAGCCTTATCTATTGTCATTCCTAATGCATTTGGTATTTCTTTTGCTATTTTATCAACCTTGTTATAAGGTATATCTAAAACCCTTCCAACGTCCCTGATGGCAAGTTTCGCTCCCATTGTACCAAAAGTAATTATCTGTGCAACGTGGTCTTCTCCGTATTTTCTTTTAACATAATCAATAACTTCTTCTCTTCTTTCGTAGCAAAAATCGATATCGATATCCGGCATCGACACACGTTCTGGGTTTAAGAATCTTTCAAACAGTAAGTTATATTTTATAGGGTCTATATCAGTTATTTTTAGTGTATATGCTACTATTGAACCAGCCGCACTACCACGTCCCGGTCCTACCATTATTCCGTTTTCTTTTGCAAAGTTGATGAAATCCCATGTTATTAAGAAATATTCAACGTATCCCATTTTATTAATAACACCTAATTCATATTTCAATCTATCTAAAATTTCTTGGCTCGGATTTTCATATCTTTCGTATAATCCTTTGTAGCATAATTCTTCTAAGTATCCTGAAGTTGTATATCCTTCTGGAACTTCATAATTTGGTAAATGTATTGTATTAAAGTCAAATTCTACATTACATCTTTCTGCTATTTTTGCTGTATTATCTAGTGCTTCTAATGCATATGGGAATAACTCTTCCATTTCTTCTCTAGATTTTAAATAAAACTCTTCTGTTCCGAACCTCATTCTTGCTGGGTCATTTAATGTTTTTCCCATTTGAATACATAGTAAAACATCATGTGCTTTTGAATCAGCTTTATCTACATAATGTATATCATTTGTAGCTACTAATGGAATATTTAATTCCTTTGATAGTTTTACTAAAGATGCATTTACTTCTTTTTGTTCTGGTAAATTATGATCTTGTAATTCTAAATAGAAATTACCTTGTCCAAATATTTCGTTATATGTTAAAGCTATTTCTTTAGCTTTTTCGTAGTTTCTATTCATCAATGCATTTGAAACATCACCTGCTAGACATGCTGATAAGCATATAATTCCTTCGCTATGTTCTCTCAATGCTTCTATATCAACTCTTGGTTTATAATAAAATCCGTCTACATATGATATCGAAACTAATTTTATTAAGTTTTGATATCCTGTCATATTTTCTGCTAATAAAATTAAATGACCATATCTTTTATCAAAATTTGGGTCTTTATCTGTCAAACTGCGTTGAGCTGTATATAATTCACATCCTATTACAGGCTTTATACCTTGTTTTTTCGCTTCTTTATAAAAATCTATTACACCAAACATATTTCCATGGTCAGTTATCGCAACAGATTTCATGCCTAGTTCCTTAGTTCGTTTTATCAGTTTCTTAACCCTTGAAAAACCATCTAGTAAACTATATTCTGTATGGACATGCAAGTGTGCAAATTCAGACGACATATCTCCACCTCCTAATATAAATTTAATCTATGTTAATTTTTATATATTTTTTCTTTTTTATTTGAGCATTATTTAATTTATACCCATTTTATTATCATATAAAATTAATATATTTTTACAAAATAAACAAGGGGAATTTATTCAAAATTCCCCCATTTTTTCTATTTTAAATCATTAGCAATTTGCTCTATTTTTTTCAATCGATGATTGACACCTGATTTACTTATAGGCGGATTTAACATTTCCCCTAATTCTTTTAATGACATATCTTCATTTTCTACTCTAAGTAGAGCTATCTCTTGTAAATTTTCTGGTAAACTACTAATCCCTATTTTATTTTGGATTAATTTTATATTTTCAACTTGTCTAACTGCTGCATTTACAGTTTTTGATAAGTTTGCAGTTTCACAATTTACAATACGGTTTACATTATTTCTCATTTCTTTTACTATTTTTGTACTTTGCAAACTAAGTAAAGCTTGATATGCCCCTATCATACTCAATAAATCAGAAATTTGTTCACTTTCTTTTAAATAAACAACAAAACTATTTTTTCTAGCAACTATTTTAGAATTTAACCCAAATGAATTTATTAAATCTCTAAGCGAGTTTGCATAATCTTCATTATTAGTCACAAATTCCATGTGATAATTTTTTTCAGGGTCACTTATTGAACCCCCACCTAAAAAAGCACCTCTAAGATATGCTTTTTTTAGAATATCATCTTCAAATATTTCTTTTGGTATACAATTTGTAGGGAAAAATCCATCTCTATCTTCTAGTATTCCTAGTTTTTTAAGAAGTTTTTCTGCTCCATTTTCACTTTTTACCATTAAAACGTAACTATTATTTCTTTTTAGCATTTGATTTTTATTTACCGAAATTGTAGTTTCTATATTAAACTCTTTTTTTAGTAATTTAAATACTCTTCTAGCTACAGAATTTAACTCTGTAGTTATTTTTACGTTTATTTTGCGAAGTCCAGCAAATTGTATAGTTCCAGACATTCTAACTATAGCTGACAATTCTGCTTGTTTGTCATTAACATCGATATCTTTAACTCTAGCTAATTCATTTTTTGTCTCACTCGAAAAAGACATTCCTATCACCTAATTCTAGCTTTTTTTATTCCTTTTTTTTATTTCTTCTAATGCAACCTTTATTATTTCTCTCTCATCATTATATCTTGCTAAATCAACTACTCTATCTAAATGTATAAACTTAGCATCTACAAATCCTTCTTCTTTTAAAGGGACTGTGTCCATATTTCTAGACTTCATCAGATACCAAAAAACCGTTTTATGAACAGCTTTATTTTCATCCCAATTTTCCTTATACGTATAGTGTATTTCTCCTAAATATTTTAAGATTTCGGCCTTTACTCCTGTCTCCTCTAGTACTTCTCTCAGCGCTGCTTCCTTTTTCTGCTCACCTGCTTCGATTCTTCCCTTTGGTAACACCCAATCTCCATTAAACTTTCTAAGTAGAAGAATTGCATTTCCAAATAAGACTACTCCACCGGCACTGATCTCTTCTCTCATAGATTTTCACTCCTTAATTCAACATAATAATAAGAATTTCTTCATCAAGATATAAAATCCCTTTTTATTCACTATTATATATCATGACCTAGAGCCAGTTTTACAATTATACTAGAAATCTCATTAGCATTATGTCTTATATAGGCATTTTTCACTTCTATTAAATTGGATTCGATTGTTCTAATACCCATACATTTTAACTTTAATCTTTGTTCATTATCTAATAAAACTTGTGTAGAGCCATCTTCTTTATATCTTTTTGATACAGATTCAGGTATTTTTTCATCATTAGCTATAATACAATCGATTAATCCTGGTTCTGTATGTTTTATTAATGCCTCAACATGATCTAATACATTATATCCTTCTGTTTCTCCTGGTTGTGTCATAACATTAGGTATATATACTTTCTTAGCATTTGATTTTTTTATTGCATCAATTACTCCTGGAACCAATAAATTAGGTATTACACTAGTATATAAACTACCTGGTCCCATAACAATAATATCTGCTCCATGTATAGAACTAATTACTTCATCAAGAGGTCTACATTTTTCTGGTATTAAAGTAATTTTATCTATTTTACATTTCTGTTTTCTAACTTCTTTTGGTATTGTTGATTCACCTTTTACAACTTGGCTATTTTCTAATGTTGCAATTAAATCTATGTTTTCAAGCGTAACTGGTAAAACCCTTCCCGTTATTGCAAATATTTGACCTATTTTATAAACTGCTGTTTCGAAATTTCCATATAATCCATTCATCGCAGCTAAAAATAAATTTCCAAAACTTTGGCCTTTTAGCGCTCCATCTTCAAATCTATATTGCATAACTTCATTCATAGTCGGTTCTATATTTGCAAGCGCCATAATACAATTTCGTATATCTCCTGGTGGCAACATACCTAAATCCGATCTAAGAACTCCTGAGCCACCACCATCATCAGCAACAGTAACTATAGCAGTTATGTTTTCTGTATGGTGTTTTAAACCTCTTAGAAAAATTGATTGTCCAGTTCCTCCACCGATAACTACAACGTTAGGGCCTTTGTTTTCTTTAGTCTGCAACTCTAAGTATCTTATCCTCTCATTTTTCATTTGGATAAATAACCATATAGCTATGCCAAAGCATAGTATACCTATTGCCCCAAAAATAATACCAACCACTTCCATAATAACCTCCGCACTATTTTAACATAAAATCCCTATGTTTTTTAACAACTCTATACCCCTTACTTTGAATTTCTTCAGCAATAAGGTTTGCTATTGTCACGGATCTATGTCTTCCTCCAGTGCATCCAATACTAATTACTAAATGGTGTTTTCCCTCTTCCACATATTGTGGTATTAAGAAATCTATCATGTCTGTAAGTTTTGCATAAAATTGTTTACTAATATCAGAATTCATAACATAATCCCTAACCTCTTGATCGTCTCCTGTTTTATTTCTAAGACTTTCTAAATAGTATGGGTTAGGTAAAAATCTAACATCAAATACTAAATCTGAATCCTTAGGGATTCCATGTTTAAATCCAAATGAAAGTACAGAAATTGTAAGATTAGTATGTTTCTCTCCTATTGAATAGATTTTTAGTATTTCTTCCTTTAAATCTTTTGGCTTCATATTAGTAGTATCTACTATATAATTAGCAATTTCTTTCAATGGGTTTAATATTTTTCTTTCAATTTTGATTCCTTCTGGTATTTGTCTATTTAATGCTAATGGATGATTTCTTCTAGTCATTTTATATCTTTTTAAAAGAGTATCATCATCACAATCTAAAAATAAAATTTCAAAAGGATAATTTTCTCTTTTAAGAGTTCTTAGACTTTCATGCAAATCTTCAAAAAATTTCATACCCCTTATGTCTATGCCAAGAGCGACTTTATCAACCATAGAACCTGCCTGATAACATATTTCGGCAAAGTTTACTATTAATGTAGGAGGTAAATTATCTACACAATAATAATTCATATCCTCGAAAACTTTCATTACTTCACTTTTTCCGGATCCTGATAATCCAGTTACTATTACAAATTTCATTAAAGACCCCTCCTTAAACTAAAATATTTTCTATTAACGATTTGTCTAAACTTGATTTATTTACAGTCTCTAATGCCAAATCAAAATTTCCTACATTTTGTGGTATATGTGCATCTGAGCCTATGATGAATTTAACATTGTAGTCTTTTATTTTTCTTAATTGTTCTACATTTAAAAATTCATGGCTACTATTGATTTCTAATTTAGTATTAGTATTTTCTGCTGCCTTAGCCACTTCTTCTATATAAATACCGCCTTTATCACCAGGGTGTGTAATTGCAAATATATCATTATTTTTTATAGTATTTACAATTGCCTCGGTATTATATTCTTTGGCTTTTTCACTTTTGAAGAAATAGTTTTGACACATATTCACCACACCCTTTAAAGATGTAGGTATTGAACCAAAATGATATCCTGCCATTGCATAATCAAAATATCTATAAATTTTATCATTTAAATCTATATTTCCCTTATTATCTAATATATTGCATTCAACTCCTAAAAGGATTTCTATTTGGTTCTTATATTTTTCATTTAAAATATCTATTTCTTCTCTCATTTTTTCAAAATCATCGATTTTCACACCATAGGCAACATTTTTATACCCATGGTCTGAAATACCAATTTTTTTTATTCCCTTAGATATCGCAACTTTCACATTGTCTTCTATAGACCCTTTTCCATGACTATATACAGTGTGAGTGTGATAATCTGCTAATATCTCCATGTTAATCCTCTCCAAGTATTTTGACTTCTTCTTCTAATGTTACTCCAAATTTATTTAAAACTGTGCTTTTTACTATATACATTAAATCTAGTATATCTTTAGCAGTTGCATCTCCTATATTAACCACAAATCCACAGTGTTTTTCAGAAACTTGTGCTCCTCTTAATGTTAATCCTCTTAATCCACAATCATCTATTAATTTACCTGCAAAATATCCTTCTGGTCTTTTAAAAGTACTTCCTGCACTTGGTAAATTTAATGGTTGTTTTGTTGTTCTTCTATTAGTTAAATCAGCCATAAATGCTTTTATTTCATCGTAGTTTCCTTTTTGAAGCTCAAGTACTGCTGATAAAACTATATAATCAGAATTTGTAAGGATACTTCTTCTGTATTCAAACTTCATTTCTTCGTTTGAAAACTCGAATATTTCTCCTTTTGGATTCATTACTCTTACTGATTTTACAACTGATTTTATTTCTCCACCATAAGCACCAGCATTCATTGCTAATCCTCCACCAAGTGAACCTGGTATCCCTGATATACACTCAAATCCTGTTAATTCTTCCCTAAGTGCTGCCTTTCCTAATACAGCTAATAAAGCGCCTGCTTGTGCTTTTATTATATTTCCGTCTATTTCAAAATTATTAAAATTATCTCCAAATTCTATTACTATACCTCTTATTCCGCCGTCTTTTACTAATAAGTTCGATCCGTTTCCTATTATTAGATATGGTAATGCATTTTCATCTATATATTTTAATATTTGACTTAATTGTTCCTCTGTTCTCGGTCTAACTAATATATCTGCTGGTCCACCTACTCTAAATGAGATGTGCTTTTTCATTGGTTCATCTATTTTTATATCTTCTTCATTAACTATTTTTAATAAATCATTATAAACTAATTCTTTGTTCATATTTAATTGTTTTATTGTCAAATATTACTTTTGATATACGAAAATCAACTGTGAATATTTGACATACTCCTTCCTTTTTTATTTTTATACTTGCTTATTTATCTAAAATTATTTTTTATATCTATATTTCTTTCTATATTTATTTAATTATTTTTATATTTTAATATATGTTTCTATAAATAAAAATGTATCTAAAAAAAACATAATTCTAGTTATAAAAAGATTTTACCACATATTCAATTTTTATTTAAGGTGAATTTGATTTATTTATCAATTCATTATTATTTTAAATTTATTTTCATATAAACAATATAAAAAACATCGCCAAAGTGTATATCTTTGACGATGCTTTTTAATTTCCCTTATATATTTATTTAAATTTTATACATTAGAAGATTTCTTTTTATCTGCTGCTAAGTAAGTAGTATAATAAATAACTGGTACTATTATTGCTCCACCAATTATATTTCCTATTGTAACGCAAATTAAATTGGTTACACATGCTCCTACAGATACATTAGCCCCTAATAACATTCCAACTGGTATAAAGTACATATTTGCCACACTATGTTCAAATCCGCATAATACGAATAACATAATTGGGAACCAACATGCAAATATTTTAGATATTATATCTTGTGCACTTGTTGCCATCCATACTGCTAAAACAACAAGGATATTACATAATATTCCTCTAAATATCATAACTGATATGTCTAGACCAGCTTTTGCTTCTGCAATTCCTACGGCTTTTGCTGTTGCTGCTGGGTCTCCTAAAACTCCACCATAATATACTATAAGGGCTAAGCATAAAGATCCTACTAGGTTACCCAACCAAACTACACACCAGTTTTTAAGCATTTGACCTGCTGTAATTTTATTATTCATTAAAGCTAATGTCATTAAGTTATTTCCTGTAAATAACTCTGCCCCACATATAACAACTAACATAAGTCCAACAGGGAAGACTGCAGCCCCTATAAGTTTAGCAACACCAGGGTCTATACCAGCAAATGTTTGACTTGCTATAGTATTACCTAATCCCCCAAATCCGATAAATGCTCCAGCTAATATTCCTAGTAAAAACATTGAGCCTACTGGTAAATTAGCTTTTCCTACACCAACATTAACCATTGCATTGGCTATTTCTTTTGGTGCTAAAAATCTTTTTTCCATACAAATACACCCCTTTGTTAAGTATTAAGAAAACCTTTTTATACTACAAGTTAATTATAGCACCATTTTTTTGATAAAAGCCGAATTTGGAAGATGTATACATTATATTTAATAAATTATTAACAATATTTTCATTTATTAAATATAAAATTTAATTTTACTTCATAAATTTTATTATGGTCTTATAATTTTGTCAGCTTGTGCCATTTTTTCAAGTATAAAGTACATATTTGTCACATCACCAACTTGTAATTTTTCTGTTAAGTCGTAGTAATTTAAACAAGTACCACAACTTAATATTTCAACACCTTGTGCTTGTAAGGTTTTTAAATCTTCAATAGAATTTGAACCTTCTGTCGATAATTTAACCCCTGAATTATATAGTAAGACAGTGCTTGGAAGTTCATCTAACTCTGTTAAAGCAAATATAAATCCTTTCATTAATATTTGACCCAACTCTTCACTTCCATTACCCATTTGATTACTACTTAATACTACAACTGTATTAGATTTTCTATCAGGATAACAGATTTCTTTATCATTTTCTGCTGGAGCTTTTTGTTGAATAGATACACCTTCTGCTTCAGCATTTATTTTAATTATGTAATGTTGTTCCTCTAGTTTTTCACATTTATATTCTAAATTTTTTTGTTTTGCCATTTTGCTTAAATTTTGAACAGCGATTTCGTTATCTACATGTACCTCTACCAAAGTAGTTTCAGTTATTTCTTTTAAAGCCTTTTTTGTTTTTATTACTGGTATTGGGCATTGATCGCCCATTGCATCAACTTTTATTTTCTGCATTTTTATTCCTCCTAAATTTTATATTAATTGTTTTTAGACATCTTTATAAATTAATCTACAATTATTTTATGCTCTTTAGCTTCTACAACTTTTCCAATTACTCCACATGGTAATTTTAAAGTATTTAATTCCTTCATTATATCCTCTACATCATCTGGATTTACTGCTACCAATAAACCTCCTGAAGTTTGTGGATCAAATAATATTTCTTCCATAGCAAAATCATCTATATTAAATAGTATTTTATCTTCTAGATAATTTCTATTTCTTTGTGCTGCAGCAGTTAATAAGAATTCTTTGGCATAATCTCTAGCTTCTTTTATATAAGGTACTTTAGTACTGTCTATAACAGCAGAACAATCCCCTGCAACCATTTCATTTAGATGTCCTAAAAGACTAAATCCTGTTACATCTGTGCAAGCATGTACATCATATTTTCTTATAATTTCTGCTGCATATTTATTTAATGTACACATAGACTCAATTGCTTGTTCCATGGCTTCTTTACTTGCTTCTCCAACCCTATTTGCTGTTGAAATTATTCCGACTCCTAATGGTTTTGTAAGTATTAATTTGTCCCCTACTTTGCATCCATTATTTTGATATATTTTATTTGGGTTTATAATACCTGTAACAGAAAGACCATATTTTACATCTTGATCCATTATTGAATGTCCTCCAGATAAAACTCCTCCAGCTTCTGTAACTTTCTCACTACCTCCTTGAATTATATCTCCCAATATGTTTAAATCCATTTGTTCAGGAAAACACACTATATTTAGTGCAGTTTTTACTTCACCGCCCATTGCATAAATATCACTTAAGGCATTTGCTGCTGCTATTTTTCCAAAAGTATATGGGTCATCAACCATTGGTGGGAAAAAATCTAATGTTTGAACCATAGCTATATCATCAGTCAATTTATAAACAGATGCATCATCACTGCTTTCAAAACCTATTAATAGATTTTCGTCATATTTTTTTGGTATTCTCTCTAAAACCCTGTTTAATACCCCAGGCCCTAATTTAGCTGTACAGCCTCCACCTTTACAAAAAACTATGTCTTTTTTACTCATAATTAAAACCTCTTTTCTTAATAAGATATATCAAATTAATATAAAATTCGTTTATCTTCTACTCTTTTTGTTATTCTATTTCTATCAAAATGTTCTAGCATAACTATAGATATCTTTCTATTTGATTTTGTAATATCTCTAAATTGTGCAACTGTTATTTCCTTATTTTTATTTAAATACTCTAATAAATCTTTTTTTACATTTTCATAAACTTTTTTATCTATATAATATGCATCATCTAATTTTTGTATTGTTTCACCTGTTAATGCTTCTAAAACTTCTTCATAAAACTTGTTTTTATTACATATATCATCCTTTGTCATAAGAGAATTTAATCCGTTTTTTCTAGATTTATCTTCAATTTCTTTTTTAATAGACAATTGCTTTTGATTGAATTTCACTTCAAAATCATAATTAGATACTAAATTATCTTGGACTTTAATGTCTTTTTCTTCTACCATTTTATTCAAAATTACATCCATATCTTTAACTTTAAGGCTATTATCTACTTTAGATCTAAGTTCTTCTTTTAAAATTCCATTTCTTAATCTATACTGTTTATGGTATTTAGTTAAAATATCTATAACCCTTTCTTTTAATTTTTGATAATGACTTATATGTAAATAATATTTATTAACGCAAAATACCTTATTTTCATCTATTAATGCATTAAGCCCTTCTTTAACATATTCTTCTTTTTCGCCTGTATAACTTACTAACTCTTTAAGAGTAATATAATTCGATAAGTTTAATTTTAAATATTCTTCTAATATATCTTTAAGCTCGCCTTTTTCCTTTATTTTTAAAGCTTCTATTACACTTTCATCATATATTTTATGTTTCTTTGGAGCCGTATCTATTATCACTCCACCACCAATCGTATCCATTGGTGAATAAGATCTTATTATAAATCTATCACCTTTTTTCGCTACAATTTTTTCTTCCAATCTTAACTGTGCATATCCACTTTCACCATATTGTATTTCATCTTCATTTAGTGGAACTATTCTGCATAGTATTTGTTTTGTACCATGAAAAATCCTTATTCTATCCCAATGTTTTAAACTCTTTTTACAGTGTTCAACTAATGAAATATTGACATCTATCATCATAGATTCCTCAACAGAACCAGTTTGTGCTATAACATCTCCCCTTTGAATTTCACTTACTTTAATATTAGATAAATTTATAGCTGTTCTTTGGCCTGCATATGCTGTTTTCACATCACATCCATGAACTTGTAAATTTCTTACTTTAACCTTTTTTTCACTAGGATATATAGTCATCTCATCATCTACAGATATTTTTCCTTCAATCAAAGTTCCTGTTACAATTGTTCCGAAACCCTTTAATGAGAATACTCTATCTATACTCATTCTAGACGGTGCATCTGTTTTTTTCTCTTCTATATCTTCACTTATTTCATCTATCTTTTGAACTAATTCATCCAATCCTCTTCTAGAAACAGAATCAACTTCTACAATAGGTGCACCTTCTATAAATAATCCTTTTGTTTTTTCTCTTACATCATCTTTAACTAATTCGATAAATTCTTCATCAACTAAATCGCACTTAGTTAAAACTATTATACCTTTTTTTACATCTAGGTAATTTAAAATATCTAGATGTTCAATAGTTTGAGGCATTACACCTTCATCTGCTGCTATAACCAATAAAACTATGTCTATACCACATGCTCCAGCAAGCATATTTTTTATGAATTTCTCATGACCAGGAACATCAACTATTCCGACTCTTTTTTTACTAGGTAAATCAAAATATGTAAATCCTAAATTTATAGAAATACCTCTTTGTTTTTCTTCCTTAAGATTGTCCGTTTCTCTTCCTGTAAGAGCTTTTATTAATGTCGTCTTTCCGTGATCTATATGTCCTGCTGTTCCCAAAATTACATTTTTCATCTCAAGAATATCCCCCTGAAAATTTAATTAAAAATTATCTTTAATTCTTTTACTATCAAGTCAAACTCATTTTCTTCTATAGTTCTAACATCTAAAATATATTTATCTTCGTTTATTCTTCCAATTATATGCGCTTCACTTTTTCTAAGTCTTTTTTCCAAATAAGATACACTAAATTTATTAGGTTTTATTGTTACTGTGTATGTATCTAGCTTTTCTAGTGGCATTGAACCGCCTCCAACTTGTGATACATTTTTCTCTTTTTGAATATCTGCATCTATATTTAATTCTTGTATCTTATTTAAAAGTATACCTGCTTTTTCATCTAATTCTTTTAAGCTACAAGTAATCATCTTTAATGTAGGAATATTTCTGATAGCCTCTTTTTCATCTAAATACATTCTTAAAGTTGCCTCTAATGCAGCTATTTTCATTTTATCAACTCGCAATGCTCTTGTTAATTGATTTTTCTTCATTTTTTCTATATATTCTTTTTTTCCTACTATAATTCCAGCTTGTGGTCCACCAAGCATCTTGTCTCCACTAAATGTAACTATATCTACACCTTTTTTAAGTGAATCTATCACTGTAGGTTCATATGTCAATCCATATTTAGATAAATCTACGAATACCCCACTTCCTAAATCCTCTATAATAGGTATGTTTTTGAACTCTTCTTGTTGTTTTAATTCTTCTATTCCAACTGATTCTGTAAATCCTAAAATACGATAATTACTAGTATGAACTTTCATTATAGCTTTAGTTTCTTCACTAAATCCGCTTTTATAGTCTTCTATGTGAGTTTTATTAGTGGAACCTACTTCAACTAATTTTCCACTTCCTAATTCCATTATGCTAGATATTCTGAAACTTCCACCAACTTCAACTAATTCGCCTCTAGAAACAATAACCTCTCCATCTTTTGCTATTGTATTTAAAACTAATAATACAGCAGCTGCGTTATTATTTACTATTAACGCATCTTCTGCACCTGTTAGTCTTTTTATGATTTGAACTAAATGGTCATACCTAGATCCTCTTTTTCCATTTTCCAAATTATATTCTAAATTAGAATATCCAAATGCAATATCTATCAATTCACTTTGTACATTTGGGCTAAGTTTTGAACGGCCTAAATTAGTATGTATTACGATACCTGTTGCATTTATAACTTTTTGAATAGATAATTGAAATTTATTTTTTGTAGACTGGATTATGTCATCTATTAAAATGTCTTCCTCTATATCAAATGTTTCTACTTCATCCTCTTTTATTCTGATGATTTCTTGCCTTTTACTTTCTATTACATCTCTTATCGATTCTAATATTAATTCTCTTGGGTAATTGTCTAATAAATTTTTTATATTATTATTCGATAGGATACTATCAACTGAAGGTAATTTTGCAAAAGCCTCCCTTTTTTTCAATCCAATCCCCCCTATAATTCTTCTTTTTTATTTACTATATTAATTATAACTGATTTTACATAATAATACTTACATTTACATTTTTTATTACAAATTTTAGCAATTATATTGAAATTTTGATTGTAAATTGATATTATTAAAGAGTATTACAAGTAAGTATAAATATTGATTTTTAACTTACTTAAAATATAAAATTGCAAAATATTTGGGGGAGGATGAGTTCTGGTGTTCTCTCTAGTCTTCAAAACTAGTACGAGGGGTTAGGAGCCTCTTAGGTGGGTTCGATTCCCACCCTTTCCCGCCAATAAAAAGGTACTAACTTTTAAAGTTAGTACCTTTTTTGTGTTTATAACAACTGAAATTTTTTACAGATAATAATATTATATATTTATAGTATTATTTTATAATTATTTTTTCAGGAGCCAAATTTTAATTATTTTAAAATGGTTCCTATATTTTTAGTAAATTTAAAGGAGGTAAAACAAAATGGAAAAAAAGGTTTTAACCACATGTCCTTATTGTGGTGCTGGATGTCAGTTCTATCTTGTTGTTGATGAAGCTAAGAATAAAATTCTTAGAAGTGAACCAGCAAATGGTAGAACGAATGAAGGCACTCTTTGCTTAAAAGGACACTATGGATGGGACTTCTTAAACGATCCTCAAATTCTAACACCTCGTCTTACTAAGCCCCTTGTCAGAAAAAATGGTGTTTTAGAAGAAGTTGAATGGGAAGAAGCTATCAACTACACAGCTAAAAGACTTAATGAAATTAAAGAAAAATATGGTCCTGATTCAATAATGGGTACAGGCTCTGCTAGAGGACCTGGTAATGAAGCTAATTACATCATGCAAAAATTTATGAGAGCAACAATTGGTACAAACAATGTTGACCACTGTGCTCGTGTCTGACATGCTCCTTCCGTAGCCGGTCTGGCTTACTCATTAGGTAGTGGAGCAATGTCTAACTCTATACCAGAAATTGAAGATGCTGATTTATTATTCATTTTTGGATATAATGGAGCCGATTCACATCCGATTGTTGCGAGAAGAATTGTTAGAGCTAAAGAAAAAGGCGCAACACTAATAACTGTAGACCCTAGAGTCACTGAAACAGCTAGAATTTCTGATATGCATCTACCTATCAAAGGTGGTACTAATATGATATTAGTCAATGCATTCGGAAATGTTTTAATCAATGAAAATTTATATGATGAAGAATTCATAAAAGAACATACCGACAACTTTGAGGAATATAAGAAAATAGTTGAACCTTACACTCCTGAATATGCAGCCAAATATACTAATATTCCTGCCGATATGATTAGAAAAACTATGAGAGAATATGCTAAAGCTAAAGATGCCATGATACTTTATGGTATGGGTGTATGTCAATTTTCACAAGCAGTTGATGTCGTAAAAGGTTTAGCATCACTTGCATTACTTACTGGAAACTTTGGTAGACCTAATGTAGGTATAGGACCTGTTCGTGGACAAAACAACGTTCAAGGTGCTTGTGACATGGGTGCATTACCAGACTGTTATCCAGGGTATCAAAAAGTAACTAATCCTGAAATCAGGGCAAAATTTGAAAAAGCTTGGGGCGTTAAACTTCCTAGTAAAGTAGGACTTAAATTAACAGAAGTTCCTCATGCAGTTTTAGAAGAACATAAAATTAAAGCTTACTATATCTTTGGTGAGGACCCAGTTCAAAGTGACCCTGATGCTGCTGAAGTAAGAGAAGCTCTTGATGAATGTGAATTTGTAGTTGTTCAAGATATATTTATGAATAAAACAGGACTTCATGCTGATGTCATCTTCCCTGCTACATCTTGGGGCGAACATGATGGTGTTTACTCTTCTGCTGATAGAGGATTCCAAAGAATTAGAAAAGCTGTTGAACCAAAAGGAGATGTAAAAACTGACTGGCAAATAATTTGTGAAGTTTCTACAGCTATGGGCTATCCAATGCATTACAACAATACTAAAGAAATATGGGATGAAATGAGAAGTTTAACTCCTAGTTTCTTTGGCGCAACTTATGAAAAGATGGAAAAATACGGTTGTGTTCAATGGCCATGCAAAGATGAATCTGATGCAGATTTAGGAACTATGTATTTACACAAATATGGAATCTTTGCTACTCCAGACCATAAAGGTCAATTATTTGCAGCAGAATGGAGACCTCCATACGAAGTTGAAGATGAAGAATATCCATTTAGTTTATCTACAGTAAGAGAAGTTGGACATTATTCTGTAAGAACAATGACTGGTAACTGTAGAACCCTTGCACAATTAGAAGATGAACCTGGATACCTTCAAATAAGCGAAGTTGATGCTGAAAAACTTGGAATAAAAGAAAATGAAATTATAAAAGTAAGCTCTAGAAGAGGTAGTGTTTTTACAAGAGCATTAGTTACAGATAGAGTTCAACCAGGAGCAACTTATATGACTTACCAATGGTGGGTTGGTGCTTGTAATGAACTTACTGTCGCTAGTCTTGACCCTGTTTCAAAAACTCCAGAATATAAATATTGTGCTATTAAAATTGAAAAAATAGACGATCAAGACTGGGCTGAGCAACATGTTAAAGACATCTATAAAGACCTAAAGAAAAAAATGCATACCAAACAAGCTTAATAAATAAGTATTTAAATTGATATTGAAAGGCGGAAAGATTATGAAAAACAAATTAGGCTCATTTGTAGTTGCAGACCCTAGTAAATGCACTGGGTGTAGAGCTTGCGAAGTTGCTTGTTTCACTTCACATAACGCTAATAATAATGTAGGTTGTACAGTTGGAACAATTAATATTCCTGTTATTCCTAGACTTTATCTTGTAAAAGATGATGCTGTCTGTATGCCTATACAATGTAGACATTGCGAAGATGCACCTTGTTTAAACACATGTCCCGTAAAAGCAATTTCTAGAATAGATAACTCAGTAATTGTCGACGAAGTAAAATGTATAGGATGTAAAACTTGCTTACTTGCCTGTCCATTTGGTGCTATTGATTTATTAACTCAATATGAAGATAGTAAACCTGTTGAACAAAGAGCAATTGATGAAAGTAATAAAATTGCTTATAAATGCGATTTATGTAAGGATAAGGATAAATTAGCTTGTGTTAATGCCTGTCCTAACCAAGCTCTAAAACTCGTTACTCCTTTAGAAGATAAAAAAGCAAAAAATATAAAAGCTGCATTAAGCTTATTATCAACTAACAAATAAAGGAGGATGAGATTATGATAGTTAATATAGATAAAGATTTATGTACAGGATGTCAAGAATGTGTTAAGGTCTGTCCAGTTTCTGCTATAACTGGTGAACCACATAAACCACAAGAAATAGATGCTGATAAATGTGTAATTTGTGGACAATGTGTTCAAGTCTGTAAATCATATGCATCAATTATAGACCATGGCGAAGAATTTGTTACAAACAAAAAACAAGAAAGAAAAATACCAGATGTTATAAATGAACCATTATTTGCAGCAAACAATGTCTGTGATATAGATAAAGTTAAAGCTGCATTAAAAGACCCTAGCAAAATAACTATGGTTCAATGTGCTCCAGCTGTTAGAGTTGCTCTTGGAGAAGATTTCGGAATGGAACTTGGTTCTTTAACTCCAGGAAAAATGGCAGCAGCCTTAAAAGCGCTTAACTTTGATAAAATATATGATACAAACTTTGCAGCAGATTTAACTATAATGGAAGAAGGAAATGAATTAATCAAGAGAGTTACAGAAGGTGGAACTCTACCTATGTTTACTTCATGTTGTCCTGCTTGGGTTAAGTTTTTAGAAACTAATTTTCCTGAGTTAACTGACCATTTATCTTCTTGTAAATCACCACAACAAATGGCTGGTGCTGTATTTAAAACTTATGGTGCAAAAGTAAATAAAATAGATGCAAAAGATATCTACAGTATTTCTATAATGCCTTGTACTTGTAAAAAATTTGAATGTGATAGACCTGAAATGGATTCAAGTGGTTATAGAGATGTAGATGCTGTTTTAACAACTAGAGAACTTGCTTACTTAATAAAAGATGCAGGTATAGACTTTAACTCTCTAGAAGAGATTCCATTCGAAAGTCCACTAGGCGTTTATACAGGTGCTGGTACTATATTTGGTGTAACTGGTGGTGTTATGGAAGCAGCACTTAGAACTGCATACGAAGTAATCACTGGTGAAGAAATCCCAAGTATAGATATTCCTGCTGTTAGAGGACGTGATGGATTTAGAACTACTGAGGTACAAATTGGAGAATTAACACTAAAAGTTGGTGTTGTAACTGGTCTTAAAAATGTAGTCCCTATTTTAGAAGATTTAAAATCAGGAAAACTTGATTTACATTTTATAGAAGTTATGACTTGTCCAGTTGGATGTGTAAGTGGTGGAGGTCAACCAAAACTACTATTAGAAGAATATAGAGAAACTGCATATGACAATAGAATAAAAGCTACTTATACACATGATGCTAATTTACCTCTTAGAAAATCTCATACTAACCCTGAGATTACTAAGATTTACTCTAAATTCTTAAAAGAACCTTTAGGCAAAGTATCTCATAGCTTATTACACACTAAATATTGTATAAAAAATAAATAAAAAGGAGTGTTTGAGTAATGAATTATTTTGTTGTAGCTGATCCAATAAAATGTATTGGTTGTAGAACTTGTATGATTGCTTGCGTTGTTGAACACAATGGAGAAGATATATTTTATCAAAATCCTGAAGAAATAAACTTCAACCCAAAACTTGAAGTTGTAAAAAATGCACAAGTTTCTGCACCTATCCAATGCAGACAATGCGAAGATGCCCCTTGTGCAAAGGCATGTCCACAAGACGCTATTAGCAGAAAAAATAATGCTATAATAGTAGACCAAAAGAAATGTATAGGTTGCAAAAATTGTATGCTTGCCTGTCCACTTGGTGCAATAAATTTAAATGATGTGGAATCTGGGTGTACTGTTGATTTAACAAATATGCCAAATGATAAACTTTTCTGTATTGAAAAAATGGTTGCTAATAAATGTGACCTTTGTAGTGGTTCAGAAAAAGGGCCTGCTTGTGTAAGGGTCTGTCCAACTGCTGCATTTAGAATCGTGCATGAAGAAGATCTTACAGCATCAATTAAAAATAAGAGAAAAGCATCTGCTATTGGAGCAAAAAATTTATAATTATTTCGAACTTAAATTTTGAAATTTATAGAAAATATACGTTTTATTAAAATCATATAATCAAAAAAGGGGCGTATTAAAAATAAATTTTATATTTTTAATATGCCCTATTTATTATTTCCTATTTTCTAGCACATTCGCTAGCTTCACCAGTTAATATATCTAATCCATGTTCAAGAGCTGGCATTAAACATTCCATGCACTCTTTAACTGCTTTTGGACTTCCTGGCATATTTATAATCAATGTAGATTTTCTGATTACCGAAACAGCTCTACTTAACATAGCTTTTTTAGTAAATTGCATACTATAAGCTCTTATTGCTTCAGAAATCCCTGGGACTAATTTTTCTGCTATCGATAAAGTAGCTTCTGGAGTATTATCTCTTTTTGAAAATCCTGTTCCTCCTGTTGTAAGAATTAAATCAACTTCATTTTTATCACATAAACTTTTCATTTCTTCTGCTAAAACATCCTTATCATCTGGAAGAACTTTATAGAATTTTACTTCATATCCAAATTCTCCGACTACTTCTTTTATTTTAGCTCCACTTTCGTCGACTCTTTCTCCTCGTGACCCTTTATCACTTGCTGTTATAATTCCAACTCTATACATTTTATCCACCCTCTATTCTACTATTTCTATTTCGTCTCCTGGTTTTATTTTTCCACCTTCTAATACTCTAGCGAATATCCCATTTCTAGGCATTATACAATCACCCATTTTTTTAAATATTTCGCATCCATGGTGACATTCTTTTCCGATTTGAGTTATTTCTAAAAGAACATCATTACATCTAAACTTAGTTCCTACTGGTATAGTCTTTAAATCCCAACCTTCAACTAATAGATTTTCACCGAAAGCACCTGGTTTTACTCCAGCCCCTCTAGCATTGAACTCTTCTACCCTTTCAAATGAAAGTAAACTAACTTGTCTATGCCATTTCCCAGCATGCGCATCGTCTTTTACTCCAAATTCAACTATAAATTCTCCTTCATCTATTGGATGTTTTTGAGTTCCTTTTTTTTCACTTATACACACATTTACGACTCTTCCCATTTTATTATTCTCCTTTAAAACTTATTTATTATCACTCCATATTGATATTTTTAATTTTAATATTATCCGCCAATTTGAACCATATTTTTAAGTTCAATATCTTGTTCCTCACTAGCATGGCCAAATTTATGACTTATTGGTTTATTCCAGATAGTATCATGGATTAATTTTTTTAAATCCTCATCACTTATTCCATTTCTTATTGGTTCTTTTAAATCAATTCCTTTATTGTAATGAAGACATAATTTTAAAAATCCACTAGATGTAAGTCTTATTCTATTGCATGATTCACAAAATTCATGGCTTATAGCACTTATAAATCCTATACATCCCTTCATATTTTGATTTCTATAATATTTTGCTGGACCATTTCCCCTTTTTTCAGTTACAATTTCAAATGTTCCGAAACGACTTTCTAAAATAGAAAGTATTTCGTCATTATCTATTTGAGTATACTTTTTACCAAATCCAATTGGCATTAATTCTATAAATCTTACATCTATTTCCCTATCTTTTGCAAAACTTGCAATTTCAACAAGTTCCCTCAAATTAAAGTCTCTAATTGCTAAACAATTTATCTTTACTCTAATTCCTAAATCATAAGCCTTATCTATAGACATAAGCACTTTTTCAAGCCCATCTCTTCTAGTTATTTTTTTGAAATTATCTTTGTTTAAAGTATCTAAACTTATATTTATAGCATCTATTCCTGCATCGTATAAATCATCTAACATTTCATGAAGTAATATTCCATTTGTAGTTAATGTAACTTGCTCTATTTTGTCGATATTTTTTATATCTCTAATTAAGTTTACTATATCTTTTCTAACTAATGGTTCCCCACCTGTTATTTTTATTTTCCTGATTCCTAATTCTGATACAATTTCACAAATTCTTAAAATTTCATCATATGTAAGAATTTCATCATGAGGAATACTTTCTATTCCTTCTTCTGGCATACAGTAAACACATCTCAAATTACATCTATCTATTACAGATATTCTAAGATAATCTATTTTTCTATTTAACTTATCTAACATATTTCATTCCCGCTTTCAGGTATATTATAGTATTACTATTTCTCTTCGTTAAAGTAGAAATCTCCACTCTTTCCACCAGATTTTTTAACTAGATGTACATCTGAAATAACCATTCCTTTATCGATAGCTTTACACATATCATAAATAGTAAGTAAAGCTACATTTACGCCTGTAAGAGCTTCCATTTCCACCCCTGTTTTTCCACTTAATTTAACAAGACATGTTGCGCTTATGCTTTTTTCTTCTTCATTAAATTCAAAATCTACTTTTGCTTTTGTAAGCATTAATGGATGACACATAGGTATTAATTCTGATGTCTTTTTAGTCGCCATAATTCCTGCTACTCTAGCGACAGCAAGAACATCCCCCTTTGCCATATTTCCAGTTAAAATTCTTTCATATGTTTCATCACATACAAATATTTTTCCTGTTGCTACTGCCTCTCTTTCAGTTACATTTTTATCTGTAACATCAACCATTACTGCATTTCCATGTTGATCAAAATGATTTAACTTTCCTGACATATTATACACCCTTTCCGAATCCACAGTTAGGGAATGTACATATATCACAACTTAAGCATAATCCGCCTAATCCTAATCCTGCTAAATCATCGCTTGTAACCATATCATCAGCCATAAGTCTTGGTAATACTAAATCAAATACTGTTCTCTTAGCGTACATTACACATCCTGGTAAACCTACTATTGGCAATTCCCTTCCATCTTTTTCATAATAAGCAAGTAACATCATTGCTCCTGGAAGAACTGGAGCACCGTAGGAAACTATTCTAGCTCCTGTATTTTTT
This sequence comes from Intestinibacter bartlettii, assembly GCA_025148965.1. Classification (GTDB taxonomy): domain Bacteria; phylum Bacillota; class Clostridia; order Peptostreptococcales; family Peptostreptococcaceae; genus Intestinibacter; species Intestinibacter bartlettii. The sequence continues at coordinate 595,855 of CP102273.1, read as the reverse complement.
ATTGCTCCTGGAGTTTTATCATCTGGATCAACACTCATACCACCTGTGCATAATACCATATCTGCACCTTGTTCTATAAATTCTTCAACTGCCTTTGTTATTTTTTCCATATCATCATTTACTATTGTTTGTCCGATTACATCAGCACCAAATTCTTTAACTTTTTCTGCAACAACTGGTCCAAAAGTATCTTTTATTCTTCCATAGAATACTTCATTTCCTGTTGTTACTATCCCTACTTTTTTCTTTTTAAAAGGTATTAATGATAATATTGGTCTATCTCCAGCAACCTCTTTTGCTTTTTCCATTTTTTCTTGTTCTATTAAAAGTGGTATTATTCTTGTTCCAACAAGTTTGTCACCTTTTTTAACAGTTGTATTTGTGTGTCTAGTTGCTATCATCATTTCGCCTAAACTATTTACTGCTCTTAATTTATCTACATCTATTTTTAAAAGCCCATCTATCTCTGCTATTAATTCTATTTTTCCTTCTTTTACCTCAGATTGAATCATATTTTCATTCATACATATATCTCTTAGATATTCAGCTGCTTCATTTTCATGAAGTATCCCTTCAGTTTTTTCCCATATATAAAGATTATCTTTTCCTAATGATAGTAAAACAGGAATATCTTCTTCTGTTACTATATGTCCTTTTCTAAAGGCTGTTCCCTTTTTTACATCCTTTATAATCTGAGTAATATCATGGCAAAGAACATGCCCTACTGCATCTTGAGTCTTAACACATTTCATAAAAATCATCTCCTATTTCACTTCAATATACTGAATTATTTTCTCAACAATTTTATCTATATTATTTAGATCAATTATTTTCTTATCTATATTTAAATTTTTTATATTGTTTTCTATATCTATATCTGATGCAATTGCAATTAAGTTTTCTTTGTTACAAACAGATTCGTATGAGTTACCCTTTCTTACTATTTCAATTTTAGGATAATTTGAATGTTTAAATCCTTCTAAAAAAATTAGATCTGCTTCTGGAAATAAATTTATCAGTTCAAATTCATCTGTTTCTTTTTGCTCTTTAACTACCATAAACTTGTTTTTTGAAAACACAGCAGTCCCATATGCTCCTGCTTGTTTATGTTTATAAGAATCAGTTCCTTCTACATCAGCATCAAAATCATGACCATCGTGTTTTATTGTGGCTACTTTATATCCTAAACTCGTAAACTTGGGTATTAATTTAGTTATTAAAGTTGTTTTTCCTGAATTTTTAACGCCACATATAACAACGATCGATTGTTTTTTTATATTATTTTTTTTCATAATTTAATAATACTCCCCTTATAACACCTATAAAAGGACAACTTCTACTTTTTCACCTTTATCTAGTTTTGGTGTTCCTGGTTTTATATCTATTAAGCAGTTACAACCTACCATTGAACCAAGTATTCCTGATGAATGTCCTCCTTTTGGAAGATAAACTCTTCCTTCATCATAAATAGCTCTTATTAATCTTCTGCCTCTGCTTTCTTTTAAAAATTCATCTTGTAATATTGCTTCTTTTCTTACTTCTCTCAAACCTGGGTCTTGCCCTAATTTGTATAATAGCTGTTTTCCCATTAATTCAAATGTTGCGATTGCGGCAAATGGATTTCCTGATAAACAAAGCAATGGTTTATTTTCATAAACTGCATATATAGCAGGTGTTCCTGGTTTCATATTTACTCTCCAGAAAATTCTTTTAGCATGTAAAATTTGTATAACTTGATGCATTATATCTTTTTTTCCTACAGAAACTCCACCTGTAGTAAACACCACATCTACATCATTCATTATATTTTTAATTTCATTTGCGATTAAATTTTCATCATCACCCATTACTTCAGCAAGAACTACATCACATCCTAACTCTTCTAATCTGGCTGCAATCATTCTTCTATTGCTATCGTAAATTTTTCCTTCTGTTAGAGGTATTCCTCCACAAATAACTTCATCACCAGTGCTTATTAAAGCTACTTTTGTTTTTCTTAGTACTTTAACTTTTTCATATCCCATAGATGCTATTATTCCTATGTGAACATGGCTAAGTTTTTCTCCTATTTCAATTAATTTACTTCCTTTTTTAATATCTTCACCTTCAAAACAGTAATTTTGATGGTGTTTTACTTCTTCATAAATCTCTACTTTTTCCATTCCATAATCAGTAGATTCCTGTCTAATTACACAGTCACATCCTGTTGGTATTTTAGCCCCTGTCATTATTCTGACAGCTTCCTGTTTTCCTATGTTTCTATGAGTATACCCCCCAGCAAAAACTTCATCTACAACTTTTAGCTTTACAGGATTTTCTTTGCTAGCACCTATAATGTCCTCTGCTCTTAAAGCATAGCCATCTAATGGAGAGCGATCAAATGGAGGTTGATTAATAGGAGCAATTATATCTTCCCCTATAATTCTGTCCCTAGCTTCCTCTATACTAACTTCTTCTATATCACTTATACTTTCAACAGAATCACAAATCAAATTTATCGCTAATTCAAGTTCTATACCTACCATATCCTATTTCCTCCTAAAAAAAATGCTATATAATCTATTATTTAAAAATAGAAAATATAGCTAATAAAGGTATCCTTCTACCCCTTATATTTTCTCCTTCTCAAATAACGGATGGCTATAACGTTTCCATCATAACCTGAAGTAATTTATATATTACTTGGCGCAGTATCATAGCTCTGCCTTAGATACTTTTGCTCGGAGAATATTTAATTTTAATCAAATTCCTTCAAAAATTATGGATATAATTTTTATAATTTTGTTTTAAAGTATATACTTCATTAAAAGTTATCTAGAATAGAGATTCATTATTTATAAATAAATCATATTCTTGAAGTGTGTTTATATTACTTAATACCTTTAAGGGTATATCAGTTTTTTCTATATTTATTTTGACAAAGTTGCTCTTTTCTATTAAATAGCTCAACTTATAATATTTCTTCTCTATCATTTCCTCTATAATTGGAAGTACATTTTTTGAATATATAGCTCCTAGAGGATACAGTTTATTATTTTTATCGTAAAAAACTACGCCATCTGTATTTTTATCAACTTTATTACACAGAACTTCTATACTATTTTTTGTAATAAAAGGCATATCACATGCTGTTATAAAAAGATATTCTTCTTTACAATTTAACAATGAAGAATATATCCCACCCAATGGACCGATCTCTTTATAAATATCTTCTATTATTTTGAATCCCATATTTTCGAAGTTTTGTTTTTGTTCTTTAGAGAATTTGTCATTTATAGATAAATATATGCTAGAAAAATCATTTAAGGTTTCTTGAATTTTTTCTAGAAATGTACTGTTTTTTATTTTCAGTAGCCCTTTGACGTTTCCATTCATTCTACTATTTTTTCCACCCATAAGTATTAGAGCCCCTATATCCAAAACTACCACCTCTGTCTATTCGATACTTTAAATTAATTCTAGCATAACTAATGTATTTTTTCATTACTAAAAAGCCAGTGCCTATGTTAATTCATTAGGCACTGGCACCTATTTATATATTCTGTTCTAATATTTATTAATCTCTATACTATCTTCTTAGTCTTTAATTATCTATATTTTATATTAAGCTTTTTCCACTTTAACAGCACAAACTTTATATTCTGGTATTCTTGCATATTTATCAAGTGCTGCGTTTGTTAACCAGTTTGCATTTCCATCTGGGAAGTGGAATGGCATCCAAGTTTCACCTGGAGATACTTTTGTTCCAACACGAGCAGTAGTTTCGATTTCCCCACGTCTTGAAGAAACTTTTACTCTATCCCCATCTTTGATTCCTATAGCTTCTGCATCTTCTATATTCATTTCTATAAATGACTTACCAGCTATTTGCATTAATCCAGGCGTTCTACCAGTCATCGCTCTAGTTGTGTAATGATATAGTATACGTCCTGTCATTAATATAGTTGGATATTCATCATCTGGTAATTCAGCAGATGGAACGTATTCAGCTGGATAGAACCAACCTAATCCTCTTGTAAATTTACCAACGTGCATTATTGGAGTTCCTGGATGATCTTTAGAAGTACATGGCCATTGTATTCCGCCTTCTTTATCAAGTCTTTCGTGGCTTATACCAGCAAAACTTGGAGTTACAGATGCGATTTCATCCATGATTTCTGCTGAAGTTAAGTGTGGTTGAGGATATCCCATTCTATTCATTATATCTGTGAATATATCAGTATCTAATCTCATTTCACCTTCTAATTCTACAGCTTTACGTACCCTTTGAACACGTCTTTCTGTATTAGAGAATGTACCTTCTTTTTCAGCATAACTTACACCTGGTAATATAACATCAGCATATTGAGCAGTTTCTGTCATAAATAATTCGTTCATTACGAAGAAATCTAAACTTTCTAATGCTTTTATAACGTGGTGAGTATCAGGGTCAGTTACAACAGGGTCTTCACCAAATATATAAAGTCCTTTTACGTCGCCTCTTATTGCGGCAGGGAATATATCTGTTGCATGAGTTCCTGGGTTAGGATTTAATTTAGTTCCCCAAGCTTTTTCAAATTTAGCTAATACTTCTGGATTAGCAACTTTTTGGTATCCTGGGAAATCTCCTGGTAATGCACCCATGTCACAAGCACCTTGTACGTTGTTTTGTCCACGAAGTGGGTTAACACCACAACCTGGTCTACCTAATTTACCAACCAATAATGCCATATTTGACATTGACATAACACCTTCAGTACCAGTTGAATGTTCTGTTACACCTAGGCAATAGATTATTGGAGCCATGTCAGCTTTAGCGTACATTATAGCAGCTTTTCTTAAATCTTCTGCATCTATATGACAGATTTTTGCAACTTTTTCTGGAGTGTAGTCTTTTACTATTTCTTTTATTTTTTCATAACCTTCAGTACGTTCATTGATGAAGTCCATATCTTGAAGTCCTTCTTCTATGATTATGTGCATTATACCATTAGCAAATGCTACATTTGTACCTGGTCTTAATTTTAAGTGTATATCAGCTTTTTTAGCTAAATCTATATCACGAGGGTCAACTACTATAAGTTTGCATCCTCTTTGTACAGCTTGACGAATTTGCATACCTATAACTGGATGTGCTTCTTCTGGGTTAGATCCAACTAACATTATAACATCTGGATTTTTAGTTATATCTTCTATTGGATTAGTCATAGCTCCTGAACCTAAAGTCATAGCTAGACCAGCAACTGATGCAGAGTGGCAAACACGAGCACAGTTGTCTACGTTATTTGTTCCAAATGCACAACGTACTAATTTTTGCATCATGTAGCAGTCTTCATTTGGTGAACGAGAGCAAGCAAATCCTGCTAATGCGTCAGAACCATATTTTCTTTTTATTTCTAAGAATTTTGATGCTACTAAATCTAATGCTTCATCCCAAGTAGCTCTTTCAAATTCTCCTGTTTCATGATTTTTGATTAAAGGATATTTTATTCTATCTGGAGAATGAACAAAGTCAAAACATCCTGAACGTCCTTTAACACATAATAAACCTTTATTTGATGCTCCGTTTGCAGCCTCAACATCTACTATTTTATTGTCTTTTACAACTAAATAATATTGGCATCCTGTAGCACAGTGTGGACAAGTTGTTAAAACTTTTTTGTCTACTTGATATGGACGATATTCTTTTCTTCTCTTCATTGTAAGGGCACCTGTTGGACAAGCTTGAACACAGTTACCGCATGATTCACAAGTAGTATCTATCCAGTCTACATGGAATGGAGTTCCGATTGTTGAATCAAATCCTCTTTCCATAGTATCTATTGCTCCACGTCCTACTATTTTGTGGCAAGTATTCACACATCTATGGCATAAAATACAAAGGTTTGGATTGTATGTGAAGAATGGATTACTATCATCTATAGGTAAATCAGTTTGTTCTCCTTCATAAGTTGTTTTTGCTACGCCATATTCATAACATAAATCTTGAAGTTTACAATCTCCATTTGCTCTACAAGAGAAGCAATCAGTTTTATGATTTGATAAAAGCATATCTAAAACATTTCTTCTTGCATTTCTTACTTTTTCACTGTTTGTAGTTACAACAAGTCCTTCAGCAACTTGTGCAGTACAAGCAGTTTCCATTTTTGTTCTTCCTCTGTTTTCGATTTCTACCATACACATTCTACAAGAACCGTCTGGTAGTAAATCTTTTATATAGCATAAAGTAGGTATTTTAATGCCAACAGATTCTGCGGCATGTAAAATAGATGTTCCCTTTTTAGCTTCTACGACTTTTCCATCTATAGTTAAACGTACCATCTTATTTCCCCCTTATTCATATAAAAACTGAAATTATATTTTAGGGAAAGTACCACAGTACCGAGCTATGGTACTTTCTATTAATAATTTAGTTTATATAAATTTTAATCGAGTGCCTTCTATTTACATCATGTTTCTAATGTAATTAACTAATGTTTAAGGATACGTTACTTCTTCAAAAGATATCTATAACATACTTTATACTGATTCAAACTCTATGCTTTTTTAATTTTTATAGCACATACTTTATATTCTGGTGCTTTTGCAAATTTATCAAGTGCTGCGTTTGTCAACCAGTTGGCATTTCCATCAGGGAAGTGGAATGGCATCCAAGTTTCGCCTGGAGATACTTTAGTTCCAACAACAGCAGTAGTTTCTATTTCACCACGTCTTGATGCAACCCTTACTTTGTCACCATCTTTAATTCCTAGAGCATCGGCATCTTTTATATTCATTTCTATAAATGATTTTCCTGCGATTTCCATTAATTCTGGAGTTCTACCAGTCATCGCTCTAGTAGTATAGTGATATAATATACGACCAGTCATAAGGATATATGGATATTCAGCATCTGGTAATTCTGCAGATGGAACATATTTAGCTGGATAGAAGTATCCTAATCCTCTAGCAAATTTACCTACATGTAGTATAGGTGTTCCTGGATGATCTTTACTTGGACATGGCCATTGTAAACTTCCAACCTCATCAAGTCTCTTGTGGCTTATACCTGCGAAACTTGGAGTTAATGAAGCAACTTCATCCATTATTTCTGCAGAAGTTAAATGAGGTTGAGGATATCCCATTCTATTTAATAAATCGATGAATATATCAGTATCTAATCTCATTTCACCTTCTAGTTCTACAGCTTTACGTACTCTTTGAACACGTCTTTCTGTATTAGAGAATGTACCTTCTTTTTCAGCGTAACTTACGCCTGGTAATATAACATCAGCATATTGAGCTGTTTCAGTCATAAACAATTCGTTCATTACTAAGAAATCTAAACTTTCTAACGCTTTAATAATATGATTTGTATCTGCATCAGTTACGACTGGATCTTCACCAAAGATATATAGACCTTTTATATCACCTTTGATAGCAGCTGGGAATACTTCAGTTGCTTTTATACCTGGTTTTGGATTTAATTTAATTCCCCAAGCATTTTCAAATTTAGCTAATACTTCTGGATTGTCAACCTTTTGATATCCAGGGAAATCAGTAGGCATAGCACCCATATCACAAGCACCTTGAACGTTGTTTTGTCCACGTATTGGGTTAACACCACAACCTTCTCTACCTAATTTTCCAACTAGCATTGCCATATTTGACATTGACATAACACCTTCTGTACCAGTTGAGTGTTCTGTAACACCTAAGCAGTACATAATTGGTGCTTTATCAGCTTTAGCATACATTATTGCTGCTTTTCTCAAGTCATCAGGATCTATATTGCATATTTCAGCTACTCTCTCTGGAGTATAATCCTTAACTATTTCTTTTAGTTCTTCGTAACCTTCAGTACGAGAATTTATAAAATCTAAATCTTGAAGTCCTTCTTCTATAATTACATGCATTATACCATTAGCAAATGCAACGTTTGTTCCAGGTTTTAATTTTATATGCACATCTGCTTTTTTAGCCAAATCTATATCACGAGGGTCAACTACAATAAGTTTACATCCTCTTTGTACAGCTTGACGTATTTGCATACCTATTACTGGATGCGCTTCTTCTGGATTTGATCCAACTAGCATAATTAAATCTGATTCTCCTGTTGTATCTGCTATTGTGTTAGTCATGGCTCCTGAGCCTAGTGTCATCGCAAGACCTGCGACAGATGGAGAATGTCAGACGCGAGCACAGTTGTCTACGTTGTTGTTACCAAATCCACAACGAACTAGTTTTTGCATCATATATATATCTTCATTTGTTGAACGAGAGCATGCAAAACCAGCTAAGGCATCTGTTCCATAATTTTTCTTTATATCTAAGAATTTTGTTGCTACTAAGTCTAATGCTTCATCCCAAGTAGCTCTTTCAAATTCTCCTGTTTCTTTATTTTTTATTAAAGGATATTTTATTCTATCCCCTGAGTGAACAAAATCAAAACTTCCTGAACGACCTTTAACACATAATAAACCTTTATTTGATGGGCCATCTGCAGCCTCAACATCTACTATTTTATTATCTTTAACTAATAGATAATATTGACATCCTGTTGCACAGTGTGGACAAGTTGTTAATACTTTTTTATCTATTTGGTATTTACGATAATTTTTTCTTCTCTTCATTGTAAGAGCGCCTGTTGGACAAGCTTGAACACAGTTACCACATGATTCACAGTTAGTATCTGCCCAATCTATATGGAATGGAGTTCCGATTGCTGAGTCAAATCCTCTTTCCATAGTATCTATTGCCCCACGTCCTACTATTTTATGACAAGTGTTTACACATCTATGACATAAAATACAAAGATTTGGATTATATGTGAAGAATTTATTAGAGTCGTCTATTGGTAATTCAGTTTGTTCACCACTGTAAGTAGTTCTTTCGATTCCGTATTCAAAACATAATTCTTGAAGTTTACAATCCCCATTTGATGGGCAAGAGAAACAATCAGTTTTATGATTTGAAAGTAACATGTCAAGAATATTTCTTCTTGCATTTCTTACTTTTTCACTGTTTGTAGTTACAACAAGCCCTTCAGCAACTTGTGCAGTACAAGCAGTTTCCATTTTTGTTCTACCCCTGCTTTCTATTTCTACCATACACATTCTACAAGAACCATCTGGTAATAGATCTTTTATATAGCAAAGCGTAGGGACTTCAATTCCAACGCTTTCAGCTGCATGTAATATACTAGTACCTTTTTCAGCTTCAACCTGGATTCCATCTATAGTTAATTTAACCATACTATTTCCTCCTCAAATTTTTACTTATTTGTCAATTCTTTAATCGTTAAATTTTATTAATCATCATATTATTAGTTTTTAATTTTATTCAATTTTCGTTTTATCATATTATTTTATAATTATTTTTATCTAATTTTTATATAACGCTTCTATAATCTATATATCTATTCAGCATATATAGCATCAAATTTACATCCTTCCATACAAGCACCACATTTGATACATTTAGTAGTATCGATAACATGAGCTTCTTTCTTTTCACCAGTGATTGCGCCAACTGGACAATTTCTTGCACATTTAGTACAACCTTTACATTTATCTGGATCAATTTTGAAAGTTTTTAATGCAGAACATACATGAGCTCTACATTTACCATCAACTATATGTTCTTCATATTCGTGTCTGAATAATTCCAATGTACTTATAACTGGAAGTGGAGCACTCTTACCAAGACCACATAAAGACATAGTTCTTACTGTGTTAGCAGTTTCTTCTAGTTTATCTAAGTCTTCTAAAGTACCTTTTCCTTCAGTTATTTTATCTAAGATTTCAAGCATTCTCTTAGTACCTATACGGCATGGAGTACATTTACCACAAGATTCTCTTTGAGTGAAACTCATGAAGAAACGAGCAACGTCAACCATACAGCTGTTTTCATCCATTACAACAAGTCCACCAGAACCCATTATAGCGTTAAGTTTTTTAACTGAGTCAAAGTCTAATGGTAAGTCTAAGTGTTTTTCAACTAAGCATCCACCAGATGGTCCACCTATTTGAACTGCTTTAAATGGAACGTTATCCTTAACTCCTCCACCTATATCGTAAACGATTTCTCTTAAAGTAGTTCCCATTGGAACTTCTATTAATCCTGTATTATTAACACTACCTGTTAATGCAAATGCTTTTGTTCCTGGACTTCCTTCTGTACCAAATCCTCTGTACCAGTCAGACCCATTTGCTATTATCATTGGAACGTTTGCATATGTTTCAACGTTGTTTAATACTGTAGGTCTTTCGAATAAACCTTTTTCAGCAGAACGAGGTGGTTTAACCCTTGGCATACCACGATTACCTTCTATAGACGCTGTTAATGCACTACCTTCACCACAAACGAAAGCACCAGCACCTCTATTTATGTGTAATCTGAAGTTGAATCCACTTCCTAAGATATTATCTCCAAGTAATCCACGTTCTTCAGCTTGTGCTATAGCTATTTTTAAACGTTCAACTGCTAATGGGTATTCAGCACGAACATATATATATCCGTTTTGAGCACCTACTAAGTAAGCACCTATGATCATACCTTCTATCATCTTATGAGGGTCACCTTCCATGATACTTCTATCCATGAATGCACCTGGGTCACCTTCATCACCATTACATACTACATATCTTTCTTTTACTGGTTGTTTTGCAACTTCTGCCCATTTTCTACCTGTTGGGAAACCAGCACCTCCACGACCTCTAAGTCCAGATTTTAATATTTCATCTAATCCTTCTTCTTTAGTCATGTCGAATAAAACTTTTTCTAAACCTTCATATCCACCAACTGCGATATATTCTTCTATATGTTCTGCATCTATATGACCACAGTTTTTAAGAACTATACGAGTTTGTTTTTCATAGAAAGGTATAGATTCTTGACTAACATAAGATTGGCCATTTTGTTTGTATACTAATCTATCTATTACTTTTCTGTTTTTTATAGTTTCATTGTAAATTTCTTCGCAATCTTCAGGTTGAACTTTTACATAAAGTATATTTAAAGGTTCAATTCTCATTAATGGTCCCATTTCACAGAAACCATGGCATCCACTTTTCTTAACTTCTGGATGTGGAACGTGACCTTCAAATTTCACTTCTACATTTTCATTGTCCCCAACCAATTCTTTCATTTTATCGTATATAAATTGTGATCCCCCTGATATACAACCAGTACCTGCACAAATTAATATACGTATAGGAGTCGCGTCGATTTTAGCTTTTGCTTCTTTACGAATAGCTTGTAATTGCTCTCTAGTTTCTATTCTCATTATTCGCACTCTCCTTCCTTAAGTTCATCTATTATTTCCACAGCTTTATCTGGAGTCATTTTTGGATGCACTTTATCATTTACAGTCATAACAGGCGCAAGACCGCAAGCACCTAGACATGATACTATTTCTATAGTAAACATCATATCATCAGTAGTTTGTTTTCCTTTCCCTAAACCTAAATGTTTTTCTAATGCTTCTCTTACTGGAACTGATTTACGTACATGACATGCTGTACCATCACATACTTTGATAACATATTTTCCTTTTGGATCAAAAGAAAAGTTTTCATAAAAAGTTGCGACACTATATGCCTTTGCTAGTGGTATGCCTAATTTGTCTGCAATATAAGAAAGTAATTCTCCTGGCAAATAACGATACTCAGCTTGCACATCTTGCATAACTGGAATTAGAGAACTGGCTTTAGCACCATGAAGTTCAATAATCTCATCTGTCTTTTCATAATAAGACTGCTCTAGCATATTTTTCCCCTCCCTATTTGTTAGAATATAAAAATGTCTATCTTGAAATGTCAATTTATGTATTTCTGTGTTTAAATTGTATAAAAACAACATTCATACATACTCCTGTTTATATCTTAGTTTAAAAATCCCAATTTTTTCCACAATAAAAAAGAACTTTATATAAAATTTTTTTTATATATAAAGTTCTTCTCTATCTTGTTTTTTTATTTAATTATCTATTTTAAATACGAGTTTTTTTGACTGATTTTTGCATAATAATGCAAATATAGTTAAATAAAAGTTTTTTATTTGTTAACTATATTTATTGTTCAGGTTAACATTTCTTTATATTCTGTATAAGAAATTATGTATTCTTCATACAAAACTTCTTTATTATTGCATTAATAATTAAGTTAATAAAAATAATTCATTTTTTGACAAATTTTTATCAATCTTTATGGTCACTTTTTTATCAATTTTCTGTTTAGCTTCTATATTTATTTATATAATAAACTTTTCTATCAAATATTTCCGTTGTTTTAACAACAAAAAATTATTTTTTATTATATATACTTTTCAATTTATTATATAATATTTCTTAATTTTGTTAAATTTTTGGATTTAATTTAATTCAGTTACATTTCTTGGAAAATTACATTAAGTTAAATATTATATCTGGAGTATGTAGAAATACTTTTAAATCTGTAATTTTAATTTAATAAATGTAAAATGCAATTACATTTTAAATATAAAAGCTGTATTCCCTATTTAAAAATTAGAAAATACAGCTACATAAACAAACTTATAAATTCAAAATCACAAAAAAGGCATGGAACCCCCTTTTGATTAAAATTTTTATAAATTCCTTAGTAAATATATTTATATCACCTTTTCAAATACGGAAGGCTAGTCAGTTTCCTTTCTAACCCAGAAGCAATTTATGCTTGGCTCAATATCATAGATCAATTCCTTAGATATTTTCGCTCGGAGAAAAATATACTATTTATTTAGATTATTTTAATTAAATTGTAGCACAACTTTATTTTTTTATCACTATTTTTATTGTAACATTTCTAAATTATTTATTTTATACTTCATAATTAACATTAATATAGGTTCCCTACCTTTCATTATTCAAACTCCTTTATAATTTATAAATAATATATTTTTTATAAAACTCTTGTATCTATTTTAACAATATTAATTATTTTTAATTTATATTATTCTTTTTAAAAATGAATTTATTTAAAAATCTATGAAAAATACTTTTTATTAATTTGTATTTTATATTTCATTTTAAATGATAATAATTAACCCCATTTATTATTGTTAATTTTTTATTTTTAGTTTTTTAATCTATTTAATAAGTTTTCTTATTTGATATTATTTTATTATTTATTTTCTTATTTAACATTATTTTTTTTAGTATCAATATTATTTATTATTAAATTTTAACAAAAATATATCAATTTCATAAATTATTTTCTTTTGAGTTTTTTTTAACTAATACCGTACACTGTATTCAATATATTCAAAAATACTTTGATTTAATTAAAAAAAAGCAGAGTTTTTTTAACAATTTTATCCATTTATATACTATAATTATTATAGATTATAAATACTGTCTAGATATTAAATTATATTTTATATCTTCTTTTTTTATTTATTTTTCTTTTCAGAAAATTATATATATTCTGTTCTGATATAAATATAATTAATCGGCCGGACTGTTTTTATAAAAATTTATTTTTTATTTTATCATTTTTTATTTTTTTATCGTTAGTTAATTATTCTAATTTTAAGAAATAACTTAAAACGAAAAGGGGGATTTGTATGTGCGATTTTGTTTCACAAAACCAAAAATTATTTGATGAATTAGATAACCTTATTGATTCATTAGAAGTAGCTGATGAAAGTGCTTTAATATTTGTACTTAAAGAAGCTCAAGGAATCTTCGGTTATCTACCAAAAGAAGTTCAACTTCATATAGCTGATAAATTAGGGGTATCTCCTTCTAAAGTATATGGTGTTGTTAGTTTCTACTCTTACTTCTCTACTAATCCAATTGGAGAATACAAAATTAGTGTCTGTCTAGGTACAGTTTGCTTCGTTAAAGGCTCAGATAAAGTAATGGCTGAATTCGAAAAACAATTAGGAATCAAAGCTGGAGAAACTACTGAAGATCTTAAATTTACACTTGAAGGTTTAAGATGTGTTGGTGCTTGTGGTTTAGCTCCTGTTGTAGTTGTAAATGGTAAAGTTTATGGTCAAGCAACTCCAGATGATGTTTCAAAAATATTAGACAACTATAGAAATTTAGAATTAAGCTGTTAGGGGGGAAATATTGATGAAAAAATTAAATTCAATAGCTGAGTTAAAAGCTGCTGTTAAAGAATTCAAACCTGTTCTTGATTTAAGAGAAAATCATACAGATGCTATACCTGATAAAAGAGATATATTAGTCTGTGGAGGTACTGGATGTACATCTTCAGACAGTTTACAAATAATAGAAAATTTAAAAGCAGAAATCGAAAAAGCTGGTTTATCAGACCATGCCATGGTTCATTTAACTGGATGTTTTGGATTCTGTGCAATGGGTCCAATAGTTAAAGTTTATCCTGATAATGTATTCTACGTACATGTTAAACCTGAAGATGCTGCTGAAATAGTTCAAAGTCATATTGCTAATAATCAAGTTGTAGAAAGATTATTATTCGAAGAGCCTGCTCTAGATCATCAAAAAGTTCAAAAACATGAAGATATGGCATTCTACAAAAAACAATTACGTATCGCATTAAGAAACTGTGGTCATATAAATCCTGAAGATATAACTGAATATATCGCAAACGATGGATATTTAGCACTTGCTAAGTGTCTAGAAGAAATGACTCCTCAAGAAGTTATTGAAGAAATGAAAAAATCAGGACTTAGAGGCCGTGGTGGTGCTGGTTTCCCAACTGGTGTTAAATGGGAATCTGCTTCTAAAAACCCTGCTGTGAATGGTAAAAAATTCATTGTATGTAACGCTGACGAAGGTGACCCAGGTGCATTCATGGATAGATCACTTCTAGAAGGTGATCCAAATAGTGTTCTTGAAGCTATGGCAATAGCTGGTTATGCTGTTGGTGCTTCTCAAGGATATATCTACATAAGAGCTGAATATCCTCTTGCAATAGATAGATTAAAAATAGCTATAGCTCAAGCTGAAGAAGCTGGAGTTTTAGGTGATAATATATTAGGAACTGGATTTAACTTCAAAATAGAATTAAAATATGGTGCTGGTGCATTCGTTTGTGGTGAAGGTACTGCATTAATTAACTCTATAGAAGGTAAACGTGGTGAACCAAGAATGAAGACTTTCTCTTCTTCTAAACATGGTTTATGGCAAGCTCCTACTTCTGTTAATAACGTTGAAACATTTGGTAATGTTCCAGCAATAATAAATAAAGGTGCTGACTGGTTCGCATCTTATGGTACTGAAGATTCTAAAGGTACTAAAGTTTTCGCATTAGGTGGAAAAGTTAATAACGTTGGTTTAGTTGAAGTACCTATGGGAACTACTTTAAGAGAAATAGTTTATGAAATAGGTGGAGGTATCCCTAACGGAAAAGAATTCAAAGCAGTTCAAACTGGTGGTCCATCTGGTGGATGTATATCAGCTAGAGACTTAGATACTCCTATAGATTTCAAATCTTTAGCTTCAATAGGATCTATGATGGGTTCTGGTGGTATGCTTGTTCTTGATGAAACTGACTGTATGGTTGATATATCTAAATTCTTCCTTGAATTCACAGTTGATGAATCTTGTGGTAAATGTACTCCATGTCGTATAGGTAATAAGAGATTACTTGAAATGTTAACTAAGATATGTGATGGTAAAGGTACTGAAGAAGACCTAGCAGATCTTAAAGATTTAGCTTTAACTATAAAAAATACTTCTTTATGTGGTCTTGGTAAATGTGCTCCTAACCCAGTTCTAAGTACATTAGATTGCTTCTATGATGAATATTTAGCTCATGTTAAAGACAAAAAATGTCCTGCTGCTAAATGTCAATCTATGTTAAATTACTTTATCAATGATAATTGTATCGGTTGTGGATTATGTAAGAAAAACTGTCCAGCTGATGCTATCACTGGTGAAAAGAAAGAAAAACATGTTATCGATACTACTAAGTGCTTAAAATGTGGTGCTTGTATGGAAAAATGTAAGAAACATGCAATCGAAAAAAGATAGTACAATTACAATCAAGTGTTAGACAATAATTTTTTAATTATTATTGAGGAGGGATTTACTAATGAGTTTAGTTAATTTAACTATAAATGGCAAAGCTGTATCTGTGCCAAGTGGTACAAAAATACTTGAAGCTGCAAAACAAGTAGGCGTTAAAATACCTAGCTTATGCCAAATGAAAATAGATGAAATAGGTTTTACTAATGAATGTGCATCTTGCCGTGTATGTATGGTAAGCGCAGGAAGAAAATTAGTACCTGCTTGTGGTACTATGGTTAAAGAAGGAATGGTAGTTAACACTAACACTCCAGAAGCTTTAAAATATAGAAAAAACGTTGTTGAATTATTATTATCAGACCATCCACAAGATTGCTATACTTGTGCTAAAAGTGGTAAATGTGAATTACAAGATTTAGCGGCTGATATGGGTATAAGAAAAATAAGATTTAAAGGTGAACAATCAACTTCTCCTATAGATACTTCTTCTTATTCTATAGTAAAAGACAACGATAAATGTATATTATGTAGAAGATGTGAAACTATGTGTACAGAAGTTCAAACTGTAGGTGTTCTTTCTGGTGTAAATCGTGGTTTCAATACAGTAGTTGGTACTTTCTTCAACGCTGACATGATGGACACTGAATGTACTTTCTGTGGTCAATGTGTAAGTGTATGTCCAACTGGTGCTTTAATGGAAAAAGATAATACTAAAGAAGCTTGGGATGCTTTAGCTCAAAAAGAAAAACCTGTTATGGTTCAAATAGCTCCAGCTGTTAGAGTTGGTATAAGCGAAGAATTTGGATTAGAACCAGGTGCTATATCTACTGGTAAAGTTGTAGCAGCTTTAAAAGCATTAGGATTTGATTATGTATTCGATACTAACTTTGCTGCCGACTTAACTATAATGGAAGAAGCTAATGAATTCGTACAAAGATTAACTAAAGGTGGAGATTTACCAATAATGACTTCTTGTTGTCCAGCTTGGGTTAACTTCTGCGAAACTCAATACCCAGACTTATTAAAATACTTATCTACTTGTAGATCACCACAAAGTATGTTCTCTCCAGTAGCTAGATACTACTTTGCTGACAAAGTATTAGGTAAAAAAGCCGATGAAGTTATAGTAATGTCTATAATGCCTTGTATAGCTAAAAAATACGAAGTTGCTAGAGAAGAATTAGGTAAAGATGGTATAATCGATACTGACTTATCATTAACAGTAAGAGAACTTGCTAGAATGATAAAAGAAGCTGGTATAGATTTAGCTACTATAGAAGAAGCTGAATTTGATAGTCCATTAGGATATTCAACAGGTGCTGCTGATATATTCGGTGTTACTGGTGGTGTTCTTGAGGCTGCTTTAAGAACTGCTTACACTGATGTAACTAAAGAAGAATTACCAGATGATGCTATAGAATTCAAATCTGTTAGAGGATTCGAAGGAATCAAAGAAGCTACAGTTAACGTTGGTGGAACTGATGTAAACGTAGTAGCTGCTTCATCTTTAGGATGTGCTAGAAAGTTAATGGATGAATTAAGAGCTGACTTAGCTGCTGGCAAAACTCCTAAGTACCACATCATAGAAATCATGGCTTGTCCTGGTGGATGTGTTGCTGGTGGAGGTCAACCATTCCATGGTGGAGATTACGAAAAAGTTAAAGCTAGAGGTGCTGGATTATATGCAATCGATGCTAATAAACCAAAACGTAAATCTCATCAAAACGAAGATATCAAAAAACTATATGCTGAATTCTTAGGTGAAAGAGGCGGACATAACGCTCATACTTATTTACACACTCATTACTTCGATAGAAGTAATCCATATGCTAAAAAAACTGAAGCTGAATGTACTGCTGAATAGTATTTAAATAGCCTTTGATAGCCTATAATATATAAATAGATTGGTCTGCTGTGGTTTCTCCATGGCAGGCTTTTCTATTATGCTGTATGATATGCACTTTGATATATCGGTATAAATTCACACTTTCTATTTTTAAATACTGGCACATATCTAAATCCTAGGCATTCTAACATCTCATAAGACTTATCGAAATCAGCACATACATCAATTGCCCTATGCGAATCAGATCCTAAAGTTATTATTTCTCCTCCAAGCTCTTTATATCTTTTTACTATATCAATATTAGGATGTATAGAATTTAATCCATATCTATAACCTGAAGTATTTAATTCTATTCCCTTCCCTTTTTCTATTATTATTTTTAAAACCTCATCTAAGACATCTCTATAGTCATTATATAAAATTTTATTATCTTCATATATTGCATATCTGTTTATATAATCTAGATGTCCATAAACATCATAATTACTGAATTCTTTATTAGTTTGTATTATAGAATTAAAATATTTTCTGTAAGCTTCTTCTTTGCTAAATCCCTCAAAGTACTCTTTGTATGATACAGGTATTTTTTCTATTGTATGAGTGGAACATAGTATAAAGTCAAATTGAGACAAATTCAATAATTCATTTATTTCTTTATTCAGATGACTCTGATATCCAACTTCTATCCCTGTCAGTAGTTCAATATCTTTTTTATATTTTTCTTTGTATTCTGCTATTTTAGATATATATTGAGGTATATCTAGTGAAAAATGGTCTGTATTGTATTCTAGATGATCTGTAAAAGTTAAATAATCTACACCAATATCTATAGCTCTTTTTATTACATCTTCCATTGTATCCTTCGCATCTATTGAAAAATGCGTATGTACATGATTATCTAATATTTTCATATAAAAAAGCCTCCTGTCTATTTTTAATTAAATAATACAAGAGACTCATAAATATCCCATTAACTTAAAGTAAATTTTCTGTTATTTTTGTATTGTTTGTGATAATTTCTTAGTAAATTCTATTGCAGCATCATATCCCATTATTTTTTGTCTATGATTCATTGCTGCAACCTCTACTATCATAGCTGTATTTCTTCCTGGTTTTACTGGAACAACAAGTTTTTCAACTTCTTTTCCTAATATAGTTTCATATTCTTTATCTAGTCCTAATCTATCATAGTATTTTTCTTGATTCCAACTTTCAAGTTCGAGAACTAACCCTATTTCTTTTATATTTTTTATTGCACCAACTCCATATAAGCTTCTTACATCGATTATACCTATTCCTCTTATCTCCATATAATGTTTTAATAATTCTGGTGCTTGCCCTACTAATCTATCATCATCTAGTTTTATTATTTCTACAGCATCATCAGCAACTAATCTATGCCCTTTTTGTATAAGTTCAAGAGCTGTTTCTGATTTCCCTATACTACTTTCACCTTTTATAAGTACACCTATACCATATACATCAACAAGAACTCCATGTATCGTTATATGTGGAGCTAATCTGTTGTCTAGATAATTAGATATTTTATTGATAAATCTAGTTGTATTTCTTTCACTGCTTATAAGTACTCTACCATGTCTTTTAGCCGCATCAAGTATATCATCATCAATTTTCAATCCTCTTGTAACAATTAATGCTGGTATATCATAAGAAAATAATTTGTCTAAAATTTGCCTTCTTCTTTCTTTATCTATATTTTTGAAGTAAGTATATTCCCCTTTACCTATTATTTGTATTCTATCAAATGCAAAATATTCAAAATAACCAGCTAATGCTAGTCCTGTTCTATTCACATCTTGTGATTTGACGAAAAATTCCTTTCCTTCTGGTTGATAAACAACATTAAGTTCTAAGTCCCTAACAATGTCTGATATTGCTATTTTGTCTTTTGATTCCATGATTATTCCTCCGATTTAAAATAATTATAAATATTTTCTGCTGCTGTTTTATTTATACTTTCTACTTCTAGTAGTTGCTCAAATGTAGCAGCTTTTATACTTTCAATATTTTTAAAATGACTTAAAAGATTTTTCTTTCTCTTCTCCCCTATACCAGGTATATCATCTAAAACAGATTTTGTAAGAGATTTTTTTCTCAAACTTCTATGATATGTTATAGCATAATTATGAACTTCTTCCTGTATGCTTGCAACAAATCTATATAAATTTGTAGTTCTATCTAGTACAATTTCTTGTGATTTATTTACTAATCCCTTTGTTCTATGTTTATCATCTTTAAACATTCCCCACAAAGGTATTTGTAGATTATTTTGATCCAATACATTTTGGACAGCGCTTACCTGACCTTTTCCTCCATCTAATAGAATTAAGTCTGGTAAATTTTTATGTTTTACTCTTCTGCTTAAAATTTCAGCCATTGAACCGTAATCATCAGGCCCTACTATAGTCTTGATTTTAAATCTTCTGTATTCTTTTTTGTCTTTTTTACCATCTGTAAAAACAACCATTGATCCTATTGAATCTACACCTTGAATATTAGAAATATCATATGCCTCTATTCGTTTTGGCATTGTTTCAAGTTTTAGTAACTCAGTTAGTTGAGTTAATGCACCTATACTCTTTTCATATTTTTGTTTATTTAAATGAGAAAATTTATTTAGATATTCCATGGCATTTTTTCTTACCATTAGAGCTAAACCCTTCTTTTCTCCTTTTTGTGGTATTGTAATAGTTACCTTACTGCCTTTTTTATCACTTAACCATTGCTCTAATATATATCTATCTTCAAGCTCTTCGTCAATAATTATTTCCTTCGGTATATATTCTTGTTCCATATAAAATTGTTTTACAAAAGAGCCCAGTATAGAGTCTGATTTACTTCCTTCTACTCCTTCTAATATGAAATGTTCTCTTCCAATTATTTTACTGTTTCTCATAAAGAATACTTGGACACAAGCCTCTTCTTCTGTTCTGGCTAAAGCTATTACATCTTGATTCACATCAGAATTAGACGCATCGATTTTTTGTTTTTCCATTATTTCTTCAAGATTTTTTATTTTATCTCTATACATAGCTGCATCTTCAAATTTAAATTCCATTGCACATGAATTCATTTTTTCCTTTAATATCTCTATTAAGGTTTCTTCTTTTCCTGATAAAAATAATATTATTTCATCTATCATCTTTCTGTATTCTTCTTTTGATACGTTTCCAGTGCATGGTCCTACACATTTTTTGATGTGGTAATTTAAACATGGTCTTGCACTATTTCTAATCGCCTTTGGTATATCCACATTACAGTTTCTGATTGGGTATATATTTCTTATTATTTCCAGGGTATCGTTTACAGCACCAACATTTGTATATGGTCCAAAATATTTAGCCTTATCTTTCAGAACTCTTCTTACTTTCATTATTCTAGGGAAATCTTCATTAACAGTAACCTTTATATATGGATATGTTTTATCATCTCTAAGCAAAACATTGTATTTTGGTCTATACTGTTTAATTAAGTTACATTCCAATATTAACGCTTCTAATTCAGAATCTGTAATTATATATTCAAAAGATGCTATATTGCTTACCATTGATTTTACTTTTGATGAATGATTTTTTGATGATTGGAAATATTGTCTAACCCTATTCTTTAAGGAAACAGCTTTCCCAACGTATATTATTTTGTCATTTTTATTTTTCATCAAGTAAACACCTGGTTCTTCTGGTAACAATTTTAATTGTTCTTGAATATCAAACATTAAAAAATCTCCTTTTTTCCTTATAAAGTCGTATTATTCCCTATTTTTCGTATTTAATATTTTATTCAATACTTATAAATATACTTTATCTGCATTTTTATTTCTGTATATTTTACAAGAGCATTATAAATTTTTTCAAACTCATAATGCTCCTTTTATCTATTAAATCATATCATATTTTTTTATTTTATTACAAACTATTTATAGTAATACCAAATTATTCAAAATATTTCTTCAAGAATTGTCCAGTATAAGATTTTTCTACTTTTGAAACTTCTTTTGGCGTTCCTGTTGCAACAATAGTTCCTCCATTGTCTCCACCTTCTGGTCCTAAATCAATTATATAATCGCAACTCTTGATAACATCTAGATTATGCTCTATTACTACGATAGAATTGCCTGTATCAGCTAATCTTTGTAAAACATCTATTAATTTGTCTACATCTGCCATGTGTAAACCTGTTGTAGGTTCATCTAAAATATATAATGTCTTTCCAGTAGGTCTTTTACTCAATTCAGTAGCTAATTTAATTCTTTGTGCTTCACCGCCTGATAATTGAGTTGATGGTTGACCTAGTTTTATATATGAAAGCCCAACATCCATAAGTGTCTCTAATTTTCTTTTTATTGTTGGTATATTTTCAAAGAATTCTAATGCTTCTTCTACATTCATATCTAATACATCAGAAATTGTTTTATCTTTATATTTAACCTGAAGAGTTTCTCTGTTGTATCTTTCCCCTTTACATACTTCACAAGGAACGTATACATCTGGTAGGAAGTGCATTTCTATCTTGATTATTCCATCACCTTTACAAGCCTCGCACCTTCCACCTTTTACATTGAAACTGAATCTTCCTTTTTTATATCCTCTAGCCTTTGCTTCATTAGTCATAGCAAATAAATCTCTTATATGATCGAATATTCCTGTATATGTTGCTGGATTTGATCTAGGAGTTCTACCTATAGGACTTTGGTCTATATTTATTATTTTATCTATATTTTCTATACCTTTTATTTCTTTATGCTTTCCTGGTTTCATTCTAGATCTATTTACTTTGTTAGCAACACTTTTGTATAATATTTCATTTATAAGTGTACTTTTTCCTGAACCAGAAACCCCAGTTATACATACGAATTTTCCTAAAGGTATTTTTACATTTAAATTTTTAAGGTTATTTTCACTAGCTTTTACTATTTCTATAAATTCTCCATTTCCTTCTCTAATTGTTTCTGGTACATCTATAGTTTTCTTTCCACTTAGATACATACCTGTTATAGAATTTGGATTTTGGATTATTTCCTCAAATGTACCTTGAGCAACTATTTCACCACCGTGCACTCCTGCCCCAGGACCTATATCTACGATATAATCTGCTGCTCTCATAGTATCTTCATCATGTTCAACAACTATCAATGTATTTCCTATTTTCGTTAAGTTTTGTAATGATGCTATTAACTTATCATTATCTCTTTGGTGAAGTCCAATACTTGGTTCATCAAGTACATAAAGTACACCGACTAAAGCAGAACCTATTTGAGTTGCTAATCTTATACGTTGTGCCTCTCCACCAGATAGAGTTCCAGCTTTTCTTGCTAAGTTTAAATATTCAAGACCTACGTTTCGTAAGAAAGTTGCTCTTTCACGTATTTCTTTTAATATTTCCTGAGCAATAAATTGATTTTTTTCGCTTAACTCTAAATTATTTATAAAATCGATTAATTCATTTATAGAAAGTTCTGTTACTTCTATTATATTTTTTCCACCGACTTTAACTGATAAAACCTCCTTTTTCAATCTATGACCTTTACATTTTGGACAAGGAGTCTCCGCCATAAATTCATCGATTTTATCCTTTGCATATTCAGAAGAAGTTTCGTTATATCTTCTTTCTAAGTTAACAAGTACACCCTCAAAAGGCGCTCTATATTCTCTTCTTCCTCCGAATTTTGAATCAAATTCAAATTCTACTATTGTATTGTTTCTTCCGTAAAGTAACTCATCTACAAAGTCTTCTGGTAAATCTTTAAATGGAGTATCTAGTGATACACCATATATTTCAGCTAGGCTTCTTACCATTTTGCTATAGTAAGTGTCATTACTCTTGCTAACAGAACCCCACGCTGCAATTGCACCTTGATTTATAGATAAATCTTTATTTGGTATAACTAAATCTTCATCTACATTTCTACGTTCTCCTAATCCATTACATTCATCACATGCACCAAAAGGAGCATTAAATGAGAACATTCTTGGTGATAATTCTTCTATTCCTATTCCATGATCAGGACATGCAAATTTAGTTGAATACAGTATTTCTTCTCCATCTATAATTTGGGCAATAACTAATCCATCAGATAATTTAATTGCTGTTTCTATAGAATCAGAAAGTCTTCCTTCGATACCATCTTTCACCACTATTCTATCTACAACAACTTCTATGTTATGTTTTTTATTCTTACTTAGTTCAATTTCATCTGTAACTTCGTAATTTTCTCCATTTACCCTAACTCTTACAAATCCTTCTTTTTTTAATCCTTCAAGGGTTTTTTTATGCGTTCCTTTTTGACCCCTAACGATAGGAGACAGTATTTGTAACTTTGTTCTTTCTGGTAATTCTAATATTTTATCTACAATCTCTTGGACAGTCATCTGACTTATTTTATTTCCACAAACAGGACAATATACATCTCCCACTCTTGCAAATAAAAGTCTCAAATAGTCGTATATCTCTGTTACTGTTCCTACTGTAGACCTTGGATTTCTCGAAGTTGTCTTTTGGTCTATCGATATAGCAGGTGAAAGACCTTCTATGTATTCCACATTAGGTTTCTCCATTTGACCTAAAAATTGTCTAGCATAAGATGAAAGACTTTCTACATATCGTCTCTGCCCTTCAGCATAGATTGTATCAAATGCTAATGAAGATTTTCCTGAACCTGATAGTCCTGTGAATACTATAAATTTATTTCTAGGGATGACTAAATCTACATTTTTTAAATTGTTTTCTTTAGCACCTCTTATGACTATTTTATCTTCCATTCTAAATTCCTTTCTTGTTATTTGGTATTGTTCATCTTTATCTTTCTATTATTAAACACTCTTTGTATTTTAAACTTATTTTACTTTTGTAACTTTTCTTCTAATTCTTTTATCTTATCCCTTAATTGAGCTGCTCTTTCAAATTGTAAATTAGTCGCTGCTTCCATCATTTCAGCTTGTAATTTTTCTATATTTTCTTTTATCTCGTCTTTATTATCAGTTTCACTAATTCCGTAGATTTCCTCTTCTTCAGCTAATTTAAGAGTTTCAATATTATCTCTAATATCTTTCTTGATTGTTCTTGGAATTATACCATGCTCTTCATTATATTGTGATTGTATTTGTCTTCTTCTAGCAGTCTCTTCAATTGTTGCTGCCATTGAACGTGTAATTTTATCAGCATACATTATAACGCGTCCCTCCGCATTTCTGGCAGCACGTCCAACAGTTTGTATTAAAGAAGTTTCAGAACGTAGGAAACCTTCTTTATCTGCATCTAAAATAGCAATTAAAGATACCTCTGGTATATCTAATCCTTCTCTTAATAAGTTTATGCCGACTAGTACATCAAACTTACCTAATCTTAAATCCCTTATTATTTCAGTTCTTTCTAAAGTCACTATATCTGAATGTAGATATTTTACTTTTATCCCAACTTCTTTTAAATAATTAGTTAAATCTTCACTCATCTTCTTAGTAAGTGTTGTAACAAGAACCCTCTCATTTCTTTCTACTACTTTATTTATTTCACCAACTAAATCATCTATTTGATTAACTATTGGTCGAACTTCTATAATAGGGTCTAATAATCCTGTAGGTCTTATAATTTGTTGCGCAACTGTAGTTGAATGTTCTATCTCATACGGTCCCGGAGTAGCAGAAACGAATAGAACTTGATTTATATTTTCTTCAAATTCTTCAAAATTTAAAGGTCTATTGTCGTAAGCAGAAGGAAGTCTAAATCCATTATCTATTAATGATTTTTTTCTAGAACGGTCTCCTGCATACATTCCCCTAACTTGAGGTATTGTAACGTGTGATTCGTCTATTATCAACAAGAAATCGTCTGGAAAGAAGTTCATAAGTGTGTATGGTTTTTCGCCTGGCTTTCTACCTGTTATATGTCTCGAATAATTTTCGATACCTTGACAGAATCCTACTTCTCTAAGCATTTCTATATCGTATTTTGTTCTTTGCTCTATTCTCTGTGCTTCAAGCAATTGATCATTATCTTTAAATTCTTGAATAACTTGGGCTAATTCTTTTTCTATAGCATCTATAGCCTGTTCTATTCTCTCTGGAGTTGTAACATAATGTGATGCCGGGAATATAGCTGTATACTTTCTTGTCCCAACTATTTTTCCTGTTACATAATCAATCTCCGTTATTCTGTCTATTT
This sequence comes from Intestinibacter bartlettii, assembly GCA_025148965.1. Lineage (GTDB taxonomy): Bacteria > Bacillota > Clostridia > Peptostreptococcales > Peptostreptococcaceae > Intestinibacter > Intestinibacter bartlettii. The sequence continues at coordinate 569,894 of CP102273.1, read as the reverse complement.
CATCTCCGAAAAATTCTACCCTAATAGCTCTTTCATCATTACTTACAGGGAAAATTTCAACAACATCTCCCCTTACTCTGAAAGTTCCTCTGACAAAATTTATATCGTTTCTTTCGTATTGTATCTCTATTAACTTCTTAATTACATCATCTCTATCAACTTGCATACCTTCTCTTAAAGATAACATTAAATCCTTATAATCCTTTGGATCCCCTATACCGTATATACAAGATACTGATGATACAATTATAGTATCTTCTCTCTCTAAAATCGATGCTGTAGCAGAGTGGCGTAGTTTATCTATTTCATCATTTATACTTGCATCTTTTTCTATATATGTATCACTATGAGCTACATAAGCCTCTGGTTGATAATAATCATAGTAACTTACAAAGTATTCTACTGCATTATCTGGAAAAAATTCTTTAAATTCACTATAAAGCTGTGCTGCTAAAGTCTTATTATGTGCCAAAATAAGAGTTGGCTTTTTAACTTCTTGTATTATATTTGCCATTGTAAATGTTTTTCCTGAACCAGTAACCCCTAATAAAGTTGAAAATTTTTCATCATGATTTATGGCATTTACTATTTCTCTAATAGCCTCTGGTTGGTCCCCTGTTGGCTTAAAATCTGACTTTATTTTAAAATCCATAACATCACCTAACCTTTCTCGAACATTAGTTCCCTTTTCCATTATACCATAATATATTAATATATCCTAACTCTATAATATTAAACTAACAATATTTTACCCATAATATTACTATTTAAATACATCTATATTAAAATATATTAAAATACTTTAAGTCTTTCTAAATAACGATTCAGGCTTTATATTCTTATAATTTGCTGTATAAAAAAATCCATTTAAACTTTTATTGATGTAAAAATTTAAATGGATTTTCCTTTATGTTATGTTTACTTTTTAAAATTAAAAAGATTACGTGGCTACGTCTTACTCTCCCAGGCGGTTGCCCACCAAGTACCATCAGCGCTCAGGAGCTTAACTTCTGTGTTCGGAATGGGAACAGGTGTATCCTCCTTGCTATAATAACCACATAATCTTTATTGGATTTACTAAGTTCTATTATCTAACTTATAGTTGATAATTCAATTAGTACCCTCAAAATTGCTAACATTTAATGAATGATATTCATTTGGTCAAGTCCTCGATCTATTAGTATCAGTAAGCTAAATACATTACTGCACTTACACCTCTGACCTATCAACCAGGTAGTCTTCCTGGGATCTTAACCTTGCGGTGGGAAATCTTATCTTGAAGTGGGCTTCGCGCTTAGATGCTTTCAGCGCTTATCCTTTCCGTACTTAGCTACCCAGCCATGCCCTTGGCAGAACAACTGGTACACCAGCGGTACGTCCATCCCGGTCCTCTCGTACTAAGGACAGGTCTCCTCAAATTTCCTACGCCTGCGACGGATAGGGACCGAACTGTCTCACGACGTTCTGAACCCAGCTCGCGTACCACTTTAATGGGCGAACAGCCCAACCCTTGGGACCTACTACAGCCCCAGGATGTGATGAGCCGACATCGAGGTGCCAAACCTCCCCGTCGATGTGGACTCTTGGGGGAGATCAGCCTGTTATCCCCAGGGTAGCTTTTATCCGTTGAGCGATGGCCCTTCCATGCGGAACCACCGGATCACTAAGTCCGACTTTCGTCCTTGCTCGACCTGTATGTCTTGCAATCAAGCTCTCTTTTGCCTTTACACTCTTCGTACGATTTCCGACCGTACTGAGAGAACCTTTGAGCGCCTCCGTTACTTTTTGGGAGGCGACCGCCCCAGTCAAACTGTCCACCTGACAGTGTCCCAAGACCAGATTCATGGCCTCTGGTTAGAATCCCAGTACTACAAGGGTGGTATCCCAAGGATGACTCCACACAGACTGACGTCCATGCTTCATAGTCTCCCACCTATCCTGTACATGTAGCACCGAGACTCAATGTCAAGCTACAGTAAAGCTCCATGGGGTCTTTCCGTCCTGTCGCAGGTAACCGGCATCTTCACCGGTATTACAATTTCACCGAGTCTGTTGTTGAGACAGTGCCCAAATCGTTACGCCTTTCGTGCGGGTCGGAACTTACCCGACAAGGAATTTCGCTACCTTAGGACCGTTATAGTTACGGCCGCCGTTTACTGGGGCTTAAGTTCACTGCTTCGATTGCTCTAACAGATCCCCTTAACCTTCCAGCACCGGGCAGGCGTCAGCTCCTATACATCGTCTTGCGACTTAGCAGAAACCTATGTTTTTGGTAAACAGTCGCTTGGGCCTATTCTCTGCGGCCTTCTTTCGAAGGCACCCCTTCTCCCGAAGTTACGGGGTCATTTTGCCGAGTTCCTTAACAACAGTTCTCTCGCTGGCCTTAGGATACTCTCCTCACCCACCTGTGTCGGTTTGCGGTACAGGCACCTTTAACCTCGATAGAGACTTTTCTCGACAGTGTGAAATCAGCTACTTCGCTACTAAATTTCGCTCCGCATCGTACCCCAGCATTATTCCGACGGATTTGCCTATCGGAACTGCCTCAATACTTGCCCGCACATAACCAACAGTGCGGTTAGCTTATCCTACTGTGTCATCCCATTTCTCAAACGGTTATTGGTGGTACAGGAATATCAACCTGTTGTCCATCACCTACGCCTTTCGGCCTCGGCTTAGGTCCTGACTAACCCAGGGCGGACGAACCTTCCCCTGGAAACCTTGGGTTTACGGCCTGTGGGATTCTCACCCACATCTCGCTACTCATGCCAACATTCTCACTTCTATGCAGTCCACATGTCCTTACGGTCATGCTTCAAGCCACATAGAAAGCTCCCCTACCCATCATAATGATGCCGTAGCTTCGGTAGTAAGTTTTAGCCCCGGAAATTTTCGGCGCAGAATCACTCGACCAGTGAGCTATTACGCACTCTTTAAATGAGTGGCTGCTTCTAAGCCAACATCCTGGTTGTCTGTGCAATTCCACATCCTTTACCACTTAACTTACATTTAGGGACCTTAGCTGACGATCTGGGCTGTTGCCCTCTTGACTATGAATCTTATCACCCATAGTCTGACTCCCAAGCAAAAGAATACGGCATTCGGAGTTTGATAGTCTTCGGTAAGTGCAATACCCCCTAGGACATTCAGTGCTCTACCTCCGTTTCTCTAAGCTTGAGGCTAGCCCTAAAGCTATTTCGGGGAGAACCAGCTATCTCCAGGCTCGATTGGAATTTCACCGCTATCCACAAGTCATCCCCGCACTTTTCAACGTACGTGGGTTCGGTCCTCCACGAAATTTTACTTTCGCTTCAACCTGCTCATGGATAGGTCGCCTGGTTTCGGGTCTACGTCGGGTAACTGGACGCCCATTTAAGACTCGCTTTCGCTACGGCTCCACACCTTAAGTGCTTAACCTTGCTACACAACGTAACTCGTTGGCCCGTTCTACAAAAAGTACGCAGTCACACAAATAATGTGCTCCTACAGCTTGTAAGTGCAGGGTTTCAGGTTCTCTTTCACTCCCCTCCCGGGGTTCTTTTCACCTTTCCCTCACGGTACTATACGCTATCGGTCACTAGGTAGTATTTAGGCTTGGAGGATGGTCCCTCCTGCTTCCCACAGGGTTTCACGTGTCCCGTGGTACTCTGGATCATATCTAAAGTCTTCTCGTTTAAAATACTGGGCTGTTACCATCTGTGGCGGAGCTTTCCAACTCTCTTCTTCTACGATACCTCTTCGTTATGATATGTCCGCAACCCCAGCGAAGAAAACTTCACTGGTTTGGCCTGTTCCGCGTTCGCTCGCCGCTACTTACGGAATCGAATTTCTTTCTCTTCCTCCGGGTACTTAGATGTTTCAGTTCTCCGGGTTCCCCTCGCATGACTATGTATTCATCATACGATACTTAGACATTACTCTAAGTGAGTTTCCTCATTCGGAAATCTTCGGATCAAAGTTTACGTGCAACTCCCCGAAGCTTATCGCAGCTTATCACGTCCTTCATCGGCTCCTAGTGCCAAGGCATTCGCCCTGCACCCTTAATAACTTGACCAGTTATTAGAGTTCGGTATTGAGATAAATACCATTTTGATTTTTACGACTTATCTGTCATGATTTTTGAAACTTTTCTGTTCATATATAATGTCATATCACTAAATGTTATGCAATTTTCAAAGTACTAAAATACTATCGCATGTCGCATGCGTCCACTCACATTCGTTCGTGCTCCGATGCTTAAATTTGATAGTTTAGGGCTTCGCCCTTTTTAGATTCATTTATTAATGAACCCTCAAAATTAAACAGTAGGTAATTCTCCTTAGAAAGGAGGTGATCCAGCCGCACCTTCCGATACGGCTACCTTGTTACGACTTCACCCCAGTTATTGGTTTCACCTTCGACGACCGCTTCCAAAAGGTTAGCTAGCCGGCTTCGGGCGCCCCCAACTCCCATGGTGTGACGGGCGGTGTGTACAAGACCCGGGAACGCATTCACCGCAGCATTCTGATCTGCGATTACTAGTAACTCCAGCTTCATGTAGGCGAGTTTCAGCCTACAATCCGAACTGAGAATGGCTTTAAGGGATTAGCTTGGCCTCACGACTTCGCTGCCCTCTGTACCACCCATTGTAGCACGTGTGTAGCCCTAAGCATAAGGGGCATGATGATTTGACGTCATCCCCACCTTCCTCCAGGTTATCCCTGGCAGTCCCTCTAGAGTGCCCAACTTAATGATGGCAACTAAAGGCAAGGGTTGCGCTCGTTGCGGGACTTAACCCAACATCTCACGACACGAGCTGACGACAACCATGCACCACCTGTCACTTCTGTCCCCGAAGGGAAAGATGCGATTAGGCATCGGTCAAAAGGATGTCAAGCTTAGGTAAGGTTCTTCGCGTTGCTTCGAATTAAACCACATGCTCCGCTACTTGTGCGGGTCCCCGTCAATTCCTTTGAGTTTCACTCTTGCGAGCGTACTCCCCAGGCGGAGTACTTAATGCGTTAGCTGCGCCACCGAAGGGGGTAACCTCCGACAGCTAGTACTCATCGTTTACGGCGTGGACTACCAGGGTATCTAATCCTGTTTGCTCCCCACGCTTTCGTGCCTCAGCGTCAGTTACAGTCCAGAGAGCCGCCTTCGCTACTGGTGTTCCTCCTAATATCTACGCATTTCACCGCTACACTAGGAATTCCACTCTCCTCTCCTGCACTCAAGTCCTCCAGTTTCAAGAGCTTACTACGGTTGAGCCGTAGCCTTTCACTCCTGACTTAAAAGACCGCCTACGCACCCTTTACGCCCAGTAAATCCGGATAACGCTAGCCCCCTACGTATTACCGCGGCTGCTGGCACGTAGTTAGCCGGGGCTTCCTCCTCAAGTACCGTCATTATCTTCCTTGAGGACAGAGCTTTACGACCCGAAGGCCTTCATCGCTCACGCGGCGTTGCTGCATCAGGCTTTCGCCCATTGTGCAATATTCCCCACTGCTGCCTCCCGTAGGAGTTTGGACCGTGTCTCAGTTCCAATGTGGCCGATCACCCTCTCAGGTCGGCTACTGATCGTCGCCTTGGTGAGCCGTTACCTCACCAACTAGCTAATCAGACGCGGGTCCATCCTGTACCGCCGGAGCTTTGATAAGAAAAACATGCGAATTTCTTATGTTATCCCGTATTAGCATACCTTTCGGTATGTTATCCGTGTGTACAGGGCAGGTTACCCACGCGTTACTCACCCGTCCGCCGCTCTTCTCCGAAGAGAATCGCTCGACTTGCATGTGTTAGGCACGCCGCCAGCGTTCATCCTGAGCCAGGATCAAACTCTCAAATAAAAGTTTACTTCTTAATGAAGTTTCCCGCTCAGACTAATCATTATCTGAATATCTGGCTTGGTTTGTTGTTGGTTTTAATTCGTGTGAATTAAAGTTTTATAATTAACCTACTGTTTAATTTTCAAAGTTCATTTGCTTAACTCGCTTAACTTTTTTAAGTTGTTTCGCTTGCTTCAGCTTCTTTAGTTTAACAAACTTAATTTTGTTTGTCAACACTTTTTTTCAAAAACTTTTTTGAGTTTTCATCAGTTTCGATTTATTCACTCTTTAAGTTCTTGCCCCTCTCTCAAGGACAAGTAATACTATATCACCTAAAAAAATATCCGTCAATACTTTTTTTAATTTTTTTTTATTTTTTATTAAATATAAATTTATATTTTTGTCAATCTTATTAATTATAGCTATTTTTTAACGTTTAATACATACATTAGTTAATAATATAGATATAATTATATTAAGAAATACTTTTTATATTTACTCTATTTTACTTATAAATTATAGGTAGTATTCAATAAAAAATAGGAGGTATGTACATAATGGCTAAATATACTCGAGAACCGATTAACGGTTTTACACATTTATTTGGGGCTATTTTATCATTTGCTGGTTTATTAATATTGGTAATAAAAACGACATTAGAAAATCCTTCACCTGTAGCGTTAACAGCTGTAATCATCTTTGGTATATCTTTAATTTTGCTGTATTCAGCATCAGCTACATATCATCTAGTAATAGCTAAAGAAAATACAATTAAGTTTTTAAGAAAGTTAGACCATTCAATGATTTTTATCTTAATAGCTGGATCTTATGCCCCTTTCTGCTTAATATCTTTAAATGGTTTTAAAGGATGGATTTTATTCGGAGTAGAAATATTAATTGCTGTATTAGGAGTATCTTTTAAATTAATTTGGTTTAACTGTCCTCGTTGGGTTTCTACCCTTATATATGTAGTTATGGGATGGGGTGCTATATTTTTAATTGTACCACTATATAAATCTCTTTCTACTGTTGGGCTTATGTTATTAGTTGGCGGTGGTGTTTTTTATACTATTGGTGCTATTATTTATGGAACTAAACCTAAATTTTTAAAACTAAAAAAATTAGAATTCCATGAAATATTCCACATATTTATATTGTTAGGTAGTTTATGCCAATATTTATGTGTTCTTTTATATGTAATTTAAAAATTTATAATTTCTTATATTAAAAAGTTCATTCCTAAATATTATTTAAAGATATAAATTTTTTTAATATATAAAATATATAAAAAGGAGTCCTTTGAAACGGACTCCTTTTTATATATTAAACAGTAAAATCTAAGTGACAAGCTACATAATGCCCTTCTGATACTTTCTTTAATCCTGGCATTCTTCTGCTACAAAGTTCTATTGCACAATCACATCTATCTCTAAATGGACATGCATTTATATTATCTATCTTATTAGATATATCGTTATTTATTTCTTCTATTGGTTGAGAAAAGTCCATATTTAAATCAAATACTGCACTCATCAATGCTTTTGTGTATGGATGCATAGCTAATTTGCTTAGTTTGTGTCCAGGTAATATTTCAACTATATTTCCTAAATACATAACTGCTACAGTGTGACTAGTTTCTGTAACCAATGCTATATCATGGCATACAAATCCTATAGTTAGATTTCTTTCTTTTTGAATTTTATTAATTAAATCAATTATATTCTTTTGTATAGAAACATCTAGTGCTGAAGTAGATTCATCAAGTATTAATACTTCTGGATCTAAAACTAAAGCTCTGGCTATTCCTATACGTTGACGTTGACCACCACTCATGTTATGAGGATATCTATCCATAAATTCTGCAGGTAATTCAACCATCTCTAAATATTTTTTAGCTACTTCTTCTTTTTCGCCTTTTTTGATTAATCCAAAATTTAAAAGTGGCTCACATATAATATCTTTCACTTTCATCTTAGGATTAAATGCTGTTGTTGGATCTTGGAAAACCATTTGTATATTACGTCTATGTTGGCGCAGTTTTTCACCTTTTAATTTTGTAATATCTTCTCCGTGGTAAAGTATTTGGCCTGATGTAGGCTTTTCTAATTGCATTACAATTTTCATTAGTGTACTTTTTCCGCATCCACTTTCACCTATAATACCTAATGTTTTTCCTTTTTCAAAGCAAAGTGATACTTTATTACATGCTGTCATTTTGCCATTCTTTCCAACTGGAAATTCTTTTACAATATTATCAATTTCTAATACAGTATCTTTAGTTTTAAGCATGACGTTCCTCCCTCCATGTTGGAACAGATGCTAATAATCGTTTTGTATAATCACTTTTCGGATTATTTAAGATTTCGTCTCTATTTCCTCTATCTACAACTTCTCCATCTTTCATTACAATTATTTTATCAGCCATATATAATGCGACTGCTAAATTATGTGTAACTATCATAATAGATGTGTTGTATTTATCTCTAAGTTCCATCATCTCTTTTATAATTTGTGATTGAGTTGTTACATCAAGTGCACTTGTAGGTTCATCCGCTATTAAAAGTTTTGGTTGAAATGTCATCGCCATAGCAATTCCTACCCTTTGGCGTTGGCCACCACTTAATTGGAACGGATATTTTCTCATTATATCTTTTGCTTGCGGTAATCTCATTCTATCAAGCATTTCAATAGCTTTTTCTTTTGCCTTATCTTTAGGCATATTTTCATGAACTCTAATATACTCTACAAATTGACTTCCTATTCTTCTATTAGGATTAATCATTGAACCACAATCTTGGAAAATCATAGACATCTTAGTTCCTCTGCATTGATTCCATTGTTTGTCTGTGTATTTTAGAAGGGAATCGCCTTCAAAGACGATATCCCCTTTTGTAACCTTACCTTGACCTGGAAGTAGACCTAATACTGATCTTATGACTGTTGTTTTTCCACTCCCACTTTCTCCAACTATAGCCACTATTTCACCAGAACTAATCTCTAAATTAAAATCTTCAATTGTGGGTTTATTGTTTCCATATTGAACTGTTATATTATCTATTTTTAACATAAGACCATCATCTCCTCCAGATTTTAAATTATTCAGCTGGTTTTATAGCTGTACTTATCCAATAATAGTCAGCTGTATAAACGTTAGCTCCTTCAACTGCTTTTGTACTGCAGATGTTTCCTTTATAGTAACCATGTATTAAAGCAGCACCATCATCAACTAATATTTGTTGCATTTCTTGTACTAATTCTTTTATTTTATCTTGATCAGTTTCAACTAATAATTCTTCATATAATTTATCGTATTTTTCATTTTTATATGAACAGTAGTTAGCTTTTGATTTACTATACCAGTTTTCCATGTATCCAATTGGATCCCCAACTTGAACTGTTAACCAGTTAGTTGATAATAAATCATATTCACCTGCAGTAAGTTTGTTCCATTCAGTATCTGCATCAGTTTCTTGTACGTTAACTTTTATTCCGATTTTTTCTATATTAGCAGCAGTACCTTCAGAGAATTCTTTTAAGCATCTACTATCATAAGTTAAGAATGATAATTCTATATTTTTTCCGTCTCCATCAAATTCTCTATATCCGTCTCCATCAGAGTCAACTATACCAGCATCATCTAATATTTTTTTAGCTTTTTCTACATCATATGGAGTAGCATCTTTTAATTTATCATATCCATAATCTAAACTTGATGGTAATACAGATATACCTGCTTCATACATTCCACCAACTGTAGTATTACATAATGTTTCATCATCTACAGACATAAGAACTGCTTTTCTTAAATCATCATTAGCAAGAGCTCTGTCTTTGTCTTGATTTATGTATGCGAAACCTGTTCTACCACCAACAACTTCTGATACATTGTATTTGTCAGATTTTTTTACATTTTCTAAGTCACTTATATTTGATACGTTTTCTATAACATCAACATCACCATTTTCAAGAGCCATGTATTTAGAAGTAGCATCTTTTATAAATATAACATTTAATTTTTCGTATGGTACGTCACCATTCCAGTAATGTTCATTAGCTTCCATTTCTATAGAAGTACCTTCATTTTTCTTAACAACAGCATATGGTCCAGTACCTATTGGTTGGTCTGCCATATCAGTATCTGCATCAACATCTACTATTACGAATAATGGATTTGCTAAAACAGCACTTAAATCTGCATATGCTTGGCTTGTTTTTATTGTTAAATTACCACTTTCATCGTCAGCTTCTATTGAGTCATATTTTAAGAATTGAGATGGATGTGCAGTTCCTTTTCCGTCTTCTTCTTGTTTAAAAGTATATTCTATAGATTTTTTAACTGCTGATGGTGTTAATTCTTTACCATTTGAGAATTTTACTCCATCTCTTATATGGAATGTCCATTCAGTATTATCGTCATTTGATTTAACTGAATCTGCTAGATAAGGTTGTGGTTGCATTTGTTGGTCGAATCTATATAAGCATTCACCTATACCATATCTACTTACACACCAAGCTGCATTAACTATTGATGATGGGTCTAGCGAGTCTGAAAAGTTTGTACATCCAAAGTTTAATGTTTTACTATCTCCACCACCATTTGATGATCCATTTGATGACGAACTACATCCTGTAACCGCTCCTAATGTCATTGCTGCAATTAATGTTGCAACCATTACTTTTTTTATTCTTTTGAAAACTTTCATCAAAATACCTCCCTAATATTTTTCTTTTTATCTTTGATTAAGTTTAAATTATTAACTAACTTTAGTTTCGCTAGTTTCTTGTCTAACGTCTAATATATCTCTTAAATTGTCCCCTATAAGATTAAATACAATTACTACTATACATATTGCCAGCCCTGGGAATACCATTAACCATGGACAGTTTAATAAATAAGCACGTCCTTCATTTAACATAAGTCCCCATTCTGCTGCAGGTGATTGTGCCCCAAATCCTAAGAATGAAAGCCCTGCAAGTTCTAATATCATTGTTCCTATATCAGTTGTTGCTGTTATCACTAATGTAGGTAATATATTTGGTAAAAGATATTTAGTTATAATAGTTATTGTTTTACATCCTGTAACTCTTGCTGCATGGATATAATCTTCTTCACATATTTTTAAAACTAAACTTCTTGCTAATCTAGCATACTTTGTCCAACTTACAAGCATAATTGCTATTACTGCATTTTTTACACTTGCCCCCATAATACCAGCCATTGCAATAGCTAATACCATACCTGGGAATGAAATCATCATATCTGAAATTCTCATTATTACAGCATTTACAATTCCACCGAAATAGCCTGCCAAAATACCTGCAATAGTCCCAATTAAAAATATAAGTACTACTAATATTAAAGATGCACTTAAAGATATTCTTGTCCCATAAATTACACGAGATAAAACATCTCTTCCTAATTTATCTGTTCCAAATAAATGTTCTGAACTTGGAGCTTGGAAAGCATTACTTAATTCCGCATCATAAGGACTATATGGTGCTAAAGCTGGAGCAAATATTGCTACAAGTGCTATAATTATTGCCATTACGATAAGTGCTGAAAATAATTTATTCTTCTTTATAAATGTTTTAATATTTTTCATCACTAACCTCTCTCTCTTACTTTTGGATCTACTAAAGTATACGAAAGATCCACTATTAGATTTATAATCATATAAATAAGTGCTATCCAAAGTACATAAGCTTGAATTACTGGATAATCATAAGCAGTAATTGATGTAACTGCTAAATTTCCAAGCCCTGGATAAGAGAATATAACTTCTACAACCGCTGTACCACCTAATAATGAACCCAAAGATAAACCTAGTAATGTTATTAATGGTAATAAAGAGTTTGGAAATACATGTCTTAAAAGTATTTTTCCATAACTTAAACCTCTAGCTTTTGCACCTATAACATAATCTTTATTTAATTCTTCTAATACTGCTGTACGAACTTGTCTTGTATATTTAGCTGCCATTGCAAACGCTAAAGTTATTGCGGGTAAAATCATACTTTTTATTCCCCCACCTATCGAAACTACAGGTAAAAGACTTAGCTTTAATGCAACAAAATATAAAAGCATTAACCCAACCCAAAAGTTTGGTATAGAAACTCCCAAGAAAGTTATTCCCCTTACTAAATAATCTGCAAATTTATTTTGTTTAACTGCCGCTAATATACCACTTGGAACTGCAACTATTAACATTATTATTAAAGATAAAAACGCAAGTTTTAAAGTTGGAATCAATCTATCCATCAAAATTCCTATAACAGGTTTCCCTGATGAGTATGATGTTCCGAAATCTCCGTGAAGACATGAAGTTAACCAGTCAAAATATTGTACTATGAATGGTTTATTTAGACCCATCGCTTCTCTAGTTTGATTCATCACTTCTTCACTTGGTATTACACCACTTGAAGAGTACATTGCTCTAACGGGGTCCCCAGGTGCCATATATATTAATGCAAAAGTTATAAAACTTATACCTATTAATACAATCACCATTTGAATTAATCTTCTTGCTATTTGCTTACTATTCAAAATACCTCCTCCTTAAAACAATAATATATATGTATTATTATTTAGTTATTTTATATTAAAATCTTTTTATATCATCAAAATATAAAATAAGCGATTTTGCTAAATCTGATATCTCATCTTTTTTTCTTCTAATATATCCAAACGAAATGCTTTTTTCACAAGATGTTATCGGTATAGCTTTTATTCCCAATTCATGGTATTGATTTTTAACAAAGCTACTTCCAATACATCCATATTCAGTATTTTTTATTAACTGAGTTAAAAAACTATCACTATTTGTATATGATATAGACATATTTTCTCCGTTATATATAACATCTTCTTTTATATGTCCCAAATGATTATATAGTGAGAATTGTTTTTCATGATATTGAATTAACTTTATATCCTTTAATGCAGTTTCGTTTACTGATTTTTTTCTATATAACGGACTATTTTTTCCCACAAATAAATATAACGGCGCTTTTGTTAGCTCATGATATTCTAATCCTTTTGATTTAATCTGTTGTCTAAATGCTGACATACTTCTCTTTGAAATATAAACAAAACCAAGTTCTGATTTTCTAGCATGCACTCTTCTAATTACATTTTGTACATTTGTTTCAAAGAAATCTAGCTGTATGTCTTTCTCTTGTTTATTAGCATTGTAAAATTGAGATAAATAAAAAGACAATGTGTTACTAGGAACACTAGATATAGATAAGGTTTCTATTTCTTGACCTTTCTTAAATTCATTTATCATATTTATATTTTTTAACACTTCAATAGCGTATGCATAAATACGTTCTCCCTGTGGTGTAATAATTACTCCACTTCTAGTACGATTTAATAAAGTCATGTTTAATTCATCTTCTAATGATTTGACTATTTTACTTACGTTTGGTTGAGTAGTGATTAACGCCTCTGCTGCTGAATGGAAACTCCCCATATCAACACTTACTACAAAATACTGCAATTGCTTTACATCCATATAATTAACCCCATTATCATTTTATTTACTATCTACTAATTTATTTTTTAATATCCCTAAAATTAAAAAACACACTTTGAGTGTGCATAAATAAAGACCCTAAAAATATCTTTTCAGAACACACCTATACACCGTAGAATAGTTCTCTATTTTTTATAAAAGCAGGTATCCTGGCTGAAAAGCATTGTTAATCTTACCTTCCCAGATATATATCCAGTGGTTTTAAAATTAACCCTTTATCACAGTGACGGGATCGCATTGGATTTGCACCAATTTCCCTGTTAGTCTATTAAATAGAACTTTTATAACTACTTATTTTTTCCTTTTTTACTATAACACAAAAATTCTTTAAAAGTGACATTTTTTTCATATTTTGTAATTCCATTCTATTATCAAATCTACCATTTTATACATTTTTTTACAATACCCACCCCCCTATAGTTTATATATTAAATACCTCTATAAATAAAAATTTTATTATATTTTTATTATTTTATTAATTAAATTATATTTTTTCTTTATTAATTAAATTTTTACTTATTATTTTTATCATTCTAAATTGTAATATATATTCTTAAAATATAATAAAAATACAAAATAAATCATTTTGTTTTGTATTTTTATTATATTTTTTATAATTAAATTAATTGCATTATTTTATATTTCATTTATATAAATAGAATTTTGTTGTTTTGTAAGGAAATTTTCAAGTGAATATAATTTCATATGTGCTATAAAAAAAGTGACAAGCAATAGAATAGTAAATCTATTGTTTATCACTTTTCTCTTTAAGATATCAAAATTTTAAATATTATCTCTATTATGCCATTCTAGTAAACCATGATTAGAACAGCATGTACATGTATTTATATTACTTATAAATGAAATTAATGGATCTCCATTTCTTATAGCTAAAGATGTTGTATTATATAAAATTCTACCATTTACAGGTGAATGATATTCTCTTAATATATTACCAAAATAATCTGTAATATATCCTACAAGTTCGCCTTCGCTAACTTCATCGCCTGCGCCATAAGAAGGATACCATAATCCATCTATATCAGCATCTAAACAATACATACAATGCACATAGTCTACTTCTTCTGGGTTAAGTACTTCAGCTTCACCATCTAGTAAACCATAATAGTACAATACATTTAATATTCTGTCTTTATATAAAATAGCCTGATCCACATTACATTCACCCCTACATCCTAGCTCAGCTAAAACACCTGGAATGTTGTATTTCATAGCCATTCCATTTATACTGCCACAATCAGAACCTGAGCCTATTACTGGTCCTAGATTCATAAGTTCACCGATTTTTCTAGATTCCATTCTAACCTCTTCGCTTGCATCTCGATGGTATAAAGTGAAAGGCATCAAATCCTCATGTATATCTCCACTATGTAGGTCTAAAAAGAAATCACTTTGACCATATACTTCTTCTGAAATGAAATACGCCAATTGTTCTGTGTGAGTTCCATTCTTATCTCCTGGAAAACATCTATTAAGGTTTTTTCCATCGATAGGTCCAACATATTGCATTTTTGCTTCAAATGCAGATACATTAGTTATATGTACTAATATTAATTGGCCACTTAAATCTTGAGGACTTATTTCCCTAGATAGCTTGATTAGACCAAATACACCTGTATATTCTCCACCATGAACAGCTGCTGTTATAGCCACAGTTTTTCCTTCTTTAATTCCATTAATCAAAGTCACTGGTATATCAATAATATTATCATCGCTCACTTTTAGAGTTATATTTCCTTGTATTTTTTCTCCCGGATTTGCAATTAAATTTCCTACTTTAAGTATTTTTTTATTCATAATTTACACCCCTATATAAACAATTTCTTTTAAAATTATTTGTAGTTAATAAAAGTTCTTAAATTTTATAGGATACCTGCTTATATGGAATTTATTATGATTGAATCCACTTAATATATTTTCTTTTATAATATAAAAAGATTTGATAAAAATCAAATCTTTTTACATAATTTGTTATGAAATTTTATTATCATATAATTTATATGACTTATTAATTTTCTTCTTTCATTCTCATAGCTCTCATTGCATTAAGTACTGCTATTAAAGCAACACCAACATCTGCGAATACTGCTTCCCACATATTAGATGCACCAAATGCTGTAGCTACTAAAACTATAACTTTTACACCTAATGCAAATATTATATTTTGCCATACTATTCTACTAGTTTTCTTAGATATTGCTATAGCTTTTGCTATTTGGCTAGGTTCATCGTTCATTATAACAACGTCTGCTGCTTCTATCGCTGCATCTGATCCAAGACCACCCATTGCTATACCAACATCAGCTCTTGCTAAAACTGGAGCATCATTTATACCATCACCAACGAATACAACTTTTTCTTTTTCGCCTCTACCTTGATAAATTTCTTCTATTTTTTCTACTTTTTCATCTGGTAGTAAGTTAGAATAAACTTTATCTAATTTTAATTCTGCTGCCACTGCATCTGCAACTTTTTTATTGTCACCAGTAAGCATTACTGTTTGTTTTATTCCTATTTGTTTTAATTTAGCTATTGCTTCTTTACTATCTGCTTTTATTTCATCAGAGATTACTAAATCCCCTGCATATTTTCCGTCAACTGCTATATATACAACTGTTCCTGTTTCACTAACTGGAGTGTATTTTACATTATTAGCTTTCATTAATTTTTCATTACCAGCTAAAACAGTTTTTCCATTATAATTTACTTTTATACCATGTGCTGCTATTTCTTCGTATTCACCTATTTTTCCTAAATCTAAGTTTTTATTGTAGGCTTTAACTATTGATTTAGCTATTGGGTGATTTGAGTTAGCTTCTGCATATGCTGCATATTCCATAAGTTCATCTTCTGAAACATTTACTGCATTTACTTTTGTTACGTTGAATACACCTTTTGTAAGTGTACCAGTTTTATCAAATACTACTGTATCTACATATCTTAATGCTTCTAAATAGTTACTTCCTTTGATTAGTACACCATTTTTAGATGCGAAACCAATTCCACTGAAGAATGTAAGTGGTATTGATAAAACTAATGCACAAGGACAAGAAACAACTAAGAATGTTAAACCTCTTAATACCCATCTATACCATTCTACTTTACTTGAAGGATCGATTAATACCGGTGGTATTATAGCTATTATAGCTGCTAATCCAACAACTACTGGAGTGTAGTATTTAGAGAATACACTTATAAAGTTTTCTGTTTTTGCTTTTTTACTACTTGCATTTTCAACTAAATCTAATACTTTTGAAACTGCTGATTCACCAAAGTCTTTTGTTACTTCTATTGTTAATAATGCATTTTTATTTATGAAACCAGAAAGTACTTCATCTTCTACATTTACACTTCTAAGCACTGATTCACCAGTAAGTGCTGATGTGTCAACCATTGAAGAACCTTCGATTACTATACCATCAAGAGGAACTCTTTCCCCTGGTTTAACTACGATTATGTCACCTATTTCTACTTCTTCTGGATCTACTACTTCTATATCATTTCCAATTTTTAAGTTTGCTACATCAGGTCTTATTTCCATTAA
Source organism: Intestinibacter bartlettii (assembly GCA_025148965.1). Lineage (GTDB taxonomy): Bacteria > Bacillota > Clostridia > Peptostreptococcales > Peptostreptococcaceae > Intestinibacter > Intestinibacter bartlettii. The sequence continues at coordinate 552,990 of CP102273.1, read as the reverse complement.
TGATGAAATTGATTTTCTTGATTTACCAACTGCTATTCCTTGTAAGAATACACCTAGTTTATAGAATACCATAACACCAACTGCTTCTGATGTTTCACCAATTATAATTGCACCAAGTGTTGCAACAGTTATTAGGAAGTTTTCATCGAATACTCTACCATTTTTAATATTTTTAGCTGCTTTTAATAATACATCTCCACCTACTACTAGATAAACTGCTATAAATGCTACTGTACTTATCATATCTTGGTTTGCATGACCGTGATTGCCACCCCAAACTTGTTGTATAAATGTTATAGCATATGCTATTACACCTACAAATAATCTTATTTTATCTAATTTATCTTTATCAAATTTCTTTGTTACTTTCTCATTTAATGCTTTATTTTGTGATTTTGAAATTCCTTTTACTTGTATATTTAAACAATGTTGAAGATTTTTAGCTATTGTTGCTATTCCTTCAGTTACTACTCTTCTTGATACTGTTCCATCAAGTTCTACATCTAATATACAGTTTCCGAAATCTAAAGTTGCACTTTTTACACCTTTAGCTTTATTAGCTTCAAATTCTATTTGGTCTGCACATTGTTTACATGTTAGATTTTCTAATTTTAATTTTAATTCTTTAGTACCTCTATTGTCATGTACTTGTATATTAAGTCCTGGTTCTGTTGTATCTATTATGTTTATTACTTTGTCTATAGTTAGTTTTCTACTTGCTCCGTCTTTTAATTCAAAGCTTAATTTTTTATTTACAAAGTTTAAATGTGCCATTTCTACTTCGTCTAAATCTTCTACTTTTTGGCCTATTACTTCTGCACAGTGTGCACAGTTTAATCCTCCTAAAGTCATATCAACTTTTTTGTTGTTTCCTTTGCTTGAAGATTTTTCTATAACTTGAATATCAAGTCCTGGTTCTGTTGTATCTATTATATTTATTACTTTGTCTATAACTAAGTTTCTGCTTACCCCATTTTTTAATTCAAAACTTAATTTTTTGTTTACAAAGTTTAAGTTTGCCATTTCTACTTCGTCTAATGCTTCTACTTTTTGACCTATAACTTCTGCACAGTGTGCACAGTTTAGTCCACCTAGAATCATTTCAACTTTGTTGTCTTGAGCTTTTTTTTCTTTTTTACTTTCCATTACTTGAATATCAAGTCCTGGTTCTGTCGTATCTATTATGTTTATTACTCTTTCTATTATAACTTCTCTATCAGAAGCATTTTTTAATTCAAAGTTTAATTTTTTATTTACAAAATTTAAGTTTGCAGTTTGTACTTCATCTAAGTCAGATACTTTTTGGCCTATTACTTCTGCACAGTGTGCACAATTTAATCCACCTAATATAATGCTTACATTTTTATCCCCTTCTGCAGATTTTCTTTGTGCTTTACTATTGTTTTTATTTTCTTGTCTAGAAGTAGTAAGTTTTAATGAAGAATCCATTGTTTTTATTAATGAAGATAATTCATTTATAACTGCACCTTCATCTTTTGTTGTATCAATAGATAAAACTAATGATTTGTTTACAGCATTTACATTGCAAGATTTTACACCTGGAACATTTACTGCTAACATTTCTATCATTTCTGCTACATCTGTAGTTAATGATCCTTGAACAAACAATTCTTTTTTTGTTAAAGTTGCTGTACTCATATAATTCCCCTTCTTTCTCCTTTTCTTTTTTAGCGTTTATACATTTCTTCAATATGATGTAAACCATAGTCAAATATTTTTGTTATATGGTCGTCATCTAATGAATAAAATACTGTCTTTCCTTCTTTTCTGAATTTAACAAGTCTTGCTTGTTTTAAAACTCTTAATTGATGTGATATTGCCGATTGTGTCATTCCTACTAACTCAGCTATATCACATACACACATCTCTTCTTTAAATAATATAAATATTATCTTTATTCTTGTTTGGTCTCCCAAAACTTTAAATAATTCAGCTAAATCCACAAGTATATCCTCTTCTGGCATATTTTCTCTTACTGTCTCTATGATGTCTTGATGTATGTGTTTAAATTCACACTCAGCTATATTTTCTCCATTATTGATGTCAATATTTAAGTTATTATCTTTCATATATTACCTCCAAATCATATTAATATATGAATAACTGTTCATATATTAATAATAATATTTTTATATCTAATTATCAAGATATTTTTTCAAATTTTTTATTTTTTTATATTCCATTTCATTATATTTAATTTTTACTTTGGAACATATATTTAAACTAAAATTGTAACATCGTAAATTCTAAGTTTAAACATATATTTTTTATTAATTTAATATATATATTATTAGAAAAATTGTTAATCATTTCATATAAAAAGAAAGGAGAATCTGTATGAGTAACAATAAAAGAAATGACAATTCTAAGTCTAACTCTAATTATATATATCCTCAGCCTTATATAGACCCTATGGTTTACTTAAACCCTTACTATTCAAATGCTACAGGATACCAAAATAATAGTCAAGGATATGTTGAATATACTAATCCCAATAATGGATATGTCGATTATTCTCAATTTAATGATAATCCAGCAAATACTTATCCTGACCAAAATTATATAAATAATAATACTTATGATAGTGGTGGAGAATATACTAATATTCCTGCAGAAGATTTTAATATACCTTCTGTTCCATATTTCCAACAACCTAATATAGCTAATCCTCAGCAAAATATTCCTAATATGATATTGCCTAATCCACAATATCAATCTTTGCCACCAAATATGGGAAACCAAGGTCAAGGTATAGGTAATCAAAATCAGCCAAATATGAATATGCAGGATATGAATTATCAAAATCCGAATATGGTTAATCAAGGTGCTATGCCTTATGGTATGCCAATGTACCCATATCCTAATATGATGGGGGGATATATTCCGATGCCTAAGCCTCCAATGTACCCAGCCGGAATGTTCCCTAATATGTATCCTGAGATTATGCCTAATATGATGTATCCAAATTATCCTTTTGTAAATGCTGGTCCTGGAATGCCTAGTGTCAATATGGAAGAATTTGATGAAGAAGAGATGTAAATTTTTATAAGAGATATTTCATTATAAAGATAAAGTTATTTTAAAAATATATAATAATCTTTAAACTAAAATGGAGATAAATTATATCTTTATGTATAATTTATCTCCATTTATATATATAGCAATATCTTTATATTTTTAACTTATTTATAATAATACAGAATGTTTTACTATCCCACAAGCAGCAACATTGTCGCCTTTATTAATAGATAATCCATAATGATTATACATTATACGACAATCTTCTGATGCTCTATATTCACCTATTACGTTTCCAAAGAAGTCTTTAACAGTTCCTATTAATCCGCCTTTTTTAACAAACATTCCTGGTTCAATACGAGGGAACCACACTCCCGTTTGTTGTGCTTCAATATAATCAGTTTTCATCCATATAATTCTCTCTACTTCTTCTGGTCTATGTGTTATTTCTAATACATTAAAATGATCTAGTAATAAATATATATCTTGGATAAATCCTTCATAATCCTCTTTTTCACAAGTATTATTATAACCTCTTTCAACTAATATCCCTGGTATTCCTTTTGATGCTGCATAACTGTAAAAACCATCACTTGATCTTGATGCAATCAAGTGTTCTATTGCAATATTTGATGCTGCCCCCATAGATATTTTTGCTACCTCATCACTAGCCCCAACAGGGAAGAATAAACAAGATGCCATTTGCTCCATAGATGAACCACTATGAAGGTCCATTATAAAATCAGCTATTGGCATAATTTCTTCTTCTAAAAATGCCATTATCTTTCTACTTATAGTTCCATTTTTATCACCATAGAAATCTCTATTTAGATTCATGCCATCTTCTGGCACTATTGCATCAGTTCTTTCTATAAACCCGCTTGAGTTTAAGCAATGTATTATAATAATACGGCCGCTTACCTTCTTAGGGTCTATTTCTCCCGCTGTTGTCATACAAGCTACTACACCAGGAAACTCACAACTATGTAATCCTCCATTTATAACAATTGTCTTTCCTGTATTTTCTCCATTTATAATTGTTGTTGGTATTTCATAATCCTCTCCATATGGTCGAATCATAACTTGAGCTTTTTGCCCCGCTTCAATTTTTTCACCTAAAAAACTCCAAGTTTCATTTTTCATGTATTTCCTCCTAATATCAATCCTAATCTATAATATATTCTTTATGTTTTCTTAATTTAAGTTTTACTATTCTTAGTAAATTATAAAATATAAATCCTTAATACATTCTCCCTAATTATCGTTTGATAATTGTTATTATCCTCAATTGTATTTATATATTATCATAAATATCTCATTAAAAAAACCGTTATTTTTCATCATATGATAACAAAATATTATCATTAATTAAGCTATTATAAATTAATTTGATATTTTGAGACAAAATAAATGGAGTATTGCCAAATTCACAATACTCCATTATATAATAACTTTTTATCTATTTATTTTCTTTTCTGTTTCTATTGTAGTTAATTAAGCAACCAGCTTTAACTATTTCTTTTTCGTCATGTGTCATATCAGCAATATATAAATCTAATTCTTTTATATTATCTGATATAACATAAGCTTTTATATCCTTCATATCTCCATCTAATGCTTTTCTTATGCTTGGAACGAAGATATAATCCCCAACTTCAAACTGTGCATCTGCTTCCATTTGGAACGGAACCATACCCCAGTTCATAATGTTTGAACGATAACGTTTAGTTGCGTATTCTTTACAGATATTTGCAAGTCCTCCCATTACTCTTTGGCAACTTGCTGCTTGTTCACGAGCAGAACCATCACCTGGTTTTTTAGCATAAATCATACTTCCAATTTCTATATCTTTAACATCTTCTATTTTAAATTTTTCACTTATTTTAGCATAAACTTTAGCAAGCTCTTTATCTAATGTAGTTGGATCTTCTCCTTTTAATCTGGCTTTTTCTATTGCATCAACAGCTTTTGTTTTTCCAACATATTCAGGATCTCTTCTTGATAATGCGAATTCAGCTAATTTTAATGGATTAGATCTAAATGCTGAAGTTTCTCCTGATGGTATTAATTCATCTGTAGTTGTTACTTCGTCTAATATTTTTGAACAAACTTTTAGTAATATATTCTCTGCTAGAGGACTCATTTCTGGCCAGTCTTTTATATTTGGTCCATAAACTAAGTCTAATTCATCGTCAGCTTTTTGGAATCCTTGATATACTCTACTTCTATATGATGAATCATCGAATTTGTAATCAGGAATATTTTCTTCATTTACTAAATCAGTTGCTGGTGTTAATATACCTCCATTTGCTGCAGTAGCTGCTATACTTCTAGCATCCATTAATGCAACAGATGACATTTGACCATTTCCTGGTTTAGAACCTTCTCTGTTAGGGAAGTTTCTAGTTGTATGTCTTATACTTAATCCGTTATTTGCTGGAGTATCTCCTGCACCGAAACATGGTCCACAGAATGCAGTTTTAATTGTTGCACCAGTAGCCATTAATGTTGATATTGCACCTTTTTCTAATAAATCCATAAATACTGGTTGAGAAGATGGATATACTGCTAGTGAGAATTCATCATTTCCACAGTTTTTACCTTTTAATATTTCAGCAGCTTGCATTACACTTGTGTATGTACCACCTGAACATCCTGCGATTATTCCTTGTTGAACTTGTAATTTTCCATCTACTATTTTATCAGTTAAACTAAATTCTATTTCTGGATTATCTATTAATTTTTTAGCATCTTCTTCTACTTTAGTAAGTATTTCTTCAAGATTTGCATTTAATTCATCTATTTCATATACATTACTTGGATGGAATGGTAAAGCTATCATTGGTTTTATTTCGCTTAAATCAACATAAACTAATCCATCATAATAAGCAACTTCTTTTGGATTTAATTCCTTATAATCTTCTACTCTGTTGTGAGCTTCTAAGAATGCCTTTGTATTTTCATCAGTTCTCCATACTGAAGTTAAACATGTAGTTTCAGTAGTCATAACATCAACACCATTTCTATAATCAGTATCCATTGATGCAACTCCTGGCCCTACGAATTCCATAACTTTATTTTTAACGTATCCATTTTTGAATACTTTTCCGATTATAGCAAGTGCTATATCTTGTGGTCCAACACCTGGATGTGGTTTACCTTCTAAATAAATAGCAACAACACCTGGATAATTTATGTCATAAGTGTCTTCTAGTAATTGTTTTACTAGTTCTCCTCCGCCTTCACCAACTGCCATTGTTCCAAGAGCTCCGTATCTAGTGTGACTGTCTGAACCTAATATCATTTTTCCACATCCGGCCATCATTTCTCTCATGTATTGATGAATAACTGCAATATGTGCTGGAACATAAATTCCACCGTATTTCTTAGCTGCTGATAAACCAAACATGTGGTCATCTTCATTTATAGTTCCACCAACTGCACATAATGAGTTATGGCAATTTGTTAGAACATAAGGAATCGGAAATTTTTTCATCCCTGATGCTTTTGCAGTTTGGATTATACCAACATATGTAATATCATGAGATGCCATTGCATCAAATTTTATTTTTAATTTATTCATATCAGAAGAAGTATTGTGTGATTCTAATATTGAATATGCTATTGTCCCTTTTTTAGCTTCTTCCTTATTTACTTTCTTTCCAGTTAATTTTTCAACTTTTTCACTTTCTGATTCTTTTACTATTGCATCTCCATTTACTAGGTATACACCTTCATCATATAATTTAATCATTCTCAATCTTCCCTTCAACTTTATATTAATTATTTTATTTGTAATTTTAATTAAGCTTCTATATAAAAGATACTCCGTTATTCGTTTAAAGTCTAATATTGTTTTTTTATAGGTGTTATTCCAAAAAATTATAACATTTTATGGTAATTTATTCTTGACTTTGAGTTAACTCCAGGCAATATAATATAAAAAGGAAATTTTTTATAAATGGGGGGAATTAAAATGAGTAAATCAAAAGTATATTTTACAGATTTTCGTACAAAACTTGGCGAAGGTCTTCCAACAAAATTAAAAAGATTAATAAAAGATGCTGGTATTGCTGATATAGATATGGACAATAAATTTGTAGCGATAAAAATGCATTTCGGGGAGCTTGGTAACTTAGGATTCTTACGTCCAAATTATGCAAGAGCCGTTTCAGATGTTGTTAAAGAACTCGGCGGCCATCCATTTTTAACTGACTGTAATACTCTATATCCTGGAAAAAGAAAAAATGCATTAGAACATTTAGAATGTGCATGGGAAAATGGATTTACACCACTGACTGTAGGATGTCCAATTTTAATAGCTGATGGATTAAAAGGAACAGATGATGTAGAAGTTCCAGTTGCTGGTGGGGAATACATAGAAAAGGCAAAAATCGGTCGTGCAATAATGGATGCCGATGTATTTATAAGTTTAACTCACTTCAAAGGTCATGAAACGACTGGCTTTGGTGGAGCTATAAAAAATATAGGTATGGGATGTGGTTCTCGTGCAGGTAAAAAAGAACAACACAATGATGGAACGCCAACTATATCAGAATCAAAATGTCGTGGATGTAAGAAATGTCAAAAAGAATGCGCTAATAATGGATTAGTTTTCAATAAAGAAACTAAAAAAATGAGCATAAACCCAGATACTTGTGCAGGATGTGGTCGTTGTATCGGTGCATGTAACTTTGATGCAATCGCATTTGAAAATTACACAGCAGTTGAAAATCTAAACTGTCGTATGGCTGAATACACTAAAGCTGTAGTAGATGGACGTCCAACATTCCACATTTCTCTTGTTGTAGATGTTTCTCCAAACTGCGACTGTCATGCTGAAAATGATGCGCCAATCTTACCTAATATAGGTATGTTCGCCTCTTATGATTTATTAGCTTTAGATCAAGCATGTGTTGATGCCTGTATGGATGCTACACCAATAAGAAATAGTCAACTAGGCGACAATCTTGCAAAAAAAGATTTCCATGACCATCATGATCACTTCACAAATTCTACTCCAGAATCAGAATGGAAAACTTGCTTAAGTCATGCTGAAAAAATTGGACTTGGTTCTAGAGACTATGAACTAGTTGTTATAAAATAAAAATTTAAAACTAAAATATCACTTTTAATATAATATATTTTTAAATAGGTCAGTAAAATTGTGAATTTCTAATATAGAACAAATGAAATAAGGGAGTATATCAATATGATTACTCCCTTATTTCTATATTATCTTTAATAAATTTTATAAAATTATTTACAACACTGCTCATCTGTTTTCCCTTTGGATATACTAGCCAGGTGTTTCTTATTATACTATTACCATCATCGTCTAATATCGGTGTTAAACAAAGGTTATATACTTTCTCAAAACCTTCAGGCAGAAAACAACATGCATATCCAAGCCCCTTATCTACTAACTGCCACGCAAATTCTACATATCCAGCAAACATTCCTACTGGCGGATTATTCCCATATGTATTTTTCCACCATTCATCCAAAATTTCTTTACTCTTATCATTAGTTTTATAATCAATGCGCTGCATTTGTGGCAACTTCATTAAATCAATTGGATCTTTTGATACTATGTAAGCTTTATTTTGTTTAACCAAAATCTTATCTACATCACCTTCAAAGTCACCACATACAAATCCCAACTCTATGTGGTTTTCTAATATCATCCTAAATAAATTATTGCTCTGGTCATTTATAATTTCAAACTTTATATTTTTATGTTCTTGTGAATATCTATATAACACATCTGTTAATTCAAATTTGCTATATGTGTAAGGTGAACCTATTTTAATTGTTCCTTCTAATTCAGTTTTATAAGTATATAGTCCATGTTTTACGTCTTTTATAAATTCCATGTACTCCTTAGCTCGCTTCGCTAGATATTCTCCCTCTGGAGTAAATTTCACCCCTTTCGAAGTACGATTTATTATTTTAACTCCAAAATCTTTTTCCATACTTTTAACCCTTTTTGTAAGAGATGGCTGACTTATATACAACATATCTGCTACTTTTGTCATATTTGGTGTTTCGTACAATCTATATAATATCTCCCAATCTGTATCTTTCATTATTTGCTCCCCTTTTTGCAATAATTTATACTACATTTTTATTTTATCAAAGTAAATTAACACATACAATATAATTAAAAAGGTAAACTCACTTAATAATTCACATCACTTTAATTATTTATCTTCTAAGCCCTATGTTATATTTTGTTCCTATATTTACTCCAAAATTGAATACAATTATAGTCGATATAACAAAAAGCATAAAGATACCATACCCAAATAAAACTCCTGTAATAAATCTTTTTATATTATTACTTTCATAAGAAGTTAATGCTTGTGTAAATCCATCTATGATTAATGGAATCATAATAATAAATGATGCTTTAGCAGTTAATCTAAAAAAGAAACAACAAATCAAGGCAAAACATATACCTACAAATTCGCCTGTACATCTTGCACATATCGGAAATTTTTGCCCTTTATAATAAAATGATCTATCATCTCTGCAATGGCATCCAAAAATAATTGGAAACCACTTATAAATCCATTTTTTTGAATTAGAAAGAAGTAAGTCCACGTCTTACACTCCTAATAAAAAAGGGAAGCACCTAATATAAGTACTATAAGATAGTACACCGCTGCTATTCCCACTGCTACTAAAGCACCTATCCCTGCTGCTTTAGCTGTTTTAGGTTTAGTATCTTTCCAAACTAAGAACAAAACAAGTCCAACGATAGGAACACAACAACCTAAAAGTCCCCATAAAAATCCACCATTATCAACAACTTCTGGTGTTGTTGGTGCTATTTCTTGCTGTTGTACACCACAAGATGGACATATAACTGCCTTGTCATCTATTTCTTTCCCACAATTTTTACAAAAAGCCATTTTCTTTCCCCCTCAAAAATAAATACTATGATTTCTCTCTAGTAATAAAAATATCCATTTTGCTATCATATTAATACATTTATATTCCAAGACGTAATTAAATATTCTCATTCATAATTTTAAAAGAAATGAAATTTTGTATATATAAAAAAAGGTATAGATTCATCAAGAATCTATACCTTTTACTATCACTTTACGCAACGTATACTCTATTTCCATTTGGTCCTATATACTCATCATCGCTAAAAGCTAATATTATGTAGAATACTGGTCTTAGGAAGAATAATCCTAAACAAAATCCTAAACCTTTATCAAATGATTTTGCTAATTTATACATACACATAAAATCAACTATTACGCCTACTAACGGAATAATCGTAGCTAAAAATACCCATCCATTCCCCCAGGCAATTTTGAAAAGGCAATAAGAATTATATATTGGTATAATACTTTTCCATCCAGCTATCCCTGCTTTTTGGAAAACTACCCATTGTGCAGCAACTGTAAGTATATAAAATAATATTGCTATTAATCCCATTCTATTTTCCTCCCTTTGTTTTTTATTGATTTTATTATATTATAATTCCTTATAAAGGGTCAATATTCCCTAAAAATATACATATATAGATATATTTATCATAAAATATTCATAAAAAAATACTAACTGTTCTAAAACGTCAGTTAGTATTTTTCATTTTATTTTTATATTAAGCTTCTACCAAAACTATCTTTTCCTCAGCTAAACTCTTTTTCACGTCTATAACCCTTTGGTTAGAAGAGCCTCTCATTGTAAGAGATAGGTTTCTATTTTCCTGTTGAAATGGTCCATCAACTAAAACATCTAAATATTTCAGAACTTCCTTTTGTCTTTCTGTAAAATCATCTACAGTATAACCCGTCCACATGTAGATTTTTTTGTTTGGAAATTCTTCTTTAAATCTTTTGCATACTTCTATTACTCCATCTACATTTTCTGGACATAATGGCTCGCCCCCCAGAATCGATAGATCTCGTTGTACACTATTTTTGTTGATATTTTCAAGGATATAATCTAAATTTTCTTTTTTGAACTCTTTGCCGCTATTAAAGTCCCACGTTTCTCCGTTAAAACAGCCCTTACAGTGATGTGGACAACCTTGAGTCCAAAGCGACATAGTTATACCTATCCCATTTGCTATATCATTATCTTTTATTTTTGAAAACTTCATTAAAACCACTCCATTTTATAAATGTAAAACTCTTTGGCTTATTTCTTGTGTACGTCCTTTACCCCACATATTAGAACCGATATAACCACAAGTTCTTCTCATAACTTGCATTTCATCTTTATCTTTGTTTCCACAGTTTGGACAGTACCATTGCATATCATCATCTAATTTTATTTCTCCAGTGTATCCACATTTGAAACAAACATCTGGTTTTGTATTTATTTCAGCATATTGGATATTGTGGTAGATGTAGTTTATTATTTGTTCAACAGCAGGTAAGTTTTTACTCATATCTGGAACTTCTACATAACTTATGCATCCACCTAAACTTATATCATGGAATTGACTTTCAAATTTTAATTTTTCAAATGCATCTATTTCCTCTGTAACATGAACATGGTAAGAGTTAGTGTAGTACATTCTATCAGTTACATTTTCTATTTCACCGAATTTTTGTTTGTCTATTCTACAGAATCTTGAAGTTAAACTTTCTCCTGGAGTTCCATATAATCCAAATCCAAGACCTGTTTCTTTCTTCCATGAATCACAAGCGTCTTTTAAGTGGTTCATAACTTTAAGTGCAAACTCTTCACCTTCTTTAGTAGTATGAGAAACACCAAGCATTGCTTGAGTCATTTCGTATATCCCAACATATCCTAAAGATAAAGTTGAATATCCATCTTTTAATAAAGAATCTATTTTTTCACCTTTTTCAAGTCTAGCTATTCCACCATGTTGCCAGTGAATTGGTGATATGTCAGAAGAAGTTCCTAATAATAAATTATGTCTAACCATTAAAGCTTCTCTACATAGAGATAATCTTTCGTCTAACACTTCCCAGAATTTATCCATATCTTTATTTGCAGTTAATGCAACTTGTACTAAGTTAAGACTTACAACACCTTGATTGAATCTTCCGTACCATTTATAGTTTCCATTTTCATCTTTCCAGTTACTTAAGTGAGATCTACATCCCATTGGAGGGAAAGTTTCACCATCATAATTTTTTCTCATTATTTTAGCACTTTGATAATCTGGAACTAATCTTTTTGTATTACATTTAGCTGCTAATTTTGTTATATAATCGTATTTTCCACCTTCTAAACAGTTGTGTTCATCTAGTAAATAAACTAATTTAGGGAATTCTTCACCTATTTCTTGACCTTTATAGTTTTTCATTCCTTCTAGTCTTTGTACTATCATTTCTTCACATATTAAGGCTTCTTCTCTTTCAAATTCTCCGCCTTCTTCTATTTCAAGGTAGATTGTAGAGAAAGGAGATTGTCCATTACTTGTGTGTAAAGTAGATAATTGATATCTTATTGTTTGTATACCTGATTTTAACTCTTCTAACATTCTGTCTTCAGCTAGTTCATGAGCCATCTCTAAGCTGTATTTTTCTTTGTATTTATCAAAATACTTGTTGTATGAAACTCTTAAAAATGGAGCTATATGTTTTATAGTTATTGAGTTACCACCATATTGTCCACTTGCTATTTGAGCTATTATTTGTGTTGTAACAGTACAAGCTGTAGAGAATGATTTTGGAGATTCAACTAATTTATTGTTTATAACTGTTCCATTATTCAACATATCCTCTAAGTTAATTAACATACAGTTGTGTATTGGTTGTATCGCGTAGTCCATATCATGATAATGTAGCACTCCTTCATCATGAGCCTGAACAATATGTGCAGGTATTAATTTTCTTCTAGCTATATCTTTTGAAACTTCCCCTGCCATTAAATCCCTTTGTGTTGATGCTAACTGACCATTTTTGTTAGAGTTTTCATTTAAAACATCTTCGTTACTTTTGTCTAGTAACCCTAAGATACTATCATCTGTAGTATTTACTTCCCTTTTGAAAGATTGTACTGCTCTATATCCTTCATAAGCTTTTGCCGTTAATTCTTGTTTATGATCAATTAATTCTTTATATACTAATTCTTCTACTTTAGAAACAGTTGGAGAAGGTGAACCTTGTAAATATATCTTTTCTATTTCATCTGCTATGTTTTTTGCTATATCCTCTTCTAAAACACCACTACCATATTTCATAGCTTTTAATATAGCATTTTCTATCTTTAATTTATCGAATTCTGCTTTGCTTCCGTCTCTTTTAATTATATTTAAGTTAGCTGACATCATTATCTCCTTTTTATCTATAATTTTATTCTTTTAACTGAAATCTTCTTTACTCTTTCTTAAGTTATTTTATATTTTATTCGTACTGATAATTTATTTATAAAATCAATATAATTGCTTTATTTCTTTAAGTGATAAATGTTTAATATTTATGTATAAATCAGTTTTCTTAGCACTATATATAGTGCCGACTGATTTATTTTACACCATATATTGTGGGCAATCAAGTTAGTTTAATCAAAAATGAATAGATATAATTTTCCAATAATGATATACTTCTCGCCGATGCTTTGCCCCTACTTATGTGTAGATATTTTTCAGAATTTTTAGTGCCTCAAAAATTTTTTTCTATTTTTTTAAGTGGCATATTATGATTTTTTATCTTACAAATTTATCAATCGCATCATTTAAATCTTCTAATAATTTTTGTTTTTCTTCTAATTGTTCTTCCCCAACTACATCTACAATACATTTGTTTATATGGTCTTCCAATATTTTTTTGCCTAAGTTATTTAATGCAGATTTTACCGCCGATATCTGTATTAAAATTTCTGTACAGTCTCTATGCTCCTCTATCATAGTTTTTACAGAATTAGCATGTCCGATTATTCTAGACATCCTATTTATCAATTTTTTATAATCCTCATCCGAATGTTTATGATTTGAATGAGAATGTTCATGTTTATATTCTTCTTTATTTGTACCCATCAAAACCCCTCCTAATCTTAATCATCATGTATAAATTATAACTTATATATTATTTTTTAACCAAATTTATATAATTAATTGACATATATTTCCAGCAATCCTATAATATAATTAATAACCCCCCATAGGGGATATAAAGGAGGTAATAAAAATGCATGAAGGTCACCATGGAATATTTGATGATATAGAAGATATGGACGATTTATTTGGAATAAGTGAAGACCATAATCATGGACATAATCACAACCACGAGCACAATCATAATCACGAACACCATGACCACGAAGATAAACATGACAACTCCGAACATCACCACAAGAAAAAATTTAGTTTATTTAATAAGAAAAAATCTGATAAATAACATCACGATATCTGCCTGAGAGAATTTTTCTCTCAGGTTTTAAATTAGTATTTTAAATTTTAGAAAATGAGGTGCAAAATATGAATGATTTTATAAATAAAAATAAGATATATATCCTTCCTTCTATTTTATTAGTATTAAATATACTAGCGATTATTTTTCACTTTTTTATAAAAATACCATTTAAGTTTGAACTTATCCCACTTACAATTGGTGGATTTATAGTAATTAAATCTACAGTTTTGGCAACTATCAAAAAAAGAAAAATCACTGCTGGTATGTTAGTTGTATTAGCACTTATAGGCACTACTTATGTTGGCGAATATCTATCTGGTTCTATTGTTTCATTTATGATGATTTTTGGCGAATTCTTAGAAAATTTAACTATGAAAAAAACACAAAATGCAGTCCGCTCTCTAATTCAATTAGTCCCACATAAATGCAGAAAGAAAATTGGAAATAAATTTGAACAAGTTTCAATCCGCGAAGTCAGACCTGGAGATATAATCCAAGTTATAGCTGGTGAAAAAATACCTGTTGATGGAATTATTCAAAATGGTCAATCAACAATAAATGAAGCTGCTATAACTGGTGAATCCATGCCAGTTGATAAAACTAAAAATGATAAAGTATTTGTAGGAACTTTAAATGAAAATGGTGTAATCGAAATTCTTACAGAGAAAATAGGAAACGAAACTATACTTGGTCAAATTATAAAAACCGTAAAAAATGCTCAAGAAAACAAAGGAAACGTTCAAAAAACTGCTGATAAATTTGCAGAATTTTTTCTTCCAACTATACTTTTAGTATGTGTAATAACTGCTCTGCTTACTAAAGATATTATGCGTGTAATGTCAATCTTGGTAATAGCTTGCCCTTGTGCATTAGTTTTGGCAACCCCAACAGCCGTAGTCGCTAGTGTCGGAAATGCTGCAAAAAAAGGCGTATTGATAAAAGGTGGCGTAGTTATCGAGGAATTAGCAAAAGTCACAACTATTTGCTTTGATAAAACAGGAACCATAACTAAAGGAACTCCTGAAGTTATCGATGTTTTAATATGTGATGAATCAAAAAGAAATGAATTTTTTAATACATTGGCAATTGTAGAAAAAAACTCTGGCCACCCTATTGGAAAATCAATTATAAAATATTTAGTTGAAAAACAAAAAATAGATTTAGACAAAATTCCAAATGGCGAATTTAATATGTTATTTGGGCGTGGTGTCAATGTAAAAATAAATGATAATTCATATGAAGTTTCAAATAGAAAAGTTTTAGATGATTTAAATTTTGATATTTTTGACTCTAAAAATAATAATATAAAATCTCTTTCTAAAAAACAAATTTATAATTTTTTAGATCATGAAGAAAAGCTAGGTCGAACTGCTTTATTAGTCGTTTCAAATGGTAATATACTAGGTTGTATATCTGTTGCTGATACTGTAAGGCCATATATTAAAGATACTTTAGATGAATTAAAAACACTTGGCATAGAAGATTTTGTAATGCTTACTGGTGATAATAAATACACTGCCCAAGCCATTTGTGATGAAGTTGGAATAAAACATTTTAAATCTAATTTACTTCCACAAGAAAAATTGGACTATATCAAAGAACTTCAATCAGAAGGAAAAGTTGTCGCAATGATTGGTGACGGAATTAATGATGCCCCTGCCCTTACATTAGCCAATGTCGGAATTGCGATGGGTATGGCGGGAACAGATATAGCATCAGATGCATCAGATATCACACTTATGTCTGATAGAATTGACTTCTTATGTGAAACAATTGCTCTAAGCAAAAAAACTTACTCTATTATAAAACAAAATATTTGGATATTTGCAGTTTGTGTAAATATAATTGGAATACTTCTATCTGGATTAGGATTTTTAAATCCTATCGCTGCTGCAATTATACACAATGCCTCTTCAATTTTTGTAGTATTAAATTCTTCTAGAATGTTAGGCTATAAATATAAAAATGATACACCAAACCACAGTAGATTATCTATGCAATCTAATTAATATAGATACTACAATAAATTCTAATAATGAAATTGAAGGCATTTTATATATAAAAGAAGTATTCGATAAAATAGGTATAGAAAATAAGGTTTATGAACCAGTTTCAGGCAAAGGAAACATTATAGCTACTATAAAGGGAAAAAGTGACGATGCGATTATACTTCACAGTCATATAGATACTGCAAATTATAATGCAGAAAATTGGCTCTTTCAACCACAGAAAGCAACTTTAGTCAATAACTGTATAGTTGGAAGGGGAACACTTGACTGTAAGGGATTAGTGGCAATTTGGATGGATATTATGAAGTATTTTTATCTAAACAATTGTAATGGCAAAGAATTAAAAAATACGCTAATTTTTATATGTTCTTGCGATGAAGAAGGCAATGGAAAATTTGGTGCTAAATGGCTTTTAAATAATAAAACTGTTTCAAATAGTATTAAACTTGTTTTTGGTGAAGGTGGAGGTTATCCTATCCCTCTTGGTGAAGATATTTATTTTACTATTCAAACCGAAGAAGTTTATATAAATGAAAATAGTCAAATAAAAAATACGTCCATAAATTATACAGAAAATAAAATCAATGAGATCTTTAATAAAGCTATAGAACTCGGTTACTATAATCAAAATACATTAAATTTCTATAATTATAGACATCTACAAAATAAGAGAAAAATTGCCCAAGAATGTTTTTACGAAAATATAGATATTATTCTAGAAAATAAAGAAGTGGATATGATTTTGGATTATAATAAAAAACTATTTAATATTATAGAAAATAAATTAAATAATATAAATAAAAAATATAAATTGCTCCCAATTATAACTCCAGGATATAGTGATAATAGATTTTTTAGACAAAGAGGAATTGCCACTATCGGCTTCTTCCCTCTTGATATAAAAAATAATATTTCTGGAATCCATGGGAATAACGAATATATAAGTTTTAAATCTTTAATATTATCGTACAATATATTATTACAAACACTTAAAACTTTATTATATTAATATCTCAATTTGTTAATTTTGCTACCTTCATTGTATTATAATTTAATTAAATCATAGTACAATGAAATATAGTAAGTACTGTTAAATAATAAATTTCAAAATGAGTAGATATAAAAAACTTTATTTCTGCTCATTTTTTTAATTAATATATCTTGAAATTATTTATGTAACAAACCTGTAATCATATTTATTTTTGGTTTTTATTGACAATATCGAGTATCGATATTACACTTTAACTATAAATATCGATACTCGATATTATAATCGAAAAAGGAGGCAAAAATGGCTAGAAAGCAGTTTCAAACATTATCTGAGCCAATGTATTATGTTCTTCTTTCTTTAACAGAAGAATGTTGTGGAGTCGATATAATGAAAAAAGTTGAAACAATTTCAAATGGAAGAATTCGTGTAGGGCCTGGAACCTTATATACTCTACTTAGAAAATTTCAACAAGCTGGACTAATAAAAGAAACTTCTGTTGAAGGCAGAAAAATAAGTTACATAATAGCAGAAGACGGCATCAATATTTTAAAAGAAGAATACAACAGACTTTTACTTATGGTAAATGACGGCAAAGACTTTTTAAGCAGATAATTTTATATTTCAAACTTAATTTATATTGCAGAAGTAATAAGGGAAAATGTTGTATCAATAGATAAAATAAACTAACTTTAATTTACTTATAAAGGGGAGAACATTATGAGAATTAGCAAAAATATATTATTAAAAGAAATACCCTTTGAGGCTAGGGATTGTCATGCTTTAGAATTATATCTATCTGAAATGGCGGCTAAAGGATGGATGTTAGATGAAATTTGGATATTTAATATTTTTAAATTTAAAAGGTGTGAGCCTAAAAATCTGAGATTTGCGGTGGATATTCCAAGGTTATCAGATACATGCCCTGATACATCACTACAAAATTATGAATTATTATTTAATGAATATATTGAGATATGTGAATCATCAGGATGGAAACATATTGTTGAAGACTCAGAATATCAGATATTCTGCACAGAAGATATAAATGTAGTTGATATACAAACTGATGACTCTTTAAAATTAGATTCATTATTAAAAATTAATTCGGGGTATCTTATTCAAATGCTATCATTTTTCTTTTTAGCAATGACTTGGGGAAAAAATAATCCTACTATAGAGTCTTATTCTTATGGAAAACTATGCATGACAATTTTTTATAGTAGTATTACATTCTTTTTTTGTTTGAATTTTTTAGAGGATTTACTTTGGAAATTAAGTGCTAAAAAATCTTTAAAAGAAGGTAATATAGTTAAGTATCCTGGATTATCTTCTTTTAAAATTAAATTATTAATACAAAAATACGATTCAGTTGCAATTATAATTCTACTAGTTGGTATCTTTATCCTTCAAAATGAAAAACAAATTATTTACTTAATATTAGTATTTTCAATAGGATTCATAATCCTAACTATCATGCTTTTAGTTAATATAATTAAAAATCATTCTTAATTATATTTCCACTAATTAACTTACAATAAATTATATTCCTTTTGTATTTTATTTATTTTATGCAATTATAAATCATGATATAATATTTTAAAAATAAAATTAAGGGAGATAGTTTTATGAAAAAAACATTAATCGTGGGCATATTGCTTACAACATTATTATTGGGTGGGTGTACTTCTCAAATAAAAAAAGAAGACCCTTTAACTTCTGAAAATATGAAGTATTCAACTATGAGTGATGAAGATACTCAAAAGAAAGTATCTGATTTTTTAAGTAAAAATAATATCGATAAAAAAGATATTTCTATGTTTATGCAATCAGTTCAACACTATTATAAAAGTGTTGAAGGTGTAGAACTTTTAAATGAAAATGAGCGATTATCTAAAATGCAAGTTCCATATAATTTATATGATCTTTCTGATAAATGGATAGAAAATAACCCTAATTTTACGGATCAAAATTGTAGGATAACTGCTTTTAGATTATTTAATAAATTCATAACTTCAAATTCTTCTTTAGATTACGATAAAATAGATAATACTAACTTAGAAATGGATTATGCAACATTAAGAGATAATCCTGATGCAAAATTTAGTAAAGAAGATATGAATAAATTCTTCAATTTCTTCTCAAATATCAAGGTAAGTGATTTTAATGATGTAAAAAAATCTGCTGATGAAATTGCTAAAGAATTTAAAAATAGAAAAATATCATTTAAATCAGATGAGAATATTTCTATAATAAATGGTTATGTTCCAGATGAAGAAAATAATGCTTTATTTGTAGGTCATACTGGGGTTGCCATAAACACTAAAGATGGTGTTATATTTATAGAAAAATATGGTTTTGAATTACCTTACCAAATAACAAAATTCAAAAATAAAGAAGAGTTAAAATCATACATGGTCGATAGACTTAAGACTAGTATTACAGGAGAAAGTCAAGCTTATGAACCTGTAGTAATGGAAAATGACAAGCTTATGTAAGATTTTTTTATTCCAAAAACTCTTAAATATATAATTTCCTATGCATTATAAAAAAGAAGTGCTACAAAATAAAATTTAACTTTATTTTTCAACACTTCTTTTTCTTTTATAATCAATGAATTTCTATTCTTTACTTATATTAGTTATGTATTCTCATTAACTCTCCCATTTACTTCATTTGATTATATCTATATAAATATTCAATTGTTAGCAATTTAAATCTAGAATAATCCAGATATTACTCCATTTTCATCAACATCAATTTTTTCTGCTGCTGGAACTTTTGGAAGTCCTGGCATCTTCATTATTTCACCAGTTAATGCAACTACGAATCCTGCACCTGCAGATATTGTAACTTGTCTAACTGTTATTCTAAATCCAGTTGGTCTACCTAATTTAGTTTGGTCATCAGTTAATGAATATTGAGTTTTAGCCATACAAACAGGAACTTTACCGAATCCTATTTTTTCTAAGTTAGCTAATTCTTTTTCTGCTTCTGGAGTGTAATCTACACCGTCAGCTCCATATATCTTAGTTGCTATTGCGTTTATTTTTTCTTTTAATGAATATTCATCTGGGTAGCAGAATTGGAAGTCATTTGGTTCATCACATAATCTTATAACTTCTTTAGCTAATTCTATACCACCTTCGCCACCTTTAGCCCATACTTGAGATAAAGCAACGTTAACGCCTAATTCTTGGCATTTCTTTCTAACTAATTCAACTTCAGCTTCTGTGTCAGTTGGGAATTCATTTATAGCAACTACTGCTGGTAATTTGTAAACTTGAGTTATATTTTCAACGTGTTTTAATAAGTTTGGTATACCTTTTTCTAATGCTTCTAAGTTTTCTTCGTTTAAGTCAGCTTTAGCTACGCCACCATTGTATTTTAATGCTCTAACTGTTGCAACTATTATAACTGCATCAGGTTTTAAGTTAGCCATTCTACATTTAATGTCTAAGAATTTTTCAGCACCTAAGTCAGCACCGAATCCACCTTCAGTTACTACATAGTCTGCAAAGTGCATAGCCATTCTTGTTGCTATAACTGAGTTACAACCATGTGCTATATTAGCGAATGGTCCACCATGTACAAATGCTGGAGTTCCTTCTAATGTTTGTACTAAGTTTGGTTTTAATGCATCTTTTAATAATGCTGCCATTGCTCCGTTAGCATTTAATTGTTTAGCTGTTACAGGTTCACCTTCATAGCTGTATCCAACTATTATTCTACCTAATCTTACTTTTAAGTCAGCTATATCATCTGCTAAGCAGAATGCTGCCATTATTTCTGATGCAACTGTTATGTCAAATCCGTCTTGTCTTACAGCACCGTCACCTTTTTTACCTAAACCATCAACGATATTTCTTAATTGTCTATCGTTCATGTCTACGCATCTTCTCCAAGTTATTCTCTTAGGATCTATTCTTAAAGAGTTTCCTTGGTGTATGTGGTTGTCTACCATTGCAGCTAGTAAGTTGTTAGCAGCTCCTATTGCATGGAAGTCACCTGTGAAGTGTAAGTTTATATCTTCCATAGGAACAACTTGTGCATATCCTCCACCTGCTGCTCCACCTTTAACACCGAATACTGGTCCTAGAGAAGGTTCTCTTAATGCAACTAATACGTTTTTACCTAATTTTTGTAAACCGTCAGCTACACCTATAGTAGTAGTAGTTTTACCTTCTCCTGCTGGAGTTGGGTTGATAGCTGTAGTTAATATTAATTTAGCTTTTTTTCCACCATTATCTTTTTTAAGTAGGTTGTAGTCAACTTTAGCTTTATATTTACCATATAACTCTAAGTCATCTTCAGTTAATCCTAATTTTTTAGCTATTTCTCTAATATCTTGAGGTTTAGCTTCTTGAGCTATTTCAATATCTGATTTGAATCCCATAACAAACATCCTCCCAAAATTTGAATTTTAAAATAAATAAAATTTTCAATAAATGATTTAATAAAACGAAATATATTATATTTCGACTTGTTATTATAAATATATTATAGTCCAATCTCTGGTAAATATATGTTGTTTTAACAACAAAACGTTATTTTTTAACATGTTTTTTTATGCATTTTGTATATTTATTTTTTTTTAATTTTTTTATTAAAAAATGTATAATATTTATTTTCCTGACAATAATATTAATGTATTCCTCATAATATTCCCCCAATATTATAAATACGTAAGAGAGGGCATGCTAGATAATTCTAGAATGCCCTCTTTCTATTGTAAAAAAAAATAAGATTATCTTTTGCGTAACAAATAATCTTATGAAATAAATATAAATAAACTATGTAATTAAATTATAGTACTAAAATTTTGTTTTTCCCACAAATTTATAAAATTTTATATTTTTGTAACAAATTTGTATTATGGATAAATATTATTATTTACACATAAAAAAACAGCTCCTACTGTAGGAGCTGTTTTTTCATCACTTTAAAGGGCTATTTTGTTAACCTAAATTAACTACTAAAATAATAGTAGCACATTTTATATAGATTATCAATACAATTTGATATTAATTATCATTTTTTGTTAATATTTTTTAATTTAAGATATAGATTTCCATTTTCATTTTTAAATCTACGCTCAATTTTATTAAACTAAAAATATATTTTAATCTTCTATAAAGTAATTAAAATCATCACATCCAGATTCTGCAAAATCAAATAATACATTTTGTTCAAAACACATAGCATCATCAAATTTTATATACTCTTTATAATTTGCAAGTAATAATTTATTTATATAATCTCTATCTCTTTTAGAATATGTCGCTACATAGAACTTATCCTCCATAGCATAATAAATTGCCTTTAAATCATTATTTATTACATATACTCTTTCCTTAACATGATTATTATTGAAGTTAAATCTAGTAAAGAACATACCTTCATCTAATTCACTCTTCATCATAAAAGGATTATCTCTATAAAACTTATCTATAAACTCATCGTATTTTTCTAAATCATAAATATCAACAAACTCATTTTTAGATATTTCATCAAATACTTGGAAATCATATAACGGTTGCTTATCTGTAACAAAAATAGATTTTATTTTATATTCATTATTTGATATTTCTATATTGAAGGCTATTTTACATACGTAATAACCATCATTATCTTCATAAATTGCCTTACTTATGTACTTTCCGTTTCCTTTTTCATAAACAGTATTTTTAAGAAGTGTTCCATTTATATTTGTTATGTGCATATATGCTGTTTCTTTATTTTCACAAAAATGTCTAAGAGCTTCTCTATCCCATGCTATAAATCTCATTGTCATAAAGTTTATGAACTCAATATCGTTTGTTATTTTCCTACATATAATAGGAAACATATCTTCCATTGTTAAATTAGTTTTATGATTTTTTATAGTATCCATATAGTATTCTTGTCCATCTGGAAGTGGTTTATCGTACTCAATATTTTTTTGTCCAAAATATTGAACTAAAAATAAAGCTCTATCCTCAGATATAAATACTCTATTTTCTCCTAAACCACCCATCAATCTTTCTTCTTCCATATACGCTTCTTCTTTTGTTGGATTTTCTAGTCTAACATAATCACAAAATCCTAATCCCTCACAATCAAGAAGGTAATACTCAAATATTTCACTTTCATTATCACTATGTTTTATAACAAGACCCATACTTCCCATTAGTCTTGATCTCGTTATCTTTGCATATTCAAAATTCATACAATCTTTCCTCTCCTATTTAATTTTCTTATATAAAAACATTAACTTATAATCTCCAGTTTTATTTTTAATTATAATACCAATATAATATATCATTTTAATTATATTTTATAGTCTTAGTATATTATTTACAAAAAATATAATATAATATAAGAAAGCATAATTAGGGGTGATCTTTATGAAAAACACAGCAGCCTTTTTTGATATTGACGGAACAATCTATAGAGACTCTCTTATGGTTGAGCATTTCAAAAAACTAATAAAATATGAAGTAGTTGATGAAAAAGCGTGGGTTGATAATACAAGAGATATTTTTATGACTTGGGACAGAAGACAAGGAAATTACGATGATTATCTTTTAAACTTATGTGATTTATATGTTAAATCACTTATAGGATTAGATAAATCTGCTATAGATTTTGCAACAGATCAAGTAATAAAATTAAAATCAGAAAGAGTATATACTTATACTCGCTCTAGGATTAAATGGCATCTATCACAAGGTCACAAAGTTATATTTATCTCAGGCAGCCCAGATTTTCTAGTTAAGAAAATGGCAGAAAAATATAATATTACAGATTATAGAGGCAGCGTTTATGTATTTGAAGATAATGCATTTACTGGTAAAGTTATACCTATGTGGGATTCTGTAAGCAAAAACAAAGCTATCGACGAACTCGTTGAAAAGCACAACTTGGATTTAGAAAAATCTTATGCTTACGGTGATACGAATGGAGATATTAATATGCTGAGAAGAGTTGGTAATCCAATTGCCATAAATCCTACAAAGGAACTTTTACTTCACATCAATCAAGATGATACCTTATCTAAAACTACTAAAATTATAGTAGAAAGAAAAGATACAATCTACTCTCTCGCTCCAGATGTAGAGATATACAAAAATGATTTATAAAATCTAATCAAGGAGGATTAGTTATGAAAAAAATATTTAATATTATAGAAATACTTAATGATTTAAAGGATTTAGAGAAGAAAATTTACTTAGACTCTCCAGAAGTCTTTGTTGATTTTGCAGATAGAATTGCAGAAAATAACTTAGACGAAATGGTACTTTTCTTCGCAACTAAATATAACTATCTTTCAATAGTTAAATTTATTTTAAATAACGACATTGTTAATTTAGATAATCCTTCTAAAAATAAACAATTTGCTACTGTTAAAGAACACATTCTAGCAGCAGCTACTCAATTTAATGCAAAAGATATTTATGATTATATAGTAAATTATGATACTAAATTAGAAGAAGAAAATACTGAAGATGATGATATAGAAACATTTTTAAAAACTGTAGGAGAAAAACTATCTGACTTATGCGGTCAAGTTGATTTAGGTGGTGGTTACTATAAAGAACCAAATAAAGCTAAAACATCACAATCTAAAAAAGAAGATGTTGCTGATACGAAACCTAATACTGATAAACCAGAAACTGTAGAAAGTACTCCAAGTACAGATAAAAATACTGACAGTAAAGTTGAACAACTACAACAATCTAATATGTATGAACCTAAGTTTATATGTCCTAACTGTAGTTGCAATATTTTTGAAACAGGATATTCAATTTCAGAAAAAGTAAATTATAAATATTCTAAAGATGAAAAGAAATTAGTTGTTACTTCTAAAGAACAAGAAAATGCAGTAACTTGCTCAAAATGCGGATATACAATTGAACAATTAAACCCTGCATTCTTAGAAAATATATGTACTGTTCAAAACTGTAAAAAATGTGGTAAAGATCTTACTTCAGCTGGTATAGTTACTAAAATGAAAACTGAGTATGATAGCGAATCTAATTCGTTCATAACTTCTAAGAAAAGTTTCCACTGTGCTGAATGTGATAGCGAATTAACTGACTACCAAGTTAATTACTTTAAATTATAATTATCTATAATTTAAAAATAAATTAAAACTGTGAACCAAAAGCTGTGGCTAAATAAAGTTTAGTCTACAGCTTTTTTATTTGCACATTTATTTCCATAATTTTACACCAACTACTCTTTTGTGTTAAAATATAAGTAATTTCATACTGTTTAAGTATAAATTGTATAGCATGCTTTAGGGGGAGGGGTTTTATGAATATAAGAAATTTAATTGATGAATTAGCAGAAAAACATATATTAACAAAGGAAGAACTTGTTTATATTATAAAAAATATAAATGATGAAGATAGAAAATATCTAAGCGAAAAAGCTTCCTGTCTTAGAGACAAATACTATGGTAAAAAAGTTTATTTAAGAGCGCTAATTGAATTTACTAATATATGCAAAAATGATTGCTATTATTGCGGAATCAGAAAATCAAATAAAAATGCAGATAGATATAGACTTTCACTAGAACAAATTATGGAATGTGCTGACATAGGACATAAACTTGGATATAGCACTTATGTGTTACAAGGTGGCGAAGATCCATATTTCACTGACGATAAAATTGTTGAAATTGTAAAATCAATAAAAGCTAAATATCCAGATTGTGCAATCACATTATCTATAGGTGAAAAAAGCTACGAATCATATAAAAAATATTACGATGCAGGTGCCGACAGATATCTACTTAGACACGAAACTGCAAACGAAGAACACTATCAAAAGCTACATCCAAGCGACTTAAAATTATCAAATAGAATCCAATGTTTACGTAACTTAAAAGAAATCGGATACCAAATAGGTGCTGGATTTATGGTTCATTCACCTTATCAAACACCAGAAATACTTGCTGAGGATTTATTATTCTTAAAAGATTTAGACCCTCATATGGTTGGAATAGGTCCTTTTATTCCTCATCATGATACTCAATTTAAAGATGAACCTGCTGGAACAGTAGAAGAAACTACTCTTATGTTATCATTAATTAGATTATTACTTCCTACTTGCCTACTTCCTGCTACTACAGCTTTAGGAACAATAGATCCAATAGGTCGTGAAAAGGGATTTGATGCTGGTGCAAATGTTGCAATGCCAAACTTATCACCTACTTCTTCTAGAAAAAAATATGAACTTTACGATAACAAAATTTGTACAGGTGATGAAGCTGCAGAATGTAGATATTGTATTGAAAAAAGAATAAATTTAGCTGGATATGAATTGGACATGTCTCGTGGAGATAATGTTACTTGGACTAGAAAATAATAAATACATAGACTCAATAGAAATTTTTATTTTAAATAAATTTCTATTGAGTCTTTTTTATGCATAAAAATAGCTGAGATAACTTAGGGCAAAGTTATTACTCAGCTATTTTCTTAGTTATTATGCTTGTATTTATATACTAACTAAGGGATATCATATTTATTCAAATAAAGTTGTTGATAGATATCTTTCACCAGTGTCTGGTAATAAAATAACTATGTTTTTACCTTTATTTTCAGGTCTTTTAGCTAATTCTGTGGCCGCATAAATTGATGCACCAGCTGATATACCAACTAATAAACCTTCTGCTTTTGCCACTGCTCTTGATGCATTAAATGCGTCATCATTTTCAACAGGAATTATTTCATCTACTATGTCTAAATCTAAAACTTTAGGAACAAATCCTGCACCTATACCTTGAATTTTATGTGGTCCTGGTTTTTTACCAGAAAGCACTGCTGATGTAGCTGGTTCTACTGCAACTATTTTCGCATTTGGATTTTGAGATTTTATATATTTTCCTATACCAGTAACTGTACCACCAGTACCAACTCCTGCTACAAATATATCTACTTTTCCATCTGTATCCCTCCAAATTTCTGGTCCAGTAGTTTCAAAATGTATTTTAGGGTTAGCTTCATTTTCAAATTGTTGAGGAATGAATGCATTTCCATACTCTTCTTTTAATGCTTCAGCTTTCGCAATAGCACCTTTCATTCCTTCTGCTCCTGGTGTTAAAACTACTTCTGCACCTAATGCAGCAACTATTCTTCTTCTTTCTATACTCATTGTTTCTGGCATAGTAAGTATTAAATGTAGTCCTTTAGTTGCAGTAACAAATGCTAATCCTATACCAGTGTTACCACTTGTAGGTTCTATTATTACTGTATCTTTGTTTATTTTTCCTTCCTTAATAGCAGTTTCTATCATCGCATTTGCAACTCTATCTTTTACGCTTCCAAGTGGATTAAAATATTCCACTTTTGCTATTAAGTTTGCTTCTAAATTATTTTCATCTCTATAAGTTCCAAGTTCAAGTAAAGGTGTGTCTCCTATTAAATCAGTTAATTTTTTAGCTATTTTAGACATTTTATTATTTCCTCCTAAAGATTTTACAATCTTATATATATAAATCTATTATTTAACAGCCTTAAATGCTTCTTCTAAATCTTGTATAATGTCATCTATATGTTCTGTACCTATTGATAAACGTATAGTGTTTGGTTTTATACCACAAGCTAATAATTCTTCTTCATTTAGTTGAGCATGTGTTGTAGATGCTGGATGTATTACTAATGATTTAACATCAGCTACGTTAGCAAGTAATGAGAATAATTCAAGATTATCTATGAAATCTTTTGCTTTTTGAGCATCTCCTTTAATTTCAAAAGTAAATATTGAACCTGCACCATTTGGGAAGTATTTTTTATATAATCTTTGTTGTTCTGGATCATCTGTTATAGATGGATGATGAACTTTTTCAACTTGTGGATGATTATTTAAATACTCAACAACCTTTAATGCATTTTCTACATGTCTTTCAACTCTTAATGATAAAGTTTCTAATCCTTGTAAGAAGAAGAAAGCATGGAATGGTGAAAGTGTAGCACCTGTATCTCTAAGTAATATTGCTCTTATTTTTGTTACGAAAGCTGCTGGTCCAGCTGCTTTTGTGAAGCTTACTCCATGATAACTTGGATTTGGTTCAACTAAACTTGGGAATTTTCCTGATGCTTCCCAATCAAATTTACCTCCATCTACTATAACTCCACCAATTGTTGTTCCATGACCTCCTATAAACTTAGTTGCTGAATGAACAACTATATCTGCTCCATGTTCTATAGGTCTTATTAAATAAGGTGTTCCAAAAGTATTATCTATTACTAGTGGTATTTTATTGTCATGTGCTATTTTTGCTATTGCTTCTATATCAACTACATCTGAGTTTGGATTTCCTAATGTTTCTATAAATACTGCTTTAGTATTTTCTTGTATTGCATCTTCTATTGATTTTAAATCTGATGGATCAACAAATGTTGTTTTTACTCCGTATTCTGGGAAAGTATGTTCTAAGTAATTGTATGTTCCACCATAGATATTATTTGCTGCTACTATGTGGTCTCCACTTTGTGCTAAGTTTTGGAATGTATATGATAATGCTGCTGCACCTGAAGCCACAGCTAATGCTGCTACCCCACCTTCAAGGGCTGCCATTCTTTGTTCAAATACATCTTCTGTTGGATTTGTTAATCTTCCGTATATATTACCTGCATCACTTAATCCAAATCTAGCTGCTGCATGATCGCAATTTTTAAATACATATGAAGATGTTTGATATATTGGTACTGCTCTTGCATCTGTTACTGGGTCTGGTGTTTCTTGCCCTACATGAAGTTGTAATGTTTCAAATTTTAAATTTCTTTCTTTTCTACTTATTTTGTTTGCCATTTTAATTATCCCCCTGTATATATCATACTAATTTGTTTATATTTCTTATTATTCAATTCCTACTTATTTAGTATGGTTTAATAATAGTCGATATTTCATACTATGTCAATAGGAATTATGGTAATTTTTTCTATTTTTATTTGATAAAAAAAACTGCCCAAAATATTTATTATTTTAAGCAGTTTTCAATAATTACTAAATAATATAATTACTATTTTTATTTATTTGCCATTGTACTAAATCCTCAAGAGTTACATTATCTACAACATCACTTATAGCCTTGTCTAACTTTTTCCATAACTCTAGTGTCGCACATTGTGCCTGTCTAGTACATTGATTGACTTCATCATCTAAGCAAGCAACTGGACTTAAACTTCCTTCTGTCAATCTTAATATCATCCCCACTGTATATTCACTTGGATGTTTTGCAAGTCTATGTCCTCCTTGTGGACCTCTAACACTCTTTATATATCCCGCTCTGTTAAGTATCGAAATTATTTGCTCCAAATACTTATCAGAGATTTCTTGCCTTTTAGCTATATCTCTTATTCTTATGCATTTACCATCATCATTTATCGCCAAGTCAATCATTAAACGCAATGCATATCTTCCTTTTGTCGAAATCTTCAAATTCCCCATCTCCTAACATAAAATATATTGTCATTTATCCTAATCCAATAAATAATAAATTATAATTTACAATTTTTTCATTTAGTATATTATAATTTAGTATAACATATTTTTTTTTAGACAACAAAAAGGACCCTATATTTTTGGAGGGGTCCTGTTCGTTAAGTTTGGTATATTATTTTTTCTTGCTCTAAAGCTAAGGATAATTTCAAATTTAAAATATAATTATGTTGATTATTTTTTTGTCATATTTAATTAAATAATTCTAAGTTTTTTGTATTTTATTTGATTAACGTCTTGTTTTCATCTATAATTATATCGTTAAGATAACATCATTTCTATCAGTATCTTAACTAAAAAATATAAGAATATTAACATATACAGAGGGGGCGATTTTTATGCGTGCTAATAATGTTGTTTTAAACGATAAGTTAGAAGATGTTAGTATTTCAAAAGCATATTCATTCCCATTTGAAGTTAGTTTCTCTGAAATTAGAAAATTATCAAAAGGATATGTTAAACTTCATTGGCATGATGAAATACAAATATCTATTGTCACTAAAGGATCTGTGGAATTTATAGTTGGTGAAAAATCGTATATTTTAAAGAATGGTCAGGCTATATTTATAAATACTCAAAGAATCCATATGGCCAAAAGTGTTGGTGATGAAGATTGTATATATCATGCTATTATGTTTAATGCTAAATTATTAAAGATGTTCCCCGGCAGCATAATTGAACAAAAATATATTGACCCCGTAATTACATCAAATAAATTAAACTCAATTGAGATTTATGGTAATAACAATTGGGAACAAGATGCTCTTAAATATATTAGTGATATTATAAATGTCGATATAATCCAAGATAAGGGATACGAGCTTAAGATATATATTGATTTATTAAATTTTTGGCTTTTATTAGTATTAAATGATAAAGATATATTTAATCAAAAAATGGAACCGAAACCTATAAATGAACAGAGAATAAAAGATGTTTTATCATTTATCCATCAAAATTATAGTAATAAAATAACATTACAAGATATTGCAGATGCAGTATTTGTAAGCAAGGGTGAATGTTGTAGATTTTTCAAAAAATCACTTAAAATGTCACCTTACGATTACTTAATAAATTATAGAATTAATGAAAGTATGAAGCTCTTAAAAAATAGTTCATTATCTATATTAGATATTTCTGAAAATGTTGGCTTTAATAATGTTAGCCATTATATACAAATTTTTAAGAAGAAAACAGGTCAAACACCACTTGAATATAGAAATTCCCAATAATTAATTTCTAATATTAAAGGAGATATTAGTTTCAAATTTGATTAAAACTAATATCTCCTTTTTATTTAAAATACTTATTTAATTTTTCGTTGTAATAATCGATAAATAAAGAATATACATAATCATATACCAAAAATACTACCTCAAATAATATTACTAAGTACCATTTTTGAGGTATAACTATAAATTGTCTAATAATAAAATACAACACTACTAAAGTTATATTTGCATATGATAATTTTAAAATATACTCAATATAAATAGGTCTATCCTGCTCTATTATAAACTTTATCAAACCATACATTCCAAATGTAAGCACATATATAATCCAATGTATTTTATTTGCCATAGCTATAAAACTTATAACCAAAGATGCTATATAAAATGCAATTCCTGTTTTTGGCCCCCAATTCATAATTACTATTGCAATCGGAAGAGATGCTAAACCTAACAAAAAAATAGTATTTGTTTGAAATACATTAACCATTAAAAACAAAACTGTATCAACTGCCAAAAGCATTCCTGCATATGCAATTTTTCTGCTCATTTATTCCTCCTATCTTGTTAGCAACAAGTTATTAAGTCGCCACCACAACATTCGCAACATTGATCAGCACACCATAATTGGCATAATGTATCACAACAGTCATCTCCACAACAGCAACAACATCCGCCTAAATCATTTTGTTTTCTTCTGTTGTAATTGTATGAATTACGGTTGTAATCATTTCTATATTGGTTATATTGATTAAAAGCATGACTGTATTCTTCATTTGTCGGTTCCATAGTAGCAGCAGTTTTTATATATTCTTCGCCTTCATCATAATATCCAATATTCATAGCTGATAATCCTGTTAGATAGTACCATTCACTACATTTATTGCTTATCTTTTGAAGCAAATCATAAGCTTTTTGAAATTCGTTTTTGCTTATTAAATTTCTTATACTTCCAAATTCACCTTGATATACATTACTGTACATTACTTTCACACCCCTTTTCTAATATGCTTTTGTATCTTAAGTAGACTCCAGAATATATTATGTTGTCTATAATAGATTTATTAAATTCTAAATTTAATTGTTCTATATTTTTAGTAGCCATTCCTAAAGACATACTTATAAGCCTATCAACTTTATTTTTTAATTCTTCTTTTTTGTCTATATAATCTATAAATGGATTGTATCTTCCCTTTTTGTTGTCTTCCTCCAAATCCTCATATGCATCTAATATGTAGATATATTTGCCTAAATTAAATCCTATATTCCTTAGATTTTGTTCATATTCATCTTTTTTATATACGAAAATTTCTCCCATTAGGTTTCCGAAAGTATTAGAAACTTTGTCTATACTTTTACTTTCCTGTTTTTCTAATTCTCTTAGGTTTCCTAATTGTTGTTTTATATATTCTGCTTTCTGAGGATATTTTTCGTATGCTTTTTTTAATTTTCCTTTGTAAAGTTCATATGCTAATTTATCTTTAATTCCATTATCGTCGTATAAATTATCTTCTAGTTTATAATAAGATAAAAGTATATTCATACTTGCTGCATATTCTGTGATTTCATTCACTATACGCATTTTCTTTTTTAGAGGATTTGCAATACATCTTTCGTATGTAATATCTGAATCTAACTTATAAAGTGCTGTTAAAATCACTATTAAAAATGTTATATCATAATTTAATGAAAGCCTAGATACTTCTCCATGATTTTCTTTTAAATATTTGCACAAACCACAGTAATAGCCTTTATAATAATCAAATTCTCTAAATGTCAAATCCATCTTATTTATTCTTACATAGCCAAACATAGTTTTTCCTTCCTTTGACATAATAGCTTTTTAATATTAGTATATCACTTTATGTAAATTTGATTTATTACAATACATTAAGAATTATTTATTTTTCATTGATAATATTTAATTTTATTTACCTTATTAAAATTTTTATTATTATAATTTATAGTATAAAATCTTTAATGAAAGCTGGTGATTAATATGACTTTGCAACAACTAAAATATGTTCTTGCCGTTGCGAGCAAAGGTTCTATAAACGAGGCAGCGAAAAGTTTGTTTATTTCTCAACCCAGTTTATCAAATGCTATAAAAGAATTAGAACAAGAATTAAAAATTAATATTTTTGTCCGAACTAATCGAGGTATGACATTGACAAATGATGGTTTCGAATTTATTGGATATGCAAGACAGGTTATCCAACAATACGAAATGTTAGAGGAAAAATATATAGAAGATAAATGCTCTAAACAACATTTTTGTGTGTCTACACAACATTATGGATTTGCTGCAAATGCCTTTATATCATTAATACAACAATATGGTGGTGATAAATATGAATTCACTATTAGAGAAACTAAGACTTTTGAAATTATAGATGATGTTAAAACTCTTCGCAGCGAAATCGGAATAATTTATCTTAGTAATTACAATAAAACTGTAATACAAAAACTTATTCGCGAAAGCAATTTAAAATTTTTATCACTTATAAAAGCTAAACCCCATATATTTATAAGCGAAAATCACCCTCTAGCCAATAAAAAATTAGTATCTTTAGAAGATCTTGAAGATTATCCTTGCCTTTCATTTGAACAAGGTACATATAATTCATTTTATTTTTCTGAGGAAATTTTGAGCACTCGAAGTGTAAATAAAAGTATAAAAATCAGTGATAGGGCTGCTATTTTTGATTTTATGGTAGGCTTAAATGGATATACGATATCTTCAGGGATGTATCCTGCTTATTTTTTAAACGGAAGGAAAATTACATCTATTCCACTTGATGTAGATGAGGTTATAAATATTGGAGTTATTGTGCATAAAGATATTACACTTTCTCATCTAGGTGAAGTTTATCTCCAAATGCTTAAATCACTTTTGCATACAGGAAATAACCCCTCAGAAAAATAATTTTTTATAAAAAATATATTATAAAGTAAAATTAAAATCTTTAAATTTATATCTATATATAATCTAAATTTGTATTTTTATTTCGTTTATAAGTCATAATCAATTATTTCTTTATGTATAGCTAAAAGCTATATCAAGTTATATTTTTTTAGTCATACTAACTCTCTTATTATCAAACTACAATTATATTAAGTAATACTTTTGTATTAATTTAAATCTTAAATTGAATAAATATTCATGTTAAAAATAAGGGGGTCTTTAATGATGAATAATAAAAAAGGATTCGCAACTACATCAATTCATGCAGGACATCACAAAAATGCCGCTGGTGCTTTGTCATTACCAATATACCAAACTTCAACATTTGTATTTGATAGTGCCGAACAAGGTGGTAGAAGATTCGCTGGAGAAGAAGAAGGATACATATATTCCAGATTAGGAAATCCAACTAATACTTCTCTTGAACAAAAAGTAGCCGCTTTAGAAGGTGGAGAAGCTGCTGCATCTACTGCTTCTGGTATGGGCGCTATATCTTCTGCATTATGGACAGCTTTAAAAGCTGGTGATCATGTTCTTGCTTGTGACACACTTTATGGTTGTACTCAAGCCTTACTTAGCAAAGGACTTACTAAATTCGGAATCGAAGTTGATTTCGTAGACTTATCTAATTTAGATTTAATGAAAGAAAAAATGAAAGACAACACTAGAGTTGTTTATTTAGAAACACCTGCTAATCCAACTTTAAAAATTTGTGATATAGAAGCAATTTCAAAAATTGCACACGAAAAAGAAGGTACTATAGTTATGGTCGATAATACTTTCTGTTCTCCATATATTCAAAGACCACTTGAATTAGGTGCTGATGTTGTTTTACATTCTGCAACTAAATATTTAAACGGTCATGGTGATGTTATCGCTGGTTTTGTTGTTGGTAGCAGTGAATTTATAACTGCTGTTAAAATGGAAGGTATTAAAGATTTTACAGGCGCTGTACTTAGCCCTAACGATGCATTCTTAATCAATAGAGGTCTTAAAACTCTTGAAATCAGAATGGAAAAACACTGTGCAAATGCAATGAAGGTAGCAGAATTCTTACAAAGTCATCCTGCTATAGAATCTATACTTTATCCTGGATTAAAAGACTTCCCACAATACGATTTAGCTAAAAAACAAATGTCACTTCCAGGTGCTATGATTTCATTTGAAGTTAAAGGTGGAATTGAAGCCGGTGCAAAATTAATGAATACACTAGAACTTTGTACATTAGCAGTTAGTTTAGGTGATGCTGAAACATTAATCGAACATCCAGCATCAATGACTCACTCTCCTTGTACTCCAGAAGAAAGAGCTGCTGCAAATATCACAGATGGTTTAGTAAGACTTTCTGTTGGACTTGAAGATGCTGATGATATAATTGCTGATTTAAAACAAGCACTAGATAAATTAGTTTAAAATATTCTTTATTTTAAATATATAACTATAAAAGCCATGGGGTTAATTTTCCCCATGGCCCTTTTACTTTGTTTAAATTAAATTTTTATTATCTTAAAAAGAAATAATAACCTAAAAGTATTATACCAAGTATAATTCTATACCATCCAAATACTTTGAAGTCGTGTTTCTTTATGTAGCCCACAAGGAACTTAATTGCTAATATTGATACTATAAATGCTACTATACTTCCTACAGATAATATAATCATTTCAAATCCTGTAAATACAAATCCGAATTTAACTAATTTAAGTAAACTAGCTCCGAACATAACTGGTATTGCTAGGAAGAATGTAAATTCTGCTGCTACTTCTCTTGATACTCCTATTAATAAAGCACCTAATATTGTCGCTCCAGAACGTGAAGTTCCTGGGAAAACTGCTGCTATAACTTGGAATAATCCTATTATTATAGCCATTTTGAAAGTTAATTGATCCATATCATTTGCGATTGGATTTTTTCCTTTGTTGTAGTTTTCAACAACTATAAAGAATATACCAAATAGAATTAACATTATCGCTACTGTTTGGAAGTTATAGAATAACTCATTAACCTTATCATCAAACAATAGGCCTATAACTGCAGCTGGTAAACATGCAATTATTACTTTAATCCACATTATGATTATACTCTTTTGTACAAATGGTTTCTTTTTAAATGAAAAAGGAAAGATCTTTTTCCAATATAAAACTACTACCGCCATGATTGCACCTAATTGTATAACTACAAAGAACATTTCCTTAAATGCTGGAGACATATTTAGTTGTAAAAATTCATCAACTAATATCATATGTCCTGTACTACTTACTGGAAGCCATTCTGTAATCCCCTCGATTATACCCAGAATAATGGCTTTAATTATTTCGATAAACTCCATAATTCACCTCTCGTTATATTTTATTTATTTTTCAATTTTACATTAAAATATCCTGCTAAAAACAGGATATTTCACTTTTTATTAAAATAATATTTTTAATATCTATAGTATAACATCAAAATATAGCATTTTTATTACAAATAATTAAATTTTTGATAAACTTTAGTCTATAAATGTTACTACATCTTCTAATGGAAGTCTTGGTGGTTGTGGTGCACTTGAATCTTCTGGAACACCAACTGGGAT
This sequence comes from Intestinibacter bartlettii, assembly GCA_025148965.1. Taxonomy (GTDB): domain Bacteria; phylum Bacillota; class Clostridia; order Peptostreptococcales; family Peptostreptococcaceae; genus Intestinibacter; species Intestinibacter bartlettii. The sequence continues at coordinate 516,339 of CP102273.1, read as the reverse complement.
TAAAGCCATTAACTCTCCTTTTGTTTCATCATGGCCCATTACTTCATATATTTTATCTCTAGAATGTACTGGTCCTGTCATGTAGCAAGCACCATATCCCATATTTGCAGCCGCTAATAATAAGTTTTCAACTGCTGCCCCTATAGTTTGTATTTCTGCTTGACTAGATGTTGCCATGTTGTATAACTCTTTACATTCTGGTTTATCTTTTAATATTTTATATTCTACCGTTTTATATGGTTTTGCATAAACTAAAACAAGAACTGGTGCATTTTTAAACACTGTATAGTATTTTAAAAATTTACTCATATTAGCTTGGTCTTTTTCATTATCTGCTAAATTTGCGATTTCCATATGTCTATCGCCAACAACTTTAGCTATTTCTTCTATTTTTTCTTTTGTATATAAATTCTAAGTTTGTCATTTGTATATCTCCTGCCTTTTTATTTTCTATATCAACCAAATCTATTTTATACTAATAATAAAATTTTTACTATAATCTTTTATGAATTTATTTCATTTAATATTTTATTAATTTTTAAGCCTAAAGTTCAAATCGAGTCACATTACCCTTTTCATCTTGTAATGTCATAACTTCTAATCCTGGGTAATTCCTAAATAACCATTTTACCTCTGTCATAGCGTCACTCACTTGTTGTTTATTCATCTTCTTTATAAACATACTATGTGCTATTTCTTCAAATTCCTTACTATTCATGTAATTTCTTATAAAAGTATAAGCAATTGCATTCGGAATATTGTTAACACTTCCCTTTCCTCTATTAAATTTCTGTTTATACATTTTCATATACATCACTCCTAAATATATATTTCCCAATATTAGATTTTTAATAGTATACCTAGTCCTACTTAACTTAATATCTTATATATATTTATTTTAAATATTTTAATTTTATGAACATAAATTAGTAGAATAACCTCTTTTTTACACAAAAAAGCTATATGGAATTGTCCATATAGCTTTTTATTAGAATATATATATTTTATTAAGATGCTATCTTATTTTCTCCATCTAAATCCTGGTCATCTATTCTATATTTTTGCCATTCTTTAAATGTAAATATCATAAGTGTAGTTACGTTTATTCCACAAAGTACGAATAAAAGTAGATCTACTGCTTCAAATACTACGTTTGCACCGAATACTGCTAAAGTTCCTGATACAATTACTAATATTAAATATATTGCTATATTTCTATTTATAGGGTTAGTTTTAAATAATTTTGTCATGTAATAATATGAACCTAATATTGTAGTTAAAGCTGATAAAACAGTAAATATTGAGAATACTATTAATCCGAAAACTCCTGTTACATCTTGTGCTGTTTCAAATAATTGTGTCAATCTTGTTACTGTATCTGCTGGGAAGTGTATTATTCCATTTCTAACACCATATGATGCTATATAAGAAGTAACTATTATTGCAACAAATACTGTAACAATTGTTGGTATTAATGCTATCATAGCTGCTTCCCTAGGTTTTGAATCAGATTCTTGTGCTGCCATTGCTAATGCACCTAAACCAGTCTCAGCTGTTTGAATTATTTTTTGCATACCTAATATAAATCCTAGTGGAACCCCAATCATTGCATTTACAGGATTTCTCATACCTTCTAGCATTCCATTTAAATACGTAGGTATAAATGATGCAGTTTTTATTACGAATATTGTAAAGAATATGAAGTATAAAGCTACTGCTGTACCTATCATATATGTCATAGCATTCATAAATATTTCATGTCTCTTAGATAATACTAAAAGTGCAACAACTATTATTACTGGCACTATGATAAATAGATATCTTTGAATATTAGTAGTTTCTATTCCCATAAATTTAGATGCTACTATTGCAGTAACTGAATCTATTCCACTGAATTGGAATCCACCAAATCCGAATACTGCTAACGCTACGAAACATATCGCATAAAACATCCCCAATTTAGGACTTATTATAGTTGATATATATTCTCTCGGAATTTTACCCATTATTTTTGAATTTAATGTTTCTGAATAAGAAACTGGAACCATTATTAGTGCTCCTATTAATGCCCATATTGCCAGTGCCTCTATATTATGTTGCCCAGCAGCGTATAATTTTGATAACGCTCCCATAACACCTACAACAGCACCTGTACCTATCATTGCACCAAGCGAAATTGCAGCTGGCCCTATAGCATTTTTAAGTTTTAATGTAGATGGATATGATGCTTTTTTCTGTACTATAAATATTGTTCTTATTGAAGTTATAGCTCCTACTACCAATATAAATGGTAAAAATACAGGCCATATCGCATCCGAAATATTAGTTATAATATGTTCTAATTTTAATAAAAAATCTGCCATTTATTTTTTATTTGCTACTAAACTTAAAGCAGCTCTCCTTTCGTAAATTATTTTTATTTAGGTCGATTAATATAATATTATAAATTTTATAATTAAATTCGATAAATTTATATTAATTTCGACATTGTGATAGTATAATAAATTTTAACAAGTACATATTTTTAGTGTCAATAAAATTTTACATACTTTTAGTATCCATTATTTTGCATATATTTATTTTCTCTGATACCTCTTTTTTTATACATTATTATTGAGTATATTTTTATATACAAATGCTTATTCAAAGTTATTTCAATGGATACATAATTTCACATATAAACTAAATACTATTTCTGGTTTTAGCTTTTATCTTGAAATTTAATAAAAATATGTTATCCTAATATTAATTATTTTAAATTTAAATTCATATCTTATTAATATTTTTATTATATATTATGTCTATATTGTTTATATTTCGGTAATAATAAGTAAACAATACTTATTAATTTAATAAATACAAAAGGAGAAGTAATGATGGAAAATACAAAAACAAAAAAACCATTCTTCTATGGTTGGATAATAGTCGTGGCTTGTATGCTTATCCAAGCTGTTCCCTATGGTATAGCAACAAATGTACAACCACAATTTATTAACTTCGTAACTAGTGCAGAAGGTTTTACATTAACACAATTCTCTCTATTATTCACAATAGGTACAATTGTGTCAGCAATAGCATCACCTTATATAGGTAAAATACTATCTGATCCAAAAACAAATATAAAATTAGTTTATCTTATAGGTTCAGTACTATGTGGTGGTGGATTTGCACTATTTTCATTAGCTGGCGGAAATCTATGGGCTTACTATGGAATTTCGGCTTTAGTTCAAGTTGGTACTTCTATAGTATCTGCTATAGGTGTTCCATTACTATTAAATGCATGGTTCAAAGAAAACAAAGGTTTAGCTATGGGACTAGCATTCTCTGGTAGTGGTATCGGTAATATATTTTTACAACAAGCAGCAGCTAGACTACTTAGTAATCCAAACTATGGTTATGCAAAAGCATATCTTATATTCGGTATAATATCACTTGTAGTATCAGTGCTAATTTCTATTTTCATGGTTAGATTACCAAAAGGACCAGAAGAATTAGCTGCTAATGTTCCTAGAAAAAAAGAAAAAGATAATAATCCAAAAACTTCTATAACAAAATGGGGTTATGCTCTTAAAGAAGTAACTCAAATGAAATTATTCTGGGTATTAGCTGTTGGATTCATATTCGTTGGTTTCTATGTAAGTGGTATGTCAGTACAATATACATCTTATTTATATAAATCTGGCTTTAATGCTACTTACGTTGCTAATATAGGTTCAATCTTTGCATTATTCTCTATATTAGGAAACCTAAGTGGTGGATTATTCTTTGATAAATTAGGTATTAAAAAGACACTTTTATTATCAGGTGTAATGGTTATATTATGCGGTATATGTTTAATATTCATCCCTTCTATACCTGCTTTAGGATACTTATTCGCTATACTATTAGGAACTACTATCTTTGCATATATCATAGGACCATCTTATTTAACAGGTGCTCTTTTTGGAGATAGAGAATTTGGTACTATATTAGGTATAGTTCAAGTATTCTTTGCTATAGGATATGCACTTGGTACTGTTCTTTTCGGTATGAGTGTTGATAAATTTGGATACTTAACATCTTGGGTAATTACAACAATATATGCAGCAATCGCATATGCTTGTTTATTAATTGCATCAGTTGGTATAGCAAAACACAACAAAGAACAAAATGTTACTGAGACTAAAAAAATAGCTTAATTTCAAATAAATAAAAACTCTACAAATAGTTAATTTCTATCTGTAGAGTTTTTTATTTTGTATCCTCTTAAATTTATCCCATTTTTTTACACAAAATGCTATACTTATAATATTGACCAAACAGTCAATATTAATAAAATTTAAAGCGAGGTGAAATTTTTGTTACCAAAATTCAGTGTAAAAAAACCATTAACAGTATTCGTAGCTATGATTTTAGTACTTGTTTTAGGTGTTGTTTCATTTACAAAAATGACAACTGATTTGCTACCTAGTATGAACCTTCCTTATGTAATTGCATATACTCCATATCCTGGAGCAAGTCCTGAAAAAGTTGAAAATACTGTTACGAATCCTTTAGAAGAAGTTTTCTCTACAGTAAGTGGTGTTGAAAATGTTACTTCTATATCAAATGAAAATGTAAGTATGGTCATACTTGAGTTTTCACAAGATACAAATATGGACTCTGCAATGATAGACCTTAATGGACAAGTCGATTTAGTCAAAAGTAAGTTTGACGATACTGTAGGTTCCACTACCCTTATGAAATTAAATCCAGATATGATGCCGATAATGATGGTCAGCGTCGATGTGGATGGAATGTCCCAAGAAGAAATCTCTACATATGTTAATGATGAAATCATACCTAGTTTAGAGCGTATTGAAGGCGTCGCATCAGTAAGTGCAACTGGACTTGTAGAAAGTCAGTTACAAATCACTTTAGACACGGATAAAATAGATTCTCTAAATAAAAAAATCAAAGCTAATATCAATTCTGAATTAGATAAAAACGAAAAGAAAATAGATGATGGTATCTCTAAATTAGACAAAAGTGAAAAAGAACTTGATAAAAAAAGCCAAGAACAGATATCAAAATTATCTGAAGCTAGTGTTGAATTAGAATCAGGTTTATCCCAATTATCATCTGCTATCGCTCAAATCCAAATGATGGACTCGGTTGGAGATTCTTTAAATCCTACTATTTCTGATGCTAAAAAGGCCCTTAATGACAGTGAATCAAAATTAAAAGATTTTAAAAATAAATTAAAAATCGCTGAACAAAACGGTCTTGATACTTCTATATTAAAAGAAAATATAGCCTCTTTAGAATCAACTATAAAAACTATAAAAATTTCTATAGAAAATGCAGAAAAAGGATTGAATAGTTCTTCAGTTTCCCTTGGCCAACTACAAGCTCAACAAAAAGAGTTGAAATCCCAAAAGAAACAACTTGAAACAGCAAAATCAACATTAAATCAAGAGCTAACAAAAGCTTCAATTAAGATTATTCAAGGGAAAGCTCAACTTGAATCTGCAAAACAAGAATTAAATAAATCTAGGGAAGAAGCATTAAAATCAGCTGATTTATCAAGCAAGATTACTCCTGATATGATTAACTCTGTTCTTACAGCAGAAAACTTCTCTATGCCTGCAGGCTATGTTTCTGATGATACGAAACAATATTCTGTTAAAGTCGGTGATAAATTTACTTCTATTGACCAAGTCGAGGATTTACTTCTTATGTCTATCGATGGTATTGGTGATATTTATTTAAAAGACATTGCTGATATTAAGTATGAAAACAATGTAAGTAAATCTTATACAAACGTAAACGGAAACCCAGGTATAATGTTATCTATTGAAAAAACTAGTACAGCATCTACTTCTTCAGTCTGCGATAAATTAAATCAAACTATAGATTCTTTAACTAATGGAAACGATAAATTACATATCCTTTCTCTAATGGATCAAGGAATCTATATAGATATGGTTATTAACAGTATTTTAGACAACCTACTTTATGGTGGTATATTAGCAATAATCGTACTTTTAGTATTTTTAAGAAGTATTAAACCTACAGTTATAATAGCTTTCAGTATCCCTATGAGTTTATTATTCGCAGTAGTTTTAATGTACTTCACAGATATATCCCTAAATATGATTTCACTATCTGGTTTATCGCTAGGTGTAGGTATGCTTGTCGATAACAGTATAGTCGTTATCGAAAATATTTATAGAATGAGAAATAACGGGGTTAGTAGATATAAAGCTGCAGTTTATGGAGCTAAACAAGTTTCCGGAGCTATTTTTGCTTCTACTTTAACAACTATATGTGTATTCCTACCAATAGTATTTACTGATGGTATTACAAAACAAATATTTACGGATATGGGACTTACTATAGCATATTCATTAATCGCAAGTTTAATAATAGCCTTAACTCTAGTTCCTTGCATGGCTTCAAAATTATTAACTTCTGCTGATGAAAAAGAACATAGATGGTTCGATAAATTTGTAGATTTCTATGAAACATTACTAGAAAAAGCACTTAATCATAAATCAATTGTTCTTATTGGTGCATTAATTCTTTTATGCTTTGCTGGATTTAGCGCAACAAGAATGGGAACTGCATTTATGCCTGATATGAGTTCGACACAAATGACAGCGACTATCTCTCCAAAAGAAGGTCAAGAACTTACAGATGATGATTTACAAAAAATTAGTGATGACTTCGTTAAAATAGTCGGTAAAATCGATGATGTTGAAGGTGTTGGTGCGATGAATGGTTCTGGAACTATGATTGGTATGTCCTCTTCTGGTTCTTCAAATAGTATGTCTGTCTATATTGTATTAAAAGAAGATATGAAACATTCAAATAAAGAAATTGCCAAAATGATAAAAGACGATACTTCTTCCTTAAACTGCGATATATCAGTGAATGAATCTACTATGGATATGGGAAGTATGGTCGGTTCTGGAATAAACATTCAAATTAAAGGTGATAATTTGGATAAACTTCAAGATATATCTAAAGATATGGTAGATATATTAAAAAATACTGATGGTGCAATTGATATAAAAAGTAGTTTAGATAATTCAGAAGTTGAACAACGTGTTTCTGTTAATAAAGACGAAGCTATGAAATACGGCCTTACAGTTGCTCAAGTTTATCAACAAATTTCCGAAAAATTAAAATCTGAAACAACTTCTACAACTATAACTTCAAATAGTAACGATTTAGCTGTAGTTATAAAAAATAATACTTCTGAAACAACAATAAAAGATTTAAAATTATTAGAAATGAAAGGTACAAAAAATAATAAAGATGCTAAAGTAAAATTAAACAAAATAGCTACTATAACTAATGCCACTACTCCAGCATCAATAAATCACAAAAACCAAACTCGTTATATGACAGTATCTGCATCAGTTGATGAAGATCACAACATAGGACTTATAAGTCGTGATATTCAATCAAAAATTGATGATTACAATACTCCTAATGGTTATGAGGTTGAATTAACTGGCGAAAATGAAACAATAAATAGTACTATGAAGGATTTAGTTCTTATGATACTTCTTGCAATAGTGTTTATTTATTTAATAATGGTTGCCCAATTCCAATCACTATTATCTCCATTTATCGTAATGTTCACTATCCCTCTTGCATTTACTGGAGGTTTATTAGGATTGTTAGTTACAAGACAAATCTTAAGTGTAACATCTATGCTTGGTTTCCTAATTCTTGCTGGTATAGTTGTTAACAACGGTATAGTTTTTGTCGACTATGTAAACCAATTACGCCTTGATGGTGTTGATAAACGAACTGCATTATTAGAAACTGGTCGAGCTCGTATAAGACCAATACTTATGACTGCAATGACTACAATACTTGCTATGTCAACTATGGCCCTAGGTGTTGGTATGGGTTCTGAATTATCACAAGGTTTATCTATAGTTACAATCGGTGGGTTATTATATGCCACTTTATTAACATTATTTATCGTTCCAATTTTATACGATATCTTCCATAGAAGAGAGATGAAGAAAATTATAATAGATGATGAAGATTAATATGCATTATACTGAAAAGAACTTTTAGTATTTAAATCATTAAAAAATTAATTTCAATTAAAAAGGGACTTGCAAATTGAATTATTCAATAAGTTAGTCCCTTTTTTGTTTAATATTTATATAATTAGGAAAACTGAATTCTATAATGATATAACTTTGCTCATTAATTCGTTACTTCTCTTTATGAACAAGTCTAGTTCCTCTGCTCCCAATTCTTTATTAGCAAGTAATGCTAAGTCTACTATTTGATTACAGATTACATCTACAGCTTCTTTCTTAGTTTCGTCATCTCTTAAAGATAATACTTTTTTGATTAATGGATTCCTATCATTTATAACTAATGTTTTTTCTTCTTTTAAATCAAATCCATAGTCTAATCCAGCGAATCTAGATTGCATTTCCATAATTCTTCTTGATTCTTCTGAAATTAAGATAACTGCTGGTGTATCTTCTTTCTTTAAGCTTTCAACTGAGTATTTTTGAACTCTATCGCCTATTTTTTCTTTGAAGAAGTTTACTATTTCTTCATCAGCTTTTTCATCTTTTTCTTCATCTTTATCTTTTAATACATCTGATAAATCTGAGTCTATTCTCTTGAATCTTATGCCACTTTCTTTATATTCAAGGAATGTAATAAAGTTGTTATCTATTGTGCAATCTAATATAGCTGCATTTAAGTCATATTCTTTAAATAGTTTGATATATTGAGATTGTTGTTCTTTATCTACAACATAGAATACTTTGTTTTCGTGTTTATCTTTTGCATATTCTAAGTAATCTTTTAATGTTATATATTTTCCATCAAGATCTTTATATAAGATGTATTCTTTTATTTTGTCATAGAAGCCTTCATCTTTTAAGCAACCGTATTTGATGAATACTTGTATATCATCCCAGAAACTTTCGTATTTTTCTCTTTCATTTTTACAAAGTGATTTTAATTTATCTGCAACTTTCTTAACTATATGTTTAGAAATTTTGCTTACATCTCTATCATTTTGTAAGAAACTTCTTGATACGTTAAGTGGTAAGTCTGGGCAGTCGATTACACCTTTTAATAATAATAGGAATTCTGGTATAACTTCTTTGATATTATCTGCTACGAATACTTGGTTGTTATATAATTTAACTTTACCTTCAACTAATTCAAATTCATTTTTTAGTTTAGGGAAGTATAAAATTCCTTTTAAGTTAAATGGATAATCCACATTTAGGTGAATCCAGAATAATGGTTCATCAAAAACGTTGAATACTTGTTGATAGAATTTTATATATTCCTCATCAGTACAATCTTTAGGTGATTTTAACCATAATGGGTTAGTATCATTAAGTGGTACTGGTTTTATTTCTTCTTTAGGTTCTTCTTCTGAAGTTTCGTTATCAGCACCTTCTTCAGCTTTTTTAGCTGTTTCCTCTGCTTTTTTCTTAGCTTCTTCTTCTAGTTTATCTGTATTTTCTACATATATTTCAACAGGTAGGAATGAACAATATTTCTTAATTATACTTCTTAAATGATATTCATCTAAAAATTCTTCACTGTCTTCTGCTAAAGTAAGAATTATTGTTGTACCTCTTTCTGTTCTTGTTCCATCTTCAGTTATTTCAAATTGCATACCATCTGCTGATTGCCATTTGATAGGTTTTGCTCCAGAGGCAAATGAAAGTGTATCTATTTCAACATTGCTAGATACCATAAATGCAGAATAGAACCCTAAACCGAAGTGTCCTATTATATCATTTGATTCTTCCATTTTGTCTTTATATTTATTAAAGAAATCTTCTGCTCCTGAAAAAGCAACTTGATTTATGTATTTATCTATTTCATCTGCAGTCATCCCTATACCATTATCACTAAAAGATAGTGTTTTATTTTTCTTGCTAACTGCAACAGTTATTTTATAAGGTTTGTCATCGCCATCAGTTTCCCCCAATGCTACTAATCTTTTATGTTTGCTAACTGCATCACAACCATTACTGATTAATTCTCTTATAAATATGTCCTTATCAGAATATAACCATTTTTTAATTATTGGAAAAATATTTTCTGTATCTATTGAAATACTTCCTTGTTTTAATGCCATAAGTCTAACCTCCCATAAATTTATATTATTTAATATTGTTTAATTTTCTCAAAAAAAAATAACAAGGGATGCCTCCCTTGCTACTAAGGGTTTTTGCAAAGTTCTATTTCTTTTATATTTATTTCATAAAACTATTCTAATTAATTTTATTTGAACTTTATAATTATAAGAAATGTTATTATCACTCTTAACCTTAGAGTGCTAATCTGATTGTAAAAAAAATACTGATATACTTAACCTGTATTTTAATTTCATTTCTTATATATTTTATTATATCACTTTTATTAGCACTGTCAAGTGTTGAGTGCTAATTTTCGAAAATTTTTTTACAAAATTTGGAGCAACAGATAAAAAAATTTATGATAAAAATTGTGAGCTAACTTTTATTTTTGAAAATAAAGAACAATAGCTGTATAATACATAAATTTACAGTAAAAATATCTACATCTAGAAAATATATAAACTTTTAAAAATAACCCTATAATAGATAATAAAATATCGTCTATATAGGGCTATTTTTATATAGAATTTCCTAAATTTTATAGCTTAAATAAATTATTTTACTTTAACATCATAGTCACTTTCTTTTTCACTACTCACTTCTACTATAGTTTTATTCGGAAGGCAAACTATCTTTTGCCCATTTGAATCAATTTTACCTTGTTTTATACAAAGTTTATCAGGACAATCTGCATCTTCCATATGTACAACGCCATCTTTTATTACAACTTTATTGTGATCATCTACATTTATAGTTTTGTCCTCATCTAAAGAATATGTCCCATAAGTTTTTCCATCAACACTTATAGTAACAGTTCCTCCTTTTTCTGCAAATAAAAATTTCACCCCGAACCCAATAGCAGCAACGATTAGCACAACTACTATTAGTATCACATCTTTTCGTTTTATAATATCTTTCATAATAGCACTCCAATATTTTTTATAATTTTTAAATTTATTTTTCAAATATATATTTGTAATTTATAATATTTTAAATTTATATCAGAAAATATTTCCGATAGTTCTATTATACCTATACTCTTTCTTATCGACAATAATTCTCACTGAATTATATACTTTTTATCAAAAACAAAATTAGGTAGGCCAAAGCCTACCTAATCCAATTCTAAAAGGGAAATTATTATTATATTTTTGTAAATTTACTTTTCATTTTATTGAATTTCAATTAATTGTTTATCTTCTATTTTTTTAACTTCTTTCTTTGGAACAAATATATTCAAAACACCTTTGTCATATTTAGCTTGTATGTCTTCTTTTGTTACTGCATCGCCTACATAGAAACTTCTCTTTGTATTGCCATAGTAACGTTCTTGTCTGATTATATGTCCTTCGTTGTCTTTTTCTTCATTTGTTTTACTATGTTCAGCACTAACTGTTAAGTATCCATCTTCTAAGTCTAATTTCAAATCTTCTTTATCGAATCCTGGAACTTCCATAGCCAATTCATAACCATTGTCTTTTTCTTTGATGTCAGTCGACATTCTGTTTGTTGTAGTCATATTAAAAACTGGATCTGTAAAAAAGTCATCAAATAAATTATTATTAAAATTAAATCTTTCTGGGAATAACATAAAGCATCGTCCTTTCGTTTTAGTACTCTATGTCTGGAGTGCTAATTCAACCATTTTTTTGAGTATACCCTTTGCTCTGGTTGAAACCTATTAATTATAATTATTATTAATTTATATCTTAGAAGATTTCTTATTTAAGTCTTCTTTTTATCATTTTTATTTATTTCAAACTATTGATTATTTAACTTCTATAGTTTGTTTATTTTCTAGTTTCTTAACATCTTTTTTAGGAACAAATACGTTTAAAACACCTTTATCGTATTTTGCTTGGATATCTTCTTTTGTTACTGCATCACCTACATAAAAACTTCTTTTTGCGCTACCATAGTAACGTTCTTGTCTGATTAGATGTCCTTCATCATCTTTCTTTTCATTAGAATTTTTATGTTCAGCAGTTACTGTTAAATAACCTTTTTCTAATTCTAGTTTCAAGTCTTCTTTATTGAATCCTGGAACTTCCATAGATAATTCATATCCATTTTCTTTTTCTTTGATATCTGTAGACATTCTATTTGTTGTTGTGTTTACATTGAAAACTGGATCACTAAAAAGATAATCAAATAAATTATTACTATTATTAACTAAACCAAATCTTCTTTCTGGGAATAACATAAAGCATCATCCTTTCATCTTTTTATTAGCACTCTAAGTTATCGAGTGCTAAGTCAACTTCTAAAATTAAGCATACACTGTATGCTTTCGTTGACTCTTTATTCATTTTACCTATTTTCAAATTTTTGATTTGTTGTATCAAATCTTTTATTTCTTTGTCTTACTTGTTATCCTTTTTCCTTACAACTATATAGTACAACTTTTTGTTAGCACTGTCAATAGGAGAGTGCTAATTTTTTCTATTTTTTTTTAGATTTCTTACTTAAATATATAAAACCCCTCCAATACCTATATTAGAGAGGTTTTATTTTTTATAATATTATGAATTTTTTATTTAAAATAATCAATTACTATGTTTACTATCGCTTTTATTCCGGTTTTAATACAATCTTCATCACAATTAAATCTAGAATTATGTAATATGCAAGCATCTTCATTTTTTTCAGATTTGCAGCCTAAAAACATAAAACAAGAAGGTACCTCTTTTGCAAAAAATGAGAAATCTTCTCCTCCTGTATCTGGATTATCCATTTCAATTAAATTATCTTCGCCTATGCTATTTACTACTGATTTTTTTATCAATTTAGTAAGTTTAGGATCGTTCATAGTTACAGGATATCCATGGCTAAATTTATATTCATAATCACAACCATGAATCTTGCAAACATCCTTTATAAATTCTTCTATTTTATCTGGTAAAATCTCACAAGCCTCTGCACTAGAACATCTAACCGTCCCTTCTATTGATACCTCACCAGGAAGTACATTATATCTCACTCCACCATTTATTTTTGATAATGTAAGAACAACAACATCACTTGGATCAATTGCTCTACTAACAATTGTTTGAAGTTGAGTTATTAAATATGCAGCACATACTATTGCGTCATGTCCTTCGTGTGGTTTTGATGCGTGTGACGCCTGACCTTTTATAGTTATAAATATTCTATTTGATTCAGACATCATAGCATTCGGTTTTACAGCTACTGTTCCTATTGGATAATCCCACACATGAAGTGCTACTGCGTTATCTACATGTGGATTTTCTAAAACTCCCTCTTTTATCATAAGAGGTGCCCCACCAACTGGATTATTTTCTTCTGCAGGTTGAAATACAAATTTAACATTTCCGTTTATTTCATCCTTAATTTCATTTAATACTTTTGTTACTCCCAACAAAATCGATGTATGAATATCATGACCACATGCATGCATTACACCTGGATTTTTAGATGAAAAAGGCAATCCTGTTTCCTCTTGTATTGGAAGAGCATCCATATCCGCTCTCAACATTAAGGTTTTTTCGCCTTTTCCTAAATTTAAATTAGACACAACCCCGGTTTTTCCCACACCTTCTTGTGCTTCTAATCCAATTTTTCTTAATTCATTAGCTACAAATTTTGATGTTTCAAATTCTTTTAAGCTAAGCTCTGGATTTTGATGAATATGCCTTCTTATTGAAATCACTTCATCTAAATACTTATCAACTAATTTGTCCACTTTCTCTTTTAACATTTTTTATATCCCCCTAAAAAACCAAAGGTACGGAGTTATCTCCGCACCTTTTGATTATATCACAAGTATATAATGTTGTTATTACTAGGATTTTTATATTTTATATCAAAACTAAATTAACTTAACATAGTCGCCTGATACATAGCCATATGAGCTATTGAATTTTATTTTATACCAACCGTTTGATAATTTAGTTACTATTTCTACTTTTGTTCCTTTATTTAAATGTCCAATTTTCTTATATCCTGTTCCTGCTCCACTTCTTACATTTAATCCTGCAGTTGTTTTTCCTGTTGCTATTACTTCGCCTTTAGAGCCATCTAAGCTCACATATGCTCCTGATACATATCCGTATGAGCCTTTATATTTTATTTTATACCAACCATTTGAATATCTTTCAACCACTTCTACTTTTGTCCCTTTAGTTAATATACCTAATTTGCTATAGTTTGAAGATGGTCCACTTCTCACATTTAATGAACTTACAGTTGTTTTTCCTGTTGCTATTATCTTTTCATCTTCACCTGGCTTTGGTTGTTCTGAATCTAATTTAACATATGCTCCTGATACGTATCCATATGTACCGTTATATTTTATCTTATACCAACCGTTTGAAAGCTTAGATACTATTTCTACTTTTGCACCCTTGCTTAAAGTCCCCATTTTAGCATATTTTGTTCCTGGACCTTTTCTAACATTTAGTTTAGCAGTTGTTTTTCCTGTTAATATATCGCTTGGATCTTCTTGTCCAGAACTTATAGCTTTAAATGATATATCATTTTTATTTGCATATTTTTCTGCATATGAACCTTTTTCACCATAGATTGTTACATCTTCTGAACCGCCTTCAAATATATCATCACCTATTTTTGTAACTGTTTTTGGAATTGTAACTTTAACTAAATTTTCGCAATCAGAAAATGCTCTAGCACCTATACTTGTAATAGTGTCTGGAACTGTAAATTCAGTAAATCCAGTCATAGAAAATGCTTCATCTTCTATAGTTTTAACACTACTTGGTATATTTATTTTATTTAATGAAACACAAGCAGCAAAAGTTCCATATGGTATTGAACTGATAGTATTTGGTAATGTAACATTAGTTAAGTTTTCACATAATATAAATGCCCCAGCACCTAATTCAGTTACACTATCTGGTATAGTAATACTTTGTAATTTGTTATTTCCAGCAAATGCAGCAGCATCTATAGTTGTTACACTAGTTGGTATATTTATAGTTTGTAAATTTTCACACCATGCAAATGCTTCTGCTCCTATAACTTTAACACGATCTGGTATATTTATAGTCTTAGTATTTTCTAAACCACAAAATGCAAATTCATATATCATTGTAACAGGATGTCCATCAATTTTATCTGGTATAGATATTGTTGATTTGTCTATTGCCTCTGAATAACCAGTTATTATAACCTCATCTTTGTCATTTACTACATAAAAAATTCCGTCTTGTTCAAGGTCTTCCCAATCATCATCGAAATCAAATCCCCAATCGATATCTAGTAATAAATCATCTAAATCATCAATATCTCCTAATTCATCTAAATCTAAAGTTTTTAATTCAGAATTTGATAATACTTTTGTAGCTTGTTTAGCATCTTTTTGTTTTGGCATTGCATAAGAACTATGTGCGCCAAATACAAAAGATGTTAATAATCCTAAAACAGTTAAAAAACATGCGGCTTTTTTAAATTGTTTTGGCATTATATACTCCCTCCTCTTTTGTATGATTACCTTAATTGTATCACAGTTAAATTAGTTTTCTTATTATCCAAGAAATTCTTAATAACTTTTTGTCTACAAAAACTACAATAAATTTTCAAAATACATCATTTTAAAACAAAAAATCCCAGCAAATTTAATTGACTGGGATTTTTCTCATATATTTTATATTATTTAAATCTTATTTAAAGTAATTTACACCACTTTCAAATATTTTTTGATCTTTTTCACCATGTATATTTTTAAGAGTGTATTTACCAATTCTTTCAGAGTGACCCATTTTACCTAATATTCTACCGTCTGCACTTGTTATACCTTCAACTGCATAAAATGAACCATTAGGGTTATAGTCTATATTGTAAGTAGCATTTCCATCTAAGTCAACGTATTGAGTTGCTATTTGTCCATTTGCTACTAATTGGTCAAATGTTTCTTTATTCGCTACGAATTTACCTTCACCATGAGAAATTGAAATGCTGTGTAAGTCTCCTACTTGTGTACCTGCTAACCATGGAGATTTATTTGATGCTATTCTAGTAGTTACAACTTTTGCTTGGTGGCGACCGATGTTGTTGTAAGTTATAGTTGGAGCATTCTCTGCAGTAACTGGTTTTATTTCACCATATGGAACTAACCCTAATTTGATTAATGCTTGGAATCCATTACAGATACCTAACATTAAACCATCTCTGTTAGTTAATAAGTCATTTACTGCTTCTGCTATTCTTGGATTTCTAAATACTGTTGCTATGAATTTTGCAGAACCATCTGGTTCGTCACCAGCACTGAATCCACCTGGTATCATAACTATTTGTGAAGATTCTATTTCTTTAACCATAGTTTCAATTGAATCTTCTATATTAGCATAACTTAAGTTTCTAAATACTTTTATGCTAGCTTTTGCTCCAGCATCTTCAAAAGCTCTAGCTGAGTCGTATTCACAGTTTGTTCCTGGAAATGCTGGTATAAATACTTTTGGCTGTACTATACTTAATGAAGATTTTTGATGTTCGTTAACTATAAAGTTTATATTTTTTACTTCGCCAGTTGGTTCAACTGCTTTTGTTGGGAATATTGGTTCTAAAGTAGATTCATAAGCTTTGTAAATCTTACCTAAGCAAACTTTATATCCATCAACATCTATATATTGTCCTTCTATTGTTTTACCTGCAACTTTGTAATCTAAACCTTCTAATAATGCTAAATCAACTTTATCCATTTCAAGTGCTATATTTCCGTATGCTGGATTGAATAATTTATCTGCATCAACATCTTTAGCTACTTCAAATCCTATCTTATTACCAAATGCCATTTTAGCTATAGCTTCTCCAAGTCCACCATAACCTAAAGCATATGAAGCAAGGACTTTCTTAGTTTGAGTTAATTCTCTTATTTTGTCTAAGTTTTTCTTTAATATATCAAAATCAGGAATTCCACTTTCTAATGTTGGAGTTTTTATTACTGCTAAAACAGAACCTGCTTTTTTGAATTCTTGTGATACAACATATTCAGCATCTACAGTGTCTACTGCGAATGAAACTAATGTTGGAGGTACATTTATATGTTCAAAAGTACCAGACATACTGTCTTTTCCACCTATTGCAGGTATTTCAAATTCTTTTTGTGCGTAATATGCTCCAAGTAATGCAGAGAATGGTTTACCCCATTTAGTTTTATCTTTTCCTAATTTTTCGAAGTATTCTTGGAAAGTTAATCTAGTAGTTTTATAATCTCCACCAACTGCAACTAATTTACAGATTGATTCTACAACTGCGTATAATGCACCGTGGAATGGACTCCATTTTCCGATTTTAGGGTTATATCCAAATGTCATTATTGATGAAGTTGTAGTTTTTCCGTCAAGTACAGGTATTTTAGCAACCATACCTTGGATTGGAGTTCTTTGATATTTACCTCCAAATGGAAGTAATACTGTATTTGAACCTATAGTATTATCAAATTTTTCAACTAAACCTTTTTGAGAGCATACATTTAAGTCTTTTAATACGCTGTCAAATTTATCAGATATAGTTTCTCCTTCTACTTTTATTTTTCCAGTATTAAAGAATGTATTTTCTTCGTCTACTTTTGGAACATGTATATCAGTTTGTTGTTTCTTACCATTTGTATCAAGGAAAGCTCTGTTTAAATCAACGATAGCTTTTCCATTCCAGAACATTCTTAAATAGCCTGTGTCAGTTACTGTTGCAACATGAGTTGCTTGTAAGTTTTCAAGTCCTGCAAGTTCTATAAATCTGTCTTTATTTTCGGCATCTATAGCACAAGCCATACGTTCTTGTGATTCTGATATTGCAAGTTCAGTACCATCAAGTCCATCGTATTTTTTAGGTACTAAGTCTAGGTTTATATCTAAACTTTCTGCCATTTCACCTATCGCAACTGAAACTCCACCAGCACCGAAGTCGTTACATCTTTTTATCATTTGTGCAACTTCTTTGTTTCTGAAGAATCTTTGTATTTTTCTTTCGTTAGGTGCATCACCTTTTTGTACTTCTGCACCACAAGTTTCTATTGACTCTTCACTGTGTTCTTTTGATGAACCAGTAGCTCCTCCACAACCATCTCTACCAGTTTTTCCACCTAATAGTATAATTATATCGCCTTTTTCTGGTCTTTTTCTTATTACATTTTCTTTTGGAACTGCTGCTATAACTGCACCAATTTCCATTCTTTTCGCTACGAAGTCTTCATCATATACTTCTGTAACTTGACCTGTTGTTAAACCTATTTGGTTACCATAAGAACTATATCCGTTAGCTGCCTCTGTTGTTATTTTCTTTTGCATCAATTTACCGTGTAATGTATCTTCTAAAGAAGTTCTAGGGTCTGCACTACCAGTAACACGCATCGCTTGATAAACATAACTTCTTCCTGAAAGTGGATCTCTAATTGCCCCACCTAGACAAGTTGCAGCACCACCAAATGGTTCTATTTCTGTTGGATGGTTATGAGTTTCGTTTTTGAACATTAATAGATATTTTTCTATTTTTCCATCAACATTTACATCTATATTTATACTACAAGCATTGATTTCTTCACTTTCATCTAAATCTTCTAGTTTTCCTGCTGCTTTAAGTTCTTTAACTGCTATAGTCGCTATATCCATTAGACACATATCTTTTTGTCTGTCTATATAGATAGTATTTCTAGCTTCTACATATTTTGAATAAGTTTCTTTTATTATTTCGTTGAATTTACCATCTTCTATTTCAACATCTTTTATTTGAGTCATAAATGTAGTGTGTCTACAGTGATCTGACCAATAAGTATCTAAAACTTTTATTTCTGTTATAGTTGGATTTCTTTTTTCTTGATTTTGGAAGTATTCTTGAACATATTTTAAGTCGTCTATTGTCATAGCTAGACCTTGTTCTTTTAAGAATGTTTCTAATTCTTCCATGCTAAAATCTATAAACCCTTCTATTGTTGCAACTTCTGTTGGTATTTCAGTTTCTAGTTCTAGAGTTTCTGGTTTTTCAAGAGATGCTTCTCTGCTATCAACTGGATTTATTACATAAGATTTTATTTTTGCAAATAATTCATCATCTATATCTCCAGTTAATATATATAATTTTGCGCTATTTATGTTAGGTCTTTGACCTTCATTTATTATTTGAACGCATTGTGCTGCCCAGTCTGCTCTTTGGTCATATTGTCCTGGTAAATATTCAACTGCAAATACTTTAGCATCTTTATCGTATTCAACATCTTCTTTATATACTACATCTAGGTTTGGTTCTGAGAATATTGTTTTTGATGCAGAATCACAAATTTCATCAGATAAACCTTCTATATCGTATCTATTTAATAATCTTAAATCCTCTATGCAATCTATATGTAAACTGTCTTTTAAATCTTTCATTAAAGCTTTTGCTTCTAGATCGAACCCTTCTCTCTTTTCAACTAAAAGTCTTTTAACATTTGAACTCATATTATTCCTCCATTAAGAAATTTCTCATTTTCCTTTTTTATGTTTTATTGAAAATTTATTTCCATATGTCTGTTCTATAATGCATACCTTCAAAATTTATTTTCTTGATATTTTCATAAACTTTTTCGCCTGCTTCTTTAACATTTTTAGCCTTAGCAGTTATCCCGATAACTCTACCACCGTTAGTAACTATTTTTCCATCTACTAATTTAGTTCCACTATGGAAAACTACTATATCATCATCTAAATCATCAAGTCCTGTTATAACTTTTCCCTGTTCATAACTTTCAGGGTATCCTCCAGATGTAAGCATTACACATATTGCTTGTTCATCACTATAAGTTATATCTATATCTTTTAATTTATTATCTATAACTGCAGATATTATTTTGTTTAAATCAGTTTCTAATCTAAATAAAACAGATTGAGTTTCTGGGTCCCCAAATCTTACATTGTATTCAAGAACTTTAGGGCCATCTTCAGTTATCATTAATCCTACAAATAATATTCCTTTAAAGTCTAATCCATCTTCTTGGAATCCTTTTAAAGTTTTATCAAGTACATTTTCTTTTATATTTTTTGCTAATTCATCAGTATATATTTCACTTGGAGAGAATGTTCCCATTCCGCCAGTGTTAAGACCAGTTTCTCCATTATTTACTTTTTTGTGGTCTTTTGCACTTACCATAGGAACTATTGTTTCGTGATCAACAAAGGCTAGTATAGATGTTTCTATTCCGTTTAGAAACTCTTCTATTACTATTTTTTCTCCAGCATCACCGAATTTTTTATCACTCATCATTTCTTTTAGAGTTTTTATAGCATCTTCTCTGTTTTCAGGTATTACAACTCCTTTACCAGCTGCCAAACCATCGGCTTTTATAACAACTGGATATCCAAAGTCATCTATGTCAGCTATTGCTTTATCTAGGTCAGTATATTCTTTATATTTAGCTGTTGGTAAACCATGTCTTATCATGAAATCTTTCGAAAATGCCTTGCTTCCTTCTAACTGAGCACATTTTTTATTTGGACCAAATACTTTTAATCCTTCAGCCTCAAAAACATCAGTTAGCCCCATTACTAGCGGAACTTCTGGTCCTACTACAGTTATATCTATTTCTTTTTCTTTTGCAAATTTAACTAATTTGGCTATATCTGAATCGCCTATATTTACACATTCTGCAACTTTAGCTATTCCAGGGTTTCCTGGTGCACAGTATATTTTTTCTACATCTTTTTCATTACTTAATTTCCAGCAGATAGCATGTTCTCTTCCGCCACCACCTACAACTAATATCTTCATATTTCCCCTCCTAGTTTATAAGTCTTACTCGCTTACTTTAACTTTTCTACCTTCTACAGATATCTTCCCTTCGCAAAATAATTTTACACATCTAGGAAGAATTGTATGCTCTACTTCTAAAACCCTTTTTGCCAATGTTTTAGCATCATCATCGTCCATAACTTTTACAGTATCTTGCATGATTATTGGGCCAGCATCTGCTTCTTCATTTACAAAATGAACAGTTGCTCCAGAAACTTTTGCTCCATAATCTATTACTGCTTGATGAACTTTTTCTCCATAAAAACCATCACCACAGAATGATGGTATTAATGATGGATGAATATTCATCATTTTATTTTCAAATTCACTTACGAATTTTGGACTGATTATCTTGAGATAACCAGCCAAAACTACTAAGTCTACATTTTCTTCTTTTAATATTTTTATTACTTTATCTTCATTTTTTTCAAATACAGCTCTTATATTATGTTTTCTAGCTCTTTCAAGGCCAAAAGCATCTTCTTTATTAGAAATAACTACTTTTATATTACCTTTTATTTCGCCATTTTCACAATCATCGATAATAGCTTGTAAATTAGAACCTCCGCCAGAAACTAAAACACCTATATTTAGCATAATTCTACTCCTTCGTGAGTATCTACAACTTCACCAACTACATATGCTTTGTCTTTCATTAGTTCAGCATATTTTTCGTCTACATCTATTTCATCTGCTTCTCTATTATTTATATAATCAACTAAAGCAGGTGCATCTTCTTTGTTAACTATGAACACAAGTCCAATACCCATATTGAAACTTTTATGAAGTTCTCTTTTTTCTACTATATTAAATCCTTCTATCATTTTGAATATAGGTGGTTTTTCCCATGAATCTGTTTTGATATCAAGACCTAAACCATCAGGTATAACTCTTGTGATATTTTCGATAACACCACCACCAGTTATATGAGCTATAGCTTTTATGTTATGTTTTTCAAGTAAGTCTAAAACTAATTTCACGTATATTTTTGTTGGTGTTAATAAAGCATCTCCAACTGTCATTCCTAATTCTTCAACATATTGATTTAAATCATAGTTATAAGTATCCAAGAATATTTTTCTTATAAATGAGAAACCATTACTGTGGATACCACTTGAAGAAACTCCAACTAATACATCCCCAGCTTTAACATCTTTTCCTGATACTATTTTAGTTTTGTCAGCTATACCAACAGCAAATCCGGCTAGGTCGTATTCTTCTTCAGAATACATTCCTGGCATTTCAGCAGTTTCCCCACCAATTAATGCACATCCAGACATTTTACATCCGTTGGCAACACCTTTAACTATTTGATCTATATGTTCAGGAACTAATTTCCCTATTGCTATATAGTCTAAAAATAATAATGGTTTTGCACCTTGGCATATTAAGTCGTTAACGCTCATTGCAACTAAATCTATACCAACTGTGTTATGTTTATCCATCATTTGAGCTAATTTTAATTTAGTACCAACACCATCTGTTGCTGCTAAAAGAACTGGCTCTTCCATTTTCATAAAATCTTTTAAACTATATAAACCACTGAAGTTTCCTAAATCACCTATAACATTTTTATCGTAAGTTTCTTTTATCTTCCCTTTTATCAAGCTTACAGCTCTATTTCCTTCATCTATATTTACACCTGATTGTTCATAAGTTAGCATCCTAAAGATTCCTCCTTGTCAATTTTCTTAACTGGATAATTTCCGTCGAAACAAGCTCTACAGAATTTAAATTCATTTCCTTCCCCAACTGCGCTCATCATTCCATCTATATCTAAGAATTTTAATGTATCACATCCAATATATTCTCTTATTTCTTCTACATCTTTATGTGCAGCTATTAATTTAGAGCGGTTTGGGGTGTCTATGCCATAGTAGCAAGAATATTTAACTGGAGGAGATGTTATTCTTAAGTGTATTTCCTTAGCTCCAGCATCTTTTAATGATTTAACTAATTGTTTTGAGGTAGTTCCTCTAACTATTGAGTCATCTACAAGTACTATTGATTTTCCTTTTAATACTCTACTTAGAGGATTTAATTTTATTTTTACTCCAAGTTCTCTTTCTTCTTGAGTAGGCTTTATAAATGTTCTACCTACATATCTATTTTTAACCAATGCTTCTGTTAGTGGAAGTCCACTCGCATTTGCATATCCTATAGCTCCTGCCCATCCTGAGTCTGGAACTGGAACTACCATATCTGCTTTTACATCATCGCCTTGTGATAATATTTTCCCTGATTCAACTCTAAATTCATATGCATTTACTTTATCTATGGTTGCATCATTTCTAGCAAAATAAATATGTTCAAATATACAACTTTTTTTCATTGTTTTGCATTTATTGCTAAAGTTATATGATTTTAATTCTCCGTTCTTAACTACAACAATTTCTCCTGGTTCCAAGTCTCTTATAAATTCTCCACCAAGTATATCTATTTCACAGTTTTCAGAAGCAAATATGTATTCACCATCATCTCTTTTCCCAAGTAATAGAGGTCTAAATCCATGAGGGTCTCTAACAGCAACTAATTCTTCGTCAGTTAGTATAACTAATGAATACGCACCCTTTATTTGGTCCATTGTTAATTTTATTGCTTCTACAATATCTCCTGTATAATATCTAGCTAACATATATAAAATAACTTCTGTATCACTTTTACTACTAAACATTATACCGTCTTCTTCTAGCATTTCTTTTAGGTAGTTAGCATTTACTAAATTTCCATTGTGAACTAAACCTAAATTTCTCTTTTTTAAAGAACCAACTAAAGGTTGGCAGTTGTACATATGACTTCCACCTGCTGTTGAGTATCTAACATGGGCTATGCCCATTGTCCCAGGCAGTTTTTGTAAATCATCTGCCTTAAATACATCACCTACTAAACCCATGTCCTTTTTGTAATTTATTTCTTTTCCATCGTGCACAGCCATACCACAGCTCTCTTGACCTCTATGTTGCATAGAGTATAAGCCATAATACAAGTCTTTCGATATGTTTTTATCAGAATAAATTCCTAATATACCACACATGCGATCAATTCCCCCCTATAACTTAAATTATTTATTCATTCTAGAAAGAACTTCTTCATATCCCTGAACAAGATCTCCTAAATCTCTTCTAAATCTATCTTTATCTAATTTTTCATTAGTATTAACATCCCATAATCTACAAGTATCTGGTGATATTTCATCTGCTAATATTATATTTCCGTCTGCGTCTTTTCCGAATTCTAGTTTGAAGTCAACTAATTTTAGGTCCATTTTTAAGAAAAATTCCTTCATGATTTCATTTATTTTTAAAGTTTGTTCTCTGATATAATCTATTTCTTCTTGAGTTGCTAATTTTAATGCTACGGCATGGTCATCATTTATAAGTGGGTCTCCATATTCATCATTTTTATATGACATTTCAAATATTGGTTTGTCTAATACTATTCCTTCTTCTACTCCATATCTTTTGCAGAAAGAACCTGCTGTGATATTTCTGATTATAACTTCTAGTGGTAGGATTGTAACTTTTTTTACTAATTGTTCTCTATCTGATAAAGCTTTTATGAAATGAGTTTTGATTCCTGCTTTTTCTAATGTTTCAAACATTATTGTACAAATTTTATTATTTAAGATACCTTTTGATGCAATTGATGCTTTTTTTTCACCATTGAATGCTGTTGCATCGTCTTTGTAATAAACTACATATTCATTTTCATTTTCTGTACTGTAAACTTGTTTTGCTTTTCCTTCATATAATAACATTTTTGTTACCTCCCAAAATTTTCACAAATATTTATTTACTGTTTTATTACTAACATATCTCTGCTTTTTCTACATTATCTTGTATTATTTATTTTTATAATTCTTGATTTATGCTTTTATCATCATCTAATACCTTTTGAGCCATTTCTTGTCTATATGTTTTTAAGTCTTCTTTTAATTTAGGATATTTTATACTCATTATTTGCATTGCCATTAATGCTGCATTTAACCCTGAATCTATAGTTACTGTAGCAACTGGTATTCCTTTTGGCATTTGAACCATTGATAATAAGGAATCCATACCATCCATAGTAGATGATTTTATTGGCAACCCAACTACAGGTATTAATGTTGATGCTGCTATAACCCCTGGTAAGTGGGCTGCTTTTCCTGCTGCTGCTATTATTACATCAACTTCTCCATCAATTGATTCTATAAAAGAAACTAATTCCTTTGGTGTTCTATGAGCTGATAAAATTCTTACTACTACTTCAACACCGTATTTT
This sequence comes from Intestinibacter bartlettii, assembly GCA_025148965.1. Classification (GTDB taxonomy): domain Bacteria; phylum Bacillota; class Clostridia; order Peptostreptococcales; family Peptostreptococcaceae; genus Intestinibacter; species Intestinibacter bartlettii. Next base: position 491,227 of record CP102273.1, on the reverse strand, counting down.
TCTAAAAAGTTTATTCCTTCTTCAAGTTTAGGATAATCTGATTTAGATCCCATTACGATTGCAACTTTCATAAGTAATTTTCCTCCATTAATAATATATTTATATAAAACTTAATTTTGTATTAAATTTAAAATTCTTAACTAAATTTTATTTTTAACCTTTTATTTTCGTATTTTTATTCATTTTAACGAACTATACACTTGTATTCTATATTAATATTCATACTTTATCAATACATATTTTTAAAAAATGATTTTTTTATTTTGTTTTAGGATTATTTTACCATTTAGTTTCAAGTTTATTTTACCATATAACTGTGTCTTTTTTTAATTTAAAACTAAAAATGCTGTTGCATAAACCAATTTTTATACAACAGCATATATTTTATAAATCAAATCTCTTAAATCCCTTTTTACTTTTTATTCGCAGTGCAAATATTATTTTAAAAATACAAATCTGCATATAAATATTAAACTTAACACTATTAATGAAATATTTATATCTTCTTTTTTATTTGTAACTAATTTTAATAGTGTATAAGATACTATACCGAATATTATTCCATCTGCAACACTATTTGTAAGTGGCATTAGAATAAATGTTAAGAATGCTGGTATAGCATTTGTGTAATCTTCAAAATCAATCTCTTTAAAACAGCTAGCCATCATAACCCCCACAATTATAAGTACCGCTCCTGTTGCTTGTGATGGTATTGCTATAAATAATGGCGCTAAGAATAGAGATAATACAAATAAAACCCCAACAGTAAATGCAGTAAGTCCTGTTTTTCCACCTTCACTGATTCCTGCCGAACTTTCCATAAAACAAGTAACTGTTGATGTCCCAAGAACTGCCCCCACAGTAGTTCCTATCGCATCTGCCAACATGGCTTGTTTTGCTTTTGGTATTTTACCATTTTCATCAATTAGATTTCCTTTTGCTGCTACTCCAACCAAAAATCCTACTGAATCAAATAAATCCATAAATAAGAAAGTAAATACCACTATCACCATATCCAAACTAAATATTTTTTCAAGCGGAACGCTAAAGGCTTGCATAAAAGTTGGTGCTAGTGATGGAACATTAAGTGAAACTATTTTTGTTGGTAAAGTTACTATTCCTGTCAACATTCCTATTGCTGATGTTAATAATATTGATAGTAATAATGCTCCTCTTACATTCCTACAAACTAATATTCCTGCAATACCTAATCCTACCACACTTAATACTACAAGTGGATCGTGTAAACTCGATAATGCCAATGTCCCATTTGCAGTATTTATAATCCCTGCATTTGTCATTCCTACCGATGCTATAAATAGTCCAACACCTGCTGTAACAGCATTTTTAAGATCTTTTGGGATACAATTTATTATTTGTTCCCTTAAACTTGTAACCGTTAAAATTATAAATAACACACCCTCTATAAATACACCTAAAAGTGCCATTTGCCATGTATATCCCATCTGTAAAACGACCGTATATGCAAAGAATGCGTTAAGCCCCATTCCTGGTGCAAGTGCAATTGGATAATTTGATAAAAATGCCATAACGAAACATGATATTGTTGCTGATAATGCAGTTGCAACAAATACAGCCCCCGCATCCATTCCTGCCTCTGCCAGCATATTTGAATTTACCGCTAATATATATGCCATTGTCATAAATGTAGTAATACCAGCGATTATTTCTGTTTTCACATTTGTACCATGTTCACTTAATTTAAACACCTTTTCTAGTAAATTATTTTGGTTAGCTTTTTGTTGAGTAGCTTGCATAACTCTTCCCCCCATTTTATATATTTTCAAAGTTATAATAATGTTTTTTAGAAATGAATGTGTGCAAATAGATTTGCTTTCGAGGAGAGTTCAATAGATATTTACATACTACAAGGAATTTATTTTTGTAGAGTAAAATGCTTTTTGAAAATCTAATTAAAAAGGTGCCTACTTCAACTAAAGTAGACACCTCTAATATCTTATCCAAATCAAGTTTTTATTTTATACTTTTAAACTATGTTCTAAATTTAAAAATTCTATTTTATATTCTTAAAAAAGTATAGACTAATCCCTTGATTATCATGATATCTAGGTGGCGCTCTCGCGGAAGCTCTCCTAATTAACTAATATTAAGCAGGCTTCCTGGCTTACAGATCAACGCGTTACTTTCCTTCTCACATACAAATGGCATGCAATGGATTATTAAGTATTGCTCCCTAGAATACAGTGACCGGATCGCTTAGGATTCTAACCTAATTTCCTTTTATTCAAACTTCTGGCGAAATTTGACCACTTAATATCATAATAATATTCATTTCTATGGAGAAATAGTAGCACATTATGGAATTATTTGTCAACTTTTTTACGCATTTTTATTATATTTTTTCCTTTTATATCCATTATTTTATTGTTCTTGGTATATGATTTTATATATAATAAAAGTATATATAAAAACCCTCTAAATATATTAGAAAGGATGATAAACATATGAAAAACATGCATGATTTTTATTGCGGAACTATGTTTGATGCTTATGAGTTTTTTGGTGCTCATATTTGCAGCAAAAATGGTACTAAGGGAATTATTTTCAGGGTTTATGCTCCTAGCGCAAAAGAAGTCCAAATTATAAGTGACTTTAACAGTTGGGATGGATCTAATGGAAAAATGGAGCAAATAGAAGAAAGCGGCATTTTTACTTATTTTTCTGAAAACGCTGAATTAGGAATGTATTACAAATATCTAGTATTTGATCAAAATGACAATTGTACGGAAAAAACTGACCCATATGCATTTTTTATGGAGCTTAGACCTAAAAGTGCATCTAGAATAGTTGATTTAAATACATATAAATTTAACGACAATCAATGGATGTTAAATAGAAGCAAGAATTTTGATAAACCTTTAAACATATATGAACTTCACTTCGGTTCTTGGAAACAAAAGACTGATCAAGATGTTTTAAAATCTAGAGTTCTTAAACAAAATTCATCTATTGGTGGGGACAAAAGCATAAATGCAAGTCAACTTGGGCATGACTTAAATTTAGAAAACTACATAAATACTGAATACGATTTAAACAAGCCTATTGATATAACCGAAAGATGGTTTAATTATATGGAAATAGCTCCACAACTTATAAAATATGTTAAGGAGAATAACTATACCCATATAGAGATACTTCCCCTTTGTGAACATCCATCTGACTGTTCTTGGGGATACCAAATAACTGGATTTTTCAGTCCAACTGCTAGATACGGTAAACCGGAAGATTTAATGGCATTTATCGATTTATGCCATAGGGAAAACATAGGTGTAATTATGGATTTTGTTCCTGTTCACTTTGCTCTCGATTCGTATTCGCTTTGCCGATTTGATGGTGAATCTCTATACGAATATCCAAGTCATGATATTGGTTATACTGAATGGGGTTCTCATAGTTTTAATTATTATCGTGGTGAAGTAAGAAGTTTTCTTCAATCTGTTGCAAACTTCTGGATTGAAAAATATCATATAGATGGTCTTCGTATGGACGCGATAAGCAATCTTATATATTGGAAAGGTGATTCAAATCGTGGTGTAAATGAAGGTGGTATTGAGTTTTTACAAATTATGAACAAGAATTTGCAAAAACTTCATAAAGACGTTATGTTAATTGCCGAAGATTCTTCAGATTACCCTAAAGTTACTGAACCTGTAGAAGAAGGTGGTCTTGGATTTGACTACAAATGGGACATGGGTTGGATGAATGATACACTTTCATATTTTGAAAAAGAACCTTGGCAAAGAAATGGACTATATCACAAAATAACATTTTCTATGATGTATTTTTACAATGAAAAATTTCTTCTTCCTTTCTCACATGATGAAGTTGTTCATGGTAAAAAAACTATCTTAGATAAAATGTGGGGGTCTTATGAAGATAAATTTAGCCAAGCGAAATTACTTTATACTTATATGTTCACACACCCTGGTAAAAAATTAAACTTTATGGGTAATGAACTTGGACATTTTAGAGAATGGGATGAAAAAAGAGAACTTGACTGGAATCTATTAGAATATCCTATGCATGATTCTTTTAAAAGATTTATCGACGACCTTAATGGTTTTTATCTAAATTCACCAGTTCTGTATAAAAACGAATATTCTCGCACAGGTCATAAATGGATACAAGCTGATGATACAGAAAAATGTGTCTATGTGTATGAAAGAATCTATGGTGATGAAAAAATTGTGATATTCTTAAATACTTACTGCGATAATTATGAAAATTATTCAGTTAAATTTGATGACTCTGTCCAACTTGAATTAATCTTAAATACTGATTGGCAAAAATACGGCGGTAAAAGCGAGGAAGTTCCTGAACTTATAGACTCTATCGATTTATATCACCAAGATGCTGGACATTTATATTCAAGAAACACTTATTCTCCACATGGCGATGTCAAATACACTACTTTAGAAAATCCAAAACATTTATCTAAAAAAGAAATGGCTGGAGCAGGCAAAAACTATCAAATATCAATTTCATTACCTGCATATTCTGCTAAGGTATATAAAGTTATCGGATAATATTTAGTGAAAAAAGGTTCACATAGTTTCTAAACTATTGAACCTTTTTATTTATGTATTAATTTAAATTATTATTTTGCTGGATGTTCTGGTATAACAGCATGGAAAGTTAAATCAGCATCGCTATCATTTATTAATGTATGAGTATGACCTTGTGGACAGTAATGACATAATCCAGCTTCTACTCTTTCTTCTTTTCCATCATATATTACTTTACCTTTACCAGATGTGAAAAATATTATTTCACTATTAGTTTCATGAGTATGTTCCCCTATTGATGCCCCTGGTTCTAATCTTCCAAAGATTATTTTATTATTTTCGTCTACATGCATTCTTGCATTCAATGCCTTTTCTCCACCTTTAAAATTTGCCAATGCTTTTTCTTCAATTTTATTAGTATCTAGTATCATTGTGTTATCCCCCTTATTTTTGATTCACATATATACTGTGTTCTACAAATATTATAATACAATATTTGTAAAAAACTTATTTATTTTTTAATTCTTATTTTCTAATAACTCCATAAGGATTTTCTAAATTCTATTTTTAACGCACATGTAACAATAATTAACATCATTTCCTATGTGCTATAAAAAAGTAGGTGTATACCATTTTATACACCTACTTTCCTGTTTTCATTCTAATTTATTTTATTTTTCGAACACTTTATTGACTCTATACAGTAAGCTATCGTCTGAACTAACCATATAATTGTAACCATTACTAGTGGCATAATTCCAAAATCAAAGAAATTATATCCTAACACACATACTATCCAAAGTATTAGGCATGTATTTGTAATAGATTTATATGCTTTAAAAGAACTTTTGTATACATTTAATTTTATTGCCTCATCACAGCTATCAAGCCATTTTTGACTAAATTTAAAATCATATACGCTACCATTTAAAAAAGGATTTATTTCTTTTTCTAGGTTAACAACTTTATTTTGGATTAATATAGTTGATACTACACATACTATGAATCCAACTAAAAATAAAATTACTTTTGTATATGAGTCTTCTGATAATAATGCCATTCCTGCTCCAAAGAAGAAGAATCCTAATATTAAATTCACTGATGTAAATAACAATACGTATGACAATTTTTCTTCTATATTATCTATCATTTCCTCTTGTTCATCTGATTGATTCCATAATTTTAAATTTTTTCTTGAGTTTTTATAAATAACAACACTCACTATTATTACTAGTATAGATAACACTAAACTCGCATAAGGAGTAATCATCATAAGTCTATTTACAAGAAATTCTGATAAGTTATCTCCTAGATTTTCTTGTAAATATTTAAATCCCCCTCCTATTACGGCTCCTATCATAGCTGATATAACCATCATAATAGCAAAACCTTTAAAAGCTTTCTTATCCTCTTTTTTAATTTCCTCTACACGATTACTACTCATTTTCCTCACCCTCCTCATAACTGAAAATTTCCTCTACACTTACATTTAAAACCTTCGCTATCTTTAACGCTAAGGTAACTGATGGAGAATAATCTCCACGTTCAATTTGACTAATTGTTTGTCTCGATACACCGACTAAATTTCCCATTTCTGTCTGATTAACTTTTATCTTTGCTCTATATTCTTTTAAACGATTATATAACGGCATATAACTCCCTCCTGACTATTTTCTTTGTCATTATGACAATTATTCTTGTCATAATTAATTATATGGTGTGACAAGTATAGTTGTCAACCTTTGTTTAATATTTTTTACAAAAAAATAAGTAGCCTATTATAGGCTACTCTTTTAAATCTATTTTTTAAATTTATTTAGAATTCCTCTTAAAAATTCTATTTTTTCATCAATATCCTTTTTATTACAGTTCATAACTGCCATTTGACCACCTATAAAAAATTTCGTAAATAAATCAGCATCATCTATTTCAAATTCATCTTTATCTATCCTATGTTGAATATATTTTTTCATAGATTTCTCCATTTCTTTCCCCATATAAAATTCAAGTCGCTTATTGAAAATTTCATTACCTGACTTATCAAAGAATTGTTTATACTTATAGTTTTCTTCCCCTTGTTTTATAACTTTCTCTAATTTAGTTGTTATTTCATCTAAAGATAAATCTGTTCTGTTAAACAGTATTACAAATGGTTCGCTACATTCTCTCGCATATTGAGTTACAGCAGTTTCGTATAATTCATGCTTATTTTTAAAATAGTGATAGCACAAACCAGGTACCACATCAGCTGCCTTTGCTATATCTTTCATAGTTGTTGTCTCGTAGCCCTTTTCCGCAAAAACTTGCATAGCTACATCTATAATCTCTTGTTTTCTTATTTCTGGATCTTTTGATACCCTCATTTTGCCCCCTAAATTACCTTATTTAATTTCTCACAATATGATAGTAGTACTTTGTTGAATAAGTGTCAATCAAATTTATTCATAATTTTTCCATTTAGTTGTATTTTTAATTTAAAAAGGACTCTATACATTGAAATATAGAATCCATTTTTATTTTTATATTATATTTTATAAATTTCTCATTCTTTCTAGTTGAGTAAATACACTCTTCATATCATTTCTTATTATCTGTTGTTGAATTCCAAACATTCTTCTATAAAACTTAGTATTTTCCTCATTTGGAGTATAAACTCTTTTTACTTTTACAACATCTAAAAGTGCCTTTTTTAAGTCATCTATATCACCAACTGCATAGGCTGCTAGTATTGCATCGGAAAGCACAGCTCCTTCAACATTTTGCAGTGTGACTACTTCGCTTCCAAGCATGTCGGCCTTGATTTGATTCCATAAACTGCTCTTACTTCCGCCTTCTGTAACGATTATTTTATCTAAATTACAGCCCGCTACTCTATACATATCAGCTACATAAATATAATCGTAACCTATTGCCTCAAGCACAGCACGCCACATTATTCCTTGATCAGTATTAGTTGTTAAATTTAAAAATGCACCACTTGCATTTTCAATTCCAACAGAACCTCCTTGCAAATATGGAAGGAATAAAACTCCATCGCAACCAGGTTTAACTTTTTGTGCCCTTTCTTGCAACTCATCGTAGTATTTTGAGTCATCTACTTTGTCGCAAACATTATCTCTAAACCATCTTAGTGATAAGCCTCCTGTTCTTATATAACCCCAGTAAAAATAAGTATCTGGAAGTGTTCCGCTACAGAAAATCAAACCAGAATCCTTTGTGCTTAATTTTTCATTTATACCATCGGTTGTAACTGTGAACATCGCACAAGTTCCCGCAACATCAGAAGCCATATTTGGTTCCATTATTCCACAAGCGATATTTGATTGCATTGTGTCACCTGCCCCTGCTACAATCGGAATTCCAGATGGTATACCTAGTTTTTCCGCCATTTCATCACATAATTTTCCTACTATATCCCATGGTTTAACGATTTTAGGCAACATTTCCATCGGTATTTCTAAAAGCTCCATTTGTCTTTCTGACCATTCTTTGTTTATTACATCATAACCAAGTGCCCAACCAGAAATAGTTGCCCAATCTATAAATGCATCATCAGCCTTTAACCCTGCTAATTTTGCCAAAACATATGGACCGTTATTCAAAAGTTTTGCACCATTTTCTTTAAATCCCTCTACATTTTTTAAAAACCAGCGCGCAAATAAGGGTGGATAAAATGAGTCGACATATGCATTTCCACTTTCGCTTGCCCAAATATCTTCCACATTTTCATTAAGCCATTTCGCGTCTTCTTTTGTTCTCGAATCTAGATAATTTATGTATGGAGTTATGGGATTCAAATCCTTGTCAACTCCCACAATCCCACAAATAACACCATCTCCACAAATAGCTCTTATGTCATTAGGATTTATGCCACTAGTTTCAACACAATATTTTATCCCATCAATTACTCCATTTAAGTAATCATCTACATCCATTTCAAGCCATTCTGGTTTTGGACACTTTAGATTAGTTGCTATTTGTGTTTTTGCCATACAAACCATGTCATCTCTATATAGTGCTGTTTTAGCACTTTGTGTGCCACAATCAAATCCAATATAATACTTTGCCATTTATTATGCCTCCAAATTTCTTATATCTCCGGATTAAAAATTAAAAAAGCTCGAAGAAAAAATCTCCGAGCTCAATATTACCTAAATTCTTAAACATTCTTCTCTCATCCAGACTATACTGTCGGCTTTGGATTTTCACCAAATCAACTATTTTCATAGCTCGCGGGCTTTACCGCCGGTAGGGAATTTCACCCTGCCCCGAAGACATATATTCTATTCTAATTTGATAGTAGTCTTATTGTTAAAATATGTCAATAAAAACTTTAAATACGGGAAAAGGGAGGTATAAATTATTTATCCTCCCTTGATATGGCTTACATCTCTCTTAAGTTCTACATTTTAAACATTTTTATTTATTAAGCTTGTGCTATTTTTTTACCATATTCTTTACAAGCATCGCATGCTTCTCCTTCTGGAGTTTCATTAACTGTTAATCCTTCATCTGATATTAAAACTGCTCCAGCATCTTTTGCATCAGATTCCCAATCTCTCATCCAGTCACATTCACCCCATCCATAAGATCCGAATAATGCTACTTTTTTACCATTTAATTTTGGTTTTATTGATGAATACATTGGTTCAAATTCTGAATCCTCTAATTCTTCATCTCCCATTGATGGGCAACCTAATACTATTTTTTCATAATTATCTACATCATCTATTCCAAAGCAATCACTTGTAGCTACTTCAACTTCAGCGCCTGCTTCTTTTATTCCGTCAGCTATTAAATTAGCCATTGCTTCTGTGTTTCCTGTTCCACTCCAATATACTACTGCTATTTTACTCATTTCTAACCTCCACCTTTCTTGGATAATAACTTGTGATTTTTATTATTTATTGTTAATTATTTATAATTGATACTAATTATCATTATCTCAATTTAAATTATAGTAACTCTTTTCTAATATGTCAATTATTTTTTTATAATTTATTTTTAAAATAAAATAAGTCCGAGAAATTATAAAATAACTCGGACTCGTTTTAATTTTTTATTTTATTATCCCAATATTGCAGCGCCAATTATACCGGCATCATTGCCTAATGTCGCTATTACAATATCTGCAAATTCCTCTTCTTTATAAACAAGATGGCCTCTTACCATTTCTTTTAATCCATCTAAAATTATATCTTCTGATTTGGATACTCCTCCTCCGATAGCTATAATTCCCGGATCTATTGTGTTTACTATGTTTGCAATTCCTTTTGCAAGGTAATCTTTAAATCTAGCTATAACCTTTTTTGCAACTTCATCATCTTGATTATATGCATCAAATATCATTTTCGCATTTATATCAGATATATTTTGTTTACATATATCTAATATTATACTTTCTTCTCCTTCTGATAAAAGTTTTTGTGCATATTTTATTATTGCAGTTGCTGAACAGTAAGTTTCAAAACATCCTGTATTTCCGCAATTACATTTATACCATCCATCACCAATCATCATATGTCCAATTTCAGAACCTACACCATGTGCGCCGCTAAATGGTTTCCCATGTATTATAATTGCTCCACCTACACCAGTTCCAAGAGTTATCATAACTGATGTATCGTGTTCTTTTGTACTTCCAAATCTACTTTCTGCTAACCCTGCAACTGTTGCATCATTTTCAGCAAATATATCTGTACCTGGAAAAGTCTCTTTTAATTTTTGTATAAAGTCAACTTTTTTCCAATTTAAATTTACACAGTTAGCTTTTCCATATCTATCAATATATCCTGGAATTCCAAATCCGATAGATTTAATTTGATTTTTTTCTATATCATTTTGGTCTATTATATCTTCAATTACATCATGAATATCAGAAATAATTTTATCAAATCCACCTGTAACATCTGTCACACAATTTCCTCTATAAAGGATATTCCCACTCTCGTCTACAACTCCTATTTTTATTCCTGTTCCTCCAACATCTACGCCTATACTATACATACTCTTCCCCTTCTGTTGTTTATTTTTAATTTATAAATTTACTACATTCATTAATTATTTTAATTCATTTTTAATCCTGATACTATAATTTTATACTCTTTTAATTTCAACTGTATTTGAATTTAATGTAGTTGCCTCACCTATATCCGATAATCTATCGTCATGCAGAGCATTTACCAACTTTCCATTTATGGCAAAATCTCTATTATACACACCTTCTGCTATTACTGTATTTTGGGCTACTGTATCTGTAACCTCTGCTATAAAGCCAACTTCACCTAAGTTATTAAAGCAAACGACTTCATCACCATTTTTTATATCTCGTTTTGATGCATCTTTGCTGTTGATTTTTACTTTTATTTTTCCTCTTTTCTCAACAACTTTATTTTTTTCTAAGAATATAGAGTTTAGAGTTTCACAGCTTGGAACCGCTACTAAATTAAGCGGATAATTTTGACCTATATTCTCTGTATATCGAGGAATTCTTTCTTCCATTTCATCATTTATAATTTGTATTTTTCCACTTTTTGTTTTTATATCCATATGGTTTTCAAATGGTGTTGAAATTGCTCCCCCATTTTTCAATATATACTTTTGTTCTTGTGTCAAGTTTTCCACGTCTTCTAGCGATTTTTCTATTAACTCATCAAAAATCTCTCTTTCTGTCTTTTTAAAATATTCGTCATCATATCCCATATATTTTGCAAGCAATCTGAACATATCCCAATTGCTTTTACATTCTTTTGGAGGTTCTATAACTTTATTTGCAGTCGCCAAAGTGCAATATCCGTAAGAAGTGTACACATCATCTTGTTCAACAGAAAAAGTAGCTGGAAGCACTATATCTGCATATTTTGCTGTATCCGTCATAAACCTTTCATGCACTACTGTAAATAAGTCATCTCTCATAAGTCCTTTTATCATCTTATTTTGATTGCTTATAGAACCTATTGGATTTGATGCATATACAAATAAACTCTTTATAGGTTGATTTTCGTCTACTAATGCTGATGAAACTTGATTTATATTTATAACCCTAGCTTTGTTTGTTCTAAAATCTGGTCTAGTGATTATGTCTTTTCTAATATAAGATAGCGAAGTTGGTGAAACTCCACATAATCCTCCACCTGGATATTTTATTGCTCCTGTAAAAATCGATAATATTGTTATAAGCCTTACTGTCATTCCTCCATTTGTATATCTAGAATTTCCGCTTCCAAGAATTATTGCAGGCACTTTTACACTTGCATACTCTCTTGCTAATTTTACGATTACATCTTTAGGAATTCCTGTGATTTCTTCTGCCCATTTTGGAGTATATTGTTTTAAAGTTTTTTTGAATTCTTGGTATCCTATTGATTTTTCTAATAAAAATTCCTCATCTTGAAGATTCTCTTCGACCATAACATTCATCATTGCAAGTGCTAATGCTCCATCAGTTCCTGGTTTTATTAAAATAACTTCATCACAGTATTTTTCCATCGGTTTTGAGTAAGTCTCTATAAGAACTACTTTCTTCCCTTCTTTTCTTGCTTTTATAAGAGTTGGTAGTGCTTGAATCCTTGTAGCCTTCATATTGCTTCCCCAAACAATATAATAATCGCTATTTTCTAGTTCTCTCGGATCTAATGCTCCGGTAGAACCCATTATAGAATTATATCCTGCACCTTTTGCTGATGAACATAGAGTTTTTACCAAAGAACATGCACCCATCTTGTTAAACAATGCATCTCCACAATTACGATGAATAACACTCATTACTCCAGAATAATAAACTGGTAAAATCGCACTAGGACCATCTTCTTTTATAATTTTTTTCCACTTATCTGTTATTTCCTGTGCTGCTTCTTCCCATGTTATTTTTTCAAATTTTCCTTCTCCCTTTTTGCCAATTCTTTTTAATGGAGTTAAAATTCTATCCTTAGAGTGAACAGACTCTTCATAGTTTCTCATCTTTCTGCATATTAACCCTTGTGTTGCTGGATGATTTTCGTCACCTTTAACTTTTAATATCTTTTTTCCATCTGTTTCTATAACTAATCCACATGAAGTAGGACAGTCATATGGACATATACTCTTCTTGATTTTCATTGTAAATACTCCTTTATATTATTCCTATATTTATAATAATTTTTTAATTAATTTCATACTTAGACTTTATATATTTTATCATATTTTTTCAATGACATATATCACATACAAGATGATATAAACAAAAAAATCCCTTATCTTAGCTCAAGAAAAGAGATTTTAATTTATATATTTAAAATAAATTTATTTATTTCATAAAGTTTAATATTTCTTTAATTGTTTCATTCCATTGTTTTTCACTAGAGATTTTTGCTGAATTATCTCCCAATTGTTCTCCATAGTTTCCGAATTGAGCGTGATTTCCTCCATCTATCACAATTTCAGAAAGATTATTTGCATTTTTTATAGAATCAGAATATTTTTCTCTATTTAAAACACCATCTTCACTTCCGTAAATTGATAAAACAGGAATATCCAGTTCTTTTGTTGGATATGCTGCTAATAAAACAACACCTTTTAATTTATCTTGATAATTTGCTGCATATGAAGCCGCCATAGCACCACCTAGTGAATGTCCTCCAATATACCAATTTTGTATATTTGTAAACTCATTAATAACACCGTCAGCTGCACTAGAATCAAGCACTGCTAAGTTAAATGGCATTTCTACAAGTACGACACAGATTCCTTTTTCTGCAAGACCTGCTAATATAGGTTCATATGCCTTCGCTTCTACTTTTCCTCCAGGATAAAATATTAATCCCGTTTTGCTATTAGTGTCTCCATACACTGTATAATTATCTTGTTGCTCTACTTTTATATTTGAAACTTCGTAATCTTTTGCATGATAGTAATCTGATGCATAGATATAAAATCCACCTATACATATTAGTATTACTACGAATAAACCGATTAGAACTTTCTTGAAATAAGATTTTTTCGCCGTCATATATTCCTCCCATAATTTTTATAGCTTTTCATAACATTTTACCATGAATATAAGTTATTTCGGTTATTTAATTGTCTATCCAATAAACTTGAATAATTTTGCCATCTATATAGGTAAATTCCTTTTCAAGCTTTCCTCCACATTTCACAATTATTTTTCTTGAGCCTTCATTTTCTTTATAACATGCAAGCATAACATTATTTATATTTATTGTCTTCGCATATTCAAGAGCCTGTTTTAAAATTTCCGTTCCATAACCTTTTTTTCGTTCCGATGGTCTAACACTATATCCAATATGTCCCCCACAAATTGATAAAAAATAATTTAGACGATGGCGTATATCTGCCATTCCGACTATTCTATTATCAGAAGTTCTGACTACAAAAAATGTAGTCGCATCAACCCAATCTTTTGATACTGTATCTGGATTTGAACTTTTCTCTAAGTGCTCTAACCATTCTTCATAAGTTAAATTATCTAAAAGTGCACTTCCATTAATGATTTTTTCTCCCTTCTCAAAATGTTCCTGTCTATAATCTAATGCTTGCTCTTTTAACTCGGTTGTCGGTTTTACTAATATTAAATTATCCATGATATCCCTCCCAATAGCGTTGTTTAACCTTTTATTATTTATTAATTAAATTAAAAATATTTTTATTCCTATTATATATTAATTAATAAACTTTTTATTTGAATATATACTGTTTTTTTAATTATTTTTAGATACAACAAAAGAATCTACTTAGGTTCATACAATTAAGTACGAAATTAAGTAGATTCTCTAAAATGTAAAACAATTACCGTCGGTCACAATTGATAGACTGCGCCCGACCTTACCTGTCTTTTGGTCCATCCTCGCTTATGCCTTCTGGTGGAGCATCCGTAGTATGGATGCTGTGGTTACTACGTGTTTTCATCACTGTTCGCCTCCTGCATCTGTATTTGCTTTACACTAATATTATGTCCTATGATATTTTTTATATACTAAAATTCATATGTTTATTTTTTCCAATTTTAAATTAATCTAAATTAACTATTTCGTATTCTCTGCTACCAAGTCCTCCCATAGCATGGCCTTTAAAGTGAGATAACATTAGCATAGAGTCATAATTTTTTATATGAGCTCCAACATAATTTTCTTTTAGGTGTTTTCCGCCTTCAACTTTTAATGCTATTTCTCCTTCTTCATCCATTATTGAGTTAACTCCAAGTCAATAAGTTTATTAATAATTTTTCTTATATTATTTCCACGGACGGACATTTTCTATCCATCCTTGTTCAATCCACCAATCTCTATCTTTCGGATTCCAAGCTGCATCTGGTGATGATTGCATTTTTCTAAACATATAAAACATTATTTTTCCTTTTAAACTAGCATGAGGATTTTGTGCTCTTCTTTTTACTTTTGATGCTATTTTTTCTGCCTTTTGTTTTAACTCAGCTTCTTTCTTAGATGATATTGTTGAAATATTTAAAGCATTGCTTATTAAGGTAAATTTATATACTTTGGGTACTCCCATCCATTTAAGCTGTTTTGCCATTGATTTTACAGTGTTACTTGGAGGTGCACCGGCTGATGAACTTATTGTAAGTCCGACTTTTTTGAACATATTTGCATGAGGTCTGTGAGTAATCCATCTATATGCAAAATGATCCATTAAGTTTTTCATATTTCCGCTCATTTCCATAACATAATTCGGACTATCTAGTATAATTATTTCCGATTCTTCCATAGATTTCATTATCGGTTGCACCTTGTCTGCACCAGGACAGAATTCTTCTCCTTTCATAAAACAAGTATTGCATCCAACACAAAAACTCGGTCCGTCTTTTGGCAAGAAAAATTCGTTTATTTCATCATCAGCATCTGCTAAAAACTCTAATACTGTTTTTGTTATTTTATAAGTTATCCCTTTGTGCCCTTGACCATGTATTACTGTAATTTTCAATCTAATCCCCCCAATTAAATTCTTATTTTTGATAATAATTTTTTACTTCGTTTTAATTAGATTGTAGTTATATTTTCTAACTTTATCAAATTATTTAAAATCAAAAATAAGTACAATGGCAATTCTTAAAAGTCATTGTACTTATTTCAAGATTAAATAGAATTAATTTTATAACTTATGCTTTAATTAATTCCATTTCCCCGATAATTTCATATTTTGTGTTCGGTTCTATATAAACTGTTTCTTCTGGATTTAATTCTATCCTTTTATCATAACTTACTACATATCCATTTCCGCGTATTACAGTAAATGAGCAAAATTTATCCTGTGTTTTACCTTGAAGCAATCCATCAACCTTTACTTTTTGTACTTTAAAATATGGTGTTTCTAAAACTTCAAAGTTTTCTATTTTTCCGTATCCATTATCACCTTCATAATTTATAACTTGTACAGATTTTTCTATATGAAGTTCTCTTTTTCTTCCCCAATCATATAGTCTATAAGTTACATCGCTACTTTGTTGAACTTCGATTAATTTTATACCCGGTCCTATAGCATGTACTGTTCCTGCTGGAATATATATCATATCTCCAGGTTTTACACTTATAAATTCCAAGTAGTCTTCTATTTTGTTATTTTTTATAACTCTCTCCATTTTTTCTTTATCAAGACCTGGTTTAATTCCACATACCAACTCAGCATCTTCTTTTGCATCAAGAATATACCAACACTCTGTTTTTCCATTATCATTTTCATATTTATTTGCAAATTTATCTTCTGGATGAACTTGAACTGATAAAGATTGTTCTGATTTGATAATTTTGATTAGTATTGGTAAATCTGATTTTAGATAATCAGATAAAAGTTCTCCATTTTCCTCAATTATTGAAGACCCTGCTTTATGAGTTGATAAATTCCATTTTTCATATCCCCATATTTTCTCGCTATAATATGGTTTCATTTTAAAAATTGACATATAATTTCCCCCTTAAACTATACGAACCTCTCAGACAGCTCTTCTGTATGAGAGGTTCTTGTATACATTTTTATTTCATTCTTTCATATAAATCTATAAATTCCCCTGCCATATCAAGAACTGTCATTCCGTTCATTAAATGATCTTGAGAGTGTATTAATAATACAGAAACTTCATTTTTTTCACCATTGGCTTCTGAAGTTATTAAATTTGTTTGATGTTTATGAGCTTTATTTATTTCTGTTCTAGCATCTGCTAACATTTGTCTTGCTTCTTCTATTTTTCCTTCTTTAGCTAGTGATATAGCTTCCATAGCCATGCTACGTGCTTCTCCACTACTACATATTATTTGAAATGATATATCGAAAATTGCTTGTCCATCCATTATCTTTTCCCCTTAATTATTTAATATTTATTTGTAAAATTACATAGACATCCTATTAGACCTGCATCGTTTAAGAATTTGCATCTGTCTATTTCTACATATTCATTTACACTTTTTGAAAAGCTATATTCAAACCTATCCATTCTTTCTTTTATCTTATCTATTAGGCATTCTTGTTGAGAAATAGCCCCTCCCAATAAAATTTTATCTGGATTTAGAATATATGCTAAGTTATATATCCCTAGAGATAAATCATCGAAGTATTGTTCTAATATTTCTTCACAAACTGTATCTCCTGATTCTGCTCGTTCAAATATTTGTTTTCCATCTACTTCTTCATTTAATTTTTTATTAGCTTTTTCAACTAGTGCTCTAGTAGAGGCATAATTACTATAAATATAGTGATCAGGATTTTGTCTTTTAGTTCCGTTTATAAACATAAACCCAAATTCACCAGCCATAAATCTACTTCCATTATAAATTTCATTATTTATGATAATTCCGCCACCTATGCCGGTTCCTATAGTTACACAAACTAAATTTTTACATCCTTTACCATTGCCTAGTTTATGCTCTGCAATTGTCGCACAGTTAGCATCATTATCTATCACAACAGGTAATCCAAATTTATTTCCAAAATACTCTTTCATATTTAATCCGATAAATCCATTTATTATAGTCCCCGTTGTTATTACTCCATTTTCAACATCTATAAACCCCGGAGAGCTTATAGATATTCCATCTATTTTAAATATTTTTTTATACTTTTCAATTACTCCACACATATTATCTAAGATTTCTTGTCCATTGTCTGTATTACTTTTAAAAGAACCCTTAGCTAATATATTTCCCTCATAATCTAATACTCCATATTTGACAAAAGTTCCACCAATGTCAAAACATACAACTTTTTTAGAATCCATTATTATCTGCTACCTCTTTAAACCATCTACCACTTTTCTTGATAGTTCTTTTTTGTGTTTCTAAATCTAATGCTATTAATCCATATCTATTTTTATATGCATTTGTCCAAGACCAACAGTCTATAAATGTCCATAGGTGGTATCCTGTACAATTAGCACCTTCTTCTATTCCTTTATGTAACCATCTTAAGTGATCTTTTATAAATTCTATTCTGTAGTCGTCTTCAACAACTCCGTTTTCATTTATGTATTTTTCTTCGCCTTCTACCCCCATACCATTTTCAGATATGTAGAAAGGTATATTGTTGTAGTTTTCTCTTATATTTGTACAGATATCATATATCCCTTTTTCATAGATTTCCCAACCTCTGTATGGGTTCATTTTACGTCCTGGCATTTCATAATTATCAAAGAACATATCTGGCATAAATACATCTTCTGTATATTCACTTTCTTTTTGTTTTATTCTTCTTGGTTGATAGTAGTTTACTCCTAAATATTGAACTGTATTATTTTTAATAAGTTCTACATCCCCCTCTTCATAAACTGGTAATACATCATGTTCTTTTAATAATTCGACTAATTCAGCTGGAACTTCCCCTAATACTGATGAATCTAGGAAACTTCTGTTAAAGAATAAATCTGCTATATGTGCAGCTTTAACATCAGCTTCATTTTCTGTACTTCTTGGATAAGATGGTGTTAAGTTAAGAACTATACCTATTTGTCCATCTTGACCTAATTCTTTATATTCTTTTATTGATTTTGCATTTGCAAGCATTGTATGGAAAGCAACTTGTGCTGCTCTTTTTCCATCTTTCACTTTTGGATAATGGAAATTATAAAGATATCCACCTTCAACTGGGACAATAGGTTCATTGAACGTCATCCAGTGTTTAACTCTATCACCGAATAATTCGAAACATTTTTTTGCAAATGCAGCATAAGCGTCTACAACTTCTCTGCTTTCCCATCCACCTTTTTCTTGCATACACATTGGCATGTCAAAGTGGAATAAGTTCATTATTGGTAATACATCATTTACTATAAGTTCGTCTATTACATTATTATAAAAATCCACTGCTTTTTGATTAACTTCTCCAACACCATCTGGT
Organism: Intestinibacter bartlettii; assembly: GCA_025148965.1. Classification (GTDB taxonomy): domain Bacteria; phylum Bacillota; class Clostridia; order Peptostreptococcales; family Peptostreptococcaceae; genus Intestinibacter; species Intestinibacter bartlettii. The sequence goes on along the minus strand of CP102273.1, from coordinate 472,346 downwards.
ATCAATCTTGACCATTGTATAGAAGTTCTGAATGAATTATGTCCAGTTTCTTTTAGTAACTTTATATCTTCTTTATAATTTGCATAAAATGTAGATGTATCTTGTGGTCCTACATTATCAAAGAATCTTTCTGGTTCTTCTTTATACCAATAATCCCATATACTCATTTTTCTACCATCTATATCTGCTGCCCCTTCTGATTGTGGTCCTGATGTTGCAGTTCCCCACCAAAATCCTTCTGGAAATTTATATTCTACTGTCATTTTTCTTCTCCCTTTTATTTACTTTATTAATTTTAATTTTTGCAATCTATAATTATAGACTGCTTTTTATATTATAAATTTTTAATATATACTTATTAATATTCTTCAAGTTATTTTGCTTCTTCCTTTAATTCTTCCCCCTGTGATTTATCTAAATCCTGTTCTTCTTGATAATTTCTCTTATCTAAAGCTTTTAAGAATGGTAACCAAACTACGAATACTATTGCCATTTGAACTAGTTGTAATATAGATCCCCTAATTGAGTTAGTTGCTAAGAATCCACTTAATAATACTGGTACTGTCCAAGGAACTGATACACCAGTTGTCATTGGAACTAATCCTGTTGCCATTGAGGCATATGCCACACCTGTTGATATCATTGGTGCTAATACCCAAGGTATCACTATCATTGGATTTAAAACTATTGGTAAACCAAATATAACTGGTTCATTTACATTAAATATTGCTGCTGGAGCTGCTAATTTACCAACTTCTTTTAACTGTTTACTTTTCATAAAAGCAAGCATTGAGAAAACTACTACTAAAGTCATACCTGTTCCACCCAAACTTACAGTAAATGTCTCCATAAATTGTTTAGTTACTACATTTGTTAACTCTTGTCCTGCACTAAAAGCATTGAAATTTTCTAAAGTTAATGTATTCCAGATTGGGTCCATAACTGAGTTTACTATGATTTGTCCATGTAGACCGAAGAACCATAATATTTGAATTGCGAATATTGCTATTAATGTCGGTACTATACCTTTACCAAGATTAGTTAATGGTGCTTGAATTATTTGATATACGAAGTCATGAGCATTTTCCCATGGTGTAAGTGCAAATACTGCTCTTAATAATAAGAAAATTGTTAATGTTAAACATGCTGGTATTAATGCTGAGAATGATTTTGATACTGCTGGTGGTACTGTTGGTGGCATTTTAATTGTCCAATTTTTATTTACTATTGTTGAGTATATATAGGCTGCTGCAAATGCTGCAAACATACCGATGAACATACCTTTTGCTCCCAAACGATCTATAGCTAATACACTTGATAACATATTTCCTGTATCTTCGATTGGGGCTTCGAATGGTGTTAATAATAAGAATGCTACGAATGATACTGTTGCCCCATAAATAGGTTCCCCACCTAATTCTTTACATAAATAATACCCTATACCTAAAGTTACAAATATTGTTGTTACTGACATTGTTGCTGTTGAAGCTGGTCCTAATATATTTTGTAGAGATGCTAGATTTGCTTCACCTATAAGCTTTCCTAAGTATGGAAAGTTTGCTATTACTAACATAATTGATCCGAATATTGTAAGTGGAAATGCAAGCATAAATGAATCACGTAAAACCATTAAAATTTTATTATTATTTAGTTTTTCACCTAATACCATTATTGCTGATTCTAATTTTTCAAACATAAATTTACTCCTCCCATAAACCCTTATTTTATTTTTTAATATGGTGAATTTTTAATCAGTAACAAATAATTAATGGATTTACTTACATATTTAAATATTAATAGATTGGATTATAAAATTAAGTACTATTCTTATCTTAAATTATTTGTTACTGATGTTAACTTAGTTTTCTATAGATATAATATCAATAGTAAAATTTATATTTTAAATAATATTTATTATTTATTGTTTATTAAATCTATTGCTAATTTTAAAACACCTTTTCCATCGCAACGTCCATAAAGCATTGGTGGTACTACATCAACTGGTATATTTAATTCTTCTCCTTTTGGTTCGAATTTTTTCTTTAAGAATCTCATTTGTGGTCCGAATAATAATACATCCGCCTTTTTTATTTCTTCATCTACTTCTGATTGTGATACTGCCCATATTTCCGCTTCTATTCCTTCAGCTTGAGCGGCTTCTTTCATTTTGTTTACTAATAAACTTGTTGACATTCCTGATGAACATGCTAATAATATTTTCATTTCAAATTTCCCCCTTCGAATTATATTAATATCTTTAAATTAGATTTGTATCTATAAATTTTTATTTACAAAATTATAGTAGCAAACTTTTAAATTAAATGCAACCCTTTTCCTTTTTTTTTTATTATTTTTATTTATTTAAAAAGGCTGATCCAATGATTCCTGCATCATTCCCTAAAGTCGCTACTTCTATATCTGCAAAATTCTCTTTTTTATAAAGAATATGCTCTCTAACCATATCTTTTAATCCTTCTAATATAATATCTGATGATTTTGATAATCCTCCACCAATCGAAATTATCCCTGGATCTAAAGTATTTACAATCCCCGCTATCCCTATTGATAAGTAGTGTTTAAATCTTGATACAACTTCTTTAGCTAAATTATCTTCCATTCGATAGGCATCAAAAACCATCTTTGCGTCTATTTCATTAAAATTACCTTTGCACATATTTATAATAATACTTTCATTTTCTTCTTTTAATATTTCCTGAGTATGTTTAATTAATGCAGTTGCAGAACAAAATGTTTCAAAGCATCCATTATTTCCGCAGTTACAATTATATGTATTTTCTCCAATCACAACATGTCCAATTTCTGAAGCCATGCCATGATTTCCTGTAAAAGGTTTTCCATTAATTATTATTCCTCCGCCTAATCCTGTTCCCAATGTGATAAGCACCGATATATCTTTTCCATTCATACTACCAAACTTACTTTCTGCCAATGCTGCAACTGTTGCATCATTCTCTACAAATATATCAAACTCTGGAAATGTAGATTTTAATTTTGAAACAAACTCTACTTCAAACCATCCCAGGTTTACACAAGTTACTATACCTTCATTATTTATAAAACTTGGCACTCCAAATCCGATTGATTTAATTTCATTTCTATTAATTTGATTATAATCAATTAAATCTCTAACCATATTATTTATATCTGAGATTATCTTATCAAATCCGCTTTCAATATCAGTTTTACAATTAGCTCTATGGATTATTTGTCCATTTTCGCTTACAATTCCTGCTTTAATTCCTGTTCCTCCAATATCAACGCCTATACTATACATATTTTCCCCCTTATTATGTATTAATTGTATAGCAATCAATTAATACTACACAATTAATACATTGTATTTTATTTATTAATTAAAAAGTAGCTAATTTAAGTAATTTTGCATGTTTATAATTATGTATTACTTTAGATACTTCGAAAATATTTCCATTATTTAAGAATACAGTATTATCTATTACTAATGCTGGATCATCCATTGCTAAACCCAAATACTTTGCACTTTCCTCATCCATTTTATCTGCATATATTAATTTATCAGCAAATCCTATATTTAATTTTAAATCATCAAGTATATATGAATATATTGATGACTTTGCAATCTCTTCATTTAAATATGGTATTATATCTTTATTGTAATAAGAATATTCCATTGAGAATGTATTACCATCTATTATTCTAAGTCTTTTTACATAATATACATTTGTTCCAATATCACATTTCATTTTACGTGCTAGTTTTTCATCAGCTTGTATAACTTCAATATTTATCACTTTACTCTCGATTTCTCTATTTGGAAAATCCCTTGTAAACCCTTTTAATGTTTCTAAACTTATATATCCCTTTAATATTGATTCTCTTATAAAGATTCCACTTCCTTGTACTTGGTATATATAACCTTTACTTGAAAGTATCCCAATTGCTTTACGTACAGTCGTTCTACTAACCCCATATGTAGCTACTAGTTCTTCTTCTGTTGGCAATTTCCCTATAGAGTTATATTTTCCATCTAGGATATCTCTTTCTATTTCATCAACTATCAGTTTATACTTAGCACTCATGATTTATCCTCCTTTTTCATTTATTATTTTGTCCTATATTATATATTATAGTAAATAAAATTTATAAATACAAATTTTATTTATATCTAACTTAAAAATTACTATTTAAAAAAGAAGTGCCTTCTCACTTCTTTTTATTACATCTTTTATATTTTGAACTAATTCTTCATCATCATTATATTTTTTAATTATTGTGATTTCAAATATAAATTTTCTGTTTAATACAAAAAGCCTAGGAAATATCGTTAAATATCTCCTAGGCTTTTATCTTTCCGTGTCCACAAATATACTTGTGTGTTTTCTCTCGAACCAGCTAGTACAAACTACGGAACCCTAGAAAACCATAAAATTATTATTTTTAATTCTGAAATCTAAAGCTAATTTTATCACAATTATATTTGTCTATCAAGTAATTAATATATTAACTTGCTTGTTTCATTTTATTATTTTTAGCTGTCTTTTTATTTTTCTTAATTGCCGAATCAACATAATAAGTTCCGATAGCGAATACTCCCATCATACTTCCATATACATTGATTAATTGTAGGAAAGATAAACTTTCTTTTTTGTAATGTCCTCCACCTTCTGGTGCCTCAATATCTTGTGGAACTATATGCTGTGCTGCATATGAAAGTGTGTTATTCACTTTTGTAAAATATCCTTGAGTATGTAAATTATAAGTTCCTAAAACTAAAATTGCAACAACTACTATTCTTGCTATTATTATTGACATTGTTCCAGAATTTTTTATGTTGAACATTTTTTTGAAAAAATTACTTACAAAGTTCCAGTAAAGTCCTAAATGAAGTCCTATAAGAGCTATTGATAAATATGAAGCTCCTATGTGAAGCATCTTCCAGAACATCACTCTATCGTAATTTGCAGCTTTCATTATACATATACCACTTACTAATATAGCGCAAACTGTTACTAATAAACAAAAACTGATTATATACGAAATTCTTGTTCTTGTTTTTAAATTTTTATCAAATATTCTTTTTGTTATATTAACTACCCATTTTCTATTTACTATAATATGTACTAATATAAGTGCTCCAAATATAATTCCACCTATAACGTGGAATTTAAATCCTAATAATCCTATATTAAAAAATGTAACAAATAATGCTATCATCGCTATATCTACTGCTATTTTAAAAATATTTTTCTTATTCATTATCTTCCTCCTATTAAAATACTTTTTATCTCTTTTATCAAGTTCTGATATTGATTTTCATTAACATTATTTATTATATATGGTATTTGCTATTTTAAATTTAAATATATTTGGTTTTTTTACACTATATTTTGTTGATTTTTAATATATTTAAGTTATTATAAATTAAAACACCTCAATTATTAGATTTCACTCCGATAATTGAGGTGTTTTTTATTTAGATTCCTCTAAAACTTTTTAAATTAAAAATTCTATAATCCTAAGTCATTAACACAAGATGATAATTGATCTTTACTTACTCCGCTATTAAAGACTTTTCCTTCTTTTATAACTGTTGTATCAGAAACACTTCTTTTAAGTTCTGCTACAGTATTTCCAAATCCGCTACCACCAGATGTTGCAAATAAAACTATAGTTTTTCCTGAAAAATCATAGCTTTCTAGGAAAGTATTTATTATTGTTGGCGCAACATACCACCAAATCGGAAAACCAATATATACAACATCATAATCTGCCATGTTATTGCATTTTTCTGCTATAGCTGGTCTGAAACTTTTATCATTCATTTCTATACTGCTACGACTTTTTTTATCCATCCAATTTAAATCAGCTTCTGTGTATGCTACTTCTGGTTTAATTTCAAATAAGTCAGCCCCTGCTGCTTCTGCAAGTTTTTCTGCAACTTTCTTTGTTACACCACTTGCTGAAAAATATGTTACTAATGATTTATTTGCCATTTCTATTCCCCCTATTTATTTAAAATCTAATATAATATTACTCCTTTAAGTGAACTCCAAGTCAATATCTTTTTTATGTTTTTATTTTGTTTCTAATGATATATCATTTATATATAGCTACATTAGTTGACTTTTTATATATAAATGATATATTATTTATTGATAGTAATTATCATTAATTAGTGATAATATATTATTTTTTTGCAACACATTGATTATTAAAAATAAACAACTTTGAGGAGAGACATAATGAATCTTATAACTTCAACATTAAACGATTTTTATCACTGCTGTAAAATACCTGTTAAAGCAATTTCTTATGAGCTAAATGAAATATATAAAATTGGATATAATGAGGAATTCGAAACATATTTTCCTATAAAAGATATTTATACATTAGTTCATAGTGGAGAGGAATACTTAAATCATAGTATAAAAGTTTCAGAAGATATTTGCTATAAAATTGTAAATATTTCAAAACCAAATAAATATATAGGTTTTTTTGTACTTGGTCCTATTTCTACTTGTAGTTCAAGAAAAACAAATGACTCTATAACTTATATCCCTTTACATTGTTTTGATTATTGTGCTCAAATACTTTTAAGTATTGCAACTGATAAGTTTAATAAGACTATGTCTACTAAAAGTTTCAATCCTCATATAAAAAAAGCTATCGAATATGTACATAAACACTATGATAAAAGTATAAATATTACAGATTTATGTGAGCATTTAAATTTAAATAAAAGCTATTTTTGTAGTACTTTCAAAACTACAACTGGTCATACATTTTGTCATTTTCTAAATCATTTTAGGATTGAAAAAAGCAAAAAATTGCTCTTGGAAACAGATTTAAATATGCTTGATATTGCACTGTCTGTTGGATTTAATAACCAAAATTATTATTGCACAATGTTTAAAAAATTTACTGGCAAAACCCCTCTGCAGTATAGAGTTTGCAATAAACATTCGTAACGTTTAAAAAAATAACCCCACACAAGGTATATTCTTGCATGAGGTTATTTTCTAAAATGTTTTTGATGTATATTTATTTTAATTGATCTTTTGTATAATAATTTGCATCTTTAAATGCAGTATTTATATCAGTTATCCCTCTAATATTTCTGCTGCTTTCTTAAGTTCTTCCCTTATATATTACTTTTTCCCTTTACCTGTCATTTCAGCGACTTCCATTTTTAATATATATGTTTTGTCTGTATTTTTATCTATACATTTCATTCCAACTTCCATATATTCTGGTGACAATTTTTTTATAAGTGCTTCTAACCCTTTTTTCTTTTCCTCAATATCTTCAACTATTGAAATTTTTCCAAATAGAATAGCTGATTTATATTTAGTAGATAATATTTCTGGTTGTAAACATACATCATCTACTACTGTAAAACAAGCATTACTATTATTTATTATGTTTATAATTTTATATCCATTTGCTTTTGCACAATGAAAGTAAATAACGCCCTCTACATATGCAAAATTCAGTGGAACGCCATAAGGTGCATTATCTTTTCCCACTGTTGAAAGAATCCCATATTCTGATCTGTTTAAAATATCAATAGTTTCTCCTTGATTTAACATACGATCTTTTCTTAGCATTTCCATCTAAAAATCCCCTTTATTCTTTATTTTTCTGAGGTAATTATATCACTAATCTAACCAAAATAATATATAGTAATATAAGTTTTCTTAATGTGTTTTTATCCTATTATGACATAACTGTAATCAAAATGTTACCTAAATGTAATTTTTTTGTATGATTTATAAAGTATAATATATTTTAATAAACTATTTAAAAAATCATCATTTAATCAAAGATTTTAAGGGAGGAAAATTATATGAATAAAAATATAACTATGCTCATTATTTCATTCTTAATAGTGGCAGTTATTGGGGTAATGCAACAAAGTACTAGTTATGAGCAATCTAATTTCGGAGATACAGTTGTTTTTTATCCACAACATGAAGATGATGAAACTCTTTGGGCTGGTAGTGCAATTCTCGAGGCCATAAAGGAAAGAGGGGCTGACAATGTATATGTTGTTTTAGTATCTTATGGTACAGGGATAAAAGTTTTTAAGGATGAGAAATATAGCAACTTGAGCAATCAGGAAAAGTATGAATATAGAGAACGTGAATTCTTAGATGCCGTTAAAGAATTAGGAGTTAAAAAGGAAAATATTATTTTATTACCTAGAATAAATAATTCAGAAGTAACTAGTTTTAATCTTATGGAAAAAACAGCACTAGATTTTGAAAGAAAATTTGATAATGTTACACATGTAGCTCACACATATAAATACGACTGGCATCTTCAACATCTAAAAAATGGTTCTACTATTCAATCTCTATACAACAGTGGAAAAATAAAACATGCACTTTATTTTATAAAACCTAGATATGAAAAAGATTTACCTATTTCTGAAAAAATTATCTATAAATCTGAAACAACTATGGAAAAACAAAGAATTAAAAAGGCATGTATGGCATATAAAATCATTGATGAAAAATCAAAACGCGAAGGAATTGGATATAAATCAGACCATAAGTCATTTGAAGATTTAATGATAAAAAATCGTTCAATCCTTCATACACCAAATGTTTAAAAATATTCTTATATTGGTATAATAAATTAAAAACACCCTTGTGCAGTGATAAACTCCGTACAAGGGTGTTTTTTAGCAATATTGATACCCTGGTCGAATACTGCTTTTTAGTTCATGTAATTTTCCATCAAATAAACAATTTATACCGTCTATATTTGTATAATCAGCTGGACGCATTAAACTTGGATGTTTTGGAAGTTCAATTGCATTGCTTTTTTCTAATACCTCGCTTACAAATTCCGAACAAAAGTAACGTCGCTTTCTATCATATGCAATATTCATCCTACATAAAATAAGTCCTAAAACATTATATCTATAACAATCTGCATTTTCCATCATATCATCAACATGACTTCTCGCCTTTTCATATGTTTCCTCATTAACTTTTAACTCATATAAAGCACATGGAATATGATTGCATTTCTCATAAAATCCGCTATATAAAGCCTCATGTCTTATTCCAGCAGGCAATGGAGTTCTTTTGTATTTCCTCGCAAAACTATATAATGGTTCCAAAGTTTCTTCAAATGATATAGAAATATGCGTATACTTGTCTGATGTCGCTAATCCAATTGTCTTAGACACATAGGTATCTGATTTTGTCAGTAGTAAATAAATTGATTTCATCTACTCTTTCCTCCTGTAGTATATTGTATACTCCCACTATCAAAATACATTTACTATACTTTTTTAAGATAATCATACTTTTCAATTCTACAAAATAACAATTATAAAATCAAGATTTTTTTCCCCCTTAGAACTATACCCCGTATAAGCCCTCAACCTGTTTTTATACAAAATTACCCTATCTTATAACTTGCGTTATTTTGAAAGTCAGCTTTTTATATCTAAATAATTTCTTTTTCTATAACACATTCGTTTTTTATTTTTCCAACTAAAAATTGAAGTGCATCTACAACATGTGGGCGAATGTCGCCACCTATTAGAACATACATTATATCATCGCCAATATCTAATATTCCTTCATTAAGCCATGTTTTAATATAGTATATACCTTCTAGTTTATATGCTTCAGCTACTGCATCAGCTACTTTTTGTTCATCATAAGAAAATTCCATTTTCTTAATATTTGCTACATCTTCCCCAAGTCTTACTTTTGCCTTTGCAGTTTCACGAACAACACCGTTATGTACTAAAAACATGCCGACCTTTGCTGCTACTGGATCTGCCTTTGCTTCTTTTAACCATGCATCCATAGATGGAGACTGTTTTTTCATAATTTTATCAAAAGCTGGTTTTAGACTGTTGTAATGTAAAAATCCTATTTCTTTTTCATAGTTTTGGATTTCTTCAAAAGTAGCAATATTAAACTCTAAAACTTCTTCTTCTTGAACTTTTATATCAGATGCCTTAAAGTCTAGAACAAAATTATATACATCTACAAAATAATTATTTTTTTCCTCTGGGCTTTCATTTTTATAAGTGTATATATGTCCACCTTTTGCATTTGAAACATCTATTCCTACTTCCTCTTTTATCTCACGAATGATAGCATCTTTAGAATCTTCACCAGCATTTACACCCCCACCTGGCAACTCCCACCATCCGGCAGCCCATTCTTTATCTAAATTTCTTCTAGTAACAAGAAATCTTCCTTCTAAATCTTGTACTATTCCGATTACAGTTAAGTGAAATTCGCCAGGCTTCATATTCCAGTCATTTCGCTTCATAAGCTTTCCTGTTCTTTTTTTATCTTTATCGTAAATATCCCACATTTCCATCATAATCAACCCCTTATTAAATAGTATTACTTTTATTTTACCAAACATTTTAAAATTAACAATCAAAAAAGCTGCAGCAAAATTAATTTTGCTACAGCCTTTTTGTATTTAAGATTACTTTTATATATGTTTATTTAAATGTTAATACTGTCTAATTATTAGAAATCCTTATTCCCATTCAATAGTTCCAGGAGGTTTAGAAGTTATGTCATACACAACTCTGTTAGCTCCATCAACTTCGTTAACGATTCTGTTAGCTATTTTTTCTAGTACATCATAAGGTATTTTGTACCAGTCAGAAGTCATTCCGTCAGAAGATGAAACTGCTCTTAGACCAACTAAGTATGCATAAGTTCTTTCATCTCCCATAACTCCAACTGTTTTAACATCTGGTAATGTTGCGAATGCTTGCCATATTTCTCTGTATAAACCAGCTTTTCTTAATTCATCCATGTATATAGCATCTGCTTCTCTTAATATGTCACATTTTTCTTTTGTAACTTCACCGATAACTCTTATTCCAAGACCTGGTCCTGGGAATGGATGTCTGAATATTAGTTTATCTTCTATTCCTAATTCTAAACCTATTTTTCTAACTTCATCTTTGAATAATTCTTTTAGTGGTTCAACTATTTGGAAATCAACATCTTCAGGAAGTCCACCAACGTTATGGTGAGATTTTATTGTTGCTGATTCTCCTCCAAGTCCACTTTCTACTATATCAGGGTAAATTGTTCCTTGAACTAAGAAGTCCATTTTTCCAAGTTTGTTTGATTCTTCTTCAAATACTCTTATGAACTCTTCACCTATTATTTTTCTTTTTGCTTCTGGTTCAGTAACGCCTTTTAATTTTCCTAAGAATCTATCTTCTGCATTAACTCTTATTAAGTTCATGTCAAAAGTATTTCTAAATATTCTTTCTACGTCGTCACCTTCATTTTTTCTTAAAAGACCGTGGTCAACAAATACACAAGTTAAATTATCACCTATTGCTTTATGAACAAGTACTGCTGCTACTGATGAGTCAACTCCACCACTTAATGCACAAAGTACTTTTTTATCTCCTATTGTTGCTTTTAATTCAGCTACTTTATCTTTTATGAATGAATCTGTAGTCCAGTCTCCTTTAACACCACATATGTTGTATAAGAAGTTTTTGATTATCATGTAACCTTCTTGTGAATGTTCAACTTCTGGGTGGAATTGAACTCCATATAAATTCTTTTCTACATTTTGTATACCTGCAACTGGACAATCAGCAGTGTATGCTATTATTTCAAATCCTTCTGGAACTGTGTCTATTCTATCAGTATGACTCATCCATACAGAATTAGTTGTCATTCCTTCGAATAATCTTGATTCTTTGTAAGTTATCGCAGTTTTTCCGTATTCTTTTTCTGCTGCAGTTCCTTTTCTAACTGTTCCACCTAAAGTGTGACACATAGTTTGGATACCATAGCATATACCTAATATTGGTATACCTGCATCATATATTTCTTTTGCCATTTGTGGAGAATCTTCTAAATATGCACTATTTGGTCCCCCAGTGAATATTATACCTTTTGGGTTTTTAGCTTTTATCTCTTCAATATCTGTCTTGTAAGATATTATCTCACAATATACATTATTTTCTCTAACTCTTCTAGCTATTAATTGATTGTATTGACCTCCGAAGTCTATAACAAGCACTAATTCATGTTTCATTACATCATATCTCCTTGTGTACTATAATTTGGCGCCTCTTTTGTTATTGTTATGTCATGTGGATGACTTTCTTTTAAAGAAGCTGCTGTTATTTTTACAAACTCAGCATGAGCTTGTAGTTGTTCGATAGTATGAGCACCACAGTATCCCATTCCTGATCTTATTCCGCCTATCATTTGGAATACTATATCTTCTGCTTTACCTTTGTAAGCAACCATACCTTCTACGCCTTCTGGAACTAATTTCTTTTGTCCTGATTGGAAGTATCTATCTTTTGAGCCATCTTCCATAGCTGCTATAGATCCCATACCTCTGTATGTTTTGTAAGATCTACCTCTATATAAAACTATTTCTCCTGGACTTTCTTCAGTTCCAGCAAACATTGAGCCCATCATACAAACATTAGCACCCGCTGCTAAAGCTTTTACGATATCTCCAGAATATTGAATTCCACCATCTGCTATTATTGGAATATCATATTTTTTAGCTACTTCGTAACAGTCCATTATAGCTGTTATTTGTGGTACACCTATACCAGCAACTACTCTTGTTGTACATATAGAACCAGGTCCCATACCTATCTTAACACAATCTGCACCAGCCTTTATTAAATCCTCACATCCTGCTGCTGTAGCAACATTCCCTGCTATAACAGGAAGATCAGGATAAGCTGCTTTTACTTTTTTAAGGGCATTTATTACATTTACTGTATGTCCGTGAGCACTATCTAAAACGATTATATCGACCTTTGCTTTATAAAGAGCATCTACTCTTTCTAATAAATCGCCTGTTATTCCTACACCAGCTCCACAAAGAAGTCTTCCTCTTTTGTCTTTTGCTGAGTTAGGATATTGTATTTTCTTCTCGATATCTTTTATAGTTATTAATCCTTTTAAGTGACCTTCGTCATCAACTATAGGTAATTTTTCTATTCTGTGTTTACCTAATATGTCTTTAGCTTGCTCTAAAGTTACACCTTCTTTTGCAGTTACTAGATGCTCTTGAGTAGTCATAGCTTCTTCTATTTTTCTAGACATATCTGTTTCGAATTTTATATCTCTGTTTGTTATTATACCGATTAAGATGTTGTTTTCATCTACTATTGGAACTCCTGATATTTTATATTTCGCCATTATATCATCTGCATCTTGTATTGTGTGACCTTTTGATAAAGAGAATGGATCTACTATTACGCCACTTTCACTTCTTTTAACTCTATCTACTTCTGAAGCTTGTTCTTCTATTGACATGTTTTTGTGGATTATACCTATTCCACCTTGTCTAGCCATTGATATAGCCATTTTTGACTCTGTAACTGTATCCATACTGGCACTCATTAACGGAATATTTAATTCGATATCTTTTGTTAATTTTGTTTTTGTATCTATTTGTGATGGTAGTATTTCTGATTTTTGTGGAATTAATAATACATCATCAAAAGTTAAACCTTCTTTTACAATAGTTGCCATCTTTACATTACCCCTTTCATAGTTAATTGATTATGTTAATTTTTATTTTTCTAATAATAATGTTATTTTTTATATTTTAAGTTAATTTTAATCCATATTGTGCAATTTTTTATAAAAATTTATATCAAAAAAGCCTGTATTGTAACTTCCATCATTTTTTCAAAAGTGAAATTACTATACAGGCTTCTAACATCATAGTTGTAGCCAATTCACAGGGATAAAAATCAGCCGGTGAATTTACTTAAAGATGCCGCAGATATAATAATTCCACTCATAGTCTAGATATTTACGGTATCTAGGTAGAAACTCTCAGACCATATTACTGAGCATATACGAGTGATTTATTAATTATCTTTTATTAAATTATTTAAAATTAATTTGTTGAATTAATTGAATATTAATTTATCAAAATTAATGAACATTGTCAACAATTAAAAAAAAATTTTTCGGATATTATACAATTTATTTCATTAAAAACCTTAATTAATGGCAAATTTTCCTTTTTTGCTATTATTTTACAATCCTCATACTCTGGTGTTACTTTAATTAATTCGCCATTTAAGTATCCTAACTTAATTTGTATATTGCCATACTTAGTTTCTATTTTTTCAAATTTTCTTTCTAGCATGACTCTTTTTAACTTTTGATATCTGACGCCAAATGTTGATGTTTCAACGAGTAATAACTTCGTAAACTTATCTAAATCTTTTTCTTTACACAAAACAGTTATCTTATATGAAGGTCTATTTTTTTTCATAAAAATACCCTCCGTATAGATATCTAAGGCCCCTTTTTCCAAAATTTGTTCGTATAAATACGAATAAGTTTCAGATGACATATCATCTATATTGGCGCTAATTTCCCATACTATATTATTCTGTTTTTTTTTACTCCTATAAAAGTTCTAAGCATATTTGGAAACTCGAACTTTTTGTATCCTATTCCGTAGCCAACTTGTTTTATTTCAAATTCCACTTCATCTACAAATTTGTCACAAACAGTTTTTATTATTGCTGCCCCTGTTGGAGTTGTACATTCTCCCTTTACGTTATTAAATTTTACTGGAACATCTTTTAATATTTCTACTACGGCTGGTGCTGGCACTGGAATAACCCCATGTGCGCATTTAACAAAACCAGAACCTAGTGGTATTTTCGTTGCATATATTTCGTCTACACATAGTAAATCTAATAATATACATGATCCTACTATATCTATGATTGAGTCCATCGCTCCAACTTCATGAAAATGTATTTTATCAATAGAAGTTCCGTGCACTTTTGCTTCTGCTTTTGCAACTTCCATAAATATATCTTTCGCATTTTGTTTGATTTTGTCGTTTAATGTACTCTTATCTATTATATCATATATATCTATTAAATTTCTATGTACATGACCTTCATTTACTACTACATTTACGTTTGTTCCCTTTATTCCATTCTCAAATTTATCAGTTATCTCTATTTTAAATTCTTTTCCTAAATTTAATTTATCTAGTTCCTCTAAGAAGATTTGCTTTGGAACGCCTAAATCTAATAAAGTAGCTAAAGTCATATCCCCTGATATTCCATTTATTATGTCAAAGTATAAAATCTTTTGTTCTTTCATAATCATTCTCCCTATAATACCTTTTCAGTTTATTTGTTGTTTTATCATTAACAAATTCTTATATAAATTTATATTTAATTATCTCAGTCTCTATATTTATAATTATTATCGTTATTTTCTTAATTTATTTTAATTTGATATATATATTAACTACTATTCATTTTTTTTAATTTACTAAATCTTTATAATTATTTTAATTTATTAATAGTAGCTGCTAAATATCCTGCCCCGAATCCGTTATCTATGTTGACTACTGATATTCCAGATGCGCAACTATTTAACATTGCTAAAAGTGCAGTAAGTCCATTAAAACTCGCTCCATAACCAACTGAAGTCGGAACTGCTATTACTGGCACATCTACCATTCCTCCAACGACACTTGGTAGTGCTCCCTCCATTCCTGCAACAGCAACTATTACCCTAGCCTGTTCAATAAGGTGTCTTTTGTTTAACAATCTATGTATGCCCGCTACCCCAACATCATAAATTCGTTCTACATTATTGCCTAAAAATTTTGCTGTATAATACGCTTCATCCGCCACAGCTATATCAGATGTTCCTGCTGCAAGTATAGCTATTGTTCCCTTTCCTCTGTTTTTTATTTCATGATTTTTTATCATTAATACTCTTGATAATTCATCATACTCGACATTATCATATATTTCTTTTAACTTTTCTGCTGTTTCTTTTCTACATCTTGTCCCTAATACGTTACTTTGTTTTTTCAATAAAACATCAACTATTCCAATTATATGTTCATCTGTTTTCCCTTCACAGTAAATAACTTCTGGAAATCCATTTCTAAGTTCTCTATGATGATCTATATTTGCATATCCTAAATCTTCATAAGGTAAATCTTTTAATTTATTTACAGCTGTATCTATATCTATTTCATCTTTTTTAACTGCTTCTAATAATTGTCTTACATCCATGTTATTTAGTGCCCCCCTCTATATAACTATATATTTCTACGTTTTATCTATCTTTATAAATTATAACTCTTTATCTTCAAAATATAAATGAAATATATTATATATATTTCATAAAAAAACAGATTAGAATAATTTCTCTTCTAATCTGTTTTTTTATTATTTTAATATCCTAAAGCTTTTCCATCTCTTCTTTCGTCAGCTCCACCGACCATCGTTCCATCTTTTTTATACATTACTGCTTGTACAGAACCGAAGTGTTTTGGCTCGCCTTCATATACGCTAACCATATGCCCCATAGAACTTAATTTTGGAATTAAACTGCTATCACTGTATCTTCAAGTACTAAACCTGTATCTGGCTTATCGTAGATTCTTGGTTGTTTTATAGCATCTTCAATTGATAAATCATAATCTATTACGTTACTTATAACTTGAGTTAATAATGAAACAATTCTTGAACCTCCTGGAGTACCGATAACTAAAAATGGTGAACCATCTTCATTTAATATAATAGTTGGACTCATTGAGCTAAGTGGTTCGCTGCCTGGTTTTACAGCATTTACTGAGTCAGCATCAGCAGCAAAGTCTGCCATCGCGTCATTTAAAACAAATCCATATCCGTCAACCATAACCCCAGAACCGAACTCTAAGTTTACAGTTTGAGTTATTGCAACCATATTTCCCGCTTTATCAGCTACAGAAAAATGAGTTGTATCTTCATGCTCATAGTCTTCTGGTGAACCCGGAAATATATTTCTCCTTCCTATAAAATATCTGTTTTTCCGGCCTCGATATATATTTTCCTATTCTTATATCACTTATAAATAATTTCGGGTTGTATATATCACATAGACAATTTTAACACTTTTTATCGCTTTTAAAAAATGATTTTATTAAAAATTTGTTTATCTTAATAATTTTTAGTCTAAAAGAAAAAACGCCATTTCCCAATAATATTAATATTATTGAGAAATAGCGCATTAATTTTGAGTCGAGTTATTTCTGTATTTTGAGTTATTTTTATTTTAATCTAGATATTTTATCTATACTTAGATTACATCATTCCTGGCATTGAGCCACCAACTGCTGCATTTGCATCTTCTTTTTCAGGTATTTCTGCAACTGCTGCTTCAGTAGTTAAGAATACACTTGCTATTGATGAAGAATTTTGTAAAGCACTTCTAGTAACTTTAGTTGGGTCAACTATACCAGCATCTATCATGTTTACATATTCTTCTTTGTATGCATCGAATCCTACTTCTGGATCTGCATTTATTACGTTTTGTACTATTACAGCACCTTCAAGACCTGCATTTACTGCTATTTGTCTTAATGGTTCTTCTAATGCTTTTCTTATTATTTTAGCACCTATAGCTTCTTCGCCTTCTAATTCATTTATTAGTTTTTCTACTGCTGGTATAACACTTACAAGTGCAGTACCACCACCAGCAACTATACCTTCTTCAACAGCAGCTTTAGTTGCATTTAAAGCATCTTCTATTCTTAATTTCTTTTCTTTCATTTCAACTTCTGTAGCTGCACCAACTTTAACTACTGCAACCCCACCAGATAATTTAGCTAGTCTTTCCATTAATTTTTCTCTGTCGAAATCAGAAGTAGTTTCTTCAGCTAAATGTTTTATTTGGTTTATTCTGTTTTCTATGTTAGCTTTTTCTCCAGCTCCACCAACTATTGTAGTGCTGTCTTTTGTTACTTTTATTGAAGAAGCTCTACCTAACATGCTTAAGTCAGCTTCTTTTAATTCGTAACCAACTTCTGAAGATATTACTGTACCACCAGTAAGTATTGCTATATCTTCTAACATTTGTTTTCTTCTGTCACCGAATCCAGGAGCTTTAACAGCAACAACATCAAATGTTCCTCTTAATTTATTAACTACTAATGTAGATAATGCTTCACCTTCAACGTCTTCAGCTATTATTAATAATTTTTTACCTGTTTTAACTAATTGTTCAAGTAATGGTAATATTTCTTGTATGTTAGATATTTTCTTGTCAGTTATTAATATGAAAGGATCATTTAAAACAGCTTCCATTTTATCAACATCTGTTACCATGTAAGCAGAAACAAATCCTCTATCAAATTGCATACCTTCAACAGTGTCTAATTCTGTTTTCATAGTTTTTGATTCTTCAACAGTTATAACACCGTCTCTACCAACAACTTTCATTGCTTCAGCTATTAATTGACCTATTTCATCATCTCCTGAAGATACAGCACCAACTTGAGCTATTGCTTCGTCAGTTTCAACTGTTCTTGATTGATGTTTTAATTCGTTAACTGCAACTTCTACAGCTTTAGCTATACCTTTTCTTATTAATATTGGGTTTGCTCCAGCTGTTACGTTTTTAAGACCTTCTCTTATTATTGCTTGTGCTAAAACTGTTGCTGTAGTAGTACCATCACCAGCTACATCGTTAGTTTTAGTTGCAACTTGTTTAACAAGTTGAGCACCCATATTTTCAAATCTATCTTCTAATTCTATTTCTTTAGCTATTGTTACACCATCGTTTGTTATTAGTGGAACACCATACATTTTATCAAGTATTACGTTTCTACCTTTTGGTCCTAATGTAACTTTAACTGTATCTGCTAATTTATTTACTCCTCTTTCAAGAGCTCTTCTAGTTTCTTCTGCAAATTTAATTTCTTTTGGCATGTTAATTCATCCTCCTACTTATAATATTATAATTCTACTATCGCTAATATATCGCTTTGTCTTAATATTATGTAATTTTCCCCATCTGCCTTTATTTCGTTTCCAGCGTATTTAGAGAATATAACTTTATCTCCAACTTTAACTTCCATTTTTACTTCATTTCCATCTACCATACCACCTGGTCCTACTTCTATAACTTCAGCCATTTGTGGTTGTTCTTTAGCTGCTGTTGGTAATACTATACCGCTTGCAGTTTTTTCTTCAGCTTCAAATTTTTTAATTACGACTCTGTCTGCTAATGGTCTTATTTTCATTTCCCATTCCTCCTATTTATATAAAAAATCTTTGTATATAGAATTTAAATCTTTGTTTTGCTAATTTTATCACTCTTTAAGTAAGAGTGCTAACAATTATTATATTATACTATTTTAGCTATTTTTTCAACCTATAATTGGATTTTTTTTCAAATTTTAATGGATTTTCAGTAAATTTTTTCAAACCTATTTTTTTGCCCTTTTATATATTCTTTTTTGTTCTAATTTATCCTTTAAAATTTATCTTCCTATACCAAATTCTCTTGCATAATAGAATAAGTATTGTTGCGCAAACCCTGCTAAATCACCAAATTTTTCTATACCAAATTTTCTAATTTTAGTTAAACTTAAATCTTCATCAACATAGAATTCTTGCATAACTCTTTTTACCCAAACATCAACTGGGAATGTATCATATTTTTGCATTCCGAATAATGCTATACAATCTGCAACTTTTGGGCCAACTCCATTAAATTTAAGTAGTTCTTTTAAACATTGATCAGTAGATAGTTCTCTGTATTCTAATACGTCTATATTTTCGTCATTTACAGTTTGAGAAGTTGATTTAATGTATTTATCCCTAAATCCTGTTGAACACGCTCTTATCTCTTCTACACTCGCTTTTGATAATTGTTCTGATGTTGGGAATGCATAGTATTCTTGCCCTTTATATTCTCCTATATATGTTCCATAATTTTTTGATAGATTGTTTATTGCTCTTTGTATCATAGGTATTCTATTATTTGCTGATATTATGAAAGAGATAAGCATTTCCCATCCATCTTGTTTTAATATTCTTATACCTTCACCGAACTCTGTTGCTTTTTCTAAATATTCGTCCATAACTTTTAATGTATTTACCATTTCTTCATAATCTCTTCCTAAATCGAAATAGTCATACCATATATTATCGAAATCTTCTTTTGTTGTATTATCTAAATATATTTTGTTTCCATCTTGTTTAACGTTTATTACTTTGCCCATTGCCACACCTGTGTATGAGTCATCTTCTTGTTTAATCCATCTGAAACATTGACCGCATTCAAATATGTGTTTTGGATTAAAATGTTTTATATCTTCTAATATTACTGTATTTCCTTGTTGTGATACTTTCATTATAGTTTCTCCTCTTACTTTATATAAAGTTATAAAATTTCTAGTATATTACCTTATTAATTATATTTTTTACCATTATGTTAATTATACCCTTGTTAATCATAGTTAATTACAATAACTTATAATCATTATCTATTTTTTTAGTATTTTCATATAAAACAGTCATTGTGATAAATCCTTGCCCAATTTCATTATCATATATTACAGATTGTTTTATATCTATTACTTTTTTATTTTTTATAAAATTATTTATTTCATTTTCAAGATTTACTGTATCAAATCCATCACCAATAAAGTCTTTAAATATTTTTATTTTCATACTTACACCTCCGATTTGTAATCTCTATATTATTTATATAAAAAATAGCTTATAAATACCTTAATTATAATCTTAAAGTAAAAAAATCTTTATCCTAAATCCCTTTAAAAATGTAGATTTTTTTGAAATGCATTAACGGAAATTATATTTATCCACAATTTAAATCTGATTATAATTTCCTATGCATTATAAAAAAACTTCAGCCTATTTTGGCTGAAGTTTTTATTTTAAATTATGATAATACTTTTTCTATTATTGGTTGTGGTGCAACTTCTTCATTTGTTAATTCAAATGCATGATAAAGTTCATCTACCCATTGTGGCTTTAATTCTTCATCATGATAAACGATGCAGATTGTATCTCCTTTGTTTACTTTGTCACCACGTTTGCAGGCAAGTTCTAAACCAACAGCATGGTTTACATCTTGTTCTTTAGTTTCTCTTCCTGCTCCAAGTTGCATTGCTAATACTCCTAATCTTTCAGAATGAAGTACTTTAACATTTCCTGATTCTTCGCTTTTTATCTCAGTTTTAAACTTAGATTGTGGTAATAATTCTGGATTTTCTATCATATCTACATTACCACCTTGAGCTTTTACCATGTCTTTAAATGTTTCAAATGCTTTACCAGAAGCAACTACTTCTTCTAACATTTTTCTAGCTTCTTCTTTGTTTTCTGCAACTTTACCTTGCATTAACATTATTTCAGCGGCTTGCATACAAAGTTCTGTGAAGTCTTTTGGTCCATGACCTTTTAATGTTTCTATAGCTTCTCTTATTTCGATTGCATTACCTATAGTGTTTCCTAAAGGTTGGTTCATATCAGTTATCATAGCCATTGTATTTCTACCAAGGCTGTTTCCTATAGATATCATTGCTTCAGCTAATTTTGTTGCATCTTCTATAGTATGCATAAATGCACCTTCACCATATTTAACGTCTAGTAATATAGTGTCTGAACCAGATGCTAATTTTTTAGACATTATTGATGATGCTATTAGTGGTATTGATTCAACAGTTCCAGTTACATCTCTTAAAGCGTATAATTTTTTGTCTGCTGGCACTAAGTCCCCAGTTTGACCTATTATAGCTATTCCAACTTCTGAAACTTGTTTTTTAAATTCTTCTTCTGTTAAGAAGCAGTTGAATCCTTCTATAGATTCTAATTTATCAAGTGTTCCTCCTGTATGACCAAGACCTCTACCTGACATTTTAGCAACTTTTAGTCCACAAGCTGCAACTAGTGGTCCTAATGCCATAGATGTTTTGTCACCAACTCCACCAGTTGAGTGTTTGTCAGCTTTTATACCTTCTATTGAAGTTAAATCTATAACATCTCCACTATGCATCATAGCTTTAGCTAAATATGATGTTTCTCTTTCATTCATACCATTTAATACTATGGCCATTAATAATGCACTTACTTGATAATCTGGTATAGAACCGTCAGTTACACCATCTACAAAGAATTGTATTTCTTTATCTGTTAGTTCTTCGTTGTATCTTTTTTTATTAATAATATCTACAAAACGCATATCCACTTTCCCTCTATTCTTAATATCCTTGAGCTTCTTTTCCTTTTATTAAGTTTATTGCAGAACTTGTTCCTATTCTTTCACAGCCTTCAGTTATAAACATTTCAAGGTCTTCTACAGTTTTAACACCACCTGCTGCCTTTATTTTTACATTTGGTCCTATATGTTGTTTAAATAATTTTATATCTTCTATTGTTGCACCGCCAGTACCAAATCCAGTTGATGTTTTTATATAGTTAGCTCCTGCATCTGTAACTGATTTGCACATTGCTATTTTTTCTTCTTCTGTTAAGTAGCAAGTTTCTATTATAACTTTTAATATTTTATCTCCTACAGCTTCTTTAAGTGCTTTTATTTCTGCTGTAACTTTGTCATAATCTCCATTTTTAACATCTGATATATTTATTACCATATCTATTTCATTAGCTCCATTTTCAATAGCTTGTTTAGCTTCTAAAACTTTTGCTTCTGTTGTTGAATATCCAAGAGGGAATCCTACAACTGTACATATGTTTACTTTATCTCCATATTTTTCATTTATACGAGATATATAACAAGATGGTATACATATTGATGCTGTATTATATTCTATTGATTCATCACATATTTTTTGTATATCTTCCCATGTTGCTATAGGTTTTAATAATGTATGGTCTACGTGTTTTAATATTTCTGCTGTATTCATTTAATTACCCACTTTCTTTTACTAAGTTTTTTATTATTTATAGTGCTACAGTTATTAAACAAGTTCATTTAGCACAGATTCACCAATTGTATTTTCAGGCATTTTTAAATTGAAGTTTTCTGCTAAAGTTGCTCCTATCGTTGCAAAACTTTCTTTAATTCCTAAAACTCCCTCGCCTTTCATAGCTGGTGAATAAGCTAAGAATGGTACATATTCACGAGTATGGTCAGTTCCTTGGTATGTTGGGTCATTTCCATGATCTGCAGTTATTATTAATAAATCATTTTGTCCTAATTTATCTATAACTTTTCCTAAATTAACGTCGAATTTTTCTAGTTCTTGGGCATATCCAACTGGATTTCTTCTATGTCCCCATAAAGCATCGAAATCAACTAAATTTACGAAGCAAACTCCTTTGAAATCTTTGTCCATTATTTCTAATGTTTGTTCCATACCGTGAATAGAAGATGTAGATTTATTAGATTCAGTTATACCTTCACCATCGAATATATCGCTGATTTTTCCTACTGATATAACATCATATCCATTGTCTTTTAATTCATTTAAGACAGTTCTTCCATATGGTTTTAATGCATAATCGTGTCTGTTACTTGTACGAGTAAAGTGTCCTTTACCAGTTCCGACATATGGTCTAGCTATTACTCTACCTACTTTGTATTCATCTCTTAGAGTTATTTCTCTAGCAATTTCACAACATCTGTAAAGTTCATCTAGTCCGAAAGTTTCTTCGTGACCACATATTTGTAAAACAGAATCTGCTGAAGTATAAACTATCATATCTCCTGTTTTCATTTGGTGTTCACCTAATTCATCTAGTATTGCTGTTCCACTTGCACTTTTATTTCCTACTATTTTATGACCAGTTCTTTCTGATAACTCATCTAATAATTCTTGTGGGAATCCAGTATCTGTGAAAGTTTTGAAAGGCTTAGTTATATGAAGACCCATCATCTCCCAGTGACCTGTCATTGTATCTTTACCAACACTAGCTTCCCTAAGTTTCATTTGATATCCTAGTGGATGTTCAACTTTATCTACATGTTTTATTGGGTGTAGATTTGCAAGACCTAATCTTTGAAGATTTGGTATTTTTAAACTATCTACTGATTCTGATATATGTAATAATGTATCAACATCTATATCACCATATTCTTTAGAAGTATCATCTTGCCCTATTCCTAGTGAATCTATTACTAAAAGAAATACTCTATCATATTTTTTCATTTTTATCACTTCCTAAATTAAATATTTTTATATTAATGTTATTAGTCCAACTATCATTGCACTTAATACACTAACTGCAAATCCCCCTATCATAGCTTTAAATGCTAATTTTGAAAGGACTTTTCTTTTTTCTGGGCATAATGCAGATATCCCTGAAATACAAATTCCCATACTTGATATATTTGCAAAACCACAAAGTGAAATAGCCATTACTAAACCTGTTCTATAGTCTAAAGTTTGTATTACTTCTCCTAATGTTTGGAATGCAACAAATTCATTTAATACTAACTTTTCACCTAATAGTTGACCTGCTCTAAGTATTTCTGCTCCATCAAGCCCCATTAAAAATCCTATCGGTGAGAATATATAAGAGAATATTTGTTGTAATGTTATACCGAATATACCCAATATTCCATTTACTAAAGCAACTAAACCTATTATTGCTATTAAAGATGCACCTATCGCTAAAGCACTTTGAAGACCATTCATTGCACCTTCTGCTATAGCCCCTATAAGGTTTTCGTTATCACCTTTGTTATCCATACTTACATTTTCGATATTTTCTACAGTTTCTAATTCTGGTAATAATAATTTTGATATTGCTATACTCCCAAATGGAACTAGTGCACTTGCTATTAAGAGATATTCCATAGGTATTCCCAATGCAACATACCCTCCTATTATTGTAGCAGACATACTACCCATTCCAGATATTAATACTACCATGATTTCACTTTCTGTCATAGACATTAAGTATTTACTAATTAATATTGGACTTTCTGTTTGTCCCAAGAACATATTTGCTACTGCTACGAAACTTTCAACTTTACTTGTTCCTAATAATTTTCCAACAACTGTTCCTATAACTTTAACAATAAATCCTAAAATACCTAGATAATATAATGCTCCAACTAATGCTGAAATAAATATTATATTTCCTAATGTTTGTATTCCGAATATAGATCCGGTAGGCGCTGATGAGTTTGCAAGACTTCCAAATACGAAACTAATTCCATCCATTCCGTAAGTTAAAACTCGAGTTACTACATCCGAAACCTTCTCGATAGCTAATCTTCCTAATGGGAATTTAACTAGCATAAAAGCTATTATAAATTGTATTCCTAATGCTTTTAATACAGTCTTAAGTGGCACATCTTTTTTGCTTGCTGATAACAAATACATAATTGCCATAACTACTAAGATTCCTAATATACTTATTACTATTTTCATTTTTTCTTCCTCTCTCGGTTTAAATTTTATTAATAACCTTTAAACTATAAATTTTAATTTAATAAATAGTTTTTACATATATTAATCAATTATCCCCTATATTTAAATAGCCATCTAGAAAATATATATCTGCTGTTTTTTAATTTTTAACTTGTCTAATAACTTGTCTATTTATCTGCATTTAAAATTCTAGCATCATATACAAATAATGTCAATCGTTTTCCCTTTAAACTATTGCTTGTCAAAGCTTACATATTTTTTATATAATTATTATAGAATCGTTTAACTTGTATAATAATTATATAACTTGTCTATTTTTTTAAAGGAGCTTTTTATGAACGATATAAATATAAGAAAAAAAATCAAAGAACCAAAATACGTAACCATATATAATATACTATTTAAAATGATTACACTAGGAGAGTTTTCAAAAAACGATAGACTCCCGTCTGAACCAGACTTAGCAAGAGATTTAGGGGTTAGCAGAACAACATTAAGACAAGCGCTTACATTACTTCAAGAAGACGGACTTATAAAAATAATTAGGGGTAAGGGGAATTTTATTACAAAAGACAGTCATTACATAAACACTATTCCTAATAACAAAATTCAAAGTTCAGTTTATAATTTTTTAAGCAATTCTAATAAAATAGATGATATAGAAATGGAATTTCATCTAGAACCTTGCTCAGATTATTTCCACATGATTTTGGGTTCAAAACCAGCAGCTGTAGTAGTTATAGATAGATGGTATAAAATTGATAAAAAGGTAGTTGCCTATGCATTTAGTATTATGCCAATCGATAATATTTCTAAATTTGATATAGATTTAAATAATCATGAACAGTTATTAAACTTTGTGGAAAAGGATATCTATAATGATTGCAACAATATTATGTTAGATGTTAAGTTTTCAATTTCAGGAAATTATGCTTCTAAGAGATCCTCATTTCCTGATAATGAACAGTTTTTTTTAATCGAAGAAAAGGTTTCTACATATAATGAATTTACCATGGAATTTAGTAAATTTTATCTTCCTGTAGATATGTCTAGTATAAGGATTAATTTAAAAAGATAATTATTTCAAATTAAATTTAGAGTTGTTTTTATAACAAAAATAGGTTTCCTATAAAACGATAACCTCTTGGAGTGTAAATTGATTTGTGCTTTATAGCAATTTCGCTTCTCTATAGCAACTTATTTATTAATAATATTTCTAAATACCCAATAATTATTCATAATATGGATATTTATTTGTAAAATGGTAAAACTAAATCTAGTGGAGTTTGAGGGATTGATTTCAATCCCTTATACCTCAACAAATTTTGAATATTGATTTTTAAAATCTATATTCTATTATCAAAGTATATAGATAATTGGTTATAAATACTATCCCAATCTCTATATCTTACAGTCCACTTTTTCATTATATTCTGACTTGCTAAATATAGTATTTTTAATAAAGATTCGTCAGATGGAAAAGTGGATTTTGTTTTAGTTACTTTCCTAAATTGTCTATTGACGCCCTCTATTATATTAGTCGTATACATAATAGTTCTTATCTCTTGTGGAAAACTAAAGAATGGTTAAATTACATCCCAATTATCTCTCCAAATTCTTATTGCTGTAGGATATTTTTTACCCCATTTTTCTTCAACAACATCTAGAGCCGATAAGGCTTCCGCCTCATTTATAGCTTTATAAACAAGTTTAAAATCATTCATTAGTTCTTTAGAATCTTTATATGATACATATTCAATTACAACATCAGTTATATGACTTACATACTCAGCAGATATCTCTATTCCATAAAGGTCCTTTATTTGATCATGTATATCTCTTGTTGACATTCCTCTTGCATAAAGCGAGATAATTTTTTCTTCTAAAGCAGAAATATCCCTAGTATGTTTTGGTATAACTTTTGGATTGTAATTACTATCTCTATCCCTTGGAATATCTAAGTCTATATTTCCAAACTGTGATTTAACAGTTTTTTTACTATATCCATTTCTTCTATTTTCAGTATGTTTATTTAGGCTATCGACTTTTTCATATCCTAATTCGAGCGTTAGCTCCTTTTCTAATATTTCTTGTATTACATCTTTGAACATATCCTTTAGATAATCGCCTATATCTTTTGGAGTTTGAAATCCTCCATCTGCTATTATTTGTATTATTAATTCTTTGCTTAAGTTTCTCATAAAAAATACTCCTTCCTGGCATTGACTTATATTTTTATCATTGCCATAAAGGAGTATTTATTTCATAATAATCACAAATTATTTTACATTGTCAAAAGGCTTGGCCCCTTTATAATTAAGGTGTCAAGCCCTTTATTTAATTCAAATTATTTTATTCAGTTTTATTTGTCACAGATGTTTTTTCTTCTACTATTTTTCTACTACTTTTACTCCAATTAATTTTGTTACTGTATTACCATGTGAATCTATTACTGATACATTTACCCAATATTGTCCTGGTTTACTTGTATCTACACCACTTGCATCTATAGTAGCTTTATTTGTTATATCTCCATCTTCTTTATCTATAACTTTTAAGTCTAAATCTTTTATTTCGAATTTATCTCCTACATTTAAAGTTATGCTATCTTTAGAAGTTATTACTGGTGCTTCATCTTTTACTACTGGCGCTTTTTTTACTACTTTTACTCCAATTAATTTTGTTACTGTATTACCATGTGAATCTATTACTGATACATTTACCCAATATTGTCCTGGTTTACTTGTATCTACACCACTTGCATCTATAGTAGCTTTATTTGTTATATCTCCATCTTCTTTATCTATAACTTTTAAGTCTAAATCTTTTATTTCGAATTTATCTCCTACATTTAAAGTTATGCTATCTTTAGAAGTTATTACTGGTGCTTCATCTTTTACTACTGGCGCTTTTTTTACTACTTTTACTCCAATTAATTTTGTTACTGTATTACCATGTGAATCTATTACTGATACATTTACCCAATATTGTCCTGGTTTACTTGTATCTACACCACTTGCATCTATAGTAGCTTTATTTGTTATATCTCCATCTTCTTTATCTATAACTTTTTAAGTCTAAATCTTTTATTTCGAATTTATCTCCTACATTTAAAGTTATGCTATCTTTAGAAGTTATTACTGGTGCTTCATCTTTTACTACTGGCGCTTTTTTTACTACTTTTACTCCAATTAATTTTGTTACTGTATTACCATGTGAATCTATTACTGATAATTTTACCCAATATTGTCCTGGTTTACTTGTATCTACATCACTTGCATCTATAGTAGCTTTATTTGTTATATCTCCATCTTCTTTATCTATAACTTTTAAGTCTAGATCTTTTATTTCGAATTTATCTCCTACATTTAAAGTTATGCTATCTTTAGAAGTTACTACTGGTGCTTCATCTTTTACTACTGGCGCTTTTTCTACTACTTTTACTCCAATTAATTTTGTTACTGTATTACCATGTGAATCTATTACTGATAATTTTACCCAATATTGTCCTGGTTTACTTGTATCTACATCACTTGCATCTATAACAGCTTTATTTGTTATATCTCCATCTTCTTTATCTATAACTTTTAAGTCTAGATCTTTTATTTCAAATTTATCTCCTACATTTAAAGTTATGCTATCTTTAGAAGTTACTACTGGCGCTTCATCTTTTACTACTGGCGCTTTTTCTACTACTTTTACTCCAATTAATTTTGTTACTGTATTACCATGTGAATCTATTACTGATAATTTTACCCAATATTGTCCTGGTTTACTTGTATCTACATCACTTGCATCTATAACAGCTTTGTCTGTTATATCTCCATCTTCTTTATCTATAACTTTTAAGTCTAGATCTTTTATTTCAAATTTATCTCCTACATTTAAAGTTATGCTATCTTTAGAAGTTACTACTGGTGCTTCATCTTTTACTACTGGCGCTTTTTCTACTACTTTTACTCCAATTAATTTTGTTACTGTATTACCATGTGAATCTATTACTGATAATTTTACCCAATATTGTCCTGGTTTACTTGTATCTACATCACTTGCATCTATAACAGCTTTGTCTGTTATATCTCCATCTTCTTTATCTATAACTTTTAAGTCTAAATCTTTTATTTCGAATTTATCTCCTACATTTAAAGTTATGCTATCTTTAGAAGTTACTACTGGTGCTTCATCTTTTACTGGAGTTTCGCCTATTTCTAACCATTTAGTGTAAGCATATCCATTTAAGTTATTATATCTTACTTTTGTCCAACCTTTAACTGGAGATTTATCAGCTAATATTTCTAATACATCACCTGTTTTAGAATTATCTAATAGTGCAGTATGTGTTCCTTGTCCTGCTCTTATTGCTAAATATTGATCTTTAGTTGATTTAGTATTAACTTTAGCAGTCCCAATTACTTCAGGATCCGTACTTCCTTGTTCCATTTCATCTAAGTATTTACTAGATATATATCCTACTTTGCTACCGAATTTTATTTGATACCAACCATTAGAGCATTTACCTGTAACTTGGAATACTTGTCCCGCAGCTAATTTTCCTATTTTTGCATAAGAAGTTGATGGTCCAGTTCTTACATTAAAGCTAATTTGTGCTTTGAATACATCACTACAATCTTCTACTTCTGTTACTGTAGTTGAAGATGTTTTAACATATTTTTTAGATATATAAGCTGTTCCACCTTTATAATTTATTTCATACCAATTTGAATTTTCCCCAACGATTTCTACTTTATTACCTGTATATAATTTTCCTATTATTTTACCAGATAATGATGCTTTATTTCTAACGTTTAATCTACTATTTCCTACTTTAACTTTTCCTACTTTTATAGTTATTTTTGAATCTTGTGCTAAAACTTTTTCCACTTTAGTTTTTGTACCAGTTTCAACATTTGCATTTGCTAGAGCAGTATTATCTGCGTAAACAGATACTGTTGTAGCTACTATTAACCCAGCTGTTATAATTACTTTGCCACATCTTTTCTTAAACATTTGAAAACTTTTACTCATTTTATTACTCCCCCTTTGAATTTTTATTTATGAGCTTAGTTATATTATAGTACATTTTCTAATGTTTTTGAGTGTTTTTTTGAAATTTTTTTATTTTTTGGTATTTTATTGCAATTTATTTCTTCTATATTCCACAGTATAAATCATTTTTTTACTTTATTGTTATTACAAAATTTAAATTAAAAATATTATAAACAAATTCAAGCAATTTGTTTATAATATTTTTAATCTGAATTGTCTAATATAGATATAATAAAAAAATAATTTGGGCTATAGAGTAATTCTGACACTCTATAGCCCAAATTATTTTTCACTTCAATAAATAAACACTTGCAAAATCAACAACATGTTATTTATTTTAATTTAGTTTATTACATTCCTATTTCTTTGAATTCTCTACTTCCTGGTTTAACTAATTCTATTTTTCCTTCTTTGCATAAAGGACAATCATCAGCCTCATGAACTTGTATGTCTAATTTTATAGCACTGTATATTGGCATTCCTATTGGAGCACTTGTTCTATCTGCTATACAAGCAACACCGATAACTTCTCCGCCTAATTCTTCTAATGCTTTTTTAGTTTCTAGAGTTGATTTTCCTGTTGTTACAACATCTTCTGATATTATTATTTTAGCCCCTGGTTTAACTTCGAATCCTCTTCTTAATTGCATTACTCCATCTTTTCTTTCAGTGAATACAGCTTCCTTGTTTAATTGTCTTCCTAATTCATAAGAAACTATTACACCACCCATAGCTGGTCCAACTACTAAGTCTATGTCTAAGTCTTTTATTTGATCAACAACTGTGCTTAATACTTGCGCAGCATATTCTGGGTATCTTAAAACTTTTGCACATTGTACATATCTGTTACTGTGTTTTCCTGAAGATAATAAGAAGTGTCCTTCTAATAATGCATCACTTTTCTTTAATATTTCTACTACATCTACTTTGCTCATTTATATATTCCTCCGATAATTATAATTTATTTAAATTTTTAATCTTAATTTTTAATTTATTATTTCTAAAATTATATATTGTTACTTACACAATGTAACTTTACTCCGATTAATTCCAACCGATAACTATATTATTCCCCTTATTTCATCTAGAGATTTTATTCCCTCTTTTTCCATGAAATCATTTATTCCTTCTATTATTTCAAGTCCAACTCTTGGATTCATAAAATTAGCTGTTCCGATTTGGACACAAGTTGCCCCTGCCATTATAAATTCTATCGCATCTTCGGCAGTTGTTATTCCTCCCATTCCGAATACTGGGATGCTGACATTTTTACAAACTTCGTGAACCATTCTTAGTGCTATTGGTTTTATCGCTGGACCTGATAAACCTGCATATACATTTTCAAATACTGGTTTTCTATTTTTTATATCTATTGCAAGAGCTTTGAATGTATTTACTAAAGATACACCGTCTGCTCCTTCTTCTTCACAAACTTTTGCCATTTCTACGATATCTTCTGCATTTGGTGAAAGTTTTATTACTAGTGGCTTTTTACAAACTGCCCTAACTTCTCTTACTACTTCTCTAGCAACTTCACTTTTTATTCCAAATGCCATTCCTCCTGCTTTAACATTTGGACAAGATATATTTAGTTCTATTATGTCGATATCTTTATCGTTTAAAAGTTCAACACCTTTTATGTAGTCTTCTAAACATCCACCCCCGATATTTGCAATTCTGACTAAATCTAATTTTTCAAAGAATGGAAGTTCTTTTTCTATAAAACCTTCAACTCCTGGATTTTCAAGACCTACACTATTTATCATTCCTGATGGTGTTTCCCAAACCCTTATTCCATTGTTTCCTGGTTTTGCATTTAATGTAAGTCCTTTTCCACTTACTCCACCTAATTGTGATATATCATAAACTTCGTTGTACTCTCTTCCAAATCCAAAGGTACCAGATGCCATTATTATTGGATTTTTAAAAGTTAAATTTTTAAATTTTACACTTAAATCAGCCATTAAAAAATCACATCCTCTCCCCAGAATACTGGACCGTCTTTACAAGTTTTTTTGTTTCCACCTTGAGTTTTACAAGTACATACTAAACATGCACCCATACCACAAGCCATTCTATTTTCAAGGGATACCATTACTCTTGTATTTGTCCCCTTTTCAGCATTTGTTTTTTCAACTTTGTCCATTAATGCCTTCATCATTGGTGTCGGACCACAAGTTAATATGTAGTCATATTCCTCTGTATTTATTATGTCTGTAACAAAAGTGCTTCCCACAGCAGTCTTAACATTGTTACATACTTCTTCATATTTATCTATTAAAATAGGTTCATTTCTAAAACCTAAATATGAATCGCTACTTGGTATATTTTTTGCAACTAAGTATAGAGGTGCTACTCCTATTCCCCCTCCTACTAATGCAACTTTACCTTCCACCTTTTGATATCCGTTACCATAAGGTCCTTCTAATTTTATGTTGTCGCCAGGTGTTAATCTGCTAAAGATTTTTGTTCCTTCGCCAACTACTTTATATAAAAAAGTTATGCTGTTTTCATCTATATCATGAATACTGATAGGTCTTGATAAGGTTGGATAATTATCCCATGCTCTAAGCATATAAAATTGACCCATTCTTCCTTTGAATTCTCCCTGTACCTTCATTTGGTACATATCTTCTCCTATGTATGTGTTTTCTATTATTTTGTACATTATTTTACTCCTCTACATCTACCCCTAATAGTTTCATTATTAAAGCCATTCTTACATACATTCCAAACTTAGCTTGTTGGAAATATACTGCTCTTTTGTCGTTGTCTACTTCTGTTGCGATTTCATTTACTCTTGGTAGTGGGTGCATTACTAACATATTTTCTGGTGCTTTACTCATTTTGTCTGCATCTAATCTGTAGCAGTCTTTTAATAATTCATATTCTTCCAAATCTGCAAATCTTTCTTTTTGGATTCTTGTCATGTATAAAAGATCTAAACTTGGAATTGCATTATCTAAACTTGCAGTTTCATAATAAACATGATCTTTAAGATATTGTTTTACATATCCAGGCATTCTTAATTGTTCTGGAGCTATAAATACGAATTTACTGTCGTTGTATCTGTTCATTGCTTTTACAAGTGAATGTACAGTTCTTCCGTATTTTAAGTCCCCACATAATCCTATTACGTGGTTATCTAATCTTCCTGTTAATGTTTTTATTGTTAGTAAATCTGTTAGTGTTTGAGTTGGATGTTGATTTCCACCATCTCCTGCGTTAATAAAAGGTACTTCTGTATATTTTACAGCTTCGTCTGCTGAGCCTGCTATTGGATGTCTCATCGCGATTATATCAACGTATCCAGATACTATTCTTATTGTGTCAGCTAGTGATTCTCCTTTTGATGCTGATGATGAACCAGGTTCTGAGAATCCGACAACATTTCCGCCTAATCTCTTCATAGCTGATTCAAAACTAAGTCTAGTTCTAGTTGATGGTTCATAAAATAATGTAGCTAATAATTTTCCCTTACAAACTTCAGAATATTTGTCAGGATTAGCCATGATTTGTTGAGCCAAATCTAAAATTTCATCTATTTCTTTAATTGAAAAGTCTTCTGGTTGGACCAAATTTCTTGATTTTAACATATTTATCCTCCTTTTTTAGCCTCACCGGACTAAAATTAAAAGTTATTTGTATTCTGTTAGTAGGTTATCATTTTTATATTTTTATGTCAATAGATTGCCATAAATTATCAATTAAATAAGTCATTATTTTCAAAAGTTGATATAAAATTTTATTATTTCGTACCTTTTTAATAATACCTATTTAACAAACTATAAATAACTTTACCGTAGTTATTTCTTTTTATTTTAGTTTGATTGATTACTACTTATATTATATGATATAATTTAATTGCTAACTAGTAGAAATACTAAAAGGCTATATATTTTCTCGTTTCTGAACAAAAACGGGCTGATATATAGCCTTTTTTTTATAACATATATAAAATTATACTCATTTTTGATTATGATTTCTTTTATATGTTTCAAAGAAATATTTATTTAATAAGGGGGTCGTTAAATGGAAAAAACAAATCAAAACCAAATGGGGACTAAACCGATTGCTTCTTTAATTTTTACTATGGGATGTCCACCTATAGTCTCTATGTTTGTACAGTCTATGTATAACATAGTCGATAGCATTTTTGTCGCAAAACTCGGTGAAAATGCACTAACTGCAGTATCGCTTGCCGCTCCAATCCAATATATATTATTAGCCGTTTCTGTCGGTGTAGGTGTTGGGATTAATTCTTATATCTCTAGAAATTTAGGGGCTGATAATATTGATGAGGCAAATAATACTGTTACCCACTCTATGATTTTAGCTCTTGCACATTCTGTTTTATTTATCATCTTGGGGTTATTATTTATCAAGCCATTTTTTAGAATTTATGCTAACAATGATGCAATTTTTTCCGATGGATGTAGTTACACTTATATAGTAGTGTTGCTTTCATTCTCTTTATTTTTTCAACTTACTTTTGAAAAAGTTTTTCAAGCAACAGGAAAAATGTTGCTACCGACTATTTCACAAATAATTGGGGCTATCTTAAATATAATTCTAGATCCAATATTTATATTTGGCTGGTTTGGAATGCCGAAACTTGGTGTTACTGGAGCCGCAATAGCCACCGTAATTGGTCAAATAGTATCATTCCTTATACTACTTATATTTTTCATCAGAAACGATAGCGTATTAAAAATCGATTTAAAACTGTTTAAATTCGATTGGAACATTATCAAGCAGATATATGCAGTTGGAATTCCATCGGCGCTTATGATTTCAATTTCTTCTATTCTTACAATTTCACTTAATTCTGTTTTAGTAAAATTCTCGAATACTGCCGTTTCGATTTACGGTATTTATTACAGACTTCAAACATTTATCACTATGCCTGTAAATGGGTTAGTTCAAGGTATTAGACCTATTATTGGATTTAATTATGGAGCCAAAGATAGGGGTAGAATTATTGAAACATTGAAGATAAGTCTTATTGTTTCTGTTGTGCTTATGTTAATTGGTTTATTATTGTTTATGTTTATACCAAGACAATTACTTTCAATGTTTAGTGCATCAGAAAATATGATGAGTCTTGGAGTTGTAACACTTCGTATAATGAGCCTTGGCTTCTTATTTTCTGCGATTTCGTTTATTATATCTGCGATGTATGAATCAATTGGAAAAGGAACTTACAGCTTGGCAATTTCTCTTGTAAGACAATGTATAATAATTATCCCAGTTTCTATGTTCTTTTATAAAATAATTGGGCTTACTGGAATTTGGATTACCTTCCCTGTATCTGAAATTGCAGCTGCACTTGTTTGTTTGTGGATGTTTATTAGAACTTGTAAAAAAGATGAGGTATTTATTAAAAATAATGATTAGTTATTATTTTTGATATCTATTAATATAAAAATTTTTTATTATAAAAAACCTTAAATCTGCATAAAAAAAGAAATGCCATTAAATATGACATTTCTTTTTTAAGTTATATAATTAATTATTTTTTATAATTAATTAGTATTTATTAATTCATATAATTTCTCTATTGAAACGGGATCTACTACAAGAATACTAGTTCCTAAAGTCTCTATTGTTTTGCCATTCGATTTTCCTATTATTGATGGTTTTATTATTGAATTTGATACTGACTTATCAAGTATCAAAGTAAAATCTATATCTCTTTCTTCATTTGGAGATAAATTTACACTATCAAAATCAATAGACAGTTTATCCGAAGAATTTAAATTAATTTTTTCTAGCAATATGTCATTGTTAGAATTATTTTTTACTGTATAACTTAATAAATAAGTATTATCTTCGTTTATAGCTTCTACTAAAGAGATTCCACCTACAACTTCTATATCATCACTTACTGAATTTTCATCATATACTGTCACAGAATAATTTCCTAAATTAGCAGAGTAAGTATCTGATGCAGTAGTTATAACTGCCTCTATATCGTCTAATTTAAATCGTCCTGTACTGTTAAATAACATATTAAACTGTAATGTATAACTTGTGAATTCAGGGAATTCTTGCTTATTATTTAACTCTATATTGTATATTTCACCATCGTCAAAGTTCTGTATACTTATAGATGTATCATCGTTAATTTTATGATTAAAATCATAAATAGGGACCTGAATAATAATATCTTCATTTTTTAAAACAGAAATATCATTATCCCATTTCCCATAAATATAGACATTAGAATTATTCTTATCCCTATTATAATCTAACTTCTTGCATCCAGTTATTAATCCAGGTAATAATAAAACTGAAATTATTGTTAAAAATATTTTATAACTCTTTTTCATATATAAAACCTAAATTAATTTACACTCCATTTATATTCAAAATGACTAAACTTATTTCCATATGCAATTGCGTTTTGAGTGTCCATAAATTTATCATTAACCATAAAATATCTTTGTTGATTTAGTTTAGTTCTGTTGTAAACATTTCTATATTTTATAGTATATGTTTTATTCTTTTTTGGAGCACTTATTGAATATGAAGTCGTTCTATTAAAAGTTTCTGTTGTTGAATACCCTAGTGTTAAATCAAGTTTAGAATGACTTAATTTTATATTTCCTGTTAAAGTATTGCTTACAGTATAACCTTTTGTTAAGGATATTTTAACTCCTTTTCCTCCTTTTCCTTTTACACCTGTTTTCCAATCTCCATAATACTTTCCAGCTGAAGATTTAGATTTTACAATCCACGGACTCCACCCTGCACTATTTAGTGCTAAAGATGAAGATGATGTTGCTGCAACCATTGTTATAGATAGTACAAGGCTACAAGCAACCATAGAAATTTTTCTTAATAATTTTTTCATAATAAACCTCCCATATATTTTTTCCTCATTTATTATACACAATTTCATGACAAAATATATATTTTATGTAATAAAATTGTTCATTTGTAAAATATTACATATTTTTATATATGTATTTGTAAAGTGCAAAAATTTAAACACTATAAAAAGGATGCTGTAGAGTAAATTAACTGTTTTTTCATCATCAAATACACAAAGTAAATCTCTTCCCATATAAACCTCTACTGGTTTTGCTCCGATAGCATCAACCATTGCATCAGTTATTTCAACAGGTTTTAAATCGTAAGCTGGAAAATCCATTTCGTATAAATCACCTTTTCTATTTACGATTAAATCTCCACTCATTGTGCTGAATGTAACTGTTTTTAAATCTGGTTCAATTTTATTCATTACTACATATGCACAAGCTAAAGTAGCATGTCCACATAAGTTTTATTAAACTTATTTAAACCAAGAAGAGCTAAAAATTTCTTTCATCATATCAAATTTTTCTCTACCTATAGATTTGATTATTTCTTCTTCTATATTTCTTTTTATATGTAAAGTTTCATCCATAAAGTATCTCCCTTTATTGGTAAGACAAAGGAATTTATCTCTTGAATTATCTTGATGCTCCTCTATTATAATTAAAGTGAGGTAGTTTTATGTTTAAAAATAAAAAAGAACATTTTATATTTATTTTAATGGTATGTACAACTATGGTTTATATCATGAGTTGTTATAACGTAGCACTTATAGAAGGATTTTCAGCAAATATATTTTTACATGCTATATTAGGATTCCCTGCTGCATTCGTATTCGCATTAATAGTTTCTCCATTAATAAGGGCTATATTCTTCAAAATGTTTCCACCAGTGGTTGGAAACACAGAGTCAAAAGCATCATAATATTTATAAATTTAATTAAATATTGTTAAAATAAATAAAGCTGTCGCACTATTTCTTAGTACGGCAGCTTATTTTATATCTTATTTTAACTTGTTTATCTCATCAATTGATAACCCTGTTTTTAGCGCTATAGTTTCTATATCCAATACATCTAGTAATGCTTTTGCTATTTCTCTCTTACCTTGCTGTATCCCTTTTCTTTCAGCTTCGTTTAATGCACTAATTTTATCTCTTAATGTTTTAGCTCTCATTTCATATATTTCACGTTGGGTGTCATCATTACTCATTCGTATTAATTCATCTTTTGCTTGACGTATTTCTTCTATATTCATTTCTAAACTTCTAACTGTTTCACTCTCAGGGTCCTTTAAAAATTCTATCCAATTTACTAACATATCCTTTTCATCTGCACCATCATCTAGCTTTGGTATTTCTATAAAATGAATTTCGGCTACATTTGTTAATTCTTCATTGCTGTATATTTCTTTTAATCTATATCCACTATGGAATTTTCTTGTTTTTAAATATTTAAAGTTAAGAATGTTTATACATATCGTTCTCTTCAAAACACTATAGTCCTGACCCTCACCTAACTGTTCTGAATATAATTTTGACCAGTAGTATAAGCTTCTTTTTATCATATTATATTCGTTTTTCAATTGTATCTCTATATTTATAATTTCATCATTACTTGTTTTTGCTTTTACATCTAATCTTGAAAATTTATCTTCTATGTAATTTTTATTTATATCTGTATTTTTTATTTCTACAGATGTTATCAAATCTTTCGGTTTTAGCGTTGCATTTAAAAATGAAATTAATATTTTGGGATTTTTTTCGCTACCAAATATATTTTTAAAAACAAAATCCATCTTTGGATCTAATAATCCTTTCATCTTATCACGCCCTTTCTCTAAATATATTAAAATTATATCATAATATATTATTTGTTATACTTTTTATAAATGAACTTTTGAGCTTTCTATAAGTTTAATCAAATATTATTAATAAAAAAACTCTCTACATCACATATCAAATTATGATATAAAGAGTTTTTTAATCTATCTATAATTTCTTATATTGTCTTTTTAATATCATGAAGATGACAAAGAAAATTAAAGTCGTATATATGCTTATAATTTTAACTGTTTCCACGATTTTTGTACTAACTATGTCTTTTAATTTTAATCTATAGTATAAAACTTGACCTTTTCCATTTTTTTCTGTTTGACCAGATGTTTCAAAATTAGATGTTCCACCCTTTACTTGATATGTATATACAGGTTCTGAGAATATATTTTCATCATCATAAACATATAATCTATATACACAATTCCATTCATTAGACTTTAATAATTTATCTAATTCTGACTTATATTGATCGGTACTATTTACATCTCTTGAACTAACAAATTTATTGAAAGTTTCTTCAAATCTCTTACTTTCATCTATCCATTTATTATGTTGTGTTTTTTGTTCTATACCCATATTTGATAATACAAATGATATAACGAATATAACTGCTGATAATAAAGTTATTATTTTAGTAAATTTTATTGATTTAGTTATCATTTTATTTCTCCCCTCTAATTTTTTGTTATTCTCCTTAACATTTTCACATAGTATCTTTAACACATCGTTATCTATGTCAAATTTATTTATAGCCATATCATACGCTTCTTCTTTGCTATGTCCTTGACTTATAAATTCATCTGCCATATCAAGCAAATGACCTCTTAGCTCTTCTTTTAACTCACTTATCCCAGAACTCTTGTCATTATTGAATAAGTCACATAAATATTTATCTATTTTATCCATTTTTTAAATTTCCTCCCCTAAAAATGAACCCATTACTTCTTTAATAAAAAACCATTCTTTCTTTTTAGTTTGATAAGTTTCTTTTCCTAAATCAGTCATTTTATAATATTTTCTTCTGCCTCCAGCACTTTCTTCCTGTGACCAATAAGATTCTATAAATCCTTTTGATTCCATACGTTTAAGTGCTAAATACATTGTTCCTTCTTTTAATTCAAATATATTATTACATTTAGCCTTTACTGTTTTTGCAATCTCATATCCATAACAATCTTTTTCATTTAAGATTGATAAAATTATTGTGTCAATGTGACCTTTTAAAGCTTCTTTATTTAGTTCCATCATTTCACCCCCTCTTTATATAACTTTAATACTCTATAATGCAAGGTATTGTTGTTTATATAGTAATACATATTACTCTATAATGCAATGTAATTTTTAAAATATTTATATTCAAACAGTAAAAAAGATAGAAATCATAAAAATTCCTATCTTCCTTATCATTATAAATATTTATATTTTTTTAATCTATAAACCAATAACTTTTACTTTTAATAATCTAGCCATTCTTCAGAATTCTCCATCTGATATTGTAAATCCTTCAAAAATTAAGACTTGTACTAATCTACACAAGTCTTTATAATAGATAAAGTCGGCTATCCCAAATGCTATATTTTTATGCTGACTAATCCGTGTTTATTACAAAGCACGTAGATAGTTCCATGTCCACACCTTTTAAAACGTGTGAATGCATTTTGCTCTGGATATAGTTTGTTAATCATCAACTTATCTCCAATTACATAGGCAATAAAAGTTATAAAATGAGATTTCGTCATTGGATGATCCACAGATACAAAAATATCATCCTCAATATATTCAACTTTTATATCATTTCTAGTTAAATTTTCGTCATTATCCACAGATTTCTCACTATTTACATCATTTTTCAATTCTTCAGCTTTTAATTCAGTTAACTTTTGTCCACAACAATTAAGAATTACATTATTTGTGCTGGCGATAATATTTCCACATTTTCCACAGAAATAAAACTTCGTTCTCTTCATATTTGCCATGTCATTATCATTTATATTAACATCACCTGTTAATATCTCATTAACATTTAAATCAAGTACATTTGCCAAACTTTCAATACTAGATATATCCGGAAGGCCTAGCCCACTTTCCCATTTAGAAATTGTTTTGTCACTTACATTTATTTTTAACCCAAGTTCTTTTTGGGTCATGCTTTTTTCTTTACGCTTGCTCACTATAAGCTTTTCTATTTTTCTCGAATCCATATTTATCACCTCATAAATAGGATAAATCTTTTTTAAAGTGTTCTCAACCTACGTAACGTAGAGTTTTTGCATAAAAAAAAGAAGATGAAACACCACCATGTTTCATCTCCTTATTTATCTATTTATTATAGGCTTAAAATTATTCTTTAAATCTTAATCTTAGTACCATCCTCTACGTTTCATAGCATCTGCTACTCTCTTGATTGAAGACATGTAAGCTGCAGTTCTCATATCAACGTTATATTCTTCTTTTATTGCCCATATAGCGTCGAATGCTTTTTTCATTGCTTTTTCTTGTTTAGCTTGAACTTCTTCAAATGACCAAGAGTCTCTTTGTAAGTTTTGTACCCATTCATAGTAAGAAACTGTAACACCACCACTGTTAGCTAATATATCTGGAACTAAAGTTATTCCTTTTTGAGCGAATATTTCGTCAGCACCAGGAGTAGTAGGTCCGTTTGCACCTTCACAAACTACTTTAGCTTTAACATCGTTAGCATTTTCAGCAGTTAATTGATTTTCAAGAGCACAAGGCATTAATAAATCAACATCAGCAGTTAAAACATTTTGATCAGTTGCTTCAGCACCTGGGAATCCTTTTATACCTCTGTTAGGAGTTGTTGGTATGTAAGCCATTAAAGCTTTCATATCTATTCCATCAGGATTAGTTATAGTACCAGTATGGTCACCAACTATAACTACTTTAGCACCAAATTCTTCTATATACATACCTGCGTAACTACCAACGTTACCACAACCTTGTAATGCAACTTTAGCACCTTTTATATCTATACCAACTTTAGCTAAAGCTTCTCTAGCCATCATTGCTACACCGTATCCAGTAGCTTCTGTTCTAGCTAAAGAACCATAGAAATCAACAGGTTTACCAGTATAAGTACCAGGAGCAAATTCACCAGTTACTTTTGCATGTTCGTCAACCATCCAAGACATTATTTCCCCATTTGTATTTACGTCTGGAGCTGGAACATCTACTTTTTCTCCTACGAATGGAGCAAGTGCTGCAGCAAATCCTCTAGATATTCTTTCTAATTCACCTTTAGAATAGTCGTTAGGATCGATGGCCATACCACCTTTACCTCCACCATATGGTATACCAGTTACACCACATTTGAAAGTCATCCAAGTAGATAATGCTTTAACTTCGTCTTTAGTTACGTTTGGATGGAATCTTAAACCACCTTTAAATGGTCCACAAGCGTTGTTGTGTTGAGATCTGTATCCAGTGAAAGTTTTTATAGTACCATCATCCATTTTTACTGGGAAGTTAAATTCCATAACTCTCATAGGATTTTTTAGTATTTCGTAAACTGCTGGATCAGTTCCTAATTTATCGCAAGCATGTTTAACTTGTAATTGTGCGATTTCAAATACATTTAAAGTTTTTTCTGCCATTTTATAAGCCCCCCTAAATTTTTACATGAATTTTTAAAATTTGTATTCCCCCAGATGCTTTAGTATAAATTGTCATTTATTACCATTCATCATAATTAGATTATATCATATTTTTTTTTTATGTGTAATTGAATTTTTATTCAACTGATTATTAATTTTATATTTTAATTTTTTTATATGTTGCATTTTTACACCACTTATGAAAAACGTTTTCTGGTCGATTTTGTTGATATTCCATAATATTTACTCATTCATTTTGAAAACCTTTTCATAAACCATTCTTTAGAGAGAATTTTTAAAATTTTTAATTAATTAAAGTTTGACTTTATTTGACTGTTTATTGTCGTTTTATGTCGATAAAATGCATTGCTTTTTAAAGTTTCTGATATTATTTTCAAAATTTATATAGATTATTTTTTACATTTATATAACTTATTTACTTATATTTATATATTTCGATATATAATATTAAAATTTTTAAATCATTATTTTGTAATTTATTATTATTTTAGTCAATCCATATTTTTTATAACTTTATTAATACACAGAAAAAAGCCCTATGTAAAACTTTTTACATAGGGCTTGGTTGAGATATTTTTAAATATAATATTGGTCTAAAATTATGCAACGTTTTTGAATCCCATTTCTCTAACAACTGCGTCATGTTCTCTGTAAGTTCTTAAGAATGGTATTCTTAATTCTTTACTTAATACTGCTACTACTATAGTTGGTGCTAATGCTGCTACTAAGTAACCAGCTGTTTGTCCTATTGATAAACCAAATCCAAAACTGCTTGTCATAAATCCATATGCTATTACGAATGCGAATAATGAATCTCTTACTACTAAACTGATTTGCATTCTTCTTTCAACTTGTTCTTCTGTAGCTTTGTTCATTGATACATATTCTTCTACTACATATCTTACTACTGCGCTACATAAACTAAACATTCCTGCTGTACTTACTGCAATTACTAAATCAATAACTGATGATTGAGTTGGAACACTAAATAATAAAAATAAAAAAGCAACTACGAATGATACCATTAAATCTCTAAACATTTTGTTCATATCCACTTACCTCCTAAAAACTTTTTAAATACTGTTATTTAATTTGATTTTGTTTTATTTGTTTTCTTACCTTTTTCTTAATTACATTATATTCCGTGAGACCTACTAATTCTATAAGTATCTTAACCCAAAATATCACAATATTAACATTATCCAGCTCATTTTATATTTTTATATTATTTTTTTGTCTTGATCTAACCATAATCACCAAACCATTGGAATTTACAAGTTGTATCTTTATTTTTCAGAAAAATCCAAATCTTTTTAAAAGATTTATATTTCATTCATTTCCTTTAAATATATAATTATATTCATACAAAATATAAGAATGTTGATTAAAAGTATCAGTATATTAACCTACCCTATCTATTTTTATTTATATATTTTTTTACATTATAAAAACCCATGCAATTTTACATTTTGCATGGGCTTTTCCGGTTTAATTTTGTAAACATATTATTGATCCTATCTACCTATATTATTCCTTCTGTTGTAATTCTTCTTTCGCTTGCTTTTGTTCTGCCATCATTTCTCTGGCAACTTCTATTACAGCTCTAAACATCGCAATCAATAAAGCAAATGTGCAACCTGCTCCAAGTGA
The DNA here is from genome assembly GCA_025148965.1 of Intestinibacter bartlettii. Classification (GTDB taxonomy): domain Bacteria; phylum Bacillota; class Clostridia; order Peptostreptococcales; family Peptostreptococcaceae; genus Intestinibacter; species Intestinibacter bartlettii. Next base: position 428,169 of record CP102273.1, on the reverse strand, counting down.
TGCTATCACACCTTCAATTGGAGTTGTTCCGCCTGCCATCATTAAATAAGCGAAAAAGATTGCAAATAATATGACTACGTCTCTATAAAATTTAAACATACACAAGACCTCCTAAAATATTTAATTATATTTTTCTGTGCTTTTGTTTAGCTAGTCTTCTCCATCTGTTACTATAATTATATGTTTTTAATTTTATTATTTTCATAGTGTTCTTTATCAAAAATATAACAATCTTAATGATATATAACTTTTTGTTAACATTGCAATTGTACAATAGTAGTTATCCAAAATAATTTTTAACGTTTAAATTTAAACATTACATATACTTAATTTTTTCTTTATAAATATATATTTCAAAAAATTATTTATTATAAATATAATTATCTTGATATGCTCTAACTTATTTTTTGCACATTTTTTACATAATTCAAACAAAAGCTGCTAAAGTTATTTTGAATAAAAAAATCCTGTGTAAATTATCACACAGGTAATTAAGTCATATATATTTAAATATTATATTAAGGATTTTTTCTATGTCTATATATTTAAACTAGCGGTTTTACTAGCTCATAGGCTACGCTAATTCTTCTAACTCAACTTTCGCTTCTTGTCTATTTGATGGCATTCTTAGTTCTTTACTTATTGCACAAACAACTAATGCTGGTGCTAATGATGCAATCATAAATGGTATTGCTTTTATAAAAGTAAGGCCTGTTTCTCCAAATGAAACTGTCATTGAGCCGTAGCATAATAAAAATGCTACGATACTATCTCTTAGAACTAACCTACTTTGTCTTATAATTTCTACTTCTTTAGGCGGAAGATTTATTTTTAGATTTAAATCTTCTTCATTTAAATTTCTAATCATTGATATTAATAAACTAAATATTGCTGCAGACCCCAATGAGATTATTAAACCTTCAACTGCAGAAACATTCATTATTTTACTAAATGTCATGTATAAAAAACATAATACAAATAATAACACAAAATCTCTAATTATCTTTTTCATTAATACTCCTCCTAATATTAAAATATCCATTCATATAAATTTTTCTTTACGCTTGATACATTCATTATATTCAGTATAAAATTTATTTTCTATAAGTATATTAACAAAAAAATATAATAATATTAACATAATTTTTAAAATTTTCTTAGGAAAATATTTTCTAATCGAAAATTTTTTTATAATTAAAAAATTTAATTCATTATTTCTTATGCCTTAAATTTTTTATTTTATATTTTTAAAAAATGTATAGAAATCTATTTTGTTTGATTTACGTTTTCCTTGTAATTTCAATGTTTTTTAGTTTTTTATTATTTAAAATGAAAATACTTTTATGAAAGCGTTTCGTTTAAGTTCTTATATTTTCAACTTTAATAAATGTCATTTATTACCATTTATTTCATAGCAAAACTTATACAAATAATTTTCCTATTTTTTAAAAATAACAGTATGTTAACATTTTCACTAAAACACTACTTATACTAAAATATTTATATATATCCGCATTAATTTTGATAAATTTATTCTATTTGACAGTCCTATTCCTTAATTTTACAATATATGGGTAATGTATATTTTTTAATCTTAAACAAAATAGAAATGGGGATTCGATTATGGAAAATATTAATTTTTCAAAGAAGGATGAGATTATCTTTTTAATCAGTGTATCCTTCTTTTGGTTTGCACAATATGTCTATATTCCATACCAAACGATTTACCTTACATCAATCAACGTCACAACTTCATTTATCGGTATAATCGTCGGCGCATATGGAATTTCACAAATGTTGCTTAGACTTCCGGTCGGACTTAGTGCCGATATAGTCAGAAAGCACAAGTATTTTATAATGATAGGCGGTCTGTCTTCTGGTGTTGCATCGCTTTTTAGAATAATACTTCCAAATGGGTTCGGATTTTTAGTTGCTAATTTATTTTCCGGATTAGCTTCGGCAATGTGGATTTCATTTATGGTATTTTATACTGGCCATTTTTCAAAAGAAGAACAACAATCTGCAACTGCCAGAGTTGTGATGTTTAACAACATCGGAATGTTGATGGGATTTGTTGCAAGTACACTTTTATATAACACAATCACAATGAAGGGAATTTGCATATTGAGCGTTGTCGGTGGACTTATGACTTTCTTATTATCATTTAATATAAAAGAAGAAAATCCACAAAAAGGCGAACACGATATAAGCAATTTGATTTCGATTTGTGCTAATAAAAGACTCCTTTTATTTTCATTCATAGCACTTATTCAACAGGGGGTTCAGCTTACAACATCTATGTCGTTTACAAATCAAGTTTTGGGCAACCTAGGTGCATCGAATACTTTGATAGGAATTTCATCAATTATTTACATGATATCATCAGTAGTCTTTTCGGCACTTTCTTCAAACAATGTATTCAAAGGTGGTCCGAAAAAATTAATACCAACAGTTTTAATAATCATAGCAATATATTGTGTATTAGTTCCGAGCGTAAACAGCATACCTATTATAATGATGTTGCAAATACTTCCTGGGACTTCGAGCGGAATTTTATTCTCATGTGCAACTTCCGAAGCCATGAAAGAAGTTAATCCATTCCAAAAATCAACTGCAATGGGATTTTTCCAAGCATTTTATGCAATTGGTATGACTACATTTCCTATGATGACAGGAAATTTGGCATCTAGATTTAGTATGTCTGCTGGATTTTTCGTATTAGCGGCTATTGCTATTTGTGGTTGTGTGATCGCTGTTTGTTTTTATAGATTTGAAGGTAGATCTAAGCAAATTGACAAGGCAATTTAGGGAGATAAAATTTTTAATTTTAGATATTTATTGTGAAAATTTTTTGAAATAGGATTACTCCTATATATCATAAAAAGGAAAAAAGCTTGTAGGAACTTTCTACAAGCTTTTTGTTGGATGTTTTATTTAAATTTTTGAGAGAGCGTTAGTTTTATATATATATATTACTTTCCATTTACATTTTATATAATAGCACATATGTTCGATTAATACAATAACTCTTTCGAATGTATGTTCGATTTTTTTTAATAAAAAACTGCTGTGAAATAAAAATGAAACTTTATTCTACAACAGTTTTCTTTATATTTATATAGTTTTATCTAGCTATTTTTCTAATAAGCTTTTCATTTTCGAGATTGGACAATCTTCAAGATATTTTTTCGAATCTTTACCAATACTAACTCCTTTATCAATCAAATATTTCGCTATTTCATAATCACCACTTTCAATCATTTTATATAATAATTTTTGTCTTTCTTCTTCACTTACAGATTTTATGTCAAAGTTATTTAATAATACTTTCATCAATTCCGAATTGCCCACATTTTCTGCATTATAAATTATATGTAAATTAACCTCTGCACCATGCTCAATCAACATTTTTGATGTTTTTTCAAGATCATTATAAACTGCCAAACATAAAATTGTTTCATTAGGATCGTCGATATATGTGTTTATATCGGACATTTTGCTTACTAGATATTCAATTCCCTCAATATATTCATCATTCGAACACTGCATACCGTAACTTATAATCGTATAAATATCACTATCCGACAAGTCAGTATATTTATAAATCATTTTTAGAGTATCCAAGTCACCACTAAGTGCAGCATATCCTATTGCATCACTCAATTCCGTAGACTTTTCTTTATATTCCATCCCATTTTCCAATAGATATTTTGCTATATCTTTCTTTGCATATGTTATAGCAACAGTCAATAAATCCTGATTTTGTGAATTTTTAATTTTTAATTGAGTTTTTTTCAGCTTCTTTATGTAATCTAAATTTCCAAGATAAACATTATAAAAAACTTCCTGATTTTCATTTAAATCTTTCCTTTTAATTTCGCCGATACTTATCAACCAATCCAACGCCACATATTCATAATCCATAACGCCTTCTCCATCTGATGCCACAATATGTCTCTTCGTATTGTTCGATATTTTTACACCATCATTATAAAGCAATTTGGCCATTTTTAGCATTTCCTTATCGCTCACATATCCATCACCCATAGATGTTATCGCATAATCTATACAATTATCCCCGCTAGTATCTAGCGCATTTTTATCTACATTTCTATCTATCAATTCCTCACAAACGTCATACATTCTATTAGTAACCGCACACATAAGCGTAGTCATTCCGTTCTCATCAACATAATCAACATCCGCACCATTTTTGAGAAGCAACATCGCCATTTTTTCGTTGGAATTAGATATACTCACCATCAATGGATTTTCCTCTTCCGAAATATACTCATAATCGGCAAACTTGTTCACATCAGCCCCATTTAAAAGTGCCCACTTTGCCATTTCATAATTATCTTTTGTTACAGCTTCAGAAAAAAGCTGCTGAACAGTCGCACTTGTGTCAAAATTTTCTTCACTCGACTTGCTTACACTGTCACTTATGCTCATCTGCATTGTCTCTTCTTTTGAACATCCGATGCAGGTTAGCGTGGTTAGTATTGTGAATAGTAGTAGTATTTTTTTCAATGTTATCCCTCCTTGTTTTTGATTTTGTTGTGTGGTTTTATTTTACAATATTTTTGTGAGGAGTGGTTTGAAATATTAAAAGCCAACAAGAAATTTGCTGTGTTCTTGTTGGCTTTTTAAATTTTTATTATATTTTTATGCAAATATACTATGCTCTTCCATTATCTCTTTTAACTCTTCAACAGTTAAAATTTTATCTCTTCTTCTATGAATCATTCTATGACAATTCGAGCATAGACAAACTAAGTCTTCTTCTGGATTTATCTCTATTTCTTCTTCTAAACTATAAAGTGGTTTCGTATGATGAACTTCTATAAAGTCTTTACCCAACTCTCCATAAGCTTCTTCAAAATCGAAATCACACACCATACATCTTGTACCATGTATTTTTATAGCTTTTTCTCTGTTTTTATAACTTCGCTCATACTTTGTTGTATAAATCTTTTTTCGCTTTCCTTCCACTCTATTTTCGATTTCAATTGTTTCAAGTGGATTTATACTTTCATCATTTAACAAATCTAATCCTATAAATTCTACTTCATATGTATTACCAAATATTTTTGTGAATTTTATTGATGGATATCCATTTTCTTTTCCTGATTTTAACCTATAATCTTTTAATACTCCATCAAATTCTTTTTTTAGATCAGATTTCCAAAACATACGTGTTCTTGACAGTTGCGAACTTTCCATTTCTATATGTGCATTATATTCATTATTTTCGTATATTAAAATAAGTGGTTTTTGCTCGCCATTTTGTAAATTTTCAGAATCAAAAAACCATCTTATTTCTCTTGGTACTCCTGAACCTCTGTGCTGAAAAAATGATTTGTCACAGTTTTTTATTGCTGTTATATTATCTATTATCTCCCATGAATAAAATTTTCCTGTTTCCCCCATTTATATCTCCTTGCTTAAATTATTATATATATTTTTTCCTCAACTATTTATTTATGTAAAATTATATGGCTTATATAATTTTATTATAATTCATAAAAAATAGCGTTGTAAAAATCACAACACTATTTTTTATTCTAATAAACCTGTTGAACATATTTAGGTTCTGGTAATTCATCATCATAATAATAACCTAAATATTTTAAAGTAAGATCTTCTAATTCATCTTCACTCATAGCAGGTGCTATTATAACTGGATAACTTTTATTCATTTCCAATAATACCATTCTTCCGCGACGAACATCATCACCTAGATCTTTTTTATCCTTTATTTTTGATTTAAATATAGAACTTAAATTTCGTCTATCAATTATATTTAGCATTTTTATTAGAAATTCTCGATTTCTAAAAATAGGATATTTTAAAATATAATTATAAAAATCTAAATTATCTATTATTAAGCCTACATATCTTTCTCTTTCAAACTGATTATCTGTATAATCTTTTATATATTCAGCGGCTAAAATACATTTATATACGTAATTTTCCCAGTCAAATTTCTTAAGAACTATATTATGAAAATTATTTTTACTATCTTTTATTTGAGGATATTCATTTAATAAATATTCTCTTTTTTTAGTACAAAATAATGAATACCAAAACATTTTATTCATATGTATATCTCTGTCTATATTAATATAGTATTCAGAAATAATATTTATAGCTCTTGAAAATAATACTTTTTTCTCATCTTCACTTCCCTTAGCAATATATATTGGAAAGTCTGGAGCTTCTTCTATAGTTATAACATTTCCATCAAAATACTCTTCTTTAGAATTTATATTTCCCTCTAAAAAATCATTATAAAATTCTTCAGTTTTTATTTCCTTTTCATTCAATAGTCTAATTTCCATTATATAACCCCCTCACTGCATTAGTGAATTTTTCAATTATATTATTTCCAATAATATTTACTACTTCATCTATATTTTCTAAACTAACTTCTTTAACATTCCTACTTTTCATTAGGTTATATAATTTAAAATCTAATTCAACTTCAGGTGGATCAATTTCATCTATCTCAACAACATTTTCTTCGCCATTATTAATTACGAAGTTAATAACAGCTCTCCCAAGACCTTCACGTATATATGCATTATTTAGATCTCTATTATTAGGTATATCTACAAACTGATAATTTTCATTTTTAAATTTAAGAATAATAGTTTCATTTGAAAGTTCTATTTCAAATGGACCTTTTAAATTTGGATCTATTTTTTTCTCAAACAATTCTTGTGGTTTCTTTATTACATTCAATGTAATTATATTTGAAAGTCCTAATATTGAATTTTTAGGCACCAAAATACTTTCTTTAAAGTTTCCATAAAAATCACTTAAATCTTCATTATTTATAAATGATATATCTTCTTTAGCCTTTATAAGTAACTGTATTGATGTTTTTTCTTTTATAGAAATTCTTTCTCTTGGTATTTTTATAAATTTCTGGTCTTGGTCCATTTCATAAAATTTAGTATCTTTATTTTGTACAACAAGTATTAAACTTGCATTTTCGCTTTGTATTTGGGATTTTATAAACTCTGAACTTATATCATATTGTGGCTCAAAGCAATAATCATTTCCTATTTCATCTAATCCTATAACTAAATGGAATTTTGCGTTATTATAAGCATTTGATGTATTTGTTAATATTGGATATGGAAAATTAGCATCTTTTTTATAAATCATTTTTATACCCCCACATAATAAACAAATTTAAGAGCTTTATTATAATTTTCTTTTAACTCTATTTTTAAACTTGCTATACCATCTTTTATAGTTACATTTTTTATAAAATTATTTTTTATTTTTAATTTTGAGTTTGTTGATAAATCAACAACTGATTTATAATTTTCCTTCATCTTAAACTTATTTTTATGTTCTTCACCCATTCCATCTATTATAGATACACCTATATCACAAACATTTACTCTTCTTAATTCCTTCATATTAGATAAATTTAACTTTATAAATTCATTATCTGAAATTACTATTCTTTCTACTTTAGCTGTTGAAACACTGTATTCAACTTCTGGGTCATCGTCATTAACTTCGATAGTTCCTTCTTGCTGTACTGTTCCTAACTCATTTGAATTTGGAGATTTTTCTCCTCCAGTTTTTGAATTTTCATTTCCATCCGGATTTTTAGTCCATGAATTTTGACCAGAATTTCCTCCACCATTTCCGTTATTTTCAGTTTCTGGTGGATTAATATTTTTTTCATCTCCAATTGATGATGTCACTGCAATCACTAATTCCCCGGGTTCTGATGTTGGCTCAGGTTCTATTCCTGGTATATCTATAATTTCTTTATTTCCATCTCTATTATCATTTTTCTTTTTCTTAGATTTCTTTTTCTTTTTAATTTTTACTGTAGAAGTTTTATCTAAAAGATTGTCTTTAAATTCTGTATTTAATTCGTAAATAATATCACTTGTATCTATTTTCCCATCTGTTGGATTATTTTTTCTTATCTCTTCTTCAATAATTTTAGACATCTCTCTACTTATATTATTTATAAATCTTGTTGCATTTCTTTGGGCTTCTAGATTTTTTATATGTTCACAAGAAAGTTTCGTATGCGAATCATCTTCAAGTGATTTTAAAAATTCATCTTCTTTTATAGTCTTTGGAATTAATATAGCATTAAATGGTTTCTTATTATTTCCTTTAACCATTTTATCTTCTATCTTCATTCCAATAGTTCTAATTACACCAACTCTTCCAATTGGTATTTTTACATCATATTTAAAATAAAGATAAAATTCATATTCATCTTTTTTAGATTCTATCTTTATAACTCTAGGTTCTTCTTTTCTGTATGTATCAAGATACAATGTTGTAAATACTTTCTTTGTATTATCAATATCTTGGTCATAATATTTACTATTTTTTATATATGAAACTATAGTTTTATCATCAATTATATTATTGTTTACTATAACCTTTAGTTTTTTATCTAAAATAGCAACAAAGAAGCTATCACATACACTTGTAATAATATCTTTTTCTCTATTAAATTGCTCTCTTAAAAAAGGAATTATTATTTTCAACCCTCTTGTATCTTTCTTAAATACATTATTAAATGTATTTTCATGTGGCATAAATTTAGTTTTAGATGAATTAATTTGATCTTGTTTTACTTTTGTAAAATATCCTGTAGATCTATAATAATTTGATTCATATTCATGCTCTATAAGTTGTACAGTTCCTCCTAAATGTTGATTTCCATATGCATCACAATTTGCGAAATACATCATGTATAAATCAGATGCTGAATTAGAAGCTATTTTTCCTATACCATGAGATCCACCTCTTGATTTTTCCAATTCCTCATCTTCCTCTTCTCCATGTACACCTTTGTTATATGCATAAATACTCCATGTATCTTTTGGATCATCAGTTTGGCCATGTATTGCCCCTGCTAATCCTTTTGTATTACTATCTTCGAATGATATATAATTTACAATATCATCATTCATTTTATCTTGCATATATCTTATTGTTTCTTTAGTATAACTATTTTTTCCCTTCAAACAATTTATTCTAGCTTTTACTTCATCTAATCCTGGTATATCTTCTTTATTTATACTGCCAATTTGTATATTTACTACTACTGGTTCATTGTTTCCTTGTAATTTACCATCTAAAGAGTTTTGTATATTCTCTCTTACAAGTCCTGCTATTCCATGTCCATAAAATTTATCCAAAACTTTATTAAATGTGAATTCCTCCATACAAGAAATCTTCGTAAATTGCCATAAATCCCCCACTTTTTTCTCTCCTTTTTGACAAATTTAATATTTTAATTATTTTATAAGTAATACTTAAATGAATTACTAAAACATTTTCCTATTGTATATTATATAATACATTTATAAGCTTTTAAATGAATCCATACCAAATATAATATTAAAAATCAACTAAAATAACAACTATACAACTTCTTTCCACTTTCCAAGCAAAAAGCAACCTCACCCTCTTCAATATCCAATCCTTCTAACACTTCTTCTATATATTTTCTATCACTATAAAATACATATCTTTCATATATCAAATAACCCTTATCATTTATTTCATCTACTAATGCTTGGGCATATTCTGCATTGATAGGATTTCTAAATTTAGAATTCCTATTTATAAAAATAAACATATTAATAATATCAACATTTAAATAGCAATTTTCCTCCATAAGTTCAATCAAGAAATATATATTATTTATTACATAATTCATTATTTCCTCATCTTTTATAGAATTTAAAATCTTTTGTAGTTTTTGTTCATCAAAATTTTCATATTTTTCATTTATTGCTTTTATTTCATATTCACGCATTTTGTTTTTTATTATTTTCGTATCCATAATTTTATCCTCCATCTACTTTTTATTTAATTAGTTCTTATTTTTTCTCCCTAATTATATTTTAAAACAACTTCTTCAATATAATAAGCTATAATACAGGTAAAATCTAACTATTTTTTAACACAGGAAGTTACAAAATGAAATTTACTATTTTAGGTTTTTCACACCCCGCTGCCTATAACCTAGGTTTAGATATAAACGACTTGGCCATTCTTAGATGGTATATCGATTTTAAAGAATCTGGATATATGAATAAAAAAGTAATCGACGGAAAAGAATTTTATTTAGTCATATATGAATATGTCTTATTGGATTTGCCTATTTTAGGTATGAAAAAAGATGCTGTTTATAGAAGGTTTAAAAAAATGTGTGATAAAAAAATTTTTATGCTAATATCGGCTTCTCTATTGTTGGATATTGAAACTGATATTAGCATTTTTGTACCCCTGATATATATCTTAGTCCCCCCGCTTTGAAAAATTGTATCATTGATTTATATCTTAGGACCCATGCTTTATATCTTAGCCCTATAGATTTATATCTCTATCTCTCGGATTTAAATCTGAACTTGTCGGTTTAAAGTCTCGAACAAATAATAAATCTATTAAATAAATCCATCACACACAAATAAAAATGCTGTGTTTTTCTTTTTTGAAAGTAGTGTGTGATTTTTATTTTTTATGAAGATTAAAAGTTTAATCTCATTATTTTAAGGTGATTTTAGCCCCTTGACTGAAAAATCCATCGGAAGCCTCTGTCATAAACACTTCATATCCATCTGATGTTGTTCCTACAGATTCGCAATCATCTGGTATCATTCTGCTCTAATGTGCTAGTGGTCTACTTGTGTCACTCATATCAAGAACATATACAGCAGCTCCACCGTGTCCATGATCAAACATATATAATTTACTTTCTATGCCGTTCATAGAGTTGTCTTCTACTTTTACGTTCCAATCACTTCCCCAACTTTTTGGAACTGTTACAGTAAAAAATCTATTTTCAGTAGTTGTACTTGAACTTTTTGATGATGTATTTTGTAATTTGAATGACTAGCACCTTAATTTTATTGTAGCAAATCATAGTAACACCCTCAATCAGAACGGTATATTAAGATAGGACCTTTATCTTTTATAAAAACTTATGTGTCATGGAATATAGTTTAAAAATTATTACAAAATAATCATATATAAAATATTGTAACCTATATGTTTCTGTTTAATGTTATAGTTATATAGAATTTAAACTTAGGAGGTAGTTATGCATAAAATTTTAAATGTTGCTTTAATCGCTCATGACAACAAAAAGGATACACTGGTTAATTTCTGTATTGCTTATGAGGCTATATTGTCAAAATATGGTCTATATGCAACAGGTACGACTGGTAAAAGAATTATGGATGAAACACACTTGGACATACATAGGCTTGCTTCTGGTCCACTTGGTGGGGATCAACAAATTGGGTCTTTGATTGTAAATAAGGAAATCGATTTGGTAATATTCTTAAGGGACCCGTTAACTGCACAGGCTCATGAACCAGACATCCAAGCGTTAATAAGGCTTTGTGATGTTTATAGTGTTCCGATTGCGACTAATTTGGCTTCTGCGGAAATTTTTATAAGAGCTTTAAATGATGGAGAATTAAACTGGAGATTAGATTAATATTATAAAAAATAACCCTTTATGAGATGATTTTTTCATTCATCCCATAAAGGGTTATCTACTTTTATGTCTATTTCAATAATTCGTCTAAAATTTCTTGTATTTCGTCTTCACATCCGCCGCATCCTGTTGATGCTTCAGTCATTTCTTTTATATCGTCTACTGTTTTTGCGCCATCTTCTATAGCTTTTTTTATTGTTTCATAACTAACTTCCATACAATGACATACGATTCTATCTTCCATACTTTATACCCCCATTTGTTATTTTGAGTATACCTATGAAGTTACTTTTGATGTCGTTTCTGTTTGGTATATCTTTATATTTTATATATACCCGCATTTTCTAACTAAAAACATTTTTGTTTATATTTTTGATTTAATTTGTTGTAAGTGGATTTATATCCGTTACTGCTATAAAATTTATAATATAACAACAATTTTTATTAAATTGAAAGGGGTAATTGTATGAATACAATAAAAATAAATGGTTTGGCGGGTGGATATCCAGAGACGATTGATGGAACTTTTGAATGGTATTATTCTCAAAAAGGCGCAGATGATTTTCTTGATTTATATGAAGCTGAAGAGCTTATTAAAGATGGGCATCCTTTTTACGGTATGAACTGTCATCTAATTCACTTTCCTGATGGCGAGGTATTTAGTCCTTTTGAACTTAGGGAAAATTTTTATGTTGAGGCTCCTGTGTGGGATGATGGAAAGTTTTATTTTTTATGTGTTGATTTTTCTAAAAATACAATTCAAATATATTGTTATTATCCAGAAGATAAAAAACTTGAACTTATTGAAAAACTGCCACTTGATTGTGTAAAGGATTGTTATAACCTAAAGCTAAATGTTTCTCCTCTTATGCTTGGACGAGATGCTAATGAGTGTGTTTTCCAAATCATTTGGCCAGAAAAAATCAGTTTTTCCATAGGTTCTACTGAAAGTCTTATGTTTAGAGATGGTGATGATTTATATTTTTCTGAATGGCATGAAGACCCCGATTATCATGAATACGTAATTATTAGAGATTTTCATACTGGTGAAATTAAAGATAAATTTTCAGGAACTATCTGCCGTATGCCAAACGGAGTATTTTGGAGATTTTAATTGTTTCATTTTCTAACTTTTTACTATAAAATATAATTAGAAACTATATTTCAAGGGGGCAAATTTATGTTAAGTAAAAGCTTAGAAAGTGCAATCAATGATCAAGTTACATTTGAGTTTTACTCTTCTTACACTTATTTAGCTATGGCTGCTTATTGTGAATCAGTTGATTTAAGCGGTTTTGCTAACTTTTTTAGAGTACAAGCTAAAGAAGAAATCGATCATGCTATGAAATTCTATGACTATGTGTTCCAAAAGGGTGGAACTATAGTTCTTGGCGAAATAGACAAGCCAAAAGATACTTATAAAGATGTTGTAGAAGTATTTGAAACAGGTTTAGCTCATGAAGAATTAGTCACTAAAAAAATATATAATATTATGGATATTGCAGTTGCACAAAAGGAACATGCGACTATCAGCTTTTTAAACTGGTTTGTTGATGAACAAGTTGAAGAAGAAGATAATTTTACGACTTTATTGAAAAAAGTAAAAAGATGCGTAGACAACCCTCATGCGTTGTATATGATTGATGATGAATTGGCACAAAGGGTTTATGTTGCACCTGCTACTAATGCATAATTTAGATTTTGAAAAATATTTTTAAGTTTACATAAAAACTGTGTGGCCTTGTTTTCGACTACACAGTTTTTTTATAGATTTTATACAAATGTTTGGATAGATTGCTAAAGTAAGTTAGGATTTAATTAAAAAGTTTTTTCAAAAGCTACTCTTTTTCCACCGTCTTCTAAATAAACTATTCCACAATATTCAAACCCATTTTTCTTAAGTAAACTTTGCATAGGTATATTTTCTTCATGAGTATCGGCCTTTATGCTATGAACATTGTTCTGTTTACATACTTCTTCTGCATATTTTAGTATTTTATGTGAAAGTCCTTTGCCCTTGTGAGTATTATCTACTGCTATTCTATGAATCACTCCGTAATCCCCGTTTGTAATCCATTTTCCATCTAGAATATTTTCATAAGATTTCTCTTTTGTAAATGAAATTACAGTTGTCGCAATTATATTATTTTCATCCAACATCACATAGCTTTCCCCATTTTCTATATCATTATTTATAACTTCTTCATTTGGATAACCATTTTGCCATTGATCAATCCCTTGTGATTTGAAGTATTCTTGCGCTTGTTTTACTATTTCCATTATTTTTATTACATCCGATTTTGTTGATTTTCTAAATTCCATTTCTCCCTCCTTATTTTAATTGAGCTTTCAACTATATTCTTATAATATAATATTTTAGTTGAAAGTCCAACTATTTTGATATAAAGTACTTTTTCTAATCATTATAGTATTTTTTCAAACTACATAAAAATTTTTTTTGATATTTTAAAAATTTTTTAGTTTTTTCGCAAGTTTTTACAATTTTCTACAGAGTTACTAGGATATAATATATCTTGTGTTTCGGTAAATATGAGGGTGCCGGGATGAAAGTAAATTATTAAAAGCATTATTAAAAAAATTATTTAGAGTTCTTGTGGTGGGAGTTACAAAACTCTAAGACTTAAGCAAAGCGCTGAAAATCATAGTACATAATAAAAATATACAAATCAGCTAGAAAAGCATTTCGGTAGGCCAACCGAAATGCTTCTTTTCTTATATAAAAAAAGCACCCCGGCAATTCTGCCGAAATGCTAATTTGGATAGTTATTTCAAAATCAACCTTATGGGGAGGTTAATTTTATATATTAAGTAGACCTTAATAACTTATTTACCACTCGAATTGTCCATCTTCTTTTATTTTGAAGAAGTCTGAATATCCAAGTTCAAATACTCGCTTTGCCAAATTATCAACTTTAATTTTTTCTTTGACAAGTTGAGTATATGGGCCAACATATGAGATGTCTCCTTGTGCAATGAATCCTATTAATACATCATCTTTGATTACTGCCATCTTGTAATTGTCGCCATCTGTATATGTTAATACGTCATAAGTGTCGTCTGGTGGTGTAATAAATCCTACTGAAACTGTTGGTATTCCTAAGAAGTTCATTGTATTTTTGAATTCAAATCTATCTTCTATAACAGCTTCTCCACATGCCATATTAGTTGCAGCTACTTCTGCTTGTTTTGTTGCTAATGGCCAAATTCCTGTGCCTGTTACATCTCCTGCTGCGTATATATCAGGTTTGTTAGTTTCACCTTTTTCATTGATTTTGATTCCTTTTTCAGTTTCTATTCCTGAACCTTCAACAAGTCCTATATTAGATCTTACACCTGTTGAAACTACTAATAAATCGCAATCTATTATTTCATCATTTCCTAAATTAATGCCTTTTACTTTTCCATCTTCATCTATTAATACTTCTGATGCCATACGGTTCTTATAGATTTTTACGCCTTTTTGCTCAAACTTATCTTCGTAAGCTTTTGCAGCTTTAACATCTAGTTGTTTGTCTAGTATTCTGTCTTCTGATGCAATTAAACTTAAATTTCCGATGCCATCTATTTCAACTAATCCTGCTAGTGCGTCCATTCCTACAAGCCCAGCACCCATTATTACAATATTTTTTGCGTATTTTGCTTGTTCTTTTATTCCTATTGCATCTTCTATATTTCTAAGTGGATACACATTTTTAGCTTCTCTTAAATTTTTAACTGGTGGTACGAATGCATTGGCACCTGATGTTATCAATAATTTGTCGTAAGCCAATTCTTCTTCCTTACCATCTTTTTCGTATTTGATTTTTTTATTGTCTGGATCAATTTCTTTTACTGTAGCTTTTTTAATCCAAGTTGCGTTTTGTTTTTCCATGAAATCTCCATCTACAAAGTTAATTCCTTCTATTGTTCTGTGTCCTGAAATTACATGATGTAACATGCAACGAGAGTAAATATTTTCATCTTTTGATACTACTATTATTTTTGCTTTTTTGTCCAATTCTCTAATTGTTTTTACCGCTGTAACTCCTGCGATACTTGCCCCTATTATTACATAAGTTGTTGCATCATCTTGTGATTTTGGCCCAACTTTATGTGCTGGAACTGTAACTTCTTTTGGTGCATTTTTAGGAGTAACATTACTTTCTTCTTTATCTGATTTAAATATATTCTTTATTTTATCAAACATTTATTCGTCCTCCTTTTGTAATTCTAATGCACCGCTTGGGCAGTTATATACGCATAGAGGAATTTCTTCTCCTTGGCATAAATCGCATTTTATTATATCTTGTTTCGTTCTGTCATCTGGTTTTAGAATTCCATAAGGGCAACTCATTACACACATATAACATGAACCACATTTTTGTTTATCATATGAAACTATTCCTGTTTCAGGGTCTTTTGTCATAGCCCCACTCATGCATGTTGCAACACATTCTGGTTTGTCGCAATGTCTACATGTTAGAGGGACTGGGTGTCCCTCGTTATTTAGTTCTATATGATTTCTACTTTCTGTATCTATATGTGATAAATCTATAAAATATTTATCTTTATTTACATCTATAAAGCTATCAAATTTATGTTTTTCGCCACAATTTCTAGTCATGCAGGCTAACACACAACTTTTGCAACCTGTACATAAATCTTTATGAATTATTATTCTGCGCATTTGACCACATCCTTAAAAATTAATTATTTTAAACCTAAGCCTTTTCTTCTATCTAATATTTCTGATTCTAATGTATTAGCTGCTGATTCTGGGTCTGGATCTACTATTACACTACCTCCAGTTATACCTTTTAATCCTTCTGTTAAAACTTGAGTTACTAATGGTCCTCCAGTTATAAATGGTGGTAAAGCTAGGTGAAGTGGTAGTCCTAAAGCTAAACCGAATGCTCCATCAGCTAATGCTTGTTCTTCTAACCATTGTGGTGCTGAAAGTGCTACTGGTAATTGTGGTATATCTACATTTAATGCTGCTGCTAATTCACTAACAACTATTTCGATTCTTCCTATTGCTAGACATGGTCCAAAGTTTAATACTGGTGGTATATTTAATTTTTTACAGACTGCTTTTAAGTTTTCTCCTGCTAATTCTTCTGCCCCTGGTGACATTAATCCTACGTTTTCTAGTCCACCTGTTGAACATCCTGCTGATAATACTAAGATATCTTTTTTGATTAATTCTTTTACTAATTCTACTGTGTGAACATCATGTCCGCCAGCAGTCATGTTTGAACATCCTACTACTCCGACAACACCTTTGATTGTTCCATCAGCGATTAAGTCTATTAATGGTTTCCAGTTTCCACCTAAGAATTCTTTTAAGTTCTTTTCACTTACACCAGTTAAAGATTCATCATAACCGTGATCTTTTGGTATATCTATAGTTACGTTTCCTCTTCTTGCTTTGTAAGCTTCTACTGCTTCGTTTATTAATCTGTGGTCTATTTCATCAAATTTATCTCTATCTAATTGGATTAATTCTGCATTTTTCTTTTTAGCTACATCATCTAAGCAAATCATTTTTACTTGTAATTTATCAGCTATCGGTTCAAGCCCTGGGATTGTACAGTTGAATTCTGAAACTACCATATCAACTGCCCCTGTTGCTAAAACTGCCTCACTTGTGTAGTTATTTCCTGCATGCCCTGCAAATATTTCTTTGTAGTGTTCTCCTCTTAATTGTAAGTCTTGGCCTACACATGTACATCCTACTAATCTGAATCCTTTTGCTCCTACTGATTTAGCTACTTCTACTACTTCTGGTAATTTTATTTTTTCTTGGAAACTTGCGAATGTTGAATGTTGATGTCCTGTTACCATTATGTTTATATAGTCTTCATCAATTACTCTAAATCCTACTGGAGCCATTCTTATAACTGGATCTCCTAAAACTATATCGTTTAATAAGTTAGTTAAAGTTAAGCCATATAAACCTGTACAAATTCCTAATGATAAACAATGCATTAACATATCTACAGGGTCAGAACTTAAGTTAGTTGATGATTTTACACATCCATCAAATACTTCTGATTTAGCTCCACCTGGCATGATTCCAAGCTCTTTCCATTTATCAACTCTCATATGGTAAGCTAGTTTTTCAACTAATTCCATTTTTTCATATCTTGGTTTGTATAAATCTTTTAGAATTGCGTCTGCTATTTTTACACATCTTTTATGTGGGTCGTCGTCGAATATTCCTAATTCTTCTCCTAATATATTTAAAGCTTTTTCACTTTTTATAACTCCATTGTTTTCTCCAACGTGTTTTACGTTTAAAGCTGTATTTTCAACTACGTGTAAATAACATGCTGCCCCTGCTGATACTGCTCTTAAGAAGTTTCTTGCTACTATTGTGTCTGCATCTGCTCCACATATTCCTCTTGGTGATTTTGGAGTTACTCTACATGGTCCATTTGAACATAATCTACAACAGACACCTTGAAGTCCAAATCCACATTTTACTTTTTGGTCGATTGTTCTTTGGAATGCTGTTTCAAATTCTCCTGCTTTTGATGCTACAAAACTTTCTAATCTCTTATCTGCACTTTCACACATCTTACAAGTATTACAATTCATTTTTATATTCCTCCCATTAATACTTTTATACTATAAAGTCTGTTTCTCATAATGTTTTCAAATTTAAAAATATTTACCAGTTTTTTAAATCTCAACTTTTTTAAAACTTTCATTTTATTTATACTTCATTTATACCAATATATTCCATAGTTAAACATATATTTTTTTATTTTTATATTTTATTTTTATTCCAATTTGGAATAATTTATTTTATTCTGTCTCATTTATTAGTTTAAATTCCAACCATTTATAATTCTTGATTTCTATTTTTAATTCCTAATAAGAATTATTTTTTAATTTAAACATAATCCATTTTGATATTAATCTTTGAATATGACATTATTTTATCAACCATTTTTTGGGGCAAATTCTTATTGTTATCTATAATAAACTTTGCTATAATTATAAGTGAAATTAAAATCATTAAAGGGGGATTTTAGTATGGCTTACAAAATAACTGATGAATGTATCGCTTGTGGTTCTTGTGCAGACGAATGTCCAAACGATGCTATAACTGCAGGAGATGACAAATACAGCATAAATGCTGACGAATGTTTAGATTGTGGATCATGTGCTGATGCCTGTCCAAACGATGCTATAGTTGAAGAATAATAGCAAGTAAAACTATCTGGGGATTCTTCCTTGGATAGTTTTTTATTCGGTTGATTTTGATGATTTTAAATTTCAAAAATAATGACATCAATTAAGGAGAAAATAATATGGCTTACATAATAGGTGATGCTTGTATAAGCTGTGGTGCATGCGAATCAGAATGCCCTGTAGAATGTATATCAGCTGGAGATGACAAATACGTAATAGATGCAGATAGCTGCATAGAATGCGGTTCTTGTGCAGACGTATGTCCTGTAGAAGCTCCATGTGCTGAATAATTTTGAATTTAATTTTTATTAAATAAAGCTAAGTGGTTTTTATCACTTAGCTTTTTAACGTTAAAAAAAAACTGCTGTATGAAAATCACGTACAATATTCTATACAACAGCTTAATTATATTATTAAATAAATATATCGTTATTCGTCTTCTTTCATTAGATATGATAGAGTAAATAAGCTTTCAGTTAAGTTTACATTTTCTACTATGATATCTTCTGGTACATTTAAATCCATAGGTGCAAAGTTCCATAATCCCTTTATCCCACATGCGACTAATCTATCTGCTAATTCTTGGGCCCCATTTTTTGGTACACATAAAATTCCGATATCTATTTTGTTTTCTTTAACAAAGTCTTCAATTTTATCCGAGTCCAATATTTCAAATTCTCTTATTTTTAATCCTATTATTTTAGGATTTGCATCAAATAATCCTTTTATTTCGAATCCCGCTTTTCTAAATCCAGAATAGTTAGCTATTGCTTGTCCTAAGTTTCCTGCTCCTATTAGAATTGCATTGTATGGCCTGTCTAACCCTAGAATTTTTCCGATTTCAGTATGAAGAGCTTCTATATTATATCCATACCCTTGTTGTCCAAATCCGCCAAAATTATTTAAATCTTGTCTTATTTGTGATGCTGTGAATCCTATAATTTCACTTAATTCTTTTGAAGATATTCTTTGTACGTCATTATCAAGTAAGTCCCCAAGATATCTGTAGTACTTAGGCAGTCTTCTGATAACAGCCATTGATATATTCTTACCTGCCATCTTCTCACCTCTTTTAATTTTAATATTTTCATAACAATATAATTAGATAATACCATATTTTTTAAATAGTTTCATATATCCTTGATTATATTATACCAAAAGTTTATAATTTTAGATAGCTTAAGGAGGTACAAAAACTTATGATCATCTTATCTTGTAATAATTTGAATAAAAGTTTTGGCGTAGATTCTATCCTTGAAAATGTTAGTTTTACTATAAATGAAGGCGACAAAGTCGGTATCGTTGGTGTTAATGGTACTGGAAAAACGACTTTATTTAAGATTATTTCAGGTGAATACGGATACGATAGCGGTGATATTTACACTTCTAAAGATTGTGAAGTTGGTTATTTAGAACAAAATACTAACTTTTATTCGGAAAATACTATTTTAGAAGAGGTTCTTGAAGTATTCAAACCTCTTATCGAAATGGAAGAAAATCTTAGACAACTTGAAATCAAAATAGCTGAAGAAGGAAGCAAATCAGATTCTAAAATCTTAGATAAATTAATGGATGAGTACTCTCATAAAATGGAGTTATTTTCGGCAAACAACGGTTACGGATATAAGTCCGAGGCGAAGGGTGTGCTTATTGGTTTAGGATTTAAGGACAGCGATTTTGATAAAAAAGTCGATATTCTTTCTGGTGGAGAAAAAACAAGAGTACTTTTAGGGAAATTACTTCTTAAAAAACCTACCCTATTACTTCTTGACGAACCGACAAACCACCTTGATTCTGAGGCAATCGAGTGGTTAGAGTTCTTCTTAAAACAGTATAGGGGTACTGTTATGCTTATTTCCCATGACAGATATTTTCTAGATCAAGTAGTAAATAGAACTTTCGAAATCTACAACAAAAAACTTAAAACTTATAATGGTAATTACTCTGATTTTATAGAGCAATCCAAAGTTGAAAAAGAATTAGAAATTAAAAAATACGAAGACCAGCAAAAAGAACTTAAAAAACAAGAAGAGTCTATTGAAAGACTTAAGGCTTATGGTCGTGAAAAACATCTTAAAAGAGCTAGAAGTAAGGAAAAGGCTCTTGATAAGGTTGATGTTCTTGACAGACCCGAGTTATATAGAAAAAAAGCGAAAATATCTTTCGACCCAGCTGTTGTCAGTGGTAATGATGTAATGCAAGTTAGAGATATTTCTATGGGATATGACGATAGAATATTATTCAAAGGGTTGAATTTTGAGATATATCGTGGGGAAAAAGTTGCATTAATCGGACCAAACGGAATCGGTAAATCTACATTATTTAAAATAATAATGAATGAGCTTACTCCACTTTCTGGTGAAGTCAAACTTGGTACAAATGTTAACGTGGCTTATTTCCACCAAGAGCAAAAAACTCTTGATTTAAACAACACTATTATAGATGAAATTTGGAAAGATAATACGAACCTTACTCAAACTCAAATAAGGTCAATGCTTGGTGCATTCTTATTTGAAAATGACGATGTATTTAAACAAATTTCTTCACTTAGTGGTGGCGAAAGAGCTAGAGTTGCAATATTAAAACTGATTTTATCAAAAGCAAACTTCCTGCTTCTTGATGAACCGACAAACCACTTAGACATCGATTCAAAAGAAGTTTTAGAAGATGCTCTAAACGGATACACTGGAACAATTTTCACGATTTCGCATGATAGATATTTCTTAAACACTGTAGTTGACAAGATTTTAGTTCTTGATGAAAACGGAATTACTGAATATCTTGGTAATTACGACTACTACATGGCTAAAAAGAAAGAATCCGAAGAGATAAATGCTCATGTTGAGGAAGAATCTGAAAAGACTAAAACTC
This sequence comes from Intestinibacter bartlettii, assembly GCA_025148965.1. Taxonomy (GTDB): domain Bacteria; phylum Bacillota; class Clostridia; order Peptostreptococcales; family Peptostreptococcaceae; genus Intestinibacter; species Intestinibacter bartlettii. The sequence goes on along the minus strand of CP102273.1, from coordinate 406,592 downwards.
AACTTAAAGAGGAAAAACGTCGTGAACGTGAAGAACGTGAAAAACAAAAGAAAAATAGAAATAAAATTGCTAATACAGAAAAAGAAATTGAGCAAATCGAAACAAAAATCGGTGAACTTGATGAACTTCTTTGTCTAGAAGAAGTTTACTCTAACCCTGAACGTTCTAAAGAAGTTTCTCAAGAAAAATCTAACTTAGAAGATAGATTAGCTGAACTTTACGAGCTTTGGGAAGAATTAATGTAGTTGGGCTTTTTATAAATTTTCATAAAAATACTCCCTTTGATACTAGTTTATAGTTATCAAAAGGAGTATTTTTTATAACATATATGAAATTATATTCATTTTAAATTATAAATAAGCATAATTTCCGTATATGTGTTTCAAAGAAATCTACATTTTTAAGGATCTTTAGAATAGAGATTTCTTTATTATAGTATTATTTTATGGTTGTTTCTTTATTATAATTTTAGATTATCTTTTAGATTGTTTTTTGAGGTTATTTAATATATACCCAATTCTTCTAGTCATAATCACGAACTAATTTTATATATTTAGATGATACGTAACCTTCTATATCTCTATACTCTACTCTATAGAAACCATTTGAAGTTTTTCCTTCAACTTCAACTCTTGCACCCTTTGGTATTGAAGTTATTTTTGTTGAAGATGAACTAGGACTTCTTCTTAAAGTAAGTTTTGCTGTAGTTATTCCATCATAATCATCGATTTCTCTATAAGTGTAATCTTTTTTATTTGTATTAGTTCCTATTTTTGCATGTTTTTGAGATATGTAACCATCTCTACCTTTGTATTCTATTTTGTACCAACCATTTGATGTTTTTGATTCTATCTTAATTACTGTACCTTTTTTCAAATAAGTAACTTTCTTTGATAATGTTGATGCTCCAAGTCTCATATTAACATTTGAAGTTACAGTTCCTTTTTTCTCAATATCTCTGTATTCAGAATCATATATTTTTATATTTTTTGGTGAAACATAACCTTCTATATCTCTATATTCTACTCTGTACCATCCATTTGATGCTTTTCTCTCAACTTCTACTACTGCACCTTTTTTAAGAGTTGTTATCTTTCTTGAGTTTGATGTTGCTTTTGATCTTAAAGTAGTGTTTGATTTTATAACACCTTCATAATCATCGTAATCTCTCGCTGCCATTGTAACTGCCGTTGCTAGTTTTGCATCATTTTCATTGTTGTTCACTGCTGATACAGGTAAAACACCCGACACTGCTATCCCTACTGCCATTATTGCTCCTAGCCCCATCGCCATATACTTTTTCATTTTCATAATCGTACCTCCTAATAGTGATTAATTTTTTTATTTTTTGTGCTAAGTTCTTTGTTGTTTTCTTTTGCTACTAAATACAACACCTAAAAAAATTTTGGGTACCTTTTTTTAAAAACTTTTTAAAATTTTTTTATTTTTTTCTAAAAAATTTATTTTTCCATAAAAAATAGGAAGCCAATATTTTAGCTTCCTATTTCTCTATTTATATAAATATTTTCAATTATTTTTTAGCAGCTACTATGCTTATTTCAACTAATAAGTTTTCTCTAGCCATGTTAGCTTCTACACATGCTCTTGCTGGTTCGTTTCCGTTTTCTACCCATGCATCCCAAACTGAGTTCATATCAGCGAATAATGCCATATCTTTTACGTATATAGTTGCTGATAATATGTGATTTTTGTCAGAACCGTATTGATTTAATATTGTTTCTGCTTTAGCTAAAACTGCAGCAGTTTGTTCTTTCATATCACCTTCGTCATTAGTTAATCCACTTAAGTAAAGAGTTCCATTGTGTTCTACTACTTTACTCATTCTTCCTGTTCCTTCAAATCTTTTGATTTCCATTTTGTCTCTCCTATATGTTGTTATTTTTAATTAGGCAATTTTAAATTGCTAATTAACGTCTATTTTTAAGTTTGGCACAGCATTTAATGACATATCGTCAATTTTTCCGTTTATGAAATTATGATATCCTGCACAACCTATCATAGCTGCATTGTCTGTACATAATTCGATGCTTGGGAATTTGATTTCTATACCTTTTTCGCCTGCCATTTTTGTTATTTTATCTCTAAGTGCTGAGTTTGCTGCAACACCACCAGATAACGCTATTGTTTTATATCCTTTTTCTTCAGCAGCATGCACTGCTTTTGTAGCTAAAACTTCTACTACTGCTTCTTGGAAAGATGCCGCAACGTCTTCTACTACTATCTCTTGTTTTTTCATTTTTTGAGCATTTAAGTAGTTTAGAACTGCTGATTTTAATCCACTGAAACTGAAATCATATGAATCATCTAAAAATGCTCTTGGGAATTCTATAGCATGTTTGTTACCTTGTTTTGCAAGTTTATCTATTATTGGCCCACCTGGATATCCAAGTCCCATAGCTCTAGATATTTTATCAAATGCCTCACCAGATGCATCATCTCTAGTTCTTCCAAGTATTTCGTAGTTTTGATAATCTTTAACCTCAACTAAGTGAGTGTGTCCTCCTGAAACTACTAGTGTTATAAATGGAGGTTTTAAATCTTTGTGTTGTATATAATTTGCATTTATGTGACCTTGCATGTGGTTTACCCCAACTAGCGGAACTCCAAGTGTGAATGCAAGAGCCTTTGCATAAGATAATCCAACTAAAAGTGCACCTACTAAACCTGGGCCGTAAGTTACTGCTATATGGTCGATTTCTTCCGGTTTAATTCCAGCTGTGTCTAATGCTTCTTGATAAACCGCATCTATATTTTCTATGTGTTTTCTTGATGCAACTTCTGGAACTACACCACCGAATTTTTTATGTAATTCAATTTGTGTTGAAACAACATTTGCAAGTACTTCTCTTCCGTTTTTTAATACAGCAACTGCAGTTTCGTCACAACTACTTTCTATCGATAAAGTTATTATATCCTTCATTATTTCACCGCCTCATATTTTAGCTATTTGTAATTTTGCTTTTTTGCGTTTATTAATTTTTTATTTATATCATCCATTATGCAAATGTCATATTTATAATTCTGATAACTGGTTCCACATTATTATCGCGTCTTCTCTATCGCTATAATATTCTTTTCTTACTCCTGCCATCTTAAACCCGTATTTTCTATATAGATTTTGCGCAACAGTATTTGAACTTCTAACTTCTAAAGTCATTGAAACTAATCCTTCTGACTTGCAAAGCTTAACCATCTCTTCTACTAATCTGTCACCTATTCTTTGACCTCTATAATTGCTGTGTACTGCAACGTTTGTTATGTGACCTTCATCTACAACAAACCAAACTCCAACATATCCAACAATTACAGAATCAAGTTCAGCAACAAGATATCTAGCCAAGTTGTTTTTTAGCTCGTCCATTAAAGATTTTTTTGACCATGGATCATCAAAACAATCTACTTCTACCATATGAACACCCTCTATATCTTCTTTTCTCATTGGTCTAATTATTAAGTTATTTGTATTTAGTTGTGTGTCTAGCCCCAAAATTGAGTTTAAATCTTGGGTTAAATCTTGATTTGGGTTATTTAGATTTTCTCGATTCTTTTCCATTTTGAAACCTCACTTATCTCCAATATTTATTTTTATCTATTTTTGTTCTTGAAGTTTTTTCTCTTCTTCAAGTTTTCTTTGTTTTTCTTCGTATTGTTCTTCTGCTTGTGATTTTCTGATATATAGAGGATTCACAGTGTAGCAGTTGAATATATCTTTTCCTTCATCAAATTTAACTTTCGCAACTGAGCATAAGCTTCCTGCTTTTGTTACATTGTTTGATGCTGCTGGAATTTCTATATTTTCAATTTCTCTTATTTTGTCTTCGTATTTATAAACTGCTTCTCCAACTAATATCCATTCTTCTTTGCTTTGCGCTAATTCTTCAAGAAGTTCGTCTATAGGTTGAATTCCTATTTCTTTTATTTCAACAAGTTTTGTACCTTCATAGTGGTATCTTCCTGTGTAAACTTGATTTCTTTGTGCATCTAATATTGAACATATTTTTTTATCACAAAGGTTCATATTTGCTGCTAAAACTTCTAGTGAATTAACTCCTATTACCGGAATGTCGTTAACGTGTGCAATCGCTTTTGCTGTTGCCATACCGATTCTAAGTCCTGTAAAAGATCCAGGACCTTCACAAACTGCTATTGCATCAAGCTCACGTACGTTTAAATCACTTAAACTTAGCATGTTTTCTATCATCGGCATAAGTTTTTGTGAATGAGTTTTTTTAGTGTTTATTGTATATTCACAAATTAATTTATTGTCCTCTATAACAGCCACACTAGCCGCCATAGAAGATGTATCTATCCCTAAAATCTTCATTATTTAGTCAACTCCTCAACTATTTTTTCGTATTCTTCACCATAAGGAATAAGTGTCATCTCTCTTCCCATGTCTTTGTATTTTAATTCTATTTTTAAGTAATCGTCTGGTAGTATGTCTTCGATTATATTTGCCCACTCGATTATGCATACCCCTTCACCATTTATGTATTCATCAAATCCTATATCGTACATTTCTTCGCTACATCCAATTCTGTACACGTCAAAATGATATAGCGGCATCTTCCCTTCATATTCGTTTACTATTGTGAAAGTTGGGCTTGTGATGTAATCGTCTACTTCTAGTGCCTCTGCCAAACTTTGAGTCATTGTTGTTTTTCCTGCCCCTAAATCACCGATTAAACAAACTATGCTCCCTGGTTTTAATAATTTACCTAATTTAAAACCAATCTCTCTAGTTTCTTTATCGTTATCTAGGTATATATTCTTTATCATCTGCGTTTTTTTCATATTTTCATCTCCGTATCTAATCTCATATTTTAAATATGAACCAGATATTATTATATTATACTTTTTAGTAATTTTATAGGCTTATACGTTATTTTTTCAATATATACGACTATATTTATTATAATTTAAAGTATCAAAAACTAAAAGACCCGCCCTAGTTAAAGGACAGGTCTTTTTATTTATAATTTATTTAACACCTAATATTTTTTCCATCTTTTTATATAATGGTAAAATTACCACTGTCATTATTGCACCTTTTAATAAATTGAATGGTATTACTATCCAAATCATAAAAGTAAACAAGTCTGTAACTTTAGGATTTAATACTGTACCCATGTTTATTATTACATCCATTGGCATTACTAATGCATATAGAGGGAACACTATGTAGTAATCTACTACTGCACCGACTAGTGCCATAAATATTGTACCGACAATACCACCGATTAATACATTTTTATAAGATTTAACTTTTCTACATATAAAACAAATCATAAGTACATATGGTCCTGCTATTAATATGTTTGCTATCTCACCAACACCGCCTGTTGTACTTCCTGATACTGCTTGTAATAAGTTTTTTATAACTACTATTATAAATCCAGGAACCGCTCCCATTGATAGTCCACCAAAAACTGCTACTATATCTGAGAAGTCAAGTTTTAAAAATGACGGGAATATTGGTAGTGGAACTTCTATAAATCTTAAAAAATAAGATATAGCTGCCAAGATTCCTATTTGTGCTACAACTCTTGTAGACATTGTTTTTTTTGATTTTTGAGTATTTATACTTTGTTGCATAATACATAACCTCCAATAAAATAAATTATTATAGGTCAAATAAAAAAACTCGAGAGAACCTTCTTCTTCGAGTTTTATGAGCAATCATAATAAATAAATCTTTTGAATTTATAACTCTCTTCTCTCATCCAGACTCTACTGTCGGCTTTGGAATTTCACCAAATCAGCTATTTTCATAGTTCGCGGGCTTTACCGCCGGTAGGGAATTTCACCCTGCCCCGAAGATTTTTTCTAGTTATTTTATTTTCCTATCTTAATTAATATAATAATATCATTAACATATACTGTCAACAAAATTAATAATTTAACATTATACATTTATATACTATAATTATAATAATATCCATAGTCTTTTACTTTTAATCATATTTTTTACATATTTTCGATATAATTTTTCGTTTTTAATTTACATAGTATTATTTTTATACCTTTTTTAATATATTATTTGTTTTATCTTATTATGTTGTGTTTATTCTAATATTTTTATTATGCTTCTCTTTTATAAACTACTTTTCCATCTATTATTGTGCATAATACGTTACTTTGAATTTCTAGAGGGTTTCCATCCCAAATCACTATATCGGCATCTTTTCCAACTTCAATTGAACCAACTCTATCCTCTATTCCTAAAACTTTTGCTGGATTTATAGTTATTGATTCTAATGCTTTTTCCTGTTTCATACCGTATTTAACCGCTAATCCAGCACATATCGGTAAGTACTGAAGTGGTATTACTGGATGATCTGTCATAAGGCATATATCTTTCCCTGCATTAGATAAAATGCCAGCAGTTTCAAAAGTTAAGTTTCTAAGTTCAATTTTTGATCTCTCCGATAAAGATGGTCCTACTATTAATGGATAATCTTCCTCTAATAATTCTTCGACTATCATATGGCCTTCTGTGCAGTGGTCTATTGTAAGTTTTAAATCAAATTCTTGCGCAATTCTTATCGCTGTGAACATATCATCAGCTCTGTGTGCATGTGCTTTTAGTGGAATTTCCTTTTTTAACACAGGTATAAGTGACTCTAATTTTATATCATATTCTGGCTTATCTATATCTTCGTCTTCTTCTGCACATTTTAAATCGTATAGATATTCTTCACCTTTTCTAAGATTTTCTCTAAGTAATGCTGCAATCGCCATTCTAGTTTGTGGCGTATCTTCATTTGAACCATAGCATGATTTTGGATTTTCACCGAATGCCACTTTTGATGCAACTGGGTTTTTGATTACCATTTTATCTATTCTTCTACCATAAGTTTTTATTGCAGCTGCTTGACCTCCCATAACATTAGCACTCCCAGGAGTTGTACAAACTGCAGTTATTCCGCCTTCATATGCTTCTTTAAATGTTCTATCCATTGGATTTATACCATCAATTACATTTAAATGTGGTGTTATTGGGTCTGTTTCTTCGTTTCCGTCTGCACCTTCTACACCCATTCCATCTTCCCAAAGACCTAAATGAGTGTGAGCATCTATAAATCCTGGGTATATGAAGTTGCCTTCAGCATCAATTATTTCTAATTCTTCAGTTTTAGAATCTAATTGCTCTTCCACATTTTCTCCCATAGCCACTATTTTTTTATCTTTTATTAATATTCCTATTTTCTGTATTCCTTGAGTAATTGTATTTACTGTTCCGTTTTTTATTAATAACACTCTCTGCCTCCGATTTAATTGTATTTTTGTATCTATTTTTAAATTTTTCACTATTTATATTTTTAAATGTTGTGTTTCTAAATTAACATATAAAATAGTTTTAAACAACCCATAAGCCCTAAATGTTAAACAAAAATCCGCGTCCGCATTTTTATATGCGAAAGCGGATTTTATTTAATAACATAAAGTTTTAAAATTAAAGTTTCATAGATAATGAAACACGTCCTTTATCTAAATCTATTCCAATAACTTTAACATCTATAACATCACCAACAGATACTATTTCCATTGGGTCTTTTACGAATTTATTGCTCATTTGTGATTTGTGAACAAGTCCATCGTTTTTGATTCCGATATCGACAAATGCACCGAAGTCGACAACATTTCTGACAGTACCTTTAAGTACCATACCTTCTTTGATGTCTTCTATTTTTAATACATCTGTTCTTAATATAGGTTTCATACCTTCATCCCTAGGGTCACGACCTGGTTTCTTAATTTCTAATATAATATCTCTTAAAGTCGGTTCACCTATTTCTAATTGTTTACTTATTTCTTTTAGACCTATTTTTTTAACTCTGTCATCTATATCAGCGATATTTTTATCTTCAATATCTTTTATTGTATAGCCTAACATTTCTATCATCTTTTTGCATACATCATAACTTTCTGGATGGACACCTGTATTATCAAGTGGATTTTTACCATCTGCAATTCTCATAAATCCAGCACATTGAACGAATGCACTTGGTCCAAGTCTCTTAACTTTTTTAAGTTGAGCTCTTGATGTAAATGCACCATTTTCCTCTCGATATAAGACGATATTTTTAGCCACTGATTTACTTATTCCAGAAACGTGTTCAAGTAATGAGTATGATGCAGTATTTAAATCAACACCAACGCTGTTAACTGAGTCTTCAACAACTCCATCTAAAACTTCTGTAAGTCTCTTTTTATTTAAGTCGTGTTGATATTGACCAACACCTATATTTTGAGGTTCGATTTTTACAAGCTCAGCAAGTGGATCTTGAAGTCTTCTACCTATTGAAATTGCACCTCTGATAGATACGTTGATGTCTGGATGTTCTTCCGCTGCTAATTCTGATGCAGAATATATTGATGCACCAGCTTCACTAACTATTACATATTGAGTGTTTAAATTTTCTTCTTTTATTAAATCAGCTATCATTTTTTCAGATTCTCTAGATGCAGTCCCATTTCCGATTGCTATTACATCTATATCGTATTTTTTCACTAAATCTAAAACTTTTTTTCTTGCTGATTCCATTTTAACCTGTGGTTTGTGTGGATATACAATTGCTTGGTCTAAGAATTTACCATTTCTATCTACAACAGCTATCTTGCATCCATTTACATAACCTGGATCAAATCCCATAACTATTTTGCCTTTTAGTGGCGGTTGTAATAATAAGTTTTTGATATTTTCACCAAATACACTGATTGCCCTTTCTTGCGCATTTTCAGTTAAGTAAGCTCTTATCTCTCTTTCAATTGATGGGAAGATAAGTCTTTTATATGAATCTTCAATAGCCGAGATAATTGCTGCTTCGTTTTGTGAATTATTTTTATTTATATATCTTTTTTCTATGTAGTTTAATACTTTGTCGTTGTCTATTTCTAATTTAACTTTAAGGAAGTTTTCTTTTTCTCCCCTATTTATAGCAAGTACTCTATGTGATGCCATTGTTTTTACAGCTTCACTATAATCGTAATACATGTCGTAAACTGATTTTTCATCACTTGTATTTTGGGTTACAATTACACCGTGTTCTATTGCTAATTTTCTGATGTATTTTCTAACTTCGGCATCATCAGAAACAGCTTCTGCAATTATATCTAAAGCTCCCTTTATTGCATCTTCAGCACTTTCAACGCCTTTTTCTGCATCGATATAATTATTTGCCTCAGCATTTATATCTCCTATGTTTTTTTCTAAGATTGCATTTGCTAAAGGTTCTAATCCTTTTTCTTTTGCTATTGTCGCTCTTGTTCTTTTCTTTTGTTTATAAGGAGCATAAATATCTTCAACTTCTTGAAGAGTTTTTGCCTTAGCTATATTCTTTTTAAGCTCTTCAGTTAATTTTCCTTGCTCTTCAATTATTCTAGTAACGTCTTCTTTTCTACTTTCAAGATTTCTAAGATAAGTAAGTCTCTCATTTAATTGTCTTAAAGTTACATCACTCATCTCGCCTGTCATTTCTTTTCTATACCTAGCAATAAAAGGTATCGTATTCCCCTCATCAATCAGCTTGATTGTGTTATCTATATACTCTCTTTTAATTTGAAATTCTTTTTCTAAAATATTATATATATCCAAACTCAAACACTCCTTTAAAAAACAGGGAGCCACAATAATTGTGTAGCCCCCTTGTTTGATTTTTATTGACTTTTTATTTTATTCATTTTTAAATATTCATTTATGAATAAATTTATATTTCCATCCATTACACTATCCACATTTCCGATTTCCGCATTTGTACGGTGGTCTTTTACCAACTTATATGGTTGGAATACATAGGATCTTATTTGGCTACCCCATGTTATTTGTGAATACTTACCTTGTATGTCTTCAATTCTTTCTTTGTTTTCTAATTCTTTTAAATGAATTAATTTACCTTTTAACATTTTCATTGCAGTGTCTTTGTTGGCAAATTGTGAACGTTCATTTTGGCATTGAACAACAATTCCTGTTGGAATATGAGTTATTCTAACCGCAGAATCAGTTTTGTTTACATGCTGTCCTCCAGCCCCTGATGATCTATATGTGTCGATTTTTAAATCATTAGGATTTATTTCAACATCAATCTTATCGTCAAGTTCTGGTGTAACATCTACTGATACAAATGATGTATGTCTTTTGCCTGATGCATCAAAAGGTGATATTCTGACGATTCTATGAACGCCCTTTTCGCTTTTTAGATAACCATAAGCATTTGTACCTTGAATTAGTAGCGTAACACTTTTTATCCCTGCCTCTGGGTCACTTATCATATCTAGCGTTTTGACCTTAAAGTTATTTTGGTCAGCCCATCTAAGATACATTCTAAGTATCATTTGAGCACAGTCTTGTGCATCTAATCCACCTGTCCCAGCATTTATAGATAAAACAGCGTTATTTACATCATATTTTCCATTTAATAAAGTTTTTATTTTAACTTCATCTATTTTATCTTCAAGTTTTTTTATAGATTTTTCGATGTCATGTTCTATAGACTCGTCCTCTTCTTCTAAACCTAGTTCTATCAATATTTCTATTTCTTCTAAGTCAGAATTTAATCCTTCAAATTCAGCGATTATATTTTTTAAATCACTGTTTTGTTGAAGTATCTTTTGAGCTTTTTCATTGTCATCCCAAAAATCTTGCTTGTTTATTTCTTCTTCGTATTTTTGAATTTGTGCTTGCTTTGAAGCTATGTCAAAGGGAAACACCCAATTCTTTTAAATCTTTAGACATTGTCTCAACTGACTGTCTATAATCTAATTCTCTTAACATTAGATCCTCCTAGTTTTTACCACAGCAGTTTTTATATTTTTTACCACTACCGCATGGACAAGGGTCATTTCTTCCTACTTTTGTTTCCTTAACAACTGGTTGTTTTGGTTCATCAGTTGGAGCTTCTATATTATCAACATCAACTATTTGTTTTCTTTCAGTTGGTTGTTTTTCTATAGTTATTCCGAATAAATATCTAACTGTATCTTGTCTTATTTGATCAACCATTTCGTCAAACATATTGAAACCTTCTAATTTGTATGCTATTACTGGGTCTTGTTGTCCTAAAGCACGAAGGCCTATACCTTGACGTAATTGGTCCATAGCATCTATATGATCAATCCAGTGATTATCAACACATTGTAAAAGTATGATTCTTTCTATTTCTCTCATTCTTTCTGGTGTGATGATTTCTTCTTTTTCTTTATATATATCAAATGCTATTTCATATATTTTTTCTATTAATTCTTCACCTTGTAATGCTTCTAAACCTTCTACTTCTAAACTTTCAGCAGGCATAAATGCACCATATAGATAGTGTTTTAATTCTTTGTAATCTACTGTTTTATCGTCTGTGTATGCTTCAACAGCTGTAGCTATTCTGTCTTTAACCATAGATTGGATATATTCATGTATATCTTCACCTTCAAGAACGCTACTTCTTTCAGCATATATAACTTGTCTTTGTTTATTCATAACGTCGTCATATTGAAGTACGTGTTTTCTTATACCGAAGTTTCTACCTTCTACTTTCTTTTGTGCATTTTCAATTGACTTAGTTAACATTTTATGTTCTATTGGCATGTCGTCTTCTAAACCTATTCTTTCAACAACACCTTTTATTCTGTCACTTCCGAATAATCTCATAAGATCATCGTCAAGACCTATATAGAATCTTGATGAACCTGGGTCACCTTGACGTCCAGAACGACCTCTTAACTGATTATCTATTCTTCGAGACTCGTGTCTTTCTGTACCGATTATAGCAAGTCCACCTGCTGCTTTAACTTCTTCTTGTTCTTTTGCAGCTTGTTCTTTAAATTGGTCATATAGATGTTCGAAAGTTTCTTTTGCTTTTGCTAAATCTTCATTTTCTGCTAATTCTTCAGCATCTATACTAGTATCAACTCTCTTGATTGAATCATCAGTAAATCCATGTTTCTTTAGTTCTTTTTTAGTTAAGAATAGTGGGTTACCACCAAGCATGATGTCAGTACCACGACCAGCCATGTTTGTAGCTATTGTAACTGCTCCAAGTCTACCTGCTTGTGCTATTATCTCAGCTTCTTTTTCATGGTTTTTCGCATTTAATACTTCGTGTTTTACACCTTTTCTCTTAAGTATTTGAGAAAGTAATTCTGATTTTTCTATTGATACAGTACCAACTAGAACTGGTTGGTTCTTTTTATGTCTTTCCATTATATCTTCTGCTACAGCGTGGAATTTACCATGTTCATTTTTATAAACAACATCTGGTAAGTCTTGTCTTATAACAGGTTTATTTGTTGGTATTTGAACAACGTCCATTTTGTATATTGATTTAAATTCTTCTTCTTCTGTTTTAGCAGTACCAGTCATACCAGCAAGTTTTGAATACATTCTAAAGAAGTTTTGGAATGTTATTGTTGCAAGAGTTTTTGATTCTCTTTGAACATGTAATCCTTCTTTAGCTTCTATTGCTTGGTGTAACCCTTCTGAGTATCTTCTACCAAACATTAGACGACCTGTAAATTCGTCAACTATAACTATTTCACCATCTTTAGCAACATAGTCTACATCTTTTTTCATTATAGCGTGTGCTTTTAATGCTTGGTTGATGTGGTGGAATAATTCAGTATGTTCAACATCTGTTATATTCTCAACATTGAAGTAAAGTTCTGCTTTTTTGATACCAGATTCACTTAATGAAACTGCTTTTTGTTTTTCATCTATTTCATAATCTCCATCTGATGGAAGCTCTTTTTCTTCTTCAGTTTTTTCTTGTTGTGTTTTACTTGGTCTTTTTAATGTTAATACGAATGTATTAGCATCTGTATATAAATGAGTAGATTTGTCCCCAGGTCCTGATATAATCAGTGGAGTTCTAGCTTCATCTATTAATATTGAATCGACCTCATCGACTATAGCATAGTTTAATTCTCTTTGAACTCTTTGTTCTTTGTGGATTACCATGTTATCTTTTAAGTAGTCAAATCCGTATTCGTTGTTTGTTCCGTAAGTTATATCACATTCATATTGTTTTCTTCTAACTTCTGGATTTTGTCCATGAACTATAACTCCTACAGTAAGTCCTAGGAATTCATAAACTTTTCCCATTTCTTCTTTATCACGTTTTGCTAAGTAATCATTTACTGTAACAACGTGAACACCCTTACCTTCAAGTGCATTAAGGTATACAGGTGCTGTTGCAACTAATGTTTTACCTTCACCAGTTTTCATTTCTGCTATTCTACCTTGATGTAAAACCATTCCCCCGATAAGTTGCACATTGTAATGTCTTAATCCTAAAACTCTTTTTGAAGCCTCTCTAACGGTAGCAAAAGCTTCTGGTAGGATATCATCTAATGTTTCACCTTTAGCTAATCTTTCTTTAAAAATATTAGTCATATTTTTTAATTCTTTATTTGTCATGGCCTCGAATTTAGGTTCCATAGCATCTATTTTATCCGCTACTTTGCTAAATGCTTTTATCTCCCTTTTATCTGCCATGTTGAATAAGTTATCTAAAAAACCCATTGTTTTGCATCTCTCCTCATCGCATAAATTATACTATTATACATTTTAACATAAAACTTGGATATTTAATATTAAATATTAACTTAATTGTCTTTTTTAATACTATTTTCGTTAAACTTTAACATTCTTTAGCTATTTAATATTTCCAACTTTATAAATTAATATGTATTTTACTCTTCTTCACTTTCTTCACTAGATAAATAAAATCCTGTGTCATCAAAACTTAATTTATCTACGTTCTTAAGCTTTCTATTAATCTGTCTAGTTCTAGTTCCAACCAATTTATCTATTTCTGAACTCGCCTGATTTAATTTATTTTGGGCAGAATTAAGTACCGTTTCAAATTTAGAAAACTCAGTTTTAACTGCCCCAAGTATCTTCCAAACTTCGCTAGAGTGTTTTTCAATAGCAAGGCTTCTAAATCCCATTTGTAAGCTATTTAAAAGCGCAACAAGTGTAGTTGGACCTGTTATATTTATATTGTATTCTCTTTGTACAAACTCAACCAAACTTTGATTTTTCAACACTTCAGCGTAAATTCCTTCTGTCGGTAAAAACATAAGTCCAAAATCAGTCGTGTTTGGTGGATCTATATATTTATCTCTTATATCCTTAGCTGATTTTTTAATAAATCTCTCTAAATTCTTAGATGCCGCATCTATTTGTGCTTGATTTTGCAAATCATACGCATCTAATAACTTATTATAAACCTCTAGTGGGAATTTTGCATCTAGTGGCAGGTATACCGTTTTGTTATCATAGTCCTTTCCAGGCAATTTTATCGCAAATTCTACTGTTTCTCGTGAACCTTTTTTAGTTATAACATTCTTTTCATATTGTTCAGGAGATAAAAACTGCTCTAATATTCTTTCCAGTTGAACCTCTCCTAATACGCCCCTCGTCTTTGTATTTGAAAGAACTTTTTTCAAATCACCAACCCCCGCAGCCAAACTTTGCATCTCGCCTAGACCTTTATGTACTTGTTCAAGTCTTTCACTTACTACTTTAAATGATTCACTAAGTCTTCTTTCTAAAGTACTTTGTAGTTTCTCATCTACTGTAACCCTCATTTTTTCTAGATTTTCTTCAGTTGATTTTGTAAGTTCTACGAATTTTTCATTTTGAAGTTTAGTTAAATCATCTATACTGCTTCTAAGATTGTAGTTAAATGCATCTAGCGTTCTCTCCATTGTTCTTGAATAAGTATCGAATTGGTTTTTCTGTAAATTTGATAATTCAATCATATTTGATAATATAGTCGCACTCAATTTTTCTATAGAACTGCCTATCTCAGTCCTATTAGATTGCTCATTTTTTCTAGATTCTTCTCTATTAACAGTAAATTCTTCTCTAAGTGCCTTTTCAACCGATATCAACTTTTGCTCCATATCTCTTTGCACAGGTCCCATATCAACTCCCTGTGGTTTGATAGATATATAAATATTTACGATTAATAGTATTATCACAATAACTAATAAAATCTCTATCATTGACTACACCCCTTTCTTTTTTATTATTGACACTTTATCGTAATATAAGAACAGATAATCAATTTGATGCTATGACTGTAAATAAACTTAAAAAGGCTATCGGTAATCTATTACCGATAGCCCGTTACTTTCAATATTTAACTACTTTGTTCAATACTACTATTCATGTTCAATTAATCCATATCCGCCAGTTTCACGTCTATAAACTATTGAAATTTCATCAGTGTCTATATTTCTAAACATATAGAAATCGTGGCCTACTAATTCCATTTGTAATACTGCTTCTTCTGGACTCATTGGTTTCATATCAAATTTTTTGTGTCTTTCTATTACTATATCGAATTCTCCGTCTTTATCTTCAGCAGCATTGTCTTCAATATTTTGGAATCTGATGCTTTCTTGTCCTTTAGATTGATATTTACCTTTTAATTTGTTTTTATATCTTCTTAATTGTTTGTTTAATTTGTCATAAACAACATCTATTGCAGCATATAAATTTTCTTCGCTATCTTCAGCTCTTATTATAGGTCCATTTATAGGGATTATTGTTACTTCTATTTTTTGTTTTGCTTTTCTAGCACTTACAGTAACTTTAACTTCAGTGTCTTCATGTAGATATCTATCTAATTTACTTAATTTGTCTTCTACAGCCCCTTTGATTCCATCTGTAAGTTCTATTTTTTTTCCTGTTATTAATATTTTCATAAGAACAGCTCCCTTCACTATGTAAAGTTCATAGTATGTACTTCACTAATTATGATAAATTTTTTATGTTTTATTATATATTCTCCATGCGTTTTAAATATCCTTTTAATTTTTAATTTTTTTTTTAATTTTTTAAATTTTTTTTTAGAATATTTTTTTATATAATAAAATATTTTGTCTAAATGTGGATTAAATTGTCCACAAAACCTGTGTATAATGTGGATAACTATGTTAATAACTTTTTATTCGTTGAAATTCCAACATTTCTTAATTTTTATATATCCACAATACATATGTTTGGATGTTAGTAACATTGTGTTTTTGTGTGTTATTTTAAAATAGGTTATTGTCTATAGAGATTAGTCTTAGGAAAAATAATTTTAACTTTTGTAAATTTTTTATACTGGGATTCAATTTTTATATCCAGGTTCATCTTATTACAAAGTTTTTTACAAAGATATAGCCCTATCCCAGTTGAATATTGTTTTTGCCTATCAGTTCCTGTGAATCCATATTCAAATACTCTAGGTAAATCATGATCCAATATTCCTTCTCCATTATCTTCAATAACCAAAACCACATTATTTTTATTGTTCTCACTATGTATTTTTATTACTTTTTCAGGCTTATTTAAATACTTAATGGAGTTTTGTAATACTTGGCATATTATAAAGGTTATCCATTTTTCGTCGATATAAACGTAGTTTTCTAAATTATAGACATCTAATGATATTTTTTTCTGTATTAAACTATCCATATAATTCATAATTGCAGTATGCACAACATCTTCAAGTAACACTTTTTTTACAAAGTAATCTTTTTCCACAGAATCACTTCTAGCATAAAATAACATCTGCTCTACAATATTATCTATCTTTTTAATTTGCTTCTTTATTAATTTATCCTCTTTATTATCACAAGCTAATGAAATAGCTGATATTGGCGTTTTTATTTCATGGACAAAACTCTCTACATAATAATTCTCGCTATTTCTACCGTTATGATTTTTAAAATTATTCCCGCACACATTATAAAAAATAAAACCTCTTTCACATTCTGGCTTTTTATAAATAATGCTATGATAGATGAAATTATAATAATACCTGCCCCTATACATCCAACTATAGTCGGAATACTCACAATTTCAAATATTCCACCAGCTATAGATGTTCCTTCAACAGCATTTTGAATAGTAATATCCAAACCATCTCGCGCTGCTGCAAAACAACAAACTACAAGACCGTATATAGCAAGAATTAATATTCTTCTGCCCCAAAATTGTATATTATTCCTATTGATAAAACAATAAGACATAAATCCAATTAATATAAGAATGAGCATTGTCGTAATTATAGTCGTAGTGTTTGAAAAATATAATTTCACACTATTCGCCCCTCTTTCCATACCAATCTAAAATTGCCTTTAGATTTTTTTCATCAACATATTTTCCTCCATGTAACATCATTTCTAACATTTGATCTTCCTCTTGCGTTCTATCTTGTTTATTAGCAAGACCTTTGCCTGCTGTTTTGACCATAATTGTCATCATAATTTTATAAATTCCATGAAGTTTTTTAACATCGAAACCACCTTGTAATGTAAAAACTGGTATTGCACTTGGGATTTTATTTTTTGTTCTAACTTCTTTAACTTGTGTTCCTGTTGCCCCCATACCAACAGCACACACCGCACGCACATCATAATCTTTTACTACTTTTTTATATCCCTTTACTCTACTTGCCATAATCCAACCAAGATATATAATTTTACTGCCTGGTTTAACCTTATATTCTATTTCATCAAGTGAATAATAAGGCAAAGATAATTTATCACTTAATAACTTCGCATATTCTTTTGTTGTACCAGTATTTGAAGTATAAACTATTGCGTTCATTGCCTTCTCCCTTCTTATAATTTATTATTGTTCTTCTTAATATAAATTTTTTTATACAATATTTTTAATAACTATCCATTTTTTTAGAAAACCTATCAACATGCTTTTTTAACATTTCCGCTAAATCATCTTCTTCTCTTTTATTATCATAAAGACTATACATTAAGAAAATCGGACCATAAAACTCTATCGCCAATTGTTTTGCCTCTTCTTTTTTTTCTATTATTCCAGCAAATAGATGTGTCATATAGTCTATCGGGCCAGAAACCAGATATTTCTGATATAAATCTGCCATTTCTTGATTTCTATATTGCTCTAAAGTAAGCATTCTTCTAAATAAAGATGAAAACTCTTCTTCCGTCCAATGTTTAAATTGTGCTTCTGTATAGATTCTGATTTTATCAATAGATATTTCTCTATATCCTTTTATGATTTCATCCATATTCCCATCTGGCATATTGTACTCTCTTACCCTTTCATAATCTAATTCGTCCATTCTATTTATAATACTGTCAAAAATATCTCTTTTGTTTTTATAATGCTTATATAATGCACTTTTCGCCATTCCTAATTCTCCAGAAATTTTGCTGATTGAAACAGCTTCATATCCATCCTGTGCAAATAGTTTAAGCGCTGTTAATAAAATTTTTTCTTTTGTCGTACACATTTCAAACCTCCTTGGTGAACTATCGTTCACCCTATATTTATATAATAGTGAACGATAGTTTACTTGTCAAGTAATAAATCTAACCTTTTTTGTTTTTTTAATCTATATATCTATTCCTCTATATTTTTCTTATATCCAAAATAAGTTGCTATAAAGTATATCAAGTATATAAATAAGAATAATGATAGGCTATATAATATTGCATATAAATATGAATATTCGCTACTTAGTGCTGGGTTAAGGAGACTGTTCAATGAGGTTGTAACTGAAATATCAATTATAATCGGGTAAATTACTGGGAATAAAAAGAATATTAATAGTTGTTTTCTTATTGTTTTATATATTTGGCTTTGTTCTACGCCTAATTTACTTAAAATCGAATAATGATATTTATATTTTGTGGAGTCACTCAAGGTTTGTATTGCTAAGATAGTTGCTACAATTGCTGTGAATATAAATGCTATATATAAAAGAATAAATGAAAATATAGTTAATATTGATCGATTCTCTGATATCACGTCACCTTTTACGCTTAAATTATACACATAGAAATCGAATTTATCCTTATTGTTTGTCATAGTGTTTTCAACATATTTACCTATATCATCATATAACTTCTCTGTTGTAGGCTTTACTGTGTTTATCATTATGAAACTATCTAATATTTTCATATTCGAAAATTATTTCTTCTAAATGATGCTATATCTCTATCTTTTATTTCTGTTATATCATTTCCGTTAATTATAATTTTGCTGGCTGTAACTGTATCAATAGCAGAAATACAGTTTAAAAGTGTAGTCTTCCCACTTCCACTAGCCCCCATAATCGCAACAAATTCTCCTTCATTTACTGAGAATGAGATATTATCTATTGCCTTTGTTATATTATTTTTTGTTCCGTAGTATTTTTTCAGATTCTCTATTTTTAAAATACCTTGCATAAAATCCACCTCTTATTTTTTAGGATTTAAGATCTTAAATTTAATTATTTCTATTAGTTAACCTATAACTATTGTATCAACAAAAGGTATAGGATTTTATTACACTTTTATTAGGTTGATTATTATATTTTAAAATTTAACCTAAACAAAATTACTTATATGTCTTAAAATATATAGATAACTGAAAATAATATAAAAAGGAGTTTTAATAATGGTAACTAAGGAAATGATAGAAAACGAAAAAGGTTATTATGCAAAATATTTTGCTATGGACCCTTCATTAAAAACAAATGCACAAAATTTATTATGGGAATTCAATAATACAAGGCCTGATGAAAGTGAAAAACGCGCTAGTATTTTACAAAAATTGTTTGGAACTTGTAGTCCTATGACTTTTATCGAGCCAAACTTCAAGTGTGACTATGGTTTTAATATTCACACACATGGATTTGCCTTCATAAATTACAATTGTGTTATGCTTGATACTTCTCCAATTAATATCGGTGAAAATGCATTTATCGGACCTGGTACTTGTCTTTCTTGTGCTGGGCATCCGATTTATCCTTCTGAACGTATTATTGAAGGTATTTCTACATCTAAACCTATAACTATAGAAAATGATGTTTGGATTGGGGCTAATTGTACAGTCTTCGGTGGAGTTACAATTGGGGCTGGAACTGTAATCGGAGGTGGAAGTGTTGTAACAAAAGACATACCATCTGGTGTTGTCGCTGCTGGAAACCCATGTCGTGTTTTACGTCCTATAACTGAAGAGGATAGAATAAACTTAACACAAGATTTTAGAGCTTTATAAATTTCACAAAAAAAGTAGGAGCAAAATGCTCCTACTTTTTATTTATCTTAAATATCAAATTATCAATTAATCAATCAAATTATTTTGTTACTAGTTCAACTTCAACTGGTATAGATTTTTCAACAGCTTCTCCGTTTATTATTTTTATAGCTGTTTCTACTGCTGTTGCACCCATTAAATCTGGTTTTTGAGCAACTGTTGCTGCCATTTTACCTTTTTTAATTGCTGCTAATGCATCATCTGTTGAGTCGAATCCAACAACTACTATATCTTTATTTCCTATTGCTTCAACTGCACCAAGTGCCATTTCGTCATTGTGAGCGAAAACACCTTTTATATCTGAGTTAGATTGAAGCATATTTTCCATAACTGTCATACCTTCTGAACGGTTGAAGTTAGCTGTTTGGCTAGATACAACGTTTAATTGTTCATCTGCTACCTTGTGGAATCCTGTTCCTCTGTCTATTGTTGCACTTGAACCTGAAGTTCCTTCTAATTCAACAACTTTTGCATCTTTTCCAACTAAACTTACTAAGTATTCTGTTGCCATTTTTGCACCTTCAACATTATCAGATGCTATTGAACAATCTACATCTACACCATTAACTGCACGGTCTAGAGAAATAACTTTTATACCTTTTGCAATTGCATCTTTTACCGCTGGTGCAACTGCATCAGAATCAACTGGATTTACTATTAAAATACTTATATTTTTTGAAATTAAATCTTCTATATCACTTGTCTGTTTTGCTGCATCATCACCAGCATCTACTACTATTAAATCTCTTCCTTCTTCTTTTGCTTTATCTTTAGCACCCTGGCTTAAAGTTACGAAAAATGGATTGTTTAATGTAGATACTGAGAATCCTATACTTCCATTTCCCACTACAGCTCCGTCTGAGCCTGCACTTGATTCTTCACCTTCTATACTACATCCTACTAATGAAAATGCTAGTATTGCTGATGATACAAGAGTAACTATTTTCTTAAGTTTCATAATTATGCCTCCTAGAGTTAGGTTATTTTTAAAATTTTTATAATAATTAACGTTTACGGTCTGATAAAACTGCTATTAATATAACTAAACCTTTTACAACATCTTGGTAGTAAGAAGATACTCCTAAGATATTTAGTCCGTTATTTAATACTGCTATTATTAGAACACCTACAAATGTGCCCCATATTCTACCTCTACCACCGTTCATACTAACCCCACCAAGTGCAACTGCTGCAATTGCATCTAGTTCATATCCTGTACCTAGTGTTGGTTGTGCTGAGCCTAAACGAGATAAAAGTACTAAACCTGACATAGCTGCCATTAATCCTGAGATTGCATAAGTAGCTATTTTAGTTCTATCTATGTTTATACCTGCTAATTTTGCAGATTTTTCGTTACTACCTGTCGCATAAACTTTACGACCAAAAGTAGTTCTTTCTAATATAAACATAAATCCTATAAAGATTAATATAAACATTATTACTGGGAATGGTATATTTAATATAAGTCCTTTTCCTACGAATTTTAATAAATAACTATCTCCTAAGTTAGATATTGGTTTTCCATCCATGAAGATCATTGTTAATCCTCTGAATACTGTCATTGTTATTAATGTTGCTATAAATGGTTGTAAACGTCCTTTTGTCACAAATATACCACTTATAATTCCAAATAATACACCTAATACTAATGCTACTATCATTGCGATTGCAACTGGTGTTCCATTAGCTATTAAACTAGCACAAATTGCTGTTGTAAGCGCCAACACCGAACCCACTGATAAGTCGATTCCGCCAGTTAAGATAACGCAAGTCATACCAAATGCAATTAGTCCATTTATTGAAGATTGTCTAAGTAAAGATAAGAAGTTCTTTACTGTTCTAAACTCTGGACTTATTATACTTATTACTGCTACTAAAAGAATTAATGCAATTACCGCACCTAAATCTTGTATCCGATTCATTACTTTTTTATTTTCCATTTAGTTCTCCTCCTGTCGCTAAAGTCATGATACTTTCTTGGTTTGCTTCTTCTTTATTTAAAATTCCTCTTACTTCGCCTTCTCTTACTACCATAACTCTATCAGACATTCCTAAAACTTCTGGTAGTTCGGATGATACCATAATTATCGCAACACCTTTTGCTGCAAGTTCATTAATTATGTTATAAATTTCTTTCTTCGCTCCTATATCAACACCTCTTGTAGGCTCATCTAGGATTAAAACTTTCGGATTAGTGTAAATCCATTTTGCAAATACTACTTTTTGTTGATTCCCACCACTTAAATTATCACATTCATGTTGCGGTCCAAAGCATCTAATTTTTAATTCTTCAATTCCTTGATTAACAAGTTCTTGTTCTTTTTTCTTATTTATAACTCCATTTTTAGAGATTTTTCCAAGGTTAGCTAAAGAAATATTTTTCATTATACTTTCTTCTAACATTAAACCTTCAACTTTTCTATCTTCAGTTATAAATCCAATCCCATTTTCTATTGCTTGTTGTGGATTTTTATTTTTTATTTCTTTTCCATCTAGGAATATTTGACCTGTTACATGCGGCATGTTACCGAAAATAGCTTGCATTATTTCCGTTCTTCCTGCTCCCATAAGTCCTGATACACCTAAAACTTCTCCAGCACGAACATCAAAAGATACATTTTCGAATGCCCCTGGACAGTTTAAGTTTTTAACTTCAAATGCTACATCTCCGATTTTTGCATCTCTTAATGGGTATCTTTCTCCAATTTCTCTACCTATCATCATTTTAACTATGTCATTCATATCGATATCAGCAATTCTTTTAGTGTCTATATAAGTACCATCTCTAAGAATTGTTATACGATCACATAATTCAAATATTTCTTCCATACGGTGAGATATATAAACTATTGAAACACCTTTTTTTCTAAGTGAATTTACTACTTCGAATAATACTTCTGTTTCACTTTGAGTTAATGCAGCAGTTGGCTCATCCATGATTATTACTTTTGCATCTACCATAAGAGCTTTTGCTATTTCTATCATTTGTTGTTGACCTATAGATAGTTCATCCATTCTTTGGGCTGGATCTATATCAACACCAAGCATGTCTAGAATTTCTTGTACCCTTTTTCTCATGGCTTTTCTATCACATATTCCAAATGCTTTTTTTATCTCTTTGCCTAAAAACATATTTTCTTCAACTGTTAAATCAAATAATACATTTAACTCTTGGTGAATAAATACTATTCCTGCTTTTTCTGCTTCTTGTGGATTGTTATAACAAACTTCTTTTCCATCTACTATAACTTGACCAGCATCCTTAGTATAAACACCTGTTAGAATCTTCATTAAAGTCGATTTTCCTGCACCATTCTCCCCCATAAGAGCATGAACTTCGCCATCATCTAATAGGAAACCTGCACCTTTTAAAACTGCATTGCCGCCAAATGACTTATCGATTCCACGCATTTCAATTTGCATATCTCTACCTCCTTATTTTTATTAAAAAATACATCCTGATTGTAAAATTATGTTCGCATAAGGAGTAGTTTCTCCTGTACGTATTACTGCTTTACATTCCTTTGTCATTTCTTTTAATCCAACATGAGAAACGAATTCTACCTCTATTTCTTGTCCTGCAAAATATTCATTTATTTCAGCTAAAACTTTTGGATTGTTTTCTTTTATTTCTTCTGCTAAAACTATTTTTTCTATTTTCATATCGTCGCCAACTTCTTTTAAAACGTCCATAAAAGTTGGCACTCCGAATTTAACTGCTAAATCAATTCTTTCTGTTTCATCTGGTATTGGAAGACCGCAATCTCCTATACATATACGATCTGTATGCCCCATATATGAAAGTACTCTTGATATATCACTATTTAAAATTCCATGTCTTTTCATTGATATTTTCTCCTCAACTTTTGCTTTATTTTTTACTGTAACTCTTTTTCTACTTCACTTACTGTTGGCATTCCTGTTTGTGCGCCGAATTTTTCTGTAGATAAACTAGCTGCTGTATTCGCAAAAGTTAATGCAGTTTTTATATCTGCTCCATTTGCAATTTGTACAGAAAATGCACCATTTAATGTATCTCCTGCTCCTGTTGTATCAACTACTTTGGCTGGTCTTGCTGGTACTGTTAATATTTCACCAGTTTCTAAACATGTTGAAACACCTTTTGATCCTTGAGTTATTAATAATTTCCCTGCATATTTTTTAAGAAGTTCTTCTGATGAAAGTTCATTTCCAAATATAAGTACTGCTTCATGTTCATTTGGAGTTAAGTAGGTTACTTTTTCAACAACTTCCATTGGAACTTCTGCTGCTGGTGCTGGATTTAATATTACTGGTATATTATTTTCTGAGCAAAATTCTACTGTATAATGAACTGTTTCAAGTGGTATTTCATGTTGAAGTACTACCATATCGTAATTTTTTAATTCTTCTTTTATACCATCTATATATTCTTTGTCTACTTTTCCATTTGCTCCTGGAACAACTATTATTGTGTTGTCATTTTCACCTATTGTGATCATCGCAATTCCTGTTGGAACTCCTTCTAACACTTTTATGTTGTCTGTTTTTATTCCATGATTTTTCATGTTATCTATCATTTTTTTACCATTCTCATCATCCCCAACACATCCAAACATCTCTACTTCTGCTCCAAGTTTGGCCATTGCTACTGCTTGATTTGCACCTTTTCCTCCTGGTATATAGCTGATATTATCTCCCATTAAAGTTTCTCCTTTTAGTGGAATTCTTTCAGCTGTAACTGTCATGTCTATATTAATACTTCCTACTACTGCAAGTCTCATTACTTTCACCCTTTCCTTTTTGTCGTTTGACGCTCTATTAACTCAACATCAAATATATTTTCCCTTTCGATATTATGTCCATCCCTATATTGAATAATAATTTGTGTTGCTTTTTTGCCTATCTTTGTTATGGGTTGAGCAACAGTTGTTATTTCCGGCGTGAATAAACAACTAAATTTTATGTTATCAAATCCTATTATTTGTATATCTTCTGGTATATTATATCCTTTTTGTGTAAGTGTTTTATAAACAGAAATAGCAACCATATCATTACTTGCTATAATTCCGTCTACATCTGGATATTTTGTTATTAATTCTTCTGCTTTTATTAATCCAATATCATAGCTGTATCCACACTCTATGTATTGTTCTTTAATCCCATATTCTTTGCATATATCTTGATATCCTAAATATCTTTGTTTTGCACTCGAAATATTTTGTGGACCTTTCATACAAACTATATTTTTGCAACCACATTCTATTAAATGTTTTGTAGCTATTTTTCCACCGCTATAGTTATCTGATTCTACTATTGCAATTTCATTAATCTTTGAAAGTTTTCTATCCACCAAAACTACTGGGAATCCATTGTCTTCTAAATTTTTTATTGTATTATTACTATCTGTTACCATGATAAGACCATCTGCTTTTAATTGATTTAACATATGTATATTCATCAATTCTTTTTCTTCGTTATTATTAGAATTGCAAAGCAGCATCTTATATCCATTTTCATACGCCTCTTCTTCAATCGCCTTTGCTAACTCGCTGAAAAATGGGTTTTCAATGTTTGGTACTATTACCCCTATAATCTTTGATGATTGTTTAAACAGAGCTCTTGCTAGTTCATTAGGTCTGAAACCCGTTTCATTAATAACCTTTAGCACTCTTTGTTTCTTTTCATCATCAACATTGGCGGTTCCATTTATTACTCTTGATACTGTTGCTGGTGAAACACCAGCTAGTTTAGCTACTTCTCTAATACTTGCCATATTATTATCCCCTTTGATAAGTTTTAGAACAGTGTACTCTGAAACCTGTTTCAAATTTTGTTAATATAATTATAATCCCAGATATATAAATCGTCAACATTATTTTTACGTTTTTTGCTATTTTTCTTGAATTATTTTTATTATGCAAACGTTTATTGTGTATACTTTTATACAATTAGTGTATCACATTTATTTTTCTTACTAATTTTTAAATTTATCTATTCCTTCATCTTATAAAGATTTAATCCATTTTTCATATTTGCTACAACTAAAAAAATACAAAATAAAAACTCTCCCATAAATAAGTATAACGCTTATTTATAAGAGAGTTATTAGTAGTATAATTTAAGCAACAAAAAAGTACCTTAATAGGTACTTATATGAACTATTCAGCTGACCTGGTTTTTGACCCCACACTCGCCTACTGCGACGTTCGCTCTGGGTTTGCCGCACTACTAGCCGTCTCGATTTAGAATTTTTTTGGTTATCGGTAGGTCTTACTTCTAAGCCGCACCATGATCATCAACTCCGCTTTTGGCGTTGACTTACGTGGATCCCTTTGCCTGCGACTGGCCTGGACTTTCAACCACAGACCTGAATAATTACTAATATATTTTAATATCTTCTGATAGATATGTCAATAGAATCATTTACCTTGTAATCCTATTTTTCTATTTATTTTTGACAATTCATTTTATTATTACTGTTATGTTATTATTTTATATATTTTAATCATTTTCCTCATAAGGCAAATACATATCATAACCCCTAGTTAATAATGTTAAAACAGTTATCTTGTTTACTGGTACTAATCTAAGTTCTTTTGATATTTCGTTAGTTGTAGCAGCGGTTGTAAAAATATCATCTATTAAAATCACATTTTTATTTTTAAGCAAATTATCATTATCCTTTATAACAAATGAATTCTTTACTTCTTGCTCTCTTTCTTTTTTATTTAAATTGTAGAGTCTTCTTGTATTTCTTTTTCTAAAAATACAATTCAAAGTAGGAATTCCTGTTATTTCACTCAAATCTTCTGCTATTTTTTGTGCTTGATTAAATCCTCTTTTTCTAAGGCGCTTTTTATGCAAAGGAACGCATAACAAATAATCTGCAGTTAGATTTTCGAGTTCCATCTTTTCGCTCATAATTTGTGCGACATATTTACAGAAATAAGTCTTATTTCTATATTTAAAATCAAGTATCATCTTTTTACTTGTTTTGTTGTATTCTATACATGAAATTGCCCTATCAAAATAAAAAGTTCTTCTTTTACAAGATGGACAGTCCTTTATATTTTCATATTCTAAATTATGATTTACTAATGGTTTTCCACATTTTAAACAAGCATCCTTCAAAAAATGCAATTCCTTAAAGCAATCTTTACATATAGAATATGAATTTGTTAATTTTATTGGATTATCACAAATTATACAGGATATATTCTTTGGATAAATAAAATCAAGAAGTATATCTTTAATATATTTTAATATTGATTTTTTATCTTTTATATTATCAGTTATTTTCTCTTTATTCGTTATCTTCAATCAGCAGACCCTCTTTTTTAAATTTATTTAACTTAACTGCTAAATTAGAGTATCTGTCGTTGCTTCGATTGTTTTTTATCATAAATTCTAGGTACTTAACTTCACCAACTAGCACAACCTGTTTCTTTGCACGTGTAACAGCTGTATAAAGTAGATTTCGGCTAAGTAGCATTGGTGGCGCCCACGCCATCGGTATTACAACGATTGGGAATTCACTCCCTTGGCTTTTATGAATAGTCGTACAGAAACTGTGGTCTAATTCATCTAACTCGTCGTACTTGTAAGTTACGATTTTTAAACTATCGAATATTACAAATATCTCTTTCTTTTCTTTGTCTATATAGTAAATATAACCAATATCGCCATTATATATACCATGTCCACTATTACTTCCATCTTCACTTTGCCATTTTCTCGTATAATTATTTTTAATCTGCATAACCTTGTCGCCAACTCTGAATGTTCTTTTTGAAAATACTTCTTCAGTTTTATATTTTGATGGCGGATTAAGACTTTTTTGCAGCTCTATATTTAAATTATTTACACCAAGAGTTCCTTTTCGCATTGGCGATAAAACTTGAATATCTTTTAATTTATCTACACCGTAGAATTTCGGTAATCTCTCACTAACAACCCCTACGATTTCTTGCAGTATATCGTCTCCTTCTTTTTTAATAAAGAAGAAATCCTTCCCTTTTACATTCAGTTTTAATGGTTCACCTTTATTAATTTTATGGGCATTGACTACTATCATACTTTCTTGAGCTTGTCTGAATATTTCATTTAATCTAACAGTATTTATAACTTCTGAATCGATAAGATCTTTTAATACATTTCCTGCTCCAACTGAAGGCAACTGGTCGCTATCCCCAACGATTAAAAGTCTTGTCCCAGATTTTATAGCTCTAAGCAAGCTATACATAAGCACAATATCAACCATTGAAACCTCGTCAAGAATAACAACATCAGCATCAATTGGATCTTCTTCATTTTTCATAAATGTAAGTTCATCGCTGTCCATTCCGAATCCCATTTCTAAAAGCCTGTGAATTGTCTTTGCCTCTTTATTTGAAGTTTCACTCATTCTCTTTGCTGCACGTCCTGTTGGC
Source organism: Intestinibacter bartlettii (assembly GCA_025148965.1). Lineage (GTDB taxonomy): Bacteria > Bacillota > Clostridia > Peptostreptococcales > Peptostreptococcaceae > Intestinibacter > Intestinibacter bartlettii. The sequence continues at coordinate 378,101 of CP102273.1, read as the reverse complement.
GCCGCCAAAACGACTTTTTGGTCGTTATTTTCAAATACTTTGATAATTGTATTAATTGTTGTTGTTTTCCCTGTACCTGGTCCACCAGTGATTATTACAACACCTTTTTCAATAGCTTCTTTAACTGCCATAACCTGATTTTGTGCCAGTTTAATTCCTTCTTCTCTTTCAATAAGTTTTATTTCATGGTCAACATCTATGTTTAAATTCTCAAAGTCATATTGAGCAAGTCTTATCATTTCTTTGCAGACTCCATTTTCAGAAAGATAATATGGCATAAGATATACATTTATATCGTTTTGGTCTTTTTCAACATGTATTTTTTGAGTATATGCTAATTCAAGAACACCTTCTTTTATCTTTTCTGCCTCAATTTCTAATACCTTCATCGCTTGTGGGACAAGAACACTCAGCGGTAAATATGTATTTCCATTTGATGCGCTTTGGTTAAGCGTATATAAAATTCCTTGGAATATTCTATCCCTAGAATATTTATCTATACCAAGCTTCTTTGCGATATCGTCCGCAATTCTAAACCCAATTCCCCTGATATCTTCAGCAAGCCTGTATGGATTCTTATTTATAATGCTAATTGCATTCTCTTTATATTTTTTATAAATTTTTAAACAGTAATTAGGAGTTATTCCATAAGGAGAAAGTTGCATAATTATATTTCTCAATTCTCTATTTTCTTCATAACTCTCTGTTATCTGTTTTATTTTCTTTGACCCAATTCCCTCAACTTCTTTTAATCGCTCTGGAGTGTTTTGGATTACGTCTAGAGTATCGACTCCAAACTTTTCAATAATCCTAGTTGCCATTTTCTCTCCTATACCATGAATCATACCAGAAGATAAATAAGCGTAAATTCCCTCCAAAGATGAAGGTGTAACAGGCATAAATTTATTTACTTCAAATTGTGAGCCATACGTTTTATGTGTGACCCATCTTCCTTCAACTTCTATACTCTCACCAACAGACAAAGTCGGCATACATCCGACAATTGTAACTTCTTCGTCTTCGTTTGCAAGATAAGCTATAGTGTATCCATTCTCTTCATTTTTAAAAACTATATCACTTATCATACCTTCTAATTTTTCCATAATACAACACTCCTAATTGTGCTTTTTAGCACATGCTTTATATTATAATTGAGCTATTTTAGTCCATATATTAGTATGTCCCAAAATAGCCCATAGCATATTAACTAAAATAATTCATCTGTTTCTATTTCATCTAAAACTTCTTTTAACTCTTTTCTAGCTTGTTCTATCATAGCCTTATCTTGTTTATTTAAAATTAATTCAAATTGTGTAAGAGCTTCACCGATAATTTTTCTGTCTTCTCCAGTGAATTCTTCATACATTCTTTCACCTCTAAATAGAAGTTCTTTGTTTTTTTCTTGGTCTCTTGGATGAATTTTCAAATAATTAAGCTCCTCAAATCTAGCCTTTGCATCTTCTTCTGATATTGGGCTATTTTCTTTTTGGATAATAATTTTTTTCTTTTCCCCTGTTGAGTTTACCTTAACAATTACTTCTAATATTGAGTTTATATCGTATGTATAAGTTACATCAATTGATTCTTTTCCTTCTGGCCCTTTTGGAACAACTACTGAAATCTCACCTAATTTTAAGTTATTTTTCGCAAGTCTGCTCTCACCTTGAAGAACTTCGACAACAAGTTTGCTTTGCCCGTCATAGCATGTATAGAATGTTTCTGTTCTGCTGACTGGTATAACTGTGTTTCTTTCGATTATAGGATAATAATACCCAGATTCACGAGTATTTCCCATTCCTTTAACAGAAACTTCTGTTCCAAGCGAGAATGGACAAACATCAGTAAGCACAATTTCTTTTATATATTGATCTCTTTCTTTCATCGCAGCTTGAAGTGCTGCCCCTATTGCAACAGCTTCATCAGGATTTACACTTGTGTTTGGAAGTCGTCCAAATATTTTTCCAACAAACTTTCTTATTATTGGAAGTCTTGTTGCCCCACCGATTAATATTATTTCATCTATTTGACTTAATTTTATTTTTGCATCTTTTAAACTTCTCTCTATTGGTTTTCTCAATTTAGATAGAAGTAATTCACACGATCTTTCATAAGAATCTATACTTATTTCTGTCTCATAAATATTATCGTTTATATTACATTTTATATTCACTGTCTTCTTGTCTGAGAATTCAAGTTTTGCTTTTTCACATTGTTTTTTAATATGAGATAAAGCCTTTTTATCAAGCTTATCTTCATCTAATTTAACTTGGTCAATAAACATTCTATATAGTATGTCTGTGAAGTCTTCTCCACCTATATAGTTGTCACCAGCTACTGCTCTAACTTCCATTATATTTTTATACATTTCAAGTATTGAAATATCGAAAGTTCCTCCACCAAGGTCGAAAACCAAGAATTTAGTGTGGTCATCTCTTTTATCTATTCCATAAGCTATTGCAGCCGCTGTCGGTTCGTTTATTATACGATTTACCTTTAATCCAGCAAGCTCTCCAGCTTTTTTTGTTGCCTTTCTTTGTTCATCATTAAAATAAGCAGGCACACTGATTATCGCTTCTTCTATTTCTTGTCCAATAAAAACTTCAGCATCTTCTTTTAATGATTTTAATACAAAAGAAGATAACTCCTCAGCCTTAAACTTTTTATCTCCAAGTGCAAATTCCTTATCAGTGCCCATACTTCTTTTAAAAACTTCTGCTGTCATATTTGGATAAAGTATTTTTCTTTCCTTAGCAACTTTTCCAACATAAATATTATCATCTTCATCTATACTTACAACAGACGGAGTTAAATTTTCTCCAAGTCTATTTGGTATTATTTTCGTTTCACCTTCATCAAAATAACAAGCTAAACTGTTTGTTGTTCCTAAATCTATTCCTATTATCATAAATAACGTCTCCTTGCTACCTTTTTCTATTTAAAAAGTCCGATTTTGTATGCCAATCCAATAGCATCTGTTCTCGATATATCTAATTTAAATATCTCATCTAAATGAGCTTTTACTTTATCTATATTTCCCTTAACATATTCTAAATACGCAAGGCTATACATTGCATCGATACATACTTCTTCTGAACAGTAAAAGCATCTTGGTGATAAAAGGGCCTTGCTTATATATTCATATGCCTTATTATATTCACCTAAAATAATATATGCATCAGCTAAATATCGATAAATATATGGTAATTTATCTACCTTAGATTTTAAGTTATCTACAGGAGTTAATTCTATTACCTTTTTAGCATAGCTATGTGCTTTTACCTTATCTCCCAACTCAAGACATATTCTTCCCGCAGTTATATAGTTAGCTCTATTATCTGCAACAAATTGTAACTCTTTTATAGCCTCTTCAATTAATTTTAATGCTTTTTTATAATTTCCTGTATAGAATAATAGTTTTGCTCTATCCCTCTTATGGTCTGGTTCTGGTTTTACCATTAATGAGAAAGTTTTTAGTGCCGCTTTCATATTTCTTTTTTCTATATTTAAATTAGCCATACGAGACATGGCTTCGGCGCTTAATTTTGATTTATTCATTGCTGCTAAATACTCATCTAAAATTTCTTCGCCTTTATCAAAATCCCCAAACTTAACATATTGATTATATATATCTATTAAATCAGAAGGGTCATTTGTGTTTTCGTAATTTTCTCTGTAGTATTTCATTGCATCTTCACGCATGCCTAATTTTGCACATACTAGACCTAATGTCCCTTCTAAATAAGATGAACTTTCGTATTCATCGCTATTATCAAAGATTGCCTTGGCTTTTATAAAATACTCATACGATTTTTTCGCATTATCTATCATATTGTAATAGATTCCGAAGTATTCGTATAATCTCGGGTCATCTTTAAGATTTTTATCTAAGTACACTAAATCTTTATATAAATCATCTAGATTTAACAATTCTAAGTTTACTTGCACTCTTTTAAAGTAGTCATCTATATCATATTCTTTTTCAATCTGTTTATTGTAATATTCTAATGCTTTTTCATAAAGCTCTTGGTCGTTATATATATCTCCAATTTTTCTATCACTATATCCGTTGTCTGGATATAATTGCGCTATGTACTCAAAAGTTTCTTTAGCATCATTATATTGTTCTCTTATACTAAGTTCTATTCCCTTATAATAAAGTAATCCTTGATGTTTCGGACTATATTTTAAACCTTTCTGTGCAAGTTCTAAAACATCGCCTTCTTCATCAGTGTTGAAAATTTCATTTATATAGTAGAAATATAATTCTTCTGGAAATGCTAGGATTCCAGCATCATCTTCTTCTAGTTTTTTTATTAGATTTTTATAAATTTCCGTAGCTTCTTCTCTTTTATCTTCATAATCTAAAATAAGTGCTTCTAAGAAGTCTAAGTTCTGATTTTCAACATCTTCACTTCTTAAAGATTTTATTTCTTCTTTAGCCATTTCGATTTCTTCTACTTCTATTAAGATTCTTATTTTATATATGTATGCAAATAAATTATATGGGTCTTTATATAAGATATCATTACATTCATCAAATGCTTCTTTCAGATATTCCAATTCATAAAGTGATCTAATTTTCATCATATAGGCTTCTGATACCTCAGGGTTTATTTCTATAATTTTGTCACAAACCTTTATCACTTCTTCATATTGTTGATTTGCAAATAAAATCTTATTCTTCATATTTAAAAATTGTACATCATTTGGAAGTATCTCAAGTGATTTATTCAATTCTTTTAGAGCATTATTATTTTCGCCTTTTTGATTATATATCCATGCTTTTGTAAAATATACATTCTCCATAGATTTATATTTAGGCGCAAAATTATTTAACTTTTCTTCTGAAGCATTCTCTATTCCATTTTTCCACATATCTGCATACTTTAATGCCTCGTCATATTTTTTCATATCTAAATAAATTCTAGCAAATAATCTATAAATCATTAAATCTGTATTTTCGTCTACTTCTATCGAATTTGCAATATTGTATGCTTCATCTAATCTATCAACAATATAATATGTATGTGCTATTTCTAATAGCTTGTCAGTTTCAAACTTATCTTGTCCTAATCTAACTTTATTTTCATAATCATTTATAATATCTTGATTTAATTCATCGAATAGTCTATCAATCTCTTCATATTCATACCCTTCCGAATTAATCACAGTTAATAACTCTCTTGCTTCAGCAAATCTTCCCTCATTTTTATAAATAATGCATAACCCTTCGCATGCCATTACATTTGATGGTTCTCTTTTTAAAACAGTTTTATAATATTGTTTTGCTTCTTCATTTTGACCTTTGTCTGCTAAAATCATTCCTTTTAATAAATCTGCTTCAACAACTTCATTATATTTGGGGTCTATATTAGATATGATATCCCAAGCTTCATCTAATCTATCTAAGTTATAAAGTACGACTGCCTCTTTTTTATCAACTTCCGGATGATATATTCCATATTCTTTTAAATCTTGTAATAAATCATATGTTTTTTCAATATCTCTTTCTCTATATTTTCTATTCATTTCATAAAAATCAGTTAAAAATGCTTCATAATCAAGCCCATCTTTTATTTCAAACAGACTATAGGAAGGATATTCATCGTATTTAATTCCATCAACAATTATATTATCTATAAATTCTGCTGGAAAACTTTCATATAATTCATCTATATCCTCTTCAAAATTGAAAAACTCATTTAAAAATCTAATTACAGCTGATGGAAGGTAGTAGTTTTGCATAAAAAATTCTAATAGAGCATCTCTTGCATCTGTTTTGGTCTCTATATTTTGGCATACATCATCTTTTAACAATTCTGACCATGCATTTATATCATTTCTCGCTCTAAAATTGTTATATACCTCTCTTACTTTTGCCATCCACAGACCTATTTCAGTATTATCTATTTCATTTGTATCTTCTTCGTCTTCTTGATTTGCATATTCAATAGCCTCTTCATATGCTTTTCTAAGTTGCATAAATTCTTCTGGTTTGTCTTCAGGATTTGTGTCGCTTAATTTGTTTAAGTACGCTTCCTTGATTTCCATCTCATTTTTTGTTGGCTCAATCCCTAATATTTTAAAAATCCTCATAAATTCCTCCATAAATCCCTAATATCATTTTTCAATACCATTAAGGGTTTATCTTATAAATTCCCTTATAAAAATAGTACACTAGTTTTGTAAAGAAAAAAAGACCTTGCACTTAATATGTACAAGGTCTTTATATATTTAAAATTATAATATTCTAACTAACTATATACCAGCTTGTTCTTTTAAAGTTTCAGCTTTATCAGTTCTTTCCCATGGTAAATCTATATCAGTTCTACCGAAGTGACCGTAAGCAGCAACTTGTTTGTATATAGGTCTTCTTAAGTCAAGGTCTCTTATTATAGCACCTGGTCTTAAGTCGAAGTTTTTGTTTATTAATTCAACTAAAACTTCTTCAGAAACTTTTCCAGTTCCGAAAGTATCAACGAATATTGATAATGGTTTAGCAACACCTATTGCATAAGCTAATTCTATTTCACATTTGTCTGCAAGTCCAGCAGCAACTATGTTTTTAGCTACGTATCTAGCAGCGTAAGCAGCAGATCTGTCAACTTTTGTTGGGTCTTTTCCAGAGAATGCTCCACCACCGTGTCTAGAGTATCCACCGTAAGTATCTATTATTATTTTTCTACCAGTTAAACCAGTATCTCCTTGTGGTCCACCTATAACGAATCTACCTGTTGGGTTGATGTAGTACATAGTTTCTTCATCTAATAATTCAGCAGGTATAACAGCTTTTATAACGTGTTCTATTAAATCTCTTCTTATAGTTTCGTTATCAACACTTTCACTATGTTGAGAAGATATTAATACAGTATGAACTCTAACTGCTTTGTTTCCTTCATATTCAACAGTTACTTGAGTTTTACCATCTGGTCTTAAGTAATCTAATAATCCAGATTTTCTAACTTCTGTTAATCTTCTTGATAATTTGTGAGCTAAAGATATTGGAAGTGGCATTAATTCTTCTGTTTCATTACAAGCGAAACCGAACATTATACCTTGGTCTCCAGCACCAACTTTTTCTATTTCTTCTTCAGTTTGTTCTCCTGATTTACTTTCTAAACCTTCATCAACACCCATAGCGATGTCTCCTGATTGTTCATCTATAGCAGTTATTACTGCACAAGTATTGCAGTCGAATCCAAATTTAGCTCTAGTATATCCGATACCTTCTACTGTTTCTCTAACTAATTTTGGAATATCAACATAAGCATTTGTACTTATTTCACCTGCAACTAATACTAAACCAGTTGTAGTAGTAGTTTCACAAGCAACTCTTGATTGTGGGTCTTTTTCTAATAATGCATCTAATATTGCATCTGATATTTGGTCACACATCTTGTCTGGATGCCCTTCAGTAACTGACTCTGAAGTAAATAAATGTCTTGCCATTTTAGTTCCTCCTTAAAATTTCATAGTTTGTTCTATTTTATAATTTGTTCCCTAAAAATCTTTATTTTAAACTAAAGATTTTTCTGTTGGAATTCTAGATTATATTCTTTATTTTACAAGAAATTTAATTCTTTATACTTTCTTATAAATTAAAAAACCTCTTCTGCACAGAAGAGGTTATTGTATGCTTAAATACATGACCTCATCTTTCTAGAATTCTCTCTAGCAGGATTTAGCACCTTCCTTTTCCAAGTGGTTGCTGGGCTTCATAGGGCCTGTCCCTCAGCCTCTCTTGATAAGGTAATCAAGAAATTTTTCTTTGAATTTAACAATATAAATAATACCTGTTTTATATTGTCTTGTCAAGTATTTTTATAATAGTATTTGTCTATTTTTGTTAGTTTTTTTATAATATATTTTTTTAACTATTTCAAAATTGGTATTATTTCATAATCTTAACTCATATATTATCTAGAAGGGAGGAACTCCTATGTATTTAGCCAAAGTAAACTATAAAAGAGAAGATGTCACGCATATATTAAGTTCTATTCTTAAAAATATAATTTCTGATAATACTGTAATAATATGTATAGGAACAGATCGTGCTATTGGAGATGCACTTGGGCCTCTAGTAGGAACTATGCTCAAAAATAGTGACTTCAAATACCCTGTTTACGGTACATTGGATAATCCTATTCATGCGTTGAATATTTATGAATCTATAGAAAAGATAAAAAGCAAACATTCCTCGAGCCAATTTCTAGCCATAGATGCCTGTTTGGGCTCGGCAAGTAACATAGGTAATATACAAATCCGAGAGGGGCCTATACTTCCAGGTAAAGGTGTAGGCAAAAAGTTACCCCAGGTAGGGACTTATTCTATAGTTGGCATTGTAGATAAAATAGATGAAAATAATAGATTTTCTTTTAATAATATAAGACTTCACTTTATATTAGAATTAGCTGAGACGATTGCTTTATCCCTACTTCTTGCTACCTAACAAAAAAGTAGCTATCATAAAATAATATATTCAAAATATTATTTTAAAATAGCTACTTTTTATTATTGTTTCGATAAATTTTATTGAGTTTTATAGTTAATCTCATTTATAATTTCAAAAATACAATACTATTTTTTGAAATTACCTCCAGTTTCTAGTAAATCAAGAGAACTTAATGATAATCCAGTTCCTTTTGCTACACAAGAAAGTGGATCATGAGCTAAAGTAACTTTTATTCCAGTACTTTGTTCAACCCTCTTATCTAAATCACGTAACATAGCTCCTCCACCAGTCATAATGATTCCTTTATCACTTATGTCTGCTGCTAATTCTGGTGGTGTTTTTTCTAGTAGATTTTTAGTTGCTATAACTATTTGCTCTATGCATGAATCAAGTGCTTCTAATATCTCTGTTGAAGATACGCTTATAGTAACAGGAAGACCTTTAACTAGATTTCTACCACTTATGTTCATAGTTCTTGGCTCGTCCTCTTTTACAGCAGTCCCTATTTCTATTTTTAGCTTTTCAGCACTTCTTTCCCCTATTAATACATTATACTCTTTCTTGATATATTTGATTATAGCTTCATCAAATTTGTCTCCACCTAATTTTATGGAATCACTTACTACTGATCCACCTAGCGATATTACAGCTATATCAGTTGTTCCACCACCTATGTCAATAACCATGTTTCCATTAGGTTGAGCAATATCTATTCCTGACCCAATTGCTGCTGCTATAGGTTCTTCTATAATATAAACTTCTCTAGCTCCAGCTTTTTTTGTTGCATCTTCAACTGCTCTTTTTTCAACTTCAGTAACACCAGTAGGTACACAAACCATAATTCTAGGCATTACGAATCTACCAAATCCTTTTTTCTCTACTATTTTTTCAATAAATCTAGATAACATTTCTTCTGTTATCTCATAATTTGATATAACACCATCTCTTAATGGTCTTATAACATCTATATTTGCAGGTGTTCTACCTATCATTTTTCTTGCTTCTGTTCCCACTGCTATAATTTTGTTTAATTTGTTATCTACTGCAACTACAGAAGGTTCTTCTAAAACAATCCCTTTTTCACTTACATATATTAGTACATTGGCTGTTCCTAAATCGATACCTATATCAGCTCCTGACATTCATTTCACTCCTTTTTACATTTTTATTTAATTTATATTTAATTCAAATTGTAGTTATCATTAATACTCCTATTCTACAATATAGGCAAAAATCTGACTTTAGTCAAGAAAAAAATGTAGGTTATCCTACATCTTTTTTTGTTGCTGATATTTTAATTTTGTAGCCATTCCGCCCCTGATATGTCTTTCTGATTTATTTTTTTCTAAAATCTGTTTTACTTCACTGGCTAACGTTGGCTGAATTTCTTCTAATCGCTCTGTTACATCTTTGTGTACAGTGCTTTTGCTTACACCAAAAACCTTGGCGGTTTGTCTTACCGTAGATTGCTTTTCTAATATATATTTTGCAATAGTAACTGCTCTTTGTTCTATATGAGATTTCACAACCTCCCCTCCCTCGATATCAGTCCTATTGTTATATATGAAAAAAATGCAAAAAATATAACAGGAGATTCCTCAATTTTTGAAAAATCTCCTGCCACAAACTTTATTCTTTATTCTAATAAACTCAATGGATTAATAGCTTTGTCATTTTTATAGGCTTCCACATGCACATGTGTTCCATCTTCATTTTCAACATTTGTTGTATTTCCAACATAACCTATGCAGTCGCCTTCTTTAACTGTATCTCCTTTTTCTAAAGATACATTTTCTTTTATACCAGAATATATTACTGTTATATTATCAGCATAAGATAATTCTATACTTGTTCCATATCTTTCATCTGAATATACAGACTTAACAGTTCCATCTAGTATTGATCTTATTTTATCTCCATCTTTTGCTGCAATATCTAAACCTTTATGTATTTCCCAAACATCTAATGTTTTTGAATAACTTGGCATATCTGCTGAATATTCTCTAAGTACTTCAGTTCCTATATAGTTAAGTTTAGATTCGCTCTTAGTTTCTGTTTTTTTGTTATTTTGTTCTTTTGCCTTTTCAAGGTTTTCTTTTGATTCTGTCGATGTTGGTACAGAATCATTTTTTTCTTTTACTAAATTTATCTCATTATCTTTATTAATTGTGTCTTTACTTGCTACTAATTTGTTTAAATTTTTATTTGTAAATAAAATACCACCAAAAGCTACGAGACAAACGCATATGAATAAAGATAGATAAAATATATCTTTTTCTAATAATTTCTTTTTCATACTGCACCTCCAAATATATTAATACATTTAGAGTATTGACAGTATTTACTTGTTTTATGCTTTATTTTGGAAAAATTTTTATTTTATGTAAGTTTATCCATATATATTTAAATAAATTTTTATTACTAATTATTCTATATCTATTATCAATTTTAGTGTTTTTTTAATATATATCCTTTATTTCAATTCCTGTGTAATAATGGCACAGTATATCGTAATACTTGTAATTCTTTTGCGCCATACCTTCAGCACCCCATTGACTCATACCTACTCCATGTCCATATCCTTTAACTTTAAAAACTACTGTATCATTTTCAAATCCAATATCAAAGTTAGAAGAATTTAGTCCAAAAAGAGTTCTTATATTCCTACCTGAAAGCTTTTTATCGCCAATTTGTATAGTTTTTACCGAACCGGCATTAGTTCTTTCAAGCACCTTAATTTGGTTAATTAAATTGTCTACTGATAAAGAAATATTTGAATAACTTTTATTCAATGCATTAACAAACTTATACTTGCTAATTTTAGTTTCAGTATAATATCTTGGTGATTGTTCTTCATAAGGACTGCTCACTGATTTTAGATATGGATATTGTGAAGAAAATACTTCTTCGCAATTTTCTGTTTTACCACTAGATGTTGAAAAATATAGTGGTAGTATAGCTTTTTCATCATATGTAAGTATATGACCTTTAGTATCGTCTACTGCTTTTTTTATCTTTGGATAGGACTCTTTTATCCAGTCTTCTCCCTTGTTTTTTTTAAGCTCATTATAAGAAAAATATGCTTGGCAGTGATTAGAATCAGTACATATGTCTGCTCCCTTATGCCCTTTTGTCATGTTATTTTCCTTTTTATAGATGATATAAGTCCTTGCAGCCACTGCTTGTGCCTTTAAAGCCTCTTCTGAAAAGTCTGATGACATCTCAGCAGATAAAACTCCATATAGAAATGTCTCTATATCCATTTCTTCTATTTTGTTTGTGCTAGAATTGTACACACTTATAGTAGGACTTGTTTTGTCTACTTTTTCATAGGGGTCTTTGTCTTCTTTCTGTACTATTTTTTTTGTACCTGCATCTATAGAATTAGAGACTTCATTTTTCCCATAAAAGAGCACACTAATTAAAACGGAGAGCAATATTCCAAAAATCATTGTCCCCATTAACAATATTATAGGTCTTTTCATATAATTAATGCCTCCATAGATTTACTATATGCATAAATATATGAAAAAACCTAATTATTTATTCATGTGTTATTAACTATTATATTTATTAAAAACTTATTAACTAACATGCTTATTTAATTATTATATGGCATATAAATATTAGCATTCTACTATTTCTATATTACCACCTAAAGATCTTATTTTCTTGTCTATATCAACATACCCTCTTTGTATGTGATATATTTTTCCTATTTGTGTTTCTCCTTCAGCTATAAGTCCACATAATATAAGTGCTGCTCCTGCTCTTAAGTCAGTTGCATTTACATTTGCTCCGTAAAGTTGGTCAACACCTTTAACTACAGCTGTTCTTCCTTCTATTTTAATATCTGCACCCATTCTGTTGAATTCTGCAACATGCATAAATCTATTTTCGAATACCGTTTCTATTACAACTCCAGTTCCTCTTGCAACTGTAAGCATAGCCATAAATTGTGCTTGAACGTCTGTTGGGAATCCTGGATGTGGTAGAGTTTTTACGTCTACTGCTTTTAATTTTTCTGGTCCGATTACTCTTATTGAGTTATCCATTTCTATAACTTCACAACCAGCTTCTATTAGTTTAGCAGTTACTGGTTTTAAATGTTCTATTAATACATTTTCAACTGTTATATCACCTTTTGTCATAGCTGCAGCAACCATGTAAGTCGCAGCTTCTATTCTGTCTGGTATAACATCATGTTCTGTTCCTTTTAATTCTTTAACACCTTTTATTCTTATAGTGTTTGTACCTGCTCCCTTAACGTCTGCTCCCATTTCATTTAGGAAGTTAGCTAAGTCTACTATTTCTGGTTCTTCTGCAGCATTCTCTATTATAGTAGTTCCTTCTGCAAGTACTGCAGCCATCATTATATTTTCAGTTGCTCCAACAGATGGGAAATCTAAGTATAATTTAGATCCAACTAATTTATCTGCTTTAGCTTCTACAAAGCCATGATCCATTACTATCTCTGCACCTAAAGCTTTAAATCCTTTTAAGTGTAGGTCTATTGGTCTTGTTCCTATTGAACATCCTCCTGGCATTGATATTTTTGTTTGGTTAAATCTAGCAAGTAATGGTCCCATTACGAAGAATGATGCTCTCATTTTTCTTACAAGCTCGTATGGTGCTTCACAAGTAGTTAAGTTACTTGCATCTACTGTTAATGTATTATCTTTATATTCAACCTCTGCACCAAGATGTCTTATTAAGTCTGAGATTACATGTACATCTGTTAAATCTGGTACTTCGTGTAAAACTGATTTTCCTTTTACTAATAATGTTGCAGCTATTATTGGTAATACTGCATTTTTTGCTCCATCTATTTTAACTTTCCCTTTAAGTGGGTTACTTTTTTTTACTATTATTTTAGCCATAAATATGTCTCTCCTCAATCTAATAATCTATTTTCTAATAATCTATCTTTATAATAGGTGTAGCGATATATATCATTGTTTTATCATCATCTTCGCTATACCTAATTCCTATGTTCAAGTTAATTTCTCTATCTAAATATTTCAAGTTGTTTTCTTTTAATAATTTACTATATGCATTTACTGATAAAAAGTTTTCTTCTTCTATATCACTAATTTTTTCAGCATACATATTATATAATATTTTTTGTAAAATATCACTAATTTTAGCTTTTTTTAATTTTTTTGTATATTCTCCAGCGATGCAAACATTAATATCTACATCATTTGAATATTCACTTAGTTCATTTTCTAATTTAGTGTAAATATTCTCTATATTTTTATATACTTTATTATTTAATATGTCAACTATTATATATGATTCTTTTGCATTTTTTTTAATTCCAACTATTGAAATACCAGTATTTTTATCATTATAGTTTACATATACCTGACTTTTTTCTGTTTTTAAACACACTTCATCTTTATTGTTAGTTAAATTTTGTGCTATTAATAAACAAATATTCTGCAATTCATTCATATCGATATCTTTTTCTATCATCATATTTGCTTTTATATTGTAGAATTTGAAGTTTGAATTAGTAAGTTCGAAACTGTCTATAAATTTATCTATCCATTGTGATTGTCTTGTTTCCCCATAAATCATAGCTACACTACATAAAGATATTGTAATTAAGCAAATATATATTATTGATTTAAATAATTTCATATAAAAACCCCCTCAATTTCTCTTTATCTTAAGTATCTACAGATTTATTTATTTTAAACATAGTTATTATTAAACCTCAAAAAAACTGCCCATAGTATATGAACAGTTTTTGAGTAATAACATTTATGTTTAATTTATATTAAGCTAATTGTTTACTTGTCAGTTTTTGATAAGATGTTTCGATAGCATTTAATAATTCTTCATCTTCTATTTCTGAAATTTTCTTAACTGCTTCTTTAACACCTAAATCTTTTATTGTTTGTTGTAATTCAACACTTTGTGCATCTTCTGGATTGTCATAGTGAAGTGCTGCTCCAACACCTATTATTAAGTTATCTACAGATATTCCATAAGACTTTGCTGTCATTAATGGATTTACTAATCTATCTTTTGAACTTAATTTTCTAAGTGGTTCTCTACCAACTCTTTTTACATCATCATTTAGGTATGGATTTTTAAATCTATTTAATATTTTATCTATGTATTTATAATGAGCTTCTAAATCTAATCCATGTTTTTTAACTAATCCTTGTCCACTTTCTTGCATAGCAGCTTTTACTATTGTTGCAATTTTTTCATCTTTTATACTTTCGTCCACAGTTTTGTATTCTGCTAAAGATCCAAGATATGCAGTTATAGCATGACCTGTATTTAATGTAAATAATTTACGTTCAACATAAGCTATTAAGTCTCCAACTAAGTTCATACCTTCGATTTGTGGTACTTCACCTTTTATTTTAGCTTCTTCAACATTCCATTCATAGAAGTTTTCTACTGTAACATCTAGTGGATTTTCATTAGTACAAGGAGGTACTATTCTGTCTACTGAACAGTTAGGGAATCCTATGTATTCTTCCATGTATGATATTTCTTCTTCGTTTAAAACTTTCACTACTTCTTCTTTTAATATAGCTGTAGCTCCTACTGCATTTTCACAAGCTATTATATTTAAGTAGTTTTTATTTCCGTTATTTTTTCTAGCTTGGATTCCTTTTGCTATTGTTGGTGCTATTCTTTTTAATACTAATGGACCAACTGCTGTAGTTATTATTTCAGCTTCTTCTATTTCTTTTATTATATCTTCTGATATTGATGAAACTGCACTTATATTAGTTATTGTTTGTTCAAAACATTCTACATCCTTTACAAGTATTTTGTATTGTTTGTCATTATTTATTCCATTTAATATAGCTTCGTTTACATCAGCGAATACTACATGATATCCAGCATTTGATAGTAATCCACCTATAAATCCTCTACCAATATTTCCTGCTCCAAATTGTATTGCCTTTTTCATTCTTTATATCCCCCTAAAATATTATACTTTTTAATCCTTGTGTTGTTATGCAAATATATTTAAGAAATCATTTACGTCTGTTGAGTCTTTTAATTTTTCTACTAATTCATCATCTAAAGATATTGCTATTTTTGATAATATATCTAGATGTTCATTATCTTTTCCAGCTATTCCGATAACTAAATAAACTGTGCTGTCTCCGTATTCTACTCCATTAGGGAATTGTAATATTACTATTCCTGATTCTTTTATTTCTTTTTTAGCTTCGTTAACTCCATGTGGTATTGCAAATCCTAATCCCATATTAGTACTCATAGTTTTTTCTCTTTCTAACATTGCATCTACATAACCTTCGTTAACATATCCTCTTTCAACTAATTTTTTACCTGCTAAAACTATACTTTCCTCTCTTGATACTGAATCTAATCCTAATACTATGTTTTCTTTTACTAATATATTACTCATTATAAATTCCTCCTATATCCCTTTTCCTTTTAATCTATTTTTTTTGATAATAATTTCATTTTTCTAATATAAAAATCTAATACTATAGATTTAAATTTTCCTTTTATGTCTTCTTTGTCCCCATGTTTGATACAATCTACAAACTCATCATTTTCAATTAAGTTCTCACTTATATTGCTTAATAACTCCCTTTGATAAGTTTGAGCTTCTTTTGGTATCAACATAAACAAAGCATATTTTGTCTTATTTTCTTTATCTATCATAATTTCATTTGATAATCTGATAGATGCATATCTTATATTTTCAACCTCTTCTGTCATACAATGAAGTAGAGCTATATCTATTCCATCTACAAATGGTGTAGATATATTTATTCTTCTTTTTAGGTCTTTTTGTATTTGTAGTGCTGATTTACTATTATTGGCGAATATAAAACTACTATAATTTATCAGTTCTTCTAAATCGTCACAATCAACATCTTCATGGACTTCTATCGACTTAAAGAACTCAACTATATTTCCACTCATAATCATGAAATTCATTACTTCATCTTTTTTAAGCTGCCCTTTCTGATTATTCTGATTTTTATTCCCTTGTTTTTCTTTAAATGCCCTTATATCTCTTTTAAATACTTTGTCCTTTGCTAACTTTCTTAAGACATGTCTAATTTTTGCTACATCTTCTAAATTTAATAATGGACTTACAACAACACTTATTATAGATGTTTCCATTTCTACTGTTGAAATTATAAGGTCTATTCCTTCATCTTTAAGAGCTTTCTCATCTATCTTAATAGCTGATACTGTATCTACCATTTTTAAATTTGAAAATTTCTTTTGTAATTGTGTCATTAGAAATCTCGATGTTCCTATACCTGTTGGACAACAAGCCACAGCTCTTATTTCTACTTCTTCAATTAGGTTTCTCTCCATACAAGAACCAAAGTGCATAGCCAAATAAGCTATTTCTGATTCAGGTATATTATCGATATCTAGTTTTTCTTTTATGATATATATGATATTAGCTACTCCATCGTAAATATCTTTGTATTCTGTCTTTATCTGGTTAAGAAGTGGATTTCTTATATCCATTCCCATTTTTATTCTACAAAGAGATGGTGCCATATGATTTACTAAATCATTTAGTAATTTTTTATCAGTACTAAAATCAAATCCAAATTCATCTGTAGCTAATTCAATTAACCTTTTTGCGATATTCATTAATTCTACATCGTCCAAACTAAAATTATGATTCTTTGTTTCTAATCTTAATTTAGAACCTCTTAGATGCATTGTTATGTATCCTATTTCGTCTATCGGTACTTTTATGTCAAATTCTTCTTCTATTTGTTGTGCTATTTTTGTTGCTGTTTTAAATTGTTCTATACTCTTTAGCTCATTTAAAACATCCTGTTCCATAGAGATTGTTTCTCCATTTCTTAACCTTTGTACTGCTAATGATATATGAACAACCAATCCTATAAAAGCACTATCTGAAATTTTTAAATTAATATCTTTTATTGTTTCAGATAATGAGTTTTCAACTTTCTTGATTATCGATTTATCTATCAAATTAAGCAACCTATTTTCACTAGAAATTTCAATTACATTATGTTTTTGAATATTATTTCCTACATTTTTAACTATATCTATGAGTTCTTGTTCTTCAAAAGAATTGTATATAAGCCTTACTTGTGCACTTCTCATATCTTTTTCTGAACCCTCAACATAAATTCCTGTCCCTGGTTTTCTTATAAGTTTGATAGAAAAATTATCTAACCATTCTTCTATTTCTATAAAATCATTATTTAATGTTCCTTCAGAAATCTTTAATGTTTTATAGAAGTAGTATGATTTAATTGGTTCTGAAGATGTCAAAAGGTTTGATAATATAAATTTTTTTCTTTCTTCTTTTGTATAACTTTTTTCAATCTTTTCTTCTTGTAAGAGCTCTATTATAAATTGCTTACTATCGAGTGTTTCATCTAAATAGATCCCTACCCCTGGTTTCTTAATAAATTTAAAATCATTTTCATCTAACCAGCTTTCTATTTTAGTCATATCTCTTAGAACTGTTCTTGTGCTAATATTTAACTCTTTTGCTACTTCCGAGATGGTTATTGGCTTGTTAGAAGTATTCTGTGCTAGTAGCAAAATTATTTCCTTCTGTCTAGAACTAATCTTTTTTCTCTTCATTTACTCCCCTTTATTAGTGACATTTCAATTTCTTTATCTTTATACTTTGATTTTATCAAAATAGGTTTATGCTATCAATCTATTGATATTACTATAATGTCACTAAAGATTATGACATTTTTTAGATAGATAAAATTTTTTCATTTATGACAAATTTATATTTTAGTCATTAAGTCACTTTTTAATTTAATATTTGTGGCGATTATACTATAAATAATTTTCTTTTACAATATATAAAACAAGTACTAAAAAGTAAAAAATAAGCCATGGCATTTCGCCATGGCTGTAGGATTGATTTATTATGGTTATCTATATAGTTTTCCGAACTTCCAGTCATTTAATTTATTTAATATTTACCTAACTATCTATTAATATTATTAATTAGCTAATCTATTATATAAAGCTTCTATATTATCGTCTTTTAAGAAGTTTTTGATTTCGATTATTTCTTTATCATCATATTTATCTTCTGCTCTTTGAGCTAATGATTCATGTGTTACTATTATTTGTGCATCTGCTGGTACATTGTCAACGGGTGCTGCTGCTACTTCTATTCCTAAGTTTAAATCTTTTATTCTTGATTTGAATCTTGCTGCCCCCATTGCACTTGATCCCATTCCTGCATCACAAGCAAATATTATTTTTTTGATATCTGATACTGCTACTTCTTTATCTATTGCTACTGCTACATCGTCTTGTCCAACTTCAACTTTTTGATTTTTCGCTTCAGCTTTCATATTTTTCATTTGTGCTTGAGCTGCATCTAAATCTTGTTCTTCATCTCTAGCTGCCGCTCTTTTTACAAATACAGATGATACTAAGAATGATACTACTGTTGCTACTACTACACCTGCTATCACAGCAAAATATTTACCTTTTGCTGTCATTGCTAATATTGCTATTATACTACCTGGAGATGCTGCTGCAACTAATCCAGCTCCTAATACTGAGAATGTTAAAACTCCTGAAGCTCCACCAAGCATTACTGCTAATATTAATGCTGGATTCATTAATATGTATGGGAAGTATATTTCATGTATACCACCTAAGAAGTGTATTATTACTGCACCTGGTGCAGACTCTTTACTTGAACCTTTTCCGAATATACAATATGCTAATAATACTCCAAGTCCTGGTCCTGGGTTAGCTTCTAATAAAAACATTATTGAAGATCCCATTTCTTTTGCTTGTTCTATTCCTAAAGGTGATAATATACCGTGGTTTATCGCATTGTTTAAGAATAATACTTTTGCTGGTTCTATAAATAATGAAGTTAAGAATATTAGATTTCTCTTAACTAAGAATTCAACGCCTGCTTGTAATACTGATGTTATTGCTATTACAACTGGTCCTATTGCATAAAACCCTATGATTGCTAATATTAATCCTAATATACCAACTGAGAAGTTATTTACTAACATTTCAAATCCTGAAGGTATTTTTCCATCAACTAATTCATCGAATTTTTTGATTACCCATCCACCAAGTGGACCCATTATCATACCACCAATTAACATTGTTGTATCTCCTGCACCAACTACTATACCTACTGTAGCTATCGCACCGATTACTGAACCTCTATCGCCTGCTATCATTTTACCACCAGTGTAACCTATTAATACTGGTAAAACATATTTTAACATTGGTGTTACCATTTCTGCTAATTGTGCATTTGGCAACCAACCCTTTTCTATGAATAATGCTGTTATGAATCCCCATGCTATAAATGCACCTATATTTGGCATTACCATACCACTTAGGGCTCTCCCTAATTTCTGTACTTTAGTTTTGATTCCTACTGTTTCACTCATTAAAAATTCCCCCTTAAATTTTATTTTTCTTTTCTTTAAAAATAGTTCTGTCTTTATATTATTTTGTCATTTATTAGTACTTTTTGATTTAATTTAATATTTTGTGTTTCTTATGATTTAATGTTACATTTTTTGGAACCGTTTTTCAATTCTAAGAAGTCTTATTTATGTCGCTCAAAATAGTGACATTTTAGGATTATGAAATTTCATATAAAATGTCATAAAGAGGGTTTTGATCTATTTATTTAAAATTACGGACAGATATTTAAATATATGCTTCATAATAACACAAGAGGCTAACCTTACGGTTAGCCTCTTCCAATGTATTTATAATATTGGGGGAATATTATGAGGAATACATTTATATTATTGTCACTTCAAATATTTATATACATAAAAAATAAAAAAATTTTATTTTTTTTATAATTTTTTATAAATACAAAACTGTTTTAAATAAACAAGGAGCTATTTGCTTTTATTTAGCAAAATAGCTCCT
Organism: Intestinibacter bartlettii; assembly: GCA_025148965.1. Taxonomy (GTDB): domain Bacteria; phylum Bacillota; class Clostridia; order Peptostreptococcales; family Peptostreptococcaceae; genus Intestinibacter; species Intestinibacter bartlettii. The sequence continues at coordinate 357,739 of CP102273.1, read as the reverse complement.
TTAATATCTTGTATGTGTTGTTTAATTATTTATATATCTAATTTTGATATTTATATTCTTTTAATTTTAATATTATTCAACTGTAACTGATTTAGCTAAGTTTCTTGGTTTATCTATATCGCATCCTCTTTCTTTTGCAACATAGTAAGCTAATAATTGAAGTGGTATTACACTTAATATACCAGCTAATATGTTATCAACTTCTGGAATGTATATAACTGAGTCAGAAGATTTTTCTACTTCTTTGTTAGTTACTTCAGTTATTGATATAACATTAGCTCCTCTAGCTTTAACTTCTTGCATGTTAGATAACATTTTTTCGAATAGGCGTTGTTGAGTTGCTAAAACTATTACTGGAACACCTTCTTCTATTAATGCTATAGTACCATGTTTTAATTCACCAGCTGCAAATGCTTCAGCGTGAGTGTAAGATATTTCTTTTATTTTTAAAGCGCCTTCCATTGCAGTTGAGTAGTCAAGACCTCTACCTAAGTAGAATATGTCGTTTTTGTCTACTAATTGTTTAGATATTTCTTTTATTTGATCTTCACATTTTAATACTTCTGCAACTTGATCTGGTATTTCTTTTAATTCTGCTATATAGTTCATGTACTCTTCTTTAGTTATAGTACCTTTTTTAAGACCAAAGTCTAAAGCTATCATTATGAAAGCTACTATTTGAGTAGTGTAAGCTTTTGTAGAAGCAACTGCTATTTCTGGACCAGCCCAAGTATATAATGTATAGTCAGATTCTCTAGCTATTGAAGAACCAACAACGTTAGCTATTGATAAAACTGTAGCACCTTTAGCTTTGGCTTCTCTTAAAACTGAAAGTGTATCAGCAGTTTCACCTGATTGACTTGCTAATATGACTAAAGTATTTTCATCTACAAAAGGATCACTGTATCTGAATTCTGAAGCTATATCAGTTACTACTGGAACTTTTAAGAATCTTTCTACTGCGTGTTTTCCAACAAGTCCTGCATTATAAGCAGTACCACAAGCTACTATATATATTTTGTTTATTTTATCTAATTGTTCTTTTGTTATATTTATATCATCTAATTTTATTTCGCCATTTGCATCTAGTCTTCTTTCTAGAGTATTTCTAGTTGCTTCTGGTTGTTCATATATTTCTTTTATCATGAAATGGTCGTATCCAGCTTTTGATGCTGCTTCAACGTCCCAGTTTATTTCATTTACTTTCTTTTCAACTACTTCTCTATTTTCGTTTAATACTTCAACTTTGTCCCCTACTATATGAACATATTCACCATTTTCTAAGTAGTAAACTTTTCTTGTATATTTTAATACTGCAGGTATATCAGAAGCTATGAAGTTTTCACCTTCACCTAATCCTACTATTAATGGACTGTCTTTTCTTACTGCAACTAATTCTTTATCATTTTCTGTGCATATAACACCTAATGCATAAGCCCCTCTAAATCTAGCTGTAGCTTTGTAAACTGCATCTAAAAGATCTCCATTATAGTATTTGCTTATCATATGAGCTGCTACTTCTGTATCAGTTTGAGATATAAATTCATATCCTTCTGCTTGTAATTCTTCTCTTAATTCTAGGTAGTTTTCTATTATACCATTGTGAACTACTGCTATTGTTTTTTCTTTGTTAAAGTGAGGATGTGAGTTTACATCTGATGGTACTCCATGAGTTGCCCATCTTGTATGACCTATTCCTAAATGCCCTTGTATTGGATTTTTTTCTAAATCTTCAGCAAGTATTGCTAATCTACCTTGGTATTTTCTTATTTCTAATTCATCTTTACCATTGTTTACTGCTACACCTGCAGAGTCATATCCTCTGTATTCTAATTTTGAAAGCCCATCAACTAATACGTCTGTCGCTTGTCTGTTACCTAAGTATCCTACTATTCCACACATAATTTGTGTCCTCCTAAAAAATATTATTTATATATTTTTAAGATTTCGGGTCAATCCACATGGGTTTCTTTTTGTGTAGTGAAATTGCTTTCACCCTTTGTAGAAATCCTTCGATGGTGGCACACCGCAGAGCATCCGCCGATATTTCGATTAACTCTGACCTCGTCAACTTAAAAAATTAAGTTCTGGCGCTTTATAAACACTAGTTTTATTCTAGTATTTACAATTAACTTAAGATATATTCCTATGCTGTCATTAACACAATATTTGAAATTGTATATTTCATGTGACTTTAGACTACATATCAATGTTTATATTCAGTTTTAATCTTACTTAATGGGTATAAAACCACGTGAAACGCAGTTTTATACCTCTTATTTACTTTTAATTAAACATACTCTCTTAAGCTAATTTCTCTTTTATAAGATCTGCTAAACCTTGTGCTAGCTCTCTTATTTGACCTTCATCTTTACCCTCTAACATAACTCTAACTAATGGTTGTGTTCCAGATGGTCTTATTAAAACTCTACCTGTTCCATTCATCAGTTTTTCTAATCTTTCTATTTCAGCTCTTATTTCATCATTCTCCATAAATTTATTTTTAACTTCATTTCTAACTTCAACATTTATTAAAACTTGTGGGTATGTTGTCATTAAAGCTGATTGTTCTGATAAAGTTTTACCTTCTTCTTTTACTATTTTAGAAACGATTAATGAACTTAAAGTTCCATCTCCAGTAGTATTATAATCTAGGAAAATCATATGTCCTGATTGTTCTCCACCTAAATTATGACCACTTTTTTTCATTTCTTCTATAACATATCTATCACCAACATCTGTTATTGCTAAATCTATTCCATATTCTTTAGCTGCTGCGTGAAGACCTATATTACTCATTGTAGTTACAACTAATGTATCATTAGCTAATTTATTTTGTTTTTTAAGATATACAGCACCTAATATCATTATATGGTCGCCGTCTACCTCGTGACCCTTTTCGTCAACTGCGATTAATCTATCAGCATCACCATCATATGCAAGACCTAAATCTGCTTTATGTTCTATAACAGCTTTTTTAAGTCCTTCTGGATGTGTAGAGCCACATTCATGGTTAATATTTTCACCATTAGGAGTAATGTTCATTGCTATTACTTCTGCACCTAATTCTTTGAAAACCATTGGTGCAACTTTATAAGCTGCTCCGTTTGCACAGTCTAAAACTACTTTTAGTCCTGTTAAATCAGTGTTTACAATAGATTTTAAATAATCTACATAGTCTTGAGTTGCTGTATGTTTGTGTATTTTTATACCAACCTCATTACCTATAGGATTATAATCTATTTTTTCTATATTATCAATATATTCTTCTATTTTTAATTCTATTTGGTCATCTAATTTAAAACCATCTTTATTGAAGAATTTTATACCATTGTCTTCCATTGGGTTGTGTGATGCAGATATTACAACTCCACATTCAGCACCGTATTTTCTAGTTAAGTATGCAACCCCTGGTGTAGGTATAACACCAACAGTTATTACATCGCAACCAACAGACATTAATCCAGCGATTAATGCTGCTTCTAGCATATCTCCTGATTGTCTTGTATCTCTACCAACTACTACCTTTACTTTATATTCGTTATTAGCAAGAACATATCCTCCTGCTCTTCCTAATTTGTATGCTAAGTCGCAAGTAAGCTCTTTGTTAGCAACTCCTCTTACGCCATCAGTTCCAAAATACTTTCTCATAAAAAGTCTCCTTCCAAAAATGAAAACCTTAATAATTATTATATCAGTAAAGAGCCAAAAACTTTCTTACAATTTTTTAACATTTATTTACATTTAATAATTATTATCTATATATTATTTATCTTAATTTCTAGTTTTTTATTATTCTAAAATAATCAATTTTTTATTCTAATTTCTATTCTAAAAATTGTCATAAAATCATTTTAATACTTATAAACCAAAAAGACAATAGATAAATTATCTATTGTCTTTTATTTGTTACTTTTTATACTTTTTACCACTTTAAATTCAGTAAAATCATACTATTGATGATATTTTGACCTCAATTTATTTAGCAGTAATATAACTTGGTTCAATTGTTATACTTTTTACATTTATATCATTATGAGTAATTGCATATCTTGTCCCCGAAACAATACCTTCTGATAAATCTAAGTATAGTTTTAAATCATTTTTAGATATCCTATCAGAATCATTATCATACTGTATTTTAACAATTATATCATCTGGTATTTCAAAATCATTTATTGAGACATCTTCTTCATTATTCAATAAACTTATATCATCCCCTGAGTATACAAATGTACTATTTTTTGTTTTATTTTTATTTATTAATTTTATAGTAACACTATCTTTATCAGCATTAATTCCATCCGGAATATCTAGATCAACAATCTTGTTATTTGTTCCAAGTTCATCAACATTTATTATCTTCGTATTTATAGAGTCAATATTGTTAATTACATCACTTTTCCCCTTTATATTTATTTCACTTGGAATTATTGTAAAGTCTTGATCTTGCACTAAATTAGATTCATTGCTACTAAATATAGGATTAATTTTTACCTGTTTTTGTTGAAAATATGATACTTTTGCTGTTACTTTATTGAATTCTAAAGTTACATGATCTACTTCATTCATTTCTGAATCTAATGCTTTTAATTCTAGTTCTGTCGATTTTGTATCAACAGATTCTTTATTAGCATCAAAAGTTGCTTGCACATATTTAACTGAATCTACACTACTTCTTGGTCCTGAAACTACTACCTTAGTCTTATCTAAATCCACTTTATCAACATTATCTTTATATACCCCTGTAATATTGACAGTTATATTTTTTTCTTCTTCTATGCTTTTTTCTAAATTTATAACAATAGTATCCGACTTAAATTCTGTCGTAACTTTATCATTTACACTTGCCCTTAAATAAAGTTGATTTTGACCTTCTATAGGATTACTAACTGTACCATAAACATCTATATTATTAGCTGATATCTTTTGTAAATCTGATAATTTTCCCTTAATATACACTGATGTAACTAAATTATCATCAGGGTCAACAACCAACCCTAGATCCTTAATTTCATTAAGATTTGTAATTGTAATAGGTATATTTTCATACAACTTTGTATCTTCGGGGTCTACAACAGCCATAACATACATCCAAAGAACTATAGCACTCAATAAAGATATTATCTTTATCTTAGTATTTTTGTGTAATCTTTCTATCATTTGAATATCCCACCTTTAAATAAAGTTTTCTCAGTTGCACTCTTTCTTAAATTATTTTTAAGGATATTGGCCATTCTTTCCTTAGCAATATTTCTATATAATTTTCCAGACTTCGCAATTGAAACTTCCCCTGTCTCTTCAGAAACAATTAATGTTAAACAATCAGAAACTTCACTTATTCCAACACCTGCTCTATGTCTTGTCCCTAAATCTTTAGTCAAATCTTTGCTCTGACTTAGAGGAAGAAAACATGCTGCTGCTTTTATTTTAAAATTTCTAATAACAACAGCCCCATCATGTAGCGGTGTATTTGGTATAAATATGTTTATAAGTAACTGTCTTGTAACATCACCATCAATAGTTGTACCAGTATTGATTATATCAGATATTTTAGTCTCCCTTTCCATTACTATAAGGGCCCCTATCTTTTGTCTTGAAAGAGAATATAATGTTTCAACTATTTCTTCTATCATTTTATTAAGTTCTATATCGTCTTCCTTTTTACTTCCTTTTTCAAATACTTTAAAATTCGTTCTACCTATGTACTCAAAACCAGCTCTCAACTCTGGTTGGAATATAATACAGACAGCTATAACTCCTACCTCTATAGCATTTACTAAAATCCAATAAAGAGTATGTAATTTAAATAAATCACTTATCTGTGTAGCTAATAATAATATTACAATACCTTTAAAAACCTGCTCTGCCCTAGTATCTTTTATAAACATAAATATTTTATAAAAAATGTACGCAACTATCGTTATATCAACTACATCGTATATACTCATTCTCAATATTATACTAATAAAACCATTAAAAAAATTATTTAAATCGGACATTATATCATCCTCCTATTTAATTAGTTTACATATATATTAACCTTTTATTTATATCTTAAAATATATCTTTTTATTTATATTTTTCGTGTATTTTAAATATATTATTTCTTTAAAAACTATAATTATTACTATATTTCATATACTTATAACAATCTACTTGTATTATACTATAATAATCTAACTATGTACAAACTATACACTATTTTGTAATGAAATCTTCACATTAAATATTTTTAAATAAAAAAAAAGTTTCACTAATGTGAAACTTTTGATTGGTGAGCGCACAGGGATTCGAACCCCGGACACACGCCTTAGAAGGGCGTTGCTCTATCCAGCTGAGCTATGCACCCACATATATATGGAGCGGGAAACGAGATTCGAACTCGCGACTTCAACCTTGGCAAGGTTGCGCTCTACCGCTGAACTATTCCCGCATATTTTTGGCGACCTGGAAGGGACTCGAACCCTCGACCTCCAGCGTGACAGGCTGGCATTCTAACCAGCTGAACTACCAGGCCGCATAAAAAATGGTGGGACCAACAGGGCTCGAACCTGTGACCCCCTGCTTGTAAGGCAGGTGCTCTCCCAGCTGAGCTATGGTCCCATATTGGTGACTCATAGGGGAATCGAACCCCTGTTACCGCCGTGAAAGGGCGGTGTCTTGACCGCTTGACCAATGAGCCACGATATTAAATTTACTGGTTGCGGAGGAAGGACTTGAACCTCCGACCTTCGGGTTATGAGCCCGACGAGCTGCCAACTGCTCCACTCCGCGATGTTAAATATGGTGCCGAAGACCGGAATCGAACCGGTACGGGAGTATAAGTCCCGCAGGATTTTAAGTCCTGTGCGTCTGCCAGTTCCGCCACTTCGGCAACTTTGGCTCCAAGGGAGGGACTCGAACCCTCAGCCTATCGGTTAACAGCCGAGTGCTCCACCATTGAGCTACCTTGGAATATTACGTGGCTACGTCTTACTCTCCCAGGCGGTTGCCCACCAAGTACCATCAGCGCTCAGGAGCTTAACTTCTGTGTTCGGAATGGGAACAGGTGTATCCTCCTTGCTATAATAACCACATATTTTTATACAAGCACTATTTTAACATTTTTTATCTAGTTTGTCAATAAATATTAAACAAGATTTTAAATTTTAATTTAATACTTTCAAAACTGAAAACATTTAATGAATGATATTCATTTGGTCAAGTCCTCGATCTATTAGTATCAGTAAGCTAAATACATTACTGCACTTACACCTCTGACCTATCAACCAGGTAGTCTTCCTGGGATCTTAACCTTGCGGTGGGAAATCTTATCTTGAAGTGGGCTTCGCGCTTAGATGCTTTCAGCGCTTATCCTTTCCGTACTTAGCTACCCAGCCATGCCCTTGGCAGAACAACTGGTACACCAGCGGTACGTCCATCCCGGTCCTCTCGTACTAAGGACAGGTCTCCTCAAATTTCCTACGCCTGCGACGGATAGGGACCGAACTGTCTCACGACGTTCTGAACCCAGCTCGCGTACCACTTTAATGGGCGAACAGCCCAACCCTTGGGACCTACTACAGCCCCAGGATGTGATGAGCCGACATCGAGGTGCCAAACCTCCCCGTCGATGTGGACTCTTGGGGGAGATCAGCCTGTTATCCCCAGGGTAGCTTTTATCCGTTGAGCGATGGCCCTTCCATGCGGAACCACCGGATCACTAAGTCCGACTTTCGTCCTTGCTCGACCTGTATGTCTTGCAATCAAGCTCTCTTTTGCCTTTACACTCTTCGTACGATTTCCGACCGTACTGAGAGAACCTTTGAGCGCCTCCGTTACTTTTTGGGAGGCGACCGCCCCAGTCAAACTGTCCACCTGACAGTGTCCCAAGACCAGATTCATGGCCTCTGGTTAGAATCCCAGTACTACAAGGGTGGTATCCCAAGGATGACTCCACACAGACTGACGTCCATGCTTCATAGTCTCCCACCTATCCTGTACATGTAGCACCGAGACTCAATGTCAAGCTACAGTAAAGCTCCATGGGGTCTTTCCGTCCTGTCGCAGGTAACCGGCATCTTCACCGGTATTACAATTTCACCGAGTCTGTTGTTGAGACAGTGCCCAAATCGTTACGCCTTTCGTGCGGGTCGGAACTTACCCGACAAGGAATTTCGCTACCTTAGGACCGTTATAGTTACGGCCGCCGTTTACTGGGGCTTAAGTTCACTGCTTCGATTGCTCTAACAGATCCCCTTAACCTTCCAGCACCGGGCAGGCGTCAGCTCCTATACATCGTCTTGCGACTTAGCAGAAACCTATGTTTTTGGTAAACAGTCGCTTGGGCCTATTCTCTGCGGCCTTCTTTCGAAGGCACCCCTTCTCCCGAAGTTACGGGGTCATTTTGCCGAGTTCCTTAACAACAGTTCTCTCGCTGGCCTTAGGATACTCTCCTCACCCACCTGTGTCGGTTTGCGGTACAGGCACCTTTAACCTCGATAGAGACTTTTCTCGACAGTGTGAAATCAGCTACTTCGCTACTAAATTTCGCTCCGCATCGTACCCCAGCATTATTCCGACGGATTTGCCTATCGGAACTGCCTCAATACTTGCCCGCACATAACCAACAGTGCGGTTAGCTTATCCTACTGTGTCATCCCATTTCTCAAACGGTTATTGGTGGTACAGGAATATCAACCTGTTGTCCATCACCTACGCCTTTCGGCCTCGGCTTAGGTCCTGACTAACCCAGGGCGGACGAACCTTCCCCTGGAAACCTTGGGTTTACGGCCTGTGGGATTCTCACCCACATCTCGCTACTCATGCCAACATTCTCACTTCTATGCAGTCCACATGTCCTTACGGTCATGCTTCAAGCCACATAGAAAGCTCCCCTACCCATCATAATGATGCCGTAGCTTCGGTAGTAAGTTTTAGCCCCGGAAATTTTCGGCGCAGAATCACTCGACCAGTGAGCTATTACGCACTCTTTAAATGAGTGGCTGCTTCTAAGCCAACATCCTGGTTGTCTGTGCAATTCCACATCCTTTACCACTTAACTTACATTTAGGGACCTTAGCTGACGATCTGGGCTGTTGCCCTCTTGACTATGAATCTTATCACCCATAGTCTGACTCCCAAGCAAAAGAATACGGCATTCGGAGTTTGATAGTCTTCGGTAAGTGCAATACCCCCTAGGACATTCAGTGCTCTACCTCCGTTTCTCTAAGCTTGAGGCTAGCCCTAAAGCTATTTCGGGGAGAACCAGCTATCTCCAGGCTCGATTGGAATTTCACCGCTATCCACAAGTCATCCCCGCACTTTTCAACGTACGTGGGTTCGGTCCTCCACGAAATTTTACTTTCGCTTCAACCTGCTCATGGATAGGTCGCCTGGTTTCGGGTCTACGTCGGGTAACTGGACGCCCATTTAAGACTCGCTTTCGCTACGGCTCCACACCTTAAGTGCTTAACCTTGCTACACAACGTAACTCGTTGGCCCGTTCTACAAAAAGTACGCAGTCACACAAATAATGTGCTCCTACAGCTTGTAAGTGCAGGGTTTCAGGTTCTCTTTCACTCCCCTCCCGGGGTTCTTTTCACCTTTCCCTCACGGTACTATACGCTATCGGTCACTAGGTAGTATTTAGGCTTGGAGGATGGTCCCTCCTGCTTCCCACAGGGTTTCACGTGTCCCGTGGTACTCTGGATCATATCTAAAGTCTTCTCGTTTAAAATACTGGGCTGTTACCATCTGTGGCGGAGCTTTCCAACTCTCTTCTTCTACGATACCTCTTCGTTATGATATGTCCGCAACCCCAGCGAAGAAAACTTCACTGGTTTGGCCTGTTCCGCGTTCGCTCGCCGCTACTTACGGAATCGAATTTCTTTCTCTTCCTCCGGGTACTTAGATGTTTCAGTTCTCCGGGTTCCCCTCGCATGACTATGTATTCATCATACGATACTTAGACATTACTCTAAGTGAGTTTCCTCATTCGGAAATCTTCGGATCAAAGTTTACGTGCAACTCCCCGAAGCTTATCGCAGCTTATCACGTCCTTCATCGGCTCCTAGTGCCAAGGCATTCGCCCTGCACCCTTAATAACTTGACCAGTTATTAGAGTTCGGTATTGAGATAAATACCATTTTGATTTTTACGACTTATCTGTCATGATTTTTGAAACTTTTCTGTTCATATATAATGTCATATCACTAAATGTTATTCAGTTTTCAAAGTACTAAATGGTGGAGATGAGGAGGATCGAACTCCTGACCCCTTGCGTGCAAGGCAAGTGCTCTCCCAGCTGAGCTACACCCCCACATTCGTTGACTACTTTTCAACAACGAATTATATTATATCTTCTTTGTCGAACTTTGTCAATATTTAATTGAAAGTTTTTTAAGAACTCTCAAAATTAAACAGTAGGCAATTCTCCTTAGAAAGGAGGTGATCCAGCCGCACCTTCCGATACGGCTACCTTGTTACGACTTCACCCCAGTTATTGGTTTCACCTTCGACGACCGCTTCCAAAAGGTTAGCTAGCCGGCTTCGGGCGCCCCCAACTCCCATGGTGTGACGGGCGGTGTGTACAAGACCCGGGAACGCATTCACCGCAGCATTCTGATCTGCGATTACTAGTAACTCCAGCTTCATGTAGGCGAGTTTCAGCCTACAATCCGAACTGAGAATGGCTTTAAGGGATTAGCTTGGCCTCACGACTTCGCTGCCCTCTGTACCACCCATTGTAGCACGTGTGTAGCCCTAAGCATAAGGGGCATGATGATTTGACGTCATCCCCACCTTCCTCCAGGTTATCCCTGGCAGTCCCTCTAGAGTGCCCAACTTAATGATGGCAACTAAAGGCAAGGGTTGCGCTCGTTGCGGGACTTAACCCAACATCTCACGACACGAGCTGACGACAACCATGCACCACCTGTCACTTCTGTCCCCGAAGGGAAAGATGCGATTAGGCATCGGTCAAAAGGATGTCAAGCTTAGGTAAGGTTCTTCGCGTTGCTTCGAATTAAACCACATGCTCCGCTACTTGTGCGGGTCCCCGTCAATTCCTTTGAGTTTCACTCTTGCGAGCGTACTCCCCAGGCGGAGTACTTAATGCGTTAGCTGCGCCACCGAAGGGGGTAACCTCCGACAGCTAGTACTCATCGTTTACGGCGTGGACTACCAGGGTATCTAATCCTGTTTGCTCCCCACGCTTTCGTGCCTCAGCGTCAGTTACAGTCCAGAGAGCCGCCTTCGCTACTGGTGTTCCTCCTAATATCTACGCATTTCACCGCTACACTAGGAATTCCACTCTCCTCTCCTGCACTCAAGTCCTCCAGTTTCAAGAGCTTACTACGGTTGAGCCGTAGCCTTTCACTCCTGACTTAAAAGACCGCCTACGCACCCTTTACGCCCAGTAAATCCGGATAACGCTAGCCCCCTACGTATTACCGCGGCTGCTGGCACGTAGTTAGCCGGGGCTTCCTCCTCAAGTACCGTCATTATCTTCCTTGAGGACAGAGCTTTACGACCCGAAGGCCTTCATCGCTCACGCGGCGTTGCTGCATCAGGCTTTCGCCCATTGTGCAATATTCCCCACTGCTGCCTCCCGTAGGAGTTTGGACCGTGTCTCAGTTCCAATGTGGCCGATCACCCTCTCAGGTCGGCTACTGATCGTCGCCTTGGTGAGCCGTTACCTCACCAACTAGCTAATCAGACGCGGGTCCATCCTGTACCGCCGGAGCTTTGATAAGAAAAACATGCGAATTTCTTATGTTATCCCGTATTAGCATACCTTTCGGTATGTTATCCGTGTGTACAGGGCAGGTTACCCACGCGTTACTCACCCGTCCGCCGCTCTCTTCCGAAGAAGATCGCTCGACTTGCATGTGTTAGGCACGCCGCCAGCGTTCATCCTGAGCCAGGATCAAACTCTCAAATAAAAGTTTACTTCTTAATGAAGTTTCCCGCTCAGACTAATCATTATCTGAATATCTGGCTTGGTTTGTTGTTGGTTTTAATTCGTGTGAATTAAAGTTTATGATTAACCTACTGTTTAATTTTCAAAGTTCTTAAATATTTTATTGCTCTCATGGTGCCTAGAGGCGGAATCGAACCACCGACACGGGGATTTTCAGTCCCCTGCTCTACCGACTGAGCTATCTAGGCATGGTGGGCCTAGCTGGACTCGAACCAGCGACCTCACGCTTATCAGGCGTGCGCTCTAACCACCTGAGCTATAAGCCCTAATTTTGGTCGAGGTGAAGGGACTCGAACCCCCGGCCCCATGGTCCCAAACCAAGTGCGCTACCAAACTGCGCTACACCTCGACATTGTTCTTCTAGATAAAAATCTATTAAATTTATATGGCAGGGGTAGAGGGACTCGAACCCCCGGCGCACGGTTTTGGAGACCGACGCTCTACCAACTGAGCTACACCCCTATGTTTAATCAGTGGGCCATCAGGGACTCGAACCCCGGACCTACCGGTTATGAGCCGGGCGCTCTAACCAACTGAGCTAATGGCCCAAATTCCTTTATTAAGAAAATTGGCGGAGAAGGAGGGATTCGAACCCTCGCACCGGTTAACCCAGCCTAATCCCTTAGCAGGGGATCCTCTTGAGCCACTTGAGTACTTCTCCAAACATAGTGTTTATTTTCTTTTTTGGCGGAGAGGGTGGGATTCGAACCCACGGTGCCGTTAAGCATCACTGGTTTTCAAGACCAGCTCCTTAAACCACTCGGACACCTCTCCATATTGGTGACCCATCGGAGATTCGAACTCCGGACACCTTGATTAAAAGTCAAGTGCTCTACCGACTGAGCTAATGAGTCATATAATAAAGTTGGCTGGGGATGCAGGACTCGAACCTACGCATGCATGAGTCAAAGTCATGTGCCTTACCGACTTGGCTAATCCCCATTATTAAATTGGTGAGCGCACAGGGATTCGAACCCCGGACACACGCCTTAGAAGGGCGTTGCTCTATCCAGCTGAGCTATGCACCCACTTTAATTTGGAGCGGGTGAAGGGGATCGAACCCTCACAGCTGGCTTGGAAGGCCAGAACTCTACCATTGAGCTACACCCGCGCATTTTAAAATCAGTTGGTGGAGGATGGTGGATTCGAACCACCGAAAGCGATGCTAACAGATTTACAGTCTGCCCCCTTTGGCCACTCGGGAAATCCTCCTAATATTGGAGCTGGTGATAGGAGTCGAACCTACAACCTGCTGATTACAAGTCAGCTGCTCTGCCATTGAGCCACACCAGCATATTAAATTGGCGACCTGGAAGGGACTCGAACCCTCGACCTCCAGCGTGACAGGCTGGCATTCTAACCAGCTGAACTACCAGGCCGCATTTTAAATGGTGGGACCAACAGGGCTCGAACCTGTGACCCCCTGCTTGTAAGGCAGGTGCTCTCCCAGCTGAGCTATGGTCCCATTTAATTTGGAGCGGGTGAAGGGGATCGAACCCTCACAGCTGGCTTGGAAGGCCAGAACTCTACCATTGAGCTACACCCGCAAGTATTGGTGACTCATAGGGGAATCGAACCCCTGTTACCGCCGTGAAAGGGCGGTGTCTTGACCGCTTGACCAATGAGCCACATTATTTTATTTTAAATTTGTCTTGGCTCCAAGGGAGGGACTCGAACCCTCAGCCTATCGGTTAACAGCCGAGTGCTCCACCATTGAGCTACCTTGGAACATTACGTGGCTACGTCTTACTCTCCCAGGCGGTTGCCCACCAAGTACCATCAGCGCTCAGGAGCTTAACTTCTGTGTTCGGAATGGGAACAGGTGTATCCTCCTTGCTATAATAACCACATCATTTTTCAGACAAGTATTATATTAACATTTTTAATTTTATTTGTCAACACTTTTTTCAAATAAAATTTTATTTTTTTAATACTTTCAAAACTGAAAACATTTAATGAATGATATTCATTTGGTCAAGTCCTCGATCTATTAGTATCAGTAAGCTAAATACATTACTGCACTTACACCTCTGACCTATCAACCAGGTAGTCTTCCTGGGATCTTAACCTTGCGGTGGGAAATCTTATCTTGAAGTGGGCTTCGCGCTTAGATGCTTTCAGCGCTTATCCTTTCCGTACTTAGCTACCCAGCCATGCCCTTGGCAGAACAACTGGTACACCAGCGGTACGTCCATCCCGGTCCTCTCGTACTAAGGACAGGTCTCCTCAAATTTCCTACGCCTGCGACGGATAGGGACCGAACTGTCTCACGACGTTCTGAACCCAGCTCGCGTACCACTTTAATGGGCGAACAGCCCAACCCTTGGGACCTACTACAGCCCCAGGATGTGATGAGCCGACATCGAGGTGCCAAACCTCCCCGTCGATGTGGACTCTTGGGGGAGATCAGCCTGTTATCCCCAGGGTAGCTTTTATCCGTTGAGCGATGGCCCTTCCATGCGGAACCACCGGATCACTAAGTCCGACTTTCGTCCTTGCTCGACCTGTATGTCTTGCAATCAAGCTCTCTTTTGCCTTTACACTCTTCGTACGATTTCCGACCGTACTGAGAGAACCTTTGAGCGCCTCCGTTACTTTTTGGGAGGCGACCGCCCCAGTCAAACTGTCCACCTGACAGTGTCCCAAGACCAGATTCATGGCCTCTGGTTAGAATCCCAGTACTACAAGGGTGGTATCCCAAGGATGACTCCACACAGACTGACGTCCATGCTTCATAGTCTCCCACCTATCCTGTACATGTAGCACCGAGACTCAATGTCAAGCTACAGTAAAGCTCCATGGGGTCTTTCCGTCCTGTCGCAGGTAACCGGCATCTTCACCGGTATTACAATTTCACCGAGTCTGTTGTTGAGACAGTGCCCAAATCGTTACGCCTTTCGTGCGGGTCGGAACTTACCCGACAAGGAATTTCGCTACCTTAGGACCGTTATAGTTACGGCCGCCGTTTACTGGGGCTTAAGTTCACTGCTTCGATTGCTCTAACAGATCCCCTTAACCTTCCAGCACCGGGCAGGCGTCAGCTCCTATACATCGTCTTGCGACTTAGCAGAAACCTATGTTTTTGGTAAACAGTCGCTTGGGCCTATTCTCTGCGGCCTTCTTTCGAAGGCACCCCTTCTCCCGAAGTTACGGGGTCATTTTGCCGAGTTCCTTAACAACAGTTCTCTCGCTGGCCTTAGGATACTCTCCTCACCCACCTGTGTCGGTTTGCGGTACAGGCACCTTTAACCTCGATAGAGACTTTTCTCGACAGTGTGAAATCAGCTACTTCGCTACTAAATTTCGCTCCGCATCGTACCCCAGCATTATTCCGACGGATTTGCCTATCGGAACTGCCTCAATACTTGCCCGCACATAACCAACAGTGCGGTTAGCTTATCCTACTGTGTCATCCCATTTCTCAAACGGTTATTGGTGGTACAGGAATATCAACCTGTTGTCCATCACCTACGCCTTTCGGCCTCGGCTTAGGTCCTGACTAACCCAGGGCGGACGAACCTTCCCCTGGAAACCTTGGGTTTACGGCCTGTGGGATTCTCACCCACATCTCGCTACTCATGCCAACATTCTCACTTCTATGCAGTCCACATGTCCTTACGGTCATGCTTCAAGCCACATAGAAAGCTCCCCTACCCATCATAATGATGCCGTAGCTTCGGTAGTAAGTTTTAGCCCCGGAAATTTTCGGCGCAGAATCACTCGACCAGTGAGCTATTACGCACTCTTTAAATGAGTGGCTGCTTCTAAGCCAACATCCTGGTTGTCTGTGCAATTCCACATCCTTTACCACTTAACTTACATTTAGGGACCTTAGCTGACGATCTGGGCTGTTGCCCTCTTGACTATGAATCTTATCACCCATAGTCTGACTCCCAAGCAAAAGAATACGGCATTCGGAGTTTGATAGTCTTCGGTAAGTGCAATACCCCCTAGGACATTCAGTGCTCTACCTCCGTTTCTCTAAGCTTGAGGCTAGCCCTAAAGCTATTTCGGGGAGAACCAGCTATCTCCAGGCTCGATTGGAATTTCACCGCTATCCACAAGTCATCCCCGCACTTTTCAACGTACGTGGGTTCGGTCCTCCACGAAATTTTACTTTCGCTTCAACCTGCTCATGGATAGGTCGCCTGGTTTCGGGTCTACGTCGGGTAACTGGACGCCCATTTAAGACTCGCTTTCGCTACGGCTCCACACCTTAAGTGCTTAACCTTGCTACACAACGTAACTCGTTGGCCCGTTCTACAAAAAGTACGCAGTCACACAAATAATGTGCTCCTACAGCTTGTAAGTGCAGGGTTTCAGGTTCTCTTTCACTCCCCTCCCGGGGTTCTTTTCACCTTTCCCTCACGGTACTATACGCTATCGGTCACTAGGTAGTATTTAGGCTTGGAGGATGGTCCCTCCTGCTTCCCACAGGGTTTCACGTGTCCCGTGGTACTCTGGATCATATCTAAAGTCTTCTCGTTTAAAATACTGGGCTGTTACCATCTGTGGCGGAGCTTTCCAACTCTCTTCTTCTACGATACCTCTTCGTTATGATATGTCCGCAACCCCAGCGAAGAAAACTTCACTGGTTTGGCCTGTTCCGCGTTCGCTCGCCGCTACTTACGGAATCGAATTTCTTTCTCTTCCTCCGGGTACTTAGATGTTTCAGTTCTCCGGGTTCCCCTCGCATGACTATGTATTCATCATACGATACTTAGACATTACTCTAAGTGAGTTTCCTCATTCGGAAATCTTCGGATCAAAGTTTACGTGCAACTCCCCGAAGCTTATCGCAGCTTATCACGTCCTTCATCGGCTCCTAGTGCCAAGGCATTCGCCCTGCACCCTTAATAACTTGACCAGTTATTAGAGTTCGGTATTGAGATAAATACCATTTTGATTTTTACGACTTATCTGTCATGATTTTTGAAACTTTTCTGTTCATATATAATGTCATATCACTAAATGTTATTCAGTTTTCAAAGTACTAAATGGTGGAGATGAGGAGGATCGAACTCCTGACCCCTTGCGTGCAAGGCAAGTGCTCTCCCAGCTGAGCTACACCCCCACATTCGTTGACTACTTTTCAACAACGAATTATATTATATCTTCTTTGTCGAACTTTGTCAATATTTAATTGAAAGTTTTTTAAGAACTCTCAAAATTAAACAGTAGGCAATTCTCCTTAGAAAGGAGGTGATCCAGCCGCACCTTCCGATACGGCTACCTTGTTACGACTTCACCCCAGTTATTGGTTTCACCTTCGACGACCGCTTCCAAAAGGTTAGCTAGCCGGCTTCGGGCGCCCCCAACTCCCATGGTGTGACGGGCGGTGTGTACAAGACCCGGGAACGCATTCACCGCAGCATTCTGATCTGCGATTACTAGTAACTCCAGCTTCATGTAGGCGAGTTTCAGCCTACAATCCGAACTGAGAATGGCTTTAAGGGATTAGCTTGGCCTCACGACTTCGCTGCCCTCTGTACCACCCATTGTAGCACGTGTGTAGCCCTAAGCATAAGGGGCATGATGATTTGACGTCATCCCCACCTTCCTCCAGGTTATCCCTGGCAGTCCCTCTAGAGTGCCCAACTTAATGATGGCAACTAAAGGCAAGGGTTGCGCTCGTTGCGGGACTTAACCCAACATCTCACGACACGAGCTGACGACAACCATGCACCACCTGTCACTTCTGTCCCCGAAGGGAAAGATGCGATTAGGCATCGGTCAAAAGGATGTCAAGCTTAGGTAAGGTTCTTCGCGTTGCTTCGAATTAAACCACATGCTCCGCTACTTGTGCGGGTCCCCGTCAATTCCTTTGAGTTTCACTCTTGCGAGCGTACTCCCCAGGCGGAGTACTTAATGCGTTAGCTGCGCCACCGAAGGGGGTAACCTCCGACAGCTAGTACTCATCGTTTACGGCGTGGACTACCAGGGTATCTAATCCTGTTTGCTCCCCACGCTTTCGTGCCTCAGCGTCAGTTACAGTCCAGAGAGCCGCCTTCGCTACTGGTGTTCCTCCTAATATCTACGCATTTCACCGCTACACTAGGAATTCCACTCTCCTCTCCTGCACTCAAGTCCTCCAGTTTCAAGAGCTTACTACGGTTGAGCCGTAGCCTTTCACTCCTGACTTAAAAGACCGCCTACGCACCCTTTACGCCCAGTAAATCCGGATAACGCTAGCCCCCTACGTATTACCGCGGCTGCTGGCACGTAGTTAGCCGGGGCTTCCTCCTCAAGTACCGTCATTATCTTCCTTGAGGACAGAGCTTTACGACCCGAAGGCCTTCATCGCTCACGCGGCGTTGCTGCATCAGGCTTTCGCCCATTGTGCAATATTCCCCACTGCTGCCTCCCGTAGGAGTTTGGACCGTGTCTCAGTTCCAATGTGGCCGATCACCCTCTCAGGTCGGCTACTGATCGTCGCCTTGGTGAGCCGTTACCTCACCAACTAGCTAATCAGACGCGGGTCCATCCTGTACCGCCGGAGCTTTGATAAGAAAAACATGCGAATTTCTTATGTTATCCCGTATTAGCATACCTTTCGGTATGTTATCCGTGTGTACAGGGCAGGTTACCCACGCGTTACTCACCCGTCCGCCGCTCTTCTCCGAAGAGAATCGCTCGACTTGCATGTGTTAGGCACGCCGCCAGCGTTCATCCTGAGCCAGGATCAAACTCTCAAATAAAAGTTGTTTACCTGCTCAGACTAATCATTATCTGAATATCTGGCTTGGTTTGTTGTTGGTTTTAATTCGTGTGAATTAAAGTTTATTAATTAACCTACTGTTTAATTTTCAAAGTTCTTAATCAAGCTTCTTTATTTTATCAAAGCTTTTTTTCTTTGTCAACAACTTTTTTCGAAGTTTTTTTAACTTCTTTCAAGTTGTTTTGCCCTTGTCTCAAGGACAAGTATTACTATACCATCTTAATTAATATTGGTCAACACTTTTTTTCATTTTTTTTTAGTTTTTTTTCATTTTATTTTCTGATATAAAAATAAACCTTTATATTTCAACGTTTTAAGATGTATAAAATGTTATTTATTTTTATAAAAACATATGCAAAATTTATAAAAAATCATTAGTCACAAATATATTTTTATGAAGTTTTTTATATTTTGTTACAAAAATAATATAATATTTTTTACTAAAATCATAAATATTATATATATTATACCTACTTATTTAAGTAAATATTTATTTATTATTTATTAAACTAAGTATTATATTCTTAAAAAAATATTTTTCTTCAGTACTTTATGACGAGTTAAATTTCTTTTAAAGCTAAAAAAACACAAAACTTTCCTCAATATATAATCAAGGAAAGTTTATATTTCTAATATTATTTCGCTGTATAAAGTTCTTGTTGTTGCATATATTCAAATTTTAATACTGCCGTTCTATACTTCAAGCTCTTTTTCACATCTATTATTCGTTGATTGGCTGAACCCCTAAAAAGTAAACTTATATCTCTTTTATCAAGTTCAAATTTTCCATCTACAAGTACATCTACGTATTTTAATAATTCCAAGTTCTCGAAATACAATGGATTTCTTCTATCTATTAGTTCTTCAAATTTAAATCCTGTGTAGCTCCAAACATCTAAATCCATGTTTTTTGCCTGTTTTGCGATTTCAGCTAATGGTGCTGGCTGTAAAAATGGTTCTCCTCCAGAAAGAGTTATCCCTTGTTGTAGTTTTAAAGACGCCATTTTGTATATAACTTCTTTTGTGTCGACTTCATACCCTTTTGTTAAACTATGAGTTTGAGGATTATGACATCCTTTACAGTTATGTTTGCAACCTTGTGTCCATATTACCATTCTAAGTCCAGGTCCATCAACTATACTGTCACATATCACAGGAGATGCTATTCTTAATTTCACTTTGATCCCCCCTTTAAATTTCGGTATGTTTTACTCTATCTCTTACTTCTGCCTTTTTCGCGTCATTAAATCTATCTACAGTTCCAACTAAATATCCTGTTATTCTTCTTATTCTTTCGAATTTTATATCACTTTCTTCTTCATTACGACCACAAACTGGACATATTGTGCCTGGTATTACTCCTGAGAATCCACATACTGGGTCTCTGTCTACTGGATGATTTACACTTCCATACCCTATTCCCATCTCTTTCATACTTCTAATTACTGTTTCAAAAGCTTGTAAATTGTTTGAAGTATCTCCATCTAGTTCAACGTAAGTTATATGACCGCCGTTAGTTAATTCATGATATGGTGCCTCTATTTTTATTTTATTAAAAGCTGATATATTATAGTATACAGGCACATGGAACGAATTAGTATAATATTCTTTATCTGTTATTCCTTTTATTTCTCCATATATTTTCTTATCTATTTCTGTAAAACGACCTGAAAGTCCTTCTGCTGGTGTAGCAATTAAAGAGAAATTTAATTTATATTTTTCTGTTGCTTCATCCATTCTTTTTCTCATGTGTGAAACTATCTTTAATCCTAATTCTTGTGATTCTTCACTTTCACCATGATGTTGGCCTGTTAATGCTATTAAACATTCCGCTAATCCAATAAATCCTACTGTTAGTGTTCCTTGTTTAATAACATCTTGTAACGTATCTTCTGGTGAAAGTTTATCTGAACCTTGCCATATACCTTGCCCCATTAAGAATGGGAAGTTTTTGACCTTCTTATTTCCTTGTATCTGCATTCTTTCTAGAAGTTGGTCTATTACTAAATCTATTTTTTCATCTAAATCCTCAAAGAATTCGTCTATATTCGCATTTGAACGGCCATTTACGATACCGTGTTTTATACCTAATCTAGGTAGGTTAATTGTAGTGAATGATAAGTTTCCTCTTCCACTTGCCACTTCTTCACCACATACATTTCCCATAACTCTAGTTCTACACCCCATATATGTTGTTTCAGTCTCTGGTTGACCTGGTTTATATGATTTTAAGTTAAAAGGTGCATCTAAGAAGCTAAAATTAGGGAATAATCTTTTTGCAGAAACCCTACATGATAATTTAAATAAGTCGTAGTTAGGATCTTCTGGATTTAGATTCACGCCTTCTTTAACTTTAAATATTAAAATAGGGAATATAGCTGTTTCTCCATTTCCTAAACCTTTTTCTAATGATAATAATAAGTTTTTACTTACCATTCTTCCTTCAAGAGAAGTATCTGTACCAAAGTTTATACTAGAGAATGGTACTTGTGCTCCAGCTCTTGAATGCATTGTATTTAAATTGTGTATAAAACCTTCCATAGATTGATATGTTTGTCTGTCTGTTTCTTTATAAGCCTCTTCGTATGCGAAACTTTGCATTAAAACGGCTAATGATTCATCTATATTAAATGTTTCTATTAATTTTTCTTTTTCAATATATAAATAGTCAAGATCTTTTTCTAATCCTACCTTTTTATTTGAACTTTTTTCAGTATCATATACTATATCTTGTATTGCTCTTTTATCGTCTATACCCTTTAATAATTTTAAACCTTTATATAAATTTGCTATATATGATTTTCTAAAAGTTTTATATACTCCTTTTGCTAAACTATAATCAAAAAATGGTATACTTTGACCTCCATGTTGATCATTTTGATTACTTTGGATTGCAATTGCTGCTAAAGCACCATAGCTCATTATGCTATTTGGTTCTCTTAAAAATCCATGCCCTGTTGAAAACCCTCCATCGAATAATTTATCTAAGTTTATTTGGCAACAAGTTAATGTACCCATATTTAAAAAATCCATGTCATGTATATGTATGTCCCCGCAGTCGTGAGCTTGTGCATGTTCTGGTTTGATAACGAAAGTTTTACAAAATTCCTTAGATACTGTACTACCATATTGAAGCATAGTTCCCATAGCAGTATTACCATCTATATTTGCATTTTCTCTTTTTATGTTCGCATCACTAGCATCTTCGAACGTTATCTTTCCTATAGCCTTCATTAATCTTGATTTTGAATTTCTTATTCTACTTCTTTCGTTTCTATAAAGTATAAACGCCTCACTAGTTTTAGCATGACCATTCTCGATAAGTACTTTTACAACAGCATCTTGTATGTCTTCTACAGTAGGAATTTTATCAACAAATTTTTTATTTAACAAACTAACTACTTGAGCAGCTACCCCTTCTGCTATTTCATAGTTTGGTTCTGTATTCTCTTTTTCTGCTACTTCACTTGCTGCTGCAAATATAGCTTTTGTTATACAATTTTTATCAAAAAGAACTTTTCTCCCGTCTCTTTTTTTTATATATTCTATCAATTTGCGCTTCCCCCTCTACCACAATATATAGTGGTTTAATATATATTTTATACTACATATAGTATGTATAATTAAAAAAATTCCCCTTAAAACAAAAAGGGGGTCTCCTAAATCTATTTATTTAAAGAGTAGCAAATTTCCATATTTTAGTCAAATCTAACTAAAATCCTGTAAGCATTGAAATTGCTATATGTTTTTTTTGAATCCCTGTATTTGTAATGGTTTAAATTTTTTTCTAAAATGATTTAATATTTTACATATAGTTTTATTTTTATTATATAAATTTGTTCTAATTTAATATATTATATTTAATATACATATTTTGACAATAATTGGAGGTAATAAATAATATGTTATCAAAAAGACTAGATGTTATAACACCATCTCGTACAGTGGGGATAAGTTCAAAAGTAAAAGAAATGAAAGCCCAAGGAATAGATGTATTAAATCTAAGTGTTGGGGAACCAGATTTTAATGTTCCAGAAAAGGCTAAAGAATGTGGTATAAAATCATTAAATGACAATATCACTAAATATGATTTAGTTCCTGGATTAACTATATTAAGAGAAGAAATAAGCAAAAAACTTTTAGAAGAAAATAATTGTCACTATGCTCCAGATGAAATAGTTGTTACTAGTGGGGCTAAAATGGCTCTTACTAATACATTAATGGCTGTTACAGATCCAGGAGACGAAGTTTTATTAGTTAAACCTTACTGGGTAAGTTATTCTGAAATGACTAAATTAGTAAATGCCGTTCCAGTCGGGATAGAAACTGATAAAGCAAATGATTTTAAATTAACAGGTGAACTTTTAGAAAAATATATTACAGAAAAAACAAAAATGCTTATATTAAACAATCCTTGTAACCCTACAGGAGCTATTTACACAAAAGAAGAGTTACTTGATATATGTAATGTTTGTTTAAAACATAATATATACATACTAGCTGATGAAATATATGAAAGAATATGTTTCAATAATAAATTTGTTTCTGTTGCATCATTAAGCGACGAAATAAGGAATATAACTATAACTATAAATGGTTTTGCTAAATCAGCAGCTTTAACAGGTACTAGATTAGGATATTCAGCAACTCCTAGAGAACTTGCTAAAAATATCAGTGCTATACAAGGTCATTTAGTATCTCATCCTTGTTTAGCAGCTCAATATATTGGATATGGCGCCTTAAAATATTGTAAAGATGATATAGACAATATGGTAGAAGCTTATAGAAAAAGAAGAGATTTAGTTACTGCTAGACTTGATAAAATTGAAAACTTAGATTATATATATCCACAAGGTGCTTTCTATGTATTCATAGACATATCAAAAGTAAAAGATAAATTCGAATATAAGGAAAGTTTATCTTCAGATTTCTGTGATAAATTTTTAGAAGAATACAAAGTTGCAATAGTGCCAGGTATAGCATTTGGTATAGATGAATATGTTCGTATATCTTTTGCTTGTAGTGAAGAAACATTTATAGAAGCTTTAGATAGATTAGATAAATTTGTGCAAGGTATATTAGCTTAATTTGTATATTGATTTAAGATAAAACAAAAATAAAAAACCATTCTTTATATTTAATCTGTATTGTATAAGGAATGGTTTTTTATGTGACAATAAAATTTTTTCAATGTCTCTTATTTTTTGTTGTGCATTAAAGTAATATTGTTATTTATCTATAGTTTATTTAGTATAACCTCTTTTAAAATAACAAAAAAAGATTACGTGGCTACGTCTTACTCTCCCAGGCGGTTGCCCACCAAGTACCATCAGCGCTCAGGAGCTTAACTTCTGTGTTCGGAATGGGAACAGGTGTATCCTCCTTGCTATAATAACCACATAATCTTACATATAAGCATTATATTCTTATATAAGGTATTAATACCTTTTTAAAATTTAATACTTTCAAAACTGAAAACATTTAATGAATGATATTCATTTGGTCAAGTCCTCGATCTATTAGTATCAGTAAGCTAAATACATTACTGCACTTACACCTCTGACCTATCAACCAGGTAGTCTTCCTGGGATCTTAACCTTGCGGTGGGAAATCTTATCTTGAAGTGGGCTTCGCGCTTAGATGCTTTCAGCGCTTATCCTTTCCGTACTTAGCTACCCAGCCATGCCCTTGGCAGAACAACTGGTACACCAGCGGTACGTCCATCCCGGTCCTCTCGTACTAAGGACAGGTCTCCTCAAATTTCCTACGCCTGCGACGGATAGGGACCGAACTGTCTCACGACGTTCTGAACCCAGCTCGCGTACCACTTTAATGGGCGAACAGCCCAACCCTTGGGACCTACTACAGCCCCAGGATGTGATGAGCCGACATCGAGGTGCCAAACCTCCCCGTCGATGTGGACTCTTGGGGGAGATCAGCCTGTTATCCCCAGGGTAGCTTTTATCCGTTGAGCGATGGCCCTTCCATGCGGAACCACCGGATCACTAAGTCCGACTTTCGTCCTTGCTCGACCTGTATGTCTTGCAATCAAGCTCTCTTTTGCCTTTACACTCTTCGTACGATTTCCGACCGTACTGAGAGAACCTTTGAGCGCCTCCGTTACTTTTTGGGAGGCGACCGCCCCAGTCAAACTGTCCACCTGACAGTGTCCCAAGACCAGATTCATGGCCTCTGGTTAGAATCCCAGTACTACAAGGGTGGTATCCCAAGGATGACTCCACACAGACTGACGTCCATGCTTCATAGTCTCCCACCTATCCTGTACATGTAGCACCGAGACTCAATGTCAAGCTACAGTAAAGCTCCATGGGGTCTTTCCGTCCTGTCGCAGGTAACCGGCATCTTCACCGGTATTACAATTTCACCGAGTCTGTTGTTGAGACAGTGCCCAAATCGTTACGCCTTTCGTGCGGGTCGGAACTTACCCGACAAGGAATTTCGCTACCTTAGGACCGTTATAGTTACGGCCGCCGTTTACTGGGGCTTAAGTTCACTGCTTCGATTGCTCTAACAGATCCCCTTAACCTTCCAGCACCGGGCAGGCGTCAGCTCCTATACATCGTCTTGCGACTTAGCAGAAACCTATGTTTTTGGTAAACAGTCGCTTGGGCCTATTCTCTGCGGCCTTCTTTCGAAGGCACCCCTTCTCCCGAAGTTACGGGGTCATTTTGCCGAGTTCCTTAACAACAGTTCTCTCGCTGGCCTTAGGATACTCTCCTCACCCACCTGTGTCGGTTTGCGGTACAGGCACCTTTAACCTCGATAGAGACTTTTCTCGACAGTGTGAAATCAGCTACTTCGCTACTAAATTTCGCTCCGCATCGTACCCCAGCATTATTCCGACGGATTTGCCTATCGGAACTGCCTCAATACTTGCCCGCACATAACCAACAGTGCGGTTAGCTTATCCTACTGTGTCATCCCATTTCTCAAACGGTTATTGGTGGTACAGGAATATCAACCTGTTGTCCATCACCTACGCCTTTCGGCCTCGGCTTAGGTCCTGACTAACCCAGGGCGGACGAACCTTCCCCTGGAAACCTTGGGTTTACGGCCTGTGGGATTCTCACCCACATCTCGCTACTCATGCCAACATTCTCACTTCTATGCAGTCCACATGTCCTTACGGTCATGCTTCAAGCCACATAGAAAGCTCCCCTACCCATCATAATGATGCCGTAGCTTCGGTAGTAAGTTTTAGCCCCGGAAATTTTCGGCGCAGAATCACTCGACCAGTGAGCTATTACGCACTCTTTAAATGAGTGGCTGCTTCTAAGCCAACATCCTGGTTGTCTGTGCAATTCCACATCCTTTACCACTTAACTTACATTTAGGGACCTTAGCTGACGATCTGGGCTGTTGCCCTCTTGACTATGAATCTTATCACCCATAGTCTGACTCCCAAGCAAAAGAATACGGCATTCGGAGTTTGATAGTCTTCGGTAAGTGCAATACCCCCTAGGACATTCAGTGCTCTACCTCCGTTTCTCTAAGCTTGAGGCTAGCCCTAAAGCTATTTCGGGGAGAACCAGCTATCTCCAGGCTCGATTGGAATTTCACCGCTATCCACAAGTCATCCCCGCACTTTTCAACGTACGTGGGTTCGGTCCTCCACGAAATTTTACTTTCGCTTCAACCTGCTCATGGATAGGTCGCCTGGTTTCGGGTCTACGTCGGGTAACTGGACGCCCATTTAAGACTCGCTTTCGCTACGGCTCCACACCTTAAGTGCTTAACCTTGCTACACAACGTAACTCGTTGGCCCGTTCTACAAAAAGTACGCAGTCACACAAATAATGTGCTCCTACAGCTTGTAAGTGCAGGGTTTCAGGTTCTCTTTCACTCCCCTCCCGGGGTTCTTTTCACCTTTCCCTCACGGTACTATACGCTATCGGTCACTAGGTAGTATTTAGGCTTGGAGGATGGTCCCTCCTGCTTCCCACAGGGTTTCACGTGTCCCGTGGTACTCTGGATCATATCTAAAGTCTTCTCGTTTAAAATACTGGGCTGTTACCATCTGTGGCGGAGCTTTCCAACTCTCTTCTTCTACGATACCTCTTCGTTATGATATGTCCGCAACCCCAGCGAAGAAAACTTCACTGGTTTGGCCTGTTCCGCGTTCGCTCGCCGCTACTTACGGAATCGAATTTCTTTCTCTTCCTCCGGGTACTTAGATGTTTCAGTTCTCCGGGTTCCCCTCGCATGACTATGTATTCATCATACGATACTTAGACATTACTCTAAGTGAGTTTCCTCATTCGGAAATCTTCGGATCAAAGTTTACGTGCAACTCCCCGAAGCTTATCGCAGCTTATCACGTCCTTCATCGGCTCCTAGTGCCAAGGCATTCGCCCTGCACCCTTAATAACTTGACCAGTTATTAGAGTTCGGTATTGAGATAAATACCATTTTGATTTTTACGACTTATCTGTCATGATTTTTGAAACTTTTCTGTTCATATATAATGTCATATCACTAAATGTTATTCAGTTTTCAAAGTACTAAATGGTGGAGATGAGGAGGATCGAACTCCTGACCCCTTGCGTGCAAGGCAAGTGCTCTCCCAGCTGAGCTACACCCCCACATTCGTTGACTACTTTTCAACAACGAATTATATTATATCTTCTTTGTCGAACTTTGTCAATATTTAATTGAAAGTTTTTTAAGAACTCTCAAAATTAAACAGTAGGCAATTCTCCTTAGAAAGGAGGTGATCCAGCCGCACCTTCCGATACGGCTACCTTGTTACGACTTCACCCCAGTTATTGGTTTCACCTTCGACGACCGCTTCCAAAAGGTTAGCTAGCCGGCTTCGGGCGCCCCCAACTCCCATGGTGTGACGGGCGGTGTGTACAAGACCCGGGAACGCATTCACCGCAGCATTCTGATCTGCGATTACTAGTAACTCCAGCTTCATGTAGGCGAGTTTCAGCCTACAATCCGAACTGAGAATGGCTTTAAGGGATTAGCTTGGCCTCACGACTTCGCTGCCCTCTGTACCACCCATTGTAGCACGTGTGTAGCCCTAAGCATAAGGGGCATGATGATTTGACGTCATCCCCACCTTCCTCCAGGTTATCCCTGGCAGTCCCTCTAGAGTGCCCAACTTAATGATGGCAACTAAAGGCAAGGGTTGCGCTCGTTGCGGGACTTAACCCAACATCTCACGACACGAGCTGACGACAACCATGCACCACCTGTCACTTCTGTCCCCGAAGGGAAAGATGCGATTAGGCATCGGTCAAAAGGATGTCAAGCTTAGGTAAGGTTCTTCGCGTTGCTTCGAATTAAACCACATGCTCCGCTACTTGTGCGGGTCCCCGTCAATTCCTTTGAGTTTCACTCTTGCGAGCGTACTCCCCAGGCGGAGTACTTAATGCGTTAGCTGCGCCACCGAAGGGGGTAACCTCCGACAGCTAGTACTCATCGTTTACGGCGTGGACTACCAGGGTATCTAATCCTGTTTGCTCCCCACGCTTTCGTGCCTCAGCGTCAGTTACAGTCCAGAGAGCCGCCTTCGCTACTGGTGTTCCTCCTAATATCTACGCATTTCACCGCTACACTAGGAATTCCACTCTCCTCTCCTGCACTCAAGTCCTCCAGTTTCAAGAGCTTACTACGGTTGAGCCGTAGCCTTTCACTCCTGACTTAAAAGACCGCCTACGCACCCTTTACGCCCAGTAAATCCGGATAACGCTAGCCCCCTACGTATTACCGCGGCTGCTGGCACGTAGTTAGCCGGGGCTTCCTCCTCAAGTACCGTCATTATCTTCCTTGAGGACAGAGCTTTACGACCCGAAGGCCTTCATCGCTCACGCGGCGTTGCTGCATCAGGCTTTCGCCCATTGTGCAATATTCCCCACTGCTGCCTCCCGTAGGAGTTTGGACCGTGTCTCAGTTCCAATGTGGCCGATCACCCTCTCAGGTCGGCTACTGATCGTCGCCTTGGTGAGCCGTTACCTCACCAACTAGCTAATCAGACGCGGGTCCATCCTGTACCGCCGGAGCTTTGATAAGAAAAACATGCGAATTTCTTATGTTATCCCGTATTAGCATACCTTTCGGTATGTTATCCGTGTGTACAGGGCAGGTTACCCACGCGTTACTCACCCGTCCGCCGCTCTCTTCCGAAGAAGATCGCTCGACTTGCATGTGTTAGGCACGCCGCCAGCGTTCATCCTGAGCCAGGATCAAACTCTCAAAATAAAGTTTACTTCTTAATGAAGTTCCTGCTCAGACTAATCATTATCTGAATATCTGGCTTGGTTTGTTGTTGGTTTTAATTCGTGTGAATTAAAGTTTTATAATTAACCTACTGTTTAATTTTCAAAGTTCTTAATCAACTTCTTTATTGTATCAAAGCTATTTTTCTTTGTCAACAACTTTTTTTAGAAGTTTTCTCGCTTTTGCTTTTCAGCTTCTTGCGTTTTGTCTTGTTTCTCAAAGACAAGTAATACTTTATCACCTATTTTTCTAACCGTCAATACTTTTTTTAAAATTTTATTTTCTTTTTTTATTTAAACCAACTATATTATCTTAAACTATATATTTATTCTGTAATGTACGAACAAAATAATTTTTACCTCATTTAATAATCACACCTCAAATAATATATGAATAAATTATTTTTTCATATATTATATTGTATTTTTACATTTTTAATATAATTTCATAATTATTTTCATTTGTTTTTATATAAATTCTAAGTAATATTTTGCTTATTAATTTATTTTTTATTCAAATACCACTAAAAATCTAAATATATTTTCAAAATGATTTTTTATTTCTAAAATAAACAAAAATAAGAAACACTTTCTATTAAGAGTAGTGTCTCTTATTTTTTATATGTATATTTAATTATTCTCTGCAATGCCAGTTAAGTACTTTTGAATCCCCACATATATAGCCCATGCTATTTTATCTTGATATTTTGAATCAGCTAATAATTGGCTTTCCTTTTCATTAGATAGGAAACCACATTCTATTAAAATTGACGGCATCTTTGCATTCTTTAATAGATATATATCATCTCTAGGTTTAATTTTTCTATCATTATCTTCATCTACAACTCGTTTCAATTCATCTTGAACAAATTGTGCTAATTCTTTTCCATCATCGTTACCCTTTGGATAAAAAGTTTGTGCACCATAATATTTAGATTGTTCGAATGCATTTAAATGTATAGATACAAATATATCTGCATCTGATTCGTCTATTATTTTCTTTCTGTTTCTCAAGTTTTCGTTATATTTCTGTCTGGTTGTCTTATTTCCATCCTCTTCATATAGACTAACATCTTTATCTCTCGTCATAATAACTGTACCACCACTAGCTTCAATTAAATCCCTCAGCTTCTTTGTGATTTCTAGATTTATGTCTTTCTCTAAAATAGTTTTATCTTTATTCATAGCCCCTGGATCAATCCCACCATGTCCAGCATCCAACACTACTATTTTATTAGACACAGGCATATACTCCATAACATCTGCTGATGCATTTTTTACTTTAACTATTAATAAACTCGTTACTATAATAGCTATAGAAATTATTATGTACTTCCATTTTCTCATTATTATCACCCCGTACATTTATATTTTTGTAACGGTTTATATATTCCTAAAAATAAATAAGCCCTATGAATTTTAAATAATCCATAAGACTTAATATAAGAATTTGCTACCATATAATATAAAACTCAATTAAAAATCTTCCTATATTGTGTTGGTGTTTGGCTCATATATCTTTTAAATAATCTTGAAAAATAATTTACGTCATTTATTCCTATAATTCTTCCTATATCTTGTATAGGTAAAGCTGTGTCTCTAAGTAGAAATGTAGCATGCTTTATTTTTAATTTATTTATGTACTCTATTATCAAAAAACCTGTTTCTTTCTTAAATGCTCTAGATAAATATGTTGGTGATACATATAGTTGATTAGCTATTTCACTTACAGATAAGTTATTTTCTAAATTTGAATTTATATAGTTTATAGCTTTACCAACTAGTACAGAATAATGTTTTACACTAAATTCGCTAATAGCAAAACAATAATCCATTATCATGTCATAAAAAATATTCTTAATATCTCTAATAAATCTAGCACCTTCTATCTTATCCATGTATCTTTGGAATAAGCCAGTTGCATATAAGTTTCCAAAATCCTTTTCGATTAAAAGGTCTAGCAATAGTGTATTATAATAGATAAGTTTATTTTGATATTTTCTAATGTTATAAGATTCTTCATCTATAAAATATAAATCGAAAATTTTATCTAAGATTTTTACAGAATTAACTTTACTACCTGAGCTTACACAATGTATAAGTTTTTTATCCCAACGAATACTCTCTTCAATAAACCTATAATCCAACATAATAGTTGTAATTCTATGACTATTAACATCTTTAAAATCTTGCTTTTTTAACTTTCTTTTATATATAAACTTAAGATCAACGTTCTTATCATAAATATTATTTTTTATTACTGATATTATAGATGTCACCTTACTTTTGCTTATAAACGGTAAAGAATTATAATACCTATGTATTGATGCTATATTATTATGAGATAATCCAATTTCATCGATATCCCTTAATAAATCTTCATATCTATGTTCTGATAGATAAGGTCCTATAAACAAATAACTCTCATTTAATTTATCTAAGCATATAATTATATAGTTACCAAAATTAAAGTTATCTACAATATATACATGTTCTTCTACCATATGAATTAACATGTTTCTAAACTTATCTATCTCTTTTGTGTTATTCATAAATATAGGTAATACTGATTCTTTTAAAAAAGATAGTTCCTTATCAAGCCCTTTTATATAAAAACATCTTAAATTTAGCGTTGCATCTAACATTTCTGATATTAAACTTATTCTGTCATAAAGCATATATTTTTCTCCCCTTAAAACAATCCCTTAAATAGTCAAATTTATCTTAAATTAATATAACAATTATATATGAATCAACTTTTAAGAAACAAGTAATATTTGTGCTAAAACTATTCATAAATATCCTATAATATATTTTTTTAGATTGATATAATTATAGAGGGGAATAGGTATTCCTTTAAAAATTAACATACAATGATTAGACAATGAAAGGGATATAAATATGGGAATTAATTTAAAAGCAAAACCATTTTATTTATCTGATGAAGATATCAAATGGGTAGAAAATACTTTAGCAAACTTAACATTAGACGAAAAAATAGGACAAATTTTTGTTGATATGTTATGGAATAATACAGAAGAAGAAGTTGTTGAAAGAATACAAAAATATGGTATGGGTGGATTCAGATATAACAATATGTCTCCAGCTGACTTACATAAACAAAATAGAGTTATTCAAGAAAACAGCAAAATACCTGCTCTAATAGCTGCTAATATAGAAGCTGGTGGAGATGGTGGTGTTGGTGGAGGTACTCACTTCGGATACCATGTAACAATAGGTGCTACTCAAGATAAAGAAAATGCATATAAATTAGGATACTATGGCTGTAAAGAAGCTGCAGCTATAGGTTGTAACTGGACTTTTGCTCCAATAGTTGATATAAACAAAAACTGGAGAAACTGTGTTGTTTCAAGTAGATGTTTCTCAAGTGAAGCTCAACAAGTTTTAGATATGTCTAAAGAATACCTAAGAGGTGCTAAAGATGCTGGTTTAGCTAGCTGTATGAAACACTTCCCTGGTGATGGACTTGATGAAAGAGATCAACATATAGTAACTACTAACAACGATATGTCTGTTGAAGAATGGGAAGAAAACTTCGGTAAAGTTTACAGAGGTATGATAGATGCTGGTGTTGAATCAGTAATGATAGGGCATATAAGACTTCCTGAAATGTCTAGAAAATTAAGACCAGGAATAAAAGATAATGAAATAATGCCTGCTACTATAGCTCCAGAATTATTACAAGATTTATTAAGAGATGAATTAGGATTTAACGGATTAGTTATAACTGATGCAACTCATA
This sequence comes from Intestinibacter bartlettii, assembly GCA_025148965.1. GTDB lineage: Bacteria > Bacillota > Clostridia > Peptostreptococcales > Peptostreptococcaceae > Intestinibacter > Intestinibacter bartlettii. The sequence goes on along the minus strand of CP102273.1, from coordinate 325,049 downwards.
TGGTTGGTTTAACATCTGCTATGAGAAGATCTGAAATAATGCCTTATACTATAGCTGCTGGATGCGATATGATACTTTACTACAGAGATAAAGATGAAGACGTTGAAGCTATAAAAGAAGGTTTAGCTAATGGTGTATTAACTGAAGAAAGACTAAATGAAGCTGTTACTCGTGTATTAGCATTCAAAGCAATGTTAAAATTACATACTAAAAAAACTGAAGGTACTTTAGTTCCTGCTGAAGAAAATCTTTCTATTATCGGTTGTGAAGAACATAAACAAGTTGCTAAAGACATAGCTGACCAAGCTATAACTTTAGTTAAAAATACTAAAAATCAATTACCATTAACTCCACAAACTCATAAGCGAATAATGCTTTATACTGTAGAGCAAGCTGGTTTTGCTCCAAACAAAGTAGAAGCTGATAGATTAAACCAAAGAGTAAAGGCTAAATTAGAAGCTCAAGGATTTGAAGTTACTTTATTTGACCCAGCTGCTGGATTAAATGGTAAACAATTATTAGCTGCTACTCCAATAAAAGAATTCGTGGATCAATTTGATGCAGTAATGTTATTCGTTCATGTTGCTGGATTCTCTCAAAGCAACGTTAGACGTATAACTTGGGCAATGCCTATGGGTCCAGATATCCCATGGTATGTAACAGAATTACCAACAGTTTGTGTATCTGTATTCAATCCATTCAACTTAATAGATGTACCTATGGTACCAACTTATATAAATGCATACTCTGATAATGATGCAACATTAGATTTAGTTATAGAAAAAATAATGGGTAAATCTGAGTTTAAAGGTGTAAGTTCTGTAGATGCATTCTGTGGAGCTTGGGATACTCGTTTATAAGAAGACTTCAACATTGCAATATCCAATTTGTTTAATGTTTAATATAGTTTAATAAAAAAGGCAAAGTAAATGTATTTTATTACGTTACTTTGCCTTTTAATTATATTAAATACTTTATATTAAATATTAAATTTCTAAAGTAGTCTTATCTATCCAAGTATATTCTGGTCTAAGCTTCTTTATATCATCTACAAGTTTAAAAAGAGCAATGTCTTTTTCTTTACATTCTAACATCACATCAAAATCTGTATTAACTATTCTGCTATTTTCTATAAAATCTATAAATGAAGATGCATCTATATAGTCTGCATGTTTTCTATCTAGCTCTCCATCCCTCGGCGAAGAAAAATGGATTTTTGGCGGAAGTTGTTGTTTATTCCATGTACCAAAAATCTCTCCTAGCATATCATATATATTTTCACCTTCATTATTACAATTGTGATGATGGACATCTAATACCATAGGTATATCTAATTGTTTACATAAAGTAAGTGTTTCATGTGCTGTATATATCTTATCATCATTTTCAATAATAAGCCTAGTTTGTATATCATGTGGAAATGTTTTAAAATTATCAACAAAACGACTAAGTGCTGATTCTTTCCCCCCTGTTGCACCACCTACATGAATAACCATTTTTCCTATTGGATAATCCATATCTTCAAACCACTCTACCTGTCTTGATAAGTTCTTTATAGTGTTTTTTACAACTTCATCATTTGCACTATTAATTACATTAAATTGATCTGGATGTGTATCTACCCTCATATTATTTTTCTTTATCAATTTGCCTATATATTCAAAGTCCTTTTTAAATAGTTTTCTATATCCCCAGTTTGGAACATCTGGATGTGTAGTTAATGGTATTAGTGCTGATGTAAGTCTATAAAAATGTATATCATTTTCTATATTGTATCTAAGGATTTTTTCCAGACCCTCAAAATTTGAATGTGTTATAGATTTTAATTTTTCTATTTTCTTTTCTTCTGATGTTATTTTACTATATGTTTTATAAGTAACATTGCTGGAGCTTGTTACTTTTTTTCCTAATGCATTTGATATTGCAACATAGCCTAGTCTAATTTTCATATTGTATACTCCTAATATTTTTGTATTAGTTTATATAACGTTTATTAACTATTAATTCCTAATTTTTTAATATTTATAGTATATCCAACTTTTGATGTATTACTATTCTTATATCTATATAAAAATTCCATATAAACATTAGTTCATATGGAATTTCATATAATTTGATATTATTAAAATTTAAGTTACATACCTTTTTAACCTGTATATATTTTTTATATAATTTCTAAAAATTCATCTAATGTAGGATAAGAATCCATAGCCCCTTTTTTTGTTACACTTATAGCACAGTATCTATTTGAAAAATCTAAATATCTTTCTAAATCCTCTTTGTTTAATAACTTTAATTTATCTACATCTACACTATTTTTATCTAATTGATATAAAAACGAGCCTATAAATCCGTCTCCTGCTCCAGTAGTATCTTCTACTTGTGTTTTTATTCCAGGTATTGATGCTTTTGCAAATTTTGTGTATGCCTCTGCTCCATCTTTACCTTTTGTAAATATGATTAATTTGACATTACCTACAAATAATTTATCTAATTCATGCTCTATATTTGTTCCTCCAGTCACAAATTCTAATTCTTCATCAGAAATTTTTAAAATATGTGCTTTTGGTATCATTTCTAATATAGCTTCTCTTAATCTTTCTGGGGCTTTCCATAATGGAAGTCTTACATTTAAATCAAAACTTACTATTCCATTGTTATTTAATGTATATTCAATAGCTCTATCATGTGCTTGTTTCATAGGGAAATCGCCTATTGAAATAGAGCAAAAATGAAGTGCAAATATATTTTCAAACCATTCTTGTTTTATAGTATCTGCTTCAAGTAGCATATCTGCACCAGGTTTTCTATAAAAAGAAAATTCTCTGTTTTTATTTTCATCTAAAGCTACAAAAGCTAAACTCGTATTAGCTTCTGATGTTCTTGATACATATTCACAACCTATATTATATTTTCTAAATTCATCTATTATTTTATCTCCAAAAGGATCTTCACCTAATTGTGTTATCATTTTTGACTCTCCGCCTAATTTTGTAAAAGCAGCACATACATTAGCTGGTGCTCCACCTACTGCTGGTTTAAAACCATCTACTTGTTTGATTTTTTTACCTGACTCTGTAGGTATAAAATCAATTAATGCCTCTCCTATTGAAATTAATTTTTTCATTAAATTTCCACCTCTTCTATCAATTTGTATATCAAAAGCTAAAAGAGATTGACACAATATTATTATGTGACAATCTCTTTTGATTAATCATTTTTAATAATTGTATATCCTTTTAACGGATAGAAGAATACTTCACCTTTATTTTCTGTTAAGAATTCTATATTTTGATTAGATAATTTTCCATAAAGACGAGTTGTAAATACTTCTTGTCCATCATTAATAAATATTTCTAAACTTGATGTATCACTATATATAGTCAAGCTATTAACTTCATTTAATTCAACTGCTCTAATTGAGCGTCCATATCCACTTTGCTTCAGACTTAATGAAAGAACATGATTTAAATATGATAATTGAACGTCGTCTCTTATTTGTAAAACAAAATCTTGAGACTTATCAAAATCAACTTGCATTTCATAAACAACTGTATCCTTTTGTTTAATATTTTTACAGTTGGATACTATTTTTTCTAATCTTAAATTTTTCATTTCATCTAGTGGTTGTTGATAAATCTGATTGTTTTTATAAGATAAAACTCTAGGCATAGTCAAAGCATGTTGCCAACAATAATCAACAGTTGGTTGATTGTTATATTCTGCATCAGGTATTCCCATCCATGCGTATTGTATACGTCTATTTTTCTCATCTAAAAAACTTTGTGGAGCATAAATATCAAATCCTCTATCTAACTCTTTAAATTCACTTATTTTGTAAGTATTATTGTCAAAATCATAATCAACTTTAAAGTATCCAGTTTGATAAACATTAGCATAATCATAACCTCGTTGAGATATTCCTTGTGGGCATACTACTAAAAATAATTCTCCATCTAATTCAAATAAATCTGGACATTCCCACATATATCCGAAATCATCAACTTCTATACGATTATAATACTCAAAATTAATTAAGTCTTTACTCTTATATAATAACACACATCCTTGATTATCTGATGTTCTACCACCTAAAACCATATAATAATAGTTATTCTTTTTAAATATCTTTGGATCTCTAACATGCTTGGACATATCTATTGGATAGTCATCATTAGAAAGAATTAATTCCTTTTCACTAATCTTATATCCATCCTTACTTGTCATATGAATTGTATTTTGTTCACGACCAGAATTAATATAATCATAATCTTCTCTATCAGTCAACTTCACATTTCCAGTATAAAAATAGTGAATTGTTTCATCTTCTACAAAGGCAGAACCGCTATAAACACCATCCCTATCAAGAGAAATATCTGGATATAAAAATGGTTCTTCTTGATTAAAATTAATCATATCTTTGCTTGTATAATGTCCCCAAAGCTTTGTTCCCCATCCAGCTGTAAAAGGTGTATATTGAAAATAAATATGGTAGACACCGTCTTTTTGAAATAACCCATTTGGATCATTTAAAAAGCCTGTTGGAGGCATCAAATGATATTGTAATCGATAATTATCCCTTTTAACATTATCTCGCATACTTTTATGAGTCTTATATTCATTTAAGTAATCTTCTTTTGTCATCATTAGAGATTCCCACCTCCTATTTAACTACTGCAACAACATCTTTTCCTTGAGTTTGACCAGTGTATTGCATTTGTAAAGTACGTTTGTCAGCTAATTCAAATGACATCATTGTTTCCGTAGAATATCCTTTTTCTTTTACTAAATCTATATCAAATTTTAATAATAAATCTCCTTTTTTAACCTCTTGGTCAACATCAACAAATGTTTCAAATCCATCACCATCCATATTAACAGTATCAATACCACAGTGAATAAGTATACTAGAACCATCTTTCAGCTTCATTCCTATAGCATGCTTGCTTGGGAATACAATAGTTATCTTTCCATCACAAGGTGCGACAATCTCCCCATCAATTACATCTACAGCAATTCCATCACCCATACATTTTGATGCAAATGTAGCATCAGATGATTCACCTATATTTTTAACTCTTCCTTTTACAGGAGAAGTAACTTCAATATTTCCTACTTTTTCTGAAACATCATATTCACTATCTTCTACTTTAGTAGTTTTTTTGTCTTTAACTTTACCAAATATCACACAGAACACAAGACCTGTAAATAAAGCAATTATATGAGCTATTATATAATTTATATATCCATTATTAGTAGGGTCTGTAATAGCTATACCAGGTAATGCACTTGTCCCAAACCCTAATGCTGCTAAATCAGCAAAATAAACATAGGCACCTGCAATAGCTCCTCCTAAGCATCCAGCAACTAGCGGGAACTTATGACGTAAGTTAACACCAAATATAGCTGGTTCACTTATTCCGAATAAAGTTGATGCAAATGAAGGAATACATAATTCTCTAGCTTTTACATCATTCCAGTTTAATATTAAATATCCTAAAACAGCTCCACCTTGCCCCATCAATGCAACTGACATTAAAGGATTTAAGAAGTTTCTCCCTGTATCAGCAATTAACTGAGCTTCAACAGCTCCTATAATATGATGTAAACCTGTAATAACTACTATTTGTTGTAAACCTGCAAAAATCATATAACCTAACGCACCTAGATTTTCAGTCATCCAAATTAAACTTCCTGTTATTAAATTACCTAACTCTCTACCTAATGGTCCAACAACTGTGAATAATAATACTGTAGAAATAAATACTGTACATAATGGTGATAATAATAGTTTAATAAAATCAGGTACTTTTTTATCAAAGAAAATATCTAATTTAGCAACTACAAATCCCATCATTAATGCGATTATAATTCCACCTTGAAATCCTACTAATTCAATTGGGAAGCCAAAAATCCTAATAACTTCTGGAACAACACTTCCTGATCCAACTGAATATGCATTTGCTAAAGAAGAATCAAGCATTATCGCTCCAACAATCATACCTAAGATTGGTTTTCCACCATATCTCTTAGTAGCACTATAGCAAACAGCCATTGGTAAAATACTAAATATTCCATTAGCAGCTATACTTGCTAATTTATTAATTGCATATAATGTTTCATTATTTACAACAACATCCCATTTGCCTAAAACACCAGTAATCCCCATAAGTAATGCTGCAGCTAATATCCCAGGCATAATACCGATAAAAACATCTGATAAAGACTTGATTACTGTTTGTATTGGATTTTGTTTTTGAGCACTTTGAGCTTTAATATCTCCAAGCGACATATTTTCTGTATGTGTATAACGACTGAATACTTCATAAACTTCATTTACTAAACCTGCTCCAAATATTAATTGCAATTGGTTCCCAGCGATAAACACGCCTTTTACTGAATCAATATTTTCTAATTTTTCAATGTCGGCTAAATTATTATCAGTTAGCACTATACGTAATCTTGTCGCACAATGTGCAACGCCTTGAATATTATCCTCTCCACCTACGTAATTCACTATTTCTTTCGAAATGCGTAAATATTTTTCTTGTTTATTTTCTTCCATATTTTTATCCCCCTTTTGTAATATATGATATCGTTCTCACATTTCTCAAGTTCATTGTAGCACGCTACTTATATTTATGTAAAGGTTTTTTTAATTTTTTTCCACATTTTTTAATCATATAACTTCTTATGACTAACTTATAAATTTATTAAAATCTGAAATCAATTCCATATTTTATTTTGATATCCCCTTTATCTAGGTATTATCACTAATTATATATATAAATTCACTTCATTCATAGCGCCAATGGCTTCATCGCTTGCTCTAGGTAATAAGTTGTAAATTAAAAAAGCACCCAATCTCATTATCAGATTAAGTGCTTATTTTTAATTTGTTGATTCCTGAACTATTATTTCATATCCCATTTTTATATCTCTAATAATTTTGTCTCCATTTTCAATCATATTCATAATTATATTAGCAGCTTCTATTCCAGAAGTTTTATAATGAAAATGTACTGTTGTTAATTTAGGTTCTACAACCTTTGATATATTTGTATGACCAAAACCAACTATTGAAATATCTTCTGGTATTTTCTTTCCACATTCTTTTAAGTATTGCATAGCTCCAACAGCGATATTATCTGTTGCACAAAATAGTGCGTCTATATTTGGATTTTCTAAGAAAAGTTCCTTTGTTTTTAAGTAACCATCCTTCATATTAAACTTTGCTATTTTCATATTATTTTTATTGATATCTATCCCATACTCTTTTATCGCATCTATATACCCATTATATCTTCCGCTACCAGCTGATTCATCATCTAAGTTTACACCTATATATCCAGGATTTTTTCTATTATCCTTTATTAATTCTTTAGTTATATCTTTTGCTGCATTATAGTCATCATTATATATACATGAATAACCTTTTAAATATTGTCCTACTATTACTACTGGAATACTTAACTCTTGTAATAGTTTTTTATGCTGTTTAGTAAATACTGTTGCTATTAATATAATTCCATCTACCTGATTATTTTGTAAAACCTTAAGATATTCTAATTCTTTATGTTCATTGTTAAATGTATCAGCAAGGATAATTTGATATCCTTCCTTTGATAAAGCTTCATTTATACCTAAAATTTCTCTACTTATAGATTGTGAATCTAGCTTTGGTATAATAACACCTATTAACTTACTCTTTTTTGTTCTTAGTATTCTAGCTTGAGCTGATGGTATGTACCCTGTATCCTCTATTACCTTTGCAATTATATTTCTTTTTTCTTCGCTAACATATCCGTTATTTAAATATCTGGATACTGTTGCTCGTGAAACCCCCGCTAACTTTGCTATCTCATTAATATTAATTTTTTCCACACTCCCTTCTAGATTTAAAATTAATACAAAAAAATATTTTTGCATCGGACTTTTTAATCACTATTAACATAGTACCAATACAAAAATATTTTTTCAATAAATCTATCCTACTAAATATAAATTCTCAAAAGTTATCCACTGTGGATAACTTTTGAGAATTTATACACATACCTACAACCATACCTATCAACATCCCAAAACTTGCTCCATATGACATAGAAAACAGTCTTGTTCTTTTTGGTTATCTATATAATAACGATACTTAATCATAATTATCATACCCCCATCTTTTCACCATTTTTTATTAATTCATTTAACCTTTCAACTTCTCTCTTAAACGCCTCTACCCCTAAAGACGTTATAATGTAAGATTTTTTCTTTCTTGATTCTTTTTCTTCGCTATATAACTTTATCCATCCTTTTTCTAATAAGGAATTTATCGCACCGTATAAAGTTCCTAGACCCAAATTCACTCTTCCATCTGTCATTTCTAATACATCTTGTATTATTCTATAACCGTGATTTGGAGTTCTTAATGCTAATAATATATAATAAACCGCTTCTGTCAGTGGTGCTTCTTTTACCATACCTATCGCCTCCTAATATATCGTCGTCTGATATATCCGTCAACGAGTTATACATTTTTATCCATTTTTTATAAATCATTATATTTCTTAAAGTTGTTAATTTTTTATAATATGCAAATAGGATTTTTAATATATTAACAAAAGTAAATAAATAGATTCTATTTATACATCTATACGCATTTTTTTATATTTTTATAAATTATTCAATGTGTACAAAGTGCAGAAAAGTGTTAGAATATAAACAACAAGAATTATTGAATCTGATTAAATAAAATATCATTAAGGAGGGATGTTATGCTACCCGAGCTAAAAACTTTTATGTCTATAGTTGAAGTAAACAATATAGATAAAGTCATGGAAAACTTAAATATATCTAAAGCAACTATTTACGAACATATAAAATATCTAGAACAATACTTTAGCTCAAATATAGCTCGTATTTCTGAAAAGAATGAAATAGCTATAACAGAGAGTGGAAGCTTATTATATAAACGAGCTAAACAAATTTTTAATATAATAGATGATACATCAATAGAATTAATACAAAACAATGATTCTATTCAAGGTAATATAAAACTCGGAGTTAATTTTACGCTAGAGGAATACGTTTTACCAAAATTTTTATCGTATTTTTTAAAGAAGTACCCAAATATAAATGTTGAGATTTTTTCTGATCATAATCAAAATATTTGTGACAGATTACATGGTAATGAATTCGATATAGGATTAATAGAAGAAATTCCATCTTGTAGAGTTTTTAAACAAACTAGGTTTTTAAGAGATAAAATGGTTCTTATTATCCCATATGCAAATACTATTAAAGATATCTCTTCATATATTAATGAATTTAAATTTAAAAGATGGATAACTCGTGAAAGTAGTTGTAGTACACGAAAATTTATTGAGCTATTTTTAAAAGAAAATAATATAAATCCTGAAGATATAATGATGTTAGGAAGTAATTATGCAATCAAGGAGGCTGTTAAAAATAATTTAGGTATTAGTATAATTTCTAAATTTGTTGCAGAGCCTGCTTATAAAAATGATGAGATTTGCATTCTTCCACTTGATGATTCTTATGAAAGATATTTTTCTTATATATTAAATAATGAAGATATATCTGAATGTAGCGAAATATTTTTAAATGAATTGAGAAGTTTTTGCAAACGTTTTTATAAATAAATCATAAAAACTCCCAAGATGTATTGGGAGTTTTATTTTATATATGAACTTTTATTGTATTTATTAATGATGATTAATGATGGAATAATCTTATTCCTGTGAATGCCATAGCTATATCATATTTATCACAACATTCAATTACAGCTTCATCTCTTACAGAACCACCTGGTTGAGCTATATATTTAACCCCACTTTTGTGTGCTCTTTCTATATTATCAGGGAATGGGAAGAATGCATCTGAACCAAGTATCACATCTGTCATTTTATCTAACCAAGCTCTTTTAGCTTCTATTGTGAAAACTTCTGGTTTAACTTTAAATATTTTTTGCCATTCACCTTCTGCAAGAACATCCATATATTCATCACCTATATAAACGTCTATTGCATTATCTCTTTCTGCACGACCGATTTCATCTTTAAATTGTAATCCCATAACTTGTGGTGACTGACGAAGATACCAATTATCAGCCTTTTGTCCAGCAAGACGAGTACAGTGAATTCTTGATTGTTGTCCTGCCCCTATACCTATTGCTTGCCCATCTTTAACATAGCATACTGAATTTGATTGAGTATATTTTAATGTTATAAGTGCAATTTTCATATCTATTAATGCATCCTCTGGTATTTCTTTATTTTTAGTAACTATATTTGATAATAAGTCACCATTTACATCTAATTCGTTTCTTCCTTGTTCAAAAGTTATTCCGTAAACTTGTTTTCTTTCTAATTCTGCAGGAACATAATCAGGATCTATTTGAATTATATTGTAGTTTCCTTTTTTCTTAGTTTTTAATATTTCAAAAGCTTCATCAGTAAATCCTGGAGCTATAACACCATCAGAAACTTCTCTTTTTATTAAATTAGCAGTGTCTACATCACACACGTCTGATAATGCAATAAAATCACCGAATGATGACATTCTATCTGCCCCTCTAGCTCTAGCATATGCACTTGCTAGTGGTGATAATTTTCCTAAATCATCAACCCAATAAATTTTAGCTAATGTATCATCTAATTCCTTTCCGACTGCTGCTCCTGCTGGTGAAACATGTTTGAATGATGTTGCAGCTGGAAGTCCTGTTGCAACTTTTAATTCTTTTACTAATTGCCATCCATTGAAAGCATCTAAGAAATTTATATATCCTGGTCTACCATTTAAAACTTTTACTGGTAAGTCTGAACCATCTTCCATAAATATTCTTGATGGTTTTTGATTTGGGTTACATCCATATTTTAATTGAATTTCGTTCATTATAAATACTCCTTTTTTGCATCTATGCACTTTTATTTATATATTCCTATTCTTGTATTAAAATTTATATTTTTATTTCGTAATTCCATATAACTACTAAATACTATTTGTTTTTATTTACTATTCTTGTTTCGTATTCTCCAGTTTCTATATCTATGAATCTAACAAATAATGAAACTTTATTATCTTCATTTAAATTAGTCCAAACCATATTAGTGAATTCATCTATATCCCCGTTTATTTTTACTAATTTTGGTTCACCTTCAAAGCTTGGTAGTGGATTTCCGTCGTGCATATATGTATGTATAAAATGTCCTTCACCTGCTACTGGATTTTCGTATGCAAATGTGTAACGATTACAAGCTTCTGGGTTTCCATTATTGCTTTTTAATATTGACATTGCGTAGTTGTACTTTCCATTTTCGACATGCATTATTCCTGAAATTCTAGGAGTGTAATTTGGTGCGTCTGGTTCAAATTCTCTAGTTCTTAATGATTGTTCAAAAGTAAGTTGTTTATCCATTCCTTCATATATAGTATCTGTTTGATCTCCATTAGTTACTATTGTTTTATTTCCTAAAACTCTAACTGGAGCATAAATTATCAATGATGGATCTTCAAGTTTTGATGGGTCAAATGCTTGTGTTCTTATTCCTTCTCCATCTTCAACAAATACTCTGTTTCTACTATTATTACTTCTTCCCATTATAAAATATGCTGTTACTGCTTTTTTTCCATCTTTAGTTTTTCCTATTACAATACCTCTTCCTGGATAAGTGTTGCTGTTTAATTCATTTGCAAGTGATAACATGTTCATAGTATTTCCCCCTGAATAATTTATTTTAAATATAAAAAGACCGCCTGCACGCAAATATTCTATAAAATATCATACGTGCCCAGGCGGTCGGCAATTTCTAAATATATAATCAAGCTCCCTGTAGGTTATCCTACGCATCTTTTGATGTTTCCACCAGTCACTTGACCATTTCTTATTTTACAAGTTTATTATATACGAATATTATTTATGTTTCAAGTATAAATATACGTATTTTTATTTATTTTATTGAAATATAAATTTTCATTATATATTTTTATATATTATAATTCAGATATTAAACTATTAATACTATATTTAATATTAAACAAGTCTATAAACTTTACCTTTACGCTAGTACCATTATTTGATTCAAATTCTATAGTTTTATTTATTATTGTGTTTTCTGCATTAGGATATAATAGTATTACATTTTTAGACCCATACTTTTTAGAATAAGCATACATTTGATACATATCAGACTGTGATATACCATAATTTGATTTTTGATTAGAAAGTAGCTTCCATTTTGTATCTAATATAAAAATATCGTTATTCTTTTTATTCTTAACAACAATATCTGGTTTCAATAAAAACTTTTTATTAGGTTTATCAAATAAATGATACGTTTTATCTTGTATAGAAATACTATATAATGATTTATTTAAATTCTTTCGTAAAATCTCTGCTACATAACTTTCAAATAACTTTTCCATTGGGAATAACAGTGCAAAAGCAATCTTTGAACCAGAAAATGAAGTGAAACTCTTTCCCATAAGAAAAATCTTGCTCCATAATAGTGCTGTTGTATAATCTTTTTTATTTCTATCAGCTGCTATTATTCTATTAAAATCTTCTTCATAATTAGTAGATTTATCAACCTCCAAAAAACTATTTAACAACATCTTTATATCATTTTTATTTTTTAAAGAGCATGTATTTTTATATAGATAAAGTAATGTTGATTTTAACAACTTGTTTTCAGGGCAATTCGTATTGAATTCATCATATTCTACATAACATTGCTCTTTATGTGCATAATTGTATCTAATTTGTTGTGTAAATTTCATTTTTCCTTTGAATACTCTTTCATTAGATTCTATTGTCTCATAGTTTGACTTCAGACCCTTCTTTACAATAAGTAATACTTCATTTATAAACATTCTTATAAAAATTTCAAAGATATTCATCTTATCAACACTTACATTAGCTACCTGCAAAGATTTATATGGTGACTTTCTTAAAGTTTTCAACATATCCATAACTAACTTTTTAATTTTAGCTTCTGTTACATCTTTTTGCGAATAAATCTTAGGAAGAATCTCAATAGTTATACTATCTTTTATTTCAATTATTCCAACATAGTTTTTTGCTGTTATAATTTTTCCTATTCCTCTTTTTACTGAAATATTCATAAATTCTAATGCTTCTACATCTCTATTTTTATTTGAAAGTATAAATTCTTCTAATGTGTCAAATATATCATTTGGTAAGCAGGTGTAGCCCTTTATACTTTTTCCTCTTACAAATGAACCATATTCAATTATTTGATATGTTTTACCCATTCTTTACACCTCTCATCATATTGATCGATAAGCTTCAATATTTGTTAATGCAAAGCTATTTATTTTATAGGTACTCATTTCATCAAAGTCATAATCTATATACCCAAATAAATCATTATAATCATTTTCTTCTATCGTAATAAACTGTTTATCCTCACTATCCTTCTGATTATCACCAAGAACCATTCGAATTTTCTCATAGTCCTCATAGAAATATTCTTGTAATAGAGGAATAATACTATTTTCAAAAATATTAGCTAATGTCTCAATAGTCGGAGCATCTTTCAGAGGTAAGAAATAAGCATGTCCTAAAGTATGTTCTCTATCAAATAAAACAGTTATACGCTTATTCATTTTTATAAATATATCTTTGATAGAAACATCTTCTACATAAATTCCATCTAAAACCTCTTCATCTGGCAACATCTCTTTGAAGTTAAATCTACGTCGTAATGCTGTATCTATTGTTGCAATAGATCTATCTGCTGTATTCATAGTTCCGATTAAATATACGTTATTAGGGACTCCAAAAAGTTTTTGAGAATAAGGCAACCTAACCTTTTGTCCTTCAGTCTGACCTATACGCTTTGTTGGTTCTATTAATGTAATTAATTCTCCAAAAATCTTTGATATATTTCCCCTGTTAATTTCATCTATTATAAAAACATGATTCTTTTTCTTTTCTTCAACCTCTATAGTATTCTTAGAGTATTTTTCTATAATCTCCATAACATCTGATAAATCCATCCTTAATTTATATACTGTAGGATTGCTAAGTCTACTTCCATTATTAATTTTTATAATATTCTCTTTGATACCTTTTACAATCCAATTTACCTTACGTAATCTTTTATATTCGGGATATTCATTATGCCATTCATACTCACCTGTTACTACACCAATAGCATCTACAGTATTACAATCGTAGCAAGACATCACTATATCACCTATACTCATATCATTAATAAAATAATTTAATATATGTCTACCAGCGACCCCTTTAAATAGATTTGTAATTTCCCTACCATACTCATCATATCCTATTCTAATATGTTCATTTTTCATACATTCGGTACGTGTTGAATTTTCGCCTGAACCCTCAAGTGAAATTTTCCATATAGTTGGCGATTCATTTATACCTATATCACATTTTTCTTTTCTCAAAATTGGTTTACCAGCTATATCGCAAAACTTTTTAAACAATCCTGGAACTACTTCATATTGTATATCAGTTTCATCTTCTTCATCACTATGTATAACTGGTTTAATACCTTCTATAAATTCTTCATATCCATAAGATTGATGAAATGTAGTGAACTCTATAAGCCCATCTTCCTTATACTTGTTATATCTATCAATAACCTCTGTATAGTTCTCCTTTTTTATTTCTTCAAGCTTCTTATTTTCAATTATGGCAACTGCATACATAACTGTATTATATGTCTTACCAGTTCCCGGAGGACCATATAATATTGTATTTTTAGCTATATCTGTATTTTGTGTGTTATGTTGAGTAACTGTATCCACAGACATATTTCGTTCATATGCTATAAAAGATAATTCTTTAAAATCTCTATAACCATATTGACCGTCTTTTATTTTCTCTAATAATAAATCACATAATTGAATATACTGTTCACCATTTGGTACATTTTTAAATTGATTTACTTCTTTAATGAATTGTTCTGGAAGAATTTTTTGTTTAATAATAAATTCCCTATTTTTTGAGTCTAGGTTTATATAAGTATTCGGGCGAATCCAATATAATCCCATTGTAATATTCCACTGTATACCTTTTTGTTTAATTACGTTATTATAAGTAGATTCTATTTTTAGTTTATTTCCCTGTGTAGGATTATCAGCATATCTAATAGCTGATTCAAAAACTTCCCACAGGTTATTTATATCATTTTCTCCTCTTTCTTCGGCAAAATTAAAAAAAGTAGATCTCAAGTTATTAACTAATGGAATTCCCTCAAAACTAAATGGTACTTTATTTTTAAGATTAAATTGTTTTGCAATTTCACCTAAAATACGCTTACGATTATCATCTGTTATACCTTTATTGAATAATCCAAAAATCGTAAAAGGATCTATATCCAATATTTCACCATTGCTCTCCATTTTAGATAACTTCATATCTATTTCTTCATAAACATTTTGAAGTTTAGAAATAAGATTTTTCCTATCATTTTTATACTCTAATAACTTTGTTGCAAATTCTTCATAAATTTCATTCCAAATAAATGTAGCTTCATTCATACATTATCCCCCTTTTATAACTAACAGTTTTTACCTTAATTATATCAAATGAATAATGTGTACATCATAAAAATCGATGCCTTTACAGCATCATCCCCTATAACTTTTTATATAACAAAAAAAGCCTTGAAGTTAATAACTTCAAGACTTTTGAAAATACCATATAAGGTAATACTATCTTTTTGAGAATTGAGGTGCTCTTCTTGCAGCCTTTAATCCGTATTTCTTTCTTTCTTTCATTCTAGCATCTCTAGTTAAGAATCCTGCTTTTTTAAGTTCTGGTCTTAATTCAGCATCAGCTTTTAATAAAGCTCTAGATATACCATGTCTTATAGCACCAGCTTGTCCAGTGAATCCTCCACCTTCAACTTTTACTATAACGTCATATTTGTTTTCATTGTTAGTTAAAACTAATGGTTGTTTAACGTCTCTTATTAATGTATCGTAATCGAAATATTCGTCTAATGCTCTTCCGTTTACTGTTATGTTTCCTTCACCTGCAACTAATCTAACTCTAGCTACAGAGCTTTTTCTTCTTCCTGTTCCGTAGAATTGTACTTTTTCCATGATAACTCCTCCTTTCACCTAGTTAAATTAGAAGCTTATTACTTCTGGTTTTTGAGCTGCATGAGTATGTTCTGCTCCTGCGAATACTCTTAATCTAGTCATCATTCTAGCTCTTAATTTATTTTTTGGTAACATTCCGCTAACTGCATGTGCTACTACTTCTTCTGGTTTCTTTTCCATCATTTCTCTGTAAGAGATTTCTTTTAATCCACCTACATAACCAGTGTGGTATCTATAGTATTTTTGATCTAATTTTTTTCCTGTTAAAACTACTTTTGATGCATTTACAACAACAACGAAGTCTCCACCGTCTACATGTGGTGTAAATGTTGGTTTATGTTTTCCTCTTAATATAGTTGCTATTTCTGTAGCAAGACGACCTAATGTTTTTCCTTCAGCGTCAACTAAGTACCAATTTCTTTGTACTTCAGCTGGTTTAGCTATATAACTTTTCATGGTTGTCCCTCCTTCTTAATTTTCAAAATTTTATTTTACCGTTTTATATAAAGTCCGGGGCGTTGTGGACTTATTAACACATTCCTATATATTCTAATACAACTACGAAAAAGTGTCAAGGGTTTAATAATTAACTTTTTTGAGAAATAAACCATGCGCAGGCGCTGTGTGACCACACATTGACCTACTTTTTGAATTTATTATTTCTTCCATATTATGTTTAATTCTTCCTCGCCCAATGTCAACAAGTGTACCTACAATTATTCTTACCATATTGTATAAAAATCCGTTTCCACTTACCTCAATTGATATCATTCCGTCGTTTTCTTGAATATCGACATCATAGATAGTCCTTACTGTATCTTTTACTGATGAACCCGAACTCATAAATCCACCAAAATCATGTGTACCGATTAGAGATTTCGCTTCTAAGCGAATTTTATCTAAATCCAGGTCATACCTCACATGATATGATAAATCCTTGTATAAGGGGCTTCTATAAGGTTTATTGTATATTAAATATCTATATGTCTTACCACATGCATTATATCGTGCGTGAAAGTCTATGTCAACCTCTTCACACGATATTATAGAAATATCTTTTGGCAATTTGGCATTTAGTGCATCTGGCAGCCTATCTGCTGGGATTTTGCTTTCTGTTTTAAAGTTTGCAACTTGTCCCAAGGCGTGCACCCCTGCATCTGTTCTTCCTGATGCGGTAACCTTCACTTCTTCTTTTGTTATTTCATATATGGCTTTTTCTACTGTACCTTGAATTCCAAGTGCATTCGGTTGTTTTTGCCAACCACAGTAGTTTTTGCCGTTATATTGTAAAGTAATCTTTAAGTTTCTCATTAATTACCTCTTTAATCTTAACTTATTTTATTTCTAAACTAAAAATTATTAATTTATTTTCCAATTTAAAAAATTGATTTTTAGACAGAGTGAACCACTTTAAAATACTTTATCACATAATCTAAAAATCAATTTTTATTATCTTAATTAAATTACACTAAAATGTGTATGAATCTGCTCGCTATACTTCCTGCCAAGAATAATATCATAAGTAAATATGCTACTTTATCTGCAGTTGTTATAACAGCTTCTCTCATTTTTGTTCTGTTATATCCACCTCTATAACATCTAGCTTCCATAGCCATTGCTAATTCGTCAGCTCTTCTGAATGCACTTACGAATAATGGTACTAGTAATGGTACTAAGTTCTTCGCTCTATTTATAAGGTTGCTACTTTCGAAGTCAGCCCCTCTAGACATTTGAGCTTTCATTATTTTATCTGTTTCATCTAATAATGTTGGTATAAAACGTAACGCAATTGTCATCATCATTGCTAATTCGTGTACTGGTAACCCAACTTTATTAAATGGAGATAAAAGCCTTTCTATACCATCTGTTAATTGTATTGGTGATGTTGTAAGTGTTAGTAAAGATGTACCTACAACTAAGTATATTAATCTAATAGCCATAAATATCGCTTGTCTTAAACCTGCATCAGTTATTTTTAAGAATCCTAATTGAAGTTTAACTCCCGCAATAGAAAGTACTTCTCCAGGTAGACAGAACATATTAATTACAAATGTGAATAATAGAATCCATCTTAGAGGTTTTAACCCCTTCATCATGTATTTCATTGGGATATCAGATGCTTTAACTACAGCTGCTATTATTCCAAATATAATTACATATGGCCAAAATTGATTTACTACAAATAGTGCAATCATAAATATAATTGCCGCTATTATTTTAGTTCTTGGATCTAACTTATGGATTTTAGAATTTGCTGGATAATATTGACCTATAGTTATATCTTTTAACATTTCTTTCTTCCTCTCATAACTTTTAGTATTTCATCTTTGATTTCTTCTACTGTAAGTACGTCTGGTCGTATATCAAAGCCTTTATTTCTTAATTTAGTTGCTAATTCTAATACTTGAGGCACATCTAAGCCTATTTCTCTTAGTCTAGCAGCATGAGAAGTGAATACCTCTCTAGGTGTTCCCATAAATTCTATTTTTCCATGATTCATAACAATTATTGTTTGTGCAAGTTTCGCCATATCATCCATACTATGTGATGAAAGTATTATAGTTATATTATTGTCACGATGTAATTTTTTAATCAAATT
Organism: Intestinibacter bartlettii; assembly: GCA_025148965.1. Classification (GTDB taxonomy): domain Bacteria; phylum Bacillota; class Clostridia; order Peptostreptococcales; family Peptostreptococcaceae; genus Intestinibacter; species Intestinibacter bartlettii. The sequence goes on along the minus strand of CP102273.1, from coordinate 306,337 downwards.
AAATATTTCATCTCTACCACCTGGATCTAATCCAGCTGTCGGTTCATCTAATATAAGTACTTCCGGATTCATAGCAATTACACCTGCTATAGCTACTCTACGTTTTTGGCCTCCTGATAAATCAAATGGAGATTTATCTTTATATGTTTCATAATCAAGACCTACTGCTTCCATAGATTTTCTTACTCTTTTACTTATTTCTTCTTCATCTAATCCTAAGTTTCCAGGACCGAATGCTATATCTTTTTCTACAGTTTCTTCAAATAATTGATATTCAGGATATTGAAAAACTATCCCTACTCTTTTTCTGATTTCAGTTAAATTTAAATCCTTGTCTGTTATATTAAAACCATTTACTATTATTTCTCCTGAAGATGGTTTTAATAGACCATTTAAATGTTGTATTAATGTTGATTTTCCTGAACCTGTATGTCCTATAAGCCCAACAAAATCATTATCTTTTATTTCAAAAGAAATATCATCAATTGCCTTGCTAGCAAAAGGCATTCCTTCATCATATATGTATGTTAAATTCTTTACTATAACTGACATAATTTATCCACCATCTCATCCACTGTTAATATGTCATCATCTATATCTAGTCCTTCTTCTCTTAAAAGACCAGCTAGTTCTGTCATATAAGGTACATCAAGACCTATTTTCTTTAATAAGTCTACATTTTTAAATACCTCTTTTGGAGTCCCTTCTAATAGTTTTTTACCTTTGTCTACAACAACTACTCTATCGGCTTGGACAGCTTCTTCCATATAGTGAGTTATATGTAAAGTCGTAATATTCTCTTCTTTATTTAATTTCTTAATTACATTCATTACTTCTTTTCTACCTGATGGGTCTAACATTGCTGTAGCTTCATCAAATATAATACATTTTGGTCTCATAGCTATAATACCAGCTATTGCGACTCTTTGCTTTTGTCCCCCTGATAATAGATGGGGTTGTCTATCTTTTAATTCATAAATACCAACACTTTTTAAAGATTCTTCTACCCTTTGTCTTATTACTTTAGGTTCTATACCTAAGTTTTCTGGACCAAAAGCAACATCTTCTTCAACTATTGTCGCTACTATTTGGTTATCTGGATTTTGGAATACCATTCCGGCAGTCTGTCTTATATCCCAAAGTTTAGCTTCATCTTTTGTGTTCATCCCATCAATATAGATGTCACCTTCAGTTGGTACTAAAATTGCATTTAAATTTTTAGATAAAGTGGACTTACCTGATCCATTGTGACCTATTATTGCAACAAATTCACCTTGTTTTACTTCTAAATTTAAATTATCTATTGCTCTAAACTTAGAATCTATGCTTACATATTCAAAGGTCATATCCTTTACACTTATTATATTTTCCATCTCATATACTCCTTTATAAAGCAGTAGCTTAAAAACTTATACAATTTATTATTATAACATAGTTTAGCCATAAAAATTTAAAAATATAGCTATCATTTTCAAACAATTTCCACATTTATACTTTTTACTGATACAATTTTAAAACTCTACTTATAATATATAAATTAATCCAATATCTATTATTTTATACTATATTGAATTAAGTAAAACCTTTAATATATTTTTGTATAAAAAAATAAAACCCATACTTTTCAATATGGGTTTATCTATATAAAACTATTATTTACTATACTAATTCTATAAATGCCATTTCAGCAGCGTCGCCTCTTCTTGGCCCTTTTTTGATTATTCTAGTGTATCCACCGTTTCTTTCAGCGTATTTTGGAGCTAAATCAGTGAATAAGTTGTTTACAACAGTTTCATCCATAACGTAAGCTAAAACTTGTCTTCTAGCATGTAAATCTCCTCTTTTAGCAAGAGTTATCATTTTTTCTGCCATTCTACGAGTTTCTTTAGCTCTAGTTACTGTAGTTTCTATTCTACCATTTCTTAGTAAGTCAGTTACTAAGTTTCTTAACATAAGGTTTCTGTGTGAAGTCACACGACCTAATTTACGGTAATTAGCCATGTCAATCCCTCCTTTGTCCGATTATTCTTCGCTTGGTTTAAGACCTAATCCAAGTTCTTCTAGTTTTTGAATTACTTCTTCTAATGATTTTTTACCAAGGTTTCTAACCTTCATCATATCATCTTCAGATTTATTAGCTAATTCTTCAACTGTGTTTATTCCCGCTCTTTTTAAACAGTTATAAGATCTAACTGATAAATCTAGTTCTTCTATAGTCATTTCTAAAACTTTTTCTTTTTGATCTTCTTCTTTTTCTACCATTATTTCTACGTTACTTACATGTTCAGTTAAATCTATGAATAGATTTAAATGCTCAACAAGCACTTTAGCAGCTAGAGATATTCCTTCTTGAGGATTTATACTTCCATTAGTCATAACTTCTAAAGTTAATTTATCATAATCTGATTTTTGACCAACTCTTGTATTCTCTACATGGTAGCTAACTTTTTCAACGGGAGTATATATCGAATCAACAGGTAATACACCTATTGGCATATTGTCTGTTTTATTTTCTTCTGCTGGTACATATCCTCTACCTTTATCAACATATATTTCCATATTAAGTTTAGCATTATCATCTAAAGTAGCGATGTGTAGGTCTTTACTTAATATTTCAACGTCTGGAGGACATATTATGTCAGATCCTTTGATAGAGCATGGACCTTGAGCTTCTATTTTAAGTGTTCTACTACCTTCACCATCAATAGTAGCTGAAAGTTCTTTTAATGATAATATTATTTCAGTAACATCTTCTTTTACACCTGGTATTGTAGAGAATTCATGTAATACTCCATCTATTTTTATAGAGTTTACTGCTACACCTGGTAAAGATGATAATAATATTCTTCTTAGGGCATTCCCTATAGTTATTCCGTAGCCTCTTTCTAGAGGTTCCACTACGAATTTTCCATATCTATAGTCTTCGCTAAGCTCAACTATATCTACTTTTGGTTTTTCTATTTCTATCATGGACTAAACCCTCCTTAAAATTTGTTAATCCACTGAGGGTAAACAATTTTAAAATTATTTTTAAAAACTGCTTATTATTTTGAATAAAGTTCTATGATTAAGTGTTCTGCTATTTCTATATCTATATCTTCTCTAGTTGGTAATGCAACTACTTTAGCAGACATTTCTTCTAAGTTTACATCTAACCAGTTTGGAGCAACTTTGTTTGCTTCAACTAAAGCTTTGAATTTTGCTGATGATTTAGAAGTTTCTTTAACAGCTATAACATCTCCAACTTTAACAGTTAATGATGGTATATCTACTTTTTTACCGTTTAAAGTAAAGTGTGCATGAGTAACTAATTGTCTAGCTTCTTTTCTAGAGTTAGCTAATCCCATTCTGAAAACTACGTTGTCTAATCTTTCTTCTAATAGACATAATAAGTTTTCCCCAGTTTTACCTGACATTTTTTCTGCACGTTCATATAAATTTCTGAATTGAGTTTCTAAAACTCCATATATTCTTTTAACTTTTTGTTTTTCTCTTAATTGTAATCCATAGTTAGAAAGTTTCTTTCTCCCTTGTCCGTGTTGCCCAGGAGCATAGTTTCTTTTAACTATAGCACATTTATCTGTATAACATCTATCACCTTTAAGGAATAATTTCATTCCTTCTCTACGGCATTGTCTACATGATGCACCAGTATATCTAGCCATTATCTATACCTCCTATGATTATACTCTTCTTCTTTTTGGTGGTCTACATCCGTTGTGTGGTATTGGAGTGACGTCTTTTATCATTGTTACTTCAAGTCCAGTAGCTTGTAAAGCTCTTATAGCAGCTTCTCTACCAGAACCTGGTCCTTTAACAAATACTTCTACGCTTTTTAAACCATGTTCCATTGCAGCTTTAGCAGCAGTTTCTGCAGCCATTTGAGAAGCAAATGGAGTTGATTTTCTTGATCCTTTAAATCCTAATTGTCCTGAAGATGCCCATGATATAGCATTTCCATGAACGTCAGTTAAAGTAACTATTGTATTATTAAAAGTTGATTGTATATGCGCATGTCCACGATCTATGTTTTTACGTTCTCTTCTTCTTACACGTGTTGCTTTCTTTTTTGGTTTAGCCATTTCTCGATTTCCCTCCTATCTATTTATTATTTTTTCTTTTTACGAGATACAGTTTTTCTAGGACCTTTTCTAGTTCTAGCATTAGTCTTAGTTTTTTGTCCTCTTAGAGGTAATCCTTTAGCATGTCTTATACCTCTGTAACATTTGATGTCTCTTAATCTCTTTATGTTTAATGCGATTTCTCTTCTTAAGTCACCTTCAACTAAGAAATCATTATCTATGATTCTTCTTAATGTATTAACTTCTTCTTCTGATAAATCTTTTATTCTTGTATCAGGATTTATCTCAGCTTTAGCTAATATTTCATTAGCAGTTGCTCTACCTATACCATATATATAAGTTAAGCCTATTTCCGCTCTCTTTTCGTTAGGTAAATCTACCCCAGCGATTCTTGCCATAGTTGCACCTCCTACATTAATTTTCTATAAAAAAACGAGTTTTTTTATATATTTTCGTCTCTAATTTTTCGTTAATTTTTAACATTTTTTGTTAACATCACAGTTTTTTATTATAGCATAAAATAACTGTAAATGCTATCTTTTTTTATATTATCCTTGTTTTTGTTTGTGCTTTGGATTTTCGCAGATAACCATTACTTTACCTTTTCTTTTGATTATTTTGCATTTTTCGCACATTGGTTTTACTGATGGTCTTACCTTCATTATTAATCCCTCCTTAGACTATAAAGTAGTCTACTTCTTACGCCAAGTAATTCTTCCTCTTGTAAGATCATAAGGTGAAAGTTCTATTTTAACCTTATCACCTTCAAGAATTCTTATGAAGTTCATTCTTAGCTTACCAGATAAATGGCATAATACTTCATGTCCATTTTCTAATTTAACTTTAAACATAGCATTTGGTAAGTTTTCTACAACTGTACCTTCAAATTCTATTACATCTTTTTTGGCCATTAAACAACCAGCCCTCCATTCAATAAGTCAGCAAATTGACTTAACTAAGTTAGCTCTTAAAAAGTATCATTAACAATTTTATACTATTTTATTACTTTTTTCAAAGTAAAATTTTAATAAAGTGCTTAACTTTCTATCAGCAAGTTCAAAACCTGCATTATCTATAATACCATTTATTTGACTAAATTTAAAGACTTGTTAGCAAAATTGGTTCATTTTCCGTAATTACTATCGTATGTTCATAGTGTGCTGAATTTTTTCCATCGATTGTAACAATTGTCCAACCATCTGATTGACATTTGACATTAAATTTCCCCATGTTTACCATTGGTTCTATTGCTAAAACCATTCCAGCCTTTAATTTTGGCCCTTTTCCTGGTTTGCCATAGTTAGGAATATCCGGTGCTTCATGAAGATGTGTGCCTACTCCATGACCAACCAAATCCCTAACTACTGAAAAACCATTTTGTTCAACATATGTTTGTATTGCGTGTGAGATATCCGAAAGTCTGTATCCAATTTTTGCAAACTTTATTCCTTCATAGAAGCTTTGACGTGTCACTTCTATCAATTTCCTATTGTCTTCAGATATTACGCCAACGGCATGTGTTTTTGCAGCATCGCCATGATATCCTTTATAATAGGCTCCTATATCAATACTTATAATGTCTCCCTCTTTCACTATTTTGTTTCCAGGAATCCCATGTACAACCTCATTGTTGATAGATGCACAAATGCTTCCTTTAAATCCTCCATAGCCTTTGAAAGATGGTACTGCATTATATTTTCTTATATTCTCTTCAGCTATTGTATCTAACTCTAAAGTTGATACCCCCGGAATTATAGCTGACTTTAATAATTCATGAGTTTCGGCGACAATTTTGCCAGCCTCTCTCATGATTTTTATTTCTTCTTCAGATTTAAGTCTAATCATTATCTATTTGCTTTCTAATGCAGAAACTATATCGTTGAATACTTTGTCTATAGATTGTTGACCATCTATATCTGCTATTATTCCAACTTTAGAATAATAATCAGCTAGTGGTTTAGTTTCATCTAAATAAACTTGTATTCTTTTTGAAACTGTTTCTTCATTATCATCAGCTCTTTGATAAAGATCTCCTTTACATATATCACAAACACCTTCTTCTTTAGATGGGTTGAATTCTATATGATAAGTAGCACCACAAGATTTACAGATTCTTCTACCTACAGCTCTTGCAACTAATTTTTCTTTATCAACTTCAATGTTTATTACTTTATCTAAAGCTATTCCATTATTTTTTAGAAATGCATCTAATTGTACTGCTTGAGATACATTTCTTGGAAATCCGTCTAACATGAATCCATTTCCACAATCAGGTTGTGAAATTCTATCAGTTACTAGACCAACTGTTAATTCGTCTGGAACTAATAAACCTTGGTCCATATATTCTTTAGCTTTCTTTCCAAGTTCTGTTCCCTCTTTAATATTTTGTCTAAATATATCTCCTGTTGATATATGAGGTATTTTGTACTTTTCAACTATCCCTGCTGCTTGAGTTCCTTTTCCAGCACCAGGAGGTCCTAATAATATTAGTCTCATTTAATCATCTCCAATTTATTTTAAAAATCCTTGATAACTTCTCATAACTAGGTGTGACTCTAACTGTCTCTTAAGTTCAAGTGCTACTCCTACAACGATTAATATTGATGTACCTGCTAAACTCATGTTTACACTCATAAAATGTACTGTGAATGCTGGTATCATAGCTATTACTGCTAAGAATAAAGCTCCTGCAAGAGTTATTCTTGATAATATTCTACTTAAATAATCTATTGTAGGTCTACCAGGTCTTATTCCTGGTATGAATCCACCATTATTTTTCATATTTTCAGCAATGTCATCCACATTGAATGATATTGTAGTATAAAAATAAGAGAAAAATACTATTAATAAAACTTCTAGTGATCTATAAATCCAAAATCCTATATCACCAGATGTGCTTAAGTAAGTGGAAACAAAATTTTGAGCATTTTCGCCCATAAATAATGCTATTGTTTGTGGGAAAGCTAAAAGCGAACTAGCAAAGATTATTGGCATAACCCCTGATTGGTTTACTTTCATTGGTATATGAGAGTTTTGACCCCCATATAGTTTTCTTCCTACAACTTTTTTAGCATATTGTACTGGTATTTTTCTTACCGCTTCATTAATAAATGTAACTAACGTAATTGTTATTAACATTATTATAGCTAGTATTATTACTAACCATAATTTTATAGTACCTGATTGTACTGAGTTTACTACACTTATAATATCTGTTGGTATTCTTGAAATAATCCCAACAAATATGATGATAGAACTTCCGTTTCCTAGTCCTTTTTCAGTTATTCTATCACCCATCCACATTAATATCATACTTGCTGCTATTAATGTAATTATAACTGTTGTAATAAAGAATATATTATCAGATTTCAATGCACCTTTTACAACTCCTAGAGTTATACCTACAGCTTGTATTATTGCTAATACTAATGCTGTATATCTTGTGTACATATTCATCTTCTTTCTTCCTTCTTCACCAGATTTTTGAAGTTCTTTCAAACTTTCAAAACCTACTGTAAGAAGTTGTATTATGATTGAAGCAGTGATATATGGTCCTATACCTAGAGCAAATAGTGTAAAATTACTAAATGCTCCTCCTGTGAACATATTATATAGAGCTAGTAAACTGTTACCGCTTACTAATTTACTTATAATACTTGTGTCTACACCAGGAACCGGTATTGTGGTACCTATTCTAAATATTAGAATCATCATTAGGGTATATAAGATTCTTCTTCTTACATCTTTTACTTTCCAAGATTGTTTTATCTTTGATAGCACGTAATATCACCCACCTGTAACTTTTGAAAGAACAGATATTATACTAATTCTGCTTTTCCTCCAGCTTTTTCGATTTTTTCTTGAGCTGAAGCAGTAAACTTAGCAGCTTTAACTGTTACAGCTTTTTCAAGAGTTCCTTCTCCTAATATTTTTACTCCGTCTTTTTCTATTTTACTTATAGCACCTGTAGATTTTAATAATTCTGCAGTTACTTCAGTACCATTTTCAAATCTATTTAAAAGTTCAACGTTAACTTCTGTGTATATTTTTCTGAATGGATTTTTGAAACCTCTCTTAGGAAGTCTTCTAGCTAGTGGCATTTGTCCACCTTCAAATCCAACTCTTACTCCACCGCCTGAACGAGATTTTTGACCTTTTTGTCCACGTCCTGCAGTTTTACCTTGACCTGTAGCAGTACCTCTACCTAATCTTTTTCTAGATTTTACTGCACCTTCAGCAGGTTTTAACTCATGTAGTTTCATGGATTGCACCTCCTTTTTTTATTCCTTTTATATAATTATTCAGCTATTTCAGTTACTTCAACTAAGTGAGCAACTTTAGCGATCATACCTCTCATTTGGGCATTATCTTCTTTAACAACTACTTGTTCTCTTCTTCTTAATCCTAAAGCTTCAACATTCTTTTTTTGTTTAGGAGTAGTCCCTATTGTACTTCTAACTAATTTTATTTGTAATTTAGCCATTTCACACTACCTCCTTATCCTAAAAGATCTTCTACTTTTTTACCTCTAAGTCTAGCTACATCTTCAGCTGTTTTTAAAGAACTTAATCCTTCTATAGCAGCATTAACCATATTTCTTGGATTTTTAGATCCTAAAGATTTAGCTCTAACATCTTTTAATCCTGATAATTCTAATACAGTTCTTGCAGCACCACCAGCGATGATTCCTGTACCTTCTTGAGCAGGCATTATTATTATTTTCCCAGCACCGAAGTGTCCGATAACTTCGTGAGGAATAGTTGTACCAACTATTGGTACTCTGATAAGATTCTTTTTAGCATCTTCTGCTGCTTTTTTTATAGCATCTGGAACTTCCATTGCTTTTCCAGTACCTATACCAACGTGTCCGTTTTCATCTCCAACTACTACTAAAGCTGCGAATCTAAAGTTTCTACCACCTTTAACAACTTTAGTAACACGTCTAACCTCAACAACTCTTTCTTGTAAATCTAGTTGTCTAGCATCTATAAGTTTACGACGCATGCCTTCTTCCCTCCTCTTTTATTAGAATTTAAGACCAGCTTCTCTTGCACCTTCAGCTAATTCTTTTATTCTTCCATGATATATATATCCGCCTCTGTCGAATACTACTTCAGTTATACCTTTTTCAACAGCTTTTTTAGCTACCATTTCGCCAACCATTTTAGCTGCTTCTTTGTTTCCTGTATGATTAACAGCACCCTTAACAGCTTCATCTAGTGAAGATGCAGCAACAAGAGTTACTCTATTTGTGTCATCTATTATTTGAGCATATATATTGTTTGAACTTCTAAATACACATAATCTTGGTCTTTGAGGTGTTCCGAACACTTTTCTACGAACTCTCTTATGTCTTTGAAGTCTTTTAGCGTTTTTATCAGCTTTTTTTAACACTGAGCTCACTCCTTTCAACCTTATATTTGGTTCAACTTTATTTTGGTTTAACAGTTACGTTTTACCTATTTTTTACCAGTTTTACCTTCTTTACGTCTTATATATTCACCAGCGTATTTTATACCTTTACCTTTGTATGGTTCTGGTTTTCTCCAATCTCTTATTTTAGCAGCATAGTTACCAACTAATTGTTTGTCTATACCTTTTACTACTAACTCAGTTTGATTTGGAACTTCTACAGTTATACCTTCTGGATCTTCCATTTCTACTGGATGTGAGAATCCTAAGTTCATAACTAATTTATTTCCTTGTTTTTGTGCTCTGTATCCAACACCAACTAATTCTAATTTCTTTTCGAAACCAGCATTAACACCAGTTATCATGTTGTTTATTAATGTTCTAGTTAATCCGTGTAATGATCTATGTTGTTTGTTGTTTGTTGGTCTAGCAACTGTTATAACGTCACCTTCTTTAGTTATAGTTAAAGCAGCGTCGAATTGTTTTTCTAAAGTACCTTTTGGTCCTTTTACAGTTACGTGGTTACCTTCAGCTATAGTTACTTCTACACCTGCAGGTACAGTTATTGGTTTTAAACCTATTCTTGACATAGTTACACCTCCTTGCTTCCTTTAATTTTATTACCAAACGTAGCAGATAACTTCTCCACCAACATTTTCTTTTCTTGCTTGTTTGTCAGTTAATATCCCTTTTGAAGTAGATATTATTGATATACCTAATCCGTTTAATACTTTAGGTATTTCATAAGCGTTTGTATAAACTCTCATTCCAGGTTTAGAGATTCTTTTTATACCTTGTATAACTCTCTCTCCTGCTTGTCCGTACTTTAATTGTATTCTTATTATTCCTTGTTTTTCATCTTCTATAACATCATAACCTCTAACGAAACCTTCTTCTAATAAGATTCTTACTATCTCTTTCTTTATGTTAGAAGCTGGAACATCAACAGTTTCATGCTTAACAGTGTTTGCATTTCTTATACGTGTAAGCATATCTGCAATTGGATCTGTCATTGTCATATTGAAAACCTCCTTTCATATTTGGGCAAATTCTTACCAACTTGCTTTTCTAACACCAGGTATTTGTCCTTTGTAAGCTAATTCTCTAAAGCATATACGGCATATACCAAAGCTTCTTAAAACTGAATGTGGTCTACCACATATAGAACATCTAGTGTATTCTCTAGTTTTATATTTTTGTTTCTTTTGTTGTTTTACAACCATTGCTTTTCTAGCCACTGGAATCCCTCCTTTTTATTATTTTGAAAATGGCATTCCTAATAATTTTAGTAATTCTCTAGCTTCCTCATCTGATTTAGCTGTAGTAACGAATATTATATCCATTCCTCTTACTTTGTCTACTTTATCATACTCTATTTCTGGGAATATTAATTGTTCTTTTATTCCTAAAGCATAGTTTCCTCTACCATCAAAAGCATTTGGGTTTATACCTCTGAAGTCTCTAACTCTTGGTAAAGTAACTGATACTAATTTATCCATGAAATAGTACATTTTATCTTGTCTTAAAGTAACTTTTGCACCTATTGGCATACCTTCTCTTAATTTGAAGTTAGCTACTGATTTTTTAGCTCTTGTTATAACTGGTTTTTGACCTGCTATAAGTTCCATTTCTTCAACAGCTTTTTCTAATCCTTTTGGATTTTCTTTAGCGTCACCTATACCCATATTGATAACTATTTTATCTATTTTAGGTATTTCCATTACGTTTTTGTAATTAAATTTCTCCATTAACGCAGGAGCAACTTCTTTCATGTATTTTTCTTGTAATCTAGAAGTCATTTACGGTCCCTCCTTTCGAGTTATATTGTATTATATTTCTTTTCCGCTCTTAACTGCTACTCTTACTTTTTTTCCATCTTTCATTTCGAATCTAACTCTAGTCCCTTTTCCAGTTTCTGGATCAAGTGGCATTACGTTAGATACGTGAATTGGAGCTTCTTTGTTTATTATTCCACCTTGTGGGTTTATTGCAGTTGGTTTTTGATGTTTAGTTATTATGTTAACACCTTCAACAACTACTTTATCTTGTTTTGGTAAAACAGCAACAACTTTACCTTTTTTACCTTTATCTTTACCAGCTATAACTACAACTGTATCATCTTTCTTAACGCGCATCATGTCTCCTATTGCACCTCCTTATTATAGTACTTCTGGAGCAAGAGAAACTATTTTCATGAATTCATGATCTCTTAACTCTCTAGCAACAGGCCCGAATATACGAGTTCCTACTGGAGTTTTGTCATCTTTTATTATAACTGCAGCATTTTCATCGAAAGCTATATAACTTCCATCGTTACGTTTAATGCCTTTTTTACTTCTTACTATAACAGCTTTAACTACTTTTCCTTTTTTTACAACTCCACCAGGTGTTGCACTTTTAACTGTAGCAACTATTACGTCACCTACGTTACCATATTTTCTTTTACTTCCGCCTAGTACACGTATACATAGTAATTCTTTTGCACCAGAATTGTCAGCAACTTTTAAGCGTGTCTCTTGTTGTACCATAGTAATCCCTCCTTTTCAAAAAAACTACTTAACTTTTTCAATAACTTCAACTAGTCTGAATCTTTTATCTTTTGATAAAGGTCTAGTTTCCATTATTTTTACTCTATCTCCGATTCTACATTCGTTATTTTCGTCGTGTGCCTTAAACTTTTTAGTTCTTTTAACAGGTTTGTTGTATAATTCATGACGTACGAAATCTTCAACAGCAACAACTATTGTTTTGTCCATTTTATTACTTACAACACGGCCTATTCTTACTTTTCTTCTTCCTCTTTCCATGTTTAAAAGCCTCCTTTCCAAATTAAGCTCTAGTTTCGTTTAACTTTCTTTCAGCAAGGATAGTTTTAACTCTTGCAATATCTTTTTTAACCATTTTTATTCTTGCTGTATTTTCTAATTGACCAGTAGCTAATTGGAATCTTAAGCTAAATAATTCACTTTTGAAGTCATTTAATTTAACTATTAGCTCTTCGCTTTTTAAATCTCTTAACTCTTTAGCTTTCATCCTATTCACCACCCTTTACATCTAAATCTTCTTTTTTCACAAATTTACATTTTATAGGAAGTTTGTGAGCTGCTAGTCTCATTGCTTCTCTAGCTTTTTCTTCAGGAACACCTGCTAACTCAAACATTACTCTTCCTGGTTTAACTACGGCTACCCAATATTCTGGAGAACCTTTCCCAGCACCCATACGAGTTTCAGCTGGTTTTCTTGTTACTGGTTTGTGTGGGAATATTTTTATCCAAACTTTCCCGCCTCTTTTTATATATCTTGTCATCGCGATTCTGGCAGCTTCTATTTGATTAGAAGTTATCCAAGATGGTTCTAAAGCAACTAGTCCGTATTCTCCGTAAGTAACTGTGTTACCTTTTTGAGCCTTTCCAGTCATTCTTCCTCTATGAACTCTACGACGTTTTACTCTCTTTGGCATTAACATGAGATTTCTCCTCCTTCCTTGAAGCTAACTTAGATTAATTATTTTTTTCAGATCTTTGAGGTCTTTGTCCTCTAGCTCTATCGTTTCCTCTAGAGTTTCTTCTGTTATCTCTTCTATTATCTCTTCTCTTGTTATCTCTTCTATCTCTTCTGTTATCTTTTCTTTCTTCTCTTGGGTTTACACCATTTCTAGTTGGTAGTACTTCCCCGTTGCATATCCAAACTTTTATACCTATTTTACCATAAGTAGTATCAGCTTCTGCAAAACCGTAGTCTATGTCAGATCTTAAAGTTTGAAGAGGTACATTTCCTTCGCTATAACCTTCAGTTCTAGCCATTTCTGCTCCACCTAATCTACCAGAAGCAGCAACTTTTATACCTTTTGCACCAGATTTTAAAGCTCTTTGTACAGCTTGTTTCATAGCTCTTCTGAAAGCTACCCTTCTTTCGATAGCTAATGCTATGTTTTCAGCTACTAATTGAGCGTTTCTGTCTATTCCTTTAACTTCTATTATATTAACTATAACAGTTTTCTTAGTCATTTTTTCTAATTCAGCTTTTAAAGCTTCTATTTTAGCTCCAGCTGCACCTATAACCACACCTGGTTTAGCAACGTGAAGATCTATTCTTATTTTGTTTGCTGATCTTTCTATTTCTATTTTAGCAACACCAGCAACGTATAATCTTTCTTTTAGGAATGTTCTTATTTGGTGGTCTTCTAATAATAAACTTCCGAACTCTTTTTTATCAGTAGTAAACCATCTTGAATCCCAATCTTTTATAACACCGACTCTTAGTCCGTGTGGGTTAACCTTTTGTCCCATTTATTTCCCTCCTATCTCTTATTGTCTTTCTTTTAAAACAACCTCTATGTGAGAAGTTCTTTTTCTTATCATAGTTGCACGACCTTGTGCTCTAGGCATAAATCTTTTTATTGTTGGTCCTTGATTAGCAACTATTGATGCTATATATAATTTATCCGCATCCATTTCATGGTTATTTTCAGCATTAGCTTTTGCTGATTTTACTACTTTAGCTATTATATCAGCTGCTCCTCTAGGAGTGAATTTTAATATTGCTAAAGCTTCATCAACGTTTTTACCTCTTACAAGAGAGCATACTTGACCTGCTTTTCTTGGAGATACACGTACATATTTTGCGATTGATCTTGCTTCCATCGTTCTTCCTCCTTTCCTAGTCAGGATTTAATTATTTTCTCTTATTACTCTTTTCGTCATCTTTGTGACCTTTGAAAGTTCTTGTTGGAACAAATTCTCCTAATTTGTGTCCTACCATATCTTCTGTTATATATACAGGAATATGTCTTCTTCCGTCATGTACAGCTATAGTGTGCTCTACCATTTGAGGGAATATAGTTGAACTTCTTGACCAAGTTTTTATAACTTCTTTGCTTCCGCTTTCGTTCATAGCTTCTATTTTTTTAAGAAGTCTAGGGTGAACAAAAGGCCCTTTTTTAGTTGATCTTGACATTTAATTTCCTCCTTCCCGAGTAAAATAAATTTCTATTTAAAATCTATTATTTAGTCATCTACTATTTAGTTCTTCTTGAAACTATTAATTTATTAGATGCTTTATTTTTCTTTCTAGTTTTGTATCCAAGAGCTGGTTTACCCCATGGAGTAACTGGAGATGGTCTACCGATTGGTGATCTACCTTCCCCACCACCGTGTGGATGGTCGTTAGGGTTCATTACAGAACCTCTTACTGTAGGTCTGATACCCATGTGTCTTTTTCTACCTGCTTTACCTATAGTTTCGTTAGCGTGTTCTACATTACCAACTTGTCCTATAGTAGCTTTACATTCTATTGATACATATCTCATTTCACCAGATGGTAATCTTAATAATGCTTTGTTTCCTTCTTTAGCCATTAATTGAGCTGAAACACCTGCAGATCTAACTAATTGAGCGCCTTTTCCAGCTTTTAACTCTATGTTATGAACTACAGTACCTACTGGCATGTTTTTTAATGCTAATGCATTACCTGGTTTGATATCTGCTTCTGGTCCTGATAATAAAGTATCTCCTACTTTTATACCTACTGGAGCAAGTATATATCTTTTCTCACCATCTGCGTAGTTTAATAATGCTATATTAGCAGTTCTGTTTGGATCGTATTCTATTGTAGCAACTTTTGCTGGAATACCATCTTTATTTCTTTTAAAATCTATTATTCTATATTTTCTTCTGTTTCCTCCACCTCTGTGACGAACAGTTATTTTTCCGTGAACGTTTCTCCCAGAATTCTTCTTTAAAGGTACTAAAAGAGATTTTTCTGGTTGGTTAGTTGTAACTTCATCAGATATAAAAACTGTCATTTCTCTTAAGGCAGGAGAAGTTGGTTTAAATTTTTTAATAGCCATCTTATTTTCCCTCCTTTATTTCTTAAGTATTACATACCTTGGAAAAATTCTATTTCTTTGCTATCAGCAGTTAATTTAACTACTGCTTTTTTGTAGCTAGCAGTTTTTCCTATGCTTCTACCCATTCTTTTAACTTTTCCATCGTAGTTTAATGTATTAACTTTTTCTACATCTACTCCGAATATTTTTTCTACTGCTTTTTTTATTTCAGTTTTGTTAGCTCCTTTTTGAACTACAAAAGTGTATTTTCTGTCAGCCATATCAGCCATACTTTGTTCAGTAACTATTGGTCTTATAACTATATCATGTGGATTAGTCATTTTATGCGTACACCTCCTCCACTTTTTTAACAGCATCAGTAGTTATTATGAATGAATCATATTTTAATATGTCATATACATTTATAGTGTTAACTAATGCAGTTTCAACGTTTGGTATATTAGCAGCTGATTTTATTACGTTTTCGTTCTTTTCAGCCATTACTACTAAAGCTTTTTTAGCAGCATTTACATTGTTTAATATTGTAGCGAATTCTTTAGTTTTAGGTGCATCCATTGTTAAAGCATCTAATACTATCATTTCGTTAGCTTGAACTTTAGAAGTTAAAGCACTCTTCATAGCTAATCTTCTAACTTTCTTTGGTAATGTGTATCTGTAGCTTCTTGGTTTTGGTGCGAAAGCAACTCCTCCACCTATCCATTGTACAGCTCTTATAGAACCTTGTCTAGCTCTACCTGTTCCTTTTTGTCTCCAAGGTTTTCTTCCGCCACCTCTAACTTCTGCTCTAGTTTTAGCAGATTGAGTACCTTGTCTTTTATTAGCAAGTTGGTTTTTTACAACTTCGTATAATACATGCTCATTCACTTCAACACCGA
Source organism: Intestinibacter bartlettii (assembly GCA_025148965.1). Classification (GTDB taxonomy): domain Bacteria; phylum Bacillota; class Clostridia; order Peptostreptococcales; family Peptostreptococcaceae; genus Intestinibacter; species Intestinibacter bartlettii. The sequence continues at coordinate 290,120 of CP102273.1, read as the reverse complement.
ATACAGCATCTGATAATTCTATTTCACCAACATTTTGTCCTTGTATATTTAATACGTTTAATTTTGGCATTGTGATTCCTCCTTTCTTAGGTTAGTCAATTATTTAGAAGCTTTAACTGCTTCTTTTATTGTTACTACTGAACCTTTAGCTCCTGGTATAGCACCTTTAACTAATATAAAGTTTTTGTCAGCGTCAACTCTTACTACTTCTAAGTTTTGAACTGTAACTTTAACGCTACCCATGTGTCCAGCTAATTTTTTGTTTTTGAAAACTCTACCTGGGTAAGAACAAGCTCCCATTGAACCTGGTCTTCTGTGGTATCTAGAACCGTGAGTTTCAGGACCTCTTGATTGTCCATGTCTTTTTATTGGACCTTGGAATCCTTTACCTTTACTTATTCCAGTAACATCTATTAATTCACCTGCAGCGAATAAATCAGCTTTTATTTCTTGTCCAACTGTGTATTCTTCTACAGAGTCTACTCTAAATTCTTTTAAATGTTTTTTTAATGTGTTAGCAGCAGCTAAGTGACCTTTTTGTGGTTTGTTTAAAGATTTTTCTTTAGCATCTTGGAAACCAACTTGTATAGCAGTGTATCCATCATTTTCAGTTGTTTTTATTTGAGTAACAACTACTGGACCTGCTTCAACTACTGTTACAGGTATTACTTCACCGTGTTCAGTGAATATTTGAGTCATACCTATTTTTTTTCCTAATATTCCTTTCATATTAGCACCTCCTATAATTCTTACAGCGGATTACCTTGTTGGTAATCATTCTAAGATAACAACCTTATAGGACCGTATCTTAGGTGTTGTCTATTATAATGTAATATTATAATTTTATTTCTATGTCTACACCAGCTGGTAAATCTAATCTCATTAATGAGTCTACAGTTTTAGGTGTTGGACTAGTTATGTCTATTAATCTCTTATGAGTTCTTATTTCGAACTGTTCTCTAGAATCTTTGTATTTGTGAACAGCTCTTAATATTGTCACAACTTGTTTTTCAGTTGGTAGTGGCACAGGTCCTGAAACTTGTGATCCAGCTTTTTTAGCAGTTTCAACTATTTTCCCAGCTGAAAAATCTAATAATTTGTGATCATATGACTTTAATCTTATTCTTATTTTTTCATTTTTAGCCATTTTTGTTTCCCTCCTTTTTTAACATTTAAATTTAACTTTTATACCGATACACAGTTCCGGGTGTTCTGTAAACATAAACCTAAAATTTATTCCGATATAATCATTAAATTTGGATTTGTTTTTCGTATCTCTCAAGCACACTATTATATTTTATATTATTCTTCTTAGTTTTTCAAGACTTTTTTTAAATTTATTTAGTTAATTTTTTTCACTAAATCTTTTGCTAAATCTTAAATTCAGAAGAAACTTTATCTGTAATTTAAAAGCCTTATTTAGTATACAATCTTTAATTTTTATTGTCAACACATTAAAATTATTTCTTTAAAATAAAAAGGGGAAAACCTAAGTCCTCCCCTCAATTCTTTATTTTATTATGTGTTTATTAAAAAATTAAGTAATCTATTCTAGATTATTCTATTATAGATGCTACAACACCAGATGCTACTGTTCTACCACCTTCTCTTATAGCGAATCTTAATCCTTCTTCTACACATATTTTGTTTATTAAGTCAACTTCTATAGTTATGTTGTCTCCAGGCATAACCATTTCTGTTCCTTCTGGTAATTTACAAGCACCAGTTACGTCAGTTGTTCTGAAGTAGAATTGTGGTCTGTATCCATCGAAGAATGGAGTATGTCTTCCACCTTCTTCTTTTTTAAGAACGTATATTTCTGCAGTGAATTTAGTATGAGCGTTAACTGTTCCTGGTTTAGCTAAAACTTGTCCTCTTTCGATTTCAGTTCTTTGTACACCTCTTAATAATGCTCCTATGTTATCTCCAGCTTCAGCGCTGTCTAATAATTTTCTGAACATTTCTATACCAGTTACAACAACTTTTCTAGTTTCTTCAGTTAATCCTACTATTTCAACTTCGTCTTGAACTTTTAATTGTCCTCTTTCAACTCTACCTGTAGCAACTGTACCTCTACCTGTTATAGAGAATACGTCTTCTACTGGCATTAGGAATGGTTTGTCAACATCTCTTTCTGGAGCTGGTATATATTCGTCTATTTGTTCGAATAATTCTACTATTTTGTCTCCCCATTCTGAAGATGGATCTTCTAAAGCTTTTAAAGCTGATCCTCTTATTATTGGAGTATCATCACCTGGGAATTCATACTCGTCTAATAATTCTCTTATTTCCATTTCTACTAATTCTAATAACTCTTCGTCATCTACCATATCACATTTGTTTAAGAATACTACTATGTATGGTACACCAACTTGTCTAGATAATAGTATATGCTCTCTTGTTTGAGGCATTGGTCCATCAGTTGCAGAAACAACTAATATAGCACCATCCATTTGAGCAGCTCCTGTTATCATGTTTTTAACGTAGTCAGCATGTCCTGGACAGTCAACGTGAGCGTAGTGTCTGTTTGGAGTTTCGTATTCAACGTGAGCAGTTGATATAGTGATTCCTCTTTCTCTTTCTTCTGGAGCTTTATCTATGTTAGCGAAATCTACAGCTTCTCCTAATTGATATCTGTCATATAAAGTTTTTGTTATTGCAGCTGTTAATGTAGTTTTACCGTGGTCAACGTGACCGATTGTTCCTATATTAACATGTGGTTTATTTCTTTCGAATTTAGCCTTTGCCATTTTGAAATCCTCCTAGTAATTATTTTTATATATTTTTTAATAAGACGAGGACGAATCCTCGTCTTTTGTTTTTATTTATTTAAATAGATATTATCTACCTTCAGCTATTTTTTTAGCTACACCAGCTGGAACTTGTTCGTAGTGGTCGAATATCATAGTGTAAGTAGCTCTACCTTGAGTAGTAGATCTTAATTCAGTTGAGTAACCGAACATTTCTGAAAGTGGAACGAATGCATTTATAACTTGTGCACCTGCTCTAGCTTCCATACCTTGGATTAAACCTCTCTTAGAGTTTATTCCACCCATAACATCTCCCATGTATTCTTCTGGAGTAACAACTTCAACTTTGAAGTAAGGTTCAAGTAATACAGAATCACCTTTCTTTAAAGCTTCCTTCATAGCCATAGAACCAGCCATTTTGAATGCCATTTCTGATGAATCGACTTCATGGTAAGAACCATCGTATAATTCAACAGCAACGTCAACTACAGGATATCCTGCAACAACACCGGCTTGCATAGCACCTTGTATACCCATATCAGTTGGTCCAACATATTCTTTTGGAACAGATCCACCAACAGTTTTGTTTTCGAATATATATCCAGCACCTGGCTCTTGTGGAGTAACTCTAAGTTTAACGTGTCCGTATTGTCCTCTACCACCTGATTGTTTAGAGTATTTGTACTCAACATCAACTGGTTTAGTTATTGTTTCTCTGTAAGCAACTTGTGGAGCACCAACATTTGCTTCAACTTTGAACTCTCTTAATAATCTATCAACGATGATTTCTAAGTGTAATTCACCCATACCACCGATTATAGTTTGTCCAGTTTCTTCGTCAGTTCTAACTCTGAAAGTTGGATCCTCTTCAGCTAATTTTTGAAGAGCTGTACCCATTTTTTCTTGAGCAGCTTTAGATTTTGGCTCTATAGCTACGTCTATAACTGGTTCAGGGAATTCCATAGATTCAAGTATGATAGCATTGTTTGGATCACATAAAGTATCTCCAGTTGTAGTATCTTTTAAACCTACTGCAGCAGCTATATCTCCTGCATAAACTTCAGTTATTTCTTGTCTTGTATTAGCATGCATTTGTAGGATACGTCCTATTCTTTCTCTCTTGTTCTTAGTAGCATTTAATACATAAGAACCAGATTCTAAAGTACCAGAGTAAACTCTGAAGAATGCTAATTTACCAACGAATGGGTCAGTCATTATTTTGAATGCTAAAGCTGAGAATGGTTCATCATCAGATGAATGTCTTTCAGCTTCAGTTCCATCTGGTAATACACCTTTTATAGATGGTATATCAGTTGGAGCTGGTAAGTAATCTATAACAGCATCTATAACTGGTTGAACACCTTTATTTCTGTAAGCAGTACCACAGAATACTGGGTTCATTTCACATGCTATTGTAGCTTTTCTTATAGCAGCTTTTATTTCTTCTTCAGTGAATTCTTCACCTTCAAGATATTTCATCATTAGTTCTTCATCAGTTTCTGCAACTGCTTCAACTAATTTTTCTCTCCACTCAGCAGCTAATTCTTGCATATCTGCTGGTATTTCAGTTTCGTCCATTACAGTTCCTAGGTCATCTTCATAGATTATAGCATCCATTTTAACTAAGTCTATTATACCTTGGAATGTATCTTCTTTACCTATTGGTAATTGAACAGGTACTGCATTAGAACCTAATCTTTCTTTCATCATTTCTACAACGTTGTAGAAGTTAGCACCAAGTATATCCATTTTGTTAACAAATGCTATTCTTGGAACTTTGTAAGTTTCAGCTTGTCTCCATACATTTTCAGATTGAGGTTCAACCCCACCTTTAGCACAGAATACAGCAACTGAACCGTCAAGAACTCTAAGAGATCTTTCAACCTCAACTGTGAAGTCTACGTGTCCTGGAGTATCTATTATGTTTATTCTATGATCTTTCCAAGTTGTAGTTGTAGCAGCAGAAGTTATTGTTATACCTCTTTCTTTTTCTTGCTCCATCCAGTCCATTTGAGAAGCTCCTTCGTGAGTTTCTCCTATTTTATGTGTACGCCCAGTGTAGAACAGGATTCTTTCAGTAGTTGTAGTTTTCCCTGCATCTATATGAGCCATGATTCCTATATTTCTAGTTCTTTCCAAAGGAAAATTTCTAGCCATGGTTATCCTCCTTAGATATCTCTAATATTTCATAAATTCTAGTTGAATTCTGGTATTAGAATAAAATTAGAATCTGTAGTGAGCAAATGCTTTATTTGCTTCAGCCATTTTATGAGTATCTTCTCTTTTCTTAACTGATGCTCCAGTATTGTTTGCAGCATCCATTATTTCTCTCGCAAGTTTTTCTACCATACCTTTTTCCCCACGAGCTCTTGTGTATGTTACTAACCATCTAAGACCTAAAGTTTGTCTTCTGTCTGGTCTAACTTCTATTGGAACTTGGTAGTTAGCTCCACCAACTCTTCTAGCTTTTACTTCTAAAACTGGCATTATGTTGTCCATAGCTTTGTTGAATACTTCTAAAGCTTCTTCTCCAGTTTTTTCAGCTATTATATCAAAAGCATCATAAACTATTTTTTGTGCTTTTCCTTTTTTTCCGTCTATCATTAAGTTATTTATTAATTTCGTAACTACCTTACTTCCGTATACTGGATCTGGTAATACGTCTCTTTTTGGAACATTACCTTTTCTTGGCATTTTGCTTCCCTCCTTAATTATTTTTATCTTAAATCATAGGTACTCGACATATTATCACAATGCCGTATGCCATAAATATATATATATTTAAAGCACCGCACTATAATATTTCAATTTAGTAAACTCTATTATCTATTTTTTAGCAGCTTTAGGTTTTTTAGCACCATATTTAGATCTTGCTTGCATTCTCTTATCAACACCTGCAGTATCTAATGTACCTCTTAGTATATGGTATCTAACCCCTGGAAGGTCTTTTACTCTTCCTCCTCTTATAAGAACAACACTATGTTCTTGTAAGTTGTGTCCTTCACCTGGTATATAAGCAGAAACTTCTATACCATTTGTTAATTTAACTCTGGCAACTTTTCTTAAAGCTGAGTTAGGTTTTTTAGGAGTAACTGTTTTTACTGAAGTACAAACTCCTCTTTTTTGTGGTGAACTTGCATCAGTTGTTTTTTTGTTTAAAGAGTTGTAACTCTTTTGTAATGCTGGAGCAGTAGATTTTTTTAATAAGTCTTTTCTACTCTTACGAACTAATTGGTTAATTGTTGGCATCATCGGCACCTCCTTCTTCTAAAATTTCGATCTTTTAATGATCGCCAACTAAATCGGATATTACTACCGATTTCCGTAGTTAAATGTTCGCTATATAGTCAAACATTTAATAGATTGGTACTTAATAGTTCTTTAATTATATTAAAGCTCACTTAAAAGTTTACCCTAAACAGTAATTCAGAGTAAACTTTTAAATTCGCACTTTTACATTTTAACATCACATACAGTTCATGTCAAGAATGTTTATATAACAATTCTTATAAAGATTCTTCTTCTACTTTTTCAACTGCAATGTTTCTGTATTTTTTCATTCCTGTTCCTGCTGGAATTAATTTACCTAATATAACATTTTCTTTTAGTCCTATTAGATGGTCTTCCTTTCCTTTTATAGCAGCTTCTGTTAAAACTCTTGTAGTTTCTTGGAATGATGCTGCTGATAGGAATGAATCTGTAGCAAGAGATGCTTTAGTTATACCAAGTAAAACTCTCTTAGCTATAGCTGGTCTTAATCCTTTAGATTCAGCTTCTTCGTTACATTCTTGGAATGTTAATACATCTTCATAACCACCTGGTAATAAATCTGTATCTCCTGGATCTTCAACTTTAACTTTAGATAGCATTTGTCTAACTATTACTTCTATATGTTTATCGTTGATATCAACCCCTTGAAGTCTATACACTCTTTGAACTTCTTTAACTATATATTCTTGAACGCCACCAATACCTTTAACTCTTACTATATCATGTGGGTTTATAGAACCTTGAGTAAGTGGATCACCAGCTTCAACAAGTTGACCTTGTTTAACTCTTATTCTTGATCCATATGGTATTTGGTAAACTTCTCTTTCTCCTTCTTTTGGTATTACTATAACTTCTTTTCTCTTACCAGTTTCGTCTATTTCAACTCTACCAGTTATTTCAGAAATTATAGCTAACCCTTTTGGTTTTCTAGCTTCGAAAAGCTCTTCAACCCTTGGAAGACCTTGAGTTATATCTCCTCCGGCAACCCCACCTGTATGGAATGTACGCATTGTAAGCTGTGTACCAGGTTCACCGATTGATTGAGCAGCGATTATACCAACTGCTTCACCGATATGAACTTCTTTACCAGTAGCTAAGTTTCTACCATAACATTTAGAACAAACACCGTGATGAGTTTTACAGTTAAGAACTGTTCTTATGTTAACTCTTTCGATACCTGCATTTATTATAGCTTCAGCATCGTCTTCTTGTATCATAGTATCTGCTTCTACTAATACTTCACCAGTTTCTGGATGTAGTATAGCATCTATAGTATATCTTCCTACTATTCTATCGTATAAGTCTTCTATTGCTTCACTTCCATCAGTTATAGCAAATATTTCTGTTGTTTCAGTAGTTCCACAATCAAAATCTCTAACTATAACATCTTGACTGACGTCAACAAGTCTTCTTGTTAAGTAACCTGAATCGGCTGTACGTAGCGCTGTATCGGCTAACCCTTTTCTGGCACCGTGTGAAGATGTGAAGTATTCCATTACTGATAACCCTTCACGGAAGTTAGATTTAACTGGGATTTCAACTGTTTTACCAGATGCATTGGCCATCAGACCACGCATACCTGCTAACTGTCTTATCTGGTTCTTAGAACCTCTGGCTCCTGAATGTGCCATGATGTAGATATTATTCATTCTTTCAAGACCATTCATTAGCTCATCTGTAACTTTTTCAGTTGTTTTAGTCCAAGTATCTATAACTTTTTCATATCTTTCTTCATCAGAGATTAGACCTCTTCTGAATACTTTTTCGTATTTTTCAACTTGTACTTCTGCATCTTTTATTAAATCTTTTTTAGTTTCTGGTATTTTCATGTCTGCAACAGCAACTGTTATACCACCTATAGTTGAATATTTAAATCCTAATGATTTAATATGGTCTAAAACTTCAGCAGTTATAGTGTTTCCATGTCTTCTGAAACATTTATCTATTATCTTACCTAAAGCTTTTTTATCAACTAAATAATTTATTTCTAATCCAAATGGATCTTCTTCTCTATTTACGAATCCTAAATCTTGAGGTATGTTTTCATTGAATATGAATCTACCTACTGTACTTTCTGTGATTCCAACTCTACCATCTTCTAAAACAATTCTCATTTTAACTGTTGAGTGTAATTCAACTGCTTTAGTTTGGTAAGCCATCATTAACTCGTTAAAGTCTTTGAATACTGTTCCAGTTCCTTTTTCTCCTCCTTGAGATTCTATTGTTAAGTAGTAACATCCTAGAACCATATCTTGAGATGGAGTAGTTATTGGAGAACCATCTTTTGGAGCAAGTATGTTGTTTACAGAAAGCATTAAGAATCTAGCTTCTGCTTGTGCTTCTACTGATAATGGTACATGGACCGCCATTTGGTCACCGTCGAAGTCGGCATTGTATGCTGTACAAGCTAATGGATGTAATCTTATAGCTTTACCTTCAACTAGTACTGGTTCAAAGGCTTGGATACCAAGTCTATGAAGAGTAGGGGCACGGTTAAGTAAAACTGGATGGCTCTTAATTACTTCTTCAAGAACATCCCATACTTCTGGTTTTACTTTTTCAACTAATGATTTAGCACTTTTTATATTATGTGCATAACCTTCTTTAACTAATTTATCCATTACGAATGGTTTGAATAATTCAAGAGCCATTTTTCTTGGAATACCACATTGGTAGAATTTAAGATCTGGTCCAACAACTATAACTGAACGTCCTGAGTAGTCAACACGTTTACCAAGTAAGTTTTGACGGAAACGACCTTGTTTACCTTTAAGCATGTCTGATAAAGATTTTAATGGTCTATTTCCTGGTCCAGTAACTGGTCTACCTCTTCTACCATTGTCTATTAGAGCATCTACTGCTTCTTGAAGCATTCTTTTTTCATTTCTTACGATGATGTCAGGAGCTCCAAGCTCTAATAATCTTTTTAATCTGTTGTTTCTGTTTATAACTCTTCTATATAAGTCATTTAAGTCAGAAGTAGCAAATCTACCACCATCTAATTGTACCATTGGTCTTAAATCTGGTGGGATTACTGGAATAGCTTCAAGAATCATCCATTCAGGTTTATTTCCTGATTTTTTGAATGCTTCTACTACTTCTAATCTTCTTATTGTTCTAACTCTTTTTTGACCTGTACTGTCTTTTAAGTCATCTCTTAATAACTTACTTTCTTGTTCAAGGTCAATTCTCATTAATAATTTTTTAACTGCTTCAGCACCCATACCAACTTCAAAAGTATTTCCGTATTTTTCGTAATTACTTCTAAATTCTTTTTCAGTTAATAATTGTTTTTCGTTTAGTCCAGTTTCACCTGGATCTATAACTACATATGAAGCAAAGTATAGTATTTTTTCAAGAGATCTTGGAGACATGTCTAATAATAGACCCATTCTACTTGGGATCCCTTTGAAGTACCAGATATGAGACATAGGAGCTGCAAGCTCTATATGTCCCATTCTTTCTCTTCTTACTTTTGACTTAGTGACTTCAACGCCACATCTATCACAAACTACACCTTTATATCTAACTCTTCTATATTTTCCACAATGACATTCCCAGTCTTTTTGTGGTCCAAATATTCTTTCACAGAATAGACCGTCTTTTTCTGGTTTTAAAGTACGGTAATTAATTGTTTCTGGTTTTTTAACTTCTCCTCTAGACCATTCTCTTATACGTTCTGGAGAGGCTAAACCTATTTTTATCGACTCGAAATTGTTTAATTCAAACAAGGAGTTCTCTCCCTTCTATTTGATATTTATTTTATTATAAAACTATATTTCAAAATCACTGTTGTCTTCATCACCAAAGCCACTGAAATCAAAATTTAAATTATCATCTACTTCTTCATTATAGTCTATATCTTCTTCAACTAAATCTTCGTCAGCTTCATCGATATCTTCGATAACATGAGATTCTTCTACTTCTCTTTCATCACTGATAAGACTTAATTCGAAGTTTCCATCAACCTCATCATCAAGATCTGTTGATTCTCTAACTTCTAATTCTTCGTCTTCTTCACTAAGAACTTTAACATCAAGACATAAACTTTGAAGTTCTTTTATAAGAACTTTGAAAGATTCAGGAATTCCTGGTTCAGGAATATTTTCACCTTTAACTATTGCTTCGTAAGTTCTTACACGACCTACTACATCATCTGATTTAACAGTAAGTATTTCTTGAAGTATGTGTGCAGCTCCGTATGCTTCAAGAGCCCAAACCTCCATCTCACCGAATCTTTGTCCACCGAATTGTGCTTTACCACCAAGTGGTTGTTGAGTTACTAGTGAGTATGGTCCTGTACTTCTTGCATGTAATTTTTCATCAACTAAGTGATGTAGTTTTAGATAGTACATGTATCCTACTGTTATTCTATTATCAAATGTATCACCTGTTCTACCATCATATAATGTAAGTTTTCCGTCTCTTGGATAACCTGCTTCTTCTAAAGCATCCATTATATCAGTTTCTTTTGCACCATCGAATACTGATGTAGCAACATGCCATCCTAATTTCTTAGCAGCAAGTCCTAAGTGCATTTCAAGTACCTGACCGATGTTCATACGAGATGGTATACCTTGTGGATTCAGAACTATATCCATTGGTGTTCCGTCTTCCATAAATGGCATGTCTTCTTCTGGTAATACTCTTGAGATAACCCCTTTGTTACCATGACGTCCGGCCATTTTATCTCCGACTTTTATTTTTCTTTTCTTAGCGATGTAACATCTAACTAATTCATTTACTCCTGGTGATAAATCGTCACCATTTTCTCTTGTAAAGACTTTAACGTCAACTATTATACCTGATTCACCATGAGGTACTTTTAGAGATGTATCTCTAACTTCTCTAGCTTTTTCACCGAAGATTGCACGAAGTAATCTTTCTTCAGCAGTAAGTTCAGTTTCACCTTTTGGTGTAACTTTACCAACTAATATATCTCCTGAATCTACTTCAGCACCTATTCTGATTATACCTCTGTCGTCTAAGTTTTTGATTGCACTTTCACCAACGTTTGGTATATCTTTAGTTATTTCTTCTGGTCCTAGTTTTGTATCTCTTGCTTCACATTCATATTCTTCTATATGAATAGTTGATAATCTATCTTCTTTAACAAGTCTTTCATTAATTAAAACGGCATCCTCGTAGTTATAACCTTCCCAAGTCATAAACGCGATTAAGCAGTTTCTACCTAATGCTATTTCACCTAAATCTGTAGCTGGTCCATCGGCAATAACGTCACCTGCTTTTATCATTTCACCTTTGTTTATGATAGGTGTTTGATTTATACAAGTTCCGTGATTTGAACGCTTGAATTTAAGTAATTTATATCTATCTCTATTTCCGTCTTCTCTTTTTATTACTATTTCATCAGCTGTTACTCTTTCAGCTATACCACTGTTTTTAGCAACAACAACTGCTCCAGAGTCTTTTGCAGCTCTGTATTCAACTCCTGTACCTATGATTGGTGCTTCTCTTCTCATTAGAGGCACTGCTTGACGTTGCATGTTGGCTCCCATTAGGGCTCTGTTGGCATCGTCATTTTCAAGGAATGGTATCATAGCTGTTGCTATAGATACAACTTGTTTAGGAGATATATCCATGAAGTCAACTCTTTCAGTTGGTACAAGTTCAACTGCACCATTTACAGTTCTACAAACAACCTTTGAGTTAACAAAGCTACCATCTGAATTTAATGGTTCATTTGCTTGCACTCTTATGAATAAATCTTCTTCATCTGCAGTAAGATAATGTATCTCATCTGTCATTTTTCCTGTTTCTTTATCATATTTTCTGTAAGGAGATTCGATGAATCCGTACTCATTTATCTTAGCATAAGTACTAAGTGAGTTTATAAGACCGATATTTGGTCCCTCTGGAGTCTCTATAGGACACATTCTACCGTAGTGAGAATGATGAACGTCACGCACTTCGAATCCAGCTCTCTCTCTTGAAAGACCACCTGGTCCTAATGCTGATAATCTTCTTTTATGTGTTAACTCAGATAATGGGTTAGTTTGGTCCATGAACTGAGATAACTGAGAACTACCAAAGAATTCTTTTATTGCAGCTGAAACTGGTCTAATATTTACTAATGCTTGTGGAGTTATAGATTCCATGTCTTGTACAGTCATTCTTTCTCTTATAACTCTTTCCATTCTTGAAAGACCAATTCTAACTTGGTTTTGTAATAATTCCCCAACTGATCTTATTCTTCTGTTTCCAAGATGGTCTATATCATCTATGTTTCCTATACCGAAGAATAGGTTGAATTCATAACTTATAGAAGCGATTATATCGTCTAATAGTATGTGTTTAGGAACTAATTCTTTTATTCTTATTTTTATACTTTCTTTTATTTCTTCTTCATCACTATATTCATCTAAAATTTCTTTTAATGTTGGATAGTGAACTTTTTCTTTTATATTTAAATCATCTATGTCAAAATCTATGTGAGCTTTGATATCAACAAAGTTATTACCTATTACTTTGACTTTTCTATCTTCATCAGTTTTTATAGTAACTGCATTGATACCTGAATTTTGTATCTTCCAAGCATCATCATAACTTATTTTTTCGTCAGCTTTTACGAATACTTCACCAGTTTCTGGGTTGATTATATCATCGTAAGCTACTCTGTTCATTATTCTATAAGCTAAAGCAAGTTTTTTATTGAATTTATATCTACCCACTTTTGCTAAGTCATATCTTTTTGCATCAAAGAATAATGCATTTATTAATGAAGATGCACTTTCAACTGTTGGTGGTTCACCTGGTCTTAATTTTTTATAAATTTCAACTAGACCTTCCTCAACATTTGTAGTATTATCTTTTTCTAATGTTGCCATTAGTCTTTCATCTTCACCTAAAAGTTCGATTATTTCAGCATTTGTACCTATACCTAATGCTCTTAATAATACAGTAACTGGTTGTTTTCTTGTTCTATCAACTCTAACAGAAATAACGTCGTTAGAATCAGTTTCGTATTCTAACCAAGCACCTCTATTAGGTATAACAGTAGAAGATATTAGTTTTTTACCAGTTTTATCTCTTTCTAAAGCATAATATACTCCAGGAGATCTAACTAATTGACTTACGATAACTCTTTCCGCTCCATTTATTACGAAAGTCCCTCTATCTGTCATAAGCGGGAAGTCTCCCATAAATACTTCTTGTTCTTTGATTTCTCCAGTTTCTTTATTAATAAGTCTTACTTTTACTTTCAGAGGCGCACAATATGTAGCATCTCTTTCTTTACATTCTTCAATGTCATATTTAGGCTTATCATCTAGAGAGTAATCTACAAACTCTAATATTAAATTACCTGTGTAATCCTCAATTGGAGAAATATCATTAAAAACTTCCTTTAAACCTTCTTCTAAAAACCACTTATAAGAATCTACTTGTATTTCTATAAGATTTGGTAAATCAGCTATTTCTTTTATTTTAGAAAAGCTCATTCTCTTTCTCTTACCTATCGTGACAGGATATGGCATTCACTTTTCACCTCTCAATAATTAAAAATAAAACCATTGTCATACTAAACGCATCTAGTAATTTTATCACACTTTTTTGTGTTTTTCAATATAACACAGTATATAATTTTAAATTTATATATTATTAAAATTATACATTCTTTTTATTAAAATATAATTTTTATTTGTGCATAAAAACCTTACTTTATTTAGTATGTACATAATTTTATGTATTAATTCCATTTTTTCGTAATTTTTTTATAAAGTTGAGAATAGAGAATACAAGACAAAAAGTGTTTTATATTCTCTATTCTCAACTTTATTAATTAAATTTATCAATAAATTCAAAAAAGGTGTCCTACCGAGACACCTTTTTCTTAAAAAAATTATTTAAGTTCTACTGATGCACCAGCAGCTTCTAATTTTTCTTTTATTTGTTCAGCTTCTTCTTTAGAAGCTCCTTCTTTAAGAGCTTTAGGAGCGTTGTCTACTAAATCTTTAGCATCTTTTAATCCTAAACCAGTTACTTCTCTAACTGCTTTTATAACTCCTACTTTTGATGCACCAGCGTTAGCTAATATTACATCGAATTCAGTTTTTTCTTCAGCTGCAGCAGCTCCACCAGCAGCACCAGCAACCATTACTGGAGCAGAAGCAGATACACCGAATTTTTCTTCAGCAGCTTTTACTAATTCATTTAATTCTGTAACTTTCATTTGTTCTATAGCTTCTAATATTTGTTCTATTGTCATTTTTAGCACCTCCGAATTTTTTCACTAAAATTTTATTTTTTTATAATCTTATTTTTCTAAATTTAACTGACAATTAAGCTTCTTGCCCTTCTTCTTTTTTCACTAGAGCATCTAGTAAGTATACGAAGTTTGACATTGGAGCTTTTAAGCTTCCAAGTAATTTTGCAAGAAGAACTTCTCTTGGTGGTATGTTTGCGAACTCAACTATTTGAGCTTCGTTGTAGAATGTTCCTTCTACTACACCCATTTTTAATTGCATTTTTGGATGAGCTTCCATAAACTCTTTTATAACTCTAGCTGGAGCTATTGGATCGTCATAACCGAATGCTATCGCATTAGTTCCAACTAATAACTCGTTGTTGAATTCTTCTATTCCAACTTCTTTAGCAGCTCTTCTTACTAAAGTGTTTTTATAAACTTTGTATTCAACACCAGCTTCTCTCATTTTTTTTCTTAATTCAGTAACTTCTTCTACTGTTAAACCTTTGTAGTCAACAACTATTGTAGAAGATGATTTTTGTAGTTTTTCAACTATTTCAGCAACAACTTGTGATTTCATTTGTATAGCTTCTCTCATCAGTGTGCACCTCCTTCACAAAAGTATATTCACCGTACAATTAAAAAAGCTTTTATTTCTAACACAATGGTAGACATAAAAGCTCTAGTTTCATTTATCTAAAACCTCGGTAGGAAATTAAGCTTACGCACCTACTGTCTACGGCAAATCTATTCGTTTTTAACATCAACAAGAGATATTATAACATCATTTTTTGACTATGTCAATAAATATTATTCAGATACTCTTGCAGGATTTATTTTAACTCCAGGTCCCATAGTTGAAGTAACTGATATACTTCTTAAGTATTGACCTTTAGCAGCAGATGGTTTAGCTTTTATTATAGCGTTCATTAAAACGTTGAAGTTTTCAGCTAATTTTTCTCCACCGAAAGATACTTTACCTATAGCAACGTGGATTATATTACTTTTGTCTAATCTGTATTCAACTTTACCAGCTTTTATTTCTTCAACAGCTTTAGTAACGTCGAATGTAACTGTTCCTGATTTTGGGTTTGGCATTAAACCTTTTGGTCCTAATACTCTACCTAATCTACCTACTACACCCATCATGTCTGGAGTAGCAACTACTACATCAAAATCAAACCAGTTTTCTTTTTGTATTTTTTGAACTAGGTCTTCAGCACCTACGAAATCTGCACCAGCAGCTTCTGCTTCTTTAGCTTTTTCACCTTTAGCGAAAACTAAAACTTTTTTAGTTTTACCAGTTCCGTGAGGTAATACTATTGCACCTCTAACTTGTTGATCAGCATGTCTTGAGTCAACACCTAATTTTATATGAGCTTCAACAGTTTCGTCGAATTTAGCAGTAGCTATTTCGCTTACTAAAGCTAAAGCTTCTTTAGATTCATATAATTTAGTTCTATCTATTTTTCCTAATGCTTCTACATATTTTTTGCTTTTTTTAGCCATTTTATAATTCCTCCTTGTGGTTATTGTCGGCATACGCCTCCCACTTCTAATGAAGTGTCTAATTTAAATTAGTCTTCTACTACGATTCCCATACTTCTAGCAGTACCAGCTACCATGCTCATTGCAGCTTCAACTGATGCAGCATTTAAGTCAGGCATTTTTAATTCAGCTATTTCTCTTATTTGAGCTGAAGTTAATGTTGCAACTTTCTTTTTGTTTGGTTCACCTGAAGCTGTATCTAAACCAGCAGCTTTTTTAAGTAATACTGCAGCAGGTGGAGTTTTTGTTATGAATGAGAATGATCTATCTTGGTATACAGTTATAACAACTGGTATTATCATTCCCGCTTGATCTGCAGTTTTAGCGTTGAATTCTTTAGTGAATCCCATTATATTAACACCGTGTTGTCCTAATGCTGGCCCAACTGGTGGAGCTGGAGTAGCCTTTCCTGCAGGTATTTGTAATTTTATTTGACCTATAACTTTTTTAGCCATATCGAGCGCACCTCCTCAAATTTTCCTAACTATATTGTTTCTATGCTCTTTAAATCTAATTCTAGTGATAATTCACCACTAGTTCCGTTGTTTACAGATATTTTAACTTTTTCGTTTTTAAGATCTAGTTCTTTAACAACTCCACTTTGACCTTTGAAGACACCGTCACGAACGTTAACTACTTCGCCAACTTCGATTTCAGTACGTTTTTCACCTATTTTATCTAAATCGATACCCATAGATTTAACTTCTTCTTCGCTTAGTGGAACTGGTTTTGATCCTGGACCTACGAAACCTGTAACACCTTTTGTATTTCTTACAATATACCAAGATTCATCAGTTATTATCATTTGGATAAGAACATAACTTGGGTATATTTTTCTTTGTCTTACTTTTTCTTTTCCTGTTTTTGTAGTTTCAATTACATCTTCAGTAGGGACTATGACTTGTTTTATATAATCTTCCATCCCTCTATTTTTTACTGAGTTTTCTATGGTAGCTTTAACTTTATTTTCATGTCCCGAATAAGTATGAACTACATACCATTTTGCTTCTTGTATTTCTGACATTTACATTCTCCTCTTTTCTATTTTATTATTAGCGCTAGTGCTCCTGATAGAAGCGTATCTAATGCCCATGCTAAAATAGTAAACGAAATAATTGTAGCTAAAACTATACCTGTGTTTTTAAGTAACTCTTTTTTTGTTGACCAAGTTACTCTTTTTAATTCTGCTATAGTTTCTTTAATATAAGCAACTAAACTAAATCTTTTTTTGTTAGATTTATCTTTTTTAACTTCTTGAGTTTTCATTATAATACTCACATCCTTAAAATATAACTATTTTGTTTCTTTATGAGTAGTATGTTTTTTACAGAATTTACAATATTTTTGTAATTCTATTCTGTCTGGGTTATTTTTTTTGTTTTTTGTAGTGTTGTAGTTTCTTTGTTTACATTCAGTACATGCTAAAGTAACTCTTACTCTCATTTGTTACACCTCCAACTTTTAATACAATATTATATATTGATTAAATAATACCTTGAAAAAATATTCAAAATACTATTACCTTCCTTTAACCATTACTTTGTATAAGTTATCATAAATTTAAAGTCGTGTCAATGTTTTTGTTTGTTTACTTAAAAAAAGAGGAGTATGAAAACCCCTCTCTTTTTTATATACATTTTTAAAACAAAATGTTCTTTTCAGATTATTCTATTATAGATGCTACAACACCAGATGCTACTGTTCTACCACCTTCTCTTATAGCGAATCTTAATCCTTCTTCTACACATATTTTGTTTATTAAGTCAACTTCTATAGTTATGTTATCTCCAGGCATAACCATTTCTGTTCCTTCTGGTAATTTACAAGCACCAGTTACGTCAGTTGTTCTGAAGTAGAATTGTGGTCTGTATCCATCGAAGAATGGAGTATGTCTTCCACCTTCTTCTTTTTTAAGAACGTATATTTCTGCAGTGAATTTAGTATGAGCGTTAACTGTTCCTGGTTTAGCTAAAACTTGTCCTCTTTCGATTTCAGTTCTTTGTACACCTCTTAATAATGCTCCTATGTTATCTCCAGCTTCAGCGCTGTCTAATAATTTTCTGAACATTTCTATACCAGTTACAACAACTTTTCTAGTTTCTTCAGTTAATCCTACTATTTCAACTTCGTCTTGAACTTTTAATTGTCCTCTTTCAACTCTACCTGTAGCAACTGTACCTCTACCTGTTATAGAGAATACGTCTTCTACTGGCATTAGGAATGGTTTGTCAACATCTCTTTCTGGAGCTGGTATATATTCGTCTATTTGTTCGAATAATTCTACTATTTTGTCTCCCCATTCTGAAGATGGATCTTCTAAAGCTTTTAAAGCTGATCCTCTTATTATTGGAGTATCATCACCTGGGAATTCATACTCGTCTAATAATTCTCTTATTTCCATTTCTACTAATTCTAATAACTCTTCGTCATCTACCATATCACATTTGTTTAAGAATACTACTATGTATGGTACACCAACTTGTCTAGATAATAGTATATGCTCTCTTGTTTGAGGCATTGGTCCATCAGTTGCAGAAACAACTAATATAGCACCATCCATTTGAGCAGCTCCTGTTATCATGTTTTTAACGTAGTCAGCATGTCCTGGACAGTCAACGTGAGCGTAGTGTCTGTTTGGAGTTTCGTATTCAACGTGAGCAGTTGATATAGTGATTCCTCTTTCTCTTTCTTCTGGAGCTTTATCTATGTTAGCGAAATCTACAGCTTCTCCTAATTGATATCTGTCATATAAAGTTTTTGTTATTGCAGCTGTTAATGTAGTTTTACCGTGGTCAACGTGACCGATTGTTCCTATATTAACATGCGGTTTAGTTCTTTCAAATTTAGCTTTTGCCATTTTGAATTACCTCCTAAATAATTTAAATATGATTAAAGTGTTTACAATAAGCATTTTACTATTAATTATTTCTGTTTTCAAGATGTTTTTCTAATTTTCTCTTAACTCTTTGTAGTGCATTATCAATAGATTTAACATCTCTATTAAGCATGTTAGCAATATATTGATATGACTTGCCACTTAAATATAGTTCTAATACTTCTAGTTCTAAGTCGCTTAATAATTCATTCATCTTGTTTTCAATGTTTTTTAATTCTTCTTTACTTATTATTAATTCTTCTGGATCAGTTACTATACTTGTTGCTATTATATCCAAAAGCGTTCTATCTGATTCCTCGTCATATATAGGTTTGTTTAAAGATACATATGAATTTAAGGGTATGTGTTTTTGTCTTGTGGCTGTTTTTATAGCGGTGATTATTTGTCTTGTTATACAAATTTCTGCAAAACATTTAAAAGAGTTTGTCTTAGTTCCGTCAAAATCTCTAACTGCTTTATATAGGCCAATCATACCTTCTTGAATTATGTCTTCTTTGTCTGCGCCTACCAAAAAATATGACTTGGCTTTTGCTTTTACAAAGTTTTTATACTTAGATATAATATATTCTAATGCTAGTTTATCCCCTTTATTAGCTTTTAATACTATATTATATTCATCTTGTTGACTATTATCCAAATTTTCATAATAGTTATAGCTTTTATCACTATCTTTAGCTAGTAACATGAAATCTCCCCCATTTACAAGTTTCGTGTACTTATATTATAGCTCAACAAATCCAGTATTTTCAATGCTTTCTACGAATGTTCTCAAGTTTCGACAAAGTTATATCATCTAATCTATCTTCCAAGAAATTTCGTTGTATCCTTTTCTTGTTATCTTGTTGTTTTTCTTTTATTTTCGTCAAAGTTTCATCAAGATAGAGTTTTAATTCTCTTGCAGAAATTCTAGTTGCACCTTTTCCTAAAATAATTTGTTGTTCTGCATAATCACTCGTAGCAACTTGAATTTTATCATATTTAGATAATGTACTTATAAATTTCTCTATATAGCTATCTGCTGTTTGATGTTCTTTTGTATATACAATTGTTATATATTTTCGATTTTCACGTTTTTCTGCCCCACCTTTTACATTGTAGGCATCAAAAACTACTATGGCCCTTTTCCCATGGTATTGTGAATATTCGATTATATAATGGATTAATCTTTCTCTAGCTGCATCCAAATCTTCAACAGATAACGCCTTCAGTTCTTCCCAATCGTTTATAATGTTGTAACCATCTACAATTAAATATGAATGATGTTTTTTCTTAGCCATTAATCCCTTTTCATTCTTTGTCTGAATATTTCATATAGTAATATACCACCTGCAACTGATGCATTTAATGATGATACATTTCCTATCATAGGCATTTTAACTACGAAATCACAGTTTTGTTTAACCAATCTAGATACTCCAAAACCTTCACTTCCGATTACTAATGCTAATGGTCCAGTTAAGTCTTGTTCATAGAAAACTCCTCCGTCCATATCTGCAGCAGCTATCCAAAGCCCTTCTTTTTTTAATTGTTTTATAGTATTAGCTATATTGGTTACTTTACAAACTGGAACATATTCAACTGCTCCTGCTGAAGCTTTTGCTACTACAGAAGTAATATGAACAGATCTTCTCTTAGGTATAATTACACCATGAGCACCAACTGCATCTGCTGTTCTTATTATAGTCCCAAGATTGTGTGGGTCTGTTATTTCATCTAGTATTATGAAGAATGGGTCTTCTCCTCTTTCACGTGCTATTGCTAATAAATCTTCTAGTTCATAGTATTTGTAATCACTTACCACAGCTATAACACCTTGGTGTGAGTGACTTGTACTAATTTCATCTAATTTATGTTTGTCTACATACTGTATAACTACATTCTTTTCTTTTGCCATTCCTATTATTTTTTTAATAGAACCTTCTTTTGAAGTGTTTGATATCATTAATTTGTCTATTGGTCTATCACTTCTTAAAGCTTCTATAATAGGATTTCTACCTTCTATATTTGCCAATAAATTCACCACCTATAAGTTTTTAAATTTTTCTCTTACGTCTTTAATTTTTCCACATGTCATTTTTCCTTCTGGACATGCACCGTTTAAACAGTTTGGTCCTACATTGTTGAATAATATAGGCGCAACTTCTCTTACTAATCTAAGCATTTCTGTTGCTAATTCTCTAATTTCCCATTGTGCTCTTTCACAACATCTGTGGTGGAAGAAGTTATATAAACTTCTAGCATTTATTGTGAACACCATTTTAGTTTCACATGCATTTGGGAACACATATCTAGCATCTTCTATAGACATTTTTTCAGCTTGAGATTTTGCTTTCTTTTCGCTAACACCTTTATCTAATAATTCTTGATAGTGTTTTGCAAATAGTATTTCTACTAGTTTGTCGTAGTCTTCTTGACATTTATTCATTGATTCAATAAATATCTTTTTAGCTTCTTCATTTCTTTCTATCTCTGGTGGAATTATATATTCGAATTGATCAAGTTTTACATATCTTTGAGATTGTTGTGAGAAACTTGCGATTCTATGTCTCACTATTTGGTGAGAACAACTTCTTGATATTCCTTCAATTCCGAAAGTAAATGTAACATGCTCGATTGGAGATTCATGTCCCATACTTACTAACATATTTAAAAATTTATTTATACTTTCTTGAGTTAGATTTTCTGCAATTTCATCTACACCAACTGGAGAGTAACATAGCTTAGCAGCCATTGATATTACTTTTTCTGGCTCTGGTGTATGAGCTAATAACTTAACTTTCATTTTAAATCCTCCTATTTTTATTATATTTATATAAAATATTGTACAAAAATACAAAGAGTTTTTGTATAAATTTTATTATACACGTAAATATATATTAAATATAGATTTTAATATATTGTTAACATTAAGAAAAAACACTACTTTTATATCACATTTTGAAGTATGCCCAAAAGTAGTGTTTTTCTATTACATATCTCGTTCTATTATTTCGATACCTTTTTTAACTATATACTCTAGTCTTTCTTTATCTTCACTAAGATATAAATATCCTATTAAAGCTTCAAATCCTGTTGCATATTTGTAATCAATAATATCTGCATTTTTTGGAGCTGTGTGAGATTTTTGATTTCTACCTCTTTTAAAAATCTTCATCTCTTCTTCAGTAAGCTCATCTTCTAATTCATGTATTATTGTAGCTTGTGCTTTTGCTTTAGAATATTGTATCGCTAATTTGTGAAGATTGTTTACTTTTCTGTTTATGTTTTGTCTTATTAGATGTTCTCTTATATAAGATTCATAAACAGTGTCACCTAAGTAAGCTAATACTAATGGCGACATAGTTATTAATTTTATTTTATCCATTTTTATGCTCTCTTCCATTTTACTCCTTGTCTTGTATCTTCAAGGACTATACCTTTATCTAGTAATTGTTGTCTTATTTCATCTGCTAATTGGAAGTTTTTATTTTTCTTAGCTTCTGTTCTTTGTTCTATTAGTTTTTCTATTTCTTCATCTAATATATCTTCTTTTTTATCTTTATTTACTATATTTAAAACACCAGTTAATTCGTTGAATTCATCTAATGCTTTTTGAGCAAATTCTTTAGAAGAATTTTCAGTTATGTTGCTGTTCATGAATTTAGCTAATTCGAATATAGCACTTACTGCGTCTGCTGTATTAACATCATCATCCATAGCATCTATGAATTTTTGTCTGAATGAAGCTAATTCATCTTGTAATTTAGCTTCTTCTTCAGTCATTTTGCTATCTTCAAGATTATTTATAGTGAATTCAGCTTTTTCTTTAGCGTTGTATAATCTTTCTAATCCAGCTTTAGATTGATTTAATATTTCATCACTAAAGTTGATTGGATTTCTGTAATGAGTAGATAACATGAATAGTCTAACTACTTCTAAGTCGTATATTTCTGATATTTCTCTAACTGTGAAGAAGTTACCTAGTGATTTACTCATTTTTTCGTTATTTACGTTTATATATTCATTGTGTAGCCAGTAATTTGAGAAATTCTTTCCGCTTCTAGCTTCACTTTGAGCAATTTCGTTTTCGTGGTGAGGGAATTTTAAGTCTTGCCCACCAGCATGTATATCTATAGTTTCACCTAAATATCTGTTAGACATAACAGAACATTCTATATGCCAACCTGGTCTACCTTCGCCCCATGGACTTGCCCATCCTGGTTCGCCTTCTTTTTTAGCTTTCCATAAAACAAAATCCATTGGATGTCTTTTCTGATCATTAACTTCTATTCTTGCCCCTGCTTCTAACTCTTCTTGTTTTATACCAGAAAGTTTTCCGTAATCTTTGAATTTTTTAGTATCAAAGTATACATCTCCGTTAACTGCATATGCATATCCTTTGTCTTCTAATTCTTTTACAAAAGCTATTATCTGTTCTATGTTATCTGTAACTTGTGGATGTACACTAGCTCTTTTTATTCCTAGGCCATCTGCATCTACAAAATATTCTTTTATGTATTTAGTTGCTACTTCCTCTGGTGTAATATTTTCTTCATGACTTCTTTTTATTATTTTGTCATCTACATCTGTGAAGTTTTGAACAAATGTAACATCATATCCCCTGTATTCTAAGTATCTTCTTAATGTATCAAATATTATAAAAGGTCTAGCATTTCCTATATGTATAAAGTTGTACACTGTAGGACCGCATACATACATTTTCACCTTGCCTTCTTCAATTGGTTTGAATTCCTCTTTTTTACGTGATAATGTATTATATAATTTCACGACAATCACCTCTCCTCTAATCAAAATTGTTGTTTTCTATATTATTAATATTTCTATATTTTTTCTTTATTTTTTTCTATATTTTCAACTGTTTACTATATTATTATACCTTATTACACAATTTTAACAACAATTATAAATGTATTTTTTATTATTTTGATAATAGATACCCAAAATATTCAATTTAAACTCTTTTCACTAGAAAAATCCTCAAGTTTAAATTCATTACTTAAGGATTTTTTATTATCTAATCATCATCTTTTTCGTCTTCTTGATCGTCATCGTCGTCATCATCTTTATCGTTTAATCTTTTATTTTTTATTTGTTGTCTCATATGAGTACTATTTTTTATTAAATCGCTGTTTGTTAAAACAAATTTATCTAATTTATTATAGTTAACATTATTTATGTATTTTTCTAATTCCGATAACGAAGCTACACTTTGCAATTTATATTGTCCCAAAGTTTTATTTTCTTTTTGTGCTTGCTTAATATCATCTTTATTAGCATTTATAAATATCACTTCTGATAATTCTTTATCTATTGCAGTTCTAATATCATCTATATAGTTGTCATTTTCACCACTTGGAACATAACAAGAAGCAAGTATATAATTATCATTTTCCAAATAATCATCTATTTCATCAAGACCATATTCAAATGATTTACCTTTTAAGTTTTCTAATTCCACACTTGGTATCGAATCATCTCTTGATATTGCCTTAGTTATTTTTTTATTTTCATCTAAACTAAATTCAATACTAGCATCACCATCAAAAGAAGCTGTTGCATAAGTATCTTTTTTAAATGGATTAAATAAAAATGCAAGAAGTAGTATTCCAAGTAAAATAGCAATTAATCCTAATATTTTTAAAAGCTTATTTTTATTTGATAAAGAAGTTTTTTCTCCACCTTGACATATATCTTCATCTACAATATAAATCTTTTGCCCCTCTGTCATGCTTTTTTTCTTTTTTATCTTAATAAATTCAAAATCAGAAGTCATAACAATAGCATAATCATCCTTAACTTCCATAATAATAACTTTATTAGAATCCATAGCTATTTCACCCCCTTAATCCAAACAATTAAATTCGTATATTTTTTAAAAAATAAAACTGCTGTTGAAAGGATAAACACCTTACTTCTTTTTAATATTTTTTCCGTTATCTCAAATTTTCTAGAAATATCTCTAATTGGCAATCTTTTTTTCTCATATACTTTTTCGATTATAACACCA
Source organism: Intestinibacter bartlettii (assembly GCA_025148965.1). GTDB lineage: Bacteria > Bacillota > Clostridia > Peptostreptococcales > Peptostreptococcaceae > Intestinibacter > Intestinibacter bartlettii. Next base: position 265,443 of record CP102273.1, on the reverse strand, counting down.
TCATCACTAACTCTATATCCAATTCTAATTGCCCTATCTCTAGTATCTTTGTGTTTTGGAGATTTTTCTGCCAATATTTCAAAAGTTATATCAAACTGTTCCAATTCCTTTTTAAACGCCAATATCTCATCTCGCAAATCCGATGTAGTCTTATCAACTGTTACACCGACATCTTTTATTTGCATTCCCCCCTCTGTCAATTCCTCCAATGATGAATCTGCTATTCTTGCATTTTTTCTAAGATTATTTTTTAATCTACTCTCAATTACAAGCTTTGCAAAAGCCCAAAAGTTTCCTCTATCCTCGTTATATTTTTCAATAGCCTCATTAAAAGCAATTAAGGCAATACTAAACTCCTCATCATTATCAGTACACACATATCTGCCCAAAAACGAACTCGTTGTTTTTATTATAAAAGGCATACTCTGTTCTATAAAATCATTCCTATCCATAGTAGGAGCTTTGTTAAAACTCACCAAATCACCTCTCTTTAATTTATGATATTTGCTTTTAATAATATAATACATGTAAAATTCTAAATATCAGTACCTTTTTTTAAAATTTTACACATAAAAAAGATATTCTCAAAAAGACTATTGTCTATGAATATCTTTTTATCTTTTATTTAATTTACATCTATCTTTAAATACAGAAAATACCCCAAAATTATGAATAAAATTGTCAATACAATATTCATAAATATATTAAAATATAGAGATGTTAAATTTAACGAAAATAAACTTGGATAAAAAATAGGACATAGTATTTTAGGTATGTTGGAATATATAAATAAAAATCCACTAAACATGCACACTATAAGAACAAAAACATAAAATGTATTTATTTTATGAAAAATACTAGAAAATCCCCTTATGATAATTTGAAGAAGATATATACCTGTAAAAAAATTTATAAATTCGCTTATCAATAAAATACTGAAATTAACATCACACAAATTTTTATAAAACACTCTTGTGTATCCTGTCGAATTCGGATTATAGCCTAAAAAACTCCCTCCTATTAATAAACCACTTACATACACTAATATCGTTATTAAAATACAAAAAAACAATTCATTTATACAAATATAAATCCAAGATTTTAATTTAGAACCAATCCTGTTTAAAGTGATAATATACAGCTTTTCAAAGTCATTAGTTATATTAATAGACATACATAAGATTAAAAATATAAAAAAACTCCATTCTAACAAAGATGTGAATAAGACAGGATTTTCCCAACCTCCAACAGAAAAAATCATATAATCCTTTAGTCCACCATTTAAATCATAATCTCTGAAGTAGTGTTTTATTTTGAATAAAAAAATAAATAGTATAAACAATATTGCTATAAAAAATTTTATGTTTTTCTTCTTAATAAAGCTATGCTTAAACTGAAAAAAAATAATATCCATCATATAGAAAACTCACCTATCTCTTTCTTATTCAAAATTCTAAGTAACATAAAAAATATGATAACTATTGAAATCAACATATATGCATACGAAAATTGCAGAGAAAACTTATCCAAAACTGACCCACATTCCTTGTGTAATATTAGTATATATTGAGTAAATGGTAACAAATAAATAATCTTTCCTCCAAATATGAACATAGCATTATGTACAAAACCTCCAAAGATAATTATACCTATGCTAAATCCAATATTTTTTATGTAAAGTGATAAAAACAAAGCTATCATCCCTATGAAAACAAGCCCAGTAAAAAACAACAGTATATTACAAAAATACACTTCATAAACATTATGATATTTCATTGTGTGAAATATATAATTATAGCATTTATTTTCGAAAGGTATTTTTAAAACAAAAGATATTACAAGTTTTGATAAAACCACAGTCATAGTAAAACAAAGCGCCACAAAGATTATTATTATAAATTTATTTAATAGATATATAAACCTACTTGTCGTTCTTGGAAAAATCAATTGTATATAATTATCTTCAAAATCTCCACGAATTATATTTAAAACTAGAAATGAAAAAATTGAAGGATATGCAATAAACATAATTAATTGGATCATATTCAATTCCCCTATCAAATAATCACCAAAATTAATCCTAGCCCCTTCTGGCAAATATAAATATGGTACATTCATAAGACTATAAAAGGATAATAATACAATCAAAATCATAGAAATTATTAACTTTTTATAATTATTAAAAATATATGTTCTTAATTGAAATTGCAACATATTCCCACCTCATAAATTAAATTTTATCCTGCAATTTTAAAGTATAATTGTCTATTTTATAAACTTTGTCACAGAACAATTTAATCTCATCCATATTATGAGACACTAAAATAAAACTTTTACCTTTCTGTTTGTATTCTGAAATTATATTGGCAAAAATCTCAACCCCTGTATCGTCCAATGCATTAGTCGGTTCATCAAATAATATCAAATCAGGATTTTCCATTATAGCTTGTGCAATCCCAAGTCTTTGTTTCATTCCTAAAGAATAAGTTTTAAAAGGATTTTTATTATTAGAATCTAAACCAACCTTTTCAATCATTTCTGTAATATCGTCTTTTGATATGATATTTCTTATTTTAGATAAATAATATAAATTATCAAACCCTGATAAGTTTGATATAAAACTTGGTGTTTCAATCAGCACACCTATATTCTGTGGCAACCTTCCAACAAAACCTGGTTCTAGCTTCTTATCAAAAAAATAAATTTCTCCCTTTGTTGGATAACTTAACCCAGATACCAATTTTAATAAAGTAGTCTTTCCGCTGCCATTTTTACCAATTATACCTACAACTTCACCCCTTTCCACTTCAAAATTTATATTTTTTAATATTTCTGTACGATTGATATTCTTTGATATATTTTCAAATCTTAAAATAGCTTCACTGCTCATAAAATCATCCCCTCTTTACTAAATTATATTTTCATTCTCAAATTTACTTTTAAAAGAAACTACTGAAAGAAAATAAAAAACTATGCTTAAAACTGTCCAATATAAAATTGGAAGTATGAAGTTAACAGAGTTAGAAATATAAGCACCCGCCAAAATAGTCGGCGCAAGACTATATATAACCTTTCCTGCATTTCCAATATATAATGGAAAACCTGTCATAAATATTGAAATTCCTATATTAAATAAGTATGGCAAAGTCAACACAACATATATATTGTTAAAAATAACACTTATAAATACAGTAAAACAACAATAAGCAAAAGTCATAATACAAGAATTAAATATCACAATAAAGCAATATAGAAATGGATGGTTTGAAAAAAATTCTTTTCCTATGTATAATACATATTCTTGAGATAAAGACGGAGATGCAATTGGATATAGAATCATCGATATAATTAATAACGTAACTTGAGACAAAAACATAAACACAATCCCCATAAAGCCAATACCTATTATTTTTTGTTTTATGTATCGATTTACATCACTTCTAACCAAACTAAAGTAAAGCATACTGCTCTTTTTTTCTTTTATAAAAATATCCCCTATAACAAGTGTAATCGCTAGAAAATATACTATATGTAAAAAACCAACAGCATCTCCTTGAATATTTAAAAAATACTCAAAACATGTCATCTTTGGCACATTAACCAAATTAACATATAAGCCTTGTTGAGATTGTATTGATATCATATTTAAATATCCACAAATAACTAATATAAAAATTCCTATTAGTAGTTTTCTTTTATTTAGTTTTAAAATGTCTAAATTTAACATACTAATCCTCCTTGTTGTGAAAAAATTTTAATTTATATATATAAACGAAAAAAAGGAGAGGTTTGTTTCAAATTTAATAAATTTTTTATCTTACACTTTCTGCTATTTTTATCAACTCATTATACTTATCTTCCAGTCTACTTGTTTCTATATCATTAATAAATAAAATATAATAATTTTCATCATCCTGCCAAACAAGCATATGTCTATCCTTTTTCTTTATATAATCAGCTTCTGTGTTTCCATTAATTGTTATCTTATTCACCATAGAATCTTCTGTATCTATTTGAAAATTTCCATTATTTAATTTAGTACATTCAAAAGAAATATAATCATACCCATCAGAATAATCTAATGTAAAATAAAAATCTGATATTTCATCACAATTAACTTCTTTAAATCCTTTTGGTATATAACTTGGTTTTCGTATTTTAAAATTTTCAGATTTTATCTTTCCTTTAAAACTATAATTCGTTTCTTCCCTGCGAACATTTTTTATAAATTCAAGTACCCTATATCTAATAGCATCAATACTCATAGTTGCCCCCAACACAGAAATTATAATCAAAAATATGATTGCCACTTTCTTAGAATATTTATAAAATTTTGCTACAAAATTATGTTTATTTTCTTGCTTTATAATTTTCTTAATTTTATTTTCAAATTCTTCTGAATACGTATGATTTATTTCTTCATCATTAGGTATTTTATCAGTTATATATTCATCTACAGTCTTACAATATTTATAAAGTAATTCGTCCGTAATTTTTTTACTCATTATCAACACCTTCCATTTTATTCAGAATAAATTCTAGCTTTTCTTTTCCCCTAGCCAATCGTACCCTAACTGTAGATTCTTTTATATTTAGTAATTTCGCTATTTCGTTATTTTCTAATTCATGACTATACTTTAATAAAAATACTTCTTTATAAATTTCTGTAAGCTTCATTATCGCAATTTCTATATTATTTAACCCCTCTATTTCTACTTCTTTTAATTCATCTGATGGAAAAATAAAATTATCATCTAATTCAACTTCTACCTTATTTGAAAGATTTTTTCTATATACATCTATAGCAGTATTTTTAACTATAATCGATATAAAAGATTTGGTTTTTTTACTATTTATTTTTTCAATCTTATCTAAATTTCTAATTATTTTTATAAAACTATCTTGTACTACCTCTTCAATATCTCGTTCATCATTTAATATTTGATTCGCTATCCAAAACATCATTTTTTTATATTTACCGTAAATATCTTCAAATTTTATCTTGTCATCTTCATTATCTATTAAAGACATATACATAATCATAATATATTTCTCCCATAATTATTTTCTAGTACCTGCTAAAGAATAAACTATTTCTAATTCTCCAAGTTTAATTTCATACCCTTTTAAGTAAATATTATCATTATTAACTACAAATTTATAATATTTTTCATAATAAAAACTCCTCATTTTACTCTTTCATATATAAACGAAAAAGAATAGGAATCTGTTTCAATTTTCACCAATTTTTTTTTACAAATATTGAAACAATATAATTTTATCTATAGTTTATTTATATAATAAGATAATTAAATTTGATTTTCAGTATAATACTTTAAAAACAATTTAAAAGGAGGTCTTTATTATGTCAAAAAAATTTTCTAAATCAAGAGTAATAATTTTTTCAATTATTTTATTAATTTTAATAGGATTTGCTTTCATACAAAATAAAAATCTTATTACTGATCAAACAGTAAATAATCCACTATTTCTTCAATATAAAGGAGATATTTCTATTGATAAAAAGGATAAAAGTTTAAATCTTCCATTTGTATTTATTGATTCTACTAATAGTAAATTATTTAATGATCTGAGCGATAAAATAAAATCTAATAATCAATATACTTCTAATGATTTTTTACTTTTCAAAGACAAAACAAATAACATAGAAATCTATTTGAAAGAAGCTGATAAAGGTAGCAATTATAAAAATACTTGTTTATATTCAATACTTTTAGAAATTAAATTTTTAGATAAAGGTAACTCATATACTATCAATAGTTTAAATTTATTGGATAAAACATATTCTATAGGCGATATTTATATAGAAAGAGTCGCTAATGGTGATGAATTGGAGTTATATTATAATATAGGTTTTACGGAAAGTATGGATAAATATTATGTGCAATTAATAAATGAATCTGGAAATATTATCGATTCATTAAAATTAAAAAATGCTGATTATATAGATAAAGTTTATTATTTTGTTAATGGCAAAAGAGTAAAAGAGGTCAAGAATTTAAAACCAAAAGACAAACTTAAAATTCTTATTTTATTTAAAGATGATTTGAAAAAATATAATATGTTCTATTTTTCACCAAAGATTGAGTATAAAACAAAATATGGAAATAAAAGCGATGTTATACCTTTCACTACATATGGTGAGGTTAAACAGGATGAAATTCTAGATGTTTATAAAAAATTAGAAAATAATCAATAGCATATTCAATCTTGTCAATAAATTTATAATGAAAAAACAAGTACAAATCCCAAGATTATGTACTTGCTTTTTCATTATATCAATATCATCGCCAATCAATTGTACTGTTTGCGATGTTTTTTATATTTTGCCAGTCACATTTTGAATATTCATCGTATACTCCTATAACTGTAAATTGGGCTTTCTTTGCACTTTCTACTGCATATAGTGCATCTTCAAACACTACTGTATCTGATGGTGATTCCCCCATTTTTTCACATGTTTTGACGTAGATTTGTGGATTTTTTTTACTTAAATCAAAATCTCTATCTGTGTAAATCTCATCAAATAAATCTAATACACCTGTTCTCTTTAATGCACCTATTGCTTGAGATTTTTCAGATGTTGTTAGTATGCACATTTTATATCCGTCAGAATGTGCTTTTATCAAAAAATCTTTTGCACCTTTTTTAAGTGGGATTTCGTTTAAATATTTATCTTCTATAAAATCCAACACTTGCTTTATAATATTTTCTACATCTTCTTCTAGGTTGTATTTTGTTTTGAAATATGATGCAGACTCTTTAAGTGTCATAGATTCTATTATTTTTTCCAAGTTATTTTCTGGCGCTTTTCCTTTGCTTTCTAGATATCTTCTACCTAGATTTTGCCAGAATCCCATAGAATCTAAAAGTGTACCATCCATATCAAATATCAATAGTTTTTTATTTTTATCTATAATATGATTTATTTGCTCATTATGTTGTTCTTTAATTATTTGACTCATATTTTTGATTATTTCCTTTAATGATAAATCTTTATTTTGTTATTTAGATATTATTTGTTTTGATAAATCTAATAATTTTTTAGTTGCTTCTGATGGATTTTCACTTCCGAATATAGCTGATATTACACATATTCCATCGATGCCTGTTCCTTTTAATTCTAACGCATTATCTATGCTGATTCCACCGATTGCAACAACTGGAATAGATACTTCTTCACTTATTTCTTTTAATTGTGCCATCGTTAATGAAGTGGCATCTTTTTTAGTATCTGTGTGGAATACTGCCCCAACACCGATATAATCAGCACCTACTCTTTCCGCTTCTTTTGCTTCTGCTAAATTTCCAGCTGACACACCGATTATTTTGTCTGGGCCTAGAATTTCTCTTGCTTTTGTATATTCCATGTCGCTTTGACCTATATGAACTCCATCAGCATCTATTTCTTTTGCTGCCATTATGTCGTCATTTACTACAAATGGAACGTTGTATTTTTTGCAAAGAGTTTGAAGATTTATCGCTGTTTTTACGATTTCTTCATGACCTTGGATTTTCTCGCGAAGTTGTAGAAAAGTTGCTCCTGATTTTAAAACATCTTCAACTACACTCTCTAAAGTTTCTCCTTCTTTAAGCCATCCTCTATCTGTTATCGCATATAAAAGCATTGATTTTTTTATTGCATCATTATCTAACTTCAATTTTAGCGCCTCCTTGGAACATTTCTGCATTCATTTTGCCCATGTAATCGATTAAATTCATTCTTAATGTTGAAGTATAACCGTCCATTTCCATGGTTTTCTTATATGCTAATTCCCCTGCAAGTCCATATGCGCTCAATGCTACAGCTGTTGCTTTTAGTATATTATCTGGGTTTGCTGATATAAACACCCCAACTACACTACTAAGCATACAGCCTGTTCCTGTTATATCAGACATCATGCTGTGTCCATTTCTTATTATATAAGCTGTGTTTTTATCTGCAACTATATCTCTTGCACCACTCATAGCTATTACACTACCTAGTTTTGCACTTATATTTTTTGCATATGCAATCATTTCATCTAGGTTTTCTTCTGTAACTTTGTCGCCTTCAGCAGCATCTACACCTTTTGCTCCTGAAGTTTTGCTACCTGCAAATTTTATTTCTGAAACATTTCCTCTAATTACTGAGAATTTTATTTCTTTTAATAGAGTTTCTAAAACTTGATTTCTTCTTTTCGCTGCCCCTGCACCAACTGGATCTAATACTGTTGGATGATTTACTTCGTTGCTTTTTTTGCCTGCACGAAGCATAGTTTCCACCATGAATCCGCCTGTGTTGCCCATGTTTAATACAAAACCATTGCATGCAGAAGTTATATCTTCAACTTCATCAGGATCATCAGCCATAGTTGGAGAGCCACCACAAGCTAGTGTTATATTTGCACAATCATTTGCAGTTACTATATTAGATATGTTATGCATAACTGGTCTAACTTTTTTTATATTTTCAAAGATTTCTTTGCTGTCTTCTATAATACTCATGTCTATTCCCCGTCCTTTTTAGTGTATTTATCTATTTTGTCTGATATAGTTAAAATTCCATCTGGACCAGGATTGAAATTTATTTTTACATAAGTCATAAGTCCTGGAGCCCCTGCCTCACAAGCTACATATTGACATTGTTTTACGATTTCCATTAATTTATCATAATCGCCTTCTATTGTTGTTTCAAATGGTGAAACTACTGTTTTTAAGCCTTGGCTTTGAATATATTCTATTACTTTGTCCACTACTGGAACTAACTCCTTATCTGGTAATGTTGGTAATACTTGAATTGCTACACTTGCGTTCATTTTGTTATCCCCCTAATTAAAATTTTATTTTAAAACAAAAAAAGCAGAAAATGCTTCATACCCAAGGTGGTATGCCCCATTTTCTGCTTTTACGCTACTAATAGTATAGCACTTAATTCCATTTTTTTCAACCTTCGTAAGATTTCAGTCTAATTATTTTCCGTCATATAACTCAAATCTATACTTTTGATTTGTTATATTATCTTCTCTTCCATCTTCAACTTCTTCCATAAACATATCAAGAGGTCTGACAAACATCCCATATGGTGGGTATAGTGCTTGATATGAAACTAGAACTTCTTCTGTTTCAGTATGTGTAACGATGTTGTGAACGTAATATAATTTTCCTTTAAAGTGTCTATAAGGTCTTTGTGTTTCTATCTTTCTAGTCATAATTTTCTCCGTTCTATCCCATTTGTATTAATTGTATTTTTAGTCCGTCTGGATCATTTACATAGAAAAATTTAGTTTTTGGATTTGGTGATATTATATCAGTAGTTTGATATCCCATTGAATTCATTTTTTCCATATATTCTTCTACATTTTCTACTGCAAACCCTAGTGATATACCACTACCTGAGTATGGTTTTTCATTTTCATCTTGTATAAGTTCTATTTGTGTATCTCCTTCTTTATCAGATAAAAATGCTAATGTTTTTACCCCTGCGCTAAATCTATTTCTTATTGTTATACCAGCTACCTCTTCATAAAATTTTATAGATTTTTCTATATCACTTACTATTATAGTTGTATGTGCATATCTCATTTTTTCACCTCTAATTTAATATTTTTACCACTTGTTTTTATTATACAATATAAATTTTTTCCAATAAATGTTTTACATTTCCAATTTTTTATGTTAATGTATTATGGTATCAAAAAATTGAAAGACAGTTCATTTAGACCATCCTGTCTATAAATAAAACTAGGCTATTGAATGAAAAAAGGTTTATTTTTTCGCACTAGTTTTATAGTGTAAAAAAATAAGCCTTTTTTTATTTCATAAATTACGCCTAAAATTTTGATATTTTAATCAACATAAGTATTTTGGGAGGTAAATATGTTTAAAGTAAAAAGTCAAATTGAATTTGATATGGCACATTACTTGAGTGGATACAACGGAAAATGCTCAAATATACATGGCCATAGATATAAATTAATCGTTTCAGTTAAAAGTGAAACTCTTCATCAAGAAGGACAACTTAGAGGAATGGTTGATGATTTCGGAAATATAAAAGCTAGATTAAAAGAAATAGAAGATTTATATGACCATAAATTAGTCATCGAGGATAATGAAGATGGTCGTTTGGTAGCACAAAAATTGAGCGAATTACCAAATGCATTCAAAGTTATGTTAGTTCCATATAGACCTACTGCGGAGGAAATGAGTAGAGATATTTTTTATAAATTAAAAGATATGGGCCTAAATGTTAGCGAAGTTGAATTATTCGAAACACCAACAAATAGCTGTACATATTCGGAGGATTAAGATGTTTAATATTATAGAAAAATTTGTGTCGATAGATGGTGAAGGTCCTACTGCTGGTGAACTTGCTACTTTTATAAGATTCCAAGGTTGCAATTTGAGATGTTCATGGTGTGATACTACTTATTCTTTTGATAAAAGTGAAATCACAGAAGTTTTATCTGCACAAGAAATTTACGATTACATAAAAAGTACAGGCGTTTCAAACGTAACGTTAACAGGTGGTGAACCTTTGTTTCAAGAGAATATAAACGAGGTCTTATCATTATTAAATGATGATAAAAATCTTGTGGTTCATATAGAAACAAATGGTGCTATTGATATTCTTCCATTTAAAGAAAAGTATCCTAATATAATTTTTATACTGGATTATAAACTAGCTTCTAGCAATATGACTCATCTTATGAAGCTTGATAATCTCAATTATGTTACTAATAAAGATGTTTATAAATTTGTATTAGGAAGTGATGAAGATCTTCAAGAAGCATACGAATTAATTACTAAATTCAATTTAACGAATAAATGCTTAGTTTATTTTAGCCCTGTCTTCAGTGCTATTAAACTAGAGGATATTGTTGAATTTATGAAAGAAAAAAATTTAAACAAAGTTAGACTTCAGGTCCAACTACATAAAGTTATCTGGGACCCTAATATGAAGGGTGTTTAGGATTAATAACGGTGTTAATCAAAAGGGAATAAAAAATAAAGGAGAATTAGCATGAATAATAATAGTAACAACAATGCAGTAGTTGTATTCAGTGGCGGACAAGATTCAACTACTTGCTTATTTTGGGCATTAGAAAGATTTGATAAAGTTATTGCGGTAACTTTTAACTATAACCAAAAACATAAATTAGAAATAGAATGTGCAAAAAATATAGCTAAAGAGCTTGGTGTAGAACATCATATATTAGATATGGATTTACTTAATCAATTAGCACCAAATGCGTTAACTCGTGACGATATAAAAATTGAAGAAGGAAAAGACGGCGAACTTCCTTCTACTTTTGTTGAAGGCCGCAACATGGTGTTCTTAACTTTCGCAGCTATACTTGCTAAAACTAAAAATGCTAGACATATAGTTACAGGTGTATGTGAAACAGACTTCAGCGGATACCCTGATTGCAGAGATGTATTTGTAAAATCATTAAATGTAACTGCTAATTTAGCTATGGATTATGATTTTGTAATGCACACTCCTTTAATGTGGCTAGACAAAGCACAAACTTGGGAATTGGCTGACAAATACGGAAAACTTGAATATGTTAGAGAAAAAACTCTTACTTGTTACAATGGAATAATTGGTGATGGATGTGGTGAATGCCCTTCATGCAAACTTAGACAACACGGTTTAGAAACTTACTTAAAACAAAAAGAAGAACTTAATAAATAGTGAAAGGAATTTAGATATGTTAGAAACAGGAAGACAAAATAAAGAATTAGAAGGTTTAAGTTTACTTGGGAATCAAGGAACTAAATATAAATTTGGCTATGATCCAGATATATTAGAAGTATTCGATAACAAACATCCAAACAATGATTACTTTGTTAAATTCAACTGCCCTGAATTTACAAGTTTATGTCCAATAACAGGACAACCTGATTTCGCAACTATATATATTAGTTACATTCCAGGTGAAAAAATGGTTGAAAGTAAATCACTAAAATTATATTTATTTAGTTTTAGAAACCACGGGGATTTCCACGAAGATTGTATGAATATAATAATGAAAGACTTAATAAAATTAATGGCTCCAAAATATATCGAGGTATGGGGTAAATTTACTCCAAGAGGCGGAATCAGCATAGACCCATACTGCAATTATGGAATACCTGGAACTAAATATGAAAAAATGGCTGAACATAGAATGATGAACCATGATTTATATCCAGAAAAAGTTGATAATAGATAATTTAAAATAATTATTAAGTATAAATTTTTACTGTAAATAAAGAAGACAATAAGTTATCCAATCCGTTTCATATGGTTTGTAACACTTATTGTCTTTTTATATTTAATCTATATTATTTTTTATAAACAATCTTACCATCAATCATAGTCATAACAGGTAGTATATCTCTTATTTCCATAGGGTCACAAGTAAATATATCTTTATCAAGAACTACTATATCAGCAAGTTGACCAGGTTTAATTCTACCTTTTTTACCTTCCATAAATTCCATATATGCACTACCTTCAGTATATGCATCTATTGCTGTATAAACATCTACACATTCTTCTGGATAGAATCCACCTTCTGGGAATCCTTTTGAATCTTTACGAGTTACTGCACTGTATATGTTCGGGAATGGATTACAGTCTTCAACTGGACAATCTGTTCCATAAGCAATTTTTGCACCTAAATCTCCTAAAGTTTTGAATGCGTAAGAAGTAGAAGCTAATTCTTTACCACATCTTTTTTCAACTATGTGCATATCGTAGTCAAGGAATATCGGTTGGTAACTTACAACTATTCCTAATTTCGCAATTCTTTCTAATAAAGCCTTATCTGTTATTTGACAATGAACTAATGTATGTCTTAATTTATTGCCTTCTTCTCCAAATGTTTTTTCATAGCTATCTATAGTTTTTTCAATAGCACCATCACCTATAACATGAGTTGCAACTTGGATTCCTGCATCACTTGCCACTTTGCAGAATTCATCCATAACTTCTTCACTCATCCATTCAATTCCGTTATTTGTTGGATCATCTTTATATCCGCCTCTGACAAGGGCAGTTCTTGCACCTAAACTTCCGTCTTTGAATAATTTTAGTGGTCCAAGTTGGATTAGAGAATCTTCATCATATTTTCCATTTTTAAATTCTCCATTTTCGATATAATCTTTGAATTCTTCTACTGTTTCAAAAGATATTTGATGTCTGTAACGAATAATTCCTTCTCCTGAATTATATATATCTTTGAAGAATTTGAAATATGTTGGATAATCGAATACTATTGTTCCTAAGTCATTACTTTGAACAGTAGTTATACCATGTTGTGCAGCGTATTCACTTGCTTCTATGAACATTTTCTTTCTTTGTTTAATATCTGCTTTTGGAATTACATTTTTAGCATAGTTACAAGCATTTTCAGCAAAAATTCCATTTGGATATCCATCTTCACCTATTTCAAATGTGCCACCTGGATATTGTGGTGAATTTCCATCTATACCTAAAAGTTCTATAGTTTTTGTATTTGTAGTTAATATATGACCACAAATTCTTTCAAGAACTACAGGTATTTCAGTAGATATTTTATCTAAATCAAATCTAGTTGGTATTCTGTCGCTATCTGTAAAATAATCTTGATTCCATCCTTGAGCATATAAACCGTGTTTTACTCTGTCCGGGTTTTCTTCAACATATTTTTTACATCTATCTATCATTTCGTCGATGCTTTCGCAATCTCCTATTTTAACTTGGCACATTCTTTCACCAAAGTTAAATATGTGCATATGTGAATCGTTTAATCCTGGTATTACAGTTTTTCCTTCACAATCTATTTTTTCATCAATATCTGTAGTCGCTAAAATTTCTTCATTAGTTCCAATAGCTTTGATTTTTCTATCTTCGACTAAAACAGCTTCTACAAATTTTTCTCTTTCTACATAAACTTTTGCATTATATAAAGCTATTTTCATTTTAATTTTCCCCCATAATTTCATCTAATATAATTCGAAATTATAATATTATGCTGTACGTTCTTCTTTTTTATTCTTTTTATCAAAATATAAATAGAATACAACCCCTATAGCAGGAACTATAAATCCAGTTACTGCACTTACTGGATCATCAAAGAATGTACTTATAACTAATCCCAAGAAAATAAGCGCTGTAATTATTACACTTACTGGATAGAACCAAACTTTATATGTTCTTTCTATTTCAGGCATTTTTTTACGAAGTATTGGTACAGCTAAAACAACCAAGAAGTTAAATAACATTGTTTGGAAAACAACTAAGTTAGTTAATTGGTCTAAATCTCTCATTAATACTAAGATTATAGATATTATTGCTTGAACTATTAATGCAGTTGTAGGAACTTTATATTTAGGATGTAATTTCCCAAATGATTTAAAGAAGTGACCTTCTTTAGACATTGCATAATACATACGAGGTTGAGCTAATACTAGTCCATTTACTGAACCAAATATAGCTATTACCATCGCTGCAGTAACTAACATACCACCTGCATTACCAAATATTAATTTAGCAACTTCTGTTCCTAAATAGTAGTTTTCTGATTTTATCATTTCTACTACTGTTTCATAAGGTAAAACCCTGTATATAGCATAGTTAAATAATGCATAAAGTACTGTTATTCCACCTATACCTATTATTAATGCTAATGGTAAATCTCTTTTAGGATTTTTAATTTCTTCTGTTACTGTATTTAAATTAGTCCATCCTTCATAAGCCCACAATGATGCTACAATTGCAAATGCAAGCATTGATATAGTTCCTGCAGTACCATGAGATGCTATTTCATTTCCCATACTTAAATCTGGAGTAATTTTTCCACAGAATAATGCTCCACCTAATATTAATAAGATTGGTACTAATTTTGCTACCATAGAAATATTTTGTAGAATTGATGATAATTTTACACCATAACAATTATAAATAGTTAATCCTATAATTAATACGATTGCAAATACTTTTATTCCTGTATTATTAAGTTCCACAAAAGATTTAAGAGCAGTTGGAAGTGCTATAGCCAGAGCTGCTACTGAACCTGGTCCTCCTATTAACCAGTCTGAGAATCCTGCTAAGAATCCTACACATGGATGATATGCTTCTGTTAGGTATACCATTCTACCACCTGCTTTAGGCATAGCTGCTCCTAATTCTGCATAACATAATCCACCGAATAGAGATATTATTCCTCCTAGAACCCAAGCTAAAATTGCTAGGCCATAATTATAATTAGTTCTTTGTAATACGTAAGAACCAAGATAGAATATACCTGAACCTATCATGATTCCGCCGATAATACTTACTCCTCCGAAAACACCGATTTCTCTTTTGAACTCAGTTCTTTCAGATGATAATTCTTGTACATGTTTTTGATTATTCATCCCCTATTTTTCCTTTCTTTATTATTATTTATCAATCCCCTACCAAATTATAGCATAATCTAAAAATTCTCACAATTCGATATATGTATTATTTACTCTAATTTATATATTTTTTTAAATAAATTATATATTTAATTAATAAAACAACTAATTAAAACATATTTTGCACCTTACACTTTTTATATTTAATAAAAATTTATATCTTTAAAGAAATTTATTATCTTAGATTTATGGGTATATTATTAAAAAGGATTTAATCATGAAAGGAGGTTATGAGTGATTTTTGTAATTACTCTGCTGGATTTATGATAGATAAAAATATTCAAACTGGATTTAATTTTGACAATTCATATATAAATTTGCCAAAAGAATTTTACAGCCATGTAAATTTGAAACCTGTAAAATCACCAAAACTTGTTATTTTAAATAATAACTTAGCATCATCTCTTGGATTAAGTTTAGAATTTCTTAAATCACCTAAAGGAATTTCTATTCTTTCTGGAAATACAAAAGCTGACGATGGGGTATATATATCTCAAGCTTATGCAGGTCATCAATTCGGACATTTTACAATGCTAGGTGATGGTCGTGCTTTGCTTATTGGAGAACAAATTACACCTTCTAATCAAAGATTTGATATACAGCTTAAAGGTTCTGGTAGAACTCCTTTTTCTCGAGGTGGCGATGGTCGTGCTGTTCTCGGCCCAATGTTGAGAGAATATATAATAAGCGAGGCAATGCATGGATTAAAAATTCCAACTACAAGAAGTCTCTCTGTTATTTCAACTGGTGAAGATGTATATCGAGATGAAATTAAGCAAGGTGCTATATTAACAAGAGTCGCATCTAGTCATATCCGCTTTGGAACTTTTGAGTTTGCATCATATTTTCTTGATAAAGATAAATTAAAACAACTTGCCGATTATACAATAAAAAGACATTTTCCTTTTATATCTGATGAGCAAAATAAGTACGTTTCTCTTTTAGAAGAAGTGATAAAACTACAAGCATCATTAGTTGCAAAATGGCAATGTGTTGGTTTTATACATGGTGTTTTAAATACAGACAATATGAGTATTTGTGGTGAAACAATTGACTATGGTCCTTGTGCTTTTATGGATACTTATGATCCAAAAACAGTTTTTAGTTCTATAGATACTGAAGGAAGATACTCTTATCAAAATCAAGTAGCTATGGTTAGTTGGAATCTATGTAGATTTGCAGAAACACTACTCCCTCTAATAAGTGATGATGAAGACAAGGCAATTGATATTGCACAAGATTGTTTAGCTAAATTTACGGATTTGGCCATATCTAATCTCATTTTAGGAATGTGTTCAAAAATCGGTATATTCGAACCTGATTCAAACGATGAATCTTTATTAAATGGGTTATTAGATATGATGAAAAAATATAAAGAAGATTATACAAATACTTTTTTAGCATTAACTTTTAAAGATTTTCCTAAAAGTAGAATGTTTGTGACAGATGAATTTTCTGTTTGGTATAAAAAATATCAAGATAGAATTAAATCTCAAGGTAAATCAAAAGAAGAAGTTTTTAATTTGATGAAAAATTCCAATCCTGCAGTTATACCTCGAAATCATAGAGTTGAAGAGGCTTTAGCAGCTGCCGAAAATGGTGATTTTTCTGTAATGAATAATCTTCTAAAAGCTCTAGCTAATCCTTTTGAGCATTCTGATTTCCAAAAAGAATATTCAAAACCAGCTCCAAAATCCCAATGTGATTATAAAACTTATTGTGGAACTTAATATATTTTGATTTAAAAGGCGTTATAAATTTAATGTTATAACGTCTTTTAATTTAAAATATTATACAATTTAGTATTTTTTTCAACTTATTCTTTTATTTTTTATTTATTTGTCTATCAAAACATTTTGTATACATTCCACAGTATATTTCTGCTATAATATTAATATTATAATCGGAAATAAGGAGGTTTACTGTGATAAATAATTTACAAGAAGCTGAAAATTGTATGCTTTGTAAGAAAGCCAGATGTCAAAAAAACTGTCCTATAAATACACCTATTCCTCAAGTAATTCAACTCTATAAAAACGGTGAAATTGAAAAGGCAGGAGAAATTTTATTTAATAACAATCCTCTATCTGTAATTTGTGCGATAGTATGTCCACATGAAAAACAATGTAGGGGGAATTGTATAAGAGGAATAAAAAAAGAACCTGTTCATTTCCATTCAATCGAACAAGAAATTTCAACAGAGTATCTAAAAAACACTAAATTTATAAAACCAGAAAGTAATGGTATAAAAGTTGCTGTAATAGGTTCTGGTCCTGCAGGGCTTACAGTTGCTTTTGAACTTGCTAAAAAAGGATATGACGTAACGATATTTGAAAAAAATGAAAAAATCGGTGGTGTTTTAACTTATGGTATACCTGATTTTAGATTATCTAGAGAATTAATAGATTTATTAGTTAGTCGCCTTTTAGATCTTGGTGTAAAAATAAAAATAAATTCAATAGTAGGTCCGGTAATAACCTTAAATAAATTATTCAAAGATGGATATAAATCTATATTCATAGGTACAGGCGTATGGAATCCCAAAAGATTAGATATAAAAGGCGAAACTTTTGGACATTCTCATTATGCAATAGATTATTTAAAAAGTCCTAAATACTACTCTTTAGGAAAAAAAGTTGTCGTTATTGGAGCAGGAAATGTCGCTATGGATGCTGCTAGAACTGCAAAAAGAAACGGTGCCGAAGAAGTTTATGTTGCTTATAGACGTGATTTTGAAGATATGACAGCAACTAAACATGAAATTTCTGAAGCTATAGAAGAAGGTGTTTTATTTAAAACATTTGAGGCTCCAGTTGAAATAGTAGATGATGGTATAATACTTGCTCGTACCGAGAAAAAGGAAGTCGACGTAAAAAGTACAGTTGGTATGATTCCAGATAGTGAATACTTATTTGAATGTGATTCTATATTAATTGCGGTTAGTCAAGCACCTAAAAATACTATTGTTGTAAACAATAAAGGTGTTGATACAACTAAACGTGGTCATATCGAAACTGACGAAAAAGGTCACACTACTAAAGAAGGTGTATTTGCATGTGGGGACGTTGTTCTTGGGGCTAGTACAGTAATTCAAGCTGTAAATTCAGCTAAAATAGTTAGTGAATCTATGGATGAATATCTACAAGAAATAACTGAAGAAGAAGTTATTTAATTAAAAAACAGTATTGAAAATCTGCTTAGATAATCAATACTGTTTTATATTTTTGCCTATTGTTTCATGTAGAACTTTTTTATTCTGAATCTACTTTTATAGCAGTCCATGCATCATCATACATTTGTTTAGTTTTTAAATCGAAATCTTTGTATATTTCGCATCTATTCATAATTTCTTTTGTCATATATGCATTTGGATTGTCTTGAACTTCTTTTGGTTGCTCTAATCTAGCTTCTTTATTTGGTGTTGTATATCCTATTTCATCTGCTATTCTAAGTGCACTTTTTTTATCACTTACAAAATTTATAAATTTCTCAGCACCATCTACATTTTTAGCATTTGAAGTTATACATAAACTATCAATCCAGAAGTTTGCTCCCTCTTTTGGAACAACATAAACTAAGTTTGGATATTCAGCTTGAAGATTTAGACCTTCACCTGACCAAATCATATTTATATTAGTTTCGCCAGCAGGTATCATTGTAGTTCCATTATCTACCCCGTATATTGGATTTACTAATTTTCTTTGTTTTAATAATAATTCTTTAGCTTCATTAATTTCATCTTTATTAGTTGAGTTTAAAGAATATCCTAATTTCTTTAATGCTACTCCTATTGTATCTCTGTATGTATCGAACATAAATATTTGGTCTTTATATTTTTCATCCCATAATATGTCCCAACTATCTACTTTTTCTTTCACTACATCTTTATTATATATAAGACCTACTGTTCCAAACATGTACGGAACTGAGTATTGATTTCCTGGGTCTATATCTAAATCTAGATATTGTTTATCCATTTGAGATATATTTGGTATATTGTCTTTATTTAATTTTTGTACAAGTCCTTTTTCAATCATTCTTGGCATTAATGCATCTGATACTAAAACGACATCGTATTTTCCAGCACCACTATTTATTTTTTGATACATAGCCTCCATATCATCAAAAGTCTCCATATTTACTTTTATGTTATATGTTTTTTCAAATTCTTTTATTGTTTCATCATCAATGTTTTCACCATAGTTAAAAAAGTTTATTTGTTCTTGTTCTTTTTTGCTACACCCTGTAAATAATACTGTCATCATTAATATACATAAAGATATAGCAATTAATTTTGATAATTTTTTCATAGTACACTCCTTTCAATTATTAAATCCAACTTAATTAATATTACGATAATTTATTATATCATTAATCTGTATTTTTTTTACTTAATATATTCTATGTTCTTTTAGAAAAACCTTATGTTTTTTTGAAAATAATTCTTTTAAATTTTTATTTATTTACAAATAATAAAAAGACGATCTAAAAGACCGTCTTTTTATTATCCTATTTTTTATATTATTCTACTACAGGAATTGCATTTAATTTTTCATTCATATCAAGTAATTGTTCTTTTGTTAAATTTACATTTGTTGCTCCAAGAAGTGATGTTAATCTAAGAACAGTGAAACTTCCTAACATTTTCATCATTGGCGCCATATCAAACTTTTCAGAATTTCCGCCCATCATACTACCCATAGCTGATACCATAACTTCTTTAAATACTGTAGCACCTTCTTCAGATTTAACTATATCTTCTATTTTGCTGTTTAAAGAGTAATATTCTTCTGGTGCAGTTACATCGAACCAGTTTAATATTGCTCCTTTTTCTTTTAATCTATATTCTTCGTTGAATACTTCTACTTTTCTTATGAAACTTTCGTCTTTGCAATCTCCAGCAACAGCAACTAAAGTAGTTTCTCCTGTATTTGGTACTTCAAAGTAGAAGAAGTGTTCTGGACAAGTTTGTTTTCCTAAACTTACACCATTAGCAAATAATTCTACCTCTGGTTGGTTTGAGTAAACAGTTACTTTTGTAGTTTCTTCTACTCTATCAACATATCTTTTTCCACATATGTGTACAAATGGCTCATCTGATAACCAAGCTTTGTAAGCGTAGAATGAGTCCTTTTTATATTTACGGTCAAATGTTATTAAACCTTTGTGGTTTTGTCCATTTTCCCCACCTTCATTTCTTGAGTCTGCACCGAAGTCAAACATATTCCATACATGTGTAGCCCACATATATTTTCTTGTGTAGAATTGTTTGATTAATTCTTCATGGTAGTATGCTTGATATTCTTCTGTATAGTCACCTTGTTGTGGGTCAGAAGTATGCCAGTTTAATGCTTCACAACCATATTCACTACAACCTATTGGTATGTTTGGATATTTTGCATGGAACTCATCAAACCAAGGACCATTTTGAGAAGTATCTCCTCCATACCATCCGAAGTAATGGTTATATGAAACTGTATCTGGTATTTGAACATATGGATCATCCATGCTACACATAGATACACAAGCCATAGTTGTTAAACGAGTTTTGTCCATTTCGTGAACTAAGTCATTTAATATTACATGGTTCTCTCTTAAATCTTCATCAGAATCACCATGCATTGTTATTTCGTTTGATAATCCCCATACAATTATTGATGGATGGTTGTAGTTTTGAACTACTAATTCTTTCATTTGAGATATTGTATTTTCTCTACCATTTGGCATATGAGTAGATATGTATGGTATTTCAGCCCATACTACCATACCTCTTTCATCACATAAATCATAGAAGTATTGGTCATGTTGATAGTGGGCAAGTCTTATTGTAGTTGCTCCTAATTCACATATTAAATCCATGTCTTCATCATGATGTTCTTTAAGTAATTCATTACCTATTCCCCATCTATCTTGGTGACGAGATACACCCCTTAATGGATATTCTTCCCCATTTAATATAAATCCGTTTTCTGGATGTATTTCGAAAGTACGGCATCCAAATCTAGCACTTACGTTGTCTAAAACTTCTTCTTCATATTTTAAACAAACTTCTGCAGTGTATAGATATGGGTCTTTTTTACCATGCCATAAATGTACGTTTTCTATTTCGAAAGATGCTACTGTTTCTGATGCTGGAGTTTCTTTTTCTGCAACAACATTTCCTTCTGCATCTTTTAATGTGTATACTAATTTTTGAGTTTCTTTTTCATTTTTAACGAATACCTCAACTTCAACTTTAGCATCTTTTCCTACTACCTCTGGTGTAACTTTTATACCAGGAGTTCCGTAGTATTCTAAATCAAAGTGTGATTCACTTACTGCGATTATGTTTAGATCTCTGTATATACCACCATAGAAAGTAAAGTCCGCATTTTGTGGGTAAACTCTATCGTTTTGTGAATTGTCTACTTCAAATACGAATAAGTTTTTGTCTTCTAATGCATCTG
This sequence comes from Intestinibacter bartlettii, assembly GCA_025148965.1. GTDB lineage: Bacteria > Bacillota > Clostridia > Peptostreptococcales > Peptostreptococcaceae > Intestinibacter > Intestinibacter bartlettii. The sequence goes on along the minus strand of CP102273.1, from coordinate 243,568 downwards.
TTATATCAACTCTCCAAGTTGAGTATCCACCATCATGGTTAGCTAATTTTTTACCATTAACATATAAAATAGCAGAAGAATTTGCCCCTTGTATTTCTAAGAAATATCTATCAGCCTTTGGTAAATCCATTTTTTCAAGTTCTTTTGCATAGAAAGCAGTCCCTCTATAAAGGTCATTTCCACCATCTTGTCCGTCTATATTGTTCCAAGTGTGTGGTATATTAACCCAGTTCCATCTTTCAGGCATTGTAGTTGGAGCTTCTAATGCTTCTTTAGAAAATCCCCATTTTGTGTTGAAATTATATATTTGTCTCATTATATATATTCTCCCCTCATTATAATAAATGTTAAAATTAAATACATTTTTCCAACCAAATCAAAGTTAGAAAATCCCATTTTCATGCCACAAGTAATAACTATAGCATTTAATTTTTTCATTATGTATTATTGATTTTTACATAGTATGTTAATCATATCACAGAAAACGTTTTTGTAACTTAAGATATCCGTTTTTTTAATCAATATATCCGACTTTTTGTGTGGTATTAATTTTAACATTTATCTTATTTTTTGTTTTTTAAATAAAAATTAATATCTAAAAAGTTGTTTTTATAATTACAAAATATGTTTATAATATTCTCATATACTTTTAAATTTTAAACTTACTAAAATTATTATAAAGGAGATTATTTTATGCAATCAGATACTCTAGATTTTACTATTAAACTATTATCAAAATGTATTTCTGTAAAAGTAAGGCGATTAAAAAAATCTTTATTAGACGATATCGCTCTTGAAGGCTATTCCGATTTTTCTTCTATGATTAATTATTATCTTGCAAAATGTTTAAATACTTATCTTAATCAATGTGAAAATTCTATAATCACAAATATAATTACTCCATTTAATACTCAATATTATGCATTATGCATTTCAAAAGAAGAAGATGAACATATTATGATTGGACCATTTTTAGAAAATCCAGTCAGAGGTAATATCGTATATGAAATTATAAGTAAATTACAATTAAGCTTGGATTACGCTGCTAAATTGAAACTTTACTATCAATCAATCCCATCTATTGATTCTGCTGAAGTTTTTGAAATTTTATATACTATAAATGAGCACTTTACTAAAAACTCTGAATTGCCTATAGTAAATACCTTAGATTTGAGTATTCTGTCTAAACAAGATTCAAGTTATGATATTTTTGTCCAAGATATAAATCGAACTTCAATGTATAAAGTTCTTGAAGATCGCTATTTATCAGAAGATAAACTTCTATCTTATATTACAAGTGGAGATATTAATAGAGCTCAAAATTATTTTGAGAAATATCCTGTAAAAATTATTGAATTTAGTAATTCTTCACACTCAATAAGGGAAATTAAAAATCTTTTACTTAGTGGAAATACATTATTTCGCAAAGCTTCACATATAGGGGGTGTCCCTCCTATATATTTAGATGAATTATCGAGAAAATGGGCAAAAAAAATAGAACATGCTGCCTCATTTGAGGCTTTAGACAGTTTTCCATACGAAATGATACGTTCTTATTGTCTATTAACAAAAAAATATTCTCTACCACAACTTTCTTATACTGTAAAAGAAGCTGTTACCTTTATTAACTTAAATTTATCGTCTAATCTTACGGTAAAGAAAGTATCTAGCAAAATTGGTTTGTCTCCAGACTATCTTACACGATTATTTAAAAAGGAAATGGGGATGAATATTATTACATACATCAATAAAAAGAGAATTGAAACATCATTAGAATTATTGAAAGTTACAGATTTATCTATTGCCGAAATTGGAGATTTGATTGGCTTAAATAATACTTCTTATTTTTATACATTATTTAAAAAAGAAACAGGAACATCACCTAAACAATATAGAAATAGCATCCTATCTTAAAAAGGGCTTTTTAGGCCCTTTTTAGATTAATCAAATGGTTGTTCCTCTAATACCCACGGTAATTCAACATTTGTTACTTTAGCAATAAAATAAGGTTTTTCCATACCTGTGTTTGCATAAATACGTGCATCGGTATCATATCTATATAATGTTATAACTGCATCTTCATTATATAGCACAGTTTTGTCCTCGAATAATTCACCCTTAACTGAATAATAACTTTCATAGATACGCTTATCTTCATTTTCATTCCAACAAAAATCAATTATCTCCAATGGATAATCTATATTAATCCCTAACTGTTGTAATTCTTTTGATGCTTTTGGATATGTACTTTCAAAAGTTTTTAAGTAATTATTACAGTACATACATTGGCAATGCTCGTTGTATATATCCAAGTAAGATTTTGTTGCTTCTATATCAACTTTGTATTTCATATTAATCACTCCTATCTAAAAATATTTCTTTTTCACCAATTATTAACTATTTTATATTTTTTATATACCTAAATCAAATTTTTTGGTATTATATATTAGTGATTGTATACAAAATACATTATTAATATATTTTATAGGAGGTTTCACAATGAATAACGAAACAAAAGTTAAAGTTGTAACTGCTGATCCTTCAGCATTAGGACTTTTCGGATTAGCAATAATAACATTAGTAGCTTCATCTCAAAAACTTGGATTAACTTCTGGTGTATCTTTAGTTTTACCATGGGCTATATTCTTAGGAGCAACTGCTCAATTAATGGCATCAATAAATGATTTCAAACACAATAATACATTTGGAGCAACTGCTTTCGGTGCTTATGCATTCTTCTGGTATGCAGTTGGATTCACTTGGTTAATACAAAATGGAGTATTCGGTGCAGAATTAGCTGCTGCTTGCGACTCTAAGCAATTAGGATTTGCTTACTTAGGATATTTAATATTCACTATATTCATGACTATAGGAGCTATGGAAACTCATAAAGTATTATTCACTATATTTGTTCTTATAGACTTCTTATTCCTAGGATTAACATTAACTTCATTTGGAATAATGGAACATGCTACTCATATGTTAGCTGCTTATTCTGAATTAGCTATAGCTATAGTTTCATTCTATGGATGTGGTGCTGCAGTATTAAATACTCACTTCGGAAAAGTATTCTTACCAGTTGGTAAACCATTTGGAATATTTAAAAAATAATAATTTTTAATATATAGTAAAACAGCTTAGGTATAAATATCTAAGCTGTTTTTTTATAAAAAATTATTATTTCTAAATTCTATACTTATTACTTATGATAGGGCTCTCCGTTGTTTATTCTATAAGCTCTATAGACTTGTTCCAATAAAATTAATCTCATTAATTGATGTGGGAATGTCATTTTTGAGAAAGATAATTTATAATCTGCTCTTGATAAAACTTCATCTGAAAGTCCTAATGAGCCTCCAATTACAAAAGTTATATTGCTTATACCCCTTACACCTAACTTATTTATAGTTTCTGCAAGTTCTTCTGATGATAAATTTTTACCATCGATTGCAAGAGCGATTACATAGCTATTATCCTTGATCTTTGATAGTATTTTCTTTCCTTCTTTTTCTTTTATCATTAGCATTTCTTTATCACTAAGATTTTCTGGAGCTTTTTCATCTTCTAGTTCTATTATCTCTAATTTACAGTATTTAGATAACCTTTTTTTGAATTCATCTATTCCTAGTTTCAAATATTTTTCTTTAATTTTTCCGACGCATACTATATTTATTCTCATATAACTTGTACTGCTTTTTATATGCAGCAATTCCTCCTTTGTATTTTATCGTTCCTTTTTATTCAAATACTAAAACTTATTATTCCATATTTAAATAATCCTATTTGATTATATTATATCAATTTGCATTTGTATATATTTTAAAATACAAGATTTATTGCAATAATTAGAAATAAACAAAAATTCACATACTTATCCACAAATACACGGTGGATAAGTCTAAAAACGGTGGATAAGTATCAATTCTTCATAAATATAATAAAAAACCCCGCTATTTTTTTGCGAGGTCATCTATTTTATTAAACTTTCTTATCTATAATAAATCAATTAGAGCTTCAACATCCCCCATTTTTGTTGCCCAACTTGTTGCAAAACGGATTACTGTATGAGTATCATCATATTTTTCCCAAAAACTATATCTTACATCCTTTGCAAGTCTCTCTAATTTATCGTTTTCTAATACTATAAATTGTTGGTTTGTTGGTGAATCTAAATAGAACTTATATCCTTTATCAGCTAGTCCTTTTTTCAATACTTCTGCTGTATCGATTGCATTTTTAGCTATTTCAAAATAAAGATTATCTGTAAATAATGTATCGAATTGAATACCTAATAGTCTTCCTTTTGCAAGTAATGCGCCATGTTGTTTTACTCTTGTAGTAAAATGTTTAGGCATATTATTTTTAGTAAATACTACTGCTTCACCACATAATGCTCCTACTTTTGTGCCTCCTATATAAAATACATCACAGTATTTTGCTATAGTTTTAATATCTATATCCGTATCTTTTGCCATTACACCATAACCTAGTCTTGCACCATCTAAAAATAGCGGAATTTCAAATTGTTTGCATACATCAGATATTTTTATTAATTCTTCTTTTGTATATAAAGTCCCATACTCTGTTGGATGAGATATATACACCATTCCTGGAAATACCATATGTTCGTGTGCTTCATCATCGTAAAATGTTTCTATAAAATCCCTTAATTCATCTGCATGCATTTTTCCATCATGTTCTGGAACTGTTAAAACTTTATGCCCTGTAAATTCAATTGCTCCTGCTTCATGCACATTTACATGACCTGTTGCAGCAGCCACAACTCCTTCATATGGTTGTAACATTGTATCGATTACTATTTGATTTGTTTGTGTTCCTCCAACTAAAAAATATACTTCTGCATCATTGCAACCGCAAGCTTTTTTTATTTTTTCTTTAGCTCTTTCACAGTACTCATCACTTCCATATCCAGAAAGGCTTTCGTAATTTGTTTTTGTTAATGCTTCTAAAATTTTTGGATGTGCACCTTCTGAGTAATCATTTTCAAAATATAACATTGCTAATTCCCCCTGACAATTGTTGTTTTAATATTTATAAAAATAGTTTCTATAGTTCATAAACCTTTGAAACTTTATCTCTTGATAACACGTCTAAAGTTAAATCCTTACCTATTATCATCTCATTTTTTGTTAATACATTTTTTGTTGTCGCATATGCTAACTCTGGAAAATTATTTTCTTTACTTAAATGTGCTAATAAAATTGATTCTGTTCCGCCTTCTACTAACTCTGTACAAAAACTTGCCGCTTCTTCATTTGATAAATGCCCACCGTCTGACATTACTCTTTTTTTAAGAGCATAAGTATAACTTCCCATCATAAGCATATTTGGATCATAATTTGATTCTAAAACTACTAACTTTGAACCTTTTAAATTGTTTCTAATATTGTCTGTTATATATCCGATATCCGTAGCTATAGACATTTTTTCCTTGTCCGAATAAATATTATATCCAACTGCATCTTCCGAATCGTGTGGTATTGAAAAAGGTCTTATTTTAAGTTCACCTAATTCATATGTTTTATCATTATCAAAAACAATCATATTTTCTTCTTTTATATTTCCGATTTTGTCTTTCATTCCACACCATGTTTTAAAGTTTGCATATATAGGAATATCTAATTTTCTAGACATAATCCCTGCACCTTTTATATGGTCCGAGTGTTCATGTGTTATAAATATTCCTTGAATTTTATCTATATCAAAATCAGCCTGTTCTATCCCTGATGTAATTCTTTTACCTGCAAGACCTGCATCTATTAAAATTCCTGTATCTTTGTATGATACGACGTGGCAATTGCCACTACTTCCACTTCCAATTGAACAATATTTTAACACCGTGCTACTCCTTTCTATATATCTTTCTAAATTATATTATACCAAAAAAATAGGGTATGAGATATTTTTCCCCAACCCTATTTAAAATTTACCTATTTTTCTAAGTTTTAAACATCAAACACAACCTAGTTGCATTTATCAACTATCTTATTTATATCTACCCCTTTGTCCTTCCACATCTTCATAAATTGGTTGCCATTTACATTTTGGAACATATAATTATTGCAGTATTCTTGTAATGTTTCAAAAAATATTTTATCTCCGACTTCTTTTCTTATTTCATTAAAAACTACTGCTCCTTTTGTATATACGTTTAAACTATATTCTGATGAATTATCAAACTCCGTACTAGCTTTAAACATATCTGAACCTCTATAATTTTCGCTTTGCACTTCCATAGTTTTTAATAGTTTATCACTTACCTCTTTTCCATATTTATTTTCAAAATATAAAATAGTTGAGTATTCTGTAAGTGCCTCATCTAACCATGGTTCATTAACTTCATCATTTCCGACAATACTATACCACCATTGATGAGCAGTTTCATGTGCTATTACGTATTCCAATAAAAACTTTGTATCCTTATCATATAATGTTTGATCTATCATAACTAATGTAGGATATTCCATTCCTCCTATAAAGAAATCACTCGCAACAACTGAATATGTATCATAAGGATATTCAGTGAATAATCCACTAAAAACTTTTATAGAATCTTTAGCTATTCTATTTGCTTCAACTGCTAAATCTTTATTCAAACTATATGTAATAATTGATGTTTTTCCATATACACTTTTATTTATTATAAATTTGTCGCTCAATACCATAGCAAAATCTCTTACCTTTTTTGCTTGTAATTTATATAATTTTTTACCCTTACTTTCTTTTTCATCTATTACTGAACCAGTACATGCAAGGTCATATTTTTCTGGTACTAAAATATTTACTGAAAAGTTGCTTGTATCACTATAAAAAGGATCTCCTATTGTTGAGTAGCTTTCTAAATTCCATCCATTTTCATCATAAACACACGCTATCGGAAACCAATTTGTAATATTTATAGTATTGTCTCCATACCCGAAACGCCCTAAGCAATTAGGCAATTTTACTGTATATTTCATATCGATAGAATATTTTTGCCCACTTTTTAACTCTTTATCCAATATTATTTCTAAAATATCATTTTTATCTCCTACTATATTGTATTTTAATTTTGAATTGCTATTTAAAATGTTTGAAATTTTTATATATCCCTCATTAAATCCATTTGGGTACGCTTGGCCCATTTCTTCCTTTTCAAACGGACATATTTTGCTGTTTGAAAATGCATTTGGATATATATGCATATATATCTTATCTAAAGTTTTATCTGTATTGTTTATATATGTAATGTTCTGATTGCACTCAATTTTTTTATCTTTATCATTGAACACAACATCGATTATGTAATTATTTATTTCTCTATCGTCTAAAATAGCCAGTGTCTCCTGTTCTGGCTTATGATTAATAATTAAAAATGCACTTATAATACATAATAAGGTACATAATATTAATGCTATTTTTCTCCTCTTTTTGTTAAAATTTATAACCACTTTCTTTCCCTCCCATTTTACATGCATATTTTTTTTTTTTAGTTCAAAGATAAAACTATAATGTCTTATGTTATAATTTATCTGAGGTGATGAAATGTTTTTTAAAGAAGTTAATAGAAAAGATTCTGGAGATACAATAATCTCTAATATCTTCATAGATATATTTATGCCTATGGCTAATGGATTATACGTACAAGTTTATCTTATGGGTTATCGACAAGCATGTGATCCTAAGGCCAATCCGAATTTTAATAATGTTTCATTGGCTAAAAATCTCGGTGTTCCCTTGTCAGATGTAATTAATGCTTGGAAGTATTGGGAACAAAAAAATATTGTAAAAATGCATAAAAACGGGGTTGATGATGATTTTGATTTTTCAATAGAATTTATAGATTTAAGAAATTACTACAACAATAATATAGATAATTCTGTTGTTCAACCTGTTCAATCTGACACAGACAAACTTCTTGAAGCTAGGGATAACCCTAGTATTGTTAGAATGTTTAATTCTATAAATAAAATCATAGGTAGACCTCTTGCTCCAAGTGAAAATATAAAAATCCTAGAACTTATTAACGAATATAATTTAACGCCTGATTTAGTTGTATATGCATATGAATATAGCAAAGAACAAAAAAACGGCAATCCAAAACCAATTAATTATGTTGAAAGTGTACTTAGGGGATGGTATGATGCAAATATAATTTCTGTTGAAGATGCTAAAAATAGCTTTGTTGCTAGAAAAGATAGATATTCTATATATCGTAGTGTTTTAAATCAACTTGGTTTCTCAAATAGACAGCCAACTGATTCTGAAAAGGAAATTATAGATATCTGGATTGATAAATATAATTTTAGTCCAGAATTAATATCATATGCATGTTCTAAGAGTATAAATACTCCAAATCCGTCTATATCTTATATAAACGGAATAATCGAAAATTGGTATTCTAAAGATATAACAACTTTAGAAGATGTGAAAAAAGAAGAGGAAGAATTTAGAGCAAACAAACAAAAAGAAATTACTAAAACTAAAACAGAAACTAAAAACCATAATTACAATAATAACTACAATAAGGATAGAACTCCAAAAGTAGTAACTAGATATCACAATAGTTTTAATGAACATTTTAGAAAATATTCCGAAGACGAATTAGAAGCAAAACTATTGAGAGTGCAAAATTCAAAAAAAGCGAAGTAGGTGATGAACTAATTGAAAGATTCTGCAGTAAGGGAAATCTTGTTTTCATACCAGCAAAAAAGAGATAAAGCTGAATATGAATTCGAAGAAAGAAAAAAGAAAATTTATAATAGATTCCCCGAGATACAAAAAATAGATGACGACATTACTAATGTTGGGCTAAGAATGATGAGAATTGTTATATCTAATTCTCCAGATAAAGAAATCCAATTAAATCAATATAAAGATAAATTGAATGCTTTAAAATTAAGCAAAAATAATCTTTTAAAAATGCATAATATACCTAAAAATGCTCTAGAAATTCAATATGAATGTCCACTTTGTGAGGATACTGGATTTTTAAAAAGCGGTGAGAAATGTAACTGTTTTAAACAAGCTCTTATAAATGAATATTATAAGATGTCTAATATATCAAAAAATTTCAAAACACAAAATTTTAATACTCTGGACCTTTCTCTGTTTTCAGATGAGATAATACCAGAATTAAATATTTCTTCAAAGCAAAATATACTTGAAATATCTGCAATATGTGAAATGTTTGTTCAAAACTTCACTAAAGAAAATGAAGAAAATCTTTTATTCTATGGCGATACTGGTTTAGGAAAAACCTTTATGTCAAACTGTATAGCTAAGGCTTTATTAGATAAAGGGTTTACTGTTATCTATCAAACATCATTTAAAATGTTTGAAATAATTGAGGAATATAAATTCCACAATATAAACAATTCTATATCAAAAGAAAACTATAACAACTTGTTCGAGTGTGATCTTTTGATAATAGACGACCTTGGAACTGAACTTACAAATACATTTACAGTAAGTGAATTATTTATGATATTAAATACTAGGTTGTTAAACAAAAAGAAAACTATTATTTCAACTAACTTCTCTCTTAGCAAATTAGCCGAAACTTATACAGAGAGAATTTCATCTAGAATTTTTGATAAATTTACTTTAGTTAAATTTGTTGGAAAAGACTTAAGATGGGAAAGTAAATTTGATTAAAAAAAGGATGTACCATTTAGATTCTAATCTAATGATACATCCTTTTTATTTTATATTAAATTCCGATATCTTAAAAAATCTATTGATTAATTATCGAATACATTTTTTCTTATTATAGTTTGAGCTCTGTTTGGTCCAACAGAAACTAAATCTACGTTAACGCCTATTAATTCTTCTATTCTAGTTATATATTTTTTAGCGTTTTCTGGAAGGTCTTCGTATTTTTCAACCTTAGTTATATCTTCTGTCCAGCCTGGCATTGTTTCATAAACAGGTTCGCATTTAGCTAATTGCTCTAATGAAGCTGGGAAGTTTTCTAATATTTCATCTCCACATTTGTAAGCTGTACAGATTTGTATTTCTTCAAATCCTGTTAAAACATCTAATAACATGAATGCTATACTAGTTAAACCATTAGTTCTAGCTGCATATTTAACAACAACAGCATCGAACCATCCACATCTTCTTGATCTACCAGTTACTGTACCAAATTCATGACCTTTTATTCTTATTTGGTCACCGATTTCGTTTAATTGTTCAGTAACGAATGGCCCTTCACCAACTCTTGTAGTGTAAGCTTTAACTATACCTACAACGTCTTTTATCATGTTTGGTCCTATACCAGCACCAACTGCAAATCCACCTGATGTTGGGTGAGATGAAGTAACATATGGGTATGTTCCTAAATCTAAGTCTAATAAAGTACCTTGTGCTCCTTCAAATAAAACTTTTTTACCAGCTTTTATTGCATCATAAACTATTACAGTTGTATCAGCAACAAATGGTCTTAATTTTTCTGCATATGTCATGAATTCAGAATAAATTTCATCGAAATTAAACATATCTTCTTTTTTGTCATATACACCTTTAACTAATTTATTTTTAGCCTCTACTTGACCTTTCAGTTTTTTAGCGAATACATCTTTATCCATTAAATCACATATTCTTATTCCTGATCTTTCAGTTTTATCCATATAACAAGGTCCTATACCTCTTTTAGTAGTTCCTATTTTGTTATCTCCTCTAGCTTCTTCAGCTAAACCGTCAAGTTCTTTATGATATGGGAATATTATGTGAGCTCTATCACTTATTTTGATATTTTTAGTATCTATCCCATTTGATTGTAACATTTCAAGTTCTTCAAAGAATCCTTTTGGGTCAAAAACTATACCATTTCCTATAACATTTATAGTATTTGGATTTAATATTCCAGAAGGTATTAATCTTAATGCAAATTTTTTACCATCTACAACTATAGTATGACCAGCATTATTTCCACCTTGTGCTCTTATTACTACATCTGCTTGAGTAGCTAAGAAATCTATTACTTTACCTTTTCCTTCGTCTCCCCATTGAGAGCCTACTATTGCTACTGTTTTCATACGTTCACCTCTATATAAATTATTATTAATTTTCGAACTCTTACGTGTAATAGTTTATCAAATCTTCGATTTTAATGCAACTTTATTTAGAATTTAAATAATTTAATTTGTATTTTCAATATAATTTACAATAAGTTCCCAACAAAAATTATACACAATTATCAACAGAGGCCTGTGGATATTGTGTATAATTCTAATTAATACTTTATTTTAATATATACTTTTATTCAAATACTATACTTCTAAATATAATATTCTTTATTGTTCAATCATTTTATCAGCAAATTTTTGTATTCCACCAAACCAAACTAACTCTACAGTTCCTGTTTCTCCGTGTCTGTTTTTAGCAACAATAACTTCACCGATATTTTTCTTTTCTGTATCTGGATTATAATATTCGTCTCTATATAAAAACATTACTATATCGGCATCCTGTTCTATAGACCCTGATTCCCTCAAGTCTGAAAGCATCGGTCTATGGTCTGCCCTTTGCTCTGGTGCCCTTGATAACTGCGATAATGCAACAACTGGACAATCCAATTCTTTTGCTAATATTTTTAAAGACCTAGATATTTTAGCTATTTCTTGTTGTCTACTTTCGTTCTGACCTTCACCTTCCATAAGCTGTAAGTAATCTATTAATACTAAATCCAGTCCTTTTTCTATTTTTAACTTTCTACATTTTGATCTTAATTCAGATATTTTTATACCAGGAGTATCATCTATATGAATTTTAGCTCCAGATAAGATAGCCATTCCATCTGTAATTCTTGGCCAATCATTATCAGCTAATGTTCCTGTTTTTATCTTTTTTAATTCAACAGTAGATTGAGAAGCTATCATACGTTGAACAAGCTGTTCCTTCGACATTTCAAGACTAAACACAGCAACCGATGCATCTCCCTTTAATGCTGCATTTTGAACTAAATTAAGAGCAAATGCTGTTTTACCCATTGCCGGACGTGCTGCTATTAATAATAAGTCAGATCTTTGAAGTCCATTTATTTTTTTATTTAAATCCCTAAATCCAGTAGTTAAACCAGTAACATCATTCTTTTCTTCATATAATTTTTCAAGCATAGAAAGTGCTTCTGAAATAACTTGATTTATAGGTTGGAAATCATTAGTGGCTCTTTCTTGGGATATATCAAAAATCTTTTTTTCTGCATTTTCTAAAACATATTCAACTTTTGCAGAACCATCATAACCTAAATTTATGATATCATTAGCTGCTGATATCAATTGTCTAGATATAGACTTTTCTTTTACTATATTTACATAATATTTTATATTAGATGTTGTTGGAACAACAGTAGATAAACTTGTTATATATGCTATTCCTCCGATATCATCTAAATACCCCTGATCTCTTAGTTCATCTGTCAATGTTATTAAATCTATTTCAGATTGACTATTATAAAGTTTTAACATACTTTCATAAATTACTTTATGTGCTTCCTTATAAAAATCCTCTGGTACTAATGTCTCAGAAACACTTATCATAGCCTCTTTATCTAGTAATATAGATCCTAATACAGACTGTTCTGCTTCCACACTATGTGGAGGAATTCTCATATTATCCTCCATTATATATCACCTCAAGTTCAGGTTTATTTTTCTTTTACGTCAACTCTTATCTTAGTAACAACCTTTTGATGAATTTTTATTTCAACAAATCTAGAACCTAAAACTCTTATCGGTTCATTTAAAAGTATTTTTCTTTTATCTACAGTTATACCTTTTTGTTTTTTAAGTTGTTCTGCGATTTCTTTTGCAGTTATAGAACCGAATAATCTTCCGCCTTCTCCTGCTTTTGAATATATTTCTATATTCATTTCTTTCATTTTATCTCCTAATTCAACAGCTTCTTCATATTCTTTTTGAGCTTTTATTTCTGCTGATTTATTTTGTTCTTTTAATTCTTTAACAGCTTGGTTATCTGCTACTTTCGCCATTTTTTTAGGTAGTAAGAAGTTTCTTGCATATCCATCACTTACTTCTTTAACCTCACCTTTTTTTCCTGTGCCTTTAACGTCTTTTAATAATATTACTTTCATTGATTTTCCTCCTCTAAATATTCTTCTATTATCTGATGCACTTGTTTGTAAGCTTGGTTTAATGTTACGTTTTTAAGTTGTGCACCAGCTATATCTATATGTCCGCCGCCTCCTAGTTTTTCCATGAGTACGTGAACGTTAATTTGTCCTAATGACCTTGCACTGATAAATACAGTATCATTTTTATGTCCTAGGATAAAAGAAGCTTCAACATTTTTAATATTTAAAAGTTCATCAGCCGCCTTAGCTATGACTACATTTATATTGCTTATTTCTGATTCCGAATAAGCAATACAAATTCTTTTATTTATTATTTTTGTATTTTTTATAATATCAGCTCTAGCAATAAAATCTTCTACATTCGATTTAAATAACATTTTAGTTTCAACCGTATCTGCACCGATTTTTTTCAGGTAAGATGCAGCTTCAAAAGTTCTTACTCCAGTCTTAAATGCAAAGAATTTCGTATCTAAATTAATACCGGCAAGTAATCCTTCTGCCGTTAATTTATTTATCTTAACATCTTCTTCTAAGTACTGAATAAGTTCTGTTACCATTTCACATGTAGATGATACATATATCTCGTGGAATAATAAAACTGTATCTTTTATAAATTCCACACCTCTTCTATGGTGATCTATTACTATAACCTTTTTAGCGATATTTAATAATTCTTGACATTCTGTATAACTTGGTCTATGAGTATCTACAACTATTACAACAGTATCTTTATTGCAATTTTTTATAGCATCTTCACATGTTACAAATACGCCCTTATAATATTCTTGTTTTTTTACTCTTTTAACGAATTCTTCTATTGAATCATTCACATCATCTAATACTATATGAGCTGATTTGCCACAAGACTTACATATGTCAAATATGCCGACAGCTGCACCCATTGCATCTAAGTCTGGATATTTATGACCCATAATGTATATATTATTACTTTGTGAAATTACTTCTTTAAGTGCATAACCTATTAGTCTAGATTTAACTTTCGTAGTTTTTTCTACAGCTTTAGATTTTCCACCGTAAAATTCAAATTTATCTTTTGTTTTTACAACAGCTTGATCTCCACCTCTACCTAAAGCTAAGTCTAATGCACCATTTGCACGTTGCAAATCTTCATATAAAGAATCTCCTTCTCTTCCGACTCCTATACTTATAGTGACTGGAAGTGTATTTTCGCAATTTATATTTCTGATTGTATCTAATATTGCGAATTTATTTTCTTGAAGTTTCTTTAGTTCCTTTTCTCTTGTAAAGAATACATACTTATCTTGTGATGTCTTCTTAATCGCTCCTTTTAGTTCATTTTCAAATACAGCAGCAAAGATTCGTTCTAACTCTACTGTTATTAATGATCTTTTTTCTTCTGGAGCACTTTTTAAAACTTCATCATATCCATCAACTTGAATTAACATGATTACATTTTTATTGTCTTCATATCTCTGTCTTAAATCTAAATATTCTGTTTTATCTAACCAATATAGCATCATTAAATATTTAGCTTTGTTGTTTTGTTCGTTTTTTATAACGTTATAAACAACTGTATACTTTCTATTTTTGTATTCTACATCAGTATACATTTCTTTATTTTCATTCAAAACCTTTCTTAAATCAAGGTTTTGTATTATATTATCTATATTTTCACCTAATAAATCTGGTGAACCTGTCATTTCATAAAATTTATTATTGTACCAATTTATATTTCCATCGAATTCTAATATACAAAGTGGAATTGGTAAATTCATTATTGCCTTTTTTGTTGTTTCATCCATATCTAAAGACAAATTTTGAATATATTTATTCCATTCCTTCTTTCTAAAATTAGCAATTCTCCAATTGTGAAAAACTATATATATAAAGCCAAAGAAAAATAAGCCCCCTAAATATAAATTATAAGCAAGAAGCATTATACTCATTATCCCTATTATTAATATATAAGCATTGATTTCTGGCATATTTATTTTAAAATTCGGCTTATTCCTCATCTTTTTCCTCCTATATTAATTCACAATTCTTTACTCTTCTAAAGTCGAATATAGTATCTATCATTCCTAATATAGAAATTGACATAATTCCAAGTACAAGTATTGCTATAACTCCCATAGTAAATTTTATTATTTGACCTGATTTAAGCCATTTCTTCCCGAAAAATACAGCTACTGATACTCCTTGTATAAAGAATAATATATAGAATATTAACTCTAAATTCATTAATATTAAATCTGTATATAGTGGAGTTTTTAGTATTTCAAGTAACATTATAAGTATATATAAAATAAACGAAGTTAATACAGCATTTCCCGGTAAATAAAATCTAGAAAATTTTATTTGCATCAATTTCTCTTTTAAATCGTTTTTTCTTATTTTCTTTAAGGTATATATAGCTAAAAAATATGTAAGTATAGATAGCATTATAGACCTAGAAAATAATATCAATGGCATAATATTTAAAACTGTTTGTATTATTGATTCCTCTGTAATATTCGACACTGATGCCAATGACGATACAGATTCTTGTATTGCACTAATTTGTGTAGATAATTGTGTTTTCATAACAGAAGTGAATTCTTCTAATATATTGATATTAAATAAATATTTTGATATTAAATAATTTGCAATTAATCCGATTATAAATGCAATGGTTCCCATAAAAATAGGATTATATTTATTATCTTCTCTATGATTCAATACATTCTTAGTAATCATACCTATTATTATTCCAGGTATAATAAAATTCAGACAAATATCAAAAATATATATTGGCTTTATAAATAAAACCAATCCCAAAATTACCATAGCAATAGATATAAAAATACCTTTGCTGTCTGATAAAGTAGCAATTACCACAAACAAAGCTGATACTCCTATACTAAATATTCCTAATTGAGGCATATTAAATATAGCTAATATCATCATTATACAAAATAATGTTATTATTATTGTTTGGGGCAATGTTAGTTTTTTATTCAATTCACAATCACTCCCTGTTTTCAATATGATTTTTTAAATTAGTCAAATCTCCATACCATTTTTCTATACTGTGGTCTTCCTTTATTCCTAATGAAATTTTCTCTTTTATTTTATAGTCTATTTCATTAAAACTTATTCCTAGTCTTTTAGCTAAAAGATACGTAATCATTATAATATTTGCTAATATATCTTGGAGTCCTTCATCCGCTGATCTTACTCCTTTAAATAAAATATTAAATAATTCACTAACACTCATTAATATTTCATTTTTCATCCATTCGATTAACTTCATATTTTTCGTAATATCTGAGTTTCTATTAAATTTCACAACTTTTCCCTCCTTTATATTATTTGACTTAAAAATAAATTCCATAAGCATTTAAGCATATTAATTATCGTACTTATAATAATTCAATAAACAATATGTAATTACATTCTTATATTTGTAATTTATTTTGCTAATAATTATAAATTTTTATTATGGGTATAAAGTTTTAAAAATTTAAACTCACAAATACATAAACTATTATAACACATATATCCTATAAAGTAGATACTTAGCTATGTGCTAAGTATCTACTTTATAGATTTAATATATTCATTTTTTGCATCTATTAATCAAGCATTACAATAAAATATTATACTATTTTTGTGAAGTGATTATTAAAAAAGCCTTCCTTGATATTTCAATGGAAGGCTTACTTTTATTAGTCTAAAGTGTATGGTAAAAGTGCTAAGTTTCTAGCTCTTTTTATTGCCACTGTTAATTCTCTTTGATGTTTTGCACAAGTACCTGATATTCTTCTTGGTAATATTTTACCTCTTTCAGTGATGTACTTTTGTAATCTTTGAGTGTTTTTGTAATCTATTCTAGCGTCTTTTGATGCGCAGAATTGACAAACTCTTCTTTTTTTACGTCTTTTTTTGTTTATCATCTGTGTTATTCCTCCTTTTCCTTAAAATGGTATATCTTCGTCATCTATAGCTTGGAAGCCATTTGGATCTAATCCTTGTGTTGGTTCAAAACTTGGTTGTCCATCTTGATGACTTTCAACATATGGATTTTCTGATTTTCCTCTATTGCTATCTAAAGCTTGTACGTTTCTTGCACTTACTTTAGTGAATGTTTTATTTTCTCCTGATTGAGTTTGATATCTATCTACTCTAAGATTTCCTTGGATTGCAACTAATCTACCTTTTGATATATAGTTTGCACAAAATTCAGCTGATTTTCCTATAACTTCTATAGGTATAAAATCTGTTTCTTTTGTACCATCTTTCTTAGTGTATTCTCTATCAATTGCAAGAGTAAATGTAGCAACAGGTGTTCCAGTACCTGGTATATATCTAAGCTCTGGATCCTTTGTTAATCTTCCGATTAAAACTACATGGTTCATAATGTAACCTCCTTATAAAAATTTTGGATTAAACGTTAATTATGCAACCACTATCATATGTCTTATTACGTTTTCGTTTATCTTTAAGTTTCTGTCTAATTCTTTTGGAACTTCAACACCTGACTTAAAGTTAACTAATACATAGAAACCTTCTGTGAATTTAGCTATTTGGTAAGCTAATTTCTTATTTCCCCATGTATCAACTTTTTCTACTTCACCATTTGAAGAAATAACGTCTTTTATTTTGTTTAAAACACTTTCTTTTGTTTCATCATCAGAATTTGGTTTTACAACATAAACTAATTCATAATTTTTCATTCTTTTCACCTCCCTTTGGACTTAACGGCTCTACTTCTTAGAGCAGAGAAATGAGAATTAAATCTCATACTTGTCTATTTTATCATCATTATATAAATATATCAAGGTTTATTTTTGATTTATTTAAGTTTTCTTATAATTATATTTTTAATCATTTTTGAATAATTATACTAATATTTTATTCACCTTTAGGGATTACCTTTTTTGTTCTTTTTTCTAATGTAGGTCTATCTAGCATTATAAGTCTGCCACAATTTTTACATTTTATTTTAATATCCATTCCTACTCTTATTATTTGAAATTCCTTACAACCACAAGCATGTTGCTTTTTTAATTCAACTGTATCTCCTACATTAAGGTTTAATGGCATATTAAACTCCCCCTTCTTAATTAATTTCTTCTACTTGTTTTTTTCCATCTTCTTTAAATATTCTATACATTGATTTATATTCAATTTGATTTTGATCAATAATTTCTTTAATTGTATCTATGTCTTCTAATCCAAATCTAATAGACATCCCGCAACTTTGACTAATTTCCCTTGGTGTAGGTAAAACAGTATAATCTATTTCATTTTTGCCAAAAGCTTTATCACATTTTATTGCTTGATGCGTTGAATTAAATGATATTATATACATTTCATTCATAATATTTAGTTGCCAAAATTATGTTATTTCGGCATACTCCTTTCTTTTATTGATTTTCATAATCATATTATCATATATCTTTTGTTTTTTCACTTAACTATATAAATTATTTTAAATAAATTACAAAAACTAGACCCTAGAGTCTAGCTTTTATATTTCTATTATATTATTTCCAAGTTTTTAAATATAGTTACACCTTTTTGGTAACATTCTAATTCTTTATCCTTAGATATTCCTGAATATAATTGTCCAAGTTCTATATATAAATTTCCTAAAACTTCTTCTTTGTCTAATGCGGAAACTATATCAATACATTTAAGAAGATATTCAATTGATATTTCTGTCTCGCCTTTATATTTATATATATCACAATAATATTTTAATGCCCTAAATTCATCGTATTTACTTTTTGTTTTTATTGCTGCTGCTAATGCTAATTTAGAGTATTTTTTAGCTTGTTCAAAATTATTTGAATCTATATATGATTCTATAATGTTAAATAAACTATCCATCATGTATTCATCTGAATCAGATTTTTTTAAATCATATACTTTTTCCGAATACTGAAGTAATTTTTCGTTATCTCCCATTTCCCCATAAATTTTACCCACTGTTAAGTACACTTGAGCTAATTTGTCCTTATTTTCTTCTTTCTCTATTATCTTAAGTGCTTTTGTAAAGTAATTTTTTGAATCTAAATACTTTCCTTCCGATAGTAATTTTTTAGCCTTTAATACTAACATTTCTACTTCTTGTGTTGGAGAATAATTATTATCTATACTACCTATTAGTTCTATATATTCTAATGCTTTTTCGCTATCATCCATTCTCATATAACATTTAGATATTTTACTATATAAATCTTTATATGTATCTGGTTCATCTGTAGTTATTTGATTTAATATATCTTTAGCAAAACTATAATTTGTTAAAGCTACTTGATAGAATCCATCTTCAAAATATATATCTGCTGAATTCATATAACATTCAAATATTCTCTTTTTATCATCATTTTTTATAAAATAGAATAATGCCTTTTCAAAGTAAAAATTAGCTTTTCTGCTATCTTTTCTTTTTAAATAAATATTTCCCAATAAATAATTACATTTTCCGTAATTCTCAGAAAGGTCATATTCCTCGCATATTTCAATTATTTGATGTATTTCTTTTTCGGCATCATCAAGTTCACCTTTTTTTATATATATTTCACTTTCTAAAATCAAATTATCAGTGATTTTTTTAGATTGCATTTCTTTTGTCTCTAAAAGATAATCTATACTGACATCTAGCCTCTCAGATAAATATTCTAAAAGTTCATAACTTGTATGAGATTTGTCCCTTTCGATATGACTTATTTGTGCAGCTGTTATTCTATCGCCCGCTAATTCCTTTAAGGTCATATTTTTTTCTTTTCTGAGTTTTTTTATCTTTTCCCCTAAACTCAATATGTTCATATATCTCACCCACTTTAACATTATTTATTATTACTAATTATTATAATATAATTATAACTTATACTTACATTAATTACATCACTATAATTTACATTTTTTTCTAAAAATTCTATTTTTAATGAAATTTAGTGATTAATTGTACTTTAATTTATATTTTTCTAAATGAAGTATAATCGCACTACTATTCACTATGCAAATATTTCTATTTTTAAAATATCCACTCTTATTTTATATTTATAATTTTTAATAATAAAAAATATTAACCTTTCCAGATTTTATTACCTTTTAAAAGAATTTTTATTTATAATATTTTTTTTATTCCTCTAAAAGTCTATCTATTATATCATTTAAATCGTCATCTGTATAATATTCTATCTCAATTTTTCCCTTTTTATTTCCAGTTGATATATTGACTTTAGTGCCCAAAGTATTCATTAACCTTTCTTCTATGTCTTTTATAAATATATCTTTTTCTTTTGATTTATTTTTTATTTTTTTTTCTTCTAGCATACCTTTTATTATTTCTTCTGTTTTTCTTACAGATAAATTTTCTTTGATTATTTGCTGTGCTAATCCAATCTGTTTCTCTTTGTTACTAACCCTTAGTAACGCCTTCCCATGCCCTGGCGAAATTTTTTCTAGTTCTATATATTTTTTTACTTCATCAGATAAATTTAATAATCTCATCGTATTAGTTATATAAGGTCTACTTCTTCCAACTAATTCTGCTAATTCTTCTTGTGTTGATTTATGTTTATCTATTAAATTTTTATATGCTTTTGCCTCTTCTATTATATTTAAGTTTTCTCTTTGTAAATTCTCGACTAATGCAATTTCTAATACTTCTTTAATCGGCATATCTTTTATTATTGCTGGAATAGATTCTTTATTAGCCATTATACTTGCTCTGTATCTTCTTTCACCAGCAATAATCATGTATCTTCCCTCATCATCTGGTCTAACAACTATTGGTTGAAGTACTCCATGTTTTTTTATAGATTCACATAATGCTATTATTTTATCCTCATCAAAATATATTCTTGGTTGGTCACCATTTGGATATACATCAGATATTTTTATATTTACGACTTGATTTTGATTTTCTTGTGATATCTTATCTAATTTTTGCTCTAACATTAAATTTTATCCTCCTAAAATTTTAATTATCTTTATTCGTTACGAAACTATGTTAAAAAAAAATTACTGCTATGCAGTAATTCTATTTTTTAGGGATTTTTACAACGACCTCCATGTAATCACCCTTATCTATTTCGTTATATTTAGCTTCGATGCCTGTATTTAATATTGCATCATAAGCTTGTTTTAATGTATTAAGATAAATTCTTATACTCATAGAACATTTTATATTTTGTTTTTTTTCTGGATTATTTTCTAATTCTATACTTTCTAGTATATCTTTTATAAGCTTTTCAGTCTTTTTAACTGTAAGTTCATTCTTAGTGACTTTTTGTATTACCTCATCCATTAACTCTTCATTAGGTAATTTAAGCAAAGCCCTAGCATGTCTTTCTGTAAGCCCATTTTCAACTAATGATTCCTTTATAGATTGAGGCAATTTTAATATTCTCAACTTATTTGCTATTGTTGATTGGTTTTTACCCAATTTTTGAGCTAATTGTTGTTGAGTAAAATTATGCTCTTTTATTAAGTTTTCATAGCCCAAAGCCTCTTCTATGAAATTCAAATCTTCTCTTTGCAAATTTTCTAATAATGCTAGTACAGCTGATGTTTCATCAGACATATCATGCAATATTGCTGGTATAGTTTTTAAATTAGCCAATTTAGCTGCTCTAAGCCTTCTTTCACCAGCAACTAATTCAAACTTATCGCCTTTTTTTCTCACAGTAATTGGCTGTAGCACTCCATAACTTTCAATCGAATTCTTTAATTCTTCCAACGACTTTTCAGAAAATACTTTTCTTGGCTGATATGGATTTGGAACTATCTCTTCAATCGGTATTTCTCTTACTATTTTCTCTTCCATAACATACCCCTCTTATTTATAACTTTTTTATATCTAAACTGATTACTTTATTATTACTTATTAAACTATTTATTTCGATTTACCAACATTCTTTATGAATATTATTCTTCATTTTACGATATAATCCTTTATATTTTTAAGTTTATAAAAATTTATATATTACTTTATAGGATTTTTAGTAACTTTCCCAGCTTTTCTAGGGTATTTACTTGGAGTATTTTTAACTTTCTTAAATACTAATATATTGTGATCTAAATCTATTTCTGGTAATTTTATATCTATTTTTTCAATATACTCAACACCTAATACTTCCATAGCTTTTTTAGATTCTTCTAATTCTAAATTGGCATTTGGTCCCTTTAAGCATACAAAATGTCCACCGACTTTAACAAATGGAACACAAAATTCCATAAGGGCAGGTAATCCAGCAACAGCTCTTGCAGTTGCTATATCAAAACATTCTCTATAGTTTTCATCTTTTCCGAAATCTTCAGCTCTTCCATGGATGAATTCTATATCATCTATGTCTATTTGATTTGCTACCTCTTGTAAAAAGTTAATTCTTTTATTTAAAGAATCAAGTAATGTTACTTTTAAGTCTGGTAAACTTATTCTAAGAGGCATTCCTGGGAATCCAGCTCCTGTACCAACATCTATTAAAGACATTCCATTTTTTATATAACCTTTTGAAACAGCAGATATGGAATCTAAGAAGTGTTTTATAAATACTTCTTTTTCATCTTCTATTCCTGTTAGGTTCATTTTTTGATTCCATTCAACTAATATCTCTTTATATTTTTGGAAATCAGCTAGCATTTTATCGCTAGCCTCTATTCCAAAATCCTCTATACCTTGTCTTAATATATCTATATTACTCATTGTTTCCACCTCTTGTTCTTCTCATTTGTTCAAGATAGATAAGTAATACAGATATGTCAGCAGGAGAAACACCTGAAATTCTAGACGCCTGACCTATTGATATTGGTTTAATATCATTAAGTTTTTGTCTAGCTTCTATTCTAAGACCTTCTATTGTTGAATAATCTATATCCTCTGATAGTTTTTTGTTTTCTAATTTTTTAAATTGATCTATTTGTTTTAATTGTTTATCTATATATCCTTCATATTTAGACATTATCACACATTGTTCTTTTACATCATAAGGAACTTCTTCTGATGCTGCTTTTCCTATTTGTTCTAATAACTCATAAGTTACTTCTGGTCTTTTTAAGAAATCATATAAAGATAATCCTACTTTTATTTCTGATGCACCTTTTTCAACTAATAATTCATTTACTTCTTTTGGTGTAACTCTTTCAGTTTTTAATCTTTCTAATTCAGCTTCTACTAAAGCTTTTTTAGTTAAGAATCTATCATATCTTTCTTGGCTTGCAAGACCTATTTCATATCCTTTTTCAGTAAGTCTCATATCTGCATTATCTTGTCTTAAGTAAAGTCTATATTCTGCTCTTGATGTCATCATTCTATAAGGTTCGTTAGTTCCTTTAGTTATTAAATCATCAATTAAAACACCGATATATGCTTCCGATCTGTCTAATATAAATGGTTCTTTTCCTTGTATTTTTCTAGCAGCATTTATACCAGCCATAAGTCCTTGGGCTGCTGCTTCTTCATATCCTGATGTACCATTAAATTGCCCTGCACTGAATAAGTTTTCTGTAACTTTTATTTCAAGTGATGCTTTTAATTGTGTCGGATTTAAGCAATCATATTCTATTGCATATGCTGGTCTCATTATTTTACAATTTTCAAGACCTTTCATACTTCTGTACATTTGAATTTGAACTTCATAAGGTAAACTTGTAGATATACCTTGAATGTACATTTCTTTAGTATCTAAACCTTCTGGTTCGATAAATGTTTGATGTGATTCTTTATCATTAAATCTTACAACTTTATCTTCTATTGATGGACAATATCTTGGCCCTGTACTATGGATTTTTCCGCCGTACATAGCTGATCTATTTATGTTGTCCATTATAACTTTATGTGTATCTAAGTTAGTTCTAGCTAAATAGCAAGGAACTTGGTCTATTTTTAAATCATCACTCATAAATGAGAATGGTGTTATTTTTTCGTCTCCTTCTTGGATAACCATTTGAGAGAAATCTATACTATCTCTATGGATTCTTGCTGGTGTACCAGTTTTGAATCTTCTCATGTCTAATCCTAAATCAACTAATTTATCAGTTAATTTTTCTGCATAACCTAATCCATTAGGTCCTTCATTTAGCGTTACTTCACCTATATAAATTAATGAGTTTAAGTAAACTCCTGTTGCTAATACAACTGCTTTAGAATGATATTTACATCCCATTCTAGTTATAACACCTTTTATTACTTTTCCATCATTGATTAAATCAACAACTTCATCCATAACTATTTCTAAGTTAGGTTCATTTTCTAGTGTTTTTTTCATTTCTGTATGATATTTAAATTTATCTGCTTGAGCTCTTAATGAGTGTACTGCTGGACCTTTTGCAGTATTTAACATTCTACTTTGTATAAAAGTTTTATCTGTATTAACTCCCATTTCACCACCAAGGGCATCTATTTCTTTTACTAATTGTCCTTTTCCTGTTCCACCTATTGATGGGTTACAAGGCATCATTCCTATTGAATCAAGTGTTAATGTAACCATTAATGTTTTGCATCCCATTCTAGCTGAAGCTAATGCAGCTTCACACCCAGCATGTCCAGCACCAACAACGATTACATCATAATTTCCTGCATCAAATGTTATCATTTTTGCTCCTTTCTAAAAATGTTTCACGAGAAACATCTCTATATCACATAGTTTATTTCACATCTATAAATTATAAACTTATACCGTTTAAAATCAACAAGATATAAATATATTTTTTAGTTCAATTTTCCTAAACATAAATTTATATCTTGTTTAAAATCATAATTATTATTTTCCTATACAGAAGTTGCTGAAGATTGTATCTAATAAATCTTCTTGTACTGTATCTCCGTTTATATATCCTAAGTAATCCCAGATATTTTTAAAGTCAACTTCTATAAAATCATATGGTAATCTTTGTTCTATTCCATCTATTGCATCATTTATTGAGTTATATGCTTTGAATAATGCATCTTTATGTCTTGAATTTGTTATAACAAGATTTGATGAACTTTTAACATCTCCCGCAAATACCATTGACTCTATTTTATCATGTATTTGTTCAATTCCCTCATTTTTTAATGCTGAAATTTTTATTATATTATCTTTTCCTACAAATTCTTCAATAGCTGTTTCATCTATTGCTTGATCTAAATCTATTTTATTTAATAAAACTATAGTTTTTTTGCTTTTTGCACTTTCTAATATTTCTAAATCCTCATCAGTTAATGATTTTGATGAATCTAAAACTATTATCACTAAATCTGCTGAATCTATAGACTCTTTAGATTTTTGTACACCTATTTTTTCAACTATATCTTCTGTTTCTCTTATTCCAGCAGTATCCACTATTTTTAGTGGGATTCCTTTAATATTTACGAATTCTTCTATAACGTCTCTTGTAGTACCAGCTATTTCTGTTACTATCGCTCTATTTTCTCCTAATATAGAATTTAATAGTGAAGATTTCCCTACGTTTGGTTTACCGATTATTACTGTTTTTAATCCATCTCTAAGTATTTTTCCGCTTTCAGCTGAATCGTATAATTTTTTAATTTCTTCTCTTAACTCTAAAGATTTTTCTTCTATTTCTTTATAAGTAACATCTTCTACATCTTCATCAGAGAAATCTATAGATACTTCTAATTGTGCTAAAACTTCTGTAACTTTAAGTCTTAAACTTTTTATCTTATTTGCTAAAGAACCTTCTAATTGATTTTGAGCAACCTCTTGTGCTTTATCAGTTTTAGATTTTATTACGTCTATTACTGCTTCTGCTTGAGATAAATCTATTCTTCCGTTTAAGAATGCTCTCTTTGTAAATTCACCAGCTTCTGCTAATCTAACATCTTTAGTTAAAATTAATTCTAATATTTTCTTTACTGAAATAAATCCACCGTGACAATTTATTTCAATAACATCTTCACCAGTATATGATCTAGGTCCTTCCATATAAGCTACTAAAACTTCATCTATTCTTTTTTCGCCGTCAAATATATTTCCATACACTAATGTTCTTGAATTATATTCACTTATTTTTTTACCAGATACAGCTTTAAATATTTCTTCTGCAACTTTTAATGAATTACTTCCACTTATTCTTATTATTCCGATTCCACCTTCTCCAGGTGCTGTAGCAATCGCTGCTATTGTATCATCTATAAACAAATTTATCACCTCTATACTTTTTAATTATATTTCCAATCTCAATTTAATTTTGTATAACCGCTTATTAACATTTTATACCTAAATTACAAATTCTATAAATATCTATCAAAATATTTTAAAAAATAATCGTTAAAAAGAAAACCCCCTAAATCTTAGGAGGTCTTTAAATTATCTTTTGTACTCAATTACTAATCTTCTATGTGGCTCTTCTCCTTCGCTGTAAGTAATTACATACTTATCATTTTGAAGAGCAGAATGTATAATTCTTCTCTCATATGGATTCATATAATCTAGTTTTTTTGTTTTCTTTGTTTTAGCTACTTCTCTAGCTACTTTGTTTGCGTATCTAATTAAAGATTGCTCTCTTTTTTCTCTATAGTTTTCTATATCAACTAATACTCTAGAGTGAGAATCTTTATTTATTTTATTAAGAGCTAAACTAGTTAAGAATTGAACAGCATCTAAAGTTTGTCCACGTCTACCGATTAAAGTAGTCGCTTCTTTTCCTTTAATGTCAATTTTTATTAAATTGTTTTCTTGAGTTGCTATTACATCAGCGTTTATTTTTGCATTATGTAACATTGTTTCTATGAACTCTTTTGCTATATCAATTTCTTTTACTGGTTCGACTTCTTCTATTATTTCAACTTTTTCTGTTACAGTTATTTTATAAAGACCATCTTTAGCCCCTATAAATCCTAGAAAACCTTTATTTGGTTCCTCAATAACTTCAACTTTTATATTTTCTATATTGTCTTTATTTACATTTAATTGCTCAATTGCTTTTTTTGTCGCTTCTTCTTCTGTCTTACTTCTTATTTCCAAGCTTTTTATTGCTGCTTGGTTGTTGTTTTTTGCTTGATTTACTACTTCCGCTTGATTTTTCATCTTTAACTACTTCCTCCTTAGAGTTAGCCATCTTAGCTTTTAAAGGACTTGTTACTAAATAGTATTGTGCTATTGAGAATATATTACTCATTGTCCAGTAAAGTGCAAGACCAGCTTCATACGTATATCCCCACCAGAAAGACATAGCTGTCATAACTAAAGTCATTGATTTCATCATTTGAGCTTGTGATTCATCAGTTGTTGCCATAGATTTTTGCATGAAGTAAGCACTTACACCAGATAGTATACCTAAACTTAAATTATGTGTTTGTGATACACTAGCAATCCATAAAAAACCATGATTCGCAGCATGATATGCAGCCTCTGTAGCAAATACACCGTGTGCAACAGGGTCTCTTAATAATGCAAATAACCCCATTAATATTGGTAATTGTATAAACATTGGCAAGCATCCTGCCATAGGATTTATCTTAGCATCCTTATAAAGCTTCATTAATTCTTCTTGTTGTTTTTCTGGCTTATTCTTATATTTTTCTTGAATTTCTTGCATTTTAGGCTGAATATCTTGCATAGCCTTAGTTGATTTTATTTGTTTGATCATTAATGGCATAAGACATAATCTTACTAATATAGTGAATATAATTATTGACCAAGCATAGTCGCCAACTATATTAACTATAAATCCAAGTATAACGCCTAAAAAATTGCCTATTGCATTTAACAATTCGTATACCTCCTGAAAATATTTATTTTAGAGGATCATAGCCCCCTGGATGGAATGGATGGCATTTAAGTATTCTCTTTATTGTCAAGAACATGCCCTTTATCACTCCATATTTTTTAAATGCTTCTATTGCATATTGAGAGCATGTTGGATAAAATCTACAAGTAGGTCCTTTCAATGGAGATATATATTTTTGATAAAATCTTATTAAGTAAATACATACTTTCGATAAATAAACGTTTATTTCCTTCAATTTATAAACTATTTTATTCAATAGATTCGAACCTCCATAATTAGAAACAATTATCTATTTAAATAATTTAAACTTATTTACAAGATGCTTCATAGATTTATTAATTTCATTGTATTGCATATCACTTATTGCAACTCTAGCAATAAAAACTATATCGTATCCAGACTTTATTTTTTTGTCTACATCTAATCTAAATGATTCCCTTATTCTTCTTTTAACCTTATTGCGAACAATAGCTTTTCCTACTTTTTTGGAAACTGATATGCCCACTCGATTATATTCTAAATTGTTTCGCATTATATACATCACTAAGTATCTATTTGCAAAAGATTTACCGTGTTTATAAACTCGTCTAAAATCAGAGTCTTTTCTCAAACGTTCAGTTTCATTAAAATACATCTTGGTTAATCCTCCATAAACACAGCTTCGTTATTTTCTTTAATTTTTAATTTAAAAAAATTACGCAAAAAGGCCACTTTCTTAAGCGGCCTTTTTAAATTAATGAGTTAATCTGTTTCTTCCTTTAGCTCTTCTTCTTTTTAACACGTTTCTTCCGTTAGAAGTTTTCATTCTTTTTCTAAATCCGTGTTCTTTTTTTCTTTGTCTTTTTTTTGGCTGATAAGTTCTTTTCATTCTTTGCACCGCCTTTCAAATTTTTTTCCATTTATAAAAATAATAATTTTACTTTCAAAGTAAACATAACACATATTATTATAAATGCTTTTAATTAGGTTGTCAACGAGTTTTTGAGCATATTAAACATATTAAACCAGTTAATTTTTTTAAAAAAATAACATATACTCAAAAAATTATAAACATTATTATCCACATATCTGTGTATATTTAAAAAATTAATTTCTAAAACAATTCACTTATATTTCTATACTCCCTCTATTAACCAAACTAAATCCGTCATTTATTACTTTTTCTTTTATTTTATCCACACTTTGTAATGAACATACCCTCTACTTTTATTTAAATTGATCTTTTTAGATATTCAATTTTAAATTTAATTAATATAGTAGAAACTTTTTTATATTTTATACTCTCTATTTTTAAAATTACAACTTTTATATTAACTAAAAATAAATTAATTCACATTTCACACAAAATTATCCACCTAATCCCTCTAAATATACTGTATTTAATTTTTTATTTTTTATTAAAATTAACTCTTGCTTTTACATTATAAATACTATATTTTTTTATATGCACATTTGATTCACACCATGTGAATTAAATTATCCACAGCCATGTTTATTTGTGGATAATATAGTCGTATTATATTGTAATTTGGAAAATTTTTTGTTATTATTAAGTTACATGTTAATACTGTGGATAAAGTTATTAAGCAATTCACAATATGTTGATATCATTGTGTATAAGTATCAATTTTATTGACAATATTATATACAACCCTTGAAATTTCAGCAGTTAATATCTTGATAACTTTATCCACAGCCTGTTAATAATTATAAATTCCAAATACATACACACATATTATCCACAAGTTATCCACTGAAAGCTGTTAGTATCTATATTAGAAAACTAACCATGTCATTTTTTTATATTTTTGTGGATATTTCTGTGGAAAAATAAATAATTTGTTGGAGGTTTAAATATGGACATAGTTTCATTATGGAAGAAAACATTGCAACTTATTAAAGGTGAAGTTGCCTCTGCTAGTTTTGAAACTTTTTTCAAGAATACCGTACCTATTGAAACGGATTCAAATGAGTTGACATTACTGGCACCAAATGAATTTGCAGAAGATATATTGAGAACTAGATATTTAAATTTGATAGAAAGCTGTTTGAGTCAGCTAACATCAAATAAATTTGAAATTAAAATAATTTCTGATAGCAATGAAGTTGAACAAAATCCTTTAAAAACTTCAAATAATAATCATAATATTAATAACAATAGTAACAATAATATTATTAGAAATTATCCTCGATTAAATCCAAAGTATACATTTGACACATTTGTAATCGGTAATAGTAATAGATTTGCCCATGCTGCATGTGTAGCAGTTGCTGAATCACCAGCAAAAGCATATAATCCATTATTCTTATACGGTGGAGTTGGTCTTGGAAAAACACACTTAATGCATGCTATCGGACACTCAATTATGAAAGAACAAAATGATGCAAAAGTTGTGTATGTGTCTTCAGAAAAGTTTACTAACGAACTTATAAACTCAATAAAAAGTGATAAAAACGAGGAATTTAGAAACAAATATAGAAATGTTGATATATTGCTTATAGACGATATTCAATTTATAGCGGGAAAAGAAGGTACTCAAGAAGAGTTCTTCCACACTTTTAATGCATTACACGAAGCAAATAAACAAATAATTATTTCTAGTGATAGACCTCCAAAAGAGATTCCTACTCTAGAAGATAGATTAAGATCTCGTTTCGAAATGGGATTAATCGCAGACATTCAACCACCAGATTTCGAAACTAGAATAGCTATATTAAAAACAAAAGCACAAATTGAGAATATAGATATTCCAAACGAAGTAATGAACTATATAGCTACTTATATAAAATCAAATATAAGAGAATTAGAAGGAGCTTTAACAAGAGTTGTTGCTTATTCATCACTTATCAACAAGGATATATCTTATGACTTAGCAGTTGAGGCACTAAAAGATATTGTAACAACATCAGAAAGCCAAGAAATCTCTGTAAATAGAATAAAAGAAAAAGTATCTACTACATTCGGTATAAAAATGGACGACTTTAACTCTAAGAAAAGAACTAGAGCTATAGCTTATCCACGCCAGATAGCAATGTACTTAAGTAGAGAGCTTACAGACTTATCGTTACCTAAGATCGGGAACGAATTTGGAGGAAGAGATCATACAACGGTTATTCATGCTCATGACAAAATATCAAAAGATCTTGAGCTTGAAAAAAATAGTGAATTAAAAGAAAAAATAGATAAGATAATAGTTGAATTAAAGGGTTAAAGTTATACACAATTGTGCTGTGAATATCTGTGGATAACTATGTGAATAAATCTGTATATAGATTTTACCAAAAAGTTATCCATAATCTTTCCACAAAGTTATCAATAGGTTTTTACATAGTTATACACATTTTATACACATGCTGAAACTATTTATACAACTTAACTACAGGTACTTATACACATTATCAACAACACCTACTACTAATACTACTATCATTATTATTAATAATTTTATTAAAAAGCAACAAGGAGGTTATCCACATTGAAGATAATTTGTAATCAAAAACTATTAGCTAATAAAATAGGAATTGTACAAAAAGCTATTAATTCAAAAACAACTTTAGATCTACTAAAAGGTGTTTTAATAGTTACGAAACAAGATGAAATAATCTTAAAAGGATATGATTTAGAAATCGGAATAGAATCTCATGTACCAGCAGAGGTTATTCAAGAGGGAAGTATAGTAATAAATTCAAAATTATTTGGGGATATCATAAGAAAATTACCAGATTCATTTGTTGAAATAGAAACAGATGAGGATAACAATGTTTATATAAATTGTTTAAACTCAAAATTTAAAATAAAAGGGGATTCAGCTAAAGAATATCCACAAATTCCAGATGTTAATGAGGATAAGTTATATAGTATTCCTCAAGATGTATTAAAAAGCATGATAAAACAAACAGTTTTTGCTACATCTCAAGATCAAACTAAGCCAATACTTATGGGTGAACTTTTAGAAATTGAAAATGGAAATATAAACTTAGTTGCAATTGATGGTTATAGATTTGCAGTTAGAAGTTGTCAAGTGGATAACTTAATCCATGAAGATTTAAAAGCTAAAATAATTATCCCAGGTAAAACACTTATAGATGTGAATAGTTTATTATCTTCAGAAGAAGAAGTAAAAGTAGGATTTAATGAAAAGAATGCTATTTTCATAATAAACGATACAAAAATAGTGACAAGACTTTTAGAGGGAGAATTCATAGATTATAAAAAGTTATGCCCAAGAGAGTATAATTCAAAAATAAAATTAAAAACAAAAGATTTATTAAACAGTATCGAAAGAGCTTCACTGCTTTCTCAATCAGAACAAAATAATCTTATCAAGTTATCAATAAGAGATTCTATGATGGCTATAACTTCTAACAATGAAAAAGGTAATGTTTATGAAGAGGTATCTTTATCATTAGAAGGTGATTATTTAGATATAGCATTTAACTCTAGATACTTATTAGAAGGTTTAAAAAACATAGATTGTGAAGAAATCTATATAGAATTTACAACTAATGTGAATCCATGTATAATTAAACCAGCTGATGGAACAAAATATACATACTTACTTTTACCAGTAAGAATATCTTCTAACAATTAATCCACTGAATAATCCACAAACTGTTAATAATTGTTAATATATTACAGAATAGGATAGATAAAAAAACTCGGCTAAAAATAATAGTACGAGTTTTTTTTAGTTATATGATATAATAAGTTATTAGATTAAAAAATTAGGAGGGTAAATTATGCTTGAATTAAAAATAGAGTCAGAATATATAAAATTAGATCAATTTCTAAAGCTTGCTGATATTGCTTCAACAGGTGGACATGCAAAATACCTTATTCAAGAAGGTGTTGTAAAAGTTAATGGTGAAGTTGAGATGAGAAGAGGGAAGAAATTAGTACCTGGCGACATCGTTGAAGTAGAAGGAAATCAAATAAAAGTAATATAGTACTCTAAGGAGAGGCTTCTATGCGATTAAATAACTTACAATTAATAAATTTTAGAAATTATGATAATCTACATTTAAATTTTAAAAGAAACATAAATTTACTCGTTGGAAAAAATGGACAAGGAAAAACCAATATTGTAGAAGCTATATACATGTTATCATTTGGAAAGTCATTCAGAACTAACAAAGACAAAGAAATCATTAAATTTGGAAGTGAAAATTTATATATCGGTGGAAATTATTTAAAAAACTCTTCAAAAGGTTTAATTGAAGTAGCAATTGGAAACAATAAAAAGGGAATAAAAGTTAATAAGATTCATATTCACAAAATCCAAGAATTGCTGGGGAACTTAAATGTCGTAATTTTTTCTCCTGAGGACTTAAAGCTAGTAAAAGACGGTCCTAGAGAGAGAAGATCATTTATCGATAAGGAAATTAGCCAAATCATGCCTAAATATTATAATTACTTGGTTAATTATAATAAAATATTGATTCAGAGAAACAAAACTTTAAAAAATAGGATAGTAGATGAGAACTTACTATCTGTGTATGATGAAAGCTTGGCTAATTATGGTGCCTACATTTATGTCTTAAGAAGAGATTTTATAAAAAAAATAGCTAAAATATCTAATGAAATGCATAAGAAATTAACAGGTAATAACGAAGAACTGTTGATAACTTATAAAAATCAAATAAATTTAACTGATGAAGACACAGTTAAAGATGCAAAAGATAAATTGCTAAGTAAGTTAGAGTCAAATAGACAACGAGATATAGAAACAAGAATGACAAAATACGGAATACACAAGGATGATTTGAACATTTTCATAAATGATTTAGATGTAAAATTATATGGTTCTCAAGGTCAACAGAGGACGGCATCTATTTCGTTAAAATTATCTGAAATAGAACTTATAAAACAAGAGATGAACGATAATCCTGTTTTAATTTTAGATGATGTTTTTAGCGAATTAGACGAAACAAGACAAAAGTTATTAGTCGAAAATTTGGGAGATGTCCAAATGTTTATAACTAGTGCGGAATTGGCGCATAAAAGAATTTTTGATGAGAGTGAAACAGCAATTTTTTATATAGATAAAGGAAAAGTAACAAATATTGAAGATGGAGGTAATTAGATGAAACAAGAATATGGTGCAAATCAGATTCAAGTACTAGAAGGTTTAGAAGCAGTTAGATTAAGACCTGGTATGTACATTGGATCTACAGGACCAAGAGGATTACACCACTTAGTGTATGAAATTGTGGATAACAGTATCGACGAAGCTTTACAAGGATACTGTGACAGAATATATGTATGCATTAATGAAGATGGTAGTGTAACAACTAAGGATGATGGTAGGGGTATCCCTGTAGAAACACATCCTAAAACAGGTAAGTCTACACTTGAAACAGTATTAACTATACTACATGCCGGCGGTAAATTTGGCGGTGGAGGTTACAAGGTATCTGGTGGTCTTCACGGTGTTGGGATATCTGTTGTTAATGGACTTTCAGAATGGTTAGTTGCTGAAGTTTACAGAAATGGAAAGATATATAGACAAAGTTACAAAAAAGGTATAACTGATTCAGAACTAGAAATAGTAGGCGAATCTGATCATACAGGAACAATAATTCAATTTATGCCTGATGCTACAATATTTGATGATATAGTTTTTGATTACAAAACATTAGAAACTAGATTAAGAGAGTTAGCATTCTTAAACAAAGGTGTAAGAATTGTATTTGAAGATAAAAGACCTGGACAAGAACAGAAAAAAGAATTCTTATACGATGGTGGTATAAGAGAGTTCGTAGAATATTTAAATAGCACAAAAACACCTATCCACGAAAATGTAGTTTACATAGATAAAAAAATACAAGACTGCATGGTTGAGATTGCTATACAATATACAGATGGATATTCTGAAAATATATTATCATTTGCGAATAACATAGATACTCATGAAGGTGGTGCCCACTTAGCTGGGTTTAAAGCTGCGTTAACAAAAACTGTGAATGAGTATGCTAAAAGAAATAAATTATTAAAAGAAAACGACGCAAATTTATCAGGTGAAGACATAAGAGAAGGTCTTACTGCAGTTGTATCTGTTAAATTACCAGATCCTCAATTCGAAGGACAAACTAAAACAAAATTAGGAAATACTAGAATGAGAGGGATAGTTGATGCAGTAACAGTTGAAGAACTTGGTGCATTCTTAGAAGAAAATCCACAAACTTCAAGAATAATTGTGGATAAAGCTTTAAGAGCACAAAGGGCTAGAGAGGCTGCAAAAAGAGCTAGAGAATTAACAAGAAGAAAAACTGTACTTGAAAGTACTTCATTACCAGGTAAATTAGCTGACTGTGCTGAAAAAGATCCTGCTAAAAGTGAAATATTCTTAGTCGAAGGGGATTCTGCCGGTGGTTCAGCAAAACAAGGTAGAGATAGATATACACAAGCTATATTACCACTTAGAGGTAAAATACTTAATGTTGAAAAATCTAGATTAGATAGAATTTTATCATCAGATGAAATTAAAAACATGATAACTGCTTACGGTTGTGGTGTTGGTAATGATTTCGATTTAGAAAAAGCTAGATATCATAAAATAGTAATAATGACCGATGCCGATGTCGATGGTGCACACATCAGAACATTATTATTAACATTCTTCTTTAGATATATGAGACCGCTTATCGACAATGGTTATGTTTATATAGCACAACCACCACTATACAAAGTTAAAAAACAAAAGAAAGAATACTACGTTTATTCAGATAAACAATTAGAAGCTTTATTAGAAGAAATAGGTAAAAGTGGAATTGAGCTTCAAAGATACAAAGGTCTTGGGGAAATGAACCCAGAACAATTATGGGAAACAACAATGAACCCAGAAACAAGAACTTTACTTCAAGTAACTATAGACGATGCAACAGAAGCGGATAGAATATTCTCTATGTTAATGGGAGATAAAGTTGGACCAAGAAAAGAATTCATAGAAGAAAATGCTGAATTCGTTAAAAACTTAGATATTTAATGAGGAAGGAGAATGAATATGGAAGAAAATAATAGAATAATTCCTGCCGAAATTTCGAAAGAAATGAAGGATTCATATATAGATTATGCCATGAGTGTTATCGCTGGTAGAGCACTTCCAGATGTAAGAGATGGTTTAAAACCTGTTCACAGAAGAATACTTTATTCAATGAACGAATTAAACTTAACTCCAGATAAACCATACAGAAAGTCTGCACGTATAGTTGGGGACGTTTTAGGGAAGTACCATCCACATGGTGATAGTGCAGTTTACCTAGCTATGGTTAGAATGGCGCAAGATTTCTCAACTAGAGGACTTTTAGTTGATGGACATGGTAACTTCGGTTCTGTGGATGGTGACTCACCAGCCGCAATGCGTTACACAGAAGCAAAAATGAGTAAGTTATCATTAGAATTATTAAGAGATATAGATAAAGAAACTGTAGATTTCGGACCGAACTTCGACGAATCTTTAAAAGAACCTACTGTATTACCAGCTAGATTCCCTAACTTACTTGTAAATGGATCAAACGGTATAGCTGTAGGTATGGCAACATCTATACCACCACATAACTTAGGAGAGACAATAGATGCTACAGTACATCTTATAGATAATCCTGATTGTGATGTTGATGAATTAATGCAATATATCCAAGGACCAGACTTCCCAACTGGTGCAATAATAATGGGGAAAGACAGTATAGCTGAGGCTTATAGAACAGGTAGAGGAAAAGTAAAAGTTAGATCTAGAGCTGAAATAGAAGAGCTTCCAAAAGGAAAACAACAAATAGTTGTAACAGAAATTCCTTACCAAGTAAATAAAGCTAAATTAGTTGAAAGAATAGCTGAATTAGTAAAAGATAAAAGAATAGAAGGAATATCAGACCTAAGAGACGAAAGTAATAGAAACGGTATGAGAATCGTTATAGAATTAAAAAGAGATGTTAATGCTAACATAGTATTAAACAACTTATACAAACATTCTCAACTTGAAGATACATTCAGTATAATAATGCTTTCTCTTGTAAATGGTGTTCCAAGAATATTAAACTTAAAACAAATACTACATTACTATGTAGAACATCAAAAAGATGTAGTAACAAGAAGAACTAAATTTGAATTAAATAAAGCTCAAGCTAGAGCTCATATACTAGAAGGCTTAAGAATAGCGTTAGATTACATAGATGAAGTTATAAGCTTAATCAGATCTTCTGCAAATACTCAAATTGCTAAAAGTGGTTTAATGGATAAATTCAAATTAAGTGAAATCCAAGCTCAAGCAATACTAGATATGAGACTTCAAAAGTTAACTGGCTTAGAAAGAGAAAAAGTAGAAGCTGAGTACAACGAATTAATGAAGAAAATAGAATACTTAGAATCAATACTTGCTGATGAGCAATTATTACTAGGTGTTATAAAAGATGAAATATTAGAAATTAAAAAGAAATACTCAGATGCTAGAAGAACTGAAATAAGACATGCTGAAGGAGAAATAGATATAAAAGACTTAATAGATGATGAAGAGATAACAATAACATTAACTCACTTCGGATATATTAAGAGATTACCTTTAGATACTTATAAAAGTCAAAGAAGAGGCGGAAGAGGAATATCGGCACTTACTGTTAGAGAAGAAGATTTCGTGAAACACTTAATAACAACTAGAACTCACAATAGATTATTATTCTTCACTAATAGAGGTAGAGTATTTAGATTAGATGCATTTGAAGTTCCAGAAGGTAAGAGACAAGCTAAAGGTACTGCTATAGTTAATTTACTTCAATTAGGACCAAATGAAAAAATAGCGACATTAATAGAAGTTGATGGAAGAGCGGATGATGATTCTTACTTATTATTAGCAACTAAAAAAGGTATAGTTAAGAAAACTAAGAGATCAGAATTCAAAAATATCAACAAATCAGGTTTAATAGCTATTGGACTAAGAGATGACGATGAATTAATAGACGTAAAAACTACTAATGGAGAGAAAGATGTTTTACTTGTAACATCAAACGGTATGTCAATCAGATTTGATGAAAAAGACATAAGACCTATGGGTAGAACTGCAATGGGTGTTAAAGGTATAACATTATCTGAAGGTGATAAAGTAGTATCCATGAGTTTATCTGATGAAGGTGAAGATTTATTAGTTGTAAGCCAAAATGGTTACGGGAAAAGAACGGATATAAATGAGTATAGAAGTCAAATAAGAGCTGGTAAAGGAATTAAGACTTATAACATGTCAGAAAAGACAGGTGAAATAGTTGGAGCAACAATGGTTAACAATGAAGATGAACTAATGTTAATAAATTCTGATGGAGTTCTTATTAGATTAAGAGTTGATGATATATCTGTATTCGGAAGAATAACTAGTGGTGTTAAACTTATGAAAACAGATGATGAAGTAAATGTAGTTTCAATTGCCAAAATAGATACAGAAGAAGAATAGGGTAACACCTATTCTTTTTCTATATTTTATTAACACTGTGAATAAATCTGTGTATTTGTGGATAAATATATTTTCATTATTTAAGCTGAATAAGTAAAAATATTACTTTATAAGAAATTTTTTAATAAAGATTATTTTATTTTGAATAAATAATATATAATCAATACAAAATGTAATATATAATATAAATATATTTAAATTTGAAAGGAGCTAGATGATATGAGTAAAAAAAGAGGAAGAACTTTAACTTTAGGAGTAATAATAGGATTTTTTATTGGATTATTTTTAGCACCTAAGAAAGGCACTGAATTAAGACAAGATGCCAAAAAGAAAATAGACACAATAAAAGAAAATCCAAAAGATGTTCTACATGAAACATTTGAAGATGTAAAAGATAAAGTGTCTAAATTAAAAGAAGATTTATCAGAAGAAAAAATGGAAATAAAAGAAGAAGACATAGTAGTTAGCAGAACTTTTGATAATGAAGAAGGAGAGAATAAATAATGAACGCAATTGGTTGGCAAGTTGGGGCAGTTCTGTTTGGAGTATCAGTATTAATAATAGCTATCTATATAGCTAAAACATTAAATACTGCTACAAAAACAATTGATAGAGTTAATAAAATTATTGATTACAATGAAAAGAACATAAACGAAATAATAGATAATGCAGCTGATATAACAACTGATGTAAAAAGTATATTAGATATAGTTGAAAAGGTTACAGGTTTCTTTAAAATCTTAAGGGTATTTAAAAAATAATGGAGAAAAAGTAGGAGGTTTTTAAATGTCTATAAACATAAATTTAAAAAATGACGAAGATATTAATTTTTGGGAAATAGGAGTTTCTGGAGAATTAGATGTATCAACTGCCGATGAATTTAAGGAGTATTTACATAAATTAATTGATGAAGAAATAAGAAATATAAGACTTAATTTAGAAACTTTAGATTATATTGATTCAACAGGTTTAGGTGTTATAATTGGTATTCTAAAGAGAATAAAAGTTGAAGATAAAGAAATTTACATAAAATCACCTAAGGACAATGTTAAAAAGATATTCTCTATAACAGGTCTTGATAAAATATTTAAAATGGAGGGATAGAATTGAATTTTGAAACTATAAAAATGGAAATTGCCTCTAACCCACAATATGTAAGCATCGTAAGATTAACAACATCAGGGATAGCAAATAAAGTTGGATTTTGTCTAGATGATATAGAAGATATGAAAGTAGCTGTATCTGAAGCATGTACAAATACAATAAAACACAGTTCGGATAATAAATTTTCTGTAGAATACACTATATTTGAAGATGGATTAACAATAAAAATAGTTGATAGCGGAAAAGGATATGATGTCGATGCTGTTGACAAACCGAATTTAAAAGAACCAAAAGAAAGTGGATTAGGTTTATTTATAATACAAAGTTTAATGGATGAAGTAGATATAAAATCGGATATAGATAATGGGACTATTATAAAAATGACAAAGTATTTAGGAGTTGATAATTAATGAAACATACATCATCTATTACCAATTATCTAGATATGGAAACAAAAGAACTTTTTAATATATATAGTAATGATAAGAGTAATAAAGAAGTTAGAGATATTTTAATAGAAAGAAATCTCTATCTTGTTAGTATATTAGCTAAGAAATATATTAACAAGGGGGTGGAGTTTGAAGATTTATATCAAGTAGGTTCTTTAGCGCTTATATACGCTATAGAACGATATGATATATCAAAAGGATATGAATTTTCTAGCTTTGCAACCCCTACTATAATAGGAGAGATTAAAAAGTATTTTAGGGATAAAGTTTGGACTATGAGAGTCCCTAGAAGGGTCCAAGAGTTAAATAAAAAGGTAAATGAAGCAAAACTTTTATTAGAACAGCAAAATAAGAAAAAACCAAAAGTAAATGAAATTGCAGAATATATAGGATGCAGGGAAGAAGAAGTTTTAGAAGCTTTAGAAGCATCTTATGGATATCAGCCAGTTTCATTAGATTCTCCTGTTAATAGTGATTCAGAAGAAGCTGAAATATCATTAATAGATAAAATAGGATCGCAAGAAAATAATTTCTCTGATATAGAATATAAAGATTTTATAGAGAAATTTACATCTAAATTAAATGAATTAGAAAGAAATATCTTCGAAGGAAGGTTTTTCAAAGAGAAAACACAATCTGCTTTAGCTAAAGAATTAGATATATCACAGATGACTATATCAAGAATTGAGAGAAAAGTAGTACAGAAACTAAGAAAAGAATATGAAAGATAATATTTATTAATAAAAGAGAAGAAGTATGATAGAAATACTATCTTCTTTTTTATTTGCCTATTTTATTAATAAAAATATAGAATAATTTTATTTTAATTAAAATCAATATAATTATGATAAAAGTTAAAAAACATTTTAAATAAACTTAAATTAAATATTTATTTTTGTAAAAAATTATAGAAATATAAAAATAAAGTATTTTTAAAATAGCGAAAATAGGCTAAATATCTAGATTATAAGTAAAGAAAGAACTATTTTAGAAAAAAATAAAAAAAAATCAAAAAAGATGTTGACAATGATATTTATAGGTGGTATTATTATACCTGTACTGATTAAGCAGTACAAACAACGAAATAAATAATCTAGTTATTATAGCGAAGAGGATACACCTGTTCCCATTCCGAACACAGAAGTTAAGCTCTTTAGCGCCGATGGTACTTGGTGGGCAACCGCCTGGTAGAGTAGGACGTAGCTAGGTGGTGCATGCCGAAGTGGCGGAACTGGCAGACGCACAGGACTTAAAATCCTGCGGGACTTATACTCCCGTACCGGTTCGATTCCGGTCTTCGGCACCATATTTTAGTGGACCATTAGCTCAGTTGGTTAGAGCGCCCGGCTCATAACCGGTAGGTCCGGGGTTCGAGTCCCTGATGGTCCACCACAAAAATATTTAAGAACTTTGAAAATTAAACAGTAGGTTAATTATAAACTTTAATTCACACGAATTAAAACCAACAACAAACCAAGCCAGATATTCAGATAATGATTAGTCTGAGCGGGAAACTTCATTAAGAAGTAAACTTTTATTTGAGAGTTTGATCCTGGCTCAGGATGAACGCTGGCGGCGTGCCTAACACATGCAAGTCGAGCGATTCTCTTTGGAGAAGAGCGGCGGACGGGTGAGTAACGCGTGGGTAACCTGCCCTGTACACACGGATAACATACCGAAAGGTATGCTAATACGGGATAACATAAGAAATTCGCATGTTTTTCTTATCAAAGCTCCGGCGGTACAGGATGGACCCGCGTCTGATTAGCTAGTTGGTGAGGTAACGGCTCACCAAGGCGACGATCAGTAGCCGACCTGAGAGGGTGATCGGCCACATTGGAACTGAGACACGGTCCAAACTCCTACGGGAGGCAGCAGTGGGGAATATTGCACAATGGGCGAAAGCCTGATGCAGCAACGCCGCGTGAGCGATGAAGGCCTTCGGGTCGTAAAGCTCTGTCCTCAAGGAAGATAATGACGGTACTTGAGGAGGAAGCCCCGGCTAACTACGTGCCAGCAGCCGCGGTAATACGTAGGGGGCTAGCGTTATCCGGATTTACTGGGCGTAAAGGGTGCGTAGGCGGTCTTTTAAGTCAGGAGTGAAAGGCTACGGCTCAACCGTAGTAAGCTCTTGAAACTGGAGGACTTGAGTGCAGGAGAGGAGAGTGGAATTCCTAGTGTAGCGGTGAAATGCGTAGATATTAGGAGGAACACCAGTAGCGAAGGCGGCTCTCTGGACTGTAACTGACGCTGAGGCACGAAAGCGTGGGGAGCAAACAGGATTAGATACCCTGGTAGTCCACGCCGTAAACGATGAGTACTAGCTGTCGGAGGTTACCCCCTTCGGTGGCGCAGCTAACGCATTAAGTACTCCGCCTGGGGAGTACGCTCGCAAGAGTGAAACTCAAAGGAATTGACGGGGACCCGCACAAGTAGCGGAGCATGTGGTTTAATTCGAAGCAACGCGAAGAACCTTACCTAAGCTTGACATCCTTTTGACCGATGCCTAATCGCATCTTTCCCTTCGGGGACAGAAGTGACAGGTGGTGC
Organism: Intestinibacter bartlettii; assembly: GCA_025148965.1. Taxonomy (GTDB): domain Bacteria; phylum Bacillota; class Clostridia; order Peptostreptococcales; family Peptostreptococcaceae; genus Intestinibacter; species Intestinibacter bartlettii. The sequence goes on along the minus strand of CP102273.1, from coordinate 201,227 downwards.
ATGGTTGTCGTCAGCTCGTGTCGTGAGATGTTGGGTTAAGTCCCGCAACGAGCGCAACCCTTGCCTTTAGTTGCCATCATTAAGTTGGGCACTCTAGAGGGACTGCCAGGGATAACCTGGAGGAAGGTGGGGATGACGTCAAATCATCATGCCCCTTATGCTTAGGGCTACACACGTGCTACAATGGGTGGTACAGAGGGCAGCGAAGTCGTGAGGCCAAGCTAATCCCTTAAAGCCATTCTCAGTTCGGATTGTAGGCTGAAACTCGCCTACATGAAGCTGGAGTTACTAGTAATCGCAGATCAGAATGCTGCGGTGAATGCGTTCCCGGGTCTTGTACACACCGCCCGTCACACCATGGGAGTTGGGGGCGCCCGAAGCCGGCTAGCTAACCTTTTGGAAGCGGTCGTCGAAGGTGAAACCAATAACTGGGGTGAAGTCGTAACAAGGTAGCCGTATCGGAAGGTGCGGCTGGATCACCTCCTTTCTAAGGAGAATTGCCTACTGTTTAATTTTGAGAGTTCTTAAAAAACTTTCAATTAAATATTGACAAAGTTCGACAAAGAAGATATAATATAATTCGTTGTTGAAAAGTAGTCAACGAATGTGGGGGTGTAGCTCAGCTGGGAGAGCACTTGCCTTGCACGCAAGGGGTCAGGAGTTCGATCCTCCTCATCTCCACCATTTAGTACTTTGAAAACTGAATAACATTTAGTGATATGACATTATATATGAACAGAAAAGTTTCAAAAATCATGACAGATAAGTCGTAAAAATCAAAATGGTATTTATCTCAATACCGAACTCTAATAACTGGTCAAGTTATTAAGGGTGCAGGGCGAATGCCTTGGCACTAGGAGCCGATGAAGGACGTGATAAGCTGCGATAAGCTTCGGGGAGTTGCACGTAAACTTTGATCCGAAGATTTCCGAATGAGGAAACTCACTTAGAGTAATGTCTAAGTATCGTATGATGAATACATAGTCATGCGAGGGGAACCCGGAGAACTGAAACATCTAAGTACCCGGAGGAAGAGAAAGAAATTCGATTCCGTAAGTAGCGGCGAGCGAACGCGGAACAGGCCAAACCAGTGAAGTTTTCTTCGCTGGGGTTGCGGACATATCATAACGAAGAGGTATCGTAGAAGAAGAGAGTTGGAAAGCTCCGCCACAGATGGTAACAGCCCAGTATTTTAAACGAGAAGACTTTAGATATGATCCAGAGTACCACGGGACACGTGAAACCCTGTGGGAAGCAGGAGGGACCATCCTCCAAGCCTAAATACTACCTAGTGACCGATAGCGTATAGTACCGTGAGGGAAAGGTGAAAAGAACCCCGGGAGGGGAGTGAAAGAGAACCTGAAACCCTGCACTTACAAGCTGTAGGAGCACATTATTTGTGTGACTGCGTACTTTTTGTAGAACGGGCCAACGAGTTACGTTGTGTAGCAAGGTTAAGCACTTAAGGTGTGGAGCCGTAGCGAAAGCGAGTCTTAAATGGGCGTCCAGTTACCCGACGTAGACCCGAAACCAGGCGACCTATCCATGAGCAGGTTGAAGCGAAAGTAAAATTTCGTGGAGGACCGAACCCACGTACGTTGAAAAGTGCGGGGATGACTTGTGGATAGCGGTGAAATTCCAATCGAGCCTGGAGATAGCTGGTTCTCCCCGAAATAGCTTTAGGGCTAGCCTCAAGCTTAGAGAAACGGAGGTAGAGCACTGAATGTCCTAGGGGGTATTGCACTTACCGAAGACTATCAAACTCCGAATGCCGTATTCTTTTGCTTGGGAGTCAGACTATGGGTGATAAGATTCATAGTCAAGAGGGCAACAGCCCAGATCGTCAGCTAAGGTCCCTAAATGTAAGTTAAGTGGTAAAGGATGTGGAATTGCACAGACAACCAGGATGTTGGCTTAGAAGCAGCCACTCATTTAAAGAGTGCGTAATAGCTCACTGGTCGAGTGATTCTGCGCCGAAAATTTCCGGGGCTAAAACTTACTACCGAAGCTACGGCATCATTATGATGGGTAGGGGAGCTTTCTATGTGGCTTGAAGCATGACCGTAAGGACATGTGGACTGCATAGAAGTGAGAATGTTGGCATGAGTAGCGAGATGTGGGTGAGAATCCCACAGGCCGTAAACCCAAGGTTTCCAGGGGAAGGTTCGTCCGCCCTGGGTTAGTCAGGACCTAAGCCGAGGCCGAAAGGCGTAGGTGATGGACAACAGGTTGATATTCCTGTACCACCAATAACCGTTTGAGAAATGGGATGACACAGTAGGATAAGCTAACCGCACTGTTGGTTATGTGCGGGCAAGTATTGAGGCAGTTCCGATAGGCAAATCCGTCGGAATAATGCTGGGGTACGATGCGGAGCGAAATTTAGTAGCGAAGTAGCTGATTTCACACTGTCGAGAAAAGTCTCTATCGAGGTTAAAGGTGCCTGTACCGCAAACCGACACAGGTGGGTGAGGAGAGTATCCTAAGGCCAGCGAGAGAACTGTTGTTAAGGAACTCGGCAAAATGACCCCGTAACTTCGGGAGAAGGGGTGCCTTCGAAAGAAGGCCGCAGAGAATAGGCCCAAGCGACTGTTTACCAAAAACATAGGTTTCTGCTAAGTCGCAAGACGATGTATAGGAGCTGACGCCTGCCCGGTGCTGGAAGGTTAAGGGGATCTGTTAGAGCAATCGAAGCAGTGAACTTAAGCCCCAGTAAACGGCGGCCGTAACTATAACGGTCCTAAGGTAGCGAAATTCCTTGTCGGGTAAGTTCCGACCCGCACGAAAGGCGTAACGATTTGGGCACTGTCTCAACAACAGACTCGGTGAAATTGTAATACCGGTGAAGATGCCGGTTACCTGCGACAGGACGGAAAGACCCCATGGAGCTTTACTGTAGCTTGACATTGAGTCTCGGTGCTACATGTACAGGATAGGTGGGAGACTATGAAGCATGGACGTCAGTCTGTGTGGAGTCATCCTTGGGATACCACCCTTGTAGTACTGGGATTCTAACCAGAGGCCATGAATCTGGTCTTGGGACACTGTCAGGTGGACAGTTTGACTGGGGCGGTCGCCTCCCAAAAAGTAACGGAGGCGCTCAAAGGTTCTCTCAGTACGGTCGGAAATCGTACGAAGAGTGTAAAGGCAAAAGAGAGCTTGATTGCAAGACATACAGGTCGAGCAAGGACGAAAGTCGGACTTAGTGATCCGGTGGTTCCGCATGGAAGGGCCATCGCTCAACGGATAAAAGCTACCCTGGGGATAACAGGCTGATCTCCCCCAAGAGTCCACATCGACGGGGAGGTTTGGCACCTCGATGTCGGCTCATCACATCCTGGGGCTGTAGTAGGTCCCAAGGGTTGGGCTGTTCGCCCATTAAAGTGGTACGCGAGCTGGGTTCAGAACGTCGTGAGACAGTTCGGTCCCTATCCGTCGCAGGCGTAGGAAATTTGAGGAGACCTGTCCTTAGTACGAGAGGACCGGGATGGACGTACCGCTGGTGTACCAGTTGTTCTGCCAAGGGCATGGCTGGGTAGCTAAGTACGGAAAGGATAAGCGCTGAAAGCATCTAAGCGCGAAGCCCACTTCAAGATAAGATTTCCCACCGCAAGGTTAAGATCCCAGGAAGACTACCTGGTTGATAGGTCAGAGGTGTAAGTGCAGTAATGTATTTAGCTTACTGATACTAATAGATCGAGGACTTGACCAAATGAATATCATTCATTAAATGTTTTCAGTTTTGAAAGTATTAAATATTAATTAAATATGTTTAATAATTCAGTAAAGATTATGTGGTTATTATAGCAAAGAGGATACACCTGTTCCCATTCCGAACACAGAAGTTAAGCTCTTGAGCGCTGATGGTACTTGGTGGGCAACCGCCTGGGAGAGTAAGACGTAGCCACGTAGTCTTTTTTTATTTAATGAATTACATAGTCATTACAACTAGATAAGTTCATTATTCATTTTAAAATAAGCATAGCGCCTTTTATTAGGATATAAAGCCATTCTCACTGAAAAGTAGAGAGTGGTTTTTTATTTAAAGTTATGTAGGTGAAAAAAAAGGGATAAAAAAATAACCACACTATATTTAAATGTGGTTATTTTTTATGTATATTAATTTAAAGGCTTAAGATTTTTCATACTTAAATCTAATATTTTTGATGAATGAGTTAATGCCCCAACTGATATAAATCCTACACCAATTTCAGCTATAGATTTAATCGTTTCTAATGAGACGTTTCCTGAAAACTCTATTTGAGCTTTGTTTCCTATGATTGAAACTGCTTTTTTAGCTGTATCTAAATCCATGTTATCAAGCATTATTATATCCGCTTTTACTTCTAAAGCTTCTTTAACCATATCTAGTGTTTCTGTTTCAACTTCTATCTTTCTTACAAAGGAAGAATTTTTTCTAGCCAAATTAACTGCATTAGTTATTCCGCCAGCAGCATCTATGTGGTTATCTTTTAACATTACACCATCAGATAGATTAAATCTATGATTGTGACCACCGCCAACCTTTACTGCATATTTTTCTAGAATTTTTAGATTTGGCGTTGTTTTTCTTGTATCTAATAATTTTGCATCAGTATGCTCAATTTCTTTTACAAATTTATTAGTTAAAGTTGCAATACCACTCATTCTTTGGAGAAGGTTAAGAGCAACTCTTTCACCTTTAAGAATATTTCTAGTATTTCCTTTAAGTTCTGCTATTTTTTCTTTAGGATAAACTTTATCACCATCTTTTTTCCACAAATCCACAGTTACATCACCTAATATGTGGAAAACTCTGGCAAATACTTCTAATCCAGCGATAATACCTTCTTCTTTACAAAGAAGATCAACAGAAGATATACTATCTTCATAGACTATTGAATTAGTTGTTATATCTTCATTTGGAATATCCTCAATAAGTGCATTTTTTATTATTTTATCTACAATTAAAAAATTAATCATCTATTCTACCACCTTGTTGTTTGATTGCTGCCACTACTAATTTTTTGTTTTCTGCTGCTATTTCATCAACTGTTTTATTAACTTTATCAACAGATTTTGTTAATAATTCAATATCATTTATTGAATTATTTATGATTTTAGCTGCTCTATGAGAGAATACTAATCCTTCTAATAAAGAGTTACTTGCAAGTCTATTTGCTCCATGAATTCCTGTACAACTAGTTTCACCCACTGCGAAAAGGCGATCTAATGATGTTTTACTATTAGTATCTACTTTTATGCCACCCATAAAATAATGTTGGGCAGGAGATACTTTGACAGGTTCTTTTGTTATATCAGTACCTTTAGCAAGGCAATTTTGATATATTAAAGAGAATCTATTTTTTATATAGTCAGAATCTAAAAAACTTATATCTAAAAATACATAAGGTGTATTTGTTTTTTCCATTTGTTCAAAAACGGCTGCTGAAACGACATCTCTTGGGAGTAATTCGTTTACAAATCTTTCACCGTTTACATTTTTTAAGATACCACCCTCGCCTCTCACAGATTCAGAAATTAAAAATCTTCTTTCATCTTCAGTTTCATCGTAAAAAGCAGTAGGATGGATTTGTATATAATTTATATCTTTAAGTTCTATATTATGTCTTAATGCTGTAGCTAGTCCATCGCCCTTTAAAATTCTTTGACTAGTAGAGTTTTTATAAAGACCACCAATTCCGCCACAAGCTAAAATTACATATTTGGCGAATACATTTATTTGTTTGCCATCTTTTATTAACACAGCACCTATACATTTATCATTATCTTCTATTATATCTACAAAAAAAGTATCTTCTGAAACAGCGATGTTTTCTTTAGAAAGAACATTTTTTATAAGTGTTTTTTCTACATCTTCACCAGTATGGTCATTTGTATGTACTATTCTATTTATGCAATGGGCACCTTCTTTTGTGTAATCCCAATTTCCTTCTTCGTCTAAATCCAGTTTCATACCTAAAGAAACTAATTCTTTAACATTTTCTATAGATTCAGAAGTTAGAACTTTTACGGCATTTAAGTCATTTTTATATTGGCCAGCTTTAAGAGTATCTTCTATAAAGTCAGGAATATCTTCTTCGTTTCTTGCAACTGAAATACCACCTTGAGCTAAATATGTATTTGTACAATCTATTTTCCCTTTTGAAACGACTAAAATATCTAAGTCGTCACTTAGATTAAGAGCACTGTATAAACCAGAAACTCCAGATCCTATTATTAAAACATCAACATTTTTATTTTCCATAATTAATTCCCCAATTTGTGCATATTTTCTAGAGAAGTTAGAGCTTTTTTACGTATTTCTTCATCTAGAATAACTTCTTCTTTTTTACCATCTAATGCATCATAAACGTCTTGTAGGCTAGTCTTTTTCATATTTGGACAAACCATCACTTCAGGGAAATAGAATTTTTTATCTGGGTTTTTCTTTTTAAGTTGATGTAGGACACCTTCTTCTGTTGCGATTATAAATTCTTTATCTTCACATTCAGTTGCATAATTGATTATACCGCTTGTACTTCCTATGTAATCACTTAAATCTCTCACTTCTTTAGAACATTCAGGGTGAGATAAAACTTTTACATTTGGATGTTCTTCTTTTGCTTTTATGATATCTTCTGCAGTGATTCTATGATGAGTAGGGCAGAATCCTCTCCATAAAATAAATTCTTTTTCTGGGAAAAATTCAGATATATAGCCACCTAAATTTTGATCAGGTAAGAATAATATTTGTTTATTAGGTATGTTTTTAATTATATTTAAAGCACTAGATGATGTAACAGATGCATCACAAAGAGCTTTAACTTCATAAGATGAATTTATATAACAAACTTTAAATGCATCAGGATATTTTTTTATCATTTCTTCTACATCTTCAACTTCTGCCATATCTGCCATTGGGCAACCAGCATTTGGCGCAGGTAATATAACAGTTTTTTCTGGTGATAAAACTTTTGCACTTTCAGCCATAAATTTTACACCACAGAAAATAATTAAATCCTCTTTAGCATCACGAGCTACTTGACTTAAATAATAAGAATCGCCGACATAGTCTGCAATTTCTTGGATTTCTGGAATTTGATATAAATGTGCTAATATTATAGCATTTTTTTCTTTTTTTAATTTTAATATCTTTTCAGATAGTTGATTCGTCATAACTTACCCCTTTACTTTAAAAGTATTTACACGTGTATTTACACTTGTAACACCAATTATAGCACCGTGCAATTTACTATTCAACAAAAAAATAATAGTTAAATTTTTAATTTATTTTTAAAATAGTTAAGAAATTTTATAAAAAAGTTAACGATTGATTTTTTTTAAAAAAGTATATAGAATAAATTAAAGATAAGGAAAAGAAAATAATAAAACGAAAAGAAGGTGCAAAATGAGCTCAAACGAGAGAAGGGAAAGACTATTACAAATTCTGAAAAAATCTGATGAACCTGTAAAAGGGAGTGAATTATCAGCAGAACTTCAAGTAAGTAGACAAGTTGTAGTAAAGGATATAGCACTTTTAAGAGCATCTGGAATAGAAATTTTGGCAACATCTAGTGGATATATTATTTTAAATCCAGTAAAAGATGAATTTAAAATAAAATGCAAAAATCATAATTCAGATGAAGAACTTTATGATGAATTACAGACGATAATTGATTTAGGTGGAAGAGTAAAAGATGTTATAGTGGAACATCCTACATATGGCGTTTTGAAGGCTGAATTAAATGTGTCTACAAATAGGGATTTAAAAAAATTCATGGAAAAAGCAACAACAAATGAATTTAAACAATTATCTGTTTTATCTCCAGACTATCATATTCATACTATTGAAGTTAGTAACAAAGATATATTTGAAGAAATAAAAAAAGAATTAAGGGATAAAAATATTTTATTTGAGTAGATAATGGAATGGCGTGAGGACTTATAATTAATAAGTCCTTTTATAATTTTAGGAAATATATGTTTAAAAAAGTCAATTAAAATAAAAATTTGAAATAAAAAATAAGTTGAATTATAAAAAAAGTTGTGTTAATATTAATATGTTATATGTTTAGGAGGAAATATGGACAAAATATTTTTTATGAATGAAGCAATAAACGAAGCCAAGAAAGCATATGATAAAGGCGAAACACCTATAGGAGCTGTAATAGTTAAAGATAGTGAAATTATCGGAAGAGGTCACAATTTAACTGAAACTCTTAGAGACAGTACAGCACATGCAGAAATGTTAGCAATAAAAGATGCATCAGAAACATTAGGTGGTTGGAGACTTACAGATTGTGATTTGTACGTTACAATGGAACCTTGTATAATGTGTAGTGGCGCCATTGTTAATTCTAGAATAAAAAATATCATAATAGGAACTAAACATATTAAAAACGCGAATATAGAAAAACAACATACATTTAAGATGGAGTACTTTAAAGATAGTCGTGTAAATGTTGAGTTTGGAATAATGGAAGACGAGTGTTCGATCATTTTGCAAAGATTTTTTAAAGACTTAAGGAAAAAATAGCTGGAGAGATGGTCGAGAGGACGAAGACGCTGGCCTGGAAAGCTAGTATGCGTGTCAAAAGCGTATCGTGGGTTCGAATCCCACTCTCTCCGCCAAGGAAACATTAAATTTCGGTTACAACTTTGCTGTACTAGATGGGGAAGTAGCGGTGCCCTGTAACCTGCAACCCGCTATAGCAGGATTGAATTCCATCTGGAGGCTACTACTTTGTGGAGCTGCCCGAAGCAAGTGGTGTTGACACTTAGGTCCTATGCAATGTAAGCCCATGAACCCTGTCAGATCCGGAAGGAAGCAGCAGTAAGTGGTTACTGCATGTGACGTGGGAGTGCCTAAGTTGAGCTAACTACTTTGGTAACGTCTGTGAAGTATAGTCGATAGATGGTGTACAGCATTTTAATATATAAAAACAAATCCCTTTTAATAGGGATTTTTATTTTGCTAATCTTTTCAAAATAAAAGGAAGAAACAATCTTTTATTAAATTTGGAAAGATTTTTTTATTATGTATAGAAAATATAATTATATATATTTTTATGAATATAAGAAGAATGCTTAACTAAAGTAAATTTATTTATTTAATGATATAATATTTAAAGAAATTGTCTAAAATAAAAACAGTATTTGAATAAAGGGGATGGTAGATATGCATAAGGCGTTATATAGAGTATATAGACCTAAAAATTTTAGCGATGTTATAGGTCAAGAGCATATAGTTAGAACTTTAAAAAATCAAATAGAAAATAATAATGTAGGTCATGCATATTTATTCTGTGGGACAAGAGGTACAGGGAAAACATCTACAGCAAAAATATTTTCAAGAGCTGTAAACTGTACTAATTTACACAATGATGAACCTTGTAATGAGTGTGAAAATTGTAGAGAGATTTTAGAAGATAAGACTATGGATGTAGTTGAAATAGATGCTGCATCAAACAATAGTGTAGATGATATAAGAGAATTAAGAGAAAATGTAAAATATTCTCCTGCTAAAGCTAAATACAAAGTATATATAATAGATGAGGTTCATATGTTATCACAAGGAGCATTCAATGCACTTTTAAAAACACTAGAAGAACCACCATCATACGTTATCTTCATACTGGCAACTACAGAACCACATAAAATCCCTGCAACAATATTATCTAGATGTCAAAGATTTGACTTTAAAAGAGTAACAGTTAAAGATATTTCATCTAGAATGAGATATATATGTGAAAAAGAAGGAATAGAGGCAGACGAAAAAGCGTTAAACCTAATTGCTAGAAATTCACAAGGTGCACTTAGAGATGCTCTTAGTATATTAGACCAATGTATATCTTTTGAAGGGAACAAGATAAGTTATAATGATGTAATTGAACTTTTAGGAAGTGTAAATATAGAGCAATTATTTGATTTAGCAGAATCCATAATAAAAGAAGATACTAGAAAATCTCTTCAAATATTAAATGATTTTATTATTTGGGGGAAAGACGTAAGAAACCTAGTAAACGATTTAATAGATCACTTTAGAAACTTAATGGTTTGCAAAATATCAAATGATTTAGACGAAATTATATCTCTTCCTGAAGAAACTATAGATTTACTTAAACAACAGGCTGAAACTATCGATACAAATAACTTAATAAGAATTTTAAACATATTATCAGAAGCACAAGATGGTATGAAAATATCATCAAACCCAAGGGTTCTTATGGAAGTAACTATGATGAAGATAGCACAACCAATGTTTGATGAGAGTAAAGAAGCTCTAATTAAGAGAATTGAAAACTTAGAACAGAAAATAGAATCTGGAAATATAAAAGTTAACCACATATCCACAAACCAAACGGTGGATAACTTTAATGAAAATAATCAACAAAATAATAATACAGTTGAAAAACAAGAAGATGAAAATATAGAATATGAAAACTTAAAAGGTGATGATATTAAACTTGTAGAAAAATCATGGAAAAAGATTTTACAAAAAATGAAAGAAGATAAAAATCAAGTAATTAGAGCCTTGCTACAAGACGTAGATAGTTTTAATATATCAGAAGATACTTTATATATAATTTTTACAGATAATTATTCATTTGCGAAATCAAGATTAGATTCTCCAGTTACAATACAATATGTAGAAAAAGTAATAAGAGAGGTATTAAATAGAAGCTTTAGTGTAAAAATAGCACTGAAATCACAATTGTCAAATTTAAATACTCAAATAAAAAAAGAGGATAAAGGAGAACAAATATTAAAAAATATAGTAAGTGAAGATATATTAGAAGTAAAAGATAGTATTGAAAAAAGATAAAATAAATGATAATAATTATATTATGAAATAATGATAAACATTCAAGGAGGAATAAGTAAATGGCTAAAAAAGGATTTGGCGGAGGAATGATGCCAGGAAATATGAATCAAATTTTAAAACAAGCCCAAAAAATGCAAGACAATATGCAAAAAATGCAACAAGAATTAGAGGCTAAAGAATTTGAAGTATCTGTAGGGGGAGGAGCTGTTACTGTTAAAGTTAATGGTAAAAAAGAAGTTTTAGATGTAACTATGAAACCAGAAGTAGTTGACCCAGATGATATAGAAATGTTACAAGACTTAGTTATAAGTGCTGTAAACGAAGCATTAAGAAAAGTAGACGACGCTCAATCATCTCAAATGAGTAAAATGACTGGGGGAATGAACATACCAGGTTTATTTTAGTAGGTGATAAATAATGCAATATTATACAGAGCCTATAAGTAGGCTTATCGAAGAATTTTCAAAACTTCCGGGAATAGGCAAAAAGACAGCCCAAAGATTGGCTTTCCATGTAATTAATATGAATAATAATGATGTAGAAGCTTTATCAAAAGCAATTTTAGATGCCAAAAAAGAAATAAAATACTGTTCTATATGCTGTAACATAACAGATAAAGACCCATGTAGCATGTGTTCTAACCCAAATAGGGATTCTAGTGTTATATGTGTTGTGGAAGATCCTAGAGATGTTGCAGCTATGGAAAAAATAAGAGAGTTCAAAGGACAATATCATGTATTAAACGGAGTAATTTCTCCAATGGATGGTATAGGTCCAGATATGATAAATATAAAAGAACTTATACAAAGACTTGGAAATCAAGATGTAAAAGAAATAATTATGGCAACAAACCCAACTATAGAAGGAGAAGCTACAGCTATGTATATAGCAAGACTTATTAAACCAATGGGAATAAAAGTCACTAGAATAGCTCACGGATTACCTATAGGTGGGGATTTAGAATATGCTGATGAAGTTACTATATCTAAAGCTCTAGAAGGAAGAAGAGAAATATAGAGGTGTAAAATGAATACAAACGTAGATTTTGAGGAGCATACTGTCGATAAAGAAAAAAGACAGAAAAAAATTGAATCTAAGAAAAGAGATAAAGTAAAAAGTACAGGTAGGAAGAAAATGCACTCACCAAAAGATAATAGAAATAGTGCATTTAGAAATAATTATAAACATTATCAGTACGATTACGAAGAGGATTTTTATGAACCTTATTAAAATCTAAAAATTATCATAAAATTAGCCAACTCATTAGAGTTGGCTTTATTAATTTAATATGTATTTATTGACCAATAATTTCGCATACTAAATCAGCAATATCTTCTGATGTATTTTGTTTTTTAATTGCTCTAATATTGTTCTTTAATAATTCTACTCTTTCTGGATTATCTATAAGTACTTTTAGAAGTACAGTAAGAGTAAATTTACTAGAAGTTCTTAATGCAGCACCACAGTTTGATAAGAAGTCTAGATTTTCTTTTTCTTGTCCAGGTATATAGTAAGGAATTATCATAGGTAATTCTTTTAATAAACATTCAGTTGTAGTTAGTCCACCAGGTTTTGAAACTATAATATCTACAGCTGATAATATATCATTCATATCTTTAGTGAAACCTAGAACAGAGATATTTTTATCAAAACTAGATTTCTCTAATGATTTTTCAAGTCTTTCTTTTAAACTTTCATTTCTACCTGTTATAACAAGTATTTGGAAGTCTCTATCTATAAGTAATAATTCTTTTAATGTATCTTTTATATTTCCAGCGCCAAAACTTCCGCCCATTAATAAAACTGTAAACTTATCTGACTCAAGTCCAAGTTCTTCTAATACTACATTTTTATCTCTATGCTCTAAGAATGATTTTTCAACTGGAATACCATATGGTTTTATTTTATCATCCTCTATACCTTCTGAGATTAAAACCTCTCTAACATACTCATCACCAGCTATATAATAATCTATTTCATCCTGAATATAAGCTGAATGGGCAGTATAATCGGTTAATACAGATATAAGAGGAGGAACAAAAAAGCTATTAAAAGCATTACGGTAAGGATATTTCTTTTTTAATGTACTCAATGCTATCATAGGGAATGGATGAGTTCCTATAATTAAATCAGGTTTACTTTCTTTTAATAATTTTTTTAATCTTGAAGATAACAGGGAATTAAATAAATTTCCTTTAAATTCATGTTTAGACATAATATTAGCATCAGAAATTTTATAAACCCCACCCCATGCCTTAGGTGTATATTTTGCAGATTTTTCGTATCCACTAGAGATAATCTTATCCATCGTTGTATTTATTAATTTTAAACTATCTACAATTTCACAAGTAATATATTCACCATTAATACATCTTTTTTCAATCTCTTCTTTCATGGCTTTGGCTGCTCTGTTATGGCCACCTCCAGTAGAGGCAGACATAATTAGTACCTTTTTCGACATTACAAATAACCTCCTAAATGTTTTGATTATATTGCTTTATTTTTATAAATTATGTACTATTAATTATATTTTTATAATTTACAATACATACTAATTTTATAATATGTAAAAGTGAAAATAAAGTAAAATTGAGAAAGAAGGAGTTGAGTTAGAATGAAAAAAATCGAAATGTACACAAGTGATACTTGCCCGAATTGTACTAAATTAAAAGAATATTTAAACCAAAATAATATAGAATATATAGAATATAATATATCAAAAAGTTCAGAACACAAGAGAAATCTTATAAAAGAAGGATTTTTATCAGTTCCAGTTATGAAAATAGATGAAGATTATGTTTTAGGATTCGATGTACCTAGAATAAAACAATTACTGAATATATAAAATAATTCAATTTTTGTTATATAAAATTTAAATTTAGAGATAATATAGATAGAATTTTTATGGGTAATAAAAGAATTTATAAATTGCCCATAAAAATTATTATAAATTAACACGGTTTATATGCATAAAACTATATATAATTATAAAATTTGAGACAAATAAGTATTAAATATATTTATTGTGCAATAATATTATTATGCTAAATATAGCTTAATATACAATTTTTAAAAATATATTAAAATTGATGGAAATAAGTAATAGACTTGATTTGAGCAGAATGGTAAATTAAATTTTAAAAAATAATAAAAAAAAAATAAAAAAAGTGTTGACGAAAGTTTTTCAAGATGATATAGTATTACTTGTCCTTGAGAGAGGGGCAAGAACTTAAAGAGTGAGTAAGTCTAAAGCGACGAAAACTTAAAAAAAGTTTTTGAAAAAAGTGTTGACAAACAAAACTAAGTTTGTTAAACTAAAGAAGCTGAAGCGAGCGAAACAACTTAAAAAAGTTAAGCGAGTTAAGCAAATGAACTTTGAAAATTAAACAGTAGGTTAATTATAAAACTTTAATTCACACGAATTAAAACCAACAACAAACCAAGCCAGATATTCAGATAATGATTAGTCTGAGCGGGAAACTTCATTAAGAAGTAAACTTTTATTTGAGAGTTTGATCCTGGCTCAGGATGAACGCTGGCGGCGTGCCTAACACATGCAAGTCGAGCGATTCTCTTCGGAGAAGAGCGGCGGACGGGTGAGTAACGCGTGGGTAACCTGCCCTGTACACACGGATAACATACCGAAAGGTATGCTAATACGGGATAACATAAGAAATTCGCATGTTTTTCTTATCAAAGCTCCGGCGGTACAGGATGGACCCGCGTCTGATTAGCTAGTTGGTGAGGTAACGGCTCACCAAGGCGACGATCAGTAGCCGACCTGAGAGGGTGATCGGCCACATTGGAACTGAGACACGGTCCAAACTCCTACGGGAGGCAGCAGTGGGGAATATTGCACAATGGGCGAAAGCCTGATGCAGCAACGCCGCGTGAGCGATGAAGGCCTTCGGGTCGTAAAGCTCTGTCCTCAAGGAAGATAATGACGGTACTTGAGGAGGAAGCCCCGGCTAACTACGTGCCAGCAGCCGCGGTAATACGTAGGGGGCTAGCGTTATCCGGATTTACTGGGCGTAAAGGGTGCGTAGGCGGTCTTTTAAGTCAGGAGTGAAAGGCTACGGCTCAACCGTAGTAAGCTCTTGAAACTGGAGGACTTGAGTGCAGGAGAGGAGAGTGGAATTCCTAGTGTAGCGGTGAAATGCGTAGATATTAGGAGGAACACCAGTAGCGAAGGCGGCTCTCTGGACTGTAACTGACGCTGAGGCACGAAAGCGTGGGGAGCAAACAGGATTAGATACCCTGGTAGTCCACGCCGTAAACGATGAGTACTAGCTGTCGGAGGTTACCCCCTTCGGTGGCGCAGCTAACGCATTAAGTACTCCGCCTGGGGAGTACGCTCGCAAGAGTGAAACTCAAAGGAATTGACGGGGACCCGCACAAGTAGCGGAGCATGTGGTTTAATTCGAAGCAACGCGAAGAACCTTACCTAAGCTTGACATCCTTTTGACCGATGCCTAATCGCATCTTTCCCTTCGGGGACAGAAGTGACAGGTGGTGCATGGTTGTCGTCAGCTCGTGTCGTGAGATGTTGGGTTAAGTCCCGCAACGAGCGCAACCCTTGCCTTTAGTTGCCATCATTAAGTTGGGCACTCTAGAGGGACTGCCAGGGATAACCTGGAGGAAGGTGGGGATGACGTCAAATCATCATGCCCCTTATGCTTAGGGCTACACACGTGCTACAATGGGTGGTACAGAGGGCAGCGAAGTCGTGAGGCCAAGCTAATCCCTTAAAGCCATTCTCAGTTCGGATTGTAGGCTGAAACTCGCCTACATGAAGCTGGAGTTACTAGTAATCGCAGATCAGAATGCTGCGGTGAATGCGTTCCCGGGTCTTGTACACACCGCCCGTCACACCATGGGAGTTGGGGGCGCCCGAAGCCGGCTAGCTAACCTTTTGGAAGCGGTCGTCGAAGGTGAAACCAATAACTGGGGTGAAGTCGTAACAAGGTAGCCGTATCGGAAGGTGCGGCTGGATCACCTCCTTTCTAAGGAGAATTGCCTACTGTTTAATTTTGAGGGTTCATTAATAAATGAATCTTATAATAAAGGGCGAAGCCCTAAACTAGTACTTTGAAAATTGCATAACATTTAGTGATATGACATTATATATGAACAGAAAAGTTTCAAAAATCATGACAGATAAGTCGTAAAAATCAAAATGGTATTTATCTCAATACCGAACTCTAATAACTGGTCAAGTTATTAAGGGTGCAGGGCGAATGCCTTGGCACTAGGAGCCGATGAAGGACGTGATAAGCTGCGATAAGCTTCGGGGAGTTGCACGTAAACTTTGATCCGAAGATTTCCGAATGAGGAAACTCACTTAGAGTAATGTCTAAGTATCGTATGATGAATACATAGTCATGCGAGGGGAACCCGGAGAACTGAAACATCTAAGTACCCGGAGGAAGAGAAAGAAATTCGATTCCGTAAGTAGCGGCGAGCGAACGCGGAACAGGCCAAACCAGTGAAGTTTTCTTCGCTGGGGTTGCGGACATATCATAACGAAGAGGTATCGTAGAAGAAGAGAGTTGGAAAGCTCCGCCACAGATGGTAACAGCCCAGTATTTTAAACGAGAAGACTTTAGATATGATCCAGAGTACCACGGGACACGTGAAACCCTGTGGGAAGCAGGAGGGACCATCCTCCAAGCCTAAATACTACCTAGTGACCGATAGCGTATAGTACCGTGAGGGAAAGGTGAAAAGAACCCCGGGAGGGGAGTGAAAGAGAACCTGAAACCCTGCACTTACAAGCTGTAGGAGCACATTATTTGTGTGACTGCGTACTTTTTGTAGAACGGGCCAACGAGTTACGTTGTGTAGCAAGGTTAAGCACTTAAGGTGTGGAGCCGTAGCGAAAGCGAGTCTTAAATGGGCGTCCAGTTACCCGACGTAGACCCGAAACCAGGCGACCTATCCATGAGCAGGTTGAAGCGAAAGTAAAATTTCGTGGAGGACCGAACCCACGTACGTTGAAAAGTGCGGGGATGACTTGTGGATAGCGGTGAAATTCCAATCGAGCCTGGAGATAGCTGGTTCTCCCCGAAATAGCTTTAGGGCTAGCCTCAAGCTTAGAGAAACGGAGGTAGAGCACTGAATGTCCTAGGGGGTATTGCACTTACCGAAGACTATCAAACTCCGAATGCCGTATTCTTTTGCTTGGGAGTCAGACTATGGGTGATAAGATTCATAGTCAAGAGGGCAACAGCCCAGATCGTCAGCTAAGGTCCCTAAATGTAAGTTAAGTGGTAAAGGATGTGGAATTGCACAGACAACCAGGATGTTGGCTTAGAAGCAGCCACTCATTTAAAGAGTGCGTAATAGCTCACTGGTCGAGTGATTCTGCGCCGAAAATTTCCGGGGCTAAAACTTACTACCGAAGCTACGGCATCATTATGATGGGTAGGGGAGCTTTCTATGTGGCTTGAAGCATGACCGTAAGGACATGTGGACTGCATAGAAGTGAGAATGTTGGCATGAGTAGCGAGATGTGGGTGAGAATCCCACAGGCCGTAAACCCAAGGTTTCCAGGGGAAGGTTCGTCCGCCCTGGGTTAGTCAGGACCTAAGCCGAGGCCGAAAGGCGTAGGTGATGGACAACAGGTTGATATTCCTGTACCACCAATAACCGTTTGAGAAATGGGATGACACAGTAGGATAAGCTAACCGCACTGTTGGTTATGTGCGGGCAAGTATTGAGGCAGTTCCGATAGGCAAATCCGTCGGAATAATGCTGGGGTACGATGCGGAGCGAAATTTAGTAGCGAAGTAGCTGATTTCACACTGTCGAGAAAAGTCTCTATCGAGGTTAAAGGTGCCTGTACCGCAAACCGACACAGGTGGGTGAGGAGAGTATCCTAAGGCCAGCGAGAGAACTGTTGTTAAGGAACTCGGCAAAATGACCCCGTAACTTCGGGAGAAGGGGTGCCTTCGAAAGAAGGCCGCAGAGAATAGGCCCAAGCGACTGTTTACCAAAAACATAGGTTTCTGCTAAGTCGCAAGACGATGTATAGGAGCTGACGCCTGCCCGGTGCTGGAAGGTTAAGGGGATCTGTTAGAGCAATCGAAGCAGTGAACTTAAGCCCCAGTAAACGGCGGCCGTAACTATAACGGTCCTAAGGTAGCGAAATTCCTTGTCGGGTAAGTTCCGACCCGCACGAAAGGCGTAACGATTTGGGCACTGTCTCAACAACAGACTCGGTGAAATTGTAATACCGGTGAAGATGCCGGTTACCTGCGACAGGACGGAAAGACCCCATGGAGCTTTACTGTAGCTTGACATTGAGTCTCGGTGCTACATGTACAGGATAGGTGGGAGACTATGAAGCATGGACGTCAGTCTGTGTGGAGTCATCCTTGGGATACCACCCTTGTAGTACTGGGATTCTAACCAGAGGCCATGAATCTGGTCTTGGGACACTGTCAGGTGGACAGTTTGACTGGGGCGGTCGCCTCCCAAAAAGTAACGGAGGCGCTCAAAGGTTCTCTCAGTACGGTCGGAAATCGTACGAAGAGTGTAAAGGCAAAAGAGAGCTTGATTGCAAGACATACAGGTCGAGCAAGGACGAAAGTCGGACTTAGTGATCCGGTGGTTCCGCATGGAAGGGCCATCGCTCAACGGATAAAAGCTACCCTGGGGATAACAGGCTGATCTCCCCCAAGAGTCCACATCGACGGGGAGGTTTGGCACCTCGATGTCGGCTCATCACATCCTGGGGCTGTAGTAGGTCCCAAGGGTTGGGCTGTTCGCCCATTAAAGTGGTACGCGAGCTGGGTTCAGAACGTCGTGAGACAGTTCGGTCCCTATCCGTCGCAGGCGTAGGAAATTTGAGGAGACCTGTCCTTAGTACGAGAGGACCGGGATGGACGTACCGCTGGTGTACCAGTTGTTCTGCCAAGGGCATGGCTGGGTAGCTAAGTACGGAAAGGATAAGCGCTGAAAGCATCTAAGCGCGAAGCCCACTTCAAGATAAGATTTCCCACCGCAAGGTTAAGATCCCAGGAAGACTACCTGGTTGATAGGTCAGAGGTGTAAGTGCAGTAATGTATTTAGCTTACTGATACTAATAGATCGAGGACTTGACCAAATGAATATCATTCATTAAATGTTAGCAATTTTGAAAGTATTAAAAAAAGCATTGACAATAGAAATAAAAAATGTTAATATAATACTTGTCTTACAGAAAAGATGATGTGGTTATTATAGCAAGGAGGATACACCTGTTCCCATTCCGAACACAGAAGTTAAGCTCCTAAGCGCTGATGGTACTTGGTGGGCAACCGCCTGGGAGAGTAAGACGTAGCCACGTAATGTTCCAAGGTAGCTCAATGGTGGAGCACTCGGCTGTTAACCGATAGGCTGAGGGTTCGAGTCCCTCCCTTGGAGCCAAGTTGCCGAAGTGGCGGAACTGGCAGACGCACAGGACTTAAAATCCTGCGGGACTTATACTCCCGTACCGGTTCGATTCCGGTCTTCGGCACCATGTAGGATTACAATAATATCGCGGAGTGGAGCAGTTGGCAGCTCGTCGGGCTCATAACCCGAAGGTCGGAGGTTCAAGTCCTTCCTCCGCAACCATTAAAACTTTATATATCGTGGCTCATTGGTCAAGCGGTCAAGACACCGCCCTTTCACGGCGGTAACAGGGGTTCGATTCCCCTATGAGTCACCAATTTATGCGGGTGTAGCTCAATGGTAGAGTTCTGGCCTTCCAAGCCAGCTGTGAGGGTTCGATCCCCTTCACCCGCTCCAAATTAAATGGGACCATAGCTCAGCTGGGAGAGCACCTGCCTTACAAGCAGGGGGTCACAGGTTCGAGCCCTGTTGGTCCCACCATTTAAAATGCGGCCTGGTAGTTCAGCTGGTTAGAATGCCAGCCTGTCACGCTGGAGGTCGAGGGTTCGAGTCCCTTCCAGGTCGCCAATTTAATATGCTGGTGTGGCTCAATGGCAGAGCAGCTGACTTGTAATCAGCAGGTTGTAGGTTCGACTCCTATCACCAGCTCCAATTATACGGAGGATTTCCCGAGTGGCCAAAGGGGGCAGACTGTAAATCTGTTAGCATCGCTTTCGGTGGTTCGAATCCACCATCCTCCACCAGAAAAAAATAATATGCGGATGTGGCGGAATTGGCAGACGCACTAGACTTAGGATCTAGCGCCTTTGGCGTGGGGGTTCGACTCCCTTCATCCGCACCATTATTTTAAAATGCGGGAATAGTTCAGCGGTAGAGCGCAACCTTGCCAAGGTTGAAGTCGCGAGTTCGAATCTCGTTTCCCGCTCCAGAATAGCGTGGGTGCATAGCTCAGCTGGATAGAGCAACGCCCTTCTAAGGCGTGTGTCCGGGGTTCGAATCCCTGTGCGCTCACCAATTTAATACTGGGGATTAGCCAAGTCGGTAAGGCACATGACTTTGACTCATGCATGCGTAGGTTCGAGTCCTGCATCCCCAGCCAAATTTATGTTTATTATGACTCATTAGCTCAGTCGGTAGAGCACTTGACTTTTAATCAAGGTGTCCGGAGTTCGAATCTCCGATGGGTCACCAATACGGAGAGGTGTCCGAGTGGTTTAAGGAGCTGGTCTTGAAAACCAGTGATGCTTAACGGCACCGTGGGTTCGAATCCCACCCTCTCCGCCAAAACAAATGCCCAGATAGCTCAGTCGGTAGAGCAGGGGACTGAAAATCCCCGTGTCGGTGGTTCGATTCCGCCTCTGGGCACCAGAAAATGTGGCGGTATAGCTTAGTTGGCTAGAGCGTTCGGTTCATACCCGAAAGGTCACAGGTTCGACTCCTGTTACCGCTACCAATTTAAATTAATGTGGACCATTAGCTCAGTTGGTTAGAGCGCCCGGCTCATAACCGGTAGGTCCGGGGTTCGAGTCCCTGATGGTCCACCACATTAATTACTCTCGAGGTGTAGCGCAGTTTGGTAGCGCACTTGGTTTGGGACCATGGGGCCGGGGGTTCGAGTCCCTTCACCTCGACCAAAATATGGTGGGTATAGCTCAGTTGGTTAGAGCGCCAGATTGTGGCTCTGGAGGCCGTGAGTTCGAATCTCATTATCCACCCCAAAACAACATGACTCATTAGCTCAGTCGGTAGAGCACTTGACTTTTAATCAAGGTGTCCGGAGTTCGAATCTCCGATGGGTCACCAATTTAATGGCGACATGACCAAGTGGCTAAGGTAGAGGACTGCAACTCCTTCATCCCCAGTTCGAATCTGGGTGTCGCCTCCAAGCATCTTCCAAGGTAGCTCAATGGTGGAGCACTCGGCTGTTAACCGATAGGCTGAGGGTTCGAGTCCCTCCCTTGGAGCCAAGTTGCCGAAGTGGCGGAACTGGCAGACGCACAGGACTTAAAATCCTGCGGGACTTATACTCCCGTACCGGTTCGATTCCGGTCTTCGGCACCATGTTTTTTAAAATTATATATCGTGGCTCATTGGTCAAGCGGTCAAGACACCGCCCTTTCACGGCGGTAACAGGGGTTCGATTCCCCTATGAGTCACCAATTTCGCGGGTGTAGCTCAATGGTAGAGTTCTGGCCTTCCAAGCCAGCTGTGAGGGTTCGATCCCCTTCACCCGCTCCAAATTATTAATGGGACCATAGCTCAGCTGGGAGAGCACCTGCCTTACAAGCAGGGGGTCACAGGTTCGAGCCCTGTTGGTCCCACCATTAAGTTCTTATTCGCGGCCTGGTAGTTCAGCTGGTTAGAATGCCAGCCTGTCACGCTGGAGGTCGAGGGTTCGAGTCCCTTCCAGGTCGCCATAATAATTTATATAGATTTTGCTGGTGTGGCTCAATGGCAGAGCAGCTGACTTGTAATCAGCAGGTTGTAGGTTCGACTCCTATCACCAGCTCCAATTACGGAGGATTTCCCGAGTGGCCAAAGGGGGCAGACTGTAAATCTGTTAGCATCGCTTTCGGTGGTTCGAATCCACCATCCTCCACCAGAAAAAATAATATGCGGATGTGGCGGAATTGGCAGACGCACTAGACTTAGGATCTAGCGCCTTTGGCGTGGGGGTTCGACTCCCTTCATCCGCACCATTATTTTATTATTAAGTGGGTGCATAGCTCAGCTGGATAGAGCAACGCCCTTCTAAGGCGTGTGTCCGGGGTTCGAATCCCTGTGCGCTCACCAAACTTAATATTGGGGATTAGCCAAGTCGGTAAGGCACATGACTTTGACTCATGCATGCGTAGGTTCGAGTCCTGCATCCCCAGCCAAATTATTTATGCTTATTATGACTCATTAGCTCAGTTGGTAGAGCACCTGACTCTTAATCAGGGTGTCCCGGGTTCGAGCCCCGGATGGGTCACCAGGGAGCATGGAGAGGTGTCCGAGTGGTTTAAGGAGCTGGTCTTGAAAACCAGTGATGCTTAACGGCACCGTGGGTTCGAATCCCACCCTCTCCGCCAAAACAAATGCCCAGATAGCTCAGTCGGTAGAGCAGGGGACTGAAAATCCCCGTGTCGGTGGTTCGATTCCGCCTCTGGGCACCAGAAAATGTGGCGGTATAGCTTAGTTGGCTAGAGCGTTCGGTTCATACCCGAAAGGTCACAGGTTCGACTCCTGTTACCGCTACCAATCAAATTAATGTGGACCATTAGCTCAGTTGGTTAGAGCGCCCGGCTCATAACCGGTAGGTCCGGGGTTCGAGTCCCTGATGGTCCACCACATTAATTACTCTCGAGGTGTAGCGCAGTTTGGTAGCGCACTTGGTTTGGGACCATGGGGCCGGGGGTTCGAGTCCCTTCACCTCGACCAAATTACGGTGGGTATAGCTCAGTTGGTTAGAGCGCCAGATTGTGGCTCTGGAGGCCGTGAGTTCGAATCTCATTATCCACCCCAAAACAACATGACTCATTAGCTCAGTCGGTAGAGCACTTGACTTTTAATCAAGGTGTCCGGAGTTCGAATCTCCGATGGGTCACCAATTTAATGGCGACATGACCAAGTGGCTAAGGTAGAGGACTGCAACTCCTTCATCCCCAGTTCGAATCTGGGTGTCGCCTCCAGACAAGCGCCTATAGCTCAACTGGATAGAGTGTCTGACTACGAATCAGAAGGTTGGGGGTTCGAGTCCCTCTGGGCGCACCATACAACCATATGCGGGATTATAGCTCAGCTGGGAGAGCACCTGCCTTACAAGCAGGGGGTCACAGGTTCGAGCCCTGTTAATCCCACCAGTAAAACCTTTAGTGAATTTTCACTAAAGGTTTTTTTAATTTCCATTTATAATTAAAAGATTTTGTTCTATATATTTGTGAATGAGCTTAAAAAAAAGAGTGAATAAATTTATATGTGAAAAAATGTATACTTATATATAATTTTATATAAATTTGTATAAAACAATCGCATTTAGTAGAAGATATATTGATTTATAAGGATAAATTATAAAATTTAATTTTAAGACATTTTGAATAATATAAGATATAATTATATTGTTGAGATTATATTATTCAAATTATGTATATAATAATTCAATAAAAAGGAAAGGAGATTCAGGTAATTATATTTTTAATATAATTGATGATACATATAAAAAAATATAAGATATCTGATATAAAAAACTTTGTATATAATATTTGATGAAACAATAATAGACAGTGAAGAAATAAAAGACTTAATACAACAAAAAAGTGATTTTAAGGTTGAAAAAGATATGTGTAAGGCAACAAAAAGGGAAGATGTTTTAGCATATTTAGTAACATTAGATGTTGATTTAATAGAAAAGCAAATAAGAGAAGAATATGATCTTCAAGATATGGAAATGGAAGACTTGTTTGAAGAATATATGGAACTTGCAGAAGAAAAAGCCTTAGAATTAGAAGAATTAATGCCAATGTATTCTATTATGGAAGCAAAAGCTTATAAATGGGATATGAGTGAAAATAAAATAAAAACGATAATGGCTGTAGCTCATACTGATTTAGGTGTTTTAAAACTTTCAGATGTTGTAAAAAGATTATTATCTGAAACAGATTAATATTATAAATCAAATAATAAATAATTGAAGTTATTATGCTTTCATTGCAATCGTAATAGGGAATAAATTATAATTTAAAAATTAATAGATATAATTTGTTAATAGATAACTGCTTAGAGTGTATTATGTAAAAACTATTTAACATAATTTAAAATAGGGGGCTATTAAAACATTAACTTAATAATATTCTTAGATTAGGTATAAATATTTGATATATGTACATTTACAGGTGAAAATATTATTTTATTCAGAAGTAAAGAAATATTTTACTAAAACAAATAGAAAATATTCTAAAATTACTTAATTTAAATACAGTAAATTTTGGAATAACATAAATTAAATTATATATTGAAAGAAATTTTATTATTATTTAAGGAACTTGTTAAAAGCGGTTTAAAATTAAATTAAATTGATTTATAATCTAAACTATTACGATGAAAATGAGCAGGGGGGGATAATATGCAAAAGAAATTTAACAAAATATTAGTTGCAAACAGAGGAGAAATTGCAATAAGAATATTTAGAGCATGTGCAGAATTAGGAATAAAAAGCGTAGGGATATACAGTAAAGAAGACAAATATAGTTTGTTTAGAACAAAAGCGGATGAGTCTTATTTAATAGGTGAAGACAAGGGACCTATTGATGTATACCTTGATATGGATGGAATTATAGCATTAGCAAAAGAAAAAAATGTAGATGCTATACACCCAGGGTATGGATTTCTAGCTGAAAATTCAGAGTTCGTACGCAAATGCGAAGAAAATGGAATAGCTTTCATAGGACCTTCAGCAGATATAATGGATAAGATGGGGGATAAAATCAATTCTAAGAAAGTAGCTCATGCAGCAGATGTTCCTACTATCCCAGGGGTTGATAAAGTTATTGAAACAGTTGAAGAAGCAAAAAAAGTAGCTGATTACGTTGGATATCCAGTAATGGTTAAAGCATCTAACGGAGGTGGCGGTAGAGGTATGAGAGTTGTATATAATGAAAAAGATTTAGCGCTTGAATACGAAACTGCCTGTAGTGAATCTAGAAAAGCTTTTGGGAAAGCTGTTATATTCATAGAAAAATATATAGTTGATCCAAAACATATAGAAGTACAAATATTAGGTGATAAAGAAGGAAATATAGTACATCTATATGAAAGAGATTGTTCAGTACAAAGAAGACATCAAAAAATAATTGAATATGCACCAGCATTTTCTTTACCTAAAGAAGTAAGAGAAAATATATGTAATGATGCAGTAAAAATAGCTAAAAGTGTTGGTTATGTAAATGCAGGTACTTTAGAATTCTTAGTTGATGCAGAAGGAAATCATTACTTTATAGAGATGAATCCAAGGGTTCAAGTTGAACATACTGTAACTGAAGAAGTAACAGGTATCGATATAGTACAAAGCCAAATATTAATAGCAGAAGGATACACTTTAGATAGTGAAGAAATAGATATAAAATCTCAAGATGATATAAAAGTAAGTGGATATTCTATACAATGTAGAATTACAACAGAAGATCCTAAAAATAGCTTTATGCCAGACACAGGTAAAATACAAGTTTATAGAACTGGTTCAGGAGCAGGTATAAGACTTGACGGTGGTAATGGTTGTGCGGGATTTGACATAAGTCCATATTACGATAGTTTATTGGTTAAAACTGTTTCTTGGGACAGAACATTTAAAAAGGCAATTAACAAAATGTTAAGATCTATAAGAGAATTCAGAATCAGAGGTGTAAAAACTAATGTAGGATTCTTAATAAACGTACTAGAAAATCCTCTATTCCAAGAAGGAAAATGCAGTACTAAATTTATAGATGAACATCCAGAATTATTCAACATAAAAGAAAGTAAAAATAGGGCAACAAAATTGCTTCAATTCATAGGAAATGTAATAGTAAACGAAAATAAATGTGCACAAAAACCAGTGTTTACTACACCACATAAGCCAATAATAAGAACAGACATACCAGATATCGAAGGAAGTAGACAACAACTAGAAAGACTAGGTAAAAAAGCGTACATCGATAAAATCAGAAATGAAAAAAAATTATTACTAACAGATACATCTATGAGGGATGCACACCAATCTCTAGTGGCAACAAGATTAAGAACTTATGACTTCTTACAAGCAGCTCCTGCTACAGAAGCATATATGAAAGATTTATTCTCGCTAGAAATGTGGGGAGGAGCTACATATGATGTTGCATATAGATTCTTAAATGAATCACCATGGATAAGATTACAAAAACTAAGAAAAGAAATACCAGATATATTATTCCAAATGTTATTTAGAGCTTCAAATGGTGTTGGATATACTAACTATCCAGACAATGTTATAACTAAATTTATAAAAGAAGCAGCAGAACAAGGAATAGACGTGATAAGAATATTTGACTCACTTAACTGGGTTGAAAATATGAAATTATCAATAGATGCTGGTCTAGAAACTGGAAAAATAGTAGAAGCTACTATGTGTTATACAGGAGATATTCTAGATCCTTCTAAATCTAAATATAATCTTGAATATTATATAAATATGGCTCAAGAATTAGAAGCATTAGGAACAGATATAATCTGTATAAAAGATATGGCAGGTTTATTAAAACCACAAGCAGCTTATACTTTAATAAAAGCATTAAAAGACAATGTAAAAGCTCCAATACATCTACATACTCATGATACTAGTGGTAATGGTGTTGCTACTTGCTTAATGGCTTCTAAAGCTGGTGTAGATATAGTTGATACAGCTTTACAATCAATGGCAGGGCTTACAAGTCAACCATCATTAAATGCAGTAGTAGAAGCTTTAAGATTTGACGAAAGAGATACAAATATAGACTTATTCGGATATGAACAAATAGGCGATTACTACTATGATTTAAGAGAAGTTTATAAAAAATTTGAAAGTGGTTTAACTACTTCTTTCGCACAAATATATCAATACGAAATGCCAGGAGGACAATATTCTAACCTTAAGGCACAAGCAGACAGCTTAGGATTAAAAGATGAATTTGATTCAGTAAAAGAAAACTACAAAAAAGCTAATAAAATATTAGGAGATATAATCAAAGTTACACCATCTTCTAAAGTTGTTGGTGACTTAGCTATATTTATGACTAAAAATAAATTAGACGAAGAAAACATAATAGAAGAAGGTAAAAAATTATCATTCCCAGATTCAGTAGTTGATTACTGTAAAGGTATGATTGGTCAACCAGTTGGTGGAATACCTCAAGACTTACAAGAAGTTGTATTAAAAGGTGAAGCTCCTATAACTGAAAGACCTGGTAAATTAATGCCACTTGCTGATTTTGAAGCTGATAAAAAATACTTAGATGAAAAATTCTCTATGGATTCTAATATAAGAAACATATTAAGTTATGAATTATATCCAAAAGTTTATGAAGACTACCTAAGACATCTTCAAGAATACAATGATATATCTAAACTAGAAAGTCATGTATTCTTCTATGGATTAGATAAAGATGAAGAATGTGATGTTGAAATAGAAGAAGGTAAATCATTATCTATAAGATTAATAGGCGTTGGCGAAGTAAAAGAAAATGGATATAGAACAGTAATATTCAGAATGAATGGTTCTTTAAGAGAAGTTGAAATAAAAGATAATAACTACTCAGGATTAATAAGACAAGTTGAACTTGCTGATATGGATGATCCACTACAAATAGGTGCAGCTATACCAGGTAAAGTCGTTAAAACTCTTGTTAAAAAAGGTGATGTAGTAGAAGAAAATCAACCATTAATAGTAATAGAAGCTATGAAGATGGAAACTAACATAGTCGCTAAAGTTGCTGGTAAGATATCTTCAATAGAAGTTAAAGAAGGAGATATGGTAACAGATAAACAATTATTAATGACTATGGAAGCTGTAGAAGTAGAAGCTGAAGCATAGAGTATATCTTGAAAATAACTTTACTACAGAATAAAAATATTATAATAAAGGGCGAACTTTGTAATAAGTTCGTCTTTTTTTATAACGAAAAAAGTCATAAAGAGTAGAAAAAACATATGTAAAAAAGTATGTTAAATTCAGTATACAAAAAAACGATTACATTATTTAAATAACAATAAAAAAATTACAAATATAAAGAGGAAAAATATACTTATATGTAGAAATATATTTAACTATAAAGTAAATAATTCTTTTTAATATGGCATATAATGTAATAAAAGGGATTATATATTATAAAATATATAAAATAAAAATATTAAGGAAATAAATGACTTAAATTTTTATAACAAACAAAGGTAGGTGCTCTTATGAAAGTATATGATAGTAACAATTTAAGAAATATTGCGATTTTAGGACATAGTGGTTGTGGGAAAACTAATTTAATTGAAGCAATAGCATATACTGCTAATCTTACAAGTAAAATACCACAATTAAGTGATAAAACTAATATGACTTATAGTATGGGACTAGTACCAGTAGAATACAATGGTATCAAATATAATTTATTAGATACTCCTGGCTACTTCGATTTTTGTGGAGATGTAATTTCATCTTTAAGAGCTTGTGCAGCAGCAGTTATAGTAATAGATGCAACAAACCCTATACAAGTAGGAACAGAAAAATCACTAGAATTTACAGAAAATATGCCTAAAATAATGTTTATCAATAAAATAGACAACGAAAAGGCAAGATATAAAGATGCAATAGACATGTTAAGAGAAAAATACGATAAAAAAATAGTACCAATGATAATACCTGAATACAAAGATAAACAATTCGTTAAATTACATAACATATTAGATAATTTACAAGAAGCATATGATGGTGATTTTGAACAACAAGTATTAGCTATAAAAGAAGGCTTAATGGAACTTGTTGCAGAATCTGATGATGCATACTTAGATAAATACTTCAGTGGTGAAGAATTTACTGAAGAAGAATTACAAAAAGGAATCACAATAGGTATAAAAAGAGGGGATATAATCCCTGTTATATGTGGTTCAACTATAAATAATATAGGAACAAAAGAAATATTAGAAACTCTAGAATCTTATATTTATCCAGGACATATAGATAGTGATGCTCCATTTAGAGGACAAGTATTCAAAACAATGGTAGACCCATTCACAGGAAAAATGTCTTATATCAAGATTATAGAAGGTACTCTAAAGAAAGATATGGAAGTTATAGATATAACTCAAGATAAAAAAGAAAAAATATCTAACATATACACTACATTAAAAGGTAATTTAGATGAACTTGAAGAAGCAAAAGCTGGTGACATAGTTGTAGTAACTAAAGTTGGTGATTTAAAAACTGGTGATACAATAGCAGCAAAACCTGATGCTGTACCACTAGACCCAATAGAATTACCAAAACCACAAATTTATTATGCAATAGTACCTAAAAATAAAGGTGACGAAGAAAAAATTGCTTCTTGCTTAAATAAAGTTTCAGAAGAAGATCCAACTATCCATTGGTATAGAAATCCTGAAACAAAACAAACTCTTGTTGGTGGACAAGGTGAATTACACATAAACACTATTAAAAAACAAATGAAAGAAAAATATGGAGTAGATTTTGACCTAGAAGATATAAAAGTTGCTTATAGAGAAACAATAAAAGGAAGCTCAGATGTCCAAGGTAAACATAAAAAACAATCTGGTGGACGTGGCCAATATGGTGATGTTAAGATAAGATTCTCAAGATCTACAGAAGACTTTGATTTCTCAGAAGAAATATTTGGTGGTTCTGTTCCAAAATCATATATACCAGCAGTAGAAAAAGGTTTAAGAGATTCTATGCAAAAAGGTATATTAGCAGGTTATCCAGTTACAAATATTAAAGCAGTATTATATGATGGTTCCTACCATGATGTAGACTCTTCAGAAATGGCATTTAAAACTGCTGCTTCTATAGCATTTAAAAAAGGTATGCAAGAAGCTAAACCAATATTATTAGAACCTATAATGAAATTAAAAATAACAGTTCCAGAAGAATACATGGGCGATGTTATGGGTGATATAAATAAGAGAAGAGGTAAAATTTTAGGTATGGAACCTGATGATAAGGGCAAACAAGTTATATTTGCTGAAGCACCTCAAAGTGAAACATTTAAATATGCTATAGATTTAAGAGCTATGACTCAAGGTAGAGGTCAATTTGAAATGGAAATAGAAAAATATGAAGAAGTTCCAGGACAAATAGCTAAAAAAATAATTGAAGAAGCTCAAAATAACTAGTATTTAAAAATAATATCAATGGGGATTTATACAGGGTAATCCTGTACAAATCCCTTTTTGTTGTGATTAGATATAAAAAAGTATATAATTATAAATAATAATCAAAAAAGCATATCAATAGCTTTAAAATAGTAAAATAATTATAATAAATAAAGTTATTTGCATTGAATTAACACAAATAAGGTAATAATAATATTATGTGTTATAAAGAAATCTATATATTTTCAAGTATTATAAAAATTTAAATCAAGACACTAGAGATATTACAGATTTCTACTTTATTTGTAAGGAGGGATAATATGTTATGTCAAAAATGTAACAAAAAGGTAGCAACAGTTTTTATAAGTACAATTGTTAATGGTAAAAATACTCAAATGTATTTATGCACAGATTGTGCTAAAGAATTGCATGATAACATGAACCCTGACATCAAAATTCCTTTTCCAATAAACGATATTTTGACAAATATGGAATTGAGTGAAGATACAATAAATGAATGGATAAATGAGTTTAAGGACATGGAAGATAAAGGGCAAATCGAGGAATTAGTGCAGCATGAAAATCCAGAAACTTTACAACATAATAATCAACATGAAGATATTACATGCAATTTCTGTAATACATCCTTCGATGAATACAAGAAAACTGGAAAATTAGGTTGTGGAAAATGCTATTCTACATTTAGAAAACAACTGAAACCTATAATTGAGGGGATTTATGGATATTCAGAACATATAGGAAAATTCCCTAAAAATGAATTTAAAGATACTGAAATAGTTAAAACAGTAGAACAATTAAAAGAAAAGTTAAACATGGCTATTCAAGAAGAGGAATATGAACAAGCAGCAAAACTTAGAGATGAAATACTACAACTAGAAGCTAATGATATGTAGGAGGAATTTATATGGAACAAAGTGCAGTAATAAAATCAAAAGTAGATATATCAAGAAATTTAAATGGTTACTCATTTCCACATAAGTTATCTAGTCAAGAAGCTGAAATTATAATACAAAAAGTAAAAAATGTTTTTTCTGATTCTAAATACGATTTTACCTTACATAAGATAAATGAATTAAGTCAAAGTGAATTAGATTTGCTAGAAGAAAGAGAATTAATGGATGATGAATTTTTAATAAATGCAAATGGGGCACTACTTTTTAATTCAGACAAAACAATATGTATATTAATAAATGGATTAGACCATATAAAAATACAAGTAATTGGATATAATGACATTAAAGGTTTATATAAAATAGCAAATGAAATAGATGACACATTAGAATCACATTTAGAATATGCTTTTGATAAAGACTTAGGATATTTAACAACATGCCCTGTTAATGTTGGAACAGGGCTTAAAGTTACTAATACTGTACATATACCATCAATCGAAAAATTAAAACAAGTAGATGACTACTATAAAATAGCACATAAAATAGGGGTTAATTTTAAAGGGGTATATGGAAAAACAAAATCAATATTAGGAAGTTTATACAAAATATCTAACACTATAATGATTGGAAGATCCGAAGAAAACATTATACAAAGTGTGGAAAGTATCTCAAATGATTTAAGTAAAAGGGAATACGAATCTAGAGAGATATTAAAAAACGTACACAAAATAGATTTGGAAGATGAAATTTTTAGATCTTTAGCAATATTATCAAGTGCAAGAGTAATTACTAATTCAGAATTAATGAAATGTTTATCTAATGTAAAATTAGGAATAGAAATGGGCTACATAGACGATGTTAATTTAGAAAAAGTAATAAATTTCATGACAGGAAAACAACCTTATTTAAAGATTATAAGTGCATATGACGAAGAAGATAAAATAGAAAGAGCATCTTATATTAGAAGGGAATTTAGTCTAGCTAATAGAAATAATAAATAATATTATTTCGTATCTATACAGATAAATTATCAGTATAGAATTGATAGGAGGGATTGGTATGTACTTCAATAGATTTACTCAGGGGGCCAAAGCTGCTATAGATCTTGGTAAAAATTGCGCGAAAAGCTTAGGACATAGAGTAGTAGGAACAGAACATTTAGTAGTTGGACTTTTAAGAGAAAAAGACGGTATCGCAGCGAGAGTACTTAAAAATTTAGGTATGGATGTAAATACCTTTGAGAATAAATTAATAGAAATAGAGGGTAAAAGTAATCCGATTGAAGAAGATATACCTCTAAGTCCACGTTCAAAACAAATTCTAGAAAAAGCGTTTGTTTTTGCTAATAAATTAAAAACAAATTACATAGGAACAGAACATATACTACTAGCAATTGCTCAAGAAGGTGAAGGTCTAGGTATAAAAATACTTAGCAGTTTAGGTGTAGATCAAAGAGATATAGTAGAATCAATTATGAAAATGATGGGAGTTGAAAATTATTCAATGGAACCAGCTGAAAAAAGTGATGTAAATAAAGAGAAATCTTCAAAATCCAAACTTTTAGATAAATATGGTGTAAACCTTACAGAAGAAGCAAAGAAGGGAAAAATAGATCCTGTTATTTGTAGAGAAAAAGAAATACAAAGGGTAATCCAAATTTTAAGCAGAAGAACAAAAAACAACCCTGTCCTTATTGGGGACCCTGGTGTCGGTAAAACTTCTGTGGCAGAGGGATTAGCAACAAATATCTCAAGAGGAAGAGTTCCAGATACTCTAAAAGATAAATCACTATATACTTTAGATATGGGAAGTTTATTAGCAGGGGCTAAATACAGAGGTGAATTTGAAGAAAGAATAAAACAAGTAATTGATGAAGTTAGGGATAAAGAAAATATAATTCTATTTATAGATGAATTACATACAATTGTAGGTGCAGGTTCTACAGGTGATGGTTCAATTGATGCATCAAATATTTTAAAACCTGTATTAGCAAGAGGGGAAATGCAAATAATAGGAGCAACAACTATTGATGAATACAGAAAGCATATAGAAAAAGATGCAGCATTAGAACGTAGATTCCAACCTGTATTAGTAGAAGAACCAACAAAAGAAAATGCAATTAAAATCCTAGAAATACTTAGAGATAGATACGAAGCCCATCACAAAGTAAAAATAACAGATGGAGCTATAAAAGCTGCCGTTGATTTATCAGTAAGATATATAACAGATAGATTCTTACCAGATAAGGCAATAGATTTAATAGATGAAGCTGGTTCAAGAGTAAGACTAAAAGAAAATACTCCACCAGATGAGATTAAAGAATTAGAAGATAAAATAGAAAGTATAAATAATGAAAAAGAAGAGGCAGTAAGATGCCAAAACTTTGAAAAAGCAGCTAAAGTTAGGGACGAACAAAGAAAATTAAAAGAACAATTAGAGCAAGTTAGGGAAACTTGGAACAGTTCAAATAAAGAAAAAGATACAGTAAATGAAGAAGTAATCGCAGATATTGTCTCTATGTGGACTGGTATACCTGTAAATAAAATACTTGAAGAAGAAGCAGAAAAATTATTAAATATGGAAAGTATTTTACATAACAGAGTAGTTGGACAAGAAGAAGCTATAAAATCTATTGCTACTGCAATAAGAAGAGCAAGAGCAGGAATAAAAGACCCTAGCAAACCAATTGGTTCATTCTTATTCTTAGGCCCAACAGGTGTAGGTAAAACAGAACTAAGTAAGGCCTTAGCAGAAGCTCAATTTGGAGATGAAAATCAAATAGTAAGAATCGATATGTCTGAATATATGGAAAAACACACAGTATCTAGATTAATAGGTTCACCTCCAGGATATGTAGGATATGACGAAGGTGGGCAACTTACAGAACAAGTTAGGAAAAAACCATATTCAGTAATATTATTTGATGAAATTGAAAAAGCACATCCAGATGTATTTAATATTTTATTACAAATATTAGACGATGGTAGACTTACTGACTCTAAAGGTAGAACAGTTGATTTTAAAAACTGTATAATAATATTAACTTCGAATGTTGGGGCTACTACAATAAGAAAACAAAACAGATTAGGTTTTGGAATGGTAGACGAAAAAACAGCACAAAAAGACGAATATGAAAAAATGAAAGAAACTATTATGGTCGAAGTGAAAAAGCAATTCAGACCAGAATTTTTAAATAGAATAGATGATATAGTAGTATTCCATTCATTAACTAAAGAAGATATTTCTAGCATAGTTATCTTAATGTGCAAAGACCTTAAAAATAGGCTAAAAGATTTAGATATTAATTTAGAAATGAAACAAGATGCAATTGATTTAATTGCAAAAGATGGTATTGATTTAGAATATGGTGCAAGACCATTGAAAAGATCTATACAAAATAATTTAGAAAATGAGTTATCTGAATTAATTTTACAACAAGTAATCAAAGCTGGAGATGATGTTGTTGCAGATGTAAAAGACGACAAGATGATATTTACAGTTCAATAAAATATAAAAATTTGATTATTGTTAATAGGGGAGCTAAAACTCCCCTATTTTAGATAAAATATTTTTAATTTAAAAAGATATAAAGTTTGATATCGAATATATTTCAAACAATGTATTATATGAGTTTAATAAAAAAATAATTTCCTTTTTAAGGATTATGTAAGAAATATTTTATATTATTACAATAAGATATATGTTATTCTAATAATATAATTAGATGTTAAGGGTGATAAAATTAATGGCAAAAATAAGAACGAAATATGTATGTCAGTCATGTGGTTATGAGACAAGTAAATGGATGGGTAAATGCCCTGAATGTATGAAATGGAATTCTTTCGTAGAAGAAATAGAAGAAAAAAAAACTAAAAAAGAAGTTTTTATAATAGATAAATCAAGTTCACAACCTGTGAGCATAAATTCTATAGTGGCCGTAAAAGAAGAAAGATTTACAACAGATATAGAAGAATTAGATAGAGTATTAGGTGGAGGGATTGTAAAAGGCTCTTTAGTATTAGTTGGAGGGGACCCTGGAATAGGAAAATCAACACTTTTAATGCAAGTATCTAGTAAAGTTGCAAATACTAATAAAAAAGTATTATATATATCAGGTGAGGAATCTGAATCTCAAATAAAAATGAGAGCAAGTAGATTAGGTGTTAATTCACAAAATTTATATATTTTCGCTGAAAATAATCTTAGTATAATAGAAGCACACTTAGAAAAAATAAATCCTGAATTGATAATAGTCGATTCAATTCAAACAGTATATTCTCCAGAAATATCTTCAGCTCCTGGAACAGTAAGTCAAATAAAAGAAGGTACCTCAAAATTCATGAAGATATCTAAAAAAATGGGAATATCAACTTTTATAGTTGGTCATGTTACAAAAGAAGGAGCTTTAGCAGGACCTAAATTATTAGAACATATGGTAGATACTGTACTATATTTTGAAGGAGAAAGATACAACTCATATAGATTAGTCAGAGCTGTAAAAAATAGATTTGGTTCAACTAATGAATTAGGAGTATTTGAAATGAAAGATGTAGGGTTAGTTGAATTAACAAATCCTTCACAAGTATTGATTTCTGAAAAGCCAAAAGATGTTTCTGGTTCTGTTATAATATCTACAGTTGAAGGAACAAGACCGATGCTTTTAGAACTACAAGCATTAGTAGCTCCTACAAACTTCGGTATGGCAAGAAGAACATCAACGGGTGTAGATTTTAATAGAGTAGCTTTATTGTTAGCTGTTCTTGAAAAAAGAATTGGTTTACAAATTCAAAACCAAGATGTCTACATCAATGTAGTTGGAGGAATTAAAATAAACGAACCGTCTATAGATTTAGGAATAGTTATTGCTGTTGCCTCAAGTTTTAGAAATATACCTATAGCATCCGATGTTGTTGTTACAGGAGAGGTTGGTCTAACTGGAGAAATAAGAGCAGTAAGTTATATTGAGAAGAGAATTGCAGAATGTAAAAAACTAGGCTTTAAGAAAATAGTTATACCTAGAAATAATTATGAGGCAGTAAAAGATGTAAAAGGCATAGAGATAATACCAGTAGACAATCTTAGACAAGCAATAAATATAGTGCTAAGGGGGTAATAATAATTATGGATAATATAATTAATAACGAAGGTCTATTACATGCTTTAAAAATGATATCTCCAGGTACTCCACTAAGAAAAGGTATAGAAAATGTATTAAGGGCAAAAACTGGTGGTCTTATTGTATTAGACTCAAATGAAGAGGTTATGAAAATAGTCGATGGAGGGTTTAGGATAAATGCTGAATATTCACCAGCATATTTATATGAACTTGCAAAAATGGATGGGGCAATAGTTCTTAGCGAAGATTCAAAAAGAATACTATTAGCTAATACACAACTAATCCCAAACTATAATATACCTACAACAGAAACTGGGACAAGACATAGAACAGCAGAAAGAGTTGCTAGACAAACAGGTGCAATTGTAATTTCAATTTCTCAAAGAAGAAATGTAATCACTGTATACAGAGGTGAGCAAAAATATGTTGTAGAAGAGATATCTGAAGTTTTTTCAAAGGCAAATCAAGCTTTACAAACGCTACAAAAATATAAAGATGTTTTAGATACATGCATTTATAATCTGAATTCATTAGAATTTAGTGACTTAGCTACAATCTATGATGTAATAGTTGTAGTTCAAAGTATGGAAAGAGTAATGAGGGTTGCACAAATAATAGAAGGATATCTAGTCAATCTAGGAGAAGAGGGCTATCTAGTAAGAATGCAATTAGAAGAATTATTAGGTGGAACAGAAAAAAATAGACTTTTATTATTAAAAGATTATAAAAAAGAAAATATAGATTTAGAAGAATGTAATAAAAAAATTAGAAGTTTAACAGAGGAAGATTTATTAAACAAGGTAAAAATTGCAAAAGTTTTAGGTTATAGCGGTATTTCTGAAGATATGGACTTACAAGTTCAAACAAAAGGTTATAGAATACTAAATAAAGTACACCGTTTACCAGCATCTATAATAGAAAACTTAGTAAATTATTTTGGAAATTTCCAAGAAATTTTACACGCATCTATAGAAGAATTAGATGAAGTTGAAGGAATAGGCGAGATAAGAGCCACGTATATTAGAAATGGACTTATAAAATTAAAAGTAGTATTAGGAAATGGTCATATATAATATGGCATAGGTATCATAAATTTAAATTTAAATCAAAGGAACAGAATATTTAAGGGGGTGACACTTTGATAAGTAAAATAATTAGAATTTTAATAGGATTATTAGGTGCTGCATTAGGAACAGCAATTTATATAGCGTTAGTTGGTATTTTACCAGGTGTATTTAGTGGTATTAATGATTATAAATATATAATAACAATAGGTGTAGCTTTAGTATTTGGGATTATTTTTTATGCTATAGCTCCATTGATGTTATCAAAGGTGAAGGAAGGTGTAAAACTTTTAGATAAAGAAATATCTAAATATCCTCAATCTGATATATTATTAGCAACAATAGGTCTTATAGTTGGTTTAGTAATAGCGTACTTAATAGTTAGTGGAATAGGAACATTTATAAATCTACCTATAATTACAGCAATAGTAGGTATATTAGTATATTTATTTATGGGATATATAGGAATCAGAATTGCTTTAAAAAGTAGAGATGATTTATTTAACATAAATAAATTAAGTAGATTAACAACAGCTTTAAATAAAGAAAAATCATCTAAAAAAGGTGTTTTGGAAAATAAAATTCCACCAAAAGTTTTAGATACAAGCGTAATAATTGATGGCAGAATTGCAGATATATGCAAAACTGGTTTTATTGAAGGAAAATTAGTTATACCTAGATTTGTATTAAATGAATTACAACATATAGCCGATTCATCTGATGACTTAAAAAGAGTTAGAGGAAGAAGAGGTCTTGATATATTAAATTCAATTCAAAAAGAGATGGATATGGAAGTTGAAATAAGTGATGTAGATTTTGAAGATATACCAGAAGTTGATAGTAAACTTTTAAAATTGGCAGAAACTATAAACGGAAAAGTTGTTACAAATGACTTTAATCTTAATAAAGTGGCTCAATTCCAAGGGGTAGAAGTTTTAAATATTAATGAATTAGCCAATGCAGTAAAACCAGTTGCAATACCTGGGGAACATATGTTGGCACAAGTTGTTAAAGAAGGTAAAGAACAAAATCAAGGTATAGCTTATTTAGATGATGGAACAATGATAGTTGTAGATGGTGGTAGAAAATATATAGGAGAAACTATAACTGTATTAGTTACATCAGTACTTCAAACTCCAGCAGGAAGAATGATATTTGGAAAACCTAAAAACTAAATTTAATATAATAAAACATTTAAAATCGTGGCATTTTATAATATAAAAAAAGGAGATCGAAAAGGTCTCCTTTTTATTTTTAAATTTAAACAAAAAAATACGATTATAAAAATATGATAAAATTATATATAAATAGGAGGTAGTTTTATATGTATAAAAAGTCTTATAAATCGCCACTTGGGATTATTTATATGCGAAGTGATGGAGAAAATCTGACAGGACTTTGGTTCGAAAGTTCTAGAGATGTATCTAAACATAGTTATAATTTTGAAGAGAAGGACCTACCTATATTTGATGAAACAAGTAGATGGTTAGATATTTATTTTAGCGGAAAGAATCCTGATTTTACGCCTAAATATAAAATAGAAAATTTAACACCATTTAGAAGCCAAGTTATTGATATTATGAATAAAATTCCTTATGGAAAAACTGTTACTTATAATGATATAGCCAAAGAAATAGCACAAAATAGAGGAATTGAAAAGATGTCTGCCCAAGCTGTTGGAGGCGCTGTTGGTTGGAATCCAATATGTATTATTGTTCCTTGTCATAGAGTAGTCGGAACAAATGGTAGCTTAACTGGTTATGGTGGTGGAATACAAAACAAAGTAAAATTGTTAGAGATAGAAAATAATGATATGAGTAAGTTCACTATACCTAAAAAAGGTACAGCAATATAGTTAAAAAATATTATTTTATAAGCTCTTTTTATAGCAATTTATTTCAATAAAAATATGCTATAAGAAGAGCTTATTTGTATTAAATTAAATATTTATAAAGATAAAAAGTATACATATTGAAAAAAAACTATTATAATTAAAATTGCCAATATTTGTAATTAGAAATAAAGGGGGTCCGCACATGAATAATAGTTTGAAACTACCATCTATTGATTATAAAGAATTTAAAATTTTAACATTATGTAAAAATAAAGAATTTGCTAATATAAATCATATGGCTGAGGAATTAAAAGTTACAACTAGAAGTGTTAGGACATATATAAAGCAATT
This sequence comes from Intestinibacter bartlettii, assembly GCA_025148965.1. Taxonomy (GTDB): domain Bacteria; phylum Bacillota; class Clostridia; order Peptostreptococcales; family Peptostreptococcaceae; genus Intestinibacter; species Intestinibacter bartlettii. Next base: position 161,926 of record CP102273.1, on the reverse strand, counting down.
AAACGAAAATCTCGGAGAAGATATAGCCCAAATAATATATGTTAAAGGTTATGGATATAAGTTAGAAATAAAGAATAAAGAAGCTTTTGAACTTTTATTTGAAGAAAATAAGAAAATTTCGTTTGATTTTAATGTTAAAGATGAGAGAATTTTATATTTATTAGACTTTTTTACTGAATACAATGATGTGATAACTATTGACCAATTGGCAGAACAAATTTCAGTAGGAAGAACAACAATAGTAAATGATATAAAATCAACTAGAGAAATATTGAATGAATACAACTTGGATTTAATAAAAAAACAAAACTTTGGAATGTGGCTTAAAGGAAATGAATTTGATAAAAGATTACTTCTGATAAACTACATATATAAAGATTCAAAAAATGATTTGAAAAATTCAAAATATGTTAATGGAGTAGATGCGAGATTATTGAAACAATTAAAAACAAAAATATTGAGATTGTTCAAAGAAGATAATTTTTATGCTACAAATCAGATTTTTGAAGAAACAATAAAATATATTTTGGTGCAAATTGTTAGAATAAAAAATGGAAATGAAATAGTAGAATATGATAAACGTTTCGATTTGCTTGGTTCATATGATGAGTATAATTTATCTCAAAAAATAAAGGTTATAGTTGAAGAAAATTTTGATACAACTTTAAATGAATACGAAACATTATATCTTACATTGCCATTAGTAAGCGGAAATGCAGCCCCTATATCTAAATTTATGTCTAATAAACCTCAGTTAAGAGAGAATATTTCTGACTTGATGGAAAAAATATTCAAGGAAATATATATAAGAATGGGGATTATCATATCAGATCAAACTTTGAGGGATAACTTAGGATATCATCTAGAATTTACACTAAATAGATTATTATTTAATATAAAATTAAAAAATTTATTGCTAGAAGATATGAAAGAAAATTATGTTTTACCGTATAATTTAGCTAAAATATCAGCTGATGTTATAGAAAATGTCTATAATTTAGTTATGCCTGAAGATGAAATTGGATATATTGCAATTCATTTTGGAAGTTATTTAGAAAAAAATATTATTTCAAATACATTACAAAAGGTCGCAATTGTGTGTTCCACTGGTTTGGGAGCAACAAATTTAATTACGATTAGAATCAGAAAAATTATAGGAGAAAATGTTGAGATAGATACTTTTTCAATTTTTGATATAGATAAAGTGAATTTAAGCCAATACGATTTAGTATTTACAACTAGCGATATAGATATAAATTCTAATTCTGTATTGAAGATAGATACTATTTTAGATGAAAGTAAACTAAGAAATAAAATAGAAAAGATGATATATTTAAACAATAGCAATCTAAGTAAAAACATAAATAATGTGAAGTTAGCAGATAATTTAATTGTAGGAGTTTTCTTACATGAAAAATATTTTTCTGTTTTAAATAATAAAACGATTTCTGCAGCTTTAAAAAATATGATAGATAAAATGATGCAAGATGGAGTTGTGGGAGAAAAATTCAAAAAAGATATATTAGAAAGAGAAAAAAGTCACCCTACAATATTTAAAAGTGGATTGCTTTTACCTCATTCAGTTAATGATAAATCAAATGAATTATGTGTTTCAATAGGTGTTTTACAAAAACCAATACAATACCAAGGGATTGAAATAAAAATAATAATGCTGATTGCATTTTCTGGAGATGATCAAAATTCTGACTTATTAGTAAAAGTATATGAAGAAGCTTTGAGTATAGGCCAAAATGAGAAATATATAAATCAACTATCAAAATGTAGGGATTTTTACGATTTAACAAGAACTTTATTAAAAATTTCAATAAAATAAGAGAATAAGGATGTGTTAAGATATGAAAGTGATTATAGCTTTAGTAATTTTATACCTTGCTAATTTTGCAACATCATATTATTTACATAAAAAATATGTTGCATCACAAAAAAGAGTTAGACAATATGGTGGGGTATCAACAGCAAGAGTCAAAGGAAGTTTAAGAAAGAAAGGTAAAATAGTACTTTTAGCATTTAATGAAGAAGATGACACTATAACATATGGAGAAAAATTTGAAGGAATAACTGTATTTTCAAAATTTGAGAAAATTGAAGGTATAGAAGGATTAACATTGGATGAAGTAGAAAGCAAATTTGAAGATGAACCAGTTATAATACAAGCTATTCAATATATAAGAGAAAGAGATACAGACGAAGGTTCTTATAAAAATGAAGAAATAGAACAAGAAAATATCGAAGAAAGTGATATAGTAGATAAAACTACTGTGTAATATATTAAAAATAATTTATAAAAATAGACTTGATTAACATAGTGGTTTTCAAGTCTATTTTTGTTTATAATACATAAAAAATTATATTCCCATAAAAGAGTTTATTTTTACAAATGTTCCGATTAAGAACGAAAATCGTATTTTTTTCCACGATAGATGGAAAAAGAATGTATTAAATTTTGAATGCAATTGATATAAACTTAAATCATAAAAGAAAACGGTTTACAAAATAAACCGAATTAAATAGAAAATAATAAACTGAGAAGTTTAATACCTAAAATGACAATTAGCTTAGAAAGTAAACTATAAACAGGGGGAATTTGAAATGTATAACTTAAACAGAAAACTTGAAGAATTAGAAGTACAAGGAAAAAGCATTAAAATAGCAATAATAGGTGCAGGTCATATGGGGACTGGTATGGTAAGTCAAGTTGTTAATATGAAAGGTATGATACCATCAATAGTTGCAGACATCAACGTAGACTTAGCAAAAGCATCATTCACAAAAGCAGGAATAGCAGAAGACCAAATAGTAATAGTTGAAGATGAAAAAGCAGCAGAAGCAGCAATCCAAGAAGGAAAATATGTAGCTTGTAAAAGTTTTATGGTAGCTTGCAAAACACCATCAATCCAAGCTGTAGTAGATGCAACAGGAAGTATTCCAATAGGAGCAGAAATAGCCTTAAACTCAATACTAAATAAAAAACACATAGTAATGTTAAATGCAGAAACAGACTGTGTAGTAGGACCAATACTTAAAAAATTAGCTGACGATGCAGGAGTAATATTCACAGGATCTGCAGGTGACGAACCAGGAGCAGTAATGGGATTATACGACTTTGCAACTTCAATGGGATTTGATGTAAGAGTTGTAGGAAAAGGAAAAAATAATAAATTAGATTATGATTGTAACCCTGATACAGTAGCAGAAGAAGCAGCAAGAAGAGGAGCTGCACCACATATGATAACATCATTTAAAGAAGGAACAAAAACAATGGTAGAAATGGCGTTAATGTGTAATGCAACAGGATTTGTTCCAGATGTAAGAGGTGGACATGGTATAGAAGCAAACGTAAAAGAAGTGCCACAAAAATACTCACTAAAAGAAGAAGGTGGGGTATTAAATAACTACGGAGTAGTAGACTTTGTAAATGGTATAGCACCAGGGGTATTCGTAGTAGTAACTCATAAATTAAAAGAAGTAAGAGACGAAATGGAATACTTAAGCATGGGACCAGGACCAAACTACATCCTATACAGACCATATCACTTATGTAGTTTAGAAACACCATTATCAGCAGCAATGGCAGTAATAGAAGGAAAAGGAACAATAGTACCAAAAGGTGGACTAGTAGCAGACGTAATCACAGTAGCTAAAAAAGACTTAAAAGCTGGAGAATATATGGATGGCTATGGAGCATACACTTGCTACGGATTAATAGAAAAATATGAAACAGCAAAAGAAATTAATGCAGTACCAATAGGATTAGTAGATAGAAAAACAAAAGTATTAAAAGACATTAAAAAAGGTGAAGTAATAACTTACGATATGGTAGAAATAGATAAATCAACTAAGTTATATCACTTAAGACAATTACAAGAGCAATTACAAGCAGAAGGATTCTGGGATGCTAAATAATAGTTTATAGTAAAAAGCTAAAATAAGTAAATCATTCATTACAGATAAAACCCGAAAAAAGATACGTTGGTGTACTTAGAATATGCCACGTATCTTTTTTTGCTTAAATATTAATTGTATAATTTATAATTTAAGACTTACAACAGAACATTAAAATTTAATACCATGTATAAAAGGTTCAATTACTTTTACAAATGTTCTGAGTTAAAACTAAAAGTACATTTTTTTCAATTTTTGGTGGAAAAAGAATGTATTAAATATTAAATTGACTTATTATACAATTAAAACATAAAGAAAAACGATTTCACAAATGTAAAAATAGAAACTAGTAATAAATCAAAATGTAAATTAAAAAGGTATAAATATAAAAATAACTTAAGGAGAGGAATGAAGAATATGAAATATCAAGCTAAAGTAACAGAAATAGGCGGAATGGTACAAGAACTTGCAGAAGACGGAAACTTATTAATAATATTCAATGAGGATGTTCAAGATCCAGATTTAAAAGACATATCAATAGCACATACAGTAACAGAATTAAAAGAAGACATAGTAGCTGGTGATGTATTAACAATAGGAGATAAAAAATTCAATGTAACAGCAGTAGGAAATGTAGCACTTAAAACATTAAAAGATTTAGGGCATTGTACAATAAAATTTGACGGAGATACTAAAGCAAATCTACCAGGGGAATTACATGTAGATGGTTTAGTTCCAGAAGTAAAAGTTGGAGATGTAATAACTTTTGAATAATGAAAAAGTTAAATTTATTTTTATGATCAAGGAAAACGGTATCGTAAAGATTAACTTTTTCAGTAAAATTTAAAATCAGAAAATAAAAGGGGGAAATCTTATGCAACAAATTGCAAATTTCGCAGAAGCATTTATCAAATTATTTAATCTAGGTGGAGAAAACTTAATGGGATTAGTAACAGGTATATTACCGACATTATTAGTTTTAATCACTTTAGTAAATGCAATCATAGCAATAGTAGGACAAGAAAGAGTCGACAAACTAGCAGCTTTAGCTTCTAAAAATGTAATCACAAGATATACAATATTACCAATATTAGCAGTATTCTTCTTAACAAACCCTATGTGTTACAACTTTGGTAAATTTGTTGAAGAAAAATACAAACCAGCATACTATGATGCAACAGTATCATTTGTACATCCAATTACAGGTTTATTCCCACATGCAAATGCTGGTGAATTATTCGTATACCAAGGTATAGCAGCAGGTATAACAGCTTTAGGATTAAGCACAGGTCAACTTGCAGTTAGATATTTCTTAGTTGGTATAGTTGTTATCCTTATAAGGGGTATAGTTACTGAAAGAATAACAGTAATGCTAATGAAAAAACAAGCAAAATAGTGTTTGATTAAGGGAGGTAATAAGATGAGTGAATATAAAGCAATTAAAATAAATAGAGGGGCTAATGGTTGGGGTGGACCTTTAACTATAGTTCCAACAGAAACAAAAAATAAAATATTAGTTGTAACAGGAGGAGGATTCCCTCAGCTGGCTCAACATATATCAAAAATGACTGGTTGTGAATTAGTAGATGGATTTAAAACTACTATACCAGATGAAGAAGTTATATTAGCAATAGTAGACTGTGGTGGTACTGCTAGATGTGGTGTTTATCCTAAAAAAGGCATATTCACAGTAAACTTAACTTCAGTTGGAAAATCTGGGCCTTTAGCAAAATTCATAACAGAAGAAATATATGTTTCAGATGTAAAAGAATCTGATGTAGAATATTGTGATGGAAGTGCAGTTCCTGCTACTGAACCAGCAGAAGAAGCACCATCAGAAGGATCTTCAAAAATGACTAGAGAAGAATACCTAGAAAAGAAAGCAGCAGCTCAAGAAAAATATGGTGAAGTTGCAAAAGAAGGATTCTTAACTAGATTAGGTAAAGGTGTTGGTAATGTAGTTTCTATATTCTATCAAGCAGCAAGAGAAGCAGTTCAAACTACTATAACAAATATATTACCATTCATGATATTCGTATCATTAATAGTTGGTATAATCAACGGTACAGGTGTAGGGGAATGGTTAGCAAACACAATATCTCCATTAGCATCATCATTACCAGGAATGTTAGTTATATCTTTATTTTGTGCACTACCATTTATATCTCCACTTATAGGACCAGGGGCAGTTATAGCTCAAATCATAGGTGTTTTATTAGGTAACCAAATAGCTCAAGGTGGTATACAACCACAAATGGCTTTACCAGCATTATTTGCAATAGATGCACAAGTTGGTGGTGACTTCGTTCCAGTTGGTTTATCACTTTCAGAAGCAGAAGCAGAAACTGTTGAAATAGGTGTTCCTGCAGTATTATTCTCAAGAGTAATAACTGGACCAGTAGCAGTTGTAATAGCTTATTTTGCAAGTTTTGGATTATTTTAATAAAATCTAAAAATACAAATTTAAATTAAAATACATTGAATAAGAATTCAAGGTATCAAATTAAAAAAATATATATACAAATAAATTCCGAATTAAAAGATTTTGAAAATACTAAGAGGCTGTTTCAATTAATTTGAGACAGCCTTATCTAGACTATAGATATATAAATTTTTAGGTGAAATTGGGGGAAATTATGAAAAAGATATTGGGTGATACACGATTAATGCTTAAATGTTGCGTTATGTATTATGAAAATGAAATGGGACAAAATGAAATAGCACAAAAGCTAGGAATTTCAAGACCGACAGTTTCTAAACTTCTTAAAGGAGCAAAGGAAAGAGGATATCTAAGAATAGAAATTGTAGGGCCACAAGAACAAAATTGTTATAAATTAGAACGAGAATTAGAAGAGAAATTTGGATTAAAAGAAGCAATCGTAGTTGAAGATAAGCATGATGATATTTTTCAAAAAGAAGAATTAGGGGCTGAGGTAGCTAAATACTTATATCGAATTATACAAGAAGGAGATATAATAGGTGTTTCTATGGGAACAACTTTAAAAATGATACCACAGTATGCCAAGGTAAAAAGATTTAATAAAATAGAGTTTATACCACTAGTAGGAGGAATTGGTGAAGCTGATATGACAACACACTCAAACCAATTAGTTGTAGAACTTAGCAAAGGTATGGGTGGAAAATTTAAATTATTACATGGGCCAGCTATAGTATCAAATGAAAATATTATAAATATACTTAGACAAGATAAAAATATAAAAGATGTATTCAAAGCAATGGACAAGATGAACATAGCAGTAGTCGGAATAGGAAGTCCTATAGATGAAAATTCTAATGTTATAAAAAATGGATATTTTAATTCTAAAGATATTGAAACATTTAAAGAAAGAAAAGCAGCAGGGGATATATGCTTAAATGTATATGATATAGATGGAAACATACAAAATTACGAATATAATAAATGTGTTTTCGGAATGAATATAGAAAAATTAAGAGATGTAGATAAAGTAGTTGGTATAGCGTGTGGAATAGAAAAATTAAACGCAGTCATAGGTGCAATTAATGGTAATTATGTAAATGTTTTGGCTGTTAATTATAGTTTAGCTAAAGCATTATTAGACTATCAGCTTTAATCATAAATAAAAAATGAATAGAATAGAGTAAAAGTATAGTAGATTAGATTTTTATTTGCTATACTTTTTTATTGTATGAAAATAACTTGTAATAAATGTTTTATAATTATAAGAAAGTGTTTAAGAGTTAACGATATTGACAAATAATATTGCTGATATTACAATGTTTTTAAAAAAGAACAAATACAAAAATATTATAAGTATTAACTATAAAAATGGATAAATTAAGATATATATAAATAATCAGGAAAATGTTTGTATTATAGAAATAATAGTTTAATATATTTGAAATAAAAGAATGATATTATTATAAATCAATTAAAATTCATACTAAAGTTGGCTAACGAAAATACAAATAAGTTATAGGAGGGAAAGTATGTCAATTTCAAAAGAAATAATGCTTGAGATGTATAAGAGGATGGATCAAGTTAGAAAATTTGAAGAAAAAGTAAGTGAATTTTTCGCAAAAGGCATGATTCATGGAACAACACATCTATCTATAGGGCAAGAAGCATCAGGAGTTCCAGCTGTTATGGCACTTGAAGACGGGGATTTAGTTACATTAACTCATAGAGGACACGCCATGTCTATTGGAATGGGAATAGACTTAAATAAAATGATGGCAGAGTTAATGGGAAAAGCTACAGGATTCTGTAAAGGAAAAGGCGGATCAATGCATATAGTAGACGTTGATGCAGGAAACCTAGGTTCAAACGGAGTTGTTGGTGGAGGATTAACATTGGCACCCGGAGCAGCTCTTACACAAAAATACAAAAAGACTGGCAAAATAGTTTTATGTTCTTTTGGTGATGGTGCATCAAATGAAGGTTCATTCCATGAGGGTGTAAACTTATCTTCTGTATGGAAATTACCAGTCATTTTTTATTGTGAAAATAATTTATATGGAATGTCTACACATCATACAAAAGTAATGAACGTAAAAAATGTTGCTGATAGAGCATCAAGTTATGGAATACAAAGTTTTATAGTTGATGGATATGATGCAGTAGCTGTTTATGAAACAGTTAAAAAAGCAGCTGAAATATGTAGAAAAGGTGAAGGACCAGTACTAGTTGAAGCAAAAACATATAGATGGGCAGGACATTCTAAGTCAGATAAAAATCTTTATAGAACTCAAGAAGAAATAGATTCATGGAAAGAAAAAGATGGGCTTATAAAATTGAGAAATAAAATATTAGAATTAGGTTATGCAAGTGAAGAAGAATTACAAGCATTAGAATTAGAAGTTGAAAAAATAATTGAAGAAGCGGTAGAATTCGGAATGAATAGTCCAGAGCCATCATTAGACATATTAGAAGAGGATATATACGCTGATTAGTCTATGTAAGGAGAAAATTTGCGAGGAGGATTAAGTATGCAAATGAAGGAAATAACATATAAAGAAGCCCTAAGAGAAGCTATGGTTGAAGAAATGAGAAGGGACGAAGATATCATTTTTCTAGGTGAAGATATAGGTGTCTATGGCGGTGGTTTCGGAGTTTCCTATGGAATGATAGAAGAATTTGGAGAAGAAAGAGTAAGAGATACCCCAATTTCAGAAGCGGCAATAGCAGGATGTGCGGCAGGAGCAGCTGCAACTGGTTTAAGAACAATAATGGAAATTATGTTCAGTGATTTTATAACAATAGCAATGGACGTAATAGTAAATCAAGCGGCAAAAATGAGATATATGTTTGGTGGAAAGGTTCAGGTTCCAATGGTAGTTAGATGCCCAGGAGGATCAGGGACTGGAGCAGCTGCACAGCACTCACAATGTTTAGAAGCTTGGATGTGTCATATACCAGGGCTTAAAGTTGTTGCACCATCAACTCCAGCCGATGCGAAAGGATTATTAAAAGCGGCTATAAGAGATAACAATCCGGTAATTTTCTATGAAAATAAATTATTATATAAAACTACTGGATTAGTTCCAACAGAAGATTACGTAATAGAATTAGGAAAAGCTAATATAACAAAAGAAGGTTCGGATATTACAGTAGTAACTTACGGAAGAATGTTAGAAAGATGCGAAAAAGCAGCAGAAATTTTAAAAACTCAAGGTATAGATGCTGAAATAATAGATTTAAGAACTTTATATCCAATGGATAAAGAAACTATTATAAAAAGTGTCTGTAAAACAGGAAGAGCATTAATAGTTCATGAAGCATCAAAAACAGGAGGATTAGGAGGAGAAATCTCGGCTTCAATAGTTGAAAGTGAAGCTTTTGATTATTTAAAAGCACCAATTAAAAGATTAGCTGGTAAAGATGTTCCAATACCATATAATCCTCAATTAGAAAAAGCAGTTGTGCCAGATACTGATGAAATAGTAGAGGAAATTAAATCATTAATTAATAGATAAATGTAGAAGTTAAATAAAGATTTTCAATTTTATAAAGAATTGGAGATCTTTATTTTTATTTATAGAAATAAAAATGTAAAAAATATTAAACAAAAGTAGAGTCAATTTTTAATAAAATAATTCGTAAATATAACTAAAGAGTAAGGAAGTTTAATTCGTTTGTCAAAACTATGTGAAAAAATTCAAAAATATCCAAAAACAATAAAAATTTATTGAAAAACAATAAATAATCATTGACATATTTAGAAAATAGATATATTATTAAGTTTATAAAAATAAAAGAAAATATTTATTAAAATTTGTGAAAAATGCCTAAATATTAATGGAGGTAAATTGCAAATTTTATTTTAAATTGGCAGACTATGAATATAATTATTTGAAAAAAATTTTTATTTTAACTATAATGAATAAAGAATAAATATATACAAAAAATAATGGAGACCTGTATTTATAAGAGGTCCTTTTATGACGCATGGATAATTAGAATTTAAAGAGGTGAAATTATGAATAGTGTTGTTATTGTTGCTGCAGGAAGCGGAAGACGAATGAATCTAGACATAAATAAACAATATATAAAATTAGACGAAAAAGAAATGATAGCTCATACGATAGATGTTTTCTATAGCAATGAAAATATAGACGAGATAATTGTCTGTATAAGAGAGGAAGAGGAATATTTTTTTGAGCATGAAATATTAGATAAATATGATTTTAGAGATATAAAAATAGCTTATGGTGGTAAGGAAAGACAAGATTCAATTTATAATGGATTAAAAAAATTAGATTCAAATAGTGATATAGTCTTAATCCATGATGGTGCTAGACCATTTGTAAGCCATGCAATAATAAATGAGACAATACAAGTAGCAAAAAATAAAAAGGCCGCAGTAGTTGGAGTTCCAGTTAGGGACACAATAAAAGTTGTTGAAAATGGAGTAGTAAAAAGTACACCATCTAGACAAACTTTATGGTCAGCTCAAACACCTCAAACTTTCGATAAAGACTTAATAATTAGAGCATATGAAAATGCATATAGCAAGAATTTTTATGGAACTGATGATTCAATGTTAGTTGAATTTTTAGGCCAAGAAGTTACAATGGTTTTAGGTTCTTATGAAAATATAAAAATAACTAATCCAGAAGATATAAATGTAGCAGAACAAATTCTAAACCTAAGAAAAAAGTCAAAAATGGGAAAAAGAATGAAAAAAATAGGATAATCATTTAGATTAAATTTTAAATAAAGAAATTATGAAATATATTAATTTATTTCGAGATAAGCGCAACGTATAACTGATATGGGAATTTTTTAATTGAGGGAATAAACTTTTTAATTCGTACAATACATTAGGGAATAATCATAATTATCATAGTACGTTGCTTTTTAATGCAAATTTGTAATTTACATAGGAATTTATACACAAAAATCGATAATAGAATTAAAGGAAACAATACTAAAAAAATAGATGTAAATAGAATAAAAAATTTTAAATAATAGGAGAAAAAAAATGAGATTTGGTATAGGATATGATGTTCATAAATTAGTTGAAAACAGAAAATTAGTATTAGGTGGAGTGGAAATAGAACACGATAAAGGGCTTTTAGGACATTCAGATGCAGATGTATTAGTTCATGCAATAATGGATGCAATTTTAGGGGCATTAGCCTTAGGAGATATCGGGAAACATTTCCCGGATACAGAGCCAAAATATAAGGGAGCGGATAGTATAAAGTTATTAGAATTTGTAAATAATCTAATAGAAAGCAAAGGTTATAAAGTAAACAATATAGATAGCATAATTATCGCACAAGCACCTAAAATGGCTCCACATATTCTAAAAATGAGAGAAAATATAGCAAAGGCTATAAATTCAGATATAGATTGCGTGAGTATAAAAGCTACAACAGAGGAAGGACTTGGTTTCACGGGAAACAAAGAAGGAATATCATCACAAGCAATCTGCTCACTAATTAAAGTTGACAACAAATAATAAATAATATATTATAAAAGAGATTATGAAAATCATTAAAATATAACAAAAGCAACGATTAAGAAATAGTAAAAAATGTGAGTCTTTACAGAGAGGGAGCATTGGTGAGAGTTCCCAAGATAATGTTTTTGAACCAGTCTTTTAGCATAAAAACGGTAAAAAGTTTTTACGGTAGGGACCGTTACATCCCCATGAGAGAGCTTATTACAAGCTAATTAGAGTGGTACCGCGGAAATATAACCTTTCGTCTCTTTTAATAGAGATGAAAGGTTTTTTTAATACAGAAAAACTAAGGAGGAATAATCAGAGATGAGAATGTCAAGAATGTTAATGCCAACATTAAAAGAAGTACCATCTGATGCGGAGATAACAAGTCATCAATTAATGCTTAGAGCAGGTATGATAAGAAAAATGGCATCAGGAATTTACAACCAATTACCAATGGGTATAAGAGTATTCAGAAAAGTAGAAGATATAATAAGAGAAGAAATGAACGCTAAAGGAGCACAAGAAATATCATGTGCACTATTAGTTCCTGCTGAATTATGGCAAGAATCAGGAAGATGGGATGTTATGGGTCCTGAAATGTTCAGACTAAAAGATAGAAACGGAAGAGATTACTGTCTTGGACCAACACATGAAGAAACTTTCACACACATAGTGAGAAATGAAATAACTTCATACAAACAACTTCCACTTAATTTATACCAAATCGAAACTAAATTCAGAGATGAAAGAAGACCAAGATTTGGGGTTATGAGAACTAGAAACTTTACAATGAAAGATGCTTACAGCTTTGATGCTGACCAAGAAGGATTAGACAAATCATATGATGATATGTTTGATGCATACACTAGAATATTTGCTAGATGTGAATTAGATAACAGTCCAGTTCAAGCAGATTCTGGTGCTATGGGTGGTTCTGCATCTGCAGAATTCATGGTTAAATCAGAAGTTGGTGAAGATGAAATAGTATTCTGTAGTGGATGTGACTATGCTGCAAATATAGAAAAAGCTACTTCAGTTAACCACGAAGCATCAACTGAAGAAATGAAAGAAATGAGCGAAATAGAAACTCCAAATGTTCATACTATAGAAGAATTACAAGATTTCTTTAAAATGGATGCTGGACAATTTGCTAAAACATTAATATACTATGCAGACGGAAAAACAGTAGCAGTTGTCGTTAGAGGAGACAGAGATGTTAACGAAACTAAAGTTGCTAATGCTATAGGTGGAGCTGTTGAGTTTGAACTTGCTAGCGAAGACACAATAAAAGCTGTTACAGGTGCGGAAGTAGGATTTGCTGGACCAATAGGAATAAAAGCTGATTATTTATTCATAGACCAAGAAGTAGTTGATCAAAGAAATGTCATAGTTGGTGCTAATAAAACTGGTTACCATATACAAAATGCTAACTTTGGTAGAGATTTTGAAGGTCAAGTTGGAGATTTCAGGAATGTTCAAGAAGGAGATAAATGTCCAAAATGTGGTCAACCACTTGAAATAATGAGAGGGGTTGAAGTTGGACACATATTCAAATTAGGAACTAAATATTCTGAATCTATGGGAGCTACTTTCCTAGATCAAAACGGAAAATCTCAACCAATCATAATGGGATGCTACGGAATAGGTGTTGAAAGAACTGTTGCAGCTGTAATAGAACAACATCATGACGAAAACGGAATAATATGGCCATTAGCAATAGCTCCATATCATGTAGTAGTTGTTCCAGTTAACGTTAAAAAAGAAGAACACTTAGAAAATGCTGAAAAAATCTACAAAGAATTAGAAGCTGCTGGTGTAGAAGTATTACTAGATGACAGAAACGAAAGAGCTGGATTCAAATTCAAAGATTCTGATTTATTAGGTATACCAATGAGAATTACTGTTGGTAAAGATATAGTAGACGGAAAAGTTGAATTCAAATTAAGAAAAGAAGCTGACAAAGAAATAATATCTGTTGATGAAGTTTTAGATAGAGTAAAAGCTGAATTTGCAAAAAACAACGTAAAATTAGGATAAATTAATCTAAAAAATAAAGCTCAATTACTTTATATTATGGGGATTGAGCTTTATAATAGATAAAGTAGAATTTATAAATAATAGTATTGAAAATGATGGTGCATAATAAAATTATCATTATTCAAAAATAGGAGGTACAAAATGAGTGAAGTAAGAGTAAGATTTGCTCCAAGTCCAACAGGATTTGTTCATATAGGTAGTTTAAGAACAGCTTTATACAACTACTTATTTGCTAAAAAAATGGGCGGAAAATATATACTAAGAGTAGAAGATACAGACAGAACTAGATTAGTTGATGGCGCTATAGAAAATATGCTAAATGCTATGAAATGGGCTGGAGTTAACCATGACGAAGGTGTTATGTTAGATGACAATGGAAACGTTGTTCAAAAGGGCGAATACGGGCCATACATACAATCAGAAAGATTAGATATATACAAAAAATATATTCAAGAATTATTAGATAACGGAAAAGCATACTACTGCTTCTGTACAAAAGAAAGATTAGACGAAGTTAGAGAAAAACAAAAAGAAGCTGGTGAAACTCCAAGATACGATGGACACTGTAGAGATTTAACTCAAGAAGAAATCGATGCTAAAATAGCTGCTGGTGAACCATATGTAATAAGATTAAGATTACCAGAAAACCATGTAATAAAATTCACTGACTTAGTTAGGGGAGAAACTGAATTCAACACTAACGATTTAGATGATCAAGTATTAATAAAAACTGATGGTTTCCCAACTTACCACTTCGCAGTTGTAGTTGATGACCACCTAATGAAAATAACTCACGTAATAAGAGGGGAAGAATGGGTTTCTTCAACTCCAAAACACGTTTACTTATACGAAGCATTCGGATGGGAAGCTCCAAAATTCGTTCACTTACCAAACATACTTAATAAAGAAAAGAAAAAATTAAGTAAAAGACAAGGTGACGTTGCAGTAGAAGATTTCAAGAAAAAAGGATACTTACCAGAAGGTCTAGTTAACTACGTTGCATTAGTTGGTTGGTCTCCAGAAGAAAATAAAGAAATATTCTCTATGGAAGAATTAGAACAAGCTTTCTCTATAGAAAGAGTTTCAAAAAGTGGTGGAGTATTCGACACAGAAAAATTAAACTGGGTTAACCAACACTACATGAAAGACGGAGATGATGATGTTTTAACTAAATTAGCTATACCATTCATCGTTGAAGCTGGATATGTAACTGCTGAAGAAGCTGAAGAAAAATATGACTTCTTAAAATCAATAGTTTCTTTATTAAAAGAAAAATTACACTATGTAAAAGAAATAACTGACCATATATCAATATTCTTTGGAGATAAAGTTGAGGTTGAAACTGAAGAAGGTGCTGAATTCTTAAAAATGGAACATATACCAACTTTAGTTAATGCATTAGAAGAAAAAATATCAGAAGTAGATGTTTTAACTGAAGAAACAGTACAAGCGATATTAAAATCTATCCAAAAAGAATACAAAATAAAAGGTAAAAACCTATACATGGGAACTAGAATACCTCTTACAGGACAAATGCATGGTGGAGATTTAGCGAAAACTATGGTTATCTTAGGTAAAGATGTTTGCTTAAAGAGATTAGCATATGCTAAAGAAAATTTAATATAATTTGATTAATATAAATTAACTTTATTGTGAAACCCCTTGATTTTCAAACAAAATCAAGGGGTTTTTAAATTTTGTAAGTTCTACAAAAAAATATAACTAGGAAAATGTCCGTTGATTTGTTATCATATAGTGTATGATTAAATTATATTTAAAAAATCATATAAACTCGAAAAAAAAAGGGAGAATATAATAATGAAAAAATACGATATAGTTAAAATGATTAAGGAATATTTAATCGTTACACTTGGCGTGATACTAGTATCATTTGGTTTACAATATTTCTATGCACCGAATGATATAGCAGGAGGGGGCTTAAGTGGTTTAGCATTAGTAATAAACCATTATGTACCATTCCTATCTACAGGAACTTTAGTATTCTTAGGAAATTTAATATTATTTGTTATAGCATTTTTATTAATTGGAAGTGATTTTGGTGCTAAGACTATTTATGCAAGTTTCGCATTATCATTTGCAATGGACTTTATGGAAAAGGTAATGCATAGTTATGCTCTTACAACTAATTTAGCACTAGCAGTTGTATTTGGAACTTTAATAATAGGTACAGGTCTTGCAATAGCATTCGCAACAAATGCATCAACAGGTGGGACTGATATATTAGCTAAGATACTTAACAAATATACTAAATTTAATATAGGTAGAGCATTATTAATGGTAGACTTATTTGTAGTTGTATTTGGAGCAATAACTTTCGGATTAAACAAAGGATTTTATTCATTAATAGCGGTAGTTATTAATGGATTATTAGTTGATAAAGTTATAGATATGATAGGTAAATATAAACAGAAAAAAGCTGCAGAAGAATTAAATGAAGAAAAAGTAGCTTAAGGAGCTTAAAGAGAAAGGGTCGTTAATCAATGAATCTAAGTTGATGATTATCGGCCCTATTTTTTTGATAAAAATAAAATATATAACTACAAAATTTAGTTTTATAGTTATTAAAAAATTGTAAAAAAAATGGACTACTCAATTTGAGTAGTCCATTTTATATTAAACAATTATTAAGCAGTTTTATCTAAATCGTTATTGTTTGAGTTAGATTTTTGAACAAAACTGTATATTGGTAAACCTATTAAAGTTATAACAACCCCACCAAGTGATATCATTGTGTTTGTGAAACCAGATAATAATAATTGACTCACAACAACGAATAAACCACCAGCTATAGCAATCATTGGTATGAATGGATATAGAGGAACTTTATAAGGTCTTTCTAAGTTAGGTTGATCTTTTCTTAATTTGAACACACCTATGAATGTTAACACGTAGAATGCCCATACAGCAAACATTGATAAGTCTGTTAATAAGTTGAATTGTCCTGTTAAAGCATATAAGCAAGCTACTACACCCATTGTTAATGTAGCGTTAGCAGGAACACCATTTTTATTTACGCTTCCGAAGAAGTTACTTGCAGGTAAAGATTTTTGAGTACCTAAAGTGAATAATATTCTTGGTCCAGTTAATAAGTATCCGTTTAAAGCACCGAATACAGATATTAATATACCTACAGTTATAAATTTACCACCGAATGGTCCAAATATAGCTTCTGCAACTGCTGAAGCAGGAGAAGAATATTGAGCTAATTCATTAGCTGGTAATACCCAAAGGTAAGCAACATTTATTAATAAATAAACTGCCATAACTAAAGATAAACCACCTACTATAGCTTTAGGTAAGTCTTTTCCTGGATTTTTCATTTCACCAGCTATAGCACCAACGTTTATCCATCCATCATAAGCGAATAGTATAGCTATTAATAGAGAACCTACAACTCCACCAGCTGAAACTCCTTCACCTACCATTGGAGTTAATATAGGGTTGTTTCCGCCACCTTTAACGAATCCGAAAACTATTATTAAAGCAAGAGGTATTAATTTACCTACTGTTGCAACCGTTTGTATTAAACCTCCAGTTTTAGAACCTAAAGAGTTTAAAACAGATATAAGTAATATAACACCTATAGTTATAGGTAATACTAAAGATTCATTTCCTATTAATCCAGCACTTTGTTGACCGAACATAACAGCTAAAGCAGCTATTGTAGCAGGGAAGAATAGAACAACTTGCATCCATCCTGTTAAGAATCCTAATTTTTTACTATATATTTCTTCGATGTAAACCATCATACCACCAGTTTTTGGTATTGCTGCAGATATTTCAGCAGCAGTAAGACCAGCAGCTATTGTCATAACACCTGCGATAACCCATGCTATCATACCTAATCCAGGTGCTCCACCAGTTGCAGTATATACAGCTTGTGGTTTAAAGAATACACCACCACCGATTACCATACCAACAACAGTAGATAAAGCAGCAGCGAATCCTAAGTTCTTTTGTAACTTATTATTTTCCATTTGTATAAATCCTTTCTTTTATTGAATATTAAACTTTTAATTTAAAAAGCATTTAATATTATATTATGTTTTTACAAAAAAAACACTATATTTTTTTAAAATATTAAATATTAATTAAAAAAAATGTCATTAATATAATATTACGTTTTCACAAAAAAAACATCATACAAAAAAAGGAAATTTTTCGACACGTTATTTAATAAAAATTCAATATTGTATGAATATTATTTAAACAAAAATAATCATTTCACATAGCAATGAAAATGACAAAAAAGAACCAATATAAAGCCATGCTTTTGAAGTAATTGGTGAAAAACTTATTAGGTGTGTAAAGAAATATACTTTTATGTTTGCGAATCCCTTCCAGTGTTTTGGCATAGTGTCACAAAGTAAATGACAAACAAAGCATAATCCAATTAGAAATAACAGTGGACGGAGAATTGTATTTAAAGGTGTAAGAGAAAATATTACGCAAAGTTTTGAAGATATAAAAATATATATTAAAAATACAGGATTAAAAACCGAATGAGTAATAAAATTTCTATGACCTTTAGAACCACCAAATAAAAATGGAATTTGCTTTTCAATGATATCAGGATTTCTATACATAAAATCTAGAATATTTTTCAATCCAGGAATCCAGCTTATAAACAATAAAGCAAAATCTATTAAATTTATTAGGGCAGCAAAAAAATAGTTTAGAGTAATTTCTAATCCTTTTACTTTAAGCGTTCTTGAATTTGGATTTCCATTAAACATTTCCAATGAAGAAGGTAAAAATGAAAGGGTTAATATATTTTTTTTAACTGGTTTTATGAAAAATGTAGTTAATAATATAAATATAGCGAGAATATAAATATCTATAAAGATCACCTCCTAAAATAAGCTATAGACTAATTTTATAAATTCATGGGTTATTTTGTCAATAAATGATACTAAAATAAGAAAAATGATTTGTTTAGGATTTTTAACATAAAAATTATTGATAAATAGAATAATTATTTATATAATTATATATATATAATATAAATATTTGATTTCTAGATGAAATTTATGGGAGAGATTTCTAAATTTTAGAAACACCGATGGGGCAATTGATAAAATATCACAGTTTTATCAAGAAACTTTCAGGTAAAAAGACTATAAATGGATAGAGCTCTGAATATGTTAAAGACAGGGATATGTGAACTTTTTTCCACATATCCCTTTTTAAATGTCATAAAGGGAAAACGTTTATCAAGTGCTATTAAAGCTTATTAATTTTATTTTAAAGAAAAATTTAAATAAAAATTATAAAAAGGGGGTAGATTTATGGAAAGTAAAGAAATGAAAAAAACTATGGGTGCAGCCGTTGCGCTTAGTATGGTAGTAGGTTGTGTTATAGGTTCTGGGGTATTCTTTAAACCACAAGCTATTTATACAGCAACAGGTGGAGCACCAGGAATAGGAATTTTATCTTGGATTATTGGTGGATTAATAACATTATGTGCAGGTCTTACTGTTGCAGAAATAGCAGTTGTTATACCTAAAACTGGTGGTATGATGGTATATCTTGAAGAAGTATTTGGGGAAAAAGTAGGATATTTAACTGGTTGGATGCAATGTGTACTTTTCTATCCTGGTACAGCAGCAGCACTAGCAGTTGCATTTGGTAATCAATTGTCTGAAATATTAGGACACCCAGGATGGGCTGTTGGAATAGCAATAGTAGATATTATCGTAGTAATTATAATAAATGAAATAGGTTCAAAAGCAGCAGGTTTAGTTCAAACATTAGCCACAATTGGTAAGGTAATACCTCTTATTTTCATTGCAATATTCGCATTTATCAAAGGTAGTGGAACAAATCCAATATTAACTCCTATGGTAGGACCTGGACTAAGTACAGGAACAGTTTTAGGTTCTGTTTTAATAGCAATACTATTTGCATATGAAGGTTGGATAAATGTTACACCAATAGTTGGTGAAATGAAAAACCCAGGAAAAGATTTACCTAAGGCATTTGCTGGTGGTATATTAATCATAATGGCTATATATTTATTAGTAAATGTTGCTTACCTTTGGGTTTTACCAGCTGATCAATTAAAAGATTGTTCATCGCCAGCTGTTGCAGTTGCTGAAGTAATATTTGGACCAGTTGGTGGGAAGATAATAGCTGCTGGTATATTAATATCAGTTTTCGGAGCATTAAATGGATTCTTATTATCAGGATCAAGGGTTGCGTATACACTAGGTGTTCAAAAAATGATACCAGGATATAAAGCATTCGGAAAATTAAACGCATCTGACGTTCCAGGTAATGGTGTTTTATTAATAGGTGCCTTAGCATGTATATATGCATTAACAGGACAATTTAACTTATTAACTGATTTAGCTACATTTACAGGTTGGGTATTCTACGTTATGACTTTCATAGCAGTTATAATACTTAGAAGAACTAAACCAGATATAGAAAGAGTTTATAAAGTTCCTCTATATCCAATAGTTCCAGGAATAGCTATAGTTGGTGGTGGATTTGTTTTAATAAATCAATTATTCATGGCAGGTTCAGGACCAAGAATGGTAGCCTTAGCAGGAATAGGAATTACACTTATAGGATTACCTATTTATTTAATAATGACTAGAAAAAAAGCCGAATAGATTAAAGATATATTATATTTAATTTCAGAAAAGAAAAATACAGGGGATAGATTTTAAGGGGAGTTGTAAAATTTACTTTTAATTTTGCAACTCTTTTAATTTTTGTAATTTTTGAAATTAAAAAAATGT
Source organism: Intestinibacter bartlettii (assembly GCA_025148965.1). Lineage (GTDB taxonomy): Bacteria > Bacillota > Clostridia > Peptostreptococcales > Peptostreptococcaceae > Intestinibacter > Intestinibacter bartlettii. The sequence continues at coordinate 141,285 of CP102273.1, read as the reverse complement.
AGTAATTATATAATCAAATAAAAGTAATGAATCATTTTGTAATAAACTAAAAGAAAAATTCAGCTATACAAAAACTAAAGTTTAAAAAATTTATTTTATGATATTGAAAAAAATACTACATAGTGCTAGAATTTTAGTAATTTTAATAAATGGTATAATATGGTATATATTTGCCGTTATAAAAGGCATATAAACAAAAGGGGGAAATTTTTATGAAAAAAAGAATGTCGTTATTATTAGTAATTGCAATGTCATTAGCAATGCTTGTAACAGGATGTGGTTCATCAAGCAATAGTTCATCTGCTAATGAATCAAGTGGGTCAGATTCAGGAAGCTCTGATGAATTTAGAGTAGGTATGGAATGTGGATATGCACCGTTTAACTGGACTCAATCTGATGATTCAAATGGGGTAGTAAAAGTTGAAGGTAATGACGAATATGCAGGTGGATATGATGTTCAAATAGCTCAAAAAATAGCTGATGAATTAGGAAAAAAATTAGTAATAGTTAAAACTGAATGGGATGGATTAGTTCCAGCTGTACAATCAGGAAAAATAGACGCTATAATTGCTGGTATGTCTCCAACAGCTGAACGTAAAGAAAGTATAGATTTTACAGACGTATATTACACTTCTGATTTAGTAATGGTAGTTAAAAAAGGTGGAAAATATGAAAATGCAACAAAATTAAGTGATTTTAAAGGTGCAACTATAACAGGTCAATTAAATACTTTCCACTATACAGTAATAGATCAAATAGATGGTGTTAAAAAAGATACTGCTATGGATAACTTCCCAGCAATGAGAGTTGCATTAGAATCAGGAAAAATAGATGGATATGTTTCTGAACGTCCTGAAGGTGTAAGTGCTACATCTGCTAATAAAAACTTTGCAATGGTAGAATTTGCAGATGGTCAAGGATTCAAAACATCTGACGAAGATACAGCTATAGCTGTAGGTCTTAAAAAAGATAGCGACTTAAAAGATAAAATCAACAAAATATTAGCTGGTATATCTGAAGATGAACGTAAAGATTTAATGGACCAAGCAATAAAAGATCAACCAGCATCAGAAGATAATTAATTAGTTAGTTAAAATTTGAATAAAGACCGATTGTAGAAATGCAGTCGGTCTTTAGGTATGATTGAGGGGGATAAAGATGAGTTCGGAGTGGATTGTAAAAATCGCATCTCAAAACTGGAAGGGTTTTTTAAACGGTGCAGAAATGACATTATACATATCTTTAATAGGGACTGTAATAGGGTCTATAATTGGTATGCTAATAGGGGTTATAAGAACTATACCAAAAGGTGAAAGAGGAGCTAAAAAGGTTATTTTAACAATTATAAACGCTATTTTAAATGCATATGTTGAGTTCTTCCGTGGAACTCCTATGATAGTTCAAGCGATGGTTATTTATTATGGGTCAGATTTAGCTTTTGGAATAGATATGGATAGAACTTTTGCAGCTATATTTATAGTTTCTATAAATACTGGTGCATATATGGCTGAAATAGTTCGTGGAGGAATTATTTCTATAGATAAAGGTCAATTTGAGGCTGCACAAGCTATTGGTATGAATCATATTCAAACAATGATAAATGTAGTATTACCTCAAGTTATAAGAAATATATTACCAGCTACAGGTAATGAGTTTGTAATCAATATAAAAGATACATCTGTACTTAATGTTATAGGTGTAACAGAACTTTACTTTACAACAAAATCAATTGCAGGAAATAACTTCAGATACTTTGAATCATTCTTTATAACATGTATCGTCTACTTCATAATGACATTTACAGTTACAAGGATTTTACGCTTTATCGAGAAAAAATTAGATGGTCCTGAAAACTACAATATGACAGGAAACCAAATGCAAGTTCAAAAACCTGAAGAAGCATTAAAAAAAGCATAAGAAAGTAATGGAGGAAATGATATGGAAAATGTAATTGAAGTAAAACATTTAAATAAATCATTTGGGACACATGAAGTCTTAAAAGATATAGATTTTTCTGTTAGTAAGGGTGAAGTTGTTTGTATAATAGGTTCTTCTGGTTCTGGAAAATCAACTCTTCTTCGTTGTATAAATTTATTGGAAACACCTAGTGGTGGAGAAATAATATACAAAGGTGAAAATATATTAGATGCAAAACATGACATTTATAAATACCGTACAAAATTAGGAATGGTATTCCAACAATTTAACTTATTTAATAACCATGATGTATTAAGCAACTGTACTGTTGGCCAAATTAAAGTTTTAAAACGTTCTAAAAAAGAAGCTGAAGAAGTAGCTATGAAATATTTAAAAATCGTTGGTATGGATAGTTTCATAAATGCTAAACCGAAACAACTATCTGGTGGGCAAAAACAACGTGTTGCTATTGCAAGAGCACTTTCAATGGAACCGGATGTTATATTATTCGACGAACCGACTTCTGCCCTTGACCCAGAAATGGTTGGAGAAGTTCTAAAAGTTATGAAAGAATTAGCTGATACAGGTCTTACAATGTTAGTTGTTACACACGAAATGGGATTCGCAAAAGAAGTTTCTGATAGAGTTGTATTTATGGATAAGGGTGTAATTGCTGAAGAAGGAAGCCCTGACCAAATATTCAATAATCCAGTTCAAGAACGTACTCGTGAATTCTTAAAACGTACTTTAAAGAAAGATTAGTAGATAAATTAAATTCGATAAGAAATAAATTTTATTTATATAAAGAAAGGAACAGCGGTATATATGCCGCTGTTTTTTATTTATTAAATTTAATGTTAATAGTATGTTAATGAAAGGAGAAACTTTTGTAAAAAAACTAACATATAAATTTAATTATATAACAAAAGATATTCTAATATATGGTATTATAAATATGACATTACTTTAATACTCAATTTATGCTCAACAAATTTTTATCCATAAGGAGGAATAAAAAATGGAGTCAGTTTTAATTATGGGTGGAAGTGATTTTATAGGTAAATCACTTGCTAAACATTTTATAAAACATCAACATAAAGTAGATGTTTTGACAACAGGACGCGTGGATTATGAAGGGGTAAACAGACATTTTTCATGTGATAGAAAAAATATAGAAGAATTAGAAAAGGCCCTAAAAGACAATGAATACACATATATTTACGATATGACAGTATTTTTGAAATCAGAAATAGAAGACTTATTTAAATTTGTTAACAGAGATACATTAAAAAAATATGTTGTATTATCTTCATCAGTCGTTTATAAAGAATCAGAAAAATATATATCTGAAGATGGAGAAAAGGAGTTAAATCCAGCGTATGGAAAATATGGAATAGAAAAAGTGCAAGCTGAACACTATATCATAGATAGTGATATTCCATACATAATAATCAGACCAACTCATATTTATGGACCAGAAAATAATTTATATAGGGAAACATATTTCTTTGATAGAATCAGAGAAGGTAAAGCAATTCCTGTACCTAGCGATAGAAATGAACCAGTGTTAAATCAATTTATCTATATTGATGATTTTGTGAGGGTATTATATAGTTTGACAAAAAATGATAAAGTTAGGGAAATTTATAATGTTTCTACACCTCAAAATATTACATGGAAAAAATTTATAGAGACATGTGGTGAGGTTATGGGTAAAGAACCGATAATAAAATATGTAGATTCGGATAAAATAAAAATAAAAGAAAGAAGTTATTTCCCATTTAAAAATACCAGTTGCATACTAGAAATTGAAAAATTAATAGATCATGGACTTTATATACCTAATATATTACTTGAAAAAGGTCTTAGAAAAACTTACGAATGGTATATTAAGAAAAAACCAAGAATGAATGATGAAAAAATGGTAGAGGTAGAACAAGTTTTGAAAATAGTATAAATTTATATTAAATATTTTGAATTATTTACAAAAAAAGGTAATTAATATATAATCTAAATATATTTGGATATTATAGCGTCTAAAGAAAGTCTTTAGGCGTTTTTCTATATTAAAAAAGTTTGAAAGGGAGAGATTTAAATGGAAAAAGTAGAAAGTTTTAAATTAGATCACAACAAGGTAAAAGCACCTTTTGTAAGAAAATGCTGCGTATTAGATGGAAATATGGGGGATAAGGTAAGTAAATTCGATTTAAGATTTTTACAACCTAATAAAGAAGCTTTTGGAACAGCGGCTATGCATGGATTAGAACATTTATTAGCAACATATTTAAGAGAAGAATTAGAGGGACTTATAGACTTATCCCCAATGGGATGCAGAACAGGATTCTATCTTGTAATGTGGGGAGATGTTGAAGCAAAAACTGTTAAAGAAGGTTTAGAAAGAGCATTAGAAAAAGTTTTAAAAGCTGAAGAAATGATAGCTGCAACTTCTGTTGAATGTGGAAATTACAGAGATTTATCATTATTTGGTGCAAAAGAATATGCTAAATATGTATTGGATAAAGGATTTTCACTAAACATATATGGTGAATAATTAGAATATTTAAAATAAATAATATATCATAATGTATATGGAGATAATTGATAAAAATGATAGGAAATCAAGAAAATATAATATCAAGTGTAACAGTAGAAAAATCTGAAGTACTTAGATATTTAGGACACAATGGACAAGAAATAGATAATGACTTAAATTCTAAAATAAATCAATGTATTAAAGAAACAAAAAATGAGATTGATACAAAATATGTATATCAAATATATGATATAAAAAAAGATTTAAATTTAAATACTGTTCAATTTGAAAATACAAATTTAATATTAAAAAGTAAAGATATAAGTGAATTGCTTCGAGATTGTGACAAATGTGTATTGATGTGTGCTACTCTTGGATTTAATATCGAAAAAAATATAAGAAGATATAGTTATAATAACCTTACTAAAGGAATTATAATTGATGCATGTGCTACAACTTCTATCGAAGAGGTATGTGATTTAGTGCAAGATAGTATTTTAGATAAAGTAGCTAAAGAGGAAAAATCTCTTACAATGAGATATAGCCCAGGCTATGGTGATTTAGATATTAGTGCTAATAGAGATATATTAAATGTACTCGATGCACATAGAAAAATAGGAGTTACTGTTACGAATACAGGAATTATGATTCCTAGAAAATCAGTAGTAGCATTGATTGGTATAACAAATGAAAAAATAGGAAAAGTTAAACGAACATGTGAAAACTGTTCAAATAGATTTAACTGTGAATATAGAAGAAAGGCTGATGGTTGTGGAGGTAAGACAATATATACAAGATAATATACTAATATTTGATGGGGCAATGGGGACAATGCTTCAAGGTAGGGGGCTACAAGCAGGACAAAATCCTGAAGCATTTGGATTTGATAATCCAGATGTATTAGTTGATATACACAAAGAATATTTTAAAGCAGGGGCAAATGTTGCAACTACGGATACTTTTGGGTGTAATGAATTAAAATTACCACAAGGATATGAGTTAGAAAAAGTAATAGATTCAGCAATAAAATCTGCTAAAAAGGCGGCATCATTAGTTGACAACGGAAAACAAAAATATGTAGCTCTTGATATCGGTCCAATAGGTGAGATGTTAGAGCCAATGGGAACACTTAGTTTTGATAGAGCATATGAAATATTCAAAAGACAGATGGTGCAAGGTGAAAAATCTGGTGCAGACATAATAGTCATTGAGACTATGATGGATTTATATGAAATCAAGGCTGCATTACTTGCTGCAAAAGAAAATACTAATTTACCTGTTTTCTGTACTATGACTTTTGATGAAAATGGAAGAAGTTTCACAGGGTGTTTACCAGAAAGTATGGTAGTTACATTACAAGGATTAGGTGCAGATGCAATAGGTGTGAACTGTTCACTAGGCCCAGATTTATTAATTCCAATAGTTGAAAAAATAATTAAAAGAGCTACTATTCCAGTAATGGTACAAGCTAATGCAGGATTACCATGTATCAAGTGTGGTGAAACTGTATATGAAATGACAGCAGGACAATTTTTAGAAGGCGCATCTAAGTTTGCAAAAATGGGTGCAAAAATAATTGGTGGATGCTGTGGTACAAATCCAGAATTTATAAAAGCATTAGCTGAAAATATAAAAGATGTTGAAGTAGAACCTTTAGAAAAAAATCTAGAATGTGTAGTTTGTTCTCCTTCAAAAATTCTTGAAATATCTGGACCTACAATAATGGGAGAAAGATTAAATCCAACAGGAAGAAAACCACTACAAGATGCATTAATAAACGGTGATTTAGACTATGTAGTAAGTCTTGGACTTGATCAAATAGAAGAAGGCGCTGAAATCTTAAATATGAATGTAGGACTTCCTGAAATAGACGAAAAGGTTATGATGCCTAAAGTTATAAAGACGTTACAAGAGATTATAAACGTACCGATACAACTTGACTCATCTAACGTAGAGGCATTAGAACAAGGTCTTAGATATTATAATGGAAGAACAATAGTTAACTCTGTGAATGGAAAAGAAGAAGCATTAAATAAAATCCTTCCAATCGTTAAAAAATACGGTGCAGGTTTAGTTGGATTAACATTAGACGAGAATGGAATTCCAAAAACAGCAGAAGGAAGATTTGAAATAGCTAAAAAAATAGTTGAAAGAGCAGAAAGTTATGGAATAAGAAGACAAGATATATTTATAGATTGTTTATCATTAACTGTATCTGCACAACAAGAAGAGGCAATGGAAACTATAAAAGCTATAAGAATGGTAAAAGAAAATTTAGGGTGTAAAACTATTTTAGGAGTTTCAAATATATCATTTGGAGTACCTAACAGAAGAGCGTTAAATTCAACATTCTTAAATCTAGCTTTAGGGGCTGGACTTGATTTAGCGATAATAAATACATCAGAAGAAGTTATGATGGAATCTATGTATGCTTATAGAGTAATAAATAATATAGATAAAGGTTGCGAAAAATATATAAAAAAATATATGGATGCTCCAAAATCATCAAACAGTAAAACATCAAATAATGATTCAAAGGAAATGTCTTTAGATATTCTTGTTGAAAGAGGTTTAAAAGATGAAACAAAAGAATTAACAAATAAATTACTTGAAGAACATGATGGACATTATATATTAGATAAAATATTAATACCCGCTCTTGATAAAATTGGAGTAAAATACGATAATGGAGAAATATTCCTTCCACAAATGATACAAGCAGCAGAGACAATAAAAGTTTCATTAAATATTATAAAAGACAAATTAAGTGTTAATACTGATAGTAATGAGACAAAAGGAAAAATAATAGTTGCTACTGTAAAGGGAGATATTCATGATATTGGTAAAAATATAGTAAAAATAATGCTAGAAAATTATGGATATGAAGTTATAGACCTAGGAAAAGATGTTCCGATAGAAACAGTAGTAGAAACAGCAAAGAAACAAAATATTAAGTTGATAGGTTTAAGTGCTCTAATGACAACGACTGTACAGAATATGAAGGACACAATTAAAGCTATAAGAGAGTCTGGAATTGATGCAAAAGTTATAGTCGGAGGGGCAGTTTTAACAGAAGAATATGCTAAAAAAATAGATGCAGACTACTATGCAAAGGACGCAAAAAGTTCTGTTGAGATAGCAAAACTGACTTTTTAAAAAATAATGTGGAAATCAAGTATAAAAGTATGTTAAAATATAAAAGATATTTAAGGGAATAAATTTATTTTTCCACTTAAATAATATAGCAAAATGTGCTATTATATTGAATATAGGTCATTAATTTAGAAGTTTATATAAATTTTAATTAATGATGTTAAATTAAAAATTTCTCGTCAACACAAAAAGAGGCTATGTGATAGCCTCTTTTTGTTTTGTAAAAAATAATTTAAAACGATAATAAAATACCAACTACTGCAGAAAGAGCTATATATATAACTGGATGCTTTTTTGTATATTTTATTAAGAAGAATAATATGAGTGCAAAAATAATAGATTTAAAGTTAAATAGATCTATAAGTTTTGAACTAATATTAAATTTATCAACATAAAACATAGTTATTTCTACAACACCCCAACAAGCTCCAACAATTAAACCTGTAGAAGTTGGTCTTATTGTATGGAAAACTGCCTCTACATATGGATTTTCCTTAAATTTATTTAAAAATTTAGAGATAATAATTATTATAACTACTGCTGGACAAACTAATCCTAAAGTTGCAATTATTCCTCCAGAAATTCCCGATACTGAAAAACCAACATAAGTAGCCATATTTACACCTAAAGGACCTGGTGTAGATTCAGAAACAGCTATCATATTAGTTAAATCACTTCTTGAAAACCATCCAGTACTTTCGCTTATATTATATAAAAATGGCATTGTGGCAAGACCACCACCAATTGCAAAAAGGCCAGTTTTAAAAAACTCATAAAATAATCTAACAAGTATTAACATTCTTCTTTACCTCCTCTAAATTTATAAATTAGAGCTCCTATAACTCCAGAGATAATTATATAGATAATAGGAGATAAGCTTGTAACTATTGATAATATTGAAACAGCTATAAATATAGCAAAAGTCAATTTATCAACTATAGATTTTTTACCAAGTTTAATAATAGCATTTAAAATTAATACACATACACAAACTCTGACACCATTAAATGCATGGATTACAATTGGTAAGTCGGCGAAGTTAGTAAGAAATGCAGCAATTAACGTGATAATTATTACTGATGGTGTTATTACTCCTAAAGTAGCTATAATCCCGCCGATAATACCAGCTATTTTATAACCAATAAAAGTAGCAACATTAACAGCTATAACTCCAGGTGTACATTGACCTATAGCATAATAATCCATTAATTCCTCTTCTGTAGTCCATTTTTTATTTTCGGCGACCTCTCTTTGTAAAATTGGTAACATTGCATATCCACCGCCAAATGTTAAACCCCCAATTCGTGCGAAGGTTAAAAATAAGTCGAGTAAAATATTCATATTAAAAATCCCCTTCCTAAAGTTTATAAGAAAATTTTAGCATAGTTATATATATATTAAAAATATATAATAAATATAGGTAATATACTTTTTTAGTATAGTTAAAATAAAAGTAAATTTTATTTAGTTTTTGTAGGCTATAGAAAAATATGCTTGTTCAAAAATTATAAGAGGGGGATTGAGATGGATATAAAACAACTTATAAATTTTATAACTATTGTTGAAGAGGGAAATATCACAAAAGCAGCCCAAAAATTACATATATCACAACCACCACTAAGTAATCAATTAAAAGCTTTAGAAGCGGAACTAGGAGTAAAATTAATTGAAAGAGGAAGCAGGAAAGTTACGCTTACTGATGTTGGAAATCTTTTATATAAAAGAGGAAAAGACATGGTGAATGTATTTGAATCAACATTAAATGAGGTTGAGGATTTTAAATCTGGTATAGAAGGAGTACTAAAGATTGGAGCAGTTTCAACGTGTAATCAATTTATTCCAAATGAACTTATATCTCCATATGCAAAACAATATCCAAAGGTGAAATTTGAGTTATATGAAGGAAATACATATGAAGTTGTAGACATGATAGAAAGAGGAATTGTAGATATAGGTGTTGTGAGGACTCCTTTTAATAGTGAAAATTTATGTTGTTTAAATTTAAGAACAGAGCCGATGGTGGTTGTAGTTAATAAAAATGGTGAAAAATTCGGTTTTGAATATAGAGAAAAAATAGAGTCAAAAGATTTAGATGGAAAACCGATTGTAATATACAGAAGATATGAAAAATTAATAATGGATGTATTACAACTGAACAAAGTGAAAGCGAATATATATTGTCTTAATGACGATTCAAGAACGACAATAGCATGGGCACAAGCTGGGCTAGCAATAGGAATAGTACCTAAATCTATTATCGACAATTCAAATAAGGAAATTGAAGTTTATGAACTTGATGAAGAGGAGCTTAAAACACAAATATCAGTAGCTTGGATGGAAAATAAATATTTACCTAGAAGTGCAAGAAATTTGTTAGATATGATTAGAAAAAGTAGCTTTTAATATAGATAGAAAATAAGTGCCGAAAAGATGTTTTTCAGCACTTATTTATGTGTCAAAATAAATATCTAATTTATAAACTGAGATTAATAAATCATATTATTAAAAAGCCCAGTTTCCGTCTTTAAATATTTGAATTTCCTCACCATCATGAGTAATACCAACGATATCTAAATCAGCAGAACCTACCATGAAGTCAACATGAGTAAGACTATCGTTTATTCCGTATTTATCGAAGTCTTCTGCTTTGATGTCATTTCCACCTTCTATACAAGATGAATATGCAGAACCTATTGCAAAGTGGCAAGATGCATTTTCATCGTATAATGTGTTATAGAATACTGTATTAGTATCGGAAATTGGAGAAGAGTAAGGTACTAGAGCAATTTCACCTAAGTAATGAGAACCTTCGTCTGTTTCTATTAGATGTCTAAGAGTTTCTTCTCCTTCCTTAGCAGTGAAATCTACTATTCTACCTTTTTCGAATTTAAGTACAAAATCGTTTATTACATTTCCACCATAAACAAGTGGTTTTGTGCTTGCAAGTGTTCCATTTACTCCGTATTTGTGAGGTAAGCAGAAGATTTCTTCTGTTGGCATATTTGGATTGAATTCAATTCCATTTACATCTTTTTCACTTCCACTTTCCCAAATATGACCTTCTGGCATTTCAACAGTTAAATCAGTTATTTTTGATTTATATTTTAAAGTTTTAAATTTCTTGCTATTTAAGAAATCAGTTTTTTCCTTAAGATTATTATTATGTTCTTTCCATGCTTCAATTGGGTCATCTGTAACTCTTGAACATTTGAAAATTAAGTCCCAAAGTTTGTCCATTGCCTCTTGTTCAGAAACATCAGGGAAGATTTTTTTGGCCCAAGCAGCAGTAGGAATAGAAACGATACTCCATCTACATTTATTTGTTAAAGTATATCCACGCCATTCTTTTAATGCCTGGCCTGATACTTTTTGATACTCTGCAATTCTTTTTGGGTCTACATTTTTTAATAAATCAGGATCTTGTGCATATATAGTTAAGAATGCACCGCCTTCTTTTGCTATATCAAGATATTGGTCGGAAATCCATCTTGGGAATTCTTCGAAAGCCTCATCAGGTGCATTTAAATATTTTATTAAGCTACATTTTTCATCAGACCATTCTATATGAACATTTTTAGCTCCAGCTTTGTAAGCCTCTTCAACAACATATCTTACGTATTCAGCACATTCAATAGGTGTTCTTACAAGAAGAGTTTGTCCAGGTTGTATATTTACTCCAGTTTTAACTGCTAATTCTGCGTATTTTTGTAATTTTGTATTAAAATCCATAAAAAAGCTCCTTTCAATATTATGTAATTTTAAGTTTATAGTATTAAGTATAATTCTATAAATAGCCACTCCTAAATTATACCATTGTATTTATACAAAATAATGGTTTTCTTGTTATTTATTTAGTATTATAGTAAACAAAAAATATATACCCAAATATCAGGTTTTATGTGAAAAATATTTAGAAAATTTTAAGCATTTGAGCTCTTTAATTTGTGACATAAAAAGCATATAATATTAACATATGATATAGTTATAATTTATACATTAAATAATATAATAAATTTAATAGGAGGAAATGGATGGAGTTATATGATGCTATTTTCTATAGAAAGTCTATAGAATTTTATTCAACAAAACCGATAACAGAATTTTTAATGGAAGAAGTAAAGAAATTATGTAGCAATATAACTTATCTAAATTCAAATTTAAATATAAAAGCCCATGTAATTGATAGAGGACATTTGATTAATTTTTCAACGCACAATAAAATTCAAATAAAAGCACCTCATTATATATTAATAACTAGTAATCAAGGGGAAAATTATCTAGAGAATATAGGATATGCATTACAAGAAGTTACACTAGAAATGGCTTGTCTAGGTCTAGGAACAACATGGTTAAAATGTATGCTAAGCAGGGATGAAGTAGAAGAATTTGTTAATTTAGATAAAATAGATGGACAGGATGAATCAGAAATAGAATATCCTCAAGCAATAATTGCATTTGGATATCCAGAAGAAGGGGAGGCACTATTTAGATCATCTTCAGCAATACATGATAGACACAAAATGAAACATATATGTAAAACATATGATGAAAAATGGTTTAATGCTTTAAATGCATTGAGAGTGGCACCATCAATTAGCAATTGCCAGCCGTGGACATTAGAACAAAGAGAAAATGGTTTTGATATATTTGAAAATGAACACAAGAAAAAATCTGATATAGAAAAATATATAAAAATGAGTATGGGTGTTGCATTAAAACATTTTGAGATTGGTTGCAGATATGATAATATAGAGATAGAATATAGAAAATTTGATGTAAAAAATAAGCGAAAAAAATTATATTTTATAAGTGTTTTAGAAAAGACTATATAGATTTAATAAAAAATAATTATATTAATCATATTTAAACAAAGGTTGACATATTAATAAATAAGTGCAATAATCTATATAAGCTATGCAAAATTTAAATAAAACTTTAAATTATTCCAGAGAGAATATAAAGTAATTTAATAATAAATATATTGTATTTAGAAGCATACTTAGACAGTGAGCTAAGTGCATCTTTAAACATATCTATTGAGATTATTTATACCTCTGGTTAATGACTAGAGGTTTTTTTATATATAAAATAAAAACATAATAAAGTCTTTTAAAATAGTCCAGAGAGGCTGATAAAGATACTTCATAGTTAACAGTTAGTTATTTATGTATACAAAGTCCTTATACCTCTATGGTGTAAGGGCTTTTTTTAAAGTAAGGCTTTATTAAGAAGGAGAGTATAAAATGATAAATGGGAAAGAAAAGTTAATAGTAGCTATTGACACAGACGACTTTGATAAAGCTAAAGAATTAATAGATCAACTGGAAGACAGTGTGGATATATTTAAAGTAGGACTAGAACAATATGTTGCTACTAAGGGGAGAACAGTGGAGTATCTAAGAGAAAAAGGAAAAAAAGTATTCCTAGACCTTAAATTCCACGACATACCAAACACTATGAAGAGTGCAGTAAAAGCTGCAATAAAAGATAATGTTTGGATGATGACAATACATGTTTCAGACTTTGAAGGAATGAGACAATGTGCTGAAATAGCAAAACAAGAAGCAGAAAGATTAAATATTGAAAAACCAATAATAGTTGGAGTTACAGTTTTAACTTCGCTAAGTAATGAAGATTTACAAGACATTGGTTGCAATATGACAACTGAAGAATTAGCTATAAAAAGAGCAAAATTAGCTAAAAAATCAGGAATAGATGGAGTTGTATGTTCAGCTAAAGAAGTAGATAAAATAGTTGAAGCTTGTGGCAAAGATTTTGTAACTGTGTGCCCAGGAATAAGACCTCAATCAGCAGCAGTAGGAGATCAAAAAAGAGTTGTTACTCCAGCGCAAGCAATCCAAAATGGAGCGCATTATATGGTAGTTGGAAGACCAATAACACAAGCTGAAAATCCAAAACAATCAGCTATAGATATAGTTAAAGAGATTGAAAACGCATAGGAGGGAAGTTATATGAAAGCAAGATTAATATTAGAAGACGGTACTGTTTTTAAAGGTAAAGCATTTGGTTATTTAGAAGAATCTGTTGGGGAAGTAGTTTTCAATACTTCTATGACTGGCTATGGGGAAGTGTTAACAGACCCTTCTTATTATGGACAAATAGTAACTATGACTTACCCATTAATAGGAAACTATGGAATCAATTTAGAAGATGTACAATCAAGAAATGTATGTGTTAAAGGATTTATCGTTAGAGAAAAAAGTGACACACCTAATAACTTTAGAAATGAAATGAGCTTAGATGTTTATTTAAAACAAAATAAAATAATAGGGCTTGAAGGAATAGATACAAGAGCGTTAACAAAAATCCTTAGAAATCAAGGAACAATGAGAGGAATCATAACATTAGATAATAATGCTACACTTGAAAGTGTTCAACCTAAAATAGACAAATTTGATAATACATATGCAGTTTATGATGTTTCAAGAAAAGAAAAAGAATATTTCCAAGGTAGTGGAGCAAAAGTTGCTGTTATGGACTACGGAGTAAAACAAAATATAATAGAAAACTTCATAAACAGAGGATGTGACGTAACAGTATATCCTGCAACTACAACGGCAGAAGAAGTATTAAATGATGATCCAGATTTAATATTCTTATCAAATGGACCTGGGGACCCAGATGACCTAGATGAGATAGTAGGAAATGTTAAGAAAATGATAGGTAAAAAACCTATAGTAGGAATATGTTTAGGACATCAAATCTTAGCTAGAGTATTTGGTGGAAAAACAGGAAAACTTAAATTCGGACATAGAGGTGGAAATCATCCTGTAAAAGATTTCGAAGAAAATAAAGTATTTATAACTGCACAAAACCACGGTTACTATGTAACTGATGTGCCAGAATGCATGAATGTAACTCAAGTCAACTTAAACGATAATACAGTTGAAGGAATGAGACATAAAGAATTACCAATATATAGTGTGCAATATCACCCAGAAGCTTGTCCAGGACCAAAAGACAGCCAATATATATTCGATAAATTCTTAGATGTATTAAATAATAAATAATTAGAACGTTATAAATATTTTGTGAAGGAGAAAAAATTATGCCTAAAATAGATAGTATAAAGAAAACATTAGTGTTAGGATCAGGACCAATAATAATCGGTCAAGCAGCGGAATTTGACTACTCAGGAACACAAGCTTGTGAAGCATTAAAAGAAGAAGGTGTAGAAGTTGTATTAATAAACTCAAACCCAGCAACAATAATGACTGACAAAGAAGTAGCTCATAAAATTTACATAGAACCTCTTACAATAGAAGCAATAGAAAAAGTAATAGAAAAAGAAAGACCAGATAGTTTACTTGCAGGTATGGGTGGTCAAACAGCACTTAACTTAGCAGTAGAATTAGCGGATGCTGGTATATTAGATAAATACGGAGTAAAAGTAATTGGTACTTCAATAAAATCAATCAAAAAAGGTGAAGACAGAGATGAATTCAGGGAAATGATGAGAAGTATCAACCAACCAGTAATAGAAAGTGATATAGTTACAAATTTAGAAGATGGTATAATATATGCTGAAAAAATAGGATATCCAGTAATTATAAGACCTGCTTATACACTAGGAGGAACTGGTGGTGGTATAGCTGAAAACAAAGAGGAATTAATAGAAATCCTTACTCACGGTTTACAACTTAGTCCAGTTACTCAAGTTCTTATAGAAAAAAGTATAAAAGGTTGGAAAGAAATCGAATATGAAGTAATGAGAGATGGAAACGGAAATTGCATAACTGTTTGTAATATGGAAAATGTGGACCCTGTTGGTGTACATACTGGGGACAGTATAGTTGTAGCTCCATCTCAGACTTTAAGCGATAAAGAATACCAATTACTAAGAACAGCTTCAATTGAAATAATAAATGCAATCGAAGTAAAAGGTGGTTGTAACGTACAAATCGCATTACATCCTCACAGATTAGAATATGCAATAATAGAAATCAACCCAAGAGTTAGTAGATCATCAGCATTAGCGTCAAAAGCAACTGGTTATCCAATAGCAAAAGTTGCAGCTAAAATAGCTTTAGGTTATACATTAGATGAAATAGAAAATGCAGTAACTAAGAAAACAAAAGCTTGTTTCGAACCAACTCTTGATTATGTTGTTGTTAAAATACCAAAATGGCCATTTGATAAATTTAAACAAGCAAATAGAAGACTTGGAACAAAAATGATGGCAACAGGGGAGATAATGAGTATCGGAAGTAACTTCGAAGCTGCATTATTAAAAGGTATAAGATCTCTAGAAATCGGAAAATACTCTTTAATACATAAACCATCTGAACAAAGAACGATAGAAGAATTAAAAGAAAGAGTAGTTATGCCGGATGACGAAAGATTATTCGACTTAGCTGAAATGATAAGAAGAGGCTACAGCATCGATATGATAGAAAAAATCACTGGTGTAGACAAATGGTTCTTATACAGAATAGATTGGATAGTTAAACAAGAAGAAAAATTAAAAACTATGAAAATAGAAGATGTAAGTAAAGATTACTTAAATACTCTTAAGAAAAAAGGATTTTCAGATAAAGGTATAGCCGATTTAATGAAAATAAGTCCAGAAAAAGTTTATGAATTAAGATCTTTATATAATATTCATGCAGCTTATAAAATGGTTGATACATGTGGTGGAGAATTTGATGCATTATCTCCATACTACTACTCAACTTATGAAGAATATGATGAAGTTGTAGTGAGTGACAAGAGAAAAATAGTTGTTTTAGGTTCTGGACCAATAAGAATAGGTCAAGGTATAGAATTTGACTATTGTTCAGTTCACTGTATAAAGGCATTAAGAAAATTAGATATAGAGACTATAATAGTAAATAACAATCCAGAAACAGTAAGTACTGACTTCGATACTTCTGATAAATTATATTTTGAGCCATTAACAGAAGAAGAAGTTCTAAATATAATAGAAAAAGAAAAACCAGAAGGTGTAATCTTACAATTCGGTGGTCAAACAGCTATAAAATTAGCTAAATTCCTAGATGAAAAGAATATACCTATATTAGGAACTGACTTTGCAGACATAGATGCAGCAGAAGATAGAGAAAAATTTGATGAATTACTAGAAAAATTAAATATCAACAGACCAAAAGGTATAGCTGTATGGTCTACTGAAGAAGGTGTAAAACATGCTAGCGAAATTGGATACCCAGTTTTAGTTAGACCATCTTATGTACTTGGTGGTCAAGGTATGGAAATAACTTATAACGAAGCAAAATTAAAAGCGTATCTTGATAGTGCATTCGAAAGAGATAGTAAAAATCCAGTATTGATAGATAAATATCTAGTTGGTAGAGAAATTGAAGTAGACGCTATATGCGATAAAGAAGATATATTAATACCAGGTATAATGGAACATTTAGAAAGAGCAGGGGTTCACTCTGGAGACTCTATAACAATGTATCCAAGCCAAAATATATCTGATGATATAAAAGCTAAAATATTAGATTATACTAAGAGAATATCATTAGAACTTAATGTTTTAGGAATGGTTAATATCCAATTCATCGAATTCAAAGGTGAATTATACATCATAGAAGTTAACCCAAGAGCAAGTAGAACAGTACCATATATAAGTAAAGTTAGTGGTGTGCCAATAGTAGATTTAGCTACTAAATGTATGTTAGGTGCAAAATTAAAAGATTTAGGATATGGAACAGGAATCTACAAAACTCCAGAATTAATAGCTGTAAAAGTTCCAGTATTCTCAATGTCAAAACTTGCTAGAGTTGACGTAAGTCTTGGACCAGAAATGAAATCAACTGGTGAAGTTTTAGGTGTTGGTGAAACATTAGAAGAAGCATTATATAAAGGATTTACAGCAGCAGGTAAGAAAATGTCTAATGACAGAGGAGTAGTTCTTGCAACTGTAAACGACCAAGATAAAGAAGAATTCTTAGAAATAGCAAAAGATATGAAACGTGTTGGATATACTTTTATGGCAACAGAAGGAACAGCATCACTTCTAAGATCTAATGGAATTGATTCTATAGTAGTTAATAAAATAGGAGAAGTTAGACCAAACATACTAGATGTTATAACTAACAACCAAGTTGATATGGTTATAAACACTCCAACAAAAGGTAATGATGCAACTAGAGACGGATTCAGAATAAGAAGACTAGCAACTGAATATTCAATAGATGTCATGACATCTCTAGATACATTAAAAGCATTAGTAAAAGTAAATCAAAAACATATTAATAAAGACCAATTAAAAGTATATAATTTAGCTGAGTAATTTAATATGATTAATAATAGAAGCTACTATAACTGAGTATAAATTTAGTTATAGTAGCTTTTTTAGGAAAAATATAAATAACTAAGGTTAATTTAAGGTTTTCTGGTTATTATATTATTAACAGATAAGTAATAAACTTATTAATACCCAAATAACTAGAAATAGAATAATTTTTTTGATGATTTTTTTTAGTAATAACTCCCTGAAAGAAGAATGTGGCGGCGCATTCTTCTTTTATTTTTAGAAAAAAATTTAAATAGTAAAAATAGCTATCGAGAGATAAATTATTACTACATCAATAGCTATTTTTACTATTTGTACTAAGTGGCTTTTTAAAAAAGTCGAAAAAATATAGAAGAGAAAATATACAAAAGGAAAGCAAACATAGAGATCTCTTCTATAGGAAATTATTATGGATATATTGTTATATTCTAGTTTCTATATTATATTTAGTTAAAACTAAATGTCTTGATTTCTAAATTATAAAATTTCTTTTACTTCTATTAGTGAACTCTTTGGAAGTAAATAAGTTATTAACTTATCGTAATTTATATCTTCAAAAGACTCTATATACTCAGGGACTACAGTTATTGTACTTTCTGTAGATTCTAGTATTTCCCCAAAGATTGGTTTCATACTAAGATAAGTTTTTACTCTTACATATTTTTTTAATAGAGTATCTATTTCTTCAAAATCTATACAACTTTCATTTTTATAATTTTTAGTATTATTCAACATAAAAACCACTCCTTTTAAAAATAAATAAAAATATTCTGAAAATTAATAACGTATAATTCCTATTTAAGTTATAAATTAAAGTTCGTATAATAATTAATTAACTATCTAACTGTTTGATTATGTTATAATAATACTACATTAAGTATACATAGCACAATATTATAAAAAAATTAATATAATAAAATAAAAATATTTGTTTTTAATACTTTTTACCTCAAAAATAAATAAAATAAGTTAAAAAAATATAGTTTTCAAAAGTTAAATAAATAACTTTAAGAAAACGATTTCTGATTAAGATAATAGCAATATAGTTTAAAAATTAAATAATTAACAAAAAATAACGAATAAAAAAAGAGAAACAAATAAATTTGTTTCTCAAATAGTGAACTATCTTCTTTTTTTTCTTCTAAGCACATTTTGAGGATTGCAGTAAAATCTAGGGTTAATATATTCTGAAAAGTCTTCAAATGAAACTAAGAATTTCGGAACTCCAGCAGATTGTTTAGCAATTTCGTCAATTTCAAAAAATATTACAATGCCTTTATCTGTTATGTAGAATGCTTGTGAGTCTGGTATATCTACAACAGTATTTTCATAGAAAAGATTTGGTGTTTTAGCAATTTCATCATTTACAAATTGTGATAACAATTGAAGGTAATCTACACCTTCATTAAATAAATCTTTTAATGTCAATGTATTTCCAGTCAATAAGTCGATATTAAAATGGTATACATCTTCATATAAAGGGCCATAATTATCACTAATAGAGTCTAGATTTATTATAAAACTTAGAATATGGTTTTTGCTAAAAGTAATATCAAAAGAAGTACTTACTTGATAGACTCTTTTAGGAAGAGCATTTTCAGCTGCGGTTTTATTATATTGTGCCATTTCTTCATAAAGACCATTTCTAAAGGTTTCTATATTAGAATAAATTGTTTCATTTAAATTTTTCAATATTGTTGGGTCAACTTTAAAATAACTATTTTTTACATTGTAGAAAACAGGATAAGCTAAATCATAATAGAAAAATTCTTCTCTTCCAAAGTTTTCATTGTATTGAATATATAGCAGGTTATAAATACAGCCTGTGAAATTCGGATTTATTTGATTCATTGTAATCCGTTGCATAAAAATCTATTTTAGATTAATTGCAACAACTCACCTCCTAATTATATAAACTATTAATATTTATGATTTATTCTGGGAAAAAAGAACTTTTGATTTAAACGTATTATAGATTTACATAAAAGCCAAAAAAATACTAAATAAAGCATATAAACTGGTGAAAATACCTAAAATAAAGCTAGTTAATATGATATAATACATAAGATTAGTAAGAATTATAGGAGGTAATAACGTGTTATTATTAGCGGATCAATGGAAAGATTATGAACTTATAGACATGGGAAATGGAGAAAAATTAGAGAGATGGGGAAACTATGTACTTAGAAGACCAGACCCTCAAGTAGTTTGGCCAATGGAGGCTGAATGGTCTTTATGGAAAAATCCTCATGGACATTATCACAGAAGTAATAAAGGTGGAGGTCAATGGGAACATAAAAAGAAATATCCAGAACAATGGACTATAAGTTATAAAGACTTAAAATTCCACATAAAACCAACTGGATTTAAACATACTGGATTATTCCCAGAACAAGCGGCAAACTGGGAATGGTCAATGGATAAAATAAGAAATGCTAAAAGACCAATAAAAGTATTAAATTTATTTGCTTATACTGGTGGAGCAACTGTTGCTTGTGCGGCAGCTGGTGCAGCTGAAGTATGTCACGTAGATGCATCTAAAGGTATGACTACTCAAGCGAAAGAAAATATAAAATTATCAGGACTTGAAGATAGAAAAGTTAGATTTATCGTAGACGACGTTGTAAAATTCGTTGAAAGAGAAATCAGAAGAGGAAACAAATATGATGCAATCATAATGGACCCACCTTCTTACGGAAGAGGACCAAAAGGTGAAGTATGGCAAATAGAAGAAAAACTTTTCGACTTTGTTAACTTATGTATGAAAGTATTATCAGACAAGCCATTATTCTTCTTAATAAACTCATATACAACTGGATTCTCTCCAATAGTATTAGAAAACGTACTTCAAACTACTATCGGTAAGAAAGTAAAAGGCGGAAAAATATACGGAGGAGAATTAGGAATACCTGCTTCAAGAGACGGAAAAATCCTTCCATGTGGTATATTTGGTAGATGGGAGTCTAAATAATGCTTAATGTAATATACGAAGATAATCATTTATTAGTAGTTGAAAAGCCAGTAAATATATTATCTCAGGGTGATAATACTAATGATGATGATATGGTAAATTTACTAAAAAAATACCTAAAAGAAAAATACAATAAGCCAGGGAATGTTTTTGTTGGCCTTGTCCACAGATTAGATAGACCTGTTGGAGGAATAATGGTATTTGCCAAAACTTCAAAAGCTGCGTCTAGACTTTCTGAACAAGTTAGAAATAAAACATTTAAAAAGACTTATAAAGCTGTTCTTCATGGTGAGATGAAAAAGAAACAGGATAATTTAAGCGATTATCTTTATAAAGATAAAAAAACAAATATGGTAAGTGTGGTAAATAAAAATCACAAAGACGCTAAGGATGCAAAGTTAAGTTACAAGACTTTAGCATCTAATAACGGATTTAGCCTTGTAGAAATAGATTTACAAACAGGTAGGCCACACCAAATCAGAGTTCAATTTTCAAGCAGAAATCACCCACTGTATGGTGATCAAAGGTACGGAAAAAACGTAAATAAAAAAGGGCAACAAATCGCATTGTGGTCTTATAAAATAGAAATAGAACATCCAACTAAAAAAGAAAAAATGGAATTTGTTTGCGAGCCACCAAATAAATATCCATGGAATATGTTTTAGTATTTTTAAGGAGAAAAAATGGAGAGATATGTAGGTTTTTATATTGAAGAGCCAGTAGGAAACAACGTATTTTCTTATGATGAAAGAACGAATAAGAAAATATTTGTACCTAAATTAATAAAAGGAACTTTAGATGATGTATCTTTAGGCGAAAACATAGTATTTAATGAAATTGATGAAGATACAGAGATAAAAGCAATAGGACTTAAAAATTTAGTTCAATACGAAATAGATGGAAAAGTCGTTTATATATTTGACAACCATAATCATGCCTTTTATTTTTGGATGAAAAGTTTACACGAAGGATTGTTTAATAAAGGCTGTAGACTAATACATGTAGATCAACACAAAGATATGAGAAAGCCTGACGATTATACTGTGGACTTAGATAATTTAAATGATGTTTTTAGATATACCAATAAAGTTTTAAACGTAGGGAACTTTATACAACCGGCGCTTAAAAAAGGTGTATTCTGTGATGTAGATATAATAGATAGTTCTTATGGATTTGATTTAAAACCAGAGGGAGAATATGTTTTAGATATAGATTTAGATATATTTTCTAAGGATATGGATTATATTCCATATGATTTTAGATTAAATAAAATAAAAGAACTAATAAAGGGTGCAAAAGTGATTACGATTGCTTCAAGTCCATACTTTATAGACCAAGAGTATGCCATAAAGGTATTAAAAGAATTGTTTAATTATGATATAATATAGAATTGTTAATAATAAGAAAATAAAAATTTCAAAAATAAATATTAATTAGGAGGAACTTATAATGAGTTTATATGCAGAGTGGAGAAATCTTTGTGATAACCACGCAAACAATGATGAAGAAATAAAATTCTGGGAAAATTACTTAAAATCAGAAGCAGGAATATACAATGAAATATTAAACAACAAAACTGATGTTGTTGAAGGTACAGTTGCTGAATTAGCTGCTAAATACAACGTATCTAATGAATTATTCATGGGATTCTTAGATGGAATAAGCGAAAGTGTTAAAGAAGAGTTAGAGTTAGAAGCTATAGAAGCTGACACTAACGTTTCTGTAAAAATAGACTGGGAAAAATTATACTACAATATGTTAGGTGCTGAAGCTCACTGGTTATATGAATTACAAGGATGGGATGGAATATTATCTCCTGAAACTAGAAAAGCTATAACTAAAGATTTCAACAGATCAAGAATTGTAGTTAAAGAAGACAAAGTTGGAAGAAATGATCCATGTCCATGTGGAAGCGGTAAAAAATACAAAAAATGTTGTGGAAAATAATATCTAAATAAAAAAAAGCATTTGAAATATACATTTAATATGTAATTTCAGATGCTTTTTTTTATTTAGATATTAAATCATATTCATTTAAAATTTATATAAAAAATCTATTGACTTGGAGTTAACTCTAGGTGATATTGTATAATAAAATTAAAAATATATTACAAATATAAATTTAATTTGATTCATAATATTAACATAAATATTATGAATTATTATGAAAAATTTAAGTCTAAAATGCTAAAAATAAATATTATAGGCATACTTATATATTTTTTGATTAAAAAATATAACAAGGTCAATATAGGAGGAAAAATGTTAGACATATTAAATAAAATAAATCATCCATCAGATTTAAACGACTTATCAATTGATAATCTAGAAAAATTATCTGAAGAAATAAGAGAAGTTTTATTACAAAAATTAAGTAAAAATGGTGGACATTTCGGTCCAAACTTCGGAATGGTTGAAGCTATAATTGCCATGCATTATGTTTTTGAATCACCAAAAGATAAATTTGTATTTGATGTTTCACATCAAAGTTACGCACATAAGATTTTAACTGGAAGAAAAGAAGGATTTATAGATGAAAAATCTTATAAAACAGTATCAGGATATACAAATCCAGAGGAAAGTGAACATGACTTCTTCAATGTTGGGCATACATCAACATCAATAAGTTTAGCTTCTGGATTAGCAAAAGCTAGAGATTTAAAGAAAGAAGACTATAATGTAGTTGCTGTAATAGGTGATGGTTCATTAAGTGGAGGAGAAGCATTAGAAGGTTTAAACTTCGCGGGTTCTGAGTTAAATTCTAATTTCATAATCATAGTCAACGATAATCAACAATCTATAGCAGAAAACCACGGTGGTTTATACAAAAACTTAGATGAATTAAGGGAGACAAATGGACAAGCTTCAAATAATTTATTTAAAGCTATGGGACTAGATTATATTTATGAAGCAGATGGAAATAATATTGAAAAAATGATAGAATTATTCCAAAAAATTAAAGATATAGATCATCCTATAGTAGTTCATATAAATACTAAAAAAGGTAAAGGTTATAAACTTGCAGAAGAAAATAAAGAGTCATGGCACTGGACATTACCATTTGATTCAGAAACAGGAAAAGTAACAGTGAACTTTGGAAACACCGAGAGTTATGCAGACTTAACAGCAAAATTCTTATTAGATAAAATGAAAAAGGATAATACAGTTGTTGCAGTAACTCCAGCTATGCCAATGACTATTGGTTTTGGAATAGAAAGAAGACAAGAAGCGGGGGAACAATTTGTAGATGTAGGTATAGCAGAAGAACATGCTGTTGCCCTAGTTTCAGGAATTGCGAAAAATGGAGGAAAACCAGTTCTAGGAACGAATGCAACATTTATTCAAAGAAGTTATGATCAAATTTCACAAGATTTATGTATAAATTCTAATCCAGCTACAATAGTTTTAAATTATACATCAGTAACAGGATTAACTGATGTAACACATTTAGGTATATTCACTATTGCGGCATTTTCTAATATACCAAATTTAGTTTTATTAGCACCAACAAATAAAGTTGAATATTTTGCAATGCTAGATTGGTCTATTGAACAACAAGAACATCCAGTAATGATTTTAATGCCAGGTAATGGAGTTATAAATGATGAAAGAGAGGCAGAAAAAGATTATTCTAACATCATAAATAAATTTAAAGTTGAAGAAGAAGGCTCTAAAGTAGCAATATTAGGATTAGGTGATTTCTATCAAATAGGTGAAGAAGCATCAAAAATAGTTGAAGACAAACTAGGTTTCAAACCGACATTAATAAATCCAAGGTTTGCTTCAGGAGTAGACAAAGAATTACTTGAAGATTTAAAACAAAACCACGAGTTAGTTATAACATTAGAAGATGGTATATTACGTGGAGGATTTGGAGAATCGATAGCAAGCTTCTATGGAGATTCTGATATGAAAGTTAAAAACTATGGATTAGAAAAAGAATTCTATGATAGATATAATCCAAATCAATTATTAGATGAATTAGGAATTACACCTGAAAAAATAGTTAATTATATTGAAGGTAGGATTAAATAATTTATAGTTATTAAAGTAATTTAATTTTAAAAAAATATTTTTATAGAAAAAAAGCCATTCTTAATAGATAGAATGGCTTTTTGTATTAGTCTTGAATTATATAAGCATTAACAATTTCACCATAATAAGCAGTATGATAGTCTTTGTTAGCGCCGTGGAATGAACTGTCAACATCAGCAGGGTAGCAATCTTCTACTATATCAGCAGGGATAGCATTTCTGTCTTGCTCTTGTTTGTATAAAACTTTACATTCAAGAGTTAGTGGTAATTCTTTGATTCCAGGAACAGAAATTTTTTCTGACTCTTCTAATGTTAAGCCCATTTCTTTTATTTTATCCATGTCATGTCCTGATTTTGTACCAGCTATACCTAGGATTTTTTTATTAAAATCACCAACTGGAACATTTATTGTAAATTCAGGATTTTTATCTAATTGTGATTTTGTGAATCTATTTTCTCTTACAAAAACTGTGAATATAGTTTTGCCCCATTCTATTCCAAGAGTTCCCCATGAAATAGTCATAGTATTTACTTTGTCATCAGTTTTAGTTGTAAGTAAAACGCCAGTTTTAACAGCTTTTAAAATGTCGTTAGCATAATCGAATACTTCTATTTGTTTTTTCATTATTACATCTCCTTTTCCTTAATATATATTTATGATAGACTAAAGTAAAATAAAAAGTAAGTACGTACTTTTTTTACAGATACTATCACAAAGGAGAGTATATATGAGTACAGAAAATAATAATAACTTATTGAAGTGCAAAGAGGTCAATGCAAATCCATTTATGTATGCGATGTCTCTAATAGATGGAAAATGGAAAATGCATATATTGTTTTGGCTTTGGAAAAATGAAGTTTTACGTTATGGAGAATTAAAAAGAGCGTTGGGAGATGTTACTCACAAAATGCTTAGCAAACAGTTAAAAGAATTAGAAGCAGATGATTTAATAATAAGAACTGAATATCCACAAGTTCCACCAAAAGTTGAGTATAGATTATCTGAAAGAGGTGAATCACTTATGCCTGTGTTGCAAGCACTTTGTAACTGGGGGCATGAGCATATCGATGATTAAAAATATATTAAAAAAGAATATTATTGAGAATTAAATTTCTAATAATATTCTTTTTATTATACAATTCAATATTAAAATTTAAATAGATTTAATCATTGATAGATCTTTGAATTGCATCCATTATTAAATTTTCAAATATGTTAATATCTACAGGTTCAACTTCGACAGGAACTTGAATTTTTTCGTATAATTCAAATATCATATCGTCAGTTATTTCAATAACACCTGTATCCCCTATTATAGCATTTTCATACATACCAAATTGATTTAATCTATCATAATTGTCTACTGCATTACTAAATTCGTTTAATTCATCGAATTTTTCTACCCAACCTGAAGTTAAATAGATGTCTTTGCCCTCAACATATGATTCGATAACTTTATCACCGATAATAGCTTCTAAACAGTTTGCAGGTTTGATAGTTACTATATTATCGTATTTCTTTAAGAACTCAAAAAATCTATAATGACATTTAGAACCATAAAGAACAATTACTTTATCATATTCTAATGTTAATTTATCTAAAGAATCTGTAACATCTTTTTCTAATTTATCTAAATTAGTATGTAATCCGAAATGTAAGTAAGTTACTTTTATATTATCTTCAAATAATTTCTTGTTTTTTATATCACTTAAAACTTTTTCTAGTTCAGGTTCAAAAACTGAACATGCTAAAATCCCTATTTTCATTATTAATCCCCCTTGTAAGCTCAATTAAATTATATCTAAATTATATAATATAATCCTTGTAAGTTAAACAATGTTAAAAAATATAACTTATGGAACAAAAACTGCTAAAAAACATAATATAAATTAAATCTAGTAATAGGGGGATTATCATGAAAGTTGGAGATATTGTTGCCAGAAAATCCTACAACAAAGATATAGTTTTTAAAATTACTGACATCATCGTTGATGAAAATGGTAAAAAAATAGCTATATTGAAAGGAGTAGCCTTTAGAATAATAGCAGATGCAGAATTAAGTGATTTGGAAATATTAAAACCACCTGATATAAGAGAAATATTGATGGATAAAAACGTTGAAAGCATTTTATATAGATCATTAAAAAAGGCTAAAGATAGAGATAGAAGAAATATGCGTGGATTACCAAAATCGGCGCAGCAACCAGCAAATGTCTATGGAGTTCCGGGAAAGGTGCTCCAAATAGATGGGGACAAAGAATATTTAAAAATATGTTTAGATGTATATTCACAATTAGGCATCCCAGCAGTTGGGGTGGCAATACCAGAGACAAATCAGTATAAAGAAGTTAAAAATTTATTAGAAAAACATAAACCAGATATTTTAGTTATAACAGGCCATGATGCACTTCATGTTAAAAACGGAGATTTAAAAAATATAAATAATTATAGAAATTCATATAACTTTTTAAAAGCAGTAAAAGAGGCAAGAAAGTGGCAACCTGACTTAGATACTTTGGTTATATTTGCGGGTGCATGTCAATCTAATTATGAGGCTTTAATGAAAGCTGGAGCAAATTATGCAAGTTCACCGGGAAGAATAATGATACATGCATTAGACCCTGTATTTATAGTGGAAAAAATAGCATGCTCAAGAATTGATGTAGTAGTTCCAATAGAAGAAATATTAGATCAAACAATTACAGGTGTAAAAGGTATTGGTGGATTTGAAACTAGAGGCAAATTTAGATGGGCTATGCCAAGACCATTATTGTGATAAAATCTAACAAAAAAATAAAGAACAGTAGCTAATTTTATTAAAAATAAAAAGATTTTAATATAAAATAAAAATAATACTGTATTCTTATAAAATACTATTGACAATAGAATGAAAAAAATATAAAATTATTAGTTTATAGATTTGACAGAATAACAAAAATATGGTATTATGTAAACATATAATAAAATGGAGAAGGTGATCTCGTGGCTACTGTTCAAACTTTAGATAAAATTAGAGTTACCCTAGAAAAACATTTAGGGAAGACG
Source organism: Intestinibacter bartlettii (assembly GCA_025148965.1). GTDB lineage: Bacteria > Bacillota > Clostridia > Peptostreptococcales > Peptostreptococcaceae > Intestinibacter > Intestinibacter bartlettii. The sequence goes on along the minus strand of CP102273.1, from coordinate 113,351 downwards.
ATAGTTTTAAAGGCGAATAAAGGTAGAAAGCAAATTGTTACAAAAGTAGGGGTATTAGAGAATGTATACCCAAGTGTTTTTGTAGTAAAGTTAGACGGAACATCGAATGGAAATCAAAGAGTATCTTATAGCTACTCTGATTTATTGACAGCAAATGTAAAATTACAAATTTGCAAAAATCAAGAAGACAATTTAAGCGTAAGTTAAAATTATACCTATTAAATAGGTGTAATTTTTTTTTGTCTCCGTAAATATAATTTAATAGTTAGATTATATGGGAGGGATAGTCGTGGAGTTGATTAAAGATATTATTAAAATAGACAATAGAATGGAGTTTGGCAAATTTCAAACATTTATAGAATCTGAAAATGTTGTTCCAGACAAAAAATTAGACGTATATGATATTGTTGATACTATGGGATACATAGTTCTAAGAAAAGTTGAGATGCTAGAGGGAAAAATAACTTGTAGAGGAAGTTTCAATTACAATGTCATATATATTGCTGATGACAAAAGTACAGTATCAAATATAAGTGGTAAAATTGAGATCAATGAAGTTATAGAAAGAGATAATATTACTTCTGATATGGAATATATGCTTTATCCAGAAGTAGAACATGTTGATTGTACTATAATGAATGAAAGAAAAATAAAAGTAGGAGCATTGATTAATATCAGAGGAAGTTTATTTGAAAAACAAAGACTTGATATAGTAAAAGATGTTTCTCAAGTTGAAGGAATTCAAAAACACAGAAAAGAAATTTCATTCCAAGATATAGTTGGTATAGAAAAGTCAGAAAATGTAGTCAGAGATACAATTACAGTAAACATAGAAGAAATACAAGATATTATCAATATAAATCCAGTTGTAAGAGTTAAAGAAAGTAGAATAACAGATAATAAAGTTATTATTGGAGGAGTTTTAGAAATAAATCCTTTAGCTTACACTTATGATTCTGATATTGTAGAGTTAGAAAGAGTAGGTATTGACTTTACTCAATTTATTGAAGTACCAGGAGTGTTCGATGGTATGCAAGAAGAAATACTTATGAATATGGGTGATTTCAATTATGAATTTAAGCGTAATGAAGATAATAATACTGGACTTTTAGAAGTTGAATGCACTGTTTTCTCAAAAGTAAAAGTGTGTGAAGAAGTTACAAGAGAGGTTTTACAAGATGCGTATTCTCCACAAAAAATAATCAAATTCGAACACAGATTAATAAATCTAAATAAAACTTTAATGGCGAATAGTGATACTTTCTTAGTTAGAGAAAATATAACTTATGATAATGAAGATATACAAATAAAAGATATAGTAAATGCTTGTTGTAATGCATCTATAGAAAACACATATATAGAAGGTTCAAATTGTGTAATACAAGGTATAATAAAAGTCGATATTCTTTTTATTCCAATTGAAGGATTAAAAATGATTTATAAAATAAGCGAAGAGATACCTTTTGAACATGAATTAGAAATAAATAAACTAACAGATACATGTTCTGTATTTAATACGATTTGTATAGAAAAAATAGATATAGATTTAAGTAAAAATCAAATCGATTTAAACATAAAAATAAATAGATTTGTTGAAGCTATAGATAAAAAACCTGAAAGTTTTATAATAAAAGGTGAAGATAAAGGAGACTATGATTTATCAACTGCTCCAAGTATAATTATTTATATCTGTAAAGAAGACGATAATTTATGGGATATAGCTAAAAAATATAACACTACAGAAGAAGAAATAGCACAAACAAATGAAATTAGTATGGATGAAGAATTGCAACCAGGTAAGTGCTTAATTTTAGAAAAAAAAGTTGCACAGGATGAATAGAAATTGCGATAATATTAGTTAAAATGATAAATAATAGGGGATAGTATCCCCTATTATTTTGTTTTTGTAGTATAATTATAAATAGTAATGCATTATACGATATACAAAAACAAGTATTAAGGAGGCTAAAATGAATTCAATAACATTAAAAAGTAGAGCAAAAATTAATTTATCTATAGACGTATTAGGAAAAAGACAAGATGGATATCATTTAGTCGAAATGATAATGCAAACAATTGATTTATATGATTTAATTGAAATTAATGAAAAGGACAATGATCAAATTACAATTAAAAGTACTAGTGATGAAATTCCACTAGATTGTAATAATCTTGTATATAAAGCGGCTAATTTAATAAAAAAAACGTTTAATATAAATAAAGGGGTAGAAATTCACATTAAAAAGAATATACCAGTAGCAGCTGGAATGGCAGGAGGAAGTTCGAATGCCGCAGCTGTATTAGTAGGGTTAAACAAACTTTGGAATTTAAATTTAAGTAATCAACAATTAGAGAAAATAGGATTAAAATTAGGGGCAGACGTACCTTTTTGTATAAATGGAGGAGCAGTTTTAGCATTAGGGATTGGTGAAGAATTAACTCCAATCAAAGGGTTAACGAAAGATGTCTGTATTTTAGTCTGTAAACCAGATTTATTTGTATCAACAAAAGAAGTTTATGAATGTATAGATTCAAAAGACATCGATAAAAGACCTAATAATAAATTCCTTATTGAATGCTTAAAAAATGAAGATACTAGACAATTAGCAGAAAATATGTTTAATGTTCTTGAGGGGGTTACTATGGACAAACATCCAGTAATTCAACAGATTAAAGATATAATGACAAATAATAGGGCATTAGGAGCTATGATGAGTGGAAGCGGTCCAACAGTTTTTGGTTTATATGAAAATAGAGAAGATGCAGTTAAATGCAAGGCTATATTAGAAAAACAATTTAAGCAAACATTCGTCGTAGCATGTGAAGAAAAGGGGGTTGAGGTTAATGGATAGTTTAACTAAATTAAATTTAGATAATTATAAGCCATTAAGAGATGTTGTTTTTGAAAACTTGAGAAGTGCCATTTTAGAAGGAAAATTAAAATCAGGTCAAAGATTGATGGAGGTACAATTAGCAGAACAACTTGGTGTTAGTAGAACACCGGTGAGAGAAGCTATAAGAAAATTAGAACTTGAAGGATTAGTTATTATGTTACCTAGAAAGGGAGCATATGTAGCTAATATATCAGTTAAAGATTTAATGGATGTACTAGAAATCAGAGCAAGTTTAGAGGGGTTAGGAGCATCTTTAGCAGCTGAAAGAAGAAATGATGAAGATATCAAAAATTTAGAAGAGTTAGAAGTTGAGTTTGAAGAAGCTGTAAGAACTCAAAACATTGATATGTTATTAAAAAAAGATATAGAATTTCATGAATGTATATTTAAAGCAGCTAATAATAAAAAATTAGAAAAAATGATAAATACATTATGGGAACAAGTACAAAGATTTAGAATAACTTATGTATCTGACTCTAATGCATCATTAAGCTTAATCGATGAGCATCAGAGTATCTTAAATGCAATAAAAGAAGGAAATATAGCAGATTCTAAAAAATTTGCTATTAAACATATAGAAAAAGCAGAACAATTTATGCTAGAACATTGCACTAAATAGGAATATTTTAATGAAAAAACATATTAAAAAAATGGTTCTCTAGAATAAATGTTTATAAAAAAGTTATTATCAATAATGAGATAATATCTGTTTTATAAATATTTGGCTAGGGGACCATTTTTTTATTTTAAATTTTTTGTATAAAATCAAATAACTTGGAAATAATCTCAATATATGAAATAGGAATGTCAAAGATTAATAAGTATAAACTAAATGATTTTTATATTAAAGTGGGGATGAAATTATGAAAAATGAAAGAATAAAAAATATATTAAAAATAAATAAAAATATAAAATCACAAATAATATTATATAGCGTTATGCTTTTCATTGTATTGGGATTAATGGTCGGATATGCATATTCTCAATCATGTAAAATCAATACATTTTCTAATGATTATAAAGAAAACTTAATAAGATTTCATGTTTTGGCTAATAGTGATTCTGAAGAAGACCAAGCACTTAAATTAAAAGTAAGAGATAAAGTTATAAGTTATTTAAAACCTAAACTAGAAGATTCAGAAAGTATAAGCCAAAGTGAAAAAATAATATTAAATGAAAAAGATAAATTAATGGATATATGTAAAGAAACAATAAAACAAAATGGATATAACTACGATGTAAGTATAAATTTAGGATACAGCAAATTTCCAACTAAACAATACTCTAGTGTAGTTTTACCAGCAGGAGAATATAAATCATTAAAAATAATTATAGGTAAAGGACAAGGAAAAAACTGGTGGTGTGTAATGTTTCCTCCGCTTTGTTTTGTGGATGAACAAAATAATGTAATAGATAAGGAAACTGATGAAAAGTTGAAAAAAGTATTAACAAAGGATGAATATGAACTAATAGTTGAAAAAGATAAAAAAAATATAAATAATTTACAAATAAAATTTAAAATTGTTGAGGTTTTTCAAAAAATATTGAACTTAGAAAAGGAAGATAAAATATCTATAAATAATTAATATTAAAAAGGAGAGTTTTTTTATGGGAAGGTATTATAAAATAGTGCTATCATTTGTTTTAGCAATTTTTATGATGACTAATACTATATTTGCGTATGGAGAGAAGAGTCTAAACATAATAAATATTACACATTTGTTTAAACAAATACAACAAATAAAATTTGCACAATTAGAGTCATCTACTTTACAAAGTCAGTATAAATTTGACTTAAGTGAAAATACTATGGATAAAAAACTTGTAAAAATAACAATACCTAATTTACAAGATACTAAAAATAAATCAATAAAGGACTATTCGACATTAGCAAATAATACGCAACAAACAAAAGAAGCAGAAAAAGAAGACACTGAAGAGTGTCAACAAGTTATGAACTTGAGTGATGAACAAATAAACCTATTATCAAAATTGGTGGCGGCTGAGGCTAGAGGTGAAAGCTATGAGGGACAAGTTGCTGTTGCTGCTGTAGTTTTAAACAGAGTACAAGATTCAAGATTCCCTGATTCAATAGAAGGTGTAATATATCAAAAGAATGCATTCTCTGTAGTTAGAAATGGATATATAAAAGCTGAACGTACAGAAGAATCAGATAAGGCTGTAAAGGATGCTTTATATGGCAATGATCCAACAAACAATGCTATTTATTTCTGGAACCCTGATATATCTACGTGCAATTGGATTAATACCTTAAATCCACATTTAAGAATAGGAAATCACGTATTTGCAAGATAAAAATATATATGCTCTTTTTACAATAAACAATTTAGAACGAATTGTAATTGTAGGGAGAGCATATTTTAATTGATAATAAATAGTATAACTGTTATAATTTTGATGTAATTTAAGTAAGGAATAAACATATCCTTAGAAGTTGAAATATAAAGTTTTGGAGGCAATTATGAACGTTAATATAAATATAGTAACAACTCAATTTAACGAACTGGGAGAAGAAAATGTCATAAAATCAAATGTAGATGGGACATTATATCAAAAGAAAGACCACAAATATATAATTTATAAAGAAATTGAAAATAACGAAGAAACAACAACTTCTTTAAAGATTGAAGATGAACAAATAACTATAAAAAGATTTGGCGCTTTAGATTCAACATTAAGATTTAAAGTTGGAAAAGTAGATATATCAAGTTATCTTACGCAACAAGGAGCTTTTGTTATAGAAAATCATACAAAAGAACTTGAGATTGTGGAAGGAAATGATATATCAATATATATAGATTATGACATAAAGATAATGGATATGTTTACTGGAAGAAACATAATCAAAATAGATATTAAGGAAAAATAATTATTCTAATAAATAAAAAATTAGATATAATATTAGAGATAGATTTATTTTGCTAAATCTTTGAAAATAATATTGTTAAAGGTAGTTAAAATACTACCTTTTGTTTAATTTATTTGTTATTATATTTATTATAGTTAATTTTATTTAATATGCAAAAATACAAGGACTTAATATTTTTTTATAGAAAATATATAAACAATTATAAATTTTGCTTGAAAGGATTTAAAAATAATTTTTAGGTTAGTTAAGGTTAATAATTTATTTAATAAAAATTATTTAAAGGTATAAAATATGATATTTGAAAAGGTACTTGATACAATAAATAGACATAATCTTATTGAAAAAGGAGATAAGATTGTATTAGGAATTTCTGGCGGTCCTGATTCAGTATGTCTTCTACATATATTAAACCGATTAAAAGAACAATTTGATATAGAGATTTATGCAGCTCATTTAAATCACCAAATTAGAGGTATTGAAGCACAAAAAGATGCATTATATGTAACTCGATTATGTGAGGAAATGGGAATAAAATATTTTGTAAGATCAATTGATGTACCAAAATATTGTCAAGAAAATAAATTATCTATTGAAGATGGTGCCAGAAAATTAAGATATGAGATGTTTTTTGAAATTATGCAAAGAACTCATGCCAATAAAATAGCGATTGCTCATAATGTTAATGACCAAGCTGAAACAATACTTATGCGTATTATGAGGGGAACTGGTCTTCATGGATTAAGAGGAATTGAGTATATAAGAGATAACGTTATAATAAGACCTATATTAGATATAGAAAGAAGCGAGATTGAAAGTTATTGTGAACAATATAACTTAAATCCAAGAATAGACCAAACTAATTTAGATCCTATATATACAAGAAATAAAATAAGATTAAAACTTCTTCCATATATGCAAGAAAACTTTAATTCAAACGTTACAAAAGCTATTGTTAGAATGAGCAGCAGCATAAAAGAGGATAGCGATTATATTGAATCAAATGCATTGATGAAATTTGAGGAAATATGCTTAATTTCTGATGATAGTATAGATATACCAATAGACTTATTTGTAGATTTACATAATTCGATAAAGTATAGAGTTCTTAGATATGCCATAAAATATGTTCTAGGAGATACTAATTTTATTGACCAAAAACATATTTTAGAAATTGTAGAACTAGAACCAGAAAATAAAGTTGGAAAAAAATTAAATCTTCCAAGGGGATTATTTGTATACAGAAAGAAAAATAGTATTATAATTACTATAAAGGAAATAGTAATTGAAGATATAGAATTCTGCTATAATGTTCCTAAAAATGGTTTTGTAAAAATAAAAGAATTAGGAACACTTGTAGAAACAGAAACAATGAGCATCGAAAAATATAATATCACTAAAAATGAACACAAAGGTGATAAATGGTTTGATGTAGACAAAATAAAGGGGGACTTAAATGTAAGAAGTAGAAGACCAGGGGATAAGATAAATATTTCTGTAGGAAATAAAAAGCTTAAAAATTTATTTATCGATATGAAAATTCCGAAAGAAGAAAGAAGTAGAATACCTATAATAGCAGATAATGAAGATGTATTATGTGTAGGAACTTATAGAGTAAGTGAAATGTTTAAAGTAGATGAAAGCACAAAAGAAGTATTAAAAGTATGCTTTAAAAAGCTTTAAAATAAAACAACATATGAAAGGAGGGCTTCTGTTGAACAAATTCTTAAAAGGAGCAGGTTTTTATTTGTTACTTTTAATTATAATAGTGACAATAGTAGAATTTGCAGGTACACCGACGGAAACAATAAAAGAATTAAACTTTTCTCAAGTATATAAATATTTAACAGAAGAGAACATATCAGAAATACGTTTTGTAGATTCAACTTCAGTAGAAGGTACTATAAAGGATTCAAAAGAAAAATTTACATCTTATATGCCTGTAGAGGTAATGAGTGACGAATTTGCAAATGAAGTATTACAGCAATCAAAAGAGGGTAAATTAGTATTTAGTGGTAAACCAAAACCAACTGAACCTTGGTATATACAAATGTTACCTACATTATTATTAATATTCTTTATGGTAATAATGTGGTTCTTATTTATGAACCAGTCTCAAGGTGGAGGCGGAAAGGTTATGAACTTCGGTAAATCAAAAGCCAGAGTTCATAAAGATGATGAAAAAACTAGGGTTACATTCAAAGATGTAGCTGGCCTTCAAGAGGAAAAAGAGGACTTAAGCGAAGTTGTTGACTTCCTTAAAAATCCGAAAAGATATATTGAATTAGGGGCAAGAATACCAAAAGGGATACTTATGGTAGGACCTCCAGGTACAGGGAAAACTTATCTATCAAGAGCTGTTGCTGGTGAAGCAGGAGTTCCATTCTTCACAATAAGTGGTTCTGACTTCGTTGAAATGTTTGTTGGGGTTGGTGCTTCAAGAGTAAGAGATTTATTCGAACAAGCTAAGAAAAATGCTCCAGCGATAATATTCATAGACGAAATCGATGCTGTTGGTAGAAAAAGAGGTGCTGGCCTTGGTGGTGGACACGATGAAAGAGAACAAACATTAAACCAACTTTTAGTTGAAATGGATGGTTTCGGTGTTAATCAAGGTATAATAATAATGGCAGCAACAAATAGACCAGATATACTAGACCCTGCGCTACTTAGACCAGGTAGATTTGACAGAGAAATAGTAGTTGGTGCTCCAGATGTTAAAGGTAGAGAGGCTATATTCAAAGTTCATTCTAGAAATAAACCTCTTGCGAAAGACGTTAAAGTAGATGTATTAGCTAAGAGAACTCCAGGATTTACTCCTGCAGATATAGAAAACATAATGAATGAATCTGCTATTCTTACAGCAAGAAAAAGAGAAAAACAAATTCATATGGATACTATAGAAGAAGCTATAACAAAAGTTATGGTTGGGGTAGCCAAAAAGTCAAGAGTTATAAGCGAAAAGGATAGAAAACTTACAGCTTATCATGAAGCTGGCCATGCAATCTGTATGCATGTATTAGAACATGTAAATCCAGTTCATCAAGTAACAATAATACCAAGAGGTAGAGCTGGAGGATTTACAGAACCTCTTCCACAAGAAGATCAAATGTATGGAACTAAGAATGAAATGAAGGAAACTATAATAATGGCTTTAGGTGGTAGAGTGGCTGAAGAGTTAATAATGGAAGATATCTCAACAGGTGCATCTAACGACTTAGAGAGAGTTACTTCAATAGCTAGAGCTATGGTTACTAAATATGGTATGAGTGAAAAACTTGGACCAATGGTTTATGGTGATAGTGATGAAGAGGTATTCTTAGGAAACTCAATTTCAACTAAAAAGAACTATTCTGAGGAAATAGCTTACGAAATAGATAAAGAAGTAAGAGATATAGTTGAAACTGCATATGAAAAATGTAGAAAAATATTAACTGATTACTCTGCACAACTTGATTATGTAGCTAAAGGATTATTAGCATATGAAACTTTAGATGCAGAACAATTTATAAAAGCATTTAATCAAGAACTTCCTTTAGATAAAGGTGTTTTAAATGAAAATACAGATGAAAGCAGTTTAACTGAAGAAGAAGTTAAAGTTGATATAACTAAAAAGGTTGAAAATCCATATGTAGATAAGAGTGAATCAACTGATGAAAAAACTACTACTGTAGATTTAAGTAAAGATGGTTCAATTTCTGAAGATGAAAAATAATATATTTAAAATTAATAAAAGGCTGTTACAATAGTTTTGTAACAGCCTTAACTTTATTTATAGGAATATAAATTTATGTTTTATGTATAAAGTTTTATATATTTAAGTTACAATTAAATATATGAAATAAAGAAAAAACTATGTTATATAACATAAGATATATTTAATTATATAAGGTAACACCAAGGGGGTATGTTTGTGAGAGAGAAAGTGATAAAAGCTATTTTAGATAGTGGGGAAAATTTTATGTCTGGAGAACAACTATCTAAGAAATTAGGGATATCAAGAACTGCAGTATGGAAACATATCAATGCACTTAGAGAAGAAGGATACAATATTGAGTCTGTAAATAAAAAAGGTTACAGATTAGCTGAAAAACCTGATGATATATTATCATCAGAAAATATAGCATATAATTTACCTACAGAATTTATCGGTAAAAAAGTAATACATCTTGATACTGTAGGTTCTACAAATGATTATGCTAAAGAAATAGGAAATAAGGTTAGTGGTGGAACTTTAATAATAAGCGAGCAGCAAACTAAAGGAAAAGGTAGACTGGGTAGAGTATGGAAGTCTAAATCAGGAGATGGAATTTGGATGAGTTTAATAATAAAACCCAAAATAGAGCCTTATAAGGCTCCTTTCCTAACTTTGGTAGCAGGTGCAAGTGTTGTTAAGGCACTATCTAACTTAGGTGTAGAAGCATCTATTAAATGGCCAAATGATATAATTGTACATAATAAAAAAATATGCGGAATTTTAACTGAATTATCAGCTGAAATGGAAAGAGTAAACTATGTTGTTATAGGAATAGGAATAAATATAAAGACTATAGATTTTCCTGATGAGATTAAAGAAAAGGCAACATCGCTTTATAAAGAGGGTTATAAATTATCTAGAGTCGATATAGTTAGACAATTTTGCATAGAGTTTGAAAAACTATATAAAGGATATATTTTAGATGGCAATAAACAAGATACTTTAGAATTATGTAGAAAATATTCGGCTATAATAGGAAAGCAAGTTTATGTAATAAAGAATAATAAAAGAGAATTAGTTAAATGTATAGATATAAATGAAAATGGAAATTTAATTGTGAAAGAAAAGAATGGTGAAATACAAGAAATAATGTCAGGAGAGGTATCAATAAGAGGAGTAAAGGGATATGTATAATAATATACTAGATGTAAAAGGATTAAAAGTTGGACAGGCACAGAATGAAGATGCACTTACAGGATGTACAGTAGTTATATGTGAAAAAGGAGCTACTTGTGGAGTTGATGTTAGAGGAGCAGCCCCAGGAACAAGGGAGACAGATTTACTTGATCCTGTGAACACTGTTCAAAAGGTGCACGCTGTTGTTTTATCAGGAGGGTCTGCATTTGGGTTAGAAAGTACATGTGGGGTGAGCCAGTATTTAGAAGAACGAAATATTGGTTTTGAATCAGGACCATGTAAAGTACCAATAGTAGTAGGTGCAGTTTTATTTGATTTGGCAGTAGGAAACTATAAAATTAGACCAGATAAAAAGATGGGATATGAAGCTTGTTTAAATGCTAGTGAAACAGATTTGAAACAAGGAAATTATGGAGCTGGATGTGGAGCTAGTGTAGGTAAATTAAGAGGAGCAGAATATGTAACAAAGAGTGGAATCGGAAGTTGCTCTATAAAATTAGATAACGGAATAATCGTGTCAGCATTAGTTGCAGTAAATGCACTTGGAGATGTATATGAAAATGGAGAAGTTATTGCTGGGGCATTAAATGACAATAAGACAAAGTGTTTAAATAGTTACGAACTTATGAAACAAGGTGTAACAAAAGGTGGTTTTAGCATAGACAATACTACAATAGGTATTATCGCAACAAATGCAAAATTAGATAAAGCACAATGTAAAAAGATATCACAAATGGCACATGATGGGTATGCGAGAGCAATATTTCCTATTCATACTCCTCATGATGGAGATACTATATTTACAATGGCAACTGGCGAAATAGAAACAGGGGCAGATTTAACTTTAATAGGTTCAATAGCTGTAGAGGTTATGGAAAAAAGTATATTAAATGCTGTAAAAAATGCAAAACAGATAAATGGAATTCCATCATATAATGAATTAAATCATGAAATATTAGTAAAATAATAAATATGCTTTTATATGAAAATAAATTGTAAAAATAGCTTATAAATCCATAGAATTTATTTAAGTATCTTTCAAAAATATACTTATAAGGAAGATTTATGCTTAAAATAAAAAATTAACAAAAAAATGTAAGAATATTGACAATGCCCATATCGACTGCTAAAATTTATTTGTTACAGCGGACATTCTTCAAAGAAGAAGTCTGACTAAAGGGTAAAAATGTAACGAAATAATATTAAAAGTCCGGCATCCAAGAGAGCTGGAACGGAGGTTTATATTATGATGAATGCAGGAGCACAAGCATCAACTCAAAAAAAATTAAATGTTAGAAGAATGACAGTAATATCAATCTTATCAGCAGTATCAATTGTATTATCTATGATTCCTTTTGTTGGTTATATACCACTAGGGCCAGTTAAGGCAACTATAATGCATGTACCTGTTATAATAGGTGCAGTAATAGAAGGCCCAGTTGTTGGGGCAGCAGTAGGTTTAATATTCGGATTAACAAGTCTATTTAAAGCATTTACAGAACCTACAATTACATCATTTTGTTTTATGAATCCAATTATATCAGTATTACCGAGAGTATTAATTGGTATAGTAGCATATTATGTATATACAGGAATTCATAAATTAACTAAAAGAATTTATTTATCAGGATTCATTGCAGGTGTAGTTGGATCTCTTACAAACACAATAGGAGTTATGGGATTAATTTACATTTTATATGCGGATAGATATATGAAAGCAATCGGCCAAGCAGGAAATGCAGGTAAATATATACTTACAGTATGTGGAATGAATGGGATACCAGAAGCAATAGTAGCTGGAATCTTAACAGCAGCAGTAGCAGTAGCTATGATCAGAAAAAGCAAAAAATAGAAAGAAGGTTTATATAAATGCTATTAGTATTTGACGTTGGAAACACAAACATGGTTTTAGGCATCTATGAAGGAGATACACTAACTAACAGTTGGAGAATAAACACTGATCATCAAAAAAGTTCAGATGAATATGGGATATTAATAAATAATTTATTTGAATATCATAGAATCAATATGAGAGATGTTAAAAATATTATAATATCATCAGTAGTTCCAGATGTTATGCATTCTCTTGAAAATTTCTGCATAAAATATTGCGGAGTGGAGCCATTAATAGTAGGACCAGGAATAAAGACTGGTTTAAACATAAAATACGATAATCCAAAACAAGTTGGAGCCGATAGAATAGTAAATGCAGTAGCAGCTATAGAGAAATACGGTTATCCATTAATAATAGTTGATTTTGGAACAGCAACTACATTCTGTGCAATATCAGACAAAGGAGAATACTTAGGTGGTTCAATATGTCCAGGAATTAAGATATCAAGTGAGGCATTATTCCATGAAGCATCTAAATTACCTAGAGTTGAACTAGCAAAACCAGGTATGACAATCTGTAAAAACACAGTATCAGCAATGCAAGCTGGTATAATATATGGTTATGCAGGAATGGTAGAAAGATTAATAGACATGATTAAAAAAGAGTTAGGTAGTGACGATGTAAAAGTTATTGCAACAGGTGGACTTTCAACACTTATAGATTCAGAAACTGATAGCATAGATTATATCGATAAAGACTTAACATTAGAAGGTTTAAAACTTATATACGAAAAAAATAAAGAATAATATAAATTTAATTAATAGATATAAAAATAAATCGTTTAGTTATGAAGATAACAAGATTATTTAATAATTACAAATAAAAAAGACTGTCCTAAAATAAAAGGGCAGTCTTTTTTCGGATAAAATATGTGTAATAATTTGCTTGTATAACTATAAGTATATGTAAAAAAATAAAATTTATTAAAAATCATATAGTATATTTTAATTTTTTGTAATAATATATTAGAAGTGGTCAATAATTAATTGATATAAATCCACATAAATTTAGACATAAAAAGGAGAACAATAATGAACATAGGAAATGTAAGTCTTGACAACAGAGTTTTTTTATCTCCTATGGCAGGTGTAACTGACCTTCCTTTTAGATTAATTTGCAAACAAAAAGGTTGTGGGATGCTTTATACAGAAATGATAAATGCAAAAGCCCTTTGCTATAATGATGAAAATACTAAAAAAATGACTAAAATAGAAGATGAAGAACACCCAATTGCAATCCAAATATTTGGTTCTGAACCTGAATATATGGGAAGAGCCGCTGAAATATTGAATTCTCATTCTAATGAAATTTTAGATATAAATATGGGATGCCCAGCGCCTAAAGTAATCAAAAATGGTGATGGCTCAGCTTTAATGAAAAATCCTAAACTAGCAGAACAAGTTATGAGGGCAGTAGTAGAACATTCTACTAAACCTGTAACACTTAAAATAAGAAAAGGTTGGGATGATAACAGTGTAAATGCTGTTGAGATAGCAAAAATAGCTGAACAAGCCGGAATTAGTGCTTTAGCGATACATGGTAGAACTAGAGAACAATATTATTCTGGAAAGGCAGACTGGGATATAATAAAAGAGATAAAAGACTCTATATCAATACCTGTAATAGGTAATGGAGATGTATTCGAAATAGAAGACGCAATAAATATGCTAGAAAAAACAAATTGTGATGCTATAATGATAGGTAGGGGTGCGCAAGGAAACCCATGGATATTCAATAGAATAAACCATTATATGCAAACAGGCGAGATTTTAGCTAAACCAACTGCAGAAGAAAAGATAAGTACTGCTATTGAACATATGAAACTTGCAGTTGCTGAACATGGAGAATATGTAGCTGTTCGTGAAATGAGAAAACATATTGGCTGGTATATAAAAGGTTTAAAAAATTCAGCTAGATATAGAGATGAAATTAACAAATTAACTGATTGCGAATCAGTGATTATGAAGCTGAAGGAGTTGTCCTTGACACAATCAGAATAGTGACTTATAATAAAGCGCATAAATTAGTTAGAACGAAAAATTATAATGAATAATATAAAGAAAATTATAATTTATAAAATATAGAGAATAAAAGGAGCTGTTAAATCATGGTGGAAAAACAAGAGTTACTTACTCAAGAAGGTTATAATAAACTTGAAGAAGAGTTAGAATACTTAAAAGCAGTAAAAAGAAAAGAAGTTGCAGAAAGATTAAAAGTGGCTATATCATTTGGGGACTTATCAGAAAATGCTGAGTACGATGAAGCTAAAAATGAACAAGCTAAATTAGAAGAACAAATATTAAAACTTGATGAAAAATTAAGAAAAGCAGTTATCATAGATGAAAGCCAAATAGACCTTAACATTGTTACAGTAGGTTCTATAGTTAAAGTATTTGACTTTGATTTCGATGAAGAAGTAGAATATGTAATAGTAGGTTCTGCTGAAGCTGATCCATTCGAAGGTAAAATATCTAATGAATCACCAGTAGGAAAAGCACTTTTAGGTGCAAGAGTAGGCGAAACAGTTGAAGTTCAAGTACCAGACGGTGTTAGTAAATTCAAAGTTTTAGAAATAAGAAGATAGAAGGGGAGGAACAAATGAGTAAAAATCAACATCAAAATGTAGAAACACATGAAGAACTTAGTGAAGTTTTAAAAGTTAGAAGAGAAAAATTACAAAACCTTATAGATATGGGAAGAAACCCATTCGAGCAAACAAAATATGATGTAACTGATCATTCTATGCACATAAAAGATAATTTTGAAGCTAAAGAAGGCGAAAATGTTAAAATAGCAGGTCGTATAATGAGCAAAAGAATCCAAGGTAAAGCTGGATTTATAGATATACAAGATTCTGAAGGTAGAATACAATGTTACGTTAGAAAAGATGCTATAGGTGAAGAAGAATATCCTGTCTTCAAAACATATGATATAGGTGATATCATAGGTGTTGAAGGTACTGTATTCAAAACTAAAAAAGAAGAAATATCAGTAAAAGCAACTAGCGTAGTATTATTATCAAAATCATTACAAGTACTACCAGAAAAATACCATGGATTAAAAGACGTAGACTTAAGATACAGACAAAGATACGTTGACTTAATAGTTAATCCAGAAGTAAAACAAGCATTCTTAACAAGAACTAAAGCTTTAAAAGCATTAAGAAGTTACTTAGATGATAGAGGATTCTTAGAAGTTGAAACACCAATATTAAATACAATAGCTGGTGGAGCAAATGCTAGACCATTCATAACTCATCACAATACATTAGATATACCAATGTACTTAAGAATAGCTAACGAATTATACTTAAAAAGATTAATAGTAGGTGGATTCGATAAAGTATACGAAATGGGAAGAATGTTCAGAAATGAAGGTATGGACGTTAACCACAATCCAGAATACACTGCTATAGAAATGTACCAAGCATATGCTGACTTCAACGATATGATGGAATTAACTGAAAATGTTATAGCTCATATGGCAGAAGTTGCTACAGGAAGTACAGTTGTTAACTTCCAAGGAACTGAAATAGACTTCAAACCACCATGGAAGAGAATGACTATGATAGAATGTGTTAAAGAATACTCTGGTGTAGACTTCGACACAATAGAAACTGATGAAGAAGCTTTAGCAGTAGCTAGAGAAAAAGGAATAGAAATAACTCCAGGAATGAGAAGAGGAGAAGTTATAAATGCATTCTTCGAAGAGTTTGGTGAAGATAAATTAATCCAACCAACATTCATAACTCATCATCCAGTTGAAGTTTCTCCGCTTGCTAAGAGAAATGCTGAAGATCCAAGAAAAACTGACAGATTCGAAGCTTTCGCAAACAAATGGGAATTAGCTAATGCATTCTCTGAACTTAATGACCCAATTGATCAAAAAGAAAGATTTATGGACCAATTAAGAAAGAAAGAATTAGGTGACGATGAAGCATGTGATATGGACGAAGATTTCATAAATGCTTTAGAAGTTGGTTTACCTCCAACAGGTGGATTAGGAATAGGTATAGATAGAGTTATGATGTTACTTACTAACTCTGCTTCAATAAGAGACGTAATACTATTCCCAACTATGAAACCAATAACTCATAAAAATACTGAAGACGAAGAACAATAGAATTTAATATTTTTATATATAAAAAGGAGTGCCTTTATTTAGGTAGCTCCTTTTATTTTTTTAATTTATATTATGTATAAATATTTGACATACAAATATTAGAGGTATATAATAGTTAACTGAAAATGAAATAGAAACTCAGTTTCAATTTTAGAATATATTGTTCCTATAATTAAAAAAGATTTGATTAAAAAACTACATATTAAGTAATAATTTTAATTATAGATTTAATGAAAGAAAGGGATATATAGATGAATAGTAATAGTAGAGGGAAATATAGAACTAAACAAAGGGAAGTAATATTGAATTACTTAATAAAAAATAAAAATAGACACGTTACTGTTGATGAAATAATTGACCATACAAAAGAAATGGGCTCTCCAGTTGGAAAGACTACAGCGTATAGATATATTGATGAATTAGAGCAAAAGGGTATTATCCGTAAATATACAATAGAAAAAGGTATTTGTGCATGTTACCAATACATAGATGAAGAAGGAAAATGTCAAAATCATTTCCATTTTAAATGTAAAGTTTGTGGTGAATTATATCATTTAGATTGTAGTTTCTTAAATACTGTGAAAAATCACCTATGTGATAATCACGGATTTGAGATAGATAGTTCAAAGACTGTATTTTATGGAACATGTAAAAAGTGTTTAAAAAAATTAGGAGGAAAGAATGACTAAGAAAAAGGTAGGAATTATTGCATTAATTATTATAATAATATCGGCAGTTGTAATGGTTTTTGCATATGGAATAAAAAATAAACAAGTAGTCGTAAGTGAGGATGATAAGATGAAAATTGTAGTAACATCATTCCCTCAATATGACTTTGCAAGAGCTGTTGCTGGTGATAAGGCAAATATACAAATGCTTATAAAACCAGGGGTTGAAACACATTCATATGAGCCAACACCAGATGATATACAAAAAATACAAAATGCAGATTTATTTATATATACAGGTGGGGAAAATGATGAATGGGTAGAAGGAATATTAGATTCTATCGATACAAGTAGTCTAAAAACTTTAAAATTAGAAGACTGTGTAGACTTAATAGAAGAAGATGAAACAGTTGGACTTGAAGGAGTAGAAACTCATTCACATAGTCATAATCACGACCATGATGATGCACATAACCATGACCATGACAATGAAGAAGGACACAATCATGACCACGATGAAGATGAACATGATGGCCATAACCATAGTTCTACAGATATTGAATATGATGAGCATGTATGGACATCACCTTTAAATGCTATAAAAATAGTTAAAAAGATAAATGCAGAATTAGATAAAATTGATAGCAAAAATGCAGATACTTTTGATAATAATGCGGAAAAATATATATCTGAAATAAAAGATATAGATTCACAAATTAGAGATATAGTAAAACATGCAAAAAGAAAAACTTTAGTATTTGGTGATAGATTCCCATTCAAATATTTTGTAGAAGAGTATGGGCTTGATTATAAAGCAGCATTTCCAGGATGCAGTGATGAAATGGAACCATCAGCAGAGACAGTTTCTTATTTAGTTAATTTTATAAGAAAAGAGAATATACCAGTAGTATTATATGTTGAGCTTAGTAATCAGAAAGTAGCAGATACATTAGCAAATGAAACGGGAACAAAAACTATGTGTTTAAATTCTGCTCATAATTTAAGTCAACAAGATTTTGATAAAGGTGTGACATATGTTTCTATAATGAAAGAAAACATAAAAACACTTAAAGCAGCATTACAATAGAATCTAAGATAGGAAGGAAGATTTTAAATGACTCAAATAGAATGTAAAGACGTTAGTGTTAAATATGAAAGTCAAGAAGTATTAAAAGATATTTCTTTCTCTATAGAAGCTGGAGATTATTTATGTATAGTCGGTGAAAATGGCTCAGGAAAGAGTACATTAGTAAAAACCATATTAGGTCTTGAAAATGCCAAAACAGGAGAAGTTATATTTGGAGATAATTTAAATAAAAATGAAATAGGATATTTGCCACAACAAACTCAGGCGCAAAAAGATTTTCCAGCATCAGTGTATGAGGTTGTATTATCTGGATGTTTAAATTCAAGAGGGATGAATCCATTTTATTCTTATAAAGATAAAAAATTAGCCAATGAAATGATTAAATCGCTTGGCATAGAAAATATAAAAAAGAAATCATTTAGAGAGTTATCAGGAGGTCAACAACAAAGGGTATTATTAGCTAGAGCACTTTGTGCAACAAAAAAGATAATTATACTTGATGAACCTATAACTGGACTAGATCCAACAGTAACTCGTGAAATGTATAATTTAATAAAAGAAATAAATAAAAAAGGGATAACAATTATAATGGTATCTCATGATATAAATTTTGCGATTAACAATGCAAGTAAGATACTCCACTTAAAGAAAAATATTAAATTCTTTGGAAATACAGAAGATTATGCGAAAAGTGAAGTAGGTAAAAAATTTATAGGAGGTGCCGAAATTGATTAGTGTATTAAGCGATATGATGTCATACACATTTATAGTTAGGGCAATGATAGTAGGCGGATTAGTCGCTTTATGCTCGGCTTTATTAGGTGTAAGTTTAGTATTAAAAAGATATTCGATGATAGGGGATGGACTATCACATGTAGCTTTCGCAGCTCTTACAATAGCAGTAGCGATGAATGTAGCCCCATTATACATATCTACTCCTATAGTTACAGTAGCAGCGATTATATTACTTAGATTGAGTGAAAATAGCAAAATAAAAGGTGACTCTGCAATAGCATTGATATCAACAGTATCAATTGCTATTGGGGTTGTTGTAACAGCATTAACAAAAGGGATGAATACAGATGTATATAGTTATATGTTCGGTAGTATACTAGCAATGTCAGAATCAGACGTATATATGAGTATAGCTTTATCTGTAGTAGTTATAATATTATTTGTATTTTTCTATAATAAAATATTTGCAGTTACATTTGACGAATCATTTGCAAAAGCGACAGGTACAAAGGCAGATGTATATAATATGATAATCGCCGTTTTAACAGCAATAACAATAGTAGTTGGTATGAGAATAATGGGTACAATGCTTATATCAAGTTTAATAATATTCCCAGCTTTAATATCAATGAGGAATTTTAAAACATTTAAAAGTGTTATAATTTGTTCAGCAATAGTATCAGTAGTATGTTTCCTTTTAGGAATTATATTATCATACTTATATTCAATACCAACAGGGGCAAGTATTGTTCTTGTTAATACAGTAGCATTAATATTATCTTATTTAATAGGAGAATTAAGACATTAATTAAAATAGTTCTAAGATTTATGAATTTTATTTATAAATTTTAGGGCTATTTTATTATTAAAAACAACATAGAAATATAAAATAACAATCTAATTATAAAAAAATTTATTTATAAAATGATATAAAACAAATCAATATACATTAATATGTGAAAATTAGGAGAAATTTTTGTAAAGGAAATAGGAATATTTTTTTAGAACTATTATAAAACTATTTAAATTTAATTAAAGTTGATAATATTTTATTAATTAGTAAAAAAAGTTTTTTATTAATATTACATCTATATTATACAAGGAGGGTGTTATTATGTTACAAATTTTAAATTGGTTATGTCTTATAAGTGTGAGTTTTTTATCATTTCAGGTTTTTTCATATATGTGTAAAGATGCAATTAAACTTTACAAAAGTATAATAAAAACTAAAAAAGTTTACTCTAAAAAAACAGTTATTCCAACGATTACAGACGAACTGTTGAAAAAAGTTGCAAAATAATTAAAAAAAGTGTTGACGGATTTATTTTCTGGTGGTATAGTATTACTTGTCCTCGAGAGAGAGGCAGAGAGATAAGAAATCTCGCTGAGAAGTAAGAGGTTGGTTTTGAAGTTCAAAACAACATCTAATAACTTGTTTATTAAAATGGTTTTTAAAAATAAGTTAAAAAAATTCTTAAAAAAGTAGTTGACAAATAAAAAAGAATTTGTTAAACTAAAAAAGCTGAAACGAGCAAGACAGATTAAAGAAGTTAAGTGAGTGAAGCAAAAGAAATGAACTTTGAAAATTAAACAGTAGGTTAATTATAAACTTTAATTCACACGAATTAAAACCAACAACAAACCAAGCCAGATATTCAGATAATGATTAGTCTGAGCGGGAAACTTCATTAAGAAGTAAACTTTTATTTGAGAGTTTGATCCTGGCTCAGGATGAACGCTGGCGGCGTGCCTAACACATGCAAGTCGAGCGATTCTCTTCGGAGAAGAGCGGCGGACGGGTGAGTAACGCGTGGGTAACCTGCCCTGTACACACGGATAACATACCGAAAGGTATGCTAATACGGGATAACATAAGAAATTCGCATGTTTTTCTTATCAAAGCTCCGGCGGTACAGGATGGACCCGCGTCTGATTAGCTAGTTGGTGAGGTAACGGCTCACCAAGGCGACGATCAGTAGCCGACCTGAGAGGGTGATCGGCCACATTGGAACTGAGACACGGTCCAAACTCCTACGGGAGGCAGCAGTGGGGAATATTGCACAATGGGCGAAAGCCTGATGCAGCAACGCCGCGTGAGCGATGAAGGCCTTCGGGTCGTAAAGCTCTGTCCTCAAGGAAGATAATGACGGTACTTGAGGAGGAAGCCCCGGCTAACTACGTGCCAGCAGCCGCGGTAATACGTAGGGGGCTAGCGTTATCCGGATTTACTGGGCGTAAAGGGTGCGTAGGCGGTCTTTTAAGTCAGGAGTGAAAGGCTACGGCTCAACCGTAGTAAGCTCTTGAAACTGGAGGACTTGAGTGCAGGAGAGGAGAGTGGAATTCCTAGTGTAGCGGTGAAATGCGTAGATATTAGGAGGAACACCAGTAGCGAAGGCGGCTCTCTGGACTGTAACTGACGCTGAGGCACGAAAGCGTGGGGAGCAAACAGGATTAGATACCCTGGTAGTCCACGCCGTAAACGATGAGTACTAGCTGTCGGAGGTTACCCCCTTCGGTGGCGCAGCTAACGCATTAAGTACTCCGCCTGGGGAGTACGCTCGCAAGAGTGAAACTCAAAGGAATTGACGGGGACCCGCACAAGTAGCGGAGCATGTGGTTTAATTCGAAGCAACGCGAAGAACCTTACCTAAGCTTGACATCCTTTTGACCGATGCCTAATCGCATCTTTCCCTTCGGGGACAGAAGTGACAGGTGGTGCATGGTTGTCGTCAGCTCGTGTCGTGAGATGTTGGGTTAAGTCCCGCAACGAGCGCAACCCTTGCCTTTAGTTGCCATCATTAAGTTGGGCACTCTAGAGGGACTGCCAGGGATAACCTGGAGGAAGGTGGGGATGACGTCAAATCATCATGCCCCTTATGCTTAGGGCTACACACGTGCTACAATGGGTGGTACAGAGGGCAGCGAAGTCGTGAGGCCAAGCTAATCCCTTAAAGCCATTCTCAGTTCGGATTGTAGGCTGAAACTCGCCTACATGAAGCTGGAGTTACTAGTAATCGCAGATCAGAATGCTGCGGTGAATGCGTTCCCGGGTCTTGTACACACCGCCCGTCACACCATGGGAGTTGGGGGCGCCCGAAGCCGGCTAGCTAACCTTTTGGAAGCGGTCGTCGAAGGTGAAACCAATAACTGGGGTGAAGTCGTAACAAGGTAGCCGTATCGGAAGGTGCGGCTGGATCACCTCCTTTCTAAGGAGAATTGCCTACTGTTTAATTTTGAGGGTTCATTCCTCAAAATTAGTACTTTGAAAATTGCATAACATTTAGTGATATGACATTATATATGAACAGAAAAGTTTCAAAAATCATGACAGATAAGTCGTAAAAATCAAAATGGTATTTATCTCAATACCGAACTCTAATAACTGGTCAAGTTATTAAGGGTGCAGGGCGAATGCCTTGGCACTAGGAGCCGATGAAGGACGTGATAAGCTGCGATAAGCTTCGGGGAGTTGCACGTAAACTTTGATCCGAAGATTTCCGAATGAGGAAACTCACTTAGAGTAATGTCTAAGTATCGTATGATGAATACATAGTCATGCGAGGGGAACCCGGAGAACTGAAACATCTAAGTACCCGGAGGAAGAGAAAGAAATTCGATTCCGTAAGTAGCGGCGAGCGAACGCGGAACAGGCCAAACCAGTGAAGTTTTCTTCGCTGGGGTTGCGGACATATCATAACGAAGAGGTATCGTAGAAGAAGAGAGTTGGAAAGCTCCGCCACAGATGGTAACAGCCCAGTATTTTAAACGAGAAGACTTTAGATATGATCCAGAGTACCACGGGACACGTGAAACCCTGTGGGAAGCAGGAGGGACCATCCTCCAAGCCTAAATACTACCTAGTGACCGATAGCGTATAGTACCGTGAGGGAAAGGTGAAAAGAACCCCGGGAGGGGAGTGAAAGAGAACCTGAAACCCTGCACTTACAAGCTGTAGGAGCACATTATTTGTGTGACTGCGTACTTTTTGTAGAACGGGCCAACGAGTTACGTTGTGTAGCAAGGTTAAGCACTTAAGGTGTGGAGCCGTAGCGAAAGCGAGTCTTAAATGGGCGTCCAGTTACCCGACGTAGACCCGAAACCAGGCGACCTATCCATGAGCAGGTTGAAGCGAAAGTAAAATTTCGTGGAGGACCGAACCCACGTACGTTGAAAAGTGCGGGGATGACTTGTGGATAGCGGTGAAATTCCAATCGAGCCTGGAGATAGCTGGTTCTCCCCGAAATAGCTTTAGGGCTAGCCTCAAGCTTAGAGAAACGGAGGTAGAGCACTGAATGTCCTAGGGGGTATTGCACTTACCGAAGACTATCAAACTCCGAATGCCGTATTCTTTTGCTTGGGAGTCAGACTATGGGTGATAAGATTCATAGTCAAGAGGGCAACAGCCCAGATCGTCAGCTAAGGTCCCTAAATGTAAGTTAAGTGGTAAAGGATGTGGAATTGCACAGACAACCAGGATGTTGGCTTAGAAGCAGCCACTCATTTAAAGAGTGCGTAATAGCTCACTGGTCGAGTGATTCTGCGCCGAAAATTTCCGGGGCTAAAACTTACTACCGAAGCTACGGCATCATTATGATGGGTAGGGGAGCTTTCTATGTGGCTTGAAGCATGACCGTAAGGACATGTGGACTGCATAGAAGTGAGAATGTTGGCATGAGTAGCGAGATGTGGGTGAGAATCCCACAGGCCGTAAACCCAAGGTTTCCAGGGGAAGGTTCGTCCGCCCTGGGTTAGTCAGGACCTAAGCCGAGGCCGAAAGGCGTAGGTGATGGACAACAGGTTGATATTCCTGTACCACCAATAACCGTTTGAGAAATGGGATGACACAGTAGGATAAGCTAACCGCACTGTTGGTTATGTGCGGGCAAGTATTGAGGCAGTTCCGATAGGCAAATCCGTCGGAATAATGCTGGGGTACGATGCGGAGCGAAATTTAGTAGCGAAGTAGCTGATTTCACACTGTCGAGAAAAGTCTCTATCGAGGTTAAAGGTGCCTGTACCGCAAACCGACACAGGTGGGTGAGGAGAGTATCCTAAGGCCAGCGAGAGAACTGTTGTTAAGGAACTCGGCAAAATGACCCCGTAACTTCGGGAGAAGGGGTGCCTTCGAAAGAAGGCCGCAGAGAATAGGCCCAAGCGACTGTTTACCAAAAACATAGGTTTCTGCTAAGTCGCAAGACGATGTATAGGAGCTGACGCCTGCCCGGTGCTGGAAGGTTAAGGGGATCTGTTAGAGCAATCGAAGCAGTGAACTTAAGCCCCAGTAAACGGCGGCCGTAACTATAACGGTCCTAAGGTAGCGAAATTCCTTGTCGGGTAAGTTCCGACCCGCACGAAAGGCGTAACGATTTGGGCACTGTCTCAACAACAGACTCGGTGAAATTGTAATACCGGTGAAGATGCCGGTTACCTGCGACAGGACGGAAAGACCCCATGGAGCTTTACTGTAGCTTGACATTGAGTCTCGGTGCTACATGTACAGGATAGGTGGGAGACTATGAAGCATGGACGTCAGTCTGTGTGGAGTCATCCTTGGGATACCACCCTTGTAGTACTGGGATTCTAACCAGAGGCCATGAATCTGGTCTTGGGACACTGTCAGGTGGACAGTTTGACTGGGGCGGTCGCCTCCCAAAAAGTAACGGAGGCGCTCAAAGGTTCTCTCAGTACGGTCGGAAATCGTACGAAGAGTGTAAAGGCAAAAGAGAGCTTGATTGCAAGACATACAGGTCGAGCAAGGACGAAAGTCGGACTTAGTGATCCGGTGGTTCCGCATGGAAGGGCCATCGCTCAACGGATAAAAGCTACCCTGGGGATAACAGGCTGATCTCCCCCAAGAGTCCACATCGACGGGGAGGTTTGGCACCTCGATGTCGGCTCATCACATCCTGGGGCTGTAGTAGGTCCCAAGGGTTGGGCTGTTCGCCCATTAAAGTGGTACGCGAGCTGGGTTCAGAACGTCGTGAGACAGTTCGGTCCCTATCCGTCGCAGGCGTAGGAAATTTGAGGAGACCTGTCCTTAGTACGAGAGGACCGGGATGGACGTACCGCTGGTGTACCAGTTGTTCTGCCAAGGGCATGGCTGGGTAGCTAAGTACGGAAAGGATAAGCGCTGAAAGCATCTAAGCGCGAAGCCCACTTCAAGATAAGATTTCCCACCGCAAGGTTAAGATCCCAGGAAGACTACCTGGTTGATAGGTCAGAGGTGTAAGTGCAGTAATGTATTTAGCTTACTGATACTAATAGATCGAGGACTTGACCAAATGAATATCATTCATTAAATGTTAGCAATTTTGAAAGTATTAATAAAAAATACTTAACATATATAAAAAAATATTGACATAAAAAATAAATTATGTTAATATTAATACATTGTTGAAAATAATCTAGTTATTATAGCGAGGAGGATACACCTGTTCCCATTCCGAACACAGAAGTTAAGCTCTTTAGCGCCGATGGTACTTGGTGGGCAACCGCCTGGGAGAGTAGGACATAGCTAGGTGGTGCATGCCGAAGTGGCGGAACTGGCAGACGCACAGGACTTAAAATCCTGCGGGACTTATACTCCCGTACCGGTTCGATTCCGGTCTTCGGCACCATATTTTAGTGGACCATTAGCTCAGTTGGTTAGAGCGCCCGGCTCATAACCGGTAGGTCCGGGGTTCGAGTCCCTGATGGTCCACCACAAAAATATTTAAGAACTTTGAAAATTAAACAGTAGGTTAATTATAAACTTTAATTCACACGAATTAAAACCAACAACAAACCAAGCCAGATATTCAGATAATGATTAGTCTGAGCGGGAAACTTCATTAAGAAGTAAACTTTTATTTGAGAGTTTGATCCTGGCTCAGGATGAACGCTGGCGGCGTGCCTAACACATGCAAGTCGAGCGATCTTCTTCGGAAGAGAGCGGCGGACGGGTGAGTAACGCGTGGGTAACCTGCCCTGTACACACGGATAACATACCGAAAGGTATGCTAATACGGGATAACATAAGAAATTCGCATGTTTTTCTTATCAAAGCTCCGGCGGTACAGGATGGACCCGCGTCTGATTAGCTAGTTGGTGAGGTAACGGCTCACCAAGGCGACGATCAGTAGCCGACCTGAGAGGGTGATCGGCCACATTGGAACTGAGACACGGTCCAAACTCCTACGGGAGGCAGCAGTGGGGAATATTGCACAATGGGCGAAAGCCTGATGCAGCAACGCCGCGTGAGCGATGAAGGCCTTCGGGTCGTAAAGCTCTGTCCTCAAGGAAGATAATGACGGTACTTGAGGAGGAAGCCCCGGCTAACTACGTGCCAGCAGCCGCGGTAATACGTAGGGGGCTAGCGTTATCCGGATTTACTGGGCGTAAAGGGTGCGTAGGCGGTCTTTTAAGTCAGGAGTGAAAGGCTACGGCTCAACCGTAGTAAGCTCTTGAAACTGGAGGACTTGAGTGCAGGAGAGGAGAGTGGAATTCCTAGTGTAGCGGTGAAATGCGTAGATATTAGGAGGAACACCAGTAGCGAAGGCGGCTCTCTGGACTGTAACTGACGCTGAGGCACGAAAGCGTGGGGAGCAAACAGGATTAGATACCCTGGTAGTCCACGCCGTAAACGATGAGTACTAGCTGTCGGAGGTTACCCCCTTCGGTGGCGCAGCTAACGCATTAAGTACTCCGCCTGGGGAGTACGCTCGCAAGAGTGAAACTCAAAGGAATTGACGGGGACCCGCACAAGTAGCGGAGCATGTGGTTTAATTCGAAGCAACGCGAAGAACCTTACCTAAGCTTGACATCCTTTTGACCGATGCCTAATCGCATCTTTCCCTTCGGGGACAGAAGTGACAGGTGGTGCATGGTTGTCGTCAGCTCGTGTCGTGAGATGTTGGGTTAAGTCCCGCAACGAGCGCAACCCTTGCCTTTAGTTGCCATCATTAAGTTGGGCACTCTAGAGGGACTGCCAGGGATAACCTGGAGGAAGGTGGGGATGACGTCAAATCATCATGCCCCTTATGCTTAGGGCTACACACGTGCTACAATGGGTGGTACAGAGGGCAGCGAAGTCGTGAGGCCAAGCTAATCCCTTAAAGCCATTCTCAGTTCGGATTGTAGGCTGAAACTCGCCTACATGAAGCTGGAGTTACTAGTAATCGCAGATCAGAATGCTGCGGTGAATGCGTTCCCGGGTCTTGTACACACCGCCCGTCACACCATGGGAGTTGGGGGCGCCCGAAGCCGGCTAGCTAACCTTTTGGAAGCGGTCGTCGAAGGTGAAACCAATAACTGGGGTGAAGTCGTAACAAGGTAGCCGTATCGGAAGGTGCGGCTGGATCACCTCCTTTCTAAGGAGAATTGCCTACTGTTTAATTTTGAGAGTTCTTAAAAAACTTTCAATTAAATATTGACAAAGTTCGACAAAGAAGATATAATATAATTCGTTGTTGAAAAGTAGTCAACGAATGTGGGGGTGTAGCTCAGCTGGGAGAGCACTTGCCTTGCACGCAAGGGGTCAGGAGTTCGATCCTCCTCATCTCCACCATTTAGTACTTTGAAAACTGAATAACATTTAGTGATATGACATTATATATGAACAGAAAAGTTTCAAAAATCATGACAGATAAGTCGTAAAAATCAAAATGGTATTTATCTCAATACCGAACTCTAATAACTGGTCAAGTTATTAAGGGTGCAGGGCGAATGCCTTGGCACTAGGAGCCGATGAAGGACGTGATAAGCTGCGATAAGCTTCGGGGAGTTGCACGTAAACTTTGATCCGAAGATTTCCGAATGAGGAAACTCACTTAGAGTAATGTCTAAGTATCGTATGATGAATACATAGTCATGCGAGGGGAACCCGGAGAACTGAAACATCTAAGTACCCGGAGGAAGAGAAAGAAATTCGATTCCGTAAGTAGCGGCGAGCGAACGCGGAACAGGCCAAACCAGTGAAGTTTTCTTCGCTGGGGTTGCGGACATATCATAACGAAGAGGTATCGTAGAAGAAGAGAGTTGGAAAGCTCCGCCACAGATGGTAACAGCCCAGTATTTTAAACGAGAAGACTTTAGATATGATCCAGAGTACCACGGGACACGTGAAACCCTGTGGGAAGCAGGAGGGACCATCCTCCAAGCCTAAATACTACCTAGTGACCGATAGCGTATAGTACCGTGAGGGAAAGGTGAAAAGAACCCCGGGAGGGGAGTGAAAGAGAACCTGAAACCCTGCACTTACAAGCTGTAGGAGCACATTATTTGTGTGACTGCGTACTTTTTGTAGAACGGGCCAACGAGTTACGTTGTGTAGCAAGGTTAAGCACTTAAGGTGTGGAGCCGTAGCGAAAGCGAGTCTTAAATGGGCGTCCAGTTACCCGACGTAGACCCGAAACCAGGCGACCTATCCATGAGCAGGTTGAAGCGAAAGTAAAATTTCGTGGAGGACCGAACCCACGTACGTTGAAAAGTGCGGGGATGACTTGTGGATAGCGGTGAAATTCCAATCGAGCCTGGAGATAGCTGGTTCTCCCCGAAATAGCTTTAGGGCTAGCCTCAAGCTTAGAGAAACGGAGGTAGAGCACTGAATGTCCTAGGGGGTATTGCACTTACCGAAGACTATCAAACTCCGAATGCCGTATTCTTTTGCTTGGGAGTCAGACTATGGGTGATAAGATTCATAGTCAAGAGGGCAACAGCCCAGATCGTCAGCTAAGGTCCCTAAATGTAAGTTAAGTGGTAAAGGATGTGGAATTGCACAGACAACCAGGATGTTGGCTTAGAAGCAGCCACTCATTTAAAGAGTGCGTAATAGCTCACTGGTCGAGTGATTCTGCGCCGAAAATTTCCGGGGCTAAAACTTACTACCGAAGCTACGGCATCATTATGATGGGTAGGGGAGCTTTCTATGTGGCTTGAAGCATGACCGTAAGGACATGTGGACTGCATAGAAGTGAGAATGTTGGCATGAGTAGCGAGATGTGGGTGAGAATCCCACAGGCCGTAAACCCAAGGTTTCCAGGGGAAGGTTCGTCCGCCCTGGGTTAGTCAGGACCTAAGCCGAGGCCGAAAGGCGTAGGTGATGGACAACAGGTTGATATTCCTGTACCACCAATAACCGTTTGAGAAATGGGATGACACAGTAGGATAAGCTAACCGCACTGTTGGTTATGTGCGGGCAAGTATTGAGGCAGTTCCGATAGGCAAATCCGTCGGAATAATGCTGGGGTACGATGCGGAGCGAAATTTAGTAGCGAAGTAGCTGATTTCACACTGTCGAGAAAAGTCTCTATCGAGGTTAAAGGTGCCTGTACCGCAAACCGACACAGGTGGGTGAGGAGAGTATCCTAAGGCCAGCGAGAGAACTGTTGTTAAGGAACTCGGCAAAATGACCCCGTAACTTCGGGAGAAGGGGTGCCTTCGAAAGAAGGCCGCAGAGAATAGGCCCAAGCGACTGTTTACCAAAAACATAGGTTTCTGCTAAGTCGCAAGACGATGTATAGGAGCTGACGCCTGCCCGGTGCTGGAAGGTTAAGGGGATCTGTTAGAGCAATCGAAGCAGTGAACTTAAGCCCCAGTAAACGGCGGCCGTAACTATAACGGTCCTAAGGTAGCGAAATTCCTTGTCGGGTAAGTTCCGACCCGCACGAAAGGCGTAACGATTTGGGCACTGTCTCAACAACAGACTCGGTGAAATTGTAATACCGGTGAAGATGCCGGTTACCTGCGACAGGACGGAAAGACCCCATGGAGCTTTACTGTAGCTTGACATTGAGTCTCGGTGCTACATGTACAGGATAGGTGGGAGACTATGAAGCATGGACGTCAGTCTGTGTGGAGTCATCCTTGGGATACCACCCTTGTAGTACTGGGATTCTAACCAGAGGCCATGAATCTGGTCTTGGGACACTGTCAGGTGGACAGTTTGACTGGGGCGGTCGCCTCCCAAAAAGTAACGGAGGCGCTCAAAGGTTCTCTCAGTACGGTCGGAAATCGTACGAAGAGTGTAAAGGCAAAAGAGAGCTTGATTGCAAGACATACAGGTCGAGCAAGGACGAAAGTCGGACTTAGTGATCCGGTGGTTCCGCATGGAAGGGCCATCGCTCAACGGATAAAAGCTACCCTGGGGATAACAGGCTGATCTCCCCCAAGAGTCCACATCGACGGGGAGGTTTGGCACCTCGATGTCGGCTCATCACATCCTGGGGCTGTAGTAGGTCCCAAGGGTTGGGCTGTTCGCCCATTAAAGTGGTACGCGAGCTGGGTTCAGAACGTCGTGAGACAGTTCGGTCCCTATCCGTCGCAGGCGTAGGAAATTTGAGGAGACCTGTCCTTAGTACGAGAGGACCGGGATGGACGTACCGCTGGTGTACCAGTTGTTCTGCCAAGGGCATGGCTGGGTAGCTAAGTACGGAAAGGATAAGCGCTGAAAGCATCTAAGCGCGAAGCCCACTTCAAGATAAGATTTCCCACCGCAAGGTTAAGATCCCAGGAAGACTACCTGGTTGATAGGTCAGAGGTGTAAGTGCAGTAATGTATTTAGCTTACTGATACTAATAGATCGAGGACTTGACCAAATGAATATCATTCATTAAATGTTTTCAGTTTTGAAAGTATTAAATTTTAAAAAGGTATTAATACCTTATATAAGAATATAATGCTTATATGTAAGATTATGTGGTTATTATAGCAAGGAGGATACACCTGTTCCCATTCCGAACACAGAAGTTAAGCTCCTGAGCGCTGATGGTACTTGGTGGGCAACCGCCTGGGAGAGTAAGACGTAGCCACGTAATCT
The DNA here is from genome assembly GCA_025148965.1 of Intestinibacter bartlettii. GTDB lineage: Bacteria > Bacillota > Clostridia > Peptostreptococcales > Peptostreptococcaceae > Intestinibacter > Intestinibacter bartlettii. Next base: position 82,376 of record CP102273.1, on the reverse strand, counting down.
TTTTTTATGTGCAAAAATAATAATAAGAAACATATTCACACCTTTAGTTATATAAATCATTACTATAATTACGATACTAGAACCCTAAAAAATATATCTTAAAAATATTTTTAAATCCCCATGTTGTTGATAAAATTAGTTAATAACATACATATAAATAATATTATTAAAATAAATATTGTGGATAAATCTAATTTATTATATATAAATAACATAAATAATTAGACTATATCTACTTATTCTTATTAAATAATTAACAGATAAATTCTTGTTTATATTATAAAGAATTTAATATAAATAGTGAAAAAAGCACAGTTATTAAATCTTTAATAGATGAGATATTAACATAATCCACAAAAATATTCACAAATTATGGAAAAATATTGTTGTAAAAGAAACAGATATAAACTATACTTATCTTAGCAAATATATAACTAGTACAACTTTCGGAAACGTTACCGAAAACGTTTTCGAGTGGAATAAGGGGGATAACTTTAATGAACTTATCTAATTTATTAGAAAATAACTGTGGAAAAGAGATTAAAAGCTGTACAAATCAAGAAATTTATTTTGGATTATTAAGTTTGGTAAATGAACTTGCTTCTAAGAAAGAAAGTAATCAAAATAATAGTAAAAAGAAAGTTTATTATATATCAGCAGAGTTTTTAATTGGTAAGTTATTATCAAATAATCTTATTAACTTAGGAATTTATAATGAAATCAAATCTATATTAAATGAAAATGGAAAAAGTCTATCAGAAGTGGAAGAAGTTGAGCCAGAACCATCACTAGGAAATGGGGGATTAGGAAGGTTAGCTGCTTGTTTCTTAGATTCGATAGCAACTTTAGGACTTAATGGAGATGGAATAGGCTTAAATTATCATTTTGGATTATTTAAACAAGTTTTCAAAAATAACTTACAATCAGAACAAAAAAATGAATGGATAGAAAAAAATAGTTGGCTTAATAAAACTGATATAACATATGATATAGAATGCGGAGGTATAAAATTAAAATCTAGATTATATGATATAAATGTTATTGGATATAACAACAGAGTTAACAAACTACATCTATTTGATGTGGAAAGCATTGATGAAAGTATAGTTGATAATGGGAGTATAACTTTCAACAAAGAAGATGTGGCTAAAAATCTGACTTTATTCTTATATCCAGATGATAGCGATGAAGATGGAAAACTACTTCGTATATATCAACAATATTTTATGGTAAGCAATGGTGCAAGATTAATATTAGAAGAATGCCAAGCTAAGGGAAGTAATTTATATGATTTAAATGATTATGCAGTAATACAAATAAATGATACGCATCCAACAATGGTTATACCTGAACTTATACGTTTATTAATTGAAAAAGGAATTTCTATGGATGATGCTATAGAAATAGTATCAAAAACTTGTGCATATACAAATCATACAATATTAGCTGAAGCATTAGAAAAATGGCCTATGGATTATTTAGAAAAAGTGGTGCCAAATTTAATCGATATAATAAAAGAATTGGACAAAAGAGTAAGAGAAAAATATGATGATGAGAGCTTATATATAATTGATGAGGATAACAGAGTACATATGGCTCATATCGATATACATTATACTTTTAGTGTTAATGGAGTTGCATCACTTCACACAGAAATATTAGAAAAAAATGAATTAAATAATTTCTATGAAATATATCCAGAAAAATTTAATAACAAAACGAATGGAATAACATTTAGAAGATGGTTAATGCATTGTAATCATGAATTAACAGATTTAATAGAAGATCTAATTGGTGATGGATTTAAAAAAGATGCAATAGAGCTTGAAAAATTACAAGAGTATGTAAACGATGAAGGTGTACTTCAAAAATTATTAGATATAAAAACAAATAACAAATTAGCATTAAAAAATTATATAAAACAACATCAAGGTATAGAAATAGATGAGAATTCAATATTTGATATACAAATAAAAAGACTACATGAATATAAAAGACAACAAATGAATGCGTTATATGTAATTCACAAATATCTTGAAATTAAAAAAGGAAATATACCATCAACTCCAATTACAGTAATATTTGGAGCTAAGGCAGCACCAGCATATACTATCGCAAAAGACATAATACACTTGATATTATGCTTACAACAACTTATAAACAATGATGATGAAGTAAATAAATACTTAAAAGTTGTAATGGTAGAAAACTATAACGTTACATATGCTGAGAAACTAATACCTGCATGTGATATATCTGAGCAAATATCATTAGCTTCTAAAGAAGCAAGTGGAACAGGAAATATGAAATTCATGTTAAATGGGGCACTTACATTAGGAACTGAGGATGGAGCAAATGTAGAGATTCATCAATTAGTTGGAGATGATAATATATTTATATTTGGTAAAGACAGCGAAACAGTAATTAAACACTATGAAAGTGAAGATTATGAATCAGTAGATATATATGCTAGAAATCCTAAGATAAAAGAAGTAGTAGATTTTATAATTAGTAAGGAATTGATGAGTATAGGTAATCCTGAAAATTTAATTAGACTATTTAAAGAGATTGTGAAAAAAGACTGGTTTATGGCATTATTAGATCTTGAGGATTATACAAAAACAAAAGAGGAAGCATTTAAGGAATATGAAGATAGACAAAATTGGGCAAAGAAAATGCTAATTAATATAAGTAAAGCTGGATATTTTTCTTCAGATAGAACAATAGAAGAATATAACCGTGATATCTGGAAATTACAATAATTTAAAATGATTAATTAAAATTCTCTATATTGACAATTTTAATTAGATAATAGTTATTAGGGCATGTTGATATGGAGAATTTTCATTTTGTATAACTGTAAAATAATTTACAATATTAACCAAATAATTGTTGCATTTTGAAATATTAGGTGCTACTATTTTATTAATTAGAAAAACGTTATCCAATTTCGGAAACGTTTTCGGTAACGTTACTAATTTATATTTTAAAAATCAGGGGGAGAAAGATATGAAGGTTAAAAAATTTTTATCAGTTGCTTTAGCCACAGTATTATCAGTAGGTATGCTTGCTGGTTGCAGCAATTCTAACAATTCTAGTGGTGGTTCAGATTCATCTGAAAAAGGAAAAGTTTATTACTTAAGTTTCAAACCAGAACAAGAAGAACAATGGAAAGAAATTGCTAAAAAATATACTGATGAAACAGGGGTAGAAGTTAAAGTTGTTACTGCTGCTAGTGGTAAATACGAGCAAACTCTAAAATCAGAAATAACTAAATCAGATGCACCTACATTGTTCCAAATAAATGGACCGATAGGATATCAATCTTGGAAAGATTATTGTGCTGATTTAACTGACACTGAATTAAACAAACATCTATTAAATCAAGATTTAGCAATTAAAGGGGATGACGATAAAGTATATGGTATACCTTATGTTGAAGAAGGTTACGGAATAATATACAACCAATCAATAATGGATAAATATTTCAAACTAGATGGTGCTAAAGTAAAATCTATAGATGAAATAAATAGCTTTGCTAAATTAAAAGAAGTTGCAGAAGATATGCAATCTAAAAAAGATGAATTAGGAATAAAAGGTGTATTTGCTTCTACATCATTAACTCCAGGGGAAGATTGGAGATGGCAAACTCATTTAGCTAACCTTCCTATATACTATGAATATAAAGACAATAATGTAAAAGATGAAGATAAAATAAGCTTTAAATATTCAGATAACTACAAAAACATATTTGATTTATACATAAATAATTCAACTTGTGAACCTAAATTATTAGGAAGCAAAACAGTTACAGATTCAATGTCTGAATTTGCTTTAGGACAATGCGCTATGGTCCAAAATGGTAACTGGGGATGGAGTCAAATAGCAGATGTTAGCGGAAATACAGTTAAAGAAGATGATGTTAAATTCTTACCTATATACACAGGTGTTAAAGGTGAAGAAAAACAAGGTCTTTGCATAGGTACTGAAAATTACTTCTGTATAAACAAAGAAGCTTCAGAAGCTGATCAAAAAGCAACTCAAGACTTTATAAACTGGTTATTTACTTCTGATAAAGGTAAAGATTATGTTACTAATGAATTAGGATTCATAGCTCCATTTGATACTTTCTCTGATAAAGAGGCGCCACAAGATCCTTTAGCTAAAGAAGTTATAAAATATATGAAAGATGACAACTACTACAACATAGATTGGAACTTCACAACATTCCCAAGTCAACAATTTAAAGATGATTTCGGTGCAGCTTTACTTGAATACTGCAACGGAAATAAAACATGGGATGATGTTAAAAAACTAGTTGTTGATGAATGGGCAAGTGAAAAAGAATTAACAAAATAATTAAATTAAAAATTAATTTAGTAATTTAGCATACAGATAAGCCATAAATAACGAATACCGTGGAGAATGACTAAAACATTCTAAATTGCAAATTAGGTATACATATTATTTATGGCTTATTGTTTAAGTAATAGAACATCAGGAGGTGTAACATGCAAAAGACATTAAAAAAATACTGGCCTGTATTTGTATTACCAACTCTTATAGCATTTGCAATTGCTTTTATATTGCCTTTCGTGATTGGACTTTATTTATCATTTTGTGATTTCACAACTATAACAAATGCCACATTTACAGGGTTTGAAAATTATAAAACTGCATTTGCAGCAGGTCAAAATTTCTTATATTCATTTAGTTTTACAGCATTGTTTACTGTAATTTCTATAGTAACAGTAAATGTAATTGCATTCGTATTAGCTTACTTTTTAACTAAAAAGTTAAAAGGAACAAACTTCTTCCGTACAGTATTTTTTATGCCAAACTTAATCGGTGGTATAGTTTTAGGTTATACATGGCAAACAATGATAAATGCTTTTTTGGCAAGATACGGAACAACATTAGTAGCTGATGCGAAATATGGATTTATCGGATTAATTATCCTTATGAATTGGCAAATGATAGGATACATGATGATTATATACATAGCAGGTCTTCAAAACGTACCTACAGAATTAATTGAAGCAGCAAAAATAGATGGTGCGAATAAATGGCAAACATTAAAAAATGTAACAATACCAATGGTAATGCCATCAATAACAATCTGTCTGTTCTTGACCTTATCAAACAGTTTCAAATTATTTGATCAAAACTTAGCATTAACAAATGGGGCACCAATGCATAATACAGAAATGCTAGCTTTAAATATAGTTAACTCATTCTATGGAAGAGTTGGATTTGAAGGTGTTGGTCAAGCAAAAGCAGTTATGTTCTTTGTTATAGTAGCTTGTATTGCACTTGCTCAATTATATTACACTAGAAATAAGGAGGTAGAACAATAATGCAAGCGACAGTATCTAAAAAAAGTACTAAAGAAACTAAGCCAAAAACAAAGAAGAATGTTGGTAATACTGTGATATTCTTAATACTTTGTGCATTAGTAGTTGTATTCTTAGCACCGATTTTATTTATAGTTATAAACTCATTTAAAGGAAAATTCTTTATTAGTGACAACCCATTTGCTCTACCAACAAGCCAAACTTTTGTAGGACTTAGCAATTATATAAATGGACTAGAAAAGACAGGATTTTTAAGTGCTATAGGTTGGTCATTCTTTATAACAATAGGCTCAGTTGCAGTAATATTATTTTTTACATCAATGACAGCTTATTACATAACAAGAGTAAAATCTAAATTCACAAGTGTATTATATTACTTATTTGTATTTTCAATGATAGTACCTTTCCAAATGGTTATGTTCCCTATGGTAAAACTAGCTGATATATTACATTTAGCAAATCCAGTGGGAATGATAATACTATACTTAGGTTTCGGTTGTGGATTATCAATATTTATGTTTAGTGGTTTTATAAAATCAATACCATTAGAAATAGAAGAAGCAGCTATGATAGATGGCTGTAATCCTCTTCAAACTTATTTCCACATAGTATTACCAATATTAAAACCTACAGCAATTACAGTAGCAATATTAAATGCAATGTGGATATGGAATGACTATCTATTACCATATTTGGTTATAGGATTATCAACAAAATATAAAACTATTCCAGTTGTAATACAAATGTTAGTTGGTTCAAATGGAAATAGGGATATGGGAGCTATGATGGCTATGTTAGTTTTAGCAATTATACCAATTATAATATTCTATTTAATTTGTCAAAAACATATTATAGAAGGTGTTGTTGCAGGAGCTGTTAAAGGATAGAAAAATAGACTTAAAGGGGGATCACAATGAGAAGAAATGGATTTTTATTACCTATATCCAGTTTGCCTTCAAAATATGGCATAGGGAGTTTTTCAAAAGAAGCATATGAATTTGTAGATATTTTAGAAGAGGCAGGTCAAAAAATATGGCAGATATTACCTCTGGGGCCTACGGGATATGGTGATTCTCCATATCAGTCATTTTCAACTTTTGCAGGTAATCCATATTTCATAGATTTATGTGAATTAATAGAAGAAGGTCTCCTATCAGAAGATGAATGTGATAGTTATGATTGGGGAGATGATGTAGAGTATATTGACTATGAAAAAATATACTTATCTAGATTTAAAATATTAAAAAAAGCTTATAAAAGAAGCAAAATAAATGAAGATAAAAAATTTATAGCTTATTGCAAATATAATAAATGGTGGCTAGAAGATTATGCACTATATATGGCAATAAAGGATTCTTTAGGCGGAATTTCATGGTTAGAATGGGATGAAAATTTAAAGCTGAGAGACAAAAAAACTTTATCGAAATATAGTAAAAAATTAAATGAAGAAATTACATTTTATAAATATACTCAATACTTATTTTCTAGTCAATGGAATAAATTAAAAGTTTATGCTAATAAAAAGGGAATATCTATAATCGGGGATATACCAATATACGTTGCACTAGATAGTGCTGATACATGGTCAAATCCAGAATTATTCCAATTGGATAAAGATTTAAATCCTATAGCTGTTGCAGGTTGTCCACCAGATTCTTTCTCAGAGGATGGACAATTATGGGGGAATCCGTTATATGATTGGGAATATCACAAATATACTAATTACAAATGGTGGATAAAAAGGATAAAATATTGTTATAATTTATATGATATCGTTAGAATCGATCATTTTAGAGGATTTGATGAATATTTTTCAATACCTTATAAAAGTAAAACAGCTGTAAATGGAACATGGGAAAAAGGTCCTGGAATAGAATTATTCGAGCAATTGAAAAAAGAATTAGGCAATGTAGATATAATAGCGGAAGATTTAGGATTTCTAACTGAATCGGTTAAGAAACTTCTTAAAGATACAGATTATCCAGGAATGAAAATATTACAGTTTGCTTTTGATTCGAGAGAAGAAAGTGATTATTTACCTCATAACTATAATAAAAATTGTGTTGTTTATACAGGAACACATGATAATAGCACAGTTAGAGGTTGGTACAAAGAAATAGATGATTTAGATAAAAAAATGTGTATGGATTATATTAATAGTGATGATTCAGACGAAGAAAATATAAGTTGGGATCTTATATGTATAGCAATGAGAAGTGTTGCAGATACATGTGTAATACCAGTTCAAGATTTCTTGGGACTTGATGAATCAGCTAGAATAAATACACCATCAACATTAGGGGACAACTGGAAGTGGAGAATGACATTAGGATGTTTTTCCCAAGAATTAATAGATAAAATAAAAAGATTAACTAAGATATATGGAAGAATATAAATTGAATAGCTCATATGATTGATTAAAAAAAGAGAATATGTATGGAAAGGAAATTTTTATATGAAGACTATCACAATAAAGGATATAGCAAAAGAATGTGGTGTCGGCGTTAGTACTGTCTCAAGAGCTATTAATAACCATCCGGATATTAGTGATGAAACAAAAGAAAGAATTATGAAAGTTATAAGGGAAAATAACTTTACCCCAAATAGTACAGCTAGAAACCTAAAATTTACACAAACAAAAACCATAGCAGTTTTAATAAAAGGTATAGAAAATCCATTTTTTCAGAAAATGTTAAAAGTATTTGAAGAGGAAATACAAAACAAAAAATATACTTTTTTATTACATAGAGTAGATTCAAATCAAGATGAACTAGAGGTTGCACTGCAATTAATAAAAGAAAGAAAATTAAAGGGAATTATCTTTTTAGGAGGATGCTTTTCACATGATGAGAAACGATTGAAACAGATAACGGTACCTTTTGTATTAAGTACAATATCTATATTTGATGGAGTAGATAAAAATATATATTCATCTGTATCAGTAGATGATATAAAGGAAAGTAAGAAAGCCGTGGATTGTCTATGTGATTATGGCCATGAAAAAATTGCTATTTTAGCAGCCCAACCATGGGATACAAGTATCAGTGGTTTAAGAATTGAAGGATACAAAAGAGCTTTAGCAGAAAGAAATATACCTATAAATAAAAATTTAATAAGATACACTTTAGAAGAAGTAAATGCATTTACTATGGAAAATGGATATAAACTTATGAAAGAACTTTTAGAATCAGAAGAAGAATTTACAGCAGTTTATGCTGTTTCTGATAGTATGGTTATTGGGGCTAGTAAAGCGATATTGGAGTCTGGAAAGAAAATACCAGAAGATTATTCAATTATGGGGTTTGATGGATTAGATATATCTTATTATTATAACCCATCTATTAGTACTATAAGGCAACCAGTAGAAGATATGGCAAAGAAAACAAGTGAAATTTTATTTAATCTAATAGAAAATAATGCATATAATAGTCATAAAATTTTCGAGGGGGAATTGCTTGTAAGACAATCAATTGCTAGATTAAATAAATAATAATTAATTTGATAGATAAATTGGAGGGAATTAAAATATGGCAAGCTTATCATTAGAAAACATATGCAAAATATACCCAAATGGTTTTGAAGCAGTAAAAGATTTTAACTTAGAAATAAATGATCAGGACTTCATTATATTTGTAGGTCCATCAGGATGTGGTAAATCAACAACACTTAGAATGATAGCAGGTCTTGAGGATATTAGTAAGGGGAATTTAAAAATAGATGGAAAAGTTGTAAATGATGTTGAAGCTAAAGATAGAGATATAGCAATGGTATTCCAAAGTTATGCACTTTATCCACATTTAACTGTTTATGATAATATGGCATTTGGATTAAAACTTAAAAAAGTTCCTAAAGATGAAATAGACAAAAAGGTTAGATATGCGGCAAAAATATTAGACCTTGAAAAATTATTAGATCGTAAACCAAAAGCATTATCAGGTGGTCAAAGACAACGTGTTGCTATGGGGAGAGCAATAGTTCGTGAACCAAAAGTATTCTTAATGGATGAACCACTATCAAACTTAGATGCTAAATTAAGAGTTCAAATGCGTACAGAAATAGCTAAGTTGCATGAAAGATTAGGCGCAACAATGATATATGTAACACATGACCAAACAGAAGCTATGACTTTAGGAACAAAAATAGTAGTTATGAAAGATGGTGTTATACAACAAGTAGATACTCCACAAAATTTATATAATTCTCCACAAAACTTATTTGTTGCAGGATTTATAGGTTCTCCACAAATGAACTTTATAGATGCTTTAGTGACTGAAGAAGATGGAAAAGTTGTATTAAAAATGGACGAACATAAATTTGTTTTACCTGAAGCAAAAGCTAAAGTAGTAGTTGAAAAAGGATATATGAATAAAACTGTTACTATGGGTATAAGACCAGAAAATATACATGATCCAAAAGAATTAATAGAATCAAAAAATACTAGCGAAATAAATGTAAAAATAAATGTATATGAATTACTTGGTTCAGAAGTTTATCTATACTTTGATGTAGAAAAATTCCCTGTAACAGCAAGAGTAAATGCAGATACTACTGCAAGAACAGGTGATATGGCTAAATTTATAGTGGACATGGAAAAAGCTCATGTATTTGATAAAGAAACAGGTTTAGTAATAACAAATTAGTAAAAATTAGCTAAATAAAACTGCTATAATATTATATAGCAGTTTTATTAATATATAGGAGTAGTGTATTTTATGGGGAAAATTTTTAATTATGATAGTAAATTTTTTGCGGGAATGACTAAGGTTTCAGATACTATAATAATTAATATATTATTTGTAATCTGTTCAATACCGATTGTAACGATAGGAGCATCAATAACTGCTTTATATTCTGTTTCAATGAAAATAACTAGAGATGAAGATATTTATGCAGCAAAAGAATTTATTAAACAATTTAAACAAAACTTTAAACAAAGTACAATCATATGGATAATATTATTAGTAATAGGATTATTTATAGGACTGGATTTCTATTTGTGTAGTTTAATGTCAGATAATACGATAAGTATGATATTTAAATTTATATTTACAATAGTAAGTGTTGTTCTTGCATTTATCTTAATATATGTGTTTCCACTGACAGCAAGATTTGAAAATAGTATAAAAAATACTCTAACTAATTCTATTTTTATGTCTATTCAACATTTGCCATATACATTGGTAATGTCGGTTTTAGCATTTGCACCGATATTATCATTTATATTATTTAGCCAATATTGGGGCCAAATAGTATTTTTTAATACATGCATAAGCTTTGGATTTATCGCTTATATGAATTCTATATTATTAAATAAAATATTTAGTAAATATATACAAGAATAATATTTAACTTCAAAATAAGAAGACTATATTTAGCCACTGATATTTTTAGATTAGTGGCTTTTTAAATGCTAAATTAGATTTATAAAGGAATAGCAATTTATTTATATTAATAATATCTATCTTATATTATAATAAGACTAGAAAAAAGTGAATATGGCGCTTAATATTATTCAGGAAAGGACAATATTTAAAAGCATATGACAAAAGAAATAAAGTTCGAGCAAAATTATATAAATAATAAGTTACAAAACATAGTAAACGATGATTTAATATCTTTTCATATGCCAGGTCATAAAAAGGGAAAAATTTATGATAAACTGGGATATGGAAAATTAGTTAAAGATTTATATAAGATGGATACAACAGAAATTATAGAAACTGATAACTTATTTTCTGCTGAAGAAATTATAAAAGATTCGCAAGATAGGGCGAGCAAAATTTTCAAAAGCGGACAAAGTTATTATCTAGTAAACGGAAGTACTTGTGGAATACAGGCAGCAATTTTGGCAACTTGTAAACCTAAAAGTAAAATACTTATAAACCGAGATTGTCATCAATCCGCAATTAATGCATTTATCCTAGGAGATGTGGAACCTGTTTATATAAAAGGAAGTATCTGCGAAAATACTTATACTATTCAAGGGGTAAGTGAACAAGATGTTATAAGTGCAATTGATAATAATGAAGATATAAAAGTACTTATGTTAACTTATCCAAGCTATTATGGTATGGTATTTGATTTAAAAAAAATATGTAGATATGCACATGAAAAAGGGATGATGGTTATTGTAGATGAGGCGCATGGTGCACATTTAAATTTAAGTGATAAATTACCTAAATCAGCACTTGAACAAGGGGCTGATATTGTTATACAAAGTTTACACAAAACTTTACCAGCGTTTACTCAATCATCAATGCTACATGTACAGGGGGATTTAGTTGATAAAAAGAATTTAGAGCGATTTTTAAAAATAGTTCAATCTTCTAGCCCTTCGTATGTTCTTATGTCATCATTAGAAATAGCAATTGATATATATGACAGATATGGCAAAGGACTAATGGACAATTTACTTAATAATATAGAAAACTTTGAAGCTGATTTATCTAAAATAGACGGAGTAAAAGTTATTAAAGGACATGATGCAACAAAAGTATTTATATCACTTAAAGATCTAGGTATAAACGGATATGATCTAGAAGAAATCCTTAGATATAAATATAATATCCAAGTTGAATTATCAAATTATTATGGAGTGTTATTAATTTGTACAATCGGAAATGAGAAAAATGATTTTGATGCGTTTTTAGAGGCAATCAAATCGATAGCTAAAAATTTCAACAAAAATCATGATTTAAAAATCAAACAAGATAATTTAAATCAAAAAGAAGCTGAACTAATACATATAAATTATCCAAATATAATTCCAAAGAAAGTACTTTCTCCAAGAGAGGCGTTTTATAGTGATAAAAAAGAAGTCAAATTAAAAGACAGTATAGGAAAAGTTTCTGGAGAATATATAATTCCATATCCACCAGGGATAAGTTTAACATCACCAGGTGAAATTATAACAAAGGAAGTTATAGATTATATTTTAATTTGCAAAGAATACGGAATGAATGTAAGTGGGTTAAAAGATAAATCTTTGGATATAATTGAAATAATCGAAAATTAGAAATAAATATAGAAACAAATTTATTATGGAGGCATTATAAATGAAAGGGAAGTTAATAATTATAGAAGGTTCTGATGGAAGCGGAAAAGCGACACAGACTAAAAAATTATACGATAGATTAGAAGCAGAAAATTATAAAATAAAAAAGGTTGAATTCCCAAATTACAACTCTGAATCATCAGCATTAGTAAAAATGTATTTAAGAGGTGATTTCGGAAAAAATGCTACAGATGTAGATCCATATGTGTGCTCAACATTTTATGCAGTAGACAGATATGCATCATTTAAAACAGGATGGGAAGAGTTCTATAACAATGGAGGAATAATAATCTGTGACAGATATACGACTTCAAATATGGTTCACCAAGCATCAAAAATAGACGAGTCTGAAAGAGATAAATATTTAGATTGGTTAAATGATTTAGAATTTAATCTATATAAAATACCAAAACCGGATTGCGTAATATTCTTAGATGTACCAGTTGAAGTTAGTAAATCTCTTATGCAAGATAGAAACAACAAAATAACAGGAGAAAGCGAAAAGGATATCCACGAAAGTGATTTTGAATATCTTAAAAAATCATATGAAAATTCTATTTATATAGCTGATAAATACGATTGGAAGAGAATTAACTGTATAGAAAATAATCAATTAAGAACTATTGATGATATACATAACGAGATATACAGCATAATAGAAGATGAAATTTTATAAGTAGATTTATAAACAATAAATCCAATTTAAATAAATTTATATAGGAAACATATTTTAAATTTTTAATATAGAAATCCTATAAAAATGGAGGATAATATATGTACTTTGAGAAAATAAGAGGGCAAAGATTTGCAAAAAAATACTTATCTAATAGTATAAAGTCAAATATGATAAGCCATGCATATATGTTTGAGGGACCAAGTGGTGTAGGGAAAAATACAATGGCTAGAGACTTAGCTACAACTTTATTGGAGATGGAGAATTTATTCAACAGTCCAGATTATATTGAAATAACGCCAGATGGAAATAGTATAAAGATTGCTCAAATAAGAAAATTACAGTCAGATATATTAGTTAAGCCATATAAATCATATAAAATATATGTGATTGATGAGGCTCAAAAAATGACAGTAGAGGCACAAAATGCATTGCTTAAAACATTAGAAGAACCACCAAAGTATGCTATAATAATCCTTATAACTAATAATAAGGAATCTTTGTTAGATACAATAAAATCAAGATGTGAGATTATTAAATTTACACCGATACCATTAGTAGAAGTTGCTGATTATTTGACTCAAACAGGAGTAGATAAAAACAGGGCTTCATTACTTGCCAATTTTTCAAGGGGAAGTATGCAAAAAGCTATAGAACTTTCTGAATCAGAAGATTTTCATATTATGAGAGATGAAGTTCAAAAATATGTTGAAACATTCTTGACAGGAAGTATGCTAGATATAATGGATATACAAAGTAGTATAGAAAAATATAAAGATAATATAACTAATGTATTAGATTTGCTAGTTAATTATTTTAGAGATATTATGATGGTAAAGGAAAATGTTGATAGTAGCATGATTATAAATTTGGATAGGTTAGTGTTTATAAAAAATATGAGCACAAAAATAACTTATTCTCAACTATCAAAGATTATTGATATAATAGAAGAAACAAAAAATAAATTAAGAAGTAATTGTAATTTTAATATTAGCATACAAGTTATGACTTTAAATATATACGAGGTGATTAAATGATAAAAATAGTTGGGGTTAGATTTAAAAATGCTGGGAAAATATATTATTTTGATCCAGTTGATTTCGAAATAGAAAAAAATATAGATGTTGTAGTGGAAACAGCTAGAGGACTTGAGTACGGGAAAATAGTTGTTGGACCAAAGGAAATTGAAGAGGAAAAATTAATTTCTCCATTAAAACCTATAATACGAATTGCAACAGAAGAAGATAAAGCAATTTATAGAGAAAATAAAGAAAAGGCAAAAGAAACGTTTGAAATTTGCCAACAAAAAATAAAAGAACACGGATTAACAATGTTCTTAATAGATTGTGAATATACATTTGACAGAAATAAACTAATATTCTATTTCACTGCAGAGGGAAGAATAGACTTTAGGGAATTAGTAAAAGATTTAGCATCAATATTCAAAACAAGAATAGAACTTAGACAAATAGGTGTAAGAGATGAAGCTAAATCAATTGGTGGACTTGGAACATGCGGAAGAAAATTATGCTGTTCTTCTTGGCTTGGAGATTTCCAACCAGTATCAATAAAAATGGCAAAAGACCAAAGTTTATCTTTAAATCCTACAAAAATATCAGGAATATGTGGCCGTTTATTCTGCTGTCTAAAATATGAACATGATGTTTATGTAGAAGCAATAGAAAAAATGCCTGTTGTAGGAAGTGTAGTAAAAGTAGAAAACCAAAAAGGTAAAGTAATAGAAATAAATCCATTACTTGAACAAATAAAAATAGAATTTAACGATAAAACAATAAAAACTTGTTTAGCTGAAGAAGTAAAAGTGCTTCATGTTCCTAAAAAATGTGAAAATGGATGCTGCGGTGGCGGTAAATGCAAGCATGATGATATAGATTCAGAAACATTAAAAGAACTTAGAAAACTAGAGGACTAAAGGAGATTTTATGCAGGTAACTTTAAAGGAAACTGAAAGAATTGATGACTTACAATTAAAAGGATTAAAATTAATACAAGATAAAACAGGGTTCTGTTTTGGAATAGATGCAGTATTATTAGCTAATTTTGCAAAAGTAAAAAATAATGCTAAAGTAGTTGATTTAGGTACTGGAACGGGAATAATACCTATATTAATTGCAGGAAAAAGTAAAGCTAGCAAAATTATAGGTGTAGAAATACAAGAAGAAGTTTATGAAATGGCAACAAGATCTGTAAAATTAAATGATTTAGAAGATAGAGTAGAAATCATAAATGCAGACATAAAAACTATAGATAAAGAATTAGAAGTGCATGGATATCATGTAGCAACATCAAACCCACCATATATGCATATGGATGGAATTAAAAATCCAAACGATAAAAAAGCAATATCTAGACACGAAATAATGTGTAATCTAGAAGATGTAATAAGAGCAGCTTCAAGACTTGTAATGCCTAGAGGAAAGTTCTTTATGATACACAGACCTACTAGATTAGTTGATATAATCGAATTAGGTAGAAAATATAGGTTAGAACCAAAAGTAGTTCAATTTATCCATCCGAAAGTAGGAAAAGCGCCTAACTTAATGTTAGTGGAATTCACTAAAGATGGAAGACCAGAACTGAAAATACTAGACCCTCTATATGTATATGGAGATGATGGAAATTATACAGAAGAAATAAGAAAAATATATGCCAACGAAGATATAGGAGAGTAATATGAGTGGAAAATTATATATATGTCCAACACCTATAGGAAACTTGGAAGATATAACATATAGAACTTTAAAGGTATTAAATGAAGTAGATTTAATTGCAGCAGAAGATACAAGACATAGTATAAAACTTTTAAATCACTTTGAAATTTCAAAACCTTTGACAAGTTATTTTGAACATAATAAGGACACTAAAGGTGATTATTTAATAAATAAATTATTGGATGGAGAAAATATAGCTTTAATAAGTGATGCTGGAATGCCGGGGATATCAGATCCAGGAGAAGACTTAATAAAACAAGCTATAGAAAATAATATAGAAATAGATGTATTACCTGGAGCAACAGCATTTACAGTAGCTTTAGTTGGTTCTGGATTAGATACACACAAATTTGTATTTGAAGGATTTTTAGACAGAGATAAAAAATTACGTAGAAAAAGACTTGAAGAAATACAAGAAGAAGATAGAACTATGATTTTCTATGAATCACCACATAGATTAAAAGACACACTAAAAGATATGTTAAAATTCTTTGGTAATAGAAAAATTGCAGTAAATAGAGAATTAACAAAGAAATATCAAGAAGTAATTAGAGAAGACATCGAAACAGTATTAAAAATTTACGAAGAAAAAGAAATAAAAGGTGAATTTGTATTGATTGTTGATGGATTCAAAGGTGAAAAACAAGCTAAAAACAACTACGACGAATTGTCAGAAAGAGAATACGTTGAAGTTTTAATTAATACAGGTCTTAGCAAAAAAGATGCAATAAAAACTGTTTGCAAAGATAGAAAATTAAAAAAAGATGTTGTATATAAGCAAGTACTAGATTTATAGTAAAAGTAAGATATATATTAACTTTATAAACAGGGGTGATTAGATGGATATAGGAAAGCAATTATTGGAATGTCTAAAATATAAAAATGCCTCTAATAAAATAGAAGAGTTAGACGAAAAAGGTTTATTAGAGCAAATAATACCTAGCATTAAAGATATGAAGGAAGTCGGAAAGTGCAGATATCACATAGTTAATTCATTTCAACATTCACTATATACTCTCGGTCATTTTGAGAGCATATTAGCGACCGATAACTTTGTACCAAGTCATCTAAGAGAAGGAGTTTGGGAATATTTAAACTCAAAAGATGAGTCTGGATTTCCCATATTACAAGTATTAAAATTAGGAGTTTTTTTACATGATGTTGGAAAGCCTGCTGCAAAAACTGTCGATGAAACGGGAAGAGCACACTTTAGAGGGCATGATGTAACTGGGGGTCAAATAGTTCTTGAACTAGGAAAAGAACTTGAACTAAGTGATGTAACGACACAAAAACTTTTTAGATATGTAAGATATCATATGTCTTTATTAATAGCTTATAAAACTGGTAATGTCGGGAAAGAAATTCTTTGGAAACAATTCGATGAGCTTGGAGATGATATTATAGGTATAATGCTACTTGGGTATTGTGATTTAGTTGCAACAAGAAAATTATTAAATCCACTTGAGGATAATGGAGTAATAAAAACATATATGGAATTTATTTTAACGAATTATTTCTATAGATATAAAACAGATAAAGAAGTATGAAAAAAATAAAAGTCTGCCTTAGAGTATTAATATCAAATGCTTTAAGGCAGACTTATTGTTTTAGTAAGTTTAATTATAGTATAGATTTAGTTTGTATAGGTGTAGATAAAATAACAGAGGTCTTAGTTGTCCCTATTGATTTTATACTATCAATTACATTTTCAAGTTCATACATATCTTTTACTATAACTTTTAATAGTGAACAGTCATCTCCAGTTATATGATGACATTCAACTATTCGAGGATCTTTTCTTGCAGTTTCTAGGAATAGCTCGTATTTATCACTTGGTAAAGCAATATGTATAAATGCTTTTATAACTCTTCCTAGAGCATCTGGGTTTACTATAGCTTTGTAACCTTCAATTACACCAGATTCTTCTAATCTTTTTACTCTTTCTGAAACAGCAGGAGAAGTTAATCCTACTATTTTTCCTAAGTCTTTCATGGAGATTCTACCATCTTTTTGTAATATCTCTATAATTCTGTAATCAGTAACGTCCATTAATTGACCCCCCTCTATATCTATAAATTATTTTTATTAAAATACTTTCTTTGAAGCTAATAAATCAGTTTTTAAATTCCAAAGACCTTTAGATAAATCGACTTTGTATTTCTTTGGTGAAGTAAGTCTTTTATAAGAATCCCAGAATGTTTCAAGTTGAGAATTAACATAAGCTTTTATTTCATTTATAGGTTTGTATTCATATTTACACTCACCATCAATAAATAAAGGTTTATGAAGCTCTTTTACTGTATAATCTTCAAAAGTTGATTTTTTCCAAGTATATGTAGGATGGAATATTGTTAAAGGTTTAGTAGTATCAATTGCCTCATCTTTTAACATTATTAAATCGGCTTGAGCTACATTGTCCTTATCAAATATTCTGACAACTTTTTTGTAACCTGGGTTATTTATTTTTTCTGGGTCTTCAGATACTTTTATTTTAGGTATTAATTCATTATCTTTATAAGAACCTGCTAATTTGTAAACACCACCTAATGATGGAGCTTCTGCAGAAGTAATCAATTTAGTACCAACACCCCATGAGTTGACAGCAGTACCGCTTGATTTTAAATCTGAAATTATGTATTCATCTAAGTCATTAGAAGCAGTTATTTTTAAATTATGATATCCTGCCTTTTCTAATTCTTTTTTAACTTCATTAGAAAGATATTGTAAATCTCCTGAGTCTATACGTATACCATTTGGTTCGTATCCTTTTGCTCTCAAGTTATCAAATACTTTAATTGCATTTGGAAGACCACTTTTTAATACGTTATATGTATCAATTAATAACAAACAATTATCTGGATACACATCTGCATAAGCTTGGAATGCTTCTAATTCAGTATCGAATTTTTGAACCCAGCTATGAGCATGTGTCCCAACAACAGGAATGTCAAACATTTTACCTGCTAGCACATTAGCTGTTCCAGCACAACCACCGATAACAGCAGCTCTTGCACCGTAAGTACCTGCATCTGGTCCTTGAGCTCTTCTTAAACCAAATTCAAGAACAGGATCCCCTTGTGCTGCATAACAAACTCTAGAAGCTTTTGTAGCTATTAGTGATTGGAAATTCACTATAGTAAGTAAAGCAGTTTCGATTAATTGAGCTTGATATAAAGGCGCCTTTACAGTTATTATTGGTTCCCCAGGGAACATTACTGTTCCTTCTTCAACTGCATATATATCTCCTGTAAATTTGAAATCCTTTAGAAAATTCAAAAACCCCTCAGAGAATAAATTTAAACTTCTTAAATAGTCTAAGTCATCATCTGAAAAATGCAAATTATTTATATACTCAGCTAGTTGCTCAATACCACAAATAATAGTGTAACCACCATCACAAGCGTTTTTTCTAAAAAACATATCAAATACAACTATATCTTCATGAATATTTTTTTCGTAATATCCATTCATCATTGTAAGTTGATATAAATCTGTAAGTAGAGTTAAATTTCGCATTTTTATTTCTCCTTAAATATTTTTAATTAATTAAAAACCCTATACATATACTAAAACACAATATTGCCAAACTTTCAAGTATAAAGTGGTATACATACATCATAAAATTATTTAAAGTGACAATTAACTATTGCATAAAAAAAAATATTATTTTAAAGGAGGGTGAAAAAAATTAGTAAAATATGGTTTTACATGATTGTTATAGGAATAGTAGGTAGCATTTATTTTGGAAATTTAACTGAACTAAATACGGTAATTATGAGCGAAGGTTCAAGAGCTATTGAATTTACAATTAGTTTAGCTGCAATAATGGCCCTATGGATGGGAATAATGAACATTGCAAAGGATTCGGGATTGATTGATAAAATTGGACAGAAAATGAATTTTATATTAAAAGCATTGTTTCCTAAAATACCCCAAAATCATAAATCTATGAGTTACATAATAATGAACATAATTCTTAATATGTTAGGAGCAGGAAATGGGGCAACATCATTTGGATTAAAAGCTATGGAAGAACTTCAAACTTTAAACCCTAAAAAGGACAGGGCATCTAATGAAATGATATTGTTTTTAGTTATAAATATTTCATCGATTCAATTAATTCCATTCACTATGTTAAAAATAAGGGCAGATGCTGGTTCTACAAATCCAAATGAAATTATAATTTCGACATTAGTAGCAACAATAGTATCGACGATTGTGGCGATTATCTCGTGCAAGCTTTTTGAAAGGGGGAATAGATAATGCTCGA
Organism: Intestinibacter bartlettii; assembly: GCA_025148965.1. GTDB lineage: Bacteria > Bacillota > Clostridia > Peptostreptococcales > Peptostreptococcaceae > Intestinibacter > Intestinibacter bartlettii. The sequence goes on along the minus strand of CP102273.1, from coordinate 62,293 downwards.
CCTTATAGCTAATCTTGCCATACCTTTGATAATGCTTATGATAGTTGTTTATGGTAAGTATAAAAAAGTAGATATATTTGAATCATTTATAGCAGGAGCAATTGATGGTCTTAAAACTGCACTTAATATACTTCCATATATAATAGGAATTTTTATAGCTATAGGAATTTTTAAATCTGGTAAAGGGATAGAAATGCTAGAATTTATATTTGCCCCTATTGCAAACTTATTTAAAATTCCAAAAGAATTGATAGGGCTTATAATGATGAAACCTATATCAGGAAGTGGTGCTTTAGGCATGTATAGTGAACTTGCAGCAAGAGTATCGGTAGATTCATTAATTGAAAAAATGGGTGCAACTATTGTCGGAGCATCAGAAACAGTTTTTTATACAATGGCTATTTATTATGGAAGTCAAAAAATAAAAAAGACTGGTCATACTTTAATTTGTGCATTACTTAGCCATTTTGCTGGGGTGCTTGCATCTGTGTACATATGTTATTTAATGTTTGGATAGAAAATAAATAGTAGAAGAGATTGTTAAAGTATAAAATTTTTCAATCTCTTTATTTTTTATTAAACGAGGGTATTTTTGTCGAACGAAAAAATAGGATTTTGTAAAATAAAAGAGGTATAATTGAAGAGAAGTATTTATAAAAATGTATGAAGCTATATAAAGTTTATAATTAAAATAGGGGTGGTTGATTATGCAAAAATATGAAGTAAGTAGAGAAATATATAATCCTTGCGCAGGAATATATAATTTTGATATGAATTTTGAAGAAGAAGTTTGCACTGATAATATAGAAGAAGTTTTAGAAAAATGGATAGGTAAAAGACTTCCTGAATTTCATAAAAAAGTTTATGATGATGGGCTTACAATAGAATACGAACTTCTTTTACCTCGTAAAGAAAGATATACTTTTTCTGTAATAAAATAATAAATCAGCATCAATCTTGACAATGATTTTTTTATTTAATAAAATAATAACCATAATAGAGAAATTTACTTGAAAAATAGATTTTTTTTGAATAAAAAAAGATTTTTTGACTAATATAATATATAATAAGTATAGTGATTTAAATAAAAGCAATGAAGAGAAGAGTAAATAATTTAATTTTTCCTCAGAGAGCTAGGTAAGGTGAAAGCTAGCGTCTAATTGATTATTGAACATGGCCTCGGAGCTTCTTATCTGAACTAATTTAGGATAAGACGGATGGACTCGTTAACAGTCCACTAAGATATCCAGTTTATCTGGATAATTAGGGTGGTAACGCGAATATAACTCGCCCCTATGGTTTCATAGGAGGCGGGTTTTTTTAATATATTGAAAAACTAAGGAGGAAATAAAATGAGCAAAGAAACTTTTTATATTACAACGCCTATATATTATCCAAGTGGTAGATTACATATAGGTCATACTTACACAACTGTTGCTACAGATGCAATAGCTAGATTTAAACGTTTCTGTGGATATGATGTAAGATTCTTAACAGGAACTGATGAACACGGTGAAAAAATACAAAAAAAAGCTAAAGAAGCTGGTATGACAGAAATGGAATACTTAGATGGTATGATCGCTGACATAAAAAAGTTATGGAAGACTATGGACATATCTTATGATGATTTTATAAGAACAACTGAACCAAGACATACAAAAATAATCCAAAAAATATTCACTAAATTATATGAACAAGGTGATATATACAAAGGTGAATACGAAGGAAGATATTGTACTCCATGCGAAAGTTTCTGGACAGAATCTCAATTAGTAGATGGAGATAAATGCCCTGACTGCGGTAGAGAAACTTACGTAGCAAAAGAAGAAGCATATTTCTTCAAACTATCTAAATATGAAGATAGAATAAAAGAGTTATTCAAAAATCCTAACTACTGTTTCCCAGAAGCTAGAGCTAATGAAATGATAGCTAACTTCTTAGAACCAGGTCTAGAAGATTTATGTGTAACTAGAACTACATTCGACTGGGGTATAAAAGTACCATTCGATGAAAAACACGTTATATATGTTTGGGTAGATGCATTATGCAACTATATAACTGCATTAGGATATATGAGCGAAGACGATTCATTATTCAAAAAATATTGGCCAGCTAATATACAAGTTGTAGGTAAAGAAATAATCAGATTCCATACAATAATATGGCCAGCATTATTAATGGCATTAGATTTACCAGTATCTAAACAAGTATTTGGACATGGTTGGATATTATTTGCTAACGATAAAATGAGTAAATCAAAAGGTAACATAGTTTACCCAGAACAAATGATAGAAAGATACGGAATAGATACATTAAAATACTATCTATTAAGAGAATTCGCATTTGGTCAAGACGGAAGTTACACTCATAGAAACTTCATAACAAGAATAAACACAGACTTAGCTAATGACTTAGGAAACTTAGTAAGTAGAACTATAGCAATGGTTGAAAAATACAATGGTGGAATAATACCAGAACCAAAAGTTGCTACTGAATTTGATGAAGCATTAAAACAACAAGCTGCAGAATCAAGAAGAATATTCGAAGAACAAATGAATAAAATGCAATTCCACGAAGCATTAGAAGGTGTATGGAAATTAATAAGAAGAACTAACAAATACATCGATGAAACTGCTCCATGGGTACTTGCAAAAGATGAAAGCAAAAAAGATGTATTAGATACAGTTTTATACAACTTATGTGAATCAATAAGAATATTCTCTACACTAATAAACCCAATAATGAACACTACAGCTAAGAAAATCTACGCTCAAATGGGTATAGAAGGTGAAGAATTAATAAACTGGGAAAGTACTGCAACATTTGGATTAATAAAACCAGGAACAAAAGTAACTAAAGGTGAAATATTATTCCAAAGATTAGACATAGACAAAGAAGTTGCAGAACTTGAAGAATTATTTGCAGAAAAGAAAGACGAGGAAGAAGAAGTGACAGAAGCTCCATTACAACATAAAGAAGAAATAACAATAGACGATTTAGATAAAGTAGAATTAAGAGTTGGAAAAATATTAAGCTGCGAAAAACATCCAAAAGCAGACAGACTTTTAGTTTCTCAAGTTAAATTAGGTTCAGAAACTAGACAAATAGTATCTGGTATAGCTAAATGGTATAAACCAGAAGAAATGGTTGGAAAAGATGTTATAGTAGTATGCAACTTAAAACCAGTTAAATTAAGAGGTGTTGAATCTCAAGGTATGATACTTGCAGCAGGTAACGATGGTGATGATTTAATAATACCAACTGCTGTTGGTGCAAATGATGGTTGTGAAGTTAGATAAGGAGAGGTAAATATGCTTTTTGACTCACATGCACATTTAAATGATGAACGATTTGATGAAGATAGAGAAGAGTTAATCTCTTCTCTTAATGAAAAAGGCGTTGATTTAGTTGTTAACCCAGGTGCTTGTATGAAAACATCAGCTGAAAGTGTTGAACTTGCAAACAAATATGATTTCATATATGCAGCTGTGGGTGTTCATCCACATGATGTTAAGGATTTAACTGAAGCTGACATACAAGAACTTAAAAGAATGGCAACTGAAAACGAAAAAGTAGTAGCAATCGGAGAAATAGGTCTTGATTACTACTATGATGCTGAATATAAAGAACTTCAAAAAAAATGGTTCAAAAGACAAATTGAACTTGCTAATGAATTAAAATTACCAATAATAATCCACGATAGAGATGCACATGGAGATACTTTTGAGATTATAAAATCAACAAAAAGTCCTGAAATAGGATGCGTACTTCATTGCTATAGTGGAAATGTTGAACTAGCAAGAGAATATGTTAAAATGGGATGTTATATTTCAATATCAGGAACAGTAACATTCAAAAATAACAAGAAAACAAAAGAGGTTGTAAGAGAAATACCTCTTGATAGATTATTAATAGAAACTGATTCACCTTATATGGCACCAACACCACATAGAGGAAAAAGAAATGATCCATCACTAGTGCAATTTGTAGCTGATACAATAGCTGTTGAAAAAGGAATTTCTTATGAAAAAGTTTGTGAAGCAACAAAAGAAAATGCTAAAAAATTCTTCGGAATTAAATAGATAATTTTTATTAAAAAGCATACAAAATATCCAAATATTTTGTATGCTTTTTTTATGTGGATTTTTAGAAAATACATTGAGTTTGGAAATTTTAATTAAAAACTAGGTTTATATAAAATTTTGAAAAATATTTATAACTTTTTAATTACTTCATTAGTCTAATATGTGAAAGGAGGTAAAGGTAATGGACGAAAAATTAATTAAAAAAGCAATAAAGGGAAATTTTAAAGCTTATAGCCTTCTGGTACATAGCTTGAAAAATGAGGGATATAAACTAGCATACACAATATTAAAAAATGAACAAGATAGCATAGATGCATATTTACAAGCAGTGGAAAAGGGCTTGAAAAATATACAAAATTTAAAAGAACCGCAATATTTTAAAACATGGTTTTTAAGAATTGTTATGAATGAGGCTAAAAATATTATAAGTAAGAATAAGAAATTAATATATTTAGAAGATGTTGAAAATACTAGACCAACAAAATCAAAATCAGAAAATCAAGAGACAAAACTTGATTTGGAAAGAAGCTTGGCAAAAATAGAACCACAAGTTAGAGAAATGATAAGATTGAAATTTTATATGGGTTATAAATTAGACGAAATTGCGAATATACTTGATGTTCCAGTAGGAACCGTAAAAGGAAAGATGTATACAGCTCTTAGAAATATGAAAAAGGATTTGGAGGTGAGATAATATGGATAAAAATAAAGATAAAAGAAATTTTTTAGATGAAGAGAAAGAGATAGAAAAATTATTAAGTGAATTTGAAAGTGAAAATATTAAAATACCAGATGAATTAGATGAAAGATTAAATACTAAATTAAAAGAATTGAAACCTAAAAAATATAAAAAATGGGCAATAACATCTGTAGCATCAATTTTGATAATAGGTGTTTCATATGCATTTGTACCTAGTTTTAGAACATTTGCAGATACAATGTTTAGATATATTTTTGGAGATATCGGAATAGAAAATGCAGTTAATAATGGTTATAAAGCATCCGATGCACAATATATAAATATAGGAGGATATGATATCATAATTCAAAATATTTATATTGATGAACAAAGAATAAACTTTGAAGCTATAATGGAAACTAAAGTAGATGACATGATTATTTCTGATAATGATGATATAGATAACAAAAGTTATTATGAATTGTATGTAGATTCTGTAAATGCTGCAATGAGTGGAGGAAATTTTGATAAAGATGAAGATGGAAATATTAAAACAACAATAAATATTGTTGGAGGTAATATAGCAGAATTAATAGAGGGAAAAAATACATTATCATTAAAACTTAAATTGCTAAAAGTGAGTGCATCATATGACAAGAGTAATGATTTCAAATATGAAACACTTGGGACAACAAATGTAGAATTGGAGATACCAAAACAATTAAGCAAAACTAAAAATATAGAAATAAATAAACAAATAGATGATGGTGATCTGAATTTAAATATATACAAGTTAAGAGTATCTCCTACAATGATGTATTTAAACACATATGGAGAAGTAACAAATATAGGTGAATTACAAGGATTAGATAACTTAAGAATAATATCTGAAAATGGAGAGATTTATAAATCTTCATTAGAATTATCTGGTATGGGATTAGAAAATGGAGGATGGAGCCAAACTATAGTACCTTCAGTATACTATGATAAAGGCAAAAAGCTGAAACTAAAAGCAGATGGAGTTTTAGTAAATGCAAATAAAAAAATAGAGTTAAAAATAGACGATAAGTACCCTAAAAAGATAGATTATTTCGGAAAAGAGGTTATTATTAAAGATGTTAAATACAGTAAAGGACATTTAACTGTAAAATATACAACAGATTCATCTATTAGTTATGATGGAGGTAGTGAATTGGATGGAAATTCAGCAATTTCGACATCTTATGAGGTGGGATCAAAAATATCAGGAATTGAATTTGAAAATGTTGAGAAGAAAGACTCTTATGCATTAGATTTAAGATTAGTTCTTAAATATAGCTATCCGATTAATATAGAAATAGAAAATAGATAATAAAATAATAAAAGAAGGATAAAATGGATCCTATACAGTGGACACTAGAAAAAAGGTGTCTATCTGTATAGGATATTTTTATTGTATAACAACATTTTTATTAGCTGTCACATAATTTGTTTTTCTCATTTTTAAAAGAATGTGTATATTTGCTTTTAATCTTGGTAAATACATATTAAATGTGTTATTTGAATTTACAACAGTAGTTTTCCAATTTGAGTATTTTTGATATATGCTCTTATGTGTGAACCGCTAAGGCCTTTACATATTATATTGATATGTCTAGAATCAATAGTTTCAATTGAATCGACTTTATATAAATTAGTGTAAAATACAATGCTTTAAGGAAATATATTAATGAGTTTATTAAAAAGCATTGATTAAATAATAAAAAAAAATTAAAATATAAAGATGCGAATAAGATAAGAAATCATTGCTATTTAGCAATATAAACAGTAATTTATAATAATTTAGTAAATATAAAATAAAAAGGTGAAATTAAATGATAAAAGAAATAATAGTAGTAGAAGGTAGAGACGATGTTACAGCTGTAAAGAGAGCGTTAGATGCTGAACTTATAACAACTGGTGGCTTTGGATTTCCAAAAGGTGTTATGGAGAGAATAAAGGCAGCTCAAAAAAGAAGAGGAGTAATAATCTTTACTGATCCAGATTTTGCTGGGGAAAAAATCAGAAAGAAAATAGCTCAAGAAGTGCCAGGATGCAAACATGCATTTTTACCGAGGGAAGAAGCGAAAAAAGATGGTGATATCGGTATAGAAAATGCATCTCCGGAAAGCATATTAAAAGCACTTAATAAAGTTAGAACTGAAAGTTCTGAAAAGAGAAATGAATTCGGACAAGTAGATTTAATAAGAAATAATTTAATCGGAAATGAAGATGCATCTTATAGAAGAGATAAAATCGGTCAAATATTAGGAATAGGATATGGAAATGCAAAACAATTCTTAAGCAGACTTAACAATTACGGAGTTACAAGAGAAGAATTTGTTGAAGCAGTAAAATCAATAGATACAGGAGAGGAAAAATAAAATGGATAGACTTTCATCACATAGAGCAACCAAAGAAGTAGTAAATAAACATAACTTTAAGTTTTCAAAATCACTAGGACAAAACTTTTTAATAGATGATAACGTAATAGATAGAATATTAGAAGGTGCAAGATTATCAGAAACTGACAGAATAATCGAGGTTGGACCAGGGATAGGTACTTTAACTAGAGAAATGGGAAAAGTAGCTGAAAATGTAGTTGCTATAGAAATAGATAAAACATTAATACCAATATTAAAAGAAACATTAGCAGACTTAGACAATGTTGAAGTTGTAAATGAAGATATATTAAAAGTCGATGTTCAAGGATTAATAAATGAAAAATTAAATGGAGGACCAGTAAAATTAGTCGCAAATCTTCCATATTATATAACTACTCCAATAGTTATGAAATTCTTAGAAGAAGATATACCTGTTACTGATATAGTAGTTATGGTTCAAAAAGAAGTTGCAGATAGAATGAATGCAAAACCATCTACAAAAGATTACGGTGCATTATCAGTAGCGGTTCAATATTATTGTGATACAGAAATAGTTGCAAAAGCTCCAAGACACATGTTTGTCCCACAGCCAAATGTAGATTCAATAGTTATAGGGCTTCATGTTAGAGATGAGAAAAAATATGTAGTTGATAATGAAGATATTTTCTTCAAAACAGTAAAAGCATCTTTCGGTCAAAGAAGAAAAACTTTATTAAATTCGCTAGGTGGATTAGGATTTTTATCTAAAGACGAGATAAGAGAAGCATTACAAGCTGCAAACATCGATGAAAAAAGAAGAGGAGAAACTCTTAGCATAGATGAATTTGCGAATTTATCTAATGAAATAAATAAATTTTCATCTAAATAATACTATTTTCCAAAACCTTAAACATATAATATTTTGAGCAGGTATGTTTAAGGAGGGATAAGTAGTGGTTTCTAAAAGAAAATTTAAAAGAGACTATATCATATTAGAGGCAAAGGACATGAACTTTAGAAGTAAAGAACGTGTTCTTCCTAAAGCCTTTGCCAAAATAGAAATTAATGATGAAAAATCTGTAGTAGCCTTATATGTAGAAAATCTAAAAAATTTAAAAGACGGATATGATGTAATCGCTCTTCGTACTGATTATGAAAGATTAAATTTAGGAAGAATAAATCTTAATTCACAAGGAAAAGGTGAATTCGTATTAGATTTAAATGAAGAAGATAGCGATATTAAAGCGATAGCACTTACTTATGAAAAATATGTTCCACTTATAGGTTTTAAGGGAAATAAAATAGAAAACTACGAAGAATTAATATTTGAACCAGAAGAAGAAATAATAGAATATGTAGAAGCTGATGACAGATCAGATTATGAAGTATACGAAGAAGTAGAATATATAGATCCTGAAAATGGTGGATATGAGTATGAAGAAATAGAATATATTTATGAAGATGATTTAGGTGAAGATGATATTGAAGAAAATGAAGAACAAGATGTAGAGATGCAGCAAGAACAACAACCAGTGTCAGAATCAGAAGCAGAATCACAACAGATAGAAGAAAATCAACAAGAACAAGAACCAGCACAAGTAGAAGAATACGAATATATTGAATATGAAGAAATAACTAATCAAGAACCTGAGTATGAATACGAATATGAAGAAATAGAAGAAGAGGACGAGGATGAAACTGAAGATATTCCGGTTGAACCAGGTCCAGGACCAGTAATAAAACCTAAAAAAGAATGTGCAAAACCTTTACAACTTCCAAAAGAAGAAAGAGATAATAACAAATCAAAACAACAAAAACAAAATTCTAAAGATAAAAATCCAACTAAACGAAAAAATGCAAAACAAGAACAATATAGTAATCCAAAAGTTATACAAAAAAATAATACTGAATTTGAAGAAAAAATAAGTGCAGGAAAATTACTTATGCCTAGACAAATTAAAAAAGGTTTAAAATATTTTAAAGAGGTTAAACCTTTTGCAGCAGATTATATTCCAAATACAAGATGGTGGAAGATAGAAATAACACCAACTACTATGAGTGGATATACAATGCCTTACTTAGGATATGTAAATAGCCTAAATTATACGATGTATAGTGATATAGCTATGAATTCATATAAATATAGACATTACTTATTCGGAGTACAATATGATGAGTATAACAAGAGAAAAAATTATATATATGCTATTCCGGGCAAAAAATCAGAACAACCAGATAAAGGTACAACAGGATTTACAACATATCAGGCATGTGACAATAGAAGTAGCAGTTTAGGTTATTGGATGTGTTTTATAGATTCAAAAGCACGTAAAATAGAAAAATAGGATAATATCAATTGAGAATTAAATGAAAAAAATCGCCTGTAAATATTACAATTTTTGATTTAGAGTGATATAATATATAGAATAACATAATAAAATTCTCGAAAATTTGTTTTAAAACAAATTTAATGGATATATATAAATAAAATATAAAATCATAAAGTAAAAAATAATAAGCATAATTTGATATAAAAGCAAGAAAATCGCCTAGGATTCCTAGGTGATTTTTACGTTTTTGGGAAGTGATAATCGATATTGAAAGAAATATATATCCATTAACAATATAAAAGATATTTTAACTAGGAGGGAAATTCGATGGAAACAAGATATGAGGAAGCAAGTAAAGTAACTATTTTAGCAATTTTATGGAACGTATTTTTATCAGTGATAAAAATATTTGCAGGGGTAATTGGTAATTCAACTGCGATGATAGCAGATGGTATACATTCTGCATCAGATATTATTACATCAGTAGGGGTCTTAATAGGAAATAAAATTTCATCAAAACCAGGGGATAAAGAACATAATTATGGCCATGAAAAGGCTGAAACATTGGTATCATTTTTATTATCAATAATATTAATAGCAGTAGCTGTAACTATAGGTGTTGATGGTGCAAAGAAAATGTTAAACTTAAATGAAGTTAAAGTACCAACGTTAATGCCACTTGTAGTAGCTGTAATTTCAATAGCGATAAAAGAATATCAATATAGAATTACTATAAAAGTAGCTAAAAAAATAAACTCACCAGCACTTAAAGCGGATGCATGGCACCATAGATCAGATGCATTTTCATCGGTAGCAGCTTTTATAGGTATAGGTGGGGCAATGCTTGGTTATAAAATATTAGAGCCAATAGCAACTATAGTAGTTGCAGTAATTGTATGTAAGGTTGCACTAGAGATATTTATAAATGCGATGAATGAACTTATGGATGTTTCTATATCAGAAGAAGAGGAAAAGAAAATATTAGAATATTGTAAGAATACAAATGGTGTAAAACACATTAAAACTATGAGAACTAGAAAACACGGTGCATTTGCATATGTAGACTTGGTTATATGTGTAGATGGAAATTTAACAGTAATCCAAGGGCATGATATAGCTAGTGATCTAGAAAAAAAATTAATAGATGAAATAAGTCTTATAAAAGGGATAACAGTTCACGTAGAACCTTGTAGTAATAAAGTAGATTCATGTGATAAAGAAATAAGCAAAGAACCACAAATACTAAAAGAACATATATGTACCGAATGTAATTCTAAAGATTGTCTTAATAATAGTAAATAACACTTAAAAAATCAAATGAAAAGTTATATAATTATCATAGATAATTTTAAGGCATGGAGGGAAATATAATGTCAAAAAGAAAGGTAAAGAGAAGTGCCATTTTTATAATCGGTATAATTAGTTTCTTCATTATATATTTTATATCTTTTAAAGCCTTCTCGGGATTAGGACATAAAGAAGGTAGTAAGCCTGTTAGTACTGAAGAAAAAGTAGATAGCAGAAGTCTATTAAGTCAATTTAAAAGTAAAAATAAAATATATATATCAGATGGAAATGTCTCAAATGTTAGGATGGAAGATGAAAAGGTAGAAGAGTTTCGCTATTCTTTTAATGAATTTAGTAAAATAAGGACTCCAGATTCTTATAAACCTGTTTATGAGGGGTATACTGACGATGATATAAGATTTTCAACAGATTTAAATGTATTTAGGGTTTATACAGTAAATAAAGAAGAATATTATAAAGTACCAGTATCTTATAAAAAAGAATTTAAAGAAATATTAGATACTAGTATATATACTTCTTTTGATTTTATAAAACAATATAAAACATGGAAACAGGTTACTATAGATTATGGCGATGAAACTAAAAAAGTAATCGGATGGAGTTATGATGATTTAGCTAGTAAGATGGTTCAAAAGAGATTAGTCGGAAAAATCCAACCAGAAAAAGCTAGAGCAAGATGTAAATACAAGTTTACAATAAATATAAAATCAGATAACTACGAAGCTAGAGTAGATATAATGGGAGAGGATTACGTAAAAATAACAGTAAATAATTTAATCTCTTACTACGAAGTTTCTAACAACCTTTACAATTATATTAAAACTGACATATTCAAGATAGCGGATAGTGAATAATTAAAGCACTTAAACAAACTATGATTTTTATAAAACTATACTATATATAAAAAGAGACTAGATAAGTGATATGATTCTACTTATAGAATATATCACAAACTAGTCTCTTTTCTATTTAAACGATTAATTTTCTTTTATTAATTCTTCACCAACTAAGTAGATTGGTCCAGCACCAGTAGTTATCACTACGTCGTTTTCTTTAACATTTTCTTTTAAGTATTTAACTATATCTTCAAATTGAGATATATAGATTGCATCAACATTGTTATGTTGTAATTTTTCAACTAAATCTCTTGAATGTACAGTTCCTGGGTCATCTTCTCTAGCAGCATATATATCAGTGATTATAACTTTATCAGCTGAATAGAATGCTTCTGCGAATTCATCAAGTAAAGAAATTGTTCTACTATAAGTATGAGGTTGGAATACACACCATAGAGTTCCTTTTTTGAATCTTTTAGCAGTAGATAAAGTAGCTTTTATTTCAGTTGGATGGTGGGCATAATCATCTATTATTGCAGCACCATTGTATTGACCTTTTCTTTCAAATCTTCTACCAACACCAGTGTAATCTATAATTCCTTCTTTTACAGTTTCTAAATCTATTCCAGAAACTAATGAAACGATTATTGCTGATGTAGCATTGTAGATATTGTGAAGACCAGGTACGCTTAATTTAAATCCAGTTAATTTTTTACCCATGTAGTTTAAATCAAAAGAACCACATCCTAAATCATCAAAAGCTATATTTTCGATAATTACATCATTTGATTCTTTTTTACCGAATTTGATAGCCTTTGCCTTAACATCATGTAGTATATCCATATTTTGATTATCTCCATTAATTACAAAGTAACCATCAGAAGGTAAAAGTTTACCGAATTTATTGAATGAAGCTTTTATTTCATCTATTCCTGAGAAGTAATCAAGATGATCTTCTTCTATATTTAAAACAATCGCAATTTTAGGGTTGAAGTTTAAGAAACTATCAACATATTCACAAGCTTCAGTTATAAAATGATCAGAATGACCTATTTTAACATTTCCACCAATTGATTTTAGATTTCCACCAACTAATATCGTAGGATCTAATTCAGCATGCTCAAATATAGTAGATAACATAGAAGTTGTAGTTGTTTTTCCATGTGTTCCAGAAACAGCTATTGAGTTTTTATATTCTCTCATTAGTTGTCCTAAAAATGCTGCTCTATTTATTGTTAATTTATTTTTATTTTTTGCCTCGATTAATTCAGGGTTGTCAGGGTGAATAGCTGCTGTATAAACAACTATATCGATATCATCAGAAATATTTTCTTTAGCATGACCTATAAAGATTTTTGCACCTTGAGAAGCTAATTTCTCTGTAAGCTCTGAACCATGCATATCAGAACCAGAAACATTGTACTTTTTATTAATACAAATTTCTGCTAAGGCACTCATACTAATACCACCTATACCAATAAAATGTATATTCATAAATAAAACCACCTTTCTTTTTAATTAAGTCCTATAATCTGAACTATTTATGTGGTATAATTAAATAATGTTCAATATTTAAAGTATAATATGTGCATACTATTACTATATATATACTTTTGTTTATTAAATATTATGTTTAAACATAAATCTTATTATATCATATTGTGATAAATTATGCATTAAATACTTTGAATTACAAGGATAGTCGTTTTAGGAGGTTTTAATAATTATGAAGTTTAAAAGAACGGAAAGAATAGGCGCTATAGTAAAAATATTATCAGATAACCCTAATAAAATATATACATTAAGTTTCTTTACAGAAAAATTTAATGCAGCAAAATCTACAATAAGTGAAGACTTACTAGTTGTTAAAGATGTTTTTGAAAAATTAGAACTAGGAAGAGTAATTACTATTTCAGGAGCAGCTGGAGGAGTTAAATATATTCCTAAAACATCAATAGAAGAAAACAAACAATTCCTTATGGAACTATGTGAAAAAATAAATGATGATTCTAGAAAACTTTCTGGAGGTTTCTTATATTTAATAGATTTAATATACAACCCAGCTATAGTTGCGAAAATCGGGAAAATTTTTGCCTCAAACTTAGATTATAGTGAAGCTGACTATGTAGTAACTATGGAAACAAAAGGGATTCCTATGGCACTTATGACAGCAAAAGCTATGAACTTACCTCTAGTTATAATAAGAAAAGATATGAAAGTATCTGAAGGACCGACTTTAAGCATGACTTATGTTACTGGAGGTAGCAATAAAGTAGAGAGTATGAGTTTACCTAGAAAAGCGCTAAAACCAGATAGTAAAGTTATACTAATAGATGATTTTATGAGAGGTGGCGGGACATTAAAGGGAATGAAAGATTTAATGCACGAGTTCGGGGCAAAAGTAATTGGTACAGGTGTATTTATATCTACAACAAAACCTCAACAAAAAATGGTAGAAGATTATATATCATTAATAGAGTTAGATGATAACGGAGAAACAACAATAGCAAAACCTAATTTCAAAAGATTTAAAGATGAATATAGAGAATTGCAATTTTAATCTGATTATGACAAATAATAAAATAGTTAGAAAATTTTAATTAAAATACAAAAAAAAGAAGGATATCCCTTTTATTTATAGAATTAATTAGAATACAGTTTATAATAAGTAATATTTTGTCAAAATCATAAAGGGGGATATTTAGAATGAATATAACTGACGTAAGAGTAAGAAAAATAACAAACGAAGGAAAAATGAAATGTATAGTTTCTATTACTTTTGATAACTTATTTGTTGTTCATGACATAAAAGTAATAGAAGGACATAATGGACTATTCATTGCTATGCCAAGCAGAAAAGTTGGAGAAGGTAACTTCAGAGATATAGCTCATCCAATAAACGCAGAAATGAGACAAGTTTTAGAAGATGCAGTTTTAAAAGCATACCATGAAGCTTTAGCTCAATTAGAAGTTGCTGCTGAATAAGTTTATAATTTAAAATTATAATATATTGAAAACCGAATCAAATAGATTCGGTTTTTTATTTACACTAATTTATAATTAGAGCGAAAAAACTAGCAATTTTTAATAAAAAATGTTATATTATTAGTGACAAATACGAATAATTAATATGTATCGATAAAAATTATTTAGCATACTATAATATTTTTTAGAAGTTTTTTGAAAAAATTCAACTTTATTGAGAAAAAAATTGGACAAAAGTATATAATATTGTATGTAAATAATTAATTAATTTACAGAAAATATTTATATGAATGGAGTGAAGAGATGAACTTTAAAGCAATAATACTTGCTGCAGGAAAAGGGACAAGAATGAAATCTAAAAGCCCGAAAGTTGTGCACAAAGTATGTGGAAAAGAAATGGTAAATCACGTAATTGATATTTCAAATAAAGCAGGAGTAAATGATGTCGTGGTTATATTAGGACATGGTTCAGAAACTGTAAAAAATGTAATACCAGAAAAAAGTATTGTGGTAATGCAAACTGAGCAATTAGGAACAGGACATGCTGTTAAAATGGCTAAAGAGACTATTAATGATGAAGATACTATAGTTGTACTATGTGGAGATACTCCTTTAATAGAAAAGGAAACTCTAGAAAAACTATTTGCTTATCATTTAGAAAATGAATATATGGCAACAGTATTAACAACTAAAGTTGAAGACCCAACTGGATATGGAAGAGTTATAAGAGATTCAGAAGGTAACTTTGAAAAAATAGTAGAACAAAAAGATGCTAATGAAGAAGAGTTAGCTGTCAATGAAATCAATTCAGGAATATATTGTTTCAAAGGTGATAAACTAAAAGAAGCATTAGACCTATTAGATAACAACAATGCTCAAGGAGAGTATTATTTAACTGATACTATGAAAATAATAAAAGACAAAGGTTCTAAAGTAGGAGTTTTTGTAGGAGCTACTATAGAAGAACTTATGGGTGTGAATTCAAGGGTTCAGTTAGCACAAGCCGAAGCAATCATGAGAAAAAGAATAAATAAAAAACATATGGATAATGGAGTTACAATAATCAATCCAGAAAATACATATATAGAAGCAAATGTACAAATCGGTAAGGATACTATTATAGAACCTGGTGTAATGTTAAGAGGTAACACTGAAATAGGTGATGAATGTATAATAGGAATGAATTCTTCTATAACAAATTCTAAAATAGGTAATTTTACAGAAGTAAAAATATCTACTATAATAGATAGCGCTGTTGGCGAAAATACGACTGTTGGTCCTTATGCTTATTTAAGACCAAATAGTAACGTAGGAAACCATGTTAAAATAGGAGATTTCGTAGAAGTTAAAAATGCCAATATAGGAGATTACTCAAAAGCATCACACTTATCTTACATAGGAGATGCAGATGTAGGAAAAGATGTTAACATAGGATGTGGAGTAGTATTTGTAAACTACGATGGTAAAAATAAATTTAGGTCAGTTGTTGAGGACGGAGCTTTTATAGGTTCTAACTCAAATTTAGTTGCCCCAGTACATGTTAAACATAAAGGATATATAGCAACAGGGTCTACTATAACGGATGATGTTCCAGATGGTGCATTAGCTATAGCGAGACAAAGACAAGTTGTTAAAGAGGGATGGGTAGCTAAAAAAGAAGCAAGAGACACAAAAAAAGAAAATAATAAATAAATTTGCCTTTAATAGACTAAATGTCTAATAAATATAATATATAAATTTTTCGGGAGGATAATAATGAATACTAGCGGAAGTGAGATTAAAATAATCACTGGTAATGCAAACCAAGAATTAGCAGCTAAGATAGCTGAAAAAGTAGGCGTTAAACTTTCAGATTGTATAGTTACTAAATTCAGTGACGGAGAAATATCTGTAAACATCAACGAAACAGTAAGAGGATGCGATGTTTTCGTAGTTCAATCTACAAATAATCCAGTAAACCAATACTTAATGGAATTATTAATAATGATAGACGCATTAAAAAGAGCGTCTGCAGGTAGAATAACAGCAGTTATTCCTTACTATGGATATGCAAGACAAGACAGAAAAGCAAAATCAAGAGATCCAATTACTGCAAAATTAGTTGCAAACTTATTAACAGCAGCTGGAGCAGACAGAGTTTTAACTATGGACTTACATGCTGCACAAATACAAGGATATTTCGATATACCAGTAGACCACCTTTTAGGACAAAACTTATTAGCTAATTACTTCAATAAATTAGGATTAGAAGACATAACTGTTGTTTCACCAGATTTAGGAAGTGTTACAAGATCTAGAAAATTTGCTAACCAATTAGATGGAGATGTTCCACTAGCAATAATCGATAAGAGAAGACCAAAGGCTAACGTTTCAGAGGTTATGAATCTAATAGGAGACGTTGAAGGTAGAAATATCATAATGCTTGACGATATGATAGATACTGCAGGTACAATAACAAATGCTGCTAATGCATTAAAGAAATTCGGGGCTAAAGATATATACGCTTGTTGTACACATGCCGTTTTATCTGGACCAGCTATAGAAAGAATAAAAGAATCTTCTATAACTAAATTAATAGTATTAGATACTATAAAACTTCCAGAAGAAAAGAAATTAGACAATATAGAAGTATTAACAGTAGCAGACTTATTTGCAGATGCAATCAAGAAAATATTCAATAACGAATCTGTTAGTGTATTATTCTAATAAGAAAATTATATAAGAATTTATTAAATATAGATATTGTTCAAATAAATATTGTTTGGGCAATATCTTTTATTATGCAGAAAATTGGATTCACTTTAAAGTGATTAATAATTATTAGTGTGTTAATAAATTTTAAAATTAAAGGGGATATTTATTTTGTAATTGTATATAAATAGAAATTATTAACAATAATATAAATATAAGTATGAAAAATAATTATGAAAATAAGATTATCCACAATATATAAATCAAAGAAAAGGAGAAAAAGATGGATTTAGTTGAATTACTTAATAAAGCAGTGGAGTTAAAGGCATCTGATGTGCATATTACAGTGAACTTATCCCCAATTGCGAGGATAAACGGCAAATTTCAGAAATTATCCCAAGATTTATTGACTAATAATGATGTGTATAACTTAGCAAGTCAAATTACAAACGAAAAAATTATTCACAAAATTGATGAACAAGGTGAAGCAGATTTTTCAGTTTCTTTACCTAATAAACACAGAATAAGGGTAAATGTATATAAACAAAGAGGAAACTATGCAATGGCTATAAGAATAATACCAAATGAAATTCCGAAGTTTGAGGAACTTAAATTGCCAAATGCTATAAAAGAGTTTGTTAATAAACAGAAAGGTCTTGTTTTAATAACTGGTCCTACTGGAAGTGGAAAGTCAAGTACTCTTGCTAGCTTAATTGATTTAATTAATGAAACAAGGGAGTGTCATATAATAACCTTAGAAGATCCTATTGAATATATACATAATCACAAGAAAAGTATTATTAATCAACGCGAAATCGGAAGGGATTCTGTTGATTTTAACTCTGCATTAAGGGCGAGTTTAAGACAAGACCCAGATGTTATTTTAATTGGGGAAATGAGAGATGCTGAAACTATATCAATAGCATTAAGAGCCGCTGAAACGGGTCATCTAGTATTTTCGACTATGCATACTATAGGTGCTGCAAAAACTATTGATAGAATAATAGATTCCTTTGAAGCA
Organism: Intestinibacter bartlettii; assembly: GCA_025148965.1. Lineage (GTDB taxonomy): Bacteria > Bacillota > Clostridia > Peptostreptococcales > Peptostreptococcaceae > Intestinibacter > Intestinibacter bartlettii. The sequence continues at coordinate 43,977 of CP102273.1, read as the reverse complement.
TCTAAACAACAACAGATTAGAAGTCAATTATCAACAGTTTGTACAGGAATAGTCTCCCAACAACTAATACCTACTATTGATGAAAAAGCTAGGGTTGTTGCGACTGAAGTTATGATACCAAACACAGCAATAAGAAACTTAATCAGAGAAAATAAAATTTATCAAATTCAAAATATAATTCAAACCTCATCAAAGCAGAATATGTTTTCTATGGACCAAGACATTTCTAGACTCTATAAACAAGGATTAATATCTAAGGAAAATTTAATAAACAAGTGTAATGATTTGCAATATATCAAAACTATTTTATATATTTAACTTGACAGTTAATTAAATGAAAAAATTAAAAGTAAAACAAAAATCCATTCTTGAAATTAATATGAACTATTTAATAATAATTGTTATTTTTTTTATAATTTCTTGTGTTGAAACTAAATTAATATATTTAATATGCAAGGAAATAGAGCCTTCTTTATCTAATAATATAATAGTGTATTTGACAAGTATAATAATATCAGTATTAATATATAATAAATACGAGATAACTATAGATTCGATAAGTTATTTTTTATTAATCCCATTTCTAGTTATAATTTCTGTAATAGATTTTCGTACAAGTTTTGTGTACGATATAACTGTAGTTAGTGGTATAATAATTCAGAGTGTAGTATTTATTTTAAATAAAATTCCTTATGCAGAATTATTAAATCATTTTGAAGGTTTAATAATAGGTATTTTATTGTCTTTTTTAATATGTAAAATAACAAGTGCATTAGGAGAAGGAGATATAGGATTTTATGGGTTATGTTGCTTTGTGTTGGGAGCGAAACATAGCCTTAACGTGTTTGCACTATCTTTTATTGTAACTTCTCTGTTCGGAATTTTAATAATATTAAAGCAAAAGAAAATAGATTTGAAGGTTAGGGTACCTTTTACACCATTTATTTCTTTGGCGACTATTTTAATTATGCTAACACAATGTGATATAATAAAAATCTATTTTGAAATGATAACTAACAATTTATAAAGGAGGCGAATATTTTGTATATAATAGTGGGATTAGGAAATCCAGGAGACAAATACGAAAAAACAAGACATAATGTTGGATTTAATGTTATAGATCTTTTAGCAAAGGAATATTCAATAGACGTAAGCAAAATAAAACATAAAGCATTAATAGGAGAAGGTAGAGTAGGAACTGAAAAAGTAATTTTAGTTAAACCTATGACTTATATGAACTTAAGTGGAGAATCAGTAGCAGATATATGTAACTACTATAATATTGATTTAGAAAACTTAATAGTAATATATGATGACATTGATTTAGATGTTGGCAAAATTAGAATTAGAAAAAAAGGTAGTGGTGGAACTCATAATGGTATGAGATCTATAATAAAATGCCTAGGTTCTAACGAATTCCCAAGAGTTAGAGTTGGAATATCAAAACCTAAAAATGGTCAAGATTTAGCAGATTTTGTTTTATCTAGATTCTCAAAAGAAGATGAAAAAAGTTTACAAGAAAGTTTTGAAAATTCTGTAGCAGCAGTAGATTGTGCTATAAGAAATGATTTAGATTTAGCAATGAATAGATATAATATGAAATAAGGAGGGGCTATATGGAGGATGTTTTTGTATACCCTTTGAAAAACTCAAATGAGTATAAGGAAATTATAAATTCGATATGCGAAAGAAAAGGAGCCTTACAATTAAATGGCCTTTTAGATATGCAAAAACCACATATAACTTATTCTATATTTAAAGAATTGGCTAGACCGACTTTGTTTATTGCAAATAGTGATTTGGAGGCAAAGAAGGTCTACAATGAACTTCGTTTTTATACTAAGGATAAGGTGGAATATCTAGGTACTGATGAAATTTATTTTTATCACCTAGATGCAAAAGACAGAAGTGAAGAGGCGAAAAAACTAAGGGTTTTATTAAAATTAGCTAAAAAGCAAAAAACTATAGTAGTTACGTCAGTTGATGCAATACTAAGAAAATATATACCTAAAAAGGTATTATTAGATAATATATTTACTTATAAAATTGGAGATATTATTAATTTAGAGGAATTGAGCCAAAACTTAGTCAGACTAGGGTATGAAAGAGTGTCTAGAATAGAAGGATTAGGTCAATTTAGTATTAGAGGTGGAATAATAGATGTATATTCTCTAGAATATACAAACCCTATCCGTATAGAATTATTTGATGATGAAATAGATTCTATACGTACTTTTGATGTTTTCTCACAAAAATCAATAGATAAAATTAAGAAAGTAGTAATAACACCGTCTCGTGAATTTATTTATCCAGAGGATACTACATCAGCTGTTGAAAAAATAAAAGAAGAAACAAATAAATATACTGATGATGATGTTTTGAAAAATATAGAAAATATATCTGATAGAACTTACTTCCAAGGTGTAGAAAATTATATAGATTATCTTTATGATGACCAAAATAAAAGTATATTTAGTTATTTACCTGATAACGGAATAGTGGTTATGAGTGATATTTCTAGACTTAAGGAAAGATGTGAAAACTACTTAAACGAATTTAAAGATAATTATAATTTAAATCTTGAGAGAGGTTTAGCAATTAAAAACCAAGGTAATTTAATTTACTCATATGAAGAATTACCTTATATATTAGAAGATAAAAAATTAATTATAAATTCGCTATTAGCAAAGCCAATAAACGGATTTTCAGTTAATAATGTAATCGATTTTAATTCGAGAGAAATACCTGCATATAATTCAAAATTAGATACATTGGTAGAAGATTTAAATAGATTTAAATACAATGGATATAAAATAATATTAGCTGTAAACTCATCGGATAGATGCAAAAAATTACAAAAAGATTTACTTGATTTAGGTTTAGAAGTTGGTATATCAAAGAGTCGTAATACAGAAATTAAATCTTCGCAAATAATTATTGTACCAGCTAATATAAGTAAAGGTTTTGAATATAAATCTATAAAATTCCAGGTTATAACTGATACTGAGATAATCGGTGTAAATAAGAGAGTTTCTAAAAAAACTAAGAATAAAAAGAATAAGGATGGCAAAAAAATTGAGTCATTCTTAGATTTGAAAATAGGAGATTATGTAGTTCACGAAAATAGCGGTATAGGTAGATATACTGGCATTGAACAAATTTCAGTAAATGGTATTAAGAAGGACTACTTAAAAATAATTTACCAAGGTGGAGACAATTTATATGTACCTATAGACCAAATGGATAAGGTACAAAAATATATAGGTTCAGATGCCGAAAAGGTGAAGTTAAATAAACTTGGAACAAATGAATGGACTAAAGCAAAGGCCAAAGTTAAACGAGAAATAGAGGATATGACAAAGGACTTAGTTGAACTTTATGCAAAAAGAGAGCAAATCAAAGGGTATAAATTCTCTAAAGATACTGTTTGGCAAAAAGAATTTGAATCTATGTTTCCGTATGAAGAAACTGAAGACCAGCTAAAAGCAATCAAAGAAACTAAAAAGGATATGGAATCTTCCAAGGTAATGGATAGGCTTATATGTGGTGACGTTGGATATGGTAAAACAGAAGTTGCTATAAGGGCTGCATTTAAGGCTTGTATGGATCAAAAACAAGTAGCAATACTAGTTCCAACAACTATATTAGCACAACAACATTACAATACATTTAAGCAAAGATTTGCAAATTATCCTATTAGGGTAGAAGTTTTAAGCAGATTTAAAACTGCTAAACAACAAAGAGAAATAATCAATGACGCTAGAAAAGGTTTAGTTGATATTCTTATCGGTACACACAGAATAATCTCAGATGATATTAATCTACCTAATTTAGGTCTAGTTGTAATTGATGAGGAACAGAGATTTGGTGTTAAGCACAAAGAATCACTTAAGAAAATAAAAAATACAGTAGATGTATTAACTTTATCAGCAACCCCAATTCCAAGAACTTTACATATGTCACTGAGTGGGATTAGGGATATGAGTGTTATAGAAGAACCACCACAAGAAAGACATCCAGTAATAACTTATGTTGCAGAAGCAAAGGAAAGTATTATTCAGGATGAAATTGAAAGAGAAATAGCAAGAGGAGGTCAGGTTTTCTTCGTTTATAATCGAGTGGAACATATTGAAGAAATGGCAAGTATGGTTCAACGATTAGTACCTGAGGCAAAAGTTGCTGTTGCTCATGGTAGAATGACTTCTAAAACTCTAGAAAATATTATATTAGGATTCTTAAATAAAGAATACGATGTTTTAGTTTGTACAACAATAGTTGAAACAGGAATGGACATATCTAATGCAAACACAATGATTATATATGATGCAGATAAGATGGGGCTTGCTCAACTTTATCAGTTAAGAGGTAGAGTTGGAAGAAGCTCTAGACAAGGTTATGCATATTTAATGTATGAAAAAGACAAAGTATTAAGTGAAGTAGCTGAAAAAAGACTGAAAGCAATTAGGGAGTTTACAGAATTTGGTTCAGGGTTTAAAATAGCTATGAGGGACTTAGAAATAAGAGGTGCAGGTAATATATTAGGTTCACAGCAACATGGTCATATGGCTGTTATAGGGTATGATTTATATGTTAAAATGTTAAATGAAGCTATAAAGAAAGTTAAAGGCGAAGATATCGAAGAAGAAATCGATGTAGAAATTAATTTAGCTGTTAATGCATATATTCCAAATTCTTATATACCAGAAGAACTTGATAAAATTGAGATGTATAAGAAAATAGCATCTATAGAAAATAAGGATGATATGAAAGAAGTCACAGAAGAATTAATAGATAGATTTTCTGATGTGCCAAGATCTGTCCAAACTTTACTTTCAATAGCATATATTAAATCTATGTGTAAAAAGCTGAAGATAGAAAAAGTCACTCAAAACAAAAATGAAATTAGTTTAGTACCTTTAACAAGATACAAAACTAAAGAAAAGATAGGTTACAAGATAGTAAATGAGTTAGTAGATTTACTAGAAAAAATGTGTGACCTAAACAAAAAATAAGAAAAAGAGGTGCAGGGTATGAAAAAAATAGTTGCATTAGTGCTAGCTATGGTTTTAGGAATAAGCATGATTGGGTGCTCATCTAATAATTCTGTAGCAACAGTTAATGGAGAAGGAATTCCATTAGAGTATTATAAAATATACACAAATTGGACAAGATTAGGATATGAGTCAAGTTATGGATTTACATCTTCAACTTGGGAAACGGAAATGCAAGACCAAACTACTTCTAGTAATTCAGATTCATCTGGAACATCAGATAAGTCAAAATCATCGGAAAAAACAACTTATTGGGATAATTTTAAATCACAAGTACTTCAAGCAATGGAACAATCAGAAGTGATTTATCAAAAAGCAAAAGAAGTTAAAGTTGAACCAACTGATAAAGAGATTCAAGAACAAGTTGATGATTTCAATAAAAGTATAAATAGTAACGAAACAACTAAAGAACAAGCGAAAAAAGCTGGTATAACAGATAAATTCTTAACTTATATATTTACTAGAGAATTAGCCAATTCAGCTTACCAAGAATATTTTAATAAACATACAAAAGTAGATGATGCTACATTAAAGAAAGAATATGAGTCAAATAAACAAGCTTATAATACTGTAACAGCTTCTCATATACTAATATCAACTAAAGATAGTGATGGAAAAGAACTTTCAGCTAAGAAAAAAGCAGAAGCTAAGAAAAAGGCAGAAGAAGTTCTTCAAAAGGCTAAAAATGGAGAAGACTTTGCTAAATTAGCTAAAAAATACTCAGAAGACACTAGCAATGCTGAAAATGGTGGAGAATTAGGAGCTTTCACATATCCACAAATGGTAGAAGAATTTAGTAAAGCAGCATTTAAATTAAATAAAGGTGATATTTCTGACATAGTAGAGACTAGTTATGGATATCATATAATTAAAGTTACAGATAAGGCAGACACTTTTGATGCTGTAAAAAATAGTGTTAAAACTGCAGTTTTAAGTAATAAATATAGTGAGCAAGTACAAAAATTATTTGACGATGCTAAAATAGATGTAAATGAAAAAGAATTAAAATCAGTTTCATATAAATAGAAACAGTTAAAATTTAAATAAAACTGGGGGAATAATAAAAAAATTATTCTCCCTTTTTATATTTGAAAAAATATAGTAAAACTTGAATATTATGTTAAAAAAGTAAGAGAAAGTAAAAAAATGTCCCTAAAAATTTATCGAAATTAGGGAATTATACAAAAAATAAAATGATAAATATAATTAAAATACAAAATTCTTTTGACAACAAAGAAATAATTATTATATAATGTAACCGAAATTTGTATATTTTTCTTTTCAATGGTAAAAATACAATAAAAGAAACTAATGGAGGATTATCATAAATGAGAGCTACAGGAATAGTTAGAAGAATAGATGACTTAGGAAGAGTTGTTATTCCAAAAGAAATAAGAAAAACATTAAGAATAAGAGAAGGGGATCCACTAGAAATATTCACAGCTAAAGACGGAGAAGTTATACTAAAGAAATATTCTCCAATAGGTGAATTAAATGAATTCTCACAAGAATACGCAGAAACATTAGGTGAAACATTAGGATATGGTGTTATAATAACTGATTTAGATTCTATAATATCTGTATCAAAATTACCTAAAAAAGACTATAAAGAAAAAAGCATAAGTAAAGAATTAGAACAATTAATAGAAAATAGAGAAACAAAAGAAATAAAAGACGAAAACAAAATACCTCTATACAAAGAAGATAGCAATTTTTATAATGAGCAAATGATAATGCCAATAATAAGCACATCTGGAGATTGTATCGGAAGTATAGTTATAGTTGCTAAAGAGAATGAGAAATTCCAAGAAGGAACAGATAAAATTCTTAAAGTAGCTTGTAGTTTTTTAGGGAAACAAGTTCAATAATTTATTAAAGGACCCTTTTTATAGGGTCTTTAATTTTTAAAATCTGAAATAATTTAGAAACAAAAAATCTTAAGAAATAATTAAAAATGTGGAAAATATTGAATATATACTCTTAAATATGATATATTAAAATTTGTTACAAATGTTTAGATAAACAGAATCAGAGTTTATTTCTAAACCATTTTCATATTTTCAAATGAAATGATATTATTTGAGATTTGAATGAATATAATTTCATATGTTTAATAAATTGGAGGTTACGCGTAATGGATAACAACAAAAATAAAGAATCCTTTTTAAAGGGTGCGCTTATACTTGGTGCAGCGGGTGTTGTTGTTAAGATAATGGGTGCATTTTTCAGAATACCACTTGGGAACTTAATCGGATCTACAGGGATGGGGTATTACCAAGCTGTATATCCTGTTTACACATTGTTTTTAACATTAGCAACGGCTGGTTTTCCTACTGCATTAGCTAAATTAGTTTCAGAAAAAAGGGCCATTGGGGATTTTGGTGGTGCTGCTAAGACATTTAAAGTGGCATCGACCGTATTATTCCTTACAGGGCTTGTTTCGTTCTGTATATTCTATTTTGGAGCCGATTTTATAGTCAATGGCATAATGAAAAATGAGGGTGCATTAGCTAGTATGAAGGCAATCGCGCCAGCACTTTTATTTGTACCATTAATGTCTTCATTTAGAGGATATTTCCAGGGTAGAAGAGAAATGAGTAAAATCGCCATTTCTCAAATGGTAGAACAATTCTTCAGAGTTGTTCTAGGGATAGCAATTGCCTACTATTGGATGGTTAGTTTTGGACCAGAACAAGGTGCTGCTGGTGGTGTTTTAGGAGCAGCAATAGGTGGATTTGCATCAATCGTATTTTTAGTTTTAGCTTACTTAAAAGGTTCAAAGAAACGTAAAATGGAAATTGAATCAAGTAAGAATTTTAAGGTAGAAAGTACAAAAACAGTTTTAAAGAGAATTTTATATGTTGCAATACCAATAACTATAGGAGCTTGTGTTATGCCTTTAGTTAATATGGTCGACAGTGTGGTTGTTGTAAGAAGACTTCAAGAAAGTGGTTTTGATGTTGATACAGCAAACTCTTTATTAGGTCAATTAACAGGTATGGCTATGGCAACAGTTAACTTACCAGTATTTATAGACCAAGCTATAGGTATGAGTTTAGTACCATCTATATCAGAAGCTTGTGCATTAAATCAAATGGGAAGAGCTAAAAGAGAAGCTAGAAATGGTATAAAACTTATACTAATAATAGTATTACCTTGTGCTTTTGGATTAGCTGCATTATCAACTCCTATAATGAACTTATTATATCCTAGCGAAACAGGAGCAATAGGCAGCATGTTATTTGCATGCGCACCTTCTGCTATATTCTTAGGATTAATATATGCACAAAATGGTATACTTCAAGGTATGGGTAAACCAATGGTACCAGTTATAGCATTAGCAATAGGTATGGTATTTAAAGTAGTATTAAGTTACACTTTAACAGGAATACCATCTATAAATATATTTGGTTCAGCAGTAGGTACTTTAGCTGCATATGGTGTAGCATCGTTAATAGAGTTTCTATACATAAAGAAACATTTAAACATGAAGTTCTCTAAAAAAGAATTTATAATAAAACCATTATTAACAGTAACAACTATGTTTGTTGTTGTTAAAATATGTTATGCTTTAACATTCAAAGTATTAGCTAGCAATGCTATTTCAACTTTACTATCAATCATGGTAGGTGGAATAGTATATGTAGTAGTATTACTTGCAATTGGTGGAATGAGAAAAGAAGAAATCTTAATGATGCCAAAAGGTGAAAAAATCTATAGAATGTTAAAAAAATTAAAGTTAATGAGTTAGAATAGGAATAGATACTGAAATAAAGACAATAATTATAATGATATTGTTTAGGTGTAGTAATTAGGAGTGAGAATATGGGCAAAATATCAATTGTTGGTCTAGGCCCTGGGGATTATTCTTTAATAAGCCAAGGAGCTCTAGAGCTATTACAATCATCAAATAGGATTTTTCTGAGAACAGAAAAGCATCCAACTGTAGATCAATTAAAACAACAAATAGACTATACGAGTTTAGATTATTTCTATGAAAAAGAAGAAAATTTTGAAAATGTATATCTTCATATATCTAAATTTATAATAGACGAATCTAAAAAAGGGGATTTAGTATATGCAGTTCCTGGACATCCAAGGGTTGCAGAAAAGACGGTAGGAATAATAGAAAATTTAGCTAAACAAAATAACGTAGAAGTTGAAGTGATAGCTTCTATGAGCTTTGTAGACGCTATGTTTAACTATTTAGCTGTAGACCCAGCTGATGGATTTAGATTAATAGATGCTTTCGAACTAGAAAATTCACCTATTGATCCAAAAACTAATACAATTATTACACAAGTATATGATGAGTTTATTGCATCAAATGTAAAGATTAAACTAATGGATTACTATGATGATGAACAAGAAGTATATATAGTTAATGGAGCTGGAATTAAAGGTCAGGAACAAAAAGTTTCAGTGAAACTATACGAAATAGATAGATATAGAGAGTTATTTAATTATTTAACTAGTCTATATATACCAAAATCTACAAAAAAAATGTATAATACTGTATATGACCTTCAGTCAATTATGAAAGTTCTGAGAAGTCCAGAAGGATGCGAATGGGATAAGAAACAAACCCACGAAACATTAAAAAAATCTTTAATTGAAGAGGCTTATGAAGTTAATCAAGCAATAGACAATGACGATATAGATGAGCTTATTGAAGAGCTAGGAGATGTATTATTACAAGTTGTATTTCATAGTCAAATAGGTGAAGAAGAAGGATTCTTTAACCTAGGAGACATTACTAGTGCAATATGTAAGAAACTAATACACAGACATCCTCATGTTTTCAAAAATGAAAATATAGATATGAACGAATTCGATAAAACATGGGAAGACCTTAAAAGAGAAGAAAAAGGTGAAACAACAGTTACAGAAGGATTGAAAAGAATTCCTGCGTATTTACCAGCTTTAATGAAGGCTCAAAAGATACAAAAAAAGGCCGCTTTAGTAGGATTTGATTGGGATAATATTGAAGATGTCCATAAAAAAGTTAAAGAAGAATATAAAGAACTACTTGACGAATGTAAATCTGGGAATATAAAATACATAAAGGAAGAGTTGGGAGACTTATTATTTTCAATAGTAAATTTAGCGAGATTTTTAAAAGTAGATCCAGAAGAGGCCCTTAACATGACAAACGCCAAATTTATTAAAAGATTTGACTTTGTTGAACAAGGTGCTATAAAATTAAACAAAAGACTGGAAGATATGACATTAGAAGAAATGGATAAACTTTGGGAAAAGGCTAAATTTCAATAAATTTTAGAAGGAAATTTCTAGTGTATATAGAACTTAAAAATTAATGAGTTTTATATGAGAAACAATTTAGGAGGTAAATATTGTGAATAAAGCTGAATTAGTATCAAGAATGGCAGAAAAAAGTGAATTAACAAAGAAAGAAGCTGAAATGGCATTAAACGCTTTAATGGAATCAATCCAAGAAGCATTAGTATCAGGAGATAAAGTTCAATTAGTAGGATTTGGGACTTTTGAAACTAGAGAAAGAGCTGCAAGAAAAGGTAGAAACCCAAGAAACCCACAACAAGAAATAGATATACCAGCTTCAAAAGCTCCAGTATTCAAAGCTGGAAAATCTCTTAAAGAAGCAATAAACGAAGCATAATATATATTTAGATATTTGAAAATCTAAACGTTAAATAATACATTTGGTAATTTTAAATAATTACTTTGTAAGAGATGAATAATATTTTAAGAAAAAGAACTAAGTAATTATAAGGCTTAGTTCTTTTTCTCTTATGTAGTAAAATATAATTTAAATTGATTATTTTATTAAAAGGGATATAAAAAAGAAAGGAGCTTGCCAAATTAAAAAGAATGAATCAGAAATTTATACAATAAATAATAATTAATATATGATTTAAAAATGATTGTATATTTATGATTTTTGGCAAAATAGAATCTATGAGATTAGACAAATACTTAAAGGTTTCAAGAATTATTAAACGAAGAACCGTTGCAAAAGATGCTTGTGACAAAGGGATAGTTACAATAAACGGGAAAGTTGCAAAATCATCTTCGGAAGTAAAAATAGGTGATGTTTTAGAGATAACTTTTGGTGAGAAAAAAATGAAATTTAAAATAAGTGAAATAAAAGAACACGTTTTAAAAGCTGATGCAAAAGAAATGTACGAAATAGTAGAATAATATTAAAAAATCCTCAGTATATTTATATTAATATATAAATAAATTTGAGGTGATAAAGTGGAACATAGCATAAACTTAAAAGGTAGATCAGATTTGTTGATATCCGGAGTAGAACACATATATTCATTTAGCGATAAAAAAGTTGAGATACAAACTTGTGAAGGACGAATGGTTATAGATGGGGAAGAGCTAGACATGAACAAACTTAATCTTGAAGAAAATGTGATTAGCGTTCAAGGTACTATAAACTCCATCGTATATTCTAAATCTAAAGACCCAAAAGAAGGTTTCCTTAAAAAGGTGTTTAAATAAATGAACTACTTTATACAAGATATGAATGTATTTTATGCAACTATTTATGGCGGAATATTAATAGGGATATTATTTGATATTAACAGGTCATTAAAAGAGAATTTTAAAATTATAAAAAAAACCTCTTTTATACTTGATGTATTATTTTGGATAGTTATTACTCTCATTGTATTTATTGTTGTAAATACTATAAGCAAATTCCAATTAAGATATTATCATTTTGTGGCATTAGCTGTTGGATTTATTTTATATTACAACACTATAAGTAAATTTATATTAAAGTTTAATAATATCGTAATAGGTTTTATTAAATTACTTATAAAGAAAATTATATTAAATTTAGTCACAATATTAGAGAATTTGTATTACATTATAGTCTATTCAATACATCTTTTATTTGATATTATATTTTACATACCAAGTATCATTTTCACAATAGGGAGAAAGTCATCTAGGAGACCCTTGGTAAAAAGAAAATGAAAAGGGTGTGTAAGATGAACTTAAGAAAAAGATTTTCAGGTCAGTATACTTTAATATGTATGTTTGCAGCTTTTATAATTTTTACTTTAATAGTTGGAATTATAGTCCAGTTACAAAATATTAGGGATTATAAAGAAGAAATAGATACCTTAAAGTATGAATTAAATTCTACTAAGACCGATATAAAAAATTTAAAAAATGATGATTCTTATAATAATAATGAAGAATTAGAAAACTTGGCTAGAAATAAGCTAGGTATGATAAAACAAAATGAGATAATATATTTAGAAAAATAATTAAATGGTGACCTTTTGGGGTTGCCTTTTTTGTTTTATAATAAAGTCAGTGTATAAAAGCAAAAAATATGCAATCAGGAGGATAAAGATGAAAATAGGAACTATAGATATAGGAACAAATTCTATGAGATTATTAACTGCACAATATAAGGACGATAAAATAATCGATAGAAAAAAATATGTAAATACAACTAGAATAGGACAAGGCGTTGATAGCAATGGTTATATATCAAAAGAAGCAATAGATAGAAATATTCAAGCCTTAAAAGAATTTAAGGGCATTTGCGATGAATACAAATGTGATTATATTTGCTGTATGGGTACATCAGCTCTAAGAGATAGCAAAAACTCTAAAGAATTTGTGGAGCTTGCTAAAAAAGAAGCAAATGTAGATGTTGAGATAATTACGGGAGATAGAGAATCTAATTTAGGATTTTTAGGAGTTTTAGAAGGACTAGAAAGTGAAAATTCGGAGGAAATATTAGTTATAGATATCGGCGGAGGATCTACAGAATTTATCGTTGGAGATAAAGATGGAGTTGCTTTTTGTAAAAGTGAAAATGTAGGAGCGCTTAGATTAACAGAGAAATTTTTTGAAAATGAAATAGTTAGTGATGAAGAGTTAAAGGCTACTATTGATTTTATAAATCAAACAATTCAAGGCACTATAGATATAGTAAAAAGTAGAAATGTAAAAAAATTAGTAGGTATAGGTGGCACAGTGACATCTGTATCAGCAATAAATCAAAAATTAGAAGTCTATTCTATGGAAAAAGTGCATAACAGTAAAATATGCAAAAAAGAGTTAGACGAAATTCTACAAATGCTAAAAAATATGACACTAGAAGATAAAAAGAGACTAAAAGGCCTACAACCAAAAAGAGCGGATATTATAACAGCTGGTGTAGTAATTTTAGATATAATAATGGAAAAACTAGAAATAAACGAAATAATTGTAAGTGAATACGATAATTTGGAAGGCTTAATGTGTCAAATAGCAAAAAAGATGTCTTAAAGTTTTTTGATTTTGAGTACCTAAAATGACAAAATAATTTCTCCTTCTTTGATACAATTCTATATAAACAAAGGAGGAGATTTGTATGGACAGAGCAACCAGTATTAAAAATAAGAGTTTTAATGCTAGTAACTTTAAACTCTCGAAGATGGTTGATTCAAAGACGATCATTTTCATGATAATTGGATTTTTATTAAGTAGATCAGTTTTAATTGATGGAATTGCTCCATTAGGATTAGCTTTTTTCTTATATATATGCAAACTAGATAAATATAAGGTACCAGTTTTTCTATCAGTCCTGGTAGGAACATTACTATCATTTAATGACATGTCTATAGTAGCTAAATATATTATATGCTTAACAATAATAATGATTTTAAGTAGCAGAATAAAAGAAATCACAAGTTTATTAAAGCTAAGTTTAGTTGGTGTTTTGATAACATTACCAGTATCTATAATATGTGCTTGTGTAACAGATAGAAGTTTATACAACTTTATAATTGTGGGAATAGAATCTATGATAGTATTCACATCTACATTTATATTTGCATACGGAGTAAAGTTTTTAATATTTAATCAAAATAAAATGTCTATCAAAACAGAAGAAGTAATATCTATCAGTTTATTAACAACTTTCAGCATTATGGGAGTGGGACAAATGGCTGTATTAGGTGTTTCATTTAGAACAGTTTTAGCTACAACCTTCATATTAATATCAGCCATTATAGGAGGAGCAAGCGTTGGCTCATCCTGTGGGGTAATAGTTGGACTAGCATTTATTATAAATAATGCTGTATCAGCCATTTATATGGGAATATATGCATTCGCTGGTCTAATAGGCGGGACATTCAACAAGGTGAACAGATATTTATGTATTTTAGGGTATATACTAAGTTGCATAATTGTATTTGCATATACCTCAGGAATACAGTCAAATGTAAATTCAATAAGAGATATATTAATTGGAGCCTTGATTGTATCAATTTTGCCAAAGTCATTCTTTAACAAAATTGAATCGGCTGTGAAAATAAATATAAATACATCTCAATCAGTTAATAATTACATAGTCAGAACTAAAAATCTAACAAATAGTAAGTTAGAAAATATGCAAAGAGCATATAATGAGCTTGCAAATACATTTGAAAAAATAAGACAAAAAGATGAAATTATAAACCAAAATGATATGGCTGAATTAATTGACAGAATATATTCAGATGAATGCTGTTCTTGTAGTATGAAAAAAATGTGTTGGGAGGTGCGATTTAATAAAACATATACATTGATATATGAAATGATACAAAACTTAGAAGATGGTCAGCTAAATACAGATACCATACCAGAAGAATTTAAAAAAGCTTGTATGAATCCAGAGCAAATAATGAAAATATCTAATTATTATTATAAAATGTTTGTACTTAACTATGACTGGAGCATGAAGTTTGAAGAGGGTAGAAAGTTAATAGCAGATCAAATTAGAAATATTTCTAAATCTATAAAAGGACTATCTGATGATATAGAAAATAGTGCTATGCTAGATTTAGTAAAGGAAAAAAATATACTAGAAGAACTAGAAAGACATAATATTGTAGTAAATAAAATAAACTATTTAACTAAGGGAAAAAATGAATTTAAGATAACAATAGATAAGAATACGTGTGCAAATGGGGGGTTATGCGATGAAAAGTTAGTAGAAATCATATCAAATTACCTAGGAGAACAATTATCGGCTCAAAAGTATGGATGTAATATATACAAAGATACTTGTAAAATAGTTCTTACTAAGGTTGAAAAGTTTGTTGCTACAACACAAGCAGCTTCATTATCTAGAGACGGTCATGTATTGTGCGGAGACAATTATACA
Organism: Intestinibacter bartlettii; assembly: GCA_025148965.1. Taxonomy (GTDB): domain Bacteria; phylum Bacillota; class Clostridia; order Peptostreptococcales; family Peptostreptococcaceae; genus Intestinibacter; species Intestinibacter bartlettii. The sequence continues at coordinate 28,782 of CP102273.1, read as the reverse complement.
TATATGGAGATTGATAATGGGCAATATATGATGGCCATATGTGATGGCATGGGAAAAGGAAAAAGAGCTTATGATGAATCTTCAACGACAATCGATATACTGGAAAAAATGATTGAAGCGAAAATTGATAATGAAATTGTTATAAAAACTATTAACAATATGCTTTTACTTAGCAATTCAGATGAGATTTTCTCGACACTAGATCTTGGGATTATTGATTTAAAACAAGGACGATTAGAAACTGTTAAAATGGGTGCTTGTTCAACTTACATCAAGAGAGCGAATAACGATGTAGATTTTATATCGTCATCATCTCTACCGGTTGGGATTTTATCTGAAATTAAATTAGATAGACACAATTACAAGCTTAATGATGGAGATTATATTATCATGGTTTCTGACGGGATTATAGACGCGGGTAAAAATAATGATATCGGTGAAAATTGGTTGATTTACTTCCTGAAAAAATTAAACACTTATGATCCTAAAGAGATGATCGATAAAATAATGGATAGAGCTTTGGAGTTACAACTTGATAAAATAGAAGATGACATGACTGTTATGGTGACTAAAGTAAATAGATTAAAATAAATTTAATACTTAGTAGCATAATACGAGTATTGATATAAATGAGAAATATTGAATTCGCATCCCAGCTATCTATAAAAACTATAGATAACTGTTAATATATAGATTAGAAGTATTGGTAGGTAGGAAAAAAATTCACAATTATATAAAAAATATACGAGCATAGAATAATTGGAATCACTCGTTTTTAGAGCGGGAAAAGGCTTGTTGATATGTTGATAATATTGTGGATAACTAGATTATAAACTGTATAAAACTAATAAAAATTGAATAATAAAATAAAAAAAAGTCATCCTAATATTAAGTAATTATAAGAAAGGATGACTTTTTATGAGCAAAAAGTTAAATAAAATAGTAATTATAGTATTTGCAACGGTTTTAGTGAGCAGTATTTTTTATGGAATAAATAAATTTAATCAAAAAGAAAATTATATTGAAGCATCATCGAAAAATAGCGAGGAAACAAATTGCCTATTAGATATCAATAATTATAAAAGTGTGAGGTCTATTTTAGATGATAAAAACAACAAAGAAAATAAAGAAGATGAAGAAACAAAGTCCAATTATAAATATGTGACTTGGAATTTGCAATCTTTGTATCCATCCGATGAAGCATGGGAAAAGGAGTTATCAAAATTTGAAAAAGACATAAGTGAATTAGATAATTATACTGGGAAAGTAACTAAATCAAAAACCCATTTTATATCAGCACTTAAAATTAAAGAAAAGTTCGATATAAAATTAGAAAAATTATATGCTTATGCAAAATTAAATAAAGATATAAATAAAAACTCTTATAAATATTTAGATATGATAAACAAGATAGGTACAGTAGACTCAAAATACAGTAGGATTTGTTCAGATTTAGAATTAGAAATACTTAAACTATCTGACTCTACATACAATGAATATTTAAAAAGTAAAAAAGTAAATAAAAGATATAAAATGTATTTAGAAGAAATTCGAAAAAGTAAAGAACATTATTTAGATGAGAAATCAGAAGATATTATAAATAAAATGGGAAATATAGTTTCACTGCCATCAAATGTATATGATTTATTTACGAATATGGATAAAAAGAGTGAGGATACACCATCAGAGTATTCTTCTAAAATTAGATCCTCAGATAGAAATACTAGAAAAACAGCGTTTACAAATGAATTTGTTATATATAATGACAATATTAATACTTTATCAGGATTATTAGTTGGTCAAGCAAATAAAAATATATTTTTCTCTAATGTAAGAAATTATAATTCAAGCTTAGAAATGTATTTGGAAGGTGACGAAGTAGACACAAAAATATATAACAATTTAATAGATACAGTAGGAAAAAATAGTGAGAGCTTGCATAAGTATATTTCTCTAAGAAAAAAATTATTAAACATAGATAAAGTACATTATTACGATATGTTTGCCCCTATAGTTGAAGAACAAAATTCAGAAATATCATATGATAAAGCTATATCACTTGCTTATGCAGCATTAGGCCCACTTGGAGACCAATATGAAGATATTGCATATAAAGCATTTAATGAAAGATGGGTAGATGTATATTCTAATGAAAATAAAGTGGGTGGTGGATATTGTTTATCTGTCTATGCAAACCATCCATATATATTACTTAACTATGATAATTCGCTAGATTCTGTATCAACTTTAGTGCATGAATTAGGACATGGAGTATATAGTTATTTAAGTCAAAAGAATCAAAAATATTATAATGCTCAACCATCAATATTTACACATGAAGTAGCATCAACTACAAATGAGGCATTGTTATATGAGTTTTTAATAAAGAATGCTGGAAATGACAAACAAAAAGCATATTATATAACTCAATATATGGACTTTATAAAAGATACACTTTACACACAAACTATGTATGCTGAGTTTGAAAGAGATGTTCATAATATGTTAGAAAATAATGAAAATGTAAATACATTAGTATTAAACGATTTATGGTCACAATTATTAAAAAAATATTATGGAAAAGACTTTGAAGTAGACCCATTGGCTATGATAGGATGGTCCAGAATACCACATTTCTATAATAGTTTTTATGTTTACAAATATGCAACAGGTTGTAGCAGTGCTATTAGTTTTTCTCAAGATATATTAAAAAATGGACCAGAAAACTATATGAATTTCTTAAAAAAAGGAAGTTCTGATAAGCCGATTAATTTATTAAAGAGTGCAGGGATTGATTTAAGTAATAAAAAAACAATTCAAGTTAGCATCGATAAATTCAACTCATTATTACAAGAATTGGAAAAGTTAACTAATAATTAAAGTGACAAAAGTATATTAATAAGGTAAAATAATACTTAAATATGATAGTTTATTTAATAATAAATTTAGGATATATATTTGTATACAATTGATTTTGGAGGGAGAAATTATATGCAAAAGAAAATAAAAAAAGCTGTAATACCAGCTGCTGGACTAGGTACTAGATTTTTGCCAGCAACAAAGGCACAACCTAAAGAAATGTTGCCAATAGTAGATAAACCAACTTTACAGTATATAATAGAAGAAGCTGTAGCATCAGGTATAGAAGAAATACTTATAATTACAGGAAAAAATAAAAAATCTATAGAAGATCACTTTGATAAATCTGTTGAGTTAGAATTAGAATTAGAACAAAAAGGAAAAACAGAACTATTAGAGATAGTTAGAGATATATCACAAATGGTTAATATATACTATATAAGACAAAAAGAGCCTAAAGGACTTGGTGATGCCATTTATTGTGCTAGAAGTTTTATAGGAGATGAGCCTTTTGCAGTAATGCTAGGTGATGATATAGTAGATAATGATGTTCCTTGTTTAAAACAATTAATGTCGGCGTATGAAGAATATAGAACAACTATACTAGGAGTTCAGACAGTTGCGCCAGAAGATGCAAATAAATATGGAATAATAAATGCAAGATATATAGAAGATAATGTTTATAAAGTTAAAGATTTAGTTGAAAAACCTGAACCAGGAAAACAACCATCTAATATCGCAATATTAGGAAGATATATAATAACTCCAGAAATATTTGAGATTCTTGAAAACCAAGCACCAGGTAAGGGTGGAGAAGTACAATTAACAGATGCATTAAAAACTTTATCTAAAAAAGAAGCTATGTATGCATACGAATTTGAAGGAAGAAGATATGATGTTGGAGATAAATTAGGATTTTTAGAAGCAACCGTTGATTTTGCTCTAAAGAAACCTGAACTAAAAGACTCATTTATGGATTACCTAAAGAAAGTATGCAAAGAAACAAACATTGAAAAAGAAGTTGCATTAACTGAGGATTCAGAATCTAAGGACAAAAAGGTAATAAAATAGAGAGAGGTAATAGAATTGGCTAAGAGTAAACAAGCTAAAATGAATAAAATAATAGCCATTGGAATAGCAGCAATATTACTTATTACGAGTATAACCACATTAATAAGTGTTATTTCATGGTATTTATAAAATTTAAAACAAAAAGAATACCGAAAGCAGATTTAAAATTGCTTTCGGCATTCTTTTTGTTTTTGACAAATGTTTTCCAAATATATAAAAGCAATTTAATCTAAAAATATTCATAAAAAATGCATTTATTCCCACTAAATAGTAGACATTAATCCTAGATAATGTATAATATTAGAGGTGATAATAAATAAAAAAGTTAAAAAGTATATATAATTTTAGATAATTAGAATGATATAAATTTAAAATACTTATATAAAAGGAGAAAATAATGGATAGAAATTTAGCATTAGAGCTTGTAAGAGTTACAGAGGCAGCAGCATTAGTTTCATCACAATTTATGGGAAGAGGAGATAAAAACGGAGCTGATGGTGCAGCTGTAGAAGCTATGAGAAGAGCCTTTGAATCAGTAAAAATAAAAGGTGAAGTTGTAATTGGAGAAGGGGAAATAGATGAAGCTCCAATGTTATATATAGGCGAAAAAGTTGGTAGTCAAGAAGAAGGAACTATGGAAGTTGACATAGCAGTGGATCCACTTGATGGAACAGAATTAATAGCAAAGGGACTTCCAAATGCAATAGCAGTAATAGCTATGGGTAAAAAAGGTTCTTTATTAAATGCACCAGATACATATATGAAAAAAATAATTGTAGGACCAAAAGCAAAAGGTGTTATAGATTTAGATAAAAGTGTAGAAGAAAACATTATTGATGTTTCAAAGGCATTAGGCAAGAAAACAACTCAAATGACAATTATGGTTCAAGATAGAGAGAGACATAATTATATATTTGAAGTTGCTAGAAAATTAGGATGCAAAATAAGAATGTTTGATGCTGGAGACGTGGCAGCGGGTATAGCAACTTGTTTTGAAGAAACAGGTGTAGACATGCTTATGGGAATCGGTGGAGGACCAGAAGGTGTTATAACTGCAGCTGCTATAAAATGTATGGGCGGAGATATGCAAGCCCAAATATACCCATTAAGTGATGAAGAAAGGGAAAGATGCCATCAAATGGGATATTTAGATTCTGATATAGAAAAAAAATTAACTATTGATGATTTAGCAAAAGGAGATGACTTATTCTTTGCAGCTACAGGAATTACAGAAGGTAACTTATTAAAAGGTGTAGTTAATATAGGCGGAAATAAAGCAAGAACAGAATCTGTAGTTATGAGAGGTAGAACAGGTACTATAAGATTTGTTAATGCTATACATAATCTAGATAAAAATGAAATATTAATAGATTTAATGAAAAAATATAATATGGAATAATGATATAAATTTTGAAAATCAGTGTAACTTTAGAATGAAGAAAATAGTATCTTAACTAAAGGAACACTGATTTTTTATTAGTTAAATAATTATTTTTTAATAAAGTGAAAAAATATGTATTTTATTTTATTTATTGACCATAATACAAGAAAAATGATATTATTAATTTGTTATTATGTTCGAACTTAAGTATATACCTTTTCTTTTTCATACCGTTTATTTCCAAAATATAATTAAAAACTAAAAAACAAGGAGGTCTAGTTTTTGAATATGGAAAACACAAATCTAAGTGATTTAAATAATCAAACTTTAGCTCAACTCAGACAAACCGCAAAAGAGCTAAATATTAAATCAGTTACTAAGTATAAAAAAGCAGAACTGATTGAACAAATAAAGGAACATGCTAATAAATTAAAAAGTAATGATACGGATCAATTAAAACAAGACAATAAAAGAGAACACAGCAATGGAGAGCCGGAAAAAACTTATAGTATGAAAAAGGAAGAAAAAAATACTCAAATAGATGACGAAAAAAGAAATGACAATACAGAGAATGTAAAACAAATAGCATACAAATCTGAAAATAGAAATAATAAATACGAAAATAAAAATTACACAAAAAACAACAATCAAGCAAATACAAATAATCAAAGAAATTATAATAAATTTCAAAAAAATGATGCTAAACAGCAAAATAATGAAAATAAACTTTCTAATAATGATATAAAAACTCAAAAAAATAACAACATAAAAGGAAATTATACACCTAAAGTAGTTGAAGAATCTAAGATAATTAACGAATTTAATACTTCAAAAGAAGATGAAGTAATAGGTGTATTAGAAATACTACCAGATGGATTTGGTTTCTTAAGAGGTTCAAATTACCTATCGACAGAAAATGATGTATATGTATCACCTTCTCAAATAAGAAGATTCAATATGAAAACAGGAGATAAGGTAAGAGGTATAACAAGACATCCAAAAACAGGGGAAAAATTTAGGGCACTTTTATTTGTACAAAAAATAAATGATGAAGATCCAGAAACTGCAATACAAAGAAAAGCCTTTGAAACATTAACTCCTATATATCCACAGGAACGATTAACTTTGGAAAAACAACCAAATGAAATATCAACAAGATTAATAGACTTGATATCACCAATAGGAAAGGGACAAAGGGGATTAATTGTTGCGCCTCCAAAAGCTGGTAAAACGATTCTTTTAAAAAGTATAGCTAATAGTATAGTTAAGAATTATCCAGATGTAGAATTAATAGTATTATTAATAGATGAAAGACCAGAGGAAGTTACTGATATGAAGGAATCAATTGATGCTGATGTTATATATTCAACATTTGACCAAGTATCAAGCCATCATGTAAAAGTTGCCGAAATGGTTTTAAATAGAGCTCAAAGACTTGTTGAACACGGTAAAGATGTAGTTATATTACTAGATAGTATCACTAGATTAGCAAGAGCGTATAACTTAACTATTTCACCAACAGGAAGAACTTTATCAGGTGGTTTAGACCCAGGGGCATTACATGGGCCTAAGAAATTCTTCGGTGCTGCTAGAAATATAAGACAGGGTGGTTCACTTACAATACTTGCAACTGCATTAGTTGAAACTGGTTCAAGAATGGATGATGTAATATTCGAAGAGTTCAAAGGAACTGGTAATATGGAATTAAACTTAGACAGAAAATTAGCTGAGAAGAGAATATTCCCGGCAGTGGATATCTATAAATCTGGAACAAGAAGAGAAGATTTATTATTAACAGATAAAGAAAAGACTGCTTTATGGAAATTAAGAAAAGAAATGAGCAATAGTTCTATATTAGAAGTTACAGATAATGTGTTAGAAGCATTAAAAAGAACAAAAACTAATGAAGAGTTTATAAATAATATAAAATAAAAATTTACAAATCTTGTAATGAATTAAATTTTCAAATAAAAAGAAAAATAACTAATAATAAACATTAAAGAGTTTTAAAAATGCTTGAACCCGTTAAAAACATATGGTATAATGGGATAGTTGATATTGAAGAAGTAAAAAAATTAGTATAATTAATTTTAAAATAAAAAAGAAAAAAGAGGTGACAATGATGCAAAAAGATATACAACCAAAATACAATGAAGTAGAAGTACGTTGTGCTTGTGGAAATACTTTCATGGCTGGTTCAACTAAGGACGAAATAAGAGTTGAGATTTGTTCTGAATGCCATCCTTTCTATACTGGTAAACAAAAGAATATAGAAAAAGGTGGAAGAATCGACAAATTCAAAAAAAGATTCAACATGGAATAATATTCGAAAAAAACAGGGGTTGGTTTTCCAACCTCTATTTTATTATGCATATGAATATGTCCTTACTACATTAAATAATGTAGAAAAGATTTTTTGTTTTATAACATGCCCTTTTTTAATACTATAAATTTGATATAATAATAAATGTATAAATTTTAAATATAATATACTTAATCGCGGGTTAAGGAGAAAATTATGAACAAAGAAAAACTAGGGAAAGTTGGAGGACAGGCTGTAATAGAAGGAGTAATGATGCAGTCACAAGATTATAAAGCTGTTGCAGTTAGAAAATCTAATGGGGAGATAGAAGTAAAAAAAGAAAAAATCAAAAGCTGGGTAAAAGATAAAAAAATAGATAAAATTCCATTTTTAAGAGGGGCTTTTATTTTAATAGATACAATGATAAGTGGAATTAATAGCTTGAATTTTTCTTCATCATTCTTTTTGGATGAAGATGAGGAAGAGGATGCTATAGATAAATTTCTTAAAAAAGTATTTAAAGATAAGGCTAATGATGCAATAATAGCAGTATCTTTAATAATATCGTTATTATTTTCTATCGGAATTTTTGTTTTAATACCTACATTTATAGGTGGATTATTTGCAAAATTTATAAATAATCATATAGCGCTTAATTTAATTGAAGGTATAATCAGAATAGCGATACTAATAACTTATATGGCATTAGTTTCTTTAAACTCTGATATAAAAAGGGTATTCCAATATCATGGAGCGGAGCATAAATCTATTTATTGTTATGAAAATGATTTAGAGCTTACAGTAGAGAATGCTAAAAAATTTGGTAGATTACATCCTAGATGTGGGACCAATTTTTTATTTATAGTTATGTTTACATCAATAATATTATTTTCATTTTTCGGATGGCCAAATCCGTTATTAAGGGTGGCAATAAGAATTATATGTATCCCGATTGTTGCCGGAATAGCATACGAAATAATAAAATTTCTTGGGAAATATAATAATATTTTGAGTAAAATTGTTGCATATCCAGGAATGATGATGCAAAAAATAACAACAAATGAGCCGGATGATGAACAACTTGAAGTTGCATTAGTAGCATTAAAGGCTGTATTAAATGAAAACTAAGAGGTAGTTTATGACTATTAAAGAAATTCTTATAAAATATTCTAATGACCTAGAAAATATAAGTGATACTCCGAGGTTAGACGTTGAAATGCTTCTTAAAAAAGCATTAGGAGATGTTGATTCTATGTATATAAGAATGTATCTTGATAAAGAATTAACTGATGAACAAGAAAAATATTTTCTAGAAATGATAAAAGAAAGATTGAACGAAAGACCAATTGCCTATATTATAGGTAATAGAGAGTTTATGGGATTAGATTTCTTTGTAAAAGAAGGGGTTTTAATTCCTAGACCAGATACTGAAACATTAGTAGAAGAAATTATAAATATAAGCAACAATAAATCAGAATTAAATATTTTAGATATAGGTACAGGTTCAGGAGCAATTACTATAAGTTTAGCGAAATATTTAAATGATGCACATGTCACATCAGCGGATATTTCTGATATTGCACTAGAAATTGCCTCTAAAAATGCTGTATCTAATGATGTTAATAAAAAAATAGATTTCATAAAATCTGATATATTTTCAAATATATCAAGAGAAGAAAAATTTGATATAATAGTATCTAATCCTCCTTATATAAAAAAAGAAGATATTCCTGGATTAGATAGACAAGTAAAAGATTTCGAACCTTATAATGCCCTAGAAGGTGGGGAAGATGGACTTGATTTTTATAGAAAAATTACAGAGGAATCTAAATATTTTCTTAAAAATAAAGGAATTTTAGCATACGAAGTAGGCCATGATCAAGCATCTGATGTAATTCAAATAATGAAAGAAAATGGCTTTGAAAGTATATATACTAAATGCGATTTACAAGGCTTTGAAAGAGTTGTAATAGGATTTTATAATAATTAGGAAGGTGAAAAGATGTTAAATAAGCTGCAAGTATTAGAAGATAAATACAAAGAACTTACAGAGAAAATCAGTGACATTGAAGTTATCAATGATCAAAAAACATGGCAAAAATACATGAAAGAACATGCTGATTTAGAACCAATCGTAATGAAATACAGAGAATACAAAGAAGTTGTAGACAATATAAAAGAATCAAAAGAAATACTAGAAGAAGAATCTGATGAAGAATTAAGAGAATTAGCTAAAATGGAATTATCTGATTTAGAATCTAGAGTTGAACCAATAGAAGATGAATTAAAAATATTATTATTACCAAAAGACCCTAACGATGAAAAGAACGTTATAGTTGAAATCAGAGGTGGAGCAGGTGGAGATGAAGCTGCTTTATTCGCTGGTGACTTATTCAGAATGTATTCAAGATATGCAGAAAGAAGAAGATGGAAAACAGAACTTCTAAGTGCAAGTGATACAGGAGTAGGTGGATACAAAGAAGTTTCTTTCATGATAAAAGGGAAAGGTGCTTATTCAAGACTTAAATACGAATCAGGAGTTCACAGAGTACAAAGAATACCATCAACTGAATCAGGCGGTAGAATCCATACTTCGACTGCGACAGTTGCAGTTTTACCAGAGGTAGAAGATGTAGAAATAGAAATTAATCCAAATGATTTAAGAATAGACGTGTTCAGAGCATCTGGTAATGGTGGTCAATGTGTAAATACAACTGACTCAGCTGTAAGAATTACACATTTACCAACAGGAGAAGTAGTTTCTTGCCAAGATGAAAAATCACAGTTAAAGAATAAAGAAAAAGCAATGAAGGTATTAAAAGCTAGATTATACGATAAAGCATTGGCTGAACAACATGATGATATAGCAGCTGAAAGACGAAGCCAAGTTGGTACTGGTGACAGATCTGAGAGAATAAGAACTTACAACTTCCCACAAGGAAGAGTAAGTGATCATAGAATAAATCTAACATTATATAAATTAGAATCTTTCTTAGATGGAGATTTAGATGAAATGATAGATGCACTTATAACTGAGGATCAAACTAAAAAAATGTCAGCTATATAATATTGAAAAATAGGCCAAATGATTTAATACTATCATTTGGCTTTTTATAAACCTACAATAATTAAAATATAACTTCTTAATATATGCACTAAAAGGATTTTTTTATAGATTATATTAATACTTAACTCATACAAATATTAATTTTAGAGGTTTTACATTCATATAATTAAATGAATTAAATTTGGAGGAGGATGAGTATAATAATATGATTTTAAAGATTACTTTAATTGGCCTGATGGCAGGTGTATTAGGAACAGGTTTAGGTGGAGTTTTATCTGGAATTTTTAAAAAGAAGGTAGACAAGTACATAGACTTTTTTATGGGATTATCCGGTGGGATAATGTTGGCAGTTGTAGTTTTTGATTTAATGAAAGAAGCAATAGAGCAAAAAGGTATATTTGTAACAGTGAGTGCAACTTTTTTAGGAGTCGTAATCACAATGCTCATAAAAGAAAATTTACATATGTCACAAGATAAACAAGCAGGATATTTAATATTTATAAGTATTTTATTACATAACCTTCCAGAGGGATTAGCCATAGGTTCGTCTTTTGTATCAGCAGAAACCTTAGGATTTACATTAGCTATAGTAATAGGTATACATAACGTTCCAGAAGGACTTGCTACAGCATTGACTTTAGCAGGGACAAAAATGAAAACAAGTAAAATTATATTATATACAGTTATAGCAGGGATTCCTATGGGAATTGGAAGTTTTTTAGGTGTATATTTTGCAGGAAACTTTAACTCTCTTATTGGTGTATTTTTATCAATTGCAGCAGGAACCATGTTATATGTTGTACTTGAAGAAATATTACCAAGAACAAAAAATCTTTTTTGTATAATAGGTTTTTTAATAGGAACAATAATTGTATATTGCATCTAAATAAAAAGAGGTGGAATAAAAATGGATACATTGATTAGTAAAATTGACGTAGACAATATAGACATGGAAGAAATAAAAAAACAAGCAGAAATTTTAAGAGCTGGAGAAACTGTTATTTTCCCAACTGAAACAGTATATGGGTTAGGTGCGAATGCTTTGGATGAAGAAGCGGTTAGCAAAATTTATAAAGCAAAAGGAAGACCAAGCGATAACCCATTAATAGTCCATATTGGGGATAAAAAACAAGTATATAATTTAGTTCAATCAGTAACGAAAGAAGCCGAAATTGTTATGGATAAATTTTGGCCAGGTCCTATAACCATAATTTTAAATAAAAAGGATATAATCCCGAAAAGAACTAGTGGAGGACTAGATACAGTTGCAATTAGGATGCCATCTAATAAAATAGCAAACGCTCTTATAAAAGAAGCAAATATTCCAATAGCAGCTCCGTCTGCAAATATATCAGGGAGACCATCACCAACTAGGGCTAAGCATGTTTATGAAGAAATGAACCATAGAGTTAGTGGTATTATAATGGGAAATGACTGTGTATATGGATTGGAATCAACAGTTTTAGACTTAACTGGTGAAATACCTACTATTTTAAGACCAGGAAGTATAACAAAAGAACAACTAGAAAAAGAACTAGGCAATGTTCAATTAGATGCTGCATTAGAAAAAAAAGAAGATAATATTAAGGCAAAAGCCCCAGGAATGAAATATACTCACTATTCTCCAAATGCAGAGGTATACATAGTATCTGGTGAACAAACTAATGTTATTGATAAAATAAACACTCTTATAGAAGAAAATAATGACAAGAATTTAAAAACATGTGTTATATGTTTAAAATGTAACGAAAAACAATATATAGGAAAAACTATATGTTTAGGAGAAACTTTAGAAGATGTAGCTTCAAATCTATTTGATGCATTAATACAAGCAGATGAAGAAAAATGTGATATAATATATTCGGAGTCTTTTACAAATGAAGGTATTGGATGTGCTATAATGAACAGACTTCTGAAGTCTGCTGGATACAAGATTATAGGGGCTTGATAATAATTTAATTTTATTGAAATTTCATATTAAGTTGGGCTATTATTTTCTTAGGAATGGTTTTCCTGGAAAAATAGCGATGTTAAAAAATAGTTAAAAAAAAAACAAATAATGTTAGTCCAATATCGTGTTTAATAGTATGTAATATACACTTTAGTAATGGTAACATATGATTTAATAATCGTAAAATCATTTAAATATTATAAAATAAATTAGAAATCTAAAAAAATGTGTGGTACTTTGAGAAAAATGATTGTATAATTATATCAAGATAGTTAAAAAAAAATCAATCATTAATTAAAATATATATTTAGGAGTAAGACAAATGAAAATAGGTTTAGGATGTGACCATGGCGGTTATAATTTGAAATTAGAAATTAAAAAGTATTTAGGGACAAAAGGAATTGAATGTGTAGATTTTGGAACAAATAATGATACAGAATCAGTTGATTATCCAATCTACGGGCAAAAAGTAGCTGAAGCTGTAGTGGCAAAGGAAGTTGATTACGGGATAGTATGCTGTGGAACAGGTATAGGTATATCGCTGGCAGCAAATAAAGTACCTGGTATAAGATGCGCAGTTGTATCAGATACATTCTCAGCTAAAATGTCAAAGGCTCACAACAATGCTAATATGTTATCTTTAGGGGAAAGAGTATTAGGTAAAGGCTTAGCATTAGAGATAGTTGAAGCTTGGCTAAATACAGAATTTGAAGGTGACAGACACTTAAGAAGAGTAAACTTACTTAGTGAAATAGAGAAGAAATATAATAAATAGTTAAAAATTGATATCTATTTTTGCAATAGATATTAATAAATATAAATAAATAAATAGACATAAATGGTTAATCTAGGAGGTAAATAATGAGCAAAGTAATAGTTACAGATCACCCGTTAATACAACATAAGTTAACACTTATGAGAAAAGTTACAACAGGGTCAAAGGATTTTAGGGAATTACTAACAGAAATATCAATGTTAATGGGTTATGAGGTAACAAGAAATTTACCGTTAGAAGAAACAGAAATTGAAACACCTATAGTAAAAACTAAATCTAAAGTTATAGCAGGTAAAAAATTAGGAATAGTTCCGATATTAAGAGCTGGTTTAGGAATGGTAGAGGGATTCGTTACATTAGTTCCATCTGCAAGAGTAGGTCATGTTGGATTATACAGAGACCCAGAAACTTTAAAACCAGTTGAATACTATTGTAAGTTACCACAAGATATAGAAGAAAGAGAAATGATAATTGTGGACCCAATGCTTGCAACAGGTGGTTCTGCTATAGCAGCTATAGATGTATTAAAAGAAAAAGGAGCAAAAAACATAAAACTAGTTAACTTAGTTGCGGCTCCAGAAGGTATAGCTGAAGTACAAAAATATCATAATGATGTAGACATATATGTAGCATCAATTGATGAAAAACTAAATGACCATGGATACATAGTTCCAGGATTAGGTGATGCAGGAGATAGAATATTCGGAACTAAATAAATTATAAGGATCTATAGAGATATAGGTCCTTTAAAGTCAAATTAGCTGAATATTTTGTATACATATTGAAAAGATAAATTTAGTAGTATCGTGTATGAAAAGAAGAATAGTCATGAGACAATCATAGAAAGAATATTTTATGAAAATTGCATAAATAGTAAAAAATATTCAACATTATATATGATATGGAACTAAAAGTCCTTGTGTATTATGTAAAAAGATGTGCATAAACACATGAAGAAAAAATAGTTTATCTAGGGATTATCTAGGTGAATTATAAGCAGATATACTAGAAGAAGTAGGAATAGAGGTTATCAATTTTAATAGAAAATAGACACTATTGTAAAATGTGTCTAAAAAAATGGAAAAATGTGATAAATTCTGCAGAAAATATATCAAAAATTTTAATTGTATGATAAAATAAATAAATAATTTTAATTAAATTTATTTATTTATTTAAAAATATAATTATATATAAAATATGTGCAGAATATAAGTATATAACTATATTTTATTTTAATAAATCAAAAAGGTGTGTTTATATCATGAAAAACAGAAGTGTATTTAGCATAGCAGCAGAGATGCTAGCTTTGATAAGCCAGCTTGGTATAATAGTATTGGTTTGTATATTTGGTTGCTTCTTTGTAGGAAAGTTCATCGATTCAAAATTCAATACAGACCCGATATTTACAATAATATTTTTAGTATTGGGAGTAGCAAGTGGTTTTAACTCTGTATATCGATATCTTCGCAAATACACAAAAGGGAAGTGATTAGATGGATGTCAAAGTAGCAAAAGAAGTCAAAGCTGTTTCGATGGGTGTGCCTATATTTGATGCTGTAGCTGTTTTATTATTAATAGCTATATCACAATTTAGTATTCCTATGCTTATAGGAATAATCTTTGGTAGTGTTGTAGCAGTCTTAAACTTTAGACTATTAGCACTAACTTTGGAAAAGGCAGTAAATCTACCACCAGGAAAGGCACAAGCATATACTGGAGTTAGATATATGATTAGGCTTACAATAACCGCTGCGGCACTTATTGTATCTATTAAAAACCCTAATTTACATATAATAGGAACTGCAATAGGATTAATAAGTACTCAAGTTGTTATATTTATAAAAACATTTATAGTATCAAAATTTAAGAGAAAGGAGGTATAAGTTGTGAAATACGCACAATGGATTATTACATTTCCAAATGGGTTCCATATAAGTGAGACAGTAGTTACTAGCTGGATAATCATGGCTGTATTAATTATTGCATCATACTTCTTAACTAGAAACTTAAAACTAGTTCCAACAAGCAAGGTCCAAATCATGTTGGAGTATGCAGTTGTTACTTTAAAAAATCTAGTTGAAGGAAATATGGGTAAAGATGTATTTAAGAAAATGCCTAATATGTTCTATTATATAGGATCATTATTCTTATTCTTCGCATTCTCAAACTTAATTGGTCTACTTGGATTTAGATCTCCAACAGCAGATGTTGACACAACACTTGCGTGGGCATTACTTACTGTATTTTTAATTTATTTCGAAGGTATGAAAGCAAAAGGACTTGCATATTGGAAAGGTTTAATGGAACCAGTTCCACTACTATTACCTTTAAATATCGTCAGTGAGTTTGCAACACCAATATCACTTACATTCCGTCCATTCGGTAATATATTAGGTGGTACTGTAATTATGGGACTTCTTTACAAATTATTAGCGTTTATATCAACATTAATACCTAATGTATCAATCCCATTCTTACAATTAGTAATACCAGTACCTTTACATCTATATTTTGACTTGTTTGCAGGTTGTCTACAAGCCTTTATATTTGTAATGTTAACAATGGTATTTGTTTCAAGCGCAGCAGAATAGTAAGTTAAAAACAAAAGTATTAACAATCAAAATCAAAAGAAAAATAAACAAAATAAAAAATAAAAATTATATCTTTTAAGGAGGAATTTATTATGGAACAAGCATTAATGGTATTAGGATCTGCTATAGGAGCAGGGATAGCAGTTTGCTCAGGTATAGGTTCAGGAATAGGACAAGGATACGCAGCTGGGAAAGGTGCAGAAGCAGTTGGTAATCAACCAGAAGCTAAAGGTGATATAATCTCTACAATGTTACTTGGGGCTGCAGTTGCAGAATCTACAGGTATATATGGTCTAGTTATATCTATAATCCTTTTATTCGCAAATCCATGGGTATAAAAAATCATATAAAAATATTTTCAAATTTACAATTGGGAGGTGTTTGGTCATCTCCTAAATGTAAGTTTTAGGGTTTGTCAAGAGGAGGAATAGTTATGGATTTTAAACCGGTAGTAACCATATCATGGGAATTATTATTCCAGATTATAAATACAGTTATACTATTCTTAGTACTTAAAAAATTATTATTCAAACCAGTTCTAAATATAATTGAAAAAAGAGAAAATATGATTCAAGATGATTTAGCAACAGGTGCAAAAGCTAAGAATGAAGGTATAGCTTTGAAAAAAGAATATGAAGAAAAAGTTAGTTTAGCAAAAGAAGAAGGTAAAGAAATAATCAAACAAGCTACTTATAGAGCTGAAGAAAAATCTAACCAAATAATCGCTGATGCACAAGCAGAAGCATCTTCATTAAAATCAAAAGCAACAAAAGAAATTGCTCAACAAAAAGAACAAGCTATTGCTGAAATCAGAAATGATATATCAGATATAGCAATACTTGCAGCATCAAAAGTATTAGAAGAAGATATAGATAAATCTAAACATGAAGATTTAATCCAAAAATTTATAAAAGAGGTAGGGGAAGCTGAATGATAGATGTAATAGCTAACAGATACGCTGAAGCTCTATTTCAAATAGGTGAAGAAGAAAATAAAACTGATAACCTATATAATGAACTAAAAGAAGTATCTTCTCTAATAACTACAAATAATGACTTAAATAATGTTATGAAGTCTCCATTGGTATCAAAAAATGAAAAAATTCAATTAATTGATACACTATTTGCTGGAAAAATAGATAATGATTTAAAAAACTTTTTCAAGATATTAGTTGAAAAAGGAAGAATCACTTCTGTTGAAGCAATAGAGGCGACATATAAGGAACTGTTAAATGAAAAGAACAATATCTTAGAAGGATATGTAATCAGTGCAGTTCCAATGGATAACGAGAAAATAAAAGAGCTTGAAACAGAGCTTTCTAAAAAATATAATAAAAATGTTACTTTAGAAAATAAAGTTGATAAGAGTGTTCTAGGTGGGGTCTTAGTAAGACTTGGTAACACTGAAATAGACGGAACAATAAAAACTCGTCTAGACGGATTAAAGAATCAACTTTCACAAGTAATTTAGTAGGAGGGCGGTGAACCCATGAACTTAAGACCTGAAGAAATCAGTTCTATAATTAAACAACAAATAAAGAACTATGATAATAAAATAGAATTAACAGATACAGGAAGTGTCCTAAAAGTTGGGGATGGTATAGCTACAGTCTATGGACTAGAAAATGTTATGTCAAGTGAATTACTTGAGTTCCCAGGTGAAGTATTTGGGATGGCACTTAACTTAGAAGAAGATGTTGTTGGGGCCGTTTTATTCGGTGATGACAGCGGAATCAAAGAAGGAGATATAGTAAAAAGAACTGGAAGAATAGTTGAAGTTCCAGTTGGTGAAGCTATGATAGGTAGAGTTGTAAGTCCACTTGGTTTACCTATAGATGGTAAAGGACCTATAAACACTAACAAAACTAGACCTGTAGAATCTCCAGCACCTGGTATAATGGCAAGAAGATCAGTTTACGAACCATTACAAACAGGTATAAAATCAATTGACTCAATGATACCAATAGGTAGAGGTCAAAGGGAACTTATAATAGGTGACAGACAAACTGGTAAAACTTCTATAGCAATAGATACAATCTTAAACCAAAAAGGTAAAGATGTTATATGTATATATGTTGCTATAGGACAAAAACGTTCAACAGTTGCACAATTAGTTTCTAGATTAGAAAATGGTGGAGCAATGGATTACACTATAGTTGTTTCTGCAACAGCTTCAGAATCTGCACCACTTCAATACTTAGCACCATATGCAGGAGCTGCAATGGGTGAAGAATTCATGTACAATGGAAAACACGTTCTAATAATATATGATGATTTAAGTAAACAAGCAGTTGCTTACAGAGAAATGTCATTATTACTTAGAAGACCACCAGGCCGTGAAGCATACCCAGGGGATGTTTTCTATCTACATTCAAGATTACTAGAAAGAGCAGCTAAATTATCTGATGAATTAGGCGGAGGATCAATGACTGCTTTACCAATAATAGAAACTCAAGCAGGTGACGTTTCTGCATATATACCAACAAATGTTATATCAATCACTGATGGACAAATATACTTACAACCAGAATTATTCTATTCAGGGGTAAGACCAGCAGTTGACCCTGGTATATCAGTATCAAGGGTTGGTGGTAGTGCACAAATAAAATCAATGAAAAAAGTTTCAGGTACATTAAAACTTGCTTACTCTCAATATAGAGAGCTTGCATCATTCTCTCAATTCGGATCTGACCTAGATGCTGATACTAAGAGAAGACTTGCTCAAGGTGAAAGAATCGTTGAAGTTTTAAAACAAGGCGAAAATGCACCTCTTGATGTTAGTGACCAAGTTATGATAATATTTGCTGTTACAAATGGATTTGTAGATGATATACCAGTTAGTGAATTATCTAGATTTGAATCTGAATTATTTAAATTCGTAGATGCAAATTATCCTGAATTAAGTGAAAAAATACTAGCAAATAAGGATTTCACAACTGATTTAACTACAGCAATAAATGAATTCAAAAAAACATTTGTTGTTGAAGCTTAAGAATCCTTTTTAAAAAGGAGGTAAACTAATTGGCAGGCGCTGGAATTAAAGAGATTAAAAACCGTATAGGCAGTGTTCAAAGTACAAAACAAGTTACAAAAGCTATGGAATTAGTTTCTTCATCAAAAATGAGAAAAGCTAAGGATAGAGCTTTAGCTAGTAGACCATACTTTAACACAATGTACAATACAGTTAAAGATATAGCTACTAACACAAGAGGTGTTAGAGACCCATTCTTAAAACAAAGAGAAGTAAAAAATAAATGTTATATCGTAATAGCTGGGGATAGAGGTCTAGCTGGAGGATATAACTCAAATATATTTAAACTTACAACTGCTCATATGGATGGAAAACAAGAAAAAGTTATGACAGTAGGTAAGAAGGCAACGGAATTTTTCCAAAAAAGAGGTTACAATATAGTAGCCGCTGAAGAAAGTGTTGAAAAATGTGATTATGATAGAACATTAGCACTTGCTAATACAGCAATGGATTTATACAAAAAAGGTGAGATAGATGAATTATACATCTGTTATACAGAGTTTATATCACCTCTAACTCAAACTCCTAAATTAATGAAGGTTTTACCATTAGCTTTCGATAAAGAAGAGGCAAAATCAAAAGAAAATTCAGGAAGTAGAGCTAGGGTTCAATATTTACCATCACCAGAAGCAGTTTTAAGCTACTTAATACCTAAGTACGTATCAGGTGTAGTTTATGACGGTGTAATAGAATCTTTTGCATCAGAACAATCAGCAAGAAGAAATGCTATGAAGTCAGCTTCAGACAATGCAGACGAAATGCTTTCTACTCTAGAATTAAGTTACAATAGAGCAAGACAAACTGCGGTTACTCAAGAAATAACAGAAATCGTAGGTGGAGTTGAAGCTCTAAAATAAGGAGGTTAGGAAATGGCCAACGTAGGTAAAATAGTATCAATCGTAGGGGTTGTACTAGATGTTAAATTTGAAAATGAGCAAAGCCTACCTAACTTATTAAACGCATTAGTTATAAAGTTAGGAGATCAAGAAATAGTTGCTGAAGTTGCACAACATATCGGTGATGATACAGTTAGATGTATAGCAATGAGTGCAACAGATGGGCTAGTTAGAGGTATGGAAGTTATCGATACAGGTAAACCAATAGCTGTTCCTGTTGGAGATAAAACTTTAGGAAGAATATTCAATGTTCTAGGTGAACCAGTTGATGGATTCGAAGCACCAAAAGATGCTCCAAGAGATCCAATACATAGACCGGCACCAGAATTTAATGAAATAGCAGGTAGTGCTGAAATACTTGAAACAGGTATAAAAGTAGTTGACTTATTAGCTCCTTACTTAAAAGGTGGTAAAATCGGTCTATTCGGTGGTGCCGGAGTTGGTAAAACAGTTCTTATACAAGAGCTTATAAACAACGTAGCTAAACAACATGGTGGGATATCAGTATTCTCAGGTGTTGGTGAAAGAACAAGAGAAGGTAATGACTTATACTTCGAAATGAAAGAGTCTGGAGTTTTAAATAAAACAGCTCTAGTATTCGGACAAATGAATGAGCCACCTGGAGCAAGAATGAGAGTTGCATTAAGTGGTCTTACTATGGCTGAATACTTCAGAGATAAAGAAAACCAAGACGTGTTATTATTCATAGATAATATATTCCGTTTCACACAAGCAGGTTCAGAAGTTTCTGCACTTCTTGGACGTATGCCATCAGCAGTTGGTTACCAACCAACACTTGCTACTGAAATGGGTGCATTACAAGAAAGAATAACATCAACAAAACAAGGGTCAATCACATCAGTTCAAGCGGTATATGTACCTGCCGATGACTTAACTGACCCAGCACCAGCTACAACATTCACTCACTTAGATGCAAAAACAGTTCTTTCAAGATCTATAGCATCATTAGGTATATACCCAGCAGTTGATCCACTAGAATCAACTTCTAGAGTACTTGACCCTAACATAGTAGGTGAAGAACATTATGCTGTTGCCAGAGGAGTACAATCTATACTTCAAAGATATAAAGAATTACAAGATATAATCGCTATACTTGGTATGGATGAACTTGGTGACGAAGATAAATTAATAGTTGCTCGTGCTAGAAAAATACAAAGATTCTTATCTCAACCATTTACAGTTGGTGAACAATTTACAGGTATACCAGGTAAATACGTTCCTGTAAAAGAAACTATAAGAGGTTTCAAAGAAATATTAGAAGGTAAACATGATGATTTACCAGAATCTGCTTTCTTATTCGTAGGAACTATAGATGAAGCAGTTGAGAAAGGAAAGGAGAATTAGTCTATGGCAAACCAATTTGCATTAGAAATAGTAACTCCTGAAAATATCTTTTACAATGATCAAGTTGAAATGGTAATAATGAGAACAACAAAAGGTGATAGAGCTATTTTAAAAGATCATATACCATTTGTAGCAGGATTAGTTGAAGGACAATTAAGAGTAAAAAAAGATGGTAAATTTAAAGAAGGAAAAATTTCTGGAGGATTTATCACTGTTACAAAAGAAAAAACTACTATATTAACAGAAGCTGCATCATGGGATGGTGAAGTTTCAAAAGAAACTATATAGTAAATAATAAATAAAAGAGGAGTTATCTAAAATAGTTTAATACTAAAAAGATAACTCCTTTTTAGATGCTATAAATTATTTTAATAATTTATAGCATAATCTTATTCATTGTGTGATAAGTGGCTAGATTCTTCAATTTCTACTTTAAATTTCTTTTTCCTTAGATAGTTAGTAAATTCTGATATAACAGCTCCTCCTATAATAAAGATAACAGCCAACATCTGTATTTATAACTCCAAGAACAGTATAGTAAATATATTGTATTAAAAAGCTAAATCTAGAACATAATTACTTTAAGGAGAAATTCAATGAATATATTTGGAATAGGAATTGATATTATAGAAATAAATAGAATAGAAAATGTATTGGAAAGAACACCGAGATTTTTGGAAAGAAATTTTACAGAAAAAGAAATTGATTATTTCAAACAGAAAAATTTTAAAAGTGAGAGTATAGCAGGTAACTTTGCATCAAAAGAGGCAATAAGTAAGGCTATTGGAACAGGAATCAGAGGCTTTAGACTAAAAGATATTGAAATTTTAAGAGATGAATTAGGAAAACCAATAGTTAATACTTATAATAATTTGAGGGAAATTTGCATAAAATATAATATTAAAGAAATAAAAGTAAGTATATCTCATAGTGAAAACTATGCTGTAGCTAATGCAATAATAATCTCTGAAAATTAATATATTATATCCAATAACATTAATAATTAACTCTTCTCTTGAATATTAATATAAGGGGGAGGGAGTTAAACATATGATCAAACGAAAAACAATATTATCAATATTTATACTCATATTTTTAACAATAAATTTAGTAGGGTGTAAAAATTTAAGTCAACAGACAAAAGAAGATATATATGAGGATTTTCAAAAGAAAATAACAAAGATGACGTCTTATACTTGCCAAGCAGATATAACAGTGTTTAATAATAAAAGTCAGAGCAAATATACGATAAATCATACTTATAAAAAGCCATCATATTACAAACTAGAGATAATAAAACCAGAAAATCTAAATGGAAAAACAATAGAATACAATAAAGATAAAATTATAATAAAAAATAAACAGTTAGATGATGTAGTAGAACTTCCGAATGTTGGGGATAATAAACTATATTTATTTATAGGAGATTTTGTACAAGATTTTATGCAAAAAGATTCTATAAATATAAACGATTCAGATGAACAATTAATTTTAGAAAAAGATATATCGCAGGAAAGCAATTATTTAAGTAAGCAAATATTGTATATAGATAAAAAGACTAAAAATCCTGTGAAAGTGGAAATACTAAATAATGAAGGTGAAAAAAAGTTTATTGTCAATTATACTAACTTTCAAAGTGAACATTAGTAACATCTAAATTAAATCTAGATAATGAGGTCTCTATAATTAAAAAGAATCTCACTAATATAATGAAGCTAATAATCTGACTAAAAACACAATAGTATTTATTCATACAAATACTATAAATCCACATTATAATTTTTGAATAAGGTTTTTCTTATAACTTTAAATGTAAACATTAATAACAATAAAAATAAGGAGAATACTATTGAGCAAAACAAATATAGACATATGTTAAATGGTAAGAAATGCAGTTTTACATTGATGCATCTATTTGGTAGAATTAGAATAGATAGTATTCCTAGGAGGCGGTTTTGTGAACAATAAGAATAAGGAAAAGATTGTATTTACTTTGCCAGAGGGAATTTTATCAGAAGTAGATAAAATTATTCAAATGGAAAATAGTAATAGAGAAGATTTTGCAAAGGCTGCGTTTCAATTTTATATAACTCAAAAGAAAAAATTAAATTTAAAAGAAACTATGATAAAGGGTTATAAAGAAATGGGAAGGATTAATCTTTCATTAGCTGAATTAGGAATGACAGATGAGATTTCTTTGGAAAATGATTCTAAAGGAGATATGGCAAAGGTTGAGTAATCTCAACTCTGAAATAAGACGAGGAGATTTATATTATGCAGATTTAAGTCCAGTTGTCGGTTCAGAACAAGGAGGTGTGAGGCCTGTTTTAGTAATTCAAAATAATATAGGTAACAAATATAGTCCTACAATTATAATAGCTGCGATAACATCGCAAATTAATAAAGCAAAATTGCCTACACATATAGAAATAAGCGCCAACGAATACGGACTAAATAAAGATTCTGTTATTCTCTTAGAACAAATTAGAACGATTGATAAAAAGAGGCTGAGAGAAAAAATAGGTTGTCTAGATAAAAACATGATGTTAAAAATAGATAATAGCCTTCAAATAAGTTTAGGTTTGTTTAATATGTAAAAGACTATTGAATTTTGATTTTCAATAGTCTTTTTTGTTATATAAAATATCGTTATTAAAAAATAATTTTAATAATGATATAATAAGAATAAATCGGTACTATAATAGTACTATACAGTGATATCAGTTAAAAATTAGGAGGTAAATCACATGAGAGACCATAAGGGATTAAATGAGATTGCGAGTATCATTAGAAGAGAAATTGTAACTATGATACATGGAGCGAAATCTGGACATCCAGGAGGATCTTTATCAGCTGTTGAAATTTTGACAGCATTGTATTTT
This sequence comes from Intestinibacter bartlettii, assembly GCA_025148965.1. GTDB lineage: Bacteria > Bacillota > Clostridia > Peptostreptococcales > Peptostreptococcaceae > Intestinibacter > Intestinibacter bartlettii. The sequence goes on along the minus strand of CP102273.1, from coordinate 4,612 downwards.
GATGAGATGAATATAGATCCAACAAATCCTAAAATGGAAGATAGAGATAGATTTGTTTTATCTAAAGGACATGCCGCACCTGTTTTATATGCTACTTTAGCAGAAAGAGGGTTTTTTGATAAAAAAGAGTTAGCTGGATTTAGAAAATTTGGAGCAATGTTGCAGGGACACCCAGATATGAATAAGGTGCCAGGAGTCGATATGTCTACAGGTTCTCTGGGACAAGGTTTTTCTGCTGCTTGTGGAATGGCAATGGGTTCTAAACTTGATAATGCCCCATGGAATGTATATGCTATATTAGGTGATGGGGAAATACAAGAAGGTATTGTTTGGGAAGCGACTATGAGTGCTGCACATTACAAATTAGATAACTTAATAGTATTTCTAGATTATAATGGGCTTCAAATAGATGGGAATATAGAAAGTGTTATGAATGTTAATCCTATAGAAGGTAAATTTAAATCTTTCGGATGGAATGTTATAACAATAGATGGTCATGATTATGATCAAATATTTGCAGCTTTAGATATAGCAAAAGATACAGTCGGAAAACCAACTATTATAATTGCTAAAACTATAAAAGGCAAAGGCGTTTCTTTTATGGAAAACCAAGCTAGTTGGCATGGAAGTGCTTTAAATGATGCAGAGTTAAAACAAGCTTTATTAGATTTGGGAGGTGCTTGCCGTGAATAATTTATCAACTAGAGAAGCTTATGGTCAAGCTTTAGCTGAATTAGGAGATTTGAGAGATGATATAGTAGTTTTAGATGCAGATTTATCTAAATCGACAAAAACAGTTGAATTCGCTAAGAAATTTCCAACGAGATTCTTTAATATGGGGATAGCAGAGCAAAACTTGATAGGGGCTGCTTGTGGTTTATCTACAACTGGAAAAATACCTTTTGTAAGTACTTTTGCAGTATTTGCTACAGGAAGGGGATTTGAAATAATAAGAAACTCTGTATGTTATCCAAATTTAAATGTAAAAATATGTGCAACACATGCAGGAATAACAGTAGGTGAGGATGGGGCATCACACCAAAGTATAGAAGATATTTCAATAATGAGATCAATACCCAATATGACAGTATTAGTTCCAGCTGATGGTGTTGAAGCTAAGAAGATGATTTTTGAGGTAGCTAAATATAAAGGTCCTGTATATGTAAGACTAGGCAGAAGCTCGGTTCTTACTACATTTAATGATGATTATGACTTCAAAATAGGTAAGGGTGTAATTTTAAGAGAAGGAATAGACGCAACTATAATAGCTTGTGGAATAATGGTAGATGAAGCTGTTAAAGCAAGCATATCATTAAAATCAGAAGGTATAAGTACAAGAGTAATAAATATGTCTACTATAAAACCTATAGATGAAGAATTAATAATAGAATCTGCTATAAAAACAGGTGCAATTGTTACTGTTGAAGAACACAGTGTTATAGGTGGACTAGGAAGTGCGGTAAGTGAAGTTGTTGCAGAAGAATGTCCTGTTTTAGTAAAGAAATTAGGAATTAATGATGTATTTGGACAATCTGGAAATTCAAAAGAATTGTTAGAGGCATATGGATTAACCGCTGATAATATTGTTGAAAAAGTAAAAGAAACTATTAAACATAAATAAAATGATATACATAATGAGAACTGATTATACTAGATAATGCTATATCTTAAAATAATCAGTTTTTGTTTTAAAATTTTAGAATAGGAAAATTATAAACCTCATATATTTTAAATATATGGGGGTGATGTAAATTGGATGTTAAATTTAATATGAAAGGTATGATTTACGGCATTTTCTTAATTATATTTATATTGGCAGGATTTATAATTTTACCAAAAATGTTTCATGAAGATGTAAAGGCTGTAGATTATATTGTAGTTCAGAGGGATTCCATTCCAGATAAAATATTAAATATGATGGATGATTACATAGACCAAGAGAGAGCTTTAGCAACAATAATAGATGGGAAAGTATATGTTATAGTAACTCGAGGTCAAAATGAGGAGTATGGCATAGATGTAGAAAAAATAAATCTACAAGATAAAGAAGGAAAACAAGTTATGACAGTAGAAGCTGTATATAAGCAAAAAGAAGATGCATACCCTTTCGTTGTGTTAGAAACAAATATGAAATCTTTGCCTGATAAAATTGAGTTAAATCAAAAGTATTCAGGTGAAAATAAAACTAAATAGAGTAGTAACAAATATAATAAAGCACATGAAAATTATCTAATCATGTGCTTTACATATTTATAATAAATTTTGCAAATTCAGTATTAGTATTAAATTATTTATTAGGTGTTAATATTCTAGTCTCAGTTATAATATAATCAAGTTGAGCATCATGAGGTTCTTTTGGAACTTCAGGGAATATTTGAAGGTCAAAAGCAATACCTACAGTAACTGCATCATCTCTTAATCTTTCTATAAATCTATCATAGTATCCACCGCCATAACCTAATCTGTAACAATCTTCACTATAAGCAACAGCAGGAACAATAACTAAATCTAAATCTTTTACATCTAATGTAGGTGCATCTGGTTTTGGTTCTCTTATATTATAAGCTCCTACTTTAATACCGTTTTCCAAATCGGTAATTTGAGCAGGAATTAAAACTCTGTCTTCTACAATAGTTATAGGAGATGTGACAGTTTTTCTAAGAGATATAAGTTTATTGATTAAATGGTCAGTACGGACTTCATTATTAAAGTCTAAATAAAGCATGATATTTTGGGCCTTTTTTATACAATCCATTTGAAGCAATTTTTCTGTTATGATGTCTGAATTTTTTTCAATAAAGTCTTTATCTTTTGCTTTTCTGTCTGCAATTACCTTTTTTCTAAATTCTTTTTTCATAAAATCTACCCCTTTGTATATATATGGTATAATATTGAAGATATAATTAATATCCTTAATATAAATTTTAGTATAGTTAGTTACTGTAAATCAACAAATTTAGGAAATAGTAATAAAAAGGATAAATTATCATATAATAGTAATAGTTTATTTAAAAGGAGATGTAGGAGATATGTCAAAAAAGAAATTGGTAATAGGATCAGTAAGTCTCGTTGTCGCAACAATAATATGTACTATTTTAGTCCAAGTTTTCTTGTTAAAAGGTGTATTTATATCGAGAAATTTATATAATCAATATAAAAAATACGATAAACTAGTAGCTTTAGAAAATATAGTAGAAGAAGATTATTATCAAGATGTAGACCAAGAGAAACTAATCTTAGGGGCAGAAAAAGGATTAATACAATCTTTAGGTGATCCTTATTCAGAATATTACACAAAGGAAGAGTTTAATTTATTAAAAGAACAAACACAGGGGTCGTTTGTAGGTATAGGAATCTATATGAGTGGCAATGATGAAGATAACGTAGTTGTTAAATCGGTAATAAAAGATTATCCAGCTGAAAAGAGTGGTTTAAAATCAGGGGATATAATTTTAAAAGTAGACGGTGAAGAAGTAAAATACTCACAATCTTCTTTAGCAGCTAGCAAAATTAAAGGAAAAGCTGGAACATCAGTAGTTTTAACTATAAAAAGAGGGGATAAACAATTTGATGTAACAGTAAAAAGAGAAGAAATAGTAGTTGCAAGTGTAAAAAGTGAAGTTAAAGATGACAATATAGGATATGTACAAATAACTTCATTTGATAAGAATACATATAAAGAATTTAAACAAGCAGTAAGTTCATTACAAAAGAAAAATGTAAAATCTTTAATAATAGATCTTAGAGATAATCCAGGTGGATTACTAGATGTATGTGTTGACATAGCAGACTATTTATTAGGAGAAGGAACTATAGTATACACTAAAGATAATAATGGGGACACTCAATATTATAAATCTGATGAAAAGAAAGTAGATTTACCTATAGTAGTACTAATAAATGAAAATAGTGCATCAGCATCAGAAATTTTAACAGCAGCTATAGTTGATAACAAAGCAGGTATTGCAGTAGGAACAACTAGTTATGGAAAAGGTCTTGTCCAAAGTGTAAGAGAATTTAATGATGGTACAGGATATAAATTAACTACAGCTCAATACTATACTCCAAATGGAGATTATATAAATAAACAAGGTATTAAACCTAACATAGTAGAAAAAAATAAAGAAAAACAATTAGATAGAGCAATTGAATATATAAAAAAGAATAAGTAATATATGTGATACATATTTAGGGTAAAGTATTCTAAAATATATGTTTAATATTGATATTTTATATTATTTTATTACATTTTTGATTTGTTTTTGTTATATAATCGAGAAAAATACATTTTTTTAGATAAAATGTTAGAAAATTGTTTTTAAAAATAAAGGAGATTATAAATTAGTATAGAATATCTATACATAAGTTAATAATTTATAATTAGGAAGTGAAGCTTATGAAAGAAACTAAGAAAAAAGTTGTTAACATCCAGGAATATAAAGAAAAAAGAAAACAAAAAGAAGTAGACAGAAACGAACTCATAGCTCTTATAAAACAAATAGCAACATTAAAATAGAGTGAATTAACTCTATAATAAAATTCAAAAAATAAAAACTGTACATAAATTTTAAAAAATATGTACAGTTTTTTAATGTATAATTTTAATCTCTAA